>NZ_CP169647.1:1375000-2930000 GCF_042134685.1 Microcystis sp. BLCC-F210 | reverse complement strand
GTGGAAGAAAGAAAAGAAGCTCCGAATCAGCACCTTATCTTACTTATATAGTAAGAGAGAATGCTGGCTCTGAGTACAGAGTCCAGAGGAACCTTGAAAACTGCATAGAGCTAGGTGAAAAAGCCAAAAAAGAAGACCGCAAGGTCAAGCTAATAAGGGCTAACGGTGGATACCTAGGCACACGGAAGCGAAGAAGGACGTAGTTACCGACGAAACGCTTCGGGGAGCGGGAAGCAAGCATTGATCCGAAGATATCCGAATGGGGCAACCCTAAACACGACCACCTGAATACATAGGGTGGAGCGAGCAAACCTGGTGAACTGAAACATCTTAGTAGCCAGAGGAAAAGAAAGCAACAGCGATTCCCCCAGTAGCGGCGAGCGAAAAGGGAACAGCCTAAACCAAGTTCTTCGGAACTTGGGGTCGTGGGACAGTAACAAAAGACTGGGAAATTTAGACGAAGCGGCTGAAAACCGCACCAGAGAAGGTGAAAGTCCTGTAGTCGAAAAAGGAACCAGCTTAACTGCATCCCGAGTAGCATGGGGCACGTGAAATCCCGTGTGAATCTGCCTCGACCACGAGGTAAGGCTAAATATTCCCGTGTGACCGATAGAGAAACAGTACCGCGAGGGAAAGGTGAAAAGAACCCCGGAAGGGGAGTGAAATAGAACATGAAACCGTTAGCCTACAAGCAATGGGAGGACGATTGAACGTCTGACCGTGTGCCTGTTGAAGAATGAGCCGGCGACTTACAGGTTATGGCAGGTGAAGGGGGAAGACCCCACAGCCCCAGCGAAAGCGAGTCTGAACAGGGCGAAAAGTCATAATTTGTAGACCCGAACCCGGGTGATCTAACCATGGCCAGGATGAAGCTTGGGTAAAACCAAGTGGAGGTCCGAACCGACTAATGTTGAAAAATTAGCGGATGAGCTGTGGTTAGGGGTGAAATGCCAATCGAACTCGGAGCTAGCTGGTTCTCCCCGAAATGTGTTGAGGCGCAGCGGTAGTGGAAGTTTAGTCGGGGTAAAGCACTGTTTCGCCGCGGGCTGGGAGACCGGTACCAAGGCGAGGCAAACTCTGAATACGGCTAAAAAAACTACCAGTGAGACGGTGGGGGATAAGCTTCATCGTCAAGAGGGAAACAGCCCAGACCACCAGCTAAGGTCCCCAAATGATAACTAAGTGAGAAAGGAGGTGGGAGTGCATTGACAACCAGGAGGTTTGCCTAGAAGCAGCAATCCTTAAAAGAGTGCGTAATAGCTCACTGGTCAAGCGCTCCTGCGCCGAAAATGAACGGGGCTAAGTTATCTACCGAAGCTGTGGACAGTGAGCGTAAGCGAACTGTGGTAGGGGAGCGTTCTATAGGGGGTGAAGCAGTAGCGGCAAGCAGCTGTGGACTCTATAGAAGTGAGAATGTCGGCTTAAGTAGCGAAAATGTGGGTGAGAATCCCACACCCCGAAACCCCAAGGTTTCCTCCGCAAGGCTCGTCCGCGGAGGGTCAGTCAGGACCTAAGGCGAGGCTGAAAAGCGTAGTCGATGGACAACGGGTTAACATTCCCGTACCGATTAATGATTGTGCCGGAGAACGGAGAAGGTCAACGTCAGCTGGATGTTGGTTACCAGTGCAAGCAGTCGAGGCGATGAGAGGTGGAGAAAACACCAGGAGCTAAGACGCGAGTCCCACCTCCCACGGGAGGGAAGTGGCGCTGATCAAGCTTCCTAGAAAAGCCCGAACCACGTTAATCATTAATTGCCTGTACCCGAAACCGACACAGGTGGGGAAGTAGAGAATACTAAGGGGCGCGAGATAACTCTCTCTAAGGAACTCGGCAAAATGACCCCGTAACTTCGGGAGAAGGGGTACCCTCGCAAGAGGGTCGCAGTGAATAGGCCCAGGCGACTGTTTACCAAAAACACAGGTCTCCGCCAAGTCGTAAGACGCAGTATGGGGGCTGACGCCTGCCCAGTGCCGGAAGGTTAAGGAAGTTGGTCAGGGCTGAGCTTGTCGAAGCCTGAAGCTGACGACCGAAGCCCCGGTGAACGGCGGCCGTAACTATAACGGTCCTAAGGTAGCGAAATTCCTTGTCGGGTAAGTTCCGACCCGCACGAAAGGCGTAACGATCTGGGCACTGTCTCGGAGAGAGACTCGGCGAAATAGGATTGTCTGTGAAGATACGGACTACCTGCACCTGGACAGAAAGACCCTATGAAGCTTTACTGTAGCCTGGAATTGGCTTCGGGCTTCGCTTGCGCAGGATAGGTGGGAAGCTTTGAAACTCTCCTCGTGGGGAGGGTGGAGCTAACGGTGAGATACCACTCTGGCGAGGCTAGAATTCTAACCCTGACCCCTAATCGGGGCGGGAGACAGTTTCAGGTGGGCAGTTTGACTGGGGCGGTCGCCTCCTAAAAGGTAACGGAGGCGCGCAAAGGTTCCCTCGGTCCCGTTGGAAATGGGACGATAGAGTGCAAAAGCAGAAGGGAGCTTGACTGTGAGACCCACAAGTCGAACAGGGACGAAAGTCGGCTTTAGTGATCCGACGGCACCGCGTGGAAGGGCCGTCGCTCAACGGATAAAAGTTACTCTAGGGATAACAGGCTGATCTCCCCCAAGAGTTCACATCGACGGGGAGGTTTGGCACCTCGATGTCGGCTCATCGCAACCTGGGGCTGAAGTCGGTCCCAAGGGTTGGGCTGTTCGCCCATTAAAGCGGTACGTGAGCTGGGTTCAGAACGTCGTGAGACAGTTCGGTCCATATCCGGTGTAGGCGTAAGAGCATTGCGAGGAGCCTTCCTTAGTACGAGAGGACCGGGAAGGACGCACCGCTGGTGTACCTGTTATCGTGCCAACGGTAAACGCAGGGTAGCCATGTGCGGAGCGGATAACCGCTGAAAGCATCTAAGTGGGAAGCCCACCTCCAGATGATTGCTCTCATGGCATTAAGCCAGTAAGGTCTCGGGTAGACTACCCGTTGATAGGCTCTAGATGGAAGCTCGGTAACGAGTGCAGTCGAGGAGTACTAACCGACCGAGGGCTTGACCTCATTCTTCTTTCACCACTTTTTTCCTAGCTTTTGCAGTCTTGAGGGTTCTACCCTTCCTGGTGTCTTTAACGTGATGGCACCACTCCGATTCCATCCCGAACTCGGTTGTGAAACTTCACCGTGGCCAAGATACTTGTCGGGTTGCCGACCGGGACAATAGCTCGATGCCAGGATTATTCTTTCCTACCCCTCAATCTCACCAGATTGGGGGGTTTGGTTTTGTGTATTCCTCTTTTAGGACTGGGCATTGGAATTGCTGGTGATGTGGGGTGTGGGGTGTGCCAGAGATGGGAGCGCCGGAGAATAAATAAAAATAATCTCCTGACTCCTGACGGCAGCTGATGTATTTTTTTCATTAAAGATGAGGCTAATCTCTGCCATCTTAGGGCATACTGTGAGTGTAACGAAGCACTATATTATTCAGGTTGCTTTCCCACTCCTTCCCTAGCTGAATCTCTATCTTGGAGAAGCCATTAGTCATGATCGAAATGAAAGTCGCTGGAATTGCCCTAGACGCTATCACTCGCAGTCCCATTGTACTGCTGAAGGATGGTTCCGAGCGTCGCGCCCTACCTATCTACATCGGACAAGATCAGGCTAAGGCTATTATCACCGTTCTCGAACAACAAAAACCCCCTCGTCCCCTCACCCACGATTTGATCGCTAATATTTTTAAAGCTTGGGACATGGATTTAGAAAAGATTATCATCCATTCTCTCCAAGATAATACTTTTTATGCTGTCCTCTGTCTCCAGCGCGGCGAAGTCAAAAAAGAAATCGATTGTCGTCCCAGTGATGCGATCGCTATTGCCCTGCGTACCAACACTCCTGTCTGGGTAATGGAAGAAGTGATCGCTTCCGCTTCTATCCCTGTCGATCGTGACGCCGATGAGCAGGAACGTCAAGCTTTTCGCAATTTCGTCTCCAATCTTAGCCCCTCAGACCTGATCCAACGTCACGGTGATTTTAGTGATCAGTGAACATTCAGGAGATAGGAGATAGGAGATAGGAGTCGGGAGATAGGAGACAGGAGATTATTTTTATTTATTCTCCCCATTTCCCCACAGCAATTCTCATTTTGAAACGATTTTGCGTTGTTTCAGCGATCTATAGATTCGTTAAGAATTATTAACCCCTCTAGGTGCAAGGGTTTTAATGTCATGAAACCTTAAAATGAGAATTGCTGATTTCCCCATTTCCCCATTTCCCCATTTCCCCATTTCCCCATTTCCCCATTTCCCCATTTCCCCACACCCCAATACCTTCTAACTAACAAATGAGGCTCTTCGTTACTTGGTATGGTTCGATAGGGGGCATAAATCGACTAAATCCTTATCTGGCAAGGAATTTAATTGATTAGTTCGCTTTAGATCAAAAGCAATTGACAAAAATCGCCAAATGCCTTTGTATATAAGGGTTCCATCCCTTATAACCCCCGTCCATTGCATAAGACAAACCGAAGAACCACAAATGATAACTGATAACTGATAACTAACAACTGATAACTGGTAACTGGTAACTGATAACTGAATCAATGCGTTATCGACGATTTGGCCATACTAATTGGCAATTTTCGCTGTTTTCCCTGGGGACAATGCGCTGTTTGTCCTCAGAGTCGATGTTTATTGCAACACTAGATCGCGCCCTAGAATTGGGGATTAATCACCTAGAAACAGCCAGAGGTTACGGTAATAGCGAAGTTTTTCTCGGTCGCTATCTGCAGCGTCAAGGGGTGCGGGAGCGGGTTTATCTGACCACGAAATTAGTCCCCACTCCCGATCGCCAAACTATGGAAAAAGCGATCGCCGAATCCCTAGAACGATTACAATTAAATTACCTCGATTGTCTAGCAATTCACGGTATTAACACCCGCGAGCATTTAAACTGGATTAAAGACCCGCAAGGCTGCATGAAAGCCGTTTTTATGGCCCAAGAAGCTGGAAAAATTGGTCATATTGGCTTTTCTACCCATGCACCCCTAGAAATTATTCTGGAGACAATCAATACAGATTTCTTCGCTTTTGTCAATATCCATTACTATTTTTTTTGGCAAAGACAGCAACCAGCGATTGCTTTGGCCCAAACAAAGGACATGGGTGTGTTTATTATCTCCCCTGCTGATAAGGGAGGTAGTCTCCACAGACCTCCCAAGAAGCTAGAGGAATTATGCGCCCCTTTTTCACCCCTAGAGCTAAATTATCGCTTTTTATTGAGCGATCCGCGCATTACTACCCTCAGCGTCGGGGCAGCGATCCCAGAGGAATTAGAGACAATTATTAACGTATGCGAAGAAGATCAGCCTCTAGATGCGGCAGAAATTGCCGTTTTTAAGCGTTTAGAGGCACATTTAACCGATAAATTGACTACAGATTTATGTAGCCAATGTTATCAATGTTTACCCTGTCCCGAAAATATTAACATCCCTGAAGTGTTGAGACTGCGGAATCTGGCAGTAGCTTACGAAATGACCGATTTTGGCCAGTATCGCTATCGAATGCTGGAAAATGCTGGTCATTGGTTCCCCGGACGCAAGGCCAATAATTGTACTGAATGTGGTGATTGTTTACCTCGCTGCCCGGAAAAATTGCCGATTCCCCAGCTGCTATTTGATACACACGAACTACTTAAAGGACCAGCGCAACGGAGATTGTGGTCATCTTAGGACGAAACCCGAAAAAATTTTTTGGGGGGATCGTCAAAGTGTAAAAACTATCTTAAGATTAACAGGTAAGAGAATTAACTTTCTTGAATTTAAAGAGACAAAAAACAAGAAATAGATTAAGGAGTAAAGGATATGGCACTCGTCCCCATGCGGTTATTGTTGGATCACGCGGCTGAGAACGGATATGGCATCCCCGCTTTTAACGTAAATAATATGGAGCAGATCCAAGCGATCATGCAAGCGGCGGCAGCCACCGATAGCCCCGTTATCCTGCAAGCTTCTCGCGGTGCGCGCAAATATGCAGGGGAAAACTTCCTGCGTCACTTGATCACCGCCGCGGTGGAAACCTATCCTCATATCCCCATCGTGATGCACCAAGATCACGGTAATGAACCCGCCACCTGCTACTCGGCGATCCGTAACGGTTTCACCAGTGTTATGATGGATGGTTCCTTAGAAGCGGATGCTAAAACTCCCGCCACCTACGAGTACAACGTTAACGTTACTGCGGAAGTGGTAAAAGTTGCCCACTCGATCGGTGCTAGTGTGGAAGGGGAACTCGGTTGTTTAGGTTCCCTAGAAACTGGTAAAGGAGAAGCGGAAGACGGCCACGGTTTTGAGGGAGAATTAGATCACTCGATGCTGTTAACCGATCCCGATGAAGCGGTGGATTTCGTCGAAAGAACCCAAGTAGATGCTTTAGCAGTAGCCATTGGTACTAGCCACGGTGCTTATAAATTTACCCGCAAACCCACCGGCGAAATTCTCGCTATTAGCCGCATTGAAGAAATTCATAACCGCTTACCCAATACTCACTTGGTTATGCACGGTTCTTCCTCGGTTCCTGAAGATCTCCTCGAATTAATCAACCAATTCGGTGGCGCTATCCCTGAAACCTACGGTGTTCCCGTGGAAGAAATCCAAAAAGGCATCAAGAGTGGTGTGCGTAAAATCAATATCGATACCGACTGCCGTTTAGCCATTACCGCCGCAGTTCGGGAAGCGCTATTCAGCAACCCGAAAGAGTTTGATCCCCGTTTCTTCCTGAAACCCTCGATCACCTATATGCAGAAAGTTTGTGCCGATCGCTATCAACAATTTGGTACCGCCGGTAACGCCAGCAAAATCAAGCAAATGTCCCTCGATGACTACGCAGCCAAATATGCTAAAGGGCAATTAACCCAAGTCAGCAAAAAAGTTGTGGCTGTCTAGTGGCTAAACAATTAAGCGATCGCTTAATGGCACCGATTTAGTAGAATTTTTTGGGGGTAGTTAACCATAACTACCCTCTTTTTTATCAAGAACGTTCGCTCTTTGTGTCCTTTGTGTCTTTGTGGTTCCTTCTACGCGCTCGCCGGGAGGACTGTATCTTAGAATACATTTTATCCACCAAACCTAGGAGAGCCGAATCGATTTCAGAGAAAAGACTATACTGAAAATAATCAGCAGATCAGCACTGGATTTATAAGAGAAGCAAGATGAGAAAAAAATCGTTGTGGGTGGGATTATTAGTGGGATTTTGGTTTTGTCTGACTTGGATGGCATGGACACCCACAGCAGCCGCCTTTAGCGAAGAACAAAAATTATTACTACAATCTTGGCGATTAGTCAACCAATCTTATTATGATGACACCTTTAATCATCAAAACTGGTGGCAGGTGCGGGAACAATTCATCAAAAAACCCCTCAACGATCGGACGGCGGCCTATAATGCGATCGAACAGATGTTAGCTACTCTCGATGAACCCTTTACCCGTCTCTTGCGACCGGATCAATACCATAACCTACAAATTAGCACCACGGGGGAATTATCGGGGGTAGGACTGCAAATTAATATCAATCCTGACAATGGTTACTTAGAAGTGGTTGCCCCCCTTGCTGGTTCTCCTGCTGAGGCCGCTGGTTTAACTAGCCACGATCGCATTTTGTTTATTGATGGCATCGATACCACTACTTTAACCCTCGATGCGGCAGCATCCAAAATGCGCGGCACCCCCGGAACAGAAGTTTCCTTAGTCATTCTTCCCTATCAAAAAAGTCAACCAAAAACCCTATCTTTAACCCGTCAACGCATTTCTTTAAGTCCAGTGGTAGCGGTTTTAGATAAAAATTCTAGTTCCTTGCCCATCGGTTATGTGCGTTTAAATCAATTTAGTGCTAACGCTGCTAAAGAAGTCTCGGAAGCAGTGACAGATTTACAAAAACAAGGGGCCAAGGGTTATATTTTAGATTTAAGAAATAACCCCGGTGGTTTACTGCAAGCGGGCATAGAAATCGCTCGGATGTGGATTAATCAGGGAACGATCGTTTATACGGTTAATCGTGAGGGAATTGCCGATAGTTTTACCGCTTCTGGCAATGCTTTAACCGACTCGCCTTTAGTCGTTTTAGTCAATCAGGGAACCGCCAGCGCCAGCGAGATTTTAGCCGGAGCATTACAGGACAATCAACGAGGGGTTTTAGTGGGAGAAAAGACTTTCGGTAAGGGATTAATTCAGTCCCTATTTGAGTTACCCGATGGGGCAGGATTAGCGATTACTGTGGCTAAATATGAAACTCCCGCCCACCATGATATTCATAAGTTAGGAATTATCCCGGATCAAGTGGTGGCACAGGAACCGATCACATATCAGGAAATCGGCACCGAAAAAGATAGTCAATACCAAACGGCGATTCAGTTTTTAAACCAGAACACCGTTTTAGCCAAAGCTTCCTAAGTGGGGTTTTCAGTTATCAGTTACCAGTTATCAGTTACCAGTTATCAGATGCGAGTTTTCAGGATTCTTCGTTACTTGGTATAGTTCGATCGGGGGGCATAAATAGACTAAATCCTTATCTGGCAAGAGACTTAATTGATTAGTTCGTTAGAGAGGGAAAACAATTGACAAAGAGCGCATCAATGTCTTTATACATAAGGGTTTTATCCCTTATAGCCCTGTTTATTGCCTAAAACAAACAAAAAAAACCGTTTTCAATTTACTTTTTACTGGACGGCTACGCCGTGCCTTTGGCAACACTGAAAAAACTGCCCCACTTCCCACACCCCACGGCATAAATCGAACAAATTAGCCATTTTTTCCATCAATATCTAAATTAAGATGAAAACCTGTTTGATTTGGAGAGAATGCTAACATCGATTAGAATTTTCCCAGTCAGGGTTTTTCAGCCTTGCAACCTTAACTCATCCTTGATCTTAACGCCATGCAGAGATATATTCGATCGCCCCTAGCCCTAACCCTGAGCATCAGCCTCTTAGCTAATTTTTTAAGCGCTTGTAATAATGCCCAAACCCCGAATAACAACGCCTCTAGTCCCACCACCACTGCCCCCGGTGATGAGGGACTAAAATTAGGGGCTTTACTGCCCATTACTGGAGATTTAGCCGCTATTGGTCAAAATATGCCCGAAGCAGCCGCCCTAGCGGTGGAGACTATCAATGCCTGTGGTGGAGTCAATGGCAAACCCGTCACCCTCGTGAAAGAAGATGACCAAACCGATCCCGCTGCCGGTGCTTCAGCGATGACAAAACTAGCGGAGGTGGATAAAGTAGCTGGTGTGGTCGGTTCCTTTGCCAGTAGCGTCTCGGGAGCAGCCGTCGATGTGGCGGTGAGAAATAAAGTTATGTTAGTCTCTCCGGGTAGCACCAGTCCCGTATTTACTGACAGGGCGAAAAAAGGCGATTTTCAAGGTTTTTGGGCGCGGACGGCTCCCCCGGACACCTACCAAGCTCAAGCTTTAGCAGTCCTAGCTAAGAAAAAGGGTTTTCAAGATGTGGCCACTGTCGTTATCAATAACGATTATGGAGTCGGATTTGAACGGGAATTCGTGAGCGCTTTCGATAAATTAGGCGGCACTATCACTAATAAGGCAAATCCTGTCCGTTATGATCCGAAAGCTGCCACTCTCGATAGTGAAGCGGCGGCTGCCTTCGCTAATCAACCGGATGCTGTAGCGGCAGTCCTTTACGCTGAAACGGGCAGTTTATTACTACAAGCGGCCTATAAACAGGGGTTGACCAAAGGAGTTACTGTCCTCCTCACCGATGGGGTTTTTTCGGAAGATTTCACCAAACAGGTGGGAAAAGGAACCGATGGTAAGTCAATTATTGCTGGCGCCCTAGGTACAGTCCCGGGGGCCGACGGTCAAGCTTTAAGCGCTTTTACTACTCTTTGGAAGGAAAAAACTGGCAAGGATGTCACTGCTTTTGTTCCCCATACTTGGGATGCGGCCGTTTTATTGATGTTAGCAGCCGAGGCGGCTAAATCTAACACCGGTGAAGGGATTCAAAGCAAGATTCGTGAGGTGGCTAATGGTCCGGGGACGGAAGTAACCGATCCTTGTCAAGCTATGGAAATGATTCGCAAAGGCGAGGATATTAACTATCAGGGGGCCAGTGGCAATGTGGATATCGATGACAATGGCGATGTGGTTGGTAGTTACGATGTCTGGACTGTCAAGGATGACGGGACTCTCAAGGTTATCGATCAGGTGACACCCAATCAGTAATCAGTTATTAATTCAATTGTGGTCAATAATTTAATCATTCCAATCATAGTTGATGATTGGTGGTGCGTTACGACGGATTGTTAGCTTGAAGTTAAAGCAGAAATTTTTGCCGTCTAACGCACCCTACATTTTTCTGGATGTTGTTAAATTTTCTCTTGACAAAAGCCTCTTGACATGATATTATGTTCACGATGGAAAATGTGTGCGCCTACAGACCCTATTTTCAAGTCTCAATAATCGCCAATAAAAGCTTAGATAGCGATAATTTTTTTAAGTACCTAAGCAAAATTAATTACACATATCTAACCCCCTCTTGCCTTTTGCCTCTTGCCTTTTGCCTATCTTTACTAGGAAATTAATTTTGTACGACTACTTAAGAATTGAGAACCATGAACCATCAAAGAGAGTTTTATGTTGTCATTGAACGAGATGAGGATGGATATTATGTTGGGGAAGTTCCTCAACTTCGGGGTTGTTACAGTCAAGGGGAAACGATTGATGAATTGATGAAGAATATCAGGGAAGTGATTGAACTTTGCTTGGAAGATGACAATCCTGAAGATGTATCGAAGTTTGTTGGAATTGAAAAGGTGTCTATCTGATGCCCAGCAATTCTCATTTTAAGGTTTCATGACATTAAAACCCTTGCACCTAGAGAGGTTAATAATTCTTAACGAATCTCTAGATCGCTGAAACAACGCAAAATCGTTTCAAAATGAGAATTGCTGTCTGATGCCAGCAATTCTCATTTTGAAATAAATAGAGCATTAACCCCGATTTTGGCAGGGAAAATATAGTACGAAGCAACTATTTTCTAGAAGAGGCGAACAATAAAAAAAACAATTGGCTAGACAAATTAAGTATAAATACTCAAGCAATCAAAGAGGTTGGCTGAGAACGAACGGGGTTAAATCAGGAAGATAGTTCTGTTTTTAGAATAGGGAATTCAAGGGAAATAAAAATTTATAATTATTGTCAGCTAAGGTAAAATGGGTGAGATAGAAATCCACCAGCACGTCAAATTATTCCAAGATGGCTCAAAAAGCGGCAACCCTAGAAATTTCGGAATTAATGCAATTTTTCCATCAAGAATTAGATGATTTACCCGATGAGAGGAAACCTGGAAATAATAGAAAATATGAGATAAAAGATGCCGTGATGGCTGCATTTTCAGTCTTTTTTACTCAGTCGCCGTCTTTTTTAGACCATCAACGTTTAATGAAAAGCAATAAGGGAAAAGATAATGCTGAAAGTTTATTTTCAATTAAAAAAATTCCTGGGGATAATCAAATAAGAAATTTGTTAGATCCAGTGCCAGCATCTAATATCTCTAGGACTTTTCAAAAAGTCTATGAATGGTTAAAAGAAAAGGGAGTTTTGAAAAAGTTTCTCTACTTAGATGGAGAAATATTAGTGGCGTTAGATGGCACAGAATATTTCTCATCCAAGAAAATTAATTGCCCTCATTGTAACTGTCGTAATCATCGAAATGGAACTACAACTTATTTTCATGGCTGTGTCACACCGATAGTAGTTTCTCCTAAGCAAAAACAAGTAATTAATTTAGAGCCAGAATTCATTAAAAAACAAGATGGACATCAAAAACAAGACTGTGAAAATGCGGCCGTTAAAAGATGGTTAAATAGGAATCATAAAAATAAGTATGGTTATCCTGTAACTCTTTTAGGAGACGACTTATATTCTCACGAACCTGTTTGTGAATTAGCGATAAAACAAGGTTATAATTTTATTTTTGTTTGTTTGGAAACGTCGCATAAAACTTTATATGAATGGCTAGAATTTTTAGAAAAAAGTGGCGAAGTTAGGACCGTTGAAAAGAAACAATGGGATGGACGAAAAAATCTAATTTATCGTTATCGTTATGCTTCTAGAGTTCCCTTAAGAGAGGGGGACTCAAGTCTCGAAGTTAATTGGTGTGAAGTGACTGTTATTAATGAAAAAACCCAGAAAACTATCTACCAAAATAATTGGATAACTAATCATAAAATCACGGAAAATAATGTCGAAGAAATTGTCAAAGCTGGACGTAGCAGATGGAAAGTTGAAAATGAAGGCAATAACGTTCTTAAAAATCACGGTTATAATTTAGAGCATAACTTTGGTCATGGTCAGAATCATTTGTGCGAGTTCTTATTGTCTTTGAATTTACTAGCTTTTTTATTTCATACCGTGTTGGATTTAGTTAATTACACCTATCAAAAGATTCGTGAGCTATTAGTAACTAGGACTTCTTTCTTTAATGATATTCGTACCCTATTAAAATTTATTTGGTTTAAGAATTGGTCGGAATTTTTCTCATTTATTCTAACCGAATATGTCCCATTTAAAAAAGTAAATTCTAGTTAAAAATGTCGGCTCTTCGGGAATTGTTATGCAAATAATTAACTTAAAATAAAATGGCTCTACCGAACCTGTCATGTAAAACTATTAACAACTTATGCTTGTAAAGCTTGTATAGTAAAGCTTTGAGTTTTTGTTAGATTGATATTTATCAACTTTAGAGCATTGCTGGACAGAGAGGGAGCTTGGGGAATTTTCTACATTGTAAGTTCGGAAGAACCAATAAAATTCGATGAGAGCAACTACGCTCAAAAGTAGCTGAAGTTCATACAGGAAAGGACTTAAGGCACAAATAAGTTAATACCAAAAGATAGACAATTGAGTTAAGATTTGATATAATAGCCAAAAACCAGAGTATTTTACTTATGATACTTGACAAATTTTTGAACCTAGAAGGAACCTCTATTCAAGGCTATCTACACCTAGAAAATATCGGTATAGTTTGACCAGTCGAATCGAAAAATAAAAAAGCAGTCTGTCCTCGTTGTGGGTTAGAGAGCGATAAACTCCACCAAAATCATCGACATTTAGTCAAAGATTTACCGCTCTCAGGTCAACCAGTGTACCTACAAGTTAATCGTCGTCAATTTAAGTGCGGTAATTGTCAGAAACCCTTTAGCGAAGAGTTAGATTTTGTCGGCAAGAAACGAACCTATACGAAAAGACTAGCCGAGAATATACTCGAACAATTAAAATCAGGAGATATTTTAAATGTTAGCCGAAGAAATGACGTAACGGAAGAAGAGATTCAAAGAATGATAGAGGACATAGCTGAAGAAATTACAGAGACAGACCTATCGAAATTAAAAAGACTAGGAATTGATGAAATCGCTCTAGTCAAAGGACAAAAAAATTACTGTGCGGTTTTAGTAAATTTAGATACGGGAAAACTAATAGCTATTCTAGAGAAGCGAACACAAGAAGAATTGAGGGAAACGCTTACAGGGTGGGGAAAAGAGGTATTAGAGCAAATTGAAGAAGTCAGCATAGACCTTTGGTTGCCCTATAAAAATTTGGTGAAAGAATTGATGCCATCGGCCGAGGTAGTCGCCGATAGATTCCATGTAATGAAACAAATTAATCAAGAGTTAGACGAACAAAGAAAAGCAGAAAAAAGAGCCGTAGAAGCGCAGAAAAATAAAAAACAGAAAGCGGAAAAAGAAGCGAAGCTAGAAGTTTTAAAGCGAAGTAAATATAGCTTGTTAAAAAATGAAAAAGATTTAACGGAAACCCAAAAAATCAAACTAGAAGCTATCAAAGAAAATTTTCCAAATTTGAAAAAGATGCAGGAATTAAAGGAAGAATTTAGAAAGATTTATGAAACCTCAGAGAATCCGACAGAGGGAATGCTATCCATCTCGGAATGGTTGGCAAAATCCTCCAGTGTTTTTACTAAGAGTTGTCAAACAATCCGAAACTGGTTTGGAGAAATAATTAGTTATTTCGAGCAAAGGACAACAAATGGGGTGGTCGAGGGAATCAACAATAAACTTAAACTAATAAAACGGAGAGCCTATGGCTTTAGAAACTTTCGGAATTTTTGGGTTAGAAGTATGTTATCTTGGCATCTTGTCTGTTGATTTAGCATAAAGGGTAACGAAGAGCCTTATGTAATAAGTTTTACTCATTAAATGTCTGTTCCTTAACGAGAGCTTGATTTTTTTTTCTAAAAACAAGAAAGTCCTAACGCATTCTACCTAAAATTTTCTTAATAAATAGGCCATGAGCAATGTTTTTTCTAGCAGCAAAATAGGATTCTGAGTAGATGCGGTTTCTCCTTAGAGGTGACAATAAAAGAGCAGCAGAGGTGATGGTTTCGCCGGTCGTGCTTGTTAAATATATCTTTCTTATACTACACTTGTAACACCAATAGGTTTAGTATTCGGGAGAAAAAAATTATGCGGACAATCACACGCACCACCACTACCGATATGGAAGTCACCAGCATTCGTCTGGAAAGAGTCCTCAAGGACAAGCTGAAAGAGATTTCCGGCAATCAAGGTTATCAAGCACTCATTCGCGATGTCCTATGGAATTTCGTTCAGCAGAAATCAGGAGATTATCGACCTCAGTTTTCTGCTGCCGATATAAGGGCAGTATTTAACGCTACAGCTAGAAAAAAAGAGATTTGCGCCCTTACAGGCAAGTTAATCCCCGCTAATAAAACAATGTTGTTAGGTTTGACGATCCATGGTGATTTAGTTCCGTTGAGTACGGATATTTATGCCAATTAACTTAAAATAAGTTTGACTAGGGTGGGGCAGAATGTAGTATAGTTAGTCCTCACCCATAGAGATAAGGGAACAGACAATGCTGACGACTGATTAACGGACATTTTGAGCGATAAAATCTTCAATTAGCTGTTCTAAAGCAGCCGAGGAGGCGCGGGTAATCAGAAAACATCGAAACTCCTGGCCTTGACTGAGATATTGGGAATAGGCCGCCTGTAAAAAAGGTTTATAGCCGGGGTTTTTGCGAATATACACCTCAAAAAAGGCCAAAGATAGGGAATGAGCGTAACTATCGATCAGATAGGGTGCAGGCAGGGTAAGATCGGCTATGGATTCGATCGCTTCGTTAATTCCTGCATCTAGCACCGAAAAGTCAACGTGAGCTTGACCTTCAATCAGAGCTAAATATTTATTTTCGGTTTTGAGCAGGGGAAAAGAGCGCACCTGTTCAAAAATAGCGGGGGTAGCGGGATCGTAGGTTCCTGCCGCCACAAAAGTGGGAATTTCAATCTTAGCCAGTCCTTTAGCCCCGAAAATACTCCAATTAAACGGATTAACCGCAAAAATCGTTTTTATTCTCGGATCGCGAAAGTTGTATTCTTCTCGGGGTAAATCCAACGCACGACACTGCAGCAAGAGGGAGACATTGAGAAAAGCTAATCTTCTTTGGCAGTCCCGTTGTAAATTCTCGAAATCGATCGTCGCTCCACCTACAGCTAAGGCTGTATAACCGCCGAAGGAATGTCCACCAACTCCCACATTATCTAAATCTAATTGCCCCTGAAATTCTCCCGCGTTGCGTCTTTGCAATTCATCGATCACAAAAGATATGTCCAATGGACGATCGACAAATTCGTTGGTATAAAAAACCGTCCGCGATAAACCGGCGAGTAGATTTTGTACCTGTAGGGTATCGCTGCCGGGGTGTTGGGGCATAGCGACGAGATAACCGTAACTAGCAAAGTGTTCTGCGTGCCGGACAAAATCTTCGGGACGGGAAGCTAAACCGTGGGAAAAGACGATAACGGGGGTTTTCTGGGTTAATTGCCCCTTGGGTTTGACAATAATTAGATAAAGTTCCCTCTGACGACGGCTATCGGTTAAATCCAGCCGCATCTGTTCCACTTGTTGCGGTCCCGGTTGTCGGGGGTCGGTCATAGCGGTAAAATTAATTTCACCCGCCTTTTTCGCTTCTTCTAAGGATAATTGCGCCACCTTTTCCGTAAATACTGTGGTGGCTTTCAGGACGACATCGATCGCCCGGGCTAATCTTTGCACTTTTGTCACATCAATCTGCATATTAGTGGGCAGATTACGCAGCAGGCTAAGAATAGTTACCCCTCCCGGTTCAAAAGCTGATTTAACTAGGGCAGAACGCAGGGCAAATTTACCATTAATACCCCCTTGAATGGTGATCAGTTCCCCTAAAAGGTTGAGGATATCTTCCCCCATTGTGGTGTTAAAAAAGCGCGAGATCAGGACGGGATTAATTTCTTTACTTGTGGTTAAAGCTTGCCGAAATTCTTTTTGTTGTTCGGCGGTTGTATTACCTAAATATTGTCTCAGATTAGCGTCAATTCTGCCAGTTTTGGCGAACTTTTCTAGGGAACTAATTTCTAGGGTACGACTAAAGGGCGCTAAGATAAAAGTGATTCTCTCGGCCGAGAGGACAGGGAAACTAGTCAGTATTGTTCCCAAGCAACCAAGAGCGATCAAGCGGCTAATTTTGGCTAATTGCAACAAGTTTTTCGGCTCCTTTTCTTTCTGCGTTCCTATTCCCTCTGGATTATAACAGTAACTTCGCAGTTTTTAACGTTTTTTTTGCTTGACTATCAACAAAAATTATCAATTTACCTCGATCGATAATCTTGACCTAGAATAATGGGTAACAAGTCTCGAAAATTTCCATCTTGCCGATTTTAAGCTACTCACCGCTCATGATTTCAGGGTAAAAATGCCAAAGTTGCCACTACTTTCACCCCAAATTCTTCCTCAAAAACAGGTTTTTTATAGTCTAAACTCCACAATTCTAAAGCACAATCATCTTCAGCATTATTGGGAAAAAGGTGCAGATGTAGGGTTCTATATTCCGGATCATACTTACATTCAATCTTTTTAATTGCTCCTATTTGTCGTCGATCTAAAGCCACGGCCAAGCGCAGTATAGCACTTAAATGTCTGACCATATACTGATAATATTCCGTTAATTTCATAAAATCATCGTGTCTTTTCTTCGGTTTACTTTTGCGGTGATAACGAGCGATATTAGCGATAACTTCTAACTCTGTTTCTGTATAGCCCAACAGTTCACCATTGCGAATTAAATAATAGGAATGTTTATGATGGGCAGCATGACTAACATATAAACCACTATTATGTAAAATTGCCGCCGCCCATAATAAATCTTTAGCCTCCTGATTCCAAGAATGTAATTGTGCTTGGGTTTGCTCGAACAAAGACAGGGAAAATGTCGCTATTCTCTCGGCCGATTCTAAATTAACTTGATACTTTTTCGCTATTTTCAAGACACTGCGCTGACGGATTTCACTCTGATAAAGTAACCGATTATCAATTAACCCGTGCGTCAGCATCCAATCGACGATTACTCCTTCTCGCAGGGCCCTTTCACAGAGAACTAACTTATCAATATCTAACATGGTCATCGCTTCCAAAAGCACGATCGAACCAGCTAGAATTATCTCGGCCCGTTTATCGGACATCCCCAGAATTGCCAGTCTTTGGTGATAGTCCAAAGTGGCGAAACGTTTGACCAATTCTTTGACATCTTTGCGGGTTAATTGATAACCATTTAAAGGATTAGGAATTTCTCCTAATTTCTCCAGAGCATGGATAGTCATCAAAGTTTCGATCGTCCCAGAAGTTCCCACTAAACGCGGTACTTCTCCCACCTGTAAATGATGTTTAATTTCCTCTACTGCCCGCTCCAACATTCCCCTGGTGTATGCTCTTAAATAGGCTAATTCTGTGGTACTAATAGGATCGGTAGTAATGAAATCTTGCGTCAAACGTACCGCGCCGATTTTGGTACTACTAAGAAAGCGAATTTCTTGACTATCGGCTAAGATTAATTCTGTGGAACCGCCACCAATATCGATAATAATATGGGCTTGATTTTGGAAATCCATCCCCGAGACGACACCGAGATAAATCCGGCGCGCTTCCTCCTGTCCCGATATAAGATTTACGGAAATACCGACTTCTTTCTCGATTAAAGCCAAAAATTCGTCGCCATTGGTCGCTTCCCGGGTGGCACTGGTGGCAACGGCAATAATCTGATCCGCATGGAGACTAATAGCTAGATCGTGACAGCGTTTTAAAGCGGCGATCGCTCTTTCCATGGCCGCTAGGGTTAATTTACCAGTTTTCCGATCTCGATCGCCCAGACGGACTGTATCCTTTTCTCGGGCAATAATCGTAAAAGCGGGTAAAGACGGTTCAATTTTCACCACTACCATGTGAACCGAATTCGTACCAATATCGATCGCCGCTAGGATTTGGACATCGGGGACTTTTGCTAGGGGCGCTAGTCCCCAATTGGGTGTAACTTGATTAGAAATATTCACCATCGCTTATCAGTGATCAGTTACCAGTCGGGGGATAGGTGTTAAGGCTGGTCTTATTATCCCTCTAATTGTCCGCCTCGGCGCTGCAATTTTAGCTTTTTATCGCAGTTATCCTATTCGTCAATATACAATTTTCGCTGCTCCAGAGCCAATTGCTGGAATTGCCCTTCCCCAAATTCTCCCTCCCTGGGACGGCGCTCTTCCTCGGACTCGACTAAATAGATATAATCACAATCAACCCCTTTTAAATTGGTATTTTCGGCGATTTTCCAAGCTTCGATACAAGCGCCCGTCAGGGTGGCTGCCTGTAAATTGGCTCTCATCACGTTACTATGGGCTAAATTAGCCCCTTCTAGATTAGCGTGGGCTAAATTGGCCTCACTGAAATTTGCCCTAGTCAGGTTGGCATTTTTGAAGTTAAACCCGTAAAGATTCACTCCACGAAAATTATAGCCAATATAAGCTTTATTTTCCCCTTGACCAGTAACCAGAAGATTTCTCATCCCAACTTCGGCTAAAATTGTCTTTTCCCAGCGCGCTCGATCGATGCCCGATACCAGATAAAATCGAGTTCTAGTTAAATCTTTTGCCCTTAAATCAGTGGCTTTTAACTGCGCTCCCGTGAAATCCGCTTCTTTAAGATTTGCCCCACAAAAACTTGTACCTTGACTGGCTAAAAAAGCAATTGCTATCGATTTCGTGATTGTTTCTCTCGATTCTTCTAGGGACAACCAGGCCAGATAAGCGGTGAATAAAGTACCACAAACCCCAACAATTAAAGCTATAGAAAAAGTTCCATTCATCACGGCTATTCCGGCTAATGCTCCTTGAAAGGCCAGTATAATTACTGTCAATAAAGTTAAAATTAAGCTGATGAAAATTGCTAGGATAAAACTTGTTGATTGACCAGAAATCAAGGATAAAACTAAGGGTAATCCCCCAACTCGCTGACGATAAAATATTCCGTAAATTAGGGATATAATTGTGATTATCACCGCACCAATGATTTTAAATAGGGTTACATCTGTCACCAGCATTAAAGCTAGATAATAACCAGCTAATCCCCACGGATAGCCGCAGACAGCCGCTATTAACCAAGAAATTAAAATTAACTTTAGCCGACCGCGCTTTAGTAATCCTGCCTTGGCCTCGGTAAATTTAGTTCCCTCTAAAATAGCCCCTTGAAAATTAGTACCACGCAGATCTGCTTGACTAAAATTCGCCCCCGATAAATTCTGTCCCTGAAAACACTGTCCTTTTAATTTTACTCCTGTAAAATTGCGTTTCCCTTTGTCATATAAATTTAGTACCTCACTTGCTTTCATAGAAATTACGAATATATGTTTTTTGCTTGATTAATTAATTTAATTCATAACAACTATTATCTTTTAAAAATTGGACTCAGTTATTTTTTGGCTATACTAAATCCGTTGAGTATAGGCTAAACAGGGTTTGCTGAATAAATCTAAAAACCTTGTTGGATAAAGTTTTTAGGCTTTTTTTCCCTCAAAAAGTGCCGACCATCGGAGTGATTGAGGGGAAATTTGGCTCTCTTGGATTTGGTGGGTAAAATGTATTCTAAGATACAGTCCTGCTGACGAGGGAGTGGAAGAAACCACAGAGACACAGAGGAAACAAAGATCGATCATAATGTAAGTTAAACTTATCACACAGAACCTAGAAGAGCCGAAATTTTAGGAACTTTTTCCCTGAAAATTCAGCATACCCTATTTAAATCCCTCATGCTAATATAGCGTTTCCCAATCTCATGAGGTACACCAAAATCTAACTCCCTACTCCCTACTCCCTACTCCTGACTCCTCAAAACCTAATACTTTGTACCTCACAACTATGGAAATTGCTATAGTTCCCTTTCCGGGATAGGAACCACCCGCATTAAGTAGTCGTGCAAAATAAATTTCCTAGTGAAGAAAGGCAAAAGGCAAGGGGGGGTTAGATATGTGTAATTAATTTTGCTTAGGTACTTATTTGCTAGAGTTCATGGACAAATCTTCTTAACCCAAACTGACCTTACATTTGCTCAAAAGCTATCTGCTTGGCACTGAATTTTTGATGCGTCGGGGACGCATCCCACGGACAAATCTCACCAATTTCCCCCTAAGCTTTAGGTTTTAAGTAAACTAGAGACTGTTGCCAAATTAAAGTGGGTTTATCGTAGTGATCAACCAAGTATAGACAGTTAACATCTTGCCAAAGGATGCGGCCAACGAGCAGATCATCGGTACTTAACTTAATTTCTACTTCCCGTTTCTCTTGAATATAGCTCTGCACTTGTTTAACACTCGGCAGACCAGGATCGAATTGAGACATAATGAGTTTATCGATGAGGTGTTCATCCTCTATTATTCCTGTTGAGTAGCTTTTATTGACGATGAAAATCCCCTTCACCAAATATCAGGGCCTGGGCAATGATTTTATTTTGATAGATAACCGTCACAGTCCCGAACCCCTGATCACACCAGAAATAGCTGTAGCTATGTGCGATCGACATTTTGGTATCGGCGCCGATGGCGTGATTTTTGCGCTTCCCGGCCAAGCAGCCACCGACTACACCATGAGAATTTTTAACTCTGATGGTTCGGAACCGGAAATGTGTGGTAACGGTATTCGCTGTCTAGCCCAATTTATCGCCCGTTTAGAGGCTAACAACGCCATTGGCCGCACCTATCGCATTCATACTCTAGCAGGAACGATTATTCCTCGTTTAGAGGCTAATGAACAGGTAACGGTTGATATGGGACCGCCGCAATTACTAGGCAGTGAAATCCCCACCACTTTAGTCAAGGGGTCTGAAAAAATCCTCGCTGTTCCCCTAGAGGTGGAGGGCAAAGATTGGTTAGTTACTTGCGTTAGTATGGGTAATCCCCACTGTGTCACTTTTGTGGATGATCTGCCCTCTATTCCCCTAGAAACTATCGGTCCAAAATTTGAGCATCATCCAGTTTTTCCCCAACGGACTAATGTGGAGTTCGTGGAAGTAGTCGCACCAGATTATATGAAGATGCGTGTCTGGGAAAGAGGAGCGGGAATTACTCTCGCTTGTGGTACTGGTGCTTGTGCTGTGGTGGTGGCGGCCGTGTTAACGGATAAATGCGATCGCCGTTGTACCGTGGAACTGCCCGGAGGTTGTCTTCAGATTCACTGGTCCCAAACCGATAACCGGGTTTACATGACCGGTCCTGCTAAAGCTGTTTTTGAGGGCATTTATGTATGGTATCTAAACTAACCCGTCTGGACGGGGATTGAACTCCCCGAACAGCGCGACGGGATTGTTAATTCTTAGAGACTGGTAATCCAAGCAATAATTCCTTTACCGGTTAAGACTTCAATGGCTAAAAGAGAGACAAAGCCAATCATAGCTAGTCTGCCATTCAATTTTTCAGCTTTTTTGGTAAAACCGAGACCGCTGGAACTATCAACGTACATTTTCGGTTCAACAGCAAAATTATTCAGTCTTCCTTGTTCTTCGGTGGTGTAGCCGCGGGCAGTCATGGGGAGGCTCCTTTTGTATGCTTATGTTAAGAAGCGTAACACATTGTTAAGTTATGTTGCAAATTTTAACAAAAAATTTCTGGAGACTCAGAAAAACTCGATTGGGTGGTCGTACTAAATCCTGTTTAAAAGGTATAGGAAAGTGGGGTGTGGGGAAGTGGGGAGCAGGGAGAAACAATTCATAACTCGAGAGTTAATCACACGATTTAAAACGGATTTGGGGTCAGTCAACGGTAAGATTCTAGGCTGTCAGGGTAGTGCTATAGTTCTACCTTATCTGGGTTTATTGAGTAAATTTTGCCTTTTTCTTGACAAATTACTCAGGTTATGGTACTAAAGAAGTGTAAACTCGATCGCCTAATCAGGGAAAAGACAAAGACTATCTTAAGGTCGCCAGAGGAGTCCCGTTAAACCGTACAGGAGTTAGCGGGAGATAAATTGCCGCCAAAAGCGAACCAGATTTTAGGAAGTCAAATGACCTTGAGTGAAGATACTAGAAAGGGTAAGTGTGGGGAGAATAGGGAAAAACCGCTAGGAAAAACCCGAATAAAATCTTAAGATGCGGATTGCCTAGTAGCCATAACGATTGCGCTCACTATTTTTGTAAATTCCATGGCAGAGATTAGCCCAGAGATCAACCTGATGCAGATAGCGACTATACTCAACCAATATCGATTTGAGATGAAAGGATATAAAGCGCAAGAATTAATCGAGCGCTGGTTGCCCACCTATTCGCTCAATTGGATTCGCATGGCGATTTTAGAGGCACTCTATCAGGGACGTTACAAAGTCATTTCGGTGGAGGAAATTCTCAAAATTTGGCACCGTCGCGGCCATCCTACCTTTCATTTTACGGGGGAATTCGAGCGCTTGGTTTGTAAAAACTTGCCAGATTCCCAGTTAAATGGCAAAAAAACAGCAGTTATCCCTAAACAGGAAAAGTTCAATATACTTTCTGCCACCCTTGAGCGGCCTTATCCAGAGCCACAAGCGGGAAAAACCGATAATAATGGCACAGTAGCCATGGGTAAAGACTCTTTATTCAACTTAGAAACTTCTCTTTTTGATGATCCTCGCAAAGGGATGAGTGATGTGGAGGAATTATTCTCGCAGTTAACCCCAGAAACGCCCAAATTCCCTGAATTAGAATCATTGCCTAAATCGCCTAACGGTCATGGAACTAGGGAGAATTTTTCGGCTAATTTTAAACCGGTAATCGATGAGTTTATCCCTTTGTTAGACCCTTCGGAATTATATCCCAAATTAAAAGCTGTGGCTCGATCGCAGTCTAAGTAGGGAGGGAGAAACGAGACAGGAGATAGGAGACTCCGAGACTCCGAGACAAATTCACCATACTTTTGCCTATTGCAAGAGTGCCTATTGCCGATGAATTCCCCGCCCTCAAGAAAAAAAATCGCCCTGACGATTAGAATAGAGTTAACTTTCCCCCTCCAGGCTCTGCTCAATTAATTAAATTATGACATCCTCCTATTTTGGTCTAGAAACCGAAGAAAATAAACTAATTAACTCTAATAATCTCTCGTTCGCCGCTTCTCTTGGTATTCATGGCCTACTTTTAGCGATTATCTTACCTAATTTCCTCAATAATCCAGTACAGGAGCCAAAAAAGGAGTTACGCAACGTCAATCTGATTGAATTGAACCCTCTAGAGCAGTCACGTCTTCCCAATCTCGACCCCTCCCTGTCCAGCTTACCGGAGCTGCCTAACCCCAATTCGTCCTCTTCCTCTTTGCCTCCTCTCCCCCCCATGGATGGTATCCATAACAGCACCTTACCTCCTTTACCCTCGGTTTCTTCCCTTCCCCCTTTACCTTCCTTACCTGCTTTACCTCCCCTCTCCTCCTTACCCTCCGTCAATATCTATTCTCCTCCCGTGGCATCTATCCCCTCCCTGGGTAGATTACCGATTCCTCGCAATTTTCCCACTTCTACCCCCAGTTTACCTGGTCCTCCTTCTGTTCCCACCCTGCGAGAGAATAACAATCTGCCGAGGGGGACTAATAATCAGCAGCCCCAGCCTTACTTTGATCCCTACCAAGATAATCTAACTTTAGATAGATTGCGAAATTCGCCCCGTAGTGCGTCGCAACAGGCACAGGAACAATTAAACAATTCCTTGGCCCGCACCCCGGAGCCAAATGGTCAATCGCCCCTTGATGAACAGCGTCGTCAACAATTAATGTGGGAAATGCGGGAACGTTTGCGCGCCCTGGAGGCGGATAAAAGCAATACGAGTAACGAGGAGGCCATGAGAAATCAGGTGGATTGGCTGGCCAGAGTCCAAAAAACCAATCCTAACGCATTAAATGAACTAAATCAGCCCAATCAGAGCAGCGGAGGCATAACTACCGTCAATTTGACCGGTAATTATCCCGCCACGGCTTGTTCCCGTCAATTAGCGGGGACGGCGGTTTATGGGGTTACGGTGGATGGTCAAGGCCGCCTCAGCAGTGAACCCCAGTTAATTAAAAGTGCTGGCTTCCCGATTTTCAATCAACAGGGGGCTAGGGAAGTACGCTTAACTCGCTTTAATAATCCTAGTGGTGAGTCGAGAATCTATCAAGTGCGCGTCAGTTTTGCCCCTAACCCGGAAGTGTGCCGAGGTGCGATCGCTAATCCCCCAAAACCGGAGGGTAGTAACCTCAATACCCGTAATGCTGCCCCCGCAACGCCGGCAATTGAAACCCCGCTTCGTCCCAATCAAACCCCGCAACCCGCCGTTAGTCCCCAACCGGATAACGTCAAGCCACCCGCAACCACAGGGACAAATCCAGCCCCAACCCAGCCAGAACCGCCCAAAGAAGCGATAATCGAGGAAAAAGCCCCGGAAACTTCTTCCCAACCCCCCGCTCTTAATCAGACGGAGGTTTCCCCCGCTAGTCCCCCCACTAGCCAAAATCCTCAACCCGTCAGCGAGGAAGCTTTGCCCCCCGGTCCGCCGGCGGAAGCTAAAACTGAACCAGAAAGTTAGGCCTTTTCAGTTATCAGTTATCAGTTATCAGTTATCAGTTATCAGTGATCAGTTATCAGTGATCAGTTATCAGTGATCAGTTATCAGTGATCAGTTATCAGTGATCAGTTATCAGATGTGAGTTTTAGGTTTACTGATTACAAGGGACGAATCTAAAACCTAATTTGTTAAGCTAAGTAGGGAGACACAATTATTTGTAGGATGGGTTAGCGGTAGCGTAACCCATGCGGGCGTTGGGTTTCATGCTTCAACCCAACCTACGTTCTTTTCAGTGATCAGTTATCGGTAATCAGATATGAGTTTTAAGTTCACTGATTACTGAAAAAAACTCTCATCTCCCTAGTCAATAATTCGATCCCCCCTGCCCCCCTTGATAAGGGGGGTGCCGATCCCCCCTTAGTCCCCCCTTGATAAGGGGGGCATCTGATAATTTTTAACGGCTACCTACTTATTTTTACTTAAATGATTTCCACTTCCCAGATACCCGATTCTTTTGTCTCACCTTGCCGTCGCGCCTCGGTTAGTCGTACTACCAAAGAAACCGATGTAGAGGTGACGATAGATCTTGATGGTAGCGGCAATTGTCGCGCCGAGACAGGAATTCCCTTTCTTGATCATATGTTGCAGCAAATCGCCTCCCACGCTGCGATCGATCTCGATGTACGCGCCACCGGAGATTTAGAAATTGATGACCATCACACCAATGAGGACGTGGGAATCACCCTCGGACAAGCTTTACTGCAAGCTTTGGGGGACAAAAAAGGTATCGTCCGTTTCGGGCATTTTGTCGCCCCTCTCGATGAAGCTTTAGTGCAGGTTGCCCTCGATTTTTCCGGTCGTCCCCACCTCAGTTATGGTCTAGAAATTCCCACCCAAAGAGTGGGAACCTACGATACTCAGCTAGTGCGGGAATTTTTTGTTGCTTTGGTCAATCACAGTCAAATGACCCTACATATTCGCCAATTAGACGGGATTAATTCCCATCATATTATTGAGGCTACTTTTAAAGCTTTTGCCCGGGCGATGAGTGGGGCCATAGCGATCGATCCCCGTCGCGCCGGTATAATTCCTAGTTCTAAGGGAGTTTTATAGAAGCACTGCTTAACCCGAATTGACGTTAGCTTAGAAGCCCATAATTTGAGCCACTTGGGTTAATTCGGGAGCAATCCCAGATTTTAGTTGATTATTGCTGTGTTTTACCGCCGAATCTGGGTCTTTTAGTCCATTTCCCGTTAAAACACACACTACGGTGGCCCCATCGGGAACCTGTTGATGCACTTTTAATAATCCTGCCACAGAAGCGGCGCTGGCCGGTTCACAGAAAACCCCCTCTTGGCCCCCTAAAATCCGATAGGCTGCCAATATTTCCTCATCGCTGACCGCGTGAAATTGCCCTTGACTAGCGTGACTAGCAGCCCAAGCTTTTTCCCAGTTAGCGGGGTTGCCGATACGGATAGCCGTGGCCAGGGTTTCGGGATGGTCAACTGGTTGTTTGGAGATAAAAGGGGCAGCCCCGGCAGCCTGAAAACCCATCATTTTCGGCAGCTGGTCACATTTGCCTATCTGGTGATACTGACAGAATCCCATCCAATAGGCGCTAATATTGCCCGCGTTACCCACGGGAATACATAACCAGTCGGGAGCATTACCCAAGACATCGACAATCTCGAAAGCGGCGGTTTTTTGACCCTCTAAACGGTAGGGATTGACGGAATTGACTAAAGTTACGGGATAATTTTCTGATAGTTGGCGGACAATCTTGAGGGCATCATCAAAGTTGCCATTAATAGCGATGACTTCGGCCCCGTACAATAAAGCCTGGGCTAATTTTCCTAAGGCCACATAACCGTCGGGGATAATCACAAAGGCCCGCATCCCCGCACGTCTTGCATAGGCTGCCGCCGCCGCCGAGGTGTTGCCGGTACTGGCACAAATCACCGCTTTTGCCCCTTCTTCCTTCGCTTTCGAGATGGCCATGGTCATACCGCGGTCTTTAAAGCTGCCGGTGGGATTTAAACCATCATATTTGACAAAAACCTTGACATCGCGCCCGATTTGTGCTGAGAGATAGGGGGCGGGGATCAGGGGTGTATTGCCTTCTAGGAGGGTAATTACAGGGGTTTTACTGCTTACGGGCAGAAATTGGCGATATTCTTCGATCAAACCGCGCCAGCCGCCGATAGACGAGGATTTAGTGGGTGATTGGGGGATCGATCGAGAAGTAATTGTCATAGCCTTAAGGATACAGATTTGATTAGATGGCCCAGCCTACTATTTTATCGAATAAGCAGTCCAAAAAATTAATCTCGATCGCCCGATTGGGATTCATGGGGTTTAAAACAGGGATGCGGGGAGATAAAAGGCAGTAAAAGTTAATAAATGACCTTTTTGGTCAAAAAATAGTTATTTTATCGCTATAAATCTGATTTTTTGCCCTTTTTGTCTTTCAGAGGTTGATTTAATTAGGGTTTACTGAATAAATCTAAAAACCTTCTGAAAATCGGTAAAACACCACACCCACCAAGAAACTTTTTCAGTAAACCCCAATTAGCAGTAGTGCCAGATTAATTTCTTAGCTAGGATAGGCAAGAGGCAGCTGGAAAAAATTCTCCTGTCTCCTGTCATGGCTGCTGGCAGTAATTTTGCCGGCATCTGATATTCAAACTCAAGCAACTATGTGTCAACTTTTAGGCATGAATTGTAATGTCCCCACGGATATCTGTTTTTCCTTTGAGGGATTTTGTGCGCGGGGAGGAAAAACCGACGAACATCGAGACGGTTGGGGAATTGCTTTTTTTGAGGGTTTAGGTTGTCGAACTTTTATTGATGTTAAACCCTCGATCGCTTCTCCGATTGCGGAATTAATTAAAAACTATCCCATCCATTCTACCAATGTTATCGCCCATATTCGCAAAGCCACCCAAGGAGAAATTAAACTAGAAAACTGTCATCCTTTTCGGCGGGAATTGTGGGGAAAATATTGGGTTTTTGCCCATAATGGTAATTTAGAAAATTTCTCACCTGCTGTGGGAGATTTTTATCAACCGGTTGGGGAGACGGATTCGGAAAGAGCTTTTTGTTTAATTCTTAATACCCTACGAGAGACTTTTCCCCAGGGCAAACCTTCCCTAGAACAACTCTATCAAGTCCTAAAAACTATCACAAACTCTATCGCTTGTCAAGGTATTTTTAATTATCTTTTATCCGATGGTGAACATTTTTTTGCCTATTGTTCAACGAAATTAAGCTATATAATCCGTCAGTATCCTTTTGCCGATGCTCATTTAATTGATGAAGATGTGAGCGTTGATTTTCAAGCTTTAGCGCGTCCGAGCGATCAAGTGGCAATTATTGCCACTACTCCCTTAACTGATAATGAAGTTTGGACAACGATTAATTCAGGAGAATTATTAGTTTTTCAGGAGGGCGCAGCAATTTTAATTTAATCTTACCAGTGGTCACTTTGTCGAGATTTTTCTAAGTCAATTAAATGAGTTTTTAACCCTAACCAGTCTAATTGATTGGCGAGGCAATCTGACCCAATTTTTCCCGCTTCTAGATAAATAACTCGCTCGGCAAATTCCTCTAAAAAATCTAGTTGATGATTGACCATAATTATCGTCATTGAACTTTGATTATTTAATACTTCTAATAACCTGCTGGCCGTGCCTGTATCTAGAGCAGAGGTGGGTTCATCTAATAACAGTATGGTCGGTTCTAACAGCAAAGCTCTGGTAATTGCCACTAATTGTCTTTGTCCTAAAGATAATTCTAACTCCCCGCGCTCAAACCACTGTTCGGGAATTTTTAATAGGGATGTCCAACGGTCAATTCTCTGATTAATTTCCGCAGGTGTAAGTTTTTTTAATTGCAGAGGATAAGCGAGAGCATCTCGAACATTCATCCCTAATAACTTCGACTCTTGTAGCAATAAAACTATCTGTTGTCGCAGGGAAATAACTGGTATTTCCTTAATCGATTTACCCTGAAAATAAATATTTCCCGTGCTTGGTTCTTGCAAACGATTTAACAATCGTAAAAGAGTCGTTTTTCCTGCCCCAGATGCTCCGACAATAGCTAACTTTTCTCCTTGCTTGATGCTAAAAGTAATATCTTCTAACAGATAAGCACTGCCCTGTCGAATAGCTAAATTTACTTGCTGTAGTTCTAAAATCAAGAGATTTTCCTTACTTAGTTCAAATTTATTATATAATGAAAATAGCCCAATGAGTTCGGCAGGTATTTTCCATGGTTAGTCAAGTTAACAAAACCGAGATTATCTACCCTGAGAGCGACGGTAAACCGATGGCAGATAATACTAAACAATTTCACTGGATAGTAACGATTAAGCAGAATATCGACTGGTTATATATCGATGATCCCCAGGTATTTGTAGCGGGGGATCTGTTATGGTATCCCGTGCAAGGCCAGCCGAAAATTGCTGCCGCTCCTGATACGATGGTAGTATTTGGCAGACCGAAAGGCGATCGAGGTTCCTACAAACAATGGCAAGAAGATAATCTTGCTCCTCAAGTCGTCTTTGAGATTCTTTCTCCTAGTAACACCTCCATCGAAATGGCTAAAAAATTGCTATTTTATGATCGCTATGGAGTCCAAGAATACTACGTCTATGATCCCGATGATAATAGTCTAGAAGCTTGGCAGCGAATTGGTGACAGTTTAGACAGTGTTAGTGAGGTTAATAATTGGGTGAGTCCCCGTTTAGGCATTCGTTTTGACCTAACTGACGAGTTAAAAATTTATCGTCCTGATGGTACTCAATTCTTGTCCTACAGCGAAATTAATGAACTACTGGAACAGGAAAAGCAACGGGCAGAAAATGAACGCCAACGGGCTGAAAATGAACGCCAACGGGCTGAACAGGCTAATCAGCAGTTAGTAGAAATGGAGGCAAAACTGCAAAAATATCGTCAACTTTTTGGGGAATTACCTAACTAAAATTTGAACTAGCGACGGGAGTATAACGAAAAAAGAGGACTGGTTAGTCCTCTTAACAAGATTAGTTTTCGCTAAATGTTAAACACAGAATGATTGCCAGGCCTAGTAGGCTAGACCCATGCTGCGGGTGGTTTCTGCTCCGAGATAAACCCGAATGCTTAAGAAATCCGTCGGACAAGCGGTTTCGCAACGTTTGCAACCAATACAGTCTTCCGTGCGGGGGGAAGAGGCAATCTGGGCAGCTTTACAGCCATCCCAGGGGACCATTTCCAGCACGTCGAGGGGACAAGCCCGAACGCATTGGGTGCAACCGATACAGGTATCGTAAATTTTAACGCTATGAGACATTGAATTATGACTCCTTACCGAGTGTTCTCCATGTTAAATTTCGGGTTTATCGGTTAGTTTACCCTACAGCGATCTGTTCATCGCTCGATCGGTGACATAACTTTAAACTCTGTAACACTTGGGGCCAAATTGCGATCGCTATTCGCATCTCGGCTAATCCTAAAATAGCCTTAAAGAATTGCTTGCCGGGGTTACGGAGGGAACCGAAAAAGGTAATCTGGATCGCAAGATAATTTATTTCGTTTGCCAGTATGACAGAAATAGCGATCGAATCGATCCTACAGGAAAATCGGCTGTTTCCCCCCAGTGCCGAATTTGCTCAGAATGCCACCATTAAAAGCCTTGAAGAATACCAGCAACTCTACGCCAAAGCTAAGGCCGATCCCCAGGCTTTTTGGTCCCAATTAGCCGAAAAAGAACTACATTGGTTTGAAAAATGGTCAGAGACTCTTGACTGGCAGCCCCCCTTTGCTAAATGGTTCGTCAACGGCAAGATTAATATTTGTTACAACTGTATTGACAGACATCTCACCACTTGGAGACGTAATAAAGCCGCCATCATCTGGGAAGGAGAACCAGGGGACAGCCGCACCATTACCTACGAACAGCTACACCGAGAAGTGTGTCAATTTGCCAACGCTTTAAAGGAATTAGGCGTTAAAAAAGGCGATGTGGTCGGAATTTATCTGCCAATGATTCCCGAAGCGGCCATCGCCATGTTAGCCTGTGCCAGAATTGGCGCGCCCCACAGTGTCGTTTTTGGCGGATTTAGTGCCGATGCTTTGCGTGATCGTCTTAATGATGCGGCCGCTAAGGTGGTAATCACTGCCGATGGTGGTTTCCGCAAGGATAAAGTCGTTGCTCTCAAGGAACAGGTGGATCTGGCTCTAACAGATAATAGCGCCCCCAGTGTGGAAAAAGTTCTCGTTGTCCAGCGCAGCAAGGAACCCATCAATATGGTTGCCGATCGCGATTACTGGTGGCATGATCTACAAAAACAGGTATCTGCTAATTGTCCGGCCGAACCCATGGATAGTGAAGATATGTTATTTATCCTCTATACCAGTGGTTCCACCGGCAAACCGAAAGGAGTCGTCCACACCACCGGCGGTTATAATCTCTACACCCATGTCACCAGCAAATGGATTTTTGACCTGAAAGACACCGATGTTTACTGGTGTACTGCCGATGTGGGTTGGATTACCGGCCATAGTTATATCGTTTACGGACCCCTTTCTAATGGTGCAACGACGGTGATGTATGAAGGGGTTCCCCGTCCCTCTAATTTAGGCTGTTTTTGGGATGTAATCGAGAAATATCGCGTTAATATCTTTTATACTGCTCCCACTGCTATCCGCGCTTTTATCAAAATGGGGGAAGATATTCCCAATAGCCGGGATCTATCCTCTTTGCGCTTACTGGGAACCGTGGGAGAACCGATTAACCCGGAAGCGTGGATGTGGTATCACCGGGTTATCGGTAAGGAAAAATGTCCGATTGTCGATACTTGGTGGCAAACGGAAACCGGGGGAATTATGATTACTCCCTTACCCGGGGCAATTGCCACCAAACCGGGGTCAGCAACCCTCCCTTTTCCAGGTATTATCGCCGCGGTGGTGGACCTAGAGGGCAATCCCACCCATGCGAATGAGGGGGGTTATCTGGTGGTCAAACATCCCTGGCCCGGTATGATGCGAACAGTCTATAAAAATCCCGATCGCTTCCGTAATACCTACTGGGAACAGATCGCCCCCAAAGATGGCCAATATCTCTATTTTGCTGGGGATGGTAGTCGTCAGGACGAGGACGGTTATTTCTGGGTCATGGGGCGCGTTGATGACGTGATTAGCGTTTCTGGCCACCGTTTAGGGACAATGGAGATCGAATCAGCTTTAGTATCTCATCCCGCAGTAGCAGAGGCGGCTGTGGTGGGACGACCGGATGAAATTAAAGGGGAAGAAGTCTATGCTTTTGTGACTCTCGAGGGGCATTATGAAGCGAGTCAGGAGTTAGCGCAAGCATTAAAGGATCACGTTGTCAAGGAAATTGGCATTATTGCTCGACCGGGAGAAATCCGTTTTACCGATGTACTGCCCAAAACGCGATCGGGTAAAATTATGCGTCGTCTCTTGCGAACTTTAGCATCAGGTCAAGAGATTTCCGGTGATACTTCTACTCTAGAAGATCGATCGGTTTTGGACAAATTGCGCCAAGGTGCCTAATTTAATTACTGGTTTTTCCTAGCAGTTAGGGTGAGAAATAAGAGTTAATCTTATCTCACTCTAACGGGAGTGATTCGCTGAACATATTTGCTCAAGCAGCAAATCTATGGCTAATAATAATCCTCTCTAAAAGGTATGTGATAAGTTTAGATTATCTACAAGCGATCAATCTTTGTGTCCTTTGTGTCTTTGTGGTTCGTTCCAGTTGATCTCGCGTAGCGAGCGCGTTGCGACCGCCAGCAGCAATGTATCCTATAATATATTTTACCCACCGAACCCAAGAGATCCGATCGTACTTCATGTTTATAAGAAAGGCTATAATAATAAAAATAAGAGCGAAGGGAAATTATAGGAGTTGAATCAATGACCACCACCACTGCTACGGATAATGATTTAAAAAGACTAGAAGATTTAATCCTCAATGGACAGAAGATAATCGAACATCGATTCAACGAGATCGACAATCGACTCACTACCATGGACAATCGACTCACTACCATGGACAATCGACTCACTACCATGGACAATCGACTCACTACCATGGACAATCGACTCACTACCATAGAAACTCGACTCATTGAGGTGGACAATCGACTCACTACCGTGGAAACTCGACTCACTACCGTGGAAACTCGACTCACTACCGTGGAAACTCGACTGATTGAGGTGGACAATCGATTGAAGGTGATCGAGAATGGACAAGCGGAAATAAAAGCTGATGTCAAAAATCTTCAAAAAGATACTACCGACTTAAAGATTGAACTCACGGAAGTTAAAGGGGATATTAAAACTCTTGATAGTAAATTTGATGACATGAATAAACGCTTAGAGAAAGTCGAAGGAACCCAAAAAAATCAAATTTGGACATTGATAACTGTTTTAAGTGGTTCTCTACTAGCCGTGGGATTTAGAAGTTTTTTTATCGACAATAATCCCTAATCACAGTAATCGGCAATTGTCCAGTGACTCTTAGATTATTACATACATATCAACAACCGCCTGTAAGCATTCCACTAAAAAGCTAATGCTTTCCAGAGTTTGGGTGGTTCTAAACACCAAAAGCTAGTATATAAATGATAAAATCACCAGTAAAGCCCGATTTTAGCCAAGAGTTTCCCCTTAAAAATCCCAACTTGGTAGATTTACAAAAATGAGATGCACTCTAACAAACCCTGCTATAAGATTAAAAAACAAAATTATTTTCCAGCAGTTATGGTGACAGATCATCGCATTCCCTCCGCAGCAGCGCCCCTAGTGGGTGTAATTATGGGCAGTGATTCCGACTTACCCACCATGAAAGAAGCGATCGCAGTTTTAGAGGTTTTTCAGATTAGCCACGAAGTCGCCATCGTCTCGGCCCATCGTACCCCCGAAAAAATGTTTGAATACGCCAAAAACGCTCATTTAAGGGGAATAAAAGTGATTATCGCCGGAGCCGGCGGCGCTGCCCATTTACCCGGGATGGTGGCATCTCTAACTCCCTTACCCGTGATTGGAGTTCCCGTAGTCACGCGCACTTTACAAGGGTTAGACTCTCTCTATTCAATTGTACAGATGCCCGCAGGCATTCCCGTAGCTACAGTGGCGATCGGTAATGCCAAAAATGCCGGACTTTTAGCGGTTCAAATTCTCGCCACTGGTAATACTGATCTTTTAGAGGAAGTTATCGCCTATCGTCAATCCCTCACCGATTCCGTCCTCGAAAAACAAAGCAATCTTCAACGACTAGGCTATCAAGACTATCTAGGGCAGAGTTCACCTAAGTAGGGTAGATTGAGAAAAGATTAAGTAACAAATTATGAAGTAATTATGCGTTGGATCACCGCTTGTGTATTGAGTCTATTACTCTTTTTTGCCCTACCCATAGCGGCCTATGCCGATAGCCCGACTATTAGCGAAGAACAGATGAGAGAAGGGGAAGTTATCGCCGAAAAAGCCCTAGAAGCCACAGAAAAAGGGGATTACACCCAGGCCGAGAACTATTGGACCCAATTAGTCGCCAAATTCCCCACTAATCCCGCCGTCTGGAGTAATCGCGGTAATGCCAGAGTCAGTCTCAATAAATTAGAGGATGCGATCGCCGATTTTAACCAAGCGATCGCCATTGCCCCCGATGCCCCCGATCCCTACCTCAATCGCGGCACCGCTTTAGAAGGAGAAGGCAAATATCAAGAAGCGATCGCCGATTATAATAAAGTTTTAGAACTAGCCCCCAATGATGCCTTTGCCTATAACAATCGCGGCAACGCTGAGGGCGGTTTAGGGGATTGGGAAGCCGCCGTCAAAGACTATCGCCAAGCTACCCAACTAGCCCCGAATTTTGCCTGGGCGCAAGCTAATCTGGCCCTGGCCCTGTACGAATTGGGCAGATATCCAGAAGCAGTCCAAAAAATGCGGAATATTGCCCGCAAATACCCCATGTTCCCCGATGTCAGAGCCGCCTTAACCGCCGTTTTATGGACCCAAGGACAACAGGGAGAAGCGGAAAGCAATTGGGTAGCCGCCGTCGGCATGGATACCCGCTATCAAGACCTCGATTGGGTAAAAAGCGTGCGCCGTTGGCCGCCAAATATGGTTCTAGCCTTAGATAAGTTTCTTAACTTAAAGTAAAAAATGACTAAATAGTAACTTTTCTAGCAGTAGCGGGGCTGGGAGTCCAATTATCCTGAAATCAGTCATTAAGATACAATTGAGGCCTGATAGTTCCATTCTCCTCGATCGAATAACCAGGCTCTGGAAAGGAAAAGGAATAGCTAGAGCCGGCCGATGGCCCAATGCTATAATCCAATCACAGGGATAGATTGGACTCTATCAGTATCCGCCGCTACTGTACACCTTAAATCTTAGCCAGAATGCCAGATTTACACTTGCTTAATTCTCATCCACAGGCCCTAGAAACCGCCTTCATCGCCACTGCCGACCGGTCTTTTTCCTCCCCTCTATCCCTTGACCTCGCCAGAATTAATCAACGTTTTGACTCCGCTAACGCTGCAGAAATCGTCGCTTGGGCCGCGGCCACCTTTGGGGAAGGTTTGGTGATGAGTACCAGTTTCGGCATTCAGGCGGCAGTAATGTTGCACCTCGTCACCGCAATTATCCCCGATATTCCGATTATTTGGATCGATACCGGCTATCTTCCCCCGGAAACCTATCAATTTGCCGAAGACTTAAGCCAACGCCTCCATTTAAACCTGAAAGTTTATCAATCTCCCCTCAGTCCCGCCCGCATGGAAGCAATCCACGGTAAACTGTGGTCAAATAACGATATCGACTCCCTCAATCTCTACGACAAAATCCGCAAGGTGGAGCCGATGCAACGGGCCCTGAAGGAATTAAAGGCCACCGCTTGGTTAGCGGGTTTGCGTCGCGACCAAACCGACCACCGCAAAACTCTCCAATGGGTCAATCAACAGGGCGAACGTTACAAAATATTACCGATCCTTGACTGGAATGCCAAAACCATCTACGACTATCTGACTAAATACGATCTTCCCTACCATCCCTATTTTGATCTGGGTTATGTCTCCGTCGGCGATTGGCACTCCAGTCGGCCTTTAACCGCCGATGATAGCAACGAACGAGACACCCGTTTCAAGGGTTTAAAACAAGAATGCGGTCTTCATTTGCCCTTAACCCCCGCAGAAGCACAAAGTCTCGACGCAAGCTCCCTATAACTGCCGGGGTGGGAAAATTGCCGGTGCGATCGGTTCCTAGACGTTGGACAATGGTTATTGATTATTAATCTCCCATTAACCATGGCTATTTTAGAAAGTTTTCTCGAAGTCGGCTCTCTCAAGTGGTTCTATCGACAGGTTAACCCCGCTCAACAACCGGATACAACCCCCGTGATCCTACTCCATGGTTTACCCGCCCATGGCTATATTTGGCGGGAATTATTGACCAGTTTAGAAGAATATAACATTAATGCCATTGCCCCCGATTGGATCGGTTCCGGTTTATCCGCTAAACCCGATGCCAGAGATTTCGCCTACACACCTAGCGCTTTTTGTCAAGCTTTGGCCGATTTTATTCAAGCTCTCCAATTGCCGAAAATCTCCCTCATTGTCCAGGGTTTTTTAGCCTCCGTCGGGTTACAATACGCCCTAGAAAATCCTGATAAAATTGAGCGCTTGATCGTTTTAAATACTCCCCTCTCCAGTGATGTTAAATTACCCTGGATAATGAAACAATGGGGGATACCTTTCCTCGGAGATATGGCGACTCAAGACCCCTTATTAGTCGATCGTACTTTAGAAACCGGTAGCGGTTTTGTGATTAGTGATGCAGATCTGGCTATTTTCCGTCAACCCTATCTAAAAACTTCGGCAGTGGGTCGCGCTTTAGGGGCCACGATTCGCAATTTAAACCTATCAAAAACCATGGCAGAAATTGAGACAGGTTTAGAGAACTTTGAAAAACCTATCCTTTTTGTCTGGGGAATGGGGGACCCTTGGTTATCTTCTGTCACTGTCGAAAAATTAGCCACTAAATCAGGAGTGGAATTAATCTCCCTCGCAGAAGCGAAACACTATCCCCAAGAACATTGGTCAAAGGAAATTAATCCCCAGATTATTAATTTTCTCGGACGCAAAACCTAAACCTCGATACTTTCTGGGAATTGATAGCAAAATCTCCCTAGAAAGTATTGATCAAGTCACCCTTAGTATATCACTGTAGTTCTGCACTGGCCACAGCCTATGGAAAGACTAGCTTTAGGAAGGATAAATATAACAAATAATCCCCCAGATATTAATAATTTAACCGATTGGGAGCGAGTTAAATCGATGGGTGATCTAGAAATCGAGGCTAATGCTTTGTCAGATCCCGATGCGCTCCCTTTTGATGATGATTGGGAAAATGCGGAGATCATTTCTGCTTACAATAAATTAACATCTCAATAATTGCTAAAACTGATAATTGTCTCAGGGTTACTTGTTATGAAAGTTTAATAGACTGTTGTTCAAGAAAATAGTGATAAAATTTTTTGTTAGCTCAAAACAATAAGCAGATAATAATTTGATAGTAATCATTCCACGTTATCCTCAAATCGAATTACTTAATATTGATTATTTGAACCATATTTTCAAGTCTATGTATATAGTCCTGATGATATCTCCATGCTTCTAAAATACTTTGTAATAATTCATCTTTTGAAAAACAACCAGAATCAGCTACATCTTCAATTTGTCTGATTAGATCATCTTCTAACTCCAATTCTAGCATACTCACTTGTTTTGTTGTGTCTGCCATACTTTTATCTATCTAAAAGTTGATGGAACTATCATACCATAGGAACTCAGCACTGTGGTATCTATTAAACCCCACATTACACCCATTGCTATGCCTTGCATATGTGTATATGTAATACCACCTACTAAATACCCTATTATACCCCCTGTTACACCTAAGCATGAATAAAACCTAAGATTGTTTTGGTTAAAATTTGCGAAAAATAGCCTTTTAATAACAAATAAATCGATAAGTCGATCATATTTGACCTATTGCACCCATTAAGTACCGTCAGGACTCGTTTATGTTGACTTAACATATCTGGTGTAATTGCTTGACATATCTAGTGTAATTGCTTGACATATCTAGTGTAATTAGGGTTGACATATCTAGTGTAATTAGGGTAAGATGGGATACTGTGACTTAGGATGCTAGGTTTCTCAAGGAAGACTATTATGTACATCTATAAGAAAGGACGATGACAACCCTTAAATCAAACTGTAGGGTCAATTCATGAATTGACCCTACTATAGCCCTCGATGGCAAAAATAGCTCTTCTCGACCTTACAGATACTTGAATATCCGTAAGAATGCCTATGTCCACGGTGCTGCTGGTAAACGCGATCAGTAGCTGGTCTGAGAGGATGAGCAGCCACTTAAGAATGCTTATGTCCATGGTGCTGCTGGTAACGATACCCTTAATGGTAGTAAGGACGGCAATGATACATTCAATGGTAAAAATGGCTCTTCTCGACCTTACAGATAACACCATCGATACAATCCATTCACTGAATTAACAAAAAAAAATGGCTACCAGACAATTTCGAGTAAATCTTAGTCAAAAGGACTCTGAATATCTTAAAGAAATAGCTAAAGAGCTAGACTTAACAGAGTCTGAAGTAATTCGTAAAGGATTAAAACTCATGGCTTTATATGCTAAAACTGAGACGGAGGAAGATACTCAATTAATACTTCAAAAAGGTAATGAACAGAGACCACTACTAATTGTTTAGTTATGACCAGTGATTCAAAAAATGAGACAGAGGAAGTTAACAACCCAAAAGATCCCAGCGCTTCTTTGGTTCTTCCAACTGAGAGGAACTCTGTGCGTCATAATCTAAAGAAGAATCAGGATGGTTATCATTTAGACAATGAAGTATCCGAATTTGGTAAACCAGCTACAGCTATATCACCCTCAGACCAAAGACATAATTTTAATACTAAAGTAGCTGGTTCCTTAGCAAGGTGGCTTTGGATTGGATTGTTAGTCACTGCTGGTTTACAAATTGGTTCTATTTGTTTCATTTCTTTTGCTTCTCTTGGAATTTTTAATTTAAATATAAATTTGAAAGCTATCGAAGAACAAGAAGTACAAAGTAGAGTGGATAAAGCGGCAACCCTAATTAATGATTCTTCTAAGACAATTTATACTTTTTTAGGGCCAATAGCTACAGCAGTCACCGCCTTTTATTTTAGTGGTTTGGGTAGTTCGTCGAAAACTAACGATGAAAACTCTGAAAATGAAAAAAATGAATAGAACTTTTAAAAAAACACGAAAAAATCTCTCCCATTGGTAATTTTAGTACAAAGGCCAGAAATCTCAACCCCAGAAACCTTTCCTCCCCACTTTCCTATACTTTTAAAGTGGAAGAAAGTTTTAGCTTAATTAATCTGGCTACAGGCCTGTTTTTGTCGTTTCTAAATACCCCTGATAACTTGACCGGAACTGTTCGATCGATAGGTTCTTTGTCCAATATTCTACCAGAGCATGACCCCAGGCCCAGGCTTCCCTGTCGGCAGTGCTAGAATTTTCTAATAGTATTGGCCAAAGTGCCAATAAATCAAAACTTTTATTCTCCGTATTTAAGAGAGAAGAAAGCTCGTAGGCCATCTGTAATTTACCGATCGCTACTGGTAATTGTTCCACAGGAATTTGTTCAGCTAAAAGATAGGCTAAAGTCGGTCTTCCTGTGGCTAAAGTGGAGATAAAACCTAGAATAGGACTTTTTAATAGGGCCGTTAAACCTTGTCCCGTGGCCATCTGTAAAGTATAGCGATCGATTATTTTCGCCGCTGCCAGGGTTCGAGTTTCTAAATCCGCTAAAAAACGGGCTAAACGCAACTGTTTTGCGGGTGAAATTGCCCCCAGCAAAGCGATGGATAACTCCTCATCCCCCCAAGCTTCTCTATCCGGCTGTTGACTGACCATCGGCAAAATGCGATCGCAGAGATCCTCGAATAATTCCGCCCGATACTGCAAGCATTCGCGGATATTGACTTCTTTAGGACTTTCTCCCGTCAGCCAATTATAGGGGGGTTGCCACTCTCGCAGCGGACGCAGGCGATCGACTTGAGAAACACAGACTATAACTGGTAAATTGTCAATAGTTTGTTGCAAATCTTTAAGAAAAGCCTCATCCATGGCCAGGGCGGGATCGAGGGCAGGGGTGACAAGAATTAATAAATCGGCGTTTTTGGCATAATTTAGAACTTTTTGCCGATAATCAGCCCGATTTGACTGTTCATAGCCTGGGGTATCCCAGAGGACTAACTCGTCCCCTTCTGGGGTTTGCCAATGGTAGGATTGAATCGCATCGGTACTAGGCAATAGATCCACTTGGGCTAAATCGGCCCGAAAGAGAGTATTGATCAAACTGCTTTTGCCGGCCCCGGTGCGTCCAACCAGCAGAATGTTAACCGGTTGGCGATCGATTTCCGTGATCGGTTCAGCTTGGGCGAGAATTTCCTTGAGAGTAGTGGTGGCGATTTTGGTCTTGGTGGGGAGAGTGGGGGCGAGATTACTGCCACTGTAGAGTAACACCGCTTGGCGAGAGAGATTTCTCAGGGCATTTTCCCGCAAAACTTGCCCTAAATTGACTAATAATTGCTGATCTGCTCGATCGCTGTACTTTTGACTGGCCACTTTAGCCACAGCCGCAGCGGGATTGATTACCCATTGCGCCCAATTCCAGACCTGCCAAAGTTTCTGGGCCGAGGGTTGCAATTTTTGATAAACTTCGTAGGCCTGATAGGCTTGGCCGATGGAGATTTGATTCAAGGCCGGGGAAAGATTCTGCATCCAGCGATCGCTATCATCTACGGTTCCCCGAATTAAACCGTAGGCCTGGGGAATGTAAATATTTAATAAGGGGTACTTGACATCGGGGTAATAGATCTGAGCGATGGCACTGACCAAATCCTGACAGCGTTGCCAAAAAGTCGCCCAATCTTCCCAAACAGGGCGATCATTGCGGGCCTCGACGATAATCCTCTCGATAATTTCCTCGACATTTCCCCCGGAATCACCGTCAGGAGGGGTTAATTCTGCCTTAATTTCCCCAATAGTGGCTTCAATTTCCCCGACCACTGGGCGCGTCCATTTGACCAACAGGAAGCGCCAAGCAACAAAAATCAGGGTAAAAACTGCCCAAATCCAATTTAAACCCCATTGATTGATCTGGACACTGGCGGCCACGATCAGAAAGATGACCACAGCGGCGATCGGAACTGTTAAAATTAACCCTTGCCAAGTTTTTAACCGTAACATTGCTCGATCTGGTTTTTTTCCATCCTACCGGAAGTTACCCCCTACAGCTGAACTTACCCCATACATATCTACTACAAGAGCCAAAAACTCTTAAGTATCTAAGCAAAATTAATCACACATTTCGATAAAGCTTTTGCCTATTGCCTGTCTTCACTAGGAAATTTATTTTGCATGACTACTTATCTATCAATGGATGCACCCATTAACTTTTTTTAGCGTATCCATGTAATTTGTAACATTTTTATCGGAAACTCAAAATCTTTAAAATCTTGGCTCTACCGAATCTGTCATGTGAAAATATTAACAACTCATGCTTGTAGAGCTTGTACAGCAAGGCTTTGAGTTTTTGTTAGATTGATATTTATCAACTTTAGAGCATTGCTGGACAGAGAGGGAGCTTGGGGAATTTTCTACAGTGTAAGTTCGGAAGAACCAAAATCTTATCCTGTAAATATCGGAATCATCGTCGAAGATATAATTTAAGAGTTAACCTGATTTATAACTGTAATTTAGGCATAGGTATAACAACTTCTTAAAAGTTGCCAAACATTAATCAAGTCAAGGGAAATTTATTATCAATTATAAAAATTGAGATATTTTGTGCTACTTAAACAAATAATTTTTGATACCAAATTCCTTGGATATAGGAGGGAGCATCTCACTTACGCGATGAGTAATTATACTTAGCTTAAAAGCCACTCTTAATCGTGTCTTGGAACGAAATAGAGGCTTTTAAAGACCGCGTACATGGAGAATTAAAACAAGAATTACCCTCGAAAAGCCTATTTTTCTACTAAGTATTTATGCTTATTGCAAAGGTGAGATGCTCCCATATAGGATGCATATTAGGAGAGGCAAAAGGTACAATAAAGAATCAGTTTTTAATAACCAGATTTAGGGTAATCACCCAATTAAAGCATATCTAAAAAGTTTTGATTCAAAATAAAAACTTCAGGTTTTTATTCAGCTTAAGTGTAACAACTAGAGGAGTTTTCACACTTTGTGGCACAATTAAACCTTTGCCAATTAAACTTTTCAACATCAATAATGTAACGCTTGCGAATAGGAACCGCTATAACTAATTTTTGGGAGAAAATTAGTTAGCCTATCACTATAACATATAAGTAATTTGCAACAGCTCTATTGATAAAGCGCAAAAACATCCCATTAATCTTGTGGTTAAAACCGAGCAGACTTGCGAGGAAATTTTAGAAAAAGTTGCAGAGCAAGCTAAGATAAGACACAAGATCAGGGCAATTGTCGAAAGATATCTAGAATCTGTAGAGGAAGTGATCAATATTCCCGAATTAATCAACCGTTTTGAGCGGGTTTTAGCTCAAGGTAAAGGAGGAGCGGTAATTGCAGAAATGGTTTTACAGAGCCAGATTGAGTTTAACCTAGAATCAGAGCCATAAAGATATCTAACTCCCCATCTAAACTAGAATAGAAAGATAGGAAAGCGATCGAAATTAGAATGACGACCGAAATTGAAAAAGAACTAGAAAACAGCGAAGCCGTCCTTGAAAAACGGCGAAATTTTGCCATTATCTCCCACCCTGACGCGGGAAAAACTACCCTGACCGAAAAACTGTTACTATACGGGGGTGCAATCCATCAAGCGGGTGCAGTCAAAGCAAGACGCGACCAACGCAAAGCCACTTCCGACTGGATGGAAATGGAAAAACAACGGGGAATTTCGATTACTTCCACGGTTTTACAGTTCGACTATCGTGATTTTCAGATTAATCTCCTCGATACTCCCGGCCACCAAGATTTTAGCGAAGATACCTATCGTACCCTAGCCGCTGCCGATAATGCGGTGATGTTAATCGACGCGGCCAAAGGTTTGGAACCCCAAACGAGAAAACTCTTTGAAGTGTGCAAACTGCGCCAGTTACCCATCTTTACCTTTGTTAACAAAATGGATCGCCCCGGCCGCGAACCTCTAGATTTATTGGACGAAATCGAGCGAGAATTAGGATTACAAACCTATCCCGTCAATTGGCCGATCGGAATTGGCGATCGCTTTCGGGGAGTTTTTGATCGTGCCACCCAGACCATACACCTGTTTGAACGTCGCTCCCACGGCTCTCAGGAGGCGCAGGAAACCGTGATCGAGCTTGGCGACTCCAAAATTGAGGATTATCTCGAAAAAGACCTGTATTACCAGTTAAAAGAGGATATAGAACTGCTCTCGGAATTGGGTGCAGAATTGGATTTGCCAGCAGTTCACGCGGGAGAAATGACCCCGATCTTTTTTGGTAGCGCCATGACCAATTTTGGGGTGAAATTATTCCTAGAATCCTTCCTCGACTATGGATTACTACCCAGAGGACGCAATTCCTCCCTCGGTGTCCTTGATCCCACCTATCCCGATTTCACCGGTTTTGTCTTCAAACTGCAAGCAAACATGGACCCCAAACATCGGGACAGGGTAGCCTTTGTGCGGGTATGTACGGGGAAATTTGAGAAGGATATGGTAGTAAACCACGCTAGAACTGGTAAAACTATCCGTTTATCCCGTCCTCAGAAACTTTTTGCCCAAGATCGCGCAGTTATTGAAGAAGCTTATCCCGGAGATGTGATCGGATTGAATAACCCCGGGGTCTTTGCGATCGGTGATACGATTTATATGGGTAAAAAGCTCGAATACGAAGGTATTCCCTGTTTTTCTCCGGAATTATTCGCCTATCTCAGAAATCCTAACCCTTCCAAGTTCAAACAGTTTCAAAAAGGAGTCTCGGAATTACAGGAAGAAGGGGCCGTACAGATATTATCCTCGATCGATGAATTTAAACGCGACCCGATTTTAGCCGCTGTCGGTCAATTACAGTTTGAAGTGGTGCAATTCCGTCTTTTAAGCGAGTACGGAGTCGAAACTACTCTCGAACCCCTAGCCTATAGTTTAGCCCGTTGGGTAGCCGGGGGGTGGGCTGCTTTAGAAAAAGCCGGTAAACTCTTTAACACTTTAACTGTCAAAGATTATTGGGGTCGTCCCGTCTTATTATTCAAAAATGAGTGGAATTTACAGCAAGTTAAAGAAGATCATCCCTCTTTGCAATTAAACTCGATCGCACCAGTAGGATCGGGAGTAGAACCGCAATCCTAACCATTAATCCCCCAAGACAATTGCCGAACTGGTCAGGACAAGATAGCGACCCCCCAGACAACTACACTAAAGTAGAAATGGTCAGAAAGTCTCGATCTTTCCTAACACTCGGATGTCTCAAAGCACTATCGTTGACGAGTCCCTCACCATTAGAAAAATTCCTGCTGTCAATTCCCGAATTAATCCCTGTTTAATTCGCTTTTGTTATTTTCTGGGAAATTATCTAGTTTTACCAGCTTTTTTCAGCAAAATAACGGTGACGGGCCGGGAAAATATTCCCCTAACGGGAGGTGTCATCTTGGCACCTACCCATCGGTCTCGTTGGGATGCCTTGATTTTACCCTACGCAGTGGGACGTTTAGTTAGTGGACGGGATTTGCGCTTTATGGTTTCCGCTAACGAGATGAAAGGGGTACAAGGTTGGTTTATCCGACGTTTGGGGGGTTTTCCCGTCAACACCGATCACCCCGGTATGGGTAGTCTGGTGCATAGTGTCGAACTTTTGGCCGCGGGGGAAATGGTGGCGATTTTTCCGGAAGGGGGTATCTGTCGCGATCAACTGGTTCATCCCCTTAAACCGGGAGTAGCGCGGATTGCGTTGGAAGTCAAGACGATGAAACCCGATACCGATATCAAGATTTTGCCAGTAAGCATTAGTTATAATCAGCCTTACCCCGGATGGGGAAGTGAAGCGACAGTAAATATCGGTCAAGGGATTAATGTGCTTGATTATCAACAAAATTCGCTAAAACGGGAAACTGTCCGCTTAACCAAAACCTTGAGCGATCGCCTAAAACTTCTCCACGAGGATCAATCCCCTTAATCAGCTGTTGACTATCTACCGCAAAAGTGAAAATTATTGTTTTAACTATTTTTCAGCAAAAAAGGGGCTTTTCTAGTTTAAATAAATAATACTAAATCTGGTTATTAGTCCATGAGTAGAAAACGGGTTTCTCGGAGAAACCCGTTTTCTGTGCGTTACTCAACGGATTTAGTATAACATCTTGGTTTTTGCTGCTTCTGGCTCCTAAATACTGCCTCGGAAACCCTTCATATCCGTGAAAATGTCCGATGGTTGCAGGGGGTCTAATGATAGAATGGGCATCAGCGAAAGTAGTTTGTGAGCGAAGTGATCCGATGCAGTTCCAAATCCAGCCAGACAGTGAAATCCCCGCCTCTAAGCAATTATTTGACCAAATTCGCTTCGCTATCGCCTCTCGTCAATATCCACCGGGCCATCGTTTACCTAGTACCCGTCAACTAGCTATGATCACGGGATTACACCGTAATACGATAAGTAAAATTTATCAACAACTGGAAGACGATGGGTTAGTAGAATCCATAGCAGGTTCGGGGATTTATGTCAAGGCTCGCAGGCATGAAAGCGATAATTTATCCGGTTCGCCCCTATTGGAACAAAATCCAGAAATAGGCCGACTAATTCACCAGAGTTTAGCTAGTTTTCTCGCTCAAGGTTTAACTTTAGAGCAAATTCGCGAGTTATTACTGGCGGAAATCGATTGGCGATCGCAGTGTAGTTCTCAAGTTCTTGTCACCATTCCCCGTCACGATTTGGGTGCAGGAGAACTAATGTTGAGAGAATTAGAGCAATCCCTCAAAATTCCCGTCCAATTAGTGGCAATGGAGGATTTAGCCCAAGTTTTAGCCAATACTAAATCTGCCACTGTTGTCACCAGTCGCTATTTTATCAGTGTGGCGGAGGAAATTGCTGCTCCTTTTCACCTGCGAGTCATTCCCATCGATATCTACGATTACAGCAAAGAATTGGCATTAATCAAAAAATTACCCACCGATAGCCGTTTAGGAATTGTCAGTATTAGCACTGGTATTATTAAGGTGGCCGAAATTTTAATTCATAGTTTACGGGGCGATGATTTATTAGTTATGTCCGCTCAAATTCATGAAACGGATAAGTTAAGAGTTTTAGCCAGAACCTCCCAGACAATTATCAGTGATCAAGCGAGTTATACTTTAATTAAAAATCTGATTAAGGAAGTGCGATCGGATTTAATTCGTCTGCCAGAAATTATCTGTAGTGATAATTATATTGGGGATAAATCAATTCAATTGCTCAGACGAGAATTAGGATTAGGTGGTTAAGTAGGGTCTGCTGAAAAAGTTTTTCGTGGGGGTTGCATCTTGTCCCGTCTCAACAAGCAATTTAAATTAGGAACAGCTTACCTCATGAGAGTAGCAAATTTCCTAAAAAAGCAAAAAGGGAAATATATTCCCTTTTTCTAGCTTTTATGGACTCATATCCTAAACGGTTTCGGGTTTAACACCTCTTTGGTCGAGAACTTTCTGTAATTCAGCTTCGTCGGTTTTGGTCAAAGAAGTGCGTAACACTTTACCTCCGTAGGGGGCCACTTCATCGAGGACCTTATCGGGGGTAACTTTTTGGACGAGAACAAAGAGAGCAGAGGTGCTGGGCTGCAGGGTTTCTCCCAATTCGCGCATAAAATTGTCATCCACACCGATATCACTTAAAGCACCTCCCAAAGCACCACCGGCAGCACCGAGGACGGCCCCTAATAAAGGGGATAAAAAGAGTATTCCGATTAATAACCCCCAGAAACTGCCACTAGCGGCTCCTGCTGCCGTTAAATTGACTGCTTGCTTGAGTTTAATCTGGCCATCTTTGTTTTTAACCACTACGGCAGCATCTTCTAATTCGATGAGATGTTCCTGTTGCAGTTTAGCCAAAGTTAAACGAACTTCTTCCGCTTTAAATTCGTCCTCATAGGCGATGACAAATAGATCAGCCATAGTTTTTCCTCGATTATTAGCAAATAAAACCTTTATACACTACTTTTGCCGGATTAAAAAGTTTGAGGTATCGGAGAATACCGAAAACCATGACGATTAGGTGTCATAGATACGCGCTTCAAAAGCATCGGGATTTTCTTGACAGTATTCCTCAAAGTAGGTTTTTTCTGGTTTTTTAGCGCGTTGGTGTGCCAATTCTGCCTGTAATTCCTCAACAACATCCCAAGCTGCGGCACAATCGGGAGAATTTCCGCCTTTTTCCGCACAGACTGCCCGGGCAATATCTCTAGCTTTGATAATCTCCGCTTCTAAATCAAGACTGCGGGGCTTTTCGACGGCGTTACCTTTATGGAGAATGTCACTAACAGAGATAACACCGAGCAAACCGCCTTTAATTACCGGTGCGAAACGAATACCGGTATTAGCAAATAAGCGGGCCACATATTCAACACCGAGGTCGGGATTAATCACGATGCAGGGTTTGCTCATCACTTCGTAGACGCGCACTTTTTGCGGATCTTGACCGAAAGCGACGACTTTATAGACAATATCGGTTTCAGTGATAATTCCGTAGGCATCTTCATCGTGACGGCGATCGACAATGAGAGTTCTAATGTTCTTTTCTCTCATCAATTGCACCGCTTTGGCAACGGTTTCAGAACCTTTAATCTTGGCCACCTCCGTGGTCATAATTTCAGCTGCTTTCATAGTCATATTTGGAGAAGTTAAGTTGTGCCTTTGTTATTTTAAGGTATATCCTTGTCAAAAATCAAAGAATCTCATCTGGCAAGATTTCTAGTTCCAAGGACGCAAAAAATAAGAAACTAACATCAAACAGCCGACAATATTCCCCAGCAATAAGCGGGCCACCTTGAAATAGTTATCTTTGGTATAATACTGGGCTAACAGGATCAAGAATGGAATAGCTGTAGCTGTATAGCGAGTCGAATAATAATGGGTAATTCTAAAAGCTGTGGCGGCAACTATGATCACGGCAACATTTAAAAATAGAAATTTACTATCTTTATTGTGATCTCGGCAATTGTTGAGGCTGGCAATCAGAAAAAGAATGCCAAAGGCAAGTAGACAGGAGGAAGCTAAATAGAAAAAGAAACTTAGCCAAGTAGGATCGGGAATAATTTTCTTGAAAACGTGGTAGGCTGGACGAATAGAAAGGATTTTAAAGAGAGCGTTGCCTAGGCAGCTGCTGAACAGGACAGATATTATTATCACCTTATTCAAGCTGAACCATTTGGGAGCGAGGATAAATAATAAAAGACCGGTGTAGGCAAAGGAAAGAAATCCGTTTACCAGAGAATATCCAGAAGATAATGAACTTTGACCAGGGGGAACTAATCCACCCCACACGCTAAAAACAATAGCGGGTAAAATTCCAGAAGTTAACCAGCATAATAGTAAAGGTTGCCAAGATTTTTTTGAGGAACTAATTGTTAGTATTGGCAAGATAAATACTAAAACGAGAAAAGTTTGTCTGCCTAGGATTGCCATCCCTAAACATAATCCGCTCATAGCGGCTATTCCTAAGCTCATTTGCTGGTTATCTTCAATTTTTTCTAGAGCTATAAATATCAAGAAAACTGCTAAGGTTGCCAGGAGCATAGCAGGGATTTCCGTGAGAGCCATGCCCGTAATCACCCAAATCATCGGTAGGCCCATAATTGTCAAACTAGAGACCAGTGGCTGGGGAATTTTGAAAATTTTTTGCAGGGTTAAACTCAGGACTAAAATTAACAGTAATAAAAGAAGAATATTAACCAATCTAATGGCAGGAGCTTCCAAATTGGTCAAGGGCTGAAAGATATCATGAATTATCGGGTATAAGGGACCTGGGGCTGATTGTCCTGTACCGCGTAAGAATCGATAGGATAAACCGTATTGATTTAATAAATCTACTAACGGTAAGTGATAAACTTCATCATAAACGAGAGCATGGGGAGAAAGAAGTACACAGGCCAATAAAACCACAAAACCAGTGAAATTGACCAGGACACTTGCTAGTTGAGCGGGATTAAAATCCTTAGTCATTTTCAACATATTCATAATTTTGTGTCGAGGAAATTACTTTCCTAAGATTATGCTCTAGTTAATTAGGTTTGTCCAGAAGAAAATCGGGACGGCTTCAGGATGGCTGACGGCTGAAAAACCGCTCCCTGATTAACGCCATTCTACCAATTGTCGTTCTTGGACGACCAAACCATATACTGTCTCGGTTTGACGGGCTAAATTCGCCCAATGAAAGCGTTTTTCTAGGTCTTTGTAGGCGTTATTAGCTAATTCGTGGGCGTATTCGGGATGATTTAAAACCTCCAAAATGCCCCAAGCGAGGGAATCGGGATTATTGACCCGGGTGACAATTCCCGTTTGACCATGACGGACAACTTCGGGAAAACCGCAGGTATCGGAAACTACCACGGGAACCCTAGCGGCGAAACTTTCCAGGGCGACAATGCCAAAAGGTTCGTAAAGACTGGGAAAAACGGCACAATCGGCCACGGTTTGAAAGCGATCGAGGTTTTCATCGGACATAAAGCCCGTAAAATAACAATGATGCCAGATACCGAGATGCCAGGACTGTTGTTTGAGTTTGTCGGTATTGCCGCCACCGATAATGACAAATTTAGTTTTAGCCTCGGTGTGAGCGAGGACTTTTGGGGCAGCGTTGAGTAACACCGAAACCCCCTTTTCAAAGGTCATGCGCCCGACGTAATAGACGATTTTTTGGTAATCTTCGGCATATTGACGACGAAAAGCTCGGTAATCAAAGTTAGGGTCTCTTTGCTTTTTCTCGGCCCGAATACCGTTATAAACCACATCGATTTTATCCCAGGGTGCGCCCAAAGCTCGATGGACTTCATGACGCATATAGCTGGTACAGACGATAACGCGCCAAGCATTATAGACGAGGGTTCCCTCTTTGCTGGCGATATAGCGTTGGGTGTCGGTGTGTAGTCCGTTGTAACGTCCGTATTCCGTGGCGTGAATCGTGGCAATCAGGGGTATTTTAAAGAGATGTTTCAGGGCGATGGCTGCATCCCCTACTAACCAATCGTGGGCATGAACAAGGTCAAATTTTCCGTATTCGGCGATTATTTTGCCGCCTTCTTGTCCCATGCTGTTATTCATGTTGACCACCCAATGGAAAAAGTCATTGCCGGGGGGTACGGGGACGCGGTGGATGTGAATACCTTCCACCAGTTCATAACTGGGGGCCTGACCAAATTCGATCGTGATTAAATGGACTTCATGACCGAGTTTGACGATTTCGGGATAGAGTTCAGCGACATGACGGGCAATACCGCCCACTAATCGCGGTGGAAATTCCCACGCTAACACTAAAATCCTCATTTTTCCCTAACCTCGACCTGATTTAAGCTTGTAGGTAATCATGACACCCCCATGGTATCTATTTTGGCTCTGATTTCTTCCTCTAATTGCCAATCTCCCTGCGCCAGTCTTGAGAGGATTTCTTGGCGCCACTTGTTTAATTGTTCCTGAAAAGCGGCCGTTTGTAGATCGTTGCGCCAGAAAATTAGGGCTGATTCACCAGTTTGCGAATAATAATTTTTCCGCTCTCCAGCGACGCGGAAGCCAAAATGTTTATAGAGTGCGATCGCTGACTGGTTCGACACCCTCACCTCTAGAGTAGCCCTTTCTAGTTGTCTTTGTACAGCCTTCTCAAGCAGTTTGTAGAGAAGCAGTTTTCCTAATCCTTGTCTTTGATAGTCCGGATAAATTGCCAGGAGGGTAATATGTGCTTCTTCGAGAATTGCCCAAGAACAAGCTAATCCGATTAGGGTTTCCTCCTCCTGGTCCAGGGTAAGAATTAATAATTCACTGTTGGGGTTGTTTAATTCCCGTTCATAACCAGATAGGGTCCAAATACCGCCGAGACTGCAGCGATCAAGGGCTACCATGGCGGCAAGATGTGGGGATTTTGGAGTTTTAATCTGGATTTTTGGCATTGATCGGGGAACGGGAGAGGGGTGTGGGGTGTGGGGTGTGGGGGAATTATGAATTATGAATTATGAATTATGAATTGGGGAAGTGGGGAAGTGGGGAAGTGGGGAAGTGGGGAAATTGAACTAAAACCCCAAAACCCGTTCGGCGGTTCGGCTGAGCTCACCGTCGAAGCCTGAGCTCACGGCCGAAGCCCAAAAACCCAACCCCCAACACCTAAAACCTGTCTCCTATCTCCTGACTTCTAACACAATGGTAGATGTTGGATTTTTGCAGGAGTTCTATTTTCCGACAAAGATAAGCAAAAATTATTTATTGACTGCAAAAACTTGAGAATATTTAAATTAACATTTCGCAATATTTATAAATTCTTAAGAATTAATTGAGAAAGATTTTTATTTAACAACGACGTTATCATGGTTACAGCGATTTGATAGAATTTCATAATGGGCTGTTTTGTGCTTTTTTGGGCAGCAATAGTTGAAACCCTTGTCACACCTAGAAAGTGATCCTAATTAAAACGGGTAAATCAGTCAATTTCACCCACAACGATGATCTTTTTTTTGTGTAGTTTTATTGCAAAAAAAAAGTTTTTTTGACAAAAAGCACAAAGTATGATAGAGACTAACGTATTTCTGGCTGCGAGTAATTATCATTTTCTCAGTATTCTCAAAATCGAATAGTATAGATTGAAATAACTCAATGTACACAAACCTATGGATGGCAGCTTAATCCTGTTCAATATTCTCAATCCGCCGGTTTTGTTCTTTTTCTTGGGAATGCTGGCAGTGTTTTTTAAATCCGACTTAGAGATTCCGCAACCACTGCCTAAACTCTTTTCTCTCTATCTGTTGATGGCGATTGGGTTCAAGGGAGGTTATGAACTAGCGGAAAGTGGCATCAATAACCAAATCGCTTTAACTTTGATTGCCTCTGTGGTTATGGCTTGCATCGTTCCCATTTACACTTTCTTTATCCTGAAAATTAAACTCGATAGTGCCAATGCGGCAGCGATCGCAGCAGCCTATGGTTCCATTAGTGCCGTTACTTTCATCACCGCCAGTTCTTTTTTAGAAAAACTTCATATTTCCTATGGCGGTCACATGGTGGCTGCCTTAGCTTTAATGGAATCGCCGGCGATTGTAGTGGGTTTAATCTTGGTGCGAGTCTTTAAAGAGAAAAATGGCCAAGAAGAAGCGTTTTCTTGGTCAAAGGTTCTACATGAAGCCTTTTTAAATGGCTCGGTATTTCTCTTAGTCGGTAGTGTTATTATTGGTATGCTCACGGGGGAAAAAGGCTGGGAAAAATTGCAACCTTTCACTCAAGGGATTTTTTATGGTGCGTTAACTTTCTTTCTTCTTGATATGGGATTAGTGGCGGCGAAAAGAATCCGAGAATTAGGTAAAACTGGTTCTTTTCTCATCGGTTTCTCGGTGTTCATTCCCGTTATCAATGCGATGGTGGGGATTCTCATCGCTAAGGTTCTCGGATTTGAACAGGGCAATGCTTTATTATTCGCTGTTTTGTGTGCTAGTGCCTCTTATATTGCTGTTCCTGCGGCCATGAGAATGACTGTTCCTGAAGCTAATCCTAGTTTATACGTTTCTATGGCCTTGGCTTTAACTTTTCCTTTCAATATCATCATCGGTATTCCTCTGTACCTAGAGATGATTAAAATCATTGGCTGTGGAGTCTAAAAGGCCCGGCGGTTTTTAAATAATTCCTGTCAAATTTTTTCTATTTCACTTGTCCTTTTTGTACTTAACTACCATGCTTGAATCCCCTCATCCTTCCCTACAAACTGTCAAAAAAGTAGAAATAATTGTTAGTCATGCTTTTCTGGAAGAAACCTTAAACGTTCTTGATGTTGTCGGAGTTTCCGGTTATACCGTTCTTGGCAATGCTTCGGGAAAAGGCGATCGAGGTTTATCCTGTGATGACTTCGATTGTGATTACAGTGGTAGCTACATTATGACGGTTTGTAATAGTGACAAACAACTCGATCATCTGATCGACAAAATCCAGCCTTTTTTAAAAAAAGCTGGCGGAATTTTTGTTGTAACTACGGCCCAATGGCTAACTCATTAGACCTCAGTCAGGAGAAAGATCTTTTCTAGTTTAGAATTTATCTGTATCTGGTCTGGGACCAACAGCGCCAGCAGGATTAACAAAAAGATTCCCACCGGCTTCATTTTGGAAGATACAATCGATTTTCGGTTTGCCTTCCAAGGGGCCGGTATAACCAAAGGTATTCATCCGGTTTTTACAACTTTGTACCTGCTGTCCATCGACTAATTTTTGTTGTTCTAAAATTGACCAGTTATTGCGTCGCAAAACGCAACCGGGTTGCATGACTGGTTGGGTAACAAAAACATTAAAGGGGTTAAGAGTGACATAAACCCGCAAATCGGTGACAATGGCACTGGCCCCAAATTGCACGCATAATTCCGCATTGGGGGCGCTGCGATCGATTACTTCCCGGGAAGCGACGTTTTCGGGGCTAAAATTAGCAGTAGAACTGAATACCAGACCGAGACCCACTCCTAGTACAAAAATACCACCAATCAGGGCGATCATGGCATAGTTCAATTTTGCCAATAGGCCACCGGGGGACGAAGCGCGGGAGTCGTCGCCATAGGAGCGGTCATAATCACGATCACGCGATCGAGGAGGAGTATAACGAGGTCTTCTATTCATAAAAATTTCTTTCTGCTGTGGCTGCTATGGCGGTCAGTCGTTGGCTATTAGCTTATCATTGTTCTATCCTAGCAACCCGGGGGATAACTGACAGGACAGGTCTGGTATAGGACTATATAGTTTTTTTTGGGGTTAGTATGCTATGGTGGATCACTAAATAGAGTAAGTCAGCCTAATCCGAGTTTCTATGCTAGATATTAGCTAGACAAATTCGGAGCGGAGGAACCACATTTGGGGGCGTATTTCTAGATTTTTTGGACTAGAAAAGGATATCTCTCTATCCTAGCCCGTCAGCTAACTTCGTAGGCGTGGGGGGGAAGACTGAAGCATCACTACATTCCTAGTAATGTCTTGATCGGTTCAGTTATGTCGCTGGTACTACTTGATAGTCATAACTCAAAGGAGACATTGTTTATGGGGATTCTCATGTCAGCTTACCGATCACAACAATTTTAAGATTTTCCGTAGATAACCATATTTTCTATGAGTTTGCTGTACATTTTTCGAGCAAACTTTTAGTTGTATCGAGAAACCAAGAGTAAAAATAGGATCAAAAATGCTGGAATCTTTACCAATGTGGATTGCTGCGATGACTTTTATTGCAGTCATTGTGGTTATTATGTTCGAGTGGCTTCATATTACTGTAGCGGCTTTATTAGGAGCTTTAATCTTAGTTTTTACCCATATCATGACTCTTCAAGAAGCGGTGGGTTATATCAGTCGCAGTTATGCCACTCTCGCCTTATTTTTTGGGGTGATGGTGTTAGTGAGAGCCTTTGAACCAACGAAAATTTTTGATTATTTAGCAGCACAAATGGTGCTTTTAGCCAAGGGACAGGGCAAATTATTACTAATAGGAATTGTTGCTATTACTACCCCAATCTGTGCGGTATTGCCCAACGCCACTACGGTGATGTTATTAGCACCTTTAATTCCACCTTTAGCTCAAGATATAGGTGTGGATTTTGTGCCGCTCTTAATCCTAATGGTTTTCGTGGCCAACAGTGCAGGATTATTAACTATTGTTGGTGATCCTGCTACTTATATCGTTGGTGATTCTATTAATATCACCTTCATGGAATACCTACAGCGTTTGAGTTTAGGTGGGGCCTTTGCAGTGATTACCATTCTGGTTATGTTACCTTGGTTATTCCCCAAAATCTGGCGAACAAAATTCGAGCATTTAGAAGACTTACCCCATCCGCAAATTAATCATCCGCGCGTCTTAGCTTTGGGGGGAATTATCGTCTTTTTGGTCTTATTTTTATTCGTGGTCGGCGAATCTTTTCCTGTACCCCTTGCTCCGGCGGCAGTTGCTTTGATGGGAGCAGCTTTAGCTCTACTTTTAGCCCAGCAATCGAAGATAGATACGGTGCATAATATTCTCCGAGATGTGGACTGGAGTACCCTATTATTTTTTATGTCGATTTTTGTACTAATTGGCGGTTTAGAAAAAACTGGGGTAGTTAATAGTTTATCGGGACTTCTGGCGATAATTTTAGGCAAAAATATCTTTTTAGGTTCTCTAGTCTTGCTGTTTTTTGTTGGCCTTGTTTCCAGTGTTGTTCCGAATATTCCCTTAGTGGTGGCCATGGTTCCACTACTGAAACAGTACCTTGTTAATGTTAATTTAGTCGGGACTGAGGTTCTTTCTCCTGATTATGCTGGTTCTTTTCCCCCGGAAGTTTTACCGCTTTTCTATGCGATGATGTATGGGGCCACCCTAGGAGGTAATGGTACTTTAGTGGGAGCTTCTTCTAATATTGTCGCCGCCGGCATCGCCGAACAACACGGGGGCAAAATTACTTTTCATACCTTTCTGCGCTACGGTTTACCAGTGATGTTTACTCAGTTAGTCGTCTCGGCTATGTATATGTTAGTTTTCTTTGTCTAGTCGATCTCTGGAGGGATTAATGTTAAGTCCGTTTAAGATTGACAAGAAGGTTAACATTGATTAACATTCTCCTATCGTGCTAGATAATCTGGATTGATCAGCGATCGTGAACAAAAAAATCTCTGTTTTAGCACCAGATTTATCCGGTGGTGGTGGCACAAGAGTCTATTTGATTGCTCAAGTCTTGCAACAGCTAAACTGTCAGGTGACGGTTTATGGTCCGATTTTTGGCCGGGAAATCTATCCAACCCCACCGGGGAATATAGCGGTGGTATCGGTCAAAGGCAATAATTATCCCCAGTTTTTTGGCCAGATCAAAACTTTACTCGATCGCATCTCCGGAGAGATTATCTATGCGGTTAAACCCCGTCCCACCAGTTTTGGCATCGGTTTACTGAAACGTTTTTTTTCTCCACGTCCCCTAATTCTCGATATTGACGATTGGGAAATGAGTTGGTTTGGTGGTGATCGATGGTCTTATCGTCCTTCCCCCCGACAATTAGCTAGGGATATCCTCAAAAAAAATGGTGCGCTTAGGGATCCGAATCACCCTCTCTATGTGCGTTGGATGGAAAATTTAATTAACCGTGCTGATGCGGTGACGGTTAATAATCAATTTTTGCAAAAGCGTTATGGGGGGATTTATTTACCGAATGGCAAGGATACGCAACTTTTCGATCCCAATCTCTACGATCCTGTCGCTTGTCGTCAAAAATACGGTTTATCTGGGTATAAAGTCTTAATGTTCCCGGGTACAGCTAGACCCCACAAAGGTTTAGAAGATGTCTTAATCGCTTTAGATCAAATTGCTGATCCTGATTTTAAATTGGTGCTGGTGGGAGGTCGCCAAATCGGGGATGGCTATCTGGATAGTTTGCTAGAAAAAGGTCAACCTTGGTTAATTCATTTACCTGCTCAACCGATCGATCGAATGCCGGAAGTTGTGGCCGCTGCCCATGCTATTATCGTTCCCCAGAGGGATGAAGCTACGGCTAATGCCCAATTTCCGATTAAACTCACCGATGGTATGGCGATGGCTAAACCGATTATTTCCACTAAAGTGGCAGATATTCCCGAAATTTTAGCTGATATTGGCTATTTAGTCGAACCAGGATCGCCCGAGCAACTAGCTGCTATGATTAGCGAAGTTTTTAATCATCTCGACTCGGCTAATGCACGAGGACTAAAAGCGAGAGAGCGCTGTATTGCCTCCTACAGTACCACCGCCATGGCGACAACTCTCTCTCGCCTAATTACTTCTCTGGAAGGGAAATATTAGAGTCTAGCGAGTAGAATAATTGACCGTTGACTATTTACTTTATTACTTGCGATGAATCCTAATCAAATTCTCCTTAAATATACGCTTAAACACTGGATATTAGTAGTTTCCAGCATTGTTATCGGATTTGCCAGTACTATATTTAATGGGGTAGGAGCTATTTTAGTTATCCCCTTACTAATTTCTTTTATTAATCCCGAAAATGATATCTTAAAAAATGCCCCCCAAATTATCAAAAAGCTGCTCTCCGTTTTCGAGGTTTTCTCGGTTGACACTCGTTTTTTCTGGATGTTTGCAGCGATATTATTGATTTTAATTCTCAAGCATATTACCAATTTTGTCAGTAATTGGTTAAGCACTTACTTATCTTTGATTATGGCAAAAGATATGCGAATTGATTCAGTTATTCTGCTGCTAGAAGTGGATATAGATTACTATGTAAAAAGTAAAATAGGAGATATTTTTAATCGTTTCATGTCGGAGATTAATCGAGCCGTGGCATCAATTAGAAATTACATAAACCTAACTAAGATTATCACCACAGCTTTCATGTACTTGGCTATTTTATTATCAATTTCTTGGCAATTAACTATTCTTTCTAGTATTTTGGGTGGCTTTTTAGCTATGCTTAATCAATACTTTGTCAAGAGATCGAAAAAGTTTGGAGAGATTATCACCGTAACGGCTAAACAGCAAACTAATAAACTGTTGGAACTGTTAACGGGAATTCGGCTAATTAAAGCAGTTGGCAATGAAAAATACGAATTAGAATCTATTGTGGAAGATATAGAAGCCCGCGAGAAAGCTGGATTAGATGCCCAGACTAATAATGCTGTAATCGCTCCGCTCAATGAGATCGGTGGGGTCATTATTATTGCTTTAATTATCATTGCTGGTCGTTATCTTTTTAATGAACAACTGCAAGCTTTAGTGACAATTTTATTGACCTATCTCTATGTACTTTTCCGGGCCTTGCCGATGGTTAGTCAAATTAACAGTGCTAGGAGTAGTCTATTGGGTGATGTTTCCGCAGTAGAAGTGGTAGCGGATTTTCTCATTCGAGATAATAAACCATTTATGAGCAATGGCTCTATTCCCTATCAAAGATTAGAGACAGGTATTCATTTTGATAACGTCCAATTTTCCTATCCTGGTTATCAAGAATTAGTTCTCAAGGGCATCGATCTGTGGATTCCAAAAGGAAAAATGATCGCTCTTGTTGGTGCTTCGGGGGCGGGAAAATCGACAATTGCCGATTTATTACCACGCTTTTATGATCCTACAGCCGGGAGGATTCTTTTTGATGGTCAAGATTTAAGGGATTATGAGATCAAATCTCTGAGAAAAGCCATGGGAATAGTCAGTCAAGACACTTTTCTCTTTAATAATTCTCTCCGTTTTAATATTGCCTACGGGTTAAGCGATGTTAGTGATGCAGAAATTTTAGCAGCGACAAAAAGGGCGAATGCCTACGAGTTTATCTCCAAACTGCCAGAAGGACTGGATACGGAAATTGGCGATCGGGGAGTGAGACTTTCGGGGGGACAAAAACAAAGATTAGCGATCGCTCGTGCCTTACTGCGAGATCCAGATCTTCTCATTCTCGATGAAGCTACCAGTGCTTTGGATACAATTTCTGAGCGTTTAGTACAGGAAGCGATCGATGAACTCTGTCGCGAGCGCACTACTCTTGTGATCGCTCACCGTCTTTCCACAGTTCAAAAAGCCTATCAAATTGTGGTGCTGGACAAGGGAAAAGTGGCAGAAATCGGCAATCATGAGGAATTATTAGCTCAAGGTGGTCATTATGCTCGTTTACACGCTCTGCAATTTAGTGATAGCAAAGAGGCCGACTCTAAGAATAGGGAAGATGAGCAAAAAAGAAAAGCTTATTTATCCTACGAAGCGAGAAGCAGTCTTAATAGTCTTTTGGGTTCTTTGCGTCTAGTATCTGAAGATTTAATCGAAGATTCTCAGGAGAAACAGGAAATTTTAGAAGAATCCTGTAGTTCAGCTATGCGACTTCTCCATATTATCGAAGACTACGAGTATTCCTCGACTCGATAGAGCTGCTGCAAAAATCCCACATCTACCATTGGGTTAGGATTCGGGAGACAGGAGACAGGTTTTGGGGGTTGGGGTTTTGGGGTTTTGGGGTTTTAGTTCAATTTCCCCACTTCCCCACACCCTACACCCCACAGCCTCTTTCAAGTCAGGAGACAGGAAATTTGCAGGAGGTCTCTAGAAAAAAAACTCTTAATTTATACTAAAATAATTAGTACAAATAGGCATCTTCCCAGACGGTGAAAAGGAATTATTTACCCTTGAAAACCACAGTTAAAGTCAGCACACAAACCCAATTACCCCTACATCTAGTTATCACCCATCCCCAGTATCGTTTTGTCGATTTATTCGCGGGAATCGGTGGTTTTAGAATCGCTTTGGAGAAATTGGGAGGACGTTGTTTAGGCTATTCAGAAATCGATAAACAGGCCATCCAAGTTTATCAACAAAATTTTATTAGCTATCTCAACAGCGATGAAATTGCTTTCGGAGATGTGAGTAAAATTAGCAATTTACCCGATAATCTCGATCTTATTGTCGGCGGCGTTCCCTGTCAACCTTGGTCGGTGGCGGGATGTTTACGGGGATTTGAGGATCCCCGGGGAAAACTCTGGTTTGATGTGATTAAATTAGTCCAAAAAAGTCAACCGAAAAGCTTTATTTTCGAGAATGTCAGTGGTTTAGCTAGTCCTCGCAACCGGGAGAATTTAGAGTTAATTATCGATGAATTAACCAGCTGTGGTTATCAAGTTTACTGGCAGTTATTAAATGCCTATGATTTTGGTTTACCCCAGAATCGCGAGAGAGTTTTTATCGTAGGAATTAGACAAGATATAGACAACTATGAGCGGTTTAAATTTCCCTTACCTTTGGGTATCCATCCGAAGGTTTTAGATATTTTAGAAGACATCAAGAATATTCAACCCGTCGAGAAAGTCAAGTTATCCGCAGATACTTTATTTAATGGTTTTGTTCCTCCATCGAGAACTCGTTTTCAAAAAGAAGATGAATTAAATGACTTCTTTATTTTTTCTGATTTAAGAAATGGTCACACAACTATTCATTCTTGGGATATTATCAAAACTACGGAACGACAAAAAAGTATCTGTTTAGCTTTGCTGAAATTAAGACGCAGTAAAAAGTATGGCGAAAAAGATGGTCATCCCGTGGCTTTTTCTACTTTTTGGGAAATTATACCCGACCTAAAAATCGAGGAACTAAATCAGTTAGTTTCTCTGGGGATTTGTTGGCAAACGCAGGAGGGGAAGTATGAATTTATTAACTCAAAAAATATGACGGGAATTAACAGCATTTATCGGATTATTTTACCGACGGCCGATATTATTCCTACCCTAACCGCTACGGGTGCTAAAGATTATATTGCTACTATTTCAATTACCGCTACTCATCCCCAAGAATACAAACAATTGTTTTTAAAGAAAATCTATAAACCCAAAAAGTTTCGAGAAATTACTCCCCAAGATGCGCGTAAATTACAAGGATTCCCCGATAATTTTATCTATCATCCACAGCCGGCTATCGCTAAAAAACAATTCGGAAACGCTGTTCCTATAACAGTGGTGGAGGCAGTAGCAAGAAATTTACTGGAAATAATTCGTCCCGATTATTAAACCGAGGGATACTGACTCATATTAAAATATTTAAAGGCTTAAAAATCAAATCTTCTTTGGGAATGGGTTGATGATCAGCTATCAAACTTTCGAGGTACAATTCCATAGCTTCTGTAATATTGACAATCGTTTCTTCAAAAGTGTCTCCTTGAGAATGACAACCTTTAAGCGTAGGACAAAAAGCGTGATAACCACCGTCTGACTCTTTTTCTAGAATAACGGTGTAGTTATAAATTTGTTTGGTATTATCACTCATAACACTATCAGTTGTGGATTTTAAACTATCCTAGTTACACTTAAGAAATGCTGGATAAAACACAAAAATTTTACCTGTCAACCCCTCCACCCCAATTATGTCAAAATTATTTGACCAATAGTTGACATTCGATACATTTTTTAACAATCTTTAATTTACGATGATTTGTGATTTTGTTGACAAATATAGCGTTTCCTGTTTGCAAGAGGTATATTATCGATGTTTAAAAGCTTAATCAGCAAAGGTTCAATCCAGGTGTGAGAACCGCTATATAAATTTTGCTAACAAATCCTATAGGATTGATAAGTACCTAAGCAAAATTAATTACACATATCTAACCCCCTCTTGCCTTTTGCCTCTTGCCGTTCGGACTTCGGCGTGAGCTCAGCCGAGCGGATGAGTATAGGCGGCTACATATCGGGACAGACAAGAGGAAAAAGGGATAATAAATAATCAGTCTTTAAAAACAGGATTTGGTATTACTACCCGGTGAGTAAAAAAAAACGATCCGCCTCAAAACTCTGGCAAAATTTCACTTTTTCTAGTACAATGACCAAAAGTTAATTTAGCCCTTGCGAAAAAATGTTAAAAATTCCTAACAAAGCCGCCCTCTTAGCGGCTGTAACCTTGCTTTCCTTGCCCAGCTTGCCCATTAAGCCTGTTTTAGCTCAAGCACCCAGTCTGGGAAATGGCATTCTCTGCGTTGCTAGGGGGAAGACAGACAGAGGAACGAAAATCTATTTTTATACCTCGATGACGCATCGATCCAGAGAAAACGGCCCGTTGCCGTAACCATAGTGGAATCAGTGACGGACATTGCCGAAGCAGACGTGGTGGTTATCGACAAAGAACGTCAATCTATCACGATTGATACCTTTGGAGCGGCCACTCCCCCACAAATGCAACCCGTGGGACTAGCTCTAACAACCTATCAGGGCAACAATACCTTTAAAGGCAAAAGTCAAGCTGGTACTCCTCTAAGCTTTAGTTTAGACAACAATGCTCGCGTTTTTAAACTTCAGCACGGTAATGTCAACTATACTGGAGTCTGCCATTAATCTCGACGAAGTACAGACAGCTTGCTTGCAGACACGAGTTCTGGGTTGATTCCCCGTCTTCCCTCCTGACAATAAAAAATGGTTGATGCAAGTGTCAAGCATATACTAACCAACACCCTTCAAGATGACCTTCACAGATACTACAGAAAAAGTAATTGTCCAACCAGACATACTTAACGAAACCGCGGCAATTGTCCCCAAACCTCACAGGTTTTCCCAAGACTATCAACTCCTTCACTCCCTCGAAGGACGCTGGCGGGTCAAAATCGAGCGTCTGGGTTACGATCCTGACTATGCCAGCAACTTAGTGGCAATATTAGAGGATAGTAATGTCATCGAACAAGTTCGCTGCAATGAGGCGGCTGAATCCCTAATTATTGAATACAATTACGAGGAAATTTCCCCCGAACAACTACGGGAATATATCCTACTCTCGATGGAAGAGGCCGATCTCGGCTATCTCTTAACCACCAAGGCAGCGACAGCACCAACATCCCACGAAATTAACTATTGGGAGAGGTTGGGCATTCCCGCTGCCAGTTTAGCCCTCGCTCTTGTCGCCTTTCCCCTAGAACTGCCCCCCTTGCTCGTTGGGGGGTTAATTTTAGCCGCCTGTCTGCCGGCCTACGGTCGAGCTTGGGAAGGCATCAGTGAAGAAAAACAATTGACCGTCGATTTCCTCGACTCCCTTGCCATCACCCTCAGCGCTGCCCAGGGCCATTTCATCCCCCCCGCCTTCATGATCAGTTTGATCGAATCTGGGGAAGTAATTCGCGATGTCACCGCTCGCTCTAGCGAACGCCAGACCCTAGATTTACTCGACAGTTTGGGCAAATACGCCTGGATCGAACAGGACGGCGTAGAAGTGCAAGTTCCCCTCAAAGACGTGAGAGAAGGCCATCTCGTCATCGTCTATCCGGGAGATTTAATTCCCATTGACGGCAAGATTATCCGGGGACAGGGACTAATTGACCAACAGAAACTGACAGGAGAATCGGTTCCCGTCCACCGGGAAGTAGATGATGAGGTCTATGCTTCCACCCTGTTGGTAGAAGGACAATTGGCAATTCTCGTGGAAAGGACGGGGAATAATACCCGCGCCGGGGTAGTCGTGGAACTGATGAAAGCCGCTCCTGTCCATGATACTCGCGTAGAAAACTATGCCGCCAAATTTGCCAACATTGCCGTGTTGCCCACCCTAATGATTGGGGCGGGCATTTTTGCTTTCACGGGAGATTTAGCCCGGACAACGGCGATTGTCACCCTCGACTTCGGCACCGGCATCCGCGTATCTGTCCCCACCGCCGTCTTAGCCGGATTAACCTACGCTGCCCGGACCGGGGTTTACATCCGCAGCGGCCGAGCGATCGAAATGTTGGCAAAAGTCGATTGCGTCGTCTTTGACAAAACGGGAACCCTGACCCAGGGCAATGCTTCCGTCACCGACATTCAAGTTACCGCCGAGGGAGTTACCCCAGCAGAAATTCTCTGTCTGGCGGCCTCGGCGGAACAGGGGTTGAGCCACCCCGTCGCCCATGCCATCGTCCAACAGGCCCAACAACAGGGGACGGAAACGAAAACCTGCGAGGAGTGGGATTATCGGGTCGGGTTGGGAGTGGTCGCCCAAATCGAAGGGCGGCAGCTACTGGTGGGGAGCAGCCGCTTTATGAAAACGGAAGGGATCGACATTAGTGCCAGTGAGCAGTTTAAGACGGGAGGCGTTTCTCTGGCCTATGTGGCCCGGGATGGCATCCTAATTGGCGTTATCATGTATGCCGATCCGATCCGCACCGAAAGCCCCGGGGTAATTGCTGAGTTACACCAGCAGGGAATCAGCACCCATATGCTCACCGGCGATGTGCAGCAGGTAGCCGATGCAGTGGCCCAAGAGTTAGGAATGCGCCGGGATGAGGTCCACGCCCAAGCTTTCCCAGAACGGAAGGTGGAAGTGGTGCAGCAACTAAAAGCGCAAGGGAAAACCGTTGCCTTTATCGGCGATGGCATTAATGACTCGGCCGCCCTTGCCTATGCCGATGTCTCGATTTCCTTTGCCGCAGGGAGCGATATCGCTCGGGAAACTGCCGACGTGGTACTGATGGATAACGATCTCAGCGGCTTGACCCACGCGATCGAGATCAGCAAGCAAGTGATGGACATTATCTACCAAAATGCCTTAATTGTCGGCATTCCTAACCTGGGGGCGCTGGCGGTGGGGGTTCTCTTTGCCCTCGATCCGCTCCTAGCGATTATCATCAATAATGGTTCGGCTATTTTAGCTGGACTGAACGGCTTGCGTCCAGCCCTCGGTGGCGAGAAGACGACCTATCGAGATGCGGCGAACGTCTAACAGTCAAACAAAATCCAAAATCGAGCAAATTTGTGAGGTCTCATGGAATTTTTATTAGGTATTGAACCAATTTTCGCCCTAGGGGTTGGTTTGGCGGCATTGGCGATCGCACCCGCTATTGGAGCCTTAAGCAACTCTGAAACTGGGGAAAAGGTCGCCGAAACTGGGCGCGACATGACCAAACAGGGAATCAAGTGGGGTGCAGAGGCCGCTGACACCGTGCAAACCTATCTAGCTGAGGCCAGCGAATCCTGGAACGATCTGGTAGCGGAAGCACAGGCCGAAATCAGAACCGCTAAAAAAGCTAAGGCAACTAGCGAAAAATAGACGGTTAATAGTGAACAACTCATTCAGGAGGTTTTTATGGAAGAATTACTGGTTGTTGGCGGTGTTGGAGTCGTCGCAATTTTAGTATTGGGTTCCCTAGTTAGTTTAGCTAGTCCCCAGACTGGCAAAGCTATTACAGATACAGGTCGCAATGCGGCCAAAAGCGGGATCAAATTAGGGATGGAAGCTAGTGAAAAACTGCAAGCTACTTTTGCCGAAGCTGGTCAATCTTGGCAAGATTTAGTGGCAGAAGCGAAAGCGGAAACAGAGGTGGCAAGAAATACGACTAAAATCACTTCCGTAGAGGAAACATCCCCATCCTAATCTCTGATTGACCGATCGATCATGAAACCATAAAATCTTGAGCGAGGGTTAGCCATCGGTTAAAACGGATGGTCGCCCATGGGAATAGGGGGATTTATCCCCCTATTCCCACTTTCTGCAATTATTAACATTCAATTGATAACTTTTACTAATATATTGCTGACAAGCCTTTGGCAGTAAGGATTATGCCTAAAATGATGGATTTTTGTCAAGGTGAAGAATTGTAAATTTTTTTCTCAGAAAAAATCAATTAATACTAAATCCGTTGAGTACAGGCTAGTTAGGGTTTGCTGAATAATGGTAAAACCCTTTTAAAATAAGGCTTTTGACCTGCTAAAATCTGATGTTAGTGCAAGAATATAGGATTGGGATATTCAAAAACCTTGCATTATCATTTTTTGAGTACACAAACTGGTACAAAAAAAAGAGGACAACAAAGCCTGAAACGACCGGCTCCTGACTCCTAACCCCACCAACAAACTTTTTCAGCAAACCCTAGTTATGAGGAGAGGCAAAAGGCAAAGGGGAATAAATAATCAGTCTTTAATAACCAGATTTAGTATTAAAAATACTCTGGTGTCTGACTGTAAAATTAACAGTGTCGAGATTTTTTCCGGAAAAATCAGGGTTTGCCCAACTCACCCGGATTGATGCTTGCTCCCTTGCCTTTCCTCATAAATCGCCAAAACCTTTCTTTTTCTTGATTTTCTTCGGTTTTTTCGGGCTGCCACCTTGGCCGCGGAACCCCGGTTGATTACCACCCCCAAACATTCCGCCACCCATCCCGGGCATCCCAGGCATACCGGGCATCCCGGGCATTTGTCCTCGTCCCATCTGTTGCATCATTGATCGCATTCTGGTAAAATTAGCAATTAGTTTGGTCACTTCTGTTTCCGGATGTCCCGAACCCTTGGCAATGCGACGACGACGATTAGGAGACTTAGCCAATAAATCGGGGTTAGCACGCTCCTCGGTAGTCATGGAATTAATCATCGCTTCTGTGCGTTTTAACTCTTTTTCCCCCTTTTCGATATCCGTCCCGCTCAGTTTACCCAGACCGGGGATTAACTTTAAAACTCCCCCTAGGGAACCCATATTTTTTAACAGCCGCATCTGTTTGAGGAAGTCATTAAAATCAAACTTAGCCTCTAAAATCTTGGCCTGCATTTTGGCTGCGTCTTCTAGGTCTAACTGTTCCTGAGCTTTTTCTACTAGGGTCAGGACATCACCCATATTGAGGATGCGACTGGCGAGGCGATCGGGATAAAACGGCTCTAAAGCTTCTACTTTTTCCCCAACCCCAACAAATTTAATCGGTTGTCCCGATATTTGCCGCACTGATAGGGCCGCACCACCGCGAGTATCGCCATCGAGTTTGGTGAGAATTGCCCCCGTGATGCCGATTTGTTGGTGAAAAGTGTAGGTGAGACTGGCCGCTTCCTGACCGGTCATGGCATCCACCACTAATAAAGTGTCGTCGGGGTTGACAATTTTCTTGATTTGTGCTAGTTGGCCCATCATCTGGGTGTCTATTTGCAAACGACCGGCGGTGTCGATGATAACGGTATCTACGCCTAATTCTTTGGCTTTTTGCACACCTTGACGGGCGATATCGACGGGATTAGCCTGAGAACCCATCTCGAAGACAGGAACATTTATCTGTTTACCGAGGGTGATTAATTGGTCAATGGCCGCCGGACGGTAAACATCAGTAGCCACCATTAGGCAGCTTTTGGACTGTTTGCGGAGATATAGGGCTAATTTGGCGGTGGCGGTGGTTTTTCCTGTCCCTTGTAACCCAGCCATTAAAATTACGGTGGGGGGTTGATCGGCCTGAGCTAGAGGGACGTTACTTTCCCCCATAATTTTGACCAATTCATCATAGACAATTTTGATAAATTGCTGGCCGGGATTGACTCCGGAAATAACTTCAGCGCCGAGGGCTTGTTTTTCGACCTCAGCAATAAATCCCTTGACTACCTGTAGGTTAACATCTGCTTCTAATAAAGCCCGCCGGACTTCTTTGAGGGTTTCTTGTATATTGGCCGAGGAGATTTTATCTTGACCTCGTAATTTTTTCCATGCGTCTTCTAAGCGGTCGGCCAGTGCGTCGAACATAGTTTCGGAATTAAATTTTTAAACTAGATCGATTTTATCTCAAATGTCGGGCTGAAGACCCCCTGTTCTTACCCTGTCATTGGTCGAGGATCGGCGGGAAAGTTCGATCGAATGCTAAACTGAGTCTGTTTTTGCTTCGGACGCATTTGATCGATGTAGCAATCGATTAAAGAGAAAACCGAGGAGCTGCTCCTTAAATTCAAGGTTATCAGTAAACTGTTTGTAAAAGCTGAAACTGGTTTCCACCATGTCTTACATCGTATCGAGTGCCAAGTTATCCAAGGCAAGTTTAACATTTTCGGGAGTATTGATCTTGAGGCTCGCTTTCAGGGGTGCGCTGTCATCCAGTTTGGTTTCAAGGTGTTCGATAAAAACTCGCTCATCTTCATATCTCATTCTAAAGACTCTCTGGTTGTTCAGTTTGTCTCATGTAAGGGATAGGATGATAAAAGATGAAACCCTTATAGAGGAAAACATTTGGGGATTTTTGTCAATTGTTTTTGATCTAGAGCGAACTAATCAATTAAATCTTTTGCCAGATAAGGATTTAGTCGATTTATAGCCCTCTATCGAACCATAACAAGTAACGAACAGCCATTTTAAAAGGGTTTTGCTATTATTGAGCAAGCCTTACTTAGCTTTTTACCGAACCAATAACTTAAATAGGCTTAATTTACCCTTAAAAGGCGGATATTTTAAAGCGGGATTGAACCAAAGAGGTGTTTTCATAATCGCTTTTTGGTGACTAAAATTCTCAAAGGAAAAACAACCATGGTAGCTACCAATACCGCTATTTCCCCGGCCACCAAAGGGTAAACTAGGATTAGTAAAATGAAAACTATTGTTGTTAATACAACCTCCCCCAAACTGGACTGATTCTAACCATTTTTTCTCGGTCTTTGCCTTAGTAGTAAACAGATAAAAAGCTAGAGGATTAGGGTTTTTAGCAATAATTGCTAAAGCTTCCTCAAAAGTGCTGAAGGCAATTATCGGTAAAATTGGTCCGAATATTTCCCCTTGCATAATAGGAGCATCGAGGGAAATATTAGTTAATAAAGTTGGTTGAATATATAAACTTTCTCGATCGGTTTTGCCGCCAAAAACAATCTCACCATCTTTGAGCAAGTCAATTAAGCGATCAAATTGCTTTTCATTAATTATCTTACCATAATCAGCACTTAATCTAGCATCTTCACCGAAAAAATTAACAATAGTATTAGCTAATTCTCTAATAAAGTTCTCCTGCTGAGATTGATGTACTAAAACATAATCAGCTGCGATGCACATTTGACCACAATTAGAGAATTTTGTCACGGCAATGCGACGGGTTGCCACGGAAATATTAGCATCAGCTTCGATAACACAGGGACTTTTTCCCCCTAATTCTAGAGTAACAGGAATTAACTTTTCTGCCGCTAGTTGATAAATAATTTTTCCTACCCTTGTACTGCCAGTAAAAAATATATGATCAAAGGTGAAACTGTCTAAGATATTCGGAATTACTTCTGCACCATCTCCGGGTACAATTAACACATATTCTTCAGGGAATATCTCTTCAATTATTTTAACTACTAATTTTTCCGTTGCTGAGGCAAATTCACTCGGTTTTAATACCGCACAGTTACCAGCAGCAATGGCACCAACTAAAGGCGCTAATAACAATTGCAGAGGATAATTCCAAGCACCAATGATTAACACCACTCCCAAAGGTTCCCGAATAATTTGACTGGAGGAGGGAAAATTTAAGAGATTAGTCTTAACAGGTTTGGGTTGCATCCATGAGCGCAAATTTTTTAAAGCGGTATTAATTTCCACCAAAAGGAACCCATTTTCAGTAATCCAACAATCTTCGGGACTTTTCTTTAAATCGCTATATAAAGCTTGATATATTTCTGCTTCATATTTAATAATTGCCTGTTTTAACTTCTCTAACTGCTGACGACGGAATTGACAAGAATGAGTGACACCACTAGCAAAATACTGACGCAATTTGGCTAATTTTTCTGAGTTTGATAGCATCGAAATAATTCCCAAGTTAATAATGAAATTCTACGGCATCCACTGGGGACGAATTCCAGGTAGAGGCAATTCAATTAAATCAGATTTACTTGCTTTCACTCCATCTTGTAGGGGAGGAATTAACATCCATAAACGACCACCGATAATTGTTTCTCCTGAGTTAGTAGTCAAGGGATTAGTCGGATTAGTATCATAACTGGTGCGAAGTTGATCAAAAATAATCGCTAAACTATCGGGAGATAAACTAATGTGAATATCACGATAATCTGCTAATTCCAGTAGGGGAGTCACTTGACCGGTCTTCACATCTATTTTAGCAAAATAGGGTTTTTCTTTGTACTCTTGACTGTTAGTAACTAACTCGGTTAACAAACAATACAAATCACTACCAGTGGCATTAAATTGACAATCTATAATCGAACCTTGTAGATTGAGTAAGCGTTTTTGTAGTCCTTGATTATTGACATAAAAAAGCGATCGAATATAACGCATTTTAGCATTATCAGTATTAAAATTTACCATTGCCGCAGCCGTACCATCAGCAGAAAAATTCAAAATTCGCCCAAATTTTGGTAAAAAATCTAGGGGTTTTGTTTCAGTTTTTAAAGGCAAAAGGGCGATTCCTTCCCCTTGAGTAACAGCCAAAGTTTTACTATCAGGTGCAATCAAAAATTCTCCACCTTGAATGTTTAATTGCCGGGGTTTTTCCCCGAATTTAACTGCCCATAAATCGAAGTTAATCGGATTGCGGCGCTCAATTCTCTGCACGACAATGGTTTCCCCATCTTTAGCTAAATCAAAATGATTATTCTGATAATCTTTATTGTCTAGCACTAACTCAATTTTTGGGGGAGATTGGCCAAAATCAACTTGGTAAAGCTGCAGTTCACGAATTCCCTGTATCCCCTGATTTTTCGCCACGGCCGAAAAGAGGATTTTTTTACCATCAGGGTAAAATTCAAAAGCCATAACGGTCAAATTTGCGGGGGTTAAGAGGGTTTTCTTCTCCTTGGTCAAGTTATAAAAAATTAATCTTCCCTGTTCTTCCCCATTAGTGCCAATATAGGCAAAAGCACGATCCCGACTTTTAAATTCTCTTTCAAAGATTCCTAGGGTTTGTCCTAATCGATTACCGCTGGGAAATTGTTCCCGCGCACCTTCAATTTGCAGATGATATTTTTCTCCGTAGGGAATGGGAGAAGTGAGAGTATAAGCTAATCGTCTTCCGGCCCAACTAAACTTTCCTGGCAGCGGAGGATCGATAACTAGATTTTTTTCTACACTAGCATGATCCATGGGACGATCAAAAGTGATAATAAATGCTTGATCTTCCGCTCCAATTTCTCGATTTTCCCAACTAAATTCCTTGACTCTTGGGCCAGTTTGTAAAAGACACTGATTACCACAGGTATTACCCAACCAAATTAAGCCACCAATTACTAAGGTTAGCGATACAATTAATGTTATTGCTAATTTATCAATCGGTTGTAGTTGTAAGGTCTTGATCATTATAGTAGATGGTTAGTAGCAACAACTGGTCACTGATAACTGTTGACTGTTAATATCCGTAGGGATCCCCAGGAGTGGGTATAGATTTCACCGATTTAGCCTTAATTACTAATTGTCTTCTGGTGGTTGATTTTCCCACTTCTACCGGTAAAGATTCCGTGGCCATTTCTCCGGTGACTTCTAACCAAGTATCATTGGGATATTGACCGCGACTTCCTGATAGTTTCACTGGTAAAGCGACGGGATAAGCATCTACGGCACAACAGGTAAGAATAAAGCGACTAATTAATAAATAATTATCGGGTAGTTGGGGTAATTGTACCACAAAACCTGTGACTTTTACTGGTTGTCCTGTATAAGCATCAGGTTCGGGGTAAGCATTCAAAGTTCTTACCCATTCAATTAAACTTTTTTCCTCTGGTTTAACGGTAGTACCAAAGGATTGAGTTTGCACGCGAGTTAGGGGTAAAGATTCACTAATTCCCCTCTGTAATGCGATTTGACTACTGAGGGGCTGCGGGGCGATAAATAGGCCTAAAAGGGCAGTTATTACTAATAAACCTGAGCCAAAATGCTGGGGAAGAATGGTAATATGCGATCGATTATCATTACTATCTAAATTAATCTTTTTTTGCCACTGTTTTAATAATGTCCAAAGCTTGACTAATCCTAGGGCAAATAAAGCAATACTGGTGATGAGAACCAGAATAAAATAATTAGGATGGATCAGTAAATTTAACTGTCCAGTTATCCAGTATTTAAATAGTAACGAACCCCAACCGATGAGGGCAATAATATCGATAAATTGGGGGGCGATTATTTTTAGACGTGATGAATTCATGGGAAAAACTATCTAGGAACTGACCTAAAATAAATAACTGTGAGCTAAGGTGAGTAAAAAAGTCATTTGCGCTGCTAAAGCAAAGAGATAAATTAACATTCTCGGTTTAAAAATAGACAACATTAAACCAATCCCTTTCAGGTCAATCATTGGACCAAACACTAGAAAAGCCAGCAGGGAACTACTGGTAAAACTAGAGGCAAAGGAGAGAGCAAAAAAAGAATCAACCGTGGAACAAATCGAAACAATTACCGCTAACAGCATCATTGCCAAGATTGAAGTAATCGGATCTTGACCCAAATTAAGAACAAATTCCCGGGGAACAAACACCTGTAAACCGGCCGCTATAGCACTTCCTAAGATTAACACTCCTCCTAATTCCCGTAATTCCATCACCACGTTTTCCACAAAAGTTAACCAGCGCCTTTTCATCGGGATAGATTGCACTGCCGGTAGGACAGCAGTAGCGGCAAAACTTTCGTCTAAGCGCAAAGTTTGCCCAGAATTACCGATCAGAAAAGAACCGGATTGTAGCAGTAGTGGGATAGATTCTTTTTCTGGTGTTTGCGGTTGCCAATTGAGACTTTTTGCCAAAGAGGTTTGTAGGAGCGGTCGCGGATCTTTTTGGATACTAAAGATAATACCGATAACCGTAGCGATGAACAAAGAAAAGATAACTCGATAGAAAACAATTTCCGGTTGATCGCGAAAAGCTACCCAAGTGGACCAGATAACAATTGGGTTAATTGTCGGTGCTGCTAAGAGAAAACTAACCGCTACTGCATTCGGCATTCCTTGCACAAGTAAACGTCGCGCCACCGGCACATTGCCACACTCGCAGACGGGAAACAAAAAACCAATACATCCCCCCACAAATGCTCCTAAAACAGCATTGCGAGGCATCAAGGCAACTAGGCGACGTTCATCGACAAATATTAAAAGAATACTAGAGAGAATCACCCCTAGCAGTAAGAAAGGCATCGCTTCCACCAACAGGCTCAGGAATAGGGTAAAGGCATTTTGTAGTTGACTCATCTATCCTCGCCTTGGCAATTAGAGGTTTAGGGATAAAGACTTAGGAACCCCAGAAAAAGGTTCAGTTATCAGTTATCAGTGACCAGTTATCAGTGACCAGTTATCAGTGACCAGTTATCATTTATCAGTGACCAGTTATCAGTTATCTGTTATCCGTTACAGCCTTTCTCGTCAAGATGAAGTATAACCGAATTTGGTATTGACGACCAACTCCCCAAAAGGAAAGCTTCGTACCTCACCATTAAGATAACTGTTAGAGCAGAACGTAGTTATCAGTTATCAGTTATCAGTGACCAGTTATCAGTTATCTGTTATCCGTTACAGCCTTTCCCGTCAAGATGAAGTATAACCCAATTTGGTATTGACGACCAACTCCCCAAAAGGAAAGCTTCGTACCTCATCATTAAGATAACTGTTAGAGCAGATTTGAGTTTTCAGTCCACTGATTACTGTTTACTGATCACTGAACTAGAGGACTCGATTAAGTTTGCCGCTTTGATAACCTTCTAGATCGAGGGTGACATAGATGAAGCCTAATTTTTGCAGATCAGCGACTAATTCGCTTAAATTTGTCCGATTAATAAAGTCGGGAATTTCTGCTGCCGGTAATTCAATCCGTGCCGTATCGCCGCTCGATCGCACCCGTAATTGACGATAACCTAATTTTCGCAGATAAATCTCGGCCCGTCCGACTCTTTGCAATTTCTCCAGGCTAATTTCCTCCCCGTAGGGAAAACGGGAACTTAAACAGGGTTGCGCCGGTTTATCCCACCAAGGTAAATTTAAGTAACGAGATAGTTGACGAACTTCGCTTTTTGTGATGGCAATTTCTGCCAAAGGTGAACGAGCGCCGCGCTCCCTAGCTGCTTGGATTCCGGGACGATAATCCCTTAAATCATCAGCATTAACGCCATCGATGACGTAGGAATAACCACGAGCGAGAGCGAGGGGTTTAAGGGTGTCGTGTAGCTCACTTTTGCAGAAATAACAGCGATTAACGGGATTACTGGTGTAATTGGGGTTATTCATTTCCTCGGTTTCTACCAATTCATGCCGAATACCGATATAATCGGCTTGAGCGATCGCTTCTTGCAATTCTTCCGGCAGTAGGGAAGGGGAAACCGCCGTAATTGCCAATGCTTGACTCCCTAGCAGATCATAAGCCACTTTTGCCACTAGGGTACTATCCACGCCCCCAGAATAGGCAATCAGAGCCTTTTCACTGGCTTTTAAGAGGTTTTGTAATTGTCCGAGTTTATCAAGTAATTGACTGTCCATGGTGGTGATTTTGGCAACTGGTTTAGGGAGACCGTTTTTTATATTGGGTATAGACAAATAGCTTAAGCCACTTGTCTCAAGAATTTGGGTTCTCTTGGGTTTGGTGGGTAAAATGTATTCTAAGATACAGTCCTGCGGGCGGTCGCAACGCGAGACCGAGTGAAACGAACCACAAAGACACAAAGGACACAAAGATTGATCGCTCTTATATCTGAACTTCCTCCATGCATACATACCATAATAGCCGAAAATCCTTATCCATCAATGGATGCACCCCTTAACCTTTCTCAATGTACCCATGTAATTTGTAATATTTCTTAATGGACAAGAATTCTCTCTATTTGCTAAAATGATAGCCATGTATATATAAAAAGTTTCTAACCGTAATTCCCCCCCCGCTGTTCTTCTTCGAGAGTCCTACCGAGAAGGAGATCAAGTCAAAAAAAGAACTCTGGCCAATCTCTCAAAATTACCCGATGATATTATCGACAATCTAAAACTGGCTCTTAAAGGAGCAACGCTGTCCATGAATGAAGGCATTCCCAATCATTTTGAAGTCATTAGAAGTCTTCCTCATGGTCATGTAATGGCTATTTTAGAGACGATTAAAAAATTAGGTTTAGATAAAATAATCAGTGAAAAATCCTCTCGAATCAGAAACTTAGTGGTGGCGATGATTGGGGAGCATCTCACCTTTGCAATAAGCATAAATACTTAGTAGAAAAATAGGCTTTTCGAGGGTAATTCTTGTTTTAATTCTCCATATACGCGGTCTTTAAAAGCCTCTATTTCGTTCCAAGACACGATTAAGAGTGGCTTTTAGGCTAAGTATAATTACTCATCGCGTAAGTGAGATGCTCCCGATGATTGTGGCAAGAATCATCAATCCTAAATCGAAACTAGCCACAGCGAGAGGGTTTAATAGCGAAACTTGCAGTCAGAGTTTAGGACAATTGTTAGACTTAGAAAAAGCCGATGAAGACGAATATATAACGACTTAGATTGGTTATTAGAAAAACAAGAGAAAATTGAGAAGCACCTAGCACTTAAACACTTAGAATCAGGAACATTAGTCTTGTATGATGTCACTTCTATTTATCTAGAAGGAAATGGTTGTGAACTAGGAAAATATGGTTATAATCGAGATAAAAATAAAGGGACAACTCAGATAGTTTTTGGTTTGTTATGTTCAGCTTCAGAAAGGGTTGGGGGATTGAGAATGTGTTCTGGGTAAGCGATAGAGGAATTTTAACCAACTCGAAAATCAACTGACTCAATCCTATTTTCTCGCCAAAGGATTGGGTTTATTTTATCTATTTTGGCGATATACTGTTGATCATTGAACAACTTCACGGATTGAATTGATATGTTATTATCTACTCCTGAAACAATTCAGCATATTCTTTGGCAAGGGCAACTAGAATTGGATAGCGAAGAAGAGGAAGAAAATTTTAGATTTATGTCACCTCCCTCACGGCCCAGCTATGCACCAACTGTTAGCATCGGACAACCAGAAGTTTGGCCATTAGCTGAACTTTATTCTGGTGCAATTCCCTCTTGGTTAGAGGTAAAACAGAATGAGGCACAGTTTTTTTTAGTCCGTTTTGCCTGTTCTCTTCGTAATAGTGGAGAAGATAAATTTCAAATTACTCAAGCTAAATTTTCTGTTGATTTACTGCCCGATAATCAACAAAACCGGGCTATTGCTTTTGATCTATATCCGTTAGAAATCAATCAGGAAATCAAGCGTAACTGTAAAGTTAGTCTGTCCCCCAATATTAAGTTTAAGGAAGCTCAGGCAAGTTTAGGAGGAACAGACTTTGCCCTAGAATACCCCGAATTACAACCAACAATTATAGCCACAGGAGTTGGGGAATATAAGGCTGATTGGGAATATCGAAAAGCACAGGGAAAAGGAGTTCAAGGAAGTAAATTTATGCACATGATTGTCAAAGTCCCTAATAATATGCAATTGGTGAGGACTAAGTTAAATTTAACTGCCCGCTTGGAACAAAATGGTAATCCCTTAGTTAAATGGCTTTTTAAAACTGACATTAAAAAAGTGCCAAGCGATTGCTTAATAGTCAATTTAGTTAGCTAATATTTACTTAATTCCTACATCAATAAATGCTTGAGAAATAGCATCTAATTGAACCTCTATATGAGGGGAGGGTGCTAGTAATCGCTGTGCTTGTTGTTCAAATACTCTACGACTATCGAGGAAGTTATCCAACGAGAGAATATTTTCTAGAACAGCACCGAATAGATTAAGAGCAAATTCGCCATTAAAAAGAGGCTGTCCATCGATGACAGTTTTATTAATTGTCATCAATCGATAAAAAGCATGACTATGAATCAAGGAAAGTTCGTGATAATTCTTGGCAGTAGTCCAATCATTTATTTGTATTTGTCCATAAACAGACCCTGCATCTGTAAACCTTAAAGAAAGTAATGTATCTAATCGTCTCAGGGATCCGGTTCCTTCTTGAAAGTTTTCTCCCACATCCCACAGCCAATTATGAGGATTATTCCAATAGGAACCATCATCCCTATGATTGTTACGCACTAAAACCGCAAATATATCACAAAAAGATTCTTCAAGTGCTTTTTTTTCTGTAAACTCATTATCTCCTTCCTCAATTTGCTGAATTAAACCATGACAAAATTCATGCGCTACTACTGTGATATCGGTTCCATAGGAAAGGTTTCTACCATTAATTTCTCTTTGTCCAAATAAAGCCCGTCTAGTTTTACGTCCCCATCCAGCAGGCTCATAGGAACCATTTATTCTGCCAACATTAATGATAGCTTCATATCTATCTAGTGGTTTGTTGAAGTTATCATCGATAAACTGGGCAACGGTTTTAACATTATTGCGAGCTTGTTGGCAAAAATAGTGACAAGGATCATCGACTAATGAGTGGTCAGTGAGAGTGATATTAGAGGGATAATCTTCATATCTCAAATTATAAGTTCGTGAAAGCCCGCAGTTACCATTAGATGGTGAGCCATGGCATTCTGTGCAGAACATAAGTTTTTGCCCCCGATAAATTCATAAGTTCCAGTCAGTGGTTAAGTAATTAATCTTGTTAGAAAGTCGCCCAATGTGTCAAGATGGCAAAATTGCCAGAATTTAGGCAAAGCAAAGCCACAAAAAATGGATAAAATACCCATGTAAGTAGCTGATTATAATTAAATTGAAGATGGATTTTGGGTTCGATTCCCCCTTAATCTACCCTTAATAAGGGTGGTGTCGATCCCCCCTTAATCCCCCCTTAATAAGGGTGGTGTCTGAAAGTTTTTAACACCTGCCTACTTATTTCCTGTTAAAAAGTGAGTTATATTTGAATAATGCAAAAAAAGCTCACCAAAAGCAGCCCAATAGTTAGGGATATTTGGGTAAATATCTCCAAACGATAGACAGTTTGGCAGTAGGTTATGGACAGAACCCTTTTAGCAGAAGGTTCTCAAATTTGAGAGTTCGAGCATTATCTCCCCTGTGTGGGCATCTATCACATAATCAGTTAATTCCAGTGATGTTCCAACAGATTTTTCGTCACCGGTTGGAGCCATAACTTTAATATTCGTAACATAAACAAGTTTCCATTCACCTAGCTTGTCACTGGAGCCATTAGAAAAGTGTTTGAAATAATAGTAAAGATCGGGATTAATATCACAATCCTTTAGGGCTTCTGGGGAAATAGGCTCACCCTTCTTAAGACAATATTTGTAGATCCAATGTTTTAAATCTTCTTCAGGAACTTTCGGATTTTTGTCAGGAAATCCTTTTTTTACAGCTTCATCTTGAGCAACTTCAGACGAGTTTGCAAACAAAAATTTCTTGCGTTCGTCTAAATCAACAATGATCGAGGAGCCGTATAAAGGGATACCTTGGTGTCGGAGGCGATATTTGAATTTGAATGCTTGAGTAAATTTCGATTGATACTCATCTACAAGTTCAAGTTTAACTGGCAAATCCGTGGGCCATTGGACTCGCTGAGTGTCCCCCGGCTCGGGTTTGGGCTGAGAGCCAGCGAATCTGCGAACCTTCTCTCCTGCGCCACTGGGTGAACCTGAGCCGGACAACTTAATGGCTATATGTTCTAATTCAGTTGTTTTTTTCTTTTCTAACTGTTTTGGCATTTTACAATCACTGCAAAGGTGTTACAAGGTGTTACAAAAACGTGATAAAACATATTATGTCGTCCAACTATGTTGCCAAAAAACCGAACAATGGTCAAGATGTACATACTCTTCATGTATTAGAGTACAAAACGTACATATAAAAACCGCCCTCACCAGTTCAGTGATCGATACCCTATCGGTCTCTTCGGTCATCAGCAACCTCTTTCCTACAATCATCTACAGGGTTGCACTACAAATGCTAACAAACCAATTACCGATAATTTTAACAAGGTTTACAAAAATTAATGCAGATTTTTTATGCACATCCCCCAGATTAGCCTGTATTATATGAACACAACTATTGATCAAAACGGGCATCTAGGGCTGAATCATCAGAGTAACATCTAAACCTATGAGCGATCTGGACACAGAAAATCAAAGACAAAGCGATGAAGACCGACAAAGAGATGCTGCGGTGTATTTGCATCTCCTCAACAATTTGACCGATTTGGACATTAGTGAGGATAGTCCCAAACCGAATGAGTACAAAATAGCCAAACAATGGGGACAAAATCGCCTTTTTGTCCGGCGAATGCTGCGTTCGGTGATGGGAGAGCGTTACCAAGAAAAGGAACGCGAGGAGCGGGTACCCAGTTTAAGCTTGGGGAAATTAGTTACTATTCTTAGCTCACTGGAGGCTTATTGGCAAGGAGAGTCAGCCAAAAATAAGGATAGCTTAGCCCAGAAAATGATCAATAAGTTTACCCAACAAGAAAAACAACGAGTTCTCAAAAAATATGCACAGTTATCTCTGGATGAAAGGGATAAATTGAAATTACTTGTTCATCCCGAAGCTGGTTTACTTGAGCAGTTAAAAGAGATCATTACCGATGAAATACAGCCGGATTCCCTAGACGTTGTTAGCTTTTATAAACAGGCCATTAATCTATACAGTTCCCAAAAACAACAACACAGTTACCTAAAATCCCTTGGCCCAAATGATAATCAAAATCTAGATGAATCTTTAAACCTAGTTAATCAGATTACAGAGTATATTCAACCCCGATTAAAAAAATATTATCAGCATTTATCAACAGACTCGGAGCAAGAAATTATCAAGGATTTGGTTGATAAGATTTTAAGAGAAGTGAGCCGGACAGAATTTCAAGCTGGACTCAGACAAATTAAAACTGTTGTCGAGCAATGCCCAGATTTTGTTAAGAATAATTTAACTAGCGATTCCATATCCAATCTCTTTTTGGAAAGCCTGAGCAATTCAATTATCAAAAATAATTTATTAGGAGATAAATTTCCCGTTTATATCGACTATTTAGAAATTGAGAAAGTCAAACCTCTGCCCCTAAAATTATACCGAGGCAAAACAGGTTTAATCAATACCGATTTTCTCGATGATCCTGAAGACGAAAATGAGTATTATGCTCAAGGATTAGAAAAACAGATAGCTTATAGGGTGCGAGTGTATTTTTATGTCTATCCCCCAGAGAACTGGAAACCAAAACCAACCTTAGAAGAAAAAGAAATCAGCCAATTTTTCAAGCAAGAAGAATCAAACAGTCGATTAGAATTTTGTGAAGAAGTGGTAGGTGTAGGCAGTCCTATCGCTCATATCACCACCGCAATTAATCGATTTTTGTTTGAGGGGATAGATATTTTGAAAAAGCAAGGCTATCTGCCTGTCACCCAAAAAATAGTCAGTGAAGATACAGTGATTGGCAATACAAGAAATAGTGCTGTTTGGTCTTATTCTCTGGTTAAGTTATGCAAACAGGAAGATGTGAAAAAATCTCTAGAAGGTGAAATTAATTATAATCAAATTGTCGCCGATCAAGAATTAGCAACAGGAGAATTTTATGGATTTGATCTTCTAGAATCTGCCGCTAAGTCTGCCCTTCACGCTCGACTGAGAGCCATTGAAAAAACGGCAATTGATTCTCAGCAATATCTACAACAACTTTGTGAGAGGATTGAGGAAAAATATATACTAGAAAAAGCAGAAAAATGGATAAAATTCTACCCTTTCTCTCTCAGGGCTATGCAAGATTATTTAGAAAAAAAGCTGTTTAAGGATAAATATCGCAATTGGGATGAGAGAAATTTCAAGGAAGTTAATAATAATCAAGCTTGGAGTAGGGTGGCCTATGAAGCACATTTGGCAATTACTCAAGTATATCTTCAAGAGGGTCTCTATCGTATTGCCCAAAAATATCTTGAGGTTATTAAACCCCATATCGAAAAGGGACGACTAGACGATAAACTATTAGTTAGTCTCTACTATCTCTGTCTATTTGATTATCATTTTTATACAGACCTTGAAGATGAGGAACGTGACCATCAAGAAAGGGGTTCTGCAATTCGTAAAGCTGAAGAATATTTGAACACTGCTGAAGAATATTTGCAGAAATATTTGAAAGAATACGCAATCATTGGTGAATACTCTCAAACTAATGCTCATCCTTTTTTCTATTATTTATCTCGTATCTATTCTCACCGCGCTAAAATTTATATCTTTTTCCCTTACATTGCTCAATTACCCAATCCCAAAACTCATTTATTAATTGAACCTCTTCGTCTCTTAGAAAAAGCTCGTATTTATGCGGCTAGAGACGGTGATGCTAATTACTATGCTTACTGGACAGTGTATCAAATTTGGTCTTATTTAATCACCGCCTATGTCGGAGACACCAATCGATTAACGGAAAAATTTAGCCGCCAAAATTGTCTAGAATGGGCCGAACGTTTAATTAAAAATGCTCTTGATTGTTATGGAGAGCGAGGCAGAAAATCTTATCAACAGATAAAAAATTATAGTGGTAAACAGAAAACAGAGTTTAGTGGATTAAAACCGGATTCGACTATTATATTTTATGAGCAATACAATGATATTTATGTGCAAACCATTCCCCCAATTATTGAAATCGGAAAGGGTAGCAGCCACTTAGACGAGTTTTATCAAAAAACTATTGAAATCGGAAAGGGCAGCAGAAACTTAGACGAGTTTTATCAAAAAATTCAAAAAACATTTAATGAATCTAATCAATCTCAAGAAGAAATTACACAGCCAACTATGCCAGACAATCCAGACAATAAAGCTTCTTCATTTAGTATTGAAGAAATATTTGGTATTCAAGAAAAAATTATACAGCTACCCATGTCAGCATTAACTTACCTTGACTCAAATTCAGATAATAAAGTTTATTTATTTGGTATTCACGCTAGTCTTCTTTTATTTGGGTTGGGACTGGTGGAACTTTGTAAAGATAATCAGGAAGAAGGATTAGAAGAAAGTATTCGTATGGCGATGAAAAGGTTTACTTTAGGAGCGGCAATTGCATCTGAGGGAACAGTGGATGAAAAAAGAGGAGAAAAAACCTATCTTCAGCGAATATTTACCGAGCAAAAGCCAAATAAAGGTCAAAAAATGCCCGAAGATTTTCAAATTAGAGGCTTATATCCTCACCGATTAACTCAGTTTACCGCTAAAGGGAAAATTTTTGCGGCAACCTGTCGAGTAATTCTCCTTTTGTATAACTACGAAAAATATAGTAGCTATGGGCCAGAGGTCGCCTATCTTTTGAATGATTTACACGATGCTCAAACTATTATAAGATCGAATAATCCTGATTATTCTTTGGGACAAAATCGCTATAGTGGTCATCTAGAACAACAATTTAAAGGGGTTAAAAGTTACCTGGAAAGTCAGAAAAATTCTTTCAAATCAGGTTCTTTAGAGGAAATTAGAAACAGAATTGTCACTGATATATTCAAAATACTTCGCGGCGACAAAGTGTAACTATATCTGCTAATTCCTAAATTTTAGAACGCAAACAGTTAGTCCGTTGTCGGGAATTAATGGTGGTTTTAGCTAACTAAAAGAATAGAAGAGTCCGCTAATTATCTTCAAATTCTCGTCCAAAACTGATTGAATGCTTAGACATTTGGCTCTTCTAGGTTCTGTGTGATAAGTTTAACTTACATAGGATCGATCTTTGTGTCCTCTGTGTCTCTGTGGTTCCTTCCACTCCCGGGCCAGCAGGACTGCATCTTAGAATACATTTTATCCACCAAATCCAAGAGAGCCGACATTTTTTTCACCTCTGTATCAAAAATAGAATTAATCCCAAAAACCCTATAAACCATTATATCGCTAAGTGCAAGTTAAAAGTCAGAAGTGGTCAACTCAAGTTTAAATTGTACCTGATAGAGGTGCGATGGTTAAGGGCTTTTTCGGGTCAAAAGTTGATGGCAGTCGGTGACTAGATTTACCTGAGCTTGTTTGATGATTAACTGAGAAAAGTTTTGAGGGATGGTACTTAAAAGATCGATCACTTTAATGGAGTCAATTCCTTGGAGTTTCAGAGATTTTGTTAAGAGATGAAATTCGGTACACCCAGAAATATAGGAGCGAGTTTTATATTTCTCTAATAATCCTCGTTCTTCGGTTTGTGTTATGCAATGCACGCGGATTATAAGGGATGGAACTTTTATAGAGAAAGGCATTTGGCGGTTTTTGTCAATTTTTTTTCGCTCTAGAGCGAACTAATCAATTAAGTCTCTTTCCAGATAAGAATTTAGTCGATTTATGCTACCCTATAGAACCATACCAAGTAACGAAGAAACCTTATTTATTGCCTTTGCTCAGTTTGATGCTCTAAAAGTAGGGCGTTTTTTGGTATCTCCTATGGTTTCAAGGGCGAGAATTAAATAAATCTCTCCTTGATGGGGATAATTGTCATCTTCCATGTTAGAGTCCTTCCGGGTTGAGGATTCCTTCCATTGGGGTGTGGGAATTCTCCCCAGTCCCGCTCGAATTGCCGTTCAGTTGGTTTTTGAGTTTGGTAGAAGGTGCTTAACTGGTTTTCTATTTGCTATCGGTGCCACAGTCGCAATCCTTCTTCGACAGCAGCAGAGTGATTCTCCGTCAATTGGTCAATATCTTGAAGCAATTTAGAATCGACGGTAATAGAGAACCGTTGCTTGGTGGTTGTCGGATGAAATAGCGCTCCTCAAAAGTTATAGCCATTTCAATTAAGATTGAGAATATCAATGCCAGAGGTGATATTGCTTAAGAGATGACAAATTTGGTGATATAGTAACTAAAGATCACACTTAAATCTAACCTTGCCATAGATGCACAAATCTCGAATCTGGCAACCCCAAAAACATCCCGTCTCTAACATCAGTTTTAGCGATGAAATGAGGTGAGAATTTTGGCCAAAATAATTAGCGATCGCATTGCCGTTTATCTGCTCATCGGCGGACTCCTGTTTAGAATAATCATCGCTTTGGGGCTTTATCCCGGTTACGATGAGGCCTATTATTACGTTTACAGCCATAATCTGGATTGGAGTTACTTCGATCATCCGCCGATAGTAGCGATTTCCACGGGTTTTGGGACTTGGATCACGGGATTAGTCAATCAATTTACCATTCGCTTTGGTACTCTCCTTCTCTATACTGGCAGCCTCTGCTTGCTATATCTAACGGCTTTAAAATTGTTCAGCCTGCCGGTCGCCAGAATGACTTTAGCGATCGCTACTCTGATCCCCATCTATGGGATCGTCTTCGGGATTCTCTCGCAGCCAGATAGTCCTTTAATCTTTTTTTGGTCATTAACAGTCTATTTAGCTGCCCAAGAATTCTTCCCAATTCGGGGAAAAAACTATCATCCTAGCTATCGTCTCGCTTATATTGGACTTGCCGTAGGATTGGCGGTTTTAAGTAAATATCACGGCTTTATTTTGGGCTTTGGTTTAGTTTTATTTTGCCTGACCACTCCCCGCTATTGGCCTGTATTTAGATCCCCTTGGTTGGGATTAGGATTTATTCTTTTTTTGATAACTTTATTACCGATTATCCACTGGAATATTAACCATGATTGGATTTCCTTTCGCTTTCATTTAGAAGACCGTTTTTCTGGAGAACCCAAAACCTTTAATATTCTCGGTATTCTCTCGGTTATTGGCATTAGTATCGCCACGATGTTTCCTCCTTTTGGTCTGCCGATGTGGTGGGTGACATTTAAAAGCTTTGCCGAACAAATGCCTAACTTTCTCTCTAAAAAAAGATTTTTTCATCGAGAAGAAGAATCACTTAAAAAATGGTTAATTCTCTCAGTTTCTCTGCCTTTAATCTTAGGAATGCTTTATGTGGGTGCTTCCCATTATCTCGCCCCTAGTTGGATTTTACCAGGGTTTTGGTCCTGCACAATTTTACTAGGAGAAAAAGCTACTATTTGGCAGCAATCTTCTCGAATCTGGATAAAAAGATGGTTATGGGGATCGGGAATTTTTATCGTTACTATTTTATCTATAGCAATGCTTCACGTCACTTTTGGGACTTTCCAAAAACCTAGTCAATACGCAATTTTTGGAGGAATTATTGCCCCAGAACAAGACCCTTCTAGGGAAATTGTTGATATCGATCAACTGCGTCAAGGCTTTGCTAATTCTCCCGAATTATTAGCACTCTTAAAAGATTCTAGCTTCGTTTTTACCAATAGTTTTTATGTGACAGCATGGCTAGATATGGCCCTCTATCCCCTAGTTCCTATACCCGTCACCTGTTTTAACAACGATCAAAGAGGTTATCAAATTTGGTTTAATGCTCAAGAATGGATTGGTAAAAATGGTTTATTAATTACTACCAATAGTTCCCTAGAAAGACCAGAAATAATCGATCGCTACCGTCCCTATTTTCAAGATATAACTAAAGTAGCGGTTATTCCGATCAAGCGCGGTGGTGTTGCCATTGAACAATTTCATGTTTACCAAGCTAAAGGACTAATTAAAACTTATCCTTAAAGCAGTTATCAGTTATGATCGGGTAGGAGATAGATAAATAGTTGATAAATACTTCTGATTTCTATCTTTTGAACTTTGTAATCTTTATTATTTACTTTTTACTTGATAAATATGTCCATTAATCGAGTGCGTATTGCTAGAGATAAAGGGGAATTTGTCCAGTCCTTAGTTAATTTTAATCAGGGAATTGGACCCTTTCAAACCTATGCTGATGTCATCGCTTTTGCGGCGGCTTTAGGAGTAAAATATCAAGAGAGAGTGACGATAGAAAATGTGGCGAAGGAACCCTCGCCCATTAACCTCGAAATTTTTATTTCTCGTGGTTACGATACCCTAATCAAATTATTGGCAGTCAATGAATTTAAAGACACAAAAATTCTTGCTCCTCATGGGGTAGATTCAGAAGCTTTGCGAGTGATAATTTTCGAGGAATATGCTAACGCTGGTTTAACAAGATTAGAACGAGAATTGCGCGGTGCGGTGGATTATACTGAAAGATTATTGTTAATTATCAGTCAGGAACGTTTTCGAGAAATTACTCCCACAACGGAATTCGATTTAGGCAGATTTTTGTAGAAGAAATTCTAGTTATTCCTGTAAGTAAGTGATTCTAATGGCTCTTCTCGACTTTGTGTGATAATTTTTGCTTATAGAATCGTGAAATATTTACCTAGAAAGACTTTTAGGACTATTTTGCTGAAGAAACTATCAGTATAGACCCCGTTTCCACACAGAAACCAGAAGAGCCTTCTAATTAAATAGAAGATAGATTTTTCCTCTGATCCTCTTACCCATTAGTCGTAAGTAGTCGTGCAAAATTAATTTCCTAGTAAAGATAGGCAAAAGGCAAGAGGCAAAAGGCAAGAGGGGGTTAGATATGTGTAATTAATTTTGCTTAGGTACTTACTAAATCTGGTTATTAAAAACTGATTACTTATTCTCCGTTTTGCGGTTCGGCTGAGATCGCCGTTAAAGCCTGAGCGTTCGACAAAAGCTCACGCGGCGGTTCGACAGGCTCACCGTCCGCTCGTGTTAGTGAGCTTGTCGAACTACTGAGCTGGCCGAACGTCCGAAGTCTCACCGTCGAAGCTTTTTGCCTCTCCTTATAAGTAGCCTATACTCAACATATTTAGTCTAATTTCCCCGAAGCTTTCCCAAAAATAAGATAAAATAAAAAAAGATAAATAGTTATTACTTTTAAATTTTCTATGGTTAGAACTTCTCTATCCCTCCCCGAAATCGCAAGAGAGAACCGTCAAGCAAGTCTTCAACTGGCTATCCTGACTAACGAAGAAAGGAATGAAGCTTTAGAGGCTATTGCTGAGGCTTTAACTGCCAATGCTGATAAAATACTAGAAGCGAATATCGCCGATGTTCAAACAGCCAAGGCGATGGAATTATCTCCGGCTTTATGTGCGCGATTAGAGTTAAGTCTTGGCAAATTAAAAGCCGCTATTGCTGGGGTACGAGATGTGGCCAAATTAGCAGATCCTTTAGCTACCATACAAATTAATAGGGAATTAGATCAAGGTTTAATTCTGCGGAGAATAACCTGTCCTTTAGGGGTTTTAGGGGTTATTTTTGAGGCTCGTCCCGATGCTTTAATTCAAATTACCAGTCTAGCGATAAAATCCGGCAATGGTGTTATTTTAAAAGGGGGGAAAGAGGCGCTCCGTTCTTGTCAAGCTTTAGTAACAATTATTCATCAGGCATTGAGTCAAACTAAAGTTAATTCGGCGGCGGTACAATTGTTAACAACAAGAGAAGAAATTCAGGAACTATTAAAACTTGATCAATACATCGATTTAATTATTCCTAGAGGTTCTAACGAATTTGTGCGTTATATCCAAAATAATACCCGCATTCCTGTCCTCGGTCATGCCGATGGTATCTGTCATCTCTACATCGACAAAGAAGCCGATTTAAGCAAAGTAATTAGAATTACCGTTGATAGCAAAACCCAATATCCTGCCGCTTGTAATACCATTGAAACTTTATTGGTTCATCAAGACATCGCTAGACAATTTTTACCCGCAGTTGCCCAGGCATTAGAGGAAAAAAAGGTTAAATTATTGGGAGATGAAGCAACTCGTCAGATTATTAACGTACCGTCGGCCACAGAAGAAGACTGGCAAACCGAATATAGTGATTTAATCCTGTCAATTAAAATTGTTGATAGTCTAGAATCGGCAATCGAACATATTAATTATTACGGTTCTCGACACACGGAAGCCATTGTCAGCGAAAATTTTAACACGGCCAAAACCTTTAGCGATCGAGTCGATGCCGCCGGAGTTTTTCATAATTGTTCCACGCGATTTGCCGATGGTTTCCGTTACGGTTTTGGGGCCGAAGTGGGTATCAGTACCCAAAAAATGCCTCCCCGCGGTCCGGTGGGATTAGAGGGATTAGTGACCTACAAATATCAATTAGCCGGAGATGGTCATATTGTCGCCGATTATTCTGGGGAAAATGCCCAATCTTTCACTCATAAGGATTTATAGTCGAGAAAAAAGCCGATGTTTACAGGATTAATTCAAGCCTTGGGAAAAATTCGGGTCGTGGATACTGATAGACTCCATTTGTCTGTATCTTCTGATACAATTCTCCAAGATTTAATGATTGGTGATAGTGTGGCTGTGGATGGGGTTTGTTTGACAGTGGAGGAAATTCTCTCAGAGGGTTTTCTGGCCACTGCTTCCCCGGAAACCCTACAGCGCACTACTTTGGGACGAAGGATTAAAACAGAAACCAACGTTAACCTAGAAACCTCTTTGCGGGTGGGTAGTAAAATCGGCGGTCATTTTGTCACCGGTCATGTGGACGGAATTGGTTGTTTAGTCGAATCGATAATCGTGGCTAATTCGTGGGAAATGACCTTTGCTGCCCCTAGTTCCCTAGAAGAGCAGTGGAATAACTACATAGCTCGTTATATCGTCGGTAAGGGCAGTATAGCTGTTAATGGCATCAGTTTAACCGTGGCCGATTGTGATGCCTACGGTAGCTGGTTTAAAGTGGCAGTCATCCCCCACACCTACGCTGAAACCAATCTTTCCCATTTAAAATTAGGCGATTGGGTGAATCTAGAAGGGGATATTTTAGGCAAATATGTGGAAAAATTGCTAGGAATACGCTCTTATCACCCTCCTACCGAGATTAGCTTAGAATTTCTGGCCGAACATGGTTATTAAAAAGTGCGTAACCCAGTGTAAATCTGATTGATAAGTTTTTCCTATATAAAAAACTGGTGAAAAGCTTGACATTAGCCAAAATCCCCAGACAATGTTAAGTTAAATTAACCAATAGCCTAGGCTTGTATTTAAGGAAAACCCCTTATGGTAGCAACACCAGTTCAACAGAAATACGACATCAAAGATATTAGTTTAGCCCCCATCGGCAAACAGCGCATCGAATGGGCCGGACGGGAAATGCCAGTTTTGCGTCAATTAGCCGAACGTTACGCCATCGAAAAACCCTTTGCTGGACTGCGTTTAGTCGCTTGCTGTCACGTTACCACCGAAACCGCCAATTTAGCCATCGCACTAAAAGCTGGTGGCGCTGATGCGTTACTAATTGCCAGTAATCCCCTTTCCACCCAAGATGATGTGGCCGCTTGTTTAGTCGCTGATTACGGTATCCCCGTTTATGCAATCAAAGGGGAAGATAACGACACCTATCACCGTCACGTTCAAATCGCCCTCGATCATAAACCCCAGATTATCATTGATGATGGTTGTGATGTGGTGGCTACTCTAGTTAAAGAAAGAAGTCACCAATTACCCGACATTATCGGTACTACCGAAGAAACTACCACCGGTATCGTCCGTTTGCAAGCCATGCTCAAAGCCGGGGTGTTATCCTTCCCCGCAATGAACGTTAACGACGCAGAAACCAAGCATTTCTTTGATAATCGCTACGGTACAGGTCAATCTACCCTTGATGGTATCATTCGCGCCACCAATATCCTCCTCGCCGGTAAAACCGTGGTTGTGGCTGGTTATGGTTGGTGTGGTAAAGGTGTGGCTATGCGGGCCAAAGGTTTAGGCTCTAATGTAATTGTCACCGAAATCAACGCCGTGCGTGCCATTGAAGCGGCGATGGACGGTTTCCGGGTTATGCCCATGGATGAAGCCGCTAAAGAAGGCGATATCTTCATCACCGTTACCGGTAACAAGCACGTTATCCGGGCCGAACATTTTGACGTGATGAAAGATGGGGCGATTGTTTCCAACTCTGGTCACTTTGATATTGAAATCGACCTGCAAGCTTTAGGCGCAAAAGCCGATAATGTTAAGGAAGTTCGCAACTTTACCCAACAATATAGACTAAAAAGCGGTAAATCCGTCGTTGTTATCGGGGAAGGTCGCCTAGTTAACCTGGCAGCCGCCGAAGGTCATCCTAGCGCTGTTATGGATATGAGTTTCGCTAACCAGGCGATCGGTGTAGAATACTTGGTTAAAAATAAGGGTAAATTGGCCCCCGGCATCTACTCAATTCCCTACGAATTAGACCAAGAAATCGCCCGCTTGAAACTGCAAGCTATGGGGATTGAAATCGATACTCTCACCGAAGCCCAATTAGAATATATCAACTCCTGGACTTCCGGAACCTAATATCAGTTATCAGTTATCAGTTATCAGTTATTAGTTATCGGTTGTCAGTTCACTGAAAATACTTTACTTTAAAACTGTTTTCTAAATCCTCAAAAAATATGACTGAATGGATTACAAACACAATGACTTCTATGGGCTATTTAGGCATAGCCCTATTAATGTTTTTAGAGAATCTTTTTCCTCCCATTCCCTCGGAATTAATTATGCCCCTAGCCGGTTTTACCGTCCATGAGGGACAAATGCAATTTATTCCGGCAGTGGTAGCGGGGATTGTCGGAACCGTAGTCGGAGCGCTACCTTGGTATTATCTTGGTCGGGTTGTGGATGAGGAAAAAATCGAAAAACTAGCCGATAAATACGGCAAATGGATTACCGTTTCCGCTAAGGATATTCAAAAAGCTAATCAATGGTTTAACCGTCACGGTAGTAAAGCAGTTTTACTTTGTCGTTTGGTCCCCGGAGTACGAACTTTGATTTCCCTACCCGCTGGGATGAATCACATGGCGATGATTCCCTTTTTAGTTTACTCTACCATCGGCACGACTCTCTGGGTCGTTTTTTTAACGGCAGCAGGTTACTTTTTAGGGAAGAATTACCCCCTTGTAGAAGAATATCTGGCTCCCGTGTCAAAAATAGCTCTACTTGTCCTGGTTATCTGGTTTATCCTCTGGATTATCCGCAAACGTAACCGCCGGTATGAGTAGGTGTTGATGAGAGGTGGTGCGTTACGACGGATTGTCACCTTCCAGTCACAGCAGCAATTTTTGCCGTCTAACGCACCCTACGTTTTACTGCTTATAAAGGGGCAAAAGGATAAGAATATACGAGGTTTTAATATGCCAACAATTAAACTACGTTCTCAGATTGGTAGAGATGGAATCTTACATTTAGATATACCGTCCGATTTTAAAGAAACTGAAGTAAATGTTACAGTAACCGTTGAAGCGGTTCAAGAAGTCAGTGAAGATTTAGCAAGTAGAAAAGAGGAAAGAAAACCTCGCTATAATGCTTGGGGCAACCCAGTAGTAGAGCAATCTATTACCCAAGCTATTTCAGGAATGCGCCGCCTTCAAAAAACTGTAGCTTTACCTAAAAGTGAAATTCGTGCCATGCGAGAAGAAGGGAGACGGTTTTGATTGAGTTTGTTTTAGATTGTTCGGTAGCAATTAGCTGGTGTTTGGTCGATGAAGATAACGATTATGCTAACGCAGTATTAGACATAATGCCAAACGCCGAAGCATTTGTTCCCGAAATTTGGTCTTTAGAGATTGTCAATACTCTCCTAGTCGCAGAAAGAAGAAATCGGATGATGGTCGAGCAAACTCAAGCATCGATTAATTGGTTACAGTCTTTACTTATTACTATTGATTCTTTAACTTCAGTCCAAGCTTTTGGCAGGACTTTAACACTAGCAAGAGAACAAAAATTAGCTTCTTATGATGCTGCTTACTTAGAACTTGCTTTGCGCTTAGATTTACCATTGGCTACCAATGATAAGCAATTAATAGATGCAGCATTACGCTGTCAGGTAGAATTACTTAATCCCGCTCTAAATTAAACAAAGTTAGTTTTATCACCCGAATATTCCTTGACTTGGTGGCTCTACCGTACTTGTGATGATAATATATAATGATGGTCTATGACAGAGAGAAACATTAAATACTGTTTGGTATTAGGAGAAAAGCTGTGCCACTGATTAAAATACCAAGGAACTATCTGATTGCTGAAGATGAAAATTTCATTACAGCAGACGTGCCAGATTCACTGCTTCAGCTTTGGCAAAAAGATTATCAAAAGGTGGTTAAAGCCAAAGGTATTCTTAAGGATAAAAAAGCGGCAATGCTATCTCATGTAGAGTCTCTTCGTCGGGAGTGGGATGGATGAAATACGTCTATGATACCAATATTTTTATTTATTATTTAGCCGATGACGATATAGTTACTTCTTTTTTCTCCCAAGCTTTTTTGAGTTTGCATCAGATTTTTATCTCACCAATTGTCAGAATTGAGTTACTCAGTTTTCCTACTTTGTCTAAGGAAGAAGAGCAGATAATTGAAGATTTACTCTCACAGTTTGAATTAATTCCCATATTGAGAGAAATTGAAGATCTGACTATTCAACTGAAACGACAGTATAAAATCAAGATTCCCGATGCCATTATTGCCGCAACAACATTGAGCCAAAATGGATGTTTGGTCACTAGAAATGTTGATGATTTTAAGGGTATTTCTGGTTTAAATATTAAAAACCCGTTTATTGATGAGGGCTAAATAATAGTAGAAGAGCGAGAATTAAAAGTTGACTTATCTGCAAAGTAGCTTACTACTGGAAACCGATAGCTTGATGACAGCAACCAGTGCCAGGTATTGAAGTAGGAAAAAGCCTATGTTTTCGTTCTAGAAATCTCCAAAACTAAGCTTGACAAAAGACCTGAGATCGTTATATCTTACAGCTTACAAGTCTTTGCGCGAGAGAAGAAAAAACGAGAATCGACCAAAGACCCCCTGTTCCCTTCTCATATCCACACGCTACGGCTAGGAACATCTCTGCGGGAAAGTGCGTTAGCTAATTCGTACCAACTCCATTTTCCTTTTCCTTTTTCAACTAATTGGAGAAGCACCAATTCAAGTTGGGTTAACTGTACGGTATCTTTCATGATTAATCCTCTATACTTGGGTGAAATAAAACGCCAAATCCTTCTTTTAAACCATAATCTTCAAGGGTTGCTGTGTGAGCATTATTCCACAATTTGTAAGCCAGATCGGGATCGGGTTGCTGTCCAGTGGGATAGCCTAGTTTTTTATTTCTTGATAGGATAATTTAAGAATTTTACCTCCCGCTTTAGATGGTTCAAATAGCCTGCCGCTAATAGCTCCTTTCTCTTGCATTATAGATTAATTCATCAGTCCTTTATTTTGATTTTTTAATTTTAGTAACAGCTATTTTTTATGAGAACAACCTTCCCCAAAATCATTTTTCAAGATTTTTGATCCTGTCGAGAGCCTTACGATACTCTTCCATATTGCCTTGCTGCGAGTAAAGTTGTGCCGCTTGATTGTAGTCAGCGATCGCACCTTGGTAGTCTCCTAAGTCATCCTTGGCAATCCCGCGATTGTAGTAGGCATCAGCATAGTCGGGTTTGATATTAATGGCTTGATTGTAGTCTGCGATCGCACCTTGCTTGTCTCCTAAGTTATACTTGGCAATCCCACGATTGTAGTAGGCATCAGCATAGTCGGGTTTGATATTAATGGCTTGATTGTAGTCTGCGATCGCACCTTGCTTGTCTCCTAAGTTATACTTGGCAATCCCGCGATTGTTGTAGGCATCAGCATAGTCAGGTTTGATATTAATGGCTTGATTGTAGTCTGCGATCGCACCTTGCTTGTCTCCTAAGTTTTTCTTGGCATTCCCGCGATTGATGTAGGCATCAGCATCGTCGGGTTTGATATTAATGGCTTGATTGTAGTCAGCGATCGCACCTTGCTTGTCTCCTAAGTCAGACTTGGCAACCCCGCGATTGTAGTAGGCAAGAGCATAGTCAGGTTTGATATTAATGGCTTGATTGTAGTCAGCGATCGCACCTTGGTTGTCTCCTAAGTTAGACTTGGCATTCCCGCGATTGTTGTAGGCAAGAGCAAAGTCAGGTTTGATATTAATGGCTTGATTGTAGTCAGCGATCGCACCTTGGTTGTCTCCTAAGTTAGACTTGGCATTCCCGCGATTGATGTAGGCATCAGCATAGTCGGGTTTGATATTAATGGCTTGATTGTAGTCAGCGATCGCACCTTGCTTGTCTCCTAAGTTAGACTTGGCATTCCCGCGATTGTAGTAGGCATCAGCATCGTCGGGTTTGATTTTAATGGCTTGATTGTAGTCAGCGATCGCACCTTGGTAGTCTCCTGATTCACCTTTGTTATAGGCACTGTTAAACCACTCTTCGGCGGTCAGTTGTACGGTTTTATGATTTAATTTGGATCGAACTTTATTATTTAATTCAGATCGAACTCTATCAAAAAAACTAGCAGGCGGCAGTTTTCCCCCCTGTATATCAACTGTCTGAATTATTCCAACTTCTAGCCAACGGCTACCCTCTAACAAAAGGGGGAAAATGGGCTTTTTTAACTCTAAAGCAAGAGCCAGTTCGCAGTTTACCCAATGAGAGTTTTTAGAGCGAGGAGACATCACCAGCATAAAAACCTGACTTTTTCTGAGGTTTTCTTCAATCACTCTTGGCCATTGATCCCCGTAGTCAATTTTGTTATCTAACCACCAGGGCAATTCGTGCTTTGTAAGAGCCTCTAGCAGCTTATTTACATAGGCTTGGTCTTGACGACTGTAGCTAATAAAAATAGACATTCCCAGAAACTCCTAATCTAATTTTCAACCCCAGCAATCTCTGCTAGAGCCAGTGCATACCGACTTAAATCCTGCCTGAGAGCCTCTAACTCCCTTCGCAATTCAGGTTCTTCTGTCCATTGCTGCTCGTATTCCTTGGGACTGACATCAGCAGGGCGCTTGGCCTCCCAAACCTGCAAGCGAGGATGCCACTTGGCTAGAAAACGGCGCAACCCCCGATTCAGGACAGCGATCGCAATACCGCCCACTGAATTGCGAGAAGCCCCCACATCGGGACCAGCTTCCTTGAGAATCTCGCGGGTTGTCCCAAATAAACTATACAGCGAGTTCAAAGCCTCACGCAGCAGCCCTTCTTCCCCCTCCAGTGGCTCTACAGCAATGCGCGTCACCAATTCCACATAAAGTGACCATGCAGCCCTTCTCTCAGTCGGATCTGCCTCCCATTCGGCTGAACCAATACCAAAAGGAAGACTGACAGACACTTTCTTCAATACAGCCGGATCGCTCTTCATCTGTTTCCCCTCGCCTCAGCCTCTAATGTTGCCATTCTCCTTTCCAATTATATGACGGGATTTAGCTTATTACTCCCAATATTGGGCTGGGTGGAGAGTGGCGATTGTCCTGAAAAAAACGGCTCCGACTAGATGCAGAAATCGTTAGAATAATCAAAGAATGACTTCTCCTGAACGATAGTCATTTCCGAAACACAACAGGCTCTTTTCTTCTCTCTGTCTCTAGTTAAATTTGTCACCACTGGGCAAAAATTAGCCAAAATGAGCCAAATAACCTCTCGAAAAGTTCCTCTGGGAAGTTCGATTTTTCCTCATCAACATCGCCTTTCTGCTGAAGAAATAGCGAAAATTGAGGCTGAGGATAAAGCTTTAGCTCGGCGTTGTCGAGAGATTTTTGACCGCGTTTATCCACAATTAGCAGGGGAATATTATGACTGGTTTATTGTCATTGAGCCTGAGAGTGGGGACTATCGCTGGAGCAAATTCTTGATGAAGATTTTCTGCCTTTTTAAATATGATTGTTCCAAACTTACCGTACAAAATCAAAAAAAGAAGACAATTATTGCCGACCAATAAAAAACAATTTTGAGGCAGAATGATAAAGTAGCTCATGTTATCAGAGCGATCGCCGCTTGGGATCAAGGTTCTGGTCGGTAATGCGTTATCCTCAGAAAAGGGAAACTCAACTGTACTAGGCATGAGCAGATGCCCCTTGGTCATCCTGAATCATCTGCATCAGAATGTTTGCAGCTGCCGTTGCGTCCTAGGGCGACCAAATTGGGTACTCTGATGCGGAGAAGATGAATTGTAGTTCAGCGTCTGGGATTTGTGTGGCCAGGAGTTTGAAGAGTGATAATTTGTCTGACTGGCTCAGATTGTTGACCAGAGGAATTAACTCAGCGAGTGACATGGTTTAAACTTCTAGAGGTGCGAGAATAAATTGATCATATCCAAAAAGGTGGTGAGGAATCATCGTTCGGCCCCGGCGGTGAGGATGTCAAAATTTTTCATAATTGACAAGGTGAACTATGCCTACCCTATTTTGTTGAAACTTTTAGCACTCTAGTTCACAATAAAGGTAAAGATCGTAAGAGCTACCTTGTAATGGCGGAATTGCTTTCAAGAATTACAGTTAATCCTCGGCAGTGCGGTGGTCGTGCCTGTATTCGAGGAATGAGAATCCGGGTATCAGATGTGTTAGATCTATTCGCGGCAGGTTTAAGCGCGAGAGAAATTCTAGATGAAATGCCTGATCTTGAGGCAGATGATTTGAAAGCAGCGCTTTTATATGCCTCGCGGAAGCTTAATCACCCGGTTTTACTGGCATGACAATTTGGGTTGACGCACATTTGTCTCCTGCAATTGCAACCTGGATTAGCACTACACTTGAGATTGAAACTGTGGCTTTGCGTGATCTTGGACTGAGAGAGGCTGAAGATACTGAAATCTTTCAGGTTGCAAAAGCTCGAAGAGCTATCCTAATGACCAAAGACAGCGATTTTGTAGATTTAGTTGAGCGACTTGGTTCGCCCCCACAAATTATTTGGCTGACTTGTGGCAATACCTCTAATGCCCGGTTGCGTGAAATCTTGAGTGAGACTTTACCCAGGGCTTTAGAACTTTTAGCTGCTGGTGAGACATTGGTAGAAATTAGCGGAGACTAGCTGTACAGGCTAATGAATCCAAGAGCTACCCAATACAAGAGGTCAAATGGCTATTTTCCAATATCAGATTCTTGTGGGGAAGAATTAACCTAATGCTGTGGTCTGGTATGTCGCTTAAGTACAATATGAAACGATAAAATTAACACAATATCAGGGTAAGAGCCTCGAAAAATCTGGCAAATTATGGCAGTTATCTCGGCCGTCCGCTTTTTTTGATCACTCCCACCTTATCCCCCAAACTAACGCCGTCTCAACAAATTTTTCATCTCTACCCAGATAGAAAGTTGACCACCTAGACTAGAGGGATGAGTGAAAATTCCTTGACGGGGACTGAATAAAAAGGCCAACATAAATAGGGTAAAAGCGACAAGCACGATCGCCGGTCCAGAGGGTAAATTCCAGTAATAACTTAAATACATCCCACTGATACTAGAAATAATACCCACACCCACACCTAAACCCATGACTTGATGAAGACGGGTAACTAAAAGATAAGCAGTGGCTGCGGGGGTAATCAAAAGGGACAAAACGAGGATTACTCCCACCGCTTGGAGACTAGCAACGATTGTCAGGCCGATCAGGAGCATTAAGCCTAAATCTAATAAATTTACTGGTAAACCCGCCGCTTGCGCCCCGATTTTGTCGAAAGTGTAGAATAATAGTTCTTTATACAGGAGCAAAACGGTTAATAAAACGATAACGGCAATAATTAGGGTATCGCGAATGTCGGCAGCAGTAACACCGAGAATATTGCCGAAGAGAAAGTGATTAAGGTCAATTTTGTTGTTTTTTTGGATGAGAGTGATCAGGGTGATACCAAGGGCAAAAAAAGCCGAGAAAACGATACCCATGGCCGCATCTTCTTTGATCGGGGAACGATTACGGATTAAGTTAATCAGTAGGGTACTGACCATTGAGGCTAGTAAAGCACCCAAAAGAAGATTAAAATTACCAATAAAAGCGATCGCTAATCCGGGTAGGACCGAGTGACTGATGGCATCGCCCAAGAGGGCCAAACGTTGTACCATCAGGTAGGTTCCCACCACCGCACAAATGATCCCGACGATGATAGCTTCAATTAGGGATCTCTGCATGAAACTATACTGTAAGGGTTCGATTAATCCTGTTAATAGATTGTTGCCCATGAATCTGCCTTGGGGTTAAATTTTTCTGATTCTCGATCGAGGTTTTGCTCCTAGGGTCCATCTTCTAAATCGGGGGAGAAGATAGGTTAGGATAATTAGGATTAATTGTAAGTTTTTTCGCTCCTAACTGCCGCCATGGATACCCCCGTTCTTTCCTCAACTTTTTTTCTGACTCTCCTGCTCATGGTGGGATTATTCTTTTTTATTCGCGGTTCCGTCAAAGAGCGTATCGAACAGCGTGTCTATCTTACCAGTACCAGTGACGACCAACTATTGCAACAACTGCGAGATTATTTTGACCGACGTTCCTATCAAGTCAAGGCGATCGAACCCGAACAGAATATTGTCAGATTACAGGGTTTTGTGCCGCCTAGCCCCTTTCTAGCGATATTTTTGACAATTTTAGCGGCCTTGGGTTTATTTTGCTTCTCACTGGTGTTATCGGTGTTATTTCCTGATACTAATCCCTATATTTTTGCTCTTGTGGGTTTATCTCCCCTCGCGGGTGTTTTCTATTGGCAAAAAGTCGGCCGTTTAGAGGAAGTGGCTTTTAAAGTAGAAAGTAAATCTCAGCAAACGGAATTAACTGTCAAAGCCCATCGAGACGAGTTAAGACAACTACAAGATAGTTTAACCTTTCTAGAAAGACAATAAGCTTTTTATGTCCTACGAGCGCCTAATTTATCTGGCCGATACCGATGCGGCCGGTGTGGTTTATTTTGCCCATCTTCTCTCGATCTGTCATGAAGCCTACGAGTTTTCTTTAGCACAATTTGGCATCAATATCAAGGATTTTTTGAAGGATTCTCCGGTTGCTCTACCGATTACTCAAGCGGAAATCCAGTTTTTTCGGCCTCTTTTTTGTGGCGATCGCATACAGATTAATTTCACTGTCCGATCCCTAAGCGAAAACGAGTTTGAATTGCAGTATAAAATTTATTTGACTGAAATCATGATCGGAAAAGCGAAAACCCGCCATGTGTGCATCGCTCCCACCGATAGACAAAGAATCCCTTTTCCGGAATCTTTAAAAAATTGGTTAGGATATTTATCAACCCTAGAGGATACTGATATTTAAGAGATGATTTGGGCAGATTTAACGATAATTTTAACGAGGGATTGGTGGCACAATGCCTGGCAATTATTTAACCTTAGCACTGGCAGGATTATCTGGAATTCTTTTCTGGCTTTTATCCCCTTTATCCTCAGCTTTTGGTTATTTCGGATCACCCTCGATCGTTCCCTACTCTGGTGGTTAATTCTCTTAGTTTTTGTGCTTTTTTTACCCAATGCTCCCTATATTCTCACCGATAGCATTCATTTAATCTCTTATGTTCAGCAGGATTACGCCAAAAGTTTAATTTTTTTAGTTTTAATTCCCCAGTATAGTATTTTTATTTTTATCGGCTTTCAGCTATACGTTTTCTCCTTACTTAATTTAAAAAGTTATTGTCAGCAAAGTCAGCTAAATTCAGCAGTTTTACCCCTAGAAATAACTCTCCATTTTTTAAGTGCGATCGGTATCTATTTAGGAAGGTTTCTCCGACTGAATAGTTGGCACTTAATCACTCAACCGCAGCAAGTCGTCTGGAGTTTGCAGAATTTACTGACTAAAAAACCTTTGCTATTCATCTCTGTCTGTTTTTTAATTATTTGGCTACTATACGAAATCAATAAAAGACTTTACAATCGACTTTCTGGCTATAATTAACAGCTATCGGGAATTTCGACCCTCTCCTAGTCTTTTTCGGATTAGTTAAAAGATAGTAAGAAGACAGAGATCAATTTGCCGCACCGATATTATGATCATGATCAATATTTTTTCTCTCTCATCCCCATGACAAGCACTGATCAATCTCAACCCCTGCCTAGGGATGACTATTTTCACTACCAAAATTGTTGGTATCCTGTGTTATTCGTGCAGGATTGGCAAAAAAATCCCTACTCTTTCTCTCTTTATGGGCAACCATTGCTAATATTTCGCGATCAGCAGGGAAAATGGGGCTGTTTGCTCGATCGCTGTCCCCATCGCTTGGCGAAACTCTCCACCGGACAGATGATCGCTGGGCGTTTAGAATGTTTGTACCATGGTTGGCAGTTCGAGACGGATGGAAAATGTTCCCATATTCCCCAACTGCCAGTTAATACCCCGATTCCTCGCAATGCCAAGGTTAAATCCTATCGGGTGGTGGAACGTCAGGGAGTCCTCTGGGTTTGGTTAGGAGAAGAGGAAACAGCGAAAGAAAGCGATATTCCTATCATCAAAGACCTAGAAGACCCCAATTGTGTCCATACCGATTATCTCATCGATTTTCCCTACGAACAGGGCTATTTACTCGAAAATCTCTTCGATCCCGCCCATGTTAATATTAGCCATGATCGCAGCGAATTCGGGGCAAAACGGGAAAATGCTCAACCGTTAGCCTTCCAAATCCTCGAAATCTCGGCGCGGGGAATTCGCAGTCAGTGGCGCAATAGCGGCAATCCGCAGGAAAGCTGGAAACATCTGGATTTTATAGCCCCTAATCTCGTTCATTATCGTTTTTCTGTGCCTAATCCCCATTGGTATGCTGGATTGGCTTTATACGGGATTTCTCTCGGTCAAGGTCGTTCTCGCTTACTGGTGCGACGTTACCAAAATTTTGCCGTTAACTCCCGTCAATACCGTTGGCGCTGGTTGGAACATCTGCGTCAAAGTCGCATCCTCGAAGATGATCTACCTTTGATTCAAAGTCAGCAGCAAATGGTGGAAAAGTCAAGAGATACTTTACAAAAATTATACTTGCCCTTAAAAAGTTCCGATGCGTTGGTGATTGAGTTACGTCAATGGTTCGATCGCTATGGGGACTCTTTCCCCTACTATCAAGGCTACACCAGCCAGCGGACAACGGCGATCGATTTATCCGATCCTTTACCCCTCGATCGCTATTCTCGTCACACTGTCCACTGTCGCACCTGTAGCGCTGCCCATGAAAAAATGGTAAAAACTAAACAAATCGCGATTTTAATGGGTATATTATTAGTTTTACTGGCAATTTTATCCCCAAATCAGTCTATCTATCAAATTACTGCTCTTATTTTCGCAATTTTGGCTTTAGCAATAGCGATCGCTGCCAATTACACCCGCACAAAATTTGAACGCACCTATGAGAAAAAAGCCCATACCAAACTACACTAATAATACTAAATCTGGTTATTAAAAACTGATTATTTATTCCCCTTTGCCTTTTGCCTCTCCTCATAACTAGCCTGTACTCAACGGATTTAGTATAAGTAGGGTTTGCCGAATAATGGTAAAACCCTTTTAAAATAAAGCTTTTGACCTGTTAAAGTCCGATGTTAGTGCAAGAAAATAGGATTGGGACTTTCAAAAACCTTGCATTGTCCTTTTTGTAGTACATAGCTTGGTACAAAAGACCCTACTTAATTTAATCCTTTGCTTTCATGAACATCATAAATCTAGTTGACTAGAAAAAATAACCGAAATTAGTGATTTTTTTATCCTAGATCTGTAGAGACACTAGAGTTAACATCCCTACAGAATCTAGACGATCTAGACCCGATTGGTAATCAGACAGTTAGATACTTCTTGACGCGCCCAATTATCGGCGGCTAAAATGTCATCTAGGCTAGGATTAGAACTGTTATGAATTGCAAAGCGATCGCAGACTTTTTCAATCACCCGGGGAATATCTAAGAAGCTAATCTTTTCTTCTAAAAATAATGCTACTGCTTGTTCATTGGCCGCATTTAATACTGCTGGCATTGCCCCACCTGAGCGCCCAGCTGCATAAGCTAATCCCATACAGGGATATTTTTGATGATCGGGTTCTTTGAAGGTTAAACTGCCAGCTTTAACTAAATTTAAAGGTTCCCAATCAGTATAAATTCTTTCAGGCCAAGACAAGGCATATAATAGGGGTAAACGCATATCAGGCCAGCCTAATTGAGCTAAAACTGAGGTATCCTGTAACTCAATTAAAGAGTGAATAATACTTTGGGGATGAATAACAATATCGATCGCATTATAATCGACACCAAATAGATAATGAGCTTCGATAACTTCTAGACCTTTATTCATCAAAGTAGCCGAATCGATGGTGATTTTTCTGCCCATCGACCAGTTAGGATGTTTGAGGGCATCAGCTACGGTTACTTGTGACAATTTTTCCACGGGTAAATCCCGAAAAGCACCCCCAGAAGCGGTGAGAATAATCTTTTTTAATCCCCCGGTGGGAACTCCTTGCAAACATTGAAAAATAGCTGAATGTTCCGAGTCAGCAGGTAATAATTTAACTCCGTGTTTTGCCACTAAAGGCAGCACCACCGGACCGCCAGCAATCAGAGTTTCTTTATTAGCGAGAGCGATATCTTTACCAGCAGTAATAGCGGCAATTGTCGGCAGCAATCCCGCACAACCGACAATTCCCGTGACGACGCTTTCGGAATCGCCATAACGGGCCACTTCGATTACTCCTTCCTTTCCTGCTAGGATAATCGGGGTGTAGTCAAGGTCGGAAATTAGGCCTTTCAGGTCTTCTAGTTGACTTTCGTTATTAATCGCCACGATTTGCGGGCGAAATTGCCGAATTTGCTCCGATAGTAGTTGAATATTATTACCCGTGGCTAATCCCACCACTTGAAACTTATCGGGATGATCGGTGACAATATCGAGAGTTTGAGTACCGATCGAGCCAGTGGAGCCTAAAATCGAGATTTTTTTCATTAGAAACTTAATATAATTTGGGGATTAGCTTTAAATATACGTTCTCTGGGGTCTTTCCGGCACGTCAGCGTCAATATTAAATATTTGTTAAAAAAGTTGCTATTTTGACTTTTTTATGCTATGGCTTAGAAAAAGTCACCGATAGAAATGGTGAGAGAATCGAATAAAAAGGCTAATGGATTAGGCTGTCTAGCGGGGGGTCTGGTTTTTTGCCTCTTATTTCCCCTGTGTTTTTTCGTTTTTGGTTGGTTATCCTTCGCTGTTGGCCCGATGGGTTGCGCTTTCCCCAGTCAATGTTCGGCAGCAGCTGCATTCATGAAAGGGATTCTGTCCTTAATTCTTTTATTTGGGGGAGGATTCGCATTACCTATATTCCTCAGTTGTGCCGTGGGAAAAGCTGTTAGATTTGGGTTAAGTCGGGAAAAAAATAACCGAACTTAAACATAAGTTCGGCTAGATTTAATTTAACAACTGGACAAAACTAACTTTCTGTCGTGACTGCTGTGGTGGGAGGCAACTTAATATTAGTAGCTAATCCCAGAATTTGCAGCAGACGGATGGTCATCCAAGTCAGGTCAACCTCCCACCATTGTAGGCCATGACGGGCAGAATACTGATAGGCATGGTGATTATTGTGCCAACCTTCACCGAAAGTTAAGAGAGCAACCCACCAACAATTTTTAGAATTATCGTGGGATTCATGGCTAACATAACCGAATTTGTGGGTGGCGCTGTTGACAAACCAAGTAGAGTGGAAAACTAAGACCAAGCGCACAAAAATTCCCCAAATTACAAACGGCCAACCACCCATAGCATAGAGAATTAAGCCTAGAACAATTTGGATAGGAACAAAATAATTTTGACAGAATTTATAGAAAGGATCGTCGGCGATATCCTGGGTAAAACGAGCAATTTCTTCATCAGCAGGAATTTCGTGCAGCATCCAACCCATGTGACTCCACCAGAAACCTTTATTAGAATCGTGGGGATCGGGAGCAGTATCAGAATATTTATGATGAATACGATGTAAACCTATCCATGCGATCGCACCCCCCTGACAAGCGAGGGTTCCGCACAAAACCAGAAAGTATTCTAACCATTTGGGAGTCTTAAAACTCCGATGGGAGACCAAACGATGGAAACCGAGGGTAATTCCTAAACCCCCAGTAATCCAATAAAGAATCAATGTCACTCCCACAGCACCCCAGCTAAAATTGCCAGGCAAGAAGGCTAAAAGAGCCACTAAGTGGATAAAAGCCATGTAGATGAGAGTCACCCAGTCAATGGGCAGTTTTTCGGAAGTCGCAACAGTCATTGAATAACCCAAAGGGAAACAACAGGAGACAGAGCATCATTGTCTTATCCGTCTCGATTTGACACAGGGGAAACTTTGACGCTTAATAAATAGTAACAAATATCACAGTCTATTGTTTGATGGATATCCCCTCTCTACTCCACAGGGCAGAAGAGGCCCTACTCCCCATCTTTTCGGAAATTGACGCACAGGTCAAGGAAAATCTCCGTCAAGTCCTCGCTGCTTTTCGTGCAAACCGCGTCGGGGTGCATCATTTCGCTAGTGTTAGTGGTTATGGTCATGATGACTTGGGGCGGGATACTTTAGATCAAGTGTTCGCCCAAGCCCTAGGGGCCGAAAAGGCAGCGGTGCGAGTACAATTTGTTTCAGGAACCCATGCGATCGCCTGTGCCTTGTATGGGGTTCTTCGACCGGGGGATGAAATGTTAGCGGTAGCCGGTGCGCCCTACGATACCCTAGAGGAAGTAATTGGCATTAGGGGCAGTGGTCAAGGCTCTTTAAAGGATTTTGGTGTTAGTTATCGCCAATTAGAGCTAGATTATACTGGTGCGATCGATTGGTTGGCCTTGGCCACAGCAGTGAAACCCCAAACCCGTTTAGTCCATATTCAAAGATCCTGCGGTTATTCCTGGCGATCGAGTTTGTCTATTGACGAAATCGAGAGAATTGTTCGTATAGTTAAACAACAAAACCCGAATACGGTTTGTTTTGTCGATAATTGCTATGGAGAATTTATCAACACCCAAGAACCCACCGACGTGGGAGCAGATCTAATGGCCGGTTCTCTAATTAAAAACCCCGGAGGTACAATCGTCACGGCCGGGGGATACATAGCAGGTAAAGCGGAATTAGTAGAAATGGCCTGCTATCGTCTGACAGCACCGGGGATCGGTAGCGAGGGAGGGGCAACTTTTGACCAAAATCGTCTTCTTTATCAGGGATTGTTTCTAGCGCCGCAAATGGTGGGAGAAGCGATGAAAGGCAGTCATTTAATTGCCTATGTGGGCGATAAGTTGGGTTATCTGGTCAATCCTGCCCCTTTTGTGCCTCGACGCGATATTATTCAAGCGATTAAACTCGGTTCCCCCGATAAGCTGATTGCCTTCTGTAAAGCCATTCAAGCCTATTCTCCCATCGGTTCCTACTTGGATCCCATTCCTGCCCAAATGCCGGGCTATGAGAGCCAAGTAGTGATGGCCGGTGGCACGTTTATTGATGGTAGCACCTCGGAATTCTCCGCCGATGGACCCCTCCGGGAACCCTATATCGTTTTTTGTCAGGGGGGAACCCATTGGACCCATATTTCTCTAGCTTTAGAACAAGCGATCGCTGCTTTATCCTGAATGGTTCCTCTTAAAAAGTTTTTCTTGGGGGTGGGTTTTGGGGTGTTAGGGAATTTAGCTAAAATTTCCCCATCTCCCTAAATCCTTATCTCCTAACTTCCTGTCTTTGTGGTTAACAAAAAGGGGACTGTCAGGGGGCAAAAGTTCCATATTAGTATTTAGGCTCTCTTGGGTTTGGTGGGTAAAATGTATTCTTGAGATATTATTCTGCTGGCGAGCGAGTGGCACGAACCACAAAGACAAAAAGGACACAAAGATCGACCGCTCCTATATAAGTTAAACTTATGACATAAAGAATAAGAGAGTCGTATTTATTCCTTTTTTATTTTTGTTAAGGACTTATTGATTGATTTAGGCTCTTTTTTTGGGTAATTCCTAACTTTTAAGATCAATGTAGATTGACAAAAATGAGATGCACCCAGTTCTCGAACTTGTTTCACTCGATGCCAGACGGGAAAATAAGCACAAATCTAATTATACTCATTAGAATATAAATATCAACGACCACGATTTAAAACTCTTATGCGGGTAACTCTAAAATCGGCCTTGAGTGATAGTAATATCGACGCTAATCAAAGCAGCAGTCAACGTCAACTGATGCTATCGATCGCCGCCACCAGTGAACAGATTAACACAAATTTACCGATTAATCTTTGTTTAGTTCTTGATCATAGCGGTTCTATGCAGGGAAAACCCCTAGAAACGGTCAAAAAAGCGGCTTTAAGTTTAATAGAATCCCTCGGGGTTAATGATCGTCTCTCGGTGATAGCTTTCGATCATCGCGCTAAAGTTATTCTTCCCTCCCAATCTCGACAGGATGATCTGACCTTAATTCGCTCAAAAATTCAACAATTACAAGCGGGAGGAGGTACGGCGATCGATGAAGGGATAAAATTAGGTATTCAAGAAAGTTCCAGCGGCAGCAAAGGTTATGTGTCTCATATTTTTCTGCTTACCGATGGTGAAAATGAACATGGAGATAATCAACGCTGTTTAAAATTAGCCGCAGTAGCAGCTGAGTACGGTATCACCTTAAATACCTTCGGTTTTGGCGATCATTGGAATCAAGATATCCTAGAAAAAATTGCCGATATCGCCGGCGGAAGTTTATCCTATATCGAAAGACCCGAACAGGCTTTAATTGAATTTACTCGTCTGTTTAACCGTCTGCAATCTGTGCGGTTAACTAACGCTTTCCTGCAATTAGAATTAGATGCCCGGACTCATTTAGCCGACTTAAAACCCATCGCCCAAGTTGCTCCAGAAACTATAGAAATGAGCCTACAAAAAGAGGGCAATTTTTACATCACCCGTTTGGGGGATTTAATGATAGATGAAGAAAAAATTCTCCTCCTCAATCTCTATATTGACCAAATTCCCCCCGGTACTCACACCATAGCTAAAGTGAAGATTCGCTACGATGATCCCGCTTCCGGTCAAAAAGGACTAGAAACTGCGACTTTTAACCTTGATATCACCTCCCAAGCTCTCTATCAATCCCAATTAGACGAGCAAGTTCAGAAATCAATTCTCACTTTAGCCAAATATCGTCAAACCCAAATCGCCGAAGAAAAATTAAAACAGGGAGATCGAGCAGCTGCTGCCACCATGCTACAAACCGCAGCCAAAACGGCCCTACAATTGGGGGAAAAAAACGCCGCCACTGTCCTTCAAACTAATGCCACCCGTTTACAGGTGGGAGAAGAATTGAGCGAGGGAGATTTAAAGAAAACCCGCATTATTGCTAAAACAAGACTACAAACCGATGAATAAACCACTCATTGAAACAAAATCCCAATTCCTAGCAAAGCAATCATCACCCCGAAAATCGCCCGCAAGTTAATCCGATCCCCCATCATGGCAGCGATCGGCAGGACAAATAAAGGACTGGTAGCGGTGAGAGTTTGGGCAATACCCACAGGAGAGAATTTTAAAGCAGTTTGCTGTAACCATATCCCTAAAAACGTACTGCCAAAAGCGGTGACAATAATAATAGCAATCAGACGCAATGACCAGTTAATCGCTGGTGATGATTCCTGACGGCGAAAAAACATCAGAATTAACACTATTCCCGTCCCCGCTAACAGACGAAAAAGGGTACTCTGCAAAGAAGACATTCCCGACTCTACCAGTGCCTGACGAGATAAAACCGCCCCCACCGCTTGGGAAATCGCCGCAATTAAAGCCCAGGGAATTCCCTGCCGCCAGGGGCGTTGACTATTGATTTCGAGAGTTTTTTTCGGAAATAACCCAAGCAACCCCGAAAATGGTCAAAATAATGCCAATATAAGCCGATATTTTCAGGGATTCCCCCAAAAAAGTCGCCGCTAGAATCGCCCCCAAAGGAGGCGAAAGGGTTTCTAACAGTAGGGTTTTTCGCGGTCCCAAATAATTAAGGGCCGTAAAATAGGCCGTGTCACCGATTCCAATACCAATTGCGCCACTTGTCAAGAGTATAAATACCGAACTTTGCTGATTGATATCGCGCCATTGTCCGGAAACGGGCAGCGTCAGGGCAATTAAAGCGATCGCGACTACTCCTTTCAGAAAATTAAGCAATAAAGGTGGGATTTTCTGGCCTAATAGACTATAAATCGCCGCAGAAACCGCCCAAAGCGCCGCCGCACTCAAAGCCGCTATCTCTCCCGTTAAATTTTCACCGAGACTAAATCCGTCGAGCATTATAGCAGTTTTTATTAGGATGAGGCATAGGCAAGGAGCTTAAGCCCCTTGTTAGCAAAACTTGTCGATACCTTAGTAACGTCAAAAGCGCTACATATGTATAGTGCGCCTAATTGATTTGTAAACGGGTAGGCTCTAGAAGTCAAGTGTAGCACGACGGCAAACGGAGGGTTTTTACATTTCATTTAGGTGCGCTATATCATCAATTGTTATGGTTTAAATTGATAAAATCCTTTCTGCTACAGCAAAGAAGAATTCGCTCGACGTGATAATGAGATTTATCAATCTCAGGTGCGCCGGGAAGATTGTAGCAATCAACATTGAAACAGGGGCTTTTGAAGTAGCAAAAGACAGCCTCACAGTTTCCGATCAACTTTTAGCCCGATTGACCGATGCTCAAATTTGGTTCGTAAGAATCGGACATCGAGCAGTTCATCGAGTCGGTTTGATTGGGGCAAATTTATTTCAATAATTAATCGACTCTACGCTTGTTTTTGCACAATCTTCTCACTCAATTCTAGGAAGGTGAGACAATACTGGATTAATTACTAATAACTTAATATCTTATAGAGTTTTTCAAAAAGCTTGAGTTGGGTTAACGATCAGGAAACCTAGCTATTTTCTAACCAAACGATTAAGAAACAGTTATGTTATGATTTTCAGAGTAAGCCTGAGATGATAAGACACCATGAAAAATCGCATCTTTACTATTATTTTGTACAAAGAAGATAATATGTACATTGCTGAATGTCCAGAAGTTGGTACAGTAGATCAAGGAGAAACAATTGAGCAGGCAATTGCTGGATTGAAAGAAGCCACACGGCTTTACCTAGAGGAATTCTGAAACAAGCCCAAGTCACAGTTGAAGAGTTCATTGAACATCTGTAAAGTCTGACAAATCACTGCACTCGACGTGATCCCAAAAATATTTAGTCCTCCCAGAGAACCCCCCTTGAGCCACATAGCACACTTTTCTTTTTTTGTCAAATTTTATGTTAAGAAAGATGTAACTAATGGATAGGGGGACTGTCAAAGATTAACCGTCTTCGTATTCGGGGATTCTCTCTTTTTTCTTCTCGGTGATATTGATGCGGGGGGGATTATAATCCGGTTCCACGTCATCATCCCACATATCATCCTCGGCCTTATCTTCGTAATCGTCGTACTGAGGACGAGAAAAGCTTTCGGTGCGTTCTAAGCGAGCTTCTCCCCAGTTATCTTCTTCTTCCTCGTATTCTTGCTCATAATAACGAGCTTCGGCCCGTTTTTGCGGTGGAGGATTGGCCCGCAGGGGTTCTTTTTCCCATTCGTCTTCACTCCAGCGTTCTTCAACGGGTTTAGCGGCCTCCACAGGAGTGCGGAGGGGAATGCCCGTACCTAACTGATTTTCTGGGCGAGCAGCGGGAGTATAATAAGCTTCTTCCTCTTCTCTTTCCCAGGGGGGACGACCAATACCCAAACGTTCCAACACTCCCACACTAACTTGGGTGAGACGTTCTTCGGCCCCTTCAAAGACGATTAAGCGATTCGGACCGCTGCTAACCACTTCTTCAATGGCAATTTCGTAGGTGCTGATTAATTGTTCGGGGATAAGAGGCAATCCTAGGGAAGCGATGATAATGGAATGTAATTGACCACTAAGGGGATCAAATTGATAATCGCGGACTTTGCCTAAAGGTTCGCCGGTTTCCGTGATCACTTCACTACCGATTAAGGGAGTATAAGCATCGATATCGACGGATTCTAGGACGTTATCATCTTCCACGAGAACCACGTCTCCTGTCTGACTGATGCTCGATAAATACATATATTGAGGCATTCCCGACAAGGAGAGGATATTATCGCGGAGTCCCAGGGCAACTACTTCTCGTTGATCGATATCTACTAGGATATCTTTAACAACGCCGAGTTTTTTGCCTGTATTGCGAGTGATAACCTGTGTATTTAAAAATTCTGAACGTAAGCGACTATTCTCTGTGATCATTTTTTCCTATGGGTAGGCGTTAGGGCGTGGGAATACGAATTATTGTAGGCTTAATATATAGGGCGAAATTGAGGGTTAATTTACCGATATTAGCTTAGATCTTAAAGTTCCCTGAGATTAACACTTTTTTTGGCCTTGTTTGGGCGATAGTTTTGGGTGATAGATAAGGTTAAACCTATTTTAGCTAATTCTTTACATTTTTTTAGTAACAACAAAGCAGGAGCTAAAGAGAAACTCCCTAGGCTCCTGCTGTCTAGATTCTGATTACATAGTTAAGGACTGCACCTCAGTTTCGATCAGTTTAGCTAAGTCTTGCAGGAAGGAGGCAGCATCGGCCCCGTAGATGACTCGGTGGTCACTGGTGAGATTAACCGTCATCTGTTTTTGCACTCCGAATAAACCATCTTTGTTGACAACGATTTGGGGACGGGAAGCACCCACGGCCAGGATTGCACCTTGGTTGGGGGGTAAAATAGCGGTAAAGCGATCGACTCCGAACATTCCCAGATTAGAAATGGTAAAAGTACCGCTATTGTATTCTTCTGGTTGCAGTTGTTTACTGCGGGCGCGATCGACTAAATCTTTCCAACTGCGGGAGAGGGAATAAATATCCATCTGGTTAGCAGAGCGCAAAACCGGCGTAATTAAGCCACCATCGGGCATAGCCACGGCTACAGCCACGTTAATCGCCCCGTGGTATTGGATTCCTGCGTCGCTATAGCTGGCATTAACTATAGGATGTTTAGCGAGGGTGTTGGCTACTGCTTTTGCTAATAGGGCCGTCATCGTGACACCCTTGGATTTTAGCTGTTGATAGAGTTGATCCAGTGGGTCGGTGGTGATAGTGTAGCCCACTTGGAAGGTGGGAACCTGTAGGCTAACCGACATATTCTGAGCGACGGCTTTTTGCAGAGTGGTGAGGGGAACAGTCCGACCGACGACTGGGGTGCTGACCGGAATCGGGGCTTTAGGAGCCGCTACAGGGACGCTGACGGGTTGCGGGGGAGTAAAGACGGGAGCGGGGGCGGTGCTGACTTTTCCTGTCGCTTTTTCTACGTCTTCGGCGGTAATTCGTCCATGGGGACCGCTACCCACTAGGGTTTTCAGATCCACTTTTAATTCTTTAGCCAGTTTTTTGGCCCTGGGAGAGGCGACTAAACGGCCATTCTCTTTAACGGCGGCGACGGGGATCGAAACGGGAGGCGGAGCGATTTTTGGGGTCTCTACGGGCTTGCTAGGGGTGGCTGGGGCGGTTTTTCCCTGAGCTTTGACCAGTTCAATTTCCTCTTCAGTTTCGGCAATATAGGCGATCGCTTCCCCCACGGGTGCTTCCTGGCCAGCTTCGACTAAAATTACAGCGAGATAGCCATCATAAAACGATTCCACGTCCATGTCGGCTTTGTCGGATTCGACCACTAACACCGTTTCCCCTTTGCTGACTTTTTCCCCGGGGGACTTGACCCAAGAAACTATTTTTCCTTCGGTCATGGTGGAACTGAGCGCGGGCATGAAGATATCTCGAATCATGGTGGAGTGCTTCTATCTCTAATGTTTTGAGCCATAGCGCATTTTACCACAGTTGATGAGGTTGGGGGTGTGGGATGTGGGGTGTGGGAATTACTTATCCCGAACTGACGTTATTTAGAATGCCAAAAGGTCAGGAAAAACGACCCGAGGCCACACCAATCAGGATAGTAACCCCGAAAAAGAGACGATACCAGACAAAAACCCAGGTACTCTGTTTTTTGAGATAATCTAATAACCAAGCGATCGAAAGATAGGAAAATATCGCCGAGGAAATTACCCCAATACCCAGGGGAATTAATTCACTGGTGTTAATTTGGTCGAGAACGCCTTTAAATTCCACTAAACCGGCTAAAGTTATCGCTGGAATCCCCAACAGAAAGGAAAATCGCGCCGCTACGGCCCTTTCTAAACCCATGAATAACCCGGCAGTTAAGGTGGACCCAGAACGAGACACCCCCGGTATTAGGGCTAAAGCTTGGGCTAATCCCATTAAAACCCCGTCTTTTTGTCGCAAAGTCTCGAAACTGCGTTTATGTTTCCCGATTTTTTCGGCCGTACCTAAGAGTAAAGACATGACTATGGAGGCACAGGCGATCGCTGTCATGCTTCTCAGGGGGGAGTTATCTAAATCGGGAATGAAAAGTTTCATTAACAAACCGAAGAAAACGATCGGAATTGTGCCTAGGATAATCCCCACGGCTAAACGAAAATCCTGGGAACGATAATCGGAACTAGCCACCGCTTTCACCATTCCCGTGGATATTTGCCTTAAATCCTGCCAAAAATAGGACAATACCGCCGCAATACTGCCCAATTGAATCACTGCTGTATAGGTGACACCGGGATCTCCCCAACCCAAAAAGACGGGAATCGCTTTTAGATGAGCGGTACTGCTAATCGGCAAAAATTCCGTCACTCCCTGCACAAATCCCAAAAAAATCGCCTGTAACCAGTTAATTTTTGCCAGAGGTATGGTGCTAGTGGTTGATTGGGCAATGACGGCGGGTGTAATCGCCAAAATCACCGTTATTATCGCTAGTCCTAGCCATTTATAGCTTTTTTTCAGTAAGGAAAACATCATTTTTGAGTAAAAAAAGGGTTGGGTGTTGGGTGTGGGGAGAAGTGGGAATTATGAATTATGAATTATGAATTATGAATTATGAATTATGATTGGGGTTCTTCGGCTTGTATTATGCAACGTACAGGATTATAAGGGATGTAACCCTTATATAGAAAAGCATTTGTCGATTTTTGTCAATTGTTTTCGATCTAGAGCGAACTAATCAATTAAATCTCTTGCCAGATAAGGATTTAGTCAATTTATGCCCCCTATCGAACCATACCAAGTAACGAAGAACCTGAATTGGGAGGTGGGGAAGTGGGGAGAAGGGAGACAGGAGACAGTATACAGGAGACAGAAGTAACTGATAACAACGGACGAATCTAAAACCTTATTTGTTCAGCTAAAAGCTTTGATGTACTTAGTTTCTAATCTTCTTTTTAGGTGGGAGAATTGCCAGATTCTTTCTTGGAGGCTCTTGCCTTCAGTAACTAATTTAAGTATAAATACCTGTTGACAACTCATAGTCGTTATGAGTACACTTAATTTAGACAAACTCGAAATGAGTACGACTTAGCCATTAGGAGTTGAAGATTATGCTACCAAACCGAGAAGGACAGAGAGTTCCCGATGTCACCTTTCCCGTGCGTCAAAATAATCAATGGGTGAACATCACCAGCGAGGAATTATTCAAAGGAAAAACCGTTGTTCTTTTTGCCTTACCCGGGGCATTCACTCCCACCTGTTCCACCTCCCATTTACCCGGATATAACGAATTAGCCCCAGTTTTTCGGGAAAATGGCGTAGATGCTATTGTTTGCTTGTCGGTGAATGATACCTTTGTCATGAACGAGTGGGCAAAGGACCAAGAATGTGATAATGTCGTCTTGATTCCCGACGGTAACGGCGAATTTAGCGCAGGAATGGGGATGTTAGTCGATAAAGCTGACTTAGGTTTCGGTAAACGTTCTTGGCGCTATTCGATGCTAGTCAAAGATGGTGTTATCGAGAAAATGTTCATCGAACCGGAAGAACTGGGAGATCCTTTCAAAGTCTCCGATGCGGAAACGATGTTACACTACATCAACCCAGAAGCCAAAAAACCGCCTTTAGTCTCTCTTTTCTCGAAAGTGGGCTGTCCCTACTGCCTCCGGGCTAAGAAAATGTTAGAAGAAAAAGGGCTACAATACGAAGAAATTATCCTCGGACGCGATGCCACCAGTCGTTCTCTGCGGGCCATGAGTGGCAACACCACCACCCCGCAAGTCTTCATTAACGGCCAATTAATTGGCGGTTCGGAAGAATTAGCGGCTTATTTAGGAGCATAATTAATCAGTTAGACCTCAAGTTATCTTTCCATCCGGGTTGTGTCAGCCAAGGTAAAACGAGAGCAGAAGCTCTTGAAAATATCAGAGATGCAATTATCGCCTGCCTTCAAGTTCGTGCAGAACGTGGGCTACCGCTAACGATTGAAACTCACCAAGTAGAGGTAATGGCATAATCATGTCCTCTGCTCTTCCTGTTCTCAGCGGACGTGAGGTAGTCCAAGTATTTGAAACCTTCGGCTGGCAAGTTGCGCGTCAAAGTGCAAGCCATATTATCATGGTTAAGGAGGGCGAATAGGTAACACTCTCTGTTCCTGATCATCGTGAAGTGGCAAAGGGTACGCTTCGTAGTCTTATTCGTACTGCTGGAATTACGGTACAAGAATTTGTTTCTGGCATGAGATGAGCGATAAGAGAGGTCTAACAATTCGAGTGCAGCGGACGGACGAGGGCTGCTGATGCTCAGTTCCAGGTTGTCTGATGCCGCTGATTCGAGCCGTTACTTGTACTGAGCGCATTGGAAGTATCAGTTATCAGCTACTTGTTTTCCGAATTAATTGGCCGTTTTTCAGTTTATTATCAACGTCCAATAGGATCAAAATCAGTCCCTTATGCACCCACAAAAATTATCGAGTATTTGTTAACTCATCAAGGAGAAAGATTATGGTAGCCACTCCAGTCAAAACCAAAACCACGGGACAATACTACGCCACCCGCATCGATTTAGCATTAGATATCCGCAAAGCTATGGTTGAAATCCTAAGCCAAACCCTTGCAGCTAGTTTAGACCTAAAAACTCAGGTTAAACAGGCCCACTGGAACGTCAAAGGTTTAAATTTCTACCAATTGCACAGCCTCTTCGACGAAATGGCCACGGAATTAGAAGGCTATGGGGACATGGTAGCAGAACGGATTACTGCTTTAGGTGGAACCGCTTTGGGAACAGCACGCATCGCCGCTGCTAACTCGATTCTGCCAGAATATCCGGCTGATATCGTCGATGGTAGTGAACATCTCGTTGCTTTAGCCGAACGTTATGCTTTATACGCTGCCCATCTTCGTTCTGCTATTGATAGCACTGGCAATCAAGGGGATGCCGACACAGCGGATCTCTATACGGAAATCTCCCGGGACATCGATAAACGTCTCTGGTTCCTAGAAGCGCATCTGATTAAATCGGAAGATGTTATCGGTTAAATATAGATAAATTTGGGGTGTGTTAACGTAGCTTAATACACCTTAAATTCTCGTAATCGGTAAACGTAGCCAATCACTTAACGGTGGACTTTAAAAATACCCTGCTGATCATGACCTTGAAAATCGGTTCTAAAGTCAGGGTAAGCGCATCTTAACCATCCTTGACAAAATGAACTTTATGTAAGTTGCTTACCCAGGGAGCAATTCAGCCATATTTGAGGAGCATTGTCCATCTCAATTGTTAAGCAAAAATCGACCAAATGTGAGGATTTTGTAACTATTCTGATTGACTGATATCACCTGAAATGCCCACATTGATAAGCTTTTCCTGACTTATAGCGTTTCCTAAGCTAGTGAGGTAAACATATTTTTCTTGCCTTTTGCCTAAAACCCATAACTTTTGTACCTCAGCAGACTGAAAAACACTATAGATTAATTTTCAGTTGTTTTTCTCTGAAAAACTCGACATCTTCACTATTACAATTGAGTGCTAACCCTTTTTGGCTCAATGTTAGAGGGGATAAAAGACTCAACAGGGTGAGAAGCATTCCATTGCTTTCCAGACTTGACGTCGAATTGGTTTCATGTCGCTATCTTCCCCTGTTGAACCAGTTGAGAGGGATAATATAGCGTTTTCCAATCTCATGAGGTACACCAAAATCTTAACTCCTGACTCCTCAAAACCTCAGACTTTGTACCTCACAACTATGGGAATTGCTATATCACCCCCCTCTTGGTATCGATAGCCGGCGATCAGCCACCCAAAACTAAAAGATAACTGCTGTATTTCAATTGTTACAGTTTATTTTAAATAAATCAAGAGATTTAACCCCGGAATCGTGCGGGAGAGAGTCCAGATAAGGAGAGTGATATAAAAGATGCCGATACCCCATTGATACCAAACTAAAAAAGAAACAATGGTGGGTAATTCTTGATCGCGAACTCGCCAATCATTAAAGCCTAATTTTAGCAAATTATTGAGACTTAAATCGTAATAATTTAACCAATTCCAACGCTTTTGCCAAGGAATAGGAGTATAACGATCGCGAAAGAGGGGAAATTCGGGAACCACGGGTAAACGGGTGATTAATAAGCGTAATTGTCGCATACTACCATCTTGCAGGAAATAGGAACTATCCATTAAATCGTGATAGCGTCCCCGACGATAAAGTTCGATAATTAAAATTAGGGGCAAGGGAACAAGAATTAGGGCAATAGCTGTTAAAGTTAGTAGGGGACGACTGGCAGATTGCAGGATATTAAACACACCAGAAAGGGTGAGGATAATATAGCTAGTTACCATACAAAAGATTTCATAACCATTAGGAATTACTGGTTTAGGAGTGAGGCGACGCACGCGATCGATTAACCAAAATAAACAGCCAAAATAGGCAAAAATTATAATTCCCGTGCCGAAAACTAAACTAAAATTTGTACCATCTTGACTTAAGAGTAATAGTAAAGTAAGGAAAGAAGTATGCAGAAAATCAGCTACCCAAGTGAGGTTAATTAGGCGAATAATTGAGATATTCTTCAGCTTTTTTCTTAACTGTTGTAATCGCAATTTTTCAGTTTTGTATTCAATTTGATTAGCATCGGCAATTTGTTCTAGGGAGCGAAAATTACGAACTAAATTTCTTAAAACTGTTTCATTTCCTGCTAGGTTTGGTAAATAAATTGCTTGACCAATTACTCCTCTATCTCCTAGTATTTTCGCTTTATCGGAATCAAAAGCTAATCCCGATACACTTAAATAACTATTTTTAGTAAAAGTAGAATTACTAAAATCTACCTGATCTAAAAGTTTCACATCTTGAAAACTAACCACACCATTAAAATAACTAGACCGGAAAGCGCCTGATTTTTCAAAAGTGGCATTTCTAAAGGTTAATAAACTTAAAAATCTACTCTTAGAAAATAGCGGACGATCTCGCCATTGACTTTGGGAAAAATTGGCTTCTTTTTGCCAGAAAGTACGGGTAAAATCTGCGGGTTTATCGTATTTGGTTTGATCAAAATAAGCTTCGGCAGTAAAATGACTGCGATGGAAATTAGTAACACTTTTAAAATGGGCCGTGCGAAAGATAGCTTTATTTAAAAATTGACTTTGACTAAAATTTACATCTCCCATAAAAGTGGCTTGGCTAAATTTAGCCACCCTAGCAAACCGAGATTCTAACCAATTACTTTCACGACTAAATTTTGCTGCCATTGCTTCGACAATTTGCAGAAAAAAGGTCTTAGAAAAGTCCACTTCTCCCATAAATACGGTTCCCTGCAACTTCACCGGTCCACGAAACACTGTGACATTAAAAACCGGTTCATCGCTATCGAATAAAAAATTTTCGTCCTGTTGTAATAACTGTTCTTCCGTGGGTGATAACAAGGTAGCGAGAGCTACTTTTGTTAAAGGAGTCGGTAAACCCAGACGGGAAGCGATAAAGTTGCCTTGAATTAAGGAATTACTAAAATCTAAACCTAGGGGTTGTTTAGCGCGATTAATTTGACCTTGAATCTGTTGATAAAATTGTTCTTGCAGTTCTTTATTTTCATCGCGGATATCGATAACTAAATTGGCTAAATTAATGGTAGTCATCCCTTCTTTAAGGACGGGTGCGCTTAAACGTTCCTGCAATAAAGTTACTGTTAAGGGAACTCTATCCATTACTGCCAAACCAGGGAGAGAATGTAAACAGAAAAACAGAAAAACAATGATTAGTGACCAGCAGCCTTTCAACAACGCACCCACGACAGTTATTTTCCTAAACAAGCTTGAATAGCCATTTCTAAATCCTCTTGGTTTAAATCAGTGATAATAAAGACTTCCTGAACACTTTTTCCTGTCCTCGCAATCAGCTTAAAACCACCACGAATCGGCACTGAGATCCGCAATTGTAATCGCGGACAATGACCTTTTGAACGAGAAAGTACCCCGGGGGTGACAGTGGTGATTCCTTGATAAGTAATTAACTTTTCTAATACCGCAATCAACCCCGGGATATGAGTAGAATGATTCCAAACTAAGCGACCATTATTCATAATTATACGGCCTCTAGGGGAGCCATGGTTAATCCTTCCCGTCGCAATTGTTGGTGATAAAGTTCCGCTTGTTCTTGGGGACCGGTCCAGACAATTGCCTGTCCTTGGTAGTGAACTTGATTAGTTAATTCCCAAGCTCGATCTGTAGTCATATCCGGGATATATTTAATTAAACAATTGGCCACATGATCGAAGGTGTTAAAGTCATCGTTGAGAACAATAACTTTATAGTTGGGATAAGTCTTTTTGACCACTTGAGTGGACTTATCTAAGGTGGTACTAGGTGCGCTGGCCATAAAAGTTATAATAGGTCAAGGTTTTTGCGGTTAAATTCGAGCATTTTGACAACAATTAAGCGGCAAAAGCCACAGAATTATTCTTCAAAACTTGGTGATAGTAATTTAATAACTGTTTGGTGGCCGCTTGCCATGCCCATTTTTCCGCTTCTAAACGCGCATTTCGTCGTAATTCCTCTCTTTCTGCCTTAGCGGTTAGTAATCTTTGGGTAGCACTAATTAAACCCTTTTCATCCCTAGGATCGAAGAGATGACCATTAACTCCATCGGTGACAATATCGGGAATTCCCCCCGAATTTGCCGCCACTACCGGACAACCGGCAGCCATAGATTCTAAGAGTACCAAACCGAGGGTTTCTGTGCGTGAGGGAAAAAGAAAAGCATCTGCGGAAGCAAAAGCGGAGGCTAATTCTAACCCCTGTAAATAACCGACAAAATGGGTATTTGTATCGGCAAAATGACTTGTTAAAGCTTCCCGATGGGGACCGTCTCCCACAATGGCAAATCTTGCTTCGGGAATCGCTTCTAAGACTGGTTTAATGCGATCAATTTCTTTTTCGGCCGACACTCGACCAACGTATAATAAGAGAGGACTATCGGGGTTATTTTGGGATAATTTCAGTCTCATAGCCGGGGATTTTAAATGAGGTTGAAATAATTCCGTATCGACTCCCCTTTGCCAAAGCTCTACCTTTTCAATGCCACGACTAGATAATTCTTGTACCATAGCGGTGGAAGTGCAGAGATTTAAACTTGCTTGATTGTGGGCCAATTTTAATAATTCCCAGAGTAATCCTTCTAGGGAACCTAACCCGTAGTGCTGTAGGTATTGGGGGAGATGGGTATGATAGGAAGCGACGAGGGGAATGTTCATAGTTTTGGCAAAATAAATGCCTCCCACCCCTAAAATAGCCGGGTTAACCACATGAATAATATCAGGTTTGAACCTCTCTAAAGCTTGACCGACTGAAGGCCGGGGGAAAGCCATTTTTAATTCCGGATATAGGGGTAAGGGAATCCCTGTAACTCCATGAATCTTAGCACCTTTGTACTCTTTTAAACCGCCATCGGGAGAGAAAACTAATACCTGATGACCTAATCTTTGTAGGTGTTCTACGGTATGTTTAAGACGGGTGACAATGCCATCGATTTTCGGTAAGAAAGTTTCTGTAAAAAGAGCAATTCGCATAGAGAAAACAAGGTTAAGTAATAATTAAGGGCAAGCTTTTTGAGATAGCTAGGAATAATTACTGAATTTCTCAAGGCAATTAACTCCCCAATTAATCATAGATCAGAAAGGCCAAAGGTTTTAATCACTCGATCGCTTCCTTCGATAACCACCGTCGCTCGATAATTATCGCCGATTGCTGCTGTCCATAATTGCCATTCCCCCGCCACATTGTCTAATTTTAAGGGATTAAGGCCCACTTCCACTCGATCGAGTCCCCCGCTAATTCCCGTCCCCAGTGCCTTTAAATAAGCCTCTTTTGCCGTCCATAACTGAAAAAATAACTTTTCCTTCTCTGCGGACTTTTCAACAAGCTCATGTTCCCTAGCACAAAAAAACCTTTTTGTCAAGCTATCTAAATCTTTCATCTGGCGCATTTTCTCTAAATCTACCCCAATGCGAGCGGTTAAAGTCAAGCCACAGATTGCCATCTCCTCGGAATGGGAGAGATTAAACTGCAATTGGTAGTTAATACTCGGTTTTCCCCGTTCACTGTAGATAAACTCGATTTTTTCGGGACTTATCGCCAAATATGACCCTAAAATCTCCCGTAAATATCCCCTAGCCACCAAAAAACGCCGCTTGTGTTGGGGAAAATGGTAACGATTAGCTCTAATTATTTCATCTTCCGAGAGCAAAGAAGCCAGTTTTTCTCGTCTATCCCCAGAGGGATCAAGACTGATAAAATAGAGATGAACCTCATCGGTAGATATAAACATTAAACTCAGAAGCGATCAAATAATTAATTATCGGTAAATTTTACCGTAAAATGAGAATTGCCGACTCAAGAATTTATCCACCTTCTAACTCTTGACTTTGCAGCACACCTATGAACTTTTTTCATACTGAAGACCACCTCCAACAGTTCGGTACAGATATTTTAGAAACAACTTGGCGAGAATTTCCCCAATTAGCTCAAGAACAAATTGCCCTAACTTGGATAGTATATGATCCTCCCGTTATCGTCAACACGGGGGGAGCAATTTCTCACGAAGAATTCTGGAAATATTCCCCCCGCGGATTTAGTTATCGCGGACAAGAAAGAACCTATCCCGCTAGTTTAGTGAAATTATTTTATCTAGTAGCAATTCATGAGTGGTTAGAAGGGGGAATGATTCCCGAAAACACCGAATTAAATCGCGCCATTCGTGACATGATTGTTGACTCTGGTAATGATGCTACCAGTTTAGTTGTAGATCTGGTTACAGGAACCACTAGCGGTCCAGAAATTGCCGCCGGTCCCTTTGAAACTTGGAAGCAACAACGCAACATAGTTAATCGTTATTTTCAATCCCTAAATTGGCCAGAATTAGCGACAATTAACGTTAATCAAAAAACTTGGTCTGATGGTCCCTATGGACGTGAACGCGCTTTTTTAGGGGAATTAATGGAGAATCGCAATATGTTAACTAGCAATGCAGTGGCGCGTTTAATTCATACTATTGTCGGGGGGATTGCTGTTTCTTCCCAACGTTCACAGATGATGATGTCTTTACTAAAACGAAGTCTTAATCCTGCTGATTGGACAAGCCAAGGAGATGAGACACAAATTTTAGGATTTCTGGGACAAGGATTACCAGAAAATAGTCAAATTTGGTCAAAAGCTGGTTGGACAAGTCAAGTGCGTCACGATGCAGCTTATATTGAAATTCCCCATCATACTCCCTATCTCTTGGTGGTATTTACCGAGGGAAAAGATAACAGTCAAAATCGCTCAATTTTACCTTTTATTTCCCAGAAAGTAGCCGAGAAAATTATGCAGTTCAATTAATTGAAGCTGTGGGTAGGATGATTTTCTCTGTCATTGTCAAAAGTGCTAGATAAACATCCTACTGTCATGAACCCGTAAATTGACTGATGTGCATCTCAATATATAGCTTTTCTGGGATAGATGGGGTTTGTTCTTGCAGCTGAAATACTCGATTAAGTTTAGTCTGTGCTTCACCTTGACTAGAAGGACTGTCATCATTTAAACTAACAATAAGTTGTTTTTAAGTATTTCCTCAAATGTGTGACTTTCAACCCTCACCATTGTCATAACGAAAGGGAAGTGGAGAGTAAACTAATTGTCCAGTATTTACTCCCCAAACTAGGCTACAATGCCGAACATTGGTATCAACAAGTTAGCTTCGGTAAAGTCCGCTTAGATTTCCTTGTTTCCGCTCAAAAACCTATCAACAAAAAGCAGTTTTTATCCTCTCACTGTCTAATTATTGAGGCTAAAAATCCCAGAGAAAAGCTCATCAATCATCGTCACCGCTTAGGTTATTATCTCAACTACTTTAAAGTGCAGTGGGGATTATTAACCAATGGTTATGAGATTCAACTTTATCGAAGAAACCCCGATAAAATTTATTTAGTTTTTAGATGTTCTGGGTTAGAAATTGCCTCTCACTTAGAACAGTTAAAATCTCTGATTGGCTACGAAACCTTATCTTTAGGTATTCCACCGCTCAATTCTCCAACAATCAACCACAGAAACCCCATGAAAACCATCGCAATTTATCATCATAAAGGTGGTGTTGGTAAAACCACCGTCGCTACCAATCTAGCGGCAGCTTTGAGTAAAAAAGGCAAGCGAGTATTATTAATTGATATTGATGCTCAAGCTAATAGTACCTTTGCCGTTGGTTTAATTAAGTTTCAATTCGATGATGACGATGATTTAAAAGATAAAAATGTCTTTCATTTACTCAATGATGGAGACATAACTTTTGTGCAAAATATTGTCAGAAAATCTCAGGGATTTAACCATCCAGAAATTGATGTAATTCCCGCTCATATTAGCTTAATTGAAAAACAAACTACCTTAACTAGATACGGGAGTTCTGACACAAGATTATCTAAAAAATTAGATAAAGTTAGAGATGATTATGACTTGGTTATTATTGATACCCCGCCATCCTTAGATTTTTATGCTCAAGCTGGTTTAATTGCTTCCGACTATCTGATTATTCCATCAGATCTTAAACCATTTTCTAATCAAGGTTTAAATAGTGTAAAAAATTTTATCAAGGAAGCAATTAACGAACCTCGTGAAAATTTAGGTAAAGAACCCCTAAAAATTTTAGGCGTTTTACCTTCCAAAATTTCCACCCATGCTCAATACTTAAGATTTAATTTTCCCAGACAAAAACAAGTGATTCCAGACAAATACGGTTTACCTTTGATGGAATCGACTATCTCGGAAAGAATGCCTTTATCTCGCTGTATAAATCAATACGTTACTGTGGGAGATTTAGAAATTCCTGCTCCCCAATCTATAATGGATTATGCCGAAAATCAAGGCGATGCGGGAGTATCAGCAGCAGAATTTGAAGCCTTAGCAATCGAAGTTTTAGCTAAAATAGGAGTTAAATAAATGTGGGATTTTTTACTAATTGATTTACAGGACGTGGTAGCTACTAAAGAGCGTTCTTATTTTCCAGAAACAGATTTACACAACTTAGCTAATCTTATTGTAGCAATGAAGGGCTTAATGCGTCCTGTCATTCTCAAAAAAATTGGCTTTGAACGCTTCCAGATTATTGAGGGAAATTTAGAGTATTATGCCTGTTTAATTGCTAAAGAAAAAGAACGCAGCCTAGAAACTATTAACGCTTTTGTGGTTGATAAAGAAGCGGAGAATATCGCTTTACAGCAAATACAGTTATTATCCCCTTCTCCTGGGTTAATTACCACGCCCGAAAAAACAGATAATCCTCTAGAATTGAGGGTGAATAATCTTGAAAAACGATTAGAAACCCAGTTACAAGCAATCCGAGAGGAGTACCAAAAAGAAATCAAAAGACTGGAAGAAAAAATTATTATTTCTCCTCCTCCTTCTGCTTCTCCTCCTCCTTCTCCTCCTTCTAAGTCGATTTTAGAGCTTTTGAATACCTGTGATGCTAATCAACTTAAAAAAGCGGGAATAAATAGAACAGTTACTGGAAATTTTCTCAAAGTGCGAAAAGATAAGCTATTTATTTCTCTTGATGATATCACTGATCGAGTAGATAAAATGGGGGTAGTAACTCTGAGCAAACTTATCGATTATTTGCTGACTTCTAATTGATTTTTGTGGGTGTGTTGAGATGCTTTAACACACCCTACCGATGGGTGTTATAATAATGGAAGATCAGGAAAAAACCTGATCCGATAGCGGGCAAAGATTAACTAGAAGACGGGTGAAAAGAGAAAAATTATGATAATTACCCCAGTAATAGCTGCTTCTTTAACAATTCCTCCCCTAGAAAACGGCGATAAATTAACTCGATGGGAATTTGAACGACGTTATCAAGGGATGCCCCATCTCAAAAAAGCGGAACTAATTGAAGGAATTGTTTATATGGCATCTCCCCTCAGATTTGAAAGTCACGCCGAGCCTCATGCTAATATTATCGGATGGTTAGCTCTCTATAAAGCGGCGACTCCAGGTGTTAGATTGGGTGATAATGCCACCGTGAGATTAGATATTGATAACGAACCCCAACCGGATGCCCTATTAAGAATTGACAAGGGAGGACAATCGACAATTAGTCAAGATGATTATGTAGAAGGAGCGCCGGAATTAATTGTCGAAATTGCCGCTTCTAGTGCTTCCTACGATGTTCATCAAAAATTAAATGTTTACCGTCGCAATCAAGTCCAAGAATACCTAGTCTGGCGGTTTTATGAACAAGAAATTGATTGGTTTCGGCTACAGGCAGGAGAATATATTAAACTAGAACCCGATAGTGATGGCATAATGCGCTCCCAAATCTTCCCCGGTTTATGGCTAGATAAAAACGCTTTATTAATGGGCGACTTAGGAAAAGTTTTAGTGATTTTGCAGCGGGGGTTAGAAACAGCAGAACATCAAGATTTTGTTAATAAATTAACTAGCGATCGCTCTCAAGTTTAAAAATTAGATAATTATTTTCTCTCAAGTGTTCTATAATATGGGAGAAAAAACTTTGCTCAAATTAATGGATTATTTATTGACTTCTAACTGATTTTTGTGGGTGTGTTGAGCTACTTTAACACACCCTACCGATGGGTGTTATAATAATGGAAGATCAGGAAAAAAACCTAATCCGATAGCGGGCAAAGATTAACTAGAAGACGGGTGAAAAGAGAAAAATTATGATAATTACCCCAGTAATAGCTGCTACTTTAACAATTCCTTCCCTAGAAAACGGCGATAAATTAACTCGATGGGAATTTGAACGACGTTATCAAGGGATGCCCCATCTCAAAAAAGCGGAACTAATTGAAGGAATTGTTTATATGGCATCTCCCTTGAGAATTACCCAACATGGTGAACCCCACGCACATATTATGTTATGGTTGGGTTTTTATAAAGCTTTTACCCCCTATCTGCAATTAGGGGATAATTGCACCGTGAGATTAGATATTGATAACGAACCCCAACCGGATGCCCTATTAAGAATTGACAAGGGAGGACAATCGACAATTAGTCAAGATGATTATGTAGAAGGAGCGCCGGAATTAATTGTCGAAATTGCCGCTTCTAGTGCTTCCTACGATGTTCATCAAAAATTAAATGTTTACCGTCGCAATCAAGTCCAAGAATACCTAGTCTGGCGGTTTTATGAACAAGAATTTGATTGGTTTCGGCTACAGGCAGGAGAATATATTAAACTAGAACCCGATAGTGATGGCATAATACGCTCCCAAATCTTCCCTGGTTTATGGCTAGATAAAAACGCTTTATTAATAGGCGACTTAGGAAAAGTTTTAGTGATTTTGCAGCGTGGGTTAGAAACAGCAGAACATCGAGATTTTGTCAAGAAACTAACTGCTAATCACGGCTAGATTGTAAAATTATATAATTATTCTTGATCCACTGTCCTATAATGACAGAAAGAGTATTTTTGACTTGAATTTGTTCTTAACTGTACCCCACATTTCGACAAGCTCAATGTAAAATAATCTCGCCCCTGATAATCTTCACTTCGACAAGCTCAGTAACCACTCATCACCTCACTATATGTCAAACCTAATCCTTTTCTGGCATCGTCGCGATTTACGTCTCTCGGATAATATTGGACTGAGTAAAGCTAGGGAGCGTAGTCCGAAAATTATTGGGGTTTTCTGCCTCGATCCTGCTATTTTAGAAGGGGATGATATCGCCCCTGCTAGAGTTGCCTATCTCCTTGGTTGTCTAGAGGAATTAGAAAAAAATTATCGCCAAAAAGGTAGTCAATTACTGATTATTCGCGGCAACCCCAGTCAAACACTCGTCAACTTAGCCGGCAATTTATCGGCAAAAGCAGTTTTTTTTAACCTCGATATTGAACCCTATGCGCGTCAACGGGATCAACAGGTAATTGCCGCTTTACAAACAAAAGGAATTGAGGTAGAAACCTTCTGGGATCAACTTCTCCACGCTCCAGGACAAGTCCTCACCCTCTCAAAAAGCCCCTACACCGTATATACTCCTTTTTGGAAAAATTGGAGCCAATTAGCCAAAGCCAGCCCCACAACCCTAGAAAACCTGCAAGGATTAGAGGAAAATGAGGGGGAGAAACTCACAGAAACTATTAATTTACCAACCCTAGAAAATTTAGGTTTTACTTGGCAAAACCCCTTACCCCTCACCCCCGGAGAAAAAGCCGCCAATAGCAGATTAGAAGAATTTTGTCAAGGGGTTATTAACAATTATCAAGAAGATCGTAACTTCCCCGCTTTTGATGGCACCTCGCGCTTGAGTGCCGCTTTAAAATTTGGGGCGATTGGCATTCGCACGATTTGGACGGCAACCCTAGAGTTATTAGAAAATTGCCGCGCCCAAGAAGCAAAAGATAGTATTATCACTTGGCAGCAAGAGTTAGCTTGGCGGGAATTTTACCAGCATTGTCTCTATTTTTTCCCAGAATTGGCGGTCGGTGCTTATAGAAAAGAATTTCGTCATTTTCCTTGGCAGGATAACGAAGAACATTTTCAAGCTTGGTGCCAGGGAAAAACCGGCTATCCGATTGTTGACGCGGCGATGCGACAATTAAATGAAACGGGATGGATGCACAATCGTTGTCGCATGATTGTGGCGAGTTTTCTAACCAAAGATTTAATTATTAACTGGCAAAAAGGCGAAAAATACTTCATGCAGAAACTTTTTGATGGCGATTTAGCCGCTAATAATGGTGGTTGGCAGTGGAGTGCCTCTAGTGGCATGGATCCGAAACCTTTAAGAATTTTTAATCCCGCTAGTCAGACACAAAAATTCGATCCAGAAGGGGAATATATTCGTCAATGGTTGCCGGAATTAGCTTCCGTAGATACGGAATATTTAGTAACTGGGAAAATCCCCAGTTTAGAAAGACATCGTTGCGGTTATCCCGATCCAATTGTCGATCATAATCAACAACAAAAAAAATTCAAACAACTCTATAGTAATCAGAAGCCAAAACAATAGACCTCTGGTAAAAATCAAAAATTGTTGTTAGGGTTAGGAGTCAGTAAGTAGTCGTGCAAAATTAATTTCCTAGTGAAGATAGGCAAGAGGCAAGAGCGGGGTTAGATATGTGTAATTAATTTTGCTTAGGTACTTAAGCGCTCTTGGGCTTGGTGGGTAAAATGTATTCTAAGATACAGTTATGCTGGCGAGGGAGTGGAAGGAACCATAGAGACACAGAGGACACAGAGATCGATCGCTCCTATACAAGTTAAACTGATCACACAAAGAATAAGAGAGCCTACCTTTTAAACAGGGTTTGGTGTGATCTAGTTTTACTCAACTAATTTCTTCAGCAGGGCATTCACTTCCTCCAGTCCGGATTGATCATTTTTCAGCAGATAAACCGCTCGCGCGTGCTTAAAAGCCGCCGCTGCCTCTCTTTTTCGTCCTCGGCCCGCGTAGGCCCGACCGAGATTAAGATAGACATCGGCGTTATTGGGGGCGATTTTGGCCAAATCTTGATAGGCAATAATTGCTCCAAGATAATCTTTTCTGGCCAGATGGATGCGACCGATTCCCGCTTGTGCTTCCAACGATTGGGGTTGTAGGAAAACAGCCCGACGATAGAAGGGGAGAGCTTCGTCAAAACGCTCCTGTTTTTCGAGTAAAATCCCTATTTTTAGCTGAATTAAAAAATTACTTGCACTTTGTCGCTCTATTTCTTTTAAAATTTGGGTTCCGCCATTTAAATCGCCCTGTTTAAGCAAAAGGCTGGCCAGTTGCAATCTTAATTCACTATTGTTAGGGAATCTTTGCAGGGATTTTTGGAGAAAATCGAGGGCTTCGCTGCTTTTATTTTGTTCGATCAAGGCTTTAGCCATGATTTCGTGGGCTTGCTGATTATTTGGGTCGAGAGCTAAAACCCATTGGTAAACTTCCCCCGCTTTAGCATAGTTTTTTTGCCGCAATAATACCACCCCTAAACCGAGGTAGTGTTGGACGTTTTTCGGTTCTATTTGGATAGCGTAGTAGTAAGCGGTGGCCGCATTGTCATAATCACCGATATTAGCTAAACTATAACCGAGAGCATGGAAAAAGTCAGGATTACTCGGATCGAGACTTAAAGCTTTTTGGTATGCCTGGGCGGCGGCGTTATAATTCCCTTGCCGCGTTTGTAAAAAGCCTATTCCAGAGAAAATTTTGGCATTATTGCCATCAAGGGCGGCGGCCTGCTCGTAAATGGCTATAGCCTCCCCATAATTGCCATTTTTGACCAATTGCCGCGCTTGACGCAGTAGTTCGTTAACCTGTGAATTCTTGCCGACGATTGCCCCTGCTGGACTGTCGGCGATCGCAATTGAGGGATAGAAACAGCCCCCCGCAAGAAGACCGACGAGCAAGATTAAACGGGTAAATTGTTTCATCGCTTTACCTTTGTTAACGATTCTTAATTAAAATTTATTGTAAATGGTATTGACAAAAATCAACTATTCTGCATCACCCTTGGACGAGATTATTGCGGGCCTCTTGGGCGACTTGGGCGCTTTTGTCGCTGGTTAACTGGGTCAAAACAGCGATCGCATCTTGCCCACCTAAGCGGCCTAAAGCTTGAGCGAGACGATAGCGCAGTTGCCAGTCATCATCATTAGCCAAGGGAACGAGTAAAGAGACGGCGCGAGGGTCGCCTAGTTCCCCAAACGCGCTAACGGCGGCCGTTTTTACCAATTCATTATCGGAGTTAAGGGCGATTTCCAGTAGTTCAAAGCCGCGGGGTTCCCCCAATTCGCCCAAAGCGGCCACAATGCTAAATTGAATTAACCAGTCGCTGGATTGTTGATAGACAGCCACCAGATCATCGTAGGCTGCCGTTAATTTTAACCCCCCGATCGCATCGGCCGCGGCTGCTTTCACGTCTGCTTCCGGATCATTTAACAAACGATCGCGCAAAATAGTTAAGGCCAGATCAAGATTCTGATGACCGAGGACATCTAACTGACTTACCGCCGAATAACGCACCCTAGCGTTACTATCGTTAATTAAAGGCTGTAACATCTCGAAGGCGATTTCTGGGGTTAAATAACGCAGTTGATTAACTCCCGATAAGCGATCGCCATAATCATCAGAATCGAGCAGCCGTTGCACGGATTCGGGGGAATAATTCATAATTTGATGACACCCTTAACAATTGGACTGGTATTAATTGTCCCATGAATAGTTATCGACTCCTGACTATCTTGATCATCTTTAGTTCCCCGGTTTTTTGGGGCTGTAGTCCTCCCTCTCCCCCTAAAAAAGAACCAACGGCCGAGATGCTTGTTCCTCCTTCTCCCAGTCCGATTATTTCCGCATCAGATATTAAAGATGCTAATCGTTATCGTCAATTGGGATTACAGTATCGTCAACAGGGAGATTTTATCAAAAGTATTGAGGCTTTAAAAAAATCGGTACAGTTAAACCCCAATCATCTAGACGGGAGAGTAATTTTAGGTTGGACACAACACCTAGCTAAACAACCTTTAGCGGCACAAACAACCCTTGAAGAAACGATTAAAATTGCCCCCGATCATCTGGCTGCTTATAATGCTTTGGGTATTGTTTATCTTGTCAGTGGTCATCTTGAAAAAGCCGTAGTCACTCATACTAAAGCCGCTAATTTAAAACCCGATAATGAAATCGCCTACTATAATTTATCCCTCGCCTATCATCGTCTAAAAGATTTTGAATCAGCTATTAATAACGCTAAAAAAGCAGTTAAATTAGAGCCAAATAATCCCCATCCTCTTGTGGCTTTGGCAATGGTTTATTTAGATCAAGGTGATAGTAAAAAAGCGCAGGATACCTATAGAAAGGCTAGGAATTTAGACGGTCGTTATCGACAAAAATGGTTTCTGGCACATCTGAAGGAAGCTGGTTTTAGTCAGGAGCAGATTAAATTAGTCGAAAAGTTACTATCCCAGATTTAAAATTATTATTCCCCTTAAGATGCCTGTCGATGTCCCAGTTTTAGGAAAATAGTTTCTAAATCTTCGCGGCAAGTATAAAACTCGCTTAGTATCAGGCCAGAAACGACTAAAGATTTCAACAGTTCTGCACTATCTTCTAGGGTTCCCGTAAATTTAACTCGGAGAGTATTAGTATTAATAATTCTTTGCCAACTTTCCACAAAAACACATTGTTTAAGAGCGGTTTCTAAGTCCTCTAAATTGCCTAGAGTTGTGATCTGCAAGTATTGACCAGCTAGACGTTGATTTAATTCCTGTAAAGAGGTACTTTCCACTAGATAACCTAATTCCATGATACCCAAAGAACTGCAAAGTTCGGCTAAATCACTAAGGACATGGGAGGAAATTAAAATAGTCATACCTACCGATTGTAAGACTTTAATAATCTCACGAAATTGTAAACGAGCGATCGGGTCTAATCCAGAAACCGGTTCATCAAGAAGTAAAATTAAAGGTTCATGGATAATCGTTCGGGCTAAACTTAAACGTTGTTTCATCCCCCGGGATAAAGTAGGGATCAAATTATGGCTTTTACTGGTTAATTGTACCAGTTCTAGAACCTCATAAATGCGGCGATGACGTTGGGAGCGAGGGATATGATAAAGACGGGCAAAATAATCCAGATAATTCCAGACATTTAAGTCATCATAGAGGGGAAAATTATCGGGTAGATAACCTAAATTTCTTTTGAGACGGGTATTACTCTCATCTCTTAAAAGACGTTCTCCGTGGAGATATATTTCTCCCGTCGTCGGTTCTTCCGCTGCCGCTAACATTCTAATTAAAGTGGTTTTTCCTGCTCCATTTGGACCGATTAACCCGTAAACTTCCCCCGATTCAATCTGTAAATCCACCTGATTAACGGCTCCATGGTGGTCAAATTGTTTGGTTAAACCAACGGTAGCAATGGCTAATTCTGGTGTGTTCATAAAGTTTTTTATTTAGGTTCTCACGGTGACTCGCTAACCAAGAATACAGGGTTTGGCCGATTCAAGTCTGAATTGCACACTGTCTGATCTATCTTCATAGAATACCTCATTTGGGGTACGATAGTCAAGACATTTTCGAGGACGATTGTTAGTCAAATTTACGGCTCTTTCAACCTCCTCTGACTTAATAATTTTAAAATTCGTTCCCTTGGGAAAAAATTTGTTTTAACAGTCCATTGGTATGCTTATTTAATCCCCTATCCTAAAAATGATAAGGACTAGAAAAATAAAAATCTACTCCTAGGTTCTGACTCAACTCTTGATGTCCACAAAATTCTTTGCCGTTGTCACAAGTAAAGGTTTTATTTTTGTCAGGGTGAATCTCTTGGAAAAGTTTTTCTGTGACAAAGGTTGATTTCCGATGCAGTTTTGTTTTTGGCTAATTCTGCTACTAAAAATTTCGAGGTTTTGTCCATATATGTAACGAGAGCTCCTAGATGATTGACTTCAATCATTGTGTCACTTTCCCAATGACCAATCTCGGTTTTCTGGTCAGCAATTGCGGCGTTGTCAGATAAAGAGATGAGGAGGCAAAATAGATGGAAACTCAATGAACGAAAAAAAACGATGAAATGTCCAGAATGTGAACGTGACCAAATCAATAAAAATGGTAATCGTGGTCAAAAACAAAATTATATATCCCACCATCCCACTATCCCACTATCCCACTATCCCACGGGAGCATCTCACTTACGCGATGAGTAATTATACTTAGCCTAAAAGCCACTCTTAATCGTGTCTTGGAACGAAATAGAGGCTTTTAAAGACCGCGTATATGGAGAATTAAAACAAGAATTACCCTCGAAAAGCCTATTTTTCTACTAAGTATTTATGCTTATTGCAAAGGTGAGATGCTCCCTATCCCACTATCCCACCTTCTGCGCTTCTTAACATTCAATTGATAATTTTTACTAATACATTGCTTAAAATTCTTTGTCAGTAGGGACTATAGCTACAATAATTGATTTTTATCAAGGTCAAGAATTGTAATTTTTTTCTCGGAAAAATTAAAAATATTTTTCAATAGTAGTTTCTACAAGGACAGTTTTTCGTCAAAACATCTTGGGGAATGTAAAAATATATAAAAATATATGAGGATGTACGGAATATCGGATCAAAATAGCGTGTATTGTTCGTCACAGGATTTGCTTCGTGTAGGCTAGACTGTAAGTAGCTAACTAAATCACCCTCTTATAATAGAGATTTCCCCATGCCCCAAGCCTTGAAAGCAATTTATCATAGTGGTAAGTTCATCCTTAAAACAGCTTACGATTTACCTGAAGGCACTGGGGTGGAGCTTTTTGTAAAATCACCTCAAATTATTCCCCCAAAGATTACCGATATTGCGGCTAGGCAGAATTTTTTAAGGCTGCTTGTTGAGCGAATGCAACAAAACCCCATTCCCTCTAATGCTCCCCAGTTTACGAGAGATATGTTGCATGAACGCCGTTGACAAAAATGTTTTAATTTACGTCAATGATTTGCGTGATCCTAGTAAGCAGGCAATCGCAGCTTCTCTAGTAGCTAATCTGACAGAGGGAGTTTTAATTGGGCAGGTTGCCTGCGAATATTTAGCAGCAAGCCGCAAACTTGAGCCATTTGGGTATGACAGAGCGCAAGTCTATCAGTACATTCGAGATTTGCAACAGGTTTGGTACACAGCTTTGCCAACTTGGGCTGTGATTAATCGTGCTGAGGACTTGATGAGCCGTTTTAGTTTGTCTCATTGGGATTCGATGGTGGTTGCTGCTTGTTTGGAAGCAAACGTCGAAACTCTTTACACAGAAGACTTTGGATATTCAGACATTGATGGGCTGAAAATTGTCAATCCTTTCAATAGTCCCTAAACCTGCCGCAGCATAAGCCGTTATACCGAATCGGTTTTTAATAGCATGATTAACTGCCAATCCAATTTTAAAAACCCGCTCTCTTTTCCACACTGCTGTAACAAAAAACAACTGTACCTTGATAGCGATCGCTAAAGATCAAATTGGAACTGAAATTACTTTGATAGCAAGAATTGCATTGCATCTTTCCTATTCTGATCTGACAACGCCTCACCATGGCACCTACGAAGTGGGAATTTAACCCACAGCAATCTTCTTAAGTTATCAAGGTTGTAATCCTTACCCCGTGTCCGTTTTTAGCTGTTATAGCTTCACCTGGACGGGAACGAATTGACTAGAAGCGACCACTAAAGGGGAAAGGTGGTTCCAGTCAACTGGGGTTCCTCCAAATAATAAAAGTGATAGGTGCGACGGGCAAAATACCACCCCCCTTTTTGGAAGGTGAACTCATCCTGATAGTAGCCATAGTTATGAAAGCCTTGGCCATCCCGACCTCTACCAATCTCTTCCATACACCAGCGAGCCTGGGCTTGCCCATCAGAGACGCTAACCACTCCGCCATGCACCATCTGAACGAAAAAGTCCCATCTACCCAATAAATCATTGAACAATTCAATAATACTATCTTCCCCCTTCACTTTTACGGCTATGGGGGGGGAGATTTCCCAAACCCCCTCCTCTAGCCAGAGTTTTTTAAATAATTCAGCATCCCTATGATTAACTGCATCAGCAAATTGGAAAACAAGGCGTTGAAGACTAGCTTCATGGACGATCAAATCTTCTGAGATAGGGGGCATTGAAAACCTCTGAATATCAGTTACATTTTACTTTAGCAAATAGGGGGACATGACCTGCCATCGTAAGTACCATTCTCCCGGAATCAGCTTCTCGGTAATCTGGGGAGGAAAGGCTTGAGCCATGACTTGCCGTTCCTGGAGAGGCAAATTGTAGAGGATAAAAGGCAGCACGAGATAATCTACAGTAATGTGATGTTTACTGGTTTCTGCGTATAAATGACAAAGTTTTTCCTGTTCGCCAGGACTAATCACTTGACTGATATTGTCCTCATTCAAATAGGCTTCCTCTAATTGATAGTGAGGTTCCCACAGGGCTTCAATCTTTATTAGCGTTTCTGCTATGGTGATCCAGGACACCGTCGTAGCATGGGTCTGGTCAAGCTCTGGGAGAATACCCGCTAACTTTTCCAAAAGGGGAACAATATCCTGATGCTGGTTCTCCATTTCCGCCACAGGTAAAGCAGGCATTTTTTGCTTAAAGTAGGGAAAGATCAGGTCATCCTCTATCTGGTGGTGGGAGTCTAGCAACTGGAGCAATGCGGTGATATAGCATTGCAAACCGAAATCCTCCACTGCTAATCCTTTGGTCGCCAACAACTGACTTTGTTGGATCGCCACTTGCAAAGCCCTTGTGATCACCTGATGAATCCGGGACAGATCCCCCGCAACGGTCAAAGAAGGCAGCTCAAACATAATTCTTAAATCCTTGAGAGAATAATGAGCCGATGGGCAAGATTCTAGGCATCGGTTTGAAAGGCAGTCACCGCTTGGACGGTATCCATAAAATCACGCATTTCCTTAATTTTTCCATATTGGACAGTCCAAACCGCAACAAAATCATTTTCGTACTCCTTGCCCGTGGGCTTAGCCATAACCTTATTATGACCAATGACCACGACCTTGTCCTCTTGAGCAATGTATTCTTGGATTTGTACTTGCTTGAACTGGGCACAATCATGGGTCGTCATAAAAAATTGCTTTACTTCTTCGACTCCTTTCCAGATTCCCCCAAAGGGAACCTGATCCCGGGGATGAGGCATCTCCCACACCACGTCTTCGGCCAATAGACTTAAGACCGTAGGAATATCTCCCTTGCCCAGAGCAGTGTACAGTTGCTGAACAATTTGAATATTGGTAAGGTTTTCTACTACAGCATTTTCTGGATCCATTGATGGACTCCTATTATTCTAAAACTTGTCCGAAATTATAGGAGATTTATCAAAATACTGCAAACTTACAGGCTATCCATCTGCAATTCCAACTTCAGAATGTAAGTAGTCGTGCAAAATTAATTTCCTAGTAAAGATAGGCAAAAGGCAAGAGGCAAAAGGCAAGAGGGGGTTAGATATGTGTAATTAATTTTGCTTAGGTACTTAGCAAATAATACGGAACATAAAACCCAAAAACGTTTAATCCCGTAAAGGAATTTTACACAGAAACTAGAAGAGTCCGCTTTTCCCACCGTTCAACACTTCTGCTTTAGACCTATTGTGCGGTGAGTTCACTTCCGTTGATATCCTGTTATCGAAACGCGCCTCCTCGCAATAGTTCTAGTAATGTATATAGATAAGTAGTCGTGCAAAATTAATTTCCTAGTAAAGATAGGCAAAAGGCAAGAGGCAAAAGGCAAGAGGGGGTTAGATATGTGTAATTAATTTTGCTTAGGTACTTAATCGAATTCGGCTACGGTCAGCAAAATCCGCAAGCAAATTTATATCGCTGGACTTCCCCGTTGACAAAAAGCCATAATCTGTGCTGTAGAAAGGATTAAGAAAATTTCCAGCGCCCCGTTACTGGCTACAAATCAGGGAAACTTCCAATAAATCTAACGCTTTTTGTTGCAGTTGGGTCGGTCGAGTTATCTTAGAAAAACGATAACTTCCCTCCCTAATCGTACATTCCACTGTATTCAAGCAAATCGTCCCCAAGTCTTCCAACAAAGTCCGAAAACTATGCACAGGAAAGTTCTCTTGATTCCGTTTTTTTCTCTCTTTAGACTGAGCGGATTCACTGCGACTCGCTTTAATCACATTCAGAGAACCATCATCAATTTCTTCATCCTCAAATAACAAAGGAGCCAAGCACTGTTTTAAATGCCATTCCACATAATAAGCCAACATACATAAAAAGATATGAGCCTTGACTCTATCACCCTTATAATGATAGATAGGACGTACCTTTAAATCAATTGACTTATAACAGCGAAATGCCTCTTCCACTTGAGATAAACTTTTATAAGCTTTAACCGTCGTCGCTGCATCCATCAAGGTTGACTCCAGAGAAATTCTGGCTCTTCGGTAACTGTTATGCAAATAATTAACTTAAAATAAAATTCGATGAGAGAGCCTACGCCCAAAAATAGCTGAAACCCATACAGGAAAAGGTTTAAGGCACAAACTGGTTAATACCAAAAGATAGACAATCGAGTTAAGATTTGATATAATAGCCAAAAACCAGAGTATTTTACTTATGATACTTGACAAATTTTTGAACCTAGAAGGAACCTCTATTCAAGGCTATCTACACCTAGAAAATATCGGTATAGTTTTCCAAATCGAATCGAAAAATAAAAAAGCAGTCTGTCCTCGTTGTGGGTTAGAGAGCGATAAACTCCACCAAAATCATCGACATTTAGTCAAAGATTTACCGCTCTCAGGTCAACCAGTGTACCTACAAGTTAATCGTCGTCAATTTAAGTGCGGTAATTGTCAGAAACCCTTTAGCGAAGAGTTAGATTTTGTCGGCAAGAAACGAACCTATACGAAAAGACTAGCCGAGAATATACTCGAACAATTATAGCAATTCTCTGACTTATGAGGTACAGTAGCAACAGTGAGTAAACCAATTGCGAATATCTTTTTGAGTAACTTCTAACATAGCCAATTCAATCCCTTCTATTAAGTCTTTGTAAGTTCTCGCCTTTAGTTTTCTTAACATCGCTTTGACTTTTGACCAAAAGTTTTCAATAGGAGAGAATTCGGGAGAATAAGGAGGTAAATAGATGAGTCTAGCTTTTTCTTGTTCGATTATTTCTCTGACCATTTCTCCGAGATGAATCTTGGCGTTATCCATGATCAGACAGTCTCCTTCTTTAATTTTTGGCAGCACTTCCTTCAGAATAAATCCTTCAAATGTTACCGCATCCACTGCACCGTATATGTTGACTGATGCGACAACTTTTTCTAAGCTTATAGCACTAATTATTGAAATATTTCTCCCTCTTTTTTGTGGTTTTCTTCCCCTAGCTCTTTGGCCAATTAAGGCTCTAGCATAGAGTCTCAAAAGGGCTAAATTTACCCCCGATTCATCGATAAAAATTAGTTTTGATGCCTCAATTTCCCGAACTTCTGACCAGTATTCCACTCTTTTTTGCTGTACCCTGTCACTTTCTTTTTCCGCCGCGTGTAGTGTTTTTTTTTGAAACTATAATTGAGTTTTTGCGTCAGCCGCCCCAAGGTGGCTCTACTGACTTTCACCTGTGTCTTTTCATACAGTAAGTCCGATAATTCTTCGAGAGTTGCATCATTGTTAGCTTCGATGATTTCTATTAAAATTATCAATTGTTCACTATTTAACTTGGTTGGCGGACTTCCCCCTTGCGGACGAGGACGGATATCTCCTGTTTCTTTATGTTGCTTCAATAACTTCTGAATAAAGCTTTTGGCCACGTCAAATCTCTGAGCTAGTCCTCGAATGGAAATTTTTTCTTTCTTCCAGACATCGATAATTTTTTGGCGAAAATCTACGGAATAGGGTCTCATAGGAAGCTGGTAAGTTCTATTATTTGTCTATTTGCTTTCCATTGTACCTCATAGCTCCAAGAATTGCTATAAAATCAGGAGATATTTTAAATGTTAGTCGAAGAAATGACGTAACGGAAGAAGAGATTCAAAGAATGATAGAGGACATAGCTGAAGAAATTACAGAGACAGACCTATCGAAATTAAAAAGACTAGGAATTGACGAAATCGCTCTAGTCAAAGGACAAAAAAATTACTGTGCGGTTTTAGTAAATTTAGATACGGGAAAACTAATAGCTATTCTAGAGAAGCGAACACAAGAAGAATTGAGGGAAACGCTTACAGGGTGGGGAAAAGAGGTATTAGAGCAAATTGAAGAAGTCAGCATAGACCTTTGGTTGCCCTATAAAAATTTGGTGAAAGAATTGATGCCATCGGCCGAGGTAGTCGCCGATAGATTCCATGTAATGAAACAAATTAATCAAGAGTTAGACGAACAAAGAAAAGCAGAAAAAAGAGCCGTAGAAGCGCAGAAAAATAAAAAACAGAAAGCGGAAAAAGAAGCGAAGCTAGAAGTTTTAAAGCGAAGTAAATATAGCTTGTTAAAAAATGAAAAAGATTTAACGGAAACCCAAAAAATTGGGAGCATCTCACCTTTGCAATAAGCATAAATACTTAGTAGAAAAATAGGCTTTTCGAGGGTAATTCTTGTTTTAATTCTCCATGTACGCGGTCTTTAAAAGCCTCTATTTCGTTCCAAGACACGATTAAGAGTGGCTTTTAGGCTAAGTATAATTACTCATCGCGTAAGTGAGATGCTCCCAAAAAATTAAACTAGAAGCTATCAAAGAAAATTTTCCAAATTTGAAAAAGATGCAGGAATTAAAGGAAGAATTTAGAAAGATTTATGAAACCTCAGAGAATCCGACAGAAGGACTGCTATCTATCTCAGAATGGTTGGCAAAATCCTCCAGTGTTTTTACCAAGAGTTGTCAAACAATCCGAAACTGGTTTGGAGAAATTATTAGTTATTTCGAGCGAAGGACCACGAATGGGGTGGTCGAGGGAATCAACAATAAACTTAAACTAATAAAACGGAGAGCCTATGGCTTTAGAAACTTTCGGAATTTTTGGGTTAGAAGTATGTTATCTTGGCATCTTGTCTGTTGATTTAGCATAAAGGGTAACGAAGAGCCGAAATTCTTAACACATACACACCATCCAAAGCCGTTTCTTGAGCGATTAATTCCAGCTGACGCTGATAAGAAAAGCCTTCCTCTGTTATCTCTAAGTTATAGTATTTATTGACCTTAAACTGATTAAGAACCTTACCGACTCTCAAAGCTATCTTATCTTGACCCTTTAAAGCTCTTTTCTCCCTTTGAGTCGCCTGAACAATCAAATCTAGTTCCTTCTCTACCGCCTCTAATAATGCCTCTCTTTGTAGTTGATTTTTCTGGGCGATTAAAGGATTCCGACAAGCAATTAATCTTTCGTCGGGATAATCTTCACTCTCAAATTCCACCAAGTTTACCTGCTCAAATAATCCTAATTGAATCACTTCTACCTCAGCCAGTTTCCGAATTTGAGGCTTAGTTAAACCAGTAATATAGTCTAATCCTTCTATGGGTTTTACTAATTCCTTGATTTTCGAGTTGGTTAAAATTCCTCTATCGCTTATCCAGACCACATTCTCAATCCCCCAACCCTTTCTGACTTTCTCAATTTGTCCGCTTAAAGTAGCACCATCTGAAGTGTTTCCTTCAAAGACTTCTACCGCTATCGGACAACCCTTAGCTGAACACAACAAACCAAAAACTATCTGAGTTCTCCCTTTCTTTTTATCTCGGTTATAACCATATTTTCCCAGTTCACAACCATCTCCTTCTAGGTAACTAGAAGTGACATCATACAAGACTAATGTTCCTGATTCTAAGTGTTTAAGTGCTAGGTGCTTCTCAATTTTCTCTTGTTTTTCTAATAACCAATCTAAGGCGTTATATAATTCGTCTTCATCGGCTTTCTCTAAGTCTAACAATTGTCCTAAACTCTGACTGCAAGTTTCGCTATTAAACCCTCTCGCTGTGGCTAATTTCGATTTAGGATTGATGATTCTTGCCACAATCATCGCCACGACTAAGTTTCTGATTCGTGAGGATTTTTCACTGATTATTTTATCTAAACCTAATTTTTAAATCGTCTCTAAAATAGCCATTACATGACCGTGAGGAAGACTTCTAATCACTTCAAAATGATTGGGAATGCCTTCATTCATGGACAGTGTTGCTCCTTTAAGAGCCAGTTTTAGATTGTCGATAATATTATCGGGTAATTTTGAGAGATTGGCCAGGGTTCTTTTTTTGACTTGATCTCCTTCTCGGTAGGACTCCCGAAGAAGAACAGCGGGGGGGGGGAATTACGGTTAGGAACTTTTTCTATATACATGGCTATCATTTTAGCAAATAGAGAGAATTCTTGTCCATTAAGAAATGTTACAAATTACATGGGTATATTGAGAAAAGTTAAGGGGGTGCATCCATTGATGGATAAGGATTTTCGGCTATTATGGTATATATGTATGGGGGGAAGTTCAGATATAAGGGTTCCATCCCTTATAATCCCCGCGCATTGCATAACACAAACCAAAGAGCCCTGTTTCTATTGTACGCTATTTAGATGCTGAACAGCTTAGTTCCAGAAATTGATAAATAATTTGGCGCTGAATCTCTGAAGTTCCTGAATATAATTTACTTCCCAGAGCATCTCTTAATTCTCGTTCAATTTCAAATTCGGTTAAGTATCCATAACCACCATAAATCTGAATGGCATCTAAACAAGATTGAACCCAAGACTCGCTGATATACAGTTTAGTCATGGCGGCTTCCATTAAGATAGACTTTCCCATTTTTTTTAACCATCCTACCTTATAGAGTAAAGCCCTAGAAGTTTCCAGCCGAAGCTTCATATCGACTAACTTAGTAGAAACTAATTGAAACTTACCAATTGGTTGACCAAACTGTTTTCGTTTCTTAGCGTAGTTAACACAACTTTCGAGTAATCGCTCCATCGTACCAACTGCACTAGACAAAATAAATCCCCTTTCCCATTCCATACTATGGGTAAATAGCGCAAGTCCTCCCCCTTCTTTACCTAGTAAATTTTCCGCAGGTACTGAGCAGTTTTCTAGGGCTAGCTCACCTAATTGAGTGGTTCTCAATCCCATTTTAGAAATTTTTCGCTTTAGGATACAGCCGGGAAAATTTTCTTCAACAATAAATCCAGTTACTGCTGATTTTGCCTTGGCAGGATCGACAGTAGCAAAAACGATATGAATATTGGCAATTGGCCCGTTAGTAACCCAGTTTTTCACCCCATTTAATATATATTTATCTCCTTGTTTTTCGGCTACTGTTTTTATATTATAAACATCTGAACCCGCTTCTGGTTCAGTAATAGCATGACCTCCTATCAGTTCTCCTCGACAAAGTCGAGGCAGGTATTTCTGCTTTTGTTTTTCATTGCCAAAGGTTAAAATTGGTAGCATACAAGCCCATAAATGAGCATTAACTGCAAAAATTAAACCATTATCTTTACTTCCTAAACCTAGAGCTTCTAAGGCGTATATAGTGGTCAATATATCTAATCCCATTCCTCCATATTCTTGAGGAATTGGCAATCCCTGAATTCCAAATTGTCCACACTTTTTCCAGCCTTCCCAGTTAAAAGCTTCGCGAGAATCTAAATCAATCAATTCACAATCCAACTCTTGATGAGCGAATTCGACAACTTTCTGATGTAATTGACGTTGCTCTTCTGTCCAAGAAAAATCAATCATATTTTTTATTAAACCTCTAAAATTACTAGAATAAATTTACTCAAGATCTTCAGTTTTTTCATTTCCGTTGATTTCCTGTATTTTCTCAAACCCCCTGGCTTCTTTCGATGAAATCCAGTTTTCCCACCAGTATAAAACAAATCCGATCATTACGATAAAAGAACCAGCTGTACCACCAATTAAACCAATTTTAAGATCGGGAGAAGTCGGTTCATCTTTATTTGGTAAGTTTGGACCTCCAACTAATTGAACTGGTGGATAAATAATATCAATATTACCCTTGCTTAGATCTAGCTTAGCCAAAGTAGCAGAAAAGATCGCCTGAGAAACATCGACATCAGCCTTAAGACTATCAAGCTTAGATTTTTCCTGAGTCAAAACTTTTAATTGCTTCTCTAATGTATTCAGTTGTCGAGTAATTTCTTGAATCTGAGCTAGAGTAGCTTGTTGTTCAGCACGAGTAGTTACCAAATCTTTGAATAGGTCTTGTCGAACTGTTGTTAATTTAGGATCGAGAGTTATGGATGCTAACTTGATTAGTTCTGTCTGAGAAATTATCCTTCCTAAAGTAAGATTAGCTCGCTTCTGTAAAGCAACCAGAGCATAATTTAGTTCATTTTTTTTCTCGACAACTAGGGGATGTTCAGCACCTAATTGAGACAAAAGATCAGATAAATCCGTATTTATTTGACTATAAACTTGAAACTGTTGCTGATAGACCTGATCAGCTTTAAGCGTATAGGCTGCAGCTACTTCTTCATCAGAAAAATCCACATCTTTTGTCAATTGCTTGAGACGTGCTTTTGATGCTTGTTCTTGGGCAAACAATTGCGCTTTCTGCTGACGCAGAGTTTCTACATTAGTAGCTAGAGCTTGAATCTGATCTTCAGAACTCAAGTTGGCTTGAGATCGATAATTAGCTAGCTTGTTTTTAGATTTGCTTAGCTGTTGGCGAACTGCCTCTAGGCTGTCCCGAGTTTCTTTAGCTCTTCTTTGTAGCTCCTTCTGTCTCAATTTCTCGATTTCTTCACTCAGAACTTGATAAAGAGCTTCCGATTTTTTCTGAGCTTGTTCCGGGGTGTCACCGGTAATCTCAAAAGCAATAATTGCGCTATTGTCATCAGTCGTAATATCTGGCTCACCAAAGTCATCAACTGATAGCTTAACTAATTTAGCTGCTCTAGCTAAAACCTCAGGGCTATTCGCTAGATAAACATAATCACTTCTAATATCTTGATAAGGCTGTGGTCTGACACTAGCTGAACCCTGGTTACTGGAGGACGCTTGACCAACCTCTGGTATATTGATATCCACCCCGGGATTAGTACCGAGAACCATCAGTCCCCATTGGCTAGTATAGGTAGGGGGAAGAAGTTCTAGATAAGCCCATACTAAACCCCAAACAGCACCATTACTCAGCAGCCAAATTCCCAGGCATTTTAGCCACCAAAGCCATCGCTGGTGTTGGTCGGATGACAGTTTTTTTTTCTTAACAATTTTCATCGTCGATTTTGAGAATTTATGTTAACGGCGAAAAAAGAGCAAGAAAGGATTAAATGGGCTGAGTATATCTCCTACAATTTTAAAAAAGTTACTAATATTTTTTGCCTTAGAATCATAGCAAGCAATCCCATCATAAGGCATGAGAAAGGGATTTTTTTGATCATCTAATGATGATTGTAATAATTTCTCTACCGGTACGGATAAAGTTTTTTCTGAGTTAGCTATTGGTTGCGAACGTACTAAAACGGCCGTTCTATCGGCATTGCTCACAGAAGTTCCTCCAAGACATTGAGCAGCGATCACCACTTGCGAAAACCGCGTTCCATAGGTGAAGTTGACCGCATTTTGCTGGCTTCCTTGTACATTCAATCTTCCTTCGGTCGGGTCTGTAAGATTGGAGATATATAGAGGAATTTGTTGGGGAGTAATTTGGGAGGGACGTACTAATTCTTGTTGGAACTTGCCCAGACTGGGAACGATAATCTGATCTCCCGCTGCCAGGGGGACATCTAACACTGGTTCTCCAGTTAAAGTTCCCCGCAGATCTACTGTTCGCCAAGTCCGACAATTTCTGACAATCTCGATCTTGTCAATCTCAGCAGTGGGTTTGACTCCGCCAGCAGCTTGTAGAGCTGTTGTCAAATAACGATTGAGGGGATTGTCCCCAGGAGCATTGGTGAAAACTGTTGCTGTGCTTGAGGTGGTATTTTTCTGGTTAATCAGAAACCGACCCGGTTGGAAGACTTCACCTGTAACTGTCACTTGGATTGGGGAATAATCCAAAATTTGTACGCTGACGCGCAACAAATCGGAGCGAAAAAATTTTTTTTCTAGCAAAACTGTACGTAGTTTGCTGGCAAATTCTTCCGCTACCAGTCCAGTCACAGGCAATGGCTCTAAATAGGGAATTTCTAAGTTACCTTCCTGGTTAACTTCATATTGTCCGCTGAAGTCTTCTCCACCCTTTCCGGGTATGGTAATTTTTATCAGGTCGCCCGGGGACAAAGGTAAGCCTCGAGATATTCCTTGATTGAAGACAGGAGAAATACTGGCTGTCGATGGCTGGCAAATTACTGGGGAGTTCGGTACGCTATCAGTCGCTGTCGCTAATTGAGAGAACAGTACAGTTGGCAAAATTAAACCAAGAGCGACAAGGCCGCTATCTCTGGGATTAATCAGGAATTTTCTCGGTTTTGGCATTTGTTTTAGTATGGTTAATGACGAGAGTATAGTAAGTAGTCGTGCAAAATAAATTTCCTAGTGAAGAAAGGCAAGAGGCAAGGGGCAAGGAGGGGGTTAGATATGTGTAATTAATTTTGCTTAGGTACTTATTCTTATTGACTCCTTATCTTCTCCCTTCTTATTCTACACATTCTTGAGGATTTTTATTTGACTAGTCCCGATTGGCTTGATTGCTTGGCTTTGAGTTAGTGCTTAAGAAAGAGAGTAATAAATTTTCATAGGCTTGGAGGTCGAGTTGATTAGCAAAAGCTGCCTGATATCGCTCCCAACTGGCTTGTTTCATTTTCTGGAGTTCTTCTTCATTATTGAGCAGTTGCTCAAGCTGATCCGCACAATCTTCTTCATTTTTGAAATAATGAGCATTTTTGCCAGCTACCCAGCAGTTAAAGGGATTCTCATGGGCTAGAACTGGTGAACTAGCACTGAGAGCCTCTACTAATGAAGGATTTGTTCCTCCTACTTGATGCCCATGAATGTACAGCCTCGTGTAAAATCGTAAGGACTGAAGAGTTGGCTGATTATAGATAGAACCGAGAAAAAGAATTTCTTCGCTGGCAGTTTCTAAAACTTTTTTATGATAGGAAAAATCTTCGGGAAGGTAGCGTCCTAATACAACCAGTTTATAACCTCGCTTTTTTTGAGAAAATGCCGCAACAATTTCTAGAATTGAGTTTTCTGGCTCTGGTCGGGCGACGATGAGGGCATACTGATTGGGCAGCAGTTGATAAGGTTTTAGTAATTCTGTATTTGCTGATAAAATTGGTTCAGTTCCATAAGGAATCATCGTAATTTTATGAGGACTAATTAGCTGGGACAAATGGTCTTGCATAACTGGGTGATCGGCAATGACATGGTTCGCCAGCCAGCAACCCATTTTTTCATTAATATATAACCAAGCTTTTTGCCAAAGCTTCCACTTTTGGCGTTTCCACTCTAGCCCATCCATATTCATTAAATTGATTTTTCCTTTCAGGCGATACCAGAGACTAAAAATAGCGGTATTGTAGCCTAATACAAGGATTAGTCCCTGTTCTCGGGCAGCTTGTTGAGTAGATTTCCAGTCAAAGAGAATTGACATTAAAGGAGTGCGAGCAGGAACCGAGACGTGGACGAGTTCAATCTTCTGCCAATATTCTTTTCCCGCTTTGTCCTCGGATTCACAATAGACACTCACCTGCCATCCTCGACTCGCAAGATAGAGTGCCAGCCTTTCAGCGAAGGTTTCAAAGCCTCCGTATTGGGCTGGAATACCGCGAGTTCCCAAAATTGAGAGTTTTTTTAACATTTTCTTAAGTAGTTGCCTCTGTCCACTGATTTTAATTACTCAATTATTATGGTTCAATTTTTTTCTAGTTCTCAACTATCGCCACAAGTAAAGGAGGTACTAATTTATTTGCGAATCATCCAAACTGCTAATCCCAGAACTGAGCCGTTAGGTGAACTTCTTTCAATTAAAGTCTCTTGGACTTGAACAACTTCAAAAAAGGACGAGAAGGCTTTTTCCAAATCCCGCAGCATTCTTTGGCGTTGTTTTTGAATCTGTTCTGAGTTTTGATTACCGTTTTTGTCGATGCCATAAAAAATTAGAAACCGCGCACCAGACTTTGAACAGGAGACAACTGTCCTCGCATAATCTTTCCAAGAGACTTGAGAAATTCCATGCAGACAGCCCCGATCTATGAACACATCAAATTGAGACGACTCTAACCCTGACTTCTCTTGGCAAATATCAACATTTCTCAATTCTAGTCCTGAAATCGATTGATATTTTAATTTAGCTTTTTCTATAGCGGATTGAGCAAAATCAATACCAACAACTTTAAACCCATTTTGAGCTAACCAAGCCGCAATTTCGCCACTTCCACAGCCAATATCAAGTACAGATGAGTGCGGCAGAAACCATTCGCTCTCAACCGCGGCTTGTAACTCCTTGGGAATTCCGGTAATTCTCCAATCTGGCGAGTAATCTGGACTAGACCATTGCTTTTGCCAATTTTTTCGGCGATGCTGGTAGAACCAGTTAGGAAACAGGTGAGCCAAAAGATGATTTTTCATGCTTCGTAAGAACTTAATCAGTTTTCTAACCATAGATCACCTTGTGATAAAAGTAATGTTGGTGGTGTAATTATCTAGCAATGTTCTTGTCGCAGTAAAGCTCTATCAATTTTGCCGGTGGAGGTTTTCGGTAAGGTTGGACGGAACTCAATTAGACTTGGTAGCATATACTTAGGTAGGCGCTGGGAACAGAAAGACAATAAATCATTAGATTTTAACCCTTTTTCCCCTGGTTTAACAACCACAATCGCTTTAATCTTATTGCCAATTTCTTCATCAGCAATAGCAATAACCGCTGTTTCTTCCACTTGTGGATGGCTGTAGAGGATGGATTCAATTTCCCCCAATTCAATACGATAGCCTCGACTTTTGATTTGGTTATCCCGTCGGCCGAGGTAAAGATAGTTGCCATCAGCAGCTTGACAGACCAGATCACCAGTACGATAGACAGTTTGTTTCCCCAGACGGGGATGGAGAGGATCGCTGACGAGGACTTGTTCGGTTTTTTCTGGACTTCCCCAATACCCAGCCATCAAGGAGGGACTGCGGACATATAGTTCTCCTACTTCCCCGGGTTGAGCCAGCTTTTGCTCCTCTTTAACGGCAAAAACTTCTGTATTTGCGCAAGCTTTGCCAATGGGTAGAGCTTCGACGCAATCAGGTGCGATTTTCTCCACTTCATAATAGGTACAGACGTTAGTTTCCGTAGGCCCGTAAAGATTATAATATTTAGCCCGAGGAATTAAGTTCATTAACTGGCGCAGGTATTTAATGGGAAAAACTTCTCCAGCAAACAGGATAGTTCTCAGATGAGGAAATTGATGTTCTTTCAAGTTACCCCTGAGTAAAAGCTGCGTCAAGATCGAGGGAACTGAATACCAGATTGTAATTTTTTGTTCTTCGATAAATTTGGCTAAATTAATCGGAAAAACGGATAATTCTTGAGGAACGAGGATGATAGTCCCACCAGCTTTGAGCGTAGCAAAAATATCAAAAATAGAGAGATCAAAGTGAAAAGGAGCGTGGCTAGAAACTCGATCCGTTGGTTGCACTTGAAAACATTGATAAGCCCAATTAATAAAGGTTAAAGAAGCTCGGTGACTGATGGCCACTCCTTTAGGAGTACCTGTTGAACCCGACGTATAGAGAATATAAGCTAAATCGTTTTCAATCACATCTAGATTGCGGGAAACCGCAGGTTGTTCCAAAACTTCCCGCCAAGTAATAGTGAGAACTTTTGAGTTGTTTTTGAGAGACTCAATCGGAATCCGATCTTTAAAAATTAAGCATTTTAGACAAGAGATGTCTGACAAAACATTTGATAAGATGGTCAACGGCTTTTCCTCAGTCACCAGAGCTTTTAGATCACAATTTCTGAGAATAAAATCTATTCTTTTAGCGGGAGCAGATGTATCGAGAGGGACGTAAACTGCTCCCGCTTTCAAAATCCCTAAAATAGCGATGACTGCTTCAATGGATTTTGTCAGGTAAATCCCCACTCGCTCGCCTCGACTAATTCCAGATGCGCTCAAGGTATTAGCTAGCCTCGTTGAGGCTGTCTCTAGGTCGCCATAGGTTATCTGGCTGTCTTTAGAGATGACGGCTGTTCGCTCTGGAAAATAGTTGGCACTAACTTCCAAAAGCTGCTGCAATAAATAAGCCATATTATAAGAATACCTCAACTAAATAAGCTTAATCTTCCCCTCAAGGAGTGACAACGGTGTTGAAGCATAGGCTGGGTCTGGTCTGTGAGGAAGCTATCGCTGCTCTTGCCGCCAAGCCGTCAAATTAATCGACTCCCTTGTTCTCTTTTTTGGGAAAATATCAGAGTTTTTCCCGACACCCCACACACACCCTGTCTTGTTTTTTTAGCCTTTTGTCACCCCGTCGGAATCCTACCACAGACTTACCACAGAGTCAATGGCACCGGCTGGTTAAAGAACAGCAAAAGACGATTCAAGAGTTAGAAACGATGCTTTGTCCCTTATTCACCCATGATGCTTAACTATCATGCCTACAAACCACGATATTGCCGTTCGCTTATTCCTCCAGCTCTCAGTCATCTTACTGACCTGCCAAATCTCCAGCAGAGTCTTTCACTATCTTGGTCAAACGCGAGTAGTCAGTGAAATGATCGCTGGAGTTCTTTTAGGTCCCTCGTTCTTGGGTTTGATCGCACCGGATGCCCAAGAGTTCCTCTTTCCCAAGACCCTCACCTTAGCACTAGGGGGGAGTACGATAGACATAATCCATCCCTCCATGACTATCCTGTTTGGTCTGAGTCAATTGGGACTTGTACTTTATATGTTTCTAATTGGGCTGCAATTCAACGTCGGTATGCTCAGCGAGCATATCAAGGAAGCGTCTCTCCTCTCTTTGTCAGGCATTCTCGCACCGCTGCTACTTGGGGGTGGCTTGGGGTTTCTGTTATCCACTAATAACAGTCTATTCCCGCAAACGATTGTCCCATGGCAAGCAGCCCTATTTATGTCCTCTGCCATGGTCATTACTGCCTTTCCCATGCTGGCTCGGATTATCTATGAAAGTGGCTTAACCAATAGCAAAATCGGGACTTTAGCCATTAGTGCGGCCGCCTTTGATGATGCCGTCGCTTGGGCAATGTTGGCAATCATCTTGGCTACCAGTAAAAACTCTCCTGTTCTGATACTTATGGCCTTGGGCGGAACCTTGGTCTATGTAATCACGATGATGTTTGTGGGTCGGCCATTATTTCGGCTGTTTAGTCAGGCCACAGCGGCCAACAAGGGCGTGACACCAGAAATCATGATTGCTTTACTGTTTACTTTGATGCTCTCTGCTTGGTTTACCGACTTAGTTCGGATTTATGCTATTTTCGGAGCCTTTATGCTAGGGGCGGTCATGCCAAGGGGGGTGTTTGCCAAACAAATTAGCGGTTTCATCGAATACTTAAACGTGACTTTGCTACTGCCAATGTTCTTTGTCTATTCTGGACTGAATACTCAGATTGCACTGCTGGCACAATCTACCTTGATAGGGATAACGATTATAACGATTGTCATCGCCTTTATTTGTAAAGGGGGTGCTTGTCTATTAGCCACTCGCATCGGGGGTTCAACTTGGCGCGAAGCTGGTTTAATCGGGTCACTAATGAACGCTAGAGGATTAATGGAGTTAATTTTGGCTAATATTGGCCTGGATAATAATATTATTACTCCTGCCTTGTTTACCATTTTAGTTCTGATGGCAATTGTTACCACTGTCGCTGCCTCCCCTTTATTTAGATTGTTGTCGGCGAGACAGAATTCTTAGAAACCTTTGCCGATTCAAAAATGACGTACACCACTAGATGGGATGCTCTCACACGGTGATTTCGCGATAACTAAGGCGCAATTGGCATCCCGCTCTCGAAAACTATCTGCTTTCTCTCATCGTCAAACAAACTGAGGTAGAACGAGTGACAGACTGCCATTAACCACCGACCCCGAAAAGCCCTTGACGATCGCAAGCCCTATGCTGTATTCTTTAACCATTTAGGTACTGGTGTACTTCAAACTTGAATTAGCCCTTGTTCAAGAATTGCCATCAAGAAAAACTTGATGTATATTGATAGGTATCCTTAGAGGGCCAACCCTAAATCTCGAAAAATTAAAGGCTTAGTCTATGAAAACCGATGTTGTTATTATTGGTGGCGGACCTGGTGGTTTAACCAGTTCTATTCTTCTTGAGCAGGCAGGAATTAAATCCGTAGTGGTTGAAAAAGAGAAATTTCCTCGTTATCATATTGGCGAATCTTTAACAGGGGAAGCCGGTAAAACCCTACGTCTTTTAGGACTTGAAGACAAAATGCAGTTTTCTGAGTATCCCATTAAATATGGTGTCAGGGTTTATGGAAAAGAAGGAAAAAATTCCTTTTGGGTTCCAGTGATGGCTAGGAATCCAGAAGGAAAATTATTTCCCACTTCAACCTGGCAAGTTCGCCGCAGTGAGTTTGATCAAATGCTTTTAGATAAGTGCTTGGAAGTGGGAACAACCTTTATTCATGGTGAAGCTATTAAACCCATTGGAGATTCTTCTGAAATCAAAGGAGTAAGCATTCGTCAAAACGACGATACTATTCTTAATATTGAGTCTTCCGTCTTGATTGATGCTTCAGGACAGGGAACTTTTTTGGCAAACAAGGGAGTCACTGGCAAAAAAATACGCGGAAAATATGACAAGCAAGTTGCTATTTTTTCCCAATTGAAAGGAGCCTTACGAGATTCTGGTAACGAAAAAGATAATACTCTAATTTTCTATCGAGATCAGTTTCACTGGGCATGGTTTATTCCCCTTGATGACGAAACCGTTAGTGTGGGAGTCTCTGTTCCTACTGAATATTTTCTATCAAGAAAAGAAGGCAAACAGGAATTTTTACAGCGTGAACTTCAAGAACTCAATCCACAGTTAGCGTTACGCACTAAAGACTGTGAGTTGACCGAAGAAACCCGATCAATTACGGCCTATTCTTATGAGGTAAAAAACTTTACTGGAAAAGGTTATTTATGTATCGGAGATGCCCATCGGTTTATCGATCCAATCTTCTCTTTTGGGGTGTACTTTTCCATGAAAGAAGCCGAGTTTGCCGTTGAAGCAGTTAAGGATTTTCTCCAGGGTAAAACATCGACCCAGAGTAATCCCTTTGCTGACTATGAAAATCTTTGTCAAAAAGGCATGGATACCATCCAAGACCTAATTGATGGTTTCTGGAATAATCCCCTGGCCTTTGGCTATTTAGCCCATTTTCGTCACAGGGAAGACATTATTAATCTGTTTGCGGGTAGGGTTTATGATGAGACTCCTTCTCAAGGATTAATGGCTCTACGTCAGCTTAATGCTAGTGCTGTACGATCTGCCCGAGAAAATAAGGTTTTAGTACAGTCATCAAAAGCTTAGTCCATCAAGGAGTGAAAAATGACATTGGTTGCACAAGACATAGAGCAGAAAATTAAAGCTCATATTACCGAGCAATTTATGTACGATAAGCCCGAAGTGATCATCAATGATGATCTCCAATTAGTTGAGCAAGGTATTATTGATTCGGTCGGCATTTTTCAGATGATTGGTTTTCTAGAAGAAACCTTTGGGATAGTTTTTAATCCCGATGAAATATTGCTGGAAAATTTTGAAACCATTAAAGCGATCAGTGATTTTGTTAAGGCTAAGTTTTCATAATTAGGCAAGGGAGACTTCAACTAAAGACGATGAAACATCCAGAGATTTGGGAATCTGTTAGGACTTTGATGAAATTTCGTAACCAAGCTCCTCCTTTAGTGACCGTGGAACGAAAGGGCAGTCTTCCCCTTTCCTTTCCTCAAGAGCGGTTATGGTTTTTAGACCAACTGAATCCTGGCAGTGTTGACTACAACGTTCCCTATGCCTTTCGAGTCCGAGGTGAACTGAACGTTGAGGCCCTAGAAAAAAGTTTTTCTGCACTGCGACTGCGGCACGAAATTTTAAGAACCACTTTTCCCAGTTTAGAGGGTCATCCCGTCCAGGCGATCACTCCGTCCGATACTCAATCTCTGGTCATCGTTGACTTGACAACCTATCCTGAATGCGATCGCTTTTCTCAAGCCCTACAACTGGTAAAGAAAGAAGCACAACGCCCATTTAATCTGAGTACCGGTCCTCTGTTTCGAACCACCCTGCTGAAATTGTCATCAGATAATCACTTTATTCTGATCACTTTGCATCATATTATCTACGACGCTTGGTCGGATGGCATACTTTTTCGGGAGTTAGGGGAACTCTATCAATCCTATAGCAGTGGACAACCGGATACCTTAGCCCCTCTGTCTATACAATATGCTGATTTTGCTGTGTGGCAACGGCAATGGATTCAGGGAGAATTTCTTAATAGCTTGCTGGACTTCTGGAAGGGACAGGTCAGGGAGCTGCCGTTACAGCAACTGCCTGTTGATCGATTGTCCTCTGCCATGGTGTCGAGTCAACGAGCGCGCTCAGTTATCATCCTACCTGAAGACTTGACAAAAAAACTGAAATCTTTCACCACTGGCGAAGGGGTCACTCTCTTCATTACCCTCTTGGCCGCTTTTAAAGTCCTACTTCATTTCTATCTTGGTCAAAATGATGTTTTTTTGTGTACTCCCGTTGCCAACCGAAACCGCAACGAAATTCAGAGATTAATTGGTTATTTTGCCAATCTCATGATCTACCGTACCGAACTATCGGGTGATCCCAGTTTTCGAGAACTTCTTAGTCGGGTTCGCTACCAGAGTTCACAAGCTTATGCTTATCAAGATCTGCCGTTTCAATTATTAGTCAGCCGGCTTAACCTTGTCAACGTTCCCCTCTCTCAGATTCTCTTTGCTCTGCAAAATGTCGTTCTTAAGCCCCTTAAACTAGGAGACCTGAATATCACCCCATTGGAAGAAAACAGAGGGACAGATTTCGATCTGTTTCTATCTATGGAAGAAGATAAAGACGAATTGAGTGCAGTCTTAAAATACAATGTGGACTTGTTTGACGAAACAAGCATTGTCCAAATGCTCCAGCACTATCAAACGGTGCTAGAAAATGTTATCGCTGATCCAGAACGGCCGATTTCCCAACTGTTACCCCTAACAGAAACCCAAAACCAACAACTGCAAGAAAAACGCAATCGCCAGCAAGTTTTAACAAAATCTCACCGCCAAACTTCCCCAAACCTCGTCAAACCCCAAGATCAGTTAGAACTGGAACTGATCCAAATTTGGGAGGACATTTTCAACAGTCATCCCCTAAGCATGACAGATAATTTTTTTGAGCTAGGGGGTAAATCCTTACTAGGTTTGCGTCTATTAAATCAAATTGAGGAAAAATTTGACCGAAAACTGCCCTTAAATACCCTAGTTGAATTTCCGACCGTCGAGCAATTAGCCAAGGTTCTGCGTCAAGAAAAAATTGCCCTTCCTTGGACTCCCATCGTCCCCCTGCAACGCCAAGGGGAGAAAACGCCCCTATTTCTGCTACCACCAGCCGCTTGTACTGCCTTACATTACGCCCACTTAGCCAGTTATTTTGCTCCCGAACGACCGGTTTATGGACTAGAGCAATTAGGAATGGATGGACAAGGGAAACCCCACGAAAGTGTAGAAGAAATGGCGACTTACTATCTGGAGCAAATTCAGGCGATACAGCCTCACGGTCCCTATTTTTTGGGGGGGCGTTGTATGGGAGGGATTGTCGCTTTTGAAATGGCACTCCAGTGGCAAGCCAAAGGGGAAACAGTAGCTCTATTAGCCATCTTCGATACCCAAAGTCCCCCACGGTTAAAACCGAGAAATTTTAGCTATTATGCGAGGGAACTCTGGAAGCGATCGCGCAATCCCAAATTTCTCTTCAGTTATCTGCAAAATTTCCTGACCAAAACCAAAACTACCCTGTCTAACGATCCTCAAAGCCAACAAATTCAGGCGGTTTATGACAGCCATTCCAGGGCTAGGAGAAAATACATTCCTCGACAGCTTTTTTCGGGAACGATTGACCTATTTAAAAATAACCAAGAAAGTCTGGACGCGCAAGAAGAATGGAAAGAACTAGCCCAGGGGGGCGTTAACTACCACATCGTTACTGGAGATCACAAAACTATGTTAGAAGAACCCCAAGCTCAACAATTTGTCGAAAGCTTGAAAAACTGCATTGAGCAAAGTAGTCTGGCTCTGGAGACCTTGCCATGTCCTCAAAAAATTTGCCCTTAGCTAGCTTACCTATCTTGCTAGGTCGTAACGGATTTTTTTGGCTGACGGTTAGTTTATTAGCTAGTCTTAGCTTAGGAATGGTTGATTACGGACTAGCAAGGTTCTTGCAGCTTTTGTTGAGGTTTCTAGGTCTGACTTCGGAAGAAACTTATCTCTTAGGAGGAGGCTGGAACTGGCAGCCTTCCCTGTGGCAGTTGTTGCTTTTGTTTTTAGGACTGGGAATTTTTCGAGGAATTGCCCAATTTTGGGCTTACCAGGGTAATGATTGTGTTTACGAGACTATTAATACACGCTTGAGACTTTTTGCCTTGCATGAAATCCTCCATAGTTCATCTCAAAAATATATTTCTGCTACGGATACAAACTCTAGAGTAGGTGAAGTTTTCCCACAAACAGCGTGGTTTTTTTGGTACACGGCATGGGTGCTTTCTTTTGGGATTGAATGTCTGGTTTTATTAGGGGCAATGTTGTCTTTAGCTTGGCGAGAATCTCTGTTAGCCAGCTTGGGGCTAGGGTTGATCGGCTTATTAGTCTTAAAAATCAACCACCGAGTTCGGGCTGTTGCCACACAAATTCCTGAAGAACAAAAAGCTCTGGTAAGCGGAATTGAACGCATCGCTCGCAACTGGCTTTTAGTCCGAGTATTAAGAACAAATAAACGAGAATACAACCATCTAGTAGAGAAAACTTTAAACTATTATAACAATTTCCTCAGGGCTAAATTTTTGGGGAACTTTGGAGCAGTAATTCCTTTAATTTTAGGTATTTTTCTCCTGGTCATAATTATTTTTACTAATATCAGAATTTGGAAAACACCTGGAATTAAGCTGGTTGCTTGTCTCTATCTTTTTGGCAGATTTTTAAATACGTTTTCTCGTATGGGAAGGGGGTTTGGAATGATGAATTCTGTCTTTCCTTACTGCAAAATTTCTCTGGTTTATTTAGCCCAAATCGATGCTAAAGAAATCTCGGCAGCTTTGCTGCCGATTGTCTCAGGAAAATCAACAAAAACTTCAATCAGTTTCCCAGAAAATTTTGCTCAATCCCCTGACTCATCTAGGGTTGTAAATGAAACTCCATCGCTTCAACCGCCACCTAATATTGAACTGAGAAAGGTTTCTTTTGCTTATCTTCCCAATATTCCTCCTGTCCTCAGGAATATTTCCCTGGCGATTAAGGGGGGAGAGCAATTAGGAATAATCGGCAGAAGCGGCTCAGGAAAATCTACCCTACTGGGCTTAATTTTAGGAGTGCTTCAGCCGAGTAATGGGAAGGTGCAAATTGCCGGTATCAATGCCCAAGAATTTTTGGCTCAACCTCTAGTTCAGGTGGGTTATGTAGGAGCAGAACCTTTTTTGATAGAAGGCAGTATTAAACATAATCTAGACTATGGTTCACGAAAACCTTATTCTATAGAAGAATACCGCCAAGCTTTAGCAGCAGCAAGTCTTTTAGAGGTGGTTGATCGCCTTCCCGATGGACTGGATTATCGACTTACCGACAACAGCCAAGGACTATCAGCAGGACAAAAACAAAGGTTAGCCTTAGCCCGCGCTCTCTTGAGCAAGCCTCAAATCTTGGTCTTGGATGAAGTTTCTGCCAATTTAGATGATGAAACTGAAGCAGAAATTGCCAAGGAACTCCTAGCTTTAAAAGGATTGTGTACAGTGATTATTGTCTCTCATCGACCTGGTATTTTAAAGTTTGCTGATACTATACTAGAGTTATCCACCTTGCAAAAATCTATTAACACCCTATAAAACCTTTGGCTCTCTTGGATTTGTTGGGTAAAATGTATTCTAAGATACAGTCCTGCTGGCGAGGGAGTGGAAGGAACCACAGGGACACAGAGGACATAAAGATCGATCCTATGTAAGTTGAACTTATCACACAGAACCTAGAAGAGCCAACCTTTTTGTCGGTCATCCAATAGGAAACAAATTTCTTCGGCATAAGCTAGTGCTGCTTCTCGCCAGATCGAGCGAGATGGGCTGTCGGCTATTTCTTGAGGCAATCGATTTAATACTATTGAGGCTGCTTGTTGAGGACGATCGGGATTGACTGAGATCGCCCCCATTGCGCCTGTTTCTCGCGCTGCTTGATTTTTTTCGCTGACAATCACCCAGCGTCCAAAGGAAGCTGCTTCCGCAATCGGAAAACCAAATCCTTCTCGCTCGGACAGAAAAACTACTGCCGTTGCTTGTCGATACCATTCAGCCAAGGTGGGATCGTCTACATAGCCATGATAATAAACCCAAGGTAGATGGGCGATTCTCTCCAGAAAAGCCTTACCGCTAGCTTGAGTCGAGCTGTTCATCCCTCCTAGTAAATGCAGTTCCCAAGGTTGACCGCTTAATTCTCTGAGGGCGGAAACTAAGGCTACTGCTTCAGGAAGGCACTTAGCTGCCGGATCGATTCGTCCGACAGATAAGAGGAAAGGAACTTTGGGTGCTAAAATTTCAACGGGTGCGAGATTGACTAAGGGGGAATCACTGCCATTGGGAATGACTATCAGCTTACTTTTTAGTTTTGGCAGGGAACGGTATTGCCAAAGGGCCTGTTCAGTCGCCTGACTGATGACGATAATTTTCTTGGCAAAAAGCAGGGAGGTATCCAAATAAATGGCGGCTCGCAAGGCCGTTTTCAGGCGGCTGCCATATTTAGCGGGTTCAGCCCACTCATTGACATCGTGGAGTACGGCTAGAGTAGGAGGATGCCAAGGTAGTATAATGGGGTTGGACAGCCAAGCAACTGTTTCTAGTTCCTTGCTCCGGCAGTAACCGCTAAAACGGGTGGCAAACCAAGCAAATCGTTGGCTGGGATGGTAATCTAAAGGAGGGAGAGGCTGGACAATATCTTTTAGGTCTTGGAGTGCCCGGGTGTGATGAATAGCATTCGGAGAACCCAGGATTTTCACCCTTACTCCTCTGGCCATCAATTCTGTTACTAATGGAGGTAACAAGCGATCTAGGTATTTTCCAATCCCTAAGCTTGGTCCGAGATAGTGAGCGATTAGCGCAATTGACATTGAGATAGAAAATGAATTTAACACTTGTAAATTGTTTGCAAACTATTATAGTCTGAGTTCTATTACAATAATTTTCGTATATTGTTAGTAGGAATTGTTCACTGTTTTGGAATGCCTTTAATACAATAATACTGATCTAACTACTTTTGGATTCTAGCAGGTCTGGCCATGAATAGTTACACAAAAAAGTAGAGTAAGGTAATACCAAAATCAATGATGATGCACAAAATACAAAAAATGGTCATTAATTTAAGTTTCTAAAGCTCATGTTCATTAGCAATCAAATAGTACGAGAAGATAGACGAAAACCACAACTGCCTTTTTGGCTGATTGTTGTTTTGATTGTCTATCTACCTTTAGAAGAATTTATTCTCAAATTACTCCCTCTACCTATCACTGTTATTGCTGCGATTCGCTCACTACCTGAATTGGTCTGTTATTTGTTATTTTTCGGTTTGTTATATCAAATCATTACTCGGAGATGCCGATTTAAAATAACTGCCATAGAAATTCTTTTTATTGGATTTTTTATCTGGGCAGTTTTTTTGATTATTATTAGTCACTTATTTTTTCAAGCCTCTTTGTTTGGGGGAGTTTCAGGTTTGAGAACTCTGGTTAGATTTGTATCGGTATATTATTTGCTCGTAAACCTTGAGCTGTACGATTCTCAAATTTACCTAATTCTACAAACAATGATCGGTATGGGAGTGTTAGAGGGTCTAATCGCTATGGCTCAATTCCTTGGGGGATCTCCAGTTAAAAAAATATTTGAAACCACAAGTGTTAAAATGGAATCTTTATTGGGAAAAGCGCCAATTGCTTTTGTAGGATTTGAAAAAAAAGGATCAGTGTTTGGCACTTTTTCTGATGCAAGTGTAATGGCTTTGTTTTTTTTGATTCCTGCTATTTTGGCAGTAACTTTGGTGATTTACTGGACTTATATACACCCTAAAAAGCGTTATTATTTATTGCCAAATTGGCAAAGAATTATAGTTTTGTTTTTGATATACTTCGGGATAATTTCTAGCTATAAAAGAGCAGTTATGTTGATGGCATTGCTTTTGCCAATATTGGTGATTTTTTATTTAGGTAGACCTAGAATTGCAGCTTGGCTAACTTTACTGTATGGAACATTACTACTGGTTCTATTTTGGGGGATTATGCTCTTTAGTTTTAATATTGATCAAGCTTTGTCTAATAAGTCTATTCGTAAAGAAGGACAAGAAATTAAAACTTATTTAATACAACTTTTTACGCCCGAATACTGGAATAGATCTATAGAAGGCTCCCGGTTATTTTTTATGAAAATATCTTGTGGTAATGTTCTGGGAAGTGGTTATTGGTATGGACTAAGTCCCGATGAAGATACAACAGTTGAGCAATTAGTTAAATTAACCAATAATACCAGAGATAAAGTAAAGTTCAAGGAGACTTCTCTGTACTTTAAAGATGCTTATTGGTGTGCTATGATATCTTTCTACGGGGTTCCGGGTACTTTAATTTATCTGCTAATCCTTTATCAACTGTACCGTCACACTCAAGCTGTACGTCAAAATGCTTCAGGAGTTGTTGAAAAATTACTGGGAGTATCTGGAAGTATACTAATCCTGCTCTATGGAATTTATTCCTTAGCTGAGCAACTTCCAGAAGCTAGAACCTGTTCTTTTTATTTTTGGACGATAGCTGGTTTAGTTGTCAATGTCCATAACCGACAAAAAAGTCTTAAGTCTTAAGGAAAACCCAGTTAAATTGAAATCTCATTGAAACTATGAACATCTGGTCAAATTCTAAAAGCAAACTTAAACTCAAAGGATTAATTTTAACTATCCTAATAGGAGTAAGCGCTTGTGCATCGGGAGCTAAGAGTCAACTGAACTATGATCGAGATTTATCTCAATCTTCTTCTTTAGTAACCAGTGCTTCTCTTGCAGAATCTAGCCGCTCGTTATCGCCAGATTTTATGTGTTATAACACTAACCCTTTATTATTTGACTCTTGGACGGAGCCAGCTTTAGTCAAAGCGGTAAAGCAACTGAAACCAAGAGTTCTGCGGTTTCCTGGAGGGACTATAGCAGATTTTTGGGATTGGCAAAGAGGCGGCATTTTAGCAGATTTAAGTAATATCAATGCTCGTCAATATCCTGGTATATTTAGAAGTTCAAGAGTGCGCCAATATACAGCTAGTAAACTAGAAGAAGTCAAAGCGGGATTGACGGCAACCCAAACTAAACCTTTATGGGTTCTCAACATTTTAACCTCTGACCTAAGTTCTCAGTTGGCAATGTTGCGAAAAGCCAGAGATTTAGGGATTAATGTTGACTATATTCAAATTGGAAATGAGACTTATTTTGGCTTACCAGATAATCTCAGGCTTTTTCCAACTTCTGATGATTATGCAAGGTTGGCTAGGGAGTGGACTAAGGCTGTAAAGAAAGAGTTTCCCAAAGCGAAAGTAGCAGTAATTAGTCCGAGTCATAATTATCTCGAGCGGGGTAATAGGAGAGATACTCGCATTCAGTTTTGGAATGATAGTGTTTTGGCAATAGCTTTGCCTGAATCGGATGCCATAGCTTTTCATTTATATTATGACACTAATATAATTCCCAACAGGCGTTCCGAGACAACTTATCCTTTTTTTACTCAGGAGGATGTACCAATCATTTTGAGTTTACCATTTTTTAATTGGCAAAAAACTAAAGCAAATTCGCAATTTCAAGCTGTTTCTAACAGCAAGGAGATATGGATTACAGAGTACAACATCATGGAATCTCTAGAACCAATGGAAGGTTCAAGTCCTAAGCTAATCGGCACTTGGTCTCATGGGTTACAAAATATAACTCTGAGTTTACTATTCTTAGAAGATTCTCGAATTAATTTAATTTGCAATCATGTCTTAGTAGGAACTTCACAATTTGGAGCGATTTTAGCTGATGAAAAACAAATTGGAATTAATTCTTTTATTAATCCCTCTCAACCAATGAAGGCTGCTCCTTTTGGTTTATCGGCTAGTGGTTCAGCTTTGCGGCTACTAGGTGAGGTAATTGAGAATATGACTGAAGCCAGAAAAATTAATTTTTCGACTAATCCAATGGTGACGGTAAAAAATCAATTTAAATATCCTTCTTTACAGGGATGGCTATTTAATAATAGTCTGGAACGTCGGGCAATAATTATCAATTTATCATCGGAAGTTGTGGAAGTAAATATTGATTCTGTTTTTGATAAATCCGTTGATTATGAACAAGTTTCGGGGCATCCCAGAGATTTAGTGGCTAAACCAGGAATCTTAGAGGAATCTAAAGGTACTGCTTCTAAACAGATTCAGTTACCTGCTTATTCTGTCACAAAACTGTCTTCTCTAAGATAACTTAAATTAAGATATTAATCTCATCTGAATAAACTAAAAAATGCAATGAATACCATCAAAGTCAAACTACCTAATTTAGTCATAGCAGGGGTTGTAAAAGGAGGGACAACTTCTCTTTATACCTATCTGTCCCAACATCCTAATATTTGTGCATCTTCAGTTAAAGAAACTTGTTATTTTTCGGTTTTCCGTTATGGTCAATTAGATTCTCGATACCGTCAATCGGTTTCTCCATTTAATCAATATAAGAGTTATTTTAGTCACTGTCAAGAACAGAAATATATTATGGAAGCTACTCCAGGATATTTTGAAGGAGGAATGAGCGTAATCAAAGAAATTAAAACTACTTTAGGAGAGGAAGTGAAAATTTTAATTATCTTGAGAGAACCGATAGCAAGACTTTTATCTTTCTTCAAGTATAAAAAAAGTATGTTAGCTCTCGACAAAAAATTGACAATAGAGCAATACATCAAGCAATGTGAATTATTGAGTTATTCGGAAAAAATCAAACAAGAAAATGATACTTACTGGGGTCTTGATGGAGGATTTTATGCTAATTATTTAGCCGAGTGGTTGGCGAGTTTTGGCAAATACTTAAAAGTTATTTTTTTCGACGATTTGCAATCGAATTCCCAAGAGTTACTAGCAGATATTTGCTCTTGGTTGGAGATTGACTACGAGAGTTGGCAATTGAGTTACTTAAAAGTAGAAAACAAAAGTATTAACTACAAAAATCAATTCTTACAACGTCTAGCCTTGACAATTAACCAGTCTACGGAACAGTTTTGGAGAGGGAATCCAAAGATAAAAAGTCAAGTTAGAGAGATTTACTATCGGATTAATGGAATGCCCTATAGTGACGAGTTGAAGCCAGAGACACTAGAATATCTTAAAGAACTGTATAAACCCTATAATAAAAAATTAGCTGCACAACTAATCAGCGGAAATCATCCTGTTCTCCCTCAATGGCTTCAAACTGGAGTTTAGACTAGACTGTACGGTTTGATGTCAGGGGAAGCACATTAAAAGGTTTTTCGGTTTGTGTTATGCAATGAACGGGAGTTATAAGGGATGGAACCCTTATGTCTGGACGGGAGCATCTCACCTTTGCAATAAGTAGAAATGCTTAATGAGATCAATAAAAAAGTTAAAAAAGGCAACCATTTAGATAAGCACAGCGATGACGAAGGACTTGCGGTACATTACCAGATTCCCAACTTGCACCAGTAATTTTGAGACGATGAGCAATTTGTTTAATTTTTGATTCAACAGAGCCAGAGCCGATAGAAATGCCCTCTGCCTGCAAATAACCATAATTGACAATTCGATGTTTATGCTTGTTCAAATAAGTAATAAAATTCTCAACTTGCGGCTCTGACCATCCTTCACAACAAGAGATAGCGGCGTCCACGTCCCCCTTCCATAGAAAACATTTTACCTCCTCAATTCGCTGGAATGACCCGCCAACTTTATAGAGGTTTTCGATTAAATGATACCAATCCAATATTTCAATTCTTTCCTGTTTCTCTCCGATCTCACGAAATAAATTCCAGATACCATCATGTCCATCTCCTAAACAAATTAAAGGCTTGGCCAAAACTTGAGAATTAACCAAATCTAATAAAGCTGAGTTATCTTGAAAAAAAGCCGCTACCCCCAGTTGATGAAAACTCACTGCTTTATAATCACGCCAAATTAAGGCTTTTCCCTTGGCAGTTCTTAGTCGTACCTTACCGCCATCTAGGCTCATTTCTTCCACTTCCACTTCTGGGTTAGACGGTAATTCTTCAAAAGCATAGCGATGTACGAGGCGTTGTTGGGTACTGTGAGAAACAGCAATCCCTGTCAATGATTTGATTTTCTGCGCCGATTTCTCGTAGGATTCATCGCCACTTAATAGCAAACAGTTCTTCTCTAACATTGGACTCATCTGAGTCCGAGGCTTTACTTCTAACTTCTTCGCTTGTTTTTCTGTAATTGGTAATTCCCCCAAAATGCTTTTCACTTTTCTCGTCCGACCGGCGGTTTCTTCTGTGCTTGTTTTGACAAAAAAATACCGATTTCTGGGTTAACATAATGAATCATTAAATCTCTAACAGTCTCCTCTATCTCTCCCAAGTTATTAAATTTCTTAATTTGGGATTGCTCATAGAGACATTGCCCTAACTCTTGACATAACTCTTTAATTCTTTTTTCATTTTCTGATAACATTGAATTATTCCTCCCATCGAGAGCTATTCTGAATTGTAAGTTATAACCATTATAATCTCATTTCTCTTTGTGATCAAGTTGAAGATTTTCTAGTTTTTGACGGTTATAAGTATTAATACTTATTGCATAAGTGAGATGCTCCCGTCATCTTTGGAATAAAACCACTTGTGAAGTCCAATTCTATCTCAGTTCTCTCCCTGCTGATGCTCAAAAAATAGGTAATGCTATTCGTAAACATTGGGGCATTGAAAATCAGGCTCATTGGATTTTAGATGTTACTTTTAATGAAGATAAATGTCGGATTCGCTCGGGCCACAGCCCTCGTAATGGGAGCCTTCTTGAGACGAGTAGCACTTAACGCTCTTAACCAGGAATCCACTTACCGACGTAGTCTGGCACAAAAAAGTAAACGGGCGGCCATGGATAATAACTATATGATGGCTGTGCTGAAAGCCTTTTGTCAAGCCTAATTGAGATGCTCTTACCCTGCTGAGTCAGCAACAATGAGACTATTAACTTCTAATTGTTTTTGATATTCTACTGCTATTTGACCAAAACATGATGAGTCTGCTTGGTTTCCTGATGCTAGTTTTAAAAATATTGGGATGTCTCCATCTCCTGAACATATCCTTTCTATGATGAACTGTTTTAAGTCCGGCCGATGGTCACGAGAATAACCATAAGTGATGGTTATTTCTTTTGGTGATTTTACTGCTATTTCTTCTAATTCTTGGTTATTTCCTATTTTTTGACTCTCAAATATTACTTCTGGTAAGCTAGTGTTATACTGCCCATGTACGTGCATTGATGATGAGTCTAGATGTGATGTTGATAGTGATACTCCAAATTTTTTGGCGGCTTTTACTGCGATGATAAAAAAGATTGTATCTAATCCTTTTATAAATAGTTTATCCATGACTCTCCCCAATTTATCGTCGTTGAGATATTCTGGTTTTACTCCTGTTCCTATTAGATGTTCACAGGCGATTGTTTCAAAATATTCGGGAAACATATATAAGGGTTTGGAAACAAATCCTAACCCGTTGATTATCATGGCTTTTACTACTTGACCTGCATTTACTTTTTCGTCTTTTTCGACTCCTATCAATTCGTTTATTATTTCTACTATTCCGATTGAGTCTATTATTCCTGCCACTATCCCTAGATGGTCTATGTTCTGAATTCCTATTTCTTGGGGTTTTAATTTCACAACAGATTCCTCCACTACTTCTATTGTAATCAATTATTTCTTGTTTTCTGAACAATTATTTTTTTCTCTTGAATTTTCTCTTTCTCGCTCCATACCCCTTTTAATGCTATATATTCTCATTAACCCTTTTAACCTTTGAATTAATTTTAGTTACTATGTACTACTTTGATGGCTTTTTTGATCTGTGACAGTTGAGGGTGCGGAATGTGGGATTTATAACTGTGAGTTAGGGATAGGTATAGCTGCTTCTTAAAAGTTGCCTAAAGATTAATCAAGTCAAGGATAATTTATTCTCAATTTTTATAATTGAGATAGTTTGTGCCGCTTAAATAAAGAGGTTTTGATAACCAAATTAAAGCAGCTCTAAAGAGTTTTGAGTTAAAAGTTAAACTTCAAGTCTTCATTCAGGACAAATGTACTGCTTAACTAATTTTTTGGGGAAAATTAGGCTCTTCTCGACTTTGTGTGATAATTTTTGCTTATGGAATCGTGAAATGTTGACTGAGAAGGACTTTTACGACTATTTTGCCGAAGAAACTATCAGCATAGGCTTCGTTTCCACACATAAACCAGAATAGCCAAAATTAGTTAACCCATCACTATAACATATAATTAATTTGCAAGAGTTCTATAGAAAAAGTTCCTAACCGTAATTCCCCCCCCGCTGTTCTTCTTCGGGAGTCCTACCGAGAAGGAGATCAAGTCAAAAAAAGAACCCTGGCCAATCTCTCAAAATTACCCGATGATATTATCGACAATCTAAAACTGGCTCTTAAAGGAGCAACACTGTCCATGAATGAAGGCATTCCCAATCATTTTGAAGTGATTAGAAGGGGAGCAAGTCAGTTTTGCAGAAGAGTACGCTGGAGACCGGTAGAAGAATCGAGTAAAATAGGGATATATCAAAGGAGGAAACGGTCAATGAACCCAGAAAACCAGAAAAAACTTCAAGAATACGCCCGAGGAATCAGCAATTCTCATTTTGAAACGATTTTGCGTTGTTTCAGCGATCTATAGATTCGTTAAGAATTATTAACCCCTCTAGGTGCAAGGGTTTTAATGTCATGAAACCTTAAAATGAGAATTGCTGCCGAGGAATCGCCGAAATTCTCTATCAAGAGGCCGCTCCCGAAGACTTAGCCAGTTTAGGGGATATTGAAAAAACGATCCGACAACAGACTTTAGATTATGTTACCCCCCAATTAGGAATTGGCGTTGCTGATTTAGGGTATGATTGAGGAGGAAGGCGATCACCCAAAAATACCCATTATCAAACTCAGAAATTATGCAATGTCCTGAATGTCAATCCAATCATATCAATAAAAATGGTCATAAAAAAGGAAAACAGAACTATATTTGTGTGAACTGCGGAAGACAATTTATAGAGGTTTATGAACCCCAGAGAGGTTATTTTTGAAGAAATGAAACGGGAATGTCTGAAAATGTATGTTAATGGTCTGGGTTTTCGAGCCATTGAAAGGGTTAAAAACGTTCATCATACGACAATTATGAATTGGGTTAAACAAGTCGGCGAACTTTTACCGGATTATTATGACCCACAAACAATTCCCGATGTGGGAGAATTAGATGAATTAGAAACATTTGTCGGCTCAAAAAAAACAAAATCTGGTTATGGACAGCGGTAGATCACTTTAAAACAGGGATTTTAGGATGGGTTTTAGGCGGTCTCGCAAGGCGAGTGCCTTCGGCAACATAGTGCTAAAACTTTTGCGGACTTATGGAAAGTTGTTGGTCAGTGGAAATGTCATTTTTATGTGACAGATGGATGGAAAGTTTACCCTAATTTTATCCCCGACGGAGACCAGATTATTAGCAAAACTTATATGACCAGAGTAGAGGGAGAAAATACTAGACTAAGACATTATTTAGCCAGGTTACATCGAAAAACTCTTTGTTATTCCAAGTCTGAACAAATGCTCAGACATTCAATTCGATTACTAATTCACTACCTAAAATTTGAGGATGTTCCAGTTCCTTATTCAAATAACAGAAGTTATTTTCCTCTGAATGCTCGCCATTTTGCCTAATCATACCTTAATTCAGCAACGCCAGGAATTTTTTTATCGAAAAAACAACGGGAACAAAAGCGGGACGAGAAAGAATTCTAAAAAGTATAATCGGTCAACTACCCGTCACCGAAAAACAAGCGGAGTATTTACATCTGGAATCCCATCAAAGAATTAGTCCAGCTTTAGAGGAATGTTGTTTAAGGTTGAGTGCCACGGTTTCTTACAAGAATGCTGAAAAGGATCTACCCAAATACACGGGAATAAAAGTTTCCGAGAAAACGTTACAAAGAATTGTCGAGCGCCACGAGTTTCCCGAGGAAGAAGTAAGAGAAACTATCAAAGAAATCAGCTTGGATGGTGGGAAAGTACGCTCTTTGAACGGAGACAAAAGGAGAATCGTGCGTTTGGAAAGATTACAAGGCGATCCGGGCAGATAATCTAGTGACCAAAGCCACGTTCAGGGAAAACGAGGTTTTAATCGAGTGGGTAAATCGGCAAGAGTTGTCCGATCCTCTAACCTGTCTAGGAGACGGTCATCCGGGGATATGGAAAATCATCGGACAGATCGAAGCCCCAGTCGAAAAACGAGAGGTTTTAGATTGGTTTCATCTGGTGGAAAACCTGTATAAAGTCGGAGGTTCCCAGAAGAGAATTCAAGAGGCGGAAAGCTTGTTATGGAAGGGAAAAGTCGAGGAAACTATCGCTTTATTCTCTTCTTTATCGAAAAAACAAGCGGAAAATTTCTGTAACTACTTGAGAGAGCATTGTCATCGAATAATCGATTATTCTTATTTTCAAGAGAACGAAATTTGGGTTCTTCGGTTTGTCTTATGCAATGGACGGGGTTATAAGGAATGAAACCCTTATAGAGACAGACATTAACGCAATTTTTGTCAATTGTTTGCGATCTGGAGCGAACTAATCAATTAAATCCCTTGCCAGATAAGGATTTAGTCGATTTATGCCCCCCTATCGAACCATACCAAGTCCCGAAGAGCCGAAATTTGTTCGATTGGTTCAGGAGCGGTGGAATCAACGATTAAACAAATCGATAGACGCTTGAAAATTTCGGGAGCGCAATGGAATGAAAGGAATGTACCTCAAGTTCTCAAACTTCGTTGTGCGTACCTGAACGGAACACTTTGAACGATGCTTAGTACGTTTGTTCTGACAAAATTGACTTGCTCCCGGTCAAACAAGCGTCTGAATAGAATCAAAGAGAATTTATGGAAAGGAGAGGTGAAAAGAGTTTTAGAGGAATTAGAGGGATGCAAAAAGAAACAGGCTATAAATTTCACCAAATATGTCGATAAACATCGAGAAAGAATACCCAATTACGAACTCTATCAATCACAAGGGATTTGCATCGGTTCTGGAAGTGTAGAGTCAAAGATTAAGCAAATAGGTGCAAGAATGAAAATTGTGGGAGCACAATGGAAAGCAGAGAATGTTCCTCAGTATTTGAAGCTACGTTGTGCTTATCTCAACGGCGATATTGCCTGAGTATTTTTACTCATTGCAAAACTGGGATGCTCCCGTCGTTTTGGAGTTGACCATTGGTATCGCTTTGCACTCGCAAAGATTACATTGGACTTTACCTTCTTTAAGTACACCTGTTCAATGTGAGAGATGGAGTGATTTAATGCCGTTGATGACTTGGCAATTATGGTTAGCCAAAGATTTGGTAGCAGATTATCGTCTTCCTTGGCAAAAACCGCAAACCCTATTAACTCCTGAAAGGGTAGCACAGTCTCTGTTTTCCCTTTTGATAGAGATTGGTTCGCCCGCTCAACCACCTAAAACTAGAGGAAAGTCTCCCGGCTGGGAAAAAGGGAAGACTCGCAGTAAAAGAAAGACCTATCCTACTGTGAAAAAACGACATTCAACCCCTAAAAAATCGGCAACAAAAGCATCCTAACTCTACTTTTTGCTTCAAGATTTTTGATTTCAGCTAAGTACCTAAGCAAAATTAATTACACATATCTAACCCCCTCTTGCCTTTTGCCTCTTGCCTTTTGCCTATCTTTACTAGGAAATTAATTTTGCACGACTACTTATTTTCATAAGGCTGGATTATTTTTAGGCAAATTTTTTAGTCTAAACTACAGTTATCATCCAAAGCTGGAGATAGACAGGTTTTAAGCAGCAATTCTCATTTTGAAACGATTTTGCGTTGTTTCAGCGATCTAGAGATTCGTTAAGAATTATTAACCCCTCTAGGTGCAAGGGTTTTAATGTCATGAAACCTTAAAATGAGAATCGCTGCGTTTTAAGAACTTTGTCCACGAAAAATTGATTTCAACTCATAAATCTGGATGAAATTCTAACAAAATTTTTAGTTTTTTTATAAACAATTTTCTTTTTCTCCTTCAAGAGTTCTGACATTTTTAACTAGAATTTACTTTTTTAAATGGGACATATTCGGTTAGAATAAATGAGAAAAATTCCGACCAATTCTTAAACCAAATAAATTTTAATAGGGTACGAATATCATTAAAGAAAGAAGTCCTAGTTACTAATAGCTCACGAATCTTTTGATAGGTGTAATTAACTAAATCCAACACGGTATGAAATAAAAAAGCTAGTAAATTCAAAGACAATAAGAACTCGCACAAATGATTCTGACCATGACCAAAGTTATGCTCTAAATTATAACCGTGATTTTTAAGAAAGTTATTGCCTTCATTTTCAACTTTCCATCTGCTACGTCCAGCTTTGACAATTTCTTCGACATTATTTTCCTTGATTTTATGATTAGTTATCCAATTATTTTGGTAGATAGTTTTCTGGGTTTTTTCATTAATAACAGTCACTTCACACCAATTAACTTCGAGACTTGAGTCCCCCTCTCTTAAGGGAACTCTAGAAGCATAACGATAACGATAAATTAGATTTTTTCGTCCATCCCATTGTTTCTTTTCAACGGTCCTAACTTCGCCACTTTTTTCTAAAAATTCTAGCCATTCATATAAAGTTTTATGGCTCTTCGTTACTTGGTATGGTTCGATAGGGGGCATAAATCGACTAAATCCTTATCTGGCAAGGAATTTAATTGATTAGTTCGCTTTAGATCAAAAGCAATTGACAAAAATCGCCAAATGCCTTTCTATATAAGGGTTTCATCCCTTATAACCCCCGTCCATTGCATAAGACAAACCGAAGAACCAGTTTTATGCGACGTTTCCAAACAAACAAAAATAAAATTATAACCTTGTTTTACCGCTAATTTACAAACAGGTTCGTGAGAATATAAGTCGTCTCCTAAAAGAGTTACAGGATAACCATACTTAAGTAGTCGTGCAAAATTAATTTCCTAGTAAAGATAGGCAAAAGGCAAGAGGCAAAAGGCAAGAGGGGGTTAGATATGTGTAATTAATTTTGCTTAGGTACTTATTTTTATGATTCCTATTTAACCATCTTTTAACGGCCGCATTTTCACAGTCTTGTTTTTGATGTCCATCTTGTTTTTTAATGAATTCTGGCTCTAAATTAATTACTTGTTTTTGCTTAGGAGAAACTACTATCGGTGTGACACAGCCATGAAAATAAGTTGTAGTTCCATTTCGATGATTACGACAGTTACAATGAGGGCAATTAATTTTCTTGGATGAGAAATATTCTGTGCCATCTAACGCCACTAATATTTCTCCATCTTAAGTAGAGAAACTTTTTCAAAACTCCCTTTTCTTTTAACCATTCATAGACTTTTTGAAAAGTCCTAGAGATATTAGATGCTGGCACTGGATCTAACAAATTTCTTATTTGATTATCCCCAGGAATTTTTTTAATTGAAAATAAACTTTCAGCATTATCTTTTCCCTTATTGCTTTTCATTAAACGTTGATGGTCTAAAAAAGACGGCGACTGAGTAAAAAAGACTGAAAATGCAGCCATCACGGCATCTTTTATCTCATATTTTCTATTATTTCCAGGTTTCCTCTCATCGGGTAAATCATCTAATTCTTGATGGAAAAATTGCATTAATTCCGAAATTTCTAGGGTTGCCGCTTTTTGAGCCATCTTGGAATAATTTGACGTGCTGGTGGATTTCTATCTCACCCATTTTACCTTAGCTGACAATAATTATAAATTTTTATTTCCCTTGAATTCTCTATTCTAAAAACAGAACTATCTTCCTGATTTAACCCTGTTCGTTCTCAGCCAACCTCTTTGATTGCTTGAGTATTTATACTTAATTTGTCTAGCCAATTGTTTTTTTTATTGTTCGCCTCTTCTAGAAAATAGTTGCTTCGTACTATATTTTCCCTGCCAAAATCGGGGTTAATGCTCTATTTATTTCAAAATGAGAATTGCTGATAACTGGACTTCCCCGTTGACAAAAAGCCAGAACCTGTGCTGTAGAAAGGATTAAGAAAATTTCCAGCGCCCCGTTACTGGCTACAAATCAGGGAAACTTCCAATAAATCTAACGCTTTTTGTTGCAGTTGGGTCGGTCGAGTTATCTTAGAAAAACGATAACTTCCCTCCCTAATCGTACATTCCACTGTATTCAAGCAAATCGTCCCCAAGTCTTCCAACAAAGTCCGAAAACTATGCACAGGAAAGTTCTCTTGATTCCGTTTTTTTCTCTCTTTAGACTGAGCGGATTCACTGCGACTCGCTTTAATCACATTCAGAGAACCATCATCAATTTCTTCATCCTCAAATAACAAAGGAGCCAAGCACTGTTTTAAATGCCATTCCACATAATAAGCCAACATACATAAAAAGATATGAGCCTTGACTCTATCACCCTTATAATGATAGATAGGACGTACCTTTAAATCAATTGACTTATAACAGCGAAATGCCTCCTCCACTTGAGACAAACTTTTATAAGCTTTAACCGTCGTCGCTGCATCCATCAAGGTTGACTCCAGAGAAATTCTTAACACATACACACCATCCAAAGCCGTTTCTTGAGCGATTAATTCCCGCTGACGCTGATAAGAAAAGCCTTCTTCTGTTATCTCTAAGTTATAGTATTTATTGACCTTAAACTGATTAAGAACCTTGCCCACCCTCAAAGCTATCTTATCTTGACCCTTTAAAGCTCTTTTCTCCCTTTGAGTCGCCTGAACAATCAAATCTAGTTCCTTCTCTGTTGCCTCTAATAATGCCTCTCTTTGTAGTTGATTTTTCTCAGCAATGAAGGGATTCCGACAAGCAATTAATCTTTCGTCGGGATAATCTTCACTCTCAAATTCCACCAAGTTTACCTGCTCAAATAATCCTAATTGAATCACTTCTACCTCAGCCAGTTTCCGAATTTGAGGCTTAGTTAAACCAGTAATATAGTCTAATCCTTCTATGGGTTTTACTAATTCCTTGATTTTCGAGTTGGTTAAAATTCCTCTATCGCTTACCCAGACCACATTCTCAATCCCCCAACCCTTTCTGACTTTCTCAATTTGTCCGCCTAAAGTAGCACCGTCTGAGGTGTTTCCTTCAAAGACTTCTACCGCTATCGGACAACCCTTAGCTGAACATAACAAACCAAAAACTATCTGAGTTTTCCCTTTCTTTTTATCTCGATTATAACCATATTTTCCCAGTTCACAACCATCTCCTTCTAGGTAACTAGAAGTGACATCATACAAGACTAATGTTCCTGATTCTAAGTGTTTAAGTGCTAGGTGCTTCTCAATTTTCTCTTGTTTTTCTAATAACCAATCTAAGGCGTTATATAATTCGTCTTCATCGGCTTTCTCTAAGTCTAACAATTGTCCTAAACTCTGACTGCAAGTTTCGCTATTAAACCCTCTCGCTGTGGCTAATTTCGATTTAGGATTGATGATTCTTGCCACAATCATTGCCACCACTAAGTTTCTGATTCGTGAGGATTTTTCACTGATTATTTTATCTAAACCTAATTTTTTAATCGTCTCTAAAATAGCCATCACATGACCATGAGGAAGACTTCTAATCACTTCAAAATGATTGGGAATGCCTTCATTCATGGACAGTGTTGCTCCTTTAAGAGCCAGTTTTAGATTGTCGATAATATCATCGGGTAATTTTGAGAGATTGGCCAGGGTTCTTTTTTTGACTTGATCTCCTTCTCGGTAGGACTCTCGAAGAAGAACAGCGGGGGGGGAATTACGGTTAGGAACTTTTTCTATATACATGGCTATCATTTTAGCAAATGGAGAGAATTCTTGTCCATTAAGAAATGTTACAAATTACATGGGTATATTAAGAAAAGTTAAGGGGGTGCATCCATTGATGGATAAGGGTTTTCGGCTATTATGGTATATATGTATGGGGGAAGTTCAGTTAAATCACTGTTTCCTCCGCAACCCGGATGGTTATCTCATCGAGATACAGCGATTCGAGTCCATCAAGGACGGCAATTAATCGGTCACTAACCCGTAATACTTCTCTAACATGGTCAGCATTTCCTCTTCTAACGCGCTCAGGTAAGGTCGCTGTAGTTTCCCCAAGATTCCCAAAAAGGCGACGGCGGTCTCTTCGATATCTTCGAGTTCCCTCCGCCTCGACAATCGATCTCGCGTAGCGAGCGCTTTGCGTTCGCATAATCGCCGCACCGTCTGACAGTCCCCTTCGGTGTAGCCCAACTCCTTAAGGTACTCGATTTTAACAAGATCGAGCGCCCCGTCGTAACTCATCGTTCGCTCATTTTTTCGAGCAAGAGTGGGTCAAACAGGGTAAAAAGCTTACCCAATAGTGGTTAATCTTTTTACCCTGCTATGGCAGTTTTTACTGTTTCTTTTCGTCCGAAATCAGAAAGGTTACTGTTTTCGGTCTTTTCTATCAGTTGTCTTGATATTAATTGAAAATTATCAACATAATTACTTATCATTTAAGAAACAGAATTTGCCCTTAGCACCATAACTTTTTCCTCTGATTTTTCAGTCCCTAATTAAAGTTGAGCAATCGATGCTAAATCATACTCCTCTAACACCTGAACACTATGATGAAAACCAGTTTTGGTTAAGGTCTCCCAAACCATCTCATTTGGTTTAAAGATGTAGAGCTTCACATCATTGCCCATCTGTTGTTTGGAAAAAATCAACATTCGCAGACCTGCGCTGGCCATATATTTCAACTCCTCAAAATGTAAAACTAATTTGGTCAGCTTCGGCTCATATTTGGCCGCTTCCTCAATTTTGAGTTTGAAATCATTCGCCGTACTTGCGTCTAGGTCTCCTTTCAGAAAAATGGTCGCAATGGAATTGGTCACTGAGAGAGAAGTTGCAAAAGCCATAGTCGTTTCTCAATAAAGTCAAAGGGTTAATCTAAACAAAATTGGGCTCTCTTAGGTTTGGTGGGCAAAATGTATTCTAAGATACATTCTTTCTGGCGAGCGAGTGGAAGGAACCACAAAGACACAAAGGACACAAAGATTGATCGATCCTCTGTAAGTTAAACTTATCACACAGAACCTAGAAGAGCCAAAATTGGGGTTATTTCGCCACCAGGATTATCACCGAGCGATCGCCGAGTAGACACCCCTGGGGATTTTCTAAAGGGGGTTCCGTGCCGGGGTTATAACTATCCTGAGGACTTGGAACGCCAGTGTTGGCAAAAAGATGCCATTGCTTACCCTTAGTCGGTTGGGGTAATTCAAACCAGCAGGCTTGCCAGTGCATATTTATGGCCACGTAGAGGTCATCATCGGGTTGTTGTCCCTGTTTGGCGTGTTGACCAGAGAGCATGAACGCTAAATGATGACTAGATGCCCAATCCACATACCAGGCCCGACTGCCGTGCCAACTAATATCAGGATAACCGATCCCCAAGTAATCACAGTTACGAAAATGGTCGGGATTGCGTAACACGGGATGGGCTTTGCGGAAGGCGATACAGTGTTGGACAAATTGAAAGATATCTTTTTCTTTGGTTAGTAATGTCCAGTCCAACCAATTCAGGGCGTTATCGTGACAATAGGTATTGTTATTGCCCTGTTGTGTCCGGCCCATTTCATCCCCCATCAGCAACATCGGCACTCCCTGGCTGACCATTAATAGGGCGATCGCATTTTTAATCTGACGACGACGCAGGGCATTAATACCAGGGTCATCGGTCGGACCTTCCCAACCACAGTTCCAACTGTCATTATCGTTACTGCCGTCGTTATTGCCTTCCCCATTGGCCTCATTATGCTTATGGTTGTAGGAGACTAAATCCATCAGGGTAAAGCCATCGTGACAGGTAATAAAGTTAATCGAAGTCGCTGGCGATCGCCCTGAAGTCGCATAGAGATCTGGGGAACCCTGTAATCGTTGGGCCACATCCCCCACATTGCCATCCCCCTTGAGGAACTTCCGCAGACTATCTCGGTACTTGCCATTCCATTCCGCCCAACGCCCAAAGGCGGGGAAAGACCCTACCTGATATAAACCCCCCGCATCCCAGGCTTCCGCAATTAATTTACACTTGGCGAGAATCGGATCGAACGCTAAACTTTCTAATAACGGTGGATTCGCCAACGGTGCGCCCCAAGGATCTCGTCCTAAAATGGCCGCTAGATCAAAACGGAAACCATCAATGTGGTATTCCGCCGCCCAATATCGTAAACAATCTAAAACCATACCCCGCACGATCGGGTTATTACAATTTAGGGTATTTCCAGTACCACTAAAGTTAAAGTAATATCCCTCCGGGGTCAACATATAATAGGTCTTATTATCAATGCCTCGAAACGAGATGGTCGGTCCCTTTTCATTGCCTTCGGCGGTATGGTTAAAGACCACATCCAGAATGACTTCAATCCCATTTTTATGCAGTTCTTTGACTAAATTTTTAAATTCATCAATCTGCATCCCAAATTTACCGGTGGCAGCATAACCTGCTTTCGGTGCGAAAAAACCGACGGTGCTATATCCCCAATAATTCAGTAATAATTCCCCCGTTTCTGGATTGGGACGACTATTTTCAAATTCATCAAATTCATAAATAGGCATCAACTCGATCGCATTGACTCCCAATTCCTTGAGGTAAGCAATCTTATCTTGAATCCCCGCAAACGTTCCCCGATGATTCTCCTTAACGCCCGATGACGGATCACAGGTAAAACTGCGAACGTGCATTTCATAGATAATTTGGTCTTCCGGGGGAATTTCTAAGGGACGATCGTCCTCCCAATCAAAATCATCAAAGGCAATTCGTCCTCGATGTTGGTAGGGATTTGACCAATCGGGCGCCACCTTCCACACATCCCGTCCCCCAATATTTTTCGCATAGGGATCGAGCAAAATTTTACTGGGATCAAACCAGTGACCCTGGGAAAAATTATTGGGACCATCCATACGATAGCCGTATTCCAAATTTTCATAATCCAGATCAAAAACCACCATAGAATACACATTGCCAATGCGAAACTCATCGGGAAACGGAATTTCAGTAAAGGGTTCACGGGCGTGCTTCTCAAATAACACTAGGGAACAGGAAACCGCATGACTGGAAAAAATCGAAAAATTCACCCCGCCTGGAACTAGGGTTGCCCCAAAGGGAAAGGGCTTGCCACTGCGTAATTTAAAATCACCGTAGCGATGGGTCGGATGAATATCAATACGATCTAAGGACATGGTGATGATCCACAGAAAAAAGTAAGAAGAAAATACCGTAAAAAACTGAGATTAAAATTCGTTCAATTAGGTCAAGATTGCTAATCCTTCAGCAACCGATTGACTGGTTTTAAAGAATTTTAGGAAGCCCGTAACGGTCATGGTGTCTTGAATTTCTTCAGATAGACCCACTAAGACCAAACCACCCGCCGTTGCTGTTATCTGACGATAAAGAGATAACAAAGTCCTTAGCCCAGCACTAGACATATAGGGTACCTGGGTCATGTCTAAAAGAATTTTGCTGTTACTTCCAATTAGGGGAAGAATGGTATCTGTAATTGAGGGAGCCGTACTCGCATCAATTTGTCCCGTCAGTGCAACAATTTGAACATTGTTCTGGGTATTGATTTCGATGAGCAGTGTTTTTTCTTCCATGGAAGCTTTCTCGAAAATTTTAAGAATGACTGGTCTCTCAAAAATGAGTTTTTCTCAACAAGGGAAAAGGGGAATAAATTAAGATAGAGTTACGCATTCCCTCCCCCCATTAACCCCTTAGTTGGGGACAATTTGCACTTTGACTTTGACCCGATCGCTGGTTTTCGGTAAGGTCACAGTTAACCCCTGAGCATCAAAATGGCTATAGGGTTCTCCATCAATTTCACAGCTACCAATGCGAATACTACCAGGGGGTAAAATATCTGGCGAAACCCGCAGAAGATTGTCAGGGAAACCGCCAGGCATGGGCTTAAAGTAAAAGTCCATAGGCTGTTTGCTAATCAACAAATTGGTATAAACGGCGGCGAGGTAACAGAGTTCAAAGGAGTGATAACCGCTCATGGAGTGACTGCCTTTACCCCGTTCGTTACCACCCGCTAAGTAGGGAATGCCATTGGCTAGCACATTAAAATAAATTCCGCCATCTTCTAAATCCAGGAACCAAGCATTGTAAAAGGCAGCCGCCTCCTGCGCTAACCGTCGGTATTCTGGCTCCTGTAAACAGCCCGTCAAAATGTAGTAGGCGAGAATGGCCTGTTCTTGTTGCCACCAAGCTTTGCGATCATGCCACACAAAACGATGGAATTTTTCGCCAGGCCCTAATAACCGTTCCACCACATCGTACCAGCCGCCCCGTTGTTGATCGCTGCCGACGGCGGGCATCATATCGGCAATTTTGCGAGCTAAATTGACATATTGATCCTTGGCCTTCAGACTTTGCATCCGCATTAGGTTCCAAGAAATTTTCAGGTTGTGACCAGCCACTGCACGGTTTTGTTGCCAGCCCCAGGTGGTGTCATAGCTCCAATCTTGATAGAAACGTTCCTGCACAAAGGGGCTATGGTCGTAGTCGGGAAAGCGTTCTTCGATGGTGTCGAAGGTGTATTCCAGCATATCCGCATATTCTGGCTTACCTGTTGCTAACCAGAGATTGATTAAGTAAGCAGGAGCGTGATCCCCGACGGAGTTCCAGTTTTTCTTCCCTTTGTTGGCACCTAGAGCATCACTCAATGGATCTAAGGTAATGGGATCTAGGTGAGAGAAATACCCGCCGTATTCCGATTTATCTAAAAAGAAATCATTGAATAATTTAATGGTCTTTTCGGCATCATCTAAAATGCGGCGATCACCAGTACAACGGTAGGTTTGAATGGGACCTGCTAACGCATAGATTTGTTCGTAGGCGGGAATGGCGTAATAATCATCCCCAAACTCGGAGGCAAAGATTTTTTCTTCGAGACTACCCTTAACATCAATGCCGTGATACCAATAGACAATGCCCTCGTCTAAATCCACAAAACGCATATGCTCGCGGAGGTATTCTGTTCCCTTTTCTGCCCCTTCTAAAAAGCGGTCATCGCCGGTCATTAAAAAGGCCGTGGCAAAGCCATACACTAAGCGGGAAATAGTGTCAGTTTCCTGGCGAAAATTGACATCGGAACGTTGCCCCGTCAAATTTAAATTGGTTCGATAATTGCGATAATCCACAAACCCATCATCAAATTGAGCTTTCAGGTAGAATTTGCCCAGGGCATTAATCTGTTGAATCCACCAATTTTGCTTTTCAAAGACATAATCTTGGGGTGTCCTGCCGGCAAAAACAATTTGTTTAACATCAAAAAATTCACTGTCGGGATAAAATACTCCGTAGGCAAAGAGATACCGTCCCGGCACTAACATCGAGCGCATACTGCCCGTGGCGTCGGGGTAGCCTTCCTCAAAATTTTGGATAATTTTGGCGTAGGCCATGGCACTGATTTTGGCTTTAAATTCCCGGTTATCGGAGGTTTTTAAGCCAAATATATCGCTATCCGCATCAAAAAAAGTGACGTAGCCAGCGACTAAATCTGAAAAGGAGAAATTCACGGATGTTGCCATAGAAGAACCTATTTATTGGGTAAGCTAATAAAAGTGTATGGAAATCATAAAAATTCTAGAATAGATGCCCGATTCATGCTGTTAATTCTGTTCAATTTCCCTGACAAAAACTTCCATAAATTGCTCGACTATGCCAGGATGTTTACCAGTGATTAAATTTCCATCAACCACTAAGTCAGCCGTCGCCTCTCCGTCATAAACAATCTCCGCACCAGCATTTTCCACATCACAGATAATATTGTGAGCGCAGGTCACTTTTCGATTTTTCAGTAGATCAGGGTCGGCACAAAAAAGCCATAGACTATGACAAATTGTTCCCAATTTAACCCCTTCAGTGGCCATCGCTTTTCGAAGAAATTCAACGGCAGGGGCCTGGTTTTTCTGTCCCTTACTAACCCTAACTTGATAACGCAGACGATCCATCGCATAGGCCCCGATACAAATAATCCCTTTATAGTCACCAGGTCTAACATGATTGACTTCGGTCTTGACGGTGATGTGATACTCAATCTGATCGTTTTCGGGATTCGAGCCAAAACGCAGTTCCGGGTTTCCCCAGAGGTGAGAAAGATATTCAACCTCATATCCCTGCTGGGGGAAATATTCATTAAAACGGCGGAATTCAGTACCATCAAAGTGCTCTTCGATAAGAACACCAATCTTGCCCTTACTCATGGTTGTCATGAATGATCTCCTTAAAAATTAAACTCAATTTTTAGCGTATCAGGATTTAGCACAGGCTACTCCTCCTCTACTACTGTTCCACTTGCCCGTCTCGTCCAACGCGCTTGACCCCTTCGCCATCGTAGGCCACGGCGACCAAATCTGTCTCAATGACTTGACTGGGCTGCAGGATTAGAGCCGAACCATTTTTTATGGCCGTTGCCACCCCTCCCGGAGGATAACTGGTAAAGGGTTCTAAGGCACAGGTGTAGGCACGACCGTACCAAGGATAATCATCGTTGCCCCCATAGTTTTGCCACATCCAGAGATATTTAAACAGTAAAGGATCCCAAGCCATGCCAAAACCGACTTTTTGCCGTTGGTTGGTAATACTATACCAGCCTTCACTCAATTCCTTGAGAAAAACTACATCGACAGATTTAATCGCTGAGGAACGAACCTGGGCGATGTTTTCCAGTTGGCCAGTACGCCGATTTTTGGCAAAGGGATAGTCAAATTCAACGCTTGTTTCCCAAAGTCCATTAGGATGGAAATCCATGACCTCGATTTTGCTAGCAGGGGTTTGTACCCAGCAACTATCATCTAGAAAGGGTTCTCCCAGGGCGGGATGATGACCCCACATAATGGCAAAATCTACTGGAGCATCGTTTTCTAAGCGTTCCCGGAGGAAAAGAGCAGCCTGTCCTCGTTTGAGGGTCAGATATCGTTCTAACCGGAGGGGAGAACGATAGAGGCGTACATGAGTTTTGAGTACGATTTGCTCCGAGCTATCTTCGATAATCGAGCTCTCAAAGGGCAGTAGGGAAACTTCTCCATGCAGGCCTTGGTGAGAGCTTTTATAAGCCTCAGAAGCCCAGCCCGCCGAAGGTAAAACCTCCTGCCATCCTCCATAATAGTAATCGTGGAAGTTGCCCTCTGCTAAAGCACTCGTGGCCACGAAGGGTGAACGCATCGGAATAGGCGATTGCCAGAGAAAATCGATATCATGAGGCTTATAGGTGAACTCAAAAATATCGGCTCCTTTGTCCAGCAGAACCCCAACGCGAATTAGCTCATTTTCGAGAAAGGCCACCCGCATTCCCTTATAGGTGTAATCTAAACTAAGACGACAGCCCTGTTTACGCCCGTAGGTATACATAGTTACCGTCCTTGGTTACCATTCTTCTAGTACAGCGGTCAGTCCCCCGTCCACAAACAGTTGGGTTCCAGTAATAAATGCGGCTTCGTCACTGGCTAAAAAGGCACAGGCATATCCTACATCCTCAGGTGTACCAATACGCTTCATAACTTGACGCTCCTCCACTTGTTTCCGCACGGCCGCTGGATCATCGTAACCGTTGAATAAATCTTCAATTAGGGGAGTCCAGATCCAACCGGGGGCAATGGAGTTGACTCGAACTACTGGCCCGTAGTCAATGGCCATGTTACGGGTCAGGGCAGTGATTGCTCCCTTGGAAGCACAGTAGGGGGCAACACCATTGGCTGTCGCATGGGCATGAACTGAGGACATATTAATGATGACTCCTTTACCCACTGCTTGCATATGGGGAATCGAATATTTAGAACAGAGAAAGACTCCTTTTAAATTAACCGCCAAACAGCGATCCCATTCTTCACTGGTGACATCAAGAATAGATTTATAGGTACCGATACCCGCGTTATTTACCAGTATATCTAGTCGGCCAAAGGCTTCGACTGTCTTCTGGACAAGGGTTTTGACGTTTTCTTCGTTAGCAACATCGCATTGGACAAAGAGTGCCTCGCCCCTGCTTTCCCGAATTTCTGCTACTGCTTGTTCCCCGTCCTTCAGTCCATTGGCCGCTAGAACCACCTTAGCCCCCTCCTGGGCAAAGACGGCGGCAACCCCCTTTCCAATCCCCTTAGATGCACCAGTAATAATAGCAACTTGATCTTTGAGTTTCATGGTCTTAGCTAAAAAGAATGGTCATCATGTAAAGTCACAGTCCGTCGGCGAGCGATCCTAAAAATTAGGGACGCTAGAGCCTTTATTGAAACGGGGTTAAGCGGGCATTATCGGCAACCAATAAGCTCGCTAGTTGATCAACTCTCAAGGTTTTGAGGTAGCCCCTAAGTTGTTCCCATTTATCCTGTATCGTCAGATCCGAACCCCCGCTGGCTCTGACTACATCTGAATCTATCGGCCATTGGGGACCAGCAATGGCCCATTTGGGCAAAAAGCCAGTGGCTAACCGCTCTTTTCCATCAGGATGCTCACGAAAAAAGACCCGCATCAGGTCAGTGGAGGAGAATTTTTGTTGATCACGCAGAACCATCACTGAAGCGGTATCAGCTACGGGGATATTGCCATTGCCCACGGGATTGGCATCCATAAAAATGCGTAACTCTGCCAATTTGTCCCCCTCAAATCGGCAAATATCAAAGCAAGGGAGGGTCACTTGGGAACCATCTTTGCGCCAGTAGGTGACATCCATTTCCACAAAGACCACTTCTCCGTATTCCCAGAGGGTTTTGATATCATGGTAGAGGGCTGAAACACTGCCAAAAAAGGCTGTCACCGAGGCTTTGATCGCCTCTTTATCGAAGCAGACGGGAAAATTGCCGAATTGATAAACAGGATGATCGCTAAAAAAGTCGATAAAACCCTGGGAATCAAAGGCCTCTCCCCGGGCAAAAAGCCGTTTAACCTGATCGGTATTGGCTCCCGGTAATTTTTCGGTCGTCAGAATCGCCCCGTTACGGACGGCTAGGTTTGCACTTCCTAAGGTTTCAAAGTTAATCGGCCAGCGCGGACCGGCAATAGCCCATTTGGGAATGAAGCCGTTAGCGACCCGTTGCTTGCCCTCGGGATGGTCGCTAAAGAACTGCCGCATCAGATTCACTGGCTGATAACGGTGCTGATCCCTTAGGGTCATCACCGAGGACGTGGGGGAGACGGGAATAGTGGCATCACCGACGGGGTTAGCATCCATGAAAATCCGTAGTTCGGAAACCTGATCCCCTTCAAAGCGAAAAATATCAGCACAGGGAAGAGTTACTTGGGAACCATCTAAACGCCAGTAGGTGACATCCATTTCCACAACAACCACTTCCCCTACTTCCCAGAGCATTTTAATGTCGTGGTAAAGGGCTGAAACAGCGCCAAAAAAAGCCTTTACCGAGGCTTTGATACTTTCCTTGTCAAAACAGACGGGGAAATTACCAAATTGATAAACGGGACGATCCGTAAAAAAGTCAATGAAGCCTTGGGAGTCAAAGGCCTCTCCGCGAGCAAAGAGACGTTTAACTTTGTCTGCATTGGTTCCAGGTAGTTTTTCTCCTAGGAAGTGGGTCGGCGCCAAGGCCTGTTGTCCCAGCATCAGGTTGCTGACATCGGGTTTAAGTTGGTTGGCTGCCCCAATACGAGTAATCAGGTCGGCGACTGTTGCACTCCGTTGACCGGCTAAGGTCAGTTGCCCTTCATAGACAAAGGTGTAGGCGGAACGCTCGGGGAAGGGGTGAAAGTTTTTGATGTACCGAGGTAAATCCCGGGCAACAACCTGGTACTGTGGAGAATCCAAGAGTAATGCTAATTGCAGGGCATTGGCAAAGGCCAATTCAATCGCTCCTTGGTATTGATGCTCTGGCAATTCTAAATGGGTAACCGGTCCTGCGTCGGGGCGGGAATTATCGACTTGATCGAAAAGGTGGAGACGACATTTCAGGATTTGGGGAGAATGCGAAAACACTGACACTAATCGATTTTGGACGAAGTGACGAAACTCCTGAACACTAACGCCATCCATCTTACGAAGCAGGCAATGATACTTGTGGACTCCCAACAGGCCATTGGGAGCACCGTCAAGAACTTGATCAACATAGGTGATGGAGTTGCCAGGACTGGTATTGTAGCCAATAGCCTTACTGAAGATGTTGTATTCGTCTCCCATCAAAATCCCTGCGGATTTAAACCAGGTCTGGCGTTCCACTATCGATTTGAAGGTTAACTCGGCAATGCCGTCAAATTGCTCTGAGTCTGAGGCGGCATTGAGAACATCCCCTGGCAGGGGCCAAATTCCACCGTCATTGTGAGCGATGTGATATTGCCAATATTGGTATTGACCCGGAAGTCGAGCGCAAACCGGACCATGTACATCTTTCCAGTAATCATCAAAAAGGGACAAATCAATGCCTTTCTTTTTCCAAAGTAAGACGTAAAATGCAACTTCCCCCAAGCGGTCACGCATTGCGTAGTTCACTGTCGTCATTACCATTCTCCATAGGTGAAGATTTGAGTAAGTTGAGAGGTTAATAATCCAACAAGCACATTGATAAGAATCTAGGATTTAGCTCTACCATTGTCCACCAAGTCAATAAGTAAATATTTTAATAATCAATGCCTAGCAAACGGTAATCAAGCTGAGAAGTTCTTGAGGGGCAAAAACATCACGATAAAAAGTCAACTGCTCTGTCTTGAGATAACAGGCCCCACGATGGCCTCGACGAACCCAAGTAACATTTCCCTTGGCTAGCGTTTCATTTGTTTCCGTGTCGACGCACTTCCATTCAAAAAAGGTATGCTCTCCAGAAAACATGACAATCGGCCAACACATGGTAACACCAGGCTGAGCAATTAATGCCCACCAATGTTTTTCCCTTTCTCTCTGTTCATCTAAACCAAAGTAAGGACCATCTTGGCAGAGATAGATCAAGTCATCTCGATACTCTCCAGTCAAAATATCCCCCCGACCTTGACGGAGTGCCTCACAATGAGTTGGCCACCATTCCTTGTTTTCCTGTTCGATCTGCTGTAAAGTATAGCTGGCATCCAAAGCTGGTAGAACAGGCTCTTTTAAGCTAACAATTCTCTGTGCTTCTTGAATCAGCAGTTTTGCCTTTTCAGGGTCAATCAAACTAGGGTGTGAATAGTCGGCGGATAGTTCCCCATAGTAATTACTGCGTTTCTTCATGTTGTCATCGAAAAAATGGGTTTGAAACCCCGTCCCTTCGGCAAGCTCAGGATAAACCCCTCGGCAAGCTATTGTTTGAAAAGGGTCGAGTGGAAAGAGAGAATAGAGTTTTCAGGAACTTTTCCCCAAGGAAAGAAAAGGTCTTTCAGCGATCAGGGCAGACTTCATCACAAGCTCTCTTAGTTAGTCTTGGTAGAGGGGAGACATGTCAACATAAACACGCCATTCCTTTATTTTATCTCCATTCATGCGTAAGACATCGGTACAGGCAAAATTGACAATTTTGTTGTCTGATAAACGAAGGTAGTGGGCTTCAAACTCAAAAATAACTTGGTCTTTCTCTGGCATATCCAAAACTTGGCGAACATCTGGTGGTTGCATGGTTACCTGCGTATATAGGGACTTCAGAAAATCCGTAACCGCTTGCTTACCTTCTACAGATGAACCGGAACCTACTCGATAAAAAACATTGTCATCCAAGCAGGTTTCAAAGGTTGCCCAATCCTGTTTAAGCATGGAACCAAATAGGGTTTCACAAGTCTGACGCTGGGGCGATTTTTCTTCTGGCATAAATAAAGGCTTCTTTGGTAGTCAAAATATCTGTCCAGTTGATTGACTATGCTGAGGCTAGCAATCCCTACACAGCTAGGGTGATCCTAGCGAGATTCCCAAAAATTGTCAATTAAGAATTCTAAAAAATTGTGAAGAATTGTCAAGAGTTGCCAATGTGGCATTTATTTATTAGAATAAATGCACTAACTAACTAATTTTCCCAAAAAAATTAGTTAGCCGATGACTATAACATATAATTAATTTGCAAGAGTGGTGACTTTAGGGTACTATTATGGCCAAGTTAGATGGAAAAATTATTCTGATAGCTGGTGGTGCTGGGAATGTGGGGGAGGGCATCGTTGCTACTTTTCTCGAGGAGGGAGCCACCGTTATCGTACCCTCCCGACGTGCGGAGGCCTTAGATAGCCTCAGGGAATTCCTTGTTACCTTCGACTCTGAGCGCTTTGTTGGTATCGTTGGCAATATTGGCCAACTGGAAGGTGTTGAAAAAGTTCGAGATGAAATTCTTCAGCGTTTTGGTCGTCTTGATGGGGTACTGGCCTCCCTGGGTGGCTGGTGGACAGGAAATAAGCCCTTAACTGAGGTGTCCATAGAAACCTGGAATCAATATCTGGAAAGCAACTTGACCTCTCATTTTTTGTTAGCCCATACCTTTGTACCTATTCTAACTAACCAGAAAAGTGGAACATATACTTTCCTCGGTGGAACCGCGGCGGAAGTTCCTCTTCCCAGAGTAAGTCCTGTGGGGATTACGGCGGCTGGACAGTTGATGATGGTACGCATCTTGATTGAAGAGACCAAGGGGAGTGGGGTCAGGATTAATGAGGTGATCGTTCAGGGCATGGTGAGAACGCGGGTAATGCAGTCCCATAGTAGTCCAGAATGGATTACCCCCACCGAAATTGGCGAATTTGCGGTCTGGTTAGCTTCCGATGAAGCCTATATGGTGAATGGCAGTATTTTGCATCTCAATCAGCGACCAAGATAAAAGGCTCTTCTAGGTTCTGTGTAATAAGTTTAACTTACATAGGATCGCTCAATCTTTGTGTCTTTGTGGTTCCCTCCACTCGCTTGCCAGCATTACTGTATCTTATAATACATTTTGCCCACCAAACCTAAGAGAGCCGATATAAAGATTGAGTGTAAACTAAACCTCAATTTTGGTTACACTCTAAACAAGATTTTTGCTAACAGGAGCAATGGAAAAAATGACCTATAAAAATGCTGTTCTGGATGATTATGACCTTCAAGCTGGCCTAGCCAGTATCAATCCTAAGTTTGGAGATTTTGTTACTCGTGTCGCTGGAGAAGCTTGGGGTTTACCTATAATTGATCAAAAAACTAAGGCCTTAATTACGATTGCCGTTGATGTCGTGAATCAAGATCAATCGGGACAGGGCAATCCCTTTGGTGCACATATTGATATGGCCTTAAAACAAGGAGCCACCCGAGAGGAGATTGAAGAGCTATTGCTTTTTATGTGTGTTTATGCCGGCTTCAATAAAGTCGCAGCTTGTTTTGGCGCTCTTAACGAATTTTTTGCAAATCGTACCTAATGACGATTTGCAGGCTTAATGAATAATATCTGAGGAAAATGATGAGCCAGCTAAAAAGTCTTTTTCACTGTAACATAAATGTCACCAGCCTTGATGTTTCTCTACCATTTTATGAAATGATTGGCTTTAAGGTCATTATTGATTTTCGTGAAGGTATGAGTAGTTCCCCTTTGGCTAGGGCATTAGGATTATCTCATGCGGTGTTAAGGGGGGTACATCTGAGTACTGATGGTGATCTCGATAAAACCCGTATTGATCTGGTAGAGTTTCAAGAACCAGCAACGGAAGGGAAACCCTATCCCCACCTTCATCATACTGGGATTAATCGAGTATCTATCAGAGTAGATAACTTGGAGGAACTATATGAAAACCTTAAGAGCCAGGGGGTTAAGTTTTTATCTGAGCCGATAACCTTACCGGGTACCAAGGATTTTACTTTTGTTTGTTTTCCTGATCCTGATGGCACAATTCTTCAGTTTGTGGAGGGAGATCTTTCATAAGACCCACCGTTCACTGATGGCGTTGCTGAATCAAGGTATGAATGCCAACTGTGCATCGTATCTAAAAGTTAGTTTGGGTCTAGGTTTAAAAAATCCCACAAGAAAAGATTCAGCTCTCAAATCGGCAACGCCCGCTGATTTTCTACTGATAAGTAGTCGTGCAAAATTAATTTCCTAGTAAAGATAGGCAAAAGGCAAGAGGCAAAAGGCAAGAGGGGGTTAGATATGTGTAATTAATTTTGCTTAGGTACTTAGTGTTTTTAATCTCTTCTGGTGTAATACCATTTTTCTTTGTTCGTCGTAGATATCTTACTCCTCTCTCCCCTTCTGGGCTGTCCATTAGTCAAATCTTTCTTAAGACTCCTTTGTAGCACAACGCTTTCAAAACTCGGTTAACAATTTGTAATATTACTTGTTGACACCTTTACTGACAAAGAAAAAACTGAAATCAAGTCAGGATAAGGGTTGGAGTGCTTACTGAAAAAATTGGTTCTTCGGTTTGTCTTATGCCATGGACGAGGTTATGAGAAATGAACCCCTTGGAGAGACAGACATTGCCGCGATTAAATCTTTTGCCAGATAAGGATTTAGTCGATTTATGCCCCCATATCGAAGCATACCAAGTCCCGAAGAGCCTTATTATCTTTAAGTGAAAAATGCAAGTTGTAGCCGTGCAAAGTATAGAAGGATGAACCAAGCAGTAGTATTACCTACATTAATTGATATTGCCGCCCCGCTCGAAGGGTCTGACAGCATTGCCCTGCCGCCCTATCAAGGCGAATCTTTCTGCCTACAAAACTTTCCCCACTCCCCCTTGACTTTACCACAGGGTAGTCAGGTTTTCTCTGTTGCCGCGCCAACCTATGATGCCATTCCCCGCCAGAGGATTTTAGAGTACAGTGTTAACTATTTGAACCATGCCCTAGAGGTTTTGGAACTGAAGAATGTCCTCGAACCACCTCGGCTATTATTGGTGTTGCCAGACAAAACGAGATCGGCGATCGCAGCTCGCTTGTTAATTGATAGCGTTCTGATGTTAAAAGAACAGTTTCCAGCGTTGGGCTTCACCTTGCTATTTGGCTTAGGTACCCATCCTCTTATGACTTCAGAAGAGATGGAAAAACATCTAGGAAAAGTAAGATATCGGACGCTATTACAGCAAAATATTGCTATTCATCAACAAACCACCCGTAATCCCTATTTACCCACCCAAAAAGTTTGGCTAACCAAGTCTCCAGCGGTAGAGTCCACCGACTTCATGAAGTTAGTCCGACTCTTGGAATCTTGTCAAGCTATGGTGCGTCAACAAATTGCGCCAACGGCGGATCATTCCCTGGAACCTCATTTAGCTTTGCAAGAAGTGATAAACACTAGCCATGCTCACCTTGACCCATCTATCGGGGAAACGACCAAATATCTTGCCAAGGCAATGGTTTCCTTAAACCATCGCCGCCGCCACATAATGGTTATGCCACGATTACTTTGGGAACATCACTTGACTATTGTAGCGGGTGATACTGATCTCCATCCCTACGAAGGCCGGGGCGGTAGTGGAGGACTGCATAAAATGTTGACGGTAGCTCTAGCGGATCTAGGGACAATTCGCCTCTCTCATAGCACCCGTGTGTTATTGGATTCCCAGACAAGAGTTGGGGCAGGGGAAAATGTCTTTGTTCGTATTTTGGATTGGTTAGCAATGGCCTTGGGGGAGGCCTTGACCCAGGACTCCGATAGTTGTGCGCGCGCCCTACCCCTGGGTTTTTCCGTGTTATCCCTTCAGAATGGAAACGTTCATGGATTCTGGTGGAGCCAAAAGGAATCTAGCCGACAACAGTTAACCTCTGTCAAAAAACAGGGACAAACCCAGTCTGTTTGCCATCCTCTTCATTTGGTGATTACCGAAGCAGAGACAGGCAAAGGTACTGACATTTTAGCTGGAGCCCGTTCCCTACAGTATGTGGCCGACTGGGATACCCCTGATAATCGGATTTTGGCGGATACTTGTCATCAACGGGTGGCCTTGTTATTTAATCCCTGCGACGAGCCTCAAAATCACGGCGGTATCGGCAACTATGGCACTAAGCAACAGCTCCAGGTCTTACAAGCCTTGGCGGAGAAGCATCGTTATCAACTCCAGGGTGAACTGTCCATTGTCACTAGCTTATCCCAATGTTTAAACGCCATTCAACATCATCGCCGCAAAACGTTAAGCCGATGGCTAGATCATCTACAACTGGTGAGTGAGATGGATGACTTTCTCGATCTAGTGCAGGATTTAGTTCGATTAACCCAAGTGCTAATAAGTACCTAGGCAAAATTAATTACATACTCGCCTCCAAAATTGTCCAGCACTTTTTTAACGTAAGCGAGGAGGCTCTTTCGGTCTTTATAGGCGCTAAATTCAATCCATTCATATTTTAAAAATCTCCATAATATTTCAATTAAATTTAAATGAGGTGAATAAGTGGGCAACCAAAATATTTTCAAGTTTTTCTTTTCCCATTCCTCAAGTTTCTCGATAAATGCATCGCTGGTATGAATGGAAGCTTGGTCAATTATTATGACAGTTTTTTTCTGTATATTTTGGCAATATTTATCCAGAAAATTGATAACTATCTCGCTAGTAACCGTTCCGACCTGTGTCTCATAAAATAATTGATTATCTCGTTTCATTATTCCTAAAATATTTAGTCTTTTACCTTCAATTGGTGGTAACTTTATCGTGGTTTTTTCTTCTTGCCAAGCATAAGGAATACAAGGCTTTGAATCCCATCCCATTTCATCCAAATATCCTATCTCAATCTCTCCTCTTTTTTCCTGTTTTTTGAGTTCTTCTAAAATAGGTAGTTTGACCTCAAGCTCCCACTCATCAGGGGTTTTGCCCAACCCTCTTCTCACCCTTTTCCACCTCATGTTGATTTTTTTTATTAGTCTTTTTATCGTGTCTTTGCTTATGGTTAATTTCCATTCTTCTACAATTTTGATCTGGATTTTTTTTAAGCTTTTCGGTTCTTCTTTTACCCAGTCAATAACTTGTTGACCTTGGGCTTCTGTCAATTTAGGTTTTCTCCCTCTTCCTCGACGATTATAAAAACCAATTAGTTTTCTATCCTCCCAGTTCGTCAACCAATTATAGATGGTCTTTCTCGTAACTCCAAATATTCCGCTCAATTCTTCTATCGTGGTTCCCTGAAAACTTAAGAGTATACATTTCGCTCGCTCTCTTACTTGATGATGTTTACTAGCTCGATAAATTCTCTCTAGCATTTTCTGGCTCTCGGGGTTTAGGTCTCTAATCAATCTCATTGTATTTTCCTGCTACTTCGTTTTTTCATGTATTATACTTCTTAATTTTTTATTTGGGTAATTAATTTTGCATGACTACTTATTGTTCGAGCAAAACCCTGTACTTTGGCAAGAGGAGCTACAGGCATTGTTATCCAACTATAGTAACCCTTATAGCAAAGAAGGTAGAGCGATCGCCGAACTGTTAAACTCATTGCTCAGGGGAGATTCCCTAGGTAAAATTGACCAACAGCTTACTGACCTTCGCTGCCATTATCACAACACAATCGGTTTAGGACCTGGCGGTCAGAGGTCCCTACGCCTCTATCGGATTTTGCAAAAGTTTGAAGTCTTAATTTTGGCAACGACCAATAATAATGTGCTTGATTTTTTGGAGCAACTTGATCCGGACCTCTGCGCCCTCTTGCCAGATGCGGTCGCTAATCGTTTTCGGGAAAACCGGGTTTCCTGTCGGCTACTGGGCATAGTCGGGATCAATTTAAACGAGCATACCTGTCAAACGGCGTTAGACTATGGGATTAACTATACCAAATTTTATCATCCCCTAGTTCCCAACCCCCAAATTGGTTTTTTGCCCCAGCCTCTAATTTTGCGACGTTGCTAACCACTCGCCCCTGTTCTTTCCCAAAGGATTTTGTAACCATGGCCGCCTATCTTCTTCTCGCCCGTCAACTGTATCTGCCGCTCCTGAGCGCAGTATTAGCGGGGGCCGGTATTAGTTTGGCCTTGAAAACGTTCAGCCGTTTTGGATGGTTCCCCACTGATTGGTCGTTACGCTTACCCCGTTGGCTCGGCAAATTTCTTTATTTAATTGGGGTTCCCATTAGTGTTGTCAATTTCATTCGCAAAGCTGATCTTTCGGGGGACATTTGGTTAGCCCCGATCACCGCCTGGACAGCTATTGTCTTGGGACTGCTCTTTGCCAACTTATGGACACAAATCCATCGAGACCAATGGGCGATCGCCACTCAAAGCAGTTTTACCGAGTTGTGTTTAGTGGGCAATACCAGTTTTTTGGGATTTCCCGTGGCCCTACTATTGCCACAATTGGGTCCGCATTACTTCGCCTGGGCTCTGCTATACGACGTTTTAGGAACCTTTTTCGGTGCTTACGGTTTGGGTGTTATCATCGCCGCTCGCTTCCGTTTTCACCAAACTCAGGTTGGCAAACCAGCGATCAGGCCTCCGTTCCTAGGGCAAATTGCTAGAGAAGTTATCGCTAATCCTTGCTTGATCGCTTTTTTTATCGGTTTAGCCCTCCGTCCCCTTCCCTTTCCTGTCTGGTTAACCAATGTCCTTAATTTTTTTGCTTGGAGCGTAATTATGATGGCCCTGGCCTTGATCGGTATTCGCCTCCAACAACTGGACTCTTGGAGCAATATCCACACAGCGATAGGAGTCGTTGCCATCAAAATGTTACTGGTGCCCATGGTCATTGGAATGGGACTGACGACGATCGGCGTTTATGGCCCTGCCAGATTGGCGCTGGTTTTGCAAGCTAGTATGCCCTGTGCCTTTGCGACCCTAGTTATCGCCGAAGCCTACGATTTAGACCGTTCCTTGGTGGTTACAGCCCTCGGACTCAGCTCTTTGGCTTTAATTTTTATGATACCTTTTTGGATATGGGGGTTTGCGACCTGGTAATCTGTTCCGATACCCAGAAGTCGGTGAACCTCTTATTGGGACTTGATTCCGGTTCTTCGGTTTGTGTTATGCAATGGACGGGGTTTATAAGGGATGCAACCCTTATATAGAAAGGCATTTAGCGATTTTTGTTGATTGTTTTTGCTCTAGAGCGAACTAATCAATTAAGTCTCTTGCCAGATAAGGATTTAGTCGATTTATGCCCTCCTATCGAACCATAACAAGTAACGAAGAGCCTTGATTCCTAACCCTCCTTAATTTTGGCCATTATCCTAACAACTGGAGTTTAGACTAAATAGGATTTTGCGCTGTATGCCGTGGCTTTCTGCTCATTTGTGGCACTATCTATGGTGTACTTTTTGATTTAGTCTCAAGTCCAATAACAACTAATGATTCGCTTTAAAAAATTGAGTTATGCTAACTTCCACTCTACAAAAACTCTTTCGTTCTACTCCATGGATTATCTCTATTTTTCTATTAACAGGATGTGGGGTTGCTCAGTTTGAGCAAGGAATGCCTGACAGTCCAGATCGCCCCTTACAGGTTTGGTGGAGTGAAGGCTACTATCCTGAAGAAACAGAGGCAATTCGACGGGTCATTGATCGGTGGGAGACTACCACTGGCAAATTGGTGGAACTTACTTTTTATAGCGAAAAAGATTTGGTTGTAGAAACCGAAAAAGCCCTGCAACAGGGAACCCTTCCAGATGTCATCTATGGCTATAGCATTGATACTGTCCTGATTCCTAAACTGGCATGGAATGATCAACTTGCAGATGTTACCAGCATTATAGAACCACTAAAAAAACAATATATTCGTGAGGCTCTTGATAGTGTTTACTATTTCAATCACCCCAAAAAGGCTCGTAGTTACTACGCCGTACCTATTTCGCAGTCCACTACCCATATTCACTATTGGCAAGATTTTCTGTCCAAAGCCAAGGTAAACCCACGACAATTGCCCCAGGAATGGAGTTCTTTTTGGCAAATTTGGAAAACGGCCCAAACCAATTTACGTCAGCAGGGGGAGACCACTATCTACGGACTCGGTTTACCCATGTCTAGCATTGCTACCGATACGAATAATATATTTGAACAGTTTCTGGAAGCCTACAATGTCCAATTAGTTGACGATCAAGGGAATCTTAACCTCGATTCCTCCCAGGAGCGACAGGGAATTGTGGCAGCCTTAAAAAACTACACAGATTTCTATCAGCAAGGATTTGTTCCCCCCCAAGCAATTACCTGGAATGATCCTGACAATAATGTCTTTTTCCTGAGTAATTTAACGGTAATGACGGCTAATCCAACCTTGTCTATTCCGGGTTCTCAACGCCAAGATCCCATTAACTACAATGAGCGAATGAGAACAATTCCTTGGCCGAATAAACCGGATAAAACCCCGATGCGGAACATCACCTATGTCAAACAAATTGCCATTTTCCAAGAGACCTCTTACCTCAAGGAGGCTAAAAGTCTAGTGACATTTTTAGTCCAACCAGAAAATCTTGCTAAATTTATTGAGGGTTCCCAGGGGCGTTTTTTTCCGGTGATGCCAGTCCTGATGAAACGTCCCCTCTGGAATAATCCCCAGGATGCCCACCTTTTTAATTTAAAAGTGCAGTTTGATAACCCTCGTCTAGCCTATACTGTCTTCAACCCAGCCTATAGTGAAGTTCTGTCCCAAAATATTTGGGGACAAGCTATTCAAAAAATTCTCATTGATCGTCAATCCCCGGAACAAGCGGCAGATTTTGCCATCAATAAAATTAAAAATATTTTCGAGAATTGGCAATAATTAGGGCTTACTGCATAAGGGGAAAACTCTTTTAAAATAAGGCTTTTGATCTGTTAAAATCCGATGTTAGTCCAAGAAAATAAGATTGAGACCTTCAAAAACCTGGTATTATCTTTCTTGCCTAGGACTTTTTCAGCAAACCCTAATTATTTCTATGGTTAGTCCTCTTTATAAATTTACCGCTTATTTCTGTTTATTATCCACCCTTGGCTTTAGCGGTGGGGCTTTTACTCTTTATATCCGTGAGCGGGAGGAGGCTTTGAAGCCAAACTATCGCGCTCTAGAAAGAGTTGCTAACTTAAAGGAACAGCAGGTTGCTCAATGGTTTGGTCAGTATAAACGTGATTTTACCCAAGATTTACAAAATAGCCAGGTCCAGAAGGCGGCATTAACCTTGTTGACTATCCGCTTAAAATCAGATTCCAATTATCAAAAAGCCTATCGGTTTCTATTAAATTACTTCTCTCATCAAAAACCTAGTCGCGAAAGTAGTTTATTGCTAAATCGGGGAGGGATTGTCATGTTTTCCACGGGGAAATTAGAAGAAGGACAATATCAACCCCTTCAAAATACATCTACATATTTCACCCCCGACCAAATCAATGTAATTAAACCCATTTTTTATCAATCTTCTCTGACACAAAGGCCAGAGATTACCTTTGTTGTTCCCTTATTGAATAGTCAGAATCTTCGCATTGGGGCATTTGCCACGGTACTGAATCTCCAGAATCTAGACAATCTAGTGCGATCGCCATTCAGCAATGTTTCTCCCGAAAAATTGGCGACAAGTTATTTAGTGGGAAATTTATCCCACACCCAGAATGCTTTAATTGCCTTAGATCCACGCCGATCTGAAACCAGTCTTCCCCAGATTTCAACCCCTCAGTGGCTAGGAAATTCATCTCTATTGATCAAGAACAACTATCACGTCAACAGTTTAGGCATCACCGAAGTATTACGGGAAAAGAGTGGGAATCTAGCCTACTTGGATTACCGGGGTGAACCTGTTTTAGGGGTGTATCGTTGGTTGTCGGACTATCATTTAGGGCTGATGGTCGAAATCGATCAAGTTCTGGTTTTTCGCCAAGCCCAACAGAAGATTCGCGGGCTTTATTGGCTGGGTATTACTCTCAATATTCCCTTGGCTGTGCTGTTGGTCACCTTTTTCAAGCCCCGCCCATCATCAGGGATCAACGATTAGGATAACCGCTTGAGGGCAACGACCGTAATGTCATCAAATTGGTCAGCCTTGCCAATATGCTCTAGGACTGCCTCTGTAATGGTTTGAACTAGAGCTTTTGCTGAAGTTTGGGGTTGAGTAAGTAACTCTTTAAGGCGATCGCTGCCAAAGAATTTTCCTGTTATTGATTTTGCTTCGGGAACACCGTCGGTATAAGCAAAGAAACTGTCTCCAGTTTCTAGAGATGTTTCTCGTACCTGAAAGGGCAGATCGGGTAGCATGCCCACCGCTGGGCCGGTTGACATTAACGTTTGTTTAAGGCGATAGTCCCGATCTAAAACAAATACGGGTTCATGGCCGCCGTTGATATAGCTCATATTGCCAGTATCGAGGTTTAAGACCCCAAAAAAAATTGTGGCAAACATCGCAGTATCGCCATGGTTAATCGCAACATAGTTATTGGCTAAAGTAATAGCTTCAAGAATGAGATGATAATTAATGTGATCACAGTTGGCGTCTATCGGAGCAGAGGATTTCCTATTGAAGCTTAACCCATCTAGTAGAGTTTGCCCAGAAAAAATGCGAATTAAACTGCGAAACAATCCCATAAACAACGCTGCGCCAACTCCTTTATCGCACACATCCGCAATGACAATGCCCACCGTATTGTTAGACAGGTCAAACATATCGTAGAAATCCCCAGCTAATTGCTTGGCCGGACTAAAAAATGATTCAAATTCCCACCCTGGCTTAGACAAGTTTTGGGCGGGTAAAAAATTCTTCTGCATTTGGCGGCCTCTATCCAATTCTTGCTCTAGGAGTGCGGATAAGGTTTCTACTTGCTGAGTGTAAAGAACTTCCTGATCCCGAAGTCTTTTACGCTCAAGAGAAGCACCAATACGGGCCGTTAAGAGAATGGGATCAAAGGGTTTCGGTAGATAATCTTCCGCTCCCATCTGGATACATTGAACAATCTGCTGAAAGTCATCCAATGCAGAAATCATAATCACCGGAATAAATTGAAATTGGGGAGAGACTTTGAGAAATTTCAAAAACTCGTAACCATTAGTGTCTGGCATGATTACGTCCAATAAGATGATATCAAAGGCAGATTCTTGTAGATGCTCAAGTGCCAGTTTGGTGTTTAAACAAGTGGTGACTTGGTGTCCTTTCCGGGTTAATTGTCTGGCCAACAAATCTAGATTGGTTTGGTTATCATCGACCACTAAAATTCGACCTCTTAGATCAGGGGAAATGCTGGCCACCGCGATTGACGGTAGCTCGATATTCTGCCCTAGCTCTTCCCCATTGTTAATCGTCGGCCGTTCGATTACTTTCGCTAGGATCGAGGTGGCAGCTTGGTAATACAGTTCATCCAGATGATGAATAAAGTGGTCTAAAGCGATCACTGCCGTCCGAATTTTTTCTACATCAAGGGTTAAGTTTGGTTCTAAACCCTCAGTAAGCAAGTTTTCAACCCTTGTTACGAGGGCGCAAATTGGTTGAGTCATGGATTCAGATACCCGAGAGAGGAGTTCCACAGTCTTGGAATCCTCGGCTTCGCCGTCCGTTTCTGGCATGACCAGGCGATTAATCAGCCCCAGCAGGTGTCTTCCTTGCTCTGCTATGGTGCCACATTCTCCTGACAATGGCGATAGGCCATCCTCCAGATCTTCCTGAAGCATTTCAGCGTAGCCAATAATAGCATTGATGGGAGTACGCAACTCATGACGTACATGGGAAAGTGCCTGTTCATTGCCCTGGGTCGAATCGTGGATGCTCATCGGTTTTCCTAGTAAAAATTAGGCAGATAATTGGGTATTAATTTTATCGAGCAGTCGTTTAAACTCAATCGGTTTGGTATCGTAGTCATCACATCCGGCAGCGATCGCCTTTTCTCTGTCCGCCGCCATGGCATGGGCCGTCAGAGCAATAATTGGAATAGCACTGGTTGCATCATTTGCCTTGATAGTTTGGGTCGCAGTCCAACCGTCAATAATAGGTAAACTCATATCCATCAAGATCAGATCAGGCCTTTCCACGGTAGCAAGGGCGATTCCCTGCTCACCATCAACGGCGATCACTACTTCAAAACCTTGGCGAATGAGACGTCTCGACAGCATGTCACGATTCATTTCATTATCTTCAACGAGCAAAATTTTAGGCATAGGTGATATACTTCCAAAAGATAGTCTAGAAAACTACGAACGAGACTCTCAGCTATTATAAAGCCCTCCATAGCTATTATGCAAATCACAAAGCTAATTCGAGAAAAACTATTAGTAAAACTGGTTCTACTATATTTTTTTGCCTCAACCTCTATCGTTGCTCTAATCACCCTCAGCAATTATCTTTTAATTAGAAGGGCTGTTATTAACGATGCCTACGGCGACTTAGGCGTATCGGTTGGTTATCAAGAGTCTTACATAGAACATTGGTTTCAGTTGATTAAGTATCAGTTATTTACGCTACGAAGTATTGGTCATATTAAAGAATACGCTCAAGTATTGAAGAGCAAGCCGGCTGATAGTTTTAATTATGAGCAAGCAAGGGAAGCATTGCAACGAAATTTTGCCATTATTAGTCAAATTTCCCAAAATATAGATACCATTAGTTTCCTGAGTCCTAGTGGTATTGTCATTGCATCTTCCGATCCTTCAAGAATAGGTCAATACTCGGGTATAGGTAATCAAACAACCTACTTTCCTGCTAACCAAACCGACGATATTAATATTGTTCCCACCATTTATACAAAAGAGAAGACTAACCGTCCTCTAATGACCTTTACCACAGACCTTTTAAATGACCAGAATAAACGCCTTGGCTATCTCACCATGGATATTAATCTTCATATACTTGATCAAATAATTCGCAGCAATCCCAACCCAGAGCTATTGACCCCTTCAAGTCTTCTGCCAGATACCTTTTTAATTGGTAAAGTTAATAATCAAAATACTTTTTTATCGGTAGCATCAAACAATAATGTTATCGTCAAAAATCCCAAACAATTTATTCCTCCCATACTTCAGACTATGCTTCGCAGCAAAAATGACATGGTTAGTATATATGTGAATCATTGGGGAATTCCGGTGATTGGTACATACAATTGGATTGACAAATATAATTTAGCCTTGGTCGCAGAAATCAATCAGTCTGATACCATTGAACAAGTGAAGAAATTGACCGAAAAACTAATTATCATTGGCCTCGGTGGTGGAACAACTCTTTTGCTTGTAGTGTATTTACTCTCAATTAAAATTACTAAACCCATTTTGGCGATAACCCAGGCCGCCGAGAATATTGCCGCAGGAGAAACCGGCGTAAGAGCACCCGTTTTGACGCAGGACGAGATTGGTTCATTAGCGATAACATTTAATCACATGACAGATAGTTTAAATTTAAGTCTTGAAACATTGTCCGAAAAAAATCGGGAGTTAGAGAACACTCAACGAGAACTTGCTGCGGTGAATATTGGACTAGAAAAAAAAGTTAAAAAGCGCACAGAGGCATTAGAGCAAACTATTGAAAAAGCCAAAGTTGCCCGTGCTGAAGCTGAGGCTGCCAATGCAACTAAAAGCATTTTTCTTGCTAATATGAGCCATGAATTGCGGACACCGTTAAACGCAATTATTGGCTATAGTGAAATGTTAATTGAAGAAGCAGAAGATTTAGAACCGCAAGAGTTTGTTCCCGATTTGGAGAAAATCCAGCGATCGGGTAAATTATTGTTAGCACTGATTAACGATCTATTAGACCTCTCAAAAATCGAAGCGGGCAAGATGGATCTCTATTTAGAAACCTTTAATGTCAATGAATTGATCGAGGGGATTATCGCAACGGTTAACCCCTTAATACAAAAAAATAATAATCAGTTAATTTTGGAAAATCAAACATCGGGATTGATGTTATATGCTGATCAAGCTAAGGTGCGACAGTCCATACTGAATTTATTAAGCAATGCAGCTAAATTCACCTATGAAGGCAACATTTGCTTGCGAATTCAATGCTACAGTGATGCCAACCAAGAATGGATTAAATTTGCGGTGCAAGATACGGGTATCGGATTATCGCTGGAGCAACAGGATAGATTATTTCAACCCTTTACCCAGGCAGATGCCTCAACCACTCAAAAATATGGCGGCACTGGATTAGGATTGGCTTTAAGTCGTCAGTTTTGTAGGCTACAAGGTGGTGATATTACTGTTAGTAGCGAATTGGGTAAAGGTTCTTGTTTTAGTATTACCTTGCCCTTTAACTCTGAACCTGCTTAAGGAGAAAAATTGATGATAAAAGAGCAGGGTAAGAGTATCTCAGTTAGGCTTGACAAAAAGCTCTCAGCACAGTCATCATATAGTTACTATCCATCGTGAGCTCAGCGTTCGACTGAGCGTTCGACAAAAGCTCACGCGGCGGTTCGACAGGCTCACCGTCCGCTCGACTGAGCTCGCCGAACGTCCGAAGTCTCACGCCGAGGTCCGAACGGGTGTGGGATTTTACCGGTTTTGAGGTGGCCAATTACCTAACTTTCAGGGAAAAAGTGCCTCAATTTTCCCCCTCATCACTCCCGTGCCTGGTACTTTTTGTCAATCAAAAAGTCTAAAAGTCTTACCCAACAAGGTTTTTATCATTATTCAGCAAGCCCTAGTTAAGATAGCGTTTCCTAAGCTAGTGAGGTACACCTATTTTTCTTCCCTTTTGCCTTTTGCCTCAAACCCATAACTTTTGTAACTCAGTAGACTGAAAACCGCTATATCTTTTGGTATTAACCTGTTTGTGCATTAAGTCTCTCCCTAGCTAGTTTTAGTCGTAGGCTCTCTCAGGGAATTTTATTTTAAGTTAATTATTTGCATAACAGTTCCCGAAGAGCCGTACTTTTTTAAATCGTTGGAGTTGGCAGTTTCATTACAAAAATGTTGCGGTTGCGATCATCGACCCGTTCATAAGAAAAATCATCTACCCCATCTAACACCAAAAAAATCCCTAACCCCCCATGGGGTCGCTGAATCAAAGAACGGTTTAAATCCGCCTCCGTGGGTAAATGATGGGTCGTTGGATCATAAGCCACAGCCGTATCTTCCAGAGTGATAATTAACTGTTCATCTGTTAACTGAGCTGTGACAACAATATCCCCCGTTAATCTCGATTGTTGATAGCCATGGATAATAATATTGGAAGCCATTTCATCCACCGCTAATCGTAGTTTATAAACCGCTTTTTTCCCTAAACCCGCCTCTGTCGCCGCAGCCATGACATACTGGGCGATCGACGCAAGGGAATCTAAGGTTCCCGGAACAGTAAGAGTTTCCATTGCGTAATTTGTCCTTGGCAAAATAGGTAGAGAATTAATGGATAATGGATAGTAGATAGTTGATAATTCAACAAGTTTTGAAAAAATGCTGGGTTCTTCGGTTTGTGCTATGTAATGAACGGGGGGTGTAAGGGATGGAACCCTTGTAGAAAGAGGCATTTGGCGATTTTGGTCAATTGTTTTCGATCTAGAGCGAACTAATCAATTAAGTCCCTTGCCAGATAAAAATTTAGTCGATTTATGCGACCGAATCGAACCATACCAAGTAACGAAGAACCCAGTTTTTCTTCTTTATTTTTGCGAATAAAAGCTGAGATTAAGCAAAAATAATCTGAAAGACAGCGTCGTTGAAGTCGAAGTCGCTAACACCTAAATTACCAGGTAAATCTTCAAATCCGAAGACATTGTTACCATAACTCCGTAGATGCTCAACCCCGTCAGGATTAGCTACACCAAAGCTAAAGTAAGCAACTTCGTGGGTCCAGAAATTATCAACCGTGGCGGCAGTATTTTGGCTATTTATATCCAAGAACTTGGCAATACCCTCTGCTAAGGTATCCCCAGGCTCTAACAGGTTGCCACCATTAGCAATAACGAAGGGGGCGTAATATTCCCCACCGTTAATCAACACATCGCCAAATTGTGCTGCGGAAGTATTTTTATTGGTATCCCCTTCAGCCCCTAGACGAAGAAGAACATCAGTTTTGTATTGACCCAACGCGGAAGAGGCATAGCCAATATCGCCAGGATTGAGTAAGTCCTCGATGGAGCCATTGCCATTAGCATCGTTAATATCAATCACTGCTCCTTGTGCATTCGCTAATCTGTAAAAACCGATGAGGTTGTCGAAGAGAGCATTGGTTAGATTGGGGACTTGCTGATCAAGGCTAACAGTAGATGTGTTGCCAATTTTATAGGTCAAACTGCCAAGGTTGCCGTCGGATTGAATAGGAGTGAAGTTAATCTTGGTACCAGCCTCACCCGGAATAGAAATTAAACCACCAGGATTGCTAAGGCTACCCCCAGAAATAGAATCAGAAATATAAGCCCCTTCGCTGGCACCAGGCGTATTGGTGTCTGGGCCCAGATACTTCATAATACTACTTCCACCAAAGTTAGAGACATAAAACTCCGTAGCCCCGTCATCATTTAAGTCAAAAAGTCGTACTCGAGAGCTAATATCGAGTTCATTACTACTATTGTCAACAAAGTTCACATCTAGTCGTTGACCAGTAGGACTATACTGTGCAATCGTAGTTGGTGGTAGTCCAAAAGTAGGACCGGAAAACGTACCATTGTACAGATTTCCCACTTTATCAAAGGCAATACCCGACGGAATCAACTGAGCAATATCTGAAGCGATAAAGGTTTCTGCTAGTTTGGTGTCTGGATTATATTTAATAACCTGATTGGTACTAAACACACCGCCAATGTAAAGATTTCCGTCACGATCAAATTCCATTAGGGCGGCAGACAAAGGGGTACTTGTGCCAGGTATAAAGGCAATATGGTCAAGTAATGTTCCTGTTTCAAAGTCGTAACGCTTGACCCCATCCCCTGTCAGACTGCTGACATACAAGCTATAGTCATTGGTTCCATCTTGGCCAATAACGACCTCTTCAGGTGTGTCGGGGGTCGTTCCATTGAGGAAATATCCCTGAAAATTCCCGCTGACATCATACTTTTTAACACTATTAGCTCCTTGATCATTGATGTAGACTAAGCCATCTGGCCCGAGAGTCAAACCAGAGGCAACCGTTATATTGGCATCCCCCAGTCCCGCCGAAATGAAAATGCCATCAAAAGAACCATCGACGTTGTAACGATTAATCGTACTCAATCCAGGAGTATAAACTTTCCTGAACCCAAGGTCGCTATAGCCATCGGTTCCTGCTTTATCAGGCTGATAATCGACGATGGCAAAGTTATTAACACTGGCAACTAAAAGTGAATCACGGAGTAGAAAATTCAAACCAGTCATAGTTGATCAATCCTGTTTAATGTGAATTGTGACGATAAATTTGGCTGAGAAAACCAAATTAGAGAAGTTTGGAAAAAATCAAGCGATGCCTCGCATCCGAGCAGACTCTCGCTTTCCGCAAGAGTTATTACCGGCCAATTCAAGAAGGGTGAAAAGCTTTATAGCGGTTTTCAGTTTGATAAGGTATGGTAAATCCCTTGATAGATCGGCGTTTCAGCGTTTCAATCGGGACTCTCTTCTGTGAAAACCGCTATACATGGCAAGCTATTTCCCATATTTATTGGATCGGTACATACACACTTCAGCTTTCGCAAAGGAAAACTACTAATTACCCGTAACGCTACCGATTCTATCGCTTTAATAACAAGTTGTCGAGATTCGGTGTCACACTAAATCCGGTTATTAAACATTACCGAAAATTCCCTTAAGCTTCTAATTCATTATCTTAAGTTTAAGGATGTTCCAGTTCCCTAAACTTTTGCTTGATTCATCTTTACATCTGATACTAAATCCGTTGAGTATAGGTAACATATCAGGATAGGCAAAAGGCGTGAGGCTTCGGCCGTGAGCTCAGCGTTCGACTGAGCTCACGGCCGAAGCCTCACGCCGAAGCCTCACGCCGAAGCCTCACGCCGAAGCCTCACGCCGAAGCCTCACGCCGAAGTCCGAACGGCAAGAGGCAAAAGGGGGAATAAATAATCAGTTTTTAATAACTGGATTGAGTATGACAACGCCGAATTGAGACTCTCTTAGGTTTAGTGGGTAAAATGTATTCTAACTGGACTTCCCCCATACATAAATACTAGAAAATTAACAAAACCCTTACTGCAGGTCGCGTCTAAGAAAAAATTGAAAAGAGGCTACTGGGTACATTTTTCCCTTGAAAATGGACGTTCGGCGATGCTCAGACGTTCGGCGATGCTCAGTCGAGCCGTCGAGCCGCTGTACCGTTGACTGTATCTGGAGTAGAGCGATTCCGTAGAGTTGGCTGTATAGTGATCGCTAATTTGATCTTAACAGATAGTGTCATTAATCTCTAGAGTAAGGGATTACCTTTGTAGCCATGTTTTTGCTGGTTTTCTGCCCCGAAACAAGCTATAATAGACCTCTTGCATAAATCCGAAAACAAACGATAGAAACAATAATGGGAGGGACTTTCAGTTAATTATTTATTAGTAGTTGATAATCTTCAAAAATGTTGCTGTACAAGGATCGACTTAAGACTTTTGCAAGAGGTCTAATGATCTAAAGGTCAAATTTGAAAATTTTTGCCTCAAACCCTATCTCCGTAAGAACTTCAGGATTTTGTGTCCAGTAGTTCATTAGTATTTTATTGCTTTAACTCAGGCTCTGTAAGACTTTTAGCCATAGCTAGTATGTTTATAAGGGGGAAGTCCAGCTATAAATTTCCACGTTCGGCTCTTCTAGGTTCTGTGTGAGCATGGTATAATAGTAACACAGAACAGGAGGTGGGTTATGTGGATAAATTTTGATCAACTCCTCGATTTACAAAATGTAACAGTGGTCAATTATCAAAAAATTGCTCAGACAATTTTCCTAAAGCTTGCTCTTTTAAATGAAACAATTGAATGTCCGAATTGCCATCAAACCTTAGACAGAATCAATCAGACAGAGTATAATCTAGTCAGAGACTTGTCAATATTAGGTAATCCAGTATATTTAGAAGTACCACGCCGTCAGTTTCATTGTCAAAAGTGCCAAAAGTATATCAGCGAAAGACTGAGTTTTATGAGATTAAGACAGCATCATACAATTCGCTATGAATCGATGATTTATGAGAGAGTAAAAAATTGTAGCATCGAAGAAATAAGTCGAGAAGAAGGGTTAGGATGGGAAGAAGTTGAGTTAATATTTAATCACTGTGCTAAAGAACTAGAAAAGGAAGAGTGGGAAGCACCAGAACGAATAAGCTTAGATGAATTTAGTAACTTAAAAGGACATAAAGATTTCATAACAACGGTCGTAGATCTGGACAAGAAAATTTTACTAGATGTGATGAAAGGACATAAGCAAGAAGAATTAATGGAAGCCTTAAAAGCACAGCCTCCAGGCAGTTCGGGAGAAGGTGAAAGAAGTGAGCGTCGATATGTGGTCAGGATTTACAGCAGTGATCAAGGAATTATTTCCTAATGCTAAAATCATCTATGACCGTTTTCATGTAATGGCTATCATCAATGACGAGCTTAATAAATTGAGAAAGTTAATGGGGGTGCATGAAAAAGGATTACCTCATTTATTATGGAAGAATAAAGAGGACTTAAAGGATGAGCAAAAACAACAACTAGAAGTTATCCTGAAAGAACATCCATGCTTAGGAATAGCCTGGGAAATGAAAGAAGAAATTAGACAAATTTATCAAAGTTGTAGAACGTTCAGAGGTGCTGAGAGAAAATTGGAAAAATGGATAAGAATAGGCGGGATATTATATCAAAGTAGTGCCAGCATGATCCAGAAGCATTTGCCAGGTATTTGTAATTACTTTGAAAATCATACAACCAACGGATTAATTGAGGGAATGAATACCAAAATAAAGCTTATTAAAAGAATGAGTTATGGATTTACCAATTTTGAACATCTTCGACTTAAGCTGTTTGCTTGCTTTAATTCATAACAAAAATTAACACACGAAAACCAGAAGAGCCCACGTTCCTCTATTTTATTACTGAAAGTAGAAACGATTGAAATCGTCAATTTCCACTTATTTTGGGACTGACATCATCCTTAGACTCCGAATATTCTGAAATTAGCAAGTAAACACGGCTTCCCAATTTCAGGAAAAAATTATGAATCTACGTTCTGTCAAGACTATCGTATTAAGCGGTATAGCCCTGCCTTAATTTTAGACCAGTTGAGGGGGATTTTTATAGATTAATTTTCGGCTTCATTTTCTAAAATTTCCTGTAATTGTGAACGCAATGGAGTTAGATTATTTTCAATCGTCCGCCAAGCAATTGCCAATTCTACCCGAAAATATTCATGAAAAATGACACTTCGCATATCTCCCATTAAACGCCAAGTAATTTGAGAATAACGCAATTGTATATCACTAGGAATATTTCTAGATGCCTTACCAATAATTCCTAAATTATAAAGAACTGCTTTAAGAGTCACTCGATTTGAGCTAAAATCTGCAAGGGTCATATTAGCCGTCCATTCCAAGATTTCATCAATGGATTCAACAATATCTTGAAGACGAAGTTGCCAATCTTTAAAAGGCACTAATCACATCCTTTAATACAGGTTGTCGTAAATGTTCTTTTAAAGAATCTTGAGTCCCTAAATCAACAGAACATCCTAATATATCTTCTAAGTAAAGTCGTACCTCGATAAACTCAAATAACCCTACCGCTTTACTAAATTCTACCAATAAATCTACATCACTGTCAAAACCTGCCTCATCCCTTGCTACTGAACCAAATAGAGACAGAGACTTTACCCCTAGTTTTTCTAATTGTTCTCGGTGTGTTGCGAGAATTGTTAAGTAGTCATGCAAAATAAATTTCCCAGTGAAGATAGGCAAGAGGCAATAGGCAAGAGGCAAAAGCTTCATCGAAGTGTGTAATTAATTTTGCTTAGGTACTTAGTACCTCATCTCGTTTCATGGCTATTTTCTGAAATCTGATTCCTTCATTGTAACCTTAATGTTTGTTTGATGAATAACATTAGACCTCGATCTAATATTATCTCAAGGCTCAAAGTCTTTTTAGTTAAGAAACTTACCCAAATAAAAATGATTTTAATCGCCCCATATTTTTTCAATGAAATCAAATTGGCAACGATAGATATACATTTCAGCTATAGAACTACTTAATTAGTAGATAGTATAAAAGCAAGCTGTGATTGGGTGATGATTTTTGGAGATGTCTCTTGAACAAGAGGATAACTTATGAATGTCTTTCTCAGCTTTAATTCTCCTATTCTAAACTGGTAAAAAATCAAAATCTATAAAGGTATAAGGACAAACTTGCGGAAACCTATCAACAGATAAACCAGTTTTTTTGATTACCGATCGCTTGGCTTTATCATAAATTATATCTAACCTAGAAGCACCATAATTGTAGAGGGTTTTTGACTGGAATAAAATTTCTAGTTCTAGACGGAAATTATCGATTTCATCGGCCCATCCCCGGCCACAATTACCTTTTTCAGTCAGCCAATACTGATACATTAATAAATGTTTAACGGTTTGAATTAGATAGCTTTCCACTTGGTTTCTTTGTTCTCTACCCAAATCTTCTATCTCCGTTAAAAGATGTTCCCAATCTAAATTTTTCATCTCCCCGCGTCGAATTTGTTCGGTGGTTCGCTCAATCCACAAAACAAAGTCCTGATCTTCAAGGGGTGACAAGGCGACTAAAAGGCTTGCTGGATAAGGCGCATAGCCGTTAGACCCCTAGAAAAATCGGGGTGTTTTCCTGGCTTGAGGCGGATCAAAGAAAAGGCGAGTTCCGAGTACGCGTCCATCGACTCGATCCAGAAGCTCCCATAAGTACCTATCCAAAAATCGCTATGTCTTTCCGGACCGCGTTTCGCTTCTTTGGAGCGACAAATATAATCGCGAGTTCCCGATTTCTTGAGATTTTGACCACGGGTTGTATTCAAAGAGTAAGCGATAGCGATTAATAAAATTAAGGCGAGAAAGCGAGGCTCGCTCACTTTCGTTTTTTCAAGATTATATCCTCCCGTTTTACAATCTTTGAACATCGCTTCAATCCCGAATCGAGATTTATATAACTTGAGAGTTATCTCTAAAGATTCTAGGTTGGTCAATAAATACCAAGGCTCTTTAGACCCTTTAGTTCGATAACCTCTTTTCCAATAAGTTGCTAGGTTGAACCCCTCGATCTCATGGCTTTTCGTGTGGGTCACTCCCCGAAAGAAGTTTCGCTCGCCCCGGTTCGGTTCTAACTCGGAAAGGGCTTGATAGTTTTCTCCATCTTTCAATCGCGTGTAGGTACTTTTCTTTTGACGGAAGATAAAAGCTACACCTCTGTCGTCAAGCCACTTCCCTAATTGCGCTGACTGAAATTCACGGTCTCCCATTACGACGAGCGGATAGGGTTTCAACAACCCTAAGACTGGCTTGAGGAATTTTTTCTGTTCCCCGAGAGCGCTACTTCCTTTTTTATTCAGTAACACCCAATATACGGGCAAAGCTCTCCGACCACAAATCACACTGGCGACGAATAAATTTCTCCCCTTCCAATCGGTTCTATCTATGACGACTAATAATCTTCCCGCGTGTTTCAGTTTTTTGAGCCTTCTTCTTTGCTCTCGATTTTTATTTTTTCCGCTAAATTCTAGCTTGACGATCTGTTTGATCAAAGGAAACCACAAGAGTTTCACGTTTAGTTGCGGGAGCTTAAGAAATCTCTGCAAATTCCGTCTTCTACTTTCAAAGGTTATCGGTTGCGGGAAAAGAGCGGCCAGTTTCTCTAGTTGGACTATCCGATGACTTTGTAAGAGCAGGATTAGGAGCTGTAAGGTCAAATAGCTCGCCTCGCTAAGGTTCGCCTGTAAACAAGCCTGATAGAATGAAGGTAACATTTTAAAATTTTGAGTGGTTGTCCTAACCACTCTATTTCTTTAGGGGGTCGTTTGGCTAGACCCCCCGCTCTATCTAGCTTGTAGCCCCTCTGTCACCCCTTGAAGTCCTGATCATAAAGTTGTTTTAATTCTTCCCACTGCATAGATTTTTGAGATTGAGCCGTGCTTTTACGATCAATCATAAACAACAAAACCCCCCACCAATGGGCGGGGGGTTTTTTAGTTACCTAATTCAAGGTTTAGCCGAACTTGCCAGCAGTGGAAGCGATCAAGAAGGCGGCGTAGGTGAAGATATAGCCAACGGTGAAGTGAGCTAAACCAACCAAACGAGCCTGAACGATCGAGAGAGCCACGGGTTTGTCTTTCCAACGAACGAGGTTCGCCAGAGGAGTACGTTCGTGGGCCCAAACGATAGTTTCGATCAACTCTTGCCAGTAACCGCGCCAAGAGATCAGGAACATGAAACCGGTTGCCCAAACGAGGTGTCCAAAGAGGAACATCCAGGCCCAGACAGAAAGGTTATTAACACCGTAGGGGTTGTAACCGTTGATTAACTGAGCCGAGTTAGCCCAGAGGTAATCGCGGAACCAGCCCATCAGGTAGGTGGAGTTTTCGTTAAACTGAGCCACGTTACCCGACCAGACACCGAGGTGTTTCCAGTGCCAGTAGAAGGTTAACCAACCCAGGGTGTTCAACATCCAGAACATGGCTAGGTAGAAGGAATCCCAAGCAGAGATGTCGCAAGTACCGCCACGGCCGGGACCGTCGCAAGGGAAGGAATAGCCGAAGTCTTTTTTATCGGGCATTAATTTGGAACCACGAGCGTCTAAAGCACCTTTAACCAGGATTAGAACGGTGGTGTGTAAACCAAGAGCGATCGCATGGTGAACGAGGAAGTCGCCAGGACCGATGGTTAAGAATAGGGAGTTAGTGCCGCTATTGATTGCGTCTAGCCAACCGGGTAACCAAACATCACCGTAGTTGGGATAGGCGGTGTAAGCGATACTATCGGGGTTAGACAACAGTACGTTCATGCCGTACAGGGTTTTACCCGAAGCTGCTTGCACGAATTGAGCGAACACAGGTTCGATCAAGATTTGTTTTTCGGGAGTACCGAAAGCGACGACCACATCGTTATGAACGTAGAGGCCGAGGGTGTGGAAACCTAAGAAAAGGGAAACCCAGCTTAGGTGAGAGATGATCGCTTCTTTATGCTCCAGCATCCGCGCCAGCACGTTATCTTTGTTCGCTTCGGGATCATAGTCACGCACGAAGAAGATAGCACCGTGAGCGAAAGCACCCACCGCTAGGAAACCAGCGATGTATTGGTGGTGGGTATAAAGAGCCGCTTGGGTGGTGTAGTCCTTAGCGATAAAGGCATAAGGGGGTAGCGCGTACATATGCTGCGCCACCAGAGAGGTGATCACGCCTAAAGAAGCGAGAGCCAAACCGAGTTGGAAGTGGAGAGAGTTGTTAACCGTGTCATAAAGATTTTTGTGACCGGCTCCTAACTTACCACTGGGGGGTCTGTGTGCATTGAGGATGTCCTTGATGCTGTGACCGATGCCCCAGTTAGTGCGGTACATATGACCAGCCACAATGAAGATCACAGCGATCGCCAAGTGGTGGTGAGCCATATCGGTTAACCAGAGGGACTCGGTTTGGGGATGGAAACCACCTAAGAAGGTGAGAATCGCAGTTCCCGCGCCTTGGGCAGTACCGAAAATGTGGTTAGCAGTATCGGGGTTTTCCGCGTACACACTCCAGTTACCGGTGAAGAAGGGTAGTAAACCCGCCGGGTGGGGGGGAGTGGAAAGGAAGTTGTCCCAACCAACGTGCTGACCGCGGGATTCGGGGATAGCAACGTGAACGAGGTGTCCGGTCCAAGCCAGAGAGCTAACACCGAACAGAGCGGCGAGGTGGTGGTTCAGGCGAGATTCAGCGTTTTTGAACCAAGCGAGGCTAGGACGGAACTTAGGTTGTAAGTGTAACCAGCCAGCAAAGAGGAAAATCGCCGAGAGAATCAGCAGGAACACCGCACCTTGGTATAGGTCTTGGTTGGAGGTCATACCGATGGTGTAGAACCAGTGGTAAACCCCGGAATAGGCGATGTTAACCGGATTAGAAGCGCCAGCTTGGGTGAAGGCATCTACAGCGCCTTTACCGAACTGGGGATCCCAAATCGCGTGGGCGATGGGACGGATGTTCAAGGGATCTTTGATCCACTGCTCGAAGTTACCTTGCCAAGCGACGTGGAATATAGTGCCGGAAGTCCACAGGAAAATGATTGCAATGTGGCCGAAGTGCGACGCGAAAATCTTTTGGTAGAGATTCTCTTCCGTCATGCCATCATGACTTTCAAAATCGTGGGCTGTGGCGATCCCGTACCAAATCCGACGGGTGGTCGGATCTTGGGCTAGATCTTGGCTAAATTTAGGGAATTTAGTTGCCATAGCTGTTTAGGAAATTCTCCTCTCTAAATAACTGAGGCTCTTACACGAGTGCTGGTTATTTCCTTTTTTCAATTCACCTTCTGTAATAGGAAACGCTTACAGAGGTATCGGTCAATCGACGCTGGTTCAGCCTAGTCTTGCCAATCCCCGGGGGACTGGCAAGCCCTTATAGGCAAGTTTAGCCAATCGAGAGACTTCTGGCCAAGAAGAATGCCCAAGTGGTGACAATACCGCCTAAGAGGTAGTGAGCCACACCAACGGCACGACCTTGAATGATGCTCAGGGCGCGAGGTTGGATAGCGGGGGCAACTCTTAACTTGTTGTGCGCCCAGACGATCGACTCGATTAATTCTTGCCAGTAGCCGCGACCACTGAACAGGAACATCAAGCTAAACGCGAAGACGAAGTGACCGGCTAGGAACATGATTCCGTAGGCGGACAGAGCAGAGCCATAGGAATTAATGACTTGCGCTGCTTGCGCCCAGAGGAAATCCCGTAACCAACCGTTGATGGTGATGGCACTTTGGGCGAAGTTACCGAGGGTAACGTGGGTGACAGTGCCATCAGGGGCGACGGTTCCCCAGACATCGGACTGCATTTTCCAGCTAAAGTGGAAGATTACGACCGAGATGGAGTTGTACATCCAGAACAGGCCGAGGAAAACGTGATCCCAACCCGAAACTTGGCAGGTACCGCCGCGACCGGGACCATCGCAGGGGAAACGGAAACCGAGATTCGCTTTATCGGGAATCAGACGGGAACCGCGAGCGTAGAGAACCCCTTTGAGGAGAATCAACACGGTGACATGGATGGTGAAGGCGTGGATGTGATGCACGAGGAAATCGGCAGTACCGAGAGTGATCGGCATCATAGCCACTTTGCCACCCACTGCTACTACGTCGCCACCGAAAGCATAACTAGCGGTAGTGAGAGCGTTAGGAGCGGTGTTGCCAGGGGCTAGGGTGTGGAGACTTTGTACCCATTGGGCAAAGATGGGTTGTAGTTGAATTCCCGTATCCGAGAACATATCTTGGGGACGACCGAAAGCCCGCATGGTGTCGTTGTGAATGTATAAACCGAAGCTATGGAAGCCAAGGAAAATACATACCCAGTTCAGGTGGGAGATAATTGCGTCGCGATGACGGATCACCCGATCGAGCAGGTTATCCACGTTCTTGGCTGGATCGTAGTCCCGCACCATGAAGATCGCTGCGTGCGCTCCCGCACCGACGATTAAGAAGCCACCGATCCAAGTGTGGTGAGTGAACAAGGATAGTTGGGTGGCGTAGTCCGTCGCCTGATAGGGATAGGGCGGCATGGCGTACATATGGTGGGCCACGATGATGGTTAGCGAACCTAAGAGAGCCAGGTTAATCGCTAACTGAGCGTGCCAAGAGGTGGTCAGGATTTCGTACAGTCCTTTGTGACCTTGACCGGTGAAGGGACCTTTGTGGTTTTCAAGGATTTCCTTCATGCTGTGACCGATACCCCAGTTGGTACGGTACATATGACCAGCAATGATGAATAATACAGCGATCGCCAAGTGATGGTGAGCGGTATCGGAAAGCCAGAGACCACCGGTCACGGGGTTCAAGCCACCTTTGAAGGTGAGGAAATCCGAGTAAGCACCCCAGTTAAGGGTAAAGAAGGGGGTCAAACCCTGGGCGAAACTGGGATATAAATCCGCCATCTTGCTCGGTTCGAGAATGAACTCGTGGGGCAAGGGGATATCTTGGGGAGCGACTCCCGCATCGAGGAGTTTGTTCACCGGTAAAGAAACGTGAATCTGATGACCGGCCCAACCTAGGGAACCTAAGCCGAGTAAACCCGCCAAGTGGTGGTTCATCATCGATTCCACGTTTTGGAACCATTCCAGTTTCGGTGCGCTTTTGTGGTAATGGAACCAACCGGCAAACAGCATCAGGCCCGCCATCACTAAACCACCGATAGCGGTGCAGTATAGCTGATAGCTGTTGGTGAACCCGGAGGCGCGCCAGAGGTAGAACAGACCAGAGGTGATCTGAATACCGTGGAAACCACCGCCCACATCGCCGTTGAGGATGCCTTGACCGACGATCGGCCAGACCACTTGGGCGCTGGGTTTGATGGCAAGCGGGTTGGTTAACCAAGCTTCATAGTTAGAAAATTTCGCGCCGTGGAAGTACATTCCACTTAGCCAAACGAAGACAACGGCGAGATGTCCGAAGTGGGCACTGAAGATTTTCCGGGAAATATCTTCGAGATCGCTGGTTTGACTATCAAAATCGTGGACGTTGGCGTGTAGGTTCCAAATCCAGGTGGTGGTTTTGGGTCCTTTGGCTAAAGTGCGATCAAAATGCCCCGGTTGACCCCACTTCTCAAAGGAAGTAGGTACTGGGTCTTTATCTACAATCACTTTAGCTACCGCCTCTTTGGGGGGGAGTGCCATGAGGATTCTCCTCTCTCGACAATAGACTTAGCGTTTTATTTGAGGATAGATTTTTTAACCTAAAAAAGGCAAGTTGAAATCTGACCCACCTTTTGTTAATGTCGCTTGACTTTCCTCTTGGGTGAGATTCCAGTCGAAAGCATCAATAGTAGATGATAAGTCTTTGTTCTCTCCTCTGTTCGTTGTGCTTAACAATAATTAAAATTCTCTCAATCCTTGATAGGAGAGACATTTTCTGCTATGGACGGTCTTAGTCAGAGTCAAACCGGTAATTTTTCTTTACAAAAGTTTATTAATTGTCGCCCCAGAAGCCAATTTCCCCCTTTTCTCCCCCACCAGACCATATAGAAAATTCAATAGATAGATTCTCAAAAAACAATCAAACAATTCTGTAAAATTGAGGCCATGACCTCATCTTCTCCCGCTTTTGCTGACACCAGAGCATTCAATGACTCTAGCAAAATCAATGGTTTGTATAGATTTTGGCCTTGGCTCTAGGAGGAACGTGCTATCCCTACTACATAAATTAATCCCAGTCAAAACCCTTCATATATGTCTTGTGATCGGTTTACTGACCACCCTGTTAACCGCCTGTGGCGATCGCTTGACAGCTACCAATCTCCCCACTTCCGAAACCTCTAATCTTCCCGTCGTTCAAGGCCGCATTTCTGAGGTTGCCCCCCCGTCCCTAATTCAGGAACTGCGCCCCAGTTTAGATAGTTACGCCCCCCAAGTAACGATTCTCAGTCCTCTGGCCGAACAAGTTTTCGATGACACCCAGGTGACAGTTAAACTACAAGTGTCAGATCTGCCAATTTTCCAAGACGATACCCTGAAATTAGGACTCCACTTGAGTCTGATTGTCGATAATGAACCAGCGGCAGCCATTTACGACCTCAAACAGCCGATTATCCTAGAAAATCTTGCCCCCGGTACTCACACCCTCCGCGTCTTGGCCCTGCGGCCTTGGCAAGAAAGTTTTAAAAATGATGGGGCCTTTGCTGAAACAACCTTTCATATTCTGACAAAAACAGGCAAAAATGCCCCTGATCATAACTTACCCCTATTAACCTACAGTAGTCCGCAAGGAATCTACGGTGCGGAACCAATCCTGCTCGATTTTTATCTGAGTAATGCTCCTCTACGTCTGTCCAATACTGCCAACGAGGATAATAATCTTCAAGATTGGCGCATTCGTGTCACTGTCAACGGTGAAAGTTTTCTGCTTGATACTTGGGAACCAATCTATCTCAAGGGTTTTGATAAGGGCAATAACTGGGTACAACTAGAATTCATCGATGGTAAGGGAAATAAAATCGAAAATGAGTTTAATACCAGCGTGCGCGTGATTAGCTTTGATCCCTCTTACCAAAACGGTCTTAGTCAATTAGTCCACGGCGATTTATCCCCTACAATTGCCCGTAGCATCGTCGATCCCAACTATCAAACTATTCCCAGTCCAGAGGAAGAAACACCAATTATCGAGCCAGAAACCCCTATACTTGAGCCAGAAAGCCCTATAGTTGAGGAAACCCCTGTTATTGAGCCAGAAAGCCCTATAGTTGAGGAAAAACCAGTAGAGACAGAAAGCCCTATAGTTGAGGAAAGCCCTGTTATTGAGCCAGAAAGCCCTATAGTTGAGGAAAAACCAGTAGAGACAGAAACAGTCGAAAAGCTAGAGGAAACCCCTGAAGCGATCCAATCTCCCCTAACCACCATACCAGAGACAAAGGAGATTAACGAACCTGCCCCCGGTATTCAACCTCCGCTAGAAGTGGAACCTATTCCCGAACCCCAGAACAATAGCGAGGAAAAAATCACCATTTTCGATCGCATTCAACAAACCGTAAATCGCTTCCAGTCACCCTCTCCCCTGGGGGAAAAAGATATCGAACTACCCACCCTCGATCCTGAATTATTCAGCAATATCGATCTTAAAGCCTAGCTTCATCCTGTTTTTAGGGGAAGTGGGGAGGTGGGGGTTTTTCAGTGAGCAGTAAACAGTAATCAGTAATCAGTGAAAAGAAAGTTCCCAAGTTTGGTTCTATTGGAGTTAAGGTGATCAGCTTATCTTATCGAAAAAAGGGCATAAGCCTTATGTCCCTAGCATTAATAACCATTATGTAACACAGTGAACATTTTTCACCTGATGTCCAGAAGACCCCGGAGTTTTCACCTAAAACTTTCTACTTAGGGCTGGCTGAATAACTGCCTCCTGCCCTCTGTCTGTCCCCATCCTAGGTCTTTTTCGGTAAACCCTACTTAAAACTGGAATCTGCAATCTGATAACTGATAACTGATAACTGAAACCTCCAACCGCTCGATCGAGAAATTATTAAACTAATATTTCGCAATATAGACAAAATTAGGAACTAGGTTATAATCTAAAACGTCTATGGACAATTTACTAACTTTTTGCTTGAGGTAATTGTGTTTAACAAAATTTCCCTTGTCGCTGGTTTTGCCGGTTTAGTTGCCCTAACTACCGTTGGCGCTGTACCTGCACAAGCAGGACCACAAAATAACGAAATCTTGATCAGTCAACTACGCGGCCATAACACCTACAGAGGTGAGCCACAACTTAACCCCGGTGACTATGTACTAGGTCGCGTCCGGGGAACCGTGGGTGGTATTCTGTCCGTCCAATTGATCAGACCTGTGACAGTGGATGGCAAAGAAATTTTCAGTGGCGACTTTACCGACGGAACCACCGCTCGTATTGTTGGGGATGCCACGGGTGGTGATGATGTACTATTGCAAGTGGTAGATGGCAAATTAGTTTATGTGGGTAAAGCTCGTCCCTATTGGGTTTCCCGCTTGAAACTAAAATCGGAAATCGCCGTCAGCAGCACTCGCTCGCAACTTTTAAGAGAACTTAACCAAAAAGAACCCGCTTGGGGACTTCCCGCTTTACCCCCGGAAACCAGAACCTTTACGGAAGTTGCCCCTCAACCCGCTCCCGCGCCTAGTGTATCTCCTATCCGCGGACTTTGGTAGTGGAAAGACATCAGGATAAAAGGGAGCATCTCACCTTTGCAATAAGCATAAATACTTAGTAGAAAAATAGGCTTTTCGAGGGTAATTCTTGTTTTAATTCTCCATGTACGCGGTCTTTAAAAGCCTCTATTTCGTTCCAAGACACGATTAAGAGTGGCTTTTAAGCTAAGTATAATTACTCATCGCGTAAGTGAGATGCTCCCGGATAAAATCTCTTGTCTTTAGACTGAGAAGCGTGAAAACTTTCCTCTCAATCTAACCAATTTGGACTAAATAAATCCCTCTTTTTCAGATAAAAGGGGGATTATTATTGCTCTCTTAGGTTTGGTGGGTAAAATGTATTCTAAGATACATTCCTCCTAGCGAGGGGGTGGAACGAACCACAAAGACACAAAGGACACAAAGATTGAGCGATCCTATGTAAGTTGAACTTATCACACAGAACCTAGAAGAGCCGAGTCAGGAGTCAGTTATCAGGAGTCAGTTATCAGGAGTCAGGAGATTGCTTTTATTTATTCTCCTATCTCCCCCGCAAAGAAGCGAAACTAACATTAACTAAACGGTTGTACGAACAGGGTTATCAACGAGAGGATATTCTCAGAATAGAAAACGGGTTTCTTGAAGAAACCCGTTTTCTGGATCGTCTTGTCAAGTAACCTTAAACTTGTTAGAGTCAAAGAGTTGTTATTTTCTGGTAGTCATTCACCGCTCAGATTAGTTAAGATGATATTACATGACTAATAATATTGACCATGACCGCTTATTTAAGGAGTTAATCTCCACCTTTTTTGTCGAATTTATCGAGTTGTTTTTTCCTCAATTGATGGATTATTTAGATAGGGAATCGATTACTTTTTTAGACAAAGAAGTATTTACTGATGTCACGGAAGGAGAAAGGCATGAAAGCGATTTAGTCGCACAAGTTAAGTTTCGAGGAAAAGAATCTTTTTTTCTGATTCATGTAGAGGCGCAGGAAAGTTCACGCAAGTGGTTTAATCGGCGAATGTTTACTTATTTTGCTCGCTTTCATGAGAAATTTGTCTTACCGATTTATCCGATTGTAATTTTCTCTTATTCAAAGCCAAAAAGAGAAGCGATTAGTCAATATGTAGTCGATTTTCCCGATTTAAAAGTCTTAGAATTTAACTATCAGGTAGTGCAGTTAAATCGATTAAATTGGCGAGATTTTCTTAATCAACCGAATCCGGTTGCTTCAGCTTTGATGGCGAAGATGAACATTGCCGAGAAAGAGCGAGCTAAGGTAAAAGCGGAATGTCTGCGCTTGTTAATTACTTTAAGGTTAAATCCAGCGAAAATGCAATTAATTTCTGGATTTATTGATACATATCTCAATCTTAATCCAGTGGAAGAGATACAATTTCAAGAAGAGATTAGCACATTTAGTCAACCCGTACAGGAGGGAGTTATGCAAATTACCACCAGTTGGATGCGTCAAGGTATTGAACAAGGTATCGAACAAGGTATTGAACGGGGTATCGAACAAGGTATTGAACGCGGTATTGAACAAGGTATTGAACGGGAAAAAACATTGATTCTTCGTCAAATTAAACGCAAGTTAGGGGAGATTAATCCTTCATTAGAAACTAAAATCATGGAGTTAAGTATTGATGATGTAGAAGCATTAGGAGAAGCTTTATTCGATTTCTCCACGGTTGAAGATTTAATCAATTGGTTAAATACTTTAACTGCTTAGTTTTGACGTTAGCGATCGCCTTCTGACAACAACCCACTAAAATTGTCATAATGAAACAGACAACCGCTAATTATGATGAACCTTGGAAAGAAGCATTAACCGAGTATTTTGAAGCGTTTTTACATTTCTTCTTTCCTGAAGTTCACCAATTGATTGATTGGACACAAATTCCCGAATCCCTAGAAAAAGAACTCAAACGGATTACCGCTTCCTCTAAAACAAAAAAACGTTTCGCTGACAAACTCTATAAAGTTTGGTTACTCAGTGGAGAAGAAATCTGGATTTTGATTCATATTGAAATTCAAAGTCAATACGAAGAAAATTTCCCTCAGAGGATGTATATTTATAACTATCGTGCCTTTGATTTGTATCAGAAACCGGTTATCAGTCTCGCTATATTAGGGGATGAACGAGTAAATTGGCGACCAGATTCCTATAATTATACTATCGCTGGTTGTGAAGTCAGCCTCAAATTCCCAACGGTTAAATTACTGGACTATGAGGAAAGCTGGTCAGAACTAGAAGCAAGTAGCAATCCCTTTGCTATAATAGTCATGGCACACCTGAAAACAAAAGCGACTACTGGGAAGCTGCCAGAACGGGAACAGTGGAAGTGGAAGTTAATCAGAGGATTATATGAAAAAGAGTTCGAGAGGGAACAAATAATTAAATTATTTGAAATCATCGACAATATGATGACTTTATCCCCTGAATTACAGTCAAGTTTAGAGAGTAAAATTAAACAATTTGAGGAGGAAAGAACCATGCCTTTAATGAGTAATATGGAGTTACGAGGAATAGAACAGGGTAAGGAAATCGGTAAGGAAATTGGTAAGGAAATTGGTAAGGAAATTGGAGCGTTAGAAAATGCTCGTGATTTTGTCAAAACAGTTTTGCAAGCTCGCTTAGGTGAAGTTCCTTTAGATGTGGAACAATACCTGAATCAAGTTTCGGTACTATCTACATTACAAGAGATTGTTAAATTAGCAGCTACCGCTCATTCTCTCGCAGAATTTAAGCAGTCTTTGGCAAAAATCCAATCCTAGAACAACTATCTAGAAAACGGGTTTCTTTGAGAAACCCGTTTTCTTGTAATAAATGTTAATTTTTGTTAAAGAGGTCTTGAAAAATCGACACTTGTTGGGCTAAAGCTGTTAGCAATAAACCTTTCCAGTCAATGTCATGACTCTCTCTCTTTTGTCGATTTTTCCTGCTATTGACGATGTTTTGTTCCATTTCGCTCAATCTGATGGATTTTGGGCGAATTTGGCAATCGCTGTAGGTTAAGGGGGTAAGGTCATAACAATCCGTTGCCAAAACCGACTTTTCAGAATACAATAGGGACGAGTAGTCATTCATCGCTCAGATTAGTTAAGATGATATTACATGACTAATAATATTGACCATGACCGATTATTTAAGGAGTTAATCTCCACCTTTTTTGTCGAATTTATCGAGTTGTGGCTCTTCTCGACTTTGTGTGATAATTTTTGCTTATAGAATCGTGAAATATTTACCTGGAAAGACTTTTAGGACTATTTTGCTGAAGAAACTATCAGTATAGACCCCGTTTCCACACAGAAACCAGAAGAGCCGAGTTATTTTTTCCTCAATTGATGGATTATTTAGATAGGGAATCGATTACTTTTTTAGACAAAGAAGTATTTACTGATGTCACGGAAGGAGAAAGGTATGAAAGCGATTTAGTCGCACAAGTTAAGTTTCGAGGAAAAGAATCTTTTTTTCTGATTCATGTAGAGGCGCAGGAAAGTTCACGCAAGTGGTTTAATCGGCGAATGTTTACTTATTTTGCTCGCTTTCATGAGAAATTTGTCTTACCGATTTATCCGATTGTAATTTTCTCTTATTCAAAGCCAAAAAGAGAAGCGATTAGTCAATATGTAGTCGATTTTCCCGATTTAAAAGTCTTAGAATTTAACTATCAGGTAGTGCAGTTAAATCGATTAAATTGGCGAGATTTTCTTAATCAACCGAATCCGGTTGCTTCAGCTTTGATGGCGAAGATGAACATTGCCGAGAAAGAGCGAGCTAAGGTAAAAGCGGAATGTCTGCGCTTGTTAATTACTTTAAGGTTAAATCCAGCGAAAATGCAATTAATTTCTGGATTTATTGATACATATCTCAATCTTAATCCGGTGGAAGAGATACAATTCCAAGAAGAGATTAGCACATTTAGTCAACCCGTACAGGAGGGAGTTATGCAAATTACCACCAGTTGGATGCGTCAAGGTATTGAACAAGGTATCGAACAAGGTATTGAACAAGGTATCGAACAAGGTATCGAACGGGGTATTGAACAAGGTATTGAACAAGGTATCGAACAAGGTATCGAACGGGGTATTGAACAAGGTATCGAACGGGAAAAGACATTGATTCTTCGTCAACTTAAACGCAAGTTAGGGGAGATTAATCCTTCATTAGAAACTAAAATCATGGAGTTAAGTATTGATGATGTAGAAGCATTAGGAGAAGCTTTATTCGACTTCTCCACGGTTGAAGATTTAATCAATTGGTTAAATACTTTAACTGCTTAGTTTTGACGTTAGCGATCGCCTTCTGACAACAACCCACTAAAATTGTCATAATGAAACAGACAACCGCTAATTATGATGAACCTTGGAAAGAAGCATTAACCGAGTATTTTGAAGCGTTTTTACATTTCTTCTTTCCTGAAGTTCACCAATTGATTGATTGGACACAAATTCCCGAATCCCTAGAAAAAGAACTCAACTGGATGTGGCAACCTTAGACGCTTTACGAGGAGAGAATGACCAGACAACAATTATAGTAAATGGGGAAAATATTCAAGTAGAACAGGCGGATTTTACGGGGACTAATGGTAATGATAATATTACAGGAACTTCTGGGGATGATAATATTTCTGGGTTAGATGGCAATGATACTTTAAGTGGTTTGGGGGGAAATGACAATATTTATGGAGGTAATGGGAATGATAGCGTCAATGGAGATGCTGGAGATGATGTTCTCTACAGCGATGCAGGAAACGATACATTAAATGGCGGTACAGGTTTTGACTACTATGTAGCAAATTATAGTGATCGCACCTCTGGCTTAACCATGACCTACGACAGTGCCACAGGCAACGGCACAATTGTAGTGGGAGCAGAAACCGATACCTTAATCTCGATTGAAAATTTTTATGACTTCAAAGGCACGAACTTTGACGACACCATTGTTGGGAGTGCAAGTGCGGATTATTATCTTTCAGGATTGGCAGGTAACGATCTAATTTCAGGCAATGCAGGCGGTGACTGGCTCTATGGTGGTGATGGCAACGATACCCTCAATGGCGGTGCTGATAACGATGATTTACGCGGTGAAACAGGAAATGATGTCCTCAATGGGGGAGATGGGAATGACGACCTTAGTGGCGGAGAGGGTAACGACATCCTCAATGGCGAGGCAGGCAACGACAATCTTAATGGGGGGACAGGAAGTAACACCATTAATGGCGGGGAGGGGACTGATACCTATAGTAATAACTACAGCGATCGCACCTCTGGCTTAACCATGACCTACGACAGTGCCACAGGTAACGGCACAATTGTAGTGGGAGCAGAAACCGATACCTTAATCTCGATTGAAACATTTTATGACTTCAAAGGCACGAACTTTGACGACACCATTGTTGGGAGTGCAAGTGCGGATTATTATCTTTCAGGATTGGCAGGTAACGATCTAATTTCAGGCAATGCAGGCGGTGACTGGCTCTATGGTGGTGATGGCAACGATACCCTCAATGGCGGTGCTGATAACGATGATTTACGCGGTGAAACAGGAAATGATGTCCTCAATGGGGGAGATGGGAATGACGACCTTAGTGGCGGAGAGGGTAACGACATCCTCAATGGCGAGGCAGGCAACGACAATCTTAATGGGGGGACAGGAAGTAACACCATTAATGGCGGGGAGGGGACTGATACCTATAGTAATAACTACAGCGATCGCACCTCTGGCTTAACCATGACCTACGACAGTGCCACAGGTAACGGCACAATTGTAGTGGGAGCAGAAACCGATACCTTAATCTCGATTGAAAATTTTTATGACTTCAAAGGCACGAACTTTGACGACACCATTGTTGGGAGTGCAAGTGCGGATTATTATCTTTCAGGATTGGCAGGTAACGATCTAATTTCAGGCAATGCAGGCGGTGACTGGCTCTATGGTGGTGATGGCAACGATACCCTCAATGGCGGTGCTGATAACGATGCCTTATATGGTGAAGCCGGAAATGATCTCCTTATCGGTGTAAATGAGAGCAACCTCAACCCCGGACAAAACGAAATTGACTACCTTTCAGGGGGAATGGGTAGCGATCGCTTTATCTTGGGGAATGCCATCAAAGCATACTATGACGATCAAAATATTTCTAGTGATGGGGGCTATGATTATGCTGTTATTACAGACTTTAATTCCCTCGAAGATTTCATTCAATTGCATGGTACAGTCAGTGATTATCGCATCATTCTGAATGCTCGCGGAGATGCCAGTAATCTTTATTTCGATAAACCCGGTAGTGAACCTGATGAATTGATCGCAATTTTGCAAAATGTCTCTGGTTTAAGCCCAGAAAACCCTAGTTTTGCTTATGTTAAATCCAACAGCCAACTACAATTTAGTGCCAGCAATTTTACCATCAATGAAAACGGGACAGTAGTAGCCCCCATCGTGATTACTCGTTCAGGTGGTAGCCAGGGAGAAGTCAGCGTTACCGTTATTCTTAGCAATGGTACAGCGACAAAACCTCAAGACTATAACGGATCAAATATAAGTGTTAATTTTGCCGATGGACAGATTAGCAAAGTTGTTAACATTCCCATCATTAATGACTCGGAATCAGAAACTAACGAAACCATTACTCTAGCACTGTCTAATCCGAATGGCATAGCATTAGGTTCACAAAGTACGGCGACTCTCACTATTATTGATGACGATGAATCTATTCCTGATTTTGCGGGTAATTCTTTGGGGGATGCTCGCAATCTAGGCATTCTTAATGGCTCTCAAACATTGAATGACTATGTAAACGCAATAGATAATAATGATTACTATCGCTTTGAATTGCTAAAAAAAAGCACGTTCAATTTGACCGTTGGTGCTTTAGATGCCGATGCAAATATTCAGCTACTTAATAGTTCTGGTTTAGTGGTAAACAGCGCAATCGCCAGCCTAAGCGAGATAGGAAAAATTAATACTACCTTAGAAGCAGGCAGCTATTATCTGCGTGTATATCATAAGAATGAAGCGACAAACTATACCTTAACCGCTCAAGGAACGCCACTCCAAGTCCCCTTACAAATCACCCATATTAGCCCTGATCGAGGCAGTAATTCAGGACAGATCACCATAACAATTGATGGAAATCAATTTACCAACAATGCGGCTGTAAGTTTAATAGCTCCCGACAATACGATTCGTAATGCCACTAATGTTCTATGGCTAGACGAAACCAAATTAGTTGCCAACTTCAACTTGGAAAGTCTAGAAGTAGGGGCTTATGATATTAAAGTCACAGATACGGCTGGAGATGTTCAACGTAATGATGTTTTTACCATTGAAGAACCCTTCAAAGAAAACCCCTTAGAAATTGATTTAGCGGTAACGCCACGATTGCGCCCCTGGAATATTGGAGAAGTTGTCGTAACCTATAAAAACGTAGGTAATACTGATATCCTGGCTCCTTTGTTTTCCCTAAACCTCTTATCCCCTAGTGGTTTAGCTGAGTTTATTGGTTCTAATTCCAAATACTTTACCTCGTCTATAGTTGGTGGAGTCAGTACGGGCCGACGTGGTAGTGGAGGCGGTGGTGGTACTAGCATCACTCTTCCCGAAGATATCAAGTTTAAAGTCGCTGAGACTGCGACCTTCTTGGGAACAGGCAATCAAGGAGATAGTAGTACTCTTTCTCCGGGAGAAACAGGAACTTTCAAAATCTATTTTTCTCCCTATCCTGCGGCTATGGTTGCTGCGGGTGGCGGTGGGGGTGGCGGCGGCGCTGGTGCTGGGGGTGATGCAGAAAGAGCCGTTGGTGCAATTAAATTTTCCTTAAACATCGTCGAGTCGGGCGGGGCAGGTAATCCAATTAATTGGGATGCCCAAAAGGATAAAGCACGCCCCATAACAATTCCGGTAGATGCTTGGAATGTGATTTACAAAAATTTCACTGATGCTCTAGGCAACACATCTGATAGTTTCCAAAAGGCTCTAAGCGAAAATGCTAGTCATTTAGGGCGTTTAGGAGAGGCTTCCGACGATACCTCAAAGTTACTTGCTTTTGAATTAAAACAGGCAAATAATTCCTTGGGAGCCGGTATTTTAGCCAGTAACGTGGATACCATCGCCCCGACCCCCGGATTATCCTTAGTTTTTGCGCGAACCTACCTACAGCAAATTTCTTCGCGCTTCACATTAGGGTCACTAGGTCGCGGTTGGACGCACAATTGGGAAAGTCAAGTTATCACCGAAGAAAACGGCAATGTCATCATTCAAACTGGAGAAATTATCCGCTTTTTTGAGAAACGTTCCGATGGTACTTATCGCCCCCAAGAAGGTGACTATGCCACGCTCAAGGCAGAATCGGGGGGATATCGTCTGACGGAATCCAATGGTTTAGTCCAAAGTTTTGGCAGTAATGGGCGTTTAAATGTTGTTGAAGATACCAACGGCGATCGCATCACCTTGGGCTATACCGACAATAGACTAACAACGCTCACCCATTCCAATGGCGACACTTTAACGCTGACTTACAATGCTCAGGGACGCATTAGCAAGCTAACTAATCCGGCGGGAGAAGTTACTACTTATAGCTATGATTCTTCGGGCGAAACCTTACTCAGTGTCGTTGCTCCAGAAGGAACGACTAACTACACTTATCAAAACAGTAGTGCTGGAGCTAAAGCCTATGCCCTCAGTCAAGTCACTTTCCCTGACAGTTCCCAAACCTTCTTTAATTACGACGATCAAGGACGATTAATTCAGCAAACTCAAAGTAGTAATGCTGAATCTGTTACCTATAGCTACGATGCTGCTGGAGGCATCACGGTTACAGATGCGTCGGGTGCGACGAGCAAACGCTGGCTCAATGGAAATGGGCAACTTGGACGTTTTCAAGATGCGTTAGGGCGTGTCACCCAATTCTTTTACGATGACGGTGGCAATTTAACCAGAGTCATCGCCCCAGAAAGTACCATTTCAACCTTCAATTATGATCGCCAAGGGAATCTGAGCAGTTCTGTCGATGCGTTAGGGCATCGGGTTGATTTCAGCTACGAATCTAAGTTCAATAACTTGTCTATTTTGCGGGATCAACGGGGAAATATCACCAGTTATTCCTATAGCAATCAAGGGAATTTATCAAGTATTGCCTACAGTGATGGTAGTTCAGAAACCTTTGCCTATGATGAGAAAGGCAATTTGACAGTTTCAGTCAATCGCCGAGGGCAGACGATTAATTATACCTATGACAATCGTGGTTTACTGCTCAGTAAAATTTATCCCGATGGCACGCAAGCAACCTTCACCTATGACAGTCGTGGCAATCTCCTAACCGCTATTGATTCCGATAGTAGTACCACGTTTACCTATGACAGCGCCAACCGCATCACAAAAGTCATTCAAAATGACGGTCGTTTTCTGGAATATTCATACGATACTGGAGGACGGCGGACCCGGATGGTTGACCACACAGGAGCAGTGGTTAACTACGGTTATGATACGGTGGGTCGTTTGTCTAAGTTGTCCGATGGCAATAGTCAAACTCTAGTTACCTATAGTTACGATGCAGTAGGACGTTTAAGTCGCGAAGATAATGGCAATGGCACTTACACCACTTATAGTTACGACGTAGCGGGACAACTGACCAGCATTGTCAACTATACCGCCAGCAATGTTGTTAATTCTCGTTATGACTATACCTACGACAATCTGGGTCGTCGCAGTAGTGTAACAACCTTAGAGGGTAAATCCACCTATGGGTACGACGCAACAGGACAGCTAACCTCCGTCACTTTACCAACAGGACGAACGATTAACTATCTCTATGATGCCTCTGGCAACCGCATTGCTGTTCAGGACAACGGGACTTCTACTAATTACAGCGCGAATAATCTTAATCAATATACCCAGGTTGGGGGAGATACCTATACCTATGATACAGACGGCAATACGATCGCCAAAACCCAAAACGGCCAAACCTCTACCTACTCCTACGATGCCGAAAATCGTTTAATCCAAGTTGTCACGCCCGATGGAACGTGGAGTTATGAATATGATGCCCTCGGCAATCGGATCGCCAGCATCAAAAATGGTCAGCGTACCGAATATTTACTCGATCCTACGGGTTTGGTGGATGTCGTGGGGGAATATAGCAATACGGGAAGTCCCATTGCCCGCTACATTCACGGTATTGGTTTAGTCGGTCAAGCCAACGGCGGAAGTTATAACTATTACGATACCGACGCGATCGGTTCGGTAGTGGGCTTGAGTGGGGCAACGGGTAGTTATCTCAATCGTTATAGTTACCTACCTTTTGGGGAAGATTTAACCAAAGTTGAAGCGATTGCTAATCCCTTTGAATATGTCGGTCAATGGGGAGTCATGAATGAAGGCAACGAACTCGATTTCATGCGAGCGAGATTTTATGACGATAAATTAGGGAGGTTTACTTCAGCTGATCCGATTGGATTGAATGGTGGAGATACGAACTTGTATCGATACACAGCAAACAATACTACTGGAATAATTGACCCTATTGGAACATTTTGGCTGATTCCTGCTTATCTAGCAGTGGGAGCTATCGGAGGAACTATTCTTGGTGGAATCATTGGAGCGGGAAAATACATAATAAATACACCATCTGGACAAAGGAACTTTGCTGATGGTTGGAAACAAGCCACTAAAGGAAGTGTGGATGGGTTTGGAAATGGCGCACTAATTGGACTGGGTGCTTACAGTATGCCATTGGGCGTTGGTATTGGCATTTTGACACAAGATAGTTTACTTGAGATGGCATTAAATCCAAAAACATTACCGGGTGCCTTAATGTTAGGTTTCGGAATGAATTTATTTGATGACATCATTGAAGATCAAAAAACTCAGGAGTTTCTGGATAAGCAGTTCGATCAGTTTATAGGCGGTTTATCCGGTCTAGGGCAAAAGTTATTAGATTTCGGCGAGTCTTTAGTCCTCCTTGCCTTCGACCCCAACGACATTCTCGGCCCCTCTGGATTTGGCGACCAAAACTATCTCATCCCCAACCACGATTTTCCCTATACCATTCGTTTCGAGAACCTAAAATCTGCCACTGCCCCCGCCGTCTTCGTTACCGTCACCCAGACCATCGACACAGACCTCAATCTAGACACCTTTCAACTCGGAGACTTCGGCTTTGGCAGTATTTACGTTGACGTACCAGATGGACTCAAAGCCTATAGCACCAGCGTAGATTTAACCAGCACCATCGGCTATTTCGTCGATTTTGAAGCCTCTCTCGATATCGCCACCCGTACCGTCACTTGGCGACTAACCACCATTGACCCCTTAACAGGAGGATTACCTTTAGATCCAGATGCAGGCTTCCTGCCTCCCAACAACGACACTCACGATGGAGAAGGCTTCATCAACTACACCATCTCACCCAACGCCAACCTCACATGGAGAAGGCTTCATCAACTACACCATCTCACCCAACGCCAACCTCACAACGAATACTACCATTGATGCAGAGGCTCGGATTGTCTTCGACTTCAACAGTCCTATTGATACTCCCAAATGGACAAATACGATTGATGTAGATAAGCCAACCAGTCAAGTCACTGCCTTACTGACGAATAGTAACACCACATTTAACGTCACATGGTCGGGTTCCGATGAGGGAAGTGGGATTGCTTCCTACGATATTTACGTCTCCACCGACAACGGAGCCTACACACTCTGGAAAGATAATATTACTGCCACTTCTGCTCCATTTGAGGGTCAACCAGGTAAAACTTACCGCTTCTATAGCGTTGCAACAGATAATTTGGGACTAATTGAAACCGCTCCAACCCAGCCCGATGCGACCACTACTGTCGGTACTGTTAACGTCGGCCCTACTGATTTAGTCTTAAGTGCGACCACAGTAAATGAAAATGTTCCTGTTAACACAGTGATAGGAACATTTTCTACCACAGACCCCGATACTGGTAATACCTTTACCTATAGTTTAGTTACAGGAACAGGAGATACAGATAACTCAGCATTCTCGGTTGTAGGGAATCAATTACAGATTAATAATTCCCCCGATTTTGGGCTCTTCGGGACTTGGTATGGTTCGATATGGGAGCATAAATCGACTAAATCCTTATCTGGCAAGAGACTTAATTGATTAGTTCGCTCTAGATCAAAAATAATTGACAAAAATCACTAAATGCCTTTCTATATAAGGGTTCCATCCCTTATAACCCCTGTCCATTGCATAACAGAAACCCAAGAACCCGATTTTGAAACCAAGAATAGTTACAGTATTCGAGTAAAAACCACAGACCAAGGGGGACTAAGTTTTGAGAAAACCTTGACAATTACTGTCAATGATGTTAATGAAAATCCTAGTAATCAAGCTCCCACAGATTTAGCATTAAGTGCGACCACAGTAGATGAAAATGTCCCTGTTAACACAGTAATTGGAACATTTTCCGGTACAGACCCCGATACTGGTAATAACTTTACCTATAGTTTGATAGCAGGAACAGGAGATACAGATAACTCAGCCTTCTCGATTGTAGGGAATCAATTACAGATTAATAATTCCCCAGATTTTGAAACCAAGAATAGTTACAGTATTCGAGTAAAAACCACAGACCAAGGGGGACTAAGTTTTGAGAAAACCTTGACAATTACTGTCAATGATGTTAATGAAAATCCTAGTAATCAAGCTCCCACAGATTTAGCATTAAGTGCCAGTACCGTAGATGAAAATGTCCCTGTTAACACAGTAATTGGAACATTTTCCGGTACAGACCCCGATACTGGTAATAACTTTACCTATAGTTTGATAGCAGGAACAGGAGATACAGATAACTCAGCCTTCTCGATTGTAGGGAATCAATTACAGATTAATAATTCCCCAGATTTTGAAACCAAGAATAGTTACAGTATTCGAGTAAAAACCACAGACCAAGGGGGACTAAGTTTTGAGAAAACCTTGACAATTACTGTCAATGATGTTAATGAAAATCCTAGTAATCAAGCTCCCACAGATTTAGCATTAAGTGCCAGTACCGTAGATGAAAATGTCCCTGTTAACACAGTAATTGGAACATTTTCCAGCACAGACCCCGATACTGGTAATACCTTTACCTATAGTTTAGTTACAGGAACAGGAGATACAGATAACTCAGCCTTCTCGATTGTAGGGAATCAATTACAGATTAATAATTCCCCAGATTTTGAAACCAAGAATAGTTACAGTATTCGAGTAAAAACCACAGACCAAGGGGGACTAAGTTTTGAGAAAACCTTGACAATTACTGTCAATGATGTTAATGAAACTCCCGGTAATCAAGCTCCCACAGCCCTAATTTTCCAAAATGCTGTCACCGAGTTAGCGGAAAATGTCGATGTCACACCAGAATTTAAAGTCGCCGACCTCCTGATTGAAGATGATGGTTTAGGAACCAATAATCTCTTCCTCACGGGACGGGATAGGGAGCGCTTCTTAATTCAGAATTCGGCTCTTTTCTATGTCGGTTTTACCCCTAATTTTGAAGCTCAAAACAGTTACGAAGTCACCGTCAATGTCGATGATACAACCGTTGGTGTCACCCCCGATCTCACCCAAACCTTCACTTTAAACATCACCGATGTCAACGAAGCTCCCACAGCCCTAATTCTTGCTAATAGTACCAATGCGATCGCTGAAAATACCGATACCAGTCAAGGTGTCAAAGTTGCCGATATTCAGATCAGCGATGATGCCTTGGGGACAAATAGCCTTTCTTTGTTGGGGAATGATCAGAGCAGTTTCCAGATTCGTGGCCGGGAATTATTCTTCATCGGTAAGGCTGATTTTGAAGCCCAATCCCTCTATAATCTGACGGTGGCGGTGACGGATACCACCCTCAAACCGGCTCCCAATGCCACACCAGACGCAACGGTTAATTTCACCCTAGAAATTACCAATCTACCCGACCAAGCCGTTAATCCCCAGGCCCTTGAATTTAAAAATACGGGCAATGGACAGGGTTCTCTGGTTTTCAACTTCAGTAACTTGCCCAGTAGCATACAGGTGACAGCCATTGAGGAGGGACTCCAACAGACGGGAGCTTTCTTCAATAACGTTGTCGGTCTCTATCCAGTGGCCGATGATAACGGAGCCGTTTTTGACAGCCTCGATTTAGATGGAGATGGCAACGCGACAGAGTTAATTCAACCCGGTCAAGCGGGTTATGCGCGTAGTGCCTTAAGTCAAGCAGTGAATAACTTCATTTTGCGGGCCAGTGGGGAAGGGGTAAACCAAAGCACCACCGCCGCTGAATTTGGGGATGTGTTGTTGCAAGGGGGGCGACGCTACGCACCCTTTGTGATTGCCAATGGCGGCAATCTGGGAGAAAGTCTGCAAGGGAGTATTCAGGCATTTTTAGCCAAGAATCCCGATAACGTGGCGGCTACCCTAGAAAACTATGGCATCCATGAGGTGGCCTATTTCTCCTTTGGCTCGGCAAATCCCGATGGGGCGGAACATTTACGGTCAAGGGGGAATAATATAGTTATTTCAAATAAGAACGAGACACTAGGCGACACAATAAGTACGAATAATTTCATCAAGGGTTGTCCCCACAGGAGCATACATTCTTGCCCTCTTTAATGCACTAAAATCATGTTCGATATCATTTAAATCAGGAGAGTATTTTGGCAAAAACACTACCTGATGACCTGCTTCTTCTACCAGTTGTTTAATGACTGTCTTCCGATGAATTGGTGCATTATCCATAATTAATACTGATGTTATGGTTAGAGAGGGCAATAAATATAAAGATAACCACCCTTCAAAACCTTCGGCATTCAGGCTTCTCGTAAATACCATCGGTGCAATAAAGTCTTTTTTTCCCTTTCTTCTCCCGGCGACAAGGTTTTCTCTTTTTCCTCGTTTTCCTTGTCTATCTCCCAATACTTTCTTACCTTTTTTTGACCAAGCATAAAGGCAGGCTTGAAATTCTTCAAACCCTGACTCATCAATAAATACAAGGCTTTCACTTCCATATTTTTTAATCAATTCTCTCAGCACTCTGTAGTATTTCATTCTTTCTTCTCGGTTTCTTTCTCTATAACGAAGTTCCTTCTTTTTTCTGGTAATTTTCATTTTTTTTAAGGCATAGCAAATGGCACTTGGTCTCACTCCAAACTTCTCGGCTCTGTCTCTTAATCTTGCCTCGGGATTTTCTTGGACATCTTTTGACAGTGCTTTCCAGTCCAGCTTTCTCTGACGGTGTTTTACCTTTGTTGCTTCCAGTTTTTCCCTACCTAGCCATCTATATATCGTCGCTCTTCCTATATTAAATAGAGCGGCGGCTTTGGTTATGCTTCCCCCATTCTCTACATAATCGATCACTTTTTTTCTCAAGTCTAGGCTATAAGACATTTTTCTGTATGGATTGCTCGTTTCTCTTCATTTTACCTTATTTTTCCCTCGTCTCACACTTATTTGAAATGACTATATCTTTGGCTTTGAGGATTTACCGGGTAACTTACCCAATATCAGTGATAACGACTTTAATGATGGGATTTTGGCGTTTAATTTTATTGCTTAATCGTCAGGCTCTGGTCTGATAAACTATTTCCTCTGGGAGTTGCCGGTGGTTGTCTTTTTCTGACTGCGAATCACCATCATTTGTCGCCCCACAGGACTCATTGCCGTTTTCGATTAATGGTAGCATGGCTGGCTTCCAATCCAGCCATGATTTATTAATAAATATCACCAGATTTACTGGTACTTTACCAGCTTTAGGGAGCATGATAGTGGGTTATTTCTTTGTTTAATTAAGTAGGTGTAGGGTGCGTTAGGCGACTATCAATTCCGTCAAAAAACCAGAATTAACAATCCGCCGTAACGCACCACCTCTATCATTAAATTGGTGCGTTACGCTATTACGATTCACCGCCTAGGAGTAAGCAGACAACTCAAATGAATCAAACAACCGCCAATTATGATGAACCTTGGAAACTGACAGGGGGACAAGCAAGCTGAAAAGCTTATGTAGCATCGAATACAGACACAGACTCCAAAAAAAGATAAGTCATATTTACTATACCTGGACTTCCCCCGTATAAACATACTAGCTATGGCTAAAAGTCTTACAGAGCCTGAGTTCAAGCAATACAATACTAATGAACTACTGGACACAAAATCCTGAAGTTCTTACGCAGATAGGGTTTGAGGCAAAAATTTTCAAATTTGACCTTTAGACCATTATAGCTTGTTTTGGGGCAGAAAACCAGCAAAAACATGGCTACAGAGCGCATCCCTTACTCTAGAGATTAATGACACTATCTGTTAAAATCAGGTTAGCGATCACTATACAGCCAACTCTACGGAATCGCTCTACTCCAGATACAGTCAACGGTACAGCGGCTCGACGGCTCGACTGAGCATCGCCGAACGTCTGAGCATCGCCGAACGTCCATTTTCAAGGGAAAAATGTACCCAGTAGCCTCTTTTCAATTTTTTCTTAGAAGCGACCTGCAGTAAGGGTTTTGTTAATTTTCTAGTATTTATGTATGGGAGAAGTCCCGCTATACAAGTGCCACACTACAAGGTAAAAAAATTAAGGATGTGGGAATCCAAAAATATGTCACAAGACCTGAAAAAAGATATAAAGGTCAACGCAGACACAGCAGTTTTTATGTGGGTCAACATCTCTATCATTGGCTCCAGCTACATCAAATGTTCCAAAAAAATATAGAAGAGCTAATGCAAATTAGCAGCTATCGGTTGAAGGATTACATCAAAGGACAAAGAGCGATATCGCTTGTCCTATCTACCTTCTAGCTCGCTTGTCCCCCTCTCAGCCGTCAGACTCGTTGGGATTCGTCTCAAAAAGCAGGTTTCTGTGAAGCAAGAATCTCCCATCACACAGCTTTGCATTGTGATGGCGAGAGTGTCACAATTGTGTTCAATTACTCGTCATCCCAGTCATGCCTTCCAGCGGTCAAGTGAAATCGATTTTTTTTCTGATCCTCTTTCTCCTCAGTATTCTAGGGGGTATTCTACTGGCTTCGCTACTTCAACAACCAGCGATCGCCCAATCTCCTGCCTCGGATACAGTGCTGAATCGTTATCAAATTGGACAGCAAACCTATCTAGAAAATTGTGCCAGCTGCCATATTGCCATTCCCCCCAGCATCCTACCGAGTCAAACTTGGAAAAAAATCCTAGAAAATCCTAATTCTCACTATGGCATCCGTTTAAAACCAATTGTTGGCATTACTCAGCGTCTTATCTGGGATTATCTCAGTTATTCTTCTCGTCCTCTTAGGGAGACTACTTTTGTTCCCCTCCTAATTGAACAGTCCAGCTATGTAAAGGTTTTGCACCCTAGGGTCAATTTACCCACTTCTCTCGGTCACACCACCTGTGTCACCTGTCATCCCAACGCTTCCCGCTACGATTATCAGACCCTTACCCCCATCTGGGATAATGCAACCTAATCAGGAGTCAGTCCCGATGCTAAAGTTGGCACTGCCAAGCATGAAAATATGATAGGCTCCAATTAAGGTTAAGACAAAAAAGTTGTTTTCTCAATAGAGATTTTTTCAAGTCAGGCTCTGAGTAACTGATGGCTGATGACTGATATGATTGGTGTGACTGTTTTCAGATAGGAACATGAATAGCCGATTGTCAGGAGATAACAGCCAATTAGATAGCCAACTGCATTCCCTTGTAACTACGGTGACAGCGATCGCTCAAGAACAGCAGGGAGATTGTAACGGTTTGTTAATGTTGCTGCGAACTTTAGAAAATTTACATCGGCAAATTCGCGAGCAGATGTTCGAGCCATCTTTACCCAATACCCGTAAGGACTTATATGGATTACTCCGGGATATCGAGGAAACCGGAGGATGGCCCTATATAGAAAGGATGAAGTTACAAGTGTTAATAGAAAAATTATTAGCCAGTGAAGTCGGCGCCCTCGATCTGGCAGCCAAAACCAATGATCGAGAAATCTGAAAAGGTTTTCGGGTTTTAGGGTGTTGGGGTTTTAGTTGAAATTCCCCATTTCCCCGTTGCCTATCGCCAACGGGTACGGAGCGGGTTAAAGTATTGGAAAAATGGATATTTAGGGGTAAATCATGACCACCGTGAACCCGATTAAATTTGGAACCGATGGCTGGCGCGGGATTATCGCCGCCGACTTTACTTTCGATCGAGTCGCTCGGCTCGCTCCCTTAGCAGCTCAGGTTTTAGCGGATAATTATGGTCAGATCACAGGCTCCCGGACGATAATCGTCGGCTATGATCGGCGGTTTATGGCGGAGGATTTTGCTCAAACTGCGGCGGAATCGCTGCAAAAAGCTGGTTTTGATGTGCTTCTCTCCCAATCCTACGCTCCCACTCCCGCTTTTAGTTGGGTAGCTCGCTCAGAAAATGCTCTCGGTGCGATCGTGTTAACCGCCAGTCATAACCCGGCTAAATATCTCGGTTTGAAGGTAAAAGGTTATTTTGGTGGTTCTGTCTCGCCGGAAATTACCCAACAAATTGAAGCTTTATTGTCTAATCCACCGCAATTTAACGCAAAAGTAGGAAAATTAAGCACTTTTGAGCCTTGGTCAAGTTATTGTCAGGGTTTACGCCAAAAAGTTAATATTGCCGCTATTGCCAACGCGATCGAATCGGGACAACTAAAAGTTTATTCCGATGTCATGCACGGTGCGGCGGCTACCGGTTTAGAGCGTCTTTTGGGGGTGGGGATCACGGAATTACGCGGCAATCGCGATCCTTTGTTCGGTGGCGGCTCTCCGGAACCTTTACCGAGAAATTTGACGGAAATCATCGATAAACTGGCTCACAGCGCAAATTTAGCCCCTTTGCGAGTAGGTTTAGTCTTCGATGGGGATAGCGATCGAGTGGCGGCGATCGATGGTGAGGGGAATTTTTTAAGCACCCAAAATCTCATCCCGATTTTAATCGAGCATTTAGCCGGCAAAAAGGGAATGACAGGGGAAATCGTTAAAACGGTGAGCGGTTCCGATTTAATCCCCAAATTAGCCAGTTTATACGGTTTATCTGTTTTTGAAACCCCGATCGGTTATAAGTATATCGCCGATCGAATGTTGACCACTCCTGTGTTGATTGGTGGGGAAGAATCCGGAGGTGTCGGTTATGGTACTCACATTCCCGAACGGGATGCTTTATTATCAGCTTTATACGTTTTGGAAGCGGTGGTAGAATCGGGCCAAGATTTAAGCAATCTTTACGCGCAATTACAGGATAAAACTGGTTTTTATTCTCAGTATGATCGTATTGATTTACCCCTAGCTAATATGGAAGCCCGCGATCAGTTAATTACTGCGTTGGAGAAGGAACCCTTAAGGGAAATTGCCGATAAACAAGTCACTGATTGTAATACTATGGACGGTTATAAATTCCGTTTAGAAGATGGCAGTTGGTTGTTAATTCGCTTTAGTGGCACAGAACCAGTTTTGCGTCTCTACTGTGAATCTTCAACCCTCGATCGAGTTCATGAAATTCTCACCTGGGCAAAATCTTGGGCTACCTAATAGAAAACGGGTTTCTTGAAGAAACCCGTTTTCTGGAAAAAGTTTTTGCAAAGCTTGCAAGAGATTCATCAAACTTACTCATTAAGCTCGACCCAGAAGTGGTATGACAGAATTAGTCTAAACTCCAGTTAAAAGAAGCTGACCAGCGCAGTAACAGCAACCCACAGCCAAGCTCTCATCCATGCCTCTTAGATTACCAGATTTCGTCCCCCCCTGAACGGTTACAAATAAAATCATCAAATTCTAACTGCGCCACCGTAAAATTTGTGCTTTAATGGGGTTGACAAAATCCCGCTTTTCTGCTTGAGATTTTTCGTATTCTTGCTTAAGGCGATAATACCATTTAGCCTGGGTATCGGCATCATCAATTAACATCAAAGCTGGATGATAACTAAGTCCTTCCTGTTGTTTAATCACCACATCGCGATCCTGTTTAAGAAATTGTAGGGTTAAATAACGCAAAAGAGGGGTTAAAAATGCCAACCAAGGAATCGTATAGTATAAACTTTGATGGACTTCGCAGTGATTTTCATCGATGGGAGTAATTGCCGTAAAAGCACAGGCCAAATAGCGATCGCCTCGTAGTATTTCTGTACGCACCGAGGGCAGTTCAAAAACGATTTCAATCGATACCTTATTACCCAAAATCTTATAGGGTTTCGCACTGACGGGCATATCATAGGGAGCAAGACGAAAACCGAGGGGAACAGGTTCGTATTGTTTTTCCTTGACCCGAAATTTGCGTGGACCGCTGCGCCACCACCAAGAAGTATGAACGTAGGGACCGTGGGCCGGATCCATCAATCCCACCACTGCATGGTCAATATTGCAGTCAAAAGTGATAGTTTCGGCTATTTTGGGGGTAAGTTTGCCAAAATCGGCAATAGTCGGCACAGGAGGCAGATTTTCTTGATTAATTTCTCTTTTTGAGTCTGCCGGAATAAACACCCAGATATGACCTTGTATTTCACGACAGGGATAACTGGTGACACAAATTCTGCTAATATCAAGGCGATCGTGTTCAGTTAATGAGGGGATCTCAGAACAAACGCCATCGCTAGTGTTAAATTTCCAGCCATGATAGCAACAGTAAACCCCATCTCCTTCAATCCAACCATGGTGCAGCGGAATGCCACGATGGGGGCAAATATCCCGCAATGCGAACACTTCTCCATCCTCCCTCCTACCGACAACAATCGGTTCACCTAGCATTTTTTTGGCCATTAGCTGACCGGGTTTAAGTTTATTTGCCGGTGTGGCCACATACCAAAAGTCGCGCAGTAAGCTAGTCATAGGGTTTCTCTGGAGAGCTTCGATCGTTCATCCTATCATTAGAAATGAAGATTATGCCTAGAACTAGGGTAGATAATTTATGGACGTAACTGGATTCGAACCAGTGACCCCATCGATGTCAACGATGTACTCTAACCAACTGAGCTATACGTCCGCACGGATCGCTATTATAACACGATTGCTCCTAATTAGGCAAGCCCCTAGGCAGTAAATTGATAGCCAATTAACTTATAAATTAACTTGGCAGTGGTAAATTCCGAGACCACCGAATCACTAATCGGGGCCAATTCCATCACATCACAGCCAATCACTTGATGAGTTTGGAAAAGACGACGGAGAAAGCCTAGGGTTTGATGCCAACTTAACCCCCCCGGTTCAGGTGTTCCCACCCCCGGAATTAAAGCGGGATCGATACCATCCACGTCTATGGTTAAAAATACCTTCTCGGTGGTAATTTTGGCGATCGCTTTTTCGATCCAATCGGGATCCCTGGCGATATCTCGATCCCAAATCACGGGAATCTGCTGTTTAGCGATTAATTCCGCTTCTTCTCGACAAATAGCCCGAATTCCCACGGGTAAGGTCGGTAAACCCATTTCTAACACCCGACGCATCACACAGGCGTGGTTATGGTGGGAGCCTTCGTACTCAAAACGCATATCGCCATGGGCATCAATTTGAACCACCGTAAAAGGTTCCGATAAAGCTTGTCGGTAAGCTTGTACTACTCCCGTGGTGATAGCGTGTTCACCCCCGATGGCGACGACAAATTTATCATCGGCAATCAAACGAGAAACTGTAGCTGTGGTGACGGCTAACATCTCCTCGGCGGACAATTGCGGTTGCTGACGGGTATCGGCGATCGCATCATGGGTATAGATGCCCACTTCTAAACAGGTTTCCCTCTTAAGTTCCTCGTCATAAGCTTCCAATTGTTGGGAAGCGGTAATCACCGCCGCCGGTCCAGTTTCACAACCCTTGCGATAGGTGGTGGTGGCCTCGTAGGGAATCGGCAGGATCACGGCCTTAGCTGTGGCGTAAGATGCGATCGCTTCACTCCCTAAAAACTGTTCGCTACCGGTGGCGCAAGACAATAACATGGGCAAATCACAGAAAATTTTAGTCCAATCTTCTATTATAAATATTTTGACTATTTTTGTCTATCTCAACTGACCCCAAACAGCAATTCTCATTTTGAAAAAAATCAGATAAAATTCTCTTATTTAAATAGAGAACTTGTGTAGAAGCATGATTTTTTGACAGATAATTATCATCCAAAGCTGGAGATAGACAGGTTTTAAGAACTTTGTCCACAAAAAATCGATTTCAACTCATAAATCTGGATGAAATTCTAACAAAATTTTTAGTTTTTTTTATGAACAACTTTCTTTTTTTTCTTCAAGAGTTCTGACATTTTTAACTAGAATTTACTTTTTTAAATGGGACATATTCGGTTAGAATAAATGAGAAAAATTCCGACCAATTCTTAAACCAAATAAATTTTAATAGGGTACGAATATCATTAAAGAAAGAAGTCCTAGTTACTAATAGCTCACGAATCTTTTGATAGGTGTAATTAACTAAATCCAACACGGTATGAAATAAAAAAGCTAGTAAATTCAAAGACAATAAGAACTCGCACAAATGATTCTGACCATGACCAAAGTTATGCTCTAAATTATAACCGTGATTTTTAAGAACGTTATTGCCTTCATTTTCAACTTTCCATCTGCTACGTCCAGCTTTGACAATTTCTTCGACATTATTTTCCGTGATTTTATGATTAGTTATCCAATTATTTTGGTAGATAGTTTTCTGGGTTTTTTCATTAATAACAGTCACTTCACACCAATTAACTTCGAGACTTGAGTCCCCCTCTCTTAAGGGAACTCTAGAAGCATAACGATAACGATAAATTAGATTTTTTCGTCCATCCCATTGTTTCTTTTCAACGGTCCTAACTTCGCCACTTTTTTCTAAAAATTCTAGCCATTCATATAAAGTTTTATGCGACGTTTCCAAACAAACAAAAATAAAATTATAACCTTGTTTTATCGCTAATTCACAAACAGGTTCGTGAGAATATAAGTCGTCTCCTAAAAGAGTTACAGGATAACCATACTTATTTTTATGATTCCTATTTAACCATCTTTTAACGGCCGCATTTTCACAGTCTTGTTTTTGATGTCCATCTTGTTTTTTAATGAATTCTGGCTCTAAATTAATTACTTGTTTTTGCTTAGGAGAAACTACTATCGGTGTGACACAGCCATGAAAATAAGTTGTAGTTCCATTTCGATGATTACGACAGTTACAATGAGGGCAATTAATTTTCTTTGATGAGAAATATTCTGTGCCATCTAACGCCACTAATATTTCTCCATCTAAGTAGAGAAACTTTTTCAAAACTCCCTTTTCTTTTAACCATTCATAGACTTTTTGAAAAGTCCTAGAGATATTAGATGCTGGCACTGGATCTAACAAATTTCTTATTTGATTATCCCCAGGAATTTTTTTAATTGAAAATAAACTTTCAGCATTATCTTTTCCCTTATTGCTTTTCATTAAACGTTGATGGTCTAAAAAAGACGGCGACTGAGTAAAAAAGACTGAAAATGCAGCCATCACGGCATCTTTTATCTCATATTTTCTATTATTTCCAGGTTTCCTCTCATCGGGTAAATCATCTAATTCTTGATGTAAAAATTGCATTAATTCCGAAATTTCTAGGGTTGCCGCTTTTTGAGCCATCTTGGAATAATTTGACGTGCTGGTGGATTTCTATCTCACCCATTTTACCTTAGCTGACAATAATTATAAATTTTTATTTCCCTTGAATTCTCTATTCTAAAAACAGAACTATCTTCCTGATTTAACCCTGTTCGTTCTCAGCCAACCTCTTTGATTGCTTGGGTATTTATACTTAATTTGTCTAGCCAATTGTTTTTTTTATTGTTCGCCTCTTCTAGAAAATAGTTGCTTCGTACTATATTTTCCTTGCCAAAATCGGGGTTAATGCTCTATTTATTTCAAAATGAGAATTGCTGGACCCCAAACATATCTACTGTAATAGCAAAAAACCCTGATCCATCAATGGATACATCCCTCGATTTCTCGCTCAAGATTGGTTTGCTGCGGGCGATAATCTGGAAATATAGCCATCAGTTAGGCTGCTTCATACTGCTGTAACAAAAAACAATTATCCCCCGATAGCGATCGCTAAAGGTCGAATAATTATCAATTTTTGTCAAGGGGTGCGGTCAGATATAGGAATCATCGCTAGAATGAGCCTAATTGTCAGGAATTTAGTTAAACAAGGTTTTTGGCAAGATGCTAATCTGGCTAACACGCTTTTGGGCGTGATATAGGGAAAAGTTCTGGTGATCGCGCCTAAATGGAGTGATATATGGATGAAAATGCTATTGAATCTCTGGTTTCAGAATTAGAGAGTGTAAGCTGGTGGAGCCGAGAAAATGCCCAAGCAAAACTTGGAAGATTAGGCTTATCGGCTATTGAACCAATAATGACGAAGTTGCAAGATGAAAATGAGGAAATTCGGAATAAATTTGCTGGTGCATTAAGCTACATAAGCGATTTAAAAGCTCTAGAAATATTAGTTGAGCTAACAACACATAATTTAGTTTCAGTGAGAATAGCTGCATCACAAGCACTAGCAAATATGGGAGATGAAAGAGCTATTACTCCTTTAATTGTCTTATTAGAAAGCAATGACTGGCAAATTAGAAACACTGCTCAGGAAAGCCTTGGGAAACTAGGTTTATCAGCTATTGTGTCATTAATGGAGAAGCTGAAAGACAAAAATGAAGAAACTCAAAATAATGCTGCATATACGTTGGCTTATGTCAACGATCTAAAAGCAGTAGAAGTCTTGATTGAATTGACAAAATATAATTTAGCATCAGTACGATCAGCTGCATCAAAAGCACTTGGAAATATAGGAGACAAAAGAGCTATTCAACCCTTGATTGCGCTATTAGCAGATGCTGATTGGCAGGTTTATGGGAATGCTCAGGAGAGCCTTGGTAAATTAGGTGAGCCAGCTATAGAACTACTTCTAGTAAAGCTTCAAGACAAAGATGAGAAAATTAGACAGCGTGCTGCTACTGCATTAGCAAATATAGGTGAAATAGCTGTTACTCCATTAAGTCAGCTATTGCAATCCTCTGATTGGCAAGTTCGTGAGTCAGTAGTTATAGCACTGGGAGGAATTAAACATGATTCAGCCGCTCAGATTTTATTAGGAGTGCTGAATGATACTAATTACAAAGTACGTCTAGCTGCTATTAAATCTTTAGGTAGGATTGGAAATGAAACTTCTGTTGAAGGTTTGTTAAATATTCTTACAAGAAGCTTAGAATCAACACGCAAGACCGCAGCAGATGAATTACTCAAACTCCACAGCGAACACGCTGTCAATGCAGTTATTAATGCCTTGAGACATAATAACCCACAAGTTCAGATTTTAATTATCAATGCCATTGAAAAGTACGCGAGAGAATTTAATATTGAACACGAGCCATTTCCAAGCTGGTTCCATATTTATAAGGATACATACAATATTAGGCTTTCAGAATCAGCTAGGACTGTGGTAGAGCTTATAATTGGTCTCTCAGAAGAGGCTAATCTAGCTGTTAGAGAAGTAGCTCTTTCCACTTTGAGCGTAGTGTATCAACTAATTAACAAGACACGTTTGAGTAAGAGAGATGATGATCGTGGCACTTGTTACTTTATGGCACCACCCAGCAATCTTCATTTTGAATTACCTGAAGAAAAAAAAGCTAGGTGGGCTTTGGAAGTTGCCCCCTCAATAACTTTAGAAAAAGCTTCAGAATCTAGATATGCCGATCTCACTTTTTACAACAATGTAAACGATTTTGAAACTAAAGTATCCGATGGTCATGTCTTAAGATGTGGGCAATGGTATCAATTGGAAGTAGCTGTTCGTGGCACACCAGTAGGTTTGCCAAGTCAAGAGACAGAACGTCGTCCTATTCGAGAGCCAAAGCAGCAAGAATCAGTGACTATCACAATCACTGCTGAAGGGGATGGTTTTGAAATTAAAGAACCTGTTCAAACGCTGCTACTGCCACCTATGGGAGATTCTACCGAAAATGCCTATTTTCAAGTTCGTCCGCTCCACCAATCAGCAAGTGATAAGGATTTAGCTTCAATTCGCATACGCGCTTACTATAAATTCAATCTTCTCGAAGTTTCCGTTATTCAAGCCGAAGTTGTAGGGAAATTCGACGACTCAAGCCAATCAAAACTGGGATTGGAGAAACCAATCTCATTTAGACAAGAAAGATTAGAGCGTGAGTATCTCGATTTTGATGAAGTTCAGCCTAAGGCAATGCATATAGATATTATTAAGGAGAATGAGCGTTTTCTATTCAACTTTGCTTTCTACAATAATTTGGCTCAAAAGGTTGAGTTTACTGCACCAATCTATCTGCCTACTCCAGATTTAGAAGATGCTCTGCTTACCATTCGTGAAACTTGGTATGACATTGCAATGAGCAAGACCTTCACTGAAAGAGTGGAAGGTGATGATGAGGAGTTTCTTGATAACATTCGCAAGCTTGCCCAAGCAGGACGAAATCTGTGGGTGAAATTATTTCAACTTGATAGTGATAGCTCAATGCATAAAGTTGGTAAATGGTTAGAAGACAATCCACTTCAAAAGGGAGCAATTATTCAAGTTTCTCTTGCTGATAACGCTACAGACTTTGTATTTCCGTGGGCTTTGATTTACGATCGTAAAGTGCCGAGAAAGCATTACGAGCTTCCAGATACTGAAGGCTTTTGGGGATTGCGGTACTGTATTGAGCAACAGTTTCCAAACCAAAATAAAGGTACGGATAAGCCCGTGCAAATTCAAGATAAACTGAGAGTTGCTTTTATGCTCTGGGCGCAATTTCGCAATGCTGACGAGCAGAAGGTATTGATGGAGAATTGGACGGGGTGCAATCCAGACAAACTTGAGATTACTATCCCCCCCATTACCGATGCTGATGACTGTTCTGCTCTTCTAGATGACTGCGATGCCCATATTCTCTATTTCTATACACACGGCTATACTCGTAATCGCCAAGCTGATATAGGAGTTGGAGAGAATCTACAATTATTTACTAACCGTTATGAGAAGTTGCAGGAAGACGATCCAAGACATGAACTCTGGAAATTTCTTTATGATAGTGTAAAGCAAGATAAGTTTGAGCCTAACCGTTCTTGGATTGAGCTTACCTACGGCAGATTGTATCTTGATCAGTTATACGACAATATAGAAAGCAAATTTAGCTTCAAGCCTCTAGTATTCTTGAATATGTGCGAGTCTGCCCAGATTACTCCATCATTGTCTGACAGCTTTATTGACTTTTTTGGCTCTTCGGGACTTGGTATGGTTCGATATGGGAGCATAAATCGACTAAATCCTTATCTGGCAAGAGACTTAATTGATTAGTTCGCTCTAGATCAAAAATAATTGACAAAAATCACTAAATGCCTTTCTATATAAGGGTTCCATCCCTTATAACCCCTGTCCATTGCATAACAGAAACCCAAGAACCACTTTTTTATAGATCGAGGAGCTAGGGGAGTTATCGGTACTGAATGTCCAATGACGGTTGAATTTGCACACCCATTCTCTGAGAAGTTTTTGGGAGATTTACTAGCAGGTGAAACAGTTGGGAATGCATTGCTGAATGCCCGATCTCATTTTATGAAATTAAAGAATCCTCTTGGACTGGCTTATACCCTATTTGGTTCAGCCACAACGTGTTTTCAACCAGCTATCCTTAAACCGTTAACAATGCCAGCCACTACTAACGTTTCAACAGAAAGCTCCTCAGACCCCTGAGAAGCGGTATACCCCAATAGGTAAAAACAATTCATTTAGGAGCAATTGCTATGTCAGATTTAGCCAACCAAGCAGAACCTATAGTTAAGAAACTATTAAAGGCTGAGGAAAGCCAACTTTACGAGCAACTCGGAATTCTTGACCAAGCTATTCAGGCAGAACCTGAGAAAGCTAGTTCTCTAGAACCGCAAGTGATCTATAGCCAAGCTCAAATGGGAGCTAAAGAGGAAGTTTTGGAGTTGGGCAAAAATATATTTGACCGTTGGGCTGTAGAAGCTTACAAGCTTGCTTGTGGTTCAGAAGATGAAGATTTGGAAGATCGCAAACAACTGATTACTGCCACGGGGGTCAGTGAAGTAGCGATCGCATCAGCAATTGCTGGATTGCTAATTTCACAACTCGCTGTTCCCGCTGCATTAGCACCTGTAATTGCGGCAATAGCAGTCAAACGTTTCTTTCGGCCAGCGTATGGTGAATTTTGTAAAATTTGGAAGAAGAATCTACCACAAGTCGAGTAGTGCGATCGCAATCTTGTAGGGTGCGTTCCCCAATGTAACTTCTACCGCTCCACCGATTGATCGAAAAAGAACCCACTAACATCGGTTAAATTGCTTTTTTATATAACTCATTCCCCCTTAATTTTAGACCAGTTAAGGGGAATTTTTATGCTCTTACTTCTCCCTCTTGTATTTTTAACTGAATATTTGCTATAATAAATAAAGCGTAAGCATCAATCATCCTGATTAGATTTCTGATGAGTCCAACTGTTTTCCGAGAAGATGGCTATCGCTTCTTTTTCTTTTCCCGCGAAGAAACAAGAATGCACGTTCATGTTCATTGTGCAGAAGGAGAAGCTAAGTTTTGGCTTGAACCACAAATTGAATTAGCTCGTAATTATAACCTATCTCGAAAACAACTTCAAGCGATAGAAACTATTATTGAGGAACGACAAAATGAACTTAGAAATGCTTGGACAAAACACTTCTCAAGCTGAAGTAACTCATATTTCTTCCCATGGAATATGGATTCTGGCAAACAATGAAGAAATGTTTCTTTCTTATCAAGATTTTCCCTGGTTTCAAGATGTCCCTATTAGACAAATTTTAAATATACAAGAGCCTTTTCCTAATCATTTTTATTGGCCAGATTTAGATGTAGATTTAAGCAAAGAAATTATTAAAAATCCTGAGAGATTTCCTTTAAAAGCTAAAGCCTAGTGCGATGCCAAAGGCACTGCGTAGCAGATCGCCGCTCTGGTAGGGTGCGTTCCCTAATGTAACTTCTACCGCTCCACCGATCGATTTTTGGGGAACGCACCATGCACATTGATTGAAGCTGTAAGAACGATTTCTGCAAAGGCTGTGAAATTGAAGGCTCTTGTGCAGGTCAGTGTCAAGTCACTTTGGAGTCTTCCAGAAATGACAGTCAATTAGTTGGAAAAATGTGCGAGTTAATAATTACAACTACACAGAATTTGGTTCACGAATATCTAGAAAGCAGGTGAAATTCTGTGTTTATGACTAAGAACTAGCTGCCCAAAGCAAAGATACTTCATATTGATTAAATGTTGAATCCGCACTCACAAGTGTCATATCTTCTACCTGAGCTTGTGCAATCAGCATTCGGTCAAAAGGATCACGATGATGTAAAGGCAATGCAGCCGCCCGCAAAGCATGAGAAGCATTGATCTCTAACGATCTAGCTCCTAGTCGGGTCATTCGAGTAGAGACATAATCATCTATTTGCTCTGGCAGTGGTAATTTACCGATTGAGACTTTAATTCCCATCTCCCAAACACTGGCAACAGAAAACCACACTTCATTGCTTTCGTTGGCAATTTGTTCAATTACATTCTCACTTAACTTGTCTGGTTGGGCAAACCACCACAGCCAGCATTGTGTATCCAGTAAAAGTCTCACTCCGCACCACCCTCAAATGCTACCAAAATATCTTCTGGTAAAGGGGCATTAAAATCATCTGGTACGGTAAACATCCCTCGATCTTGTCCTAAACTAGACCGTCGATCTAAAGATGTCCGAAATGGAACAAGTTTAGCAATTGGAACACCTCGGTTTGAAATAACGATTTCCTCTCCGAGTTCCACACGGGACAATAGCCGAGAAAGGTTTGTTTTAGCCTGATGAATGTTTACAGTTTCCATGCTCTTAAAAAACTAAGTCCACAACTAAGTTTAGTTTAGTTGCGCTGATTCTGCAAGGGCAAGTTAGTTTGAATTGCGATGCCGAAGGCACTGCGTAGCAGATCGCCGATCTTGTAGGGTGCGTTCCCTAATGCAACTTCTACCGCTCCAGCGATCGATTTTTGGGGAACGCACCATGCACATTCATTGAAGCTGTAAGTCTAGGCGTTGCCGAATCAAGGTATGAATGCCAACTGTGCATCGTATCCAAAAGTTAGTTTGGGTCTAGCGGCAAGATGTAGGCAGAGTAGTCAAGTGAAGTGTCCCATGCCTGAGCCTCACCTTGTATAGAGCCGATAAATGACTTTAGGATACAATGACTATAAAAGCTAGTAGCCAGTTGGATATATTTGTTATGGCATTAATATCCCGTGTTGTTCACAGTGATCCCGATATTCTAGGGGGAACCCCTGTTTTTGTAGGAACTCGTGTGCCGATGAGAACCCTACTTGATTATCTTGAGGCTGGTGATTCATTAGAGGTATTTCTAGACCATTTTCCCAGTGTCAGTCGAGAACAGGCGATCTCAGCCCTTGAATTAGCAAAGGAAATGTTGACAGCCTATGCGAATCCTGCTTGATGAATGCGCCCCACGCCCGTTAAAGCGTGAGCTTGCCGATTACGAGGTATGCACAGTTGTGTTGGCGAAAGTAGCATAACTCCGCATCCCCGGCGATATCTCGATCGCAAATCACGGGAATCTGCTGTTTAGCGATTAATTCCGCTTCTTCTCGACAAATAGCCCGAATTCCCACGGGTAAAGTCGGTAAACCCATTTCTAACAACCGACGCATCACACAGGCGTGGTTATGGTGGGAGCCTTCGTACTCCAGCAATTCTCATTTTGAAAACAAAAGAAGATAAAGTTCTCTTGTTCACATAGAGAACTTCTGTCTAATTATCATTTTTTTTCAAGATAATCATCATAATTAGCTTCAAGAGACAGTTTTAAAATATCTGCCCATAAAAAACTTATCTCAATTCATAAATTTAGCTGAAATTCTGACCTAATTTGTGGTTTTTTCAATGAATAAAATAATCTTTCCTTCTCTCGAAAAATTGACATTTTTAACTAGAATTTACTTTTTTAAATGGGACATATTCGGTTAGAATAAATGAGAAAAATTCCGACCAATTCTTAAACCAAATAAATTTTAATAGGGTACGAATATCATTAAAGAAAGAAGTCCTAGTTACTAATAGCTCACGAATCTTTTGATAGGTGTAATTAACTAAATCCAACACGGTATGAAATAAAAAAGCTAGTAAATTTAAAGACAATAAGAACTCGCACAAATGATTCTGACCGTGACCAAAGTTATGCTCTAAATTATAACCGTGATTTTTAAGAACGTTATTGCCTTCATTTTCAACTTTCCATCTGCTACGTCCAGCTTTGACAATTTCTTCGACATTATTTTCCGTGATTTTATGATTAGTTATCCAATTATTTTGGTAGATAGTTTTCTGGGTTTTTTCATTGATAACAGTCACTTCACACCAATTAACTTCGAGACTTGAGTCCCCCTCTCTTAAGGGAACTCTAGAAGCATAACGATAACGATAAATTAGATTTTTTCGTCCATCCCATTGTTTCTTTTCAACGGTCCTAACTTCGCCACTTTTTTCTAAAAATTCTAGCCATTCATATAAAGTTTTATGCGACGTTTCCAAACAAACAAAAATAAAATTATAACCTTGTTTTATCGCTAATTCACAAACAGGTTCGTGAGAATATAAGTCGTCTCCTAAAAGAGTTACAGGATAACCATACTTATTTTTATGATTCCTATTTAACCATCTTTTAACGGCCGCATTTTCACAGTCTTGTTTTTGATGTCCATCTTGTTTTTTAATGAATTCTGGCTCTAAATTAATTACTTGTTTTTGCCTAGGAGAAACTACTATCGGTGTGACACAGCCATGAAAATAAGTTGTAGTTCCATTTCGATGATTACGACAGTTACAATGAGGGCAATTAATTTTCTTGGATGAGAAATATTCTGTGCCATCTAACGCCACTAATATTTCTCCATCTAAGTAGAGAAACTTTTTCAAAACTCCCTTTTCTTTTAACCATTCATAGACTTTTTGAAAAGTCCTAGAGATATTAGATGCTGGCACTGGATCTAACAAATTTCTTATTTGATTATCCCCAGGAATTTTTTTAATTGAAAATAAACTTTCAGCATTATCTTTTCCCTTATTGCTTTTCATTAAACGTTGATGGTCTAAAAAAGACGGCGACTGAGTAAAAAAGACTGAAAATGCAGCCATCACGGCATCTTTTATCTCATATTTTCTATTATTTCCAGGTTTCCTCTCATCGGGTAAATCATCTAATTCTTGATGTAAAAATTGCATTAATTCCGAAATTTCTAGGGTTGCCGCTTTTTGAGCCATCTTGGAATAATTTGACGTGCTGGTGGATTTCTATCTCACCCATTTTACCTTCGCTGACAATAATTATAAATTTTTATTTCCCTTGAATTCTCTATTCTAAAAACAGAACTATCTTCCTGATTTAACCCTGTTCGTTCTCAGCCAACCTCTTTGATTGCTTGGGTATTTATACTTAATTTGTCTAGCCAATTGTTTTTTTTATTGTTCGCCTCTTCTAGAAAATAGTTGCTTCGTACTATATTTTCCTTGCCAAAATCGGGGTTAATGCTCTATTTATTTCAAAATGAGAATTGCTGTTCGTACTCAAAACGCATATCGCCATGGGCATCAATTTGAACCACCGTAAAAGGTTCCGATAAAGCCTGTCGATAAGCTTGTACTGCTCTTGTGGTGATAGCCTGTTCACCCCCGACGGCGACGACAAATTTATCATCGGCAATTATTGGTTTGCTGCGGGCGATAATCTGGAAATATAGCCATCAGTTGGGCTGCTCCACACTGCTGTAACAAAAAACAACTATACCCCGATAGCGATCGCTAAAGGTCGAATAATTAAGTAGCTGGTTATAATTAAATTAAAAATGGATTTTAGGTTCGATCCCCCCTGCCCCCCTTGATAAGCTATCCATTAGTCACATCTTTCTTAACATAAAATTTGACAAAAAGAGAAAAGTGTGCAAGATGGCTCAAGGGGGTTCTATGGGGGGACCAATTTGATGAGATAGTTTCCAAGTCTGGCTGATATCATGTAACCTTCGCAGTCCCAACCAAATAGTTTTAACACCGGGTTCACCGTCACCTTTTCTACCTAAAAACCCCCCAAGAGAAGCAATCATTCTGACCGCTTCCCTAAAGGAGGGCGGCTTTTCAGGCGGCGGACTCTTTTTATGAATAGTGGCACACAAAGATTGCCATTCATGTTCTTCCAAAAAACTTTCACAACTCTCCTCTCCGTGTAAGCGTGCTTGATAAGTTAACCAGAGTAATCTCCAGGCTACAATTGAATAGGTAGCTAAAGCCATCTCAATTCTCCGACCCGTTTCTAATTGCAGTTTTTCTAATCCACAACCACTTTTTAAAACAAAATGATAGCGTTCTATCAACCAGCGATAACTATACCAGCGCACGCAGTTTATCGCTGATTCAAAGCTACTAATGTCTAGGCTAGTTAAGAGGAGCCAACTGATAGGATTAACCCCGGGAGGCGGATTTTCTTCTTCAGCTAAAATTACCTGTAATTTGACCGGTTGACGAGGGTTCGCTTTCGAGTGATGGCTAGGTACTTGTATTTCAAAACTGGCAAATCTAACTGTTAGTTTAGCTAGTCTAGCCTCGTGATTAGGATTGCGTTTTACTTGCACATCTAGGCTACCACAGGCTTTTATTTCTCTGATGGATTGATGTAAATATTTAGTCTCTGGATGCCCTGACCTTTGCTTGTCTTCGAGATAGTTAACTTTTCGGTTATGAGTTCCTCGAATTAATAAATGAGAGTTAGGACTTCTTGATTGGGCAAATAAATCAAATATGTCTGCCTCACAATCTCCGATTGTTACTACTTGAACATCTTCGGGTATTTGTTGTTGTGTTTCTGATACAGAATCTAACCATCTTTGACTTTCTTTTTCTTGGGTTTCTCTTTTTTTTCGCTGCTTGGCAATCCCTAAATTCTTTTCTTCTCTTGCCCAAACATATTGATTAATCAGTCCTAAAGGTATTCCTTGCGGTGACACTCCTAAGGTGGTATGAACTTTGAGTCCAAAGGATTTTTTATAATCTAGATAACCCATTCCTTTTTTGGCTTTTTGGGTCGTAAAGTCTAAACTTGTTGTGTCTTGCACTGCCAAAACTATTGGATGTTCTTTGATTCTTTCTACTGTACTTTTGGCCTGGGTGGCAACTATATCTGAGGGGTGAAAATAGGGGGAATTCCAAAAGTCGTAGGTGGCACTCGCTGCGGCTAGATTTCCCGAAGCTTGTGGCACACTTGTACTAGGTTGGCTGGCCAAGTTTTCTACGATACTGATTAACCTTTTCTTTCTTCTGGTGTCCCCTAGGTCTGCATACTGTAATTCTTGGGCTGCCCATTTCTCCATTTTTTTGCTTACCTCCACCTTGATTCCTTCTTTCAAAACTATACCTATCAATCGTTTCCCCTTTTTTTAAGTTTCTTCTCTTTTTGTTAAGAAAGATCTGACTAATGGATAGTTGATAAGGGGGGTGCCGATAGGCGGGGGGATCTGATAACTTTTAACGCCTACCTACTTATCAATTTTTATCAAGAGGTGCGGTCAGATCGAAGAATCATCGCTAGAATGAGCCTAATTGTCACGAATTTAGTTAAACAAGGTTTTTGACAAGATGCTAATCTGGCTAACAGGCTTTTGGGCGTGATATAGGGAAAAGTTCTGGCAATTGCGCCTAAATAGAGCGATATACCGAAAGTTGACCCATATCGTTACCCCAGAGAGTTTTATACAGAAAGTTGACCTATAATATGTAGTTATATTTTCAAGAGAAGAGAAGAAAAGAAATGTTATCAACACTTCTAAGTAAAGCTGTACAAAAAGCTCAAGAACTGCCAGAAGCAATTCAAGACGAACTGGCAGAGCAGTTTATTGAAGACATCGAAAATGAAATCAAATGGCAAGAAACATTATCTAAACCTCAAGACAGCTTAATTCTCAAAGAACTTGCTCAGAAAGCTATTGCGGATTCAGAAAACGGACAGACTGAAGAAATGGGATTTGATCAGCTATGAAGTCGGAACTAAATCCAGATTTCATCGGCTTATTTCAACAGCTACCAGAAAGAGTGAAAAGAACAGCCAGAAAAAATTACAAGTTATGGAAAGATAACCCAAGTCATCCAAGCTTAGAATTTAAGGAGGTCAATCAAGAAGACCAGATCTGGTCAATCAGAGTCGGTATAGGTTGGAGAGCGCTAGGAAGAATCAAGAATAAGAATGTAATTGTTTGGTTTTGGATAGGCTCTCACCCAGAGTATGACAAATTGTTAAAGAAGTTGTGAACCAAGAAACCTAACAAATCACCGCACCCGAAATAATAGTGAAATTTTGTGACAAAGTGCAGTCATATCTAAGAATCTTTGCTATAATTCTGGGAAGCTTCTGTGATAAGTTTCCTTAAAGGAGATTGTTTGCAGTAAGCTAATCTGGCTAACAAGCTTTTGGGGGTGATATAGGGAAAAGTTCTGGTGATTGCGCTTAAATGAAGTAATATACAGAAAGTTGACCCGTATCGTTACTCTGGAGAGTGTTATACAGAAATTTTCCGTGTAATATGTAGTTATGCAGCTTGAACTGTTTGTTTAGACAGCATTCAAGATTAACTCTAGAAGCTCAATTTCCAATTCCTTTGATTCCAGGCATGGGGAAGGATCTAGATTTAATTCATACTGTCTGCTAGAGCTATACTATACATGAAACGAGATTTAAAGGATTTAGGGCTATGGCAGACAAACTTCAATCTGGGGATAATACTAGAATCATTGATACTTCTCAGCAGAACGTTTATGGCATTTCCCAACGTGGAACAGGCATTATCAATCAATCGGAAATTTTTCAGGTGGGTATTGATAAAGCCGCAAAAAGTGTTTTGATGGATAGCGAAGTCGCTAATCTCCTTATCTGGCTTGCAGAGCAGCAAGGTATCAGTCCTGAAGTTGCGTTAAAAAAAGCTGTGGCGATCGCGGCATATATTTATGACATCACAACCAGCCAAGGGGATAAGTTGTTAGTGAAACGCAAAGATAACTCTGTTGGGGAGATTGTTTTGAAGTAAGTACCTAAGCAAAATTAATTACACATATCTAACCCCGCTCTTGCCTCTTGCCTCTTGCCTATCTTCACTAGGAAATTAATTTTGCACGACTACTTAAGTATTTCTGGATTGTTGAAATAATGCCAATCGAACCTGAAAAGCAAAAAGCACCTCTCCCTGAATCTTCCTCTGAAGAAAATGGCACTCCTGATCTTCCAAATGATGAAATGATTAAGCGTTATGTTCAGACTCAAGAGGTTGATATTAAAAACTTGTTGCCATCTCAGGTGGAAAGGGAGCATCTCACTTACGCGATGAGTAATTATACTTAGCCTAAAAGCCACTCTTAATCGTGTCTTGGAACGAAATAGAGGCTTTTAAAGACCGCGTACATGGAGAATTAAAACAAGAATTACCCTCGAAAAGCCTATTTTTCTACTAAGTATTTATGCTTATTGCAAAGGTGAGATGCTCCCGGTGGAAACGGGTATTAAGCTTGAAGAGAGACAAGAGACGACTCGCTCACAATTAGCGACTTTTTTGATAAAAATCTTAGCAGGAACCTTAACTGCAAGTTTTGGATTAATCATAATTCTGACAGTTATGTCGGGTTTTATAGATGAAAAGAAGATAGAGTCATTCGATAAGACAAGTTCATTGGTGAAAGATTTAATCACATTTATATTGACCGCTCAGACAGGTTTAATTGGTACAGCCCTTGGTTTTTACTTTGGCTCTAGAGGTAATAATGCAGATTAATTAATCTGAGCGCAATCGCCGATATTGTAGGGTGCGTTCATGAAATGTAACGCATCTTATTTTTGCTTATGTAAACAGTAATTTGAACACGATGACAATTTTTTAGCTAGACTAGAGTAAATTATTGCGCTATGCAATTAAATTATACCTTTCAATCTAGGATCAGCCATGCTAGACACAGCAACTCTTGAACGAAAGAATGTGCTTCAAGCAATGTTCAATCGCGCAATTACATGAGCCAAAACCATTTAATTTTATTTCAATGCTGCAATTATGTAGTCAATAGTCTGATTACTTGAATCGAAAAACCGTTGACAACTGTCCATCAAGTTTGCACTGAGGTAATCTAATGTTGAACGTCACTGTTGATGAAATACAACGCGATCCCTTGAAATATCTTCGTCAAGTAGAAGCAGGTGAAACGCTTGTCATTGTTAGATCTGATAAGCCGATCGCTGAACTTAGACCTATTGCCAGTAGTAAGCAATTGCGACCATTTGGTTTGTGTGCAGGCGAGTTTACCGTTCCAGATGATTTCGATGATCCTTTGCCGGAAGGTCTTCACCTGTTAAACAAGATTTAGGATCTGAGCGATCGCTAGATTAAAGGTTAAGTAATGTTAAGATCATAATTCTTCATGAAGAAAGCGCATGATCGCCGAGTGACTGTAGCCAAAAATACCAAATTTTGCCCCAATCACAATAAAGTAGGGATCAAGCGCATTCGATCGAAGCAAGAATTTTCTCCCCAGTATCTATGAATCAATCAGAAAGTTGCGGTAAGGTCTATCTCGTCGGTGCGGGTCCCGGGGATCCCGGTTTGTTGACCTTAAAAGCGAAAGTTCTCCTAGAAAATGCCGATGTTGTCCTCTATGATGCCCTAGTCAGCCCCTCGATTCTAGCCATGATTAACCCCAGGGCCGAACAAATCCATGGGGGTAAGCGTCGCGGTCGTCATTCTCTAGTACAGGAGGAAATCACCGCTTTACTGATCCAAAAGGCCCAGACTAATGCCGTGGTTGTTCGTCTCAAGGGGGGTGATCCCTTTGTTTTCGGTCGCGGGGGTGAAGAAATGCTCGATCTGATTGCGGCCGGAATTAGCGTCGAGATCGTGCCGGGGATCACTTCAGGAATTGCCGTGCCTGCCTACGCCGGTATTCCCCTCACCCATCGCAATTATAGTTCCTCCGTTACCTTCGTCACCGGCCACGAGATGGCGGGTAAATATCGTCCTCAAGTTAACTGGTCAGCGATCGCCCATGGTGCGGAAACAATTGTTGTTTACATGGGTGTGCATAATTTACCCTATATTATCGGCGAGTTAACCAAGGCGGGCAGAAGTCCAGAAACACCGATCGCCCTGATTCGCTGGGGAACAACACCGCAACAACAGCAGTTAATCGGTACTTTCAGCACGATTATGGACCAGATCGAAGCCACCGGCTTTGAAGCCCCAGCGATCGCTGTTATCGGGGCAGTGGTGAACCTTCACGATCTCTTGCAAGCGGGACAACCTTTGCTCTCCAGGACAATCCCCCCTACCCCCATTTCTCTCTGATTCGGTTGCCATGCGTCAATATCAAAAATCCCTGACGATTACCACCAGTCCCAAGAATTTCCATCGTCTCACTGCCCCCATAGAAGCGATCGTGGCTGAATCGGGCATAACGACGGGATTATGCAGTCTATTTGTCTGTCACACCTCCGCTTCTTTGCTGATCCAAGAAAATGCCGATCCCGATGTTCTCACCGATTTGGCCAATTTCTTCGCCAAGTTAGTCCCGGAAGATAGCAGTCTCTACTATCACTCTACCGAAGGGCCAGACGATATGCCCGCTCACATTCGCTCGGTCCTAACCCGGACATCGGAACAAATCCCGATCGCTAGGGGTAAATTAGTTTTAGGCATCTGGCAAGGTATCTATCTCTGGGAACACCGTCAGAGTCGTCACCAAAGACAAGTGGTGGTTCATATCACTGGGATCTGAAGCTTTGCGTATAGTTTTGTAATAGAAACTTTACTCGTACCCCTCATCGGAGTAAGATTTTTTCCGTGTACGATCAAATTGTTCGCTTTTTGAACAAAGAACTTCATATTTCGTAACAAAAGGAAACAATTTATGCGAAAATTGTTCGCTCTGGCCCTGGTGCTATCCCTCTGGTTCACCTTTGCCGCTCCAGCGTCGGCTGATTTGTCCAATCTGACCCCTTGTAGCGAAAATCCCGCTTTCCTACAAAAAGCGAAGAGTTTCCGCAACACCACTCCTGACCCCGAATCGGGAGCCAAACGCGCTCAAACCTACTCCCAAGCTCTCTGTGGACCGGAAGGCTATCCACACCTAATTGTGGATGGTCGTTGGGACCACATGGGCGATTTCTTTATCCCTAGCATCCTATTCCTGTACATTACCGGTTGGATCGGTTGGGTTGGTCGGGCCTATTTAATCGCCGTGCGCGACAGCAAAGATGCGGAAATGAAGGAAATCATCATCGATGTTCCCCTCGCTCTCAGCAAAATGTTAACGGGGTTTCTCTGGCCCTTGGCGGCTTTACAAGAAGCCACTTCCGGTAAATTAACCGTTAAGGATTCGGAAATCACCGTTTCCCCTCGTTAATTTTTGTGTCAAACCCTTGACTTTTTATTCCCTAGGAGAACTCAGATGGAAGGACTTACTAAATTTCTCTCGTCCGCACCCGTGTTAATTATGGCGCTGCTGACTTTCACTGCCGGGATTTTAATCGAATTTAATCGCTTTTATCCCGATCTCTTATTCCACCCGCTAGGTTAAAGCCAATCTCAGGTGATTAAAAGGGATACAGAGTCCACTGTATCCCTTTTTAATGGCAATGATCACAGGGGAATATTAAGAAAAGAAAGGCACTGGAGACGACAGGCTCTCAAAATCGATAAGATACAGGTATCTGCAACCCCAGAGGTGGGACAAACCATGCTGTTAGATAGAGATTTGATGCTAGAAAAGCGGATGCGGTATCAAGAATTACAAGAAAAATTAAAAGAGATTTGGCAGGGAGAAAATGTTCCCGAATCGGATGAATGCGATTATGATATTCTAGTTGTCCCTTCTTTTAGTATCGATCAGAGAGTCGGTCAAAAAGTGGCGGGGTTTTTACATTACGAAGAAAGATTATTATTTTCTCTGATTCGGTTGCGACACCCGAAAACCCGTTTAATCTATGTAACAGCGCAGCCACTGGCGCGGATGGTGATTGATTATTACCTGCAATTGTTGCCGGGGATTCCTTTTTCCCATGCTAATAATCGTCTGTTATTACTGACAACTCACGATAACTCTTTTCAACCTTTAACCCAAAAAATTCTGGAAAGACCGCGCTTAGTGGCAAGAATCCGGCAAGCGTTGCGTCGAGATCGGGCCTATATGGTTTGTTTTAATTCTACTAATTTAGAGCGAGAATTGTCTTTACAATTAGATATTCCTTTATTTGCCTGTAGTCCAGATTTATTGTATTGGGGTTCTAAAAGTGGCAGTCGCGAGATTTTTGGTCAAGGTAATATTCCCCATCCTGACGGTAGTTTACAGGTAAATACGGTCAAGGATTTGTTATACGAAGCCGCTAGTTTGTGGTCCCGTCAACCTCAACTAAAACGCATGGTAGTGAAGTTAAATGAGGGGTTATCGGGAGAAGGAAATGCGGTTTTAGATTTACGTCCTTTAGGGGAAATTGTTGATAGTAACAGTCTAGATTTAAGCGAGAGAATGAATCTTTTGGCTAAACAATTAGACAAGATGAGTTTTCAAGCAAGCGATGAAAATTGGGAGAGTTTTTCTGGCAAAATTGTTGAATTAGGGGGAATTGTCGAAGCTTTTATTGAAGGAGAAGAAAAGCGATCGCCGAGTGTGCAAGGTTATATTACACCCACGGGGGAAGTGAATATTCTTTCCACTCACGATCAAATTTTAGGAGGTCCCGATGGTCAAATTTATCTAGGTTGTCATTTTCCTGCTGATGAAAATTATCGCCTACAATTACAGGAATTAGGCCTAAAAATAGGGGAAATTCTAGCAGCCAAGGGGGCAATTGAACGCTATGGAGTTGATTTCGTCGCGGTGAAAAATCCAGAAACTTTAGTCTGGGATTTACAGGCGATCGAAATTAATCTGCGAAAAGGAGGAACTACCCATCCTTTTATGACTTTGAAGCTTTTAACTAATGGTGAATACGATCAAAAAACTGGATCATTTTTCAGTCAACCTCACCAGGAAAAATACTATATTGCCTCCGATAATCTCCACAAACCCCAATACAAAGGTTTACTTCCCGATGATTTAATGGATATTATTGCTAAACATCACTTACATTTTGATAGTAGCAGTAAAACGGGAACAGTTTTTCATCTCATGGGTGCGCTATCAGAATTTGGTAAATTAGGGTTAACTTGTATCGGCAATTCTAGTGAGGAAGCGGCGGCAATTTATCAGCGTGTGGAACAGGTTTTAGATTGGGAAACAGAGCCTAGTTCCATAAATTTAGGTTATTATTCTGGATTACCGATCACTTGGATATAACTAGACTGATTGACTGGGTATAATTTTTTGTCTCAGAGATTTAATCATCCAAGCAGGCAGTTTCTGGCAGCCAATGACCGATAGTTTTACCTTGGTTAAAAGTTGTCTTGACTGCAATGCACTTAACTGGTTTAAATGGCTTCTAAATATTTGCTATCGAGCAGAAATGAGCCTCGATCGAATTTTACACCCCAATAACCCCCCGGCCGGCGATCGATAACCGTGCCGATATCGTCGATATTGAGTAGCTCCGGCGGCCTTAACATAGGCATAGGATCGGCGGTTTTCAGGTAAGGGGGAATGGCAATCAGACGGACTTTTCCCCCGACGCTAATTTCACTCATGGTACTGGCTAGATGCGATCGTGATAATCCTCTAAATTAGCATATTTCAAATATAGAATCATTTTTAATAGCGAAAGGCTATTTATCCAAACCGAAAAAATCTTTTCACTTATCTCCCACACCCAAAGGAAGTGGCTATACTGACACATCCATCAATCATGACGCTGTTTTAGCCGAATTTAGGCTCTTCTAGGTTCTGTGTGATAAGTTTAACTTACAATATGATCGATCAATCTTTGTGTCCTTTGTGTCTTTATGGTTCCCTCCACTCGCTCGCCAGCAGGACTGTACCTTAGAATACATTTTACCCACCAAACCGAAGAGAGCCGAATTTAGAGCTTGCTTCTATATAGATTAGGATTTGAACAAGCCACTCATTTCACACAAAATTGCTTAGAATCTGCTAATCTGATCAATCTGACAGAAGATCAGTATTTCGCGGTCATAGCAAAAGCTAAATAATTTCCTGATCAAACTATTACTATTGTTGATGCTTTGACTGCTATCATTTCAATCGAATTAGACCTACCTGTTTGGAGCTATGATTATCATTTTGATATAATGCGGGTGAAAGTATGGAGATAACCCTCAAGTGTAAACTAAAACCCTCCAAACCCTCAGAAAAGGAAACCACAAAAGTCTCCTAAAAACCATTAATAAAAAACTTGCGATCGCCTCTTAATTCAGTCAATTGAGAGGGTATTTTTGGACTAACTCTCTCAATTCTCATGATTTCAAGGAGTATGGTGTATTCTTTCATCCGATATCTGCTACAATACAGATACAGGAAATAAAATTTTGATCAGTAGGGTAGAAATCTTTTCCGTTATCTTAGAAGGTAAGCATCATGAAAAATTTAGAAGAAATTAAAGCGATTTTGGGTCAAGTTAAGTCCTTAGTAAAAGAAAAGTATCATGTCAGTGAATTAGGTATTTTTGGAGATTATGTAAAAGGAGAAGTGCAGGAAAATAGTCAAGTTAATATTCTGATAGATTATACAGAACCGCCTAGTTTACTAGATTTAGTAGATCTGGAATATTATTTAAGTGATTTACTTAAGGTAAAAGCGGATGTTATCAGTAAAAATGGCTTAAAAGGAAAAAGGAGAGAAAGAATTTTATCCGAGGTTATTTATGTATGACGCAACGGGAATTTAGAGATTTCCTGCAAGACATTCTAGAGGCAATTTGTCAACTAGAAAAGATGACTCAGGATCTAAGATTTGCAGAATTTTCCACTAAGATAGAAATCTTTCTTTCGGCAGTAAAATTAATTGAAATAATCGGGGAAGCAGTCAAAAATATTCCTGATGAAGTGAGAGTTAATTATCCCAATATTCCTTGGAAAAACATCGCGGGTATGCGGGATAAATTAGTTCATGAATATTGGGCCATTGATGAAAAAGTCGTCTGGAAAGTGATTCAAAACAATCTCCCTCAGCTAAAGAGAATCATTATCAGTATCATTGAGAAATTACAATAAATTTTCCTGCCTTCTTTAAAAACCCACCTCCCCACTTCCTACTTCCCTATTCATAATTCCCACTTGCAAGAGTGCCTTTTTGAACCTTTCCCTAAAAAGGTTTTGATTTTAGGGAAATATAGTTAAAGGAATCCATTCGTAGGTGTTGACAATGCCTTGAAAATAATCATTAATAGTTTCTCTGGAATAGGGAACAATACCATCTTCACCAAACCAACGTTCATAAATTGTCACCGCTTGTTGTTGGTCACTGACGATCCCTTCCATGAATTTTAATAGTGTATAATTCACTGTATCGCGCCATTTAGAATCATTTTCGGGTAAAGTACAGGCATAGGATTCGTAGGCGTAGGGATAGGAGGGAACTATGGCTAAATTATTGGGACTTTTAGCACTTTTCCTTAAACCTTCTAGGGTAATGCCATCACTGGCAAAACCATCAATTTCTCCCATTTCTAGTTTTTGTAAACCCTCGCCACGGTTTTTAACTTTGACCAAAATAGCGGCGGGTTGTTGGGTTTTAATTACCGCTTCATTAGTAGTATTGGCAATCACTCCAATGCGTCTGCCTGCCAAGCTACCGATGTCATCGAGATTACTACCTTTGCGGGTTAACAATTGAGTACCACCGGCAAAGTAACTAACGGAAAAATCCACTTCATTTTCTCTTTTCCAAGTAAAAGTAGTGGAGCCACATTCGATATCGATAACCCCTGTTTTCAACTTTTCAAAACGATTTTGGGGAGTAACCTCAACAATTTTTAATTTAATTGGTTTTCCTAACTTCCGTTCGGTTTCCTTGCGAATTAACTCTAACATATCAAGGCTGTAACCCACCCACTTGCCTTGGGAGTTGACAAAACCAAAGGGAATAGCATCTTTACGAGCGCCGGCAGTAATTACCCCAGTTTTTTGAATGCGATCGAAGATTGCTCCGGCAAGGCTAGAATGGTTACTGGTGACGGTTAAAGCTACTGTCATCGTCATGACGGCAAGTGTACGCTTCATTTTTTTCCCTAATCTGAAAGTGGCTCAAGTCTGGGACTGTTTCAGGAGACTGAGAGTTTCCCAGAGGAAGATTTTTTAGCGGCGATTGCTGGGGACAAAAAAAGAGGAGAGATGTTACTCTCTCCCCCTTTCAGTTTTTTGGACAACATTTTAAATTGTTTTTTCAGTTGTCGCTGTCGGGCCGAACCACCCTTGCCTTTGTCGTTACGTCCCTGACGGCGGGGGGACTCCCATCGCTTAAGTCGCATAGTTTTTAATTCCAATTTGGTCAGTTATCTGTATCATAACAGGGTTAACGTCAGTTTGGGTCAAGGAAATGAAACTGTGACAACTCAGGCTCTCTGTCACCCTGTGAGATGCCGAACTCTAGTTAACCAACCTTAAATACTCCCGACTTCCTAATTCATAATACTAAATCCAGTTATTAAAAACTGATTATTTATTCTACCCTTTGGCTTTTGCCTCTTGCATGAGTGCCTTTCCTGATATGTAGCCTATACTCAACGGATTTAGTATAATTCATAATTCATAATTCATAATTCATAAGTACCTAAGCAAAATTAATTACACATATCTAACCCCGCTCTTGCCTCTTGCCTCTTGCCTATCTTCACTAGGAAATTAATTTTGCACGACTACTTAATTCATAATTCATAATTCATAATTCATAATTCATAATTCCCACGTCCACCTAATTAGTATTTTCCCATGCTTAGTCAGCAACTTTGGCAGAGCCATCAAGATATAGTACAAGCTTGTCTAGAACACCCTTTTGTGCGAGGTATCACCACAGGAGAGCTTAAACGGGACTGTTTCGCTTTTTATGTCGGTCAGGATGCTTTTTTTCTGGAATCTTTCGCCCGTGCTTACAGTATCGCCGCTGCTAAAGCTCCCGATTGGCAGGGATTTACTAGCTTTCATCGGTTAGCGGCGGGGGTATTAAAGGAATTAGAATTACATGAAAATTATGCTTTACAGTGGGGGGTTGACCTGAGAAAGGTTCAGCCCGCTAATGCCACCCGTCGCTATACGGATTTTCTTCTCGCTACCGCTTGGATGGGTGACATCGGTGCGATTGCCGTGGCCATGAGTCCCTGTATGCGTCTTTATGCTTATCTGGGTCAACAATTAGCCTTAGAGCCGATTTCTGAGAATCCCTATCAAGCTTGGATTGATAGTTATAGTGGGGATGAATTCGCCGCTTTAGCAAGCCAGTTAGAGGAATTAGCCGATAAATACGCCCCGATGACCGAAAATATCTCTTTATCCTATCGTTATGCCCTTAGTTGTGAACAGGACTTCTTTAGTGCCGCCTACAGCCGGGGCAAATCTTAAAATTTTCCCGTCACAATGTTAAGAAATATAAATAACGCTAAGATTAAGGTAAGCAAAATCGTCATTATAAAAATAATGTTCCCTTCGCAACCCGCCGAAAACGAACTCCTGAAAACCATCTTGGAACCTCTACTAGAGGATTTCACCTATTGGTTTTCCCGTTCCCGTCTTCTCCTCGAATCCGAGAGATTATCCTTTCTCAGCCTCGAGGAACAAAACGATTTATTAGCAAGAGTCAAAAACGCTCAACAGGAGGTGGCCACGGCTCATTTACTCTTTAAAACCACAGGTGGTCAGGTGGGTATCGAGGCTAAGATGTTATTGCCTTGGCACCAGCTGGTGGCAGAGTGTTGGGGGGTCAGCAGTCGTCGTCGATTACAGGGTTGGGGAGAATATCAATCTCCTCAAACTGACGCTTAACCTGAAACTTTTTTGGTAAGCTAGAGAGTTGAGCGAATTTTTAGCATAAAGTTTTGTCAATTAGGAATATTCACACATAATTCATGGGAGACTCGGCCAATGTTACATCTGCTCTATATCCTCGCCTTCACAGTTATCGCTTTTTTGACCATTAATAATTTAATTCGGAGTCTGATTACTGTCAGCATGGATTCCCAGAAACGTCCTGCTAAATCGGCTAATTCCTATAATCCCTACGGTTATCCCATGACTTCCCATCCGGAACTTTTGGACGAGGCCGGACAACCGATTAATGAACCTCTGTTAGTGATTCGTTCTCTAACTGTCGAAGATGCTCGTCAACAGTTAGATGCCATTTATAATTCTTCTCCCAGTAATACCAAAGAGCAAGATGAAGAAATCTAATTGGTTCTAGAATGGCAGTCCTTGAAAACAGATATATTTATCTACACGGTTTTGCTTCTAGCCCCCAATCAACAAAAGCGCAATTTTTGAGACATTGTTGGCAAAAGAGGGGTTTAGCAATGGAAATTCCCGATCTTAACAGTGATGACTTTTCTAGCTTAACGCTCACTCGTCAGATTGTTCAAGTCGGCCAATTGATTGAACAATGTCAGTTTCCCGTTACACTGATTGGTTCCAGTTTTGGCGGTTTAACGGCAGCTTGGCTGGCAGAAACTTATTTTCAGGTGCAAAGGCTCGTTTTATTAGCTCCCGCTTTTAATTTCGGGCCGATTTGGTTAGGACAATTGGGAGCGAAAACCCTAGCCAATTGGCAAAAATCTGGGAGTTTATCGGTTTATCACCACGGTTATCGTCGTTATCTGCCGATTTATTACAAGTTTATTGAGGACTTAGCTAATTATCCCCAAGAAAAGTTAATCAGGCAGCTCCCCACCCTGATTATTCATGGCAGTGACGATGAGGTGATTGCCCTAGAAAATAGTCGCCATTATGCTTTTTCTCGTCCTTGGGTACAGTTAATCGAATTAGATAGCGATCATGCCCTTACCGATGTTTTGACAAGAATCTGGGCTGAAATGCAATTATTTCTAGACATCGGTCTTTAGGCAGCAATTCTCATTTTGAAACGATTTTGCGTTGTTTCAGCGATCTAGAGATTCGTTAAGAATTATTAACCCCTCTAGGTGCAAGGGTTTTAATGTCATGAAACCTTAAAATGAGAATTGCTGGGTAAATACAGAAGCCAAAAACCTAACTAATATTAGCCAAAATTACTCATGACTTGTGCTATAACCGTTCTATGAGTAAGTTAACCATATCGGAAGCCGCTAAATTGAAAGGTGTAAGCGTATCGACGTTAAGGCGTTGGGATGTAAACTAATTCCAGAACGGACTGCTAATGGGCATCGTCGTTATACAATTTCTCAGTTGCTTGGTTTAAAAGAGAATCTCTCTTATACTGTTGGCTATTGCCGTGTTTCTAGTCATGACCAAAAGAAGGATTTAGAACGTCAAAAAGAAGTTGTCGAACTGTTTTGCGCTCAAAACGGTTGGCAAGTTGAAATTATAGACGACCTAGGTTCAGGACTTAACTACAACAAAAAAGAATTAAAGCGATTAATTCGGTTGATTGTTGATAGTAAAGTAGAGAGATTATTCTTAACTCATAAGGATAGATTACTTAGATTTGGTAGTGAATTAATCTTTAGTCTGTGTGAGCAATTCGGGACTGAAGTTGTCATTATTAATCGAACTGAAGACAGTACATTTGAGGAGGATTTAGCAGAAGATGTCTTAGAGATTATTACGTTATTTTCCGCTAGATTGTATGGCTCTAGAAGCCATAAAAATAGAAAAATCGTAGAGGAGTTAAGAGACGTTGCTACTAGGATTCAAGACTGAGTTAAAACTAAATAATCAACAACGCTCATTATTAGCCCAACACGCAGGAACCGCACGTCATGCTTGGAATTGGGGTTTGGCTTTAACCAAGCAAATTTTAGACCATAATCAAGCTAACCCTGATGAAAAAATCAAGTTTCCTACGGCTATTGACCTTCATAAATGGTTGGTAGCATTGGTAAAATCAGAGCATGATTGGTATTATCAAGTGTCTAAATGCGCTCCCCAATGGGCGTTAAGAGCTTTATCCGATGCTTGGAAAAGATGCTGCAAGAAGATAGCCAAACCACCAAATTTCAAGAAGAAAGGTAAACAGGATAGTTTCACTTTAGATGGGAGCATTAAAGTTGCCCATCAAAAGATAAAAGTTCCTGTGATTGGTTGGTTAAAAACCTACGAGCGGCTACCATATAGATACCAGCCAAAATCTGTCACTATTAGTAAAAAAGCTAATAGGTGGTTTATTAGTTTTAAGATGGAAGTTGAACAGCAAACAACCAATAAAACTCATGATGTAGTTGGTTGTGATCTGGGAATTAAATCTTTAGCTACTTTATCGACAGGGGAGACGTTTGAAGGCTCTAAAAGTTATCGTAAATACGAAAAACAATTAGCCAGACTTCAATACTTGAACCGACATAAGGTAAAAGGTTCAAATAATTGGAACAAAGCCCAACGGCAAATAGCTAAACTTCATTTTAAAATAGCTAATATCCGTAAAGATACGTTACATAAACTCACCACTTATTTAGCCAAGAACCACGGAAAGATAGTAATTGAGGATTTAAATGTGTCTGGGATGATGGCTAATCACAAATTAGCTAAAGCCGTTCAGGATATGGGTTTTTACGAGTTCCGAAGACAACTTGATTATAAAACTCAGTTGTATGGTTCGGAATTAATCATAGCCGATAGGTGGTTTCCTAGTAGTAAAACCTGTTCCAATTGTGGGTACAAGAAAGAGTCTCTATCTTTAACTGAAAGAGTTTTTGAGTGTGAACAATGCCATGCAGTTTGCGGTCGAGACTTGAACGCTAGTCTAAATCTAGCTTCTTTGGCGGTGAGTTCCACCGTGTCAGCTTGTAGAGTAGATAGTGCCGACACTACTACAGTGAAGCAGGAAGTTAACGTCAAATTTGCTCATGAGTAGATTTGAGTAAGTTTAATAGAACGGATATGATTGAACCACAAAGGCACGAAGGACACTAAGGGAATTAACCACATCTCAAGAGTCTCAATTATGAATACTTACAAAATACAAACAGTTTTAACTGAAGATGGGACGGTATTATTGAAAGAATTACCTTTTCACGCTGGAGATGCGGTGGAAATTATTATTTTAGGGCAATCTAAAACATCGTCATCATCTAGTCAGGAAAAACTAATACATTCCTTGAAAGGTTCTGTCCTTCGTTATGATGATCCCTTTGAACCAGCTATTCCACCAGAAGACTGGGAAGTTCTAAAATGATTATTTTGGACACTCATATTTGGCTCTGGTGGGTTGACAGTAGCTCACGTCTCACAGCACGGCTAGAACAATTAATTTTAGAGCATCAGGTTAGTGAGCTTGGAGTTAGTATTTTTTCTTGCTGGGAAGTTGCTAAATTAGTTGAGAAGAACCGAGTGGAGTTATCTTATCCGGTCGATGAGTGGCTCAATTATGCGATCTCGCGTAGCGAGCGCGTTGCGACCGCTTATCCAGGTGTTCAATTACTTCCACTGACGTTACCCATTATCGTGCAATCAACTCAACTTGCTGGATTTCATAACGATCCAGCCGACCAAATTATTGTCGCCACAGCGAAGGTTCATAATTGTCCCCTCCTGACAGTAGATGAAAAAATACTTGCCTACCCCGACGTAAACACGCTTAAGTGATTCCTTTTAGCCAAAGAACTCGCCTATTTATAGCTTATGCGCCAGAAAAAATTGGACTACCGACGCGATCGCCTACAATCGTCTAGTCACCTCCTGTCCAAAGATTACGGACTAGCCAACGAATACAAACCCTCTCCCCAACAAACAACCCTTCCTTTGTGTCCTTTGTGCCTTTGTGGTTCCTTATGTCAAGAGTCTCAATTATGAATACTTACAAAATACAAACAGTTTTAACTGAAGATGGGACGGTATTATTGAAAGAATTACCTTTTCACGCTGGAGACGCGGTGGAAGTGATCATACGATCGCATCCCAAAACTCAGCCAGATAAAATTATTACTAATAAATCAGCGTCTAATTTATATCCGTTACGCGAAAAAGAACCCTCTCGATACGACGAAACTCTTGAGCCTGCGGATAGGGAATATCTCAAGGGAATTTCATCTATGATGAGTGAATGGGAGTCAGAGGCTGATGAATGCGCCTACAGTGATTTATGAACAGTTTGATGTTGTCGTTGTTCCCTTTCCTTTCACTGATATAAATGCCACTAAACGACGACCAGCTTTGATTTTGTCTGATGCGATCGCTTTCAATACTTCTGTTGGTCGTAGCGTTATGGCAATGATTACAACGGCAACCCATTCTTCTTGGTTGCTTGATGTAAGGATTACCAATCTACAAGTGGCCGGATTAAAAACTCCATCTATTGTCCGCATGAAGTTATTTACCCTAGAGCATTCACTAATTGTCAAGCGCATCGGCAAATTGACAGTGACCGATCGAAGTATTGTAGAGAAAGCTCTCAAACAATTATTTAAGCTCAACTAAACCTTTGTGTCCTTTGTGCCTTTGTGGTTCTTTTATCTTCCATGACCTACCGTAAAAAACTCATTGAAGTGGCCCTACCCCTAGAAGCGATTAACGTCGAATCGGCACGGGAAAAGTCGATTCGGCACGGTCATCCCTCTACTCTACATCTTTGGTGGGCTAGGCGACCTTTAGCGGCTTGTCGGGCGGTTTTATGGGCTTCTTTGGTGGATGATCCCTCCAGTTGGCCAGAGAAATTTCCCACGGAAGAAGCACAGAATCAGGAACGGCAGCGATTGTTTGATATTTTGGGCAGGATTGACCTTGAAAAGGACAAAAAAGGCAACATTAAGCAGGTGGTTAGAGGTTTGGTATCTTGGGATGAGATTAATCAGCCTAACTCAGCAGTATTGCTAGAAGCACAGCGAGAAATTGCTCGCTGTTTAGCTTGGGAACGTGGCCAAGAACCCCCCACTAAACCGGATGCTATACGCGACTATATCGCTAAATATGCCCCCCCTGCCTATGATCCGTTTTGTGGTGGTGGTTCCATTCCTCTTGAGGCCCAGCGCTTGGGATTGCAGGCCCACGGTAGTGACCTCAATCTGGTGGCGGTGTTGATTACTAAGGCTTTGATTGAGATTCCGCCCAAGTTTCAGTATAAACCGCCGGTTAATCCCGATTCTCGTCAAAAACAAAAGATTTCTTCCTGGGATGGGGACCAGGGATTAGCCGCAGATGTGCGCTATTACGGGCAATGGATGCGGGATGAGGCTTTTGATGTGGTGCGGACAGTGACGGAGAATTGTCGGACTTTGAAATTTAATAATCATTCTTTTGAACCGGAGTGAATATCGGGAAATTTCCCTATCTGGATTCGGTCATGGCTCTCTTATTCTTTGCGTGATCAGTTTAACTTACTATAGCTGAACTTCCCCCATACATATATACCATAATAGCCGAAAACCCTTATCCATCAATGGATGCACCCCCTTAACTTTTCTTAATATACCCATGTAATTTGGGTTCTTGGGTTTCTGTTATGCAATGGACAGGGGTTATAAGGGATAGAACCCTTATATAGAAAGGCATTTAGTGATTTTTGTCAATTATTTTTGATCTAGAGCGAACTAATCAATTAAGTCTCTTGCCAGATAAGGATTTAGTCGATTTATGCTCCCATATCGAACCATACCAAGTCCCGAAGAGCCGTAATTTGTAACATTTCTTAATGGACAAGAATTCTCTCTATTTGCTAAAATGATAGCCATGTATATAGAAAAAGTTCCTAACCGTAATTCTCCCCCCGCTGTTCTTCTTCGAGAGTCCTACCGAGAAGGAGATCAAGTCAAAAAAAGAACCGGCTCTTCGTTACTTGGTATGGTTCGATAGGGGGGCATAAATTGACTAAATCCTTATCTGACAACAGACTTAATTGATGAGTTCGCTCTAGATGAAAAACAATTGACAAAAATCGCCAAATGCCTTTCTATATAAGGGTTCCATCCCTTATAACCCCCGTCCATTGCATAAGACAAACCGAAGAGCCAAAGAACCCTGGCCAATCTCTCAAAATTACCCGATGATATTATCGACAATCTAAAACTGGCTCTTAAAGGAGCAACACTGTCCATGAATGAAGGCATTCCCAATCATTTTGAAGTGATTAGAAGTCTTCCTCATGGTCATGTGATGGCTATTTTAGAGACGATTAAAAAATTAGGTTTAGATAAAATAATCAGTGAAAAATCCTCACGAATCAGAAACTTAGTGGTGGCAATGATTGTGGCAAGAATCATCAATCCTAAATCGAAATTAGCCACAGCGAGAGGGTTTAATAGCGAAACTTGCAGTCAGAGTTTAGGACAATTGTTAGACTTAGAGAAAGCCGATGAAGACGAATTATATAACGCCTTAGATTGGTTATTAGAAAAACAAGAGAAAATTGAGAAGCACCTAGCACTTAAACACTTAGAATCAGGAACATTAGTCTTGTATGATGTCACTTCTAGTTACCTAGAAGGAGATGGTTGTGAACTGGGAAAATATGGTTATAACCGAGATAAAAAGAAAGGGAGAACTCAGATAGTTTTTGGTTTGTTGTGTTCAGCTAAGGGTTGTCCGATAGCGGTAGAAGTCTTTGAAGGAAACACTTCAGATGGTGCTACTTTAAGCGGACAAATTGAGAAAGTCAGAAAGGGTTGGGGGATTGAGAATGTGGTCTGGGTAAGCGATAGAGGAATTTTAACCAACTCGAAAATCAAGGAATTAGTAAAACCCATAGAAGGATTAGACTATATTACTGGTTTAACTAAGCCTCAAATTCGGAAACTGGCTGAGGTAGAAGTGATTCAATTAGGATTATTTGAGCAGGTAAACTTGGTGGAATTTGAGAGTGAAGATTATCCCGACGAAAGATTAATTGCTTGTCGGAATCCTTTAATCGCCCAGAAAAATCAACTACAAAGAGAGGCATTATTAGAGGCGGTAGAGAAGGAACTAGATTTGATTGTTCAGGCGACTCAAAGGGAGAAAAGAGCTTTAAAGGGTCAAGATAAGATAGCTTTGAGAGTCGGTAAGGTTCTTAATCAGTTTAAGGTCAATAAATACTATAACTTAGAGATAACAGAGGAAGGCTTTTCTTATCAGCGTAAGCGGGAATTAATCGCTCAAGAAATGGCTTTGGATGGTGTGTATGTGTTAAGAACTTCTCTGGAGTCAACCTTGATGGATGCAGCGACGACGGTTAAAGCTTATAAAAGTTTGTCTCAAGTGGAGGAGGCATTTCGCTGTTATAAGTCAATTGATTTAAAGGTACGTCCTATCTATCATTATAAGGGTGATAGAGTCAAGGCTCATATCTTTTTATGTATGTTGGCTTATTATGTGGAATGGCATTTAAAACAGTGCTTGGCTCCTTTGTTATTTGAGGATGAAGAAATTGATGATGGTTCTCTGAATGTGATTAAAGCGAGTCGCAGTGAATCCGCTCAGTCTAAAGAGAGAAAAAAACGGAATCAAGAGAACTTTCCTGTGCATAGTTTTCGGACTTTGTTGGAAGACTTGGGGACGATTTGCTTGAATACAGTGGAATGTACGATTAGGGAGGGAAGTTATCGTTTTTCTAAGATAACTCGACCGACCCAACTGCAACAAAAAGCGTTAGATTTATTGGAAGTTTCCCTGATTTGTAGCCAGTAACGGGGCGCTGGAAATTTTCTTAATCCTTTCTACAGCACAGATTATGGCTTTTTGTCAACGGGGAAGTCCAGGAATAATACCTTTCGACAAAGGATTTCTCGGCTGGTGAGAGAGAGTCTATCTTTCTCTAAAAAAATGGAGAATCACGTTGGGGAACCCTTTGGTATTTTATCCATGACTACAATGCACAACAAAGCAAAGGATTAAGCCGCCATCACTACTACCGAATCACCACCATTTAAATGCAGGACAGCTGACGACGGCTTTGTGCTAAGATGTTTTTAGGAGACTTGAAACAGACCTGGCGTAAGACTACCGCTAAGGTAGAGGCATCCAGTGAAGCGTCAACAGTCCTGAAGGTCGTTCAATTAAGTTTGTTTGATCTGCCCAGAATCACCGTCCGATCAAGGCGGTGAGGATGTCAACGCAACTGTTGAATCCACATCACTATTACCACAGAAAAAAAATCGGCGTTGCTGATTTAGGGTATGATTGAGGAGGAAGGCGATCACCCAAAAATACCCATTATCAAACTCAGAAATTATGCAATGTCCTGAATGTCAATCCAATCATATCAATAAAAATGGTCATAAAAAAGGAAAACAGAACTATATTTGTGTGAACTGCGGAAGACAATTTATAGAGGTTTATGAACCCCAGAGAGGTTATTTTTGAAGAAATGAAACGGGAATGTCTGAAAATGTATGTTAATGGTCTGGGTTTTCGAGCCATTGAAAGGGTTAAAAACGTTCATCATACGACAATTATGAATTGGGTTAAACAAGTCGGCGAACTCTTACCGGATTATTATGACCCACAAACAATTCCCGATGTGGGAGAATTAGATGAATTAGAAACATTTGTCGGCTCAAAAAAAACAAAATCTGGTTATGGACAGCGGTAGATCACTTTAAAACAGGGATTTTAGGATGGGTTTTAGGTGATCATAGTGCTAAAACTTTTGCGGACTTATGGAAAGTTGTTGGTCAGTGGAAATGTCATTTTTATGTGACAGATGGATGGAAAGTTTACCCTAATTTTATCCCCGACGGAGACCAGATTATTAGCAAAACTTATATGACCAGAGTAGAGGGAGAAAATACTAGACTAAGACATTATTTAGCCAGGTTACATCGAAAAACTCTTTGTTATTCCAAGTCTGAACAAATGCTCAGACATTCAATTCGATTACTAATTCACTACCTAAAATTTGAGGATGTTCCAGTTCCTTATTCAAATAACAGAAGTTATTTTCCTCTGAATGCTCGCCATTTTGCCTAATCATACCTTAATTCAGCAACGCCTGGGGAATTACCCGTCAGTCCCTTTTTGTGGAAATACAAGGCGCTTTCAAACCGGTCGCTACCGTTAGAGAGGGGGCTTTTCTAGGGGGACCGGCCGGTATCGAACAGTCGTCAGATGACTCGATCACTTTCACCGTTAAGGACACAACCACGGGTCGCTCTACCAATTACCGGCTCGCACGCTCCTCCGCGACAGGCCCGTGCGGGATTCGTTTAAATGCCCGAAGACCGATATCGCTCACCCCGTAGTTTTTCCCAGGATAGACATTGCCCACCACCGTTAAATAAGAGTGTGAACTACTCTCAGTTTGTTTCTGGTACTTTTCTTGACCAAAAAACCTAAACCCTTTTCTAGCAAAGCTTTCACTGATATTCAGCTAACCCTAAGTAAATCTCCTTAAGAGCGATCGCACAAGCACCATTCGCCGTCCCTAAAACCTCATCACTGAGTACCTCAATTGGGGGGAGTTGACTGAAATTTCGACTTTGCCACTGTTGTCGTAATTGCGTCGCTTTAACCACATCATAACTTGTGCCAAAAGCGGTTTCCAAATTTGCCCAAAAACCATCAGATTGAGCAAAATTGAACAAAATATCGTCAACAGCAGGAAGAATCGGCAACAGGGTAGAAGTCATGACGCTGACCTAGAAAGATTACTGCGACTATTTTGTGGGAACAATCGCCAATTTTTCAAGGATTCTATCACAAAAATTAACATTTATTACAAGAAAACGGGTTTCTCAAAGAAAACGGGTTTCTCAAAGAGTTTCTCAAAGAAACCCGTTTTCTAAATGCAGAAAACGGAAATTAACATTTATTACAAGAAAACGGGTTTCTCGAAGAGACCCGTTTTCTCATTTGTTGCGAAGATGCGATCGCTAACGTCAAAGCTAGGCAGTTAAAGTATTTAACCAATTGATTAAATCTTCAACCTTAGAGAAATCGAATAAAGCTTCTCCTAATGCTTCTACATCATCAATACTTAACTGCATTATTTTAGTTTCCAATGAAGGATTAATCTCCCCTAACTTGCGTTTAAGTTGACGAATAATCAATGTCTTTTCCCGTTCGATACCTTGTTCAATACCCCGTTCAATACCTTGTTCGATACCTTGTTCGATACCTTGTTCAATACCTTGTTCAATACCCCGTTCGATACCTTGTTCAATACCCCGTTCGATACCTTGTTCGATACCTTGTTCAATACCTTGTTCAATACCTTGTTCGATACCTAGTTCAATACCTTGACGCATCCAACTGGTGGTAATTTGCATAACTCCCTCCTGTACGGGTTGACTAAATGTGCTAATCTCTTCTTGAAATTGTATCTCTTCCACTGGATTAAGATTGAGATATGTATCAATAAATCCAGAAATTAATTGCATTTTCGCTGGATTTAACCTTAAAGTAATTAACAAGCGCAGACATTCCGCTTTTACCTTGGCTCGCTCTTTCTCGGCAATGTTCATCTTCGCCATCAAAGCTGAAGCAACCGGATTCGGTTGATTAAGAAAATCTCGCCAATTTAATCGATTTAACTGCACTACTTGATAGTTAAATTCTAAGACTTTTAAATCGGGAAAATCGACTACATATTGACTAATCGCTTCTCTTTTTGGCTTTGAATAAGAAAAAATTACAATCGGATAAATCGGTAAGACAAATTTCTCATGAAAGCGAGCAAAATAACTAAACATTCGCCGGTTAAACCACTTGCGGGAACTTTGCTGCGCCTCCACATGAATCAGAAAAAAAGATTCTTTTTCTCGAAACTTAACTTGTGCGACTAAATCGCTTTCATACCTTTCTCCTTCTGTGACATCGGTAAATACTTCTTTGTCTAAAAAAGTAATCGATTCCCTATCTAAATAATCCATCAATTGAGGAAAAAACAACTCGATAAATTCGACAAAAAAGGTGGAGATTAACTCCTTAAATAATCGGTCATGGTCAATATTATTAGTCATGTAATATCATCTTAACTAATCTGAGCGATGAATGACTACTCGTCCCTATTGTATTCTGAAAAGTCGGTTTTGGCAACGGATTGTTATGACCTTACCCCCTTAACCTACAGCGATTGCCAAATTCGCCCAAAATCCATCAGATTGAGCGAAATGAAACAAAACATCGTCAATAGCAGGAAAAATCGACAAAAGGGTAGAAGTCATGACGTTAACTGCAAAAGTTGATTTCTAACAGTTTTAGCCCAACAAGTGTCGATTTTTCAATACCTCTATAACAAAAATTAACATTGATTACAAGAAAACGGGTTTCTTCAAGGGGTGACAGAGGGGCTACAAGCTAGATAGAGCGGGGGGTCTAGCCAAACGACCCCCTAAAGAAATAGAGTGGTTAGGACAACCACTCAAAATTTTAAAATGTTACCTTCATTCTATCAGGCTTGTTTACAGGCGAACCTTAGCGAGGCGAGCTATTTGACCTTACAGCTCCTAATCCTGCTCTTACAAAGTCATCGGATAGTCCAACTAGAGAAACTGGCCGCTCTTTTCCCGCAACCGATAACCTTTGAAAGTAGAAGACGGAATTTGCAGAGATTTCTTAAGCTCCCGCAACTAAACGTGAAACTCTTGTGGTTTCCTTTGATCAAACAGATCGTCAAGCTAGAATTTAGCGGAAAAAATAAAAATCGAGAGCAAAGAAGAAGGCTCAAAAAACTGAAACACGCGGGAAGATTATTAGTCGTCATAGATAGAACCGATTGGAAGGGGAGAAATTTATTCGTCGCCAGTGTGATTTGTGGTCGGAGAGCTTTGCCCGTATATTGGGTGTTACTGAATAAAAAAGGAAGTAGCGCTCTCGGGGAACAGAAAAAATTCCTCAAGCCAGTCTTAGGGTTGTTGAAACCCTATCCGCTCGTCGTAATGGGAGACCGTGAATTTCAGTCAGCGCAATTAGGGAAGTGGCTTGACGACAGAGGTGTAGCTTTTATCTTCCGTCAAAAGAAAAGTACCTACACGCGATTGAAAGATGGAGAAAACTATCAAGCCCTTTCCGAGTTAGAACCGAACCGGGGCGAGCGAAACTTCTTTCGGGGAGTGACCCACACGAAAAGCCATGAGATCGAGGGGTTCAACCTAGCAACTTATTGGAAAAGAGGTTATCGAACTAAAGGGTCTAAAGAGCCTTGGTATTTATTGACCAACCTAGAATCTTTAGAGATAACTCTCAAGTTATATAAATCTCGATTCGGGATTGAAGCGATGTTCAAAGATTGTAAAACGGGAGGATATAATCTTGAAAAAACGAAAGTGAGCGAGCCTCGCTTTCTCGCCTTAATTTTATTAATCGCTATCGCTTACTCTTTGAATACAACCCGTGGTCAAAATCTCAAGAAATCGGGAACTCGCGATTATATTTGTCGCTCCAAAGAAGCGAAACGCGGTCCGGAAAGACATAGCGATTTTTGGATAGGTACTTATGGGAGCTTCTGGATCGAGTCGATGGACGCGTACTCGGAACTCGCCTTTTCTTTGATCCGCCTCAAGCCAGGAAAACACCCCGATTTTTCTAGGGGTCTAACGGCTATGCGCCTTATCCAGCAAGCCTTTTAGTCGCCTTGTCACCCCTTGAAACGGGTTTCTCAAAGACAAGAAACCGGGTTTCTCAAAGAAACCCGGTTTCTAAATAGGTTCTCAAAGAAACCCGGTTTCTAAATACTCAGAGAAACCCAGTTTCTAGATATTGATTTTAGCCAAAGACTGCTTAAATTCTGCGAGAGAATTAGCGGTAGCTGCTAATTTTAGTAGCTCTTCTAAGATAGTAGGGTTAGTCATTTTGCCGATTATGGTTCTTCGGTTGGTGTTATGCAATGGACGGGGGGTATAAGGGATGGAACCCTTATATAGAAAGACATTTGGCGATTTTTGTCAATTGTTTTTGCTCTAGAGCGAACTAATCAATTAAGTCTCTTGCCAGATAAGGGTTTAGCCGATTTATGCCCCCCTATCGAACCATAACAAGTAACGAAGAGCCCCGATTATCTCTTCAATTTCTGAAGAAATCTCGCCAAACCGCACAGTTAAAACTGTTTTTATGTCATCACGGCTTTTTTCTAACGCGCCAATTTCCTTACCAATTTCCTTGCCAATTTCCTTGCCAATTTCTTTACCGCGTTCGATTCCTCGCAACTCCATATTACTCATTAAAGGCATGGTTCTTTCCTCCTCAAATTGTTTAATTTTACTCTCTAAACTTGACTGTAATTCAGGGGATAAAGTCATCATATTGTCGATGATTTCAAACAGTTTAATTATCTGTTCCCTCTCGAACTCCTTTTCATATAATCCTCTGATTAACCTCCACTTCCACTGTTCCCGTTCTGGCAGCTTCCCAGTAGTCGCTTTTGTTTTCAGGTGTGCCATGACTATCATAGCAGCAATTCTCATTTTGAAAAAAATCAGATAAAATTCTCTTATTTAAATAGAGAACTTGTGTAGAAGCATGATTTTTTGACAGATAATTATCATCCAAAGCTGGAGATAGACAGGTTTTAAGAACTTTGTCCACGAAAAATCGATTTCAACTCATAAATCTGGATGAAATTCTAACAAAATTTTTAGTTTTTTTATAAACAATTTTCTTTTTCTCCTTCAAGAGTTCTGACATTTTTAACTAGAATTTACTTTTTTAAATGGGACATATTCGGTTAGAATAAATGAGAAAAATTCCGACCAATTCTTAAACCAAATAAATTTTAATAGGGTACGAATATCATTAAAGAAAGAAGTCCTAGTTACTAATAGCTCACGAATCTTTTGATAGGTGTAATTAACTAAATCCAACACGGTATGAAATAAAAAAGCTAGTAAATTCAAAGACAATAAGAACTCGCACAAATGATTCTGACCATGACCAAAGTTATGCTCTAAATTATAACCGTGATTTTTAAGAACGTTATTGCCTTCATTTTCAACTTTCCATCTGCTACGTCCAGCTTTGACAATTTCTTCGACATTATTTTCCGTGATTTTATGATTAGTTATCCAATTATTTTGGTAGATAGTTTTCTGGGTTTTTTCATTAATAACAGTCACTTCACACCAATTAACTTCGAGACTTGAGTCCCCCTCTCTTAAGGGAACTCTAGAAGCATAACGATAACGATAAATTAGATTTTTTCGTCCATCCCATTGTTTCTTTTCAACGGTCCTAACTTCGCCACTTTTTTCTAAAAATTCTAGCCATTCATATAAAGTTTTATGCGACGTTTCCAAACAAACAAAAATAAAATTATAACCTTGTTTTACCGCTAATTTACAGACAGGTTCGTGAGAATATAAGTCGTCTCCTAAAAGAGTTACAGGATAACCATACTTATTTTTATGATTCCTATTTAACCATCTTTTAACGGCCGCATTTTCACAGTCTTGTTTTTGATGTCCATCTTGTTTTTTAATGAATTCTGGCTCTAAATTAATTACTTGTTTTTGCTTAGGAGAAACTACTATCGGTGTGACACAGCCATGAAAATAAGTTGTAGTTCCATTTCGATGATTACGACAGTTACAATGAGGGCAATTAATTTTCTTTGATGAGAAATATTCTGTGCCATCTAACGCCACTAATATTTCTCCATCTAAGTAGAGAAACTTTTTCAAAACTCCCTTTTCTTTTAACCATTCATAGACTTTTTGAAAAGTCCTAGAGATATTAGATGCTGGCACTGGATCTAGCAAATTTCTTATTTGATTATCCCCAGGAATTTTTTTAATTGAAAATAAACTTTCAGCATTATCTTTTCCCTTATTGCTTTTCATTAAACGTTGATGGTCTAAAAAAGACGGCGACTGAGTAAAAAAGACTGAAAATGCAGCCATCACGGCATCTTTTATCTCATATTTTCTATTATTTCCAGGTTTCCTCTCATCGGGTAAATCATCTAATTCTTGATGTAAAAATTGCATTAATTCCGAAATTTCTAGGGTTGCCGCTTTTTGAGCCATCTTGGAATAATTTGACGTGCTGGTGGATTTCTATCTCACCCATTTTACCTTAGCTGACAATAATTATAAATTTTTATTTCCCTTGAATTCCCTATTCTAAAAACAGAACTATCTTCCTGATTTAACCCCGTTCGTTCTCAGCCAACCTCTTTGATTGCTTGAGTATTTATACTTAATTTGTCTAGCCAATTGTTTTTTTTATTGTTCGCCTCTTCTAGAAAATAGTTGCTTCGTACTATATTTTCCTTGCCAAAATCGGGGTTAATGCTCTATTTATTTCAAAATGAGAATTGCTGCTATCATAGCAAAGGGATTGCTACTTGCTTCTAATTAGTCACTGATAACTGATAACTGATAGTAGCTGCTAACCTACACAGGTTATACTAAATCCGTTGAGTACAGGCTAGTTATGATAAGAGGCAAAAGGCAAGAGGAAAAAGGGAATAAATAATCAGTTTTTAATAACTGGATTTAGTATTATGGCCTTTTGTAAACGGGGAAGTCCAGTAATAAGGGTGTGTTAGCCTTAGCTAACACACCCTTATTGATTATTGATGCTGGCCTAATTTTCCTGCAAAAATCAACAATTGTCCGATTCGCCGCAGGGGATGGACAGGGATAGATTAGATAACAGAAATATTGGCTGCAGTGAGGGTTGGAATACCAACAAGATTTGCGAGTCGAACCGAAGCAGTGCCACCAACACCATCTACGTCAAACCATAAACTACCATTGGCAGTATTGTAGATAAATCTTTGAGTTGCAGTAGCAGCGCTATTGGCTCCCGCAGCAGAACGGAATTGTGCAGGAATCAAAGGACCAGCAGTCAGTCCACCCCCAAAACCAGTGGCAGAAACATTGATAACATCACCTTGAGAGGTGCTAAAGTCCATCATCCAATCAAATCCTTCGCTGGGACTGTTGAAAACAAAATTGTCAGCACCAGCACCACCAGTTAAAGTATCGATTCCAGCGCCGCCAATTAGGCTATTATTGCCACTATTCCCTGTAATCTGGTTATTTAAGGCATTACCCGTGCCATTAAGATTACCAGTACCAGTGAGAAGGAGATTTTCCACGTTGTTAGGAAGAGTATAGGAAATGGAAGCTTGCACGGTATCGGTTCCCTCGTTGAGAGCTTCGATGACTAAATCCCCGGCGTTATTTACTGTATAAATATCGTTTCCGGCTAATCCAGTCAAGGCATCTGCTCCAGAGGTTCCCACAAGGGTGTCTGGACCAGAAGTACCGATAAAGTCATCATTATTGATAGTGCCAATAGCAGTAGCGGTGGTAATAGTAGCTCCGTTGGTGGCATTGGAGAGGGTGACGGTAAAGTTTTCGTCTGGTTCTACCGTTGTATCTCCCTGAACGTTAACAGTAATTACTTGACTGGTTTCCCCCGTCGCAAAACTCACGGTTCCTGACGGTAACAATCCCCCAACAAAATCAGTGGCATTGGCGGGATTGCTGCCGCTGCCAGTAACTGCCCAGTCAACGTTATTGGTTCCCGTGGTGATAACCGAACGAGTGACGGTGAAGGTAAAGGCTTTACTGCCACTGTTGCCCTCGGTTTGACTGGCATTGGTGGCGGCAATGGCGAGGGTGGGAACTGCGGGACCACTCACGGCCCACAATTCCCGACCGTTCACGCCGTCATCGGCAGTGAAGTACAGGGTGCTGCCCACTACTCTCAGGTTTTGGGGGTCGGAGCTAGAGGAACCGGGGCGGATGTCGCCTACCAGAATCGTACCCGCCTCCGTGCCGTCGCTTTTCCACAATTCCCGACCGTTCACGCCGTCATCGGCAGTGAAGAACAGGGTATTGCCCACTGCGGTCAGATTTTGGGGGTTGAGACCACTAAAGGGATTATCGTAACCGGGGTTGATATCCTTGACCAGAACTGTACCGGCCGCCGTGCCGTCGCTCTTCCACAATTCAGTACCGTTCACGCTGTCAAAAGCAGTGAAGAACAGGGTGTTGCCCACCGCCGTCATCTGGGTGAAGAAGTCAAGGGAGCCACCGGGACCGGGGCGTATATCTTTGACCAGAACCGTACCAGCCGCCGTGCCGTCGCTTTTCCACAATTCCTGACCGTTCACGCCGTCAAAAGCACGGAAAAAGAGGGTATTACCCACTGCCGTTAGATAGCTGGGGGGGAAGTAAGAGGAACCGAGTCCGATATCCTTGACCAAAACCGTACCCGCGGCCGTGCCGTCGCTTTTCCACAATTCCCGACCGTTTGCGCCGTTATCCGCAGTGAAAAAGAGGGTGTTGCCCACTGCTGTTAGATAGCGGGGGTCGGAGCTAGAGGAACCGGGGCGGATATTCTTGACCAGAACCGTACCGGCCGCCGTGCCGTCGCTCTTCCACAATTCATTACCGCTAACGCCTCTGGCACTGAAAAAGAGGGTGTTGCCTACTGCCGTTAGATTGTCGAGGCTGATATTCTTGACCAAAACCGTACCGGCCGCCGTGCCGTCGCTTTTCCACAATCCAGCGTTAGTGAAGAACAGGGTATTGCCCAGCGCCGTCAGATTGTCGAAGTAGGAGCTAGAGTCACCAGGGTTGATATCTTTGACCAGAACCGTGCCAGCCTCCGTGCCGTCGCTTTTCCACAATTCAGTACCGTTCACGCTGTCATAGGCCTGGAAGAACAGGGTACTGCCCACCACCGTCAGATTGCCGGGATAGGAGCCATAGTCACCGGGGTTGATGTCGGCGACCGCAACTGTACCGGCTGCTGTGCCGTCGCTCCTCCACAATTCCTCACCGTTAACGCTGTCATAGGCAGTAAAGAACAGGGTATTGCCCCGGGCCGTCAGATTGCTGGGGTAGGGACCAAAGGAACCGGGGTAGATATCCTTCACTAAAAAAGGGATTGACATGACTTTTTCCTGAATAAAGGGTGAAAATTAAACAGTTAAGTAGTGGTGCAGAATAAATTTCCTAGTGGAGATAGGCAAGGGGCAAGGGGGGGTTAGATTTGTGTCATTAATTTTGCTTAGGTACTTAAGCCAACCCACGTTCATCTCTGGTATAGATTAGAATCGATTATTAACATTGATTTTTGTTTATGATTTATTATGGTTTCAGTGGGTATTAATAGAAGTCATGGCGCTGACCTAGAAAGATTACTGCGGCTATTTTACTCAAAGAATCGTCAACCTTTCAAGGTTTTCATAACAAAAATTAACATTTACTACAAGAAACCCGTTTTCTCAAAGACAAGAAACAGGGTTTCTCAAAGAAACCCTGTTTCTAAATAGGTTCTCAAAGAAACCCGGTTTCTCAAGAAGTTCTAGGATTGGATTTTTGCCAAAGACTGCTTAAATTCTGCGATGGAATTAGCGGTAGCTGCTAATTTAACAATCTCTTGTAATGTAGATAGTACCGAAACTTTATTCAGGTATTGTTCCACATCTAAAGGAACTTCACCTAAGCGAACTTGCAAAACTGTTTTGACAAAATCACGAGCATTTTCTAACGCCCCAATTTCCTTACCAATTTCCTTGCCAATTTCCTTGCCTATTTCCTTGCCGATTTCCTTGCCTATTTCCTTGCCAATTTCCTTGCCAATTTCTTTACCGCGTTCGATTCCTCGTAACTCCATATTACTTACTAAAGGCATGGTTCTTTCCTCCTCAAATTGTTTAATTTTACTCTCTAAACTTGTCTGCAATTCAGTTGATAAAGTCATCATCTGGTCGATGATTTCAAACAGTTTAATTATCTGTTCCCTCTCGAACTCCTTTTCATATAATCCCCTGATTAACCTCCACTTCCACTGTTCCCGTTCTGGCAGCTTCCCAGTAGTCGCTTTTGTTTTCAGGTGTGCCATGACGATTATAGCAAAGGGATTGCTACTTGTTTCTAGTTCTGACCAGCTTTCCTCATAGTCTAGTAATTTGACTGTTGGGAATTTGAGGCTGACTTCACAACCAGCGATAGTATAATTATAGGAATCTGGTCGCCAATTTACTCGTTCATCTCCTAATATAGCGAGACTGATAACGGGTTTCTGATACAAATCAAAGGCACGATAGTTATAAATATACATCCTCTGAGGGAAATTTTCTTCGTACTGGCTTTGAATTTCAATATGAATCAAAATCCAGACTTCTTCACCCCTGAGTAACCAGACTTTATAGAGTTTGTCAGCGAAACGTTTTTTTGTCTTTGCTGAAGCGGTAATCCGTTTCAGTTCTTTTTCTAGGGATTCGGGAATTTTTGTCCAATCGATTAATTGGTGAACTTCAGGGAAAAAAAAGTATAAAAACGCTTCAAAATACTCGGTTAATGCTTCTTTCCAGGGTTCATCATAATTGGCGGTTGTTGGGTTCATTGGAGAAGAAAATTCCTGAGACTATTGTTCTAAAAGTTGATGCAACTCATCAAAAGAATTAACGGTTAATGCCGATTTCAGTAACTCGTCTAAAATCGATAATACAGCAATTTTATCCACAGCTTGCTCAATGTCTATTGGAATGTCACCCAATCGCATTTTCAACACCGTTTTAATATAGTTACGAGCCTTTTCTAACGCTCCAATTTCCTTGCCAATTTCCTTGCCAATTTCCTTACCAATTTCCTTACCAATTTCTTTACCGCGTTCGATTCCTCGTAACTCCATATTACTTACTAAAGGCATGGTTCTTTCCTCCTCAAATTGTTTAATTTTACTCTCTAAACTTGACTGTAATTCAGGGGATAAAGTCATCATATTGTCGATGATTTCAAACAGTTTACTAAGTAAGGTAGGTATTACCCACACTACTTATTTATGATAATACTAAAAGACTTCCTACACTCCTCAAAAGAATTTACTATAAGTGCGGCTTTTAACATCTCTTCTAAAACCGAAATAACTGAAGCATCATTGATACATTGTCCAATATCTCCAGGGATATCGCCTAGTCGGTTTTCCAAAACTTTTTTCACAAAATCACGAGCATTTTCTAACGCTCCAATTTCTTTACCGCGTTCTATTCCTCGTAACTCCATATTACTCATTAAAGGCATGGTTCTTTCCTCCTCAAATTGTTTAATTTTACTCTCTAAACTTGTCTGCAATTCAGTTGATAAAGTCATCATCTGGTCGATGATTTCAAACAGTTTAATTATCTGTTCCCTCTCGAACTCCTTTTCATATAATCCCCTGATTAACCTCCACTTCCACTGTTCCCGTTCTGGCAGCTTCCCAGTAGTCGCTTTTGTTTTCAGGTGTGCCATGACGATTATAGCAAAGGGATTGCTACTTGTTTCTAGTTCTGACCAGCTTTCCTCATAGTCTAGTAATTTGACTGTTGGGAATTTGAGGCTGACTTCACAACCAGCGATAGTATAATTATAGGAATCTGGTCGCCAATTTACTCGTTCATCTCCTAATATAGCGAGACTGATAACGGGTTTCTGATACAAATCAAAGGCACGATAGTTATAAATATACATCCTCTGAGGGAAATTTTCTTCGTACTGGCTTTGAATTTCAATATGAATCAAAATCCAGACTTCTTCACCCCTGAGTAACCAGACTTTATAGAGTTTGTCAGCGAAACGTTTTTTTGTCTTTGCTGAAGCGGTAATCCGTTTCAGTTCTTTTTCTAGGGATTCGGGAATTTTTGTCCAATCGATTAATTGGTGAACTTCAGGGAAAAAGAAGTATAAAAACGCTTCAAAATACTCGGTTAATGCTTCTTTCCAAGGTTCATCATAATTGGCGGTTGTTGGGTTCATTGGAGAAGAAAATTACTGAGACTATTGTTCTAAAAGTTGATGCAACTCATCAAAAGAATTAACGGTTAATGCCGATTTCAGTAACTCGTCTAAAATCGATAATACAGCAATTTTATCCACAGCTTGCTCAATGTCTATTGGAATGTCACCCAATCGCATTTTCAACACCGTTTTAATATAGTTACGAGCCTTTTCTAACGCACCAATTTCCTTACCAATTTCCTTGCCAATTTCCTTGCCAATTTCCTTGCCGCGTTCTATCCCTCGTAACTCCATATTACTCATTAAAGGCATGGTTCTTTCCTCCTCAAATTGTTTAATTTTACTCTCTAAACTTGACTGTAATTCAGGGGATAAAGTCATCATCTGGTCGATGATTTCAAACAGTTTAATTATCTGTTCCCTCTCGAACTCCTTTTCATATAATCCCCTGATTAATCTCCACTTCCACTGTTCCCGTTCTGGCAGCTTCCCAGTAGTCGCTTTTGTTTTCAGGTGTGCCATGACGATTATAGCAAAGGGATTGCTACTTGCTTCCAATTAGTCACTGATAACTGATAACTGATAACTGATAACTGATAACTGAATAGAGTTTGTCAGCGAAACGTTTTTTTGTCTTTGCTGAAGCGGTAATCCGTTTCAGTTCTTTTTCTAGGGATTCGGGAATTTTTGTCCAATCGATTAATTGGTGAACTTCAGGGAAAAAGAAGTATAAAAACGCTTCAAAATACTCGGTTAATGCTTCTTTCCAAGGTTCATCATAATTGGCGGTTGTTGGGTTCATGGCAAGTCGCTACCAATTGGAAAGTTAGGCACTCATCTAAATCTATTATTCCCCATAAATATCATCAATGCTACTTGTCGTCACAAAACTTCCCATTAGAGCAACCTAAATCTACATCTTTGTTCTAACATTTATTGGTAAAACTATATAATGCCCTCAAATTGCCGGGGGAGGAGCTACCTAAACCGGGGAAGATATCCTTAAGTAGTCGTGCAAAATTAATTTCCTAGTAAAGATAGGCAAAAGGCAAGAGGCAAAAGGCAAGAGGGGGTTAGATATGTGTAATTAATTTTGCTTAGGTACTTAACTAAAAAAGGCGTTGACATGATTTTTTCCTGAATAATAGGGCGAAAATTAAACAGTTAAGTCCCTAAAGAAGGCACCATCCAAACCGATTGACTGCCATCGAGGTCGGTATCCGGTCCAATTAGCGCTGGGTTGCGGTAGCCCGGCAGCACGGAGACAGCGAAAACCTCCTCCACGCCGCTATTAAACCAAAAAGTTGCCACCAGTTGACTGGTAGCTAGATTGACAATAGCCAACCCGCAGCGCAATTGATTACGCCGCTCATCCAGGGGTAAACCGCCAAAAATCGCCGTTTCCCGCACTTGGGACAACCCGACAAAGGCGTGACCTTCCCAACAGTCTAAACCCCGGGTAAAACCGGGCAATTCCGCGATGATTTCTGTGCTACCAGTTTGGGGATGCCAACGGTTCAAGGTTCCATAACCGGAATTGAGAAAATAGAGATTACCCTGGTAAAGACGGGGAGAATGGGGCATGGCTAAACCCCGCAGAATCACCTCTCCCCTCGGCACATCAATTAAGCATCCACCTTGGGCTTTATTCTCTCGCCAGAGGCTTTCCTTGTTGGTTTCCCCCAATGCCGTTACATATACGGGAGTGCCGCTATTTTCAGCCATAGCCAAGCCATTGAGGTGGCAGCGGTCTCCGGGGACTAACTCGGTAATAAAGGGCGGTTTCCACTGGGGGAGAAAACTCCAATTTCCTTCGATGGTTGCCAGACAGTTAAATAGGGTATTGACCACCCAAAGGCGATTACTGCCAAAGGCCAAATCATGACCCATAATCGGACCGGTGAGGTGAGAGGAACGGGCTAAAAAAGCGATATCCTGTTCCCCTTCCGGTTTAATCTGGGGGGCAATCTCTCGATTAGCGGGTAAATTCCAAATTGCCTGACGAGCGCCTACAGCAATTCCAGTAGCGGTTCGGGTTAAACCCATCGCTTGGTCAAAATGGGCGAAACTCACCCGCATTTGTCCTTGATAAGTGCCAATGCTGGCCACTCGTCCCGCTTGGTAGGTGGAAATCAATACCGAGAGGTCAAGCTGGTTGAGTAATTCCGGCAGATTGAGGCTGTACTCATAGTTGACTGGCACTGCTTGGCGCTGAGACTGACTCGCTGCTGGCTCTTGAGTATCTGAAAACTGGTTATTGTTAGGCGGCAAGCTGTCCATAGAGTTTTTTTTGTATAGATAATAATCAATTATTAAAATTGATTATTATCTATGATTTATTATGGTTTCAGTGGGTATTAATGGGGGTTATTATAAACAAACCAATCAATATTATTTATAAAGTTTTTTGAATGGCTCTTCTGGTTTATGTGTGGAAACGAGGTCTATTCTCGCGAAACAGGTGCAAGATTTTGAGAGAATTGTGCTTCAAAACCCTGCGTCTTCATCGGCCCGCGTCCTGTAGGGGCGAAGCATTCGGATAAAAAATCTACGGTTTCACCGATAGGTTATTGCCCGAATGCTTCGCCCCTACTTTTTGCCGCAAACCCCTAGATAGAGTCCTATAGTAGCGGGCAGCGGAATTTTTGATGCTTTTCCCCCCTTTTAGAGAGATTCTTCGCTCACGGAACCATCTTCCTGCACCCAGGCGAGATTTTTAATCATTCGATCGCGGGCATAGGTGCGAATTTCTGCCTCGCTGCGACCACCTAAATCGATCGCCACCCTCAGATTAGGATCACTGGTGCGAAGGGAGCGAGCTTTACTAAAAGTCGCTATCTGGGCGTTATTACCCAAAGGGATAAACAACCAGTCGAGGGGAGGAGCTTGGGTGGGTAAAGTCTGGCCTGATAATAAACTTTCGTGCAGTTCTTCGATATTCAGGGAAAAACCGATACCCGGAGCCGATTGACCCTGGGGATGAAAAACGCCCAATAATTGATCGTAGCGTCCGCCCTGGCCTAAAATACTGAGATTTTGCTGGTGATCACTAACCGCTTTGAAAACGATGCCGGTGTAGTAATCAAAGGTTTGAATGAGACTTAAATCGAGAATTAGGGGGAAAGGACTAGAGCGATCAGCATTAAGTAGCTCTACCAGGGATTTAAGGTTATTAACGGCCTTTTGGGCTGATTCTTCCTGGGCTAATGCTGCCACTTGTGCGAGGATATCGTGAGGATTACCGCGCAGCTGAAATAATTGTCGGGCTTGCTGCCGGAGAGTTTCGTTGGGATAGGGAAGATTTTCGAGGCTAACGTAGTCAAGGAGGGCTAAACAGCGTTTCACCTGTTCGCGCAAGGGACCGGGAAAAGGTGAAAGTAGGGAACGAGTCAAACCCGCTTCTCCTAAAATAATCTGCCAGTTAGGGACGGCCAAACTATCGAAACAGTCAGCCAAGAGCAGTAAAATCTCGGCATCAGCTAGTAAACCTCCAGAAAAGAGCAATTCTACCCCTGCTTGATAGAATTCCACTTGACGACCGTGATAACCGGCGCTAGGGCGACGAAAAACGTTAGCCCGATAACAGAGACGTTGGGGATAGGACTCCCCACTCATGCGGGAGACGGCACTGCGGGCGATGGAAGCGGTTAATTCAGGGCGTAATCCCGATAGTCCTTGACTATCCCCGTGCAGTTGGATCACGGCGCTGGGATCGATCGTACCGCCTGCGGTGAGGGTATCGAGCCATTCAATAGTGGAGGTGACGATCCTTTGATAGCCCCAACGCTGAAAGACAGACTGAAGGCGATCGTTAATCCAGCCTTTTTGGGTAACTTCTAGGGGTAATAAATCCCTTGTCCCCGCCGGGGGTTGATGAATCATGAGAGTTTGCTGATCAAAATCGGTGGCACTGGTCAGTCCTATTTATTCTTTTTACCACCAAATCGAGACCAAAAACCGCTCTTGGGATCTGCTTCCTTTTTTTGTCCTTTCTGGTCTTGCATTTCAGTATTAGAATTAATTACTTTATCTAGTTCCCGTTTGCACTTAATCACCGTCGCATCTTGGGGGTTGGCTTTCCAGGCGCGATTGATATGAACCCGGGCCATGGATAGTTGATTTTGTTGCAGGTAGGCTAAACCAAGCAAGGCATGACAGATGCTATTATCCGGTTCTTCCCGCAGGGCATCGCGCAATTCTCGCAAAGCTTGGGCGGGATTATTTTGGTCAAGAGAGGCTTGAGCGCGGCGAATATAGGCTTCTAGGGGCGATTCTTTGGCTTTAGCTGGAGCTGCCGTCGTGACAGTGGCTTCCAATAACTCGGACTGGTGAGGATTGCCTTGGGAGATAAAGACTTTCTGGATAGTTTTCTTGTTGCCCTGACCTTCGGTTAAAATTAGATAAACCAGATTGAGTTCACTAAGTTGGGCGATTTTCTGATAGGTGTTTTCTAGGGCGGTATATTGATCGATTACCAAAGATTGCAGGATTTTTTGATAGGCTAATTCATAGTTAGCGGTGGACTGAGCTAATTTTCTAGCTGGTTCACTGCTGATAGTTATTTTACTCGAATCCTTGGCCATTGCCTTGCCCATTTGTGTTAAAACAAGGCGAAATTCTTCCCGAGATAGTTTGTGGCCTAGATGTTCGTAGGCTGGGTTAACTAATTTTGAGAGTAACTGATTAGCCTGTTCCCTTTCGGCGGGGGTATTAATGCGGCAGGTATCGGGATGGAGTTTATAGACGATTTTTAAGTAACGCTCGCGAATCTCCTCCTGTTCGGCATCGATCGAGACTCCTAAAATAGCGAAGTGATCGATTAAATCATATTGAAATAATCCTTGGGAAATTGGAAAAGGCATACAGCAGCTCCTAACTTTAATTGAAATGATAATCCCATTAAAACTGAAAGCTCCAAGAGGCGGCTTTTTGCAGAGCTTGGCTTAAGGGGGTGTGAATCTGTCCGTTAGTAGCCAGGATTCGCCCCGTTTCCATCAGAAAAGGACTCTCATCGTAGGCGCTAATTTTACCGCCAGCTTCTTCGATCAGAATAACTCCTGCGGCCAGATCCCAGGTATTAATCCCTCGTTCCCAATAACCATCTAAGCGCCCACAGGCCACATCGGTTAAGTCTTTGGCAGCGGAACCGCTGCGGCGTACCCCTTGGGTCAGATGGGTCAGATAACAGAATTCGGCATAATTATTATCCTGGGTTTGACAGCGATCGTAGGCAAAACCCGTCACCAGTAAACTTTTTTCTAGTTCACTGGTTCGGGAGACATGGATGGGACGACGGTTCAGGGTGGACCCTAAACCCCGGGCTGCCCGAAATAGTTCCTTTCTAAAGGGATTATAGATGACTCCCACTGCTGCTGTCCCTGCGATCAGTAGTCCGATGGAGACGACGGATACGGGATAACCGTGGGCATAGTTGGTGGTTCCATCGAGAGGATCGATCGCCCAGAGATACTCGCTATCTGTCCCTGGCAGTTTTCCCGATTCTTCTGCTAAAATCCCGTGTTTGGGAAAGTGACGGCCAATAATTTTGAGAATTTCTGTTTCTGCTCGACGATCTATTTCCGTCACTAAATCGCCCGATCGCCCTTTTTCTTCTATTGTCTCGATTTTACCCCAATTATCGAGGATAATTGTTCCCGCCGCTAGGGCGGCTTCGCTGGCAATGTCTAGGTATTTTTCTAATTGGCTGCTGGTATCTGGCACGATTAATCCCTAATCTATTCTTCATCTAAGGGTAAACCAAAACGCACTTTCCCACGGGCAAAAAAGCGACCGAATTGCAGTTCATAGACTTCATCTTCGTCTTGGGTGGCTACTTCCATATCGCTACGAGCATAACTGACACAAAGTAAAGCATAACCTCTGGCTTTTAATTCCGGGGATAGTCCGATCGCTTCTGGTTGATGGATATCTCCTGATAATACTCTGACCGCGCAGCTGGTACAAGCTCCATTGCGACAGGAAAAGGGTAATTGATAGCCCTGTTTTTCCAGACTGTGGAGTATATAGTTATCCTCGGGAACGGTGGTGGTAATTTTTTCGCCCGTCTGACGATTGTTAACAGTGATTTGATGATATTTAGTCATAGTTTAGTTAGGTGGAAATTATAGTTATAATTTCTAGATTATCCTCATTTGATGGTCTATTTTCATCAGCTATCTTGATTATATCACAAATCATTACTGAAATGGTTATTATTTTGACAAATATTTCTTGATAACTGTTATTTTTTTTGAGGCTACTTGCTAATTTTTATGGCTCTTGAAAATTGATCTCTTTGAATCTAACTGCACCATCGATAATCGAGATTTCCTGGGAGCCAATTTGCACGATTGCATCTAATCCCTTACCGACAATTTTAACTGCTGGGGGACGACTTTTCTGTACGGTCATCACCAGAAAAAATTCCTCGCTACCTGTGGCTAAAATGCGCTCACCCGCATTAGTTTTCTCGACTTTTAAAGTCACGGGAGTTATAAAAGTTCCCTGCATATTTGCGCCATTTTGAGTGATAGTAAAACTATTGTTTCCGAGAGTGACATTTCCCTGGGTATTCATCACCCAAGTTTTATTAATAAATTCTGTTTGATCGACTTTACTTAATAATTTATCCATCAAGACGAATAATCCGGGGGAACCAGAGGAGAGACTGTAATCGACAGCGAAAGAGCGAACTAGAGCTACTTCTGCGGGTTTACTCTGAGCGGAGCCGAAGGGTGAATTAGCTCCTTTAACCCTGATTTTATCAGTTTTTAACGTAATTACTCCCGAACCATCGGGACTAGATTGAAAAGATATCGGTTTTGCCTGTCGCCAAGGCGGTGTTTTCGGGAAAATAACCGTATTTTCGGAGTTCCAGTCACCTTCTGACCCCTCAAAACTCGCCCAATGTCCTCCTAATCCCCAAATTCTCACACTAGCGACATCAGGAAAAGACCATCCCCCCACAAAAGGTTGCTGTTTGAGATAGATACTAGCGACAAAATCCTCTTCATTTTGCCAGCGATTACGAAAAGCATAAAATCCCTTTTGTTGATCAACTAAAACCCTAGAAAGTTGGCGTTCGGGATTTTCGGGAGTAAGATTAGATGGATAAGCAGCGAGAAGAAAAGGGGCAATATGGGGATAATGGGGGTGAAAAAGTTGTTTTTCTTGACCTTGTAGTCGCCATTTTAGCGCCGGTAGCAATGATTTATCTGTAATTCCCAATCCGGCAGTTAATAAAGATACCCCTACAAACATCTGATGTCTGCCATAAGCAGGAATCAATAATTGACCATTTTTAGGGACAATTCTGGTTAAATAATGGGGGATTAATTGGGCTGCCGAAGAACCAGTTACTAAGTCTAATCCGAGACTATTTCGATACCCTTGCAAAAAAGGAAAAACAGTGAGAACCATGGGTTCGGTGCTGTATAAATCTCCTTCTGTGCCAAATCCTCGATCGCCGATCGCTGTGGTAAAATAGCGTTCAATGTGACGTTTGGCCATTTCCACCTGTGCCGAGGGATAATAGAGAGAATCGGGGGGTACATCTTCTTTGAGAATCGCTAAACTAGCTAAACCGGCTGCACCTCTGGCCCGCGCATTCCAGTTACTAACTGCGTCTCCATTCCATCCATTTTTGGGTGAATCACCTTTGAGAAGTTTTTTACTTTCACTGGATAACCAGCGAGTAATTTCCTGTTGGCGCTTTTCTCCCCAAAGATCATAACAAAGATCGTAGGCGAGAGCGACTCCAGCCACAATTGGAGATTGTTCTAAGATTCTTCTTCCCCGATTTTTACGGGTTTTTTCGATAATTTCCCAGGCGATTTCTGCTGATTTTCTATCTTGATTTAAAATTGCTAAAAAACAATGACCTGTGGCATGATAACCGCCATTAGGAACATAACCATCGTAATAAATTTTTTCTTGTAAACTGTTGTTTAATTGGGCAATAATAGTTTGACCGATGGGAGTTTTCGCTTTTTCTCTGAGATTAGTTAATTCTGACTTGCGAAAGATTAAACGGGGATGTTCTCGCGGTTGTAGGGGTTGATGATTAGGGACAGGATTAGGCCATAAAGGGGAAATTGTGCCATTAACTTGGTTTTGTAGTCTTCTTCCCCCTACAGTGCCTTGATAACTGCCGATGAGTTGGTCTTGGTGGGGGACAATTTCGATATTATAGATAGCTTCCCTGATTTCCGCTTGCCATGGGTGAGTTTGAATGTTCATTTTCACCTGTAACCGCCAAGCATTGTCTAATTTAATCGTTTTTACCGTACCTTGGTGATCCACTTCTTTATTGAATTTCGGCGCGTATCCCCACACCGACGGTTGACAAACGGCACGATCGCAGCTTAAATCTAGGGTAATATATTGATAAACGGGTTTATCTTGCCACAGTTTCCAAACACCATGTTTCAGGGTTAAACGAAGGTTGCCGGTTAATAATTGCGGATCGATGGTTTCTTGACTAGGTGCGCTTGTACCACCTAGCAAAAGTAAGGGAATGGCCGCTAAAAAAGGAGATATTTTCATATTAAACAAGCAAGGGGGAATATAAGGTATTCTAGGAAGAATAATCTCCAAATAAATTGGTAGAATTGGCTGATTTCGCTTTTATCTTCTAAATTTACCCTGCGACTACGCCACCACAGAAGAAGAAGTAGGAGCAGATGGGCGACAATGGCCAGAGAAGAATTAATTCCGCTTATCCCCAGGAGGCCGACGGCAATCATCCCAGCATAACACAGAGAAATTGTCAATAGGGAAATTATTAAGATTTTTTGGTGGCCAAGAAGCAGGGTAAAAGTGGTAATTTGGTAAATGCGATCGCCTTCTAGATCAGGAACATCCTTAAAAATAGCAATCGAAACGGTGAAAACGAGAATAAAAGCTGTTAAAATCCAGACTGAGGGATAGATAGACTGGTTTTGATTAATAACTGTGTTGTAGTGGCGAAAAAGACCTAAATTAACGATAACACCCCGGACGGTAAAAATACAGAAGGCTGCCCAGAGGGGAAAGCGTTTTAAACGCACTGGTGGCAAGGAATAGGCAGTACCGATGAGTAAACTAATCCCCACGGTGATTAACAGCCAAAAACCACCGATAAAAGCCATTATAACTGCTAAAATACCAGTAAAACCCACGATTAATCCGCCTGTTAGCCGAGAAAATTCGCCCTTTGCTAGGGGAAGATGGGGTTTATTGATTTTATCGATGTCAATGTCTTCCAACTGATTTAAACCGACGATATAGACATTACCTGCAAGACAAGCGACCCAAGTGAGCAATAAAACTGGCCAATGGCTAAAAAAATCGCTAATATTGCCCAGAGCAATTAAATACAGACTTAAAACACTTAAAGAAGTGCCGATAATCGTATGGGGACGGGAAAATTTCCAGAGACTCCCTAACCGGTGGAGAAAGTTAGGCCCGGGATGGTTAACTGGAAGAAAAGGAGCTTGATTCATAAAAAAAATCAATCCTAGGACAAGTAATCTGTTAAAATGATAATCCAGACTCAAACCCTGTGGAGAGGTGGCAGAGTGGTTGAATGCGGCAGACTCGAAATCTGCTTTAGGGTCACACCTAACGTGGGTTCAAATCCCACCCTCTCCGTGGAACTGATAACTTAGTGCTGTCGTTAAGGAGCTTAAGGGATATAGCGTCGTCCTGGGTGGTTTCCGCAAGAGCAAAAGCTTTTCTACTCTCCCCAACTTCTTCACTGTTTCATGGCCAGGGTCAAACCATCACCAATAGGAATAATACTGATATTGACCCGTTTATCCTGCTGAATTTTGGCATTAAGGGAACGGATAATTTTGGTGCGATTATCATTGCTATGGGCCGTCGCTACCCGTCCTGACCAAAAAACATTATCAATAGCGATAATTCCGCCGCTTCTGACCAATTGTAACGCCCGTTCGTAGTAGCAATCATAATTACTTTTATCGGCATCGATAAAGACAAAATCAAAACTATTACTTTCTCCCCCGGCGATTAATAGATCTAGAGTCTCCAGGGCTGGGGCAATTCTTAAATCGATTTTATCAGCGACACCGGCCTGCTGCCAATAACGACGGGCTATACTGGTATATTCTTCGCTAAGATCACAGGCGATGACCTTGCCTTGGGGGGGTAAAGCTAAGGCCACCACTAGCGCACTATAACCAGTAAAAACCCCTATTTCTAGGGTTTTTCTCGCTCCGATCGCCTGTACCAAAAAAGCCATAAACTGACCTTGTTCGGGGGCAATCTGCATGACTGCCAGGGGTTGAGAGGCAGTTTCTTGACGTAATTGAGCTAAAATCGGAGATTCTCGCAGACAGATAGATTGATAATAGGAGTAAAATTGTCGATCGAGTCCAAGAGTTTGATTAGCCATAAAAAAATTGCTAAAGAATAGAGTTATCGAGTAAAATTCTGGGTAATCTGAAGCTAGAGAGACCGTATTGGTTAACCAACAGGAAGACTTGGCAGGAAGCAAATCATGATGAAACCCGACTCGGATCATCTCTTTAACGAAGATCTCGAACAGTTGTTAGAGAGTTTAGAAGACAAAGACACCGACGGTAATGAGGCTCTAGACGAACTCAGCTTTTTATGGGAGCAGAGTGCCTCTCCAGCAGCCAGTTCTGGGGACTCTCTTAGCCAAATTCCGTTTTCCTTGACCTCAGAACAGGAATTAGAGGAACTGTTTGGCAATAGCATCAATTGGCAAGATGCTCCAACTAATAATCTTTATTCTACCCGTGAGCCTGCTCCCAAGGCAGAACCGGAAGATGGGGATGATCTCGCATATCTGCTGCTAGAAAATGCAGCAGCTCCAGACTCAGAAGCAATTATAACCATCAGCCACCCTAATTTTTACGACAGCCTTGAAGACTTAGAAGCTTTTTTAGAAAAACCGACACCACCAGCGCAATTGCCACTAGCAGAGATCTTTGAATCTCTAGAGGTTCTCCTCTGGGAATCCCCAGCAGCGAATCCGGTGGCTGAGACAGAACTTCGCCAAGGACTAGAATCACTGGAAATTGCGCCAGAAAGTCTTCTAGAGGATGAATTTAACGATTTAGAAAAACTTCTCGAAGAAAGCAATCAGGTGATGGCAACAAATCCGGCTGCTAGTTTTAGTCCACCAGTGGGATCAAATAACCTGCGTCCCCTTGTCAGTAAAGCTTTTGAACAGACCATGCGGGTGCCGATCAAACAATTGGATAACCTTAGTAATCTGATCGGGGAATTGGTGGTTAAACGCAATCGCATTGAAGAGGAACAGGAGCGCCTGCGTCTCTTTTTAGACAATTTGCTAACCTGCGTCCAAAATCTGAGCGATGTGGGCATTCGGATGCAAGATCTCTATGAAAGAACCCTCCTAGAAGGGGCTTTACTGGCTAGTAACAATTCTGGCGCTGCCATCGGTTACGGTAAAGTTAAGGGAGAAAATCAGGGTGATTCGTCCATGACTGGCGAACTAGATGCCCTAGAGATCGATCGTTTTACCGATTTCCATTTATTATCCCAAGAGATGATCGAATTGATCGTGCGCGTGCGAGAATCGACCTCTGATATTCAATTTGTCGTCGATGAAACCGATCGGGTGACGCGCAGTCTGCGACAGGCCACCACCCAACTACAGGAAGGGATGACTAAATCGCGCATGGTTCCCTTTAGTGAAACTGCTGATCATCTACCCCGGGCAATTCATGATATTTCCCTAAAACTGCATAAACAAGCCAAATTAAAAGTGGAGGGGGGTGATGTTCTCATCGATAAGATGATCCTTGAACATCTCAATAGTCCCATGATCCATCTGGTTAACAATGCGATCACCCACGGTATTGAATCACTCCAAGAACGTAGGGACAAAGGGAAACCTGTCCACGGAACCATCTGGGTTCGGGCATTCCTACAGGGCAATCAAACCGTGATCACCGTTGGTGATGATGGGGCCGGTATTGATGCTGATCAGGTGAAACGCAAGGCGATCGAAAAGGGACTGATCGGCGATCGGGAAGCGGAAAACCTCAGTCCCCAAGAAGTCTATGAACTTCTCTTTCACCCCGGTTTTAGTACCAAAGATCAGGCCGATGATTTTTCTGGTCGTGGGGTGGGTTTAGATGTGGTGCGTACCAGTTTAATCGACGTGCGCGGGACGATTACTATTGACTCGGTACTGGGGAAAGGAACCACTTTTACCATCCGTTTACCCCTAACCCTAAGTATCTGTAAGGCCCTCTGTTGTGTTAGTAATCATGCGCGCATCGGTTTCTCCATGGACGGAGTGGAAGATATGAAGGATTTCCGGGCCAGCGAGATGCAAATCGATCAGGAGGGACGGTGCTGCGTTTTCTGGCAAGATACTTTACTACCCTTCCGACCCTTAAGGGAATTGCTTTCCTACAATCGGCAACTAAGTCGCGGTAGTTTCTACACTGGCAAACAGGAGGAAGACTCTTTTTCGATCGTGATCCTGCGTGGTGGTAATAATCTCCTTGCGGTACAGGTGGATCAAGTGATCGGGGAACAGGAGATCGTGATCAAACAGATTGAAGGACCGATTCCGAAAACGCCGGGGATTGCTGGGGCGACGGTTTTAGGCGATGGTACGGTGATGCCGATCGGCGATGTGTTAGAGTTAATCGACATCGCTAGAGGTCGTCTGCGTATCGATAACGTTGGTCTTTTGCCCCAACCTGTACCGCCTGTAGATGTGGAAATTAGCCAAAAATCCGAGGCTATGGTTCTGATTGTCGATGATTCGATTACTGTCCGGGAATTGCTCTCTTTAAGCTTTAGTAAAGCCGGTTATCGTGTGGAACAGGCCCGGGATGGTCAAGAAGCTTGGGAAAAATTACGCGGCGGTTTGCCCTGTGATATCGTTTTCTGCGATATCGAGATGCCCCGCATGAATGGCCTAGAATTACTGTCTAATTTGCAAAAAGACCCCCGATTAGCGGCGATTCCCGTGGCTTTGTTGACCTCCCGAGGCTCGGAACGTCATCGTCAGGTGGCGGCGAAATTAGGAGCTAGTGGCTATTTTACCAAACCCTACACGGAAAGAGATTTACTCTCGGCAGCTGAAAGAATGATTGCGGGGGAGGTGTTACTAGCTAATAGTATTAAAGCGACTCCTAACCCGTCTTGATCCCCCGATACAACGATTATTGACAGTTTCTCTGCGATATCGAAATGCCTCGCCTGAATGGGTTAGAATTGCTCTCTCATCTGCAAGAGGATGAACAACTTCAGGGGATACCAGTGGCGATAATTACCTCGCGCGGGACGCAAAAAATGCAGCATCTCGCCGCCGCTAAAGGGGCAAAGGGTTATTTTGTCAAGCCCTATACTGAGGATGTTTTACTTTCAGCAGCCCAACGTTTAATCGCTGGTGAGGTATTAATCCAGAAAGAAAATTCCGTGGATTAAGTTCAGTTGGATTTAAGTTTTATCGAGGAGAATTTCCACTAAGGTTTTTACCGTTTTCTCTAACTGTTCAACCCGCTGCTCTAAACTAAGAGAAGGACTGGGAGGTTTTAAACCATGAATCGCTTGTAAAAATGCCTTCCATCCCTTTGAGCATTTAATATTGTAGGCTTCTTTATAGGCTTTATAGGCATTATTATAGTTACCGTAAAGGGAGATAATATCATCTTTAGTTAAATTTCCTTCGGGCAAAGACTTATGGGCAATATTTAAATCATGATCGCTTAAACTATTTAAAACCTCTTGCAAGCGAACCGTCAAAGTGGCCGTAATTCCGTAAACTTGGGCGGCATTTTTTAGATCCTGCTGGTGCAAATCTTCTAGGTTAGCAATTAATTTACTGATTCTAGACATGATTGATTTTACTCCTTAACTGATTTATTTATCTAGCAAAGATTTGTTGATATTTGACTGACCACTCCCCATTTGTGGCCGGTCAGGATCGGAAGGCAAGTTATTATCGATCGAACCAAAATCTTCCCAGTTATCATCGAGAAATAGAGATTTCACTAGAGTCCATAAAATAGTTAGCTTTCCATATACAGACTTGGTACTACGGACATTATGAGCCGCCACTTTTACTTCCATTTCGATCTGTTTTAATTCAGCAATAACTTTCTCTCTCTCCGCCGTAATTTTGGCTTTTTCTTCAGTTAAATTCCGCATTTCTGAAGTTAAAGAATCTAATTCTTTTTGCAGGTCAATATTAGTGGCAGATATTTCAACAATTTGGTCTTTTAAATGACTATTATCATCTCGATATTGCTGATTCCATCGTTTATATTGTCCTTGAGAGCTTCGCAGGGACTTAATTACAGCAACCGCTTCTTTTAACTCCCGATTATCTGGATAATTTCTAGCTAGTTTATAGAGAGAATCTACTCGATCATCGATGTCCATTTTCATGTACCTCTTTACCTAGACAATCTTATGATACCCAAGCTTGCCGATAAAATTAACCAGAAGAATCAGCCGTTTGGAAAATCATTAAATGTTGTTGGGGCAAAGTCTCGATAATTTCTGCTGGCACTAAACCGACGGCGGCCATTTCTTTTTCTACCTGTCTGCGGGTCATTTTATGAAGGGCCTTGATGGGAATCAGAGGGTTTTCACGACGGTATTCTACTAATACCACCCTACCATCAGGTTTTAAGGATTTGACCAGATTGTCCATCATCTCGCGGGGAGAGGAAAACTCGTGATAAGCATCCACCATTAAAGCTAAATTGATCGCATTTATAGGCAATTTAGGCTCGGTTTCTGTCCCGAGAATTGTGGTGACATTCTTAACTTGGTTTTCCTCGGCTAAAAAATCAATTGCCCCTAACATTTCCGGTTGCACATCGACAGCGAAAACTTGTTCTACTAAATTCGCCATAGGAAAACTAAAATAACCTGTACCTGCGCCGATATCTGCCACTAGATCTGTGGGTTTTAGATGTAGTGCGGTGATCAGATCATCGGGTTTTTCTGTGAAACGGCGACTAGGACGTTCTAACCATAACATTTCTTGGTGTCCCATGACTTTAGCGATTTCCCGTCCTAGATAAAATTTACCGATACCATCGCGACTATGAAGCGATCGAATCTGATAATATTGCTGCTGCGCTGAAACTGAAGCATCGTAGGTAAGATTTAATAATCCGAAACCGCAGAAAACCACTATTAGAAACGAGACAATTAAGAAAAATTTTTGCTTAAACAGCATCGGGATTAAAAACGGTGGGCTAGAAAAAATAAATTCCCCGTCGGGGACAGGGAAAACATCCATCTTGATCAACAAAGCAATTTAGTCTAAAAATCCCATTAAAGTTTCGGGATCATCGATTTCATTGGAAGCAACGGGACGATTGCCCATGACTGTATAAGTTTCGCTAATGTGCAGATGACTGAGAGCGATTGGACGATTGCCGGAGATCGCTAGGGTGCTGCTAACTTCCATCCCACTGGATACCACAGGACGAGCGCTACCGACGGAAGAATAGGTACTAACCACTTTCAGATGGCTAACTTCCACGGGACGGCCTCCCGGTAACATTTCATCTTCTTTAAAATGAAGATGGCTAGTACCGATGGGACGATTTTCCGGTAGTCGGTCTTCGGGTTGATAGAGTTTTAATCCCTTGGATTCCTTATCGGCACTACCTTTGACCGAAAGAGCGACCACTTCTTTATCCTTGGCGGTTTTAGCTGTAGTAGCTTTACCGCGCGAGCTGCTGGTTTTTTCTTCTGTAGTTGCTGGGGTTTGAGTCCCGTTCGTTTCTAGATTTTCCACCGTCATAACCTGATACTCCTTTCCGTTAATAGCTTCGGGGAAACGATAAGATTTAAGTTTAGGGTATTGTCGAAGACTTTTAATCTTTTTTTAAAATCCTCTCTAATATTAAGATACATCTTTCTTTCCCCAAAACCCTATCAGTGTTGGTAATTTGATTGATAATTTATTTTGCCTGTTCTCTACACCTAGCCGCTAATGACCGCTTTTCAACTACAAGCACCCTTTCAACCCACCGGGGATCAACCGGCAGCGATCGATAAATTAGTAGATTCCCTGCAAAACCAGCATCGTTTCCAAACCCTCCTGGGAGCAACCGGTACAGGCAAAACCTTCACCATTGCCGCTGTGATCGAAAAAATTGGCAGGCCTACCCTCGTCTTAGCCCATAATAAGACCCTGGCCGCCCAATTGTGTAACGAATTGCGGCAATTTTTCCCTAATAACGCCGTGGAATACTTTATCAGCTATTACGACTATTATCAGCCGGAGGCTTATATTCCCGTCAGCGATACCTACATCGAAAAGAGTTCTTCGATTAATGATGAGATCGATATGCTGCGCCATTCGGCCACGCGATCGCTGTTTGAACGCAGGGATGTGATCGTCGTCGCTTCGATTAGTTGTATTTATGGTTTGGGAATGCCGGCGGAATACCTAAAAGCGGCGATTTCCTTAACAGTTGGTCAAGAGTTCGACCAAAGGCAATTATTACGCGCTTTGGTATCAGTGCAGTACAATCGCAATGATTTGGAGTTAACTCGCGGTCGTTTTCGTCTGAAGGGCGATATTTTGGAAATTGTTCCCGCTTACGAGGATCGGGTGATTAAAATTGATTTTTTTGGCGATGAGATTGAAAGTATTCGTTATCTCGATCCCCTGACGGGGGAAGTTTTGCAAAAATTAGAGCGAATTAGTATTTATCCGGCCCGTCACTTTGTTACCCCGGAGGAACGTTTAGAGGTGGCCTGTCGGGATATTAAAACGGAGTTAGATAATCGTTTATTGGAGTTAGAAAAAGCGGGCAAATTACTGGAAGCGCAACGGTTGGATCAACGGACTCGTTATGATTTAGAAATGTTGCAGGAAGTGGGTTATTGTAATGGCGTGGAAAATTATTCGCGGCATTTAGCGGGTAGGTTAGCGGGGGAACCGCCGGAATGTTTGGTGGATTATTTTCCTCAAGATTGGTTATTAGTTGTGGATGAGTCTCATGTCAGTGTGCCGCAAATTCGTGGGATGTATAATGGCGATCAATCACGAAAAAAAGTTTTGATCGATCACGGGTTTCGTTTACCCAGTGCAGCCGATAATCGTCCTTTGAAGTCGGAAGAATTTTGGCAGAAAGTTAATCAATGTATTTTTGTTTCGGCCACTCCGGGAGATTGGGAATTAGAACAGTCAGAAAATCGCATTGTTGAACAAATTATCCGACCGACGGGAGTTTTAGACCCAGAGATTTTTGTGCGACCAACCGAGGGACAAGTGGATGATTTATTAGGAGAAATTAAGGAACGAGTGCGGTTAAATGAACGGGTTTTGATTACCACTTTAACTAAACGCATGGCCGAAGATTTAACCGAATACTTGCAAGAAAGGGGAATTAAAGTTAGATATCTACATTCGGAAATTCAATCAATTCAACGGATTGAAATTATTCAAGACCTGCGAGAAGGGGTCTTTGACGTGCTGATCGGGGTAAATTTGCTTCGCGAGGGGTTAGACCTGCCGGAAGTGTCTTTAGTGGCGATTTTAGACGCAGATAAGGAAGGATTTTTAAGGGCTACCCGCTCTTTAATTCAAACTATTGGCCGGGCTGCTCGTCATATTCGTGGTCAGGCAATTCTTTACGGAGATAATCTCACCGATAGTATGATTAATGCGATCGAAGAAACCAAGAGACGGCGCGCTATTCAAGATGAATATAACCAGAAACATGGGATTATTCCGCAACCGATTGTTAAAAGGTCGAGTAATTCAATTTTGGCTTTTCTGGATATTTCCCGTCGTCTAAATTCCCAACAATTAGAGCAGGTTTGTGAAAATATAGAAGAACTTTCTTTAGAACAAATTCCCGAGTTAATTCAACAATTAGAAGCGCAAATGAAAGAAGCGGCGAAAAATCTAGAATTCGAGGCAGCGGCTAAATATCGTGATCGGATTAAGCAATTGCGAGATAAGTTATTAAATCATCTTAGATAAACCTATGACTAGATTTATTCATGACCAGTTTGCTAAAGATTATCTCGAAGAATTATTATCTTCTCTGGGAGAGGTAAAATCGGCACGGGTTGTACGAGGAGAAGTACGAGAAATCGATGTCTGGTTTTCACCCCAGATGTTCGATAATAATCCGAGAGAACTGCTAGGATTACTGGGAAAAATGGCGATTAATCCCTGTTTATTTGAACCCTTTCGCAATCCTGTCACTGCTACAGAAATTAGGACTTGTCTGTTAAAACTGTTGGAAGTGGAAGGAGAAATTAATCGTCGAGCAAATCGTCAGAAAACGAATGTTAACGATGGGGAAATCCCCCGTCTCTGGATTTTGACTCCCACCGCTTCCTCGCAACTGTTGGAAGGATTCGGAGCTAAATTAGATGAGGAGAATTGGGGGAAAGGTATCTATTTTTTAGCTCCCTCTTTACGCACGGCAATCACCGTTATCCATCAATTACCCCCAACAGAAGCAACTCTCTGGTTAAGAATTTTAGGCCGGGGAAAAGTACAAGCAAGGGCGATCGATGAGCTAGAATCGTTACCAGAGGATCATCCTTTTCGGGTAAATGCTCTAGAATTATTATTAAACTTGAGAACTTCTTTAACTAACGATCAAGAGCTTGAACAGGAGGACAGAGAGTTAATTATGAGATTATCACCTTTATACACTTCCCGTCTTCAGGAAGAACTGGATGCTGGCCGTCAACAGGGTCTTCAACAGGGTCTTCAACAGGGTCTTCAACAGGGTCTTCAACAGGGTCTTCAACAGGGTCTTCAACAGGGTCTTCAACAGGGTCTTCAACAGGGTCTTCAACAGGGTCTTCAACAGGGTCTTCAACAGGGTCTTCAACAGGGTCTTCAACAGGGTCTTCAACAGGGTCTTCAACAAGGAGAACGTCTGGTGATAGAAAATTTATTGAAAGCTCGTTTTGGTAGTTTAGACCCAGATTTGTCCGTAATCATCGAGCGCATTTTATTATTACCAGTGGAGGAGTTTACCCCTTTAATAATTAATTCATCTCGCACAGAATTAATTGCCCACTTTTCTAATTAAAAGCATAACTCAATCCTTTGATGATACCAGATTAGAAAATTGGCTGATTAACCAGAGCAGTCAATTTTCTGGGCAAATTCGGGGATATTGAGGATCTTTCTGGAACCAGCATCAGCTTTCTTGCTAATTTGTGGCCAAATTAGCGGCAATTTAACTCTGATGGCCTGAGAATAACTTTTCTAAAGCTTCCTTCAAGGTTGGCTCCATGACAATTTTATTTTGATAAGCAACTGTTACTCTAGCGATTGTCGGGACACTATTTTGGTCTGCCACTAGATACAAAGGTTCTACATAAAGCAGCGATTGTTCAATGGGAATAATTAATAGGTGTCCTTGCAAAACTTTAGAACCGTCCCGATTCCAAAGAGAAATCTGTTGAGAAATATCTGGATCTTGGTTAATTAAAGCCTCAATTTGATTCGGTCCATACACTAACCTTTGTTTAGGAAATTGATAGAGTAATAACTTACCATACTCTCTATCATCTGAACGAGCTGCTAACCAAGCGATTAAATTTTGCCGACTAGAGGGAGTATAAGGATGGAGGAGAATAAATTCTTCTTTGTCGGCATCGGGCAGTTTCATGATTAAATAATAGGGTGATACAGCCTGGGGTTCCGTGCCGTAAATTTCTAGGGGAATTTCCCATTGATCCTCCCGATTATAAAATACTTGCGGATCGGTCATGTGATAGGTTAATAATCTTTCTGCTTGGGTACTAAATAAATCTTCAGGATAACGGATATGACTGCGGAGAGTTTTCGGCATTTCTGCTAAAGATTTAAAGAGATGAGGAAAGATTTTACTCCACGTCTGAATGATTGGATCATTTTGATCGGCAACATAGAAATTCACCGTTCCATGATAGGCATCCACTACCACTTTCACCGAATTGCGAATATAGTTAAATTTATCTTTACCTGGGTCAGAATAGGGATAGCGATTGCTGATAGTATAAGCATCAATAATCCAATGTAATTTACTACTACTATCGCCCACATCTGCCGCTACTAAATAGGGGTTGCGATCATAACTTAAAAAAGGTGCGATAGTTTGTACGCGATTTTGGATATCACGACGCATTAATAGGCGAGTTTCGGGAGTAAAATCTTGGCTAAATAACATTTGCCAATCCCGCAGATAAAGGGCAAATAGCCAACGTCTCCACCCCGTCCCCACTAGGATTCCTCCCTTTCCATCGTAGGTATTATAGACATTTCCATCCCCGCTAGGAAAATCCAATTCTTCTACGGTGGTAGGAGTCATCACATAATTATTAGTTAATTCCCCGTAGTAAATGCGGGGTTTACCAATGGGAATACTATAATCAATTAATTCGCTAGAGGTTTGTAGGGCTCCTTCGTCTTTATTTGTGCCGATATCTTTGACAAAATAGTAGGGTAAACCCCCGGCAGCTACTAAATTAACCGGGGAAAGAGTGAAACCATAACCGTGGGTATAAACGAGATGTTTATTCACCCAAGTGTTAGCAGAAGTGGGAACCGCACTATAATCTAATTCTCTAGCGGCAATAATTGTCTGTTGTTTTTCAGATATTTGACGTTCCTCGATTTTTTCGGGCAGTCCTACTCGTACCCGATAGCGATCAATATCAGCATCGGGGAATTTATAATATAAGCGAATTTGCTGTAATTGTCGGTTAGTTTCTAGCAGTGGTTTGGTGTCCCAAAGACGAATATTATCGATAGTTAGATGATTTCTCTCTAAAACTTCGGCATTTAATTCGGCCTGTGGGTCAAAAACTTGAGCATCAATTCTGTCTAAGGAAAAAGCCGCTCTTGTGGATTGAATACTTCTTTCTATATAGGGTCTTTCTCTCACTAATTCATTCGGTTGTACGACAGTTCTTTGTAATAGTCCACTGATAATTGTGCCACTTATCCAAACAATTAAATAGAGAAATACAGGAACTAAGTAGGGGGAAAATACCAACTTTTTCTTAGTGTTTTTGTATAACTTGCGACGGTCTTTTTTACCAAATAATGCTTTTTCTCCTAACCATATAGAGGTTATTCCTGCAATAACTCCCAGAATAATTTCAATAAATTGACCAACATGAACATCGATATAACCCGCACCATAAACTACTCCTTCGGGAGAATAAAGTAGCAGGTAACGCTGAATAATATGATGTAATACTAGCAGCGCCATTAACCCACTCCACAGGGCGTATAAATGACGAAGTTGCGGACGAGAAAACCCCGGAAAGGTTCCCAGAGAAAGACTATCGGCCGAAAAAAGATAGGTTAAACTAACAGCAAAAAGAGTATATATTCCCACACCACTGAGCCATAATTCTAGTAACTGCCACAGGGGTAATTGAAAGATATAAAAACCTAAATCATTCCCGTATTGAGGATCGTTAATATTGAAAGGAACACCATAAAAATATTTTAAAAAATTCGCCCACTGCCCAGCAATTATAAAAGATAGCACTATAGTAAATACTATAGATATTATTCGCAAAAAATACTCAGTTTTAATTAATAATCCCAAGACTAAAAGAGCGATGATTATCCCTTGCCAAAGATTACTGGAAATATCGGTTAATACTTGCCTAATCCAAACTATTTCCAGAGGAGAACTTAGGGAAGAACTAAGGTTAGGGAGATTAAAATCTGGTGTCCAGAGACTGAGGGCTAGTTTACTGTAATACAATAACATTGACCCAATCCAAGCTCCAATTCCCGTTGCGATAATCAAAAGGCTGAGTAAATTAATACTGGGAGACTGAGGACTAAGAGGATAACTATCTTCCTGATGTTTTTGCCAACGAAAACGCTGAGCTAAACGTAAATTAGTAAAAATAAAGAGTAGAGAAAGAATCGCACTTCCCCAACCTAATCCTAGTTGCCAAGATAATTGTTTCAGGAAAGTGTTTAAATAACCCATCTCGGTAAACCAGAGGCTATTGGCTACCACTAATACCCCCAACTCCCCGATCACAAGGCAGCCGAGAAACAGTAAAATAGGTTTAGCGATCGAGCTTCGGTTATGTCTGATCAACATGGATAAAGTGATAAGGGAGAGTCTTTTTTCATTCTAGCGATTTTAGTTTCTCCCTGCTGCTTTTTCTTCATTTAAAGATAAACTTAAGAAACGATAGCTAAGTTAGGTCAATAATTTCGCTTAAAGTCAGCCATTTTAGCTAGGATTAGCAGACTGGAGTATTTCTCGAAAAATCCTGCGTCGATAGGAAGGGGATTCATTGCTGATATTCCATAAAGTTTCGTAGAAAAAGAAAGAAACACCAAAATTTTGTTGTCTCGATTTTTCTACTTGTTGAGTAATATTAACCATCGGAATCGGACGACCTTTTAAACCAGATAAAATCCCAATAGCTACGGGGATAGATTGTCTAGCTTGCTGTAATTCTGGTTGGGATAATTCCCAGTCAAAGGCGTTCATATCAGTTCGATACACTTGTACTATTAATTCATCAATCAAGTTTTTTTCTTGCCATTTTTGCCAATCTAAAAGATAGGATTCTAGGGAGAAAGTGTAGGGATTAGGAGATAGGGAGATAATCGCTTTAGGCTGCTGCTTTTTAATCGTCTGGGCTAAACTATTCATATAGTCAGTAATTTTATCGGCCCGCCATTGAATCCATGCTTTATCTTGATAATCTTGCGGTGGTAATTGTCCCGAATGTTCGCTTTGATAGAGTTTGATGGTGATTTCATCATAGCCAAAATCGGCGGGATAACCAAAATGGTCATCAAACTGAATTCCTTCTACATCGTAGTTAGTAATAATCTCGCTGACTAAATCGGTGATAAAGTTTTGTACTTGCGGATGTAAGGGATTTAACCACACCCGTTGATGCACTTTTCCTTCCCACCAAATCACGCTTTTATCCTGTCTTTGGGTTAACCAATCGGGATGTCGTTTGGCTAATTCTGAATCCGCAGGAGCCATAAAACCAAATTCAAACCAGGGAATAATTCTTAATTTTTTCCGATGACCTTGGCTAATCATTTCCTTTAAAAAGTCGCGATTTTTTAAGGATTCATGGGGATCGATCGCTCGTCCTGTCACTTTTTCTGCTACCTTAGAAGGATAGAGTGTATAACCCCAATTCCAGACCGTGGGATAAATAGTATTAAAGTTTAAATCAGCCAACCTATCAAGGGCATCTTTTAGGGTTTGCGGTTTAAATAATACCTCACTATCGATATTAGTTAACCAAACTCCACGAATTTCGGGTTTTTCTTGGGGTTGATTGGTTGATTGTGCCGGATAATTAAAGGTTATCGTCATGATACAAGCAAAGATAATTAAAAATATTAACCAGCTTATTTTCCCGTATCTTTGACTATAAATCACCAAACCATCGGCGAAATTATTAAAGGTTTTACTAATTTTATTCATAATGGGAAGTAGGAATTATAAATGATGAATTATGAATTAGGAAGTGGGGAGAAGGGAGAAGAGAGAATAAATAAAAATAATCTCCTGCCGACCGCCTCCTGACTGTTAAAATAACTAAATTATCTCTCCAAATTGCGAGGATCCAGAGAATCGCGTAAACCATCACCGAGTAAATTAAAAGCTAAAACGGTGAGAATAATTAACAAAGCAGGTGGCCAAATTAACCAGGGTTGTAGAACAATAATTGAGGCATTGGTAGCCAAAGAAAGCATATTTCCCCAACTAGGATCCGGTTGTTGAATTCCCAAACCAATTAAACTTAAAACCGATTCGGCCACGATAAACCCCGGCACGGCTAACGTAGCGGAAATAATGATATAACTGGCAGTTTGGGGCAGCACATGACGCAGAATAATATAAAGAGGTTTTGCTCCCATAGCTTTAGCAGCCTGAATAAATTCCTGTTCTTTCAGGGATAAAACTTGACCGCGAATTACCCGCGCTAATCCCGACCAACTGATAAAAGAAGTAATCAGGACGATTAATAAAAAGCGCTGGGTGCTGGTTAATCCTGCGGGTAAAACGGCTGCCAGAGCCACAAGTAAATATATGCCGGGTATAGTCATTAAAACTTCCACAAAACGCATTAAAATTCCATCTAACCAACCGCCAAAATAACCAGAAACGCCACCAACAAATAAACCGATAGGGAAAGAAATTAAAATCCCGACCAAACCGATAAATAAACTAATTCTGCCCCCGAAAATCAAGCGACTAAAACTATCGCGTCCTGATTCGTCAGTTCCCAATATATTGATTCTACCATCGCCGATGACCCCGAACAGATGGCGATCAAAAGGGATACCGGGGAATAAAGTTACTTCCTCCCATTTTGGCGGCAAAGGTAGGCGAATTTGACCAAAATTATAGGGTTCACCCTTAACCAAGAGACGTAGCGGCAAGGGGTTGTTAAAATCTCTAATTAGCTTCCGCTCACCAGTTTCTATATTAATAGCACTTTGAGTGGTGGGATAGACGTGGGGGCCAATCCACTCACCCTGGTTACTTCCCGACTGCGAGCGCCAAAAGATTTGGGTGGGAGGGAGGAGAGACTGACCGGGTTGGGAGGAGTAGGGAGAGTAGGGAGCGACAAAATCCGCCCCTATTACGCTTAAATAGAAGATTAACAGTAAAACTGCTCCCCAACGGGCGAGAGGATTATCTTTGAGTTTGTGCCACCAGTCCATAGGCGATGAGGTCAATAGGAGAGTTAATCTTTATTTTGCTAGTTTGATTGCTACAATTTATCATACCAACAAAAAAGCTGTCTAATGTTTATCAATCCCCTTGTTTATGAGAAATCTTCTGTCTATCGTCAAGATTTTGAGACAGCGCAACCGTTTAAGCATTTGGTCATCGATAATTTTTTAGTTAGGGAGCAAGCGCAAATTTTGCTGGAAAATTTTCCCAGTTTTAATCCGCAAAAAGCCATTAGTGAGTTAGGAAAAGTTGGCGGGAAGGCGGTTAATGAGGATTTAATCGGTTTAGGGGGTGTTTATCAACAGTTTGGCCGCTACATTCAAGCTCAAGAGTTTTTAGAGTTAATTTCCCAATTGACTGGTATCGATAATTTAATTCCAGACCCTAGTTTTTATGGGGGTGGAACCCACGAAAATTTACACGGTCAAGAATTAGACCCTCACATTGATTTTAACCTTGATGAGCGTCACTGGTATCATCGCCGCTTGAATTTATTAATCTATTTAAATCCCCAATGGCAAGCAGATTGGGGAGGGAATCTAGAGTTACATTCCAATCCCCGTCAACCGGAAGAAAATAAGATTAAATCTTTTGTGCCTATCTTTAATCGTTGTCTTATTTTTGAAACCAATGAATATTCATGGCATGGATTTTCTCAGATTAATTTACCAGAAAATCAACGGCATTTATCCCGAAAATCTCTTTCTATCTATCTCTATACCAAAGAACGTCCTATCGAAGAATTATCCCCATCTCATACAACTTTTTACATCCCGCGTCCGCTGCCAGAAAATATTCAACCCCATCAAGTTTTAAGCTCGGAAGATTATCAACAAATTAAAATTTTACTGAAAAGACGGGATGATTTAATTCGTTTTTATCAAGATAGAGAACTAAAAGAATCTCAGGATTTAGTTAGTTTAAAATCCCATATTAAACGCTATTTATCCCTCCAATATCCTCGCCTATGGAAAATTATTAAAAGTTTACCCCGTTGGCAAAAGTGACCTGAGAAAAAAATCCCTACTTTCCAATCAAAGAAAGTAGGGAATAATCAAAAAAACTAACTGGGAACTTAGCCTAATAACTGGGTAGCACGGGTAGTTAAAGCATTGGCAGTTAAGCCATTATAGGCCATAATTTCCCCGGCACTGGCGGTGGTTTCTCCCCGTTTCCAAGCGAAGACATCCCGACGCACATTACTGCGTAACATAATCGGTTCTAACATGGCGCTTGTACCACCGGTTACTCCGATTAAAGCATCACCAGCAAAGAGACTGTCAAAACCAGCATCATCAAGGAAATTATTATCAGCTTCCGAGCTAGTTTCACTCATCACATCGCTAGGACGATAGAGACGACGAGGATTAATTACCGAGACGATTTTTACACCGATTCCTGCCGCTTCTAACTGTTGTGCCGACTCAAAGACGGGTAATAAAGTCATATCACCAATGACGGCAAAAACGACTTTTTTACTGCCTTCCGATTCGTGGAGAATTATGCCGCCTTTTTCCAAAGCTTGACGGGTTTGCTCAAAGCTGGTTCGTACTGGTAAAGGCGATTTACTAGCGGTGATTGTAATGCCTTTATTGCTAGTTCCTAACGCCCATTCATAACAGACTTGAATACTGTTAGCATCGCAGGGAAAGAGCGGAAAAATATTACCATTTCGCATCATAGCAGCGAAATAATTTTCAATCTCTGGGCGTTGGTGTGTCCAACCATTACGCCCTTGCTCCAAGGCTCCAGCGGTAAATAAAGTAATAGTAGAAGGGGTGGTACGACGTAACTCAGCCATCGCTTGGGTTACAGTCTGCCAAATCGGTAAACCATTGATAGCAAAAGACTCATAGGAACACCATAAAGTCCGCGCTCCCAAGAGAGATAAACCGACGGCTAACCCAGCACAGGCATCCTCGCTTAAAGGTTCATAAACTTGACCGTTAGGGCCCTGGAAATAGGTATCATCGCTGGTGGGGTGAATAATCTTTAAACCGACGTTAATATTATTAATTCCCGAAGCGGCATTACCATCAGCATTAGTGACAACAAAATTGGGGTCAGCTTTACCCACAGCTACCACTAATTCCCCCATGGCAGTGGTGGCTACTTTTTTATCGCCACCCACAGTATATTCGGTCATCGGTAAGGTTCCTAAATCCGGCAGCGGGAAGACTTTTTCTGTCACCACTGTTCCCGCTCCTGGACCACCTCCAGAGCGCTCAAAATTAGTACGAACAATTGCCCAAGCTTCTGGGGGTAAAGCGCGTTCTTGTAAGGCAGCAACGATATAATCTTTTTCTAAAGAATCGCCGGGATAAAGATTATGGGAAGCCGCTCCCCGTTTGTGAACTCCCGCCCCTTTCAGTTGTTTAATAATGATCACCGTTAGTTTACCACCTAGGGCTAATTGGGCGGCTTTATCCGTGGCCATTAACACCGCTTTCATGAACTCCAGACGCTGGTTAAAAGAGAATTTGGTGCTATCTACATATTCCCCATTTTGATTAGCATCATCGAAGTCTTTGGCATTAATGAGAATCACTTCCTCGAAACCATTACCGCGCCAATAGGCTTCCATTTCGGCGTTAGTTTTCAGGGACACCATGCTATGGTGTTCTTGGGAATAGCCATTCCAAACTAAAATCGGCAGAAAATTGGTAATTTCGGGATAAGCAGTGTGAAAATGACCAAAACTACTCATAATGTAGGGTTCTCCTAAACCACCATCCCCGATAGTCACAGGGAAAAGGGTATTAGGGTGTAATTTGGCCGCTGCCATGGCGAAATGTTGCCCTTGGCCCAAAGGACCAGCGGGCCCGAGCAGTCCGGGGATTTGTCCGGAAAGATGCCCTAAAAGTCCGTGTTTTTCCCGAAAACGTTCTCCCAATTGGGTGACGTTGCTGATGCCCATGGCTTCCAGAGAGCGATCGAGAAAGACGTTACTATAAAAACCGGGGGCATGATGGCCCACTTCGGTGAAAATATTTTTCTGGCCTAACATCATCAAAGAGGCAATCACGTCGGCAGCGCTGGCAAAACCGCCGGGGTGTCCCGATTCTTTGGTAGCGGTGATTTGTAGGGTGAGGTAACGCAAAGCATCGGCGGCTAGGAGGGTTTGATAGATAGCATTTGGGTCATTAGCGGCAATAATAGCGGTTTTTCCCTCAGCGATAGCGGCTTTTCCTGCATATTTATCAAATTCGGGTAAGGAAGCCCCAAAATATTTTATCCCTTGACAAAAATCGGGAATTGTGCTAGTAGCTGTCATAAAATTAATATACCCCTTTACATACAGGCAATCGTTAAAACTATCTTACAGTTAGCGGTAACTCTCGATAGATACGATATTACAGGGGGTTTCCATAGGCGATCGACTATTTGTGCTACACTGATCGCCAATGTTAACGATAAAATTAATCCTATTGATCATGTTAAATAGCAGCCAATTACAGCATTTAATCAGCAAATCACTGCGTTATCTATTAGTTATCGGCACTATTGCCCCTCTAACTTCCTTAGAAGCTCGCCCAGTCCAAGCTACTCCTCCTAGTAGCGCTGCACCCCCTAAAGAAGCGATTGCCCCTATCCCCGCAGAAAGCAAAGAGTACACCCTAGGAGAAGGGGATAAAGTGCGCGTCACCATCTACCAAGTGGCGGATTTAAGCGGCGATTTCCTTGTTTTAGCCGATGGAACCCTAACTTTACCTCTGATTGGTAGCGTCAAAGTGGAAGGAATGACCGTCACCGAAGCTGGCCAAACCCTCGCTAAACGTTACACCACCTATCTCAAACGTCCCGTGGTTACTGTTAGCATTCTCACCCCCCGGCCTCTGCAAATCGCCATCGCGGGGGAAGTAAATCGCCCGGGTACTTATACAATTAACCCCGAACAAAGCCAAAAAACGCCCCTATTGACCGAAATAATCCAGAAAGCGGGGGGAGTAACCACCGTGGCCGATATTGGTCAAGTTCAAATTCGACGCAACATCAAGGGACAAGAACAGCTAATTCAAGCCAATCTCTGGCAATTAATCCAAAAAGGCGATAAAAACCAGGATATTAGTCTTAGAGATGGTGACAGCATCGTTATTCCCACTAAAACGACCCTTAGCGTCGGAGAAGTCAATCAATTAGCCGATGCCAATTTTGGACTAGATAGCGATCGAGAAATTAATGTTACTGTGGTGGGGGAAGTTTATCGTCCGGGGTCTCATCGTATTGTCCCCAATCAAGTTAACACCGTCACCACAGAGGATAATCGGGGAATTCGACGACAACCGGCCCGACTAACCCAAGCTATCCAACAAGCGGGAGGCATCAAACCTCTCGCCGATATCCGACAGGTGCAAGTGCTGCGTTATACTCGTGACGGTTCCCAACAGAAAATTCCTGTAGATCTCTGGAGTTTGCTCGAACAAGGTGATATAACTGCTGATATTATCCTCCAAGAAGGAGATACGGTGATTATCCCCACTGCGACTGAAATCTCGGCCAAGGAATCGGAAACCCTAGCATCGGCAAGTTTTGCCCCTAAAACCATTAACGTGAAAGTGGTCGGAGAGGTGAAAAGACCGGGGACAATTGAAGTTCCTCCCAATACCCCTCTCAATCAGGCAATTTTAACCGCAGGAGACTTTGATAAGCGTCGCGCTAATCAGTCCACAGTGGAATTAATTCGTCTCAATCCTAACGGGACCGTCACCAAAACCTCAATTAACATCGATTTTTCCCAGGGTATCAACGAGAAAACTAACCCGATTCTCCGCAATAATGATGTGGTGGTGGTTCATCGTAGTGGTCTGGCCTCTGCTACCGACACCCTCGGCACGGTTTTAAGTCCCTTTACTGGTCTGACAGGCCTCTTCAACGGATTTTTTAATCTTTTCCGTTAAAAAAGTTTACTTTAACCCGATGTCATGAGCTAAGTAATCGAGCTAATAATAGATATAGAAACGGCAAAAAGTCGTGAGCGGTCACGGCTTTTCTGCTCGATAGACTCAGGAAAGAAAACTATGATTTTTCTCCTTACTATAGCCCTAATCGCCCTGTCGATTAGCTATAATGTTCACGGCGAAATAATTAGCCTCAGTACCCGCTTATTAGGTCTTTTTTGTGGCTTGTTAAGTTTGTTCTTTACACCACTACTGGTGAAAGTTTTTATCCTTGTCACTTTAGTCCTCTTTAGCTGAGATTTTCAGCCCTAAACCCGACTAAAATCCTAAGCATACTTAACCCATCAAAAAAACTGTTATGCAAAAACGCTATCTCGGTCAGACTAATATAGAAATTACTCCCCTTCTCGTGGGTACTTGGCAAGCAGGAAAAAAGATGTGGGCAGGTATTGAAGATGAGGAAAGTATTAGGGCCATTCGTGCCGCTTTTGAGGCAGGAATTACCACTGTAGATACAGCTGAAATCTACGGGCAAGGTCACTCGGAATCGATTGTCGCTCAAGCTTTAGCCGATGTGCGAGAACAGGTAATTTATGCCACCAAAGTCTTTGCTAATCACCTCAAATATGAGCAAGTTATCGCAGCTTGCGATCGCTCTTTAAAAAACCTCCAAACTGATTATATCGATCTTTACCAAATTCATTGGCCCAGTGGCTCATGGAACACGGAAATAGTGCCCATTTCTGAAACTATGACCGCTCTTAATTATCTAAAAGCACAGGGAAAAATTCGCGCTATAGGGGTTTCCAACTTCTCCCGCTCTCAACTGGAAGAAGCCAGTCAATACGGTAGAATTGAGAGTATTCAACCTCCCTATTCTCTCTTTTGGCGCTCGGTAGAAAAGGAAATTATGCCCTATTGTCTAGAGAATAATATTTCCATTCTGGCATATTCTCCCCTTGCCCAAGGTTTATTGACAGGAAAATTTAGAAACGGTTATCAGTTGGCACCGGAGGATCATAGAATTAAAAATAAACTCTTTCATGGCGAAAACTTTCAGAGGGTACAAGGGGCTTTAACTCAATTAGAACCGATTGCTAACCGCTATAATTGTTCCCTAGCTCAATTATCTCTTGCTTGGTTAATTAAGCAACCTCAAACTAATGCAATTGCTGGGGTAAGAAATGCTGCTCAAGCAGTTAATAACGCTCAAGCAATGTCAATTAATTTAACCCCAGAAGACATAGAACTAATTGATAATATTGGTAAACAGGTAACTGATTTCTTGGATGATAATCCTGTGCTGTGGGATTTTTAAAAATTAGGCAGCAGTTATCCTAAGGGTGAAGACAGAAGTTTTGGTGGGTGCATCTCAACATTTGCAGAAATACCGACAATCAGCAATTATCAGTGACTCTTAAATTGCTACAAAAATATGAACAATCGCGTCTAAGCATCCCACCGAAAAACTAATGCGCGGGGGGTTTGGGGGCGGCACTTCGACAGGCTCAGTGACCGCGCCACGACCCCAACGGGGGGTTTGGGGGGTAGAACCCCCCAAAAGCTTGGATTGAGTGATAAAATCGGAAGTAACGCCCAATTTTAAAAGAGAGTTTCCCTTTAAAAATCCCAACTTAGTAGATTTACGAAAGTGAGATTCAGTTCCTGTTCTTTGATTGTAACTGGCTACTTAGTTGATGATAGGTGGTGCGTTAGTAACGCACCCTACGTTTTACTTAGTAGATTTACAAAAGTGAGATGCACCCTATTTAATTCTCAGGAAAAAGCCTGTATAATGATAGCTATAGTCCGATTCTTACCGCAGAATTATCCCTATGGCTAAATCCAAAAAACACAATCTGCAATGGATTAAAGAAACCCTCGATTTAAATCCAGATCATAACTGGAAATCTAGTCCGGGTAACAGTATTTTTGTAGCTGGCCGCGGTGCAGTGCGCTTTGAAGTTCCTCAAGATTGGCATTTTGAACCCGATGATAATTCCTTTCGTTTTTTGGATAGAAAACCCCCCGATGATGATTGTCGTTTAGAGGTTTCTTATAATTTACTTCCCCCCGGAGATTGGAAGGAATTACCCCTAAAAGGAATGGTTAAAAAATTAGCTCGTGAAGATGGCCGCAATCCTCACGAAATCGGCGAAGTTATCCAAGAAAAACGCCAAACTGTCCGCATTGTTTGGGTGCAAATTCAATTCATCGACCCCCAAGAAAATCGGCCCGCTTATTCGCGCATTGCCGTGGGTATTGGTTCTGGGGTTCAATGTTTAATTACTATGGATTATTGGGTCGATGATGCGGACAAATTCACCCCCGTGTGGGATACGGTTATCTCCTCCTTGGTGTTAGGTTTGTACATTCGCGATCCCCGCAGCGGTTTAGCTTTCCCCGACTAAAGGTAATAACAATTTTGCAGGAAAATTTCCTTGACAAAAAACCTTAATTGTGATAATAGAAAAATCAATCGCTCGACTTGCGTGGGGATAGCTGCCAGTTCCCGCGTTGACGGGATGTGCGGGAAAGCAAGAGGCACTGAGACTCAAACGCAAGCTATAACCTTGAGGAATAGTGATAAAAGTGGCTTGCATGGCAATATTTAGGGGCGATTCGGGATTATTTACCCGTTTATAACCCTGAGTGATATTAAAAACTCGACCATCGGGGGTAACTTGAGAAACCACCGCGCAGATATCGAAACTAACCGCATCTGCTTGACAATAACAATCCAGACGGGGACTACCCAAAATCGTTAAATCTTTTTCTAGGGGGGGAGAAGTATAGGTAATCACATCACTGCGACAGTCTAGCATGGTGCGGTCGAATATTCCCCCCGGTAGGGCGCTATGACCTCCTAAAGATGGGACCGGTCGCCAAGGATCGTGAACTATGGTATCTTTGATCGCAGGTTCTAACAAAATCGCGCTTAATTTCCCCTCATCCTCGCGCAGATTGGCTAAACCTTGACTAGCAAGATAATAAATTTGCTGATTTTCTCTGGGAAAATTTTCCAGATATCGCCATTGATTAGACCCCATTTGAAATAGATACATAGGAGAATTTTTTAATAACTCCGTTTCCTGACCTTTTAAGAAATAATCAAACCATTGCAGCTGCATTTTATCCACAGGACTAATTGCCTGTTGACCATAATCTATCTCTCCTACTTTTCTCCCCCAGGGTAGATGAGTCCAAGCGCCAATAATTAGTCGTTGGGGATAGATAGAACGCGCTTGCATTTCTTGGTATAAACTCAAAGTTCCCCGGAGATGAGGATCGAACCAACCTCCGATATGTAACATCGGTAAATCGATATTTTTTAAAAGGTGTTGCGGTGATAAATTTTGCCAATAGTCATCGGGAAGATAACGAGTAATCCAATCGTGATAAAAAGAATCGGTGGCTAAATCTTGTAGAATTTGGGGAGAGGCAGGAATAGGATCAAAAAGTGGTAAATTTCGGGAAGCTACCCAGAGTTTTTGATAGGCAGTTTCATCCCCTTTTAATCTAGCTGTTTCCGCAGCTAATTGTATTGCCCAAGCGAGATTATATTGTAAATTAAATGCTTCATTTTCATAGCCCCAATCTCGATATAAATCGTGAGCAATCATCGCTGGGCAAATAGTTTTTAAAGCACCATGACCATTAGCAGCCGCGTATAATTGGGTCATTCCCTGATAGGAAAAACCATACATTCCCACCACACCCGTATTATTAGGAATAGTTAAAACCCATTCAATAGTTTCTAATCCGTCGCTAATTTCATGGGCAAATAAATTAAAATTTCCCGTCGAGTTTCCCCGTCCCCGCACATCCTGAATTATTACAATATAACCCTGACGTGCATACCAGCTAGGATGAGCATAAACCACCGTGGAAGCGATCGTTTTTCCGTAGGGTTGTCGCATTAGTAAAATGGGAAAAGATTCCCTACTATCGGGACGATAAATATCGGCAGCTAAACTAATTCCATCTTTGGTGATCAAACTAGCTGTTTCTTTTTTTATGGGGTAGGGATTAAACATTATTAAGTAGGTAGTCGTTAAAAATTATCAGACACCCCCCTTATTAAGGGGGGACTAGGGGGGAATCGGCACCCCCCTTATCAAGGGGAGCAGGGGGATCGAACCTAAAATCCATTTTTAATTTAATTATAAGCAGCTACTTATCTCTTTCAGATCAAAAATACTGTCAGGTGGCTAAATCGAGAAAACTTGACAAAGACCAGATAAAGCTTAACTAAATGTTACAATAAAGACGGACTGCCTCAACTGCCTAGGACTGGAGAAAAATCAGCGATGCTACGACTAGAGAAAATTAGTAAGATTTACCCGACGGGAGAAGTGTTAAAAGATGTCACTTGGGAAGTAAAAACTGGCGATCGCATCGGGTTGGTGGGAGTCAATGGGGCCGGAAAATCCACCCAACTGAAGATTATTATGGGGGAAGTGGAACCCACCGCTGGGGAGATTATCCGTCCTACCAGTCTCCATATCGGTTATCTTACCCAAGAATTTGAAGTAGATCCCCGTCGGACGGTACGTGAGGAATTTTGGACGGTGTTTCAAGAAGCGAATCAAGTCCACCATCAACTAATAGAAATTCCCCAGCAGATGGAAAAAGCTGATCCTAAAGAATTAGATCGCTTAATTCATCAATTGGATCGCCTACAAAGACAATTTGAAGCGTTAGATGGTTATGGATTAGAAGCGCGCATCGAGAAAATTTTACCAGAAATGGGCTTTACTATTGATGACGGTGATCGCTTGGTAAGTTCCTTTAGTGGTGGTTGGCAAATGCGGATGAGTTTAGGCAAAATTCTCCTGCAAACCCCCGATATTTTACTCCTCGATGAACCGACTAACCATTTAGACTTAGAAACCATTGAATGGTTAGAAAAATTCCTCAAGGATTTAACCACTCCCATGGTCATAGTGTCCCACGACCGGGAATTTCTTGATCGCCTCTGTACCAAAATTGTCGAAACTGAAAGGGGAGTTTCTACCACTTATTTAGGTAATTATTCTGCCTACCTACAGCAAAAATACGAACAGCAATCTGCTCAGTTAAGTGCCTACGAACGTCAACAAAAAGAACTAGAAAAACAGCAAGCTTTCGTCGATCGGTTCCGGGCCAGTGCCACCCGCAGTACCCAAGCAAAAAGCCGGGAAAAACAATTAGAAAAGGTGGAAAAAATTGAAGTACCAATCGCCGATGTGCGTACCTTAAAATTCCAGTTTCCTCCAGCAGTTCGTAGTGGTCGAGAAGTGGTAACTATTAAAAATCTCGTTCACATTTACGATGATAAAATTCTCTTTTTGGGAACAAATCTGGAAATAGAAAGAGGCGATCGAGTGGCGTTTTTAGGTCCGAATGGTGCGGGAAAATCGACGCTTTTACGTTTAATTGTTGGGTTAGAAACCCCCACAGAAGGCTCGATCGAAATCGGTAAACATAACGTTATTCCTAGTTATTTTGAGCAGAACCAAGCGGAAGCTTTAGACTTAACTAAAACTGTTTTAAATACCATTCATGATGAAGTTCCCAATTGGAAAGATGTGGAAGTTCGCAGTCTTTTAGGGCGATTTTTATTCAGTGGGGAAACGGTATTAAAAAAAGTAGAATCCTTGAGTGGTGGCGAAAAAGCGCGTCTTGCTTTGGCCAAGATGTTACTTGCTCCCGCTAACTTATTAATTCTCGATGAACCCACCAATCACCTCGATATTCCCGCCAAGGAAATGTTAGAATCAGCTTTAAAAGTTTATGAAGGCACAGTTTTAATTGTTTCCCATGATCGTTATTTTATCTCCCAGGTCGCTAACAAAATTGTCGAGATTCGGGATGGGGAATTAATTGCCTACGCGGGAGATTATCACTATTATCTAGAAAAACTAGACGAAGAAAAACAAAAAGCTGAACAAAAACGCATTGAAGCAGAAAAAGCGGCCAAAGCTGCCGCTAAACGGGCTAAACAAAAGGCCAAAAAAGGTTAGAATGTAAAGTATCACCCTATCCACGATTATCTATTCATTAATCAATCTTATGGCAGCTATAAAAGTAGGCGATCGAGTTCCCGATTTTTCTCTCCCTTCCCAAACAGGGACAACGGTTAATATCAGCGATTTAATTGGTAAAAAATCCCTAGTCATTTATTTCTATCCCAAAGATGACACTCCGGGTTGTACCGCAGAATCCTGCGCTTTCCGCGATAGTTACGAAGTGTTTACCGACGCGGGTGCGGAAGTTATTGGTATTAGTGCCGATAGTCCCCAATCTCATCAACAATTTGCCCAAAAATATAATCTTCCCTTCACCCTTTTAAGTGATAGCGATAACCGAGTCCGGAAATTATTCGGTGTTCCCGCTACCTTATTTGTCCTCCCCGGACGAGTTACTTATATCATTGATAAAGAGGGAATTGTCAGACATATTTTTGATTCTATGTTAGATTTTAAAGCTCACGTTACCGAATCTTTGAACACGATTAAATCTTTTTAGGTTGATGATTATGTAAAAAATAAAAGCATCTATCCCATAATTAGTCCAGTTCTGACTTAAAAATAAAATTAATGGTGTGTTAATTGAGACTAACACACCCTCAATCTACCTTCTATCTCTAAATTTGTTTTTACTCATGTCTGCAAGAGATAAGTTTCATGGATTGGTTAAGCATGACTTGGAAAATGAGGGTTGGACAATCACTCATGATCCTTACACTATCGACTTAGGTTTTGTTGATTTTTATCTAGATTTAGGTGCAGAAAGGCTATTAGCTGCTATAAAAGACGATGAGAAAATAGCAGTAGAAATTAAAACATTTTTAGCAGCTTCGGCAATTTCAGAATTTCATACAGCTATTGGTCAATTTATTAACTATCGTATCGCTTTAGAAGATAATGATCCTAAACGCTTACTTTATCTAGCGATTCCCGCAGATATATACAAACGCTTTTTTCAGAATACATTTATTCAGACAGTAATTCACAAAAACTAGATTCCCTTGATAGTCTATGACAGCGAAAAAAAGGAGAAATTACAATGGATAAAATAAACCGATATCGCCAACATATTCAAGAATTAATGATCGAAAGAGCCAAACTGAGAGCGCCTAGTGATCCCGTCAAAACTGAAACAGTTTTTGATACCAAACAGGATCGTTATCTCTTGGTTCATGTGGGTTGGAGGGACAGCAGCACGCGCATTTATGGCTGTATAATTCACGTTGATATTATCAATAATAAAATCTGGGTGCAGCACGACGGCACGGAAGAAGCGATCGCTGATAAATTGCTAGGGAGGGGAGTCCCCAAACAAGACATCGTTTTAGCCTACCATGCGCCCCATGTGCGACAATATACCGAGTTTGCCCTTGGCTAAAACCATTAATTGATGACCTTGCCCATACAAGTTTTACCCCAAGACGTAATCGATTTAATTGCCGCGGGAGAGGTAATCGACTCTTTAGGCGCTGTGGTGCGAGAATTAGTCGAAAATGCCATTGATGCGGGGGCAGATAGGATTACTATCGATATATCTCCCCAAAACTGGCGAATACAAGTATCGGATAACGGCCGGGGAATGTCTAGAGAAGATTTGCAACTGTGTAGTTATGCCCACAGTACCAGCAAAATCCGCCAACGGGACGATCTTTGGCAGATTACCAGTCTCGGATTCCGTGGTGAAGCTTTGCACAGTATCGCACAGGTGGCGCGTCTGCGGGTTGCCAGTCGCCATGACGATGATTTAGGTTGTTATTGTCTTTACAATCACCAAGGCGAGCCGGATAATTTAGAAACGATTCCTATAGCTATCGGCACTATCGTCACGGTAGAGAATCTCTTTGGTAACTTTCCCGTGCGTCGTCAAGCTTTACCGTCAATTAACAAACAATTAAAGGATATACAGACTTTAATTCATAATTTTGCCCTCTGTCATCCCCAAATTACTTGGCAGGTTTTCCAAGATCATCAAGACTGGTTACGCATTAGTCCGAGTAAGGATGCCAGTCAAATATTACCACAATTAGTTAAATCTCTGCATTTTAACGATTTAGCATCCCTAAACCTTGATTTAACGACTCCTGACGCAGAATCTGCCCAAATTGAATTAGTCATCGGTTTGCCCGATCGCATTTCTCGCCATCAACCGGATTGGGTTAGAATTGCTGTTAATGGGCGAATGGTGCGCTCATCGGAGTTAGAACAGGCAACATTTCAAGCTTTCGCTCGCACAGTCCCTAAAGATCGCTATCCCGTTTGTTTTCTCCATCTACATCTTAACCCTCGTTCGATCGACTGGAATCGTCACCCAGCTAAAGCGGAAATATACCTGCATAACCTCGTTTTTTGGCAAGAACAGATAATTTTAGCCATAGACAAAGCTTTAGGACTAAATCCTGAACACATACCCGAAAAAGCGCAAAATCAGCGCGTCAGTCAAATTCTCAAGGTTGCCGAAGAAAAAAGCACTTATATAATAGGGGAGAAATCCCCGAAAAATCGGCTGGAATTAAAGGCACTAGCTCAAATTCACCAAACCTATATAGTTGCCGAACATCCTAACGGATTATGGTTAGTGGAACAACATATTGCCCATGAGCGGGTTTTATACGAACGTTTAGAGGATAACTGGGAAATCGTGCCTTTAGATACTCCGATCATCTTAAATCAGTTAACTCCTCGACAAATCGAACAATTACAACGTTTAGGATTAGAAATTGCTAGTTTTGGCGATCGCTCTTGGGCGGTTCGTAGTATTCCTGTTCTATTAAAAGAACGGGAGGATCGGGCTGATGCTTTACTAGAATTAAGTTTAGGGGGGGATTTACAAACTGCTCAGGTTGCCACCGCTTGCCGGAGTGCGATCCGCAACGGTACAGCTTTAAGTTTAGAAGAAATGCAGAATTTACTCGATGATTGGCAAAATACCCGTAATCCCCGCACCTGTCCCCACGGAAGACCAATTTACTTATCCTTAGAAGAAACTTCGCTCTCTCGCTTCTTCCGTCGTCATTGGGTAATCGGCAAAAGTCACGGCATTTAATCAGTTATCAGGAGATAGGATACAGGTTTTAGGTGTTAGGGGTTGGGGTTTCAGGGTTTTGGGGTTTTAGTTCAATTTCCCCACCTCCCCACTTCATAATTCATAATTCATAATTCCCACCTCCCCACTTCATAATTCAGGTTCTTCGTTACTTGGTATGGTTCGATATGGGGGCATAAATCGACTAAATCCTTATCTGGCAAGAGATTTAATTGATTAGTTCGCTCTAGATCAAAAATAATTGACAAAAATCGCTAAATGCCTTTCTATACAAGGGTTTTATCTCTTATAACCCTGTCCGTTTCATAAAACAAACCGAAGAACCATAATTCATAATTCATAATTCATAATTCATAATTCCCATCTCTCAATTCGTAGATATTGCTAGGGAAAAACGAAAAGTGCTGCCTTTACCTAATTCACTTTCCACCTCGATTTGACTTTGGTGTAATTCCACTAAACGACGGGTAATTGCTAAACCAATACCACTACCCCCAGAATAACGGGAACGAGAACGATCGGCCCGCCAAAAGCGCTCGAAAATAAAAGGTAAATCCTCCGCTGCGATGCCAATTCCCGTATCGATAACGGCAATTTGTAGGTGGTTTTTGTCCCTTGTCACTTGCAGGGTAATTGCACCATGATCGGTGTAACGAATCGCATTACCGAGCAGATTGACTAAGATTTGTTCCAGGCGATCGGGATCGGCCATAACTGAGGGTAAATTGGGGGAACAGTCTAACTGTAAAGTCGGTCCATCTTCTAATAGTTGATCGGCAAATTTTTCGATGAGAGAATTTAACAAAGGTAATAAATTAACCGGTTGTAGTTTAATCGATAGATAACCAGATTCCGCTTGCGATAGTTCCTGTAGATCGTGGGTTAAACGTTCTAACCTGCGGGTTTCTTTCACTAATTTCTGATAAAGTTCTGGATTAGGTTCGATCGCACCATCGGCTAATTCTTCTAAATATCCCCGCACCACAGTTAAAGGGGTGCGTAATTCGTGGGTAAGATCACCGATTAATTCCTGGCGCCTTTTTTCCACATCGGCTAAACTAATCGCCATCTGATTAAAACTAATGGCTAATTGATTTAATTCTGGGATTTCGCTTTCTGGAACTCGCGCCGATAAATCCCCTTCAGCAAAATTTTTAGTGATTTGTTTCATTTGTTTTACCGGTTTCATAATGCGTTGAGAAACCAAAAAACTTAGATAACCGGCCGTACTTCCCCCCGCAATAAATGACCAAATAGCACTACTATCCCAAGCTGTCTCAAAACCCCTAACTAAGAAAGTTCTCGCCGAGCGCACGGTAAAAAATCCCTGCCTTTCTAACTGTTCTAAACGCAAAACAAACATTCGTGGAGAAGATAACTTAGCAATGATAATAAAGCTACTCAATCCCACCACCATAACCAGGAGATGGGATAAAAATAATCTGGTTCCTAAGCTTAATTTTGGTAGCTGCATATTTTTTAAAAAACTCTATTTGTCTTGAATATTCTTGACAGATTGCTGAATAAATCTAAAAACATTGTTGGATAATATCTTTAGGTCTTTTTGAAATTAAAAAGTGCCAGCCATTAGACTGTTCGGTGGGAAAATTTAGGTACTTTTTCCCTGAAAATTAGGTAATTGACCACGGCTCGACTGAGCTTCGCCGAACGTCCTAAAAATGGGGAAAACCCCACACCATACCCCTAGAAAAACTTTCAGCAAACCCTATGGATAGTGTTTATCATAAAGATGAAGTATAACAGGATTTACTATCGACCACCGACTCCCCACAACGAAAACTTTGTACCTCACCATTAAGATAACTGTCATATATTCGGCTACAGCATCTTGAACAATCTCCCCTCAAGGTATGCTGTGAAGGGAGAGTAGGTCAAAACTTAACTTTTTGCCGCTCTATGCTATCGTATCAAGATGCGATACTCTGTTAGGAGATGATTTTGCTTGAGTCATCTGCTCAAAGTAGCGTCTGTTTTTTTTAACCCTTATCCCCAAAAGAGAATCTTTTCTGTATGCTAGAGGCTAATAATCAGGGAGAGAATCAAATATTTCTCTATGAAGTTGTTTTTTCCGGTTCTTCTGGCTCTTTGCCTCAACGCTTCTCCCGGACAGTCCTGCGAGTACCTAAAAGCCGCATGAGTCAAGAAACACAGCGCCTCCTGCGCCAAGGGGCCAAGATTCTTAGTATAAGGCCTATTGACCCAGAAACTGTCTCGATCAAGCCTAGTTTACCCTCTCAACCCTGGTGGATAGAGATCACCACCACTCAGCCGAAATGTCTCTATTATTTCGGTCCTTTTGAGAGTTTTTCTGAAGCTTTATCCCATCAATCTGGTTATATCGAAGACCTACAATCAGAATCCGCTCTGGGAATTAACAGCGAAATTAAACAATGTCAGCCAGAGGTTTTAACTCAAGAAGATTTTTAATGTATGGTATCTAATTATACAGATTTTTAGGAATAGTTAGTTTCCTCCTGTTTTCGTTTAATAATTCCTTTACCCTCACAGAATTTACAGGGGACGGATTCATTCTCCGTCTCTAGATAGATTCTCCCTTTGCCTTGGCAGTGGGGACAAATAACTTTTTCTTCCCACCAATAATTCTCTAAAAAAGCCTCATCAGTAATATAGGTAAAATCTTCAAACATTGGCTTGTCCTCTTATCATTCAGATAGCTTAATCTGGATTCATCTTTCAACCTGAGAAATTGAAAATCAGTTTTACCACCATCCTAAAAAAGATCGGGTTCATTCTTCTTGAAACTTAAATTACTTCACATTTATTTATATTTATTAATATATAATGAGTGTTCACTGTTAATCTGGTGTACCTCACATCTGGGTGTTTTACTTTGCGGAGTTGCGATTTTTGCAGGAGTTTTACTGTTTACCGAACAGAGCAAAAAATCTCCGGCACTCCCTTCTCTGGTGCAGTCTTAACCAGTAATTTAGATAGTCAACAGCTTATTAGCCACTCTTTGTGCTAGTTTAAGCCTAGTCGGTTGGAAAATTTTCGTTTTCCTGATTACCCGCGCTCATGAGGTTAGAATAGGAACGAATCGCGATCATAGCCGATCGATTGAAAATGATTAGCCGTAGCAATAAGGCAATAGAATTAATAGTTGAGGAATAAAAAATAATGACCACAGAATTAGAAACCCAAAAAGTTACCCCAACTCGCTGTTTAGTTGGTGCGGCAATTTCGGCAGCATTGGGGACAATTCTCTATTATCTCACGGCGGCGATCGGTCATTCTTTTTACTCAAAACCGATGGTTGCTCACAGTCTGATCGCCTTGAGAATTGGCAGTGCTGTCCGCACTTTAGTTTTTGGGTTAGCTTCTCTAGGAACCTTTATTTTTGCTTTTGTCACCATTGGTTTAATTCTTTTGGCTATCCAATTACTACTTAAGCGCAATCAACAAACTAATTCGTAAAATTACAGTTTTAAACTGCCCAATTCCCATTGATAACTAAACCCCATCTCCTCGCTTATGCAGAATTTAGACGAAAATAGCCTCGATTGCGCCCCTAGTAAACCCGATTTAGCCGAACAAAGACAGGAATTTCGGGGACTTAGCAATAAAGTTTATTTTAATTTCGGTGGTCAGGGAACCTTGCCCAAGGCCGGATTAGAAGCGATTATCGATGCCCATAATTTTCTCCAACAAAAGGGGCCTTTTTCAGGACAGGTAAACGATTGGATTACCAAAAAAACGGAACTTCTCAGGCAAGAAATGGCGCAAGAATTGGGAATCAATCCCAGCAATCTCTCTATCACCGAGGATGTCACTGTAGGCTGTAATATCGCCCTCTGGGGAGTGGATTGGCAAGCGGGGGAACATATTTTACTAACCGATTGTGAACACCCCGGAATTATCGCCACAGTTCGGGAAATTGCCCGTCGTTATCATCTGGAAATCTCCACTTGTCCTATTCGGGAAACTTTAAACTACGGCAACCCCATAGAAGTTATTTCCGCTCATTTACGGCCAAAAACTAGGGTTTTGGTGGTCAGTCACGTTCTCTGGAATACTGGACAGGTTTTACCCCTCAAGGAAATCTCGCAGCTTTGTCATGATAATTCTGTCACTGAAAAACCCGTTTTAGTGGTGGTGGATGCTGCCCAATCCGTGGGCTGTTTGCCCTTAAATTTAAGCGCTACTGGCGCCGATTGTTATGCTTTTACGGGTCATAAATGGTGGTGTGGACCGGCCGGTGTGGGAGGATTGTATATTCGTCCCGAAATTTTCCCTAGTTTACAGCCCACTTTTATCGGTTGGCGCGGTATTGAAACAGATAACCGAGGACAGCCTATCGGTTGGAAACCAGACGCTAGACGCTTTGAAGTGGCCACTTCTGCCTATCCTCAATTTGAGGGTTTAAGGGCAACTATTGCGGTACATAACGCCTGGGGTGATGGGGGACAAAGATACGAAAAAATCTGTCAATTAGCGGCTTATCTTTGGGAAGAATTAAAGACGATTAAGGGGGTGAAATGTTTAAAAAATTCTCCGCCAGAATCCGGTTTATTGTCCTTTCAAATTGACTCGGCCATCACCCCACAAAATTTAGTACAACAGCTAGAAAAACAAGGGTTTTTACTGCGAACTCTCCTCGACCCCCTCTGTGTGCGTGCCTGTGTTCATTATTTCACTTTGCCCTCAGAAATCGAGCAGTTAGTAGCGGCTATCAAAAAGTTAGTTTAAAGCGCGTCGGGGATATTTTTATCCCTCGGCCATTAAGCGTAATAACTCGTCAGTAGATAACTTTCCGCTTGCGTCGGTCCCCTCCAATAAACTATCGGCGAGATCCCGTTTATGATGGTGCAGATCGACAATTTTTTCCTCGATCGTATCCTTGGCAACCAAGCGATAAATCGTCACCGGACGTTTTTGGCCGATACGGTGAGCGCGATCGGAGGCCTGATCCTCCACTGCGGGATTCCACCAGGGATCAAGATGGATAACATAATCGGCTGCGGTGAGATTTAATCCTGTCCCCCCAGCTTTTAAACTAATTAAAAATACGTCCCCTTCCCCCGCTTGAAACGCTTTCACCTGTTTCTGCCGATCGCTGGCTGGGGTACTACCATCGAGGTATTGATATTTTATCTGCCTTTGATCGAGATAACTGCGGATAATCCCTAAATGATCGACAAATTGACTAAATACCAAGGCTTTATGCTGATTATCTAATAATTCATCCAGAATTTCCCCGAAACGGGACAATTTCGAGCCGGGTAAATCCAAATCTGGAGCCACTAACTGCGGGTGACAGCAGGCCCGGCGTAATTTCATGATCTCTGTCAGTACCTGGAGATGTTTTGCTCCGGCGGTACTGTCACTCTCGCTTAATTTCTCCAAAGCGCGCCGCCGTAAGGCCTCGTAAAACGCCTTCTCCTCGACGCTTAACTCGATCGGGACTAAAATCTCGGTACGGGGCGGTAATTCCGCCAGAACTTGGTTTTTTGTGCGCCGAAGCAGGAAAGGCCGCACCAGTTTTTTTAACTGTTCGCGAGCAGTTTTATCACCGTATTTTTCGATCGGGGTGGCAAAACGGCGATCAAAACTTTCCAAGGATCCCAACAATCCGGGGTTAATAAAACGGAAAAGATTCCATAATTCCCCTAAATGATTCTCGATCGGTGTTCCCGTGGTGATTAGTTTAAAATCCCCCCGCAGATTCATCGCTGCTTTCGATCGCTTGGTGGAGAAATTCTTAATCGCTTGGGCCTCATCGAGAACGATTGTCCGCCATTCCACCCCGGCCAACATGGTAGCCACTTCTTCCTGCTGTAATAATCCATAGCTACAGACCAACAGATCAAAAGGTTGCAGTCGATCGAGTAGTGCTTGCCGATCGCCTGTTCCCAATTGGATGATATTTAAGGTGGGTGCGAACCTTTCCGCCTCACTAATCCAGTTCAAACATACTGAAGTAGGAGCGATCGCTAAAGTCGGTCCCTCCGAGGCGCGGGTAAGGATCACTGCCAGAGCTTGTAAAGTTTTCCCTAATCCCATATCATCGGCCAAACAGGCCCCGGCCCCCCACCGGGCCAGCCTAGCTAACCAACGAAAGCCTTCCAATTGATAGTCACGCAATTCTGCCTGTAGAGTTGAGGGGACTTCTGGGGTAAAATCCTGACTCTCCTGAAAGCGTTGTAAATTATCGCGCCAACGTTTATCGGCCTTGAGTTGTCCCACTTCCTCGCTGAGTTCCGAGAGAATCGGGGCAGCGAAGGGATGAAACCGCAAACCGTCGCCGGACTTTTCCGAGAAAGCACGCATTTCCTGTAACCGTTCCCGAAATGCCTCGGTTAATGCCAGAAATTGACCATCTCCGAGGGGAATAAACCGCCCCGGCGCTCCCTCTAGCAATTTCATCAACTCCTGCATACTCAGCACCGATTTCTCCTCTAGGTGCAGTTCCCCACTGACGGCAAACCAATCCCGTTGACTGTGGATATTTAGGTGTAGGTCTTGTAATCGAAGCTGACGCGACACCCGCCATTTTTCCCCTTCTGGCCATTCCACAAGGACGCTATCGCTTAATTCCCGCAATTCCAGCAGTAGATCTAGACAATCCTCTGGATTTTCTAGCCGCCATTCGCCATTTTCTTCCTCAAAACTGATCAGGATCGGACAAGAATCGATCGCTGTTTGGGCCAGTTTTTTCTCTAGGGCTAGATCTCTGGTGGTTTGCAGCCGTTCCCCCTCGATCTCGGCGATTACTGTTTCTCCCCCTTTTCCGGGCTGGAAATAGGGACCGGCTGCCCCAAAAGGACGGCTGAGAACCGCCACTTTTAAACCCTCTCCGGCCGGTAAGAGATGAATCCGGGGTTGACTATCGGCTGCCACTGACCGGGCTGCTTTTCCTCCGCCGATATCGGAATGTACTGTCACTATCCCGGACAGGGAATTGATTGCGGCCAGGACTTTTTCCCGGCCTTTGTCGGGTACTTCTAGGCGGTTGCTTTTGCCGATAATGTCGGCGATGCTTCGGTGTTCCGGCTTGACTTCGATTACCTTAACGCGAGTGGGGGTTTCTTTCCAAATCAGCACTTCTTGGCGATCGCTGAGATCGGGCAGTAAAGACAGGATTAATTTACCCGATTTTTCCTTTCTTACTCGCAATTCTGGTTCCCCAGCGACGATTTCTACCCGCGTTCCGGGGGAATCTTCCCAAAACACCAGGGGATGACCGATCAGTTCGATAATAGCCCGGCGCTCAAAGTGATACTCGTTCTGGCCATAGTAACTGGATTCCACGAAGATATGGGCGCAAATTTTCAGGTCTTGCGGGGTTAAATAGTCAATTTCCCCAGTTTTTCGCAGACGTTTAAGGGAAACAGGACGGCCACGACTCCAATTACCCCGCGCGTCGAGTTTCTGTTCTTTTGGTTGCAGGAAATAATCCTCGGAATGGATAGTGAGAAACCAAGCAAGGCGGACGACGGGGTTGGATTTACCTGGGGTTGGTGTTGGCGCGCACAGATTAGTCAAGGCATTCAGGCACAGTTGCCAAGCTTCTTGGGGTTCGATCGCATCTACCAGGGGGGAAGGGAGACGCTGGTTTTTAAGCACCTCCGCTTCCGGCGCTCGATCGAGTCGGGACAGTAGGGACCCGGTTTCTAGGGCTAACCAATGGTAGCCAGCCGCCTTGGCATCTTTGTAGAGGGGCAAGAGTAGGCGGGGCAGATGTTTTTTAGCGATGCCGCTACTCATCCAGTAGAGACAGATACTACAGATAAGAGTCTCTAGACCCTGGCCCATTTGGTAGGGATTGATCGTCGCGTCGATGATTGCGTCTTTGGCCTGCATATCTCCCTGACGGGCAGCGATGATTTTTTCCAGACGGGCATAGATAGGACTGAAAGGATGATCGTTTTGACGCGTCACCCAACTGATATAGTTGGCGGCTTCGGCGAGACGTTCGGGGGTTCCTTCTTTGAGGAGGGCAAAAATAAAGGAGAAGCCGCTAATCGAAGAAAAATAGATTTTTTGTTTTCCTTTGGCTTTTTTTAGGGCTTTAAGGGCGAGGGTATATTCTTGGATCGCTTTGCTGTTTTCCCCGCCCAGAAAGGCAATCCAACCCCGTATCGCCCCGATTGCTGCTGCTTGGCTTTCCGGGAAGGGGCGATCGAGATACCGACGCACTTTATCGCTTTGTCCTCGGATGATTGCCTGTTCGAGCCACAAATGGGCTTCGGAAACACTGGTCTGGTCTTGACAGAGTTCTTCTAGGAGGGAAAAAGCTCCATCGGCGCGAGTTATTTTTTCAAAAGCCTTGACAAGAATGCTATTTAGTGCTATGGCTTGAAATTTGGTCGGTTGCGTCCGTAACCAATCCCCATCGAAGGGGTTATCGTAGATGAGGATAAGAAGGTCTTCTAGGCTGGTTTTTGGGGAAGAATAGCTGGTTTTCTGATAATCGGCGATTTGTTGTTCGACCGAGTCGAAATCCTGACGATAGATGGCCAGACGGATTTCTCGGATTAATTGCTCTTTTCCCTGAAAAACTAGGCTTTCATCCCAACGAGTTCGGGGCTGCGGCAGTTTTGCCTTGATAATCTCGGCAAAACGCTTGAATTCTCCCTTGCTAATGCTATCACGGCTGGCAATCTCGACGAGGAGGGGATGACAGCGCGGCCCGTAGCCTTTGTCCTGGGTGATGACTTCTGCTTCTAGGAGGAGATCTAAATGGGATTTCAGGGTTTGGCCGTTAAGTCGCCGGTTGTTCTCGTCGCGGTAATGAGCTTGATTTAAACATTCTAGAAAAGTGCTGCGGGCGATCGGTTCATAGATTAGGGAAAAAAAACGGACGATCACCTGATCTAGTGCCGATAATTGTTGGTAGCGTTCGATGATTTGACGGCGGATTTGCTCGATATCTTGCATATTCGGTTATATTCGCTGATAATCCTAATCTTTTGGCGGGGATATGGCGGCAATTTATGGACGGGTTTCCAAAAAAGGTTCGATATCGATCGGGAACCAGTCCCCGTCTAATACCTGTTGGAGAGTGAATATAGGCTCTAGGGGAATCGCATTTTTATCGACTATCCGCGCATTAATCAGGGATTTTCTGGCGGTTAAATAGGCTTTTTTCCAAGAATCGCGGGTATGGTTGACGAGGGTGGCACTATCTATTTTTTGTTCTAATTGCGATCGGAAAGCGGCGATCTCCACTATCCAATGACGGGCATTCCGTTCTTTTTCCGATTCCCAATAGGATAGTTTGAGCAAGTGTTCGATTAAAACGGTTAATAAACTCGTTATTGCCTGTCTCTCGCTTTTTCCCATGCACTCCACTTCCTCGATCAGGTTTTCCCAGTCCACCAGGTCAAACTCTTTTCGCTTTAACAGTTCGGCGGTTTTTTCTGTCCAGAGAACAAAATCTTCTTCGTAGAGAGCGGTCATCATAGATTTCTCATCCCGACCGGGAGCGCGGGGTAATGGCTCGATTATAACGCTCGATCGCTATCCTCGATCGGCTTCTAGTCTGGGGAATTTTTGCCAAGTTAGAGATTTATCTCCTAGCACAAGTTATTTTTTTGTCAAGAAAACTTTTTCTTTTTAACAAAAGTACACAAACATTTTGAGCAACGTCTGGGCTAAAAAGGGGGGAAAGAGAGAAAGTCACTAATATTGTTTAAGTAGGGCTTGCTGAATAATGGTAAAACCCTTTTAAAATAAGGCTTTTGACCTGTTAAAATCTGATATTAGTGCCATAAAATAGGATTAATACTAAATCCGGTTATTAAAAACTGATTATTTATTCCCCTTTGCCTTTTGCCTCTCCTCATAACTAACCTGTACTCAACGGATTTAGTATTAATGGGGTCAATACCTACATTTTCAGGGAAAAAGTGCCTAAATTTCCCTCCCGATCACTGCAAGGGCTGGCACTTTTTGATTTTCCAAAAGTCTAAAAGTTTTACTCAACAAGGTTTTTAGATTTATTCAGCTAACCCTAATTAGGAAGTTGTCCTTTTCTTGGCTTTTCGGTTTGTGTTATGCAATGGACGGGGATTATAAGGGATGGAACCCTTATATAGAAAGGCATTTAGCGATTTTTGTCAATTGTTTTTGCTCTAGAGCGAACTAATCAATGAAGTCTCTTGCCAGATAAGGATTTAGTCGATTTATGCCCCCCTATCGAATCATACTAAGTAACGAAGAACCGAAAAATCCCCACCCTACCCAATCACCTCATGTAAATCCGTCGGTGAGAGGTTAGGATAAACCACTTCACCGTCCTTAAACCAAATAATGCGCCAGGAATTACGCGCCACATCGGCCTCGTGAGTTACCATGACGATAGTAATGCCACTGTTATTCAATTCCGAGAAAATAGCCATCACCTCTTGGGTAGTTTTCGAGTCTAGCGCCCCCGTCGGTTCATCGGCAAGTAATAATATGGGTTGATTGACAATTGCCCTAGCAATAGCGACGCGCTGCTGTTGTCCCCCCGATAATTGATTGGGTTTATTGTGCAGTCGATTATCCAATTTTACCTTTGTTAAAGCAGCGATCGCTCTTTCCTTTCTTTCTTGGGGAGGAACCCCAGCATAAATCATCGGTAACATGACATTTTCTAGCGCACTCATCTGGGGTAAAAGATGGAATTGCTGGAAAACAAAGCCGATTTTACGATTGCGAATCTGAGCTAAATCCCCATCCGGCAGCGTGGAAACGTCGAGATTTTCTAGATAATAAGACCCCGAGGTGGGACGATCAAGACAGCCGATAATATTCATGGCTGTGGATTTTCCCGAACCCGAAGCCCCCATAATAGCGCAATATTCCCCTTTTTTTAGGCTTAAATTGACGTTATTGAGGGCTTTAACCATGGTTTCGCCACTGCCGTAGATTTTAGACACATTTTCGAGGCGAATAATTACCGGTTGATACACTTCGGCTTTATCGTTGCGTTCGCTGAGAGAGGAAGTATCAAAACTCATGAAATATAGCGTTTCCTGTTCGCAAGAGGTACATTATCGATGTTGAAAAGCTTAATCAGCAAAGGTTTAACTGTGCCACACAGGTGTGAGAATCGCTGTAAATAGAGATAAAACGAATAAATGCAGCTATTCTAACCTGAGCAATTCTCCATTCAAGCAACATCCTTGAGAAAACCGACTAAAGGCAAGAAAACCGGTGCTAAATTCGATCGAGCTACGGCTAAACAGGGATAGGATCGATCGCTATAATTTTCCCCCACCTGTAAGGGAAAAATCTTTTCTCCTAAAGAGATAAATACCCCGTCTGCGGCCTGTAGAATTGCCCAAACTGCGGCAATATCCCAGACTTTCGGGGTTGCTTCCACTCCTCCCAAAACCGTGCCATCGGCAACCAAAAGCAGATTATAACTAGCTACTCCTATCATCCGCACTTTGCAGGGAAAGGGGTTTTTGAATACATCCGTACTACGAGCGCAGAGATTAAACAGATGATTTTTGCTGGGAAAATCGTCGCTGGTGTGAATCGGTTGACCGTTGCGGTAGGCTCCCTCTGGACCGGTTAAACCCGTCTCACCGTACCAATAACCATAATAGGACTGTTTCAGGCAGGGGAAATAAACAAATCCGAACACGGGAGTCCCCCGGTAGAGAAGTCCCAGGGAAATGCCCCAGATGGGAATACCGCGAGTAAAATTAGTCGTACCGTCGATCGGATCCACTACCCAACACCATTCTTGATCCGGGAAAATATGGGTAGTTTCCTCGGTTAAGACTCCATGATCTGGGAAAGTGCGGGCAATTAGCGATCGCAGTTCGCCATCGGACCAACGGTCGGCAGCCGTCACTAAAGTCCCGTCTGCTTTATTGGTGGCCTGTAATTTGCCAAAATCGGCTAGTAGGCGATCGCCCACCTGGCCGGTAGCCTGATAACAAAAGTCTAAAACCTGACTCCAAAAAGTTTCCATAATTTTCTCGTTCGTCTTCTAGTAGAATATTAGCTTAGTGTCTAAACTTAGGTAGTCGAGATTGAGCGCGGAAGCCCACCAAGAGATTAGACTAGCTACCCGTCTAGAAGCGATACTTTACCTAAAAGGGCAGCCTGTCCCGTTAACCGAGATGGTGACGTTAACCAACAGCGATCGCTTGACGGTGGCAGATGCTATGATCGAATTAATGTCCGATTATGCCCACCGGGATAGTGCCTTGGAAGTGGTGGAAACCCCCCTCGGTTATAGTTTACAATTGCGGTCAGCTTATCAGAATTTGATCGAAGACCTGATCCCGGCCGAATTAGGCACGGGAACTCTCCGCACTTTAGCAGCGATCGCAATAAAAGAACCGATTTTACAAGCGGATTTAATTAATTTACGGGGCAGTACGGCCTATCAACAAGTTCAGGACTTGGTAGAACGAGGATTTGTGAGAAAACGCAAGCAAAATGAAGGTAGATCCTACTGGTTAGAAGTAACCGATAAATTTCATCAATATTTCGAGGTTGACAATCTTAGAGAACAGGGTATTCTGGAATCTACCGATCAGGAATAAGAAGATAGAGGTTATATTAAGGGTAAATATTTCTGATTACTGAGCTAAACTTGAAGAAAATGGGGGGAACTTCAGGCAATCAAGAAGAGCGATTTGTTAACCTAGATCCAATAACCACTACAGCGTGGGAGTTCTGATGACTTTTAATCCTGATTTTTTTCCCTGGGAAACCGAAGAACAAAATGATAACTGTCTGATGCAGTATCTCCAGCAGCAGCATCCTGAAACCCTTGAGAGAATAGCCCAATCGGTCAGTAGCGAAATTAAAGATATTATCTCGCAAAACGTCAAGGGATTGGTAGGAATGTTGCCCTCAGAGGATTTTGCGGTACAAATTACCACAGACCGCGAGAATTTGGCGAATCTTCTCGCTTCAGCGATGATGACAGGTTATTTCCTCGGTCAAGTGGAGAAGCGCCATCATTTAGAATCAATTTTGTTAGCTACAGAATCAATTAAATTAGGCAAAAAACCAAAAATAGATTAATCCTCACCCCAAAAAGATAGAGACACTTTCATCGGTGTCTCTATCAGTTTTTAACCCCCTTTGGCAAAACTCACCATCACTAAAATCGAGAGTAGGATACCGGGGACAAGTAAACCCGCTAATAATCCAAATTCAGTCAGCGTCATAGGAAAATATGCCCAAAATTCCATCACTTCCCACTCTAACCCCCTCTTCCGGCTACCTCAACAAAGCTTAAGGAAAATTTAAAGCCTTTTACCAGTTTTTCTCCTACCACTAAAGTCATACTAAATCTTGTTATTAAAAACTGATTATTTATTCCCCCTTTTGCCGTTAGGACTTCGGTGTGAGCTTTTGTCGAACGATCCGCTCGCAGCCGGGGACTGTTGTTTTTTACCTGTCCTTATAAGTAGCCTATGCCCAACGGATTTAGTATTGTAAGGTTTTGTAAAAAAATATATGCAAATGACTGCAAACAACTGCTAATATGGTTAGTGCAAGTTTACGTTGCAGTTCACATGAAACTATCAGATTATGCTAAGAAAAAAGGGATCAGTTATGACACTGCTTGGAGAATGTGGAATCGAGGGCAGTTACAAGGAGAACGTCTTCCTACAGGAACAATTATTATTTTTGAAGATGACCGTTCTTGCGGTGAAAATAAAGTAGCTATTTATGCGCGAGTTTCTAGTTCAGAAAATAAATCTAACTTAGAGACTCAGGCAAAAAGATTGGAAGCTTATTGTATGGCGAAAGGCTATCAAATTGTTCGAGTAGTTAAAGAAGTAGGAAGTGGAGTCAATGAGCATCGAAAGCTATTATTAAAACTTCTAGAACAAACTGATTATAATTTGATTGTCGTAGAACACAAAGATCGTTTAAGCAGAGTAGGGTTTAATTATCTGAAAGTTCTTTTAACTCAAACAAATAGAGATCTAGAGGTCGTTAATCTAGCAGAAGAAAGAAAAGACGATTTAATGCAGACTTCGTGAGTATAATTACCTCATTTTGCGCTCGATTATACTCATTAAGACGACGAAATAGAAAGACAGAATGTTTAATTAAATGCCTTGAGGAGAATGATGAAATTAGTTCAAAAACATCTAATTAAATTTAATCACAAAAATTATTCAGTAATTGATAAATTAGGATTTTTATCGAAGAATCTGTATAATTGTGCTGTTTATTTAAACCGTCAAGTTTTCTTTTCACATCAACCATTTTTAACAATGACTGAGTTACATCATGCCTTAAAAATGAGTCCAGATTATCAAGCCTTACCCGCCAAAGTAAGTCAGTTAGTATTAAAGCAAGTAGAAAAAACCTTTAAATCCTACCAAAAAGCGAAAGAACAATACAAAAAATCGCCAGATAAATTTACAGGAGAGCCTAAGTTGCCAAGATACAAAGACAAGAAAAAAGGTAGAAACGTTTTAACTTATAACTATCAAGCCATTTCTAAAAAAGCGTTGAAGCAAGGTTTAATCAAGCTATCAGGGACTAATTTAGAATTTAAAACTAATTTAAAGGAAGTCTTAGAGGTTAGGATTATTCCTAAATTGGGTGCTTATTGTTTAGAGATTGTCTATGAACAACCATCCTCATCAAGTCAAGAGGGAGAAAGATATGCTTTTATCGATTTAGGCTTAAATAACCTAGCTGCTGTTACCTCTAATATTCCCGAATTTCAGCCAACGTTAGTATGTGGAAAAGCCTTAAAATCCTGCAATCAAAAGTACAACAAGACACTAGCTAAACTCAAATCGGAATTACCCAGTCTCCAGAAGACCAGTAAAAGAATACAAGGTTTAACTTTAAAGCGTAATTGCCAGGTGGATTATTACCTCCACACCGCTAGTAAATATATTATTGATAAATTACTAGCTCATCAAATTAACCTTTTAGTTATTGGTCATAATCAAGGCTGGAAACAAAACCTTAATATTGGAGATAGAAATAACCAGTCATTCGTAAATATTCCTCATTCAAGGTTTATCGAACAACTTACCTATAAAGCAAATTTAGTAGGAATAGAGGTCAAAACAACTAATGAAAGCTATACCTCTAAATGTAGTTTGGCTCTTCTCGACTTTGTGTGATAATTTTTGCTTATAGAATCGTGAAATATTTACCTGGAAAGACTTTTAGGACTATTTTGCTGAACAAACTATCAGTATAGACCCCGTTTCCACACAGAAACCAGAAGAGCCGTAGTTTCTTGGACTTAGAGTCTATTCAAAAGCAAAAAAGCTATTTAGGCAAGAGAATTAAAAGAGGACTATTCAGAAGCTCGTCGGGTTATTTCTATGGAGCAGATATTAATGGTTCCTTAAATATTGGAAGAAAGGTAGTCGGAGAGGCCGCCTTTAGCGGGAATCCGATAGAGAGGTTCGTAGTTAACCCAGTACGGGTCAAAGCGTACAAAGCTAATTCTAGATGCAATATTTGCGGACAGAATTAGTAACTATAACTATAGCAGTTATCTTAATAATGTTTACTTTTATCAGACTAGACAAACCAAAGAGAGGGTGCATCACACATTTGCAGAAACACCGACAATCAGCAATTATCAGTGACTCTTAAATCATTAGGACTCTTGCAAATTAATTATATGTTAAGGTTATGGTTTGACTAATTTTTGGAGTAAAATTAGTTAGTCTGTACATTTGTTCTTGATGAAGACCTAATGTTTTACTTTTAACTCAAAAATCTTTAGACATCTCCAAAAATTATAACCCAGTCACAGCTTGCTTTTGGTTTATGTACTAGCTAAACAGTTCGATATCTGTAATGTATATCTATCGTTGCTAATTCAATTTTACTGAAAAAATATGAGGCAATTAAAATAATTTTTATTCGGTTAGATTCCTTAACTAGAAAGACTTTTAGTTTTGAGATTATATTATGGAGAGGTCTTTTAGATATGCTTTAATTTGGTTATCAAAACCTCTTTTATAATTGAGAGTAAATTCTTCTTGACTTGATCAATGTTTGGTAACTTTTAATAAGTTGCTATATCTATCCCTAACTCATAGTCATAAATAGCTGCCAGCAGGTTATCCGAACTATAGTTGATTCTGATATTTGACCGCTTGTATTAATTTGAAGATATGTTCTATATTCTCGCCAATATTCCAACGTTACTAAAACTTGTTCTTCTATAAATAGTTTAGGGTTCGATCCCTTTTTAGATACTGAATTAGATTCAACTTCAACACTTTTTACTGATTCCACCATCTTTTTATAGGTTTGTTTATACAAGCAAAAACGACGTTTGAACTGTTCATCTGATAAGTTTTGATAATCTATAATTTTTCTAATAACCATAGCAAAATTATAGATGATTTCCTGACCTAAGATCACATTTTATTTGTTTTCCACTTCCATCTAAAAATCAAGAAAAAAGCAAAAGCCTCTGTTATACCATAAAAAAATTGTGCAGGAGGTCTATTGCTAACTGAACCGACGATGATCTATTCTGTATCCTAGCCCGATTCGCGAATCCCCACCGCCAAAAAAGAATAATGTACTGCGATTACCTGGTTCAAATCCTCACCGCACGGGTTTATGATGTTGCCCAAGAAACCCCCTTGGAACCTGCCCCCAATCTCTCTCAACGCTTGCACAATCAACTTTTACTCAAGCGCGAGGATATGCAGTCGGTTTTCTCTTTTAAACTGCGCGGCGCTTACAACAAAATGGCGTATTTGTCAAGGGATTTGTTACAAAAAGGTGTAATTGCTGCTTCGGCGGGAAATCATGCCCAGGGAGTCGCTTTGGGGGCGCGGCAATTGGGAACCCAAGCGATTATCGTTATGCCTGTCACCACTCCCCAAGTCAAAATTGACGCAGTAAAAGCCCGGGGGGGGATTGTCGTCCTGCACGGTGACACCTACGATGATTCATACACCTACGCGCGGCAGTTAGAAGCGGAAAAAGGCTTAACTTTTATCCATCCCTTCGATGATCCGGAGGTAATCGCCGGCCAGGGTACGATCGGTATGGAAATTTTACGACAATATCAGCAACCGATCGAGGCCATTTTTGTCGCTATTGGTGGCGGTGGCTTAATATCAGGTATTGCAGCCTATGTCAAGCGTTTACGCCCAGAAATTAAAATTATCGGGGTGGAACCTGTGGACTCAGACGCGATGAATCAATCCCTAAAAGCTGGTTATCGGGTGCGTTTGTCTCAAGTGGGATTATTTGCCGATGGGGTGGCGGTGCGGGAGGTGGGAGAGGAGACTTTTCGTCTCTGTCAGCAGTATGTGGACGAGATTATCCTCGTGGATACGGATGATATTTGTGCGGCGATTAAGGATGTTTTTCAAGATACACGCTCGATTTTAGAACCTGCGGGGGCGTTAGCGGTAGCAGGAGCGAAAGCTTATGTAGAAAGAGAAGGAATTGAGGATAAAACGCTCGTTGCTGTAGCTTGTGGGGCGAATATGAACTTTGATCGTCTGCGGTTTGTGGCGGAAAGGGCGGAATTAGGGGAACGGCGCGAGGCGTTGTATGCTGTGACTATTCCCGAACAACCGGGCAGTTTACGGCGTTTTTGCGAATGTGTCGGCAAACGCAATTTAACCGAATTTAGTTATCGTATTGCCGATGAAAAAGAAGCGCATATTTTTGTCGGCGCCCAGATCGAAAATCGCAGCGATGCCAAGAAATTAGCCGAGAGTTTTGAAGCTTGCGGCTTTAAAACCCTTGATATTAGCGATGATGAATTGACTAAATTGCATCTGCGCCACATGGTGGGAGGGCGATCGCATTTAGCCGATCATGAATTATTTTATCGCTTCGAGTTTCCCGAACGACCGGGGGCTTTAATGAAATTTGTCGCCTCCATGAGTCCCCACTGGAATATCAGCGTTTTCCATTATCGCAATAACGGGGCTGATTATGGGCGCATCGTCGTGGGCATACAGGTCCCCCCCGATGAAATGAATCAATGGCAAGCTTTTCTCGATACTCTCGGCTATCGCTATTGGGATGAAAGTCAAAACCCGGCCTATCAGTTATTTTTAGGTTAAATCGCCATTTTCAGGAAGTTATCAGCAGATGAATCAAGATTTTCCCCATATTTCCGTTTTGAGTCAAGAATTAATCGCTGGTTTAAATATTCAACCCGGGGGTCATTATCTCGATCTTACCCTAGGCGGTGGTGGACACAGCCGCTTGCTTTTAGAAGCCCATCCCGAAACGACAGTAACCGCAATTGATCGCGATCAAAGCGCCCTAGAAGCCGCTAAAATTAGTCTCGCTCCCTATCTAGATAGCCGTTTAACCCTCTGGTGGGGGAACTTCGCCGATTATAAGGGACAAAATAGCAGTTTTGATGGCATTATCGCCGATTTAGGGGTCAGTTCTCCCCAATTCGATCAGAGCGAGCGCGGCTTTAGTTTTCGCCACACGGCAGCCTTAGATATGCGGATGGATCGCTGTCAATCCCTGACAGCAGCCGATATTATTAATCATTGGCAGGAAAAAGAATTAGCCGATCTTTTTTATCAATACGGAGAAGAACGTTTATCTCGTCCTATTGCTCGCTCGATCGTCCAAAAACGTCCCTTTACTACCACCACTGAATTAGCAGCCGTCATCGCTAGTTCTGTACCCGCTAGTTACCGTTATGGACGTATTCATCCGGCAACGCGGGTTTTTCAGTCCTTACGTATCGCTGTTAATCAAGAATTAGATTCTCTGCAACAATTGTTAAATCAAGCCCCCCACTGGCTAAAATTCGGGGGAATTATCGCTATGATCAGTTTTCATAGTCTAGAAGATCGTCTGATCAAGTATGGTTTTCGCGAAAATAATTCCTTGAAAATTATCACGAAAAAGCCGATTATTCCCAGCCGAGAAGAACAGGCTAAAAATCCTCGTTCTCGTTCGGCTAAACTAAGAATAGCCCAAAAGATCGAATCAGAGGTTATCCTATAGTAGTTATCTTAATTATGAGGTACAAAGTCTCCGGTTTTGAAGACCTGGGGACAATTTGCTTAAACACAGTGGAATGTATGATTAGGGAGGGAAGTTATCGTTTTTCTAAGATAACTCGACCGACCCAACTGCAACAACAGGCGTTAGATTTATTGGGAGTTTCCCTGATTTGTATCCAGTAACGGGGTACTACAAATTCTCTTAATCCCTTCTAAAGCAAAGGTTATGGCTTTTTGTCAACGGGGAAGTCCAGAAATATGGTGGCTGGGGCGATAATTAGTTTAGTATTAAGTATCTAGGCAAAATTAATTACACATATCTAACCCCCCCTTGCCTTTTGCCTTTCTTCACTAGGAAATTTATTTTGCACGACTACTTAAGTATCTAAGCAAAATTAATTACACATCTAAGCCACTACTCCGTTAAACTTCTGTTGTGATCAGTAAACAGTAAACTGAAAACTCAAATCCGATCCCTGATAGCTGTCTTCCGTCTCCTATCTCGACTAAGAAATTAATTTTGCACGACTACTTAGTGAAAACTTGAAATGGTCATGATGATGATGAAATTATTAGGATGTCTAGTCATTTTTACAAGTTTAGTCAATGTTACACCAGGGATAGCAAATCATCCCCCCCGACAAATTGCCCAAGCGTCTAGCACTTCTTCGATTCAAGGTTATTGTTTTTCAGTCGCTACTAATGATGGTCTGGATGCTACCGCAAGGATTTATATTCAGGGAAATCAAGTCACAGGTCGGGTACAAGCTACGATTCAGAATGAACAAGAATCCTATTATACTTCCTATACTCAAACTTTACGAGGAACAAAAAAGGGGAATCAGTTAAACTTAAATATCACGACAAAAATTGAGTTAGACACCCAAAAAACTCAAGAAATCTGGACATTAACCGCAGATTCTTTGAATACGGGACGGGTCGTTTATCAAAGACAACCTTGTTTATTGTCTCAAATCCAGTTTGCACCCGGAACTAATAGCGCCACCGTTAATCAATCGGTTGTGCGAGGGAGTAGAAATATTTATCTCTTAAGAGCAAATCGAGGACAGAGAATGGATCTGAAAATTACATCCTTAGAAAATAATGCCGTATTTGATGTGATTGCACCGAATGGGGAAATATTGACAGGAGAAGCTACCCAATCTAGTCTAAAATTACCTGCTACTGGAAATTATGAAATAATTGTAGGGGGAACTCGCGGCAATGCCACCTATAAATTAAATGTTAAAATTCAATAAATAGGGTTGGCTAAAAAAGTTTGTTGGTGGGGTTAGGATTCGGCAGATTATTTTACTTATTCTCCCTTTTCCCCACTTCATAATTCAGGTTCTTCAGTTTGTGTCATGCAATGGACGGGGATTATAAGGGATGGAACCCTTATATAGAAAAGCATTTGGCGATTTTTGTCAATTGCTTTTGATCTAGAGCGAACTAATCAATTAAATCTGTTGCCAGATAAGGATTTAGTCGATTTATGCCCCCCCTATCAAACCATACCAAGTAACGAAGAACCATAATTCATAATTCATAATTCCCCCAACCCCAATGAATAACCCCCCCGATAGTCCATTCAATTACACAGAGGCTTTTATTGCCCTAGGCACGAGTAATTTCGATCGCTCGGTGCAGTTTTATCGTCAACTGTTGCAACAGGAACCAAATCCCTATCTCGTCGCCGTTTATGCGGAATTTAGGCTGATTAACCTTAAATTAGGTCTTTTTTGCCCTAAAGAGTCCCACAGAGAGGAATTTAGCGATTCTAGGGGCAGTGGCATGAGCATTTGTTTCGAGGTGGAGAGTCTCGAAAAAGCGATCGAGCATTGGAGCGAAATCGGCTATGGTGCTAGGGGAGAAATTAGCCAAGCTTCCCACGGTCCGGAAATCTACATCTATGATCCGGATGGTAATCGTTTAATTTTCCATCAATCCACCGCTAAAACCAATCCTTTCAGGTAGGAACCTTCCGAGTGATAGATACTGGTGGGATGGTCGGCTGGTTGGCTTAAACGTGCTAAAATTCGCACTGGGCGGGCTGATTCAATAGCGGCAGCCATGACAGCCCCCTGAAAATGCTCTTCGTTAACCACTTGGGAACAGGAAAAGGTGAAAATAATACCTTGGTGGCGAATTTTCTGGAAAGCTTGCTGATTTAATCTTTTATAAGCCATAACCGCCTGATGACGGGATTGGATACTTTTGGCAAAAGCGGGAGGATCGAGAACAATCAGATCGTAATCCTCCTCACAGTCGCGCAAAAAGTTAAAAACATCGGTGCTGTAGGATTGATGGGGAACTTCGCTGAGATTATTCAGGGCGATATTTTTTTCGGTAAGATCGATCGCACCGTGGGAACTATCAACGGAATGGACTAGGGCAGCCCCCGCTTGCATAGCATAGACAGAAAAGCCGCCAGAATAAGAAAAAGTGTTTAAAACCCGTTTATTCTGGGAATATTGAGATAATAAGGCTCTATTTTCCCTTTGATCGAGGAAGAATCCTGTTTTTTGTCCCTTTTCCCAATCAATAATAAAGCGATGGCCAGATTCTAACACCTCATCGCTGGTTTTTTGACCAAATAAGTATTTATTTTCGGAAATATGGGCGCTTTTCGCCAAAACTGCGGCACTTTTATCGTAAACTGCCCGTAAATTATCAGCGTAGATAGTTTTCAGGCAATCGACAATCAGATCAAGACGTTGGTATAAAGCTAAGGAATAAGCTTGAATAACTGCCGTGCCATTGTACCAATCGACGATTAAACTGGGTAAACCGTCTCCTTCAGCGTTAATTAAACGATAACAGTTAGTTTTCGGGTTATCCACTAAACCGATTTGTTGCCGCAGCTGATAGGCATTCTGGAACTTTTCGAGAAATAATTGAGCAATATCGCTGACTTTTGGGAAAGAAAGAATTTTAACGGCAATATTGCTAGGATTATACAGTCCAGTGGCTAGATATTCGCCTCGATCGCTATAAACCTCCACGATAGCACCCTCTTTGACTTCCTCCTCCATCTCCTTAATCGCCCCGGAAAATATCCAAGGATGGAATCGTTTAACGGCATCAATTTTATGGTTTCTCAGGATAATTTTCGGTAAATCTGGCATGGATAAAGAATCAGGGTTGATAGCTGACGGCTACTGGAAATTCTATTATCCCCTGCCCGCAGCACAAAACCATAATTTGTTATCCCTCGATCGAGTGGCATCAAAGCAAGTCCCCACAATCAAGGGATAATCATACATGAGTAGAAAACGGTTTTCTCGGAGAAACCCGTTTTCTGTGCGTTACTCAACAGATTTAGTATCAGAGGGAATTCTCGCCTATAATAAGTTAGATTTTAGCGATAGTCCCTCGACAAATGCCAAGAAAAAGTGATGCTGCCGGTGGTTTAAGTTTATGGTTCCAACGTTTGGGGGCTGCCAGTTTGTTAGCGGGACAAACTTTTTTACATATTCTTAATGGCAAAATCCACCGGCGTAATACTCTGGAACAAATGAGTATTGTTGGGCCAGAATCCTTGACAATTGCCCTAATTACTGCTGCTTTTGTGGGTATGGTTTTCACTATTCAGGTAGCCAGAGAATTTATTTTTTTTGGGGCGGGTAGTTTTGTTGGGGGAGTCCTTTCCTTGGCTTTAACCAGGGAATTAGCGCCAGTTTTAACCGCAGTGGTGGTGGCGGGGAGAGTTGGCTCGGCTTTTGCCGCCGAAATTGGTACAATGCGAGTAACAGAACAAATTGACGCTTTATATATTTTAAAAACCGATCCGATCGATTATTTGGTCATTCCCAGGGTGATTGCCTGTAGTTTAATGTTACCCCTGCTCACTATTATCTCTTTAGTCACAGGGTTACTGGGCGGTTTATTGATTTCTGATAGTCTTTACGGTATTTCCTATTCCCTATTCTTGCAATCAGCCCAAAATTTTCTGGAAACATGGGATTTAATTAGTTCTATGTTAAAGTCCCTAATTTTTGGGATTTTAATTGCCATTATCGGCTGCAGTTGGGGTTTAACAACCACCGGCGGTGCTAAAGGAGTTGGTCAATCTACTACCACGGCTGTGGTAACTTCTTTATTAGCGATTTTTGTGGCTAATTTTTTCCTCTCTTGGCTGATGTTTCAAGGGACAGGCAATGTGGAAATCGGCTAAGACAGTAGTTAGCTTCTGAAGACAAGAGACTTCGGTGTGAACTCGGACGAAATGCCAAACGACAAAAGGCAGCACCCACCGACTTCGGGGAGGCAAGGGGGGGACAGATTCGGCTAACCTAAGAATAAGCGGTTTGAATGCCTCTTAGCTTAAGTAGCCGATTATAATTAAATTGAAGCCACTCACTTGAATGTACATTAATTGGACAAAAAAAGCTATAAATAAAAGGAAAGTCAATTTTACTAAAACCAATGAAGAGAAAAGAACGGCTCTACTCGTGGTTCTCAAGAAAACCCTTGACCTGGCAACAATCGCGGGCTATGTGGCGCGATTTATGGTTAGAAGCGTCCCTCGATTTTCCCTATCTAGCTTTGATTGTTAGTTCTTGTGCGATCGCTACCTTTGGCTTAGTCGCTAATAGCGCGGCCGTGATTATTGGAGCGATGATTATTGCCCCTTTAATGTTTCCGATTCGTAGTCTGGCTTTTGGTGGTTTAATTGGTAGTTGGCGATTAATTCGTAAGTCATCCTTGGCGATTTTAGTTGGTACGATTATTGCTTTAGCGATAGCTTGGTTGCTGGGATTATTGATCGGAATTTCCGAATTTGGTAGTGAAATTCAAGCCCGTTCTCAACCGAATCTTTTAGATTTAGGAGTGGCAATTACCGCGGGGGCAATCAGTGGTTATGCTAAAATAGAGCCGAAAATTTCAGGTACTTTAGCGGGAACAGCGATCGCCGTGGCTTTAATGCCACCAGTTTGCACTATTGGTTTAGGATTATCCCAAGGGAATTGGATACTAAGTTTGGGGGCAACTCTGTTATATATTACCAATTTATTAGGTATTGCTCTCTCCTGTTTGTTGGTCTTTTTGCTGGCAGGTTATTCTAATTTTCATCGGGCGCGTAACGCTCTAATTTTGACTTCTATCCTGACAGCAGTGCTGCTAATTCCCTTAGGAATAAGTTTTGCAACTCTGGCCAATCAAGCTCGCTTAGAAAGGCTAATCAAAAAAGCTTTATTACAGCGAACAGTTACTTTTCAACGGACAGAATTATTGGAATCTTCGATTAATTGGCTCAATCAACCTCCCCAGGTGAGATTAGTAGTAAGAACTCCGGAAAGCATTACCCCCAGACAGGTAGAATTATTGCAAGAATTTATTACTAAGGAAATGGGGCGACCTTTTCAATTAAATGTCTTGGTTTCTAAGGTTAATGAAGTCACTTCACCGGAATAGCGTCGAGAAAATTAGGTCAAGTAATGACAAACAAGGATTAATTCGCTATCTTAATATTTGATATTTAATCTATAGGTAGGGTTCAGGTGAGTGGCGGCAATCGACCAGAAAGCACGGCTTATGTGCGGATAATTAAGCAATCTTGGCAAACGGGGAAATTAGAGGGAGAAGTGCGGACGGAACAATATCAATGGCGTTTTCAATGGCATTTTCTTCAAGGCAAGTTATTAGTACAACCTTCCCTAGGTAGGGCTTTGATTTTTGAACCCTTGAATCGGTTTTTAGAACGCTACGATTATCAATTAGAACCGGGAGGAGATTATGAATTTACAGTGCGATCAAAATTTTGACACTCCCGTTGCCTAAAGGCGTGGGGATTCTTGGTTCACCGAGACTTGTGTGGCGTGTATCCAGATACATTTAAGGATATGGTAACAGTCCTAAAGGCAGAAAAACTTTGGCAAAAAAAGACAGGTAGACCGAGCAAATTGAGTACAGAAGACCAACTACTAATAACATTAGAGTATTGGCGAGAATATCGCACCTATTTTCATCTGGGAAATAGCTGGGGTATTAACGAATCAACGGCGTATAGAATTGTTAGGAAAGTAGAGAATATTCTCATCAAATCAGGTCTGTTTAATCTACCTGGAAAAAAAGCCCTATTAGAAAGTAATAGTGAAATAGAAGTAATAGTGGTGGATGTGTCAGAACATGAGATAGAAAGACCCAAAAAAAAACAGAAATCATACTATAGTGGCAAGCAGGGATACCACACATTAAAGTCGCAAGTCGTTGCCGATCTCGCGCAGCGAGCGCGTTGCGACCAAAAAAGCGAGCAGGTAATCTGTGTCCGTTGTGAGAAAGGAAGAGTCCATGATTTTCGACTGGGTCAAGAGAGCAAAATAGGGTTAAATAAGGAAATAGAAATATTAGGGGACAAAGGCTATCAAGGGATTCAGAAAATCCATCAAAACAGTCAGATTCCTCATAAAAAAAAGAAAAAAGAAAAACTAAGTAAAGAGCAAAAAAAAGCCAACCGTCAGTTATCACAACGGCGCATAGTTATAGAACATATTCATCGTCGTCTCAAAATATTTCGGATACTTTCATCAAGATACAGAAATCGCAGACGGCGATTTGGTCTGAGATTGAATTTGATTGCTGGTATCTACAATTACGAACTTCGTTACCGAGAAAAATATATATCTTGATTACTTTTGCAAGAGATATAGTGGATTGTTTCAACTAATTTGGTACATTAGAAAAATGCTATAAATTCTATAATCTAAGACTTTAAGCCGAAATATATTGCCCTATTTTAGCTGAAATAGTCCACTACCAGATCAGGCGATCGCATTAAATACGTTTTATTTACCTCAATAACTCTGTTGCTTCTTTTAAGACTTGAGTAATTTCAGGTTTGTGACAACTAACTACATCGTTTGGTAAATGCTTGTGATGGGGAAAAGTAGAGAGATTGGGAAAGTGAGGGGTACTATCATAACGAAAAACTAGGTTGTTTTTTTCATCTTGGAAATGGTAACGATAATCTAGGAATTCTAAGCAATTATCTGTGATTACTATAGCTTCGTTTATTTCTAATAAATGGGTCTGCTTGAAACGCAACCTAATTCTTAAGTTGGCTCTTTGTGATGTCAGTATTTCTTCTTGATAACGTTCTACATAAGCATTTTCACACTGCACAATTGCTTGCTCTACTTGATTGAGGTAATCACATAAAAGTTTAAGCAGCATGATTTAATATTTGTTCTAATTCTTGACGCAAAGCAAGGTAATGACGATAATCGTTTGCCCATTCTATAAATATTATATCATCTGATAATGTTCCCTGATTGTATTGGTTATAAAAATCTTCGGAATCCATTTTATGTTGATTCTCATAGACGCTAAGTCGCTTGGCAACAGCAATCAAAGCATCTAAAGATGATGTATATTGAATGGTCTGTTTACGCATTTTTCTTTTACTCCAAAATAATGATATTTTGATTATAAACGATCGCGCTCAAACAATCTAGTAGGGTGCGTTAGGCGGCCATCAATTCGGTCAAAAAACCAAAATTAACAATCCGCCGTAACGCACCACCTCTATTATTAGATTGGTGCGTGATGCTATCGCGCTTCACACCCTACAGGCTAATCTTTGTGTTCTTTGTGTCTTTGTGGTTATGATGAATCAATCAACTCCCAATACTAATCAATCTATCCCCGTAGAGATAATTGCTTCCCGTAACTTCATTGATTGGTTAGAGTCTCAGCAGATTAGTCTGGCTTTTACTACCTATCAAAGTTCTCGACTGATGTTTTTAGGAGTTAACCCCGAAAGAGGGATGTCGGGATTTGAGCGGATATTTGACCGCGCCATGGGTTTATATACTACCCCAGAAAGGATTTATCTTAGTTCCCGCTATCAAATCTGGCAACTAGATAATGTGCTATCATCGGGACAACTTTATGAGGGTTATGATAAACTTTATATTCCTAGAATTGGTTATACCACTGGGGATTTAGATATTCACGATTTAGCAATAGAAAATCTCTCTGAAAGAATTATATTTATCAGTACCATGTTAAATTGTTTGGCCACAGTCAGCGATCGCCATAGTTGTATTCCTCTATGGAAACCATCGTTTATTTCCGCTTTAGTCAATGAAGATCGTTGTCATCTCAATGGTTTAGCTTTGGTAGATGGCAAGGCGCGTTATGTCACCGCTTGTAGTCAATCAGATGTGGTGGATGGGTGGAGAGACAGAAGGGAAACTGGCGGTTGTGTCATTGATATTCAGTCTAATGAAGTGATTGCTACTGGTTTATCTATGCCTCATTCTCCCCGATTTTATCAGGGTAAGTTATGGTTATTAAATGCGGGTACGGGTTACTTTGGTTATATTGATCAAGACAAAGGCATTTTTGAGCCTGTTACTTTTTGTCCTGGGTTTCTGCGCGGTTTAGCATTTGTCAGAAATTATGCCATTGTTGGATTATCTAAAAGTCGTGGGGGAGATAAGACTTTTTCGGGGTTAATACTAGATAATAATTTAATAGCTAAAGAAGCAGAACCTCGCTGTGGTCTGCTAATTATTGATTTAAAAACAGGTGAAGTTATTAACTGGATACGCTTAGAAGGTGAAGTGACTGAACTTTATGATGTACAAGTCTTAGAAGGAGTTAAACGTCCCCAAGCTTTAGGATTCCAAAATGATGACATTAGTAAAATTATTACTCTCGATCCTATTTCTCCTTTAGTTGGGGTAAATATAGCAAATAATCAGCCTGATACTTCCCCAGCAGATACCCTTTATCAGCAAGCATACACCTTGCAAAAACAGCTTAAGCTTGAAGAAGCGATCGCTCTCTATCAACAATTAATTAATCAATATCCTCAATATGCAGCTGCTTGGCATCATTTGGGGGTAATTATGGATAGTTTAGGACAAATTGATCAAGCTATTTTGGCTTACAAGCAAGCTTTACTTATTAACCCTAATTATGCAGAAACTCACAATAATTTGGGAATAATAGCAGTTGGCAAGGGAGATTTAGATGAGGCGATTAGATGATCAGGATAGCCAATTGATCACTGGAATTATCAGGGTAAACGCATCTTAACAATCCTTGATAAAATGAACTTTATGTGATTTGCTTACCCTGAGTGCGATTTAGGCATATTCAAGGAGAATTTGCCATCTCAATTGTTAAGCAAAAATCGACCCATTTGGTCGATTTCGTAACTATTCTAATTGACTGGTATCACTTGAAATGTTCACACAGCAAGCGGATCACAAAATTGGCCAATTGTCAATAGCGTTTGATATGCTCTCACCCTGTACTTAAGAACTCTAATCACTCCACGGGTAAGTTAACTATTGCTTATCTAGAAAATAACTGTTATGGAAGTGAACCGATTTTTGTCTGCGATGGTTTATCTCCAGAAACGGAATGGTTAGGCAATAATCACAGCAGCCAAGGGAGAATCTATGACAGTCAGCAGTTAGAAAAAGAACCCCTTTGCTGTCTGCAATTACCCAGTGTTATCCCTCCCATTTTCATGGTACTTGGCAAGAAAAATCAGAAAAAGTATTGGTGAACAGTTTCTAGTTTTTACCAAAAATATTGGCTGCGTCTTGAGAGGAAATATTGAAAATTAGGTAACTATAAGCAAGATGATCAATAGGTTGACGACTGGAACGCAGCCAGTAAAAATGGTTAGAATCGGTGGTAATACCGATTAATTGATTAGCTTCTATCACCAGTAAATTAATCGGATTATCGAGAGAAACCTGTGAGGGTGCAACTTTTTGATTCTCGATGACTAAATTAAGTTTATTATCTCCGTCATAACGAATAAAGAGAGCGTTGGGGTGTTTTTGGAGATAGTCTTGCAGATAATTTTTATTTTGTCCCCAATCTAAATTAGAATCGACCAGAACTTGATAGTTCATTTTGCGATCAATAACTAATTCGTTAAAGTAGGAAATATAATGGGGAAAATAGGAGAGATTGGAAATTAGTAGGTAAAAGGTCAGGACAATAATTAAAATGCGATAGGATCTTTTATAAGCTGGCCAACCGGTAACAATCCGACTAGCAAAGACAAATAAAAAGGGGAAAATCATCAAAATATATCTAATACCTATTTGAGCAGTGTTAAAACTCATTAAGATGAAATATAAGAGAGTGGGAATAATCAAAAAAGCTTCATTCTGCCAAAAATTTAACTGTTTTCTCCAGAAAAATAAACTGATAAATCCCAACCAGATAAATATTTGGGTAGCTATGGGTACTTTATAGAGAAAAGCGATCAAAAAATATTGGGGAAATCCCTTAATTTTAAATCCTTGTACTGGATCAACTATAAATCCTAACTGTCCCAAAAGATAGGGCATTCCACTACCAAAACCCGTTTCTTGTTTATACTTACCGAAGTCTAATGCTTGCAGATAAGCATCGGGAATGGGAATCGACAAAGATTTTAAGACAGGATAGGTTTGCAGTTGCTTAAAACTATGACTGAGAAATTGATAATCTCCCAATTGTGTACCACTTCTCTCGAAAGAATAACCAATATTTATGATTAATATTGTTGATAAAATTAGAGCCAATATGTAGAAAATACTGCGCTTAATTCTTTGTTGAATAACTACAATATTTTTCTGTTGAATAGATTGAATAATTTCCCGATGGTAAAAACCAAAACCTAAAATTATATAGATGGGAACTAAATAAACGGCTGTCAATCGACAAATCTGGGCAACTCCAAAAGTTAATATACTTAAAACTAGATTTTTTCTGCCCCCAAATCTCAGGAAAGACCAGAAATAATAAACGGCAATAAAAATTGAAGTTGCTCCGAATAAATCTTGAGTAATTATCCGTGAATGCCCGATAATATTAGGATCGAGAATATAGAGAATTAAAGCTAAAAATCCCGCTAACACTCCATAGAGTTGTTTTGACCATATAAAAACATATATGGCTAGAATTACTGAGATAATAATCGTGGCAAACCGTCCAAAAAACTTATTTTCTAAGTTTAGATATTTAGAGATAGGAAAAATATTTTGTATTGTTTGATCGACTAGGAAATGCAGTGCTGAAGCTGGCATAATATTGCGATGATAAATATCTTCATCGCCCCGTTGCGCTGCCGTACCTCTGAGAATTTCTACTCCACTTTCATAATGATAACCTTCATCATAATTGAGGGATTCTGGTAGAGGAAAAAATAAACTGGTGACAGATAAAGCCATAAATACTAGCAAGATAATTACTAAATAGAATTGGTGTTTTTTTAAAAAGTTAAATTTTGTTTTCATGGCTTAAATTTCCTTGATAAAACGACTTATCTGTGTTAACAAATTAACTCCTAAAATTGAATTACCTTGCTCATTTAACGGAGGACTATAACAAGCAATAACTCCCTCGTCTGACACAATAGATAATAAAGCCCCACTGACTCCCGATTTTGTGGGAAAACCCACCTCAAGGGCGAATTGTTGGGAAGCTTCATAGAGTCCACAATTAGTCATGATTTCTAGAATAATTTTAGCATAAGGAGCAGCTAAAATCAACTTACCTAAATTAGCAAGATCGGCAATTTTTCCAGATAAACAACAGATTTGATTGTAGGTTTCTAGAGCTAAATAACGATGACTGATATAACCATTTTTTTCTAATTCTAAGCTTAGAGCTTGATTGTGAACATTAGGATGGGAGTGAACAGAATAAAGCACAGAGCGATCAAGAAATAATTGACAATTACCCATTTCATTTAACCATAAAAGCAAATTTTCACAGCGAGATTCTGGCGTTTTCCCTCCTAATAAATCCGCCAAAGCGATCGCACCACTGTTAATCATAGGATTACGGGGAAAACCGCAATCCTCTTGCAGTTGAGTTAAAGAATTAAAAGGATAACTAGAAGCTTGTTTTCCCACGCGCCTAAAAACAGCATCTTCCCCTAAATGAGTTAAAAGATATAATAACAAAAAAGGTTTAATCACACTCATCAAAGGAAAAGTTATAGTTTCATCTCCCCAAGACAAAATCTCCCCCTCAAGACAGTGAATTTGGAGAGCGAAAAACTCGGGATTAACTTGCTTCAAAACTGGTATATAATAGGGAGTCTGACCCTTCCTATCCGATAAATGCACTTCCCCGACCCAAGCTTGTATATCTTCCACCCTTAATCTAGCTAATCGGTTCATTTGTTTAATCCATGTACTCAGTCAAAGAAGCAGAATCTATAATTCTAACTCAAATTCAACCCCAACAGCAAACAGAAAAAGTTTCTCTAGAGGCAGCTTTTGGGCGCATTTTAGCCGAAGATATCAGCAGCGATTTAGACTTTCCCTATTGGGATAATTCTGCTATGGATGGCTATGCTGTCCGCTACGAAGATGTTAAAGACACTAACCCAGAAAATCCCGTTACTCTCAAGATTATCGCCGAAATTCCTGCCGGCAAAGCCCCCGAAACAATTATTCAACCGGGAGAAACAGCCCGAATATTTACAGGAGCGATGTTACCCGCCGGCAGTGATACGATTATTATGCAGGAAAATACTGACAAAAAAGGGGAGCGGGTGGCGATTCTTATCCCTCCCGAAAAAATAGGTCTTTTTGTGCGTCAACGCGGCACATTCTATCGAGCAGGAAATCCCTTATTAAAAGCCGGTATTGCCCTTAATTCCCCAGAAATAGCAGTTTTAGCCACGGCACAAGCTACCGAATTAACAGTTTTTTCCCGTCTCCAAGTGGCAATTTTCTCCACGGGAGATGAATTAATTAATCCCGATGAAACCCTCCAAAAAGGTCAAATTATTGACTCAAATCGCTACGCTTTAACGGCATTTGTCGCCAGTTTAGGGGCAATTCCCAGACCTTTAGGTATAATCAAAGATAATCCCGAACTTCTCAGAGAAACTATCAGAAAAGCCATTAATTCTAGTGCTATCGTCCTTTCCACCGGCGGTGTTTCCGTGGGAGATTACGATTATATCGAGGGAATTTTAGGGGAATTAGGATCAGAAATTCTAATTCGCAGCGTTGCTATTCAACCGGGTAAACCCTTAACCTTTGCTACTTTTCCTAACGGTTGTCTTTACTTTGGTATCCCCGGTAATCCCGTCTCTGCTTTAGTTTCCTGTTGGCGCTTCGTACAAATGGCCATTAAAAAGTTATCGGGATTGACAGATTATCAGAACAAATTTCTGCGAGTTGTCACCCGCGATACTCTCAAATCTAAGGGACAAAGAGAAGTTTATCTCTGGGGAAAAATAGAAATTATCGAGGGAGTTTATCAATTTCAACTCGCTTCTGGACAACACAATTCAGCTAATTTAATTAATTTAGCGGGTACTAATGCTTTAGCCATAATTCCCCAGGGTAAAACTACCATACAAGCAGGAGAAACAGTAGAAGTTATGATAGTTTCTTAAAAAAATACCTAACCAAATTTTTGGCTAGGTAGCTGGTTATAATTAAATTAAAGATAGATTTTGGGTTCGATTCCCCCTTAATCCCCCCTTGATAAGGGGGGTGTCTGATGTTTTTTAACACCTAACTACTTAGGTATCCATCAATTTACTTCATCGAAAATGTTGCTAGATAATTTAACCAACACCAATTAATGAACCCTGGAATATAACGTCGTCGCTACCATTGGATATATCAGCTAATTGACTAATATTTTCTAACTCGATTGTGGGAACAGTTCGTTTAATTAAACCAGTTAAAACTTTACCCGGTCCCACTTCGATCGCTTTTTCCACACCCACATCTGGCAACTTTAACATAATTTCTCGCCAGCGAACCGAGCTAGTCATCTGCTGGATCAGATATTTTTTTAATTGTTCCCCGTCCTGGGTAGGATTGCTCGGATCGACATTAGAAATCACGGGAACTTTTGCAGACCGAAAATTAACTAATTCTAAAATCTGCTGAAATTGAATAGCGGCATTTTCCATCAAGGGAGAGTGAAAAGCACCAGATACTTTTAACTGCATAACCCGCTTAACTTTCACTTGACCTAATACCAAATCCACCGCTTCAGGAGTCCCAGAAATTACCACTTGTTCAGCACTATTATCATTAGCAATAACTACATTTTCCGTCTGATTAACCACTGTCTCTAGACTGGTGCGATCAAATTTCATTAAGGCGGCCATTTTACCACCTTCGGCAGCATCCATCAAACGGGAACGGTTCTGCACTAGATTTAATCCTGTTTCAAAATTAAACACCCTCGCCGCATATAAAGCGGAATATTCACCGAGACTATGACCAGCAACTAGATCGGGAAAATGACCTTTCTCTTGCAACAAATCCGCTAAAATACTCTCCACCACAAATAAACAAGGTTGAGTATAAAGAGTACGAGATAGGGTTTCTTCATCCCCTTGACATTTTTCTAACACCGACCAACCGAGGATTTTTTCTGCTCTTTCTAATCTCTCTTGACCAAGCGCACTTTCTGATAAATCTCCAATCATTCCTAACGCTTGCGATCCTTGTCCCGGGAATATCCACGCTGTTTTCATAAGTTCTTAAAATAGATAGATAGTTGTGTTTAGGTCAGTTATCAGTTATCAGTTATCAGTTATCAGTTATCAGCTATCAGTTATCAGTTATCAGATGTGAGTTTTTATTTTACTGTTTACTGTTTACTGTTTACTGATCACTGAATTAATCTCCCCAACGGAAGATAATCCCACCCCAAGTTAAACCAGCACCAAAGCCGGAAGAAGCAATAATATCACCTTTTTTGACCTTACCACTCCTGACAGCTTCATCGAGAGCTAGAGGAATCGAGGCCGCAGAAGTGTTGCCATACTCGCTGAGATTGCTGATCACTTTTTCGGGAGGCAGTTTCAGGCGATCGCTCACTGCGTCCATAATTCTTTGATTAGCTTGATGCAGAACTAACCAATCGATGTCACTGGTGGTTAAATTAGCCCGATAGAGGGCTTTTTCGATGACCTCTGGCACTTTCGCCACGGCAAAACGATAGACTTCCCGTCCGTTCATCGTTAGAGGCTTATAGGTCCCTTTTTGAACCCTTACCCCCTCCTTAAGAGGCAATTCCTCCCCCTTGTAGGCGAGATTGAGAGAACTATTCTGGCTGCCGTCGCTATGGAGTTCAAAACCGAGAATGTTATCTTTTGTATCATTTGCTTGACAAAGAACCGCCCCTGCCCCATCACCAAAGAGGACACAGGTAGCGCGATCGTTCCAATCCACCCAACGGGAGAGAACATCGGCCCCGATAACCAAGACATTGCGGTAAGTACCAGCACGGATAAACTGGGTGGCGGTGACTAATGCCACCAGAAAACCTGAACAGGCGGCGGTGAGATCAAAAGCGATCGCCCGATTTGCCCCGATCTGACTTTGCACTTGGGCCGCGCTACCGAACAGATCATCGGGGGTAGAAGTAGCCAAAAGAATCAGATCGACCTCCCTAGGGGACACCTGAGCCATTTCTAGAGCCTTAATCGCCGCTTGGGCTGCTAATTGGCTCAAAGACACCGATTGATCCGCTAAATGGCGTTTACCGATGCCTGTGCGACTTTTAATCCACTCATCGGAAGTCTCGACAATTTGGCTGAGTTCTTCATTACTGAGAAATTGCCCTGGTGTGGCCGATCCACAACCGGTAATGACGACTGCTGCCCCGAATCCGTTCAAAATATTCCCCCTTTTTCAGTTATCAGTTATCAGTTATCAGTTATCAGTGGGTCAGTGATCAGTTGACAGCTTAATCTTCACCGTTCACCGACAACTTTTTTAATTGATGATGGTGGTCATTGTAGGCTTGAATGCGCTCAGAAACGCGATTATCGACGGCATTTTTCGCCTGTCGGATGGCGTTAAAAATTGAAGGTGCTTGGGAACTGCCGTGACTGATCACACAAACCCCATCAACTCCAAATAACAGCGCACCACCGTGTTCCGCGTGATCCATGCGTTGTTTAATCTGTTTAAGATTGGGTTTAATTAAAGCCGTCCCGACTTTACCCTGTATCCCCCTAGGTAATTCCTCTTTGAGAATTTGTAGGATAACTCCTCCCACCGCTTCGGCAAATTTTAACAGGACATTACCGACAAAACCATCGCAGACAATCACATCAAATTGTCCCGATAGCACATCCCGGCCCTCAGCATTGCCGATAAAGGGAATTTGCTGGTTATTTTCTAATAATTCGTAGGTTTTTAGGGCGAGATCGTTACCTTTGCTGGGTTCTTCGCCGATATTGAGTAAACCGACTTTCGGATCTTCAACCCCCATAACGTATTTACTGTAAATTGTCCCCATTAGGGCAAACTGCTCTAAATATTTGGGTTTACAGTCCACATTCGCCCCGACATCGAGGATAATCACCGATTTACCCGCCAACATCGTCGGCAGCACCGCACCGATCGCCGGGCGATCGATTCCTTTTAAACGACCTAAACGCAGTAACGCCGCCGCCATGGCTGCCCCGGAGTGACCGGCGGACACCACTGCATCGGCGCGATTTTGTTTAACTAAATCCATGGCCACATTAATCGAGGCCGCCGGTTTGCGACGGATAGCGGTGATCGGCTCTTCGTCCATAGCCACCACTTCCTCTGCGTGGACGATCGTGAGATTCTTGGGACGGGGATGATGCTGGAAATAAGCCTCAATCCGTTCAGAATCGCCGACTAATAATACTTCTACATCTAATTCTTCGGAAGCTCGCATCGATCCCGCGATGATCTCGTTGGGAGCGTAGTCACCTCCCATCGCATCTACCGCGATTCTTGCCCGATTTAATGCCGTTTCTGCCATTGAGTCAGTGGGATAGAAATCTTTAATAAGTTGAGCGGCAGCTCTTGACAAAAGCTGGCCGATCGAGGATTAGTGTTTTTTGATCGAGCAATTGTTAAAAATTACCAATCATCTCTATACAATAAGGCATCATTGCGATTAAGGAAAAGATGTTCTCAGTTTTTAATTTGGCAGTTTTCGGCTTTCTCTTGGGTTGGCTGGGGGGGCAATCCCAACCGATCGCCAATATTCCCCTAATTTCTTGGCAAAATCAGCCTATTTTTGACCTTCCCACCGCTCCCGATCCCCGGGTAGCGGCGATCGTGGCCGATTATCTGCAAGACTTGACTAAAAAAGGTTTAAACTCTAGTCAACAACGGGTCTTAATTGAGACAGAATGGGCTAATTTAGCTGATTATCAGGGAAATATGCCCGCTTCAGCCGCATCTTTAACTAAAATCGCCACTACTCTCGCCGCAGTGGAAACCTGGCCCCTCGATCATCGTTTTGCTACCCGTTTTTACACAACGGGAGAGGTAAAAAACGGGGTGTTAGAGGGAGATTTAATTATTGAAGGGCAAGGGGATCCTCTGTTTGTCTGGGAAGAAGCGATCGCAGTGGGCAATGGCCTCGATCAATTAGGCATCCGTCAGGTCAAAGGCGATCTGATCGTTACGGGTCAATTCGCCATGAATTTTCAAACCGATCCCCTCAAAGCGGGAGAATCGCTGAAAATTGGGCTTGATCAATCGAAATGGTCAAAAGAAACCCAAAAAGCTTTTCAGAGCCTTCCTAGCGGCACACAAGCCCCACAGGTGAAGATTTTGGGCATGGTTCGAGCCAGTCAAATTCGCCCCGAAAATGCCCGATTATTGTTGCGTCATCAGTCCTTGACTTTAACGGAACTGTTGCGTCAGATGAATATTTATAGTAATAACGTCATGTCAGAAATGTTAGCCGAACTGCTCGGTGGTCCGGCGGCAGTGGACGCAATTAATACTAAAATTACTGGGGTAGGAGCGGAGGAAATTCAATTAATTAATGGTTCGGGATTGGGGGTAGAAAATCGCTTGTCTCCCCGGGCAGTTATTGAGATTCTTCAAGCATTGGATCGCAAATTAGCCAATCAACCGATCAAAGTAGCTGATTTATTTCCGGTGGGGGGACGCGATACCAAAGGAACTATGCAGTGGCGGGCCATTCCCAAAGGAGTGGTGATTAAAACTGGAACCTTAGCCCAAGTTAGCGCCTTAGCTGGAGAAATTCCCACCCAAGAAAGGGGTAAAGTTTGGTTTGTAATTATGAATGCCGGTAGTAGCAATATCGAGGGATTCAGAAATCAGCAGGATCGGGTGTTACAAGCTTTAGATCAACACTGGCAAATTCTCCCAGAAGCGACTCAAGGATCGATTCCTGAAAGGGCCTTTTTAGGTGATCCCAGTCGGGTAAGTCAGGGTTTCTAAGGGGTTGATATCAACTTGACAATCAAATTTAGTTTGGTGGTGAGGAACTTTAGCAAGGTTTTATATGCGCTTTTGTCGATAAACTGACTACTTTTCTGCCATTTTCTCCTTGTCTTTGCTGCCAATCGGTAAACATCGCATCTCAATCATAGTGACAAAATTTTGCCAGTTTTTCCTGAAATTGATTAAAGGATGTGTGGTTAAACGGGGTGCATCTCACATTTGCAGAAATACCGACAATCAGCAATTATCAGTGACTCTTAAACTGGTACAACTATATCAACAATCGCGTGTAAGCATCCCACCGAAAAACTAATGCGCGGGGGGTTTGGGGGGTAGAACCCCCCAAAGGCTTGGATTGAGTGGTAAAATCGGAAGTGATCACCAATTTTAGAAGATAGTTTCCCTTTAAAAATCCCAACTCAGTAGATTTACAAAAATGAGATGTAGCAGGTTAAACGCATCCAGAAATTTTTAGGGATAAAAACACATTTGCGGCAAACCAAGGGATTCTTCCCAACCCATCATGAGATTGAGACATTGTAGCGCTTGTCCCGATTGTCCCTTAACTAAATTATCAATCGCTGACATCACTATCACTCGATCGGTTCTCGGATCTACTTCAATACCGAGATAACATAAATTAGTACCACAGGCCCACTTAGTTTGTGGATAGACTCCCCCGGGTAAGATTTTGACAAAAGGAGAAGTGCGATAAAAAGCATTGTAGATAGTGATCAAATCATCCCGCACCAGATTGGGATCCCGCAAAGTTGCATAGACTGTGGACAGGATACCCCGAACCATGGGCATTAAATGGGGAGTAAACTGGACGCGCACCTCATGACCGGCTAAATCACTGCAAATCTGCTCAATTTCGGGAGTATGACGGTGTTTTCCCGCTACATTATAGGCCCCGATCGAACTATCTGCTTCTGCCAATAACATATTAATCTTAGCTTGTCTTCCCCCTCCCGAAGTTCCCGATTTGGCATCAATAATCGTGGTTTCCGGGAGAATTAAACCCTGTTTTAATAGGGGAGAAATCGCCATTAAACTAGCAGTAGGATAACATCCGGGGCAACCGATCAAAGAGGCATTTTTAATATCTTCCCGATAAAGTTCCGGTAAACCGTACACAGCCTTAGATGCGATCGCTTGATCCTGACGTTCCTTGCCATACCATTTACTATAGGTTTCTAGGCTAGTAAAACGATAATCTGCCGACAGATCCAACACTTTACACCCTTTGGCGATCAAAGGGGGAGCTAAATCACAGGCTAAACCATTGGGTAAACCCAAGAAAACCACTTGACAACGGGAGGCAATTATCTCTAAATCGATCGCCTCCACATTAAGATTAATGCTATGACCGAGATGGGGATATAAATCACTGTAGGGTTTTCCGGCGCTACTATCGCCCCCCAGATAGACTAATTCAACAAGGGGATGTTCTTTGAGCAAACGTACCAACTGTACGCCACCATATCCGGAAGCGCCGACAATACCCACTGAAACCTTCTGTTCTTGCGTCATTTCTCTTATTCCTAAAAATTCTTATCGTTAATATAACGCTTTGCTATGGCTGAATTTTAGCCTAACCAGTGGGATTTAAATCAAAAAACTTCCTTTAAAAATCTAGTATCTCGGCCAGGTTGTCCCTAAACCGTCAATTTCTCTCGATCAATAGGCTGTTATCTTAATGATGAGGTACAAAGTTTTCTTTTTATGATGCCAAATTAGGTTCAACTTCATCCTTAGAAAAAAACCTGTGATTTAATCCCCCATATTTACCGAAAATTTGGGTTTAAGGTTCCCCGCACGACCGGGCGGTTTTTCAATGATAGGTTGTCAATTTAGTCTTAAGTGTGCTAAACTAGGTTTATACTTTCAAGCCTAGCTTAAATGTTTGTTCTAGAATTTAAAGTTGAGGCTAAAACAAAACAATATCAAGCTATAGACGATGCTATTCGCACCGCTCAATTCATCCGTAATAAATGCCTAAGGTATTGGATGGATAACAAGGGTGCGGATAAATACGACCTATCGGCTTATTGTCGGGTTTTAGCGCACGACTTTAAATTTGCTGGTGAGTTAAATTCCCAAGCAAGGCAAGCATCGGCTGAAAGAACATGGTGGGAGCATCCCAGTTTTGCAATGAGTAAAAATACTCAGGCAATATCGCCGTTGAGATAAGCACAACGTAGCTTCAAATACTGAGGAACATTCTCTGCTTTCCATTGTGCTCCCACAATTTTCATTCTTGCACCTATTTGCTTAATCTTTGACTCTACACTTCCAGAACCGATGCAAATCCCTTGTGATTGATAGAGTTCGTAATTGGGTATTCTTTCTCGATGTTTATCGACATATTTGGTGAAATTTATAGCCTGTTTCTTTTTGCATCCCTCTAATTCCTCTAAAACTCTTTTCACCTCTCCTTTCCATAAATTCTCTTTGATTCTATTCAGACGCTGGTTTGACCCGCCTATTTTATTCATATTCTCTACTAAATGATACCAATCCAATATTTCTCTCCTTTTAACACCGATTTTCTCCATCAGATTCCACACCCCATCATGACCATCTCCTAAACAGGTGACTACCTCTGTTAAGGGCTGACGGTTCACCCATTCCAGTAATTCTTCATTTTGCTGAAAAAATCCCGCACATTCTTGACCATGCAGACTTACTGCTTTGTAATCTCGACCTTGACTCGGTTGTCCTTTGGGCGTTCTGATTCTGACTTTTCCCCCATCCACACTCAATGCTTCTACCGGACTCTTTGCTTCTGCTTCCTCAAATTTATATCTTTGTACAAGCCTCTGTTGACTACTGCCTGAAACTGCCATTCCTGTCGCCATTTTGAGAGCTTTTTCCGCATCTTCAAAAGAGACTTTAGCCACTGCTCCTAAGCAACATTTCTCCAGCATGGGACTTAATCGATTATTCTTGCTTAATCCTAGTTTATCGGCTTGTTTCTCGCTTATCTTGACTTTCCCTATGATACTGCTTACGCTTTTGGTTCGCCCTGCTGGCTCTTCTCGACTTTGTGTGATAATTTTTGCTTATAGAATCGTGAAATATTTACCTAGAAAGACTTTTAGGACTATTTTGCTGAAGAAACTATCAGTATAGACCCCGTTTCCACACAGAAACCAGAAGAACCCCCTGCTTGGGTTCCTGTTGCTGATTCAAAAAAAAATTGCCTATGGCAGGACCCAATGTAGTCAGCCAATGGTCTCGCAGGGCGGTTTCAATGCCCTCAAAGCTACGTAGTTGTTCTTCTGGGGTATTATCGACTAGAATTTGAGCAATGGCTTTTAAATGTTGATCTAGTTGTTCTTTTTGGTCTGTATTCATGATTCTACCGTTTAATTGTTTCTCTTTATTTTGCCTTAGCTAACGTTTTTAGTCTCTAAGCATTTATACTTATTGCAAAATTGGGATGCTCCCCCACACAAGCGTTTGAACTCTGTTGGCTGTAAAGTTTTTACTTGTTCGTAATTCATCTTTCAATCTTAACTCTTGGACTATTTTATCCTATTTTGTCTAGACTTATGCAAGAGATCTATTAATCGCTTGCCCATCAACGGTAATAGTCGCCGCGTCATTTTCCCCTTGTATCGCCGCGATTTGCTCCTCTGTCAGCACTTCCCCCCGCACCAGCGCCGAAAATAACTGCCCCTCATCCCCCGGCGTATCGCTGCTGTTGATTTGCGCGTCGATAAAATGCCCAATTTCTTCTAATAACACCGCGCTGAGGGTGGTAGCGTCCCCCGAATCAATCAGGGTTTGAGAGATATAAATCTTATTATAGCAATTCTCTGACTTATGAGGCAGCAATTCTCATTTTGAAAAAAATCAGATAAAATTCTCTTATTTAAATAGAGAACTTGTGTAGAAGCATTATTTTTTGACAGATAATTATCATCCAAAGCTGGAGATAGACAGGTTTTAAGAACTTTGTCCACAAAAAATCGATTTCAACTCATAAATCTGGATGAAATTCTAACAAAATTTTTAGTTTTTTTTTATAAACAACTTTCTTTTTTTCCTTCAAGAGTTCTGACATTTTTAACTAGAATTTACTTTTTTAAATGGGACATATTCGGTTAGAATAATTGAGAAAAATTCCGACCAATTCTTAAACCAAATAAATTTTAATAGGGTACGAATATCATTAAAGAAAGAAGTCCTAGTTACTAATAGCTCACGAATCTTTTGATAGGTGTAATTAACTAAATCCAACACGGTATGAAATAAAAAAGCTAGTAAATTTAAAGACAATAAGAACTCGCACAAATGATTCTGACCGTGACCAAAGTTATGCTCTAAATTATAACCGTGATTTTTAAGAACGTTATTGCCTTCATTTTCAACTTTCCATCTGCTACGTCCAGCTTTGACAATTTCTTCGACATTATTTTCCGTGATTTTATGATTAGTTATCCAATTATTTTGGTAGATAGTTTTCTGGGTTTTTTCATTGATAACAGTCACTTCACACCAATTAACTTCGAGACTTGAGTCCCCCTCTCTTAAGGGAACTCTAGAAGCATAACGATAACGATAAATTAGATTTTTTCGTCCATCCCATTGTTTCTTTTCAACGGTCCTAACTTCGCCACTTTTTTCTAAAAATTCTAGCCATTCATATAAAGTTTTATGCGACGTTTCCAAACAAACAAAAATAAAATTATAACCTTGTTTTATCGCTAATTCACAAACAGGTTCGTGAGAATATAAGTCGTCTCCTAAAAGAGTTACAGGATAACCATACTTATTTTTATGATTCCTATTTAACCATCTTTTAACGGCCGCATTTTCACAGTCTTGTTTTTGATGTCCATCTTGTTTTTTAATGAATTCTGGCTCTAAATTAATTACTTGTTTTTGCTTAGGAGAAACTACTATCGGTGTGACACAGCCATGAAAATAAGTTGTAGTTCCATTTCGATGATTACGACAGTTACAATGAGGGCAATTAATTTTCTTGGATGAGAAATATTCTGTGCCATCTAACGCCACTAATATTTCTCCATCTAAGTAGAGAAACTTTTTCAAAACTCCCTTTTCTTTTAACCATTCATAGACTTTTTGAAAAGTCCTAGAGATATTAGATGCTGGCACTGGATCTAGCAAATTTCTTATTTGATTATCCCCAGGAATTTTTTTAATTGAAAATAAACTTTCAGCATTATCTTTTCCCTTATTGCTTTTCATTAAACGTTGATGGTCTAAAAAAGACGGCGACTGAGTAAAAAAGACTGAAAATGCAGCCATCACGGCATCTTTTATCTCATATTTTCTATTATTTCCAGGTTTCCTCTCATCGGGTAAATCATCTAATTCTTGATGGAAAAATTGCATTAATTCCGAAATTTCTAGGGTTGCCGCTTTTTGAGCCATCTTGGAATAATTTGACGTGCTGGTGGATTTCTATCTCACCCATTTTACCTTAGCTGACAATAATTATAAATTTTTATTTCCCTTGAATTCCCTATTCTAAAAACAGAACTATCTTCCTGATTTAACCCCGTTCGTTCTCAGCCAACCTCTTTGATTGCTTGAGTATTTATACTTAATTTGTCTAGCCAATTGTTTTTTTTATTGTTCGCCTCTTCTAGAAAATAGTTGCTTCGTACTATATTTTCCCTGCCAAAATCGGGGTTAATGCTCTATTTATTTCAAAATGAGAATTGCTGCTTATGAGGTACAGTAGCAACAGTGAGTAAACCAATTGCGAATATCTTTTTGAGTAACTTCTAACATAGCCAATTCAATCCCTTCTATTAAGTCTTTGTAAGTTCTCGCCTTTAGTTTTCTTAACATCGCTTTGACTTTTGACCAAAAGTTTTCAATAGGAGAGAATTCGGGAGAATAAGGAGGTAAATAGATGAGTCTAGCTTTTTCTTGTTCGATTATTTCTCTGACCATTTCTCCGAGATGAATCTTGGCGTTATCCATGATCAGACAGTCTCCTTCTTTAATTTTTGGCAGCACTTCCTTCAGAATAAATCCTTCAAATGTTACCGCATCCACTGCACCGTATATGTTGACTGATGCGACAACTTTTTCTAAGCTTATAGCACTAATTATTGAAATATTTCTCCCTCTTTTTTGTGGTTTTCTTCCCCTAGCTCTTTGGCCAATTAAGGCTCTAGCATAGAGTCTCAAAAGGGCTAAATTTACCCCCTATTCATTGATAAAAATTAGTTTTGATGCCTCAATTTCCCGAACTTATGACCAGTATTCCACTCTTTTTTGCTGTACCCTGTCACTTTCTTTTTCCGCCGCGTGTAGTGTTTTTTTTTGAAACTATAATTGAGTTTTTGCGTCAGCCGTCCCAAGGTGGCTCTACTGACTTTCACCTGTGTCTTTTCATACAGTAAGTCCGATAATTCTTCGAGAGTTGCATCATTGTTAGCTTCGATGATTTCTATTAAAATTATCAATTGTTCACTATTTAACTTGGTTGGCGGACTTCCCCCTTGCGGACGAGGACGGATATCTCCTGTTTCTTTATGTTGCTTCAATAACTTCTGAATAAAGCTTTTGGCCACGTCAAATCTCTGAGCTAGTCCTCGAATGGAAATTTTTTCTTTCTTCCAGACATCGATAATTTTTTGGCGAAAATCTACGGAATAGGGTCTCATAGGAAGCTGGTAAGTTCTATTATTTGTCTATTTGCTTTCCATTGTACCTCATAGCTCCAAGAATTGCTATAATACTGCTGGCATAAGCGCCGAAAATCCCTGAATTGCCAAGGTTTTGAACTGTAATAGGGGGAATTTGACTAAAATCTCGACTTTGCCACTGCTGTCGTAATTGCGTCGCCTTAACCACATCATAACTTGTGCCAAAAGCAGTTTCTAAATTCGCCCAAAAACCATCAGATTGAGCGAAATCGAACAAAATATCGTAAACAGCAGGAAGGCTCGGCAACAGGGTAGAAGTCATGACATTAACTGCAAAAGTTTATTGCTAACAGTTTTAGCCCAACAATCCCCAATTTTTCAAGGGTGCTATCACAAAAATTAACATTTATTACAAGAAAACGGGTTTCTCAAAGGAACAAGAAACCGGGTTTCTCAAAGAAACCTTGTTTCTAAATAGGTTCTCAAAGACACCAGGTTTCTAAATAGTTTCTCGAAGAAACCCGTTTTCTAAATAGCACCTTTTTCTGATTTTTCCTGCCAAGTTCCGTGAAACCCCGGAGGGATAACACTGGGTAATTGCAGACAGCAAAGGGGTTCTTTTTCTAACTGCTGACTGTCATAGATTCTCACTTGGCTGCTGTGATTATTGCCGTCGTAAACCACGACGATTAACCATCCTGTTTCTGGAGATAAACCATCGCAGACAAAAATCGGTTCACTTCCATAACAGTTATTTTCCAGATAAGCAATAGTTAACTTACCTGTGGAGTGATTATAACAAGCGGGAAGTCCGATAATTTCCCCACTAATATCGCTATCAGGACGATGGACAGCTAAAAAAGTATTCTGCCATTTTTGTCCCACCAGTTGCGGGGAAACCACGGGAAAATCACAGCTTAAATCCGAGAGAATTTCCTGATTAATCACTTTTGCTGATAGGGGATTAATAGTGATACTTGCCAATTTTCCGATGGCTAAGGTTTCGGTTTTACCCGTGGGAACTTCTTTTAAAAATTGATTAGTTTTAAAGTCATCATAACGGACAAAAACAATTTTAAGATTGCCTTGCTCATTCACACAACCATTAGCGAAGTGCCATTGAAACCATGAATCTGTAACACTTTCACTGACTAACTGTAGAGAATCTCGATCAAAAATTAGTATTCTTGTTCCTAATTCTGGCTGCCACTGCATGGCATCACTAAAAGTTTTAAATCCCAACAGTATCGATAATTTATCCGCTTTTATCGGTGGAACAAAAAAGACGAGATACTGTCCTGCTAAAACAAAGTCATGCAGCAGAGATAATCTATCTAACTCAAAAGTATTTTTCTGGATAATTTCACCAGTGGAGTCAGACTTATAGAGATTTAAACTAACTTTAGCACCGATTGTCACCCCAAAATTTAAAATCTCTCCTCTGGACAAATCTAGCTTAGGATGAGCGGAAAAAGTTTCCTTTGCTTGTAAGCTAGATAAATTATCTAAACCTAGGGTTTCTAAAGATTGTAAATCTAATTTATGGGGAAAACCCCCTTCCCAGAGAGCTAATAATTTATCGGGTAGAGCTAACACCGAGGTGTTAGCGGCATTTTTTACCTCTTTTCCCCAATTATTCCAAAAGAAGCCGGGGGCATTCATGCCATAATTAGGAAATAAATATTGATTAGCGGCGCTTTCTTGCTGATAACCGGCAGTCTGAACATAACGATAAGTGGCACTGGCTCCATTATCATGAAAATGTACAGCTAAAACTGCCCCATCTCCGTCAAACCAATGACCAACTTTTTGCTTACCTCTTTCTAATCTTCCCGGACCATTGCGATAGAGACTACCCCGCAATCCATCGGGAATTTTCCCCGATAATAAGGTTAATTGGGTTTCAGAAAATTCCACTGCTGGTTTTTCTAGAGATTTGGCCCAAGCTTTCATAGATTTGCTTTTTTAGTGATTACATAGTTGAGTATAGCCCTAGACTGGGTTCAATGACGATAATTTCGGCAGTTTACCAGTTAATTAGTATTCGTCACAACCGATCAATTATGTCATTATAAAGTATCGGGATCAATTCCCAGAGAACGGATATATTCGGCTAAACGTTCAGCTTTAAGACGCTCTTGTTCCAATTGTAAACTTGCTTGTTCAGCTTTAAGACGCTCTTGTTCCAATTGTAAACTTGCTTGTTCAGCTTTAAGACGCTCTTGTTCTAACCTTTGAGATAACTCAAGAGAAGTTAAAAATTTCTGACCATCTAAACTATAAATTTCTAACCCATCTTCTCTCAAATCAAATCGGATATTTAACCGAGAACTAACCCATCCCTTAATCTCAGGTATAGAACTTAATAGTCCTTCCTGTCTCAACCATCCTTGAAAATTATGAGAATCGGGATCATAGAGATAGTATTCTTCCACTCCATAACGTTGATAAAACAGTAGTTTTCGCTCCATTTCTTCTAAGCTATTAGAAGGGGAGAGAATTTCAAAAACCACTTGAGGAGCGATATTATCTTCTTGCCATTGTTTATAGGAACCCCTTCTTCCTTTCGGACGGCCAAATACTACCATAACATCGGGAGCAACCGGTCCAGTAATTTTCTTATCTTGGACAGGATACCAGAGCAGATCCCCCGCAATAAAAACCTGAGGAGAATTAGCAAAAAGAATCTCAAGATTTTCTTTGATTTTCACGATCCATTCGTATTGTTCGGTATTATCGGCCATGGGTTTACCGTCACTATCGGGGTATTCAATATCTGGATCAATAGCTGGTGTAAAGGTCATAATTTCGGCTCTTCTAGGTTCTGTCTGATAAGTTTAACTTACAATATGATCGATCTTTGTGTCCTTTGTGTCTTCGTAGTTCGCTCCACCCCCTCGCTAGGAGTAATGTATCTTAGAATATATTTTACCCACCAAACCTGGGAGAGCCTAATTTCTGCTGCTGCTTACTTGTCTGAAAATTAAATTCTAGCAGTGAGGTTATCTTTCCCCTCTAGTCCCAAAATAACATCGTCAATAAGGTTGCTCAAAATGTTTGTGTACTTTTGTTAAAAAGAAAAAGTTTTCTTGACAAAAAAAAACTTGTGCTAGAAGAAAAATCTCTAACTTGGCAAAAATTCCCCAGACTAGAAGCCGATCAAGGATAGCGATCGAGCGTTATAATCGAGCCATTACCCCGCGCTTCCGGTCGGGATGAGAAATCTATGATGACCGCTCTCTACGAAGAAGATTTTGTTCTTTGGACAGAAAAAACCGCCGAACTGTTAAAGCGAAAAGAGTTTGACCTGGTGGACTGGGAAAACCTGATCGAAGAGGTGGAGTGCATGGGAAAAAGCGAGAGACAGGCAATAACGAGTTTATTAACCGTTTTAATCGAACACTTGCTCAAACTATCCTATGGGGAATCGGAAAAAGAACGGAATGCCCGTCATTGGATAGTGGAGATCGCCGCTTTCCGATCGCAATTAGAACAAAAAATAGATCAGCTAAAACGCACTTAAACCACCTAAAATAGGAATAGTAACTTGAGAAAAATTCTACTTATGCCAGCCAAATATTTCCTAGATTTAGAAGAAAAGAAAAACTGACAAAAAGCTCTTAAAGAAGAAGAAAGAGCAGAAGTTAGGGAAAGAATTTTAATGTTTCTCTTGCCGAACTACGGATTTGGGTACGATTGCTCCAGTGGGGACTAATTCTCATAATTCTCTAGGCTGTACTAGGTAGCGATCGCATTAAATTAATCACATAATCAATTAAAAGTATAATAATACTAAATCCGTTGAGTAACGCACAGAAAACGGGTTTCTCCGAGAAACCCGTTTTCTACTCATGCAATAGGCAAAAGGGAGAATAAATAATCATTCTTTAATAACCGGATTTAATATTGGTAAAAATTATCAATTGAATGTTAAGAAGTGCGGAAAGTGGGATTTAATACTGCTCACTTAAAACTCAAATCTGATAACTGGTAACTGATAACTGATAACTGATAACTCCTTAGATTTCGGGAGCTTTTAGGGAATAAAGGGAGAAGCTAGGGGTTTTTGCCTTTGCCTGTTGCACTAAACTGGGAACAGAATTACGCGCTAGAGCGGTTAATTTATTGGTAGTAGCATCGTAAATTGTCGTGGCTACTTTGGGATAGAGTCCAATACCGATAATTGGCACTAATAGAGAAGCGATGATAAAGACTTCCCGGGGTTCCGCATCTACTAGAGCGTGGTGTTCTTCTAATTCCTTATTTTCCGGCCCGTAGAGAATTTCCCGCAACATGGACAAGAGATAAATCGGGGTAAGAATGACACCGATAGCCGCTAAGAAGACGATAATGACGCGGAAAGTGGGACTATAGGCATCACTGGTGGCAAAACCGATAAATACCATTAATTCCGCCACAAAACCGCTCATCCCGGGCAAAGCTAGGGAAGCGAGGGAACAGGTAGTCCACATGGCAAAAACTTTCTTCATTTTCTTGCCGACACCGCCCATCTCGTCTAACATCAGGGTATGGGTGCGATCGTAGGTACAACCGACCATAAAGAATAAACTCGCCCCAATCAGTCCGTGGGAAATCATCTGTAACATCGCCCCACTTGTGCCAATATCGGTAAAGGAAGCCATACCAATCAGGACAAATCCCATGTGAGAGATGGAAGAATAGGCAATTTTGCGCTTAAGATTGCGTTGGGCAAAAGAGGTTAAGGCGGCGTAGATAATATTAACTACCCCTAAAATCACCAAAACGGGAGCGAAAACGGCGTGAGCATCGGGTAACATCCCCATATTCATGCGTAGGAGCGCATAACCACCCATTTTAAGCAAAATTCCCGCTAGTAACATATGGGCAGGGGCAGTGGCTTCGCCGTGGGCATCCGGCAGCCAAGTATGAAGGGGGAAAATCGGCAGTTTTACCCCGTAGGCAATCAGAAAACCAGCGTAGAGGAATAATTGCAGTTTCAGGGGGAAGTCTTTACCAGCGATAGTCACCATGTCAAAGGAGACGGTATCGCCATAAAAAGCCATCGTCAGCGCCGCTACAAGGATGAAGAGGGAGCCTCCGGCGGTGTAAAGGATAAATTTGGTGGCTGCGTAGAGACGGCGTTTACCGCCCCAAATAGAGAGGATCAGATAGACGGGGACTAATTCTAATTCCCAGACGAGGAAGAACAGTAACAGATCCTGTACGGCAAACACCGCAATCTGTCCCCCGTACATCAACAGCATCAGGAAGTAGAATAGTTTCGGTTTAAAAGTCACCGGCCAAGCCGCTAAGATGGCCAGAGTGGTAATAAATCCCGTTAAGATGATCAGAGGCATGGAGAGGCCATCGGCTCCTAGGGACCATCTTAGGTCAATTTCGGGCAACCATTGGTAACTTTCCACTAATTGCAGATTGGGATTAGCGAAATCGTAACTGGTATAGAAAGCGTAGATAATTAGGGCAAAATCGATTAATCCCACCGTTAGAGCAAACCATCTCACGGTTTTACCGTCTTTATCGGGAATTATGGGAACCAATAAAGCAGCGACGATGGGAAAAAGGATGATGGCAGTTAACCAAGGAAAGTTCGTTAGATTCATCGGCTGTTTTAATATTTATTTAATCGTCAGAATCGAGAAATTAAGCTAGGGCATTTTGAAGGTTTGACCTGGCAAAACCGCCTTTTTTTCGCTTGTTCTCGCGGTTACATTTGACTGTACCTAAATCAATCTAGCAATTATTTTCCCGTCCTTGTCTGTTAATATTGTTAAGTTTCAAGAGACTTCCAGCTTAATTAGGGTCTGCTGAAAAAGTACGGGCGAAGCATTCGGGTAATAACCTATCGGTGAAACCGTAGATTTTCTATCCGAATGCTTCGCCCCTACAGGACGCGGACTGATGAAGACGCAAGGTTTTGAACGACGATTCTCTCAAAATCTTGCACCTGTGAGGGCAAAACAGAACCCTAAAACCCTTACCTAGTCTATATTTCACATTTATTCAGCAAGCCCTTATTAGGGTTTGGGAGTTCAACAATAGGAAAAATAGCCCTGAAGTTGCAAAAAATCTCTAAATAGGTAGGTAATCCAAGATTTTAGCGATTAATGGTTACTGGAGAAATCTGCCAATCAGGGCGAAGATTTTTCGCCCCTTGCAGATAGACGTGCTGAATTTCGCCTTGCAGTTTGGGAGTATTAACGTGGAGAATTACCCGAATACATTTTTCTAGACTACCAACGACGTGCATCTGTTGCACATCGAGGAGCGGGACATTTTGCCAGTGGGAACGTTCACGAGCGATAGCAGCGGGGAAAATCGCGTCTAAATCCTGAGTTGCAGTAAAAATAACACTAACAATATCATCGGGATCGAGACTATTGTGGATTTCGATCGCTTCGAGGAGTTCTGTCACTGCTTCTCGTATAGCTTCAATAGTATTAACCGTTACTGTAGTCGCTCCCCGAATGGCTCGAACCTTCCACTGCACGATGGTCATCCTCCGCTAATCCTGATGAGTCAATTTTAGGGGTTAACGCGCCCTTTTTCTCGATTTTAATCTAACCATCAGGGTCGGTATAACCACAACAGTTGTCCGTTAACTTCCAATTCAAATTCTAGACGCTGTAGGGTTTTTTCTAATCCTGGGGGTATTTGGGAACGATTGCCCGTCAGACGACTGAGCAGGGGTTTCGGTTCTTCGATAGTCTGACATTTAGTTTTATCTGGGGGTAATCCTGCCAATTCTAGTGCCCAAAGTCGAGCATCTTCTTCGGTTCCCAAGCGATCGACCACTCCTAATTCTAACGCCTGTTGACCGGTAAAAATGCGCCCATCGGCAAAACTTTTCACCTGATTGACATCTAAATTTCTCGCTCCGGCGACGGTTTGCAGAAATTGCTGGTAACTGGTATCAATCATATCCTGGAGAATTCTTTCTTCTTCATCAGTTAATTCTCGATCGAAGGAGAGAATATCTTTATAGGGGCCCGATTTAATCACTTTAAACGAAACTCCTACTTTATCCAACAATCTTTCTAGATTGTTCCCCCTCAGGATAACACCAATCGAGCCGGTAATCGTGCCGGGGTTAGCCATAATATAATTAGCCCCCATACCAATATAAACCCCGCCAGAGGCGGAAATATTGCCAAAACTAGCGATTATCTTCGTGGTTTTTTGTAAGCGCTTCAATGCTTCATAAATTTCTTGGGAATCCCCCACGGTTCCCCCGGGGGAGTCAATGCGGAGAAGTAGGGCGGGATATTGCCTTTCTTTGACGATTTCTAGGGATTTTAAGACTCTTTTGCGGGTATCGGAGGCAATTGCACCTGTAATCTCTATTCGAGCGATTTGTTTGCGGGTTTTCGGTTTAAAAGGCCAGACCATCAGGTTTAAGTATCTCTAAAATAAAGGACTCTTTCTAATCTAACGCTTTGATCGTTCTAGGTTAAGCAGACATTATATTTCAGAATTTAAGGACAAAATGTCTGGTTAAGTTTATAATAGCATTAAGTGACCAAAGTTGAGGTAGGCGAGGTGAACATTTGGGTAAGGTGGAATCCTTTAATTTAGATGGCTTAGATCTGTTTTTCAATTCTCACGATCATTTGCCACCTCATTTTCATGTTCGTAAACCGGGCCAATGGGAAATTAGAGTTTTTTTCTTACTTTGTAATCAAGAAAATGGTCTAAAGTTTGAGGTAAAATGGCCCGCCAATGCCAAAATATCTAGTAAGGAAAAAAAGCAAATACTCGACCACGTTTTAGCCAATCGTTCTGCGCTCCTAATTGAATGGGAGGCAAAAGTCTGTACGCAGGGGAATTAATCATGTTAAACAAGCCAGAAATTACTGTTATAATTGAGGATAAAGAAAGTTATAATTTATTACCAGAGTCTCAATCTGTGCAGATTATTTCTTTACCAGATTTAAAGAATATTGATTTTTTAAAAAACATCTTTATTTGTACTTCTTTGACTGGTTTAAAAGCAGTGTCAGATATTGTCAGAACCGCTAATGATAAACATCATCTGCGAGGTCTTTTTATCCGAGAAAACATTGATGCTATCTGGTTGCCGCAACTATTTAAACGGGCCAATTTACGCACCCTGCGAAATACCCTCGTTTATCGAGATTTTACTTTACCGACAAGGGTGATTAATGCTTGGATTTGGGGAGCGCAAGAGCATTTAATCGCCACAGCTTTAGTCATTGAGGAAAGTTTATTAATCAGTCGCTGTGATTTCGATGAGCTAGAAATTCCCTTTGCATCTATGCCAGCTTTACAGCGTATTCCTCTAGAAGAAAGAGAGAATTTTATTATAGCAGAAGATGGTAGTTATATTCATTGGCCAGTGGTGGACATTCATCTTGATATAGCGGCTTTTTTGAGTGTGATTGAACCAGCAGCAAAACAAAAATTTGCAGCGATTAAATTAAAACATGATCAGATTTTTGGTCAAGCGATTGCCTCTTTACGCAAACAGCATCAACTGCGACAATCAGATATTATAGGAGTATCCGAGCGTCAAGTGAGACGCATTGAACAGGGAGAAGGAACAAAGGTAGAAACCCTTAATTTATTTGCTCAAGCTCACAAAATGGAACTTAATGATTATCTTGATGCTGTTGCTCAGTTAATCGATAATACTTCCGTAGATTTGGATAGTTTTACTCATCCAAATATCCCAGAAATAGATGATTTATTTAAACTTATGGGTACTGAAAATCCTGTTGAAGTAATAGAGAAAAAAGTTAACTCCGAATATATCAGTAGAGAGGAGTGTAACTAATGAAAGTTTTAATTGACCAATATTTAATCACAGAAATATTGCTTAATCGTACAGTTAATAAATCATGTGAGTCGGGTAGGAAGCTTTGGGAGGTTATTAAAAGTCCCCATCAATCTCAAGAAATAATTTTTTATATAACTAGGCCGTGCGTTGAAAAGGTTTATACCCTGACCAGTATGAATTCATCAAAAGATGCTGATAAATTGATTAATCTTCTGGAGTCTAGATTTCATATCTGTGAAGGTTCAGCTACTATTTTTCAGAATGCGCGTCAATACGATTCAGATATTGAATCAGCCATCGAAGTAGAATGTGGTTTGGCCATACCAGTTGATGCAATTATTACTCAATCTCCCCAAAAATATGTCTTTACTAAACAAAATTTATCTCTTTGGTCGGTAGAAAACTTTATTACTCGTTATGAATTCAACCTTTTACTAAAACAAGAACATAATAATTACAAACCCAAATACGAACAGCTAACTTTATCTCTAAGTTTAGAATTTCTAGTAGATAAACCTTCCTTATCAACTTATATGGTACGAAATTCAATTACTACAGTAATCGAAGCATTAAAAATAATTCAAACAAGTGGCTACAAAGGTATAACCAAAAAAGAACTTAAGCAAAAATTAGAACGAAGCGACACAACAATTAATAATATTATTTGGGATTTGGAAAATTTTGACATGATATTCATCAATCATCAGAAAAAAATCTTAGCGGCAAGAGAGCTTATAGGTAAAGGAGAAGATGATATTTCTCAATATTTATCATTCGCCCTCAAAAAACATATTCTTATAAAAAAAAATCTATAAAGAATTAGAAATTCATAAGTCAATAACCCCTTGGCGAGTACAAGAAATTATTGCTAGTATCTGTACTTCTACTTCTGGTAAACGACCCACAAATAAAACCCTTAGAGATTATCGTTCTAGGGTGATTTCTTGGCTTACTTTTACTCGATTGCTAGAAAGAAGATATAATACATTAACTATACCACGGGATAAAAGCTCTCATAAGATTAACTCCTCTATAGAATATAAACAATTACATTTGCCTCTAAATGGTGTGTAAAATTATTTAACTTTGCTTCTGTAATATTTTCTCAGAACAAGTCTTTTTAACGTCAAATAATTGTATTTAATCCCCGATTAATTCGAGTAATTGTGCTTCGGTTAGCTGAGTAATGCCCAATTCTAGGGCTTTTTCTAGCTTAGAACCCGCCGCCTCTCCTAGCACTAAATAATCGGTTTTTTTGCTCACAGAACCTGTCACTTTTCCCCCGGCTTTTTCGATTAATTCTTTCGCTTCCTCCCGTTTGAGAGTTGGTAAAGTGCCAGTAATCACAAAGGTTTTCCCTGCTAAAGTCGCTTTAGTGGTGGTGGTTTTTGCTGCTGCGGCAAATTGTAAACCAGCTGCCTGTAATTTAGCGACTAAATCCCGATTAGCGGCGATTTTAAACCAATCATAGACAGATTGAGCGATTTCTTCACCGATGCCATAGACAGAAGCTAAATCAGTCACGCTGGCGTTAGCTAACTCCTCCACAGTCCGAAAACTTTCGGCGAGAATTTTGGCGTTAACGCTGCCCACATAGCGAATTCCTAGCCCATAAAGTACCCTCGACCAGCTTTGATTTTTGCTCTGAGCCATAGCTGTAATCAAATTTAAGGCGGATTTATCGCCCATTCGGTCTAATTTAGCAATTTCCGTTTTTTCGAGGCTGTAGAGGTCAGAAATGGCGGTAACTAATCCCTGTTCAATCAGCAAAATCACCACTTTTTCCCCTAATCCCCGAATATCGAGAGCATCGCGACTGGCCCAATGTACTATACTTCCCCGCAAAATCGCCGGACAGGAACTATTAACACAGCGCGTCACCGCTTCCCCCACCGGACTAACTAGGGGAGATTGACATTCAGGGCAATTAGTGGGCATCTGGAAGGGTAAAGTCTGGCTAGGACGCAATTCTGGCAGTATTCTCACCACTTCTGGAATAATTTCCCCCGCTTTGCGGATAATTACCGTATCACCGATGCGGATATCTAATTCGGCCACTCGATCGCTATTATGTAAAGTAGCCCTTTGTACGGTGGTTCCTGCTACCTGTACCGGTTCCATCACTGCCATGGGTGTAACTGCGCCGGTGCGTCCCACATTGACGATAATATCTTTAACTACCGTGGGGACTTCTTCGGCAGGATATTTTAAAGCGATGGCCCACCGGGGGAATTTTTGAGTGAATCCTAAGCGATTTTGTCGCTGTAAATCGTTGATTTTGACTACTACACCATCGGTCATGTAGGCTAATTGATGACGTTTTTCTTGCCAATCTTGATAGTATTGCGCCACTTCTTGCAGGGATGGACAGAGTTGACGGTGGGGATTAACCAGAAATCCCATGGTTTCTAATCTATCTAAGGATTGCCATTGAGTGGTGATATGGTTATCGTCTAAATGCAGGGTATAGGCAAAAAATTGTAAGCGTCTTTTATCAACTATTTTCGGGTCTAATTGTCGTAGGGTTCCTGCTGCTGCATTGCGGGGATTAGCAAAGAGAGATTCCCCTTTTTCTTCTCTTTCTTGATTGATTTTATCGAAGGTGTCGAGGGGTAAAAAAGCTTCGCCGCGCACTTCCACAATTGCCGGAGGATTGTCTATATTTAAGCGTAAAGGAATAGAGCGAATTGTCCGCACATTGGGGGTAATATCTTCGCCGGTGACTCCATCTCCTCTAGTAACACCTCTGACTAAAAAGCCGTTTTCGTAGGTTAAAGCTAATGCGGAACCATCGATTTTTAATTCACACACATATTCCGCGTCTTGGGTTTCATTTATATATCTTTGCCAACGGCTGCCCCATTTATTTAATTCTTCGAGGTTAAAGGCATTTTCAAGACTATACAGGGGGATATTATGACGGACAGAAACGAATTGACTAGAGATTTTATCCCCGACTCTTTGGGTAGGACTATCGGGGGTGATTAATTGGGGATAACGCTTTTCTAGGTCTTCTAATTCCCGATAAAGTTGATCATAAACGCTATCGGGTATAAAAGGATCATCAAGAACATAATAAGCATAACTGGCTCTTTGTAGTTCTGTTTTTAGTTGTTGGCAACGTTGTTGGATTTCTAAGGGGATAGTCATACTAAATACGTTGAATATAGGCTACATATGAGGACAGGCAAAAGGGGTAATAAATAATCAGTTTTTGATCAACAGATTTAGTGTTAATTCATGGTTCAAAAAAAGTAAAAATAAGGATTAAATGGCATAAAATCTGTACAGGCTTCGGCCGTGAGCTCACCGAACGTCCGAGGTCCGAACGGAGACGGGATAAAGCTATCAGGGATCGGATTTGAGTTTTCAGTTCACTGTTTCCTCACATCAGAAGTCTGACGGAGTGGTGGCTTAGATGTGTAATTAATTGTGCTTAGATACCTATCATAAGCTGTTAAGTATTTAAATTACTTGTTGAGATGAGGCACTCTTGCAAGACAGCAATTCTCCTTTTAAAAGGTAACAACTGATACAGACAAAAATAAAGCTTTAAGGCAGAGACAAAATGGGATAACCAATTGGGGAAATAAGGAAAATTACCATCACAAGTTGAGTCTTTTAGCCCTTCTGTGAGTAATCCTCTGCTATTCTCTCCAGAAATAAAAGTAGCATCTTTTTGGCGAGTTTACACTGGTTCATAATCTTTCTTGAACCTTAAGAAGCGGTTAATATCTCTAGCAAATGGAGAATAGGGAACTCGAATCCCTGACCTCTGCGGTGCGATCGCAGCGCTCTACCAACTGAGCTAATTCCCCATACATAGGACATAGTAACATTTTTCAGCAGAAAATCCTAGGAACTGACAAGGGGTCGAGGGGCAAAAAATCGAGCGGTTTCTCTCTGGAAAACTTTAAAATAGAAAAAGTAATCTTGAGGATGATAACCAATGGCGATACTACGCTTAGAGAATGGGACAACCTATACCCAGTTAGCCGATATTAGTCTGGAATTGGCTAAATTAAATGTTACTTTAAACTATTGGCCGATCGAAAACGAGGCCACCCGTCAGCTACTTAAGCAAGCTTCTCTGACTGAAGAAGAAAAAGAAATAGTTTTAACCAGCTTAGACGGTTATTTTGAGCAACTAAAGCAAGAAGCGGGTTATCAAGCTAGAGATTTAATCGTTTTACACCCTGAAACTCCCAATCTTGACACTTTACTGGCCAAATTCGAGCGCTGTCACATCCACGCTGACGATGAGGTGCGTTATATCATTGATGGGGAGGGGGTTTTTGGCTTTGTCTTTCCCGATGGTTCTCAGGGAGAATTAACTATTCAACCTCAAGAATATATCAATGTTCCCGCCCATAGCGAACACTGGTTTCACCTCACTGCTAGTAAACGGGTTAAAGCAGTACGTTACTTCACCACTACCGCTGGATGGGTTCCCGAATATACGGAGACTGTCATTCGTTTTCCTAGTTTAACAGCCGTTTAGTTCTTACTTTCAGGCGATCGCTCTCCCAAGACAGATAAGTTTTGCAGGGATGGCAACGCCGGCAGCCACAATCTGTTAAGCGGCAAATTTGTCCTGTTGAAAATCTCCCGTCTAGTGCCTAGCTTGACGGGAGATTTTCTCAATTCGGGGGATTGGCATGATAGATTTAGTCTAAGCCGAATTGATTGCCCCGTTTGTACTGTAAATAGGCGGCAACGAACAAACCCGCGAGGGTAATGGGAATTAAGCCTAGGACAATCCCTAGCACTAAAGGTTCAATCACGTCTGTACTCCTTGGATTAGCAATTTTTCACCCGTATTTTATCCTAGCAGGGGTTGCCCGCGAAAGATAGGGCGATCGTACATACTTCTTAAGTGGGGTGTGGGGGTGTGGGGTGTTGGGGTAGTGGGGACTTTAGCTGAAATTTCCCTAAATCCCTATCTCCCTAAATCCTATCTCCCGACTCCCCAAAAGGAAAACTTCACCATTAAGATAACTGCTGTACTTTAGGGACTTGCGCTTTGATAATGTACCTTTTGGGCGAACGCAGTTCGCCCCTACATTGTGGACAAAATCCGTTACTGTAGGGGCGCAAAGCTTGCGCCCTCCGATCGATTGGGATATTATTCCCACGCAAGTCCCTTAGGAGCGATCGAGAAAAAATTTTCTCAATTTGCCTCTACCCCAATAGCGATCGATTTCGTGCCAGAGATTGTGGAGACAAAAAACCACTGCGAGACAGAGAGTAACCGCAAGGATTTGAGAGAAACTTTCCCTTTGCCAAAATTTGGCCATTGCCTCCGAAATTACCCGCGTTATCCGATAAGCTTCCAGAAAACCCTCGATCGAGCCGAGAATCAGTGCTGCTAGGGTATAAACAAAGGTTCGATACAGAACACTAACATAACGGGGACGATTTTCTAACCATTCTAGCTTCATGGCTGCGTCGAGAATGGCCACGGTTTTTGCCGCGAGGATCGCTCCTACGATTGCTTTACCCAAAACGTAGGTGGTAATCGAATACTCTTCCAGAAATAATTTCATGATCAGAAGAATATAACCGAAAGCCAAGAAAAAAAAGAGGGTAAGAGAACCGATTTTTTTAAATTCCTTTTTAATTGCTTCCATTGATTTTTTTTGATATTTTCTGCCAAGATAGCGGCTGCGTACCATAACTATAAGCTATAGTTAATTATTTATTGCAGCTATTCTCTCAACTCTACCAGCAAGTCTGAGCGCTGATAAGTAAACTGATGCTGGAAACTAATTACCGCTTGATTGTCGATAAAATGAGGATTACCGAGGGGATCGACGGCACTGAAAGCGTAGAAATAACGGCGTACTAGGGGCGGAAAATCGCTAAAATCGAAGATTGTGTCACCTTGGGCCACATCTGCCCAAAAATTGCGTAATTTTGGGGCTAATTCCTCCGCTAGACTCACGGGAAGATTGAGGGGATGACAGGTTAATAAACGCATCATAAAAGGATAAGAGCGATCGCCTAACCATTGCCGAGAAAGAGCGGGTAAATTCTCCCATCCGGGTATATTTTGCAGATGAAAGGATTCTATGGCTAATTCTCCTGTGTTTTCGCAATATTCTAACACCCGGTAGGGATGGGGATAACTGACGAGGGAACCGGTGGTAATTTCATAGATACCTCTAGTAAAAGCCAGATCCTGCACGTGGAGATGGCCAGTAATCAACAATTTTACGCCGTTTTCCTGTAGTATATCGAGCAGTTCCACCGCATTAGTCAACATATAGCGTTTACCTAATTCATGATTGCTTTGTCTGGGTAAATGCTCGATAACGTTATGATGGATCATCACCATCACTAGATCATTTTTTAGCGCGGGTAAAGTCTGTTTTAACCACTGCAACTGTTCTGCATCTAAACTGCCAATTTGTTTACCTTGGTCATCAAATTGATTAGAATTAAGACCGATTAATTGCACTCCGGGTAAAATTTCTTTTTGGTAGTATATTTGTTCGGAGTTGCTGTAACCAAATTGTTGATAATAAAAGGGAAAATCAGCTAAACCGATCTGGTTTTCTGTTGCGGTTAAACTCAAAACATCATGATTACCTGGCACCACATAGACGGGAAAGGGTAAAGTGGCTAAACAATCGGCTAACCAACGATGATTTTCTGGTTCACCATCTTGGGTTAAATCGCCAGCAATCAGCAGAAAATCGAGGTTAAGGGTGATGAGATGGTCTAAAACAATTTTTAAAGCGGGAATACTCACTTCCACCAGATGAAAGCGATTAGAATGGTTCAAAATGGTTGTGGGTAAAGCGATATGAGGATCGCTAAGAATGGCGAAACGGAAATTCATCGCATTCAATTGGGCTAAATATCGGTAAACTAGATTGATCGAGGAGAAATGAGGAGAAAATATCTTTGGCTAAAGTTCGCGTTCGTCAGCACGTCAATCCCTTAAGTCATAAATATCGCCATCCGATCGCTCCCCCCGATTGGAATCAAGTTTATCAGGATATGACACCACCTCTCCATCTTGATATTGGTTGTGCGCGGGGTAAATTTTTGTTACAAATGGCCCAAGTATATCCAGAAATTAATTTTTTGGGGATTGAAATTCGTCAACCTTTGGTAATGGAAGCGAATCAGGAACGGGAAAGGTTAGGATTAAGAAACCTCGCTTTTGTTTTTGGCAATATCAATGTTTCTCCAGAAATTTTACTGCAATCTTTGCCCGCAGATAAGTTATCTTGGGTGTCGATTCAATTTCCCGATCCTTGGTTTAAACAGCGTCACAGTAAGCGTCGAGTCGTGCAGCCGGAATTAGTCATAGCTTTGGCTCAATATATGGTATCTGGAGGCTGGGTTTTTTTACAGTCGGATGTGGAATCGATCGCCCTGGAAATGACGGAGAGATTTCAAGCACATCCCCATTTTGTTCGGCAACATCAAACCCCCTGGTTAGCGGAAAATATTTTTCCCGTAGCAACGGAGAGGGAAAAGTCCACTTATAATAAGAGTCAACCGGTTTATCGATCACTTTTTCGAGTTCGGTAGCTTCAGTTAAAATATTTTGGCACTGTCTGAAATCATGGTTATAAATCTCGACTCACCCCTAATACTTAAGGATGATAATCGCCACCCTGTCTCTCAACTGCTAGAATTTCTATTAGCAACAGAAAAAAACCATAAAAAAACTAAAGAAAATCTTACTTTTGAGGCTTTAGTCGGTACTTGGCGATTATACTTGATCACGGGAACTCAAAAAGCGAAAAAGAGAGCGGGAATTGTTTTGGGTAAGGGGCGCTATCTACCATCTTGGTTAAAAATTACCATCTCTTACCAAAGAAATGAGAGCTTAGAACCGGGAGAATTTATCTCTGGAACCGTCAGCAATCAGATATTTTTAGGGGCAGTAAAACTATCTGTAAGCGGTCCGGTTAAGTTTTTTCCTAAAACCCGTCTTCTTGCCTTTGATTTCACCAGGCTCAACCTAACCCTATTTAATCTCTCTCTCTATTCAGGTTTTATTAGAAATGGCCAAGTAAGTGAAGCTAATTTTTATCAAGAAAGTATCAAAAAACAGGCGTTTTTTGCCTATTTTTTGATCACAGAAACAATGATAGCAGCCCGGGGACGAGGGGGAGGGTTAGCCCTTTGGGTAAAAGAGATAAGTGAGACAAAACTAGCTGAAAAATAAGTTATTAGAGGAGAAATAGATGGGATATTCTATCGAGGTAGATGGGACAAATTTTGACAGTGAAGTGATCGAGAAGTCCTATCTAAATACAGTGATTTTAGACTTTTATGCTCTCTGGTGTGGACCCTGTAAATTGGTAAAACCGATGCTAGAAAAACTAGCAAGTGAATATAATTTTATCTTGGCCAAAATAGATATAGATAAAAATCCCGAATTAGCCGAACAATACGATGTAGAAGGAGTTCCCGATGTGCGAATTGTCAGCAAGGGAGAAGTGTTACCCTGTTTTGTCGGTGCTTTGCCAGAAGAACAAATTAGAGACTTATTTTCCCGTCTCGATTTACAATCGGAATTAGAAACAGGATTAGCAGAAATACAAGAAGCGATCGCCCTCGATAATTTGCCCGCAGCCAAACAATTATTTGATCGTCTTTTTCCTAAATATCCCAACGAACAGCGATTGATTATTATGGCGGTAAAATTTCTCATGCGTCTAGAAAAATGGTCAGATGCTTATCGATTAATCAGTGCTATTAAAGAGGAAAACCCTGTTATCAAAGGTTGGAAAACTCTCCTAGAATTTCAACAGTTACAACCAGAAAATAATCCCCTCGATCCGATATTTTTTACTGGGATTAATTTCGCCTTAAAAGAAGATTATGCCGCCGCTTTAGATAAACTGATCAGCCTGGTGGAAGAAAGCAGAAAATATCGTCAGGATGGGGCAAGAAAAGCCATGTTAGCCATATTTCAGATTTTGGGAGTTAGTCATACCCTCACCCAAGAATACCAAGCAAAGTTAACATTTCTGCTCTACTAGGTAGGGTTTACTAAAAAAGTTTTTTGGTGGGGTTAGGAGTCGGTCAAAACTAAAGCAATTACCCTGGAAATTTCAACAAATCCATTCCTCGAATTTCTGTTGACAACTGCCAGGGAATTGCTAGAGACAAGACAGCTTATTTGTGGCGAATCATTTCATAGAGGGCAACGTATTCTTCCCCGGGGCTATTCCAAGAGTAATCGCATTCCATGCCTTGAATCGCTAATTTTTGGAATTCTTCTGGTTGAGTGTACCACAATTCTAATGCCCGGGACATGGCTGATTCGAGGGCATTATTATCGGGATCAAAAAAGACAAAACCATTGCGTTCTTCCGGTTTGTGATAGGTATCATAATCCCGATCAAAAACCGTATTAACTAAACCACCAACTCCCCGGACGATGGGAACAGTTCCATATTTTAAGCTGATTACTTGTGTCAGTCCGCAGGGTTCAAAATTACTGGGAACCACAATCATATCAGCACCCGCATAAATCAGGTGAGATAATTCCTCATTAAAGCCCAATTCAATATGGACATCAGGGTTATTATTGAGGTGATTTTTCTCGTGCCAGAACCAGTTATTAATTAACGATTCGGTGGCGGAACCTAAGAGGACAAATTGCGCCCCACGAGCTAAGGCATAATACATGGCATGGTGAACTAAATGTACGCCTTTTTGGTCATCTAAACGACCGACATAACAAATTAAGGGTTTTTCTGCCTCATCTCTTAACCAGAGTCTTTCTCGCAGTGCCTTCTTATTGCGTGCCTTCTCGGAGAAGCTATCAACACCGTAGGGTGCAGCAATAAATTTATCCACTTCTGGGTTCCAGATATTGTAATCTAAACCGTTGAGAATACCAGTAAATTTGTGTTGATGCTGGTGAATTGTGTGTCCTAAACCGTAACTAACATCAGTGTGGTGTGCTTCCCAGGCATGGTGGGGCGAGACGGTATTGAAATAGTTGGCAAAAACGATGCCACCTTTCATAAAATTAATCACAAAAGGATTGAAGTTATCACGCAGTCGGGCATAGCTAAAGTAGTAAGAATCGTTATTTAATCCTGTTGCCCAGAGAATTTCTGCACCTCCAAATCCTTGGTGTTTAAAGTTATGGATGGTGTAGAGAACGCGCTGATTGCCCATACCATGATATTTATAAATTTCAAACAGTAAGGGTGGAATTAAACCGGTTTGCCAGTCGTGACAATGAATTATATCGGGACGTTTATTACTTCTGAGCAAAAATTCTAAAGCGGCTTTAGAGAAGAAGGCAAAACGCATATTATCGTCTTTACAACCGTAGTAAGTGCCGCGATTAAAGAAATTATCCCCCGAATTGGGTTGAATAAAGAAACACAAGCGCCCGTGTACCCAACCACAAAAAACGTTACAGTGAATTGCGCCACCGTACCAAGGCACCCACAGGTCCCGATAAGCCTCGTGTAAGCCCCAAATTTGGTCGTAGCGCATACAATCATACATGGGTAGGATTAGCTCCACGCAATGACCGCGAATTTCCAATTCTCGACTCAATCCATATACCACATCCCCCAATCCCCCGGCTTTAATCACCGGGGCGCACTCAGAGGCAACCTGAACTATATACATATATCAATAACTCCCTCGATTAATCTACAAGTCAGCTAGAAGCAATTTTTACAAAAGTATACAGTCTTCTGTGATTAAATGGCTCGATCGAATTAGTTGCGGGTTGGGGAAGTGGGAATTATGAATTATGAATTATGAATTGGGAAGTGGGGAAGTGGGGAAGTGGGGAAGTGGGGAAGTGGGGTGTTGGGGAAGTGGGGAAGTGGGGTGTTGGGGAAGTGGGGTGTTGGGGTAGTGGGGGAATTTAGCTGAAATTTCCCTATCTCCCTATCTCCCTATCTCCCTATCTCCCTATCTCCCTATCTCCCTATCTCCCTATCCCCCTATCTCCCTATCTCCCTATCTCCCTATCTCCCTATCTCCCCATCTCCCGTCTCCTAAAGATTAACAGCGTTTTAACTGTCCTAGGAGCAAAATCACCTCATCGATGCCGTTTCTGAGGGTGGTGGCGGGTTTATCGCTGTTATTGACGGTTATGCTAAAGATTAGGGGTTGATTGTCCGCGGTTTCTAGATAACCGGCGAGAGCGGTAACTCCGGTTAAAGTCCCGGTTTTTGCCTGTAATCGTCCTTCTAGGGGAGTCTGGCGAAATCTATTGGTTAAAGTGCCATCAATGCCGCCAATGGCTAAAGAACGCCGATAATCAGGGTTTTCTGCCATTAGTTGTAATATTTGACCTAAAGTCTTGGGTTTAATCAGGTTTTGTCGTGACAGCCCCGAACCGTCGCCGATTTTATAACTATCGCTGTTAATTCCCAGTTTTGTTAAAGTTTCTTGCAATCCCGACACACCGCCGAGCATTTGTAGTAGGGTTTCGGCTAGTAAATTATCGCTATTTTTATTGACTTTTTCCACCAAATATGCTAGGGGTTCTGATTCTAAATTGGTGATTTCATAACCGAGAATTTCTGAGCTAATTTCGGCGTTTTTAACGGTAATTCCCGCTTTTTCAAGAATATTACGCCAGCGAGCCAAGAAATATTCCGAGGGTTGGGGAATAGCTAAATTAAAATCATCTTGACTATCGATCGGCAGAGAACCGGTGATAATCAGGCGATTACTGGCTAAATTGCCCTTAATTGCCAAAGTATTCGGGGTTCCTTGCGCTGCAGTGCTGGTTTGATTCTCAATTAGCCATTGTTTAGCGGCAATGGGATCAGACCACTGTAAATCTAAGCTTTGCCCCAATTGTCGCGGTAAAAGCCTTAAAGTGACGGAATTTTCGTTTAAAACCAAACTAGAAGCGGGTACAGCATAGTCAAAAAAGACATCTTCCCATTCCCAAGTTTTTTGACTATCGGAGACTACAAAAGGATTAGCAACGACAATTAAGCGAGAAATTGAGTTAATTCCCCCTGCTTTTAACTTTTCTGCTAATTTTTCTAACTTTTCTGTGGTTATGGTGGCATCTCCCCTCCCGACTAAGGTTAAAGTCTCTAAATCGGGGGGGTTGCCTTGGGCTAAAATGGGGGTTTTCAGACGATAATCGCGGTTAAATTTGCTAAAAGCGGCGGCAGTGGTTAATAATTTCGCAGTAGAAGCGGGAGTAAAAAAGTTATTTTCGTGGAGACTATAGAGATTTTCCTGAGAATTGAGGGATTTTACTAAAATTCCCCAATAAGCGCCTTGATAATCGGGGCGGGCTAAAATGCGATCAATCCTGGTGGCTAAGTCTGCCGGACAGATAAACTGGGAAGGGGGAGAATTGTCTTTACTGATGGGGGTTGCGAGGGTGAGGGGATGGTTTACCCAGAGAAATAGGGAACAAGTCCCCAAGAGAAAAGATAATTTCGAGCGGCGTGTTAGCATAGAATTAAATCTTGGCAGTGGATAAATTGACTCTAATTTAGCAGCATTAGTGACCATATTGTGCTAGTTACTGAATAGATTCAGTTAGGGATTGATCCGAGATATTCTCTATCCTTTTTTGCCCAGAAAGTTTCTTGATTCCGTCAAATTTCTATACATTCGCGAGGATATTTTTATGAGTTATGATTTTGATTTATTCGTGATTGGTGGTGGTTCTGGGGGTATTGCCACCGCTAGACGGGCAGCCGAATACGGGGCAAAAGTGGGATTAGCAGAATACGATCGCTTGGGAGGAACCTGTGTTAATCGCGGTTGTATTCCCAAAAAATTAATGGTTTATTCTAGTCGTTTTCCGCAACTATTTAAGGATGCGGAAGGTTACGGTTGGAGTCCAGTAGAGAGTCAGTTAAATTGGCAAAAATTAATCAGCGCCGTTAATCAGGAAACTATCCGTTTAAATGGCATTTATCAAAAGATGCTCGATAATTCCCAAGTGACGCTTTTTCCTAATTATGCCAAGTTTCTTGATACCCATACCCTAGAGGTGGGAGAGGAGAAAATTACTGCCGATAAAATTTTAATTGCCGTGGGGGGACATCCCGTTAAACCCGATATTCCAGGGATAGAACATACAGTAGTTTCTGATGCCATGTTTCAACTGCCAGAACAACCAAAAAGAATTATAGTTTTAGGGGCGGGATATATTGGGGTAGAATTTGCTGGTATTATGCACGGATTAGGGACGGAAGTAGTGCAGTTAATCCGTAAAGACAAGATTTTAAGAGGGTTTGATGAGGATATCCGCGATGAGATTCAAGCAGAAATGATCCGTCAGGGAATTAAAATTATGCCCGAAACTTTCCCCACTTCGATCGAGAAAACTGACGAGGGTTTAAAGGTACATATTCAGGGGAAAGAAACCTCAGAAATCTTATTTGTTGATGCCCTAGGTTTAGCCGCTACTGGAAGAATTCCTAAGCTGGAAAAATTGGGCTTAGAGAATGTCAATGTCGAGGTAAAAAATGGAGCAATTGTCGTCAACGAGTATAGCCAAACCAGCGAAGATAATATCTATGCCGTGGGCGATTGTACCGATAAAATTAATTTAACTCCCGTGGCGATTAATGAGGGGCGCGCTTTTGCCGATACAGTCTTTGGTAATAAACCCCGGTTAATGAGTTATGAAAATGTTCCTTCGGCGGTATTTTCTACTCCTGAAGCGGCGACGGTGGGATTAACAGAATTGCAAGCAAAAAAACAATATGGTGACACGGAGATTACAGTTTATCGGTCTAAATTTCGCCCCGGTTACAATGTTTTACCAGACCGAGAGGACAAAACTTTGATGAAATTAGTTGTCCATCAGGAAAGTGGTAAAATCCTTGGGGCGCACATGGTAGGAGATCACGCCGCCGAAATTATTCAAGGAGTAGCCATTGCGGTAAAAATGGGGGCGACAAAAGCCGATTTTGATGCTACTGTCGGCATTCACCCCAGTGCTGCCGAGGAATTTGTCACCATGCGTTAATTAACAATTTTAGGTGTGTTAAACCAACCTAACACACCGGAGAAAATTAACCCTTTTGGCTATTGACAATTGAGCCATTTTATGATTTTTTTTCGGTTAATTTTTGAGCCAGATTTAAGATATCGGAGGGGAGCATAATCACGGTACTGGTGTTATTTTCCGCTCCAATTTCGGTTAACATTTGTAGGCGGCGCAATTCCAAAGCGGCGGGATTTTCCATGATTAATCGGGAAGCTTCCGCTAATTTTAGGGAGGCTTCCTGTTCTGCGGCAGCTTTAATCAAACGGGCCCGTTTTTCTCGCAATGCTTCCGCTTCCTTGGCCATAGCTCGCTGCATACCGGTGGGAATTTCCACATCTTTCATCTCCACCCGTTCGATATCGATGCCCCAAGGTTCGCTAATTTCATCGACAATTTGTTGGACCGCATGATTAATTTTGTCTCGTTTTTGCAAGACATCATCGAGATGATTTTGACCAACTACATTTCTTAAAGTGGTCATGGCCGCTTGATAAACGGCTGTGGGATAGGATTCGACTTTATTAATCGCTTTGCCCGGGTCGATAATGCGATAGTAGAGAACCGCATTAACCTTAATTGTGACATTATCGGCGGTGACAGTTTCTTGCGGGGCGATATCGACGGTTTTGGTGCGAATATCCACCTGCATTTTTTGGTCAACTAGGGGAATGATCCAGTATAGTCCCGGGCCTTTGGTGTCTTGATAACGACCTAGGCGAAAGATAACACCACGCTGGTATTCTCGATCGATTTTAAAGCCATTTAACCCCAGAATGCCCGCTATAAACAGCAAGGGTGCTAAAAATTCCATATTAATTACCAGTTATCGGGTTCAAGTTAATCGGTGTAGGGTGACATCTCAATTGCTATCTCCTCACTCCTGATCACTAATACATTCATTCTAGAGAGTAACTAGGCTGCCGGGGAAACTCATAACGAAATATTACAGATTTTTAGGAATTGCCCACCCGACAGAGATGACTCGACTTCCAGACCCCGACCTGAGATAAACTACAGAATGTTATCAGAATTTACCTTGATATTATGAGCGTAGTTAGCCAAGTCATCCTCAAAGCCGACGACGAACTTCGTTATCCTAGTAGTGGTGAACTACAGGGTATCGGGCAATTTTTAAAAACCGGTGAGCAAAGAATTCGCATTGCCGAGACTCTCGCTGAAAATGAGAAAAAAATCGTCGATCAGGCTCAAAAACAACTGTTCAAGAAACGTCCCGATTATAGAGCGCCGGGGGGTAATGCCTACGGTCAGCGTCAATATAATCAATGCTTGCGCGATTATGGTTGGTATCTGCGTCTAGTTACCTATGGGGTATTAGCCGGAGATAAGGGTCCGATCGAACAAACCGGCCTGGTCGGGGTCAAAGAGATGTATAACTCTCTTAATGTTCCCGTCCCCGGTATGGTGGAAGCGATTCGTTGTCTCAAAGAGGCCGCTTTAGGTCTTTTGACTCAAGAGGATGCTGTGGAAGCAGCCCCCTACTTCGACTTTATCATCCAGTATATGTCCTAAGCGATCGGGACAACTCCACGGGTCTGAAGTCTAAAAAGGGGCAATTTTCGTCTCTTTCAGGCTTCAGGCTTAACTTTTTTCAGTGATCAGTAAACAGTGATCAGTGATCAGTAAGCAGTAAACAGTAATCAGTGAAAAGACAGTAGTAAACTGGCATTTGATCAGGCTCACTTAATACATACTGCTCACTTAATACTCAAAACTGATAAGTAGTCATGCAAAATAAATTTCCCAGTGAAGATAGGCAAGAGGCAATAGGCAAGAGGCAAAAGCTTCATCGAAGTGTGTAATTAATTTTGCTTAGGTACTTAACTAATAACTCAAAACTGATAACTGATAACTGATTATGTTTTGGCGCATTGTACTACTAACTTTTCTAATACCATCGGTCTATGGGCTGTTTGGCTGGTCGATCGCCCGTGAGCGTTTGTCATGGAGTGATTGGTTACTTGCCCGCGGTGATGAGATGAATTGGACTCTCACTAGCGAATGGCTAGAAATTATCATCTATATCCTAGCGATAGGGATTATCCTCTCAATTGCCCTAGGATTAACTCTGTTTAGTCACTTAATGCCAGTATTTTTCCGCAGTTGGTTTAAAAACGATATTAGCGCTGTATTATCAATTCTTGGCTGGTCTTTGGCGGTAGTCTTTATCTTCCACAAGTGGGCGGTATTTAGTCGAGCTTTAATTCTGTTAGCTGCCACTATCCTCGGTCGTCTAGAACTTCAGGAAGCGGGTTACAATAGGTGGCAAGTTTTCCTGATGCTCACCATCCTCTGCTTAGGTAGTTTTAGCTTGGGAATTTGGGCTTATAATCTTTGGGGTCAGGAATTTTATCGACTTACTACTGATTAATCTTATCTGATGCGTGGGGTGCGGATTACTAATTTTGGTTTTTCATTCCAAGGTTATCGCAGCCTAACGCACCCTGCAAAATTGCTTATCTCTAATCTTTAAAAAGTATGCCAAAAAAAAATAACGATACCCTCAAACGAGTCTTAATTATTTCCTCTGGTTTAGTATTTCTGGCTTTAATGGTGGTGCCAACCTTAGGTTTATTGAAAAATAATAATTCTAATTCTTCCCAAGGCAGTCAACCCGGGCAAGAGGCGGCTATTCCTCCCGAAAAATTACAAGAAATGGTCAAAGGTTACGAGAAAATTCTCGAACGTGAACCGGATAACCCTACTGCTTTGCAAGGACTAGCCCAAACTCGCTTACAGTTAAAAGATTTTATCGGAGCCAGAGAACCTTTAGAAAAGTTATATCAAAAATATCCCGATAATCTGGAAGTTATGCTAGTTCTTTATGGAACAAGATTACAAACTCAAGACGTTTCTGGGGCTAAAAGTATCCTAGAAAAATTAGTCAAAAACTATCCCCAAGAACCAAAATTTAAAGAAGAATTAACTCGTTTAAATCAAGCGATTGCGGCAGATTCTAAACAGCAACCCCCAGAACCTAAAAAGTAGTGGAAAAAGAATTAATTATTGAAACTGGGGGAAGTGAAAGACAATATCGAGAATTTTTTATTTCTTGATTTGTTGCTTGATCTTTAAGTAGGGCTTGCTGAATAAATCTAAAAACCTTGTTGGGTAAGACTTTTAGACTTTTTGGAACTCAAAAAGTATCAGATAAGTAGCTGTTTATAATTAAATTAAAAATGGATTTTAAGTTTGATCCCCCCGGGCCTGCTTAATAAGGAGGGTGCCGATAGGCGGGGGGATCTGAAAGTTTTTAATACCTACCTACTTATGGGAGTGATTCAGAGGGAAAATTCAGCGACTTTGCATCACTTACCCTGTTGTCCCAACTATAATTAGAATCATTAAATCCCAACGATAAACCCCGCCTCGATAAACGATAGCCGATAACTGATCGCTAAACATGGATCCATCTTTCGCCCTTACCCTGCAAATTGTCATCACTGTTGTAGCGGGGATTACGGCCCAAGTCATCGCCGAATACCTGAAAGTTCCCAGTATTGTCTTCCTGCTCATTTTTGGGATTGCTTTAGGGTCCGACGGTTGGGAAATTTTACACCCCCAAAGTCTGGGAATTGGCTTAGAAGTCCTTGTTGCCCTCTCTGTGGCGATTATCCTATTTGAAGGCGGTTTAAGCCTAAGCGGACGGGAATTAGGGCGAGTTTCTGGCAGTTTACGCAATCTTGTCACCCTCGGTACTTCCATCACTCTCATCGGTGGCGGTATGGCGGCCCACTGGTTGGGGGAATTTCCCTGGCCGATCGCATTTCTTTACGCTTCTTTAGTGGTGGTAACTGGTCCGACAGTGATCGGGCCTTTGCTGAAGCAAGTAGCCGTAGATCGACGGGTGGCGACGCTTTTAGAAGGAGAAGGGGTATTAATCGACCCTGTGGGCGCAATTTTAGCCGTAGTGGTGCTAAATACGATTATTGATACTCATTCCCGCCCCATGGAAATTATCACCGGTTTAACCCTGCGTTTAGGCATCGGGGCGGCGATCGGCATTGCTGGAGGCGGATTGTTAAGTTTTATTATAAAAACTTGCAATTTTTTGACTTTTGAGCTAAAAAATCTCGTGGTTTTAGCGGGAGTCTGGGGATTATTTGGTTTATCGCAATTTAGTCGCAGTGAATCGGGGTTAATGGCGGTGGTAATGGCGGGAATCGTGCTAAAAGCGGCGGCAGTTCCCGATGAGCGGTTATTAAGGCGTTTTAAGGGTCAATTAACCACTCTTTGCGTGTCGGTACTGTTTATTTTACTAGCGGCGGATCTTTCGATCGCCAGTGTGATCGCTTTGGGTTGGGGCAGCGTCCTGACGGTGTTAGTCTTGATGTTGGTGGTACGTCCCCTGAGTGTGGCTCTGTGTACCCTAAAAAGTGACCTAAATTGGCGACATAAGTTATTTATCGCTTGGGTTGCCCCTAGGGGAATCGTTTCTGCCTCTGTAGCTTCTTTATTTGCCATTTTACTCACCCGTGCCGGTATTAATGGCGGTGAAGCGATCAAAGCTTTAGTCTTTTTAACAATTTTAATGACCGTTTTTATTCAGGGATTAACGGCGCGGTGGGTGGCAAAAGGGCTAAAAATCACTTCTTCTGCGGCAACGGGGGCAGTAATCGTCGGTTGTAATCCCCTAGGTCGCTTAATCGGCTGTTTATTCCAAGAACAAGGGGAAAACGTGGTTTTAATCGATACGGATGCCAGGGCCTGTCAGCAAGCAAAAGAAGAGGGTTTGACGGTGCTGCAGAGTAGCGCACTTGATACAAAAATACTGCAAGAAGCCGGCATCGAATCCATGGGGACTTTTCTGGTTTTGACTAATAATAGCGAGGTTAATCTGGTTTTAGCCCAAAGAGCCAGCGAGGAATTTCATCCTCCCCGGTTGTTGGCTGCCTTTGCGGGAACCCCCAACCCAGATAAAAATAAGGTTAATCAGGTTTTTCTGCCTAGTTTTTCGGTCAAGGAATGGAATCAGTATTTAGACGATAATCAGATTAAATTAGGTAAAACTATCTTTAAAGCCGATGATTTGAGCGAACAACAAACCAGATTAACTAAATTAATCGAAAATGGTGAACTGCTGCCCCTACTATTGCGTCGCGATAATTCCCTACAGGTAGTAACAGAAAGGGAAGAATGGCGCACAGGAGACGAATTAATCTATATTCTGCGCGATTTACGCCCACAACTGCTTAAACGTCTTTCTGGCACTGTCAGAACCCGTTTATCTTTAGAAATCTTACCCGAAGTGGAAATCGCCACCAGTAGATAACTTGAGACTGTTCTATACTATTTAGTGGATTTAACGGGTTCAGGGCTTAAAATAAGCAACTGCCGACCGACGTTAGATTTAGCGACACCTAGCAGTACGGGATGTTCAGTTTTGGGGGCATCTTGGGGTAAAGCACGAAAAAGGTACAGCCATCCCCCTCTTTCCAGTAATAATCGCCAGACGCGATCTTGCTCCGTATCGGTTAGGTTGCGCTGTTGAATAATGCGGGCTAAATTAGGATCGCCAATGAGACTCTGCTGATCTTCGGGCGTTAGGGCTTCAAAAAGGGGCTGATTGGGGTCAAGATCCCCTGCTTCTTTACCTAAAATGAGCAGTTCCTTGGCACTAATCAGGGTGACAACGGGGAGAGTAGAAGTGGGATTCACCGCATCTCGACGGGCATCCTTTAAACCTTGATCCCGGGCAAGATGGAAGATGAGTAAGAGAATCCAACTCAGGAGAATCAGTTCTGAGACGAGAGGAAGGGTTAACTGACGCTGAAAGCGGGGACGAGGAGCATAGGGTATTTTTCGGCGATTGCGTTGGTTTTGTCTTTTCAGTTGCCAATTTTTCAGTCTAGTTAACCACTGTTGATATTGCCAGTGAAGGAAAGCAAGACAAAGGGTGGAAAGCTGAAAAAGTATAGGAATCAGAAGGGCAATAATCAGGGTGTTAACAATACTTTGAGGCGTACCAAAGAAGACTTGAAGAGGGAGTAATAAGAAGGATTCAACCGGAAAATCGAGGCTGGTGATACCGAGTTGGTAATAGGCAAAGTATGCCCAACGATAGACCCAACCTGTATAGTACAATCCCGCACCAATGAGACCGGCGGCACTGGCAAGATTGAGGAGAATCGTCGGGGGAGAAGGAGTCGTCACAGGGGGCTACTAACGCTAAAAAAGAACGCTAAAATTAAAGTTATTATAGATGATCATTGTAGAGTGGGTTATGGTCAGACGTTTAGAAATTATATCTGGTATAGCTTTAGTTTTTTTGGGATTTTTGACTGTTTCTAGTATCGCTCAAGCACCCACCCTCGAAGCGGCTTTACCACGATTAGCAAATATTACGTTACAAAATGGCAGAGATTATAAGGGGGTGACGTTAACTCGGTTCGATCGCCCTCAGCGTCAGATTTCTTTTAAGCAAGGGGGTAAGGAGTTTAATCTACCCATTGCCCAAGTGACACAATTAACCTTAGAGGGAGAAACCATCATCAGTATTCCCGAAAACCCGATAATTGTGATTCAGGGAGAGGACAAGCGATGTGGTTCGGTTTATGCTGTACCGCGCCGTTTTGAGCATTTGAGTTTGGTGGAAAAGCAAAAGCGTAAGCAGGTAGAGATTAACTTATCAGATTTGCCTCCACAGATGCAAAGAGATTTAACTCAGAAAGGGGCTTATGGTTATGTCTTGAAACAGTTAGAATTTGCTAATGGCGAGTTAAAAGCGGCAGGAGTGGTGCGTTGTCGGGCAAATTAATCACCAAAATTAGGTCAATAAAAATCAGTATCAGGATTTTTAGGATTAAGGGATTAACAGGATTAGGTGACTTGTGAAGATTCTATAATTAAAGGATAAAAAGACTATAATATCCATCCTGAAAATCCTCCAATCCCCTAAATCCTGAGATCAGGATTTTTAGGATTAAGGGATTAACAGGATTAAGTTATTGGCAAGGAGTACATAATTAAAGGATCATAAAGAATATTATATCTATCCTGAAAATCCTCCAATCCTCAAAATCCTGATACTGGCATTGAGGATTAAAGGATTAACAGGATTAGGTGACTTGTGAAGAGTCTATAATTAAAGGATGCAGGGAATATGATATCTATCCTGAACATTCTCAAATCCTCAAAATCCTGATACTGGCATTATGGAATTAGACGAAATCACCTATAAAATTATTGGTTGTTGTATGAAAATCCATCGAACACTGGGAAATGGGTTTCAAGAAGTCATCTATCAAAGATGTCTCGATATTGAATTAGGAAAAACAGGATTAACCTTTGAAAGAGAAAAAGAACAACTTATCTTTTATGAAGGAATACAAGTCGGAACAAGACGCGCTGATTTTACCGTAGAAGGAAAAGTCATTGTCGAATTAAAAGCAGTAATTCGCCTAGAAAATGTCCATCTTGCACAAGCAAAAAATTACGTCGTTGCTTATAATTTTCCCGTTGGTTTATTAATCAACTTTGGCGCAACCAGTTTAGAATACAAAAAGATATTTAATAATAGATAACAAATATCAGTATCAGGATTTAGAGGATTAAGGGATTAACAAGATTAGGTTATTGGCAAGGAGTACATAATTAAAGGATCATAAAGAACATTATATCTATCCTGAAAATCCTCCAATCCTCAAAATCCTGATACTGGGATTGAGAATTAAGGGATTAACAAGATTAAGTTATTGGCAAGGAGTACATAATTAAAGGATCATAAAGAATATTATATCTATCCTGAAAATCCTCAAATCCTCAAAATCCTGATACTGGGATTGAGAATTAAGGGATTAACAAGATTAAGTTATTGGCAAGGAGTACATAATTAAAGGATCATAAAGAATATTATATCTATCCTGAAAATCCTCCAATCCTCAAAATCCTGATACTGGCATTGAGGATTAAGGGATTAACAGGATTAGGTTATTGGCAAGGAGTACATAATTAAAGGATCATAAAGAATATTATATCTATCCTGAAAATCCTCCAATCCTCAAAATCCTGATACTGGGATTGAGAATTAAGGGATTAACAAGATTAGGTTATTGGCAAGGAGTACATAATTAAAGGATCATAAAGAACATTATATCTATCCTGAAAATCCTCCAATCCTCAAAATCCTGATACTGGCATTGAGAATTAAGGGATTAACAGGATTAGGTTATTGGCAAGGAGTACATAATTAAAGGATCATAAAGAATATTATATCTATCCTGAAAATCCTCCAATCCTCAAAATCCTGATACTGGGATTGAGAATTAAGGGATTAACAAGATTAGGTTATTGGCAAGGAGTACATAATTAAAGGATCATAAAGAACATTATATCTATCCTGAAAATCCTCCAATCCTCAAAATCCTGATACTGGGATTGAGAATTAAGGGATTAACAAGATTAAGTTATTGGCAAGGAGTACATAATTAAAGGATCATAAAGAATATTATATCTATCCTGAAAATCCTCAAATCCTCAAAATCCTGATACTGGGATTGAGAATTAAGGGATTAACAAGATTAAGTTATTGGCAAGGAGTACATAATTAAAGGATCATAAAGAATATTATATCTATCCTGAAAATCCTCCAATCCTCAAAATCCTGATACTGGGATTGAGAATTAAGGGATTAACAAGATTAGGTTATTGGCAAGGAGTACATAATTAAAGGATCATAAAGAATATTATATCTATCCTGAAAATCCTCCAATCCTCAAAATCCTGATACTGGGATTGAGAATTAAGGGATTAACAAGATTAAGTTATTGGCAAGGAGTACATAATTAAAGGATCATAAAGAATATTATATCTATCCTGAAAATCCTCCAATCCTCAAAATCCTGATACTGGGATTGAGAATTAAGGGATTAACAAGATTAAGTTATTGGCAAGGAGTACATAATTAAAGGATCATAAAGAATATTATATCTATCCTGAAAATCCTCCAATCCTCAAAATCCTGATACTGGGATTGAGAATTAAGGGATTAACAAGATTAAGTTATTGGCAAGGAGTACATAATTAAAGGATCATAAAGAATATTATATCTATCCTGAAAATCCTCCAATCCTCAAAATCCTGATACTGGGATTGAGAATTAAGGGATTAACAAGATTAAGTTATTGGCAAGGAGTACATAATTAAAGGATCATAAAGAATATTATATCTATCCTGAAAATCCTCCAATCCTCAAAATCCTGATACTGGCATTGAGGATTAAGGGATTAACAGGATTAGGTTACTTGTGAAGAGTCTATAATTAAAGGATGCAGGGAATAGGACACCCACCCTCAACCCTATCCTGAAAATCCTCAAATCCTCAAAATCCTGATACTGGCATTGAGGATTAAGGGATTAACAGGATTAGGTGACTTGTGAAGAGTCTATAATTAAAGGATCATAAAGAATATTATATCTATCCTGAAAATCTTCCAATCCTCAAAATCCTGATACTGGCATTATTGAGATAATATAAAGAATCATTTGAGTCTGACGAGGGGAAGCAATGAAGACAGGTTTAGGGATATTACTCAGTCTAGGGCTAGTCGTAACAGCGCCGCATTTGACGGTTATAGCTTCCCCCCTATTGGTGCAGACGGATTTACGTCAAGAAGCCGATCGATTACTTCAAGAAGGATTTGAATTGTTCCAGTTGGGAACATTAGAAGGCTATCAGGGGGCATTGGGGAAGTGGCAACAGGCATCAAAGCTTTATCAACAACTCGATGGCAAATTAGAGCAAGCATTAGTCCTCACCAGTTTAGGACGTATCTATGATGATTTAGGAGAAAAGCAACAAGCCTTAGACTACTACCAACAGGCTTTACCCCTATGGCGGGCGGTGGGCGCTACCGAAGGCACGCAAAGCGCACGCGCAGGGGAAGCCACTACTCTCAATAATATTGGTGGTGTCTATTCAGATTTAGGGGAGAAACAGAAGGCTTTAGACTACTACCAACAGGCTTTACCCTTAAGACGGGCGGTGGGCGATCGCAGAGGGGAAGCCGCTACCCTCAATAATATTGGTCTTGTCTATTCAGATTTAGGGGAGAAACAGAAGGCTTTAGACTACTACCAACAGGCTTTACCCTTAAGACGGGCGGTGGGAGATCGCTCTGGGGAAGCCGTTACTCTCAATAATATTGGTCGTGTCTATTCTGCTTTAGGGGAGAAACAAAAGGCTTTAGACTACTACGAACAGGCTTTACCCATAATGCGGGCGGTGGGAGATCGCGCAGGGGAAGCCACTACTCTCAGTAATATTGGTGCTGTCTATGATGATTTAGGGGAGAAACAAAAGGCATTAGACTATTACCAACAGGCTCTACCCTTATGGCGTGCAGTAGGCGATCGCTCCGGGGAAGCCACTACTCTCAATAATATTGGTGGTGTCTATTCTGCTTTAGGGGAGAAACAGAAGGCTTTAGACTATTACCAACAGGCATTACCCTTAAGGCGGGCGGTGGGCGATCGCTCTGGGGAAGCCACTACTCTCAATAATATCGGGGCTGTCTATTCTGCTTTAGGGGAGAAACAGAAGGCTTTAGACTACTACCAACAGGCTTTACCCTTATCGCGGGCAGTAGGCGATCGCTCTGGGGAAGCCACTACTCTCAATAATATTGGTTTTGTCTATGGAAATTTAGGGGAGAAACAGAAGGCTTTAGACTACTTCCAACGGGCTTTACCCTTATTGCGGGCGGTGGGCGATCGCTCTGGGGAATCCAATATTCTCAGTAATATTGGTCTTATCTATCGAGATCAAGGAAACCCAGAAGTGGCGATTAACTCTTGGGAACAATCCGCTAATCTGATTCTGGAGCTACGGCGGGGGGTTAGCCGTTCCTTGCGGGCAACTTTCCTAGAAAGTGAGCAAGGGACAAGCATCGCCCTAGTAGGTCTCCTCATTCGCCAGAATTCCCCTCAAAAAGCTTTTGAATGGGCAAATCTCAGCACCACTTTTGACCTTGTGGATTACGATCGCCTTGCAGGAACAGAAGGACAAGTCAAAAATCCTGTCGCCAATCAAGCTTATCAGGAGTGGAAAGCACAGGCACGGCAGCTGGAAGCCCTGCGCCAAGAATTACAAACCAATTTCAGCGACACCCTCTCCCGACAAGTCCTGCAAGAACAAGCCGCCCTCAACGAACAAGCGGAAATCCTCGTGGAAAAATACCCCGAATTAGCCGATTTACTGGAAATTACCCCCACTGACCTCGCCCAACTGCAAGCCAATCTACCTGCTAATACCACTCTCCTCCAACCCGTCCTACTCACAGGGATAGATAACGTTGAACATACCGTTGCCCTCTTTATCCTCACCCGTACCACCCTTAAGGTTCAGCAAGTTCCCGTCCCTAAAGATATTAATGAGCGTCTGCAACGCTACGCCAGCCAACTGGAAAGCGACCTAGAAATCGTCGATCGCGCCCTCAGTTCCCAACTCTATGATCTGCTGATTCGTCCCATAGAAGCCCAAATTGCCCCGAATCAAACCCTGGCCATCATTGCCACGGGTGCTTTGCAAAGAATCCCCTTTGAAACCCTCTACGACAACCAAACCCAACAGTATCTCCTGCAAAAATATCCCATTCACTACCTCACCCGTCTGAGTAAAGTGCAGCCCCAACCCACGCCGAAAGTCAATAATCCTAGTGTCCTCGTCTTTGCTAATCCCCGTCCTACCCAAGTCGAATTAATCGGCACAGAAGCTCAAGCGGATTTTCTGCAAAAAACCTATGCCAACAGCCAAATCTACAAACACCAACAAGCCACCCTCGACGCCTTTTTAAGCCAATCGCCTCGGTTTCCTATTCTGCACTTAGGCACTCATGGTTGTTTCCGTCCAGAGGGGTGTCCTAGCCTAGGCATGAAAGCGAATACCCTACTGTTTGCCAACAAGAGAGAGTATGAACTCAAAGATGCCGTGAAACTGGGACTGCAAAACACCGAACTGATTACTATTGGCGCTTGTGAAACGGCGCGGGAAGTGGATGGAGTCGGTTTGGCGGGTTTGGCCTATGTTTGGGAAAGAGCGGGGGCGAAAACTACCCTCGCCAGTCTTTGGAATGCCACCGATTTTGTGCAATATTCCCAACAAAACAGCCCAGAATTGCCCACGGCGGCGATTTTAAATCAATTTTATACTAATTTACAACAGGGCATGACCAAAGCGGAAGCCCTCCGTCAAGCAAAACTCGCCCATATTGACCTTCATCCTTTCTTTTGGGCGGCGTTTATCCTGATTGGAGATGGTCAAGAGTTGGGAGCAAATGGCAGGTAGCAGGGAAGCTTTTTTTCAGTGAACTAATAACTGATAAGTAGTCGTACAAAATTAATTTCCTAGTGAAGATAGGCAAGAGGCAAGAGATGGTTAGATATGTGTAATTAATTTTGCTTAGGTAGGGTCTGCTGAAAAAGTACGGGCGAAGCATTCGGTTAGAAAATCTACGGTTTCACCGATAGGTTATGCCCGAATGCTTCGCCCCTACAGGATGGGGGTTGATGAAGACGCAAGGTTTTGAACGACGATTCTCTCAAAATCTTGCACCTGTTGCGAGAGAAAAGCCACAAAACTCTTAGCTTGCCTACATTTCACATTTATTCAGCAAACCCTAGGTACTTACTAAATCCGTTGACTATAGGCTACATATCAGGACAGGCAAGAGGCAAAAGAGGGAATAAATAATCAGTTTTTAATAACCGGATTTTAGCATAATCAGTAGGTGGGTGTTAAAAATTGTCAGATACCCTCCTTAATCTTCCCCTAATAAGGGGGGCGCTGATTCGTTAAACTTTTGCCATTGATGTAGTTGCTTCTCTGAGCTTTTCTACCCAGTTATAAATATGATTGCGATTTAGTCTATAGCTGAGGGGATGAGCGATTAATCGAGCGCTACTAGCAAATAATTCGTCAATTTCTACTAAACCATTTTCCCGTAAAGTTCGACCAGTGGAAACTAGGTCAACTATCGCTTCTGACATCCCCGTAATCGGTCCTAATTCTACGGAACCATAGAGAGGTATAATCTCGACGGGAATATCTAAACGACGAAAATAATCCTTAGCACAATTGACAAATTTTGAGGCAACTTTACCGTGATGGGGAATGTCCAGAGGACTTTGATAGCGACTATCAGCAGGGACAGCTACCGACATCCGACAATAACCAAATTTTAAGTCAATTAAATTAGCCACATCGGGAGATTTTTCCAATAAAATATCATAACCAGCGATGCCTAATTGTGCCTGACCGTATTCTACATAAACTGGTACATCTGTGGCTCTTACTAATAATGCTTTCCCTTGGTTAGTGGGGTCAGTAATCTGTAATTGGCGATTTTTTGAGTCAAGAAAGGCACTAAAATCTAAGCCAATTTTCTGAAATATTTGGATACTTTCGTTTAGTAAAGCACCCTTCGGTAAGGCAATTGTTAGCATAGAGGGAATTATGAATTGGGGAGAGAGTAGTGGGGGGAGGTGGAAATTATGAATTATGAATTGGGGAGTGGGGAGCGGAAATTATAAATTATGAATTATGAATTATGAAGTGGGGATTGGGGAGAAGGGAGCAGGGAAAACAAATGAAAATAGTCTCCTGACTCCTATCTCCGATCTCCTATCTCCTGTCTCCTGACTCCTAACAGCTAAAATCATAACTGATAACCGAGATGGCAGTCAGTTCTCTAATGACCACATCAGCTAATTGTAAATCTTGATGGGTTTCTGGTTGCCAAATAATTGCGATCGCAGCTGCTGATTTTGCCTGTTTAGCCATTTCCCAATCGGCCCTAGTATCCCCTATCATCAGGGTTTTGTCCACGGCAGTCCCCAAAGCTTGACAGGTTTCTTGCAATAATAAGGGATCGGGTTTGCTTAAACCTTGATCGCAGCCTCGGGCAATTTTAACATAATTTAATAGGTGATTTTCCTTGACAAATTGCTCAACTCGTGCTGTGGTATCGGAGGAAAGAATCGCCAATTGTAAACCGGCCGCGTGCAGATAACGAATTACTTCTAAACATTGGGGATAGAGGGGATTTAAGCGGGGGGGAACCTTTTCATCGGCCGCTTGGAAGGAGGCTTTTGCGATCGCCATTGCTGTTAACCAATCCCGACCGGTGGAAGCAATACAACCAGCAGCGACGATATGATTATCTCTGCGGCTGCCCACTGCCATTAAACCAGCAGGATTGAGACTATTTGCCCCAATACCGAAAGTTTTAGTTAATAAAGACTCTAAACCAGGGATTTGCGATTCAATGGCCTGCACCCGGGCTATAGCTCGATCGTACCAGAAAGCCAGCGAATCCTCTAGCGTACCGTCCTTATCAAAAACAATCCCTTGAATATCTCTAAATTCTCGATTACCACAGCGAATTATCGGCAAATAAACCTCCTTATTTTTATCTATATTGTCAGTCATCATTTTAGCTCTCAGGAGGCAAAAGGCAAAAGGCAATAGGCAAAAGGCAAAAGGCAATAGGCACTCTTGCAATAGGCAAAAGGCAATAGGCAAAAGGCAATAGGCAATAGGCAATAGGCAAAAGGCAAAAGGCAAAAGGCAAAAGGCAAAAGGCAGCTTTGTTCTCCCTACACCCTACACCCTACACCCCACACCCCACTTCCCCACACCCCACACCCCACTTTCCTATACCTTTTAAAACAGGATTTAGTATTACTCCTCAAAAGCGGCTTTTTGCTGACGGACTAAATCGACACCGCGGGAAGTCCCCAGACGGGTGGCCCCGGCCTGGATAAGAGCGATTGCTTGTTCAATGGTGCGAATTCCGCCGGATGCTTTAATTCCTACCCGGCCTTTGCTAATTTCCTTGAGAAACTTCACATCGCTAACCGTTGCTCCTCCAAACCAGCCGGTACTGGTTTTTAGATAACTCACTCCTGCATCCATGCAAATCTCTGCTGCTAAACGTTTCTCGGTGTCCGTCAGTTGCGAGGTTTCCAGAATCGCTTTTACCGTCTGGCCAGTTTCCTGACAAATACTAGCAATTTCTTGGAATAATTGCTCAGATTTCCCATCTTTTAGCCAACCGAGATTAATAACCACATCTAACTCCTTAGCACCATTATCTACGGCTTCTAAAGCCTCATAACGTTTAACTGCGGAGGTAGTGGCCCCTGTGGGAAAACCAATCACGGTAGAAACTAAAGTTTTTTTGCCGTGGAGTAACTGCACAGCTTGTTTAACGGCAGCGGGATAAACGCAGACGGTGGGAAAATGATATTGATCAGCCTGTTGACAGTAAGCCTCTAATTGTTCACTGGTGGCGGTGGGGACGAGGAGAGAATGGTCGATATATTGTGCTAAATCTAGATCAGAATCGGTGATAGCCATTATCTACGCCTCAATATAGTCAATCGATCGCTATTTTCTCATTTTATGGAAGTCACACAGCAAAGTCATGTCTCGCTAACCTAGAAATTCCGAGACTAGCAAAAATCCAGTAACCTAGGAAGAAACCGTCACAAGTGAAGACTAGGAGAAAATAGACCTATGTTAGAAGCGTATCATCAGCACGTTGCCGACCGAGCGAAATTAGGTATCCCTCCCCTTCCCCTTAATGCTCAACAAACGGCGGAATTATGCGAAATACTCAAAAATCCGTCCGAAGAACTCAAGGGAGAATTGCTGACCCTGCTGCGTGACCGTGTTCCCCCCGGAGTTGATGAAGCGGCCTACGTTAAAGCAGGATTTTTAACAGGAATTGCCAAAGGTGAAATAAAATCTAACGTTATCTCCCCCCAGGGTGCGGTTAGCTTACTGGGAACCATGGTCGGTGGCTATAACGTTCATTCTCTGATTGAACTGCTGAAATCCAGAGATATTAATATCGCCGCTGCCGCTGCCAGTGCTTTAAGTAAAACCCTGCTGGTATTCGACGCATTTAACGAGGTTTTGGAATTATCCGACACCAATCCCTATGCTAAACAGGTTATCGATGCTTGGGCCAATGGCGCTTGGTTTATCGCTAAACCGAAACTCGCTAAAGAAATTACCGTCACCGTCTTCAAAGTCCCGGGAGAAACCAATACAGATGACCTATCTCCCGCTCCCCATGCCACCACCCGGCCCGATATTCCCCTTCATGCCTTGGTAATGTTAGAAACCCGTCAACCCGGGTCCCTAGAAACCATTGCCGAATTGAAAAAATTAGGTCATCCGGTCGCCTATGTGGGGGATGTGGTTGGGACTGGTTCCAGCCGAAAATCGGCGATTAACTCGGTTCTCTGGCATATTGGCGATGATATTCCCTTTGTGCCTAATAAACGTGCTGGTGGCTATATTTTAGGCAGTAAAATCGCCCCTATCTTCTTTAATACTGCCGAGGATTCCGGCGCTTTACCGATTGAATGCGATGTTAGCCAAATGAACACGGGGGATGTGATTAAAATTTATCCCTACGAAGGCAAAATCATCAACGAAGCGGGCGCAACTATTAGCACTTTTAGCCTCAAACCTGAGACAATTCTGGATGAAGTGCGGGCTGGCGGTCGTATTCCCTTATTAATCGGTCGCAGTCTCACGGATAAAACCCGTCACGCCTTGGGACTTGAAGCGAGTACCCTATTTACTCGTCCCACTATGCCTAATGACACGGGTAAAGGTTACACCCTAGCGCAAAAAATGGTCGGCAAAGCTTGCGGTTTACCCGGGGTGCGGCCGGGTACTTCCTGTGACCCGATTATGACTACGGTAGGGTCTCAGGATACCACCGGACCGATGACCAGAGACGAGTTAAAAGAGTTAGCCTGTTTAGGTTTTAGCGCTGATTTAGTCATGCAGAGTTTTTGTCACACGGCAGCCTATCCCAAACCGGTTGATATTCAAACTCATCACCAATTACCGGACTTTTTCTCTACCCGGGGTGGGGTGGCTTTACGTCCGGGAGATGGCATTATTCACTCCTGGTTAAATCGGATGTTATTGCCGGATACGGTGGGGACTGGCGGCGATTCTCATACTCGTTTTCCCCTGGGAATTTCCTTTCCTGCGGGGTCGGGTTTAGTGGCATTTGCCGCCGCTTTGGGAGTAATGCCTTTGGATATGCCAGAATCAGTTTTAGTACGTTTTACGGGGGAATTACAACCCGGTGTAACTCTGCGCGATATTGTTAATGCTATTCCCTACGTCGCCATCCAAGAAGGCAAATTAACCGTGGAAAAACAGAACAAAAAAAATGTTTTTAACGGTCGGATTATGGAGATGGAAGGGCTGCCGGATTTGAAATTAGAACAGGCTTTTGAGTTAACCGATGCCACGGCGGAACGTTCCTGTGCCGGTTGTACGATTAAGTTAAGTACCGAGACAGTGGCGGAATATTTACGCTCTAATGTGGCCCTGTTAAAGAATATGGCGGCCCGGGGTTATAGTGATGCCAAAACTATCCTACGTCGGGTAGCAAAAATGGAACAATGGTTAGCTAATCCCGTTCTGATGGAGGCGGATAAGGATGCCGAATATGCGGATATTATCACCGTCAATTTAAGCGAGATTAAAGAACCCATTGTCGCCGCACCCAATGACCCCGATAATATCAAGTTAATGTCGGAATGCGCCGGGGATAAAATTGATGAGGTGTTCATCGGTTCTTGTATGACTAATATCGGTCATTATCGCGCCGCTGCTAAGATATTAGAAGGGGCAGGAGTTGCTAAGGCTAAACTGTGGATTTGTCCCCCCACCCGCATGGATGAAAAACAATTGCGCGAGGAGGGAATGTACGGCATTTTTGCCGCTTCTGGGGCCCGTACTGAGATGCCTGGATGTTCCCTTTGTATGGGTAATCAAGCGCGGGTTGAAGACAGAGCAACGGTATTTTCTACCTCGACTCGTAACTTCAATAATCGCATGGGAAAAGATGCGCGAGTCTATCTCGGTTCCGCCGAATTAGCGGCGGTTTGTGCGCTGCTAGGACGCATTCCCACCGTCGAGGAATACCTGGCAATTGTCACCGAGAAAATTAATCCTTTTGCTGGCGATTTATACCGCTATTTGAACTTTAATGAAATCGCTGGTTTTGAGGATGAAGGCCGGGTAATTCCCCTAGAAGATTTACCTAAAATTGAGGATATCTTAGGGATTCCTTCTGGTGTTTTGAGTTAGTTGACCGGTTATGGGTCATTTCGATCGAGGCGAAAGATTTCTTTTGATTTCGATCAAGATGACCCCTCTAACGATCAAATTTTCGACAATTATAGGATTTTTTTCGATATACGGAATGACAACTCGATAAAATAAAAATATGAAATTCGAGTGGGATCGACAAAAGAACCGAGCGAATATCATCAAGCACGATCTAGACTTCGCGGACGCGCAGCGGATATTTGAACATCCCATTCGAGTTTCCCTTGACGAACGAGAAAATTATGGCGAAGATCGATTGATAGGAATCGGTACGCTCGATGGCCGAGTGGTAGTTGTCGTTTTTACAGAACCGAGTAGAGATACAATTCGTATTATTTCACTTCGTAAAGCTTTACCCTATGAACGAAAACGATATGAACAATACCTCCGAGACGAATTGGGAGAAAGTTGACGCTCTTACGGAAGAGGAAATCGACACATCCGATATTCCGCCCTTAACCGAGGAGTTTTTTAGTAAATCGCGGTGGTGGAAACCTGTAGAGAAAGTAAATGTTCTTGTTCAAGTAGATCCCGAAACCCTAGCTTGGTTTCAATCACAGGGTGAGGATTGTGAACAAAAAATGTCCGCCGCTTTACGGATTTATGCGGAGGCTCACAAAGTATAGTCAAGTTTAGTTCGGGTACAAGCCACACAATAAAAAAGTTCGCTATCATTTTGAGCGGGATGAAAAGCCACACAATCTCATTTACCAATAAATCGCCTTAAATGAAATGATAAAAGTGATTTATCGAAACATAATCAAGAAAATTCTCACAGAATATGCAGAAATTTTCTCACAAGTACCCGATCAAGACACAGAAGAAATATTGATGTTTGACGATAATAGAAGCCAATATCTTTGGTTTAATATTGGCTGGAAAAATGGCAAACGAATTAAAGCGATTTCCGTTTATCTTCGTCTAAAAAATGACAAAATTTATATTGAAGAAGATTGGACAGAAGCAGGTATCGCCACGGAATTAATGCGCTTAGGAATTCTCAGCAGTGAGATAGTTTTAGCTTTTCAACCTCCCGAAGTGCGTCAGTTGACCGAATTTGCGATCACCTAAAAATTATTCTTTACTTTCTCGTCAGATGAGGAGTCGCTAAAATCGAATATTTAAATATACTTGTTTCTAGGTCATTTCTGCCACTTCATCTTTGGCTCGCCAGTTCAAGGTTTAGATATTTTCCGAGCAAAAGTGCTACAATGTAATCTTAAGGGTCAAAACAATCAAGGAGAAGAGCATGGTCAGCAAAATTGATCGCCAAGCATTTTTACAATCCTTAATCGTGCCACCGGGTAAAGAAATTTCTCTGCACAAAGACTACGATCCCGGGTTTAAGCCAGACTACATTACCAAAGAAGATGCCACGCTGCTGCTGCAACAGGGGATCGAAAAAATGGCCGAGTTTCAAGATAAACTTTATGCTCAGGATACCTATGCCCTGTTAATTAATCTGCAAGCCATGGATGCGGCGGGTAAAGATGGTACGATTAGGCACGTTATGTCTGGTTTAAATCCCCAAGGCTGTCAGGTATTTAGCTTTAAAGTTCCCTCGGCCGAAGAACTAGACCACGATTATCTCTGGCGATATTATAAAGCTTTACCGGAGCGGGGTCGTATCGGTATTTTTAATCGTTCTTACTACGAAGAATTATTAGTCGTGCGCGTCCATCAAGATTTATTGGAAAGGCAAAAACTCCCCCCAGAAGACAGAACTAAGAAAGTTTGGCAGCGACGTTTTGAGGAGATTAATAATTTTGAAAAATATCTGGTTAATAATGGGGTTATTGTCCTAAAATTCTTTCTCAATGTTTCTAAAGGAGAACAGAAAAAACGATTTTTAGAAAGAATTGATCGCCCCGAAAAAAATTGGAAGTTTTCCGAAAATGATGTCAAAGAAAGAGCTTTTTGGGATGATTACACGAAAGCCTACGAGGAGGTATTCAATCATACCAGTACCGAGTGGGCTCCTTGGTATATTATCCCGGCTGATCGCAAATGGTTTACCCGTTTAGCTGTGGGGGCGGTTATTTATCACACCCTGGAATCCCTTGGTTTAAAATATCCCACCGTCACCGAAGAACATCGCCAAGCTTTACTGAAAGCCAAAGAAATCCTCGAAAACGAGCCGGATTAAAAATGGAAGAAAATCCCTAAAAAGCGATAATTGCTGGAAAATCGATCGTATAATCAATGTCGATTTTCAAGAATTCCCCCTATGAATTATCGCATCGATCGCCGCACCTATGCAGAAACCTACGGCCCCACCGTCGGAGATAAAGTTCGCCTCGCAGACACGGAATTATTTATCGAAGTCGAAAAAGATTTCACCACCTACGGCGATGAGGTAAAATTCGGCGGCGGTAAAGTAATTCGCGATGGTATGGGCCAATCCCCCATTTCTAGGGAAGATGGGGCGGTAGATTTGGTGATTACTAATGCCCTAATTCTCGACTGGTGGGGCATCGTTAAAGCCGATGTGGGCATTAAAGACGGCAAAATTTATAAAATCGGTAAAGCGGGCAATCCCCACATTCAAGATAATGTCGATATTATTATCGGTCCTGCTACCGAGGCATTAGCCGGGGAAGGAATGATTTTGACAGCAGGGGGGATTGATGCCCATATTCATTTTATCTGTCCCCAACAAATTGAGACAGCGATTGCGTCGGGGATTACCACGATGATTGGTGGCGGGACTGGACCTGCGACGGGAACTAATGCCACCACCTGCACCCCGGGAGAATGGAACATCTATCGAATGCTAGAGGCCGCCGAAGCTTTCCCGATGAATTTGGGTTTTTTGGGTAAAGGCAACAGCAGTCAGCCGGAAGGACTAGCGGAACAGGTAAAAGCGGGGGTAATTGGCTTAAAACTCCATGAAGATTGGGGAACCACTCCGGCAGCCATTGATACTTGTTTAAGCGTGGCCGATAAGTACGATGTGCAGGTGGCGATTCATACGGACACACTCAATGAAGCCGGTTTTGTTGAGGCCACTATCGCCGCTTTTAAAAATCGCGTCATTCACACCTACCACACGGAAGGGGCCGGCGGTGGTCATGCTCCCGATATTATCAAGGTTTGCGGGGAAATGAACGTTTTACCCTCCTCTACTAATCCCACCCGTCCCTATACGACGAATACCTTAGAGGAACACCTTGATATGTTGATGGTTTGTCATCATCTGGACCGGAGTATTCCCGAAGATGTGGCCTTTGCCGAATCCCGCATCCGCCGGGAAACTATTGCCGCCGAGGATATTCTCCACGATTTAGGGGCTTTTAGTATCATTTCCTCCGATTCTCAAGCGATGGGACGGGTGGGAGAAGTAATTATCCGCACTTGGCAAACTGCCCACAAAATGCGGGTACAACGGGGCAGACTGACTGGGGAAACGGGCGAGAATGATAATCTGCGGGCAAGACGATATATTGCTAAATATACGATTAATCCTGCTATTACCCATGGTGTCTCCGATTATGTCGGTTCCATTGAGGTGGGCAAATTAGCCGATTTGGTTCTCTGGAAACCGGCATTTTTTGGCGTAAAACCGGAAATTGTCCTGAAAGGCGGTTTAATCGCCTGGGCGCAAATGGGCGATGCTAATGCCAGTATTCCCACACCCCAACCGGTTTATATGCGTCCTATGTTTGCCTCTTTTGGTGGTGCGATCGCCAAAACTTCCTTGACATTTGTTTCTAAATATGCTATGAAAGCGGGCATCCCTGAGAAGTTAAAGCTGAAAAAAACCGCCGTAGCTGTGTCGAATACGCGCAATATCAGTAAGGCTAGTATGAAGCTAAATGACGCTTTACCGCGCATGGAAGTTAATCCCGAAACCTACGAAGTGCGTGCTGACGGGGAATTATTAATCTGTGAACCTGCTACAGTTTTACCCATGGCCCAACGCTATTTCCTATTTTGAATTCGATTTCAGAAAACGGGTTTTTTCAAAAAACCCGTTTTCTTTTTGAATCACAGTTAAGGATTAGTAGGAAGGTTTGGTAAAAATAACTTAACTAATCCTGCCATTAGTGCAGCAACAATAGCAACAAAGATGGTTCGATTAGTAAATTCCAAGTTATCTAGTCGTTTATTCACACCTGTTAATTCTCCTTTAACATTTGCTAGGTCAACTCTTAAGTTATTCACTTCTTCAGATAGCTTGTCTATTTTGCTATTAAGTTGTTCAGATAATCTGTCTATTTTGCCATTAAGTTGTTCAGATGATTTGTCTATTTTGTCATTAACTTCTTTGAATTGTCCTACAATAAAGTCTTTTAATTCTTTGAGGTCGTTTTCTGTAAATGTTGCCATTGTGTGACTCTCCTAGTAATTGTTTGTGATACCAATAATCTTACCACTAAGTTTAACTCCTAACCCTTAATCAGTCAAATTGCATCGAAGTTGCATCACCAGAAGGAATAAAACTGGCCCAATAAAAAGGATGTTTTTGCTTCTCACCCTTGAGCATTCCTAGTTGAATTTGTCGTAAAGCTTCACTGCGTCCTTCTCCTTTTTGTAAGCGTCCATAATAGGCGACCATTAAATCTTTAGTTGCATCATCAGATACTTTCCAAAGGCTAATTAATTGGCTTTCACTTCCTGCAATAACTAAAGCGCGGCGCAATCCATAAACTCCCTGACCGATTTTAATATCTCCTTTCCCCGTATCGCAAGCAGAAAGGACAACTAATTTGGTTCCGACTAAGTTTAAATTGGTAGTTTCTAAAGCAGTTAAAACCCCATCATCTCCTGCACTTTGACCGATTGTAACTCCCGCTAAAACTAACCCAGAACGCAATAAAGGATTCTCAATAACATTGCTTTCTGGTTTAAAAAAACCATGGGTAGCGATGTGGAGAATATTCGGTTTTTTAACTTGTTTGACGGCGTTTTCTGTGGCTTGAGAACCAGTTAAAACAGTGGCTTGAGGTAAGATATTTTTAATCGCTTTAGCTTCTTCCTCTGTACCCGGAAGACCGGGAAAAGTAAACTCAGACAGGTCGATGGAACGAGTGAGAGCGACTTTTTCCCCTGCTTTACCGTAGAAAGGATCAGCTACAATGAGCGGAGATTGTTGACTGGCAAATTTATCTTTTAGACGCAATAAATCCCGTCCAGAAGTGAGATAGGTAATATGATAATTTTCCACTAAGTATTGATTATTTTCATCCACTAAAGCTTCAAAGGGAATTAAATTAAGTGCAGCATCAGGAGAAAGCAGAATTGTTTTAGTATTGCCTAATAATTGACGGATAGGCTGCATCAATGTCTCATCAAGTTGACGCGCTGATTTTTGCAGTTGAGGGAGAGGAGTTTGTGCGTCTGCAAGATTGTCACGAAAGTAAATTAATTTGTCATCAATCGGTTTAGCTTCCCCTAAATCCTTAGCTTTGATGTCACCATTGGGATAGAGAATATAAACAGCATAGCGAGGGATGCCAAAACTATCATTTTTAGGATTAAAAGGTCGATAGCGGACTATTTCAACTAAAGCAGCATCAGCAGGAATTAGCTTTTGAATACCTTCGAGGGTAATGGGTTGGGATAGGCTACGAAATTCGGCACTACGAACACCGATTTTACCCTCTATTTCTTTTGCTTTTGCGGTAACTTCGTTAATTTGTTGACGGTAAATTTCTGGGTTTTTAAAAGTCAGGTTAGATAGTTGAGTCCGAACTTCAATCAGTTGAGTTAATAATCGTTGACTTTCGAGGTCATCAGTACGTTGTCGGAGAATTTGTAAGCTATTGGTTGAAACATCTAAAATTCGTCCTTTACGTTCTAAGATAGTTTTCAAGGCGAGACGGGTTACTTCTGGGTTATTCGGTGCAGCTTGAAGATTGAGGGAAATCACCACATCAGTCCTCCCTAAAACCTTTGCCATATAATCTTGTTTTTGCTTGTCATCCCCCATTTTTAGATTTTCTGAGAGGTTGTATTCTTGTACTGCAAGTCCTTGGCTGAGATAATTAATTGCTTGAGGAATATCATCTTGAGACTGGTAAAATACAGCCAAATTGTTGAGACTGGAGGCGGTATCGGGATGGTTGTCTCCTAATTGTTGTTTCCTGATAGCTAAAGCCTGTTTGTAGAGGGGTTCGGCTTCGCTATATCTTCCTTGAACTCTGTAAAGTGCTGCCAAATTGTTGAGACTTTGTGCAGTGTCGGGATGGTTGTCTCCTAATTGTTGTTTCCTGATAGCTAAAGCCTGTTTGTAGAGAGGTTCGGCTTCGCTGTATCTTCCTTGAACTCTGTAAAGTGCTGCCAAATTGTTGAGACTTTGTGCAGTGTCGGGATGGTTGTCTCCTAATTGTTGTTTGCTGATAGCTAAAGCCTGATTGTAGAGGGGTTCGGCTTCGCTATATCTTCCTTGAGACTGGTAAAGTTCTGCCAAATTGTTAAGACTGGTGGCGGTATCGGGATGGTTGTCTCCTAATTGTTGTTTGCTGATAGCTAAAGCCTGATTGTAGAGGGGTTCGGCTTCGCTATATCTTCCTTGAGAATAGTAAAGTAATGCCAAATTGTTGAGACTGGTGGCGGTATCGGGATGGTTGTCTCCTAATTGTTGTTTGCTGATAGCTAAAGCCTCTTTGTAGAGGGGTTCGGCTTCGCTATATCTTCCTTGAGACTTGTAAAGTAATGCCAAATTGTTGAGACTTTGTGCAGTTAGGGGATGGTTGTCTCCTAATTGTTGTTTAATGATAGCTAAAGCTTGTTTGTAGATGGGTTCAGCTTCGCTATATCTTCCTTGAGAATAGTAAAGTGCTGCCAAATTGTTGAGACTTTGTGCAGTTAGGGGATGGTTGTCTCCTAATTGTTGTTTAATGATAGCTAAAGCCTGATTGTAGAGGGGTTCGGCTTCGCTATATCTTCCTTGAACTCTGTAAAGTTCTGCCAAATTGTTGAGACTTTGTGCGGTATCGGAATGATTTTCCCCTAATTGTTGTTGTCTGATGGCTAAAGCTTGTTTGTAGAGGGGTTCGGCTTCGCTGTATCTTCCTTGAGAACCGTAAAGTGCTGCCAAATTGTTGAGACTTTGTGCAGTTAGGGGATGGTTGTCTCCTAATTGTTGTTTAATGATAGCTAAAGCCTGATTGTAGAGGGGTTCGGCTTCGCTATATCTTCCTTGAACTCTGTAAAGTTCTGCCAAATTGTTGAGACTTTGTGCAGTTAGGGGATGGTTGTCTCCTAATTGTTTTTTGATGATAGCTAAAGCTTGTTTGTAGAGGGGTTCGGCTTCGCTGTATCTTCCTTGAGAATCGTAAAGGAATGCCAAATTGTTGAGACTTTGTGCAGTTAGGGGATGGTTGTCTCCTAATTGTTGTTTGATGATAGCTAAAGCCTGTTCTGCTAGGGGAATCGCCTCGTTGTATTTCCCCTGCTGATACAATTGAATAACTTGCTGATTTAGCCTCTCTGCTTCGGCTAATTTATCTTGCGGTGAAACCTGAGAAATCACCTGTCCCACCGTTGGGGTTAACATGACTCCCGATAATCCCATCATCCCGGTAATGACGACAACCGCTATCCCTGATTTGATTGATACTTTCATTGGTTTTTTATCCCTAGAGTTTATTGATAGGCAAAAACATCAACTTGAATAGATTTGTCGGGTTGAGCCTTTCGCTGTAGTAAAATTCTGATTTTTTCTGCCGTTTCACTACTAAAAACAACCTCACCACAGTTATAACATTACTTTAAGGCAGAGCCTTAGATATTGTGTTCCAAGGCTTTGCCTTGGAACAAGGGGACAAGGAGAATTTGTTTTAAGTACCATAATTAGTATAAGGCCGTTTATAAGGTGGTTGCAGTCCCAAAACAATATCCTCCCTCTTAACACCCATTGAAATTAAATCCTCTGCTGGATTCAATTCCGTTAAATTTTGTTGTAGCCAAATCTTATTATCACGAATATCAAAATGAACAATCGAGCGGTAAACTCGTTTTAAACCTTCCCATCCTACATTCATCCACTGATAATGATCCCGTTCCACATCAAATATTAATTGTACTTCTACGTCTTCACCGGTAACATCTTCTGCTACATAGCGACTTAACAAATTTTGCACTGCTTGACGATATTTTATGAGTTTATCTTTATCCATTGTGTAATTACCTCCGTACAAAAGTAGTAGTCATCATCCATAATTTATAGTAATTTCAAATAAGTTGTAGGGGCGAAGCATTCGGATAAGAAATCTACGGTTTCAGCGATAGGTTATTGCCCGAATGCTTCGCCCCTACGGGAGTGCTATAACTTCCATCCTTACTCCCTCCTTAAAATGTCATTAATTATTTTATCCAATTCCTGAACCTGCAAAGTATCCCCTAACTGATTATAAGTCCCCTTCGCCTTAGTTAACCACTGTATCGCCTCATCCTTATTTCCCAAGAGACGATAAGCTATTCCTAAACCCGCTTGTATCTCCGCTTGCACTGACAAATTCTGCGTATTTGTTGCCAGTTTTAACGCTTTTTCATAAGGTTTTTTTGCCAACTGAGGCAAACCCATCTTAAGGTAAGTATCCCCTAACAGTTGATAAACCGTAGCAACCCGACTATTTTGCTTAACCAATCCTTCTAATACCTCAACCGCATCCCCATACAACCCATAACCTCGATAGAGATGCGCTAAAACTAACCCTGCTTCCTCCGGGGATAATTGCTGCTGTTGAACAGCTTTAACAGCATCTAAAACCGTTTTCTTCGTCTGTTCATCTAATACTGTAAACCCGACGTTTTCATCATCACGTCTAGAAGACGCACCATTATCAGCTTCTATGGTTACTCGATATCGCCTTCCTGCTTCCAGAGGAGGTTCACCAGGATAGACTATTTCAGTTTTATTTGTCTGCGTTTCCCAATTAACCCCATCTATTTTGATAGTATAATTAGTTGCACCCGGAACAGCATTCCACCGCAGTGGAGGACGATTGGTGAGAATATTCGTTTGACGGGGAGTAATTAGATAAGGTAATTTTGCTAAAACTTTCTCTTTATCTCCTGTGGAGGGTTGTATTATTACTATTGGGAAGTGAAATCACAGGATTTCCCCGAGGACAGCCATTAGAAACAATATACTTTCCCGGTTTAACCATCCACTGCTTGAGATTACTACAATAAACCTTAACGGAAGCGTTAGCTGCCACTTCTAACTTATCATCAAAACTGAGGGTAAGTCCGACAGAAGCAGGAAGGGGTTTTTTCCATTGTGGTTTTTTAACGGTAACTTTCCCTTTTACCTGAAAAATCGTGTTAACTCCAACAGTGTTGCTAAAAGTCGCCGCCGGAAATCCTACTGTAATTAATATCAGGGAAATGGGGGTAAAGATTTTGAGAAATTTATTCATGGGTTGAATCAATTGGGGTTTGGCTTTAATTAGGTTCGTTGTTGAACTTTAGTCATAATCCGGTGCGATTTCAGAAAACGGGTTTTTTTAAAAAAACCGTTTTCTCGTCTAACTTGTTATACTATACTACTACAACTTAAAACCTCACCATTCCCTAATCTTCCCTATGGGGTTGGAGACAAGCTTTGCACCCTCACAGAAGGAGTAATTTCCCACTTCCACTCGCAACTATAGAATTAGCTATAATAAAATTACCACAGGTATCATCTTCATATTTCTGGAAACTATATGACCTTAAAACAATTAGACCGAATTACTTTTAACTCCAAAATTATGGCAGGTCAAGCCTGTATTCGAGGAATGCGTATTCCTGTTTCTTTAATTCTTAATCTACTTGCTAACGAAAAGCCGATAGAGGAAATATTAGAGGAATACCCTGACCTAGAAAGAGAAGATATTCACCAATGTTTATTATATGCTTCTTGGTTAGCCAGAGAACAAGTTCATCATTTTGAATTAATCGAGTAATGGAGATAGAGTTTCTAGCCGATATGGGGATTTCTCTGCGTACAGTCTCATGGTTAAGAGAACAAGGTTATGATGTCGTTCATCTTCGAGATGAAGGCTTACAAACTTTATCTGATCAGGAAATTCTTGCCAAAGCAAAAAGAGAAAAGCGGATAATTTTAACTGTCGATCTAGATTTTTCTCAACTTCTCGCTATTAGTGGTGATAATTTACCAAGTGTCATCCTATTCCGTTTAGGCAATGAAAACTACAATCTAATTAATCAGCGTTTAACTATAGTTTTACGAGATTGTACAAAAGCATTAAAGACGGGAGCAATTGTGTCAGTAACAGATCGTATTTTTCGGATTAGATTTTTACCAATTTAAGATTTTTGCTTTATAGCGTTCATGGAGTCTTCCCGTTAATTCCATCTTAAATATTGTGTTCCAAAAGCGAACACCTTTATTATTGAGTACAAATTATAACATTGGCAAATAATCTCCCTGTCCTCTGTGTCTCTGTGGTTAATTACACTTCGTTTCTGAATAGTCACCAATAATTATAGGTTCTTTGTTGGGAATTTTAACAATAATTTCGACAGTTCCACCTAAGGCGTTAACTACTTTGCGCAGTGTATTTAGCTCTAGATTTTGCTCTTGTTTAAGTTTAGGTACTATTGATTGCTGTACTTCAAGATACTTTGCCAATTCTGATAAAGATAAACCTAGTTTTTCCTGCAAATACTTAAGCGTAAGTTCCTCCAGATAAATTTGGGAAGCTCTTGCTTTAATAATTGCTTGTCGTTCTCCACAAAGTTTATTAAATTCTTCCGAGAAGTTGGTATATTCTTTCATGACTTTTCTTCCTTAAGTTTTTCCAGATATTTTTGATAACGTTGATCTGCTATAGGAATATTTTCTTTGTACCATCTTTTGTTACCTGACTTGTTCCCCCCAACAAGTAAAATTGCTTGTCGATGAGGATCAAAGGCAAATAAAACACGCCACATAAAACAATGTCAAGCTTTCAGTTAAACATTCGGCTCTCTTGCCATCATCAGTATAAATTATAAAATCGGTGAATAATCTCTGTGTTCTTTGTGTCTCTGTGGTTAATTACCCTCGATAATCTCCGTACCTCGCTCCAACTCGAAAATGCTATGATAAAAACAAACTATCACTTTTTATCAAGTATGGACAAACAAAACCCTCAATCTAACGCAGAATCAGACAATTTAATGGAAGAACTCGATGCTAAATGGGATGCACTAGAAAATGACCCAGAATTTCGCAAAAAACCTTTTTGGCAAAGAATTGTTGAGATTGGTAACGTTGTTCCCCAATCAGAATGGCGAAAACACTTACCTACAGACTTTGCGCGCAACGCGGAACATTATATGTACGGCGCACCGAGAGAAGATGAGGAAGAATAACAAACACAGAACTAACGTCAATTCAAAGTTATAATATATGTAGTAAACCAATCCCACTAAATGATTATGAATCCCCCAAACAATCCCACTCGCACAGAAGAAATTCCGACAATAGAGGAACTTCCGACAATAGCTGAATTACAAGCAAAATTCGCTCAACTTCAAGCTGATCCCGAATTCCGCAAAAAACCTTTTTGGCAAAGAATTGCAGAAATTGGCGCACTTGTTCCCCAGTCAGAATGGCGAAAACACTTACCTACAGACTTTGCGCGTAATTTTGAACACTATATGTACGGCGCACCAAGAGAAGATGAGGAAGAATGAGAAAAATTTTCTTAGATACATCCTATTTGCAAGCACTCGCTGATTATAGAGACAATCTCCATGAACTTGCCACACTAATGACAGTAAGACTAGGAAAATTTACAGGAATTACTAGCGAAATGATTTTGACAGAATTACTTAACGCATTGTCAGGAAGAGGAGATTATCTACGCCAATCTGCTATTAACTTAACCAACGATTTGAAAAACGATTCTAGTATAGAAATCATTCCCCAAACCAGTGAACAATTTGAGCAGGCTTTTGATTTTTATCAAAGACGATTAGATAAAGGTTATAGCTTAACTGATTGTGCTTCCATGCAGATTATGAGACAACTGGAAATCTCTGAAATATTAACCTTTGATAAGCATTTTCAGCAAGAAGGATTTAGCGCATTACTCAGAGAATAGTCACTAAACTTTACTTCACTTTAATTTTTTTCTCGCTTCATATAACCATTGCTCCTCCTCCGTATTAATTTCCCTCCCTTGAGCTAAATTAAGACATTTACGCCAATTTTCCTGAGATGATTTCTTGTCTTCTTTTTCTAAAAGTTGAGCATAAATACAAAAAGCAGCACCGGGATTGCGGATAAATTTCTGATAAGCTGGATTTTCAGCGATACTAATAGCGACTAAAAGATTAGGAACTGCATCTTCACTGCGATTTTGCTTAAATCTGGCCCAGCCTAGATTTTTATAAATACTATATTTTTGTACTGCTAAATTGCGTTTCTCCTCTTCAGTAAATTGGTCTAACTTTTCATCTTTTTCTGCTAATAATCTCTTAGCTTTTTCCAGTAACTCTACCGCTTCTGCATTCTTATTCTCGCGCAGATACCAATAAGCAAGATTATTATAAGCATCTATAAAACCACCTTTTGCCGCAATTAAATAGTGTTTCTTCCCATTAGTCAAATCCTGTAACTCTTCATAAAGTGTTGCCAACTTATAATGAGCATCTAAATTATCTGGATCTAACTCAATTGCTTTTAAATACTTCTCTTCGGCTGAGGCTAAATTAGGAAGTTCTTGACTTGCTGGCGGAGGAGATTGTAAATGGCTTCCTTCTTGCTTATAAAACTCAGAAAACCAAGAGAAATTTAGATAAATTCCCAAGAGAAAAGCAAAAACTATTACTGTTACAGAAAACTGTATTTCTTCATACCAATGTTCAGCAATCCCAAGAAATTTCATTAACTTAACAAAACCCTTCTGGCGCGTCCGTGTGAGAGCATTTTCAGTTTGTAATAAAGAAATGAAAGTCGAAAAAATAACACCTCCTATTTCTAGCAAACCTGAACCCCCACTAAGAAACCGAGTAGCAATCGTTCCGATTAATGTAAAATTAACCCCTAATAAAACCAGTTTACCGATTCTCCATAGCCAATCAAAGCGATTGCAAGGATGCAGAGATTCCCTGCTTTCTAAATGCCACCACCAAGCTTGAGCAGAAATAGGTAAAGTCTCCCGATATTCAGCTAAATCAAGAACCTGATTTACTTTGTAACTTTTCTGTTTTAATCTACTATCTTGTTCGATTAATTTTGACCACATATCAACCGAAATTTCTGCCTCGACTTCTATTTGTTTCTGAAGAGCATCTCTGGCGGTAATAATTTCTAAAGCCTGTTCTTTTTTCAGAAATTTCTTCTGAGAAGTATCTAAATAATTTAGAGCATTCTGGTAACGCTCTAAAGCAACTTGAAAGGGTGTCGGCGCAGGTGAGGGAAAATTCATATTATACAATCCTAAAAGTTTAGTTTCTTTCACTGTTTGAGGGTAAAAAATAGGCTCTTCTAGGTTCTGTGTGATCTCGCGTAGCGAGCGCGTTGCGACCAGTTTAACTTACATTATGATTGATCGATCTTTGTGTCCTTTGTATCGGGAGCATCTCACCTTTGCAATAAGCATAAATACTTAGTAGAAAAATAGGCTTTTCGAGGGTAATTCTTGTTTTAATTCTCCATGTACGCGGTCTTTAAAAGCCTCTATTTCGTTCCAAGACACGATTAAGAGTGGCTTTTAGGCTAAGTATAATTACTCATCGCGTAAGTGAGATGCTCCCTTTGTATCTCTGTGGTTCGTTCCACTCACTCGCCCGTAAGACTGTATCTTAGAATACATTTTACCTACCAAACCGGGGAGAGCCAGCGTTCGACAAAAGCTCACCCCGAAGTCTCACCGTCGAAGCCTGAATACTGACAACCGATAGCTAAAAAGCTGAATAACTTAATTAGGGTCTGCTGAAAAAGTTTTTCCCGGGGGTAGGAGTCGGTCATCAGTAGCCGGTCGTTTCAGGCTCTGTTGCCCTTGTTTTTTGTACCAAGCCATGTACTATAAAAAGAATAATGCAAGGTTGTTGAAAGTCCCAATCCGATTTTCTGGCACTAACATCGGACTGTAACAGGTCAAAAGCCTTATTTTAAAAGGGTTTTACCATTATTCAGCAAGCCCTAATTATTGGTCACTTCTATACTATTATTATTTTAAAATGAAATGTATCAAAGAATACAGAAATCTCAAATCAAAAAAACAAAGATCGAAAAACATTGACTACTCACACATCAAGATAAATCCCTAGGTGTTTGGTCTTCTGAAATGATTGACCCCTGTTCCTAGGATTTAGCGGTTGAACGGACATAATTGCTCGGTGATTATTTTCAACAGTAATGAATCGACCTACTAACTCAACAAAGTAAACGAATTAACGATGAAACGAATTGCTCGAAAATCTGGGGAATTTGTCGGTTTATTACCGAAAATTAACCCTGTCTGGTTAGCCTGTGTTCCTTTGTCCGCGATTATTTTCGTGGTTTGGAATACAGCCGTACAGGCCCAAGATGCGAAACCCCTAACCCCCGAAGATGTCCAAAACGCCCTCAATACAATCTGGGTTTTAATTGCCGCTATCCTCGTGATCTTTATGAACGCGGGTTTTGCGATGCTAGAAACGGGATTCTGTCGCCAGAAAAACGCCGTTAACGTTCTCGCCAAAAACCTGATCGTTTTCGCCCTCTCCACCATATCATTTTGGGCGATCGGTTTCTCCCTGATGTTTGGGTCTGTCAGTAACGAATTTTTCGGTACAGGAGGATGGTTTCTCAGCAGTAGCGATCCCGCCAGCTACGTTATGCCTGCCTCTTTGCCCACCTCGGTGTTTTTCCTCTTCCAAGTCGCTTTCGCGGGAACGGCGGCAACCATTGTATCTGGGGCGGTGGCAGAACGGATTAAATTCACCGATTTCCTTGTTTTTAGCTTAATTATCGTCGGTATCATGTACCCGATCACCGGTCACTGGGTTTGGGGCGGCGGTTGGTTAGCCGACCTTGGTTTTAAAGACTTCGCCGGTTCGACGGTGGTTCACTCGGTCGGTGGTTGGTCTGCCTTAACGGGGGCGGCTATTCTCGGCCCGAGAATGGGTAAATACATCAACGGTCGCACCAATGCCTTACCCGGCCATAACATGAGTATTGCGACCTTGGGTTGTTTAATTCTCTGGATTGGCTGGTTTGGTTTTAACCCCGGTTCTACTTTAGCGGTTAATGAAACTGTACCCTATATCGCTGTCACCACTAACCTCGCCGGGGCTGCGGGTGGCATTGCCGCTACCTTTACCGCTTGGGCGAAAGATGGTAAACCCGACCTTTCGATGATTATTAACGGTATTCTGGCCGGTTTAGTAGCCGTTACTGCCGGTTGTGATGGTGTATCCTATTGGTCGGCGGCAATCATCGGTTTAATTGCCGGTGTGGTCGTGGTTTACTCGGTGGCTTTCTTCGATAACCTGAAAATTGATGACCCCGTGGGTGCGACTTCCGTTCACCTCGTCTGTGGTGTGTTTGGAACTTTAGCCGTCGGTATCTTCAACAAAGATGCGGGTTTAATCACCGGTCAATTCCAACTGTTTATTAACCAAATTATCGGAATTGTGGCAGTAGGGGCATTTACCCTGATTGTCAGTGGTATTGTTTGGACAATCCTTAAGGCTACCCTCGGTATTCGTGTTACTCCCGAAGAAGAAATGGAAGGTTTGGATATAGGCGAACACGGAATGGAAGCCTATAGCGGTTTCGTCAAGGAGTCCGATATCGTTACTGGCGGCCATTATGCTTCCAGTGTTGACATGGAAACGCCTAGCAGTCGTTAGGGTAAACCTTGTAAAGATAGATTAATTAGATCCCCGACAAAGTTAAAGAGAAAAGGAAGAAGGCCTCGCCCCGATGCGATCGGTGGCTATAATTGGCTTCTAAACCTTTTCTCTTTCGGTTTTTTGTCTCTTTCCGGACAGAAAAAATTAATCTTGCTACTAGGCAGCAACCGTCAATGAAAAAGATCGTAGGAATAATCGTACTTTTGCTGGCACTGGGATTCAATTGCGGAGTTGCCCCAGTTTTTGCGGAAACCATCGCCGCCGCTCCCCCCAATCCGATTAGTGCTGGAGATACCGCTTGGATGCTGATCTCGTCGGCTTTAGTTTTATTAATGACCCCCGGACTGGCTTTTTTTTATGGGGGTTTAGTGCGTTCGCGTAACGTCCTCAACACCATGATGATGAGTTTGGTGGCCATGGGCGTCATCGGTGTAACTTGGGTGCTTTGGGGTTATAGTCTCGCTTTCGATGTCACCCCGGGTAAAAGTGGTTTTGGCGAGGGAATTGAAGCTTTTATCGGGGGACTAGATTGGATTTTTCTCAACGGTGTCACCGCCGCCACACCTGACAATATCGGTTATGCACCCACCGTTCCCCATCAAGTGTTTATGGTCTATCAGATGATGTTCGCCATCATCACCCCGGCTTTAATTTCGGGTGCGATCGTGGAACGGGTTAACTTTAAAGCCTATTTTTGGTTTTTACTGCTTTGGTCCACCTTTATCTATTCTCCCCTAGCTCACTGGGTTTGGGGTAAGGGTTGGTTAGCAGCCACTGGGGCGCTGGATTTCGCCGGTGGAACTGTTGTTCACATTAGTTCTGGGATTTCCGCACTGGTGGCCGCTTGGGTAATCGGTCCGCGGCGTAGTTTTGGAACTCAAACCTATGCACCCCATAATGTGCCGTTTGTTCTCCTCGGTATCGGTTTACTCTGGTTCGGTTGGTTTGGTTTTAATGGGGGTAGCGCGCTTTCCTCTAGTTCCCTAGCTACGACGGCCTTTGTTAATACCACGATCGCCGCTTCGGCTGGGGGTTTGACATGGATGCTGATAGAATGGATTTTACGGGGTAAACCGACAGCGATCGGTATTGCTAGTGGATTTTTGGGGGGATTAGTGGGTATTACTCCCGCTGCCGGTTTTGTTCTACCCATCGGTGCGATTCTGATTGGTTCGATCACTGCCCTTAGTTGTTTTTTTGCGGTTAGTCTCCGGGCAAAATTGCGCTTTGATGATTCTTTGGACACCTATCCCGTCCATGGTGTGGGTGGGACAATAGGGGCGATCCTTACGGGGGTTTTTGCCACAAAAGAGGTTAATTCTCTCGGTAATAACGGTTTACTATTTGGCAACCCCGGCTTAGTCTGGACGCAATTTGTTGGCGTTGCTGCTACTTATATCTTTGCTGCCGTCGGTACTTTTGTGATTCTGAAAGTTCTCGGTTTATTTATGGATCTGCGGGTTAAACCGAATACGGAAGCAGAAGGGTTAGATGTGCCTCAACACGGAGAGGAGGCCTACGGACAGGAATTCGAGTTTGGTAACAGCTTTTCCTACCAAGAAAATCCTCCCACCACAAATCCGCAAGAAAATTATTAGGGATTCAATCGGCTATTGGTGCGGCTAACAGAGGCGAAATTTCGTCTCTGTAGAACTTGGTTCAACGTAGTCAAAACAGCAAAAAATTAGCGATTCTTACTGACAAGAATCAAGAAATTTGTAGGTCAGCTAACTAAGCAATTGTGTAGGCGGATCTGCCTTTAATAAGTGGGGTTTGCTGAATAAATCTAAAAACCTTGTTGGATAAGACTTTTAGACTTTTTTTTCTCAAAAAGTGCCAAACATTGGAGTGATCGGGGGTAAAATTTAGGTACTTTTTACCTGAATTTTAGATAATTGACTCCCTCAAAATCGGTAAAACCCTACACCCACGAAAAACTTTTTCAGCAGACCCTACTTAGCAAAGAAACTCCTCGATCGCCTGTCCCGTCTCTTCTGGTGCTTCTTCCGGTAAAAAATGACCACTGGCGATCGCCTGTCCTGTGACTTGATTAGCTCGCTGCTGCCAAAGAGCGATCACATCGTATTGACGTGCAATGAAACCTTTTTTTCCCCAAAGAACCAAGAGGGGAGAGGAAATTTTCTGGTCTAAATCCTGACGATCATGCTCTAAATCGATGGTAGCGGCGGCCCGATAATCGGCACAGGTGGCGGTTATCGTGCTTAAATCTCGAAAACAACGCTGATATTCCCCCAAAGCTTCCTCTGTAAAAGCGCTAAAATCTCGCCCCCAACTTTGCAAGCAATGTTGCAGATAATAATCGGGATTAACGGCGATCAGGGTTTCGGGAAAAGGGGAAGGCTGAATCAAGAAAAACCAATGATAGTAGGCAGTGGCAAAAGTTTGATCAGTAGCCTCGTACATCGCCAGCGTCGGTGCTATATCGAGTAAAACGAGTTTTTTAACCTTTTCTGGAAAATCAAGAGCGAGACGGTGGGAAACTCGCGCTCCTCGGTCGTGACCGATCAGATAAAACTCCTGATAACCCAATTTTTCCATCAGCAACACCTGATCTAGAGCCATAACTCGCTTGCAGTAATTGCTAGAATCTTCTAGGGGTAAGGGTTTATCGCTATCTCCGTAGCCGCGCAGATCCGTGGCGATCACCGTAAAATTGGCTGCTAATCGGGGGGCGATTTTATGCCACATTTGATGGGTTTGGGGATAACCATGGAGCAAAAGCAGCGGAAAACCGCGCCCACCTTTGACACCATTGATAGTAATGCCATTAACTTCTAGTTGAAATTTCCGAAAATTTGCCAGCATTTTTGCTTCCTGTCACCTTAGAGGGAGATAATTGCATCATCTGGCAAAAGTGGCCTAATCAGTAAAGTTTTTTCACTATAGCTCCTCAAGCCCCTGTTTTTCTGATAGATTAAAACCATTGGGTTGTTCAAAAATCAACGAGTTAAGTAGTAATTTGATTATGATCTCGATTATCTATTCCGATGAATTTCTCGATCACGATACAGGTATTTACCATCCCGAAAAAGCGGCGCGTTTAACGGCAATTGTCGAGGCTTTAAAACAAACAGAATGGCAGTCAAAATTAACATGGTATTTACCGACACCGCTCGAAATTCGCGACGAAGTGATCACTTTGATTAAACAAGTTCATAATCAAGATTATGTTGAGAGATTGCGGCGAATTTGTCAACGGGGTGGGGGAAGATTGGATGCAGATACTCCCGTTTCTGCCCGTAGTTACGATGTGGCGTTACTAGCGATTAGTGGCTGGTTAGATGGAGTCGATCGAGTCTTATCTACTGGCAATCCTGCCTTTATTTTAGCCCGTCCTCCTGGACATCATGCTACTTCTAACTATGGCATGGGTTTCTGTCTGTTTTCTAATGCTGCTATTGCGGCCTATTATGCTTTAGAAAACAAAAGAGTGCAAAAAGTAGCGATTCTTGATTGGGACGTACATCACGGCAATGGCACCCAGGATATAGTCGAAAATCATCCCCAGATTGCCTATTGTTCCCTCCATCAATTCCCCTTTTATCCCGGCACGGGAGAAGCAAGAGAAAAAGGTGAGTTTAATAATGTTTTGAATATTCCCTTACCGGCGGGAAGTACGATTAAGGATTATCAAGAACATTTTGAGGGGCAAGTCATGCCTTTTCTGAAAAATTTTCAACCGGATTTAGTGATTGTTAGTGCTGGATATGATGCCAATCAAGCGGATCCTCTGGCGGGAGTTTGTTTACACCCACAGGATTATGGAATTTTAACCAAATACCTCTTAACTCTCAATAAACCGCTGCTTTTCGGCTTAGAAGGCGGTTATGATTTAGAAACTTTAGCAGCTTCCGTCATCGCCACCTTAGAAGCTTTGCTCTGATCCTAATCTGGGTAATCGTTACATTTCTTTAAAAAGATTGGTAACAAAGCGATCTAATGCGGTAAGGTAAACGATCGATAGAAAAAAAACCTTGACCTAGTTGCCTTTTAAGATTATGAACTCCCTTGCGCCACACCTCAAAGCCAAAGCCCTCAAGTCTAATAGTCGTCGTCCTGCGAAGGAATTGTGTAGCGAGTGCGGACTTTGTGACACTTATTATATTCACTATGTTAAAGAAGCTTGTGCTTTTCTCAATCAACAAATCACCGATTTAGAAGCAGAAGCACACGGCAAAAGTCGCGACTTAAATCAGGAAAATGATCTCTATTTTGGTGTGCATCAAGAGATGATGGCTGCCAAGAAAAAACAAGTTATTCCAGGGGCGCAATGGACGGGAATCGTCAGTACAATTGCTTGTGAAATGCTCAATCGTGGTTTAGTAGAAGGGGTAGTTTGTGTGCAGAATACCACCGAGGATCGCTTTCAACCGCAGCCGATTCTCGCCCGTACCACGGAAGAAATTCTGGCCGCTAAAGTTAATAAACCGACTCTTTCTCCCAATTTATCAGTCCTAGAAGAAATTGAAAAATCGGGCATGAAACGGTTATTAGTTATCGGAGTTGGTTGTCAAATTCAAGCCCTAAGAGCAGTAGAAAAAAAATTAGGTTTAGAAAAGTTATATGTCTTAGGGACTCCCTGCGTCGATAATGTTACCCGCTCAGGACTGCAAAAGTTTCTAGAAACTACCAGTCGTTCCCCGGAAACCGTGGTGCATTACGAATTTATGCAAGATTTTCGGGTACACTTTAAACACGAGGACGGCTCGATCGAAATGGTTCCCTTTTTTGGCTTAAAAACTAATAAATTAAAAGATGTTTTTGCCCCTTCCTGTATGACTTGTTTTGATTACGTTAACTCCCTTGCTGATTTAGTTGTGGGCTATATGGGCGCACCTTTTGGCTGGCAATGGATTGTAGTTCGTAATGATACAGGCAAGGAAATGTTAGAGTTAGTTAAAGACCAATTAGATACTCAAGATGTTATGTCTAGTGGTGATAGAAAACAGGCTGTACAAAATAGCATTCCTGCCTATGATAAAGGTGTAACCTTGCCGATGTGGGCGGCAAAAATGATGGGAGTAGTAATTGAAAAAATCGGACCTAAAGGACTAGAGTACGCTCGCTTTTCCATTGATTCTCACTTTACCCGTAATTACCTTTATGTTAAACGTAATTATCCTGAAAAATTAGCGGCTCATGTTCCTGAATATGCTAAAAAGATTGTGGAACAGTATAAATTACCTGATTAATTATTCATTTGTTCCGTTGGGGTAATGGAGAACAATTACCCCGCTTTTTTAACATTTTTAAAGATGTTTGACTTCGATGGGGAAGCATTCAGCGGTCAAGAGTAAACAGTTATCAGTAAGTGGGGATGAAAGATGAGGATAACTAACGAATTAACTTAAAAGTTATATCTAATACTAAATCTGGTTATTAAAAACTGATTATTTATTCCCCTTTGCCTTTTGCCTCTTGCCTTTTGCCTCTCCTCATAACTAGCCTGTACTCAACGGATTTAGTATAATAATTGGTAGTGATTTGATAGTAGTGGTAGTTTGAGAAGCGGTAGAATATCAGGGTTTACCCCTAGTTTCTCTTTTTCTTTTGGCTCTTCGTTACTTGTTATGGTTCGATAGGGTGGCATAAATCGACTAAATCCTTATCTGGCAAGGGATTTAATTGATTAGTTCGCTCTAGATCAAAAATAATTGACAAAAATCGCTAAATGCTTTTCTATATAAGGGTTCCATCCCTTATAATCTCCGTGCATTGCATAACACAAACCGAAGAACCTTTCTTTTTAGGGTGCGTAACCCCCCTCTGAATAAGTACCTAAGCAAAATTAATTACACATATCTAACCCCCTCTTGCCTTTTGCCTCTTGCCTTTTGCCTATCTTTACTAGGAAATTAATTTTGCACTACTACTTATGATCACTGATTCAAAGCTGACGGCTAAAAAACTAATCAATGTTAATCTGGAGATTACCTAATGTTTACCTTGATACAGTAAAGTGGGGTTAAAATTGTTAGCCCCCCATCCAGGAGAACTTTGATCATGTTGCTGACCTATAATCCCAGCGTCTCACCCTTCCGAGAAGACTATAGCGAGAGTCGTCGGCTCCACTTTTACGATCGCGGGGAAAATATCCCTCTGGTGGTTGATGGAGTCTGGCAAGTTTATCGGGGGATGGCGCAACTAAGTCAAGTATCTGAGAGTGGAGAAGAAATTTTACTAGGTTGGGTTCATTCATCCCACTTTTTCGGCTTAAATTTGACCCATCTAGAATCCTATCACGCCAGAGCCTTGTCGGAACTGTACCTAAAGTGGTACACGATCTCCGAGGTAGAAAATTCGGCGGAATTAACCCGGATGATGTTAAATCAAATGATCCGTCGTCAACAACAAACGGAATCGCTCCTTGCGATCGCAGGACTCAAACGAGTGGAGGAACGTCTTCAGCAGTTACTACAGTTATTAAAGCGGGAAATGGGGGAACCAATCGCCCAAGGCAGTCGTTTAAAGATCCGTTTAACCCATCAAAATCTCGCCAATGCTATCGGTACGACGAGGGTAACGGTGACGCGTTTGTTAGGGGAATTTCAGCGCCAAGGAGCGGTGAGCATCGATTGTGATCGCCACTTAATTATTCACGATTAAGTCAGTCCTGAGGAAAAATTTTTCACCCCCACAGATAAAAAAGATTTCTTTCCCTACAATCCACACCCTACACCCTCTTTCAAGTCAGACGATTTTAGTCAGATCCCCCCATAATAAATAGACTCCCCGCGCAAGTCCACTAATTGCCAAGCTAATTTAGCAGCCCCCACCATCCCGGCGCGATTACCTAACTCAGCCGTTAATACCTCCAATCCTTCTCTGGAACTAAGTAAAACCCGTCTTTCGATTTCTGTGAGGAGAGCCGGAAAGAAAAACTTAGCACTGGCGCTAATACCGCCGCCGATAATTACCGCCTCTGGGGTGAGAACATAGAGTAAACTGGCGATACCAGCCCCTAGTAAACAACCGTAACCCTGCCAGAATTCTAAAGCCTCTCGATCGCCTTTTTCGGCCAATTCTGCCAATTGCTTCGGTTCTTTGCCGGTCATCCGGCGAATAGCTTGTAGGGAAGCGTATTGTTCCAAGGAACCCTGATTACCGCTATTGCACAATGGACCGTCAAAATTGAGGGTTATTAAGCCTAATTCTGCGGCTGTTCCCTTACTGCCCACAAATAAGTTACCATCGAGGATAATTGCCCCTCCTACTCCCGTCCCCAAGGTTAACAGGATCAAGTTTTGAAAGCGTTTGCCCGCTCCTAACCAAGCTTCCCCTAAACCGGCACAATTGGCATCATTGGCTAAAATTGTCGGCATTCCCGTGCTTTCCTCTAACCAATCGGCCAAAGGAATATCCCGCCATCCTGCCAAATTAATCGCTATTTTGGCAATTCTCCCCTGAGCATCCGCAGGACCAGGTGTTCCCACACCGATGGCTTGACAACTTTTATCTAAATTTACTTGACAAATGCCTTGATGTATGGTACTGGCGACTTCTTTGGGTGTAGCGGGTTGGGGAGTGGGTAAAGTGAGAGATTCGAGACAATTGCCCTCCTGGTCAAATTTACCAATTTTAATAGCGGTTCCACCTAAATCCACACCTATGACTGTTTTCACCATCGGGCTTTCCTTGTTACTCTGGGAATAGCTAGGTTTATTATCACTCTTTTTGGCGGTTTTTTGGCTCTCTTGGATTTGGTGGGTAAAATGTACTCTAAGATACATTCCTCCTAGCGGGGGCGTGGAACGAACCACAAAGACACAAAGGACACAAAGACCGATCATAATGTAAGTTAAACTTATCACACAGAACCTAGAAGAGCCAAATTTCTTCTATACTTTGGACACCAGCAGCTTAACTCCTGATTTTTCCCCATTTTTAAAATGATGAATATTACCATTTTAAATCTCTACGATAGCGATTATCAACTTTGGTTAGAAAAGACTATCAACCAATTGCGTCGGGGAGATTTTCAATCGGTAGATTGGCAGAATTTATTAGAGGAGTTGGCAGATTTGGGAAAAAGTGAACGACGAGCATTAGAAAGTTTATTAACTCGACTTTTAGAGCATTTACTGAAGTTAACTTACTGGCAATCCCAACGGGATTATAATCAGGCGGGATGGAAAAAAGAAATTCGCAATTTTCGGATTCAGATCAAAAAAATTCTTAAAGATAGTCCCAGTTTAAAGTCCTATTTAAGGGAAATTTTGCAGGAATGTTATCTCGATGCTCGCAATCTACTTATTGACGAAACCGAGTTAGATGCCAGTATTTTCCCTGTGGAAGTGTTAGCTAATCTAGAGGAGATTCTCGATCAAAATTGGCTGCCAGATTGGGAAGCTATTAGCAAGGATTCTGAACAGTGAAATTAAGAAGTAAAAAATCATGAATATTACTATTTTAAATCTCTACGATAGCGATTATCAACTTTGGTTAGAAAACACTATCAACCAATTGCGTCGGGGAGATTTTCAAGCGGTAGATTGGCAGAATTTATTAGAGGAGTTGGCAGATTTTGGGAAAAGTGAACGACGATCAGTAGAAAGTTTATTAACTCGACTTTTAGAACATTTACTGAAGTTAACTTACTGGCAATCCCAACGGGATTATAATCAAGCAGCATGGAAAGGGGAAATTAGAACCTTTCGGAAACAAATCAAGAAATTACTGAGAGATAGTCCCAGTCTCAAACCCTATTTATCCGAGATACTTGAGGAATGTTACAGCGATGCTCGGGAGATAATTATTGATATCACCCAATTAGATGCCAGTATTTTCCCTGTGGAAGTGTTAGCTAATCTAGAGGAGATTCTCGATCAAAATTGGCTGCCAGATTGGGAAGCTATCAGCAAGGATTCTGAACAGTGAAATTAAGGAGTAAAAAATCATGAATATTACTATTTTAAATCTCTATGATAGGGATTATCAACTTTGGTTAGAAAAGACTATCAACCAATTGCGTCAAGGGGATTTTCAATCGGTAGATTGGCAGAATTTATTAGAGGAGTTGACAGATTTGGGAAAAAATAATCGACGAGCGCTTAAGAGTCTCTTAACTCGACTCCTAGAACATTTACTGAAGTTAACCTACTGGCAATCCCAACGAGATTACAACCAAGCGGGATGGAAAAAAGAAATCAGGAATTTTCGCCTACAAATTGCTGATATTTTAGAAGATAGTCCCAGCTTAAAGTCCTATTTAAGGGAAATTTTAGCAAAATGTTATCTCGATGCTCGCAATCTGATGATTGACGAAACCAGATTAGATGCCAGTATTTTCCCTGTGGAAGTGTTAGCTAATCTCGAGGAGATTCTCGATCAAAATTGGCTGCCAGATTGGGAAGCTATAAACAGGGATAAATCTTCCCAAGCAAACTAAAGATTAGCTTCACCTACCCGGTTTACAAACATTATAATCTTCGTGAGAGATCACCGCTTCTGGGACGAGGAGATTGCCGTGGTCGCGACAGATGAGGCGATAATTGCGAGTAACGGGGATACTGATAATAAAGCGATCGTGTCGCAATCGTTTACCATGGAAATCTCGATAATTGCGGTGATCTTGCAATCCTTGCAGGATTTCCCTAGCTTTAAGTACGACATTTTTCGGTAATTCCCGCAAATCGATCGGATCTTGGGAAAAAGTGGCTTCCCAAGCATTTTTTTGACGTTTTCTTTCTTCCCAAGCGGCATCTAGTTGAGCGCAATGATGGCAGACTTGGCCATAACCCTTGTGACCACAGGGAAACTTCTTCTTTCTTCTGGACATAATACCATCTGTCTGTGAGGCTGTGAGAGACTATTCAAAAGCGGTAAAGCCTGCTTCACTTTTGGCAGATGGAGAAGAAAGTCTTTACCTAGTGATTATCTATACTTACCAGCATACAGTGATCGATCCCTCGTTTGGCCATTGACCAGCAAGAAAGTTGATCTTGGTTAGTTAGGACTGACTGAATAAATCTAAAAACCTTCTAAACACGGGTAAAACGCCACACCCTGTTCCCACGCAATTTGATCACCAGCAGCATCGAAGCTGCTTTAAAATAATTCCCATTCTTGGGTTCTTAAACGTTTGAGAATGGCCAAACGGCTACTAAAATAATTAGCACAGAGACGACTATAATCAGTTAAACGCAGGTTATTTAAGCTAATTGACCAAGACCAAATATAAGCCGCTTGGGTGAGATACTGAAGACAAGATAATTCACCCTCAGTTAAAGGCACTGTTTGATCATAACCTTGGATAAAACCATGGCGAACCTGGCGATTTAAACCGGATTGTAGGGAAACTTGCAGAAATTTAGCGATATCAAAAATTCGCCAACCATAACCGCACTGATCGAAATCAAATAGGGTCATCTGATTATCAGGGGTGATATGCACATTACCACTATGAGGATCGCCCCAACAAATGCTCCAATAGGGAGATTCTGTCGGTAATTTGGCGGTTTCTTCCTCTATTTCCCCAATAGTTTCTAAAACACAGTCTAGGTCGCTCGGTCGTTGGTGCAGAAAAGGTGCGATAATTTGCAGGGAATCCTCGAGAAGATATTTGAGGTTGAGGGGATGACGATAGGCTAGGGGTTGAAAATCTGCCGTCACCCGATGTAAATTAGCCACGATCGCCCCTAAATGATAGGCTTGTTCTATATCTATATCCCCAATGGCAATCCCCCCCGGAGCATAGGGAAAGAGGACAGCGTAACGTTTCCCTTCCGGAGCATTAATTTCTAGGGATAAATCACCGTTTTTGCTTCGAATTGGCGCGGCGACGGGAACCTGAGAGCGATCGAGATAATCTAATAATTCTAACTCGAAGTCGATTTCCATTTTGCTGCGCCAATGGCAGTGAGACACGCGCAAAATATAGGGAGTTGTCAGAGTTTCGAGGAGATACACATCACTTAAACCCCGATGCCAAAATTGACAATTTTTCGGTACATCAATCTCGTAACGAGAAAAAACCAAATCTGCTAGGGCCGCAGGAGCCAGAGTGGAGTAGAGTGTGGGAAAAGTCCATTCTCCAGTGCGAAAATTGGCAGCGGGAGAACTAGAAGGCAGTAAATTGAGCGAAGCCAGAAAAGTCGTCACGGTTCCCTCCCGATGCAAGTGTGGACGACGCTCGCATCATCCTATTGTATAGGCCACATATATTACAAATTGGTTTGATCGCTCCGTATATTTCGCTACATTCGTCTGACAGTGATCAGATTTGAGTTTTCACTACCTACAGCAGTTATCTGAGTTGTGATACTAAATCCGTTGAGCATAGGCTACATATCAAGATAGACAAGAGACAAAAGGAGGAATGGATAATCAGTTTTTAATAACTGGATTTAGTATGGGATCAAAAGTTGTCGTTTTCCATGAGTGCCTGTCCTTTATAAGTTAGGTTATACTCAACCCATTGGTTCTTCGGTTTGTGTCATGTAATGGACGGAGATTATAAGGGATGGAACCCTTAGATAGAAAGGCATTTGGCGATTTTTGTCAATTGCTTTTGATCTAGAGCGAACTAATCAATTAAGTCTCTTGCCAGATCAGGATTTAGTCGATTTATCCTCCCCTATCGAACCATACCAAGTAACGAAGAACCAACGCATTTAGTATTATTAGATCACCTAGACTTATCAACTTCCATGAATGAGCAAGGTGCGTTCCCCAAAATCGATCGGTGGAGTAGTAGGACTTGCATTAGGGAACGCCCCTACAGCTAATTTGCTATAATCAGTCTAGGAGAGCCATTTTCTCTAGTTCCTCTTGTAAATATGTAAGAAAGTCGTCAATTCCAATAATCCTTTGTATTCTTGGCATATTTCTTGTGATTGCATCTGCTCTATGATCACGCAGTAGCTCGATAACTTTATCGTCATAGATTGTAAGCATGATTTTGGGCTTCCTTCTTTGAATATCCATGAAAATCTCATTATGTATATAAACAATAGCTTCAAACCCTCTATTTTTTTTGCCTATAAAGTAGGAAATATTTAAAGCTGGAGAGAAATCATATTGTTTTGTAGGAATATAAAAGATAATCTTTTTTTTCTCATTTTCCGTGAGTTGACCATGATCCATCAAATTTTGGTAGAAACCATTAATTCCAGCCATCCATTCTCGGACAACCCTCTTATCAGGACATGAAAAAATTGGGTAATAGTAATGAGCAACTTTAAAGTTTACATTTTTATATCTTCTAACATGAAATTGTAGCCTGTCCCCCAAGTTCTCGTTTTCATACTGTAAAGGAGCATTAAACGCATAATATTCATCACCAACAAAATCATCAAAAATCCTTGCAATAGATATTTGAGTGACAATCCCAATTCTCTCATTCCTAATTACTTCCAAAGTTTTGATGTCAATATTACGAATTTCAGAAATTAATTCCTGTTTAAGCTCTAGGTGCTTACTGTCAATATTTTGAACTGCTGAAATAACTTCGCTTTTGAATCCCTCAAGTGAACCCCTTTGGTTCAGTTGATCAAGAGTGATTACAATAATTACAAATAGAATTAAGTCAATTTCATGACCTTTTAAAAATGGAATATAATCTCCGAAATCATTAATTATAGATAAGCTGAATCCTACTATTGCTGCCCAAAAACTATAAGGTATAGGTGCTTTATTTGTTTTGTTCATACTGGCACATACGGAATAGATTTCATAAATGTAGAAACCCGATCTACAAGTTCATCTAATAAAATATCTTGATATTCAAGGTTGAGAATACATGCAACATTATAAGCAATCGTTAAACTTATGTCTTCGGAACATTCGCCTTTAAGAATTTTTTCAAACTTTGAGATGTGATTCTTTATGTCGGCTGATTCTGACATAAATTCAAAGTAATCATCATTAACATAATGTTCTGGTAGATTTACTTCACTTTTAACTAATCTTCCATTAAAAATCCGGATTACTAAGTTTCTTCCTGCAAAAATCTCATCAATTTCATGAGTCGAGTGTACAATCAAGCTATTCCTTTCTAAGGCAATTGATACATCAATATAATGATCTATATAATTACTGCAATATACCCCATTAACTTGACCACTTGAATTAGTAAGATTTGAAACAGGAAATATAATTTTATAGATATCAGGAATACTTTCTCGGTAAATCATTAACCGAGCCTCTCTCAGTGGGTTAGAATACGGATAACCCAATTCATCTAACGAAAAATATCCCGAGCCTTCTTGATAGAAGGCTTTATCTCTTATGGCTATCGGAAATTGATAAAGATTTGATTTAAGTGATTTGATAAAATCAGAACTTCCCCAAATAGATGTAACTGCTTTTGTTCCAACTTTGTAGACATTGAGAAAATTAGAAGCAATTATCGAGGCTATTGTTGATATATTAATCGTCTTAATTTTATCGCCGCCTGTTCCAAAGCTATTGTAATGTTGAGCAGATATTATATTTTTGTTTGCAAAACTTTCTATATACCTAACTAGCTGGACTATGGTATTTGAACTAAGTTTGTCAGGTCGCAATCTTTCTAGAGAATCATAAATCTCACCAACATTTGTCGAGTTTTTTGTTATGTTAAACTCGTCAATTGCTTCTCTTGTTTTGACATTAATCATCTTGATTGTTCCGAGGATTTACTAACACTTTTCAATCACTTTAGTAACAAAAAGCAATATTAGGATTCAAGTTTTGACTCCACCGATAGATTAGGTTGCATAACCAGATATTATAAATAAACTTTCTATGTATCACACGAAATACACATTTTTTTAAGAATCTTTCTGTATATTGATGGAGCGATCGCAAAAAACTTTCCCAATAACACGACAATAAGCCTTCTATGGGGAAATTCAACTAAAACCCTAAAACCCAATACCCAACCGCCAAAACCTAAAGCTCAACAGTTAAACCCTAACAGCTAACGCACCGATCGAGCGATCAATCATTATTATAGAGACAGTAACAAATATTTATGAAACTTCATGCTTATTAATCGCCTTGGCATCGATCGCGGGAAAAAATTCCTTAAAGAGACTATCTTGTTCGGAAATGACCCTAATCCCGAATTAATTGGCATTTTAGGGGTTTATTTCGTGCAGGGCATTCTCGGACTCTCCCGATTAGCGGTTAGCTTCTTTTTAAAAGACGATTTGGCCTTGAGTCCCTCCCAGATGGGGGCATTAATCGGAGTGGCGGCGATTCCTTGGGTGATTAAACCAGCTTTTGGCTTTCTTTCGGATGGTTTGCCCATTTTTGGCTATCGTCGTCGGCCTTACCTCATTTTATCGGGAATTCTCGGTGTTTTAGCTTGGTTGGCCCTAGCCACTGTGGTGGAGAATGCTTGGCAAGCGACGGCGGCGATCCTGCTTGGTTCCCTTTCTGTCACCATTAGTGATGTCATCGTCGATTCTTTGGTAGTAGAAAGGGCCCGCAGAGAGTCCTTCACTCAATCCGGCTCTCTACAGTCCTTAACTTGGGGAATATCGGCCCTAGGCGGCTTAATTACAGCTTATCTCGGTGGTTGGTTACTGGCACACCTCGGCACTCGTCCCGTCTTCGCTCTCACGGCTATTTTTCCCTTGATTGCCTCAGCCATGGCGTTTTTAATTACAGAGGAAAAAATCAAGAATAATAACGATGGACGATCTACGCCCAAAGTCAAGGAGCAAATCGGGCAATTATGGTCAGCCATTAGACAAAAATCAATTTTATTACCCACTGCCTTTATTTTTCTCTGGCAGGCTACTCCTAGCGCCGATTCTGCCTTTTTTTACTTCACCACCAACGAGTTAGGATTTGAACCAGAATTTTTAGGACGAGTGCGCTTAGTCACCAGTTTAGCCTCGATCCTGGGTATCTGGGTATATCAAAGGTTTTTAAAAGCGATTTCCTTTCGTTTAATTTTGGGTTGGAGTACGGTGATTTCTGCGCTTTTAGGGATGACTACCCTACTCTTAGTTACCCATACCAATCGAGCGCTCGGTATTGACGATCATTGGTTTAGTTTGGGGGATAGTCTCATCCTCACCGTCATGGGACAAATTGCCTTTTTACCCGTCTTAATTTTATCGGCCCGTCTTTGTCCCGTGGGCATTGAAGCATCTCTATTCGCTTTATTAATGTCTATCTGGAATATGTCGGGATTAGTTTCCCAAGAAATCGGAGCTTTATTAACCCATTGGTTGGGAGTCACCGAAACTAATTTTGATAACCTTTGGTTATTGGTGGTGATTACTAATCTCTCGACTCTCCTACCTTTACCCCTAATTAAATGGCTACCTTCTACGGATCCGCAATCTCAGGAAGTCAAGAAAACTTTTCCCCCCGCAGAAGTCTTTGAACATCATGTTACTGGTTCTTTAGCTGAACCCGGTTTTATACCTGAACTTGTCCCCGAATTAATCGAGACAAGAGATTGACAGTCCAGAAAAGGGGTTTTTTAAAGAAACCCCTTTTCTAAATTGATGAAATAAGCTAAAATCGAATCAACTCGTTGCCCTCGCCTTATGTTTTCTATCCAAACTACCTACACTCAAGCTCAAGAAAATTTAGCGAGCCTTCTGGATCGACTGGAAAGCGAGAATAGTATGGCGATTATTACGCGCCCTGGTCATAAAGATATGGCACTACTGAGCGCAGAGGAATTAACTGGCTTATTAGAAACCGTTTATCTTTTGCGATCGCCTGCGAATGCTCGAAAGTTATTGGCAGCACTGGAACGTTCAATGGAGAGGGACGTTAAAACAATACCGGGACAGACAGTTACAGAACTTTGTCAGGAGTTAGGAATTGAACGCCAAGAGTAGGGCAATTGTCTTTGACAGTTAATTTCGAGAAGATTTAAGATGGTGGTACAAAACAGATAAAAAAATCGCCTTTCGCCTACTCGATCTCGTAGAATCTGTCACCGCCGATCCCTTTACTGGAATAGGCAAACCAGAACCCATAAAGTATCTTGAAGCTAATACCTGGTCACGCCGAATTACCACAGAACACCGTCTAGTCTATCGAGTCAAAGATGACCGCATTGAGTTTTTAGCAGCACGATATCACTATACTTAAACAGCTTACCAGAAAACGGGTTTCTCAAAGAAACCCGTTTTCTCAGTCCAAATGGCGCTTAAATGCCGCTGCCGTTCCCAGTAAGCCTAGGGCCAGCAAACCTAAGACAGAATTTGATTCGGGAACAGAAACGGGAGCAAGAGGAGTCCCCTGCAAATTCAGCGTCCAACTGCCAAGACGGCCAGTATCAGGACTCGAAAGATCTGAAATCCTCAGCCGCCAGTCGCCAGCGGTCTGGGATCCACCCAAGGAAGTGAGCATAGGTACGACGGTGGAACTGTTCGCACCGGTGGGGAAGTAGTTACCAGAGGGGATGTTAAAAGTATTACCCCCAGAAGCCGCTACGGACCAGATGTTGCTGGTGGAGGCATCATTGAAACTGTAGGTGCCGTTGAAGTTGCTGTCGTCACCGAACCCACTGCTAACCCGACCAATCCGGTTGAACAGAGTGACTGTCGTGTTGGTTGGGACGTAGGTGAGATTGGCGATCAAATCACCGACGTAGGAGTGGATTAGGTTATTGAGGGTGACGGTGATGTTGGTGATCGAGAAGTTGGAACTGGTGGGAACGGTAATAGTGCTGGAAGCACCTGTGGCGTTGATGTCGGGGATGTTGAAACCAGTACCAGTTCCAGTAAAGGTGACGGCGCTGGCGGGGAGGACAGTCATTCCAGCGATCGCGCTAACTGTGCTGGCGAGGACAACACCAGAGAGAGAGATAGATTTAAAGGTAGTTGTAGTATTCATGAGCAATTTTGAAAAAATCCTGCCCAAACTCTACCCCCCCCCCCGATTTTGTCAAATATCACTTTTTTATCGATTCTATAGATTTTTATCTATACTCCAGAAAACGGGTTTCTCAAAGAAACCCGTTTTCTCAGTGCGATCGCTTGGGGAAGATCGGGTTTGGGATATTTGTAATCTTTGATACAAAGCTCTGGATTATCTGTTCTTAAGATGAAGGCTGGTGTTGCTAATTGATCGGGAAAGAGGCCGGCGCAAGCAGATAAAAACCGCAGAGAAGCTTGTGCCGTGGGATCAAAATTATTAAGCGGAGAATAGCCTCTGACCGGAATTCAACATCAAAATCAGTAGGAAACTTGTCATCGCCTAAGTTAAAGTAACCCCTTATCCACGACACAACACAATAGGAAAAATACTTATGAGTTATGGAACGCGTGTTCAAGCTATCTCTCAAGTAACGGATCGTAAACCCCTACCTAGCAAACTTCCTCAACGTTTAGAGGCCCTGTGGGCAACCGATGTTTTTACCCTGAGCAAAATGCAGGCCAGTCTTCCCAAAGATGTATTCAAATCGGTCAAAAACACGATTTTAACCGGGGGAAAATTAGACGTTTCCATCGCCAGTGCGGTGGCGGCAGCGATGAAGGATTGGGCCACGTCCAAAGGGGCGCTGTACTATGCTCACGTCTTCTATCCGATGACTAACGCCACCGCCGAAAAACACGATGGTTTTATCTCCGTGCAGAGCGACGGTTCAGTGATCACAGAATTTACGGGCAAAGTCTTAGTACAGGGAGAACCGGACGGGTCTTCCTTTCCTAACGGCGGACTTCGCTCCACCTTTGAAGCGCGGGGTTACACCGCTTGGGATGTCACCAGTCCCGCCTACGTCATGGAGACGGATAATGGTGTCACCCTGTGTATCCCCACGGTTTTTATCTCTTGGACAGGAGAGGCCCTCGACAAAAAAACGCCGCTTTTACGCTCGATTTCATCGATGAGTAAAGCCGCCACCAGGGTGCTGAAGCTCTTAGGACATACGGAAGTCGCCCCCGTTAACTCCAGCTGCGGTGCTGAACAGGAATATTTCCTCGTAGATGCTCATTTTGCCCATAGTCGCCCCGATTTACTGCTCACCGGTCGCACCCTATTTGGTAAACCCGCCGCCAAGGGTCAACAGTTCGACGATCATTATTTTGGCGCGATTCCCGAACGGGTTCAGGTTTTTATGCAGGAAGTAGAGGAAAGAATGTATCGCCTGGGCATTCCGGCCAAAACCCGCCATAATGAAGTCGCCCCCGGACAGTTCGAGATTGCCCCCTTTTTCGAGGCTGCTAACGTGGCCAGTGACCATCAGCAGTTAATTATGACTTTGCTGAAAAGTACGGCTAAAAAACACGGTTTTGTTTGCCTACTGCACGAAAAACCCTTTGCGGGAATTAATGGTTCGGGAAAACACGTTAACTGGTCCGTCGGCAACGCCACCCAAGGTAATCTGTTAGATCCGGGCGATACTCCCCACGCTAATATGCAGTTTTTGTTGTTCTGTGGGGCGGTGATTCGTGGTGTTCACAAGTACGGGGCGCTTTTACGCGCAGTGGTGGCTACTGCCAGCAATGATCACCGTTTAGGGGCAAATGAAGCTCCTCCCGCCATTATTTCGGTATATTTGGGCAGTCAGTTAGAAAAGGTATTCGACCAAATTAGCCAAGGACAAATTGAGGGTTCTGATGCTCCAGGATTGATGGATCTGGGTGTCGATACCCTGCCGGTATTCCCCAAGGATCCAGGCGATCGCAATCGTACCTCTCCTTTTGCTTTTACGGGCAATCGCTTTGAATTCCGCGCTGTGGGTTCTAATCAGTCAGTTTCTGGTCCGCTGGTGGCGATGAACACGATTCTAGCCGATTCCCTGACTTGGGTGGCGGATAACCTAGAAAGCCGGATGAAAGCCGGGGAAGACCTCAATACTGCTGCCCAGGGTGTTCTTAAGGAGATCATGGACAAACACAGAAATGTGATCTTCGGAGGTAACGGATATTCCCAAGAATGGCACAAAATGGCGGTAGAAGAGCGCGGTTTGGCTAATCTCCGCACCACTGCCGATGCTTTACCCGTGCTGAGGGCCGATTATATCGAAGAACTGTTTACCCGCATGGGTGTGCTTACCCCCGTGGAACTGGAAAGTCGTTTTGATGTCTATGCGGAACAGTATTTGCTGGCCATCGAAGTGGAGGCGAAACTGGTGGTGAGTATGGCTAAAACGATTATTTATCCCGCTGCCGTTCGCTACTTGTCGGAATTGTCCTCAGCGATCGCTAATGCGGCGGCGATCGGCATCGAGATGGATAAGGAAAGCGCCCAAACCGTCTCGAATCTGATTAAATTACTGATGGATAGCATTAGCAAACTGAGTGCGGCCATGGCTAAACACGATTTTGACTCGATCGAGGAACATATGCAGTATTCCGCTCAAACGATCCGTCCCTTGATGGATAAGGTGCGCGAATATGCTGACACGCTGGAAGGGGAAGTGGCGGACAATTTCTGGCCCCTACCTACCTATCAAGAAATGTTGTTTGTTAAATAACAAGACGACAAGGAGGGGGTGAATAAATGTTCGGCACCCCCTTCTTTTTATCTCTGGTAGTTTTAAGTTATGTTAAGAAAAGTAAATATAAACTTAAAACTACCATGGTATTAACTCCGACAATTGGCGAAAAATCCTATAATCGTCAGGATTGGCAAAAAGGCTATCAATCCCAACCTAACGAGTACGATTACGAGGTGGAAGACATCGAGGGGCAAATTCCCGCCGATTTACAGGGTACAGTCTTTAAAAATGGCCCTGGTTTACTCGATATCGCTGGCACTGCGATCGCTCATCCCTTCGATGGGGATGGTATGATCAGCGCGATTAGCTTCAATCATGGCCGCGTACATTATCGTAATCGTTTTGTGAAAACCCAGGGTTATCTCCAGGAACAGAAAGCGGGAAAACCCCTTTATCGCGGTGTTTTCGGCACGAAAAAACCGGGGGGAATTTTCGGCAATGCTTTTGATTTGCGTCTGAAAAATATTGCTAATACTAATGTTATCTACTGGGGTAATAAATTACTGGCACTTTGGGAAGCGGCCGAACCCCATCGCCTCGATGCTAAAACCCTTGATACTATTGGTTTAGACTATCTCGATGGTATCTTGGAAAAAGGCGATGCTTTTGCCGCTCATCCTCGCATTGATCCCGCTTGTATCTTCGATAATCATCAACCTTGTTTGGTAAATTTTGCCATCAAAACGGGTTTATCGAGTGCCATTACTCTCTACGAAATTAGTCCCACGGGTAAGTTATTACGTCGTCATACCCACAGTATCCCCGGCTTTTGTTTTATCCACGATTTTGTTATTACTCCCCACTACGCTATCTTTTTCCAAAACCCGGTTGGTTATAATCCTTTCCCTTTTCTTTTTGGGTTAAAAGGTGCGGGAGAATGCGTTATTAATCAACCAGACAAGTTAACTAAGATTATTATTATCCCCCGGGATCCTAACAAAGGAGAAGTGAAAGTTTTAGAAACTCCATCGGGTTTTGTCTTCCATCATAGCAATGCTTTTGAACAACTTGCCCCGAGCTACGTCGAGGGGGAGGAAAAAATTTATATCGATTCTATTTGTTATCAATCCTTACCACAACTGGATTCAAATAGCAATTTTCAATCGGTAGATTTTGATAGTTTAGCTCCTGGACATCTGTGGCGATTTACACTAAATTTATCAGAAAATACCGTTACAAGAGAATGTATTCTAGAGCATTGTTGTGAGTTTCCCAGCATCAATCCTGCAAAAGTTGGTCGAGATTACCGTTATTTATACATCGCTGCCACTCATCATGCCACTGGTAATGCTCCTTTGCAAGCAATCTTAAAACTGGACTTATTAACGGGAGAAAAACAGTTACATTCTTTTGCTCCCCGGGGATTTGCGGGTGAACCAATTTTTGTGCCTAAACCCGATGGAATTGCTGAAGATGATGGTTGGTTATTGGTAGTCACCTACGATGCGGCTAATCATCGATCGAATGTGTTAATCTTAGATGCTAAAGATATCACTAATTCCCTAGCAGTTATCCATCTTAAACATCATATTCCCTACGGGTTACACGGTAGTTGGACTAGACAATGTTTTTAAGTTAATTCTGTGGGGGTGGATTGAAAACCCACCTTGACTCAACTTTACTCTTGAGAGCCTTCTTGTAATAGCCAAAAACCAGCGAAGGATTGCGATTCAGGGTTAGATTGAACGGCTAAAAAATGCAGATTGTTGGCTTTTTGTTTAGCTTCTTCAAAGTTTTTGGCTTCGTTTAAAGTCTCGGTATTAGTCACGTTGACGAGAATCCAGCTATCACTAGCACCCGTTTCTAAACGTAGCACGGGACGGGAACCAGTTTCTAACTTTAAATAAGCCATTTCTAACCCTGACATCCAACCAGCTAGGGGTAAAGCGCGGGGGGAAAAAACAACTAAACCGGGGATTTTTAGATTCTCATCTAATCCCATCCCTTGTATAGGCAAATTTTCTCCGAAGCTAATATCCCAATCTTTTATATCATGAAAAGAAGATAATTCTAGCGTAACAAAAGCCCATTTATCTGCCTTATCTCCCCGGACAGCATCGGGAAGGGGAACAGCATTTAAAGGAGGATAATTAACGGAAGCGGTTTTAGTTAAATTTTGATCATAACCAACTTCTTGAGGATAGAAATTAACCATTCTTTCTTCTATCCATCTCGTTAAAGCATGAGTGCGACGACTAGGGGAAGCGGGAACACCGATATCCTCGCAAGCTTTGCTAATCATGTTATTCATCTGACGACGGAAAAAGCGAATTTTTTTGGGAGTTACTCCCGCTGCCTTGATAGCTGCAGTAATTGCCTCTCCTAACCATTGGGAATTAACCATCGTATTAGGACAATAACTGGCATATTTAAATATTGTATCGGAGGGGCGATCGATTGTTGCTGGAGTTTCACAGATTAACAATTCCCATCTTTTTTTATTATTCTCATCCACCACCGGCCGCGAATAAAAATCAAGTTCCCAAATAGTCATATTTTTTTCAGTTATCAGTTATCAGTTATCAGTTATCAGTTATCAGTTATCAGTTATCAGTTATCAGTTATCAGTTATCAGTTATCAGTTATCAGTTATCAGTTATCAGTTATCAGTTATCAGTTATCAGTTATCAGTTATCAGTTATCAGTTATCAGTTATCAGTTATCAGTTATCAGTTATCAGTTATCAGTTATCAGTTATCAGTTATCAGATTTGAGTTTTAAGTGTGCAGTATGTATTAAGTGGGCAGTATTAAATAGCAGCTTCCTACTGTCTTTTTACTGTTCACTGTTTACTGATTACTGTTTACTGCTCACTGATTACTGCTCACTGTTCACTGAAAAATCCCCTATCCCCAACAACAGTACGAACGCGGTAGATAGGACGTTTTTGGGATTCGTGGTAAGTTCGCATCAAAATTTCTGCCAAAAGACCAAAACAGAGTAATTGTACCCCAGTCAAAAAGAATAACACAGCTAGGATTAACAAAGGTCGATCGCCGATTTCTTGTCCGAAACCCAGTTTGAGAATAGTCAGATAAGTACCTAAAATAATCCCCAGCACCATGGATATCAGTCCGTAGAGTCCAAAAATGTGCATCGGACGGGTGAGGAACTTTTTCATAAAAAAGACAGTAAATAAGTCCATAATCACGCGAATTGTGCGACCTAAACCATATTTACTCTGTCCGAACCGTCTAGGGTGGTGATTAACGGGAATTTCGGTTATTTTTGCCCCTTCAATAAAAGCTAATACAGGTAAAAAGCGATGTAATTCTCCGTAGAGATTCATATCGGCGATTAATTCGGCTCGATACGCTTTCAAAGAACAACCGTAGTCGTGTAATTTGACCCCTGTTACCTTGCCAATCAGCCAATTAGCTATTTTTGAGGGTAAAAGCCGTTTTACCCGGTCATCTTGGCGATTTTTGCGCCAGCCACTCACGAGGTCATAACCTTCCTCCAATTTGGCCAATAATAGGGGTATATCATTGGGATCGTTCTGTAAATCGCCGTCGAGGGTAATGATGACCTGTCCCGTGGCATAATTAAATCCGGCAGCCATAGCGGGGGTTTGTCCGTAGTTGCGTCTCAATATTACCGCCTTGAGATCATGGCGATTTTTGGCTAAATTAGTTAAAACCTCGGTAGAACCGTCCTTAGAACCGTCGTCAACACAGATAATCTCGTAGTTAATTTGATAAGAACGCAAAATCGAGGCGATACTCTCGACGAGATGGGGGATACTGTCCACTTCGTTATATATGGGAACCACTACCGATAAAGTCTGGATGGCAGCCTGCGGGTTGGGTTCATTGACACTGATGGACGGTGTAATCGGGGACATAGTTGACTGACGCGGGGACGTTTTGGGGCGATTGTATCACAATTCAGTTATCAGTTATCAGTTATCAGTTATCAGTTATCAGATGTGAGTTGTCAGTTCAGTGATTACTGATTACTGTTTACTGTTCACTGTTAACTGCTCCCTGTTCCCTGTTCCCTGTTCTCTGTTTCCTTTTTGGCTAAAATTGCCTGACGAAAACCTAAAACGACAAGAATATTGGAGAGGGTGAGGAAAAGTTCGGCGCTGCCGTGTAACCAATCGACGTTAGCTAATTCTTTACCATAGTGGATTTTGGCGTAGATACCGGCAGGAATAGTGATAAAAACGAAGATTAACAGCACATAAAAGCCAATTAAGGCTAAACGGGGCATTTTTTCCGAACGGGTGACAAACCAAAGAAACCCCAGATAGGGAAACAGGGAAATGGCAAATAAACTCTCTTTATTCATTGTTAACGCTGATTTTACTGGAACGCCACAGCCACCAACCGGCAGCACAGAGGGTAAAATTTCCTAAGACAGTCATGGCTGCCTGTAGGGTGACTAACCAGGATAAGGCACTGATATTATCAAAAAAATGCCATGTACAGGCACACATAGCCCCAATTAAAGCGGGTAACATTCCCCAAGATAACATTCGCCACGATCGATCGCTACTGATGTCGCTATAGGTCCAGACCAACCAGATCGCCGCTATCCATTCTACGACACTCGATACATGAACTATCCACGTTGGTATTGATAAAGCATTCATTGGCAAAGAAAAAAGTTAAAAGTTAAAAATAGGTTTTAGGGTTTTAGGGTTTTAGGGTTTTAGGGTGTTGGGGTGTTGGGGTTTTAGGGTTTTAGGGTGTTAGGGTTTTAGGGTTTTAGGGTGTTGGGGTTTTAGTTGAATTCCCCCATCTCCCCATTCCCCCATCTCCCCATCTCCCCATCTCCCCATTTCCCTAATCCCTAATCTCTGCTGCCCAAATGATTTTCTAGCCATTTAATCACCTGTTGACCTAAACTAACATTGTTTAATCGATCGATCTCGCGAATGCCAGTGGGACTGGTGACATTAACTTCCGTCAGATAGCCACCAATCACATCTAATCCGACAAAATATAGGCCATCTTCTCGTAATTTTTGGGATAAAGTGGCACAGATTTCTAATTCTCGATCGCTGATTTCTGTTTTTGCTACTCGTCCACCCACGGCCATATTACCGCGAAATTCTGAACCGGTGGGAATGCGATTAACTGCCCCGATGGGTTCACCATTGAGGACAATAATGCGTTTATCTCCTTCTTTGGCAGCTGGTAAATAATCTTGAATCATTACCGGTTCTTGTCCCCATTTCGTGCTAATTTCAATCATTGAATTGAGATTGCGATCTTCGGGACTAAGAAATAAAATTCCCTCCCCCGCTTTGCCACCTAAAGGTTTCATAACTGCCGCTCCTTTTTGGTTGACAAATTCCCTAATCGTCGCTTTATCTTGGGAAACAATTGTGGCGGGCATTACCTGAGCAAAGTGAATCGTATATAACTTTTCGTTGGCATGGCGTAACCCCCTAGTTGAGTTAATTACTTGAGTTTTTTTGGGGTCAATCAAGTCTAATAAATAGGTGGCATAAAGATAGGTAATTGTCACGGGTGGGTCTTTTCGCATCCAGACAAAATCGAAGTTTTCTAGGCAGGTAAAAACTGTCTCTTGTCTTTGATACCATTGAGATACAGCCACCCAATGATTATCTTTTAACTCCACAGGAACCAGTTCAATTTTAGTTAGTTTTGCCCAAGCTTTTCCCGCAATCGCACTGAGATCAGTGATGGAAGTAATCCAGACTTCATGACCTAATAATTGGGACGCTTCCATAATAGCTACACTGGTATCATGGCCTGGATCTAGATACTCGATCGGATCGATAATAAAGGCTAGTTTCATTAATAGTTTTTATCCTTAATTCTGCAACAGGGGAGCTAAACCACCACTTCTATCTAAAGCATAGATGTCATCGCAGCCCCCGATGTGTTGATCGTTTATAAAAATTTGTGGTACACTTGTACGACCATTGGCTCGATCGGACATTTTGGCTCGCGCTTGTTCATCACCATCGATACAATATTCGGTAAACTCCACCCCTTTTTTGTTGAGTAATGCTTTAGCGCGGATACAGAAAGGACAGAAACTCCAAGTATAGATCTCAACTTTAGCGGCCATAAAATTTATCTGTTTTCTTTACAGTTCTTAATTTTAGCCGATAACCGAGCAGTGATCTTCCTTCAGGTCAGAAAACGCCAATTAGGTCGATTACACTGATATATTCCTTGTATTTCCCATTCTTCACCGTTGTGAAAGCGAATACGGCAACTAACAGGACGGGAATCATCCTCACTCTCATTTACTGCTATTACCTCCCAGGGAAACCAGTCGCAACTATCGGGAGCGTCTGCAGGAATCCATTCCATGAGAGTCCTAAAAAAGCTGATTTCAAAGGATGACGATCCGCGATAATCTAAGTATTGGGGGAATCATACCGTAAAATCACTCATCTATGACACCACGCTCGCTCACCGTTTTACTGCTTTCTGTTCTCTTCTGGCTGTCTAGCTGGCTTATCATCCCTTCTGCTCAAGCTTTGACCCCAATTCAACTATTAGATGTCTCTTACAAAGACTGTCCCCCGGAATTAGCCGAGGGGAGTGTCACCAGTGGGGGAACCAGTTTTCCGGCTAATTGTTTTTTAATCACTGGCAAAGCTAAAAATAATTCTGGAAAAACCGTCTATGATGCCGATGTTTTTGGTCGGATTTACGATGCTAACGGGGAACCAGCTTTACAAAATCGTAGCCGAGTCGGGGCAATCCCTGAAGTGCCACCGGGGATTAGTGATTTCGAGATCAGAATTTCTGTTTCTACCAATCAACCAACCCCCCTGCGACTGGAAAAATTTAAAGCTTCCGGTTTTACCAGTAGTGTGGATCCCCGGATTTAGAAACCGCTACTGACCAGACTGGTGGCCCCTGTGGCTACGACACTCTGAACAACGTTGAGCAGCAGGAAAGCGAGGATCGGGGACAAGTCCATCCCGCCTAGGGGTGGGATAATCGAGCGAAAGAGGTTTAAATAGGGATCGGTAATCGGACTGAGAAAAGACATAATCTGATAGGCCCAACCAGCATTTTGGAACCAAGTCAGTAAAACCCTAACAATTAGGATTACCGAGTAAATTTGCAGGAAATTGTTGATTATCGTCAAAATAAACCCTATATCGCTCATAAATAAATATTCCCTCAAGAGGGCGTGATGGTTAGTTTAGCCTTGATCTTACCAAAAAAATCGTCTTTAGTTACTTTCGTCGTCCTATCTTAGTGGTTTTAACCAGCTATCGGCATTATACCAAATCCGTTGAGTAACGCACAGAAAACGGGTTTCTCCGAGAAATCCGTTTTCTACTCATACAAGGGGCAAGAGGAGAAATAGATAATCAGCCTTTAATAACTGGATTTAGTATTACTCCCGGTTGACGGACACTGGGGAAGAAAACTGAATACAGCAGTTATCTGAATGGTGAGATAGGCAGTTTTTCTTTTGGGGAGACTCGGATTGTTCAAGTAGGGTTTGCAGCAAAAAGTTTTTCGTGGGGGTAAGGTGTGGGGTTTTACCCATTTTCAGGTAGTCAGTTACCTAATTTCCAGGGAAAAAGTACCTGAATTTTGCCCCCGATCCCCACAATGGCTGGCACTTTTTGAGGGAAAAAAAGTCTAAAAGTCTTATCCAACAAGGTTTTTAGATTTATTCAGCAAGCCCTAAATAAACCTATTAGGGGATCAGATTCATTATCGCATTTAGACTCAGAGCTTCAATCAATGTGCCTGGTGCGTTCCCCAAAATCTATTGGTGGAACAGTAGGACTTGCATTAGGGAACGCACCCTTTTAGGCTCTCTTGGATTTGGTGGGTAAAATGTATTCTAAGATACATTCCTGCTGGCTAGGGGGTGGAAGGAACCACAGAGACACAGAGGACACAAAGATCGATCGCTTCTATGGTAAGTTAAGCTGGTCGCAACGCGCTCGCTACGCGAGATCACACAGAACCTAGAAGAGTCCCCTTTTATAAGCCGCTATGACGGAGGAGCGGTTCGGTACTGGGTTCGCGACCGCGGAAAGCCTTAAAAACATTCATAGGATGAGAACTTCCCCCCATAGCTAAGACAGTATCGCGAAAACGGCGACCGATCGCTTTCACTGCTTCTTCGTTATCTAATCCTACTTCCTCGAAAGCGGCAAAAGCATCGGCACTGAGAACTTCTGCCCATTTATAACTATAGTAACCCGCCGCATAACCGCCGGCGAAAATATGCCCAAAAGAACACAGAAAAGCATCTTCTGGTAGGGGAGGAATTATCGTCGTCGTCGCTGCTAAACGCTGTCTGACTTGTTTAGGAGTTTCGCTGCCATTGGGTTGATAGCGATGGTGTAATTCCAAATCTACTAAAGACAAATGTAACTGACGCAGCATGGCCGAACCACTCATATAATTCTTAGCGAGAAGCAGTTTTTGGTAGTAATGTTCGGGGAGAGTCTCACCAGTTTCGTAGTGTTTGGCCATACTCATTAAAGTAGGGCGATCATAACACCAATTTTCCATAAATTGACTCGGCAATTCCACCGCGTCCCACTCAACGTTATTAATACCCGCTGCGCCAGAATAATCCACAGTGGTTAACATATGCTGTAAACCGTGGCCAAATTCGTGAAATAGGGTAGTTACCTCCTCAAAGGTCATTAAACTGGGGTTTCCGTCCACTGGAGGCGTTTGATTGCAGATTAAATAAGCCACAGGTAAACGCACCTCGGTGCCGGTTTTGGCGCGACCGATACAGACATCCATCCAAGCGCCGCCGCGTTTTTCGGCGGGACGACTGTAGGCATCTAGGTAGAAATAGGCGATTTTTTCACCCTTTTCGTCGTTAATCTGGAAATAACGCACATCGGGATGCCAGATAGGTGCTTTACCGTCGGCAGCGATAATTTCTACCCCAAAAATCCGTTTAGCGAGACTAAATATGCCTTCTAAAACCCGTGGTAGGGGGAAATAGGGGCGTAATTCCTCGGCACTAAAGTTAAACTTGGCCTGACGCTGTTTTTCTGACCAATAGGCTATATCCCAATGCTTGAGATCGTCGGTTCCCGCAAAAGTTTTTAAGGCCTCTAAATCCTGTTTTGCCGCTTCGTAGCTTACTTGGCGCAAATTGTCAAGCAATTTCTCGATTTCATCCACAGAATTGGCCATTTTCCGGGCAAGACTGACCTCGGCGTAGGTACTATAACCTAGAAGATGGGCCTGTTCCTGACGAAGTTGCAAAATGCGATCGATTAAGGGATTATTATCCAATTCTCCCAGATCGGCCCGACTAACGTAGGCTTTATAGAGTTTTTCCCGCAATTCCCGATTATCGCTGTACTTCATAAAGGGGAAATAACTGGGAAAATCGAGGGTAATCACCCAGGGGCCGGTTTCGGTGCTGGCGTTAGTTTCCCCTTGGCTGCGGGCGGTTTGGGCGGCTAAACTGAGGAGACTAGGGGGTAAACCGGCGATATCTTCTGGGGTTGTTAGTTTCAGTTGAAAACCTTTGGTGGCATCGAGGAGGTTATTAGAAAATTTCGTGGTTATTTCCGCTAATTCCAGTTGAATCGCGTTAAATCTGTCTTTTTTCTCCCCTGCTAATCCTACCCCGGCCAACTGGGCATCCCGCAGGGAAGCTTCGACAATGCGCTGTTGTGCCTCGTCTAATTGCCCCCAGCTTTCCCCTTGACGCAGACACAAAAATGCTTCATAAATGGGTTTACTTTGGCTTAAACGGCTAATAAACTCGACTACCTGTGGTTGTACGGTTTCGTAAGCTTGACGCAATTCTGGGCTATTTTTTACCCCCATCAGATGACCGATAATCCCCCAACTCCAGCTTAAACGTTCTTCAATCCGGGTAAGGGGTTCGACTAATTTTTCCCAGGTGGGGGCAATCTCTGCTTCTAGTTCGGTTAATTCTCTGGCCAGTTCCTGCAAAAGTTGCGTCATCCCAGGGACAATCAGGCCGGGTTGGATTTGGTCAAAAGCCGGTAATCCTTGACCGGCAAGCAGCGGGTTACTGGTGTTCGTCATAATTTTTGGTCTGCAAGGGTGAGTAATCTGTATCTTTTACTACCCTAACCTAAATCCCCAACCATCTATCCAGGCGATTGATCGCCGGAGCTTTTTCAATGGGGTGTAGGGGAATTATGAATTATGAATTATGAAGTGGGAAGTGGGGAGATGGGGAGATGGGGAGATGGGGAGATGGGGAGATGGGGAGATGGGGAGATGGGGAAATTGAATCAAAACCCCAAAACCCTAAAACCCCAACATCTAAAACCTGACTCCTGACTCCTGACTTCTAACCCGATGTTGGATAAATATAAGTAAAATTTATTGATTGAGTGCAAAAACTTGAGAATATTTAAATTAACATTTCGCAATATTTACAAATTCTTAAGAATTAATTGAGAAAGATTATTATTTAACAACGATGTTACGCTGGTTACAGCGATTTGATAGAATTTCAGAATGGGTTATTCTGTGCTTTTTTGGACAGCAATGGTTGAAACCCTTGCCACACCTAGAAGGTGATCCTAATTAAGACGGTTAAATCAGTCAATTTCACCCACAACGATGATCTTTTTTTTGTGTAGTTTTATTGCAAAAAAAAAGTTTTTTTGACAAAAAGCACAAAGTATGATAGTACCCAACGTATTTCTGGCTGCGAGTAATTATTGTAGAAGGGAGAATAAATAAAAATAATCTCCCTACCCCACCCTGTCCCTAGGAAAAACTTATTGCCGCAAACCCTAGTTAGGGTTTGCGGCAAGAAGTACGGGCGAAGCATTCGGTTAGAAAATCTACGGTTTCACCGATGGGTTATTGCCCGAATGCTTCGCCCCTACAGGACGCGGGCTGATGAAGACGCAAGGTTTTGAACGACGATTCTCTCAAAATTTGCACCTGTTTTGCGAGAAAAGCCACAAAACTCTTACCTTGCCTACATTTCACATTTATTCAGCAAACCCTAGTTAAGGCCTGCTCGATTCTCTGACTATCGAGGGAGCGGCCGATAAAGACCAAGCGAGTTTGCCGCGTTTCCGTGGATTGCCAGGGTCGATCGAAGAAAGAATCAAAGCGATCACCGACTCCCTGTAACACCATACGCATCGGTTTATGGGCCACATTAACAAATCCCTTGACCCGATAGATTTCTTCTCGGGCCACCAATTCTTTGAGCCGTTGGGTCAAAATTCTGGCATCTACGGGAGAATCGAGGCAAAACTGCACAGAATTGATCTCCTCATCGTGATCGTGTTCTTCCTCGTGATCATGATGACTAGGACGACTAGCTAAATTATCCTCGACGGCGGCATTAAATCCCAGTAGCACATCGGGGCTAATTTGTCCATCGGCACAAGTAACTATTTTGACCGTCGATCGCAGTTGTGTTTTCAGCCAATTAATAATTTTTTCTAATTCAATTTCGCTGATGAGATCGGTTTTAGTTAAGAGTACCAGGTCAGCGCAGGCTAACTGATCCTCAAATAACTCCTCAATGGGGGTTTCGTGTTCTAAATTGGGGTCTGCTTGCCTTTGTGCCGTTAAAGCATCTAAATCCGCCACCAGACGACCCCTAGCGATAGCAAAACCATCCACCACCGTGATTACTCCGTCCACCGTGGCCCCGTTGCGGATTTCCGGCCAGCGAAAAGCTTGAACCAGAGGTTTAGGTAAAGCTAATCCCGAGGTTTCGATCAGCATACAATCCAACTGTTGCCGTCGCTCCAGCAATTTCTGCATGGTGGGGAGAAATTCTTCCTGTACTGTGCAGCACAGACAACCGTTGGTCAATTCCACAATATTATCGTTAGGGTTGTCGTCGCAGGTCTGACAACTTTTCAATAAATCACCATCAATTCCCACTTCTCCGAATTCATTGACCATAACGGCCACCCGGCGGCCTTGATTATTTTGCAGTAGATGACGGATGAGGGTAGTTTTTCCCGCACCCAGAAAACCCGTGATCACAGTAACTGGAATTTTGTGCATAGATAGGGCGATCGATCATGTTCTTAGATCAATGTATCAGAGTCTTGGTCTAGGGTTGAGAGTTTCAACGCTAATTCTTTAGGATTGTCCCACCAATTGCCAGACTGTCACAAACTAGCTGAAATTTTCCTAGTTAGTCGTTATTCTGGTAAAAGTTTCAGTCGGCTAAAATAATCGCTGAATAACTTTTGTGGGAGTGGATCATGTTACAACGTCTTTTTTTAGCCTTTACCCTCGCTTTTCCTCTTTATTTAAGCATTGCTATTCAACAAACTTCTCCTCTAGCTGATAGAGTAAATCGCCCTTCTTTCCCCGAAATCAATAAAATTGGGCGGACGGTAAAAACTATCCAAAAGCAATTAAAACAAGAGCATTCGGTTCAATTAGATTAATAAATTCTGTCAAAAAGAGGAGAGCTAAAACTCCTCTTTTTCACTTTTTACTTGACGAATTACTGGCCATTTGCTGGGGAGGCTGGTATTCAGGAACTAAATCTTGTAGGGACTTAACTAAGCCTTGACGGTCATTAAGTTGAATATAATTAAGCAGTTGCTCTAATTTGATTTGTAATTCGTCCCAAGCAAGAAAGTATTCATGAGCGCAAAAAATTTTGGGGTGAGCGGTGGGACGAGCTTTATCGGTATCGATTAATAATTCTTCGTAGAGTTTTTCCCCCGGTCTTAATCCTGTGATTTCAATATCAATATCTTGCCCTAATTCCAAGCCACTTAAACGAATCATCTGTAGGGCCAAATCGTAAATTTTTACCGGCTCACCCATATCCAACAGGAATACCTCACCCCCCTTAGCCATAGCTCCTGCTTGTATAACCAAACGCACCGCCTCTGGAATAGACATAAAATAGCGAATAATATTGCGATGGGTGAGGGTAATATTCTTACGTTGGGCGATTTGTTCCCGGAAACGCGGCACCACGGAACCGCTACTATCAAGAACATTGCCAAAGCGGACGATCGCGCAACGGGTGGAAGTGTCGGTTAAAGCGGCCAAAGCTTGTACAACTAACTCAGCACAGCGTTTGCTGGCCCCCATAATGTTAGTCGGTCTGACGGCCTTATCGGTGGAAATAAGAACCAAATTACTAACTGAATTCTCGATCGCGGTCTGAGCGACATTTAAGGTTCCCCAAACATTAGTGTAAACCCCTTGACTAGCATTGGTTTCCACAAGGGGAACGTGCTTATAGGCGGCCGTGTGATAAATTGTCTCAATTTGGTGTTGTTGGATGACTCGGGCCAGATGATTGCGGTCAAGAACATTGCCTAGATAGGCATACTTGCGTAAATCGCTATAATTTTCGCTTAAATCGAGATCGATTTTGTAGAGGGAAAACTCGTTTAATTCGTAGATTACCAGGCATTTTGGGTTGAGGAAGGCGATTTGTCGGCATAATTCCGAACCGATGGAACCACCACCCCCGGTGACTAACACCGCTTTACCGGTGACATTTTTTCCCAAAAGTTCGGAATGAGGTAGAATTTCTTCCCGTCCTAATAATTCCGAGACATCGACACTGCGAATCTGATTGATGGTCGTTTCTCCCGATAAAATTTTTGAGAGGGGAGGAACGGTTTTAATGTCGATGGGTAAAGTTTCTAGACTTTCGATGATTTGCCGCTTTCTGGCCTTGGCTACATTAGGAATAGCGAGAATAACCCAGTCAAAGGCTGTTTTTTGGTGCAGTAGTGCCAATTGAGAGGGGGGATAAACCCTAAAGCCTTGGATCACTCGGTGCTGCAAATCGGGATTATCATCAACAAAGGCCAATAAACGATAGTGGGGGTCATTTTGTAGGGAACGTGCCAATTGACGACCCACAACCCCTGCACCATAGATAACGATTGTCGGTTCTCTATCCACACTGCTGACGTAAATATTCAGACGGTGAAAGACAGAACGAATCAACAATCTCACCCCGATAACCAATACTAGGGTTAACAATGCGTCGATAATTAGGACTGAACGCGGCAAAAAGGCATCCCTTTGAAAGTAGGCAAGACTGATTAAAACCCCTGAACTATAGAGAACCGCTTGCAGTACGGACGAAAGAAACTCCAACCCCGTATAACGTACTACGGGACGGTAAATACCTTTGAGATAGAAAACTAGAAGTTTAATCGCAATTAAGCTGAGTATTTCCCCGAAAAAAGGTCTAATTTGCTGATATTCGAGGCTCAGATTAAACCTGAGAGAGAAGGCCAGATAGATACTTAGACCAAAAATAAGGCAGTCGGTGACAATTAAAATAGATCGCTTCGATGACCTAGATAGGGAATTAGCTAATTTAAGGATTTTGTTGGCCAGTTTTCTATACATTATCCAATTGATGAATTAATCTTAATTGACATACTACCACCGTCATAGCGTAGCTTGACGGTGGATTCTTGACCTATCACTATCGGAAATTCCTTGTTCAACCAGACAACTTAGATTCTCAATGTCTCCACTGAAAATCCAGAAGTCAGACTCTCCCAAGGTGTTTGGGTCGTTTTCTGTTTGCCCAACAGTACAGTGGCCTCACTTCGACAAGCTCAGTGTTAAACCTGAGCTACGTCGAAGGGTCGAGGCCTTGAGATGATTTCCCAAATATTGTAACCCTTTTTTAAGAATGTTGATTGCTGCATTATGATCTCTATCTAAGACTATCTTACAATTAGGACATTGATGAGTTCTAGTACTTAAGGTTTTTTGAACTCTCCTCCCACAAACTGAACAATCTTGAGTCGTCAAATGGGGAGAAACAGCAACACAGACAATTTGATAAATCTTAGCACAATTAATTACATATCTAAGCCACTACTCCGTCAGACTTCTGATGTGAGGAAACAGTGAACTGAAAACTCAAATCCGATCCCTAATAGCTGTATCCCGTCTCCCGTCTCGGAGTCTCGACTAGGAAATTAATTTTGCAGGACTACTTAAATCTTAGCAAAAAATTCAAACCATTCAGTAAATTGATACCAAGAAGCATCAGAAATCGACTTAGACAGCTTACGGTTTTTGACTAAGTTTCTTGCCTTTAAAGCCTCATAGACTACCAGATAATTAGACTGGACTAATACCGAAGCATCTTTAATTACTTTGTTTCTGTGTTGTTTTGATACTTTAAGATCAAGTTTAGCTACTTTTATCCGTTGATTGTGATAGTTTTTAGACTGTTTTTTCCTTGAAAAAATTTTTTAGATAATCGTCTTTGTGCTTTTTTTGAGTCGTTTTTCTGACTTTCTTAAATAACGTGGATTCTCTACGGTATTGCCTTGAGCATGGGTATAAAATTCTTTTAATCTTAAGTTAATTCCTGTTATTTGTCCCGTTGGTTTATGGTATTTTTGCCGTTTTAAGTCAATCAAAAACTGGCAATAATAACCGTCAGTATTACTAACAACTCTTACCAGTTTAATCTGTTACTTTGAATAATAAACTAAGGTTTTTTAACTACATCATAAATCAAATTCTCCTGCTTAAAAACCGTCAGTAAATTTGATTTTACGTCGATCATCAGATAGTTTGTAGCCCGTTAGTTTGTATTAAACGTCTCGATTTCGAGGTTCGACGTGATCTCAGTCGAAGGCTCGGTCGAACGCTGATCTCACCAGTGAGTATCTTGTCGAAAAATGTAGCGGGGGCATTCATCCGACATTTTAGGTAATATTATTCACCGATATTCGGTTTACTAGCCAGTTTGCTTGTCGCTATTGGCTATGCGATCGGTGGTCAGGATAGTGCTTTAATTGGTTTAGAGGTCATCTAATGATAAACTATCAGAGATAAACCCCTCTTTTTCGCTTTTTCTAGCTTGGTATGAAACCGTGATCAACTCTGAAGAAAAAAGACCGACTTGGGACGAATACTTTTTAATGATTGCTAAATTAGCCGCCACCAGATCCACCTGTTTAGCTTTTCCCGTCGGTGCGGTAATTGTCAAAGATCGGCAGGTTTTAGCCACGGGTTACAATGGTTCTCCATCAGGAACAGTTCATTGTACGGCCCAAGGTTTTTGTTATCGCGGTTTGGGAACCTGTCGAGAATCCGGAGAAATTCCCTCTCGGGCAATTCATGCTGAAGCTAATGCGATCGCTCAAGCGGCTAAACACGGTATTTCTACCCAAGGAGCTAGTATCTACGTTACTTTAGAACCCTGTATTTCCTGTTTAAAACTAATTATTTCTTCGGGAATTAAAGAAGTTTTTTACGAAGCGGATTTTAACAGTGGGACAAAAGCCATGTTAAGGGATTCTTTTTTAGAAACGGGTATTATTAAATATAAAAAGATTTATTTATCCGCAGAAATGGCTAGTCATGCGGCCTTATTTTTATTAAATCCCATTTCGATCGATCTCAGGTAGTTATCCTCCAGCAATTCTCATTTTGAAACGATTTTGCGTTGTTTCAGCGATCTAGAGATTCGTTAAGAATTATTAACCCCTCTAGGTGCAAGGGTTTTAATGTCATGAAACCTTAAAATGAGAATCGCTGGTTATCCTCAACGGCGACATCGCTCCACTTGAGTGGTGGTTTATCCATGGCGTGGCCCGGTTCGTCGAATAATTAGTGCTAAGTACCTAAGCAAAATTAATTACACATATCTAACCCCCTCTTGCCTTTTGCCTCTTGCCTTTTGCCTATCTTTGCTAGGAAATTAATTTTGCACGACTACTTAGGAGGGCTAATAACCGTGAACGAAGAACATATTACCAGAATCACCCGCGAACAGTGGGCGAAGTTGAAAGGCAAAACGAACTGGGAGAAAGTTAAAGGCATGAGCGAGGCGGAAATTGCCAAAAACGCCCTAGAAGACCCCGATAATCCACCGCTACTGGCTGATTTTTCGATGAAAGCGAGTGCGGTTAATTTGATTTTCTAAAATTCATAAGCTATTATTTGAGGGACTTGCGCTTTGATAATGTGCTGTTTGGGGCTGGTCTGATTCTTCTACAGATCGATTGTCTGGCAGGGGTATTATTCCTACGCAAGTCCCTAATGTTCAGTCAGCTTTCAAAAATCTACCCGATTCACCCTAAATCTATGCTGAAAAAAAATCAAAAAATGGCAGTTTTGCCGTTTTATGGTAGAACTGCCATTATCCTTGCTACCGGAACTCTCCTAGCGACCTCCTTTACTCATTCCGCATCCGCAGCGGTACTAACCTTCGATATTACGGGAATCAATAACGATGACTCTCTAAACTCCTCTTCCTTTGGGGGATACGGTGATCGTATTACCAGCTTCACGAATGGTATTTTCAGTTACGGTAGCGCTGGGGGCTTGACACCGAACGTGGTCGTGGACTATCCGAACAACCAGACGTTATGGTGGTCATTGGAATATGGAAATCTTACCAATGTTATCTATGCCGAGGAGTCTGGAACCAGTATTCTTGATGTTACCCTAACCGCCGATCCAGGGTTTGAGGTGGTGCTAGATTCTTTCGATCTCGCGGGTTGGCGCGGAGACTACACGATTGACTCCGTACAAGTCCTGAGCGGTGGCACTTCTGTGTTTAGTCAAAGTAATGTATTCATCAGTGGAACCACGCGAACCAGTTTCAATACCTCGAATCTCGGTTCCCTCGCCGCTTCCTCGTTAACGATCCGTTTTGATGCGACTAATCTCGGTAGTGATTCAGATAGTATTGGCTTGGATAACATTCAATTTTCTCAAAGAAGTACGAGTTTTTCCCCAGTGGGAACTTCTGAACCTTCCGCTCTAGTGGCGATCAGCGCAGTTGCGGGGATCGCCACTTTTCTAAAACGAGCGAGAAAAGATCGATAATCAATCTTCAGTAACTGGATTTAGGGATTTTATCGGGGGCTGTATTAGCCTAGACTAACACAGCCCCAAGTTACGGTTTAAATGTCCAAATCAGTAAGATTTAAACGCGGTCCGTGGGTTTCGATAAATTCTCGCCGGGGGGCAACTCGATCGCCCATAAGAATCGTAAATAATTCCTCTGCTTTGGCTGCGTCTTCGATTTCCACCCGTTTTAAAGTGCGAGTTTCGGGATTCATGGTAGTATCCCAAAGTTGTTGGGGCATCATTTCCCCTAACCCTTTAAAACGTTGGATTGTGTAGTTAGCATTGGAGGGAAATTCCGCTATCTTTTGCTGTAATTCTCGATCGCTATAGCAGTAGGAATGATTTTTACCGCGTTCCAATTTATAGAGAGGAGGACAGGCGATATATACATAACCTTGGTCAATTAAATTCTTCTGATAACGATAGAAGAAAGTTAACAACAAAGTTCGGATGTGGGCGCCATCCACATCAGCATCAGTCATTAAAACAATGCGATGATAGCGCAATTGTGAGGGGTCGAAATCTTCTCCTTTAATCCCTAAACCGAGGGCGGTAATTAAGGATTGAATTTCCGTATTTTTGTAGATTTTGGCATCATCGGTTTTTTCGATATTGAGGATTTTTCCCCGCAGAGGTAGAATCGCTTGAAAACGACGATCGCGCCCCTGTTTGGCACTTCCACCGGCGCTGTCCCCTTCGACGATGTAAATTTCTGACTTTTCTGGGTCTCTTTCGCTACAATCAGCCAATTTACCCGGTAAAGGTGAGGATTCCAAGACCGATTTCCGTCGTACTAAGTCCCGGGCCCGTCGGGCTGCTTCCGCCGCTTTGTACGCTTGTACTGCTTTTTCGATAATCGTGTCGGCCACTTGGGGATTTTGTTCTAGGTATTCGTTGAGAGTTTCCCCCACCAGCGAATCAACAATACCCCGGACTTCGGTGTTACCCAATTTGGTCTTGGTTTGTCCCTCAAATTCCGGTTCGGGGACTTTTACGGAAATAACGGCGGTTAAACCCTCACGGACGTTTTCCCCCGCTAGATTAGGCTCGTTTTCTTTAATTTTATTCCGTTTACGAGCAACATTATTTAAAGTACGAGTCAGAACTGCTTTTAATCCTTCTAGATGAGTTCCCCCGTCAATGGTGCGGATGTTATTAGCAAAACCGAGAATATTGTCGCTATAGGCATCTATACACCACTGAAACGCCACTTCGATATTAATTCCGTTCTTTTCTCCCGATACATAGATAATATCTTTGTGCAGGGTTTCTTTTTCCCGACACATATAGGCGACGTATTCTTTAATACCCCCCTCATAACAATAGGTTTCGATGTGGGGTTCTTCGGGACGGTAATCGCTAAAGGTGATTTTAACACCCGCATTTAAGTAGGCTAGTTCTCGTAAACGTCCGGAGAGGGTACTGTAATCAAATTCGATGCCTTGGCTAAAAATTTCGGTATCCGGCAGAAAATTAACCCTAGTTCCCGTTTTTTCCTCTTGACTGGGACTGCTGACCAATTCTGTGACGGGGATACCTCTTTCGTAGCGTTGGATATGTACTTTATGATCGCGCCAGACTGTCACATCGACCCATGCGGAAAGAGCATTAACGACGGAAATCCCGACTCCGTGTAATCCTCCCGACACTTTATAGCCACCACTGCCAAATTTACCGCCGGCATGAAGTATAGTGAGAACGGTTTCGAGAGCAGATTTACCCGTGGTGGGGTGGACATCGGTGGGAATACCCCGGCCATCGTCGGTGACGCTGACGGAACCATCGGCCTTGATATCCACTTCGATATGAGTACAGTAACCCGCTAGGGCCTCATCGATCGAGTTGTCCACCACTTCATAGACTAAATGATGTAGTCCCCGCGGCCCAGTCGTACCGATATACATCCCCGGCCGCTTCCTGACTGGTTCTAACCCTTCGAGAACTTGTATCTGTTCCACGCCGTAGTTACTTGTCATAAAATTTCCCTAAAAAGGCTGTGATCCCTGATTGAACCTAAATGAATAGCAAAATCTTCAAAAATTCTAGCACATAAGGGTTAAAGACTGCTTAAATGGCTTTAGGGAGAATTTTTTGTTGGGGTTGGGGTGTTGGTCAGTAATCAGTGAGCAGTAAACAGTGAGCAGTAAACAGTAAACAGTAAAAAGGCAGCTGCGAGTTTGTCCCTTAATACTATTCACTGAAAACTCACACCTGATAACTGATAACTGATAACTGATAACTGCTCACTGCCAATTACCGATCAATAGTTTCTAGATAATGTCATCCTCAAATTTATAACCGACACCGACTACAGTTTTGATAAAGATCGGATTAGCAGGATCGGGTTCTACTTTTTTGCGTAAGCGTCGGATATGGGTATCTACTACCCTTTCATCGCCAAAAAAATCATTTCCCCAGAGATTATCGATTAATTGGGTGCGACTCCAGACGCGATTGGGATAACTGACAAAGGTAGCTAATAAATTAAATTCTAGGGTGGTTAAATCGAGGGTTTCCTCTGGCATTCCCTCCAATTTACGAAGAGCAGAATGTTGATCTAAGTCGATAATAAAATGACGGCTGCGATGGAGTTGTTGGGGTTGGCTATCGTGTCTTAAACTACGTCTTAATAAAGCTCTTACGCGAGCGGTTAATTCCCGGGGACTAAAGGGTTTGACCATGTAATCATCGGCTCCCGTAGATAGACCGATAATGCGATCGATTTCTTCTCCCCTAGCGGTTAACATTAAAATATAGGGGTCTTTTGTCCCGGGTTTTTGGCGAATTCTAGCACACAATTCTAGTCCGTCTAATTCCGGTAACATTAAATCTAAAATCACTAAATCTGGTTGCTTTTGATAAAATAGTTCTAGTCCTACCCTACCATTATAAGCCAGATGACAAGTAAATGATTCCCGCTCTAAAGTTTGCTGAATCAAATGGGCGATTTCAATTTCATCCTCGATAATAACGATATCCATACAAAGGAAAAAGTTTACAAATATCTAGGCATATCTTAACATATTAAGTAGCTGGTTATAATTAAAATTAAAATGGATTTTAGGTTCGATCCCCCCTGCTCCCCTTGATAAGGGGGGTGCCGATCCCCCCTTGATCCCCCCTCGATTACCCTTAATAAGGAGGGCATCTGATAATTTTTAACGCCTACCTACTTAGCTATTCATTTAACCTCTTGCATCATTAATTTTTAAGATTTCAAAAATAGGAAAAACAAGGATTAAGTTAATTGCACATAATCCGTAAATAGACCGAAATTGCTGACATTTTTAAAGGGTTGTTTGAGATTTTTAGAGCAAGTATCGCTCTTAGCTTATACTGTGTCATGTAGATAGCATCCGAGGGAATTTTGATTACTTATTTTCGTGATATTGTGCTTTGATGACATCTGAGCAAAACGGTCATTTGCCGTTGAGATAAATTTTTTCTCTTGACTAAGTTAGTAGAATAAGTTTGTTTGTTCTATATTAAGATGTTGAGTGCTTCATTTTTAGGTCTGATAGGTTGTTGTATTGATCAGACAGTATCTGGTCAGCTTTTCTTTGTCAACTTTTGAGGTTGATGCGTTTAATTTTTCAATTGCCGCTCTCCTCGCAGGAAATTATAGAGAGTATTTCTTAATTTTTTATCTGTCCATTTTTCTAAGATTAAGCGAAAAAATCCCAGTTTGGTCTTTTGATCCTGAAAGTTGCCGTAAAAATTGCTAGGATTGTTGGTGATTGCCGTAGCCAGCAAATTCAGCAAATAGTAGAATAGGGTTTCATAATCAGCATCGATCCGACCGCCAACATTTTGATAGACCCTTTGAGTTACCATACAGGAGCGATATTGTAAAAAAACCATCCAATGAGACTTGACTAATTGGTTATTAGGATCATTCTGTAACCATTGCCACAGATCAAGATACACCGCTTCATCATTTGCCACCTTTCCAGCGATCGCATTGATCGATCCTCTTAATTGTGGCACTTCGCACCAGAAAACTCGATCGCCTTCAATGGCTTTAATGGTAGTACAAAAGTACCTAACGCTCATCTCTATCACCGGCTACAGGTATCTGATATCTGATTAGGTAAAAACCGAGGATTTTCTGCAAAAGTAGCAAATAAATTCAGCGATTCCCTTGCCAAGCGCACCTCTTTCTCTGACAATAGATGAGAGACTGATGAGAAACTATCAGTTGTAGTGAGACAGCCTTAGCAAACCAGTAAAAGACCCATAAATTCACTATGAGCTGCCACAAATTGCCGTCATACCAACATCTAGGACAAAAATAGGAATGCGAGTAACCTTTACCGAAAATCAGGGTTTTAGAAAGGAATTGAATAAACGGGTTGATGCTTATTTTACCGAAAACGGCATCCCCACCAGAGATAATTTGGCCATGTACCTGAAGACGATCACGATTTTAACTTGGGTAATTGCCGCTTGGTTATTTGTGCTTTTTGGTCCCGATATCTGGTGGCTAAAAATCATCGGTTGTCTGGTTTTAGGAGCAGGATTAGCAGGGATTGGTTTTAGCATTGGTCATGATGCCAACCATGGTGGCTATTCTAGTAAAAAATGGGTTAATTCTCTCCTTGGCACGGCCTACGATTATATCATCGGTGCTTCCAGTTATCTCTGGCGTTTTCGTCATAACTATCTCCATCATACCTACACCAATGTTTTAGGCTACGATGTGGAAATTCACGGCGATGGTATCGTGCGAATGACTCCCCATGCCGAGCATAAATGGTATCATCGTTATCAACATTTATTTATCCCAATTCTCTACGGTATAATTCCTATCTATTGGTCATTCTCCGATGTGCGCTCTATCCTCTTTCGTCATCGTTTTGGCGAGATTAAAATTCCCAATCCTAAAGCGATCGATCTATTTGTTTTATTGAGCGGAAAAGTTGTTTATCTCTTTTGGTTTATTGGCATTCCTCTCTTAGTTGGTTATAGTCCCCTAGAAATAGCGATCGGTTTTCTCATTGTTTTTATGACCTATGGATTGCTTGCCTGTCATGTATTTATGTTAGCTCACGTTTTGGAACCCGCCGAATTTATTCAACCCTCGGCAGCCAATCAAATCGAAGACGAATGGGCAATTTTTCAAGTACGAACTACCGTAGATTTTGCCCCTAAAAATATCTTTTTAAATTGGTATTTAGGAGGATTAAATTATCAAGTCGTTCACCATCTTTTCCCGCAAATTTGCCATATTCACTACCCCAAGATAGCCCCAATTTTAGCGGAAGTTTGCCAAGAATTTGGCGTTAATTATGCCGTTTATCCCACCTTCTGGAGTGCTTTAGCTTATAATTATCGTTGGCTCAGGCAATTAGGCAATAAACAAAGTAATTTCGATCTCAAATTAGCCAGCTAAAATCAGTTATCAGTTATCATTTTTCAGTTATCAGTTTTCAGTGAATAGATAGTAAGTACCTAAGCAAAATTAATTACACATATCTAACCCCGCTCTTGCCTCTTGCCTATCTTCACTAGGAAATTTATTTTGCACGACTACTTATTAAGCGACAAGCTCAGAGCTGCCTTTTGACTGATTACTGATTACTGTTTACTGATTACTGATTACTGTTTACTGTTTACTGTTTACTGTTTACTGTTTACTGATTACTGATTACTGATTACTGTTTACTGTTTACTGATTACTGATTACTGTTTACTGTTTACTGTTTACTGTTTACTGTTTACTGAAAAATGAACCTACCCAACTCGATTACCCTATCGCGACTCTTGGGACTGCCATTAATTTTATACTGGTTGCATCAAGGCACAGAAATCGATCGCTGGTTAAGTTTAATTATCTTTCTGATTGCTGCCAGTACCGATTGGCTCGATGGTTATCTAGCGAGAAAATTCAATCAAATCACCGAATTAGGTAAATTTCTCGATCCTTTGGTCGATAAATTACTGGTTCTCGCTCCCCTCTTAGCTCTGATTGAAATGGATGTAATTGCTGCTTGGGGAGTATTTTTGATTCTCGCTCGGGAATTAGCGATCGCTGGTTGGCGCATTAATCCGAATTTAACGGGAAATAGCGACATAAAAGGGGCTAATTGGTGGGGAAAAAGCAAAACAGTCAGCCAAATTATTGCTATCGCTCTCTTAATCGCTCCCTTGCCTTCTGAATATAATTTAATTGCTCAGGGGGCTTTTTGGCTATCGGTGACATTAACTTTAATTTCTGGGGTGATTTATGTCATACCCAGCCAAAAATTAACCCAAAATTGATAAAAACTTGACCTGATGTAAAATAACGAACATTAGCAACAATTCAGGAAACAGGCCGAGAAAACAGGGTTGTATTTTTTTTCTCGGTATATAATAATCGGGAGGAAGACTATCAGACTCTTCACATTCAAACATATCATTCAAAGGAAAAACCATGCCCACTGTAACTACATCATTCGCTGGCCGCTCCGTTGGTGTTACTTTCAATCCTGCTGTGACTACGTCAGTTGCCGCTTTCCTGAACACCTTTACTGATACCCCCATTTCTATATTAGGACCAGGCATTACCATTACCGAGGATAATCTCACTTCCCAGGGCCTTTTAACCGGCGGCGTTACTACAGCGTGGAGAATAACCAACTTCGGACCTGCTGATAGCGCGACCCTTTCCAGGGTCGGTGGAGGCTTTTCTCCTCAGACCTTTTCCCTGTTAGCAAATAGCCTTACCTTTGTTAGAGGTGGGTCTGCTGGCACTTATCAACTAAGCGGCGGTATTGTTAACACGAAAGCGTCGGGTCCGCAAGTAAATGGGATCTGGAATCTCCTCACCACTGATTCCTATTTCATCACAGGCAGTGGGTTCAACGATAGCCTAGTCGGCGGTGATGGAAACGATACCCTAGTCGGCGGCGCTGGAATCGATACTTTAACTGGTGGTGCTGGTGCTGACAATTTTGTTTTCAACAGTCCCATCGAAGGATTTGATTGGATCGGGGGTTTTAACGCCTCTGAAGGTGATGTTATCAATGTTTCCGCCGCTGGTTTCGGTGGTGGACTGACTGCTGGTCCTTTGAGTGCTGCACAATTCCGTTCTGCTGCGGGAGTCAATAGCGCTGCTACTGCAGATCAAAGATTTATCTACAATACTAGCAATGGTTCTTTATGGTTTGACGTAGATGGTGTTGGTGGCGCTAGTTCGGTTCGAATCGCAAATTTTTTCACTCCACAATTCCCAACACCCTTCACTCAAGCCAATATTGTCGTTATCTAATCTACCCCTGTCCATCCCCTGGGGTGAGTCGGACAATTGTTGATTTTTGCGGGAAAATTAAGCCCCCAGAAATAATCAGTACGGGTGTTTTAGCTGGGGCTAAGACACCCTTATTATGTAGGAAGTCTCTAGTTTGAGGGAACTCTGGAACAGGCAACGGCAACAGTAGCTAGTCCTAAGTAGGGTTTGCTGAATAAGTACGGGCGAAGCATTCGGATAGAAAATCTACCTTTTCACCGATAGGTTATTGTCCGAATGCTTCGCCCCTACAGGATGCGGGCCGATGAAGACGCAAGGTTTTGAACGACGATTCTCTCAAAATCTTGCACCTGTTTCGCGAGAAAAGCCCCAAAACCTTTACTTTGCCTACATTTCAAATTTATTCAGCAAACCCCAGCAATTCTCATTTTAAGGTTTCATGACATTAAAACCCTTGCACCTAGAGGGGTTAATAATTCTTAACGAATCTCTAGATCGCTGAAACAACGCAAAATCGTTTCAAAATGAGAATTGCTGGCAAACCCTAAGTACCTAAGCAAAATTAATTACACATATCTAACCACCTCTTGCCTCTTGCCTCTTGCCTATCTTCACTAGGAAATTAATTTTGCACGACTACTTATTGGGATTAATTTTGTGTAGTGATTAACTGACGGTGATAATCGCCCCATAACTGCGCTGCCTGTTGACTGCTGCCGGAAGTGGGAGAATTATTATCATTCCCTAACCAAATGCCCGTCACCCAGTCGCGACGGGGAAGATAACCGATAAACCAGAGGTCCACATAATTATTAGTAGTTCCCGTTTTACCCGCTTCTCCCATGCCAATACTGGCAGCGCCTCCTGTACCATTAGTTATCACCCCCCGCAATAAACTATTCATCGTTTCGGCGGTTTTAGGGGAGATTACCTGCTGATTTCTCTCGTTATCCTCGCCATAGTCATAAATAACCCGACAGGTACTCAAATCCTCCACATTTTTACAGTCGGAAGCGTCGAGAATGCGTTTAATGGCGTGGGGACGATTCCAGCGCCCACCGTGGTCAAAAACCCCATAAGCTCCGGTCATTTCTAAAACATTTACCTCGCTTTGCCCTAAAATTAGCCCCGGTACAGCATTTAAAGGTGATTTCACCCCCAAACGTTCCGCCACATTGACCACATTACTTAATCCTGCCTCACGAGCAATGCGAAGGGCGACACTATTTTCCGATCGGGCTAAACTTTGAAACATATTGATGGCCCCGCTACTGCGTTCACAGGGAGAATAGGCCTGTCCTTGCCAAGAGAGTCCAGCGCAGGTATAGGTTTTATAGGGCGATATTCCCTTTTCTAGGGCGGCAGCATAAGCAAATACCTTAAAAGTGGAACCGGGTTGACGTTTAGCTTGGATAGCGCGGTTAAATTGGCTTTTTTGATAATCAACTCCCCCGACTAAAGCGAGAATTTCCCCGGTTTGACTGTTGAGGGTAACTAAAGCACCTTGGGAGTATCGATAGCGGGAACCTTGATTTAAAATATGAGTTTTTAAGCTTTTTTCTGCGATCGCTTGCAGCCGGCGGTCTAAACTGGTTTCAACGATAAAATTGCCCTCTTTGGCCACTTCTTCCCCTAAAAGATCCTGTAATTCCTCGAAAACGTAACTATAAAAATATGGTGCAATCGTACGGGATAAGGATTTTTTGGCTTGGGGACTGATTTCAATGCGGGATCTGCGGGCGCTGGCCGCCGCTTCTGGGGAAATCATGCCTAATTGAGCCATGCGATCGATGACAAGATTGCGCTTTTGTACGGAAGTGTCGTAATCTTGAATGGGATTAAATAGATTCGGGGCGGGTAACATAGCCACAAGGGTGGCAGCCTCGGAGATATCTAAATCTCTAGCGGATTTATCGAAATAAAAGCGAGCCGCGTCTTCAAAACCGTAACCGGCCAGACCGAGATAAACTCGATTGAGATAGGTTTTGAGAATTGTATCCTTACTATAGACCGCCTCTAATTGTAAAGCGACCACAGCCTCCCTGAGTTTGCGATCGGCAGTATTTTGGCGACCGACTTCTGGGAATAAACTACGCGCTAACTGTTGAGTTAGGGTACTGGCCCCTTGACGAATGCCCCGACCTTGCCAATTAATCATAACAGCCCGGACAATCCCCAAAGGATCAACGCCAAAATGCCAGTAAAAACGACTATCTTCGGAAGCGACAACCGCCTTAGGCAAATAGGGAGAAAAATCGCTCAGATTATCTAATTCTTGGTGAGTTTCCTGTCCCATGGGATTGAGGGGAGTTTGACCATCTCTAGGGTAAACTACCACCGGACCGCTCACCCCGGAAGGGAGCGGATAAACATTAACTCTGCGACTTTCCCAGATAATCCCTAGAACTAATAAACCGAAAATACCCCCCGCACCATAGAAACCATAGCGCAAAAGTCGCGCCCACAGGGGAGGGGGACAGTAATAGGAGATGGTGACACAATTGGCCAAGTCTGGGGGGGCCAGGGTAAAGGTATCACCATGACGCAGGGAAAAGCTTTTGAGACGACGTTTACCCATATAAACCCCGTTAGTGGAGTTTTCGTCTGTGAGTAGGAAATTATGGGGATTTTTCGGGTCACGCTGTAGGGAACAATGAATCTGACTAACCACATTATTACGGATAGTAATATCACAGGAACTGGAACTACGACCCAACAAATAGCGATCGCCGATTAGGGGATATTTGCTTTCCCCGCTGCCATTCTCGTTTTTAATGCGTAATTCGGGAACTCTCGCCCCTTTTTTGAGATTTACCGCCTGAAAATTTACCTTTCCTTGCAATTTCTGCACGGCAACGGTGACAAGTTGACTAATTTGGGTTTTCGGCGACTGGTTAGACATAGTTTTTATCAGTTATCAGCTTCTGAAGGCAATAGGCAAGTGGGGGAATGGGGAAGTGGGGGAATGGGGAAGTGGGGAAGTGGGGGAATGGGGAAGTGGTAAATTTCAACTAAAACCCCATCACCCTAAAACCCTAAAACCCTAACACCCTAAAACCCTAACACCCCAACCCCCTAATTCATCCCCAATATGCCTAAATTGCCATTTTAGCCTCTAAAGCTTTGAGGTATTCCGTATTGACTCCCGACTCGCGAATCAGAGCAATTTTACCGGTACGCGCCACCTCACGAACGCCAAATTTATTTAGCATCTGCATAATCGCCACCATTTTACCCGGATCCCCCACCACTTCGATGGTCAGGGTTTCCTCGGAAATATCCACAATCCGCGCTCGGAATACCTGCGCTAATTCGATCACTTCTGCTCGGCGATCGGCGGTAGCATTAACTTTAATCAGCATTAATTCCCTTTCCACACAGGGGGTTTGGGTGATATCCTGCACCTTGAGGACGTTAATTAATTTGTAAAGTTGTTTAGTTAACTGTTCGATGCTGTTCTCGTCCCCCGGTACTACCATCGTAATGCGAGAAACTCCCATCTGTTCAGCAGGACCCACGGCCAGACTTTCAATATTAAAGCCGCGACGGGCGAATAATCCAGCAATACGGGTTAAAACTCCCGCTTCATCTTCAACTAATACGGATAATGTGTGTTTCATGGCGCTCTGTCTGCACAACCTAGATTTAACCATTGTAAGACAGGAGACAAGGCCAGAAAAGTCTATCTTCTCTGAGGGATTCGGGTAGAAACCTCCACTCTGTCCTTGCCCTGAGCTACGTCGAAGGGAAAATTAAATCCACTCCTCTTCATCCCCTTTGTTTACCTCCCGATCCTTGCCCTGAGCTACGTCGAAGGGTTGGTTTTCATCCTCGGCAGGGGGCGTAATAATCCGATAATTGACATCGTACACTTGATCGGCTTTTTCCCCGCGAGTCTGTTTGGCTGTGCGGTAACTATAGGAATAAACTGAGCCAGATTGAGAACTGTCCTGTGGGGGCTTGACAAAATTCGCTTTTTCCCGATCGGCAACCCTAGGCGGGAATTCTTCCCGATCCTGAATGGTAGTCGGTTTTTCAGCTTGCCCTGAGCTACGTTGAAGGGGGGGTGCATCAAAATTCCAATCATCACCGCTATCTCTTTCCCAATCGTTACCCGCTTGCCCTGAGCTACGTCGAAGGGGTGGATACGCAGCAGTATCTTGAATATGGGTAGGTCGGGGAGATGGGGGTGGAACTGTAGGATTATTGGCTATAGGAGGGGAAGCTTTTGGGGCAGCCAAAGGACGACCAAAACTATAGAGAAATTGCAGGGTTAAACCACTAATAATTCCCGCTAGGGTGAAAAGTAACACCCAGACCGCTAGGGGCAGTTTCACCGTCATAATACCGCCAAAAAAGACCAAAGTGATCACCCCCAGATTCTGCCAGATCAGTAATCCGCCTACAGCAATCGCAAATAAGACCATAATCCAGCCCATTTTTACCTCCCTTGACTCAGTGATCAGTGATCAGTAAACAGTGATCAGTAAACAGTAAACAGGTATAAAGATAAGTACCTAAGCAAAATTAATTACACATATCTAACCCCCTCTTGCCTTTTGCCTCTTGCCTTTTGCCTATCTTTACTAGGAAATTAATTTTGCACGACTACTTAAAGATAACTAACTAACTAACTAATTAACTTAAAACTTACATCTGATAACTGATAACTTACCCACTGATAACTTACCCACTGATAACTGATAACTGATAACTGTTAATGTCCTTGCCAGCGATTAATTGTCACACAATCGATATCTAACTGATCGAGAGTACGAGCAATGACAAAATCGACCAAATCCTCGATCGATTGGGGATGGTGATACCATGCAGGTATTGCTGGCACGATTCTAACGCCCGCCTCGGCTAAAGTAGTTAAATTACGCAGATGAATTAAACTAAAAGGGGTTTCTCGCGGCACTAAAACCAATTTTCTGCCCTCCTTAATCTGCACATCGGCCGCTCTTTCTAGCAAATCGGAACTTAATCCCCCCGCTAATTTGGCCACTGTACTCATGCTACAGGGAATAATTATCATACCAAGGGTGCGATAGGAACCACTGGCGATCGTTGCCCCCACATCACCCCAACGATGACAGCGTAATTTTCCCCTTTCCATCACCCCGGATTGACTGCGCCAAAATTGTTCTTGCAGCTCCGGTTCTGGCGGCATCCGAATATTATCTTCTGCTTGCCAGACAGTGTAAGCTGATCTGGAGGCCACTAGATCGATCGTGTAGTCGGCTAAAAGTAGATATTTGAGGGTACGGACAGCATAAATCAGTCCTGATGCCCCCGTAACGCCCAAAATTAGCGGTTTAGATAATTCCTTCAAGCTCTAATTCCTCGATCAATTGTAATCCTCTCGGGTCGCCCACTTTTAATAAAGCACCCCTAGCATCTTCCTTGACACCTAAATCCTCGTCTTCCACCAAGGCCTCGATCAAAGCATCGATCGCCGTGGCATAAATCACATTTAAGGGCAATTCTCGGCATAATTGACCGATCGACCAAGCGCAATTACTCCGCACCGCTGCGATTAAATCTCGGCGCAATCCTTCAATTAAAGGCGGCAACACGGTGATGATATCTTCATAATTGACCTTGGCAATCTGGGCCAAACTACTAGCGGCCCATAATCGTACCGCCGAAATATCAGTTTTAAGAGCATGAACCAAGGGATTGATCGCTCTGCGATCGCCACAGTTACCTAGGGCCCAAACAACCCCTTTTCTGACGTAACCATTCCAATCTCTGGCCAGTAAATCGATTAAGGGAGCCACAGAGCTAAGACTGGGATTTCGACCCAAAGCGTAGGCGACACTGACACGCACCAGGGGACAGACATCGTTTAACATCTCTAGTAAGGGAGCGATCGCTCTTTCTTCCCGCAATTCACAAAAGGCGCGGGCTGCGATCATCCTCTCGCTAACATGAGCAGAAGTAAGCAATAAGAGCATTTCCTCGGGATCGGGGGGGATTTCCGCTGCTTGATCCGGATCGCTCCCATCGAGAGGATTATTTAAGGAGTTGCTAGAGTCTAGGATTTCATTGTCGTACATACTTGTTAGATTATCTCAATCCGTGACCGCTCACGTCAAGCCAAAAATCAAAAAGTGGTTGCGGGTTGGGGAGACTTTTCAGTTTTGCATGAGTAGAAAACGGGTTTCTCGGAGAAACCCGTTTTCTGTCTAAAACCTAGCAGAGTAGAAAGTAAATACAGGGCAAATTTTAGTGTTTTTGCGATGCCAAGACGCGGATTTGAACCGCGGACACGAGGATTTTCAGTCCTCTGCTCTACCAACTGAGCTATCTCGGCTTTTTTTAGTCCTTTATCAATATAGCACGCCCTCGAAATAATTGCAAGGTTTTTTTCTAAAAAGTTTTCTGCTCGACTAGATTGGCAAGGTGAGGGTAAAAGTGGTGACAGCATTGGCACTGGTGACATCAATGGTGGCATTCAGGGGTTTAATCAGTTTGTGGACTAAAGCTAAACCTAAACCAGTGCCACTGTAGCGCCAGGGATCTTGGTTAGGAATACGATAAAAAGGGGCAAATATTCTTGATAATTCCTCTGGAGCGATTTCTACTCCTGAATTGCTCACACTGATTAATATTTGCTCGTCCGCACGCCTCACATTTACCCTAATTGTCCCTTGTTCTGGGGTATATTTAGAAGCATTGGTCAGTAATTCCGCTATGATGCGTTCGATATCACAAAGATTGCTGTTAATCTCCGGTATATCGCCATCTATATCTAAAATTAACTGCTGTTGTCGCTCGCGGGTGAGAGTACGAAAAGGTTCTACTAATAAGGGTAGCCAAGAAAGTAAGTCGATTGTTTCGATCGCTGGAGGTTCGGTTTCCGCATCTAGATAGGTTAAAGTCAACAAATCATTAACTAACTTACTCTGACGCTGAGATTCAATGTTAAGAATTTGTAACAGTTGACCGATCGAATCCTGTGGATCGATCTCGATCCCTTGATATTCTAGGAGACTTTCTAGGGTTTCCACCGCTAGACGAATGCTGGTAATCGGGGTTCGCAGTTCATGGGAAAGGGTTTTCAGGAATTCGCTTTTTAATCTTTCCAGTTTTTCTAATTCCCTGACTTGTGCTTGGGAAGATTCGTAAAGTCGCGCTTGGCGAATAGCGATCGCACATTCGGTGGCAATATGTTGAATCAAATTAGTTTCTAAGGAGTTAAAAATCTGATTAGCTGGTCGAATTAGCCAAATATTGCCTAAAAAACCCTGATCGTCAAAGATAGGACAAGCGCAACGGTTAACACGACAGATTTGCGGATTGCCAAGGGGAAGATAATCGACAAATTGTAAAACTTGTTTGTGCAGCAGCGGTTGATAGATTTCAGGAAAATCGCTAATTTGACGGCTAATTCCCTGACAGATAAACTCTTGGGTGGTGTATTCGTGGACAATAGTGGCTTTGCTGCGACTGGGATTGTAAAGCTCAATTTGGGCCCTTTCTACGGGTAAAACCTGGACTAATTCCTTGGTGGTGGTTTGCAGAATATGATTTTCATCGAGACTATCGCGAATTTTTTCGGTAATCCGTCCGATTAATGCTTCATACTTCAAAGTCATCTGCAATTCAGCGGTTCTTTGCTGAACCTCCGATTCTAAGGCAGTATTCAAGCATTTTACCCGTTGGTGTAGTTCTGCTTGTTGAATGGCAATTCCCACTTGAATGGCTAATTGTTTGAGCAGATCGATTTCTTGGGATTGCCAAGAGCGAGTTTTTTGGCAATTTTGGGCAATTAGTAACCCCCAGAGTTGGTTATCGCAGAGAATTGGCACCACTAGGTTAGCCTGTACTTGTAAAGAGGTGAGTAGGCTGCGATAACAGGGATCAAGTCCCGAATTATGAACATTTTCAATAACTTGAATCCTCCCGCGACGATAATTTTCCAGACGTTCTGGGGATAAGTTAAAACAGGGATCCTCGATGCTGTTTCCTAAGACAGAATTAATCCTCGGGGTATAGGATTCCACCACAATCATGCCACTATGATCGGGGAATAAACGATAAATTAACACTCGATCGCAGTTGAGGAATTGTCGCACTTCTTTAACGGTTCTTTGCAAAATGCGATCGAGATCCAACGATTGCCGGATTCTTTCCTGCATTACCCCCAGTAGTTGTTCCCGTTCTGCTTGTAATCTTAAAGCTTCTTCGGCCCGTTTGCGTTCGGTGATATTGGTGCTGGTTCCCACTAAACGATAGATGCACCCATTGTTATCCCGTAGGGGTGTTAAAGTCGTTAGCCACCAGTAGGGTATATTTTGAAAAGGTAAATACTGTTCGTAGGAAATGGTCGTTCCGTAACGCACACAGTCACTGTAATGTTGCCGCACACTACGCGCATCATCGGGGGGAAGGATTTGTTCGGGAGTTTTGCCTTTAATATCCGATGAACGCAATCCTGTCCAGCGTTCATGAACGGGGTTTGCTCCCACATAGCGAAAATCTCTATTTTCCAGCACGTCCACTACAAAAATCGACGCTTGCACGGAATTAAATATACTACGCAGAAACTGCTCGGAATCCTCCGCTTTTAGCTGTGTGTCTAGCTCGATCTCGATTTCTGATGGCTGCTTTTCCATAAGAGCCTCCCCTTGTGCTAATTGGTGGATTTGGATCGATAATCACAAAATCGTTGGCTACTCCTAGGGCGATTTAACAATTTCTTTAGATTCTCGCACAAATGTTCCTATCCGCTGCCGATTTCGATATATTTCTTTGCAAAAACGAGAAAGCAACCCCAATATACTGAGATCGCTTATCAGTTATCAGTTATCAGTTATCAGTGACCAGTTATCAGTGACCAGTTATCACTTATCAGTGATCAGGTTTAAGTTTTAAGTTAAGTAGCTAGATACAATTAACTACACATATCTAACTACTTGGCTCTTCTAGGTTCTGTGTGATCTCGCGTAGCGAGCGCGTTGCGACCAGTTTAACTTACCATAGAGGCGATCGATCTTTGTGTCCTTTGTGTCTTTGTGGTTCGTTCCACCCCCTCGCTAGGAGGAATGTATCTTAGAATACATTTTACCCACCAAACCGGGGAGAGCAACTACTTCTTCCATGAGTGCCTATCCTCACCAAGAAGTTAATTTTGTCCTATTACTTATATGTGTTATTTTCAGTGATCACTGTTGACTGATTACTGATCACTGATCACTGAATTTAGGCTTCTTGGTTGACAAAAGGCAATAAAGCCATTAAACGGGCCCGTTTTACCGCTTCCGTTAAATCTCGCTGTTGTTTAGAAGTTAAACCGGTGATGCGTCTAGGTAGGAGTTTGCCGCGTTCGGTGATGAATTTGCGGAGGAGTTCGGTGTCTTTGTAGTCAATCGGTTGACTGGGGGAGATGGGGGAGAGACGTTTACGATAGTAGCTCATAGATTTGTAAAGATTGCTTGACTTTTTAACTAGAGTGTGCTTACTTAATTTCCTTGTGGACGGTGTGCTTATTGCAGTGGGGACAGTATTTTTTGATTTCCAGTCTGCCGGTGGTATTGCGACGGTTTTTGCTGGTGGTGTAGCGAGAAACGCCGGGGGTACGCTTATCGGGATTACTGCGGCATTCCGTGCATTCTACAGTGATGATTAGGCGAACGCCTTTTTTACTAGCCATAACAACAGGGGATCGGGTAAATTTACACGCAATCGATCATTATGACATATCTGAGGCTTTTTAGGCAAGAGCGGCCGGAACGAACCCAGGGAATTGTCGGCTGAAAAGTTGATTTTGGGATGAAATCCAGCACAAAAAAGCTAGAATAATCAAAGCAGTTGGCGAGGATGAGGAAAAATGACGGTAAGATTGGGTAAACCGATTTTAGTAACGGGGATAGGCATTACCATCGCTTTCACCCTGGGGGAAACTCTCAATAGTACAGTGAGCGAAATCGGTTCCTGGGGTATTTTCGGTGCGATTGCTCTTGGTGCTGGTATCTGGTTTTGGCAAAAACCCAACACGAAAATCGATTTTTCCCCCCCCACTCCCCTGAGTCTAGAAAAAGTTAAACAAGGGATTAGCAAAGCCGAGAAGATAATTAATTATCTAGCCAAAGAAGACCCCAATCAAGACTTAACCCCACTCAAAACCAGTTTAACCCAATTAAATCAAGAATTTAGTCGCCAAGACCTAAAAATCGCCATTACCGGTGCGAGAAAAACTGGTAAAACTGCCCTAAAAAAACTACTAGAAAGCGGCAACTTTGGGGAATCTGTCGCTTTTCTGGAAACGGAACCGCTTCTAACTTTCGACTCCACCGCTAACCAGAAAAAGTCTCTGGCAGCTGACTTAGTTTTGTATCTCATCAATGGGGATTTAAGCGATTCCGAATGGCAAATTCTCCAGCAATTCGATCGAATGCACCAGCGTGTTATTCTGTTACTGAATAAACAGGATCGTTTACCCGCCGAAACCAGAGAAGAAATACTTCTTTCCCTGAAACAAAGACTAAAAGAAACTATTCCCGCTCATCATATTTTAGCCATAGCAGCTGCCCCTGAACCCCTAAAAGTTCGTCAACATCAAAGCAATGGAGAAATCAAGGAATGGACGGAACCCCAAGCTATTGATATTGATAATCTAGATAATCATCTCCGACAAATTATCGAACAAGAAAAGTCCGAATTAGTTCTTGGAACTATCTGGAGACAAGCGCTCGAATTAGCCAAGGAAACCAAACAATTACTTAATCAATCCCGACATAAAAAGGCTTTACCTGTTATCGAACAATACCAATGGATAGCCGCTACTGCCACTTTTGCTAATCCTCTTGTAGCCCTAGATTTAGTTTTAGCGGCAGCCACTAACGCTCAAATGTTAGTGGATTTAGGGGCAATTTATCAACAAAAAATGTCCTTTGAACAAGCAAAAACAGCCATGACTACCCTGGGGAAAATGATGGTACAATTGGGCATGGTAGAGGTGACAACCCAAGCGTTAGGAACGATTCTCAAGGGAAATGCGATTACTTATATTGCTGGTGGTACAGTGCAGGGAATTGGAGCAGCCTATTTAACTCGTTTAGCTGGTTTAAGTTTAGTTGAATATTTCCAAGAACAGGAAATTAACGAGCAGCTGAATAATGATTGGAATTGGACGAGTTTGCAGAATAAAGTTAAACAGGTTTGGGAACAAAATCAACGACTAGCATTTTTACAGGATTTTGTCAAGCAAACGAGCGCTCGTTGGTCGGCATTTTCTGGTTAAAAAATATGGTTAAGAAGTGCGGAAAGGTAAATGCTGACGCAGCACATCCCAGCGCGAACAATCCCAATAATCGATATGAGAAATAATCAGATTATTGTCATCGAGAGTTAATTCACTGCGGCCAGAAATAGCGATGCGAGGCCGCCAAGGTAAAGGGGTTGTCCAGTGCAATGTCCAACGGGTATTAATAATATTTCCCTGCTGTTCAATTGCGTGGACATCCATCTTAATAGCTTGGAACCATTGACCCATAAAACCAATCATTTCTCGATAGCGTTTAATCCCCCGAAATTGATTGAGAGGGTCTTTAAAATAAACGTTATCAGCATAAATATCATAGGTTTGATCGAGGGGAAATCTTTGATAATCTTGCTGCAAAATAGCGATAATATCCATAAAATACCAAATTATTCCCGATAGCTATTGACTTTTTTCACTACTTAAAATATCACTCCCGTCAAACTAAAGGGACGGACTTCAGTGATTTTAACCTTAACAAATGTGCCGCGCAATTCCTCAATATTTCCCGTAAAGAAAGTTAAGCGATTGCCTCTAGTTCTTCCCATAACTTGACTAGCATCTTTAGGATTAACGTCTTCCACTAAAATTTCCTCAATTCTGCCTAAATATCTTTGGGAACGTTCAGCAGCTTTTGTGGCCACTAAATGATTTAATCTTTGTAAGCGATCGCTTTTTACCTGCTCACTTAATTGATTATCCCAAATAGCGGCCGGAGTCCCGGGACGGGGAGAATAGGCCGCCGTATTTAATTGATCAAAACCAATCTCATCGACTAATTTTAAAGTATTCTCAAACTGTGCCTCTGTTTCTCCGGGGAATCCGACAATCGCATCGGCACTAATGGCAGCATCCGGCATTAAATCGCGAATATTAGCAATAATTTGTCGGTATTTTTCCTGAGTATAGCCCCGTTTCATGGCCTTGAGGATATCATTATCCCCCGATTGAAAAGGGATATGAAAATGTTCACAAACTTTAGGTAATTCCTGACAAGCTTTAATCAAACGTTCGGTAAAATAGCGGGGGTGACTGGTGGCAAAACGGAGACGTTCAATGCCGGCCACATCGTGAATGTAGTAGAGTAAATCGGTGAAATTGTGCAGATGTCGGCCGCTTGCGGTCACTCCGGGTAAATCCCGTCCGTAGGCATCGATATTTTGACCTAAAAGGGTGATTTCTTGATAACCCTGTTGTCCTAATTGTTCCATTTCTGCTCGAATTGCCGCAGGAGTGCGAGATTGTTCCACCCCGCGCACCCCCGGAACCACACAATAGGTACAGCGTTCATTACAACCATAGATGACGTTCACCCAAGCGGTAATATTGCTATCCCGGCGCGGTTTGGTGATATCTTCCATGATGTGGATGGGTTCGGTGGCCACCACCTGGGAACCGTCAAAAACTTGTTGTAATAAGTCTCCCAAGCGATTTGCGTGTTGGGGACCGATAATTAAATCCACTTCGGGAACCCGTCTTAACAATTGTTCCCCTTCCTGTTGGGCCACGCAGCCGGCGACAACTAAAGTAAGATCAGGTTGAGTTTGTTTGCGTTTAGCCTGTCTGCCGAGATAGGAATAAACCTTCTGTTCGGCATTATCGCGAATTGTACAGGTATTGTAGAGGATTAAATCGGCTTCGTTGGCATCCTCGGACCATTGAAACCCCAAATCTTCTAAAATACCCGCCATGCGTTCGGAGTCAGCTTTATTCATCTGACAACCAAAGGTGGTGATATGGTAACGACGTGGGGACTTATTCATGATGCAGGCCACAGAAACAAGAGTTTAGCTTTCTATTTTAGGCTATTTATTCTCTGACTTGAAAGAAGCGGTCGGCGCTCGGCAGGAGATTATTTTATTTATTCTCCCCACACCCCACTTCCCACTTCCCCAACCCGATTTCCCGAAGGTAACAAAACCAGATATTCTACTAAATAGTCGCCTATCACACCAGCCTGATCTCGTGGTCGTCCAATGCAGTTTGCCAAGATATTAATCGCCAATCGCGGGGAAATCGCCTTAAGAATCCTTCATAGTTGCGAAGAATTGGGCATTAGAACCGTTGCCGTTCACTCTACCATCGATCGCCATGCCCTTCATGTTCAATTGGCCGATGAGAGTGTTTGTATTGGTCCGCCTCCAAGCAGCAAAAGTTACTTAAATATCCCTAATATCATCTCCGCTGCCCTAACACGCAACGCCACGGCCATCCATCCCGGTTACGGTTTTTTGGCAGAAAACGCCCGCTTTGCCGAAATTTGTGCCGATCATCAGTTAACTTTTATCGGTCCGTCCCCCAGTGCTATCCTAGCTATGGGTGATAAATCCACTGCTAAAAAAACCATGCAGAAAGCGGGAGTTCCCACTATCCCCGGCAGTGGTGGTTTAATTACCTCGGAAACGGAAGCAAAGCGTATCGCTGATGACATCGGTTATCCCGTTCTGATTAAAGCCACTGCTGGGGGTGGTGGGCGTGGGATGCGTCTTGTCAAGAGTGCAGATGAACTAGGTGATATGTTAAAAGCCGCCCAAGGGGAGGCAGAAGCGGCTTTTGGCAATTCGGGAGTATATCTAGAAAAATTTATCGAATGTCCCCGACATATCGAGTTTCAGATTTTAGCCGATAGTCACGGTAACGTGATCCATTTAGGAGAAAGAGACTGTTCGATTCAGCGACGACACCAAAAACTGCTAGAAGAAGCACCCAGCCCCTTCTTAACCCCCCATTTACGCTCAAAAATGGGTAATGCTGCCGTTAAAGCCGCTAAATCGATTAATTACGTCGGGGTGGGAACCGTGGAATTTTTAGTCGATAAACACGGTAATTTTTACTTCATGGAAATGAACACCCGTATTCAGGTGGAACACCCCGTCACGGAGATGATCACGGGGATAGACCTAGTTCGAGAACAAATTCGGGTAGCACAGGGCGAAAAACTGCTAATTAAGCAAGATCAGGTGATATTTAGAGGACATTCGATCGAATGTCGTATTAATGCCGAGGATCCTGATCACAATTTTCGCCCTCACCCCGGCAAAATTAGCGGTTATCTGCCCCCCGGCGGGCCCGGTGTCCGCATGGATTCCCACGTTTACACCGATTACGAAATCCCCCCCTATTACGATTCCCTAATTGGAAAATTAATTGTCTGGGGAGAAAATCGCGAAACTGCGATTAAACGCATGAAACGCGCCCTGCGGGAATGTGCGATCACAGGAGTACCGACGACTATTGATTTCCATCGTAAAATACTGGAAACTCCCGCCTTTTTAGCTGGAGATGTTTACACTAATTTCATCCAAGAACATCTCTTGCCCTAGCGCGTTACCATGAATTTTAGACGAGAGTAGGCTAGGGATAATAATGACAGTAGAAGTTAAATTTGAATCTTGGCAACTGAGCGATGAACAGTTTTTTCAACTATGTCAGGATAACCGAGATTTACGTTTGGAACGCAGCGCAAAAGGAGATTTAATTATTATGCCACCGACTGGAGGAGAAACCAGCAATTCTAACGCTGGAATCACTGCCCAGTTATGGTTATGGAATAACCTACATAAATTAGGTGTAGTTTTTGATTCTTCTGGAGGATTTAAACTACCGAATGGGGCCGATCGCTCTCCCGATGCTGCTTGGATACCTTTAGAAAAATGGCAAGCTTTAACCCCGCAACAAAAGGAAAGATTTTTACCTCTATCTCCCGATTTTGTCATTGAATTAATGTCTCCTAGTGATAGCCTAGAAACTGCTAGAAAAAAAATGCAGGAATACTTAGATAATGGCAGTCGTTTAGGTTGGTTAATCAATAGAAAAACTAGAGAAGTAGAAATTTATCGTCAAGGACAGGCAGTAGAAATTTTAGCCAATCCAGAGAGTTTATCGGGGGAAAGTATTTTATCTCAATTTGTCTTAGAACTTGATAATATTTGGTAATTCTATAATTCTATAAAAAGAGAATCTATGATGACAGTAGTAGAAATTAAATTTGAATCTTGGCAACTGAGCGATGAACAGTTTTTTCAATTATGTCAGGATAACCGAGATTTACGTTTGGAACGCAGCGCAAAAGGAGATTTAATTATTATGCCACCGACTGGAGGAGAAACCGGTAATTCTAACGCTGGAATCACTGCCCAATTATGGTTATGGAATAACCTACATAAATTAGGTGTAGTTTTCGATTCCTCCACGGGATTTAAATTACCAAATGGGGCCGATCGTTCTCCCGATGCTGCTTGGATACCTTTAGAAAAATGGCAAGCTTTAACCCCGCAACAAAAGGAAAGATTTTTACCTCTATCTCCCGATTTTGTCATTGAATTAATGTCTCCTAGTGATAGCCTAGAAACTGCTAGAAAAAAAATGCAGGAATACTTAGATAATGGCAGTCGTTTAGGTTGGTTAATCAATAGAAAAACTAGAGAAGTAGAAATTTATCGTCAAGGACAGGCAGTAGAAATTTTAGCCAATCCAGAGAGTTTATCAGGGGAAAGTATTTTATCTCAATTTGTCTTAGAACTTGCTTTTATTTGGTAAGCTAATTTATGTCTATACTGCTCATAAGTACCTAAGCAAAATTAATTACACTAAATCCGTTGAGTATAGGCTACATATCAGGACAGGAAATCATGCAAGAGGTAGAGGACTTTCTTTACTCCTTTTTTTATACCAGTTTGTGTATGACAAAAATGATAATGCAGGGTTTTTGAAAGTCCCAATCCTATTTGCTGGCACTAATACCAGATTTTAACAGATCACAAGCCTTATCTTCACAGGGTTTTCCCATTATCCAGCAACCCCTATTTAAGCAGGTACTTCAATTTTACCCTGTCCGGCTAATCCAAAAGCAGCGTGAACCACTTGTAAGGACCTGACTCCATCTTCCTGATTCACCACACAACTGATTTTTATATCAGAAGTAGCAATCATCAAAATATTAATTTTCTCCTTTGCTAAAGCTTCAAAAAAGCGTGATGCTACCCCCGGTTGTCCTTCCATTCCCGAACCAACAATACTTACTTTGGCCACATCATTATTAACCACCACTTCCTGTAAACCCAAACTTTCCGATAGTTCTAAGAGTATTTTTTGGGCGGAATTAGCATCAGATTGGGGCAAAGTAAAGGCGATATCCCGTCGGGGAATACCATCGACAATGCGACAGCGTTGGGATTGAATAATCATATCGACACTGACATTTTTTGCCGCTAAAACCGAGAAAATTCTCGCCGCCATCCCGGGGCGATCCGGGACGTTACGAATGGCCATTTGTGCCTGATTATTATCTAGGGCCACTCCCCTGACTGGGACTAAATTGTTAGGGATTTTGCGATTAGCAACTTTAGCAGAATACTCCACTTGAAAAGCATCACAAAGGACTTTAATTGCTTTTTCTCCGTCCGCTTCATCGATGACACAACTGACTTTTACTTCAGAAGTGGAGATCATTTCGATATTAATTGCCGCTGCGGCCAAAGTGCTAAATATTTGGGCAGCAATCCCCGGCCGGCCGATCATACCAGCGCCGGTAATGGCGATTTTAGCTGCCCCGGATTCGATAATCACTTCCGCTTCCTCTGTATTAGTGGGATGGGAACGTAAAACCGGCGAGATCGCTTCGGCCACGGATTGGGCTTTTTTCAAGGCATTTCCCATCACCGTAAAGGCGATATCGTTGCTGTCACCCTCGTGAATCGATTGAATAATTAAATCCACGTCCACCTGTTGATGGGCAATTTCCCCGAATAAACGGGCAGCGATACCGGGACGATCCGGAACCCGTAAAAGGGCGATTTTCGCCTGATCGCCCTCAAATTCCACCGCATCCACTGCTTTTGTCAATTCCAATCCTTGCAGGGTGCGCGGTTTCGGTGCCGGGGATGTCACCCAAGTACCAGGCTCATCGGTCCAACTGGAGCGGACAACCAGGGGAACCCCGAAGTTTTTAGCGATTTCCACCGCTCGCGGGTGGAGAACTTTCGCCCCTAAACTGGCTAATTCGAGCATCTCATCGCAGGTAATTTCGTCTAAAAGACGCGCTTCGGGGACTAAACGGGGGTCAGTGGTCAGAATACCGGGTACATCGGTGTAAATTTCGCAAAAATCGGCTTTTAAGGCGGCCGCTAGGGCCACGGCCGAGGTATCGGAACCACCGCGCCCTAGGGTGGTAATCTCTAATTGATCACTATCGCTGACACCTTGAAAACCGGCGACCACAACTACTTTACCCTCCGATAGATGCCGGGAGAGGCGATCGGTTTTAATTTCTAAAATACGGGCCCGACTATGTTCGGATTCCGTGACAATTCCCACTTGAGCGCCAGTTAGGGAGATGGCCGGTTGTCCGATTTCCTCTAGGGCCATACTCATCAAGGCGATCGTCACCTGTTCCCCCGTGGATAATAACATATCCATCTCCCGGCGCGAGGGTTCGGCGGCGATTTGTTTGGCTAAATTGACCAATCCATCGGTGGTTTTACCCATGGCAGAAACGACCACCACCACGGTATTTCCTGCTATTACCGTATTTTTGACCCGTTGAGCGACCGATTGAATGCGTTCCACGGAACCTACCGATGTACCACCGTATTTTTGGACAATTACAGCCATAGTTGTCAGCGCTAGAGACTTTCTATACTTTGTTCAATCTCCAACTTATCAAACTTCCTAACGATAAGTGGTTTTGGTTAACATTCCTTATGTTTTATCAAATGCTGACTATCTAAATTAATCCTTAAGACTGCAGCGGAGAAGGGAGCGCCGGAGCTAGGTTGAGGCAGTCCGAGCATTTGTACTAAAATACCCCTACTCAGTTTAAATACAGTACACTTATGCTATTAATAATATTTTGGCTCTCTTAGGTTTAGTGGATATTATGAAAGATATTTGAATGTTAGATACAGTAAAAATTATCAATTCTGATCCCCCCGCCTATCGGCACCCCCCTTATCAAGGGGGGCAGGGGGGATCGAGCCTAAAATCCATTTTTAATTTAATTATAACCAGCTACTTAGATACAGTAAAAATTATCAATTCTGATCCCCCCGCCTATCGGCACCCCCCTTATCAAGGGGGGCAGGGGGGATCGAATCTTTCAGGGCAGCAAATAGATAATTAGCTAAAGTTACTCCATCTACTCCTAATTCTGTCCTTTCTTTGGCCGCTAAAATGCCGGCTTGAGCGTGTAAATAAGCCGCTAATGCGGTTGCTTCTGGGGAATTATCCGACATTTGGGTTAAGAATCCGCCGATTAATCCCGTTAGGACATCACCACTACCACCTCGCGCTAGAGCAGAGGTACTTTCGGGGATTATATACATTTTATCTTCTGGAGAGGCAATTATAGTTCTGGCTCCTTTTAATAAGATAATTGCACCACTTTGTCGAGATGCTTCTTGAGTGATATTAATCCTGTCTTGAGAACCTGATAAGTTAGGAAATAGGCGTTTAAATTCTCCCCAATGAGGCGTTAAAATTGTCTTATTTTGGCGAGATGACAATTTTTTTATACCCAATTGAGCCAAAATATTTAAAGCATCGGCATCGAGTATAATCGGTTTATCACTATCTAAAACCTGTTCGATAATAGCAGGATTTTCTGTGGTTAATCCAGGACCACAAGCAAGGACATGATAATTATTTAATTCCAGGGGAAGTTCGGCAATAGCTCCCGTAGCAGTTTCGGGACAATCAATAATTAATGCTTCTGGTAAATGACTAATTAATAAAGATTTAAGGGCAGCAGGAACAGCAATAGAAAGCATTCCCACACCACTACCTCGCGCTCCTAATCCGGTGAGAATTGCCCCCCCTGCATAACGACAAGAACCACAGATAATTAATAAATGTCCCTGCTGATATTTATGGGTAAGTAGAGGACGGGGTAAAGGTAAATAAGGGCGAATTAGATCGGGATTAACTCTCAGAATTGGCGGTGAATCTTGTAAAATTGTTTCTAGGTCAAGGGGACTAATTCCTATGTCAATTAACTCCACTTTGCCTAGATAGGGTAGGGCAAAATCTTGGAAAAAAGCTCGCTTCCAGAGTCCCAAACAAAAGGTATGAGTGGCTTTAATTGCTGTACCTAAAACCTCTCCAGTGTCGGTGTGAATTCCCGAAGCAATATCGATACTAATTATCGGTTTTTGCCAACTATTAATTTTATCGACTAATTCGGCAATATCTCCCGATAAAGTCCTTTCTAAACCAAAACCGAAAAGACCATCGATAATTAACTGACAATCCTGCAAAGATTCTAAAGTTTTCTGAAAAATTAAGCCTAAATGCTTGACATAATTAGCCTGTTGTGCTGTTAAATCCTTGAGTTTGGCGATCGGAGAAAAAAGAGATACTTGATAACCGGTGAGATGTAATTCTCTAGCAATCACGAGAGCGTCGCCGCCATTGTGACCAGGGCCAACGATAACGCCAATTTTGGAGAAATCAGCCAAAGAATAAGACTTTTTAAACTGTTGTGCCGTTAACAGGGCTGCCTTTTCCATTAAAGCGGCCACAGGCATACCGGAGGCAAAAATCGCCCCTTCAATGCGACGCATCTGCTCGCTATTAACCACGTTTGACCGATAATTGTAGCTCATTCGAGGTATAAATTGCCTATTAACAGGTCTAGATAAATTAAGCTGTTCGTAATTTAAATTGCTTGAAGCCTGACTTCTTACCCCACAGTTAACTTTACTTTTGTCCGACTACTTAGTTAGTCATAGTTAAACTTTGCCGATGCTACTTATCTCCATATTAGCCCAGATTCTTGAACAATAGGTTAAATTAATCTTCCACAGGTTAGGGAAGTGGCTTAACAAAAATTAGCTTGATCAGGGTTGACAAACGTTCCTTGAACCACTTGAGCAATTAAGTAGTCGTGCAGAATCTTGCTATTTTTGAGAGAGACACTCATGCAAGAGGCAGCTTTTTACAGCATCTCCCAAATTCCTGACCGGTCACTGATAACAGAAAAATCCCCTCTCCCCCAATAACTAAAGGAAAGATAAAGTTATCGATCGCCCTCCGGAGCCAGTGTCAGAATAAAAGCAGGGAGATGACCAAGGAAAACCGACAACTCTCCATATTTTTCCCGTCATCGCCCCTAAAATTTATTTGGTTCAGATTTATGCAAACTGCCAATCCTCGTCAAACGGAGAAAAAAGAGCATCCCAGTGGCGATAAACGCTTCAAAGTCCTCGACATTACCATGAAGCGAGCAGGATATAATCAATCAGCCCTGATTGAAGTCCTGCACAAGGCCCAAGAAGCTTTCGGATTCCTAGAAGAAGATGTTCTCCTCTACGTTGCTCGGGCGCTAAAACTGCCCCTCAGTCGCGTCTATGGGGTAGCAACCTTCTATCATCTCTTTTCCCTGAAACCGGCGGGAAAACACACCTGTATCGTCTGTATGGGGACCGCTTGTTATGTCAAAGGCAGCGGCAAAATCCTCGAAGACATCGAAAACAGCTTTGATGTCAAAGTGGGAGAAACCACCGTCGATGGAGAAATTTCCCTAGTGTCGGCCCGTTGTATCGGGGCCTGTGGGATTGCACCGGCCGTGGTCTTCGATGGAGTCGTGGCCCCGAAACAAGATTCAGAAACTGTCTTAGCAAAACTAAAGAGTTTCTCCCAGTAATTTTTCACTTTAGTGGATTGAAAAAAATATGGACTTACAAGAATTATTGGCAGTGGCCGCAAAGGAAAAAACTAGACAAAAAAGCATCCGGGTGCATTGTTGCACTTCCACCGGTTGCCAAGCTGCTAACTCCCTCCAAATCGAAAAAAACCTCGCCACTGCCGTCAAAGAGGCACACCTAGAGGATACAGTCGAAGTGGTGGGGGTCGGTTGTATGGGTTTTTGTGGTCGCGGTCCGTTAGTGGAAGTGGATCCCCAGGATCTCCTATACGAAGAAGTCACCCCGGAAAGTGCGGCCAGCATTATTGCGGCCTTAAACGGTGGCAAAACCGAGGTGCAATTAGGGGACTCAAAACATCCCTTTTTCTCCCATCAAGTCAAAATTGTCCGGGAAAATAGCGGTAAAATCGATCCCGATCGCATTGAGGAATATATCGCCGTCGGTGGTTATCAATCTCTCTACAAGGCCCTCTACGAGATGACTCCGGCCCAGGTGGTGGAGGAAATCACCAAAAGCGGTTTACGCGGCCGGGGTGGTGCCGGTTATCCCACTGGTTTAAAATGGGCGACGGTGGCTAAACAACCGGGTAAACAAAAATACGTTATCTGTAATGCTGATGAAGGAGATCCTGGGGCGTTTATGGACCGTAGTGTTTTGGAAAGTGACCCCCATTTAGTCCTAGAAGGAATGGCGATCGCTGCCTATGCCGTGGGGGCCGATCATGGTTATATCTATGTTAGAGCCGAATATCCCCTAGCGATCGATCGTCTGCAAAAAGCGATTAATCAGGCTAAAAAATTCGGTTTAATGGGTTCCCAAGTATTCGAGTCCACTTTCGATTTTAAGGTGGATATCCGCATCGGAGCGGGAGCTTTTGTCTGTGGAGAGGAAACCGCTCTCATCCATTCCATTGAAGGCGGCCGCGGCACTCCCCGCACCCGTCCCCCCTATCCGGCCCAATCGGGTCTCGATGGTTGTCCCACCCTGATTAATAACGTCGAGTCCTACGCTAATATCGCCGCTATTATCCGCGAGGGGGCCGCTTGGTATGCCAATATCGGTACTGCCACCAGTAAAGGCACAAAAATCTTCGCTTTAACGGGAAAAATCAGCAATAATGGGCTGATTGAAGTGCCAATGGGCATTACTCTCCGGGAAATTGTCGAGGAGATGGGGGGTGGTGTTCCCGATGGTCAAGTAAAAGCGGTACAAACCGGCGGCCCCTCTGGGGGTTGTATTCCCGCTAATTTACTCGATACTCCCGTGGATTACGAATCCTTAGCCAAACTCGGTTCGATGATGGGATCTGGGGGGATGGTGGTTATGGATGATAGTACCAGTATGGTCAAAGTGGCGAAATTCTATATGGAATTCTGTCGCGAGGAGTCCTGTGGTAAATGTATCCCCTGTCGCACGGGAACAGTACAAATGTTTGAATTATTGGCCAAAATTATCGACGGAAAGGCCGATATTCACGACCTCGAAAACCTAGAACATCTCTGTCAAATGGTCAAAGAAACCAGTCTTTGCGGTCTTGGTCAAAGCGCTCCCAATCCGATTTTAAGTACCCTACAGTATTTTAAGGAGGAATATCTGGCTCTGTTACAGGAAACCAAGCACCCCGTCTCTGTTTGAGAAAAAATCGATCGAGGCCCAACAATCTTCGGCCTCAATCAATTTTTTCGGTTACGCGAAGTCTGGTGGGCTGCCGGGTTATCTTGGAGAGAGTTAGCAGTAGTCTCAGGAGACAATAGATTATGACTTGGCGCGGCTCAACCGATACAAAAGATCGCATTTTTGCAGCCTTAGTATATCTTTTACCCTTATATTCGGCCTTTGCCTTCGGTATCTTTATCTTCCAGCAAATTCCTTTTTTAGGAGCGGCCTTAGCAATAGTTTTAACTCCCTTAGCTTTTCTCTATAGTTCTCTGGGAACCTTTGGCAGTTTAATTATCTTTTTCGTCCTCTTTTTCGCTGTGGTACGCAATCCCCGCATCAGTCATTTTATCCGGTTTAACACCATGCAGGCGATTTTAATCGCTATTTTGGTGTATTTATTGGGATCGGTCTTAAAGTTCTTCGATGAGCGTTTAGGGGCGAATTTTGTGCTAGAAACTCTTTTTAACGTCGTCTTTTTGGGAGCATTTGCCGCCTGTGTTTACAGCATTATACAGTCGGTTATCGGCAAATACGCCGATATTCCCACAATTTCTGAGGCGGCCTATTCCCAAGTGGGAGGTTAGGTTAACTTGAGTTTGTCCCCTTTTTCGGCTACAGTCTCTCCAGAATCAATGCGTTCGCTGCCAGGCCACATCTATGAGTCCATTTAAACAGACGCTACGGGAACTCAACGCTCAGAAGGGGAAAATAGCCGCTTCTGTGGGCAGAAAAACGCCTAAACGGGTTAATCGTTGGTTTAAATGGCTTTCTCCCGGTCTTTTTGTCAAACGCTGGCTTTTAATCAGTTTAACCGGCGTTTTTCTCACCTCCTTCGGTTTAGCTATTTGGGTAAAATTAACCCCAGTTAATCGCTTTTTAGAGTTTGTTTCCCAAGCATTAGAAACGACCGCACGTTTGGTCCCTAATTCTGTTTCTGGGCCGCTGGCGGTTTTGCTGGGTGTCTTTTTGTTATTCTGGGGTCAGAGTCGCACCGTGGAAACGATTACAGAAGCACTACAACCGGACGCATCGGAGGAATTAGTCGATCGCCTACGCACCCATCGTCGTCTCCATCGCGGCCCGAAAATTGTAGCAATTGGTGGCGGTACAGGTTTATCGACGCTTTTACGCGGTTTAAAACAGTATAGTTCCAATATCACCGCTATTGTCACCGTAGCTGATGATGGCGGTTCTTCGGGCCGATTACGTCGGGAAATGGGTATTTTACCCCCGGGGGATATTCGCAATTGTATCGCCGCTTTGGCCGATGAGGAAAAGTTATTAACGGAATTGTTTCAATATCGCTTTCATGCCGGGGATGGTTTATCGGGCCACAGTTTTGGTAATTTATTTATCAGTGCTATGACCGAGATTACCGGCGATCTGGAACAGGCGATCGATGCTAGTGCCAAAGTTTTGGCGATTCGCGGTAAAGTGCTACCTGCTACCCTTACCGATGTTAGTCTCTGGGCTAAGTTAGCCGATGGGCGCATTATTGAGGGAGAATCAAAGATAACCGAAGCTATGGGGCAAATTCGTCAGATTGGCTGTCATCCTGTCGATCCAGTCGCTTTACCGGCGGCTTTAGCGGCAATTAAGGAAGCAGATTATATTATCATCGGGCCGGGTAGTCTTTATACCAGTATTATCCCTAATTTGTTGGTTCCCGCCATTCGTCAGGCCCTGGCACAGGTGACAGTTCCCCGTGTCTATGTTTGTAATATTATGACCCAGCCGGGGGAAACGGATAATTATTCGGTGGCTGATCATTTGCGCGCGATCGAAGGAGTTTGTGAGGAACGCGTCTTTGATGCGGTTTTAGCCCAAAGAACTGCACCATCGCCCCAATCTCTACAATTATACGCCCAAGAGCATAGTCATCCTGTGTTTTTAGATCGCGAGGAAGTGGGAAAAATGGGTTATCGCATTGTTTTAGCGAATGTAATGGCAGAAGATGAAGTTACTGCCAAAGTTCGTCACGATCCCCAACGTTTAGCCCGAGTTTTATGGCGCTGGTATGCTAAAAAGTGAAACTTCGTTTTGAGTAGCTGGTCGTCGGTCGTCAGGAGATTATTTTTATTTATTCTTCCCACTTCATAATTCATAATTCATAATTCATAATTCATAATTCCCTGCTCCTATACCTTTTAATATCAATCCTTTCCATCTGCGCCATGGTAGGCTGCACCGAGGTATAATTCCCCTACTTTCGGGTTATTGAGTAAATCTTGACCCGATCCCTGAAAACGATCTTGACCACTTTCTAAAACATAACCTCGATCGGACATCATTAGGGCTTTTTTGGCATTCTGTTCCACTAAAATAATCGCAGTTCCCGTCTGATTAATCGCTTTTATCTGCTCAAAAACGCTGGTTACTAAGATAGGAGATAAAGCTGCCGAAGGTTCATCGAGAATTAATAAATCTGGTTGCAACATTAGCGCTCGTCCCATGGCTAACATCTGTCTTTCTCCTCCAGATAAAGTGCCAGCTTTCTGACGACGGCGCTCAAGCAACCGGGGAAACATGGCATAAATGCGCTCTTTTAGCGGTTTAATCGCTTTTTTACTGGTAAAAGCTCCCATTTCCAGATTTTCCTCGATGCTCAGGGATGGGAAAACATTAGCAATTTGGGGAACATAACCCATACCGAGGGGAACGATTTGATTAGATTTCCAACCAGTGATATTTTTTCCCTTAAAAGTGATAGTTCCAGCACTGGGTTTTAATAAACCAAAAATCGTCTTAGCAAGGGTGGATTTTCCCGCACCATTGGGACCGATAACCGTGACTAATTCCCCCGGTGCAATGCGAAAGTTAACCCCTTGCAATATGTATAAATCCTGCACATAACCAGCATAAACTTGTTCAACTTCTAAAAGATAATCCATGGTAAGGTAAAAAGGAGATAGGAGAGAGTAATATCAGTTGTGAATGGGGAAGTGGGGGAGTGGGACGCATTTTCAGTAATCAGTAAACTGAAAACTTACATCTGATAACTTAAAACTTACATCTGATAACTGATAACTGATAACTGATAAATTAGGGAGTTTTTTGTAAATCGGGACGTTCTTCCGGCAGAATTGCACCTTCGACGGGGCATACTTGAAGACAGATACCACAGTCGATACAAGTGGCAAAATCAATCCAATACCAATCGGTTCCTTTAACATTTTTACCCGGTCCTGGATGGATACAAGCAACAGGACAAGCGGAAACGCAATCAGCAACCCCTTCACAAATTCCAGTGACGATCGAATGTGGCACAGTGTTTTCTCCTCTAATTCTTAACATTACTTTACCACTTTTAGGCACTGCCGTGCCAGGATCGGATCATTGTTAGGAAACTTTCTCTTAATTCCCTAAAATATTGGGAGTTTTTTCTTGATCTTAGCAAGAAGTAAAATAGAAGTTTTCGCTAGGGTTTTTACTATTCCCTTACGGGAGGACAAATAGTTAATTTGTTCCTGTAATTCCTGATTATTTTTCTGGAGATAATTATGATTATTTTCTAATTCTCTTAGTGATATTTCCATCTCTTGCATAGTATGATAATCTTGCTGTTGTTTCAGATACATTGTCTGTTGTGCTTCCTGTAATTTTCTTAACTCTAACCAGACTTGATTCTGACTTGATTCGTTCCGTTCACTGAGCGCATACCAGAGAAAATTACTGATTTCTTCCGCCAGTTTTTGATTAACTTCAAAAAACTCGATAATATCAATTTTTTCGGGGGTAATTTTCGGATATAACCTTCTTAAATTTTGGGCGATATCAGAGGAAAAAGCGATGATTCTAGAAGCGGATAAAATGGCATAGTGTTTTTCTAAATCTACTGGTAAATTGCGGTTTTCTTCTGGGAACTCAGAAGCAAGCAAAAGTAGAGAAGGAGTGCTTAGGGGACTGGTATAAAAAGTGGAAATAAATAAATTAGCCTGTAGGCGATCGCAAATAGCTTGAATTTTTCTGGCATCCTTTCCCGTACAATTATAATCGTAGGATTCTGCGGGCCAATATTTAAATTCTTCCCATCGTGGTGCGGTGTTATTCCTATCTAAAATAACAATGTGTTGACTAAATTCTAATTGACTCCAATGCTCTAGAATTGAAGACCAAACCCTGGCTAATTTTCCTTGATCGATTTGAAAAATTAGGCCATCAATAACAATAATTGGGGGTTTATTCTGGGAGATAGCTTGAATTGTTTGTAATTTTTCTCGCTCCTCTTCCTGTAAAATTATGCCTAAATCTTCCATCTTAACTGGATTGGGTTTAACTTCTAACTCCTTAATCTCTGGGTGAGGAATTTCATAGATTTTACACACTTGATAATGTTCCTCTAATGCTTGACCATTGCTGCCATGTTCTAAACCTTGGAGATTTAAATAATATAAACCTAAAATATCAGGAATCAAAGCCATTTTTTCCCCTTGACTGCCGATTCTTAACCAAAATTCGTAATCACCAGCACAGCGAAAATTTTCCTGAAAATAACCATATTTATCGTGCAGCATTTTTCTCCACATTGGTTGGGAACCCACACAACAACCTTGACGCATCTGTTGATAGGAGTAATTTGGCCAATTCCAATGCTTTAAAGCTGGGGTGGTGGCAAAAGTATCATTTTTGATTGTAGTAATTAATTGATCGGCATAAACTAAACTAATCTCCCTATTATTATCTAGATAATTAGCCATAATTTCCAGAGCATTGAAACAGTGACGATCATCAGTATTCCCATTGGTGATATAGGAACCCCTAGCTAGTTTAATCGCGCGATTCCAAGCGCAGTAGAGGGTTTCTCTTTCTTGAGTTCTCTGGTAAATAATATTAGGATAACTTTCTTGAAACTCTTGGATAATCTCCCCTTCATTCTCCGGAGAAGCACTATCGATAATAATAATTTCTACTTCTCCCTTTTCATAAAGAGTTTGAGTAACTAAATCCTCTAGACAACCCCGGATAAACTCTGCTGATTTATAGGTAGAGACAATTACAGAAACTTTGATCCTCTGCACGGGGATAGAGTTATTACAACTAGGATTCATTGGCTTATCTGATCGCAATTCAAGACAGAAAATTTTTTGATAATTTTGAAAAAGAAGATTTTAAGACTCTATATTCGATCGAGAGAATTGTCAAGATGTTATCGACTTTTACTAAAGATACCAGTTTATTTACCTTTTGCTTGTTACTTGACATAATAAAAAACTATAATGGGAAGGCTGTGGAAAATGAGCAACAATGACCGTATCTTCCTCCCTAGACTGGTTAACCCGTGGAACCAGTGATTTATTCCCCCATCAACCCGACTCCCAAGATCCTAGGGAAAATTTAACCCAACTACTGCAAACCACTGATCGCCCTTTAAGAATTAAACTAGGTATTGACCCCACCGGCAGCGATATTCACCTAGGTCATAGTATCCCTTTTCGGAAACTGCGTGCTTTCCAGGATGCCGGTCATGTAGCAGTGGTGATTATTGGTGATTTTACCGCTAGAATTGGCGATCCGACGGGAAAATCGGAAGTTAGAAAACAATTGACGAGCGAAGAAGTGAGAGCTAATGCCGAGAATTATCTGGCACAATTACGCCCAATTTTAGATTTTAACACCCCTAATCGTCTAGAAATTCGCTATAACTCGGAATGGTTGGGGAAATTAGACCTCTCGCAAATTCTCGAACTTCTCTCCACCATGACCGTCGGGCAAATGTTGGCAAAAGAAGGCTTTTCCGAACGCTACGACCGGGAAAACCCGATTTTTATCCATGAATTTCTCTATCCCTTAATGCAGGGTTATGATTCCGTAGCTGTCGAGGCCGATGTCGAATTGGGAGGAACCGATCAAAAATTTAATATTGCCGTCGGTCGCGATTTACAGAAGTATTTCGGCAAAAAACCGCAATTCGGGTTACTTTTACCGATTTTAATCGGAACCGATGGCAGCCAAAAAATGTCCAAATCCCTGAATAATTATGTGGGATTGCGGGAATCGGCCCTGTCCATGTACTCGAAACTGGAAAAAACCCCCGACGCTTTGTTAAAAGATTATTACGAACTATTGACAAATTTGCCTTTAGATGCTATGCCAAGCAATCCGCGAGAGGCACAAAAACAACTGGCGATCGAGGTAGTTGCCCAGTTTCACGGGACAGAGGAGGCATTAAAAGCACAAAAAACGGCGCAGGAGATAGTTCTACAGGGAAATACGGCAGCTGCGGACTCTGTACCCGAATTTTCCCTAGCAGCGGTCAATTTTCCCCTAAAACTATTCTATCTTCTTGCGGCCACCGGCTTATGTAAAAGTAGCGGCGAAGGGAGAAGACAGATTCAGGGGGGTGGAGTCAGGATCGATAGCGAGAAAATCACCGATGTGGACAAAAGTTTTGAGACAGCCGAAGCTTTAGCCGGAAAAGTCCTACAGGTGGGCAAAAATAAATTTATTCGCTTTGTAGCTTAAATAAGCGAAAAAGTCCCTATTCGGCGGCTTTTTCCACGATTTCTAACTCAAAATCTCGAAAATGGGCTTTAAACTTTTTACTGAACTCGACGAGGACAGGTAGGTTGGCGCTAACCGGTCGGCCACGCCATTCGGTGACAAACGCTTTCACCTCTCCCTCTAGTCCTTTCACGTCAAAAGGATTCGATTTGTGTTCAGGATGATGATAAACTACCACGGACTCAATTACACGAACTCGATCGCCAACTTTCATAAACTCTCTAGCGAAGACAAACGCCTATTGTATCTTTGAAAACAATCTTATCATTGTACGCGATATCAGTGATCAGTAAACAGTGATCAGTTATCAGTGGGAATTATGAATTGGGGAGTCGGAAGTGGGGTGATGGGGGAGTGGGGTGTGGGAATTATGAATTATGAATTATGAATTGGGGAGTGGGGAGTGGGAAGAATAAATAAAAATAATCTCCTGCCGACCGCTGACCGCCTGCTCAAGCAAACAAGGTCATTAAACCTAAATAAAGCTTTGCGGGATCGAGGGTGACAAGATATACAATGATTGGGGTTTATCGTCAAGCAACCCTAAGCCTATGCCACGCCGTGATGACTTAAAGAAAATCCTAATCTTGGGCGCTGGCCCGATTGTCATCGGACAAGCCTGTGAATTCGACTATTCGGGAACTCAAGCCTGTAAAGCCCTACGAGAAGAAGGTTATGAGGTAATTTTAGTCAATTCTAACCCCGCCTCGATCATGACCGATCCAGAAATGGCCGATCGCACCTACATTGAACCAATTCTGCCGGAAATTGTCGAGAAAATTATCGCTAAAGAACGTCCTGATGCGATTCTACCGACTATGGGTGGTCAAACTGCCCTCAATACTGCGGTAGCTTTGGCCAAAAGCGGCGTTTTAGAAAAATATAACGTGGAACTGATCGGGGCAAAACTTCCCGCTATTGAAAAAGCCGAAGATAGGGAACTATTCAAAAAAGCAATGGAGAAAATCGGTGTTCCCGTTTGTCCTTCGGGGATTGCCAACAATTTAGAGGAGGCAAAAGCGATCGGTCATCAGATCGGTTCCTATCCTCTCATTATCCGGCCGGCCTTCACTTTAGGGGGAACCGGGGGCGGTATTGCCTATAACCAAGAAGAATTTGAACCGATGGCTCAGTATGGGCTAGATTGTTCGCCCACATCGCAAATTCTCGTCGAAAAATCCCTAATTGGCTGGAAAGAATACGAATTAGAGGTTATGCGCGATCTAGCCGATAACGTGGTGATCATCTGTTCGATCGAAAACTTTGACCCGATGGGGGTTCATACCGGCGACTCGATTACGGTTGCGCCCGCCCAAACCCTAACCGATAAAGAATACCAACGCCTCCGGGACTATTCTAAGGCAATTATTCGGGAAATTGGCGTAGAAACCGGCGGATCGAACATCCAATTCTCCGTTAATCCCACTAACGGCGACGTAATCGTGATTGAGATGAATCCCCGGGTATCCCGTTCTTCGGCCCTGGCATCAAAAGCCACGGGATTCCCGATCGCTAAATTTGCCGCTAAACTAGCAGTAGGCTACACTTTAGACGAAATTCCCAACGATATCACCAAAAAAACCCCGGCTTCCTTTGAACCGACTATCGATTACGTCGTCACCAAAATTCCTCGCTTTGCCTTCGAGAAATTCCCCGGCTCCCAACCGATTCTAACCACCCAGATGAAATCCGTCGGGGAAGCCATGGCTATCGGTCGAACTTTCCAAGAATCCTTTCAAAAAGCTCTGCGCTCCCTAGAAACGGGGCGTTTTGGCTTTGGTTGCGATAAAGTCGAAACTCTCCCCCCCCTCTCGGAAGTCCGGGCTAGTTTGCGAACACCTAACCCCGAACGAGTTTATAGTATCTATCATGCTTTTAAATTGGGCATGAATGGGGAGGAAATCCACGAACTAACCGGGATTGATCCCTGGTTCCTCGATAAATTGGCTGATTTGATGGAAACCGAGAAGTTTCTCAAGCGAACTCCCCTGAAAAGTCTCAGCCAAGAGAACCTATTCGCTATTAAACAACAGGGTTTTAGCGATCGCCAAATCGCCTTCGCCACCAACAGCAGCGAGGACGAAGTGAGAAGTTATCGCAAGGGTTTAGGTATTGTTCCAGTCTATAAAATGGTGGATACCTGCGCAGCAGAATTTGAAGCCCTAACACCCTATTATTATTCCACCTACGAACGGGTAGAATCGGAAGTTTTACCCTCCGATAAACGTAAAGTGATGATCCTCGGTGGTGGTCCCAATCGCATCGGCCAGGGGATAGAATTTGACTACTGTTGTTGTCATGCCGCTTTTTCCCTCAGTCAAGCCGGTTTTGAGACGATTATGGTCAACTCTAACCCGGAAACTGTCTCCACCGATTACGATACCAGCGATCGCCTTTACTTTGAACCCCTGACTAAAGAAGATGTCTTAAATATCATCGAAGCGGAACAACCAGAGGGTTTAATTATTCAATTCGGTGGGCAAACTCCCTTAAAACTGGCAGTTCCCCTGCAAAAATATTTAGAATCGCCTAATTGTCCGGTAAATACCAAAATTTGGGGAACTTCACCCGATTCGATCGATGCCGCCGAAGATCGGGAACGTTTTGAACAAATCCTCCGACAATTAGATATCCGACAACCCCTCAACGGTATTGCCCGCAATTTCCAAGAATCCCAAGCAGTGGCTCAACGCATCGGTTATCCTGTAGTAGTACGTCCGTCCTACGTTTTGGGCGGTCGGGCAATGGAAATCGTCTATTCCGATAGCGAATTGGAACGCTATATGAAGTATGCGGTACAGATAGAACCGGATCACCCGATTTTAATCGATAAATTCCTCGAAAATGCCATCGAAGTGGATGTGGATGCCCTCTCAGATGCCACGGGAACAGTCGTTATCGGGGGATTAATGGAACATATCGAACAAGCGGGCGTACATTCGGGCGATTCTGCCTGTTCTATCCCCCATACGTCCCTGAGCGCCTCGGTTTTAACCACAATTCGACAATGGACGGTGGAACTAGCGAAAGCGTTAAAAGTAATCGGTTTGATGAATATCCAGTATGCGGTACAGGGAGAGACAGTTTATATCTTAGAAGCGAATCCCCGCGCTAGTCGTACTGTTCCCTACGTTTCCAAAGCAACGGGAGTTCCTTTAGCAAAAGTTGCCTCCCTCGTCATGTCGGGCCGAACCCTGACGGAATTGGGTATCATCAGCGAAGCAATTCCCCGTCATATCGCCGTGAAAGAAGCGGTTTTACCCTTCCAGAAGTTCCCCGGTGCTGATACTCTCCTGGGACCAGAAATGCGTTCTACAGGCGAAGTAATGGGGATTGACAGCGATTTTGGCAAAGCTTTCGCTAAAGCGGAAATGGCCGCCGGCGTGATTTTAGCCACCAGTGGGACGGTTTTTGTCTCGATGAGCGATCGCGATAAAACCCCCATGGTTCCCGTGGTTAAGGATCTGCAATCCCTCGGTTTTCGCGTCGTCGCTACTTCCGGAACTCGTGAAGTTTTGTTAGAAAACGGTTGCGAAAATATCGATTTAGTGCTAAAGATTCACGAAGGCCGTCCCCACGTTATCGATTGGATCAAAAATGACTGGATTCAGTTTATTGTCAATACTCCCAGTGGTGAAGAATCCCAAAACGATGGCCGACAAATTCGCCGTACTGCCCTCGATTATAAGTTACCAATTATCACCACTATCGCTGGGGCAAAAGCGACAGTAGCGGCCTTAAAATCCCTGCAATCAGAACCTTTAGAGGTGAAAGCTTTACAGGATTATCTCGCCTAATTTCAGTTATCAGTTATCAGTTATCAGTAATCAGTAATCAGTTATCAGTTATCAGTTATCAGTTAGAAAGGGGATATAGGGGTTTAGGGATATAGGGGTTTAGGGAAATTTCAGCCAAATGCCCCACTACCCCACACCCCACACCCCATCTCCCCACTACCCCATCACCCCAAACCCCACACCCCATCACCCCACTTCATAATTCATAATTCATAATTCCTATGACCGATACTATAACCGACTATAAAAACCTAATTAGTGAACTGATTAACCGTTATAAAAACCGCGTTGATTTCCTGACAATTCGTCTAGAAGAAGCGCGGGGGACGAATATTCTACTGCGTTCCGAACGAGTGGAAACCCTCAGCGAAGGTATTGCTATCGGTGGTCAGGTACGCGCTTGTTATAAAGGAGGTTGGGGATTTGCCAGCTTTAATCAATTATCCAGTTTACAGGAACGATTAGAAGATGCGATCGCTGCTGCCCGTTTAATTGGGGAAGAAGAAACCCTGATTGCTCCGGTAGAACCTGTAATTATCTCCTGTGAATTGCCTTTAACGGGAACAGACCCGCGTTTAGTGGCATTAGCTGATAAAAAAGCACTCTGCGATCGCTATAATAACTTACTGCGTCAACACCATGCCAGTATTGCCACCACTTCCGTCCGTTACAGCGATAGTAGTCAACATATTCTTTTAGCCACTTCTGACGGGACTTTAATCGAACAAAAATGGTCAGACGTAGAAATGCGTTTTTCGGCCACCGCTAGGGATGGGGACAGTGTACAAACGGGCCGGGAAACCACCGGTTCCCGAAAAGCTTTCGAGGATCTGGTCAATTTAGAAGAACAGGTGCAAGGGTCGGCTAAACGGGCCCTACAAGCCCTAGTTCTGCCCCCTGTCAAGGGCGATACCTACACCGTCGTCATCGATCCCATTTTAACCGGTCTGTTCGTCCATGAGGCTTTTGGCCACCTTTCCGAGGCAGATATGTTATACGAAAATCCCGACCTTTTGGAGGTGATGAGTATGGGCAAACGTTTTGGACCAGATAACCTGCAAATCTTTGACGGAGCAGGTCCAGAAGGTCATCGGGGCAGTTATTTTTATGACGATGAGGGAACCCCTGCGACGACGACTCAGTTAATTAAAGATGGGGTTTTGGTGGGAAGACTGCATTCGCGGGAAACGGCGGGCAAATTAGGCGAAAAACCGACCGGTAACGCCCGTTGTCTCAATTATCATTATCCGCCCATTGTCCGCATGACCAACACTTGGATTGAACGGGGAACCACTGCGGTTAAAGAGTTATTTTCGGGGATAAAAACGGGAGTTTATGCCCAAAATTGGCAGGGAGGCATGACTAACGGCGAAATGTTCACTTTTAGCGCCGGGGAAGCTTGGATGATTCGCCATGGAGAAATTGCTGAACCGGTTAAAGATGTGACTCTCTCCGGTAATGTCTTTAAAACCCTAGCCAATATTGAGGCAATTGGGGATGATTTCTACTGGGATGAGTCGGGAGGCTGCGGAAAAGGGGGTCAAAGTGGTTTACCCGTCGGCTGCGGTGGCCCCAGTCTCCGCATCCGCGATGTGGTCGTCGGGGGAGAAGCAGATATTCAGTGATCAGTAATCAGTAATCAGTAATCAGTGAAAAGACAGTGGAAAACTACTATTTAATACTAATAACTAATAACTAATAACTGATAACGGATATTCTGGTTTTTGTGTGGAAGGAAGAAGAATAGGGATAATTTGGGTGCATCTCAATTTTTGGGCGCACGCAGTTCGATCAACTCACTGACCACGGTTCGCCCCTACCATTGGCGCAATAATATTATTGTAGGGGCGAATTGCATTCGCCCTGACAGCCGCAGTCTATCTCATCTTCTCGTCACTGTCTTCAATTTCTTGATCATCTTGATTGATTTCTTCTTTAAATCCCCGTAAAGTTTTCCCCAAAGCTGCCCCAAATTCGGGTATTTTTTTTGGTCCAAATATCAGGAGAACAACCACAGCAATAATTACTATTTCTGGCCAACCTAATCCAAACATAATCTTGAAAGTAAAAAGTAAAAAAAGAGAAAGGAGTCAGAATTCAGGAGTCGGAAACTTGGAAAATTGCTAGATTCTGTCTTTTGCACGAGTGCCTGTTACCTCTTGCCTTCAGAAGCTGATAACTGATCACTGATAAGTAGTCGTGCAAAATAAATTTCCTAGTGAAGATAGGCAAAAGGCAAGAGGCAAGAGGTGGTTAGATATGTGTAATTAATTTTGCTTAGGTACTTAACTGATCACTGATAACTGATAACTGACTCTACGCTGCCACTTCAGCGCGTTTGTAAGCTTCGTCGAGGACTTCTGAGAGAGTCGGATGGGTGTGGATGCGGAAAGCGAGTTCATGGACAGATTTACGTTCAGCGATCGCATTGGCCGCTTCTTGAATTAAATCCGATGCGTGGATACCGATAATATGAACACCGAGTAATTCCCCCGTATCCTGACGATAAACGACTTTAGCGATGCCTTCCGTTTCTCCTTCCGCTAAAGCTTTGGAATTTCCCTTAAAATAGGTCTTGACAGCAGCAACCTTATACCCTTCTTCCTGTGCCAAGGCTTCTGCTTGCGGTTCCGTTAAACCCACATAACTAATTTCGGGGTGGGTAAAAGCAGCAGCGGGAATACTGCGATAATCGATGGTTTTTGGGCGATTACAGATATTTTCAATGGCTATTACCCCTTGACCCGAAGCAGCGTGAGCTAACATCATTTTACCCGTAGCATCGCCCACGGCCCAGAGATGGGGAATCGGTTCACCGTCCTGAATTACCTGCATTTTGTCATTAACGGCAATAAAACCGCGTTTATCCAGTTCTACCCCGACAAATTCCAGTCCGAGATTCTTTGTCGCTGGGATTCTTCCTGTAGCGACTAAACAAGCATCTACCTCTAAAATTTCGATCGCTTCTTTGCTTTTTGCGTCCACCAGTTCAATGGCCACAGGATTCCCCGGTTTAATACTTTTTGCCAAAACTCCCACATAAGTCTCGATGTCTCTAGGTTTAATCAGAACTCTTTCCGCGATTTTCGAGATTTCTGGGTCAAATCCAGGCATGAGACTATCTAAAGCTTCGATCATCGTCACTTCACAACCCAAAGCGGTGTATATATCCGAAAACTCCAGACCGATATAACCACTACCGATAATTGCAATCCACTTGGGTAAAGTTTCTAATCTAACGGCCTCATCGCTGGTAAAAACCGTTTTATGATCAATCTCGATCCCCGGTGGGACAAAGGGAACCGACCCTGGACAGAGCATAATATCCTTAGCGGTGTAGATTTTTTCGCCACTATCCCCGATGACGCTAACTTTTTGCGGGCCGGCGATTTTTCCCCAACCGTGGATAGTATCAACCTTGAGACGTTTAAGACTATTAGTGAGATCGCCTCTAATTTTACTGACAAGGTTGTTAGCATGATCGGCAATGGTCGGACGGTCAAAATTAACGCCACCGATGGCAATACCTAGACTTTTCAGATGGTCACTATCGGCTAATTCTCGCACTCGTCCCGAGGCTGCCAGTAAAGCTTTAGAGGGAATACAACCGCGATTAACACAGGTTCCTCCCATATCTTTGGCTTCGATAATAGCCGTTTTTAGCCCACATTTGACCGCGTGTAGGGCTGCTCCGTGGCCACCAACTCCAGCACCGATAATAATTAAATCGTAGTCGAATTCACTCATAGTCTCTTTGACTCTCAAAGTTAGCATTATCCCATTTTACGATCCACTGCGATCAAGCTGTGCTATCCCGGGCAAAAACTGGAGCCAGTTTTTAGCCATCAGACTCTTGTGCATTGAAACTGGCTATTGGCAATTTTAGGACAAGACGTTACTAGACCTCTGGTCAAAATCAAAAATTGTTGTTATGGTTAAGAGTCGGCCGTCAGTAGTCAGGAGAATTTAAAATGCTCTATTCACAGATTTTAGGTGATTTAGTCCTTATTTTTGCGGTTTTTGAATCCTCAAAAATTAGTTAGGTAAGATGTTACTGAAGCAAGATATGAATAGTAATTCTGCATCATATCCATAGGTTAGTCTAGTGCTAGGTTGGAAAAATTAGACCTGCTGCCAATACTTTGCCAGATGAGGGGAACATCTTTCTCCTACCATAATTTAGGCTCGAAACCAGAATCATTAATGATTTCTACCGTTTCTCCCGATGGTTTAATTACAAATAAACCTTGTTTATAGGCATAACGATCTACTCCTTCATCTATTTCTATTCCCGCCACTGCACCATAAGCCTGATAGTTCTTATAATGGGGAAATGCTTGTTTAAATCGACTTAATTTTTCTAAAAAATCGTTGACATCATCTTTCGATAAACGAGACTTACATTCTACTAAAACTACCTCGGTTTCATCGACGGCTAAAATGTCAATCTCCATGGCTATTCCTTGCCGTTTTACCCTGGCACGACTGTAGGTTTCTTTAACATCGATACCTTTGGCACGAAATAGGCCAATAACAGCAGGTTCGACTAATTCCTCGACAAATCTTCCCCAGCGAGTGGTTAAACTATCCACCGCACGACTGGTATTAGCGACTGTTTTCTCTAGCTCGGCCAAACGGCGATCAGCTTCAGCAGCCCGGCGATCGGCTTCGGCGGCCCAGCGATCGGCTTCGGCCTTAGCTTCGGCGGCTCGGCGATCGGCTTCGGCCTTAGCTTCAGCAGCCCGGCGATCGTATTCTTGGCGTGATTGTTCAAACTTTTCGTTAGTTTTCTCAAAAAGTTTATAGATATCTTCGATGGTAATCGGTTGAGACATGGTTATTTATTCTAATTTTTCTTATTTTACTTCTTACTATAATTGTACTAGCAAAGTACAAGTCATTTTAGGGACGGGTGTTAATTGAGCAAGTCAATAGTTATACTAAATCCGTTGAGTAACGCACAGAAAACGGGTTTCTCGGAGAAACCCGTTTTCTACTCATGCACTCATGCAAAACGGAAAATAAATAATCAGTTTTTAATAACTGGATTTAGTAAGTACCTAAGCAAAATTAATTACACATATCTAACCACCTCTTGCCTCCTGCCTCTTGCCTTTTGCCTATCTTGACTAGGAAATTAATTTTGCACGACTACTTATGAGGACGATATAGCGGGGACGGGAACCACAGTTTCTTCGTTAATCATGGTTTCTAATTGTTCAGCCTGGGATTTGGCTCGATAAATCGATCATTGTAAATAATTGTTACAAATACTTGACTTAAGATATTTCTATGGTGACAGAAACACAAATCAAAGAAAAAGCACTAGAGTTAGGTTTCCATGGGGTCGGTATTGCCTCTGTGGATAGTCAAGACTCGGCGGCATCTCATCTAAAAAGCTGGTTAGAGCGGGGTTATCACGCTGATATGGATTGGATGACTAACCCGAAACGACAGGATATCAAAACTCTTTGGCCGGAAGTGCGATCGCTAATTTGTCTCGCCCTTAACTACTACACTCCCCAGCAACACAGTCAAGAACAAAACCATGGCAAAATTTCCCGTTATGCTTGGGGACGGGATTATCACAAAGTATTAAGTAAAAAATTAAAAGCCCTCAGTCAATGGTTAGAAAGTCAGGGGGAGCAAATTCAAACCCGTTACTATGTGGATACTGGACCAGTACAGGATAAGGTTTGGGCGCAAAGAGCAGGGATCGGCTGGATTGCCAAGAATGGTAACTTAATTACTCGCAATTACGGCAGTTGGGTATTTTTAGGGGAAATATTAACTAATTTACCTTTAGAACCCGATCGACCCCATAGCGCCCATTGTGGCACCTGTAGCCGTTGTTTAAGCGCCTGTCCCACCCAAGCAATAGTTAGTCCCTCTGTGGTGGATGCTAATCGCTGTATTGCCTACCATACCATCGAAAATCGTGCTGTAACTTTGCCTACAGAAATTGCCAAGAATTTACAAGGTTGGGTAGCTGGCTGCGATATCTGTCAAGATGTCTGTCCTTGGAATCAACGTTTTGCCCAAGTTACCGACGTGGAGTATTTTCAACCTCGTCCGGAAAACCTTTCGCCAAGGTTGGATGAATTAGCTAATCTAACTATAGAGGAGTGGGATCGTCGTTTCATCTCGTCAGCCCTACGTCGAATTAAACCCCAGCAGTGGCGACGTAATGCCCAGGCTAATTTAGCTCATTCCCCGAACCCCGCACAAGATGACAATTAAAGTAGTCGTGTTCGATTTTGATGGTACTATCGCCGATACCCACGATACTTTCGTGGAGATTGTCAATCGTTTGGCTAAAAATTTTGGTTATCAACCCGTCAACGAGGAAGATTTGGCCAGACTAAAAAACCTTAGTTCCCAAGAAATTATTAAACAATCCCAAGTTTCCCCCGTTAAAATACCTTTTTTACTCTATCGAGTTAAACGGGAATTAAATAAACAAATTGACTGCCTAAAACCCTTCCATGGCTGGCATCCCTGCCTCCTTACTCTTAAAGAAAGAGGCTATAGATTGGGAATAATAACTTCTAATACTAAAGAAAATGTCACCATATTTTTAGCAAATAACCAACTCTTAAACTTATTTGATTTTATCTGTTCGGGAACGCCTTTATTCGGCAAACACAAAATTATTGATCGCCTGATCCGACAAAATAAATTCTGTCCCGATGAAATGATTTATGTCGGCGATGAAACCAGAGATATTACTGCTGCCAAAAAAAGTCAAGTGCAGGTGGTGGCAGTCGCTTGGGGCTTTAATTCCCCTCAAATTCTCACTCAATTTAACCCCGATCATCTCATTGATCATCCCCTAGAATTATTGGATATTTTAGATAGGGCTGGCTGAAAAAGTTTTTACTAGGGGGCAGGGAGAGATAGACTTCGATCGATGGGGGCAGAGAGACTCGAACTCTCACGAGCTTATAAGGCTCAACGGATTTTAAGTCCGTAGCGTCTACCATTCCGCCACGCCCCCGTTATTTAACCGACAATTTCCTATCATATCACAAATAATTTAATTAGCAAGAGTATTTTCAGTAAATTATTTTAGCCCGCCAATTCGATCGCCGCAAAGGGGGAAAGACAGGGTAAAATAATCAGCAGGTGAATTGCAGTTCACCGACAGCCATTGATAAAAATCAATCCTTATGCAATCAATTCTGACGCAAGAAACCATTATCATCGCCCTGATCTACCTATCTCTCAGTGTCTTGTATTTGCTCGTCATTCCCGCCGTTATCTACTACTACCTCAATACGCGCTGGTATGTGGCATCTTCTTGGGAAAGAGGGTTTATGTACTTTCTGATGAGCTTTTTCTTTCCCGGGATGCTGTTGTTAAGTCCTTTCCTTAACTTCCGTCCCCAACGTCGTACCCTCAAAGCTTAAGTTATCAACCCAAAAAACCCATGAGACGCATTGATGTCATCGGGATCGGTATAGGGATGTTTGCTATGGGCGGCATCCTCTACATTATCCTGCAAAAAACCGGTTTAGATAGTGCTTCGGCGGGAATTTGGAGTCAAGCGGTGTTGGTGGGTGGTGTCATCGGTTGGATTTTTACCTATCTGTTTCGAGTCGCCACCGATAATATGACCTACGGCAAACAGCGCAAAGATTACGAAGATGCCGTCTTTAAAAAACGTCTGGAAGCGATGACTCCCGAAGAAATCGCCCAAATGCAGCGGGAGATTGAAGAAGAAAAAACTAAATAGACGGATGAAACCCGATAAAATCATCATCGGTTGGCGAGAATGGCTGGATTTACCCGATTTAGGCATTACCAAAATTAAAGCCAAGATTGATACAGGCGCTCGCTCCTCGGCCCTACACGCTTTTCATCTGCATCCTTTTCGAGATGGCGATCGCAATTGGCTGCGCTTTCAAGTTCATCCCTACCAAAAAGATAGTCACCACACTGTCACCATCACCGCAGAAATCCTCGAATGGCGACAGGTAAAAAATTCCGGTGGTCAAAGTCAACTACGTCCAGTTATCAGAACAAGTGTATTGCTTGGCGGTCGTCAATGGCCGATCGAATTAACCTTGACTAATCGTGATGTTATGGGTTTTCGGATGTTATTAGGACGAGAGGCCCTAAAAAAAGGCTTTCTTGTCCATCCGAATAGGTCTTTTTTACTGAGTTAAGTTATATTTAAAGCCGTCAGTTTTGCATCAGTTATCAGTTATCAGTTATCAGTTATCAGTTCACTGTTTACTGATCACTGAAAAGGCTTTTCTGGGAAGTGGGGAATTAGGGGAGTAGGGAGTGGGTTTTTAAAGTTCGACTGGGAGTTAATCGCACTATTAAAAACAGATTTGGTATTATTATCTATCTAAATTTTTGGAGCTTGTTGCTGTATAATTGCGATGACTGCCCCCGCTTTTCATCTGAACTATGCCCATTCCCGATTTTCAATCGATTATGTTGCCCCTATTAAAAATACTTGCAGATGGCAAAGTTTATAAATATCGAGAAATTTTTGAAGCCTTGGTCAGAGAGTTTCAAGTCACGGAAGCGGAAAGAAAAGAAATGCTTCCCAGTGGACAACAGGAAATTTTTGCTAATCGAGTCGGTTGGGCAAAAACCTATTTAAAGAAAGCGGGATTAATTGACTCACCCCAAAGGGCAACTTTTGTAATTTCTGAGAAAGGAAAAGAAATCTTATCTCAAAATCCTGCTCGAATTGATACAAAATTTCTCAGGCAATTTCCTGAGTTTCAAGAATTTACTAGAGTCAATAAGCAAAATGAAACTATTACTCTTGAAAGAAATTTATCAACTTCTGATCAAGAGCAAAATCCCGAGGAATTACTAGAAAAATCCTATCAAGAAATTCGTCAAGTATTAGCAACAGACTTACTTTTTATTCTGCGAAAATTATCCCCAGATGCTTTTGAAAAATTAGTAGTAGAATTACTGGTAAAAATGGGTTATGGTGGCTCGATTAGAGATGCAGGTAAGGCAGTAGGTAAGAGCGGTGATCAAGGGATTGATGGGATAATAAAAGAAGATAGACTCGGTTTAGATATAATCTATATTCAAGCCAAAAGATGGGCTGATAATAATGCCGTTGGTCGTCCAGAAATCCAGAAATTTGTCGGAGCATTAGCGGGACAAGGAGCCAAAAAAGGTATTTTCATCACCACTTCCTATTTTACCCAAGAGGCTTTAGAATATGCTCCTAGAAATGAGATAAAAATAGTGCTGATTGATGGGGAAGAATTAAGTCAATTGATGATTGATTATAACTTAGGTGTATCGACCCAAAAAATCTATGAAATCAAGAGAATTGATCATGATTATTTTGGGGATGAATGAGAGAGAGAGGAGGACAAGGGTTACAGAAAACGACGATGGCGTTAAAATAGATGGAAAAAACAGAGGATAAAAACTATGGACGGGATGACCTTTTTTCAGAAAAGTGCGGGACAGTGGAAATCTCAGCGCACCACCCATCATTTACCCTTTCGACGCTCAGAAACTGGCGATTCCGAGATTTATGTGGAAGCTTTAAGCGCCGATAACCCGAAAATTATCGCTATCTGTGAAATGCACGAAGTCGATCCCGCTAAGACTGTGGGGGGTGCCTTTGTCAGTTGGGATGGTTCGATGCAGTGGGACAAAGAAAACGAAAATCATCAAGGAACCACCGTTTTTGCGCTAATTCCCGACGAAGATAATCCCCAAGCTGGTGTTCTGTTGCGGGAGCGAGGTTATGCGGAAATCATTCCCGTGGCGGGCCGTTATCACATTGATGAACAGGAAGGTTTAGTCTTAATTACAGAATACGAAACTATGACCTCGATCGAGCGTTTTTGGTTTGCCGATGCCGATTTACGTCTCCGCACTAGCACAGTTCAACGTTTTGGCGGTTTTAATACGGCCACTTTTTGTGCTGAATCCCGCAATCAGTCATCGGAGTCAGTCTCTAGTGATTCCCCCGAACCTTCATCCTATTCGATTAGTGGCTGGTAAATTCAGTTAAGTAGCTGGTTATAATTAAATTAAAAATGGATTTTAGGTTCGATCCCCCCTGCCCCCCTTGATAAGGGGGGTGCCGATAGGCGGGGGGATCCCCCCTGCCCCCCTTGATAAGGGGGGTGTCTGACAACCTTTAACGCCTACCTACTTATCAGTTATCAGTCATCAGTCATCAGTTTTTTCTCCCATCTCCCTGCTCAGGCGCTCCCCAACACCCCGGATGATAAGCAAGTTTTCTTAACAATTGTAAGAATTTTTAATATTTCTTTTCTAGTTGACACCTACTCCCTTATCATTAGGAGGAAAGTTTTTTAAGCATTTCTAAGGATACGGAGGTTTACCCTTGGCCATTCCTCTTTTAAATTACGCCCCCAAGTCCCAAAACGTGCGGGTAGCTGGTTATGATGTCGGTGGAGACGAAAAACCGAAAGTTTACACGACGGAAAATGTCCTCTCCCCTGGCGACCTGGACGATTTAATCGAAGCCGCTTACCGTCAGATTTTCTTCCATGCCTTCAAATGGGATCGGGAACCCTTCCTCGAATCCCAATTACGCAATGGACAATTATCGGTGCGGGATTTCATTCGTGGTTTACTGTTATCGAAAACCTTCTATAACAGCTTCTACGAGAAAAACAGCAACTATCGCTTTGTCGAACAGGTAGTACAAAGAGTTCTCGGTCGCGATGTCTATAGCGAAAGAGAAAAAATTGCTTGGTCGATTGTCGTTGCCACCAAAGGTATTCAAGGTTTTGTCGATCAACTTCTCAACAGTGACGAGTATCTGCAAAGCTTTGGTTATGATACCGTTCCCTACCAACGTCGTCGCACCCTAGCCAGCCGCGAAATTGGTGAACGTCCATTCAACATCACCTCGCCTCGCTACGATGGCTACTATCGTGGTATTTTGGGCTTCCCCCAAATCGTTTGGCAGAATGCTGTCCGTCGCTATGTTCCCCAAGAGCAAAAACCCAAAGCTGGCGATCCTTCCAGCTTCTTGGCCATGGCCCGGGGTCTCGGTAGCGCCAAAGGAAATCCTGTACCAAGAGTCTCCGCTATGAATATTAACATCGAGGCTTCTGTACCCCGTCGTTAATTTTTAGCTAAACCTGCCGGGGAGAGTCCCTAATTGGCAGAATGACCCCTGAACCATAATCAGGTTATTCTGTGAATTGGTGGCTCTCCCTATGGGGTGGCTCCTGAAATAATCCCCCCACCGATGACGATTTCCCCTTCATAAATCACGGCTGCCTGGCCCGGGGTGATGCTAAATTGTGGTTCATCAAAAACCAGCTTCACTTGATTATTTTCTAGGGGGATAACATTGACAGGAACGGCCGGAGAACGATAACGGACCTGTACTTGCGCGCGGATAGGGGTGGTGGGTTCAGCAATAGAAACCCAGTTCATCCGTCCGACAAGACAATCGGCACTAACGGCACTTTCGCGATTACCGACGATAACCCGATTCATGACGGGATCAAGTTTTACCACATAGAGAGGTTCGGCGGCGGCGATACCGATGCCTTTGCGTTGTCCGATCGTATAATGATGGATACCGCTATGTTTACCCAAAACTTTGCCATCGAGATCGACGATATCGCCCTCACTAACGGCGATATACTTATCCAAGAACGATCGCATAGTTCCGTGAGCTTCAATCAAGCATAAATCCTGACTATCGGGTTTATCTGCCGTTTTTAAGCCAAATTCCTGGGCAATTCTGCGGGTTTCTGCCTTGGTTTGTTCTCCCAAGGGAAATAAAGTCCCACGCAGTACATCTTGAGTTAGATCATAGAGAAAATAGGATTGATCTTTATTTTTATCGACGGCACGCAGCAGTTGATAACGGTTATTTTCAGGAGAAAAACGAATTCTAGCGTAGTGACCGGTGGCAATAGTGTCTGTTTCTAGGGTTTCCCTAGCATAATGCAGCATCGGTCCAAATTTTACCGCTTTATTGCACTGAGAACAGGGCAGCGGTGTGATTCCCGCTTCGTAACCGGAAACTAGATAATCAATAATTTCTTTTTGGAAAAGCTCGCGACTATCGACGATATGATGGGGAACCCCCAACTGCTCACAAATAAACGCCGCATCTACCATTCCCTCGGAGCAGCACTGACCTTTACCCTTCATTAACCACAGGGTCAAGCCAATAACATCATAACCTTGAGCGTGTAAGGCGGCAGCGGCAACAGAGCTATCTACTCCCCCCGATAGACCGACAACAACTTTTCCCATAAATCTTGTAATGATTTTTAACCAATATACTTTCTAGACTAGCATCTCCTCCTTTAAAATTTGGACATGGTGTACCCAAATCTCGTGTGAGGACAAACCAGCATGATGAGAACAAACTTACTGTTTTTCTCGGCTTTATTTTGGTTAAAAGTCGGGATAATCGCTCAAGGAACGCTGCTGCTAAAAGCAAACTTATCTTTTGCCCAGAATCTTTATCCCGGTCGTCGTTTGCCCCCACCGCCGGCGGTGAGACAACCAACTAAACGTTCAGACAGTCCCAGTGCTGTTAATTGTTCCCAATGTTCACCCTTAAATTTACCCCCGGTTAATTCTCCATCAGTTCGCCCCCCGGTGGCGGATCCAGTTTCCAGTAATCAACCCCTGAGAGAATACGTTTTTCAAGCTCCCGCTACCGTGCGTCCTGCCGATGCTACGCTGGTTAATAATCATAATCGTCAAACTGTCAATCCACCTGCTCCCACACCGCAAAATCGCACCAATAAACCCCCTTCTCCCCCACCACAGCAGCGGGTTATTGCGACTAATCAACTCTTTCGCGTTGAAGTTCAGAGTAATAGTACAGCAGCGTTGGCAAAAATCAAAGAAATTGAACCCCTCGCATTTATCCGCGCGGGAGAAAATGTTATTCAAGTGGGGTTATTTCAGCAACAATACCAAGCTAAACAACGGGTACAAGATTTAACTAAACAGGGTTTTAGCGCTCAGATTATTACCCTCAATAATTAGGGTTTGCTGAAAAAGTCTGTTGGTGGGGTGTAGGGTGTAGGGTTTTATTCTCCCCCCGTTCACTCCAGTGGCTGACACTTTTTGATAGCAAAAAAGTCTAAAAGTTTTATCCAACAAGGTTTTTAGATTTATTCAGCAAACCCTAATTAGGCAATAAGTCTCTAGGATTTCAGCTAATCTCGATCGAATCTCTTGCCTCTCGTCCATCCTAACCAAGAAGTTAATTTTACCCTATTAACTCACCGTTCGTTCATTTCTCGGCTCTTCTAGGTTCTGTGTGATAAGTTTTACTTACAATATGATCGATCAATCTTTGTGTCCTTTGTGTCTTTGTGGTTCGTTCCACCCCCTCGCTAGGACGAAGGTATCTTAGAATACATTTTACCCACCAAACCCAAGAGAGCCATTTCTCGAACCGAAAATTTGGTAAATTGTCTCAAATGCAGTCTAGCAAACGCATTGATTGTTCTACTCGGATATTTATTAGTACAAAAAGACCACTTTGATGTTAACGGATTGATTAGCAGCAGTTCTCATTTTAAGGTTTCATGACATTAAAACCCTTGCACCTAGAGGGGTTAATAATTCTTAACGAATCTCTAGATCGCTGAAACAACGCAAAATCGTTTCAAAATGAGAATTGCTGATTGATTAGGGTTTGAGCGAACCCATTGGCGATCGCACTTTCGGCACTGTTCTACTTACCTTAAAGTTGGCAAAACTACCCGCGCAAAGGGGAAGTAAAATTGTTAAACAACCTGATGTGCAACTAAAAACTACAGAATCAAGGTTCCCGAGGATGCTTTATCTGTGCTAATTTCTGAGAGCCTTGTAAATCAAGACTAAAAATATAGTTGAACACGGGATTAGACAGGGAAAAGAGCAGGGGCAATGGGCTAAAGTGGTTTAGCCTATCCTGTTCCCAAAAAACCGAAGAAAATATGGAGATTTTGCATGACGACGATTTACTTTGCTACAAACCGCAACCTAGTTATCTCAAATGATTTAGAGGCGGGTTTTGACTTCGGGAGTACCTTTAGTCAGGATGGACTGGCTAACTTGCGTTTTGGAAAAGCCGAGGTAACGGGTGAGAACTTTTCTCAGTATCAAATCCAAGTTGCCCCAGAAAATCTGCTGGGTGATCCGCCCGTTTTGGGCAGTCAGGCGATCGCCTTGCAAGTCCGCAAACAGATGATCGAGAATGCCAAAGATACGCTGATCTTCATTCACGGCTTCAACGTTTCATTTCGTGCTGCTCTCACGGCTGCAGCTCAACTGCACCAAGTGTTGACTGCCAGAGACCCTGGCGATACCGAGCCTCCCCTCAAATTGAATATATGTTTGTTTTCCTGGCCTTCAGACGGTGCGCTTCTGTTTTCCGATCCGAGAGCCGCCAATGCGATCGCTTACAAGAATGATCGCCAAGATGCTGCCGCTTCTGGGGCGGCATTTGCCCGCGGCTTCCTCAAAGTTGCCGATTTCATTAATCAGACTGAGGCGCGGTGCCAACAGAGACTTCATCTCACTGCCCACAGCATGGGCAATTATGTATTGCGCCATGCTTTACAGGAATTGAGAAGACAAGTAAGCAACCAACTGCCCAGACTGTTCGATCAGGTTCTGATGATGGCAGCTGATGAGGATGATGATGCTTTCGATCTCGACTACAAATTGTTTTCTCTACCCCGCATCACGCGCCGGACAAGTGTCTATTTCAACCGCAACGACCTCGCTCTCTGGGCCAGTGATAAGCTTAAAGGCAATACCGCCCGTCTGGGGACAGATGGTCCAATCCAGCCTCGACAACTTCCTCGCAATGTCTATCCGATCGATTGTACCCGCGTGGTATCTAGTTTTACCGATCCTTCAGAGCATGGCTATTATCTGAATGTCCCCCGGGTTGTCAGGGATATGCGTCTAGTGCTACGCAATCAAATTCCCCCCGATGAAATTCCAGGTCGGAAGTACGTCGCTGAAACTAATCGCTATCGACTCCTAGAATGAGTCAGGTTTAATTTACTCCTCTAAAATGCAAACGCCTATCACAAAGGTTTTAAAGTGATTGGGAGATTTGACTTTATCTTAGCGTCAGCAGAAGTCCCATACTCCGCAGTCTAAGTGTCACAACTCATTGTTCGCTTAATTTTTTAAGGGAAGGGTTTTAAAATTGCTGTTACCTTTATACTGTATGCTTTTTAGCGAATAAGGTAGGTAGAACAGTGTCGAGAGTGCGATCTCCAATTGGCTCGCTCAAACCCCAATCAATTCGTTAACCTCAAAATGGTCTTTTTGTACTAACAAATATCCGAGTAGAACAATCAATGCGTTTGCTAGACTGCATTTAAGACAATTTACCAAATTTTCGGTTCGAGAAATTAGCGAACGGTGAGTAATTACTTAGCACACAGAGTTAATTTTGTCAAGCAAAATTTTGACCGCATCGATCATCACATCCGGTTGATCCATCCAGACAAAATGACTACTTTTATCCGCTTGTATTTCCAGAAAATCTCTGGATAACTTGCCTAATTCTAGGTGCATCTCCTCCCGGAGTCGGTTGGCACTTTTGAGGGGAATAAAGCGAGTCCAAAGGGAAGGTTTAAAAAAAGAATTAGCTTTTATACTAACTATCGGTAAATTACCGAAATTGTTAGCCTCACTCACCTGACGAGCGCTTTGATCGAGATTAAGCATTTCTCGACTCATAGTCATCCAGTGTTTAGCGCGACAGAAAGAACGCTTAACTCGATTACAAGAATCTGGGGAAAAGCGACGCAATTCTGGTTTTAATAATTCAAAAAATCCTAGAACCCTCAAAACTAGGATAATGCCTAAAATTGAGCCGATAATCGACATCAAAAATCCCGAGATGAAAAATAATTTTAATGCCTTTAATGCTGGCGACATTTTCAGCATTCCTTTGTCGTGTAAACCATCTGTGAGTACCAAACCTACTACTTTTTCTGGGAACAGATGAGCATACAGTCGAACATTATAACTGCCAAAAGAATCACCAACTAAAATATAAGGTGGTTCTATTTTTGCTTGGGTTAGTAATTTATCTAATTCCTGAACAATTTGGTAGCTAGTCCGGGGATATGGACTAGAATCGCTCCAACCATAACCCGCTCGATCATAAATACAAACCCTAGCTAATTGTGATAATTCTTCTATCAAAAAGTATCCCTCAATTCCTCCTAAACTATGGTCAATAATAATAGTGGGATTAGCCTCTCCCGCTAGACAAAAATGTAGGCGATATTTACCCAGATTAACCAAATTACCCGGCGGTGCTTTTTGTTCTTCTAACCAAACAGATAGCGCCTGATAAATTGTCGTCGCTACTAGGATAATTACCCGAATTGATAAAGACATAACTACACCTCTTGTAAAAATAAAAATTCTCGTGGTTGCTGGAGAATTAAGAATGAATAATCATCAATTCAATGGTCGATTTAGCTGTGATTAAAAGAGAGCGCCAGCATTGCAGGCAAAATATAATACAAATGAACGCTTGATCCGATGATTTTGAGCCAAGTATTTCTAGTCAATTAAGCATAAATACTTAAAATGCCCTTAAATGCGAGCTGCTACGCAGTGCCTTCGGCATCGCATGAAGCTAAGAAAAAGCGCTTAATAAGTTGTTAAATTTCGGGAACAACATTAGCAGTATGCTGAAAATTAGCGAAAACCATTAAGATCATAGACCGAGTTTAATCTTATGCTAGAGAAAATACTATACGCTGATTCCGGCGCAGGTCAAACCCAAGAAATGCTACAAGCATTGATGGATCTCCCGGCTATCCGGAAAGCGTCGATTACCATTCTCCGGGTTGTTCCCCCTCAGATTACCACCGAAGCTCTGGCCAGTAAATGGGAAGAGGGAACCCAAATGCTGACTAAAATCCTGCAAGAAGTCAAAATTGAACCGAGCAAAGTCTCCACGATTCTGCGGCAAGGGGATCCCAAAGATACCGTCTGTCAAGTTGCCGACGAAATCGGGGCCGATTTGATCCTGATGGGTTCCCGAGGACTGAAGCGACTGGAGGCAATTCTAGAAAATTCCGTCAGTCAATACGTCTTTCAACTGACTAATCACCCGATGTTATTGGTAAAAGACGATATTTACGTCAAAAAAATCAAAAAGGTGATGGTAGCTCTCGACAAGTCTAGCTCGGCTGATTTAGCTCTCGATCTGGCTATTCATCTCCTGCGGGATTATCCTTCAGCAGAGTTAATTCTGGCCCGCGTCAACCCCGACTTAAAACCAGAATTTGCCCCCACTTCCGCCAAAGAAATGGAAGAAAACCCGATTTTAGGGCCAGCAGTAGCAAAAGTGAAACGGATGAATATACCCTATCGCTGTCTGGTGACGGGGGGTAAACCGGGGGAACAACTGTGCAAACTCGTCGATGATTATAATGTGGATCTCTTACTGTTGGGGTCGCCCGATCGCCGTCCTTCCGTGGCTAAGAGTTTACCAGATCTCGATCGCCTTCTCGGTACTTCCCTCTCGGATTATGTGCGGGTTAATGTCAATTGTCCCGTCCTTTTAGCCAGAAAAGAAGGGATTTAGCCCCTATTGGGTGTAGGCAGCTAAGTCTTGACTCATTTGATTTAAGTTGCTGGCAATGGCTTTCATCGTCATAAAAGCCGAGCTAAAGGCGATTAGCTCATTTAAGGGATAACTTCGACTCTCAACCCGCAAGCTCATTAACTGCTTCTCAAGAGATTCAATTTCTTGGATGAGCAATCCTAACTTTGGTGGGTTGAGAATTACCTGGGCAGCGATCGCGGTTTGTTATGCGATCGCTAAAATCATCAGCCATTTTTACTTCTTTGGTGAGGACGGTGGGCAGACGTTTGGAGCGCTTTTCCCGTAAATATGCACCGATATTTTCCAGTTCAATTTTAAGAACTTCTCGATAAAGGAAGAGGATGGCGTTGAGGGCTTGGTTTTGGGTAGCGACGGCAACGTTTTTATCAACGGCAAGATGGCTCAAAAAGGACTTGATCTCTTCTTTTCCCATCTCACGGGGATGTTTTTTCTGGTGGAAGAGCAGATAACGCTTAATCCAGTCCAGATATGTTTGTTCGGTGCGGTAGGAGTAATGCGGTAGGGCGGATCGTCTCTCGCACTACCCCCAGGAGTTTTCGGGGTGGGGGAGGGTTCATAAAAGAGTACGCTAATCGGCATAACACGCTTATCGTAATATTATACGGAAAACTTCTCGCGATCGCTCCATTTGAGCGTAATATACGGAAAGATTCTTAAAAAAATGTGTATTTGGCGTAATATACGGAAAATTTCCGCATAATATATAGTTAGACTCCCTAAAAAACTTTTTACCGGAGAAGCAAAATGAGTGGAGAAAAGAGCAAACCTATCCTTGTCGGTGGTGGTGGTGCTGGTATTACTGGTGCTGATGCTATTGTTGCTGGTAATATGCACGCAGTAACGCCGGGTCTTTCTGTTGCTGGTAATATGCACGCAGTAACGCCGGGTTTTTTTGTACTAGGCGTTGTTGCAGGTACTGTTGGTGCCATTGCAGAGTTTTTATCCAGTGCCTCCCAGAATGTATCTGTTACCGATGATGATGCTCAAAATATTGCGGCTATCATTAGAGCAGGGAAAGAGAACAATGTGGAAGAATTTGAGATAGAATTAAACAAGGAAATAGTTCAAGGTCTCGATTTAAAGGGTTTGGAAACCAGTCAAAACGTAAATGTAACACTGGGACAAAAAGGAAAAAGTAGTTATAAACTTAAAATAAAGTACAAGAAGTAATTTAGATAGTATGATCGCCGATCTTGTAGGGTGCGTCCCACGCACCTTTCACTTTTGAAAACACGGCTCTCCTAGACTGGTTATAGCAAATTAGGAGCTTAAGTGAGTTTAACCCCTTAAATAGCATGGAATCCAACAAATTTGATGCTAAACTTGAGTTTTGAAGTGGAGTAGCAAGTGTTGTTTAGATGCAATTTGAATGGAATCCAGACAAAGCAAACTCAAACTTGAAAAAGCATGGTGTTTCATTCAACGAGGCATCTACTGTCTTCAACGATCCTTTATCTATAACATTCCCTGACCCAGATCATTCCTATAGTGAGGAGCGTTACGTTATTATTGGGGTATCCAGTGCTAGTCGAATCCTAATAGTCTCTCATACAGATCGAGCAGATCGAGTTCGGATTATTAGCGCACGAGAGGCAACCCGAAATGAGCGGAGGTTTTATGAAGATGGAGAGTAACCACGAGCTAGAAGACGACTTAAGGCTTGAGTATGACTTTAGCAAGATGCAGGGCGGTGTTAGAGGAAAATATGTCGAGCGCTACAGGGCAGGAACGAATGTAGTATTACTCGATCCAGATGTTGCTCGGGCATTTCCAACAAGTGACTCGGTTAATGAGGCACTTCGACTACTCATGCAAATCGCCCAAAGGCAGAAGTCTAACAATGCGTTGGAGCCGACTTCTCAAATGTGATCTTCAAAAGTCAAAACTTAATTGCGGCGGCTCAACTTACTGCCGTTAGACTTCAAGAAGTTTAAGAAATTTAATTCAATTAATTCAATCACATGAAAACGTCAAAATTCACGATTTTTCTAGTTTTTGTTGGAACTGCAATAAATTTGAGTTTCTGTGGTAATGAAGTTTCTGCACGAGAATTTAAGTTACCTAGAGGTAGAGCATCACAAACAGTAATCAATTCTGAACAAAAATTTAAGTTACCTAGAGGTAGAGCATCACAAACAGTAATCAATTCTGAGAGAAGCACTACAACAACCCCCAAGAAGGATACTTCCAATTCTAGTAATCGGGCTAGAACCACTTCCAATAATCGGGCTAGAACCCCACGTTTATCACAAGAACAATGTGCCTATTACGACATGGAAATAAGAATGTATTTTGTGAACAATAGACCATCAGAACCTTCTACTGCTCAGAGTTGGGAAAATTGGCGCAATACTCTTGAAGAAACCTTAGGAAGATTCTCTGAGAAATATCCAGAGTGTAAAACAGTTCCGGGGCAAGTTAGTGACTCCCATTTAAGACAGTCCCAACAGCAACAACTGGAAATGCAAAGAGATTCCCAAAGAAGAGGGCATGAACTAAAACAATGGTGCTACCAAGGATATGCTGACGCTTGTAGAGAAATTGGTGATAGTGCGATCGTCGATCTTGTAGGGTGCGTTAATGAAATGTAACGGTGCGATCTACGTCATTCTACTATAGTAAAAGGATTTTATTGCTATGCTAGAGATTAAGTGTCAGCAGTTATCATAGATAGGCGGTTCATATCGTGGACATTGTAATTGAGTCAACGAGCGGATTTGAAAAGGATCTTGACCAACTGGGCAAAGACGACAAAGCTATAACAGTCAAAAAAATCAATGATTGTGCCAGTCTATTCCCAACTCAAAAAAAGCACGTTTATCGTAAGCTTCATCGCTTCCCTCTGTTATCAGGACTAAATGGATATGAATCTTCTCTGTACACGTTGAAGGTTTCGCAAAAGCTAAGGGTGATTTTAGCGATCGACGAAGATCCTATTTTTGGACAAGTTATATTTACCCTTTTTCGAGTAGTGAAGTGTGATGACCTTGCCAAAACATATCAAAGCATTGCAAAGTCTCTGTACCAAGAAATATCCCATCATCATGATCGAGAAATAGCTCAACTCTCATAATTTTTTTATGGTACAAACTCCGCCGATTCAAAAATGAAACGCATCAGGTACAATCAGCTAATACCGCTGCCCCGGACTGGAGCGACTACAATAGAAAAGTAACCCTAGCTTCACGAGTATATGGTTTCATCAAAATTAATCGCGACATTAAGAGAACTGAGCCGCTCAGACAAGTTTTACATTATGCAGTTTCTGATCTCTGAGCTAGCCCAGCAGGAAACCGAGCTAATTAAGCCTGAACAAGCTTATCCAGTATGGTCTCCCTATGGCGCGGATGAGGCTGCGGATACAATGTTAAAAGCGCTACAGGCTACCAAAGCTCAAAACCATGCCTAACACCGAGCGGTATCCATTTCTTGCTGGCGATGCCACTTTAGGTGAAGCTAGTTTTCGCCCCTACTTGCCATTCACCCTGGTTCATCAACAGGTTTCTATTGCAGCATCCGGACTGCTGGACACTGGTGCAAGTGTTAATGTGCTGCCGTATTCAATAGGGGTCGAGCTTGGGTACAATTGGGAACGACAAACAACAGCACTGAGTTTGACAGGAAATTTGGCTCAGTACGAGGCGCGTGTCGTGCTTGCCCAAGCCGTCGTTGGGCAGTTTGAGCCTATTCAACTGGTTTTTGCTTGGACACAGGCTACAAATGTTCCGCTCATTCTGGGGCAGGTGAATTTTTTTATGGAGTTCGATGTTTGTTTCTACCGTTCACAGCTAGAGTTTGCAGTTAGCCCTAAAGTTAGCCCTAAAGCTCTTTTGGAGTAGGTTGTTGATGTTCTTGCCAGCCACCTAACACTGCGTGGCAGCGGACGAAAGCTGCTGGTGCTGAGTTAGAGGTTATCTGCCGCCGCTGCACTTCACCGTTAGACAGCCGCAAAAACTTATTGAACAGACATAGGAGAGAAACTCATGAGTTCAAGCTGAGCAACAAGAACCACATCATGTCCAGTATCAATTAGAAATCTCGCAGTGATTGCGTAAACGTCTCAGCAGTTCTCATTTTAAGGTTTCATGACATTAAAACCCTTGCACCTAGAGGGGTTAATAATTCTTAACGAATCTCTAGATCGCTGAAACAACGCAAAATCGTTTCAAAATGAGAATTGCTGGGTTAAAATGGAGAAGGCAGTCAATGGGGCAAGGCTATGACAGTTCGGCAAAGGCGTTACAGCAAAGAGGAGATGGCTCGTCGGGGGAAAGAACTCTACGAGTCTGGCATTCGGCAGCAAGTCGAAGCGGGTAATGAGGGTAAAATTATCGCGATCGACATCGAAACCGGAGATTTTGAGGTTGATGAAACGGTCGTAGCTGCAACCAATCGGCTATTTGAGCGTAACCCTGATGCCCAGCCTTTTGGAATTCGGATTGGACACCGTGCCGTGTATCACTTTGGTTCGCGGAGCTTAAATAAGAATTCATGATACGCGGAGTTGTGAATTTGCGCCGTGAAGCTACACTTTCCCTTGTAGCCGTAGGGTGCGTTCCCTAATGCAAGTCCTACTGTTCCACCAATAGATTTTGGGGAACGCACCATGCACATTGATTGAAGCTGATTTTTCTTGGTATATTGGCAAAACGCGGTTAACTTGAGTTTCAGTCTGTCCAATTTGTCACCTTTAGAGAGGTTAGATTGTCGATGGAAAGTAGCGATCGCGTAGTCTGGCGCTATGCTCAAGAACACGAGATATTGAGTTAGATTCAGGAACGGAGGTACTGGCAAACTGTAATTGCGGGCTTGATTCGATCCGCTATAATTAAGAAACTATCCTTTGTCTACAAGGGGTACACCACACCTTTCCGAGTTGATGGGACTAAGACGGCAGACTAACACGACTATCGAAAGATAGTCCGCTGTGTGGGCAATCGGGTTAATCCTTAGTCCCTGATCTCCACTGTTATCTTTCCTGCAAAGGGAGAGCAATGCCGGTTCACTCGATCCGGAGGAAGACAGTGTTAAAGGGAAGTAAGCTCAACGGCAACGGGCAGCGCAAATCAAACCAGTCACTTCAGTCTTTTTGCCAAAGGCTAAAGGTGAGTATCAAGCGTCTAGATAAAACTTCTCGATCTTATTATCGAAGATTTAGATTAGTTATTAGGCGTTTTTTACCCTTCTTACAGGCTATCGCTGCACTCATTGCAATCGCTAAATCTCTAGGGTTCTTGTAACCCAATCTAAGTTCGTAAGGCAAGGGAGAGATGTTTCTCAATCTTGCCTTTAACGTTAGTAGAGGAAGTGCGATCGCTGATCTTGTAGGGTGCGTTACGGCGAATTATTAATTTTGGTTTTTTGACTAAATTGATAGCCGCCTAACGCACCCTACACTCTACACTCTACTGAATATACAGCCCTGAGAGCAGAAATCCTTCAGGCTGATAATATTTGCCTATTACCTATTGGGTGTAGGCAGGTAAGTCTTGACTCATTTGATTTAAGTTGCTGGCAATGGCTTTCATCGTCATAAAAGCCGAGCTAAAGGCGATTAGCTCATTTAAGGGATAACTTCGACTTTCAACCCGCAAGCTCAGTAACTGCTTCTCAAGAGATTCAATTTCTTGGATGAGCAATCCTAACTTTGGTGGGTTGAGAATGACCTGGGAAGCGATCGCCTCAGCCATTTCATCAAAAGCGATCGCGGTCTGTTGTGCGATCGCTTGTAATTCAGGTAAAAACTTTTGTCGTATCGGTTCAGGAAGCGGTTGCTGTAGCCCATCTTGTAAAGCATCCAATTGAGCCCAGAGTTTTTGTTCGTAGCCGATAGAAAAATTCCAAAAATTTTGGTGTTTGGTTGCTAAAACTGTGGAAATTTGTTCGAGACTGGCAATCTTAACCGAGGCTGGATGTTGGGCGATCGCCACTGTGATTGCCTGCTTCAGTTGGGCGATATCTGACGGTGGTATCCTATCCTGAAAATAGCCTGTCAGCAGTTTTTGATATAGCTGTCCCATTTTCTTAAAAGTCACAGAAAAATCTGTTTCCAGTTGATTTGTAGCCGATTTTGTCATAAATACAGTGGTCAGCAACACCCCCAGAAACGCACCTACGGGAACTGAAATCAGTGCAGCCCAAATTCCTTGCTCGAAAAAAGGAAAAATATCCTTCCCGATGGCATCGGCTGCTACAATCGCACCGATGCGAGCGATGGGCGTAAACCCCAGCCAAGCACAACTAAAGTAGGCGAAAAAATAAGCCAGACTGCTACTAAAAGGATTATAACCAAAGGACTTGACCAACAGGTAAATACAGAGAATCGTCAAACTCAAGGAAACAGTAGCCGCCCAACCGATTGCGATCGCTCGCCCCCTTGTCGGTTGAATGACAGTGACCACTGCACCTATGATCACAATATCTGCCACTTTTTCGTAAGCAGAAGGATAGGGAAACTCGATGTGACGAATAATAGCCAGTAACAAACCAATAACCACGCCAAGACTGACAATTTCTCTCAGGCGTTTTAGGGGTATAGGGGCCCATTTGGGAAAGGTAATCAGGTGTCTTCGCCTGAAAGTTGCAGCTACTTTGGTTTTATCGATTATCCTGCCTCCTAATCCCTCGCATTGTTGGATAAATCGAGATACAAGTTGAATAAATTGATAAAACTGTAGTGATTCTTGAACATCATACCGGTCAATCTCTCCACTTGTTCGGAGATGATCAAGTTTACCCCCAATATTCGCTAAATCTTCTTCTAATTCTGTCAGGTAAGGGGTAGCTAAGATTTTTTGGCCGTTACTCAGATCCCTCAAGCTATCAAAGCTGTCGGTAAGATGAATCGCCAATTGGTTTAATTCCGCCCTGAAGTGACGCACTAAATTTTGTTCATGCTTTTCGCCCTTAAAAGCCATCAGATCAGCTAATTGTCGAGTCAATTGGTTCTGAATTGCCAAGATTTCACTCCAATTTTCTGCCACCAATATCTCACTACCGAATTCATGGGTTGCTTTTGTGAGCATTGAAAGGCTAGTTTGTGTTGATTTTTTAATCTGATTGAATAAGTTAAGCTCGTTCTGCTCAATAGAAAGAGGATAATCCCGCTCGTCGCCATCAGTTTTTAAGTAGCGATCGAGGATTTTTTGGAACAAGCGCGGTATATCTTGAAGGATTCCCATCAAGTTCCGGTTGAGATCGGATCGAGTATTCTGGGGCCAAAATAGTAAGGCCACAGCAATTCCCACAGCGATTCCGATCCAGTTATCGATCAGGCGCGATCGCAAATAGAGCCAGATATTTTGTTGTGCTGATGTTCCTACCACTCTCATGGCAATTAAAGCGCCCAGTAGTGTGGCTTGGGAATAAGCGGCTTGCCATCGGTAAGTTTCACAGATCAGGGCGGCTAAAATGTAGGTGAGAGAGGGAATGACAAAAAAACTTGAGCCTTGGATTCCGTAGGCGTTCACCAGGATAGCCGCAATGATTCCCCCCAAAGCACTTCCCCCCAAACGCCCCAAACCTGCGGCGATCGCACCTCCCATGGATGGCTCAATCAGTACAGATACATAGCCAAAGACGGGATAGACAAAGTTGTCTAATACATTTCCTCGGTGCCAAAAGAAACTCGTTAAGAGAGCAGCACCCAAGGAAAATTTCAATCCCTGTCTGATCATTAGCCCGTTTTTACTGTCCAAGGTATCTCTATATCCTTTTTCGACTTACTCATTTTACCCATTAATCGCTCGCTCAATCCCATATAAAATCTGTGCCAAAAACGTCACCAACCAAAACCAAAAACAGCAATTCTCATTTTGAAAAAAATCAGATAAAATTCTCTTATTTAAATAGAGAACTTGTGTAGAAGCATTATTTTTTGACAGATAATTATCATCCAACGCTGGAGATATACAGGTTTTAAGAACTTTGTCCACGAAAAATCGATTTCAACTCATAAATCTGGATGAAATTCTAACAAAATTTTTAGTTTTTTTATAAACAATTTTCTTTTTCTCCTTCAAGAGTTCTGACATTTTCAACTAGAATTTACTTTTTTAAATGGGACATATTCGGTTAGAATAAATGAGAAAAATTCCGACCAATTCTTAAACCAAATAAATTTTAATAGGGTACGAATATCATTAAAGAAAGAAGTCCTAGTTACTAATAGCTCACGAATCTTTTGATAGGTGTAATTAACTAAATCCAACACGGTATGAAATAAAAAAGCTAGTAAATTTAAAGACAATAAGAACTCGCACAAATGATTCTGACCGTGACCAAAGTTATGCTCTAAATTATAACCGTGATTTTTAAGAACGTTATTGCCTTCATTTTCAACTTTCCATCTGCTACGTCCAGCTTTGACAATTTCTTCGACATTATTTTCCGTGATTTTATGATTAGTTATCCAATTATTTTGGTAGATAGTTTTCTGGGTTTTTTCATTGATAACAGTCACTTCACACCAATTAACTTCGAGACTTGAGTCCCCCTCTCTTAAGGGAACTCTAGAAGCATAACGATAACGATAAATTAGATTTTTTCGTCCATCCCATTGTTTCTTTTCAACGGTCCTAACTTCGCCACTTTTTTCTAAAAATTCTAGCCATTCATATAAAGTTTTATGCGACGTTTCCAAACAAACAAAAATAAAATTATAACCTTGTTTTATCGCTAATTCACAAACAGGTTCGTGAGAATATAAGTCGTCTCCTAAAAGAGTTACAGGATAACCATACTTATTTTTATGATTCCTATTTAACCATCTTTTAACGGCCGCATTTTCACAGTCTTGTTTTTGATGTCCATCTTGTTTTTTAATGAATTCTGGCTCTAAATTAATTACTTGTTTTTGCTTAGGAGAAACTACTATCGGTGTGACACAGCCATGAAAATAAGTTGTAGTTCCATTTCGATGATTACGACAGTTACAATGAGGGCAATTAATTTTCTTGGATGAGAAATATTCTGTGCCATCTAACGCCACTAATATTTCTCCATCTAAGTAGAGAAACTTTTTCAAAACTCCCTTTTCTTTTAACCATTCATAGACTTTTTGAAAAGTCCTAGAGATATTAGATGCTGGCACTGGATCTAGCAAATTTCTTATTTGATTATCCCCAGGAATTTTTTTAATTGAAAATAAACTTTCAGCATTATCTTTTCCCTTATTGCTTTTCATTAAACGTTGATGGTCTAAAAAAGACGGCGACTGAGTAAAAAAGACTGAAAATGCAGCCATCACGGCATCTTTTATCTCATATTTTCTATTATTTCCAGGTTTCCTCTCATCGGGTAAATCATCTAATTCTTGATGTAAAAATTGCATTAATTCCGAAATTTCTAGGGTTGCCGCTTTTTGAGCCATCTTGGAATAATTTGACGTGCTGGTGGATTTCTATCTCACCCATTTTACCTTAGCTGACAATAATTATAAATTTTTATTTCCCTTGAATTCTCTAAGTACCTAAGCAAAATTAATTACACATATCTAACCCCCTCTTGCCTTTTGCCTCTTGCCTTTTGCCTATCTTTACTAGGAAATTAATTTTGCACGACTACTTATTCTAAAAACAGAACTATCTTCCTGATTTAACCCCGTTCGTTCTCAGCCAACCTCTTTGATTGCTTGAGTATTTATACTTAATTTGTCTAGCCAATTGTTTTTTTTATTGTTCGCCTCTTCTAGAAAATAGTTGCTTTGTACTATATTTTCCCTGCCAAAATCGGGGTTAATGCTCTATTTATTTCAAAATGAGAATTGCTGAACCAAAAATAGATTGTTGGTGCGGTCGCAACGCGCTCGCTACGCGAGATCGCCTATCTTGTTGGCTGCATTAGTGAATTACAACACACCTTATTTTTGTTTATATTGACATTGACTTGGACACAGATACAATTTTTTAGTTAGACTACAGAGTAATAACTTTCAATCTGGGAGAAGCCCATGCTAGACACAGCAACACTTGAGCAGCGCTTGATAACCCTTGAGCAAGTAGTTTTTGATCTTCAACATAAATTTGAAAGTCAGTCTAGCTCCGACAATTGGCTTGATAAACTCATAGGTTCAATCTCTGATGACTCAGCTTTTCTTGAAGCTCTAGAGTATGGACGTGCATTTCGACAGTCAGACAAACCTAATGATGACGCTGACAAATAATCGTGAAATATTTGCTCGATACCGACCACATCAGCTTTCTACAGCGCCGTTCCAATTCAGAGTTTATTCGATTAACTTTGCGGATGTCACAACATTCGCTCTCTGACTTTGCTTTATCAGTTATTAGTTTTCATGAGCAAGTAATAGGCGCTCATAGCTTTATCAATCGCGCCCAAACAAATACTGATATCGCTCGTGGATATACGCTGTTGTTAGAAACTCTCAACAGTTTTGCAAAGGCTCCAGTTTTACCATTTGATGCTAAGGTGATCGCCATATTTGACGAGATGCGAAGTCAGAAAGTTCGTGTATCTACAATGGACTTGAGAATTGCTGCGATCGCCATTTCTAACAACTTGGTATTACTTACCCGAAATACTGGCGACTTCAGTAAAATTCCGAGATTAATAACCGAAGATTGGACGGTGTAGGGCAAACTCACGGTAATAGCGATCGCCTTTAGAAACTGAGGAGGCTGACTATGGATCAAGATTCCTAAGACAAAGGCTGCGGCGATAATCCACCCCTTAAACCACCAAGTCCACCATCAAGGGACTTGCGCTTTGATAATGTACCTTTTGGGCGAACGCAGTTCGCCCCTACATTGTGGACAAAATCCGTTACTGTAGGGGCGCAATGCTTGCGCCCTCCGATCGCTCAGGTTTGCTGATCACCCTAAGTAGGGGGAGAGCCTTCGAGATGTTAGGGACTTGCGCTTTGATAATGTGCCATCTGGCTGGTCTGGTTTTTCTACGGAGCGATTTTCTGGCTGGGATATTATTTATTTCTACGCCAGTCCCTAACCGTTTATTCTAGTCCAGTCGTTGTTTCTTTAAGCTACTTGCGGTCGCAACGCGCTCGCTACGCCAGATCGCCTGATGGGGTGACAAGCGGCTTGAAAATGAGACAGGGGGTAGGAGGTTTCTCCTGAAACACCGAACCCAACAGACAATCCCCCAATCCAAAATCCCCTGATCAATAGACTTCTCCAATAACTGTGAAAATAAGGGCTAAAGCTCTTACTACAGGCCGATCAAAAATCTTTTTTAGAGATGTCTATTTACCCATTAATCGCTCGCTCAATCCCATATAAAATCAGTGCCAAAAATGTCACCAACCAAAACCAAAGCTGAGGAGGCTCACTATGGATCAAGATGACTAAGACAAAGGCTGCGGCAATAATCCACCACTTAAACCACCAAGTCCACCATTGAGAACGTCTTTTCGGATTTTCCATATTAGGTTTAACCGTTTATTCTAGTCGTTGTTTCTTTCAGCTACTTACGCTCGCAAGATTGTGGTTAACGGTCGTACACCCCTGTAACCCAGCGAAAAGCAGGGGTTATGTAACTCACTAAAGAACGCTCTTCTACCACAGCATGGACATCTGCGGTGGTCCCGTTGGTAATTCTTTGGGGCGCTCCCTTAGCTTGAGTCCAGTAAAAACCACTCGGTGTATTCCGATCGACCTTCAGCGCTAAAGTGGCTTTGATAACACTTGCATTCACGGGTATAGGCTTATCGCGATCGTCTTCATCCCTACCCAGAAACAGCTTGCTGGCCAGTTCATTACTTCCCACTATATTTGCCAGTTCTGCCACAGTTACCGGCTGCTGATCGACGGAAACGACCTTAGCGACGATACCCCCATAGCGTTCGCGATCATAGAGATCGGGAACGACTTCTACTTCCTGGCCCGGTTCTAATCGTTTGGCATCACCGCTCTTAAACAAAGCTACCACGTTGGTCTTGGCCTTTAGATTAGAGACTTCTAACGTACCTATGCGTCCCCCCGGAGCCAGAACTTCCCCCGGATTAACAGATAAGTCTAAAATCTGGCCGTTGTACAGACTCACTACATTTTTGTTGGCTTGAATGGTGGTTTTTAAGGTATTAATCTCTCGTTGCTGGTCAGCGATCGCATTGTAACGAAGAATATCACTGGCTGTATCTTGCAGGTCTATTTGCCGTTTTTCTGTGTTTAGTATATTATTCTGGGCTGTCAATGCGTTCATCTGCGCTCGCAGGCTTTCATCAACCCCCTTAAGGCGATCGAGTTCTATTTGGACGCGATTGATACTATTAGAAGCCTCTAGATTATTGAACTGAAATAAATAGGAGGGAAAATCTAGCTTGGCTACGGCTCCTTCTTCGATAAGTTTATCGTAGGCGGCCAGTCTTTCATCCGTTGAGTTCTGGAAATTTTTAAGATATCGAGCATGGGAGAGATAGGCTTCTCGCTGTTTTTGATTACTGGCTAATTGAACTTGAAGTGCTTTAATCTGAAGCTGATTGGCCTTTTGCTGGCGCTCTATTGAGGCTGCATTCAATTGACGACGACTGACTTCAATAGAGTCAACTCTTTTATCCTGCTGCTTGAGATCTGCTAGTCTATCCTTTTTATCCCTTAATTCTGTTTCCAATTCAGGAAACTCTAAAGTTGCCAGTAATTGCCCTTTTTTGACAGAATCTCCGGGTTGAATCAGGAGGGTTAACACCCGCCCACCTTGACGGGGTTCGATATTAACAATAGAACGAGGAATCAAAATGACCGCTCGTCCTTGAATAGGAGTCGGAATCTTGCCAACTATCGCCCAATAACTCAGTCCTCCAAGCAAAAGACCCACAGGCATTAAGCGCAGGATTATCTCCCCTAATCTTCCTGTTGGCTCCGAATATTTAAACGTTTTTTCCGCATCAATTTTAGGATCAATTCCCGTTTTTATTTGATTATTATCCTGATGTTCTATTCTAGCCTGCGTTGTTTTCTTCGCACCCATATCTGGCTGCTGATGATTCTGATCAGACATAGATTCGGCTTGATTTTTTGCCATTGTAATGAGTAAAAATCACTTAATTTGTAACATGATAAACATTCAGAGAATATTACTTTAGACTAGGAAAATCCCCTGAAAAAATCGCTCAAGCTATTTTTGACATAAGATAACTAGGCTACCTAGAAAGATTTACCGAAGGCTCAAACCTTTAAAATTTCCTGTAAGAAACCTAATAAAGTAGCACACTTGACACGACCTAAAACAACCTAATAGGGATCAAGTGTTTGAGTCCAACACTCCGACTAGAGAGATAATCTATCGAAGGAGTTTACACCATTCCAGCTTCTAACTTACATAAGGCGTACAGTTCCATTGTAACTGTTCAGGGCGGGGATGTCAAGCCGCCAGTGGCATTGACTCCGTGGAAGGACTCTCTTGGGGTAGCAGAGAGAGCCACGGATACTACTCTCTCACAGTAGCGGCTCTTTTCTCCGTCTTTTTAGATTACTAGATTTTGTCCCCTCCTGAACGGTTATACTAAATCCAGTTATTAAAAACTGATTATTTATTCTCCGTTTTGCATGAGTGCATGAGTAGAAAACGGGTTTCTCGGAGAAACCCGTTTTCTGTGCGTTACTCAACGGATTTAGTATTACTTCAAGGGAGAAAAAGCGATCGGGCTATAATAGAGAAAATTTCATTTTAACTTGAGAAAATTCATTATGACAGCTACTATTGAAGACATTCGGGAAATACTAAAGGAATTGGCCCAATCCCAACAAGAGTTATCCCAATCCCAACAAGAGTTATCCCAAGCTCAACAAGAGTTATCCCAAGCTCAAAAAGAAACAGATAAACAAATTAACAGAGTTAGTCAGCAGATTGGGGAGTTGGGCAATCGTTTAGGAGAGTTTGTCGAGTGGCAAGTACGTCCTGCGGTGGTGCGTCTGTTTCAGGAGCGGGGTATTGATGTCCATGAGTTTCACCCTGACATTTCGGTAAAACGGGATAATGAGGGTTTAGAAATTGATCTATTAGTAGTAAATGATACCGATGCCATTTTAGTGGAAGTCAAAAGTAAGTTAACTCAAAGAGATGTGGACGAGCATTTACAACGTTTGGCCAAGTTTAAGCGGTTAATGCCTCGTTTTCGAGATGTAAAAGCTTTGGGAGCAGTTGCAGCGATGATTGTTCCCAATGAGGTGGCGAGTTACGCTTGTCGTCAGGGTTTATTTGTGTTGGTGCAGTCAGGGGAAAATGTAATAATTTTAAATGATGCGGAGTTTACGCCCCAGGTTTGGTAGGTTTAGCTTTTTCTCGAAATCTTATAGGTTCTGTGCGATTAGTTTAACTTACATTATGGTTGATCTTTGTGTACTTTGTGTCTTTGTGGTTCGTTCCACTCCCTCCCTAGGAGGAATGTATCTTAGAATAAATTTTACCCACCAAATCCAAGAGAGCCGATTCCATTCCTGCCAATAATCAACGCTAAAATTATACTAAATCCCTTGAGTATCGGCTACATCACTTTAACTTGAGAAAATTCATTATGACAGCTACTATTGAAGACATTTGGGAAATACTAAAGGAATTGGCCCAATCCCAACAAGAGTTATCCCAATCCCAACAAGAGTTATCCCAATCCCAACAAGAGTTATCCCAAGCTCAAAAAGAAACGGATCAACAAATCAAGGAAACAGATAAGCAAATTAACAGGGTTAGTCAGCAGATTGGGGAGTTGGGCAATCGTTTAGGAGAGTTTGTCGAGTGGCAAGTACGTCCTGCGGTGGTGCGTCTTTTTCAAGAGCGGGGCATTGATGTGCATGAGTTTCACCCCGGTATTTCGGTAAAACGGGATAATGAGGGTTTAGAAATTGATCTATTAGTAGTAAATGATACGGATGCCATTTTAGTGGAAGTCAAAAGTAAGTTAACTCAAAGAGATGTGGATGAGCATTTACAACGTTTGGCCAAGTTTAAGCGGTTAATGCCTCGTTTTCGAGATGTAAAAGCTTTGGGAGCAGTTGCAGCGATGATTGTTCCCAATGAGGTGGCGAGTTACGCTTGTCGTCAGGGTTTATTTGTGTTGGTGCAGTCAGGGGAAAATGTAATAATTTTAAATGATGCGGAGTTTACGCCCCAGGTTTGGTAGGTTTAGCTTTTTCTCGAAATCTTATAGGTTCTGTGCGATTAGTTTAACTTACATTATGGTTGATCTTTGTGTACTTTGTGTCTTTGTGGTTCGTTCCACTCCCTCCCTAGGAGGAATGTATCTTAGAATAAATTTTACCCACCAAATCCAAGAGAGCCGATTCCATTCCTGCCAATAATCAACGCTAAAATTATACTAAATCCCTTGAGTATCGGCTACATCACTTTAACTTGAGAGAAATTCATTATGACAGCTACTATTGAAGACATTTGGGAAATACTAAAGGAATTGGCCCAATCCCAACAAGAGTTATCCCAATCCCAACAAGAGTTATCCCAATCCCAACAAGAGTTATCCCAATCCCAACAAGAGTTATCCCAATCCCAACAAGAGTTATCCCAAGCTCAAAAAGAAACGGATCAACAAATCAAGGAAACAGATAAGCAAATTAACAGAGTTAGTCAGCAGATTGGGGAGTTGGGCAATCGTTTAGGAGAGTTTGTCGAGTGGCAAGTACGTCCTGCGGTGGTGCGTCTATTTCAGGAGCGGGGTATTGATGTGCATGAGTTTCACCCCGGTATTTCGGTAAAACGGGATAATGAGGGTTTAGAAATTGATCTATTAGTAGTGAATGATACCGATGCCATTTTAGTGGAGGTCAAAAGTAAGTTAACTCAAAGGGATGTGGACGAGCATTTACAACGTTTGGCCAAGTTTAAGCGGTTAATGCCTCGTTTTCGAGATGTAAAAGCTTTGGGAGCAGTTGCAGCGATGATTGTTCCCAATGAGGTGGCGAGTTACGCTTGTCGTCAGGGTTTATTTGTGTTGGTGCAGTCAGGGGAAAATGTAATAATTTTAAATGATGCGGAGTTTACGCCCCAAGTTTGGTAGGTTTAGCTTTCGTTCCACCCCTTCGCTAGGAGAAATTTATCTTAGAATACATTTTACCCACCAAATCCAAGAGAGCCATGAGAGTGGAGAGATTGAAAATTTAGAGATTTTATTTTTCTCCAAACGTTTAGAGTCTCAAACCCAATTTGAATTACTATTAGAGGAAAATTTAAAAATGACTGAGCCATTAACAGCAGGTTTACTGATCACCTTAGCAGTACAAGAGTTTGTGAAGTCTGGGACGGGGGATTTAGCGAAACGGTTTACGGCTGAAGCTTTGGCTAAGATTCCCATTTTATGGGAAAAAATCAAAACTCGCTTAACAGGAAAATCTCCTAAAGTTGATGAAGCATTGGCTAAGGTTGAGAGGGGTGATAGTACAGCCGTTGAAACCTTGACTAAAAATTTGGATGTGATTTTAGATGAAGATCCTGCTTTTGCGAAAGAGTTAAAAGTTTTAGCGCAGACAATCCAAGCGGGTAAAATTCAGGATAACAGTAGTATGATTCAAAATATCTCTGATAATGCTAAAGGTTGGCAGACAAAAGTTGAGGGGGGAACTGCCTATATTGGAGAGATTCACATTAACCAAGGTCAACAACCTAAAACTTAAATCGAGGCTTATTGTCAATGACTGACCTAATTTCTGAACTTTGCCAATTGACGGCGGAAATCCTGCAAGATAATCCCCAAGCGGATCTCGCTCGATTGGTAGCGTTGGTCAAAACCAACATTGATGCTAATTCACAATTAACTGAGGCAATTCAAGATGATCGTCGGTTAGTTCAGATTAACAAAGGAGATGCAAAGGGGTTTCAAACCTTGGTAACGGGGGGAATTGCCAATATTGGGATTCACTTAAATGATGTTAATCGGGAGACTTTACAAGAGGTTTTGCGAGAAGCTTTAGAGGATTTATTGAAGTCATTGCAACCTGTAGGTATTCCTGAGAATATTCCCCGTAGTGGTGTGACTAAGTTTGTGGGTCGGGAAGATGAACTTCTTACCCTACATAACCAGTTACAGCAAAATAAGGTGGTGGCGATTTCTGCGATCGCAGGGATGGGAGGTGTCGGGAAGACAGAACTGGCGATTCAGTATGCTGATTTGCATCAAGAAGATTATCAGGGTGGCTTATGTTGGGTGTTTGCAAGAGATGTCAATATTGGTATTCAAATTGTTAGTTTTGCTCAGGCAAAAATCGAGCTTAAAATTCCTGATTGGATAGATAAAATTGAGGATCAGGTTTCTTTTTGCTGGCGTAATTGGCGATCAGGAAATGTGTTGATTATTTTGGATGATGTGGTCAATTATCCTATGATTGAACCCTACCTACCGCCGAAAGATTCACGTTTTAAGGTCTTGATGACTACGCGGTTAAAGTTTGGTTCTCCAATTCAAACAATCCCTTTAGAAGTTTTGAGTTTGGAAAATGCGTTAGAGTTATTAGAATCTATTATTGGCAAGGAACGCATCGGTAAAGAGCCAGAAATCGCGGAAACACTTTGTCGCTGGTTAGAGTTTTTGCCGTTAGGATTAGAGTTAGTGGGGCGTTATTTGAATGCAGTTCCAGATTTATCTCTATCTACTTTATTATTTCGTTTACAGGAAAAAGCGAAAAAACGTCAAACTCTCAAACATAAGGCTCTAGAAATTGAGGAAGAAACTCGAACTTCTACGGCTAAGTTAGGGGTGGAATCTGCTTTTAATTTGAGTTGGGATTTGTTGGACGAGTTGAGTCAACATTTGGGCAAGTTATTAAGTTTGTTTGCTAATGCACCGATTCCTTGGGAGTTAGCAGAACGAGTTGAGCAAAAATATTATTTAATGTATCCTGAAAAGGGCGAGTTTGATCTTGATGAATTAGAATTGGCTAGGGCAAAACTGCTCCGTTTTCATCTCTGCCAAAATATTGATCTACAGACTTATCGTTTACATTCTTTAATTCGAGAATTTTTTAGAGGCAAATTAGAAGGAGAAGAAGATGTCACAAACATTAGTTAAAGTTAAGCAAGAAACTGACGCTGATCAACTGAAACGAGCTTTTGTTAAGGTAACGGCAGAAGTTGCCCAAGAAATTAAACAAGACTTAACATTAGAAGATCTTGCAAGATTTAAACCGTTAATTGAACACCTCAAAATTACAACAGAGGATTTAAATCAATGGCTAGAAGATGAAGATTTATTTTGGCCTTTTAATGGTTTAAGTAAATTTTATAGAGAACAAGGACTCTATAAAGAGGCAATTCCCTATCTTGAACAGTGTTTAACTATCACTGAACAGCGTTTAGGCAATGAACATCCCACCGTTACCAGTGCTCTTAATAATTTGGGTTCCCTTTATGAATCTCAAGGGAAATATTCAGAAGCGGAACCTCTTTTGGTGCGATCGCTTTCGATTAGGGAGAAGCAACTGGGAACTGACCATCTTGATGTTGCTAACACTCTCAACAGTCTGGCATTAGTTTACGAATCTCAAGGTAAATACAGCGAAGCCGAACCCCTTTATTTGCGCGCACTCTCGATTCAAGAGAAGCAACTGGGAACTGACGATCCTTACGTTGCTGAAACTCTCAATAACTTGGCAGCACTTTATTATTTCCAAGGTAAATACAACGAAGCCGAACCCTTTTATTTATGCGCGATCTCGATTCAGGAGAAGCAACTGGAAGCTGATCATCCCAGACTTGCCATCAGTCTCAATGGTCTAGCAAGCCTTTATAAATCCCAAGGTAAGTACAACGAGGCTGAACCTCTCTTGGTGCGATCGCTTTCGATTAGGGAGAAGCAACTGGGAGTTGACCATCCTTACGTTGCCAATGCTCTTAATAATCTCGGATCACTTTACAAATCCCAAGAGAAATACAGTGAGGCCGAACCCCTCTTACAACAATCGCTCTCGCTCTTAGAACAGAAATTAGGAGCCGATCATCCTAATGTTGCCACTATTCTCAGCAATTTAGCGGGACTTTATGAATTACAAGGGAAATACAACGAAGCCGAACCTCTACTTTTGAGATGCCTTGAAATTGATAAAAAAGCTTTAGGGGAAGAGCATCCTTATTTTGCTTCTAGTCTCAACATTCTGGCATCACTTTATAATTTTCAAGGGAAATACGAAGAAGCCAAACCTCTCTATCTGCGATCTCTTGCTATCTGGGAAAAACAATTAGGAGAAAATCATCCCCACGTTGCCACTAATCTCAACAATCTGGCAGCACTTTATGTATTTCAAGGGAAATATGAAGAAGCGGAGCCTCTCTATCTGCGATCACTGACTATCAGGGAAAAACAATTAGGAGAGAATCATCCTGACGTTGCTCAAAGTCTCAATAATTTAGCAAAACTTTACCAAGCACAAGGACGATACAACGAAGCTGAACCTTTCTACCAAAGAGCCTTAGCGATTTTGATGGCAACAGTAGGCGAAAATCATCCCAATACTCAAAAAGTTCTAGATGGTTTGAAGACACTAAAAGAACAAAGAGCAGCAGATAATGAATAATGAATCTCCTAATTAACTGACAAAAATAAGGTGATAATGATGCAACAGACTTTAGTTAAAGTTAAGCAAGAAACCGAGGCAGACCAACTAAAACGAGCCTTTGTTAAGATAATGATTGAAATTTCTCAAATCATTCCTGAAACACCAACTTTAGAAAATATTGCTATTTTTGAACCTTCTATTGAACACATCAAGGTTGCCACCGATAACTTAATCGAATGGCTGGATGATGAGGATTTAATTTGGCCTTTTGTTGGTTTGGGTCGCTTTTATAAAGGTCAAGGACTCTATCGTGAAGCAAGTCCCTATTTTGAGCAATGTCCTAACCAAATAGAACAACGAATAGGCAATGCACATTCTACCTTAGCCACTGCGCTTAATAATCTGGCAGTACTTTACAGTGACCAAGAGAAATACAAAGAAGCAGAACTCCTTTATCAGCGATCACTAGCTATTAGTGAAAATCAATTAGGATCAGAGCATCCTTCTGTTGCTATTAGCCTCAACAATTTAGCTGAACTTTACTATAGCCAAGAGAAACACGAAGAAGCAGAATCTCTTTATATAAGATCTCTTATAATTTTGGAAAAACAATTAGGAGAAAATCATCCCCACGTTGCCACTAATCTCAACAATCTGGCAGCACTTTATGTATTTCAAGGGAAATACGAAGAAGCGGAACCTCTTTATCAGCGATCTCTATCCATCAAAGAGAATTTATTAGGGATAAATCATCCTGACATTGCAATAAGCCTCAACAATATCGCTGCATTTTATTATGCCCAAGGGAAATATGAAGAGGCGGAACCTCTCTATCAGCGATCTCTATCTATCAGAGAGAATTTATTAGGAGTAAATCATCCTGACATTGCAATAAGCCTCAACAATCTGGCAGAACTTTATCGTAGTCAAGGAAGATACGAAGAAGCAGAACCTCTTTATCGAAAAGCAATTACTATCACTAATCAAACTTTCGATACAAACCATACCAATACGCAAATAGCTATTACAAATTACTTCTCAATGCTTTCCCAAATTTCTGACAAAAAACTACAGCCAGAATCCTAACACACTACTTTAGCCGAAATAATCCATTATGTTATAATACAAAAACATTACAGAGCCATGCAGTAAATAATGAATATTAAAAGACAACAACGACTCGTAAAAATTTACAAATGATGCGACAACAGCAATCATAGTATTCATTCATTCAATCATTCCAATCATAGTTTAGACTTATAATGTAATAAACCATAACAAAAAGCAGATAATTTAACTATGCAAATTAAAGACATGAACTCCGAAGAATTAAAAGCGTTAATTGAAAACACAATTGACGAAACCTTAGAATCTTACTTTGGTGATCCCGATGAAGGAAAAACCCTTAAAGAAGAAGTGAAACAACGCCTATTAGCAATAAAACAAAGACGCGAAGCAGGAAAGAAAGGAATGACCTCCGCCGAGGTTTATCAACGTTTAGGATTAAAACAAACTCAATTCAAACAACATCATGAATACAACAACTCAAACCATCAAAGTCTATAACGAAATTATTGAACTAATCGCAAGGGGAACCACCCCCCAATCGGTGATTAACTTTCATCTTTCCGATACCGCTCAAAATCGGCTAGAAGACCTAATTTATAACGCTAAAAATAATGAACTTACCCAAGAGGAAAAACAGGAACTCGATGCTTATTTAATGCTAGAACATATTATGACCCTAGCAAAAGCAAAAGCTCACCAATATCTCAATGGAGCTAACTAAAATGGCTCGACCTTACATTAATTTAGAATTGCGAAAATTAGTTGCTGAACGTGCCGATTTTCTCTGTGAATATTGCTTAATTTCTGCTTCTGATAGGGTATCTGGCTGTCAGGTGGATCATATCATTAGTTTTAAACATGGGGGAGCAACTTCGGCTGATAATTTGTGCTACGCCTGTATTTTTTGCAATTTACAAAAAGGTACAGATTTAGGCTCAATTAATTGGGAAACTGGAGAACTTGTCCGTTTTTTTAACCCGCGTCGAGACTTGTGGAAAGAACATTTTCAACTTAAAGAAGCTTTTATCCAACCCATTACTGATATTGGTAACGTGACAGCTAGAATTTTAGATTTCAATAACAAAGAACGCTTACAAGAGCGACAATTATTAATAGAAATTGCTAAATATCCACCTGTTTCTGCAAAACAAAGACTTCTTTAAATTTATTTCATAACCTCTCTCTCCACAAGCATTAGAATTGAAAAAACGACTCTTAGAAGACAATCATCCTGATGTGACACTTTCCCTCAACAATTTGGTGCATTTGTACTATTTTTAGGCAGGTACACAGAAGCAGAACCCCTCTATTTACAATCATTAGCAATTGCCGAGCAAGGTTTAGGGGAGAATCATCCTAATACTGTTAGGATTCGGGAAAACTTAGAGTCGCTCCCGTAGGATGGGTTATTAACCCATCCGATAATACAACAATATAAAATAATACAATCACCTTCAATCAACCAAACAATCATGACTACACTCAAAGATATTGAATCCGCAATTCTCCAGTTGCCTGACGAAGAAATCCATCAATTATCAGCTTGGTTACAAGACTATCTTGATGATAGTTGGGACAAACAGATAAAAAACGATCTCGAATCAGGGAAACTCGATCGACTATTACAAAAAGTCAACAATGATATCAGTAACAATCAAGTTAAGCCTTTAGATGAAATCCTTAACAACTCCTGATTTTTGGCAATGTTATGCCAACTTACCTCCCTACATTAAGCAACAGGCAAAAAAAGCCTATCGTCTCTGGATTAGTAATGTTTTCCATCGATCATTACATTTCAAGAAAGTAGGGAAAAATGTTTGGTCAGTCCGAATAACTGAGAATTATAGAGCTTTAGCATTGAAAAAAGGTGAAGATTATTACTGGTTTTGGATTGGTTCTCATGATGAGTATGAAGAGTTAATTAAATAGAAGGAGAAAATTAACCATGCCATATCCTAAAGAATTTCGCAATATTATCCACCAAGATTTTACTGAAGTTACCTCACAGGAATTTCTGGCAAATCAAAAAAAATACTGTCCAGAAATTTTTGAAGGCGATAACTATCCCAATGTCACTGAAAATCTTAATAATTTAGCAAAACTCTACCAATCTCAAGGAAGATACGAAGAAGCTGAACCACTCTTAATACAAGCTTTAGCAATTGCCGAGCAAGCTTTAGGGGAGAATCATCCTAATACTGTTAAGATTCGGGAAAACTTACAAACGCTGCGACAACAGCAACATCCATCGTCTTAACTGTGATTGATGGGATTATGGGATGGACTATAATTGAATTAATCACTGATAACTGATATAGGCTATAGTTGAAGAACTTACAAAGGTAAAATTATGACCATTAAAGAACAACTAATTCATGAAATTGAAACAGTATCCGATGAGGTAATAGAAGAAGTTTTTGACTTTTTATTGTTAGCCAAAATCAAACATCATCGATCGCAAGAACAATCTAAACCTTTCGCGCGATTTATCGAAGAACTCACTGCTGATATTCCTCAAGAAGTTTTAGATACCTTACCAACCGATAGTGCAGAGCAACATGATCATTACATCTACGGTACTCCTAAACATTAACCATGAAGCAAATTTTTGCCGACACCTTTTATTGGATCGCTTTACTCAACCCCAAAGATGACTGGCATCAAATCGCACTCAACTATGCTCATAATTGTATCAATGATCAACTAATAACAACGGATGGCATTATTGATGAGATACTGAACTATGCTTCATGTAGAGGAACTATTATGAGACAGAAAGCACTCTTAATGTGTACGCAAATGCTACGGGAAAAAACAATACAAGTTATTTCCTATACACCAGAATTACGTCAATTAGGTTTTGAATTATATAAACAACGGTCAGACAAAGGTTATAGTATTACAGACTGCATATCAATGATAATTATGCAACAAATGGATATTTTTGAAGTGCTTACCCATGACAAGCACTTTACCCAAGAAGGTTTTATTATTCTTTTTTAAAAAATAGAACTACTATAAAATGGAGTCAACGACTATTAGGAAAAATCACTCTACTATTGTTCAAATTCGGAAAAGTTTACAAATGATGCGACAACAGCAACATCCATCGTCTTAACTGTGATTTATGGGATTATGGGATGGACTATAATTGATCATTGATGAAGACTTGCTGAATACAACACAATCATAGTATTAATTCAATCAAATAACAGTTTAGACTTATTATGGGATTATGGGATGGATTATATTGTTAATATTGTTGTGCAGTACAAAAAAGGTCATAAAAAATCATGGAAAAACAACTATTACTCAATAAAATTAAACAAGCAGTACAAGCGATCGAACCTCAAGCGCAAATATTTCTTTATGGTTCACGGGCGCGGAATGATGCTCAACCAGACTCTGATTGGGATATATTAGTATTAGTTGATGGGATCACTAACCCTACTCGCACATCTCAAATCCGTCGTCAAATTTATGAAATCGAATGGGAAACAGAAGAAGTTATTTGTACCATTGTTCGCAGCAAAAATCAATGGGAACATCCCTTATTACAAACTACTCCTTTCTGGCAATCAGTTAACAAAGAAGCTATTATGCTATGAGTAAAAATTCCCCTCACGCTCAACTAATTAGGTATCGTTTAAATCGTGCAGAGGAAGCTTATCAAGATGCTTGTTCTCTTCCCAATCCTCTGCGCCAATTACTGGTATCAACCGTAGGTGCTTCTCATCCATGCCCCTTAGATTACCAGATTTCGTCCCCCCCTGAACGGTGACAATTTATCAGCGTTTTCTCCCTGTTTGTCGCCGGTGATACCGTTGATGAACTAGGCGATAGCTAACAAAATAGGTTATAGTAGCAAATACCGTCGCTGATAGTAAGCAACCAAAAAACAGGGTCAAAAGAAATTGGCCACCAGAACTAGCTAACTTTTCGGTGAAGCTTTGATTAGTTTGAAAAATATCACCCACATTCGATCGCCCGCTTTGACCAAGAATAAACTCTCCTAATCTATAATTAAACAGGAAAATCGGCAGATCGGTCACGGGATTGCTGATATAAGTACCGGCAGCAGCGGCAATTTTGTTGGCACGAAATAGGGTGGCTAAAAAGATAGCGATGATGATTTGAAGGCCCATCCACGGGAAAAATCCCGAAAAAACTCCCAAGGCAAAACCCCTGGCAATTTCCCTAGGATGTCCTTGTAATCGCATTAAGCGAATATACCAATAGCGCAAAAATCGCAGTAAGCGATTACTCGAATATTTGCGGCTTTTTCTCGCTTTTAATGACCGTGAGCGCATATTTTCGGGCATAAATGCTGACAAAATTGATACCGACTTCAATTTTAGCAAGGAGTGATGAAGAGATGTTAAACACAGGGGATACGATCGCCGCTATCGCTACGGCGATCGTTCCGGAACAGGGTAGTATCGGTATTGTCCGTTTATCCGGTAGTGAGGCAGTGGCGATCGCTCGTCGGCTTTTTTATACCCGCAATCGTCAAAAATGGCAAAGTCATCGTCTTCTCTACGGTTATATCCGGCACCCCCAAAGTCAGGCAATTATCGATGAAGCTTTGCTGTTGCTCATGTTAGCGCCCCGCTCTTTCACCCGCGAGGATGTGGTGGAATTTCACTGTCATGGCGGCATTATGCCCGTACAACAGGTGTTACAGTTATGTCTAGAAAATGGGGCGCGTTTGGCCCAAGCGGGGGAATTTAGCCTGCGTGCCTTTCTTAACGGCAGAATTGACCTAACTCAAGCCGAAAGCGTCGTCGATCTCGTTGGGGCGCGTTCTCCCCAAGCGGCACAATTTGCCCTCGCTGGTTTACAGGGGAAACTCGCTCAACCGATCCGCCATTTGCGCGCCACCTGTCTCGATATTTTGGCTGAAATTGAGGCCCGTATTGACTTTGAAGAGGATTTACCGCCCTTGGATCACGAGGCGGTTCTCCATAGCATAGAACAGGTTTTTTGTCAAGTAAATTTAATTTTAGCTACTGCCGAGCGCGGGGAATTGCTGCGTAGTGGCCTGAAAGTGGCGATCGTGGGACGGCCGAATGTGGGTAAATCCAGTTTGTTAAATGCTTGGAGTCGGAGCGATCGAGCGATTGTCACCGATTTACCTGGCACTACCCGCGATATCGTCGAATCTCAGCTAGTTGTGGCGGGAATCCCCGTACAAGTCCTCGATACGGCAGGAATTCGCTCGGCCAGCGATCGAGTTGAACAAATTGGGGTGGAACGTTCCCGTCAAACGGCCCGGTCTGCTGATTTAGTTCTCTTAACCGTCTCCGCAGAGTCAGGATGGACCGAGGAGGACGAGGAAATTTATCGCTCTGTCAGCGATCGCCGATTAATTTTAGTGATTAATAAAATTGATTTAGCTCATCCCGAAACGGTAATTTATCCAGCAGAAATTGAGCGAGTTGTCAAGCTTTCCGCCGCCCAAAATCAGGGTATTGAAGAGTTAGAAAAAACTATTATTAATGCTGTCCAAAATCAAGAAATACAGGCGGCTAATTTGGATTTGGCCATTAATCAACGACAGACGGCCGCTTTAACTAGGGCGAAAATTGCTTTGCAACAGGTCAAAAACACAATTGACCAAGATTTGCCTTTTGATTTTTGGTCGATCGATCTGCGTACTGCCATTCAAGCTTTAGGAGAAATTACCGGCGAAGAAGTGACTGAATCGGTACTTGATCGCATTTTTAGCCGCTTTTGTATTGGTAAATAAGCAATTAAAAAATCTGGTCAACCAGAAAGAAGTTTTTATCTTTTTGTGTTGGTTTAACTATAGTTTTGTTGAGAATTAGACAACTCAGATATTACTGGAAAAAAATACTTTCCAAGCGGCCGTAATAATGGCACTTCCCAAAAGGATAATCAATGTCCAGACCTGATTTTTTTGGGTTCCTTCCACTGATTTTAGCCGATTGTCGATGCCTTCGATTTTCTCGTCTAAAACTTTAATATCCCCTTTGATATCTGCTTGTCCTATCTCAAGTTTTGTTAAGCGATTATCTAATCGATCAAACCGTTCATCAATCTTATCGAATTTCTGGCTAACTTCCTTGATACTGTCTTTAATTTCTTTGAGGACGACATCAAGGGAATAAGTAACAGTTTCGTTAGACATTTGGTAAACTCCTATACTGCATCTGGCTTGGATATAATTTTATCTTAGTCTAGGCTTTAAGAAAATTTTCTTTCAGGAGCGGTTAACTGTAGTTGTGTTGAGGATTAGACAACTCAGATATTACTGGAAAAAAATACTTTCCATCCGGCCGTAATAATGGCACTCCCCAAAAGGATGATTAATGTCCAGACCTGATTTTTTTGGGTTCCTTCCACTGATATTAGCCGATTGTCGATGCCTTCGATTTTCTCGTCTAACACTTTAATATCCCCTTTGAGATCGGTTAATCCTATTTCTACTTTGGTTAACCGATCTTCTACCTTGTCAAATCTTTCGTTAACCCGCTTCTCAAGCGAGTCAATCTTCCCCTCAATCCTTGTTAGGACAGCTTCTAGGGAATAAGTAACAGTTTCGTTAGACATTTGGTAAACTCCTGTACTGCATCTGGTTGGATATAATAATTTTATCTTAGTCTAGGCTTTTTGGCATTCCTTACCCTATAGTTAACTTCACTTCTGTCCAACCACTGAGATAGTGTTAGGTGAAAACTTCGCCAGTTTCTTGTCACTCGATCGAATCTAAAACCTAATTGGTTAAGCTAAAAGCTTTTAGGTACTTAGTTTCTAGCCTTTATAACCCTAACTGCCAATTTTTTCGGGAACTTCCTAACATCCCATTCATCTTAAAACCCAGATTCCGCAGGGAAATAAGGAGGAAATCCAGAGGAGTTTCTGGCTTCTTTCCTAGCCCTCTCGGTTTTCTTTTGGTATAAATTGGGTAATGTGTGCAAAGGAGTGAGCGAGTGACGTTTAGCATCGAACCAAAAATCATCAATCCGCCCAAAAACCGTCATGATTATCAATTGTCGGAAGTAATTCGCTATCGTGCTTGGGTAGAGATTGATCGCTCGGCCTTACAACAAAACGTGCGAAAAGTCAAGGCCTTATTAGCCCCAAAAACGGAATTAATGGCGGTAATTAAAGCCGATGCTTACGGACACGGGGCAGTTAAGGTGGCTAACAGCGTTTTAGAAGCTGGAGCGCAGTCTTTAGCCATCGCAACTATCGGGGAAGGTATCGAACTACGGGAAGCGGGAATCGTTGCCCCAATTATGATTTTAGGGGCAGTCAATACCCCGGAAGAAGTGGCAGCCTTAGCCCATTGGCAATTGCAACCCACCCTGGTACAAATCGAACAGGTGCAGATTTTTGCCGCCGTTATGAGACGCTTAGAGCAGCGGCTGCCGGTTCATATCAAACTAGATACGGGAATGTCTCGCTTAGGTACACCATGGCACAACGGCACCAAATTCGTCGAACAGGTTTTAGAGGCTCCTAACCTGAAAATTGCCAGTATATACTCGCATTTTGCCACGGCTGACGATCCCAATCCCGAGATCATGCAGTTACAACGGCAAAGATTCCAACAAGCGATCGCCGAGTTAAGATCAAAAGGTTATCATCCCCCCTGTCTGCATTTAGCCAACTCTGCCGCTACCCTAAGCGATCGATCTCTGCACTACGATCGAGTTAGAGTGGGATTAGCTCTCTACGGTCTTTATCCTGCCGATCATCTCACCGATAAAGTTCCTTTACAACCGGTGCTGCAAGTAAAAGCACGCATTGCCCAAGTCAAAACCATTGCCGCCGGCTCGGGAGTGAGTTATGGTCATCAGTACATAGCGGCAAAAGACACCCGTATTGCTGTGGTCGGTATCGGTTACGCCGATGGAATTCCCCGCAATCTCTCCAATCGTTTAAAAGTATCCCTGAGAGGACGTTTAGTACCCCAAATCGGCGCGATAACCATGGATCAGTTAATGATTGATGTGAGCGAGATTCCAGAGGTAAAAACAGGGGAAATCGTCACACTTATCGGTAAAGACGGTCCACAGTGCATCACCGCCGACGATTGGGCGCGGGATTTAGGTACGATATCCTGGGAGATTCTCTGCGGTTTTAAGCATCGTTTGCCGCGAATTACTATTAGCAATGGCTAATTATGGCGGTGATCTTAAAAAATTTCAATTGGCGGCAATTCTTATTGTTAACTGACTGGTGATATCTGTAATTAATTTTGCCTAGATACTTGCCTTGGTCAAGTGCGATCGCTAATTGCTAGGCTAGATCAGGAGATGAATTCTCCGGTGCTTTAGGTTAGAATAAACAGGGTTAATCGACGGCAACTGATTAGTTTTACCCTAGAGGCAGCGATGACTATAAGCAAAGATATACCCTTACCCCCCGGCAGTTTCGGATTACCCCTATTAGGAGAAACAATCGCTTTTTTGACCGATCGAGATTTTGCCAGTAAACGTCATAATAAATATGGTCAACTTTTCCGTACTCACATTTTTGGCAGTCCCACGATTATTTTATCCGGTACCGAAGCTAACCGGTTTCTCCTCAGCAACGAGAATAAATACTTTGCGGCAACTTGGCCTAAAAGTACCAAAACTCTCCTCGGTAGCGCATCTTTAGCGGTGCAGACAGGAGATGTCCACGCTTCCCGTCGTCGTTTAATCTATCAAGCTTTTCAACCCCGGTCCCTAGCAAGTTATATCCCTACGGTAGAAACAATTACTGCTCACTATTTAGAGCGTTGGCAAACCGCAAAAACCCTGTCATGGTATCCTGAATTAAGAAACTATACTCTCGATATCGCCTGTAAATTATTTATCGGTCTTGACCAGGGTTCTGCTACCAAATTAGGAAAAGCTTTTGATACTTTTTCTGCGGGACTATTTACCCTTCCCCTTCCCCTTCCCTGGACAGGTTTCGGCAAAGCATTACGCTGTCGAGAGGAATTACTGCAAGCGATCAAAACTATTATTTTAGAAAGACAAAAAAATGATGACTTAGGACAGGATGCTCTGGCTATCCTTTTACAAGCTAAAGACGAAAACGGTGAAAGTTTATCCTTAGCGGAATTAAAGGATCAAGTGCTATTATTACTCTTTGCCGGTCATGAAACTTTAACCTCCGCTATCGCCACTTTCTGCCTACAAATGGCACTGCATCCCGATATTTTTCAGCTTGTATTGGAGGAAATAACTAATTTTGATCTATCTACTCCTTTAAGCGTTGATACCCTCAAACAGATGACCTATTTAGATCGCGTTTTAAAGGAAGTTTTACGTTTTACTCCCCCCGTGGGAGGAGGATTCCGTCGGGTAATAGAAGACTGTCAATTTAACGGTTATCATTTGCCGAAAGGATGGTTAGTGCAGTATCAAATCAGCAATACCCATAAAGATAATAATATTTATTCCCATCCTGAAACCTTTGATCCTGATCGCTTTTTAGCCGAGGAAAAACCCTACGGATATATCCCCTTTGGTGGGGGATTGCGCGAATGTATCGGCAAGGAATTCGCTCGTTTAGAGATGAAAATTCTAGCTGTCCGTTTAGTAGAAAAATACGATTGGCAATTACTCCCCAATCAAGATCTCACCCTCACTACTATCCCCACTCCCCATCCTCGCGACGGTTTACAAATAACCTTTAAACCCCGTTAACCAGTTAGGATAGAAAAACTTTTAAAAAAGTTTAGCGTTTTTCTCGGAGCCGTGAAATTTATTTCACGGCCTTTATTGTCGGAAATGCTCAAATTTTGAGCCGTCGGTGGAACTGATAGCAGCAATTCTCATTTTGAAACGATTTTGCGTTGTTTCAGCGATCTAGAGATTCGTTAAGAATTATTAACCCCTCTAGGTGCAAGGGTTTTAATGTCATGAAACCTTAAAATGAGAATTGCTGAACTGATAGAGGTTAATCGGCAGCGGGTAAAGCTTTCGATAATTCTCCATTTTGCCGATGATTTGGTGTATCAAATTCGAGAACTAGGTAACGAATTAAACGCGCTAGGGATTTTTGTAGCAAACCTTCAGCAATTTTTTGTCCCATCTGTTGGGTTTCCGGTTTAGCGATTAGTTTCGTCATCACTGGCACCATAGCCATGGCATCAAATCCTTTTGTTTCCTGTAAAATACTCAAGATGTTGCGAAGATGCTCAAAACTCTTAGCATCACTTAACAATTCTGGGGGAGTTTCTTGCACCGCTAAACCCACCTGTTGCCGGAAATTAACCGTCAGATTAAACCAAGTTCGACGACTGAAATTATCTAGCGCATTGACTAACTCATTAACTAATTTTTCGCGGATAAATACACCCCTATCCGAGAGAAGAAAATCTAACGCTTGTTCGGTGACTTTCTCGAAGTTAAAATCATTAGAATCTTTAGCATTCCGCAGGAGATTTTCTAAACGATTCCAGCGAAAAGTACCGTCTTTAAACAATAAATCCCGCAGGGAATCTCGCAACTCCGTGGAAGGATCGGTGAGCAGACGTTTAGCAATATAAGGATAGGCCTTACTCAGTACCTTAAAATTAGGATCGATGCCAATTGCTATTCCCTCTAAAGTCACCATTGAGCGAATAATTAGGGCATAATAGGCAGGAACTCGAAAGGGAAACTCATACATCATTGCCGACATTTTATCGGTGATACTTTTAAAGTTTAATTCTGCCACACTTGCCCCTAAGGCATTACCGAAAACTTCCGAAAAAGCGGGAACAATTGGCTCTAAATTGGTAGTTGGTGATAGGAAGTCTAGTTTAACATAATCCTTGGCCAAAGACTCAAAATCCCGGTTGACTAAATGCACCACCGCTTCGATTAAACCGTAGCGTTGATAGGGTTCAATATTGCTCATCATGCCGAAATCAAGATAAGCTAATTTACCATCGGGAGTCGCTAATAAATTACCCGGATGGGGATCCGCATGGAAAAATCCGTGTTCAAGTAATTGACGCAAAGAACACTGCACCCCCACATTAACTAAGTGGGTGGCATCAATACCCTGGGCCTGAATTTCTTTGATATTAGTTAATTTTGTGCCGTCCACCCACTCCATGGTTAAAACTCGTCGCCCAGTATATTTCCAGTAGATTTTGGGGACGTAAATTTCGTCAATATGACCGTAAAGTTGAGCAAATTTTTGGGCGTTTTGTCCCTCGTGCAGATAATTAATTTCTTCAAAAATACGACCAGCTAATTCGTCGGTAATTGCCACTAAATCGGAGCGAAGTCTTTTAACATTAATTTTCGCCCAACTCGCCAAACTACGCATGATATACACATCTAAAGTTATACAGCGAATCAAATCGGGACGCTGTACTTTAACGGCGACTCTCTCTCCGGTTTTTAATTTACCTTTATAAACTTGTCCTAAAGAAGCGGCCGCTATGGGATTGGGGGATAATTCTGCATAAATTTCTTCAGGAGAATAACCTAATTCTTCTTCGATAAAACGATAAGCAATTTCGTTAGGAAAAGAGGGAATTTGATCCTGGAGAGTGGTTAATTCTTCTAAATATAAAGGCGGTACTAAATCAGGCCGGGTAGAGAGAGCTTGACCGATTTTAATATAGGTCGGTCCCAATTTGGTCAACATTTCCCGCAATTGTACAGCCCGTCTAATTTCATTTTTTGGCGATTTTCCCCGCAGTTTATCCCACCAGATACCGATGACAAAAGATAAAACCGGTAGGGCAATTTCGATTAATCTCCCCACAACGTCTAGAGGTCGCCCACGGTAATAGTCGTTAATAACTTGGGGATTGTAGCGCCAACTCTCGGCTACGTTGTCATCCATGGGGCCGATATCTTCCCGATGCTCTTCGGGAATATGCACGGGCTGCACTTCAACAGTAATCGCTTCTTCGGGTTGCGTCTCTGGGGAGATCATCTGTTCGGACATAGTTCGGTGACAAGGCAGGGTGATTTGTAAACTATTGTAACAAGTATCGGCTTTCTGCCCGATCTTGTTTCTGTCTCCCCGAATGGTTAGGGACTTGCGTGGGAATAATATCCCAATCGATCGGAGGGCGCAAGCTTTGCGCCCCTACAGTAACAGATTTTGTCCACAATGTAGGGGCGAACTGCGTTCGCCCAAAAGGTACATTATCAAAGCGCAAGTCCCTTATCGGTGTTTTTGACGATTTCGAGGCTGATAACCTATAATGCTGTTCGTAATTTAAATTGCTTGTTGAGATCAGGCGGTCGGCAGGCTTCGTTAATGTCTCTCAAAGTATTCTACAATAGCTCTCGCTATCGATTCTGCACCATCTTTAGGCAGTTTAACCTTTAATTTGGGCGGTTGGGGGGCTTGGCGTAAAAAGTCCCAATTACCCTGAAAAAATTCTTCACCGCTAATAATTTGATGATAACTATAATCTTGGATTCCAGCCAATAAAATCGCTGATTCGGCGAAACCTTCTCGCATCAGAGAAACAATCGGAACCTCTAATTTTAAAGCCTCGGCAAAGGTACTATATCCCGGTTTGGAAATAATTCGATCGCACAGGGGCATAAAATCCACAGGACGATAGCTCCGATCTGGTTTATCCTGTAAGCGGACTAAATTGGGCAATTCGGGCGCGTTTTTTTCAAAAGTGATAAATTGCCAATCGGGAAAACTGGCAAGGTTATTATAGGGAATTGCTTCTAATCCTAACCCCCCAAAACTCAATAAAATAGTTTTTTCTTTAGGGGCATTTAGCTTAAATTCCTGTCGTAATTGTTCTTCACTGTAGCGGGGTGTACCCCCGGTTAAACCTGCCTCGGTAACATGGGGAAATGCTGTCATCGCTTCTGCTAAAGGCAGTTTAAATAAGCGATCGCATTGATTATAACAACGACTAATCCAATCACTAATACTGGCAAATTCTTCACCCCAATCACGATAGATAAAATCCCAGCCAAAGTTACCAATCATCCAACAAGGAAGCCCCGCATTTTTGGCAATTAGTGCCGCTAAAGGCGGTAAATCGGCTACAACTAAACCCACACGATTAGTTTTAATGAAATTAACTTCACTGGCAATAATTGCCCTTGATTGAGCAATTATTTGTTCTAATTTTTCTTTAGTAGCTAATTTATCCATCGTTAAACTATCCGATTGGATTACCCCCACATCAAACCCCCGATGTCTTTGAATATATTCTCCGGATATATAGGAATCTAATAACCAGCGCGGAGCAGTGGTGACTAATATCGGCAAAATTTCGGGATTAAGTTCAATAATATTAGCTACCACCGAAGCACTGCGGACAGCATGGCCAAAACCATGATTAGTAACGGCAAAATAAACAACAGGACGAGACATAAATAGCAAGTAAGGTGAGAATAATAAGCGATAAATTTTGTTTTTCAGACCGTAGATAAGAATTACCCTTAATTTTACGGAGGCAAATGAGGCAGTATATAAATACTAGCAAAAGCATAATATTCCGCTCCCGGTTGACAAGCTTCTTGCAGTACAGATAAAACCTCCGAGTCTCCTTGTTTTGCGTAACGTAATAATGCTAACAACTTTTTAATATATTGACTACGATAGTTAATTAATTCTTTTCGTCCACGCATACCATTGAGATCGAACAAATCTTCAACAATTTGACCACGTCGATCCCGACCATAAACACTGGCCAATTTTGCCATTTCATCCCAAACAAATTCAAGATGTGTATTCGGATCGGTTACTCCATCCGTGGGGTCTATTAACAGAGGATTTCCTGTGATATCATCGAGAGGAAAATTTGTGCCTTTGTGATTGGCATCATTACATTTATCACAAGAAAGCAGTAAATTCTCCCAAGTAAAAGTCAGATTAGGATACTGGCTTTTTGGATAAAAATGTTCGATCGCTCCGTAAGCTCCCACTGTAATCTTACTTTCACAGTAAGCGCATTTCCCATTAAACATTTTAACTAATGCTTCTTTAACTTGCGGATGACTGTATTTATTTTGTGCTTTGTTAATTTGAGCTTTAGTTGCCTTGTTGTTTGATTTTATTGATTCTAAAGCCTCTAGCCAACGAGCGGCATTTTTAGCTAATACGGGTGGCTTTGATATTCTCGTGACAGCAATCAAGATAAACGCTCCTCTAGTAAGGCATCAATTCGGGATTCTAAACTATTAGGTTGACTAATTTCGCTAAAGGGTTTAACGTCTCGAACAAATAATGACAGTTGTTCATATTCTTGCTTTTCTTCTGCTGCCAGATTTTTATTTTTACGATTTAGTTGGTGGTAACGCTTAATTTTATTTTCTGTATCAGTGGGATAGGTTGATTTCAAACCAAAAGCAGCACTTGTTAAAGTACGATCAACATTAGCCGCTAATTCTAAATAAGGAATTTCTACAATCTCTAATTCACCCTCTACCAGATCGATTCGTAGGGTTAAAGACTTTTCCCCCGCACCGGCAGCGATTAAAGGACTATGAGTAGCGACAAAGAATTGAAGCTTGGGAAAAACTTCCTGTAACCATCCAGCAATTTCCCTTTGCCAAGAAGGATGTAAATGAATATCTAACTCATCGATTAAGACGACTCCAGAAGCCTCTGTGGGGTTATCTAGATTGGGGAAGGATTGTAATAATCGCCAAATTAAATCCCCAGCTAAAGCAATCATACTCCGAAAACCATCGGATAAACTAATGGTTGGAACTTTTTGACCGTTAACTAGAAACTGAATCAAGCCATCGGCAGTTACTTCAGCAATTTTTACATTACCGGGTAACAGTTTAGTAATTGCTTCTTCGCCGATTTTTTTCATTTGTTTGGCTTTACTATCTTCAGGATTTTTGGCTATTCGATAATCTAAATGCACCATCCATCTCTCAAAAGAACTTAAAGATGTATCCTCATTAAATTGGCTGAAAAAGTTGCTAGAGCGTTGCTGGGGTTCAAGACTAGGAATAATCACTTGACTCACTCGTGTCAAACGACGGAAAGCTCCATAACCGACGGCAAACCAACCATGACTATCGGAGGCAAAAGCATTGGCTCGCAACCAACTCAAAATTTTGCTATTTTCTTCGATTAATGCCGGTTCCGTATAGGTTTGTTTGTCCTTACTGCCTCCTAACTCTAACCTTTCCTTGCCTGTAACAAAATAGGAATAAGCAAAAGTTTTTCGAGTTTTATCCCAACCATATTTTCCCGCATCCCCATCTTCTTGATGAAGCACTGCGGTTAATTTACCCGGTGTCTTGGGATTACATATCCAACCAGTCGGACGTGGTAATAATTCTTTGGCTGCTTCTGGTCCGGCGAGCAGCAAAGCTAAAGCCTGTAAAATCGTGCTTTTTCCTACTCCATTTTCTCCCAATAAAGTGATCCAACGACAAGGTTTAGGATCCTGACGACGTTTATTATCGGGATTACGAATAAATTTAATCTCTTGATTCTGGAAGCATTTAATGTTTTCGAGTTTTATACTTTCAACCCACATGGACATTCCCCCAGAGAATAACAGCGATCGATAAAATTCTAGCTTATTTGGCCACACCTAGCCCTTTTTGGCCTTCATCTCTAAATCCAGTCAAAAACCCTCTCTTCGGAGAGAGGGTTTTTTAGATTTAGGGATTTTCCTCTAATCCAAAGACGCGATTAAAAGCTTTCAAGACTTTATAACCAGAATCGATCGATTCTAAGGGATCTTTCCGCAAACGGTGACGTAAACAGAGAACAATTACTCGACGGATATCATCTACCGTCACAGTTGTCCGTCCTTCCAAAGCGGCCAGAGCTTTAGCGGCGCGATTGGTAACGATATCGCCGCGCAATCCATCCACGTCCAACTCGGAACAAACCTCGGAAATTTTCACCCGCAGATCATAATCAAGCTCCACGGAAGGCAAAAGATTTTGGGCTTCCACTAGCTTTCTTTGCAGTTCTTCCTGTTCTAAGTTATATTTCTCTAAAAACGAGAGGGGATTGCCATCAAATTCCGCACGCTGTTCCACGATTTTGACCCGTAGAGGTGGTTCTTTGACGGTGTGAATCTCGGCGTGCATTCCGAAGCGATCGAGCAGTTGTGGGCGCAATTCTCCCTCTTCTGGGTTGCCTGATCCCACCAAAACAAACCGGGCCGGGTGACGGATGGAAATTCCTTCCCGTTCCACCGTATTCCAACCACTAGCGGCCGAATCCAATAGCACATCGACGAGGTGATCGTCAAGTAAATTGACTTCATCCACATAGAGAATGCCGCGGTTAGCTTTGGCCAGCAAACCGGGTTCAAAAGCTTTTACCCCTTCTGACAGGGCCTTTTCAATGTCAATCGTGCCACAGACCCGATCCTCCGTGGCACCGAGGGGCAAATCTACCATAGTGACTTTTTTCTTGGCAATGGTCAAGGGGATGGCCTCGTCCACCTTTTGCCGCACCTCATCGCTCATTAAATCGGGATCATTGGGGTCAGAATTAAAGGGATCGTTAGCAACTACGTCAATTTCCGGTAAAAGGTCAGCTAAAGCCCTAATCGTGGTCGATTTTCCCGTACCTCGATCCCCCATAATCATCACCCCGCCAATTTTGGGGTCGATGACGTTGAGCATTAGGGATAATTTCATTTCTTCCTGGCCGACAATAGCGGTGAAGGGAAAAACCACGCGGCGAGTTTTCGGAGGAGCTTGGGGAGTCACGGTCATAAGTGGATTCAAAAGTCAAGAGTTGTTGGGTAAAGAATTATATCTAGTGGGGATTCTAGCCGTCAGCTTTCAGCAAAGCCTTATCATTGTAAGTCTTTTTCCCTGCTTTTTAGTATCCAGCGCCAGAGGGGATGATGCGGCCCTTTGGCCCGAATTTTCTGCACCTGTTGTTCTAAGCGCAGTTTTTCTCTGGGGGAAAGTCCTAAAATAATATTGCGACTTTGCCAGACTAATACTGCTCCTGTAATGGCAACACAAAAGGCCAGACCGATAGAAGCCCAGTAATTGAAAGCTAAAGCATATCTTACGGCTGTCCAAGTAAAATATTGCCGTATTAAGGCTATATCATCGCGTAAAACCCATAAACTAGCCGAACCAATCCCTAACCAACAACCCAACACGAATAACCAACGACCCCATATCGTCAGTCGATGTAATCTTTGGACTTGTTGCTGTAGTTCAGAATTGGCCATTTCAGTTATCAGTTATTCAGTGGGGGTGTGGGGAATTATGAATTATGAATTATGAATTATGAATTATGAATTGTCAATTATGAATTGTCAATTATGAATTATGAATTATCAATTATCAATTATGAATTAGGAAGTGTTTTCAGTGAACAGTGAACAGTAATCAGTGGGGAATTATGAATTAGGAAGTGTTTTCAGTGAACAGTGAACAGTAATCAGTGGGGAATTATGAATTAGGAAGTGTTTTCAGTAAACAGTAATCGGTGAACTGATAACTGATAACTGATAACTGAATTATCCCTTGACAATTGCCCCAAAATCTGCTAGGACTCGGGCGTGATTTCGCAGTAAACCCAACAGATTTAAACGATTGCGACGGACAGATTCTTTTTCTGCCATGACTAACACACTATTTTCGCCATCAAAAAAGTCAGCCACCAGGGGAGAAATTGCTGTTAAAGCAGTGACGAGACGCTGATAATCTCTTTGCTCTCTTGCGCTGATAGTTTCGGGAATTAGGGCAATTAAAGCGTCATAAAATGCTGGTTCGGAGGATTGTTCAAATAACTCCGTATTGATGATTCCCTTGGCTTCTAGGGTAGTTGTATCTAAATCTCCTTTTTGTGCTAAACGGGTCGAGCGATTGACGGTTTCATAAATGTTGGCTAACTGACCATCCTGACGAATTTGGTATAAAAAGCGAGCGCGTTCACGGGTATCTAATAAATTTTCTAAAGCGCGGGACTTATACTCTGGATCGTTTTCCCCCAAAACCGCATTAACGAGATCATAATCTATCCTCAAATCATCAATTAAGAGAGTTTGCAGACGCTGTAAAAAGAAATCTTTAATCAGATTGACTGGGTTGGGTTTATCGGGATGACTGGTGACAAAATCCTTAGCTATCTGCTCAATTAATGCCAAAAGATTGATATTAAAATTGGCTGACCAGATAATACTAATTATTGCATTGGCAGCCCGACGGAGAGCGAAGGGATCTGAGGAACCAGTGGGCAGCATTCCCAGTCCAAAAATACCGACTAAAGTATCTAATCGATCGGCTATTCCCACCACTTGACCAGTGATTGTTTCTGGGAGTAAATCCCCAGCATTGCGAGGCAGATAATGTTCAAAAATGCCCCGGGCAACTATAGCCGATTCGCCACTAATTAAAGCATATTTTTCGGCCATTACTCCCTGTAATTCGGGAAATTCATAGACCATTTGGGTAACTAAATCCGCTTTACAAAGCATGGCAGTGGACTCTATATCACTACGACTTTGTTCATCGAGATTTAACTGTTCAACGATCATCTGGGCAATTTCCATAATCCGATCGACTTTATCGCGCATGGTTCCCAATTCTTCTTGGAAAGTGACGGTTTCTAGTTGGGGAAGAAAACTATCTAAGGGTTCATCACAATCGGCAGTATAGAAAAATCTGGCATCAGCTAACCGTGCGCGGATAACCCTTTCATTTCCTGCGGAGATAATCTCAGATTTCTGGGGATCGCCATTGGAAATAGTAATAAAATAGGGGGACAAACCCTGGGGAGTTTTCACCGGGAAATAACGCTGGTGTGTCACCATCACGGTAATAATTACTTCCGGGGGTAATTCCAGAAATTCATCGTCAAATTTGCCAACAATTGCCGTGGGATATTCGACTAAGTTAGTTACTTCTGCTAATAAATCGGCGGGAATTTCTGCCACTCCCTCCAGTTTTTTGGCTAGGGTGCTAATCTGATCAGTAATTATCTGTTGACGCACTTGCGGATCCGCTTCTACAAAAATTGATCGCAAACTGGTTAAATATGCTTGGGGATTACTAATGGCTAAAGATTGCGGGTGTAGAATGCGATGACCAAAAGTTAAGCGATCGCTGGTTAAAGTGGTAGAGCCATTAATTAATTCTAGGGGTAAAACTTCCCCATCCACTAAAGTTAATAACCAACGAATTGGCCGGGGAAATCTTAAATCTCCATCTCCCCAACGCATAAAACGTCTTCCTTCCAAACGGGTAATCCATTGGGGAATTAATTCCGTTAAAATCTCGGCTGTTGGACGACCTGGAATCGTTTTTTCAATATAGACAAATTCTCCTTTGTCCGTGGCACGAATTGAGAAAGAAGCAGTGCTAACTCCCTGTTTTCGAGCAAAACCCTCACCAGCGGGGGTAATTTGACCATTTTTGTAGGCTGCACTAACTGGAGGTCCTTTGATCTCCTCGCTGCGAGCTTCTTGCTCCCTCGGTAATCCTGTGATTAACACGGCCAAACGGCGCGGGGTTCCGTAAACTTGAATAGCAGTAGCGTCCAGAGATTCCGTCTCTAAACTCTTGCTAACTCTTTCCTGCAATTGTGCGATCGCGCTATCGACAAAATCTGCGGGTAGTTCTTCTGTACCGACTTCCAGTAAAAAATCCATCTGATTGATTGGCCGTGTTTATGCTTCACCAATCATCTAGGCTATCACAGAAGCCGTATCCTTAGTTTTTGACTGGTGTTGTTCGACTTTTTAGGTTAGGGTGAAAGATGCAGCACATTGGAATCAGCGACGATGGGAAAGATTAATTTATTAGTCAGTGCCACCTCTGAGGATTGGATAGAACAGGCAATTAATAATTTAGGGATTATTCTGCTCGATCATTCCCATTGTGAGCGAAAAGCGGCAGGAGTAGCCTTAAATCTCATGTTTCGTTATCCTTCCTACGCTTCCCTCGTGCGGAAATTAACAGCGATCGCACAAGAGGAATTAGAACATTTTGAACAGGTCAATCAATGGTTAGATAAATGGGGAATTCCCCTCGCTCCCTTAAATTCTCCCCCTTATGGTGCTAAATTAAAGGCCCAGATTCGTCACCAAGAACCCGATCGCCTTTTGGATTCTCTGTTAATATCAGCTTTAATCGAGGCGCGTTCCCACGAAAGATTAGGTTTATTGGGAGAATATTGTCCCGATCCTCAATTAGCTCAATTTTATCGCGGTTTAATGGCTTCCGAAGCGCGTCATTATGGTATTTATTGGCTCTTAGCAGCGGATTATTTTGAACGGACAGTGATCGAGCAACGCTTAGAAACCCTAGCGGCGATCGAAAGTGAGATTTTAGCCAATCTGCACCCGGAACCTCGTATTCATAGTTGATTGTACTAATAGGAACAATGGCTGCAGCTCACATTTGCAGAAATACGGACAATTAGCAATTATCAGTGACTCTTAAATTATTACAAATATATCAGCAGCTGCCTGTAAGCATCCCACCGAAAAACTAATGCGCGAGGGGTTTGGGGACGGCACTTCGACACGCTCAGTGACCGCGCTTGCGTCCCCAACGGGGGGTTTGGGGGGTAGAACCCCCCAAAAGCTTGGATTGAGTGATTAAATCGGAAGTAATGACCAATTTTAGAAGATAGTTTCCCTTTAAAAATCCCAACTTCAGTAGATTTACAAAAATGAGATGCACCCAGGAACAATTAACTATCTAAATTACTCGTTCAACTCAATTTCTCTCTTAGAAAAGGGTAAATCTTGATTGATTGCCTCGATTTCTTCCTGTTCCATTTGATTAATTTCCTGGATATAATTGCGGAGAATTTGAGTCATTTTGCCATGATAAAAACGGTGTAAACTGTGATTAGCAGTGGCGGGAAACCCCCGTCTTTTTTTGTGTTGTCCTCCCGCACCGGGGTCAAACATGGTAATATTTTGACTAATTGCCCAATCGATCGGTTGATAGTAACAAGCTTCAAAATGTAAACAGTCATACTCTTGAAAACTGCCCCAGTAACGACCATAAAGATTAGTATCTTTGCGAATACAAAAAGATAAACCCACCGGTTTAGTATCCTTTTCATTCTGGTAGGCAGTAATCAAAACCACTCGCTGACGATAATTTGGATATAATTGTTCAAAAAATTTCTGTGTCAGATATTTACTTCCCCAGTAAAATTTATCACAGGTACTGCTATAAAACCGATAAATTAACGGGAACAAATGATGGGGAATTTCTTCGGCAGCCAGAGTTTTAATAATTAACCCCGCATTAGTAACCGCTTTCCGTTCCCGTTTAATATTGCGCCGTTGATTAGCATTAAAAGCTGTCAGATAATCTTCAAAACTTTGAAAACCTTTGTTATTCCAAATATAACTATGATGTAACCAGGGAGTAAAGCCAAAATTTTCCATTAAAATTCGCCATTGGGGATCCACAAAAAGAAAATGACAACCCGACAGATTATTTTGATCACAAAAATGATCAATCGCCGCTATCATTAAAGCAGTAATCTCCAGTTCATTTTCCCCCGGAGCAATTAAAAAACGATAACCTACCGCTGGAGTAAAAGGGGTCATTCCTAACAGTTTCGGATAGTACCTAATCCCCAAACGATGGGAAAGATCTGCCCATTGGTGGTCAAAGACAAATTCACCGTAACTATGACTTTTAATATACAAAGGAGCGGCAGCAATTAACTCAGTACCGCGCCAAACTGTTAGATGAGCAGGTTGCCACCCGGTGCGTCCTGTGGCACTGCCAGAAGTTTCGATATTATGTAACCATTGCCACTCTAGAAAGGGAGTAGTTAGGGGTTGAGCGAGAGCATCCCATTTTTGTTGGGGAATCTCACTCATTTTATCAATCCAAGCGACAGAATATTGAGGTTTAAGCTGTTCTACCATGGGACAAGATAAGTCAACCTTTTTATTTAAGGTAATCTAGTTTTGAGATTTGTGGGAATCTCGTTCAAGGGAATAATGTAAGAAAATTTCTGCTTCCACGGTTTCCACGCTCAAAAGTCGTAATTTTCTGGCAGAATCTGCCAGAAATCCAGTTCCTCCCAGGGGAGTTGCCGCTTTATTGCCTCCCAACAGCAAAGGACAAATAGTTAGATAGATTTCATCGATTAAATCTTCAGCTAAAAGAGAGGCAATTAATTCACCTCCTCCCAGAATCGCCAGTTTTTTGATACCTAGGGCGGTAAATTGACTAAAAATAGCCTTCCAATCACTGCAGACTAAGACAAGCTCAAATAAACCCCGATTTTCCCAGTTCCCCACTTTTTCGGCTGCCGTGATTAACCAGCGTGGGAAAGGCTGCTGAAAAAATTTCATCCGGGGATCAAGCTGGCCTGAATGAGAACAAACGATCTGTATCGGCTGCGGAGATAATCCCCGTTGTTGACGGTATGCGAGAAAATCGGGATGACGGATAGGAAGACTGGTGTGATAAGCACGCAGGGTGTTAGCACCGAATAAAGCGGCATCCATGCACGATAAATGTTGTTCTAGACGCATTTTATCAGTAGCAGAGGCAAATCTGGCCGCTGACTGGTAAGCGTCGGCAATTTTACCATCGGCACTCATGGCTAAAATAACGCTGGTGTGAGGACAATTCATGGCAAATGCTCGGGGATATCACCCGGTCTGATTGGTGAATAGGCTAGTATAGTCTGGAGTTTGATAGCAAGAATCAAACCGATTTCTGCCCATGTCTATCGGTCAATCCTCCTTTCGTCGTATTCTGCTCTCTCGCTTACTCCTAGTCAGTGTACCTGTACTACTAATGGGAGTTTATGTCACCTATCGTAAGGCGCGATCGGCTTTTTTGGAAACGGCCCGTCAAAATCTCACCGAAAGTGCCATCAGAAAAGCAGACAATATTGAGCAATCAATTCAATTTTTGCAGGCCAATCTAATCACTGCGGGGGAAAGTCTGGTTTTAAAACAGGGAACCTTAGCCGAAAAACAAGCTTTTTTACAACAATTCACGGCGCAGCTTCCTAATCAGATTAACTGTCTGGAATTAATTGATATTAAAACCAAGAAACCTTTATTAAATCGAGCCTGTGAACCAGAAATTATCAAAGTTTTACCTCTGGAAAGATGGACAAAAAAACAGACTAGCTTTGCTGGAAACATCGAAAATATTTTAGTGAGAGGTTTACCTCGACAACTTTTAACCAAATCTCCCAATAATAATCGTCAATTAGAATTAGTTTTTGCTGTTCCCATCTACGATAATCAAGGACAATTACAATCTAGTCTGATTCTGCAAACTTCTCTACTTTACCGTGAGAAGGTTTTACCCGGTTCTTTGTCAGGTTATCCCGTGGTTATTTCTGAAAATGGCATTATTCTCGCTCATCCCTATTTTGATCGCATTGGTAGCCATATCAGTCAAGAAGCTGATGCTGAACGCTTAAATATTATTATCAGTAATGCTATCCGAGGAAAACAAAATTTCTTGCATTTATTTTCTTTCGAGAAAGATGGCAAAGAATTAGTCGCTGGTTATAGTTCCCTCCCCAGTCCAGTTACGGGAGAATCATCCCAAAAATGGATAGTTTTAGCCATTAGTCCCCTCTCCCAAGCTCTGGCTCCTCTACAGCAAATTTGGGAAGCAATTTTTTATCTAATTTCTGGTTTATTATTAGCTTATTTAGTAGCTATTGTACTGATTGCTAGGGATTTAGCTATACCTTTAGAAAAACTGCGAGATTATGCCTTAAATATTCAGAAAATTCCTTCGCAAAATATTACACCACAAAATTTTAATATTAGAGAAATTAATCAGTTAGCCTCGTCCCTAGAGGAAATGCTCGAAAGGTTACGTCTTTGGGGAGAGGAAATAGTTAATAGTTGGCAAGAAGCAGAAAATGCTAATCAATTAAAAAACCAATTCCTAGCCAATACTTCCCACGAATTACGCACCCCTCTCAATGGTATTATTGGCTCAATTCGCTGTGTTATGGATGGATTTTGTAATAGTGAGCAGGAGGAAAAAGAATATCTGCAACAAGCGGATAATGCAGCCGTACATCTTTTAGGAATTATTGATGATATTCTCAGTATTGCTAAAATAGAAGCGGGCAAACTTTCCGTTAGTCCTGAACCAGTATATTTACACAAAATTATTAATGAAGTTGTTAGTTTACAAACAGCATCGCTGCAACTTAAGCACTTGAAATTAAATTTGCTTTTCTGTCCAGAAATTCCTATAGTTTATGCTGATATTTTTAAGCTAAAACAGGTGATTTTAAATGTTATTTCTAACTCAATTAAATTTACCGAGACGGGAACTATTTCTTTGATAACTCACTTAGAACATTCACAGGCCATTATTACTATAATCGATACAGGAATCGGTATAGACCCCCAGCAGCAATCAAAATTATTTCGCCCTTTTGTGATGATTGATGGTTCCACAACTAGGAGATTTAGTGGTACGGGTTTAGGATTAGCTATTTCTAAGAATTTGATGAAAATGATGGGGGGAGATATTACTATCTCTAGTCAAGGTCAAGGTTTAGGAACAACTGTGGAAATTATTCTTCCTCTAGTGAGAGAAGAAAAGCTTGATTTTAATCCAGAGGAAAACTCATCTTTGTCGATTCTTTCCTCTCCCTCTCTTAAAAACTAAAATATCTCTATTTAACTCCTGTAATTTCTGGGAAACTTAGTTTATAATTCCTCTAAACTTTCTATAGGTAAGTTAACCACCTGATAAGCACCAAAAACCTCGATCGCATCGGTATAATTGGTTAATTCTTCTAAAGTTTCTGCGATTAAATGCTGTTGATCCAGATTAATTTCTAGATCGATAAAAAATATGTATTCCCCTAAAGATCGTTTAGTTGGTCGCGATTCAATCCGAGATAAATTAAGCTGACGTTTGGCAAAAACTTCTAAAGGTTTGACTAAAGCACCGGGTTGATCTAAAACCTGAAAAGCGAGGGACATTCTCTCCCCTTGGGGATGGGAAGTTAAAGCCATTACCCAAAAACGGGTACAATTATCGGGATAATCATTAATTGGTTGTGTTAATATTGGTACATGATAAAGTTTCGCTGCCCGGGGGGAAGCAATAGCGGCCGAATTGGCCTCTCGATCGAGAATTTGAATCGCTTCTGTGGTAGAATTGGTGGGAATAATTGGCACGTTAGGTAAATTATTTTCTAGCCATTTTTGACATTGGGCTAAAGCTTGGGGATGGGAATAAACGGTGGTAATTTCTGTTAGCGATTGTCTGGAAGATAAGAGTGCATGGGAAATCGGTAAAACTAATTCTTGTTGAATCTGTAACCCAGGTAATTGCCATAAAGCATCAAGAGTCATTACCACACTTCCCTCGGTGGAATTTTCCACCGGAACCACTGCTAAATCGGCCTGATTTTGGACAACCGATCGCAGGGCCAAGGCAATGCTAGGATAGGGTATTAATTGATGAGGCTGGGGTGCTAAACTGTTAGCAAATGTTAAAGCGGCTGTTTCTGAATAGGTTCCCACTGGCCCCAGATAAGCGATCTTTACAGTCATTGAAATTATCCCCGCAAGCAATTTTTTCTAGCTATTACAGCCTTTCTCATAAATATCAAGTATAACCTAATTCAACCACAGTTTTCAGTTGATAATTGGGTAAAAGAGCAATATAGTAGGGAACCTTTTTAGCTAACTCTAGGGTACAGGTAATTTTTTTAACTTTGCTTTTACCGCCCAAAAATCTACAATCATAACTAGCATTGTGAAAAACCTTTTCTATCCAGTCAACCAACAGGATTTTAGTGATAAAATAGTCAGTAAGCTCCGGTTGATCGAGAACATCCAAAATTGTCACCCGCTCTCCCGTTAAGTCCGTGGAATCAGCCAGAATTTGAATCAGAGACAAACGGGGAGTCTTGCTATCGTAATCGGCCACTTCCGTATCTAACCAAAGAATGGGAAAATGAGAAAAGTGATCGATCGCATTCCTAATAGCGTCGGATTCCGTTAAATAAGGCATGGTTGCAGAGGCTGAAAAATGTATCAAAAAATCTTGATAGCAGTAGATTTATCAGAGATGGGAGACAGTGTTTTTAAGGCAGCTGTATCCTTAGCCAGTAAGTACGAAGCTAACCTGTTACTGCTGCACGTCCTTTCCCCTGAAGAAGATTATAGCCCTTTACCGATTCCACCCAATTTAGCCGATATTTACCCCGCCCAGGGTAATGATCTGACTCTCGATTTTTGGCGGCAACAATGGGAAGAATTCGAGCAGAAAGGGGCGGCTATGTTGCAAAAAAGGGCTAATCAAGCCGGAGAAATGGGTGTAAAGGGAGAATACCGGCAAATTTACGGTCATGCAGCCAAAACTATCTGTAAAGTGGCGCGAGAGGAAAATATTGATTTAATTGTTATCGGTCGGCGTGGGCGATCGGGTCTAGGAGAGTTATTCTTAGGTAGTGTGAGTAATTATGTTCTCCATCATGCCCCCTGTTCCGTCTTAATTGTTCAACATCCTCAGGACTAAAAATTCCTGTTAGCGATTCCCCCCTAAAATACCCAAACGATTAAAGGGAAAAAAGCGAAAAACCGCCCTACCAATCACGTTGTTTTCCGGTAAAAACCCCCAGATATGGGAGTCATTGCTATTATTGCGATTATCTCCCATGACAAATAAGTTATTTTCCGGCACGAGCAAAGGCATTAAATTATATTGAGGCGGTTCGAGAATATAATCCTCTGACAAGGGTTGATTATTCAGATAAAGTTTGCCCTCCTTGACAGCAATCACATCCCCTGCGGTGGCAATCACTCTTTTAATAAAAGCTTGGTTCTTTTGATATCCCTGTAATTGTAATTGTGCCGGCGGTTCAAAGACGACGATATCCCCCCGTCGAGGAGGATGGAAATCGTAGGAAAGTTTTTCCACCACTAAGCGATCGCCTTGTTCTAAAGTGGGTAACATAGAATCCGAGGGGATAAAACGAGGTTCAGCCACAAAAGTGCGGATCAGCAGGGCTAAAACCAAAGCTATAGTGATAATTTGCAGATTTTCTCGAATAGAAGCCCAAAAAGTCTTGGATTTGTCCTTATTAATTTCTTGCTCTTGCATTATTGCCCAGATGATGGTTGATCTAACTTAGCTTTCGCTTGCTGCCAGAAAACTGTTAATTCCTCTAGTGTATAGTCATGAAGAGGCTTTTCTGCCACAGATTCCACTAGGGAAAAACGTTCAATAAAACGCAGATTAGTCTCCTGTAAAGCGATACTGGGGTCTAAATCATACCAGCGAGCAAGATTAACAATAGTAAAGAGTAAATCGCCTAATTCGGCCTGTTGATGCTCTTTATCGCCCGATCCTAGGGATTCTTGCCATTCTGCCAACTCTTCGCCAAATTTTTCCCAGACTCCCGCTATATTTTCCCAATCAAAACCGACTCGCGCTGCTTGCCGAGAAATTTTCATCGCCCCGATCAAGGGTGGTAAAGTTTGGGCATAACGGGTTAACTTGCCGCTAATAGTCGGGTCATTTTTTTCCTCAGCTTTGATTTTCTCCCAATTTTGACGCACCTGTTCGGGATTTTCTAGGGATAGCTCCCCAAAAACGTGGGGATGACGACGAATTAATTTATCGGTGATGCCTCTAGCCACTTCTTCTAGGCTAAAATTACCCTCATCGCTGGCAATTTGGGCTTGTAAAACCACCTGTAGTAGTAAATCGCCTAATTCCTCAGCAATGGCAGTTTTATCACCACTTTTAATCGCTGCTACCACCTCATAAGCTTCTTCGATAACGTAGGGAATCAGGGTTTCTGGGGTTTGGGCTAAATCCCAAGGACAGCCGCTTTCTGGGTCTCGTAAACGGGCAACAACGGTGATTAAATGGTTTAATGCCTCTAAGATGACCTCGTAGCTGGGATTTTTGGTTTCTGGAAGGCTAGACATCGATTTTTTCTGGTTTTCTCCCCCATTATATACTAATCCTTTTATTGTGAATCTCTCCTGCTGTTTTAACATCTCTTTTAGGCAGAGAAACCAGATTTTTTCAATATTCAGATTTTCCAGCTTTAAAAATCTTTTTAGTTTTTTTCTCCGACTCTCAAACAGGATCGGTATTGGTAAGTAGTCGTGCAAAATTAATTTCCTAGTAAAGATAGACAAGAGGCAAAAGGCAAGAGGGGGTTAGATATGTGTAATTAATTTTGCTTAGGTACTTAATGCTTCTGCTAATATCTTTAACTTGGCTTGCTTTAGTATTTGCAAGGTTCCAACTATCATTAACAACAGTAGATATCTGGCTCGTCCCAGTTCATTCTCTAAGACTTTCTGGTATAGTTCACTTATCATTTTCGTTATCTAGGTCATATCTAGTAAATATGACTTATCTTTTTTTGGAGTCTGTGTCTGTATTCTATGCTAAATAAGCTTTTCAGCTTGCTTGTCCCCCTGTCAGGTTATTGGGGACAAAGACAAGCCAATCAATTAAGGCAGCACTATTGAGCAATCAAAAATCTGTTGTCACAAATGTCAATAATCCTGTTATACTTTTGGGCAAAACGAATCCACCGCGATTATTATGCTGGAAAATCAGGTCAGGGCAGATGCTGCCTCTAAGGAGCAGATACCTACTCTAGAATTATCGATCATCATGCCCTGTCTCAACGAGGCGGAAACCCTGGCCATCTGTATCGGCAAAGCGCGAGATTATCTGGAACGACACAAAATTGCGGGAGAGGTGCTAATCGCCGATAATGGCAGTAGCGATGGTTCCCAAGAAATTGCCACTAATTCAGGGGCGCGGGTGGTTCCCATCCCAGAAAGGGGTTATGGTAGCGCCCTGCGGGGGGGTATCGCCGCCGCCAAAGGTCAATACATTATTATGGGGGATGCCGATGATAGCTATGACTTTACCAATCTCTCGCCTTTCCTAGAAAAATTGCGACAGGGTTATGATTTGGTGATGGGCAATCGTTTTCAGGGGGGAATTAAACCCGGGGCGATGCCAGTATTGCATAAGCATCTGGGCAATCCTGTCTTGACTTGGTTAGGACGGTTATTTTTTGGTAGTCCCTCTGGTGATTTTCACTGTGGATTGCGCGGGTTTAGTAAACAGGCGATCGAACAATTGAACCTACGCACCACTGGCATGGAATTCGCCAGCGAGATGGTGGTGAAAGCATCCCTCTACGGTCTGAAAATTACCGAAGTACCAACCACTTTATCCCCTGACGGTCGTAGTCGTCCTCCCCACCTAAAAACTTGGCGCGATGGCTGGCGACATCTCCGCTTCCTCTTAATGTATAGTCCTCGCTGGTTGTTTCTCTACCCCGGACTGGCTTTAATGTTTCTGGGGTTTGTGGCGACGATTTGGTTTATGACCCAACCCAGAGTTCACACCCTTCTCTATTCAGCCACAGCTTTGATTATTGGCTTTCAAATTGTCAGTTTTGCCGTCTTCACAAAAGCTTTTGCTATCAGCGAGGGTTTATTACCGGAAGACCGCAAGTTAAGACGATTTTTGCGTTATATTAATCTGGAGGTGGGTTTGATCATTGGCGTAATTTTATTGGTACTAGGTATGGGCGGTTCACTGTATGCTTTATATACTTGGAATGCTCGACTTTATGGAGCCTTAGATCCAGCCGTGACCATGCGGATTGTCATTCCTTCCGTAACCGCTCTAGGGTTGGGAGTACAGGTGGTTTTTTCCAGTTTCTTTTTAAGTGTTTTGGGACTCAAGAGAAAATAATTAACCTACCCAAAATTATGCCTAGTTGTGGCTCACTTGTCTACCCGATCAGAAAACTTATGAATAGGAAAATTAACCCTTTCAATCAGGATACCAAAAATCAGTCCTACTCGGAACGATTGCTGAATAAACAGACGGCAAAATGGAAAGAAATATTGGATGTTCAAGCTCCTTACCGTTGGAATCTTCAGAGGCTAAATTTAGGTTTTACTCTCGATATTGGTTGTGGAATAGGCCGTAATCTGATGAATCTGAAAGGAAATGGAATTGGTATTGACCACAATTTTCACTCAGTTGAAGTCTGCCGAGCTAGGGGCTTCATGGCTTTTACACCAGAGGAGTTTCAACGGTCATCATTTGATGAACCCGAAAAGTTTGACTCTATCTTATTAGCTCACGTTGCGGAACACATGAGTTATTTAGAGGTAATTAATTTACTTAATGACTATGTTTATCTGTTAAAAAATCACGGCAAATTAGTTATAATAACTCCTCAAGAAGCTGGTTTCAAGAGTGATGCAACCCATGTAGAATTTATGAATTTTGCTAAATTGAAAGCAATTGCTAGAGAACTTGATTCCAAAATTATTAAACAATACTCTTTCCCTTTTCCACGGATAGTGGGCAAATTATTTAAGTATAATGAATTTGTCTCTTTAAGTCAAAAAGAGAAATAAAATTACCAGAGCAAAGAATATGAGTAAACCTTGGCTGTCAGTTTTAATTCCCACTTACAATGGGGAAAAATATTTAGTAAAAGCCCTAAACTCTATTGCTATTCAAGATGATTTTGATATAGAGTGTCTGGCTATTGATGATGGTTCAACAGATGAAACCTTGGCAATACTCCAGTATTTTCAAACCAAAATTCCCCTAAAAATTGTTCAAAGGGAACCGCAAAAAAACTGGGTAGCTAATACTAATTATCTACTCGATATGGCCCGAGCCGATTATGTCTGTTTTTTACATCAAGATGATATGTGGATAACCCGGAGATTGATGATTTTAAAAAAGCTAACCATTCAATTTCCCCAGGCCAATTTAATTCTTAATCCTTCTATATTTGTCAATATACAAGGGCAAAAATTAGGACTATGGCGATGTCCTCTACCTTCTTATCCAATAATGATTAGTTCGGAGCAGATGATTAGTAAATTGTTAGTGCAGAATTTTATCTCTATTCCCGCACCAATCTTTAAGAGAGAGATGGCTTTAAAAGTAGGTGGTTTGGATGAAAAACTATGGTACACGGCTGATTGGGATTTTTGGCTAAAATTAGCTCAAGATGGACAGATAATATACTATCCCAAGCCCTTATCGGTCTTTCGCATTCATTCTCATTCCCAAACCGTTACTCGTAGCTCTTATATCCAAGATTTTCGACAACAGTTAGAATCTGTTATAGATGAGCATCTAGAAGCATGGAATACTTCTAGTCAAACCAAGAGTAAAATTAGAAAAATTGCTAACTTCTCCATTGCTCATTGGCGTAATTTTATTTTTACTAGATATAGGCGGTTCAGTGTATGCTTTATACACTTGGAATGCTCGACTTTATGGAGCCTTATGTCCAGCCGTAGCCATGGGAATTGTCATTCCTTTCGTACCCGCTTTAGCCTTGGCAGTACGGGTGATTTTTTCCAGTTTCTTTTTAAGTGTTTTGGGACTAAAACAAAGATGAAAACAGCCGAAGATAAACTTATAGGGGGTTAACTAATTTTTATGCCGATAGGAACATTTGTTCGGAACTTGTTAGGTCCTTGGGAAAAACCAATTTCTGATATTTATCGAAACATTTTTATTGATCTAGCTGATTTAACTCATCAAATCCATAAATGGGTTAATCCTGAGATAATTCTAGAGTTAGGCTGTGGGGAAGGTGCTTTAACTGAACTTTTAGCGAGTGCCTATCCTAGTTCACATATTATAGGAATCGATATTACTCCTAGAGTAGGACGGATGTTTCAAGGAAATCTCGATCATGTTCGGTTTGAACAAAAATCAATTCAAGAATTCGTTGCAGAAACCCCCCAAAGTGTCGATTTAGTCGTCATTAGTGATGTTATGCACCATGTTCCTTGGTCAATGCATGAAGAATTCTTAACTTACGCTGGTAAATCCGTAAAACCTAACGGATATATTATTCTCAAGGATTGGTGTAAAAATAATTCACCGATCCATTATTTATGCTATCTATTTGAGCGGTATATTACTGGTGATAAGGTCAAGTATAAAACTACCAAACAATTTCGAGATATGATATATAAACTCTTTGGTAAACAATCGATTCTCCTTGAGTCTACCGTTCGTCCTTGGAAAAACAATATTGTTTTTCTAATTAAAATTTCTTCATAATAGTGTTATTTCAAAAAGTCTTTATGAATGATCATCTGTGGTTGTCCGTATTAATTCCCACTTATAATGGAGATAAGTATCTAAAGGATACTCTCGATTCAATCCTTGAACAAAATGAGAGAAACGTCGAGTATATTATCATTGATGATGGCTCTACTGATCGAACTTTATCTATTATCAAAAATTACGAGGATAAAATTCCTATCAAGCTTTTCGAGCGTAAAAGGATAGGCAATTGGGTTGCTAACACTAACTTCGCTTTACAGAATGCCTCGGGAGACTATGTATGTTTATTACATCAAGATGACTTATGGTTGAACAATCGTTTAAAAATAATCAAGGAAATCCTTAATGATTATCCAGATACCGACTTACTTTTACACCCTTCAATCTTTATCGATGACCGAGGGAAAAAGTTAGGTTTATGGACTTGTCCTTTACCAGCTTTTCCAAAATATGTTAACAGAGATATTTTAATCGAGAGGCTGTTGATTCAAAATTTTATCTCCATTCCTGCTCCAATTTTTAAAAGAGAAATTGCTTTACAGGTGGGGGGAATGAACGAAAAACTTTGGTATACAGCCGACTGGGATCTCTGGTTAAAAATCGCTTTTCATGAACGAGATGAAAAAATCATTTATTATCCTTATCCATTGAGTGCATTCCGCATTCATTCAAGCTCTCAAACCGTTGTCAGAAGCTCCAAAACTGGAGAGTTTTATAATCAATTGAATGTGGTTGCTCACGACTATCTAGATAGATGGGAGGTGTCAACCTACAGAAAAAAAAGAATTCGATCACTTGCTGAATTCTCAATACAAGTGAATACTATTTTAGCGAGGATGGCGCACGGTGAACGTTCTCGATTAGAGTTAATTAAGTTACTCCTATCGAGTTTTTCGCTTGGTTTTTTAGGAGTTTACAAATACTTACGATATTCGCGCATCCAAGAACGCATAATTGCTAGACTAAAAGCTAATATAATTTAGTAACGATTAGGTTTGACATGAAATTTATCGCAGTTAATCGTTTATTCAGAAGCTCATTTTTTAGGTTTTGCCTTGTGGGTGTCTTTTGTGCATTCCAAAATATACTAATTCTATACCTTCTGACCAATTACCTAAAATTGCATTACGTTCTCTCGATTTTCGTGCAAATGTTCTATGTAAATACATTGGGATTCTATCTGAATCGAAAATATACATTTACAGGACGAATAAAAATTGGAAGTATTTTGGGAGAATTAATCAAGTATCATGGGATCATGCTTTCTAGTTCTTTTGCGGTCGCTATCGCTATGTATTTCTTGGTTGATTTATTCAAAGTATGGTACTTGTCCGCTTACATAATCCTTACTATACTAATGACTATTTATAATTTTATTGCCCATAAAAAATGGACTTTTAATCGAAAATAGTGGTCTTTATTGAATTTTTTTGCAATCAAAATTCCCAGATAATTCATTACCATTTTTCCTGATCAACCTATCAACTAAGCAAATGTCAAGCATCAATAACAATCACTCTAGTCCTCAATCTTTTATCTAATAAAGTAACAGTTAATATGGTTTTAAAGCTTATAGATGGCAAGAAACAATACTTTCTCTTGAGTTTACTATTTATAATTGCTGCGAAATTTTTTCTGATTAGAAATAGTGAAGTTTTAGGCATTCCAAAAGATTCTTGGGGCTATATCCTAATGGCAAATCAAAAATAGCAAGAAATCGACAATCATCCTAGTTCTTAGGGTATCCGCATTAAATGTAAAATACTTGTATAAAACGTAAAGGTAATTATGCAGACAAAGAACTCCTATTTTTTAGCTCTCACTCCTCTAAGAGAATTGATGCTTTCCAGAACCTTCTGGTTCAGTCTCAGCATCGTATTCTCTATTTTGTACAGTATCCTATTCTTACAAATCGCTTTCGGTAGCGAGTACAGCATTCAGGATGACGCACGCCGTAGTATCGTTTGGATGATGCGCTTCTCCGATTCAGAGCTTTTTCCTGATGATTTCCTGATGAACTATTATCAATGGGCGACTCCTTCGGCCTTAGCAAGTCTTTATAAATTGATGTCAATGGTGGGGATAAACGCCATACTTTTTAATAAGCTCGTACCGATCGCCCTAGGTTTAATATCTACCATTTATTGCTATCGAGTCTCCCTACAAATTCTGCCCGTACCTTTGGCTGGATTTATATCTACACTATTTCTCAATCAAAATCTGTGGTTAAAAGATGATTTAGGTTCCGGTACCCCAAGAGGCTTTTTATACCCTCTTTTTCTGGCCTTTATCTATTACTTACTTCGCTCTTCCACGATTCCTTGTTTGCTCTCTTTAATTTTACTGGCTTTCTTTTATCCTCCTTCGGTTCTAGTTGCTTCTGGAGTCTTAGTTCTCCGTCTCTTCTCCTGGAATAACCAAAGATTGCGTTTGACTACAGACCGAAGAGAGATTGTTTTTTGTCTAGTCAGCTTGCTGGTTGTATTTTTAATCTTACTGACATATCTTTTCAAAAGTAGTGACTATGGAGCAATGGTTTCTCTGGCGGAAGCTCGCAATTTGCCCGAGTTCGGACAAGATGGTAAAATCGGATTTTTTCATCGGGAGCCGCTTACTTTTTGGACTTGTAATGATTATAGCGGTATTTTTCCCAGGGACTGGTGTATTTTTAACCCCTTCAAGAGAAAATTTTTCCTCTTACCACCTCAAATTCTACTCGGACTAGCCTTGCCGATTATACTCTATTATCGCTCCCATTTTTCTCTCGCAGAACGAATCACGAGCGCCCTGTTTATCCTGCCACAAATTTTGCTTTCCTCGATCGCCTTTTATCTAATCTCTCACGCTGTCCTCTTCAAGCTATATTTACCGCAAAGATACACGGAACATAGCCTAAGGATAGTTTTCGCTATCGCGGGGGGAATCGCTTTATCGATGCTGATCGATAAACTGTTAGAATGGGGGGGTAAAAAGACTATAGCAAGTGGAATAACCATCATTATCTTTCTCCTACTTCAAGTAGCAATGATTTATTCCTACCTGCCGATTCTTCATTTCAATCGAACTCGCTCGCTCTTACTGACTGGACTGATGGTCATCCAAATATTAGGATTAGTTTATTTTGTCGGAAGAGATAGAAAAAATACACTTCCCGCAAGAGAGTTTTGCTTATCGAGAGTTTTTTTAACCTATATAATGCTCATCGTTATTGCGGTATCCGCACTACTGTATCCGCTCTCTCTGAAAAAATACTATTTTTTCCCAAAAGTTAGCTATATTACCGGAAAAGAACCGGAGCTTTATCAGTTTTTAGCTAAACAGCCGAAAGATAGTCTCGTGGCTTCTCTCTCCCTAGAGGGTGATAATATTCCCTCCTTTGCCCTGCGTCCCGTTTTTGTCCACCGAGACTCCCTAGAACCGTATATAGCGGTTCTCGCATCTGTGCGGCACACTTAAACCTTTGCTGATTAAGCTGTTCAGGATCGGGAATGTACCTCTTGTGAATCAGAAACGCTATAACTTGTTATACTATGAAAAGCTTCGCCAAAGATATACGGACTTGATCGAGGCCCAATATAGTCCCGATCTGGCTACCGTGCAGAACTTTATCCAGAAAAATAACATTCGTTTCTGGTTACTCGATCGCTCCGCTTTTTCCCCGGACTACCCAATCGATAAAGTTGGCCTTCAATCCTTTGGATCGGTAACTTCTGAGGCGGTAGAAAGACTGCAAGCGGGAACCCCCCTCGTTTTATCCGAGTTAAGCAAGAGTTGTTCAGTTGTCGAATCAAAAAATATTATCCTCTTAGATGCTCGATGTATTCTCGATGCGAAAAACCCGGTTCGGTAGTTGTGCGGGGAGTAGATAACTTCAGTTCGGGTTAAGGAGATTTTGCCATGACTTCCAGGAAAGAATAGGGCTGACTGGCTAGGGTAAAATTAGGGTTTCGGCTGATCCCGAACTTAGGTTAGTATGGAGAAGGATTAAATACATTATCAGGACATAAACTGCCTCAATATGGTTTTACAGGAGTAGATAAAAAATGAACAACTCATCAAAAAGGAATATCATAAAAATTAGTTTAATAACATTTTTATGGCTGGCGGTGATTAACACTGGTTTCATCCGTGGAGATACTTTGGCTCGCTTGAGTATAACCCATTCTATCTGGACGGGAGAGCCTGAAATTCAACTAGATACTAACTATAAGCCTCTCAGTCGTCTGGACAATACCATTGGAAATCTAAGTAGAGATGGTAAACGTTATCATGCCTATGAAGTAGGTCAATCTTTATTAATGTTACCGGGGGATTGGCTAGGAACTACGATACATCAACTTATTCCCAGAATTCCCGAAGAGTTGAGCCGAAGATTTGTTGTTAACTGGTTAATTTTTGTCCCCATTAACATAGCAGTGGTGATTTCAGCTTACTATTTGTTAATTAAGCTAGAATTTAGCGAAAAAATAGCTACAATTTCTAGCATAACTTGGTTGCTCACTACCACGGTTTTAAATTATGCTCAAAATAATCAACAAAATAATCAAGTTTTATTATTTGTTATTTTGGCTTATATTGCTATCTTTAATTATCTAAAAAATAACAAGATTATCAATATTTATTTAAGTGGAGTTGCTTTGGGCTGTGCTTTTTTAGTTAGAACCACCAGTATTATTCATATAGCAACTACTCTATTATTCTTGTTTGGTATTTTACTATACAAAAGAAAAAGTTGGTTCTTCTGGTTTCTGTGTGGAAACGGGGTCTATACTGATAGTTTCTTCAGCAAAATAGTCCTAAAAGTCTTTCTAGGTAAATATTTCACGATTCTATAAGCAAAAATTATCACACAAAGTCGAGAAGAGCCAAAAGTTGGCTGACTATATTACAGTCTCTTGCTATTTCGATATTAGGTGCTATTCCTATTATGTTAATCAACCAATACTTTAACTTCAAAAGATTTGGACAATTTTGGACGTTGAGAGCAATAGATATTGATACTATGAATACCGATCCTTTTTTGGAGGGTTTACCAAAACTGCCAGATAATTATCCAATGATTAATCACCCTTCGGTCGGAATATTGGGAGTATTATTTTCTCCAGCTAAAAGCATTTTCATATATGATCCACTGCTTCTACCTTGTTTAATGTTGACAGTTTATGTATGGAAAACATTATCTCCCTATCTTCGTGGCTATATATTGACAGCTTTGTTGAATCTTATTCTCTTTACCTTAGCTACTAGCCGTCTTGATTTTTGGCATGGAGACTCTGCATGGGGAGCGCGCTACCAAGTCACTTCTATTCATCTATTATTGATTCCCCTAATCGCTCTCTTAATTCAGTATTTGTTATCCAATTTTCATTGGAGACGTTCGTTAATTATTACGCTTCTTATTATTGCTTTTATTATTCAAATAGCCTCCGTTAGTTTATCCTCTACTACAGAAGTAGGTAAAATTTTCTTTGCTACTCCCAAAACCCATCAACAATTTCGACTAGGTAGTCGTTTTCGTAACATTACTTGTTTACTCACCTCCTCGTGGTGTATGGAGAAATCAAATTCTCCTGAAGCTAAACCATTAATTCAAAGAGTCACTTTCTTTCCCTTTTTCTTTACTGGTAAACGCAATTTAATTTTAGTTCCTTGGCTAGTTTTAGTGATTTTTACCCTAGTTATGACATGGCAATTCTACAAAACCGCCTAATTGGATAGTTTTTTACCATCCTCCGATGCTGCCGCTTCTAGGCTGGTAATTGCGGTTTCTGCCGTCAAAATGTCAGGAATATCAGTTAAAATGGCAGTTTGATACACCTGTTCATTTCTAGCAAATAAATTGCTCATATCCTGAGAATAATTAGAAGCGATCGATAATAAAGCTCCAGCAAAAATATAGAGAGGTAAAGGCAAAATAAACCCCTTAGCCCATTGATACAATTCCACCAACAAAAATAACAAAACACAACCCACAACCCAGACTTTCATCGCACTTTTTCCCCCTATTTTTACAATAAAAGGTGAGCAAAAAGCCCACCTTTTATTTAACTAATTCCAGTGAGAACTTATTCAATCACGGGAGCGATTAACTCGCGTCTTTCACCGGAAATAACTTTCACCTTACCTTCCTCATCGATATCGACCATGGCCGTATCTCCATCAGAAACCCGTCCGGAGAGAATTTCCTCAGCCAGAACATCTTCCAACAGACGCATAATCGCACGGTGGTGATTCGGTAGTAGTGATGGCGGCTTAATCCTTTGCCAGCTGTGCATTGTAGTCATGGATAAAATACCAAACAGCCCCAACGTGATTCTCCATTTTTTTAGAGAAAGATAGACTCTCTCTTCTCTCTGGGAGCATCTCACCTTTGCAATAAGCATAAATACTTAGTAGAAAAATAGGCTTTTCGAGGGTAATTCTTGTTTTAATTCTCCATATACGCGGTCTTTAAAAGCCTCTATTTCGTTCCAAGACACGATTAAGAGTGGCTTTTAGGCTAAGTATAATTACTCATCGCGTAAGTGAGATGCTCCCCTCTCTCTCACCAGCCGAGAAATCCTTTGTCGAAAGGTATTATTTAATCTTTCAATATGATTAGTTTGACCAGTTTCTTTCCCAACTGGTCGATGACGTTTACTGGGAATTACTGTCTTATAGGACTCCCAAAAGTCTGTGTAAGCAACTGCACATTGTCGGTAAACGCCTGGTAAACTAGCCCAAAGTTTTTTGGCTGATTGACGACTCCTATCTCCCAAATAGCAACCAATAATTTCTCTTGTATTTCTATCCAGCAATTCTCATTTTGAAAAAAATCAGATAAAATTCTCTTATTTAAATAGAGAACTTGTGTAGAAGCATGATTTTTTGACAGATAATTATCATCCAAAGCTGGAGATAGACAGGTTTTAAGAACTTTGTCCACAAAAAATCGATTTCAACTCATAAATCTGGATGAAATTCTAACAAAATTTTTAGTTTTTTTTATGAACAATTTTCTTTTTCTCCTTCAAGAGTTCTGACATTTTTAACTAGAATTTACTTTTTTAAATGGGACATATTCGGTTAGAATAAATGAGAAAAATTCCGACCAATTCTTAAACCAAATAAATTTTAATAGGGTACGAATATCATTAAAGAAAGAAGTCCTAGTTACTAATAGCTCACGAATCTTTTGATAGGTGTAATTAACTAAATCCAACACGGTATGAAATAAAAAAGCTAGTAAATTCAAAGACAATAAGAACTCGCACAAATGATTCTGACCGTGACCAAAGTTATGCTCTAAATTATAACCGTGATTTTTAAGAACGTTATTGCCTTCATTTTCAACTTTCCATCTGCTACGTCCAGCTTTGACAATTTCTTCGACATTATTTTCCGTGATTTTATGATTAGTTATCCAATTATTTTGGTAGATAGTTTTCTGGGTTTTTTCATTGATAACAGTCACTTCACACCAATTAACTTCGAGACTTGAGTCCCCCTCTCTTAAGGGAACTCTAGAAGCATAACGATAACGATAAATTAGATTTTTTCGTCCATCCCATTGTTTCTTTTCAACGGTCCTAACTTCGCCACTTTTTTCTAAAAATTCTAGCCATTCATATAAAGTTTTATGCGACGTTTCCAAACAAACAAAAATAAAATTATAACCTTGTTTTATCGCTAATTCACAAACAGGTTCGTGAGAATATAAGTCGTCTCCTAAAAGAGTTACAGGATAACCATACTTATTTTTATGATTCCTATTTAACCATCTTTTAACGGCCGCATTTTCACAGTCTTGTTTTTGATGTCCATCTTGTTTTTTAATGAATTCTGGCTCTAAATTAATTACTTGTTTTTGCTTAGGAGAAAATACTATCGGTGTGACACAGCCATGAAAATAAGTTGTAGTTCCATTTCGATGATTACGACAGTTACAATGAGGGCAATTAATTTTCTTGGATGAGAAATATTCTGTGCCATCTAACGCCACTAATATTTCTCCATCTAAGTAGAGAAACTTTTTCAAAACTCCCTTTTCTTTTAACCATTCATAGACTTTTTGAAAAGTCCTAGAGATATTGGATGCTGGCACTGGATCTAGCAAATTTCTTATTTGATTATCCCCAGGAATTTTTTTAATTGAAAATAAACTTTCAGCATTATCTTTTCCCTTATTGCTTTTCATTAAACGTTGATGGTCTAAAAAAGACGGCGACTGAGTAAAAAAGACTGAAAATGCAGCCATCACGGCATCTTTTATCTCATATTTTCTATTATTTCCAGGTTTCCTCTCATCGGGTAAATCATCTAATTCTTGATGGAAAAATTGCATTAATTCCGAAATTTCTAGGGTTGCCGCTTTTTGAGCCATCTTGGAATAATTTGACGTGCTGGTGGATTTCTATCTCACCCATTTTACCTTAGCTGACAATAATTATAAATTTTTATTTCCCTTGAATTCCCTATTCTAAAAACAGAACTATCTTCCTGATTTAACCCTGTTCGTTCTCAGCCAACCTCTTTGATTGCTTGGGTATTTATACTTAATTTGTCTAGCCAATTGTTTTTTTTATTGTTCGCCTCTTCTAGAAAATAGTTGCTTCGTACTATATTTTCCTTGCCAAAATCGGGGTTAATGCTCTATTTATTTCAAAATGAGAATTGCTGGTAATAATAACTTCTGCTTGAATAACTATAGCGCTTGCTAAAATAACAGCATCATCTGGATCTCTAAGTTGAGGAACTTCTAGTAGTCTGTCAACACAAGGTTGTATAAGTTCTTGAACGATAGTAATCAGGTATGCTGTTGTATATCCACAATATTGTTTTCGAGATTGGAGTTTGGGTCGTTCTAATGTATCTTCTATATCAGCTAAGATCTTTTGGGAGGCAAAGATTGTAATTCTTTGATTTTTAGCTAATTTAAGGATTTTACCCGGAACTCCTCCCCACAACAATCCTGAAATCCAAACATTGACATCTAGAACAACTTTCATGAGTTGGCGCGTCTAATTTGGCGAGCTTCTTTAATCATCTGGCTAATCTTAGCTAGAGTCGGTTGATTGGGGTCTGTTTCCATTGCTTCTAGTCGCTCAAAGAATTGCTCTAGATTGACTTTATCTTGATGAACTTTTTTGAGAATGATGGAGTCTTCCGTCAGGGAAATCATGTATTTATCTCCTGGGTTGAGGCGGGTTTGAACTTCAGGAGGAAGTTCGATGTTTCCTTCTCGATTGATTTCTATAAGTAGCTCTTTGGTCATCGGCTTCAAAATTAACTTTATTAGCTTTAGCTGTTAAACAGACTTTATATAGCGGTTCTCGCATCTGTGCGGCACACTTAAACCTTTGCTGATTAAGCTGTTCACAATCGTGAATGTACCTCTTGTGAATCAGAAACGCTATAAATAATCTGATCAAGTTAATTATAGCGGTTCTCGCATCTGTGCGGCACACTTAAACCTTTGCTGATTAAGCTGTTCAGGATCGGGAATGTACCTCTTGTGAATCAGAAACGCTATATACATATTTTTTCGCATCTCGAGAGGTAATGTTTTTCCCTCTACATTTATACTACCCCAGGAGAGTCCTTCCACAGAATCAATACTAATGGCTACTTGATAACCGCCCCCTGAAAGGTTATTAGTGACGCTTGAGTGAAACCCAACCACACCAATGTCGTCAATAATGTTGGGTTTCGCTCAAACCATTGAATCGATCAGGTTTCCCCTAAGTATTAAATCGCCCAACTCAACCTACAAAATTCTAACTGATAACTGATAACTGATTAAGATTTCACCCCTAGGTTAAAGAAAATCGTTCCCCGACGCACAGAATTTTCACTGCCTTGGCTGCTAATAGTAAGAGAACGCAGATTATTAAATAAAGGCTTAATCGACAATTCTAACACCCGCACGATTGGGAATTTTGCCTCGATTACTGGTTGCAATTGTCGCCAATCGACGTAAAAATAACCATCATTTTCTGCGGGTAGAGCAGTAATTGCCTGTCGAAACTTACCACTACCTAAAATGGGGTTTTTCTGTGCAGATAAAGCTAAACCCATCGCTTCCACAGAACTAGCGATAATTTCATAATTATCGACCCTAGTATGCACTCCCGTCACGATCGTCTCTAGTTGCGCTTTTCCCCCCGGGACTGCCGTGGTTAACTTTGTCCAAGCTGTCACCGTTCGATCGAGTAAAGGCAGATTAACCACATTATAGCCGCGACTGCGGGCCAACTCATCCAAATGCTCGATCGCACTGTCCACCTCTACTCCCATCACCCGTTCCCCGACAAAAACACTATCGGGTTCCATCCCCTTTGAACTAGGCACGAGAGCGAGGCCATATTCGCCTCTAACCCAGCTAAAAACGTCTTCAGGCAAATTTAAACCTAAAGGCGACTGGAAGCGGTTTAAGACCTGTGTTATTAATTCCTGTAGGGGACTATCTGCTTCTAACCCCTCCTCTACCTGAGTCCAAAAACGATTTAAATCGCGACTAGCGGCGACTAAAAGGCTATTTTCGCCGATAAAAGATAATGCTCCCACGGGACTAGATAAAATTGGTGCTTGGTCATCCTGTCCTAAAACCCCAATTAAGGCGGTTTGAGCGACTATTCCCCCGGATTTGAGGGTAAAAGCCGTGGCTAATCGTTGTTTTGCTTCGGGACTCTCCGGGACGGGTTGATTAGCAATCCAAGCTGATAACGGGGGTAAATTGCCGTAAACTATAGCTATACGCGGTTCGGTGATATTTTTGAGGGCTTCTCGGTAATCGGGGCTATTTTTTAGGTTTAAATCCGGTACTTGCACGTTATTAAGTGCCTCGCGCAAAACCTTGATATTATTGGCAAAAAGCACCGTATCACCCACCACGGCACTAGCGAGAAAACGATTATTATCTCCCGCAGTCAAGGGACGTTGATAAATCAGGTTAACTCCCTTGTAGGGTTCAAAAACAAGGTCAAATTTGCCCGAAACAGCCTGTTTTGAGTAGGAAGCTTGCAGAAATTCCTTAGTGCGTTCACCATCTTTACTTTGAATTGCCAAAAGATAACCCGGTTGGATACCATTATCGGTATCGCGATCGAAATCTAGGGAAGTAACAGCGAGGGTAATTTCCTCCCCTAACCAGGGTTTGATTTCCTTTTGATAATTCAATCCCGTTTTACCAAGCAGACTTTTTTCTAAATCCTTAATTTCTTGGTGGGAACGTCGTCGATTAGCCGGTGTAGCGATTAATTGACCAAAAGACTCCAAACGTTCGGGGTTGACCAGCAAGGATAGCATAACCGGGGCTTGTTTCGGCACAAAAATCGCCGCCGCCGGTTCCCGCAGTACCCCACCTTTGAGCAAAGACAGAGGACTATCGGCGAGAATCCAAGCAAAACTGGCTGTAGCGACTCCTAGGAGAATGATTACCGTCGCACCTAAAATAGAGAAAAACGATCGCAATTTCACAACCTTGTCCCGAGATGAACCATTAGCTATTTTAAGCCAGCAAATGACCCAAGAATTTCGATCGCTACAATTCTTACCGAAAGTTTGGGTTTAGATTCTCCTCCTTCTGGGTAGGGCTGTTTCATTCTCAAGAAAAAAGGAGAAATACGGCGAGAAACGAAATTTTAGCAACACAAAGATAATAATCAGGGGTGTTATGCCTATTGTGGTCAATTCCCTTTGTTAAAGAATCATAACCCTCTAACCTCTACAAGGTTAAAACCCATGTCTTTAACAAGGAAATGTTGATGGGGGAAAGTCCCTTTTTCTTTCTGGGGACTACGATCCTCGTTTTAAATCACATCCTTGACCCAATGTAAGCGATTTTCAATTTTCGGTGGTAATTCGGTAGTAGTGATGGCGGCTTAATCCTTTGCTTTGCTATGCATTGTAGTCATGGATAAAATACCAAAGGGTTCCCCAACGCGATTCTCCATTTTTTTAGAGAAAGATAGACTCTCTCCCTCTCCAGCCGAGAAATCCTTTGTCGAAAGGTATTATTTAGGGGTTGCTGAAACAGTTTGTTGGTGGGGTTAGTAGCCAGTGGTTTCAGGCTTTGTTGCCCTCTTTGTTGTACTAATTTATATACTATAAGGAGGATAATGCAAGGTTTTTGAGAATCCCAATCCGATTTTCTGGCACTAACATCGGGTTTTAACAGGTCAAAAGCCCTATTTTACAACTGATATTTAAGTAAGCCAGACAGGAGCCAGAAAAAGATATTTATCAGAAAAGTCATGATCAAGCTCAGCTTTTTGTAGCAGTGTTGCCCCTTTAAGAGCCAGTTTTAGATTGTCGATAATATCATCGGGTGATTTTGAGAGATTGGCAAGGGTTCTTTTTTTGACTTGATCTCCTTATCGGTAGGACTCTCGAAGAACGGTGGGGGGAGGAATTACGGTTAGAAACTTTTTCTATATACATGGCTATCATTTTAGGAAATAGAGAGAATTATCGTGGTTGTTTGTTACTTGGTATGATTTGACATGGGGGCATAAATCGACTAAATCTTTATCTGACAAGAGATTTAATTGATTAGTTCGCTCTAGATCAAAAACAATTGACAAAAATCGCCAAATGCCTTTCTAAACAAAAGTTCTATCCCTTATATACCCCGTCCATTGCATAACACAAACCGAAGAGCTATTATCGTCTATTTAGAAACACCACAAGCTACATGGGTACATTAAGAAAAGTTAAAGGGCGCATCGATTGATGGATAAGGGTTTTCGGCTCTTGTAGTACATATGTGTGGGGAAAGTTCGGTTATACATATCCAACCACCTCTTTCTTGCCCCTTGCCTCACCTCAACAAGAAATTTAAAGGTGCGGGCAACTCATCTGGCTCTTTTCCTGTATAATCAAGTCTTAATTTTAGGAATTGTCATTATATTTGAGGAAAATCTATGAGTTGGACAGAAGGATATGTATCGGAAGTTAACTACACTAGCGGCTTTTACGGCGAGTTAAGTCCCCTAAAATTAGGTTTAGCCACTCTGATTAAATCGATTCACCCCCCCGATTCTAGCCAAGAATTTACCTATTGCGAATTGGCCTGCGGTCAGGGTTTAACCACGAATATTCTAGCGGCTACCTATCCCCACGCCCAATTTTATGCCAATGATTTCAATCCGAGTCATATCGCCACCGCCAGAGATTTAGCGACCAAGGCGGGAATGAAGAATATTCTTTTCTTTGATGATAGTTTTGAGGAATTTTTAGGGAGAGATTTACCTCAATTTGACTTCATTAGTCTGCACGGAATTTATAGCTGGATTAGTGCCAGAAATCGCCAAGCAATAGTTGATTTTATACGCCGCAATCTCAAGGTAGGGGGATTAGTTTATATCTCCTATAATGCCCTGCCGGGTTGGTCAGCAGCGATGCCGATGCAAGCTTTAATGTTACGTCATGGTCAACACAGTTCCGAGCCAATTTTAACCCGCATTGAACAAGCACTTAGTTTTACAGGGGAATTATTAGAAGCTAATGCTAGTTATTTTGTGCAAAATCCAATTTTAAAAAGTCGTTACGAGCGCCTGAAGGAACAAAATCGTTATTATTTAGCTCACGAGTATTTCAATCAGGAATGGAATTCTTTTTACTTTGATGAAGTAGCGAAAGAATTAGAGGATGCTAAACTTAAATACGTGGGTTCTGCTCATATTAATGACCATATTGAGGCGGTCAATCTCTCCCCAGCAGCCCAAGAGAAATTATCAAAAATCAGCGACCCAATCTATCGGGAAGTGGTGCGAGATTTCTTTGTTAATACCCAATTCCGTCGTGATATTTTTATTCGAGGCTCTTTAGGTTTAACCACCCAAGAACAGGTTAAACAACTACAAGAAAGCCGGTTCGCCATGATTGTTAATCCCGCAAATATCAAGCTTGAGCAGCAGTTTCCCGTGGGAGAAGTTAAGTTACAGGAGGCAGTTTATCAACCAATTTGTCAGGTTTTAGCGGAATCTCCCCAAACTTTACTGCAACTACAAAATCACCCCAAAACTTCAAATATTAACTTGAATGGTCTTTACCAAGCTCTGATGATTTTAACTGGTATTGGCTATATTCATCCTGCTGTGGATGAGCAAACTTGCCTGCAAAGGAAACCATCTACTGATGCTTTTAATAATGCAGTGAAAGCAAAAGCGATCTATGATGAGGAATTAAGCTTTTTAGCTTCTCCTTTGATTGGTACTGGAGTAGTGGTCAATCGTTTAGAACAATTATTCCTTTTGGCTAAATCCTATAACCAAGATGCAGTACAATTTGTCTGGCAAATTTTGGCAAGTCAAGGCAAAAAAGTGGTTAAAGATGGGAAACCTTTGGAAACAGAGGAGGAGAATATTACTCATCTGAAAACAGTGTACGAGGAGTTTAGTCAAGGACGTTTACTAACATTGCAAAAACTAGGTATTGAGTAAATACTATCTTGATGTTTCTAGAAACTTGATATTTTTAACCATGACAGTCATCAATTTACAATCTTTCGAGAAAAAAGTTTTCTCCCAAAATGGAGAAGATGGTGTGATTGAGCAGATTTTCGCTCTCATGGGTTTTACCAATCGCTTTTATGTAGAAATTGGGGTAGAAGATGGCAGAGAGTGTAATACGCGTTATCTGCGAGAAATTTATAACTGTCATGGTATCCAGTTGGATAGGGATTATAGTAACCCAGAACTTCATCTCTATCAAGAGTTAATTACTGCCGAAAATATCAATCAAGTTTTTATCAAGTATCAGGTTCCCCACGAGTTCGATTTGCTTTCTATTGATGTGGACGGTAATGATTTTTATCTCTGGTTTAGTTTAGAAAAAATCTATCAACCGCGAGTGGTGGTAGTGGAATACAATTCTTCTCACTCACCCAAAGAAGATAAGGTTTCCCCCTACTCTACTCAGCGTTGTTGGGATGGAACAAATTATTTTGGAGCTAGTATTTTAGCTTGGAAAAATTTAGCAGATAAGAAAGGTTATTCCCTTATTTATGCCGATAGTCAAGGGATTAATTTATTTATGGTTAGAAATGATGTTTTAAGCGAAAAAAATCTCATTTTTTTAAATACAAATATTCCAGAGTTAATTTATGTGCCTCCTAATTATTATGGCTGCTTACCCTATAGAAATTTGGCAAAAGGTCATTCTCCCGATCCTTTGCAAAGAAAATATTTAAGTTCGCAAGAAATTTTACTAACAGGCAGATTTGCCGATATAATAGAGGGAATTTATCAAATAGTTGCCCAGTTAAATAAGCGGGTAAGTTTTGCTGGTTATTTAGCTAATTTCCTTCATCCTCAATTATTCCGACAAGGGTTTTATTTACCCGAAGAAAATTTTACTTGGTTAAAAGGTGATTATGCTTTTTTTACTATCGAGCTTGACTGTACCGTTCCCCTACTTATAGAATGGCAAATAGTGACAGTTTTTCTCTCGTCAGAAAACCCTACACTTAAGGTGGAGGTATGGGTAAATAAAAAATTAGTGGATATTTGGAACTTTGAATATAATCGTTTACAAAATAATCTTCGTAAGTTTATTTACTGCTCTAAAAATCTACTTAATGAAAACTCATCTCTAATAACTATTGAACTAAAAATAGAGGGTTCCACATCACCTAAAAATTTAGGACTAAGCGATGATGATAGAAACTTAAGCTTGGCTATTTCTCAGATAAATTTTCTTTCTAGTGATTATTAACTCAATCACCAAAAATCTTTCACTCATAAAAATTGATGACTAATTATGTTTATTCAACCAGAAACTTTTATCGAATTTTGTTATGAAACTTTTTTACAGAGAGCTGCGGATATAGAAGGTAAAAGATATTATCTGGAACAGATCAAATTAGGACGGTCTTTTCAGGAAGTTATCCAGTCTTTTTTACAGTCTTCTGAATTTCAGCAGCATCAGCAAAATAGCCAAAATAATCAAAATAATAATGAGCAGCAACGGAAATTTATTACTAATTTATACAAGTATCTACTAAAAAGAGATCCCGATAACTCAGAGTTAGAATATTGGCTGAATAACTCCCATACTTTGCCAGAAATGTTACATATTTTCGGAGAATCAGCAGAGTATAAACAGGCCAATAATTTTAGTCTGAAAAAGCCACCAGAATCCCTGTATGGAATTATGATCAAAAGTGATGAAATTGACGGTTATTTACTCTATCCCACTTTTGATAAAGTCCAACTTCAAGGAGCTTTACAGGGAAAAGCTTTTCAGCTGAATGATTTTTTAGTCTGTATGACCTTTCTGAAAAATCATAGTCTATTCCACCCCGATGAGTCTTGTTTTCTTGATTTGGGTGCTAATATTGGCTCCACATCCATTTATGCTTTAAAAGGTAATTACTTCCAATCCGCTGTCTCTATCGAAGCTTCGGGTTTAAATTATCAATTTCTGACTTTTAATACTCAGATTAACCAGTTAACTGAGCGATTACAAGCATTGAACTACGGATTAGCTAATTTTACTGGTACAGGAGAATTAGTTTGTAACCCTGATAATTGTGGCGACTTCCGTATTCAACCAGTCAATGTCACAGATAATTTATTTAATGAAGACAACTATAGTCGGGAATTAGCCGAGTTTATTACTCTAGATGAGTTAAAGAATCGAGGAATCTTAAATCCTCGAAAAATTGGTTTTGTTTGGATAGATTGTCAGGGTAGTGAAGGACTAATATTTCAAGGAGGACAAGAATTTTTTCAAGAAATATCTGTTCCTTTATATGTAGAATTTTGGCCCTACGGAATTAACCGACTAGCTGGAAAGAAAAGTTATTTAAGCTTTATCGAAACTTTTGCCTCTAGAGTATGGAGATTGCACGAGGGAACATTTATTGAAATAAGTTTAGATTTTCTTGATACATTTTATCAAGAAAATTTAAACACTGGGGAATATATTGATATTTTAGTTATTCCCAATTAAGCTTGCTAAACTAATAGCTCTTTTTTATAAAGTAAGCAAGTTTAGATTTTTTGATTACAATTTTAAGCAGTCTTTTAATAGCTGAATTTGCTGTAGATAAACTCTTAATTTTATCTTGCAGACTTTCAATATTTTCTGATAATTGTTTATTCTGATTCTTGAATTTTTCCAGAGAATATTCCATTTCTTGAAGAGAGATAGATGTAATTAAGTGTTCCAGAGATTGATTTTGTCTTTCCTCTTCTAATTTTCTCAATTCTAACCAAACCTGACCAGAAGGATTTTCTTGAACTTCGGTAATAGTTTTTAGGATAATTTGATAAATTTTTTCGGAATTTTGCTGCCAAGAAAATTGTTGATATCTCTCTAATCCTTTGTCTATTAGTTGCTGACGAATTTCAGGAATTTGTATTTTTTTGATAGCTTGTATCATCTCATCAGTACTGGTGCCGTTAATGTATAAAACTGCATCACCTCCTACTTCTGGAATTGCTGAATTAAAGCAAGTAATCACGGGACAACCACAGGCCATTGCTTCAATAATTGGCAGTCCAAATCCTTCATAAAGGGAAGGATAAACTAAGGCAATTGCACCCGAATAAGCGGTTTTTAAATCCTGATCATCTAATTTTAAGACATAGGTGGTAATATTTGGAGCTAATTTCGATAATTCTAGCTCTAACTCTAAATCACCACCGACACAAACCACAGCTAAATTATTATTTTCAGGTAAATTATTCCAAGCTTCAAAGAATAATTTGACATTTTTATAACCCTTGAGACTAATGCGGGAACCAACGATGAGAAAATATGGTTTTAAAATCTGATATTTTTGCTTAAAACTATCAATTTCTTTAGCTATACTTCGAGAAAATTCTCGGCTGACTCCATTATAAACAACATCAATTTTATCCTGGGTAATGTGGGGATAAAACTTAACTAAATCCTTGGCAGTATTAGCTGATATGGTAATATAACGAGACGCATAGAGAATACTATAGTGTTTTTCTTGCCATTCTGGTTGAGTTAAATCTGCTTGCAGGACTTCAGGTATCATATCATGAACCATCAGAACTGCGGGAGTGAATAAAGGCGTTGTATAATAGGTGGAAATAAATAAACTTGCTTGCAGCCGATCACAGATTGCTTGAATTTTTCTAGTATCCTCTCCACTATGATTATAATCGTAGGCTTCTAATAACCAATATTTTAAGTTTTTTAACCTCGGTGCGGTTTGATTTCTATCTAAAATAATAATATGTTGACTAAATTCTGAGTTACTCCATTTTTGTAGAATTGAATACCAAACTCTCGCTATTCCTCCTTGGTTAATTTGAAAAATAACGCCATCAATCACAATAATAGGTTTGCTTTGCTCGGACAAAGATTGAATTAGTTGTAAGTTTTCTCGCTGACATTCAGTTAATTTATTATTCTTTTGATTTTCTAATTTATCAGTTCTTTGACCAATAGTATAGAGATATTTTTCTTGAAACCTTTGAACATTTTCCTGCTCATTTTCTGAAGAATGACTATCGATCATATTAACTTGAACTCTCCCTTTTGATAAAAAACTTTTATTAATAAATCCTCTAGGCATCCCCGAATAAGCTCGGCTAAATTATCGGCAAAAACAGGGGTGAGAACTTTGATGTTATTAACCAATTTTTGATCGTGACTGCTGACTTCGACATAAGCAAATAGTGGACGATTTACCTCCTCTAAGTTGAAAAGGTCGTTAACAGAGTAACATCTACTAACTGCCTTGCTTTCACTAGCGGGAAATATTGACCCCGACAATTGCCACTTTTCGGGGGTATGGGGGGAAGTACCCACAATTTGAGCTACTTCCCCTATCTTGACTAATCTTTTGCCCTGACAAAACCTAGTTAAAAACCCCCACCTTAGCTAGGTTGCACGAGATTATTTAAGCCATAAACCACTTTAGCGGTGATAACCTTATCCTTATCGGTAAGTTCTTCTAACACCTCTTTTCCCTCGACTAAATAGCCAAAAACCGAATAACGACCATCCATAAGATTAAACCCCGGAGGAGTTAATTCATTATCGAATTTAAAGAAAAAGAATTGCGAGGAACCTCCGTTAGGATTAGTATCCGGACGCGCTAGGGCCAAGGCACCGAAAGCGTTAAAAGGCAAAGCGAGACTAGGTAAGTAAATCCCTAATTCTTCGAGAGTATTGCCATAAACTGGTTCTTCTTCCCCTTTAATCAAAATTTCTAAGGGAATAGAGCGATATTGCTTAGTTTTCGGGTCAATAAATCCCTCTTCTGCACCGACAGGATCTCCAGTTTGGACAACGAAATTATCTTCGCTGCGAATGAAGGGTAAACCGTCATAAAAACCCCGTTGGACTAAATCCACAAAGTTACCCCCATTAATCGGAGCGCTGTAACCATCCACAACGATAGTTAAATCTCCCTTGGTGGTCTGCATCTCTACGGTGGCACGTCCTCGCAATTGCGGCAAGTTAGCGTATTCTGGGGGAACGTTAAAGGGAAAACCCACCACCATTAATTCTTCTAAAGCGGTGATATTATTGAGCAATTCCCGTCTGGTTGACCAAACTGCCTCTTTATCCTTCGCTTCTACGGCCGTATCCAGGGATGCCACTCCCGTTTTCAGTTTTTCGATTAATTCCTCCCCTTGGCTTTTACTTGCTTCGGGAACACTATCTAAGATAGCCTTGCTTTTGGTAGAAAGGGCATAATTGGCATCCTTGACATCTTTTTTAATCGGACTCCAACGCTTGGCCCGCAGATGTTTGGCAATATCTTCGATCGATTGTTGCACTTGACGAATTGGTTTATTATCTATGGGTAAGGCATTGCGTAAAATAGCAGTGGGATCCGTTACCGCGTCACCCTGAGCAAGCACAGCTAAAGCAGGAGCAGTCCCCTTAACCGTAAACAGACTTAAGATTAAAAATAGTGCCAGGGCGATACTAGCACCGCTTTTTAAGAAAAATTTGCCCCATTCCCGTAATCTTGTCTTTATTTTCATATTTTGGTCGGTTCCTCAATGGCTATACCTATCCAAAATACTTGTAGGCTTTTAGGGGAACCCTTGTCAATAGCTGAGAAAACCGATCGAACTCATCAGTTATCAGTTATCAGTTATCAGTTATCAGATGTGATCCTAAATCTGGTTATTAAAAACTGATTATTTATTCCCCCTTTTGCCTCTTGCCTCTTGCCGTTCGGACTTCGGCGTGAGACTTCGGCGTGAGCTCAGTCGAACGCTGAGCTCACGCCCGAAGCCTTTTGCCCATGCTGATATGTAGCCTATACTAGACCTCCTGCAAAAATAGGAACTGATTATGTAAAATAAAGTAAAACACTCAGAAAAACAATGACTTACGAAAAAGTAAAAAATTTGAATCCAGAAGAGTTTAAACGCTTTTGTGGAGTATATCCTGAAACATTTAAGGATATGGTGAAAGTTCTGGCCGCTGAAAAAGTTCTGCAAAAAAAATCGGGAAGACCAAGTAAATTAAGTTTAGAAGACCAAATCTTGATGATCTTAGAGTATTTGCGGGAATATAGGACTTATTTCCATCTCGCAATTAACTGGGAGATTAATGAGACAACAGCCCTACGAATCCAGCAATTCTCATTTTGAAATAAATAGAGCATTAACCCCGATTTTGGCAGGGAAAATATAGTACGAAGCAACTATTTTCTAGAAGAGGCGAACAATAAAAAAAACAATTGGCTGGACAAATTAAGTATAAATACTCAAGCAATCAAAGAGGTTGGCTGAGAACGAACAGGGTTAAATCAGGAAGATAGTTCTGTTTTTAGAATAGAGAATTCAAGGGAAATAAAAATTTATAATTATTGTCAGCTAAGGTAAAATGGGTAAGATAGAAATCCACCAGCACGTCAAATTATTCCAAGATGGCTCAAAAAGCGGCAACCCTAGAAATTTCGGAATTAACGCAATTTTTACATCAAGAATTAGATGATTTACCCGATGAGAGGAAACCTGGAAATAATAGAAAATATGAGATAAAAGATGCCGTGATGGCTGCATTTTCAGTCTTTTTTACTCAGTCGCCGTCTTTTTTAGACCATCAACGTTTAATGAAAAGCAATAAGGGAAAAGATAATGCTGAAAGTTTATTTTCAATTAAAAAAATTCCTGGGGATAATCAAATAAGAAATTTGCTAGATCCAGTGCCAGCATCTAATATCTCTAGGACTTTTCAAAAAGTCTATGAATGGTTAAAAGAAAAGGGAGTTTTGAAAAAGTTTCTCTACTTAGATGGAGAAATATTAGTGGCGTTAGATGGCACAGAATATTTCTCATCCAAGAAAATTAATTGCCCTCATTGTAACTGTCGTAATCATCGAAATGGAACTACAACTTATTTTCATGGCTGTGTCACACCGATAGTAGTTTCTCCTAAGCAAAAACAAGTAATTAATTTAGAGCCAGAATTCATTAAAAAACAAGATGGACATCAAAAACAAGACTGTGAAAATGCGGCCGTTAAAAGATGGTTAAATAGGAATCATAAAAATAAGTATGGTTATCCTGTAACTCTTTTAGGAGACGACTTATATTCTCACGAACCTGTTTGTGAATTAGCGATAAAACAAGGTTATAATTTTATTTTTGTTTGTTTGGAAACGTCGCATAAAACTTTATATGAATGGCTAGAATTTTTAGAAAAAAGTGGCGAAGTTAGGACCGTTGAAAAGAAACAATGGGATGGACGAAAAAATCTAATTTATCGTTATCGTTATGCTTCTAGAGTTCCCTTAAGAGAGGGGGACTCAAGTCTCGAAGTTAATTGGTGTGAAGTGACTGTTATCAATGAAAAAACCCAGAAAACTATCTACCAAAATAATTGGATAACTAATCATAAAATCACGGAAAATAATGTCGAAGAAATTGTCAAAGCTGGACGTAGCAGATGGAAAGTTGAAAATGAAGGCAATAACGTTCTTAAAAATCACGGTTATAATTTAGAGCATAACTTTGGTCACGGTCAGAATCATTTGTGCGAGTTCTTATTGTCTTTGAATTTACTAGCTTTTTTATTTCATACCGTGTTGGATTTAGTTAATTACACCTATCAAAAGATTCGTGAGCTATTAGTAACTAGGACTTCTTTCTTTAATGATATTCGTACCCTATTAAAATTTATTTGGTTTAAGAATTGGTCGGAATTTTTCTCATTTATTCTAACCGAATATGTCCCATTTAAAAAAGTAAATTCTAGTTAAAAATGTCAGAACTCTTGAAGGAAAAAAAGAAAGTTGTTCATAAAAAAACTAAAAATTTTGTTAGAATTTCATCCAGATTTATGAGTTGAAATCGATTTTTCGTGGAGAAAGTTCTTAAAACCTGTCTATCTCCAGTGTTGGATGATAATTATCTGTCAAAAAATAATGCTTCTACACAAGTTCTTTATTTAAATAAGAGAATTTTATCTGATTTTTTTCAAAATGATAATTGCTGGATTTACCCATGAACTGTTGCCATATTCACAATCTAATACTACCAAGACTTTTTGTTCCATTTGTTGACATACTTCTTGGAGTTGCCCTTTGGCTTTGGATATCGGTGTTTCAAACGATGCGATTCTTTCATGCCTTAATGGTAATGCCCAACTTTTTTCTCCTTCGGGTAGCCAGACAATGGTGCTATAGCCTTGTCCTAATACTGTTACATTTTTTGATGCCGCGCTATGTTGATAGCCTCTATCTTTCATCGTTTTAGCATCCCTCAATTCCCATGCTGTATGATCGATTGCTAACAAGATATACTCTAGTTCTGGTATTTCCTGAACATATCTTTTCATTAGCTGATTGCGGTCGGGACGACAATCTTGCACCGCTTCGTATGTACTATGTCATTTTCTTCTAAAAAAGGGCGACAGTGAAAAATCTCCTATGCAATAGGCATTTCTGGTGGTCATGATGCTATCCATTAAGTCAAAGGTTGCATCTTTAGCATTACCTAACTTTTGGTATGTATCTTGGCGAAATCTGCTATATCTGTTATATTTGCTCATAGAGAGAAGATAAATTCACTTACATCTTTTATTTTCTCTCTATTTGGCTTCATTCTTGCCTTTTTTTTTGCTTTGGTTTTTCCTTTAGTCTAAACTACAGACTTACTCTTTTTAACCTGTTCCCTATTCTCTCATCGAAAGGCCACCAGCTTATGACATTTTTCTTATTATTAATTACTTCCCTATCGCTGATAATTTGGTTATATTTAATCTTAGCTAGGGGACAATTTTGGTTATCTAACCAAAAAATTAATCCTGTCACTTCTTCCTTAACAAATTATCCAAAAGTCTCGGCAATTATCCCGGCAAGAAACGAAGCCGACGTTTTACCTATCAGTTTAACTTCCCTCTTTAACCAAGATTATCAAGGCAAATTTTCGATTATTTTAATTGACGATCAAAGCAGTGATGACACGGGAAAAGTTGCCCAAGAAATTGCTAAACAATCTCATAAATCTGACCAGATAACTATTATTTCTGGACAAGCTTTAGAGATAGGATGGACAGGTAAATTATGGGCAATGAAACAGGGAATAACAGAGGCTACCGAGAAATTCGCCCCCGATTATTTTCTGTTTACCGATGCCGATATTGCTCATGCACCGGATAATTTAACGCAATTAGTTACTAAAGCAGTACAAGAAAAACAAGCTTTAGTTTCCCTGATGGTGTTGCTACGCTGTGACAGTTTTTGGGAAAAATTCCTCATTCCTGCCTTTGTTTTTTTCTTCGAGAAACTCTATCCTTTCCCCCTAGTTAATAACCCTAATTCCCCGATAGCTGCCGCCGCTGGGGGTTGCATTTTAATTCGCCGAGATATTCTAGAAAAAATTGGCGGTATTGAGATTCTTAAACAAGCTTTAATTGATGATTGTTCTTTGGCGATTGCGGTTAAAAAATATCTGCAAAATCATCCCGAAAATACTGAGAAATCCATCTGGTTAGGATTAACAAAAACCACCTATAGTCTCCGTCCCTATCCCGATTTAGCCAGCATTTGGAATATGGTAGCCCGGACCGCCTTCACGCAACTAAATTACTCAACACTTTGGTTAATCGGGACAATTTTCGGGATGTTTTTAACCTATTTAGCCGCCCCCTTGGGCTTAATCTGGGGATTGGTCTTAAAACAAACATCAATTATGATAATTAGCACCGTCACCTTATTACTAATCGCCCTTTCCTATAGCCCGACTTTAAGACTATATAAATTATCCCCCCTGCGGGCTTTAACTTTACCCCTAATTGCCCTCTTTTATAGTTTAATGACCGTCGATTCTGCCCTGCGTTATTGGCGCGGTCAAGGGGGAGGTTGGAAAGGGCGAGTTTATCCTAATTAGAGTTTGCTGAATAATGGTAAAACCCTTTTAAAATAGGGCTTTTGACCTGTTAAAATCTGATGTTAGTGCAAGAAAATAGTAACTGAAACAGTCCAGTAGGGTGCGCTCTTCGATAGCGTAACGCACCAAATAAATTAATGATAGATAAGAACTCTTGCAAATTAATTAGGTTCTTCGGTTTGTCTTATGCAATGGACGGGGTTATAAGGAATGAAACCCTTATAGAGACAGACATTAACGCAATTTTTGTCAATTGTTTGCGATCTGGAGCGAACTAATCAATTAAATCCCTTGCCAGATAAGGATTTAGTCGATTTATGCCCCCCTATCGAACCATACCAAGTCCCGAAGAGCCATTAATTATATGTCATAAAACATTTTACCATTTGGGGATGGGGGGGTGAGTGCGATTATCTGTAGTGCGATCATGGATTTTCAACTATAATCAAAGATATTGATTTATCCCATGAGGTAACAATGTTATCGATTAATCTAGATCGAGAAACCGAGAACTATCTAGCAGACATCATTTCCGAAGAGAATATTAGCTCAGAAGAACTTCTGAAAAAACTCATTTACGAACATTGGCAAAGCTTAAAACCGCGTAAAACTTTATTACAACGCCGGAGAGGTCATCCTCAGCATCTTTTAGAAAATGCTCCACCTAATTTGTCATTGCGAGAAAACCGCAAAAAAGTAGTTGCAGAATATATACAAAACCATTATCAGCAACATCATTTATGACAAATTATCCCCCAAAAATTATTACAGAATCAATCAACCAATTCTCTAACTTCAAAGCAGGCACACGCTCAAATTCACGAGTATTTGCGGTAACAAGAGTCAGATCAAGCGCTAGAGAATGAGCAGCAATCAGTAAATCATTTGGACCGATTGGGGTTCCTGCTTGCTCCAAATGTTTACGAATTAGGGCATAGTGCTTATCTACAGTTGATTCTAATGGCAAAACTGTCAAGAACTCCAGGATGCGTTCTAGTTGCTGCACCAGACGGGAGGAACCACTTTTAACCACTCCAAATCTTAATTCACACGCCACAATGATGCTCGTACAAACGCTTTCTTCGCCGACATCCACAATATGCTGAAAAACCTGACCTTGGGGATACCTGATCAAATGTGATAGGATGTTAGTATCAAGCAGATATTGATAGGTCATTGGGTGGTACTAAAATGTAATGTCATCAAGGGGAAGCAACCCTTCATCTATATCAGGAAAATTGTCTGTAATGTCTGGCAAAGTAGTCAGCAAAGAAATTAGAGAACCGGAAGAAATCGGCTCAATGATTAAGCGATGACCTTCTTTGCGTAACAAAACCTCTGTACTTGATAGGGCCAGTTCAGGAGGAATAGTTAATACTTGCTCTTGTCCACTTGTTAGTAAAGACACCTGACGTAAATTTTGCATCTGTTGACCCCTTTGTTAATGATCGCCTTACTATTTTAACTTATTTATCTAGTTATCTCGTTCCCAGGTAGAACCTGGGAACGCTTGATTCAGGTTCTACCTGATAACTGTTTACTGATAACTGTTTCCTAAAATTCCGGTTTTTCTAAATACGACTTTAAGGCAGAGCCTTAGATATTATGTTTCAAAGCTCTGCCTTGAAACAAGGGATAGGTATGGTGCGTTACTTGCAACAAGGAAATAATTCCTAATTTAAGGAAGTCCCAGACAATAAAACGCCCCCCAGTAACGATAGTCCTGAAAAGGCACTGCATCGGGAGCAAATTCGTCGAGCCACTTCCCTATTATGTATTTTGATAGTCTTTTGATAAAAACCACAGAGACACAGAGGACACAGAGTTTTTTTCTCCTCTCCAGAAAAGATTATCGTTATAAAGGCGAACTACTCCACAAAGATTCGCGTCAAGGAATACGGATAAACAAAAACCCATTCTTGTCAGTGTGATCGCCGATCTTGTAGAATAGGCAAAAGAGTCGCGTAGGGTGGGCAATGCCCACCGAAACAGTATCATATAGTGTTTCTCTTTGAGTTGAGCAACGAAATTTCTAAACAACAATCAATAATGCAGAATACAAATACTCTGAGGTAGGTTACGTCGAGGACAGGAAAAATATATTAAAATTGACAAATTCTAGCCCGTGATTAATCCACCCTACGATATATAAGATTTTCTCATCACCATAAGTATAAGAAAGCCACCCTTATAATCCTCCTCGTAAACGAATAAATATCGCTCTAACTACTTCGTCTCGACGCTCAATAAGAGATTTATTTTTATGTTTTTCCGATATATAGTAACTGAGATAGTCTTTGATATTCTTAAATGCTAACTTTAGATGCTCGTTATAATCTGTTTGACCAGCGACATCGACAACTTGATCAAAATGTTCAGGAACTTTACTAAAGACATCTTCTCCTCCTTCTGTTAAGATAGCCTCGACAACCTGAAAGTCTTCATCTTCTCCAAGAATACTCTTGCAAACTGCCATAAAAATTTTTGCCAAATCCATCCATTCACTAACACAATGGAAAAATATACCCCTCAATTTTGAAACGTTAAAGTTGTCTTCAATCTTAACATCATTTATTTTCAATTCGTCAAAATTGCGATTCATCTTTACAGGATCTGAAGTTTTACCCAGTTGAGAACCTCCTTGAGCAATTGCCCAACTACAGACAAAGTAATTAAAAGATTGTTTTAGATTTTCTTTAGCATCTTCTTCATTATTATTATAATTATCACAAAGTTTAAGCATCCCCAAGGCAAAAAAGTATAGAGATGAATGCTGACCAAACAAATCTATAGGTTTTTTGCTAGTCTGTTCTTCATCAACAAAGTTTGCTTTTATTAATTCAGAACCAATATCATAAATTTTAATTGTTCCCTCTTTTGATTTGTTTCCTCGATTGTCTTCTTTGACACCCCCTGAAGGAGAGTAATTTAAAAAGGGGGGACATTCAATTTCCAACAATTCATATTGCTCATACAACAAGTTATCTTTCTCATATTTCTGATCCGAAAAAAGATTGTCTGTATAATCTCGATAACATTCTTGACTTGCTTCTTGATAATTAAATAATCCATTATTGATTAGTTTTTTTGCCCACTTAATACAAGTGTCTTTTTCAAATCCTTCTGGTTCATTACCTATATAAGCTTGGATTAAGTAACACCAGCTTTGATATAAAGAGACTTGAGCGCATAAGTAAGAATCCCCTTCTCTAGGCGCATAATAAACTCTCGCTTTTCCAAACGATACAAGGGAGGGAAATAATTGATTAACTGACTCCCCTAAAAACACAGGAAAGAATAGAGACAGTCGGGCTTTTATTATATATATTTTTGTCCAATAATAGTATAAAGGTGAAAGATTTCCTTGAGCTATTTCACCAATCCTAAAAAATTCTAGCAATCTTTTCCGTAGTTGATCTTCAGCTTTTTCTATGTAATCGTTACATTCATCTATTAACTCTTGTTTCGGTCCTTTTCTTCCCTCAGATTTATTCTTGTCACGTAAAAAAGTATATTCAGCCTGACATAAATAATAACTAGCTTTAAGAAAATGACTGAAATTATCCTCATGACTTTTCAGTGTTTTTAATAAGTTTCCTGCTTGGTTAACCAAGCCTTCATCAAGATATGCTTCAATAATAAATAATTGAGCTTCGTAGGCAATTTTACTCCATTTAGATTTGTCTGTATAATCTTTAAGGATTGTTTCGTTTAGATGTTTCTCCATTACTAATAAAGAAAAAGGATAAGATATTAAATATTTCTTTCCTTGAATTAAATTCTCTTTTTCTTTAATACGGATTTTCAAATGATCAATATATTCCTCTGGAGGAATGCCTGTTTGTTCAATTAATTTTAGGCGTGTACGAAAGCCAGATATAGCTATAGATTCGATTAAATCAAATCCTAGATAGTCGCTCTGGATAATGTCTGAACCTTCAACATAAGAATCAAAATCATTCTTTTCTTCATTCTCAAGTAAGTATTTTAAATCCTCACTTTTGATCAATCTACCTCTTGATTTTGACCAAACAGATGCCAAACCATCACCACTAAATAATTTATCCTCAGTATATTTATCCTCAGTATAAACGTCTTGCATAACAGGAAAGTAAATATTTAAACAAGATATATCCCAAAGTAATCCCCGATTAAGTGCTTTGCGAACTAATGATAAAATACTTGAAATACCACTTACTTCTTCAACAAAATCGATATTTTCTTCTTTATTTTCTTTTTTTATTTTTAAACGGAAATGAATCGTGACTTGATAAGCATTATTCTTTTTGAATATCTCGAATGCTGCTTTAGTTGCTGTACTATCTGGGTCTTTTTTTAAGAGTTGTTCATTGATTAAATGATCATCCACAGATTCAAAAGGAAGAGGTCCGACTTTTTTGACTTCTAAGTACCTAAAAGCAATCGGAATTTGATCAGAAATTATTTTATTGTCAATGACAGTAGAGGTTAACTGCTTAATCCACTGATCAGGTAATTGATAGTTCCATTGTTTTTTATAAGCTTCATCAAACTGACTTAAATCTTGTCGTGATAATAGCTTTGGAAGATGATATCTAGCAATTTCTAAGCCAGATTGAACAGCAATAAGTGTAATTTCATTCTCAACTTTTTTTTGTATTTTTTCAACTACTTCATTATTTTTATTTAGCCAATCTTTTGAGAATTTGTTTTCAATTACCTCTTTGACTAAATTGTTCAGATATTTTCTTTTAATTGTCCAAAGAACGGAATCTTGATCTTTGGTTTCTTTGATTTTATCTATCTCGATATATTTATCTTCTAAACAATCTGATACTTGGTCAGAAGATATAGTATAATCATCAGACAAGTCGATCAAATTTTCTTCTATATAAGCCTGAAAATCAACTGGCAACCCCAAGTCTTTCTTCTGTTGACGTGACAGTTCACAATATTTGCGAATTGCCTTAATTTTATCTAATTTACTGAGAACTTTTGGAAGTGAGTCGCCTTCATTCTCAGCTTTATTACTATATTCTATGTATTTTTCTATTCCTTCAAGAATCTCGACTAAACGACTTAGCGTTAAGGGAGGAACATTTTCCTCTTTGTTCTCATTCAAGCCGTTTAATACTCTTTCAGTAAATTTCCTTCCCGCGTCATCTTTATATCCCCATTTTTTAGTAATATCTAGTGTTTTCAGACTTTCAATGTTTGGATTATCTGGACTAATTTTGATCCCCGCTAGTTTGAGAAGAAAAAAATAAACTCTTTCTTCTCGCTTAATATCTTCAGGATCTCTTTTTGCTGGTTTTGACATGACTTGCTGGAATTTAGCTTTGGTATCGGGGTTAGTAGTTCTTGGGATTAGGAGTCGAGTCGCATCCCATGTACACATAGTGGGACTTAGACAAAAGACCAATCGAGAAAAGCCTCAATCCCAATCCCTGCTTGGGATTTACTTCGAGAAACTGTCAAGAAAGATATGATAAATCAAGGTTAACCCTTTGTCCCGTAATGGTTTGAGCTTTTTTGACTGACAGAAAATGCCTAAGTCCCCTTTTTTTTGGCACCTGTTACCCAGTATAGCATGATCATGTCCTTATGGACAATAAAAACGCTTAGTCAGGGTAAATAGTGGACAATAACGTCCAAGAACTGTCCCAAAAGTCCTGGCTTAAAGCATAATATCTCTTGTCCTGAAAGGATTTTGCTTTCCCTGACTGAAAGGATTTTGCTTTCCCTGACTGAAAGAATTTTGCTTTCCCTGAAAGGATTTTGGGGTTTTTTGGTCCGCGGACAATTTTTCGGAACATTCTGGACAGTAAATTTTGAGGCAAAAAAAAATGTGGATATGGATGTCCACATTATTGATTTTATGTTATTGTTGAAAGCAGACACGGGACTGGTCTGGAAAACTCGAACCCGTGTTTCTTTTCTTCCCCTGTCACACAGGGTTTATACCTATGACAATAGCACATTCTCTCATGGATGCGAAGGCTCCTGATGTTCAGGATCAGATATGTAAAGAGATAAATGAGAAGGGGTACTGCCTTCGCCGACTGCCTCCTGAATTTGATAAAGAGGATATCGGAAATCTCTTAGCGACAGTTAATTTAGGCAAACTGGTTCGTCATCCGCTTTCTGATGACTCTGGTGCCGTGGCAATTCAATTCAAGCCCGGAGTCAACTACATCAATACAACCTATCTCGCCAGCGGGATGCATACCGACGGCTCGTTCTCTAGTCAGAAAATTGGTATCGTCGTCATGTACTGTCAGCAATCGATCAAAGGACAGGGAACCACTAAATTGCTTGAGTTTCGTAAGGCACTTCAGCACCTGAAGCAAGTGAACCCAGAAGATGTGAACTATCTATACGACCCCACTACGCTTGGGGTTTACAGAAAGGGACAGCGTGCTTGTGGTCCGATTCTCTCTCAAAATGCTGATGGGCGTTTACAAGTCAGATATCGTGGGGACACTGGCGATGATACAGCCCAGATCGATGTCCATCCCAAAGCTCGACGGATTGTTAATCAACTTCGAGAGTTCGTCGAGGACGAAGCAAATCAGATCCTTTTTAGCCTAGAACCGGGATCCCTGTTGCTACTGGATAATACCGCCCTACTGCACGGCCGTACAGCTTTCGATCCGACTAAGCCGAGAGTGTTACATCGCTGGTGGTTCGATGGATGCGCTCCTGGTCTTCAGTTGGGGTTTAAGTTGACCCCCTAAATATTTTCTAAGTAAGCTAAACGGCGCTTAACCTGCATGATCCAATAGCTATAAACCTTTTGGACTCTATATCGGTGATCCGAAGTAAAAGCCGTTTAGCTTACCCCTCCGACACACCCTGTCGGAGGTTGCCCCTACTTTGACAACAAAGCTCGAAAACCCTTACCTCATCTACACAATGAACCAACAAAATCCCAGAGAAAAGATGAGTAGCTGCCCTCGATGGTGCCAACCTTTTCTCACTGTAGCGACAGGCAAACCCCTAAAGGGTGAAACCCCATCGCGCTTAACCCCAATGTACCATCTTGCTACTGCCACACTCTCTCTATTAAGCGGAGTAATTCTCAATATTTTGTTCTTACATCACGGTTTCCTTATTTGTTTGCCTCTTGGATGGCTATTTACTGTATCCGGTGCAAGGAAACTGCAAGTCCAGATAGTACATCAGTGCGCACACGAACAGTTTTTAGGGCGAGAAAAATTTGATCAATGGTTAGGAGAAACCCTTTCAATTTTTCTCATGATTGGTAATTTTCCTACCTACTGTCAAACACACAAAAAAGATCATCACGGACTCAAAAACTTGATGACTCCAACAGATCCAACTTTTCACTTTTTGCAAACTCTTGGATTATTGAATATTAAACCATGAAACACAAACTCTGGCGCAAATTAGGCATAAGCCTAGTCTCCCCGCGTTTTCACGGGCAAATACTCTACAAACGTCTCGCCTCCAGCTTATGTTCTCCTTACCTGTTTTATAACCTCAAATCTTGGTTTTTCCTATCAACGATGCTGGGGGTAGTAGCCTTAACCAATGCTTGGGTGACTTTCCTCTTAGTGTGGGTAGTTCCGCTAACCATTCTCTATCAAATTAGCGCGACTTTAAGGCTTTGTGCAGAGCATATTTTTCCCGAACACCAAACCCTGTCGCCAACAAGAAACAAATCAGATTATGCTCGGTTGACTACGGGAATTTTTCTCGGAGAAAGCCCTCCTGAAGTTGAGGGCAAATCTGTAGAAAGCTTTTCTAAATGGTCGTGGTGGTGGCTGAAAATGATTTTCTTTCACTTCCTGTTTTGTCGGGTTTTCGTGATGGTCGGAGACACACCTGTGCATGATTTTCACCATCGCTATCCCACCTCAAAAGATTGGCCAAACGCTATTTTCGCTCGACAGCAAGACCTAGAGCAAGGCTGTCCGGGCTGGAAAGAGGATTACCGAGAAGTCTGGGGGTTATTTCAGGCAATTGATCTAACTTTCGCTTCTCTAATTCGCTTTAAAAAAGCTAACTCGCTCATCAAAAACTCTTGATCATCTTTGTATCCCTTTCGCTTTTTAGGAGCTATAATCATGAAAGCCATTCGCGTTCATCGTCCCGGTAGTCCAGAAGTTCTACAACTAGAAGAAATACCGATTCCTCCTTTACAAGATTCGGAACTTCTCATCGAAAACAAAGCTTCTGGTATTAATGGGAAAGATCTACTGTTTCGGGATGGTTCTTATCGAACGAATTTTCCCTACACTCCAGGAATAGAGGGAGCAGGAATTGTCAGCAAAAAAGGGAAGAAGGTTACTAATTTTGAGGTAGGCGATCGTGTCGCCTATTGTCACACTGGAACCGGAAGCTATGCTGAGTTTACTGCTGTCTCCGCAAGTCGGGCAATTCGCTTACCAGAATCTATCGATTTTTCTACAGGTTGTGCTTGTTTGGTACAAGGATTAGCCGCTCATTATCTAACTCATAGTACCTTTGCTATCGGGGAAAATGATAAGATTTTAGTCCACGCAGCAGCGGGAGGAGTTGGGTTACTAATAGTGCAACTTGCGAAATTGAAAGGAGCCAAAGTAATTGGCACAGTTTCTACCTTAGAAAAAGCCCAAATTGCCCAATCTGTGGGGATCGATCATACGATTCTCTATTCAAGCGAGGACTTTGAAACCGAAACGATGAAGCTGACCGATGGAGCGGGAGTCGATGTGGTGTATGATTCAGTTGGAGCCGCTACTTTCAAGAAGAGTCTAAAGATTCTCAAATCGCGGGGATTGCTAGTTGCGTTCGGTCAATCTAGTGGCTTTATTCCGCCTTTTGATGTTAATCTCTTAGCCAACTCATCCAGTGATCGGGGTTCATTTTTTCTGACTCGTCCTACCACAGCACATTATCTGAAAGGTCAGGAATTTACGGAAAGACTTCTCGATATTTTTGAGTACATTGCTCAAAAAAAGTTGTCTGTTTTGATTGGTCAAAAGTATTCGCTCAATCACAGCTTAGAAGCTCATATTGCTCTAGCTAATCGCCAGACAATAGGCAAGTCTATCATTGTTCTTTGATTTTTCAAGCAATCACTTTACCATCTCTGGATAAATCACTGATTAATTTCTCCATTAATCAGTGATTAGTGAGTCCTTAGGGTGGGCAATGCTACTTTTAAGTTTGTGAGATGAATTGGTGGGCAATGCCCACCCTACTTTTAAGTTTGTGAGTTTTTGACTCCCATTCTGGTTCGAGTGCCGATTTAATCAATGCTTGTCTAGCTCTGTCTTTTATGGTGGGTATTCCTAATGGGCGTTTTTCATCCCTACCGGGTTTAGGAATCCATACCCTTCTTAGCGGTTTTGCTTTGAGTTTTCCCTTGATCTCTTCAGTTAGATTTAGCTTTTGTTCTGGGGATACTGCTATCACTCCATCGACTCCTGCTGTCTTCTTTCCTTGATTATCTTGAGTCACTTTGCGAACTGCTAATAGACGAGCGTAGTATGATTTCACTAATAGACGTTGCAACCTTCTAACCTTTGCATCCTATCCCGATTTAGCCGCTTGGAATATTCTCTTTTGGAGATTAAAGACGTATCTTTGGACTTTCGCCCAATTGATAGCCTTCCATACATTCGTAGTCTTAGTGGTTTATCTCGTTCCCAGGTAGAACCTGGGAACGCTTGATTCAGGTTCTACCTGATAACTGTTTACTGATAACTGTTTACTGAAATTCCGGTTTTTCTAAATACTACTTTAAGGCAGAGCCTTAGATATTATGTTTCAAAGCTCTGCCTTGAAACAAGGGAACCTCACCAACAAACTTTTTGCCGCAAACCCTAAATAAATTTTCCCAATTCATCAAGCAAATCCATTAATTCCCCCAGTAAAACAGGCTCACCTGTCCTATTCTCGAACACCCACACAGGCTGATTATTTGCTCCCTTGTGACTAATTTGCGCTATTTTAAGCTGAAACTTATCTCCCCGGGACTCTTTCTGACGCTGTTCTCTAACTCCCTTGAAGCTTGCCTTCGATAAATCAGGAGTTATAGAGCCTTCTAGTTGAGACTTGCTTTCCTTTTCTCCTCCTAACTGACGTTCAATCTCCAACTCCCTTGCTAAAATCTTTTTCAACGCCTCATTTCTCAACTCAGAAGGCATTTGGCCATTCTCCAGTTTTAAGCGTAACTCTCCCCCCCGCAAACCAAACTTAACCCGTCCAAAAGAAAAATCAAGCCACTGCTGATTAAAATTAAGCCGCACCGATAGGGAAAACGCCTTTGGTTCAGACTTTTTGAAAAGGGAAACAACACCCTTAGACTCAGACGTAACCAGTTCTCCCGACATCTCCAAGTGCAGACATTCGGGACACTTATTATCATGTTCTGTTACCGCAATTGCCCTTGATTGCTTTGCCATCATCCTAGGCCTTTCAAACCCTTAACTGTAATAATTGTACTGTATGTGGGGTTTGCGGCAAAAAGTTTGTTGTTTTGCTAATAAAGTCCCAAAACCATTTTTTAGCAAAGCTGCTACCGATATTCAGCCAGTCCTAATTAGTTAGAGCAAGCCTCAAGAATTCCTAGCCAATTAACTAAGGGATTATCTTAGTGCTTGCTGCTATCAGCTTAATTTTCTTCCTCCGCTTCTGGGATTGGTTGTGGTAAACGAGCGATAAAATCTTTCATTTTGGGATGATTAAACATTTTCTCCGTGTCTTGTAAGAGACGTTGACCCCAGAGATTTTCCTCTAAAAATTCCAGACTGACATAACGACTATCGCTAGTGAGAGCGGCCTGAGCTAATTTGATGCCCTCCTCAGTTTTTCCTTGACTATAAATAGCCACCGCAATAGCTAACTGAGGTTCCGGCTGTTTAGGATCAATTTTCAAAGCGGCCCGCCAATCTTTAAGAGCCGCTTCCTTGTCACCCTGTTCGTATTTAACTAAACCAATATTATTAATAGCCGGCCAAAAATTTTTATCTTGACTAACAGCTTTTTCGTAAGCTGCGATCGCATCAGGATATTGCGCTAACTTGAGATAGGAATTACCGAGATCAAAAAGAGCGGGGGAGACATCGGGTTTCATTTGCAAACCCGCTTCAATCTGGGCAATAGCAGACTGGTAATCTTGATTCTGAAAATAGGCACTACCGAGGGAAAATTTAATATTAGCGTGGGCATCGGCGGGAGCAAGGGACAAAGATTGATTTAATGCCTCGATACCGGGTTGTACCTGATCGTCTTGCAGATATAAACTACCGAGAATAAACCAAGTTTGATAGAGATGGGGGGCCAACTGCACCGCTAACCTAGCGCGGGAAAGGGCCGCATCGGTACGGCGAAAACGAGCTAATTGGATAGCATCCTCAGCCATTTCAATTCCCGCTTGTTCCATCTGTTCTAACTCCGGTTCGATGGCGTAGGGGAGTAGAGCTTGGGAAAAAGCTGGCGGGTTGCCAGCGACGAAAAAAATGAGCAAAGAAATGATTAATCGAAGTTTTGGCACAGTTTACCCCCGCGATAGGCCTTTTTTAATCAGTCTATCTCGCTTGGGGGTTGTTGGCTAAAGAAACAACAAAGGCAACTCTAGAGACGTTAGTATATAACCAATTAACTTTTGGCTGATCGATGGCAATAACCGTGTTGGGAAAATCAAATCGCCCCCTATTTTGGATATTCGGACTCATGGCTAGTGGTTTTCTGGTGGTGGGAGTGGTTTCTTATCGCTTACTGCAAACCCCTCCTCCTGCCCTAGAATTGGCGAAAATGACCGTTCCTGCTCGACGGGAAACTCTCGCTGTGGAAATTAAAGCTAGTGGTAGGGTGGAACCAATCCAAAGTGTCAACATTAGCCCGAAAAACCCCGGCCGATTAGTGCGATTATTGGTGGATCAAGGCATGGTCGTTAAAAAGGGACAAACCCTCGCCGTCATGGATAATTTAGAGGTGTATGCCCAGGGGATGCAGTCAGAAGCGCGTCTGCGGGAAGCTCTAGCCAGTCTGGAACAGGCTAAACGCAGTATTCCCGAAGATATCCGCCAATTACAGGCCAGATTTTATCAGGCCCAGGCCAGTTATAAGCAATTAGAAGCCCGTTTAGCTCAGGCCAAAGAAAGAATTCCCAAAGATTTAGACCAGCTGCAAGCTCAGGTACAAGCGGCCCAATCCCGGTTTCGACTAGCAGAAAATCGGGTTAAACGCAATGAAAATTTAGTCCGGGAAGGGGCGATCGCTCAAGACCAATTTGATGCCGTCCTTAATGAATATCTCAACGCTAAAGCCAATTTAGACGAATCGATCCGCCGTTTGGAACAAGCGGATAAAACCGCTTCCCCAGAAGTAGCCGGAATTGAGCAGGAAATGATTCGAGCAGCAGCAGCGATCGCAGAAGCGAAATTTGCCCTCGAACAACGCCAAAAAACCCAAGAAACCGAGCTTGCTCGACTAGAATCATCCGTAGCGGCTGCTAGGGCCAGTTTAGAGCAAATTAAGATTCAATACCGCGATACGGTCATTACTGCTCCCTTTGATGGCATCATCACCCAAAAATACGCCACCGAGGGTTCTTTTGTCACTCCCACCACTTCGGCCTCTAGTACCGCTTCCGCCACTTCCACCTCAATTATCGCCCTAGCATCGGGATTAGAAGTAATTGCGAAAGTGCCGGAAGTAGATGTGGGTTTATTACAGCGCGGCCAACCCGTGCGAATTGTCGCCGATGCTTTTCCTGAAGAAGTCTTTGAAGGTCGAGTTATTCTCGTGGCTCCCGAAGCAATTATCGAGGAGAATGTTACTTCTTTTGAGGTCAGAATCGGTTTGGTGACGGGACGGGACAAACTTAAATCAAAAATGAATGTGGATGTAACTTTTGTCGGCCAGCAGTTAGATAATGCCCTGGTCGTGCCGACTGTTGCCATTGTCACCCGGGAAGGCAAGTCAGGGGTTTTAGTTCCTGATGCCGAAAATAAACCCAGTTTTAAACCCGTTTCGATCGGTTTGGTCTTAGACGATAAAACCCAAATTTTATCAGGGTTGGAAGCTGGAGAAAAGGTCTTTATCGATCTCCCCCAAGGAGCCGAAGATACCTCGAAAACTAATCAAAAATCTCAATAATTTTTCTTAACAAATATCTCCAAATTGTCTTTTTTATGATCGGGCAGGATTCGGGAAATGGGGGAATGGGGGAATGGGGGAATGGGGGAATGGGGAAATGGCGGAATTCAACTAATACCCCAAAACCCCAAAACCCTACAACTATCTAACCGATAACTGATAACTGATAACTGATAACTGATAACTGATAACTGATAACTGATAACTGATATGTTTATCATCGAAAGCTTAAAAATGGCCGTCGCCACCCTAGGGGCCAATAAAGTGCGTAGCGGCCTGACAATGTTAGGAATTATCATCGGTAACGCTTCGGTGGTGGCTATGATTGGTATTGGCCAAGGGGCGCAAACCTTAGCCAATGACCAGTTTGCTAACTTGGGACCCAATACTCTTTTTGTGGTGCCGGGATCGCGACAAGCACGCAATACCACCGTTAATTTACCGAAAACCTTGGTTTTAGCCGATGCTCAGGCGATCGCCGAACAGGTTCCCACCGTTGCTGAAGTCGCTCCAGAAATAAACGCTCGTTTCCTGATTTCCTATCGTAATCGCAATATGACGGCTCTAGTCACGGGAAGCACCCCAGAATACGCTTCTGTTCGCAATTTTACCCTAGAAAAAGGTCGTTTTATCAATAATATCGATCTAGTCCGCAACAAACGGGTAACGGTAATCGGCCGTGAAGTGGCATCGCAACTTTTCCCCACCCAAAATCCCCTCGGTCAACAGCTGCGGATCAAAAATCTCAGTTTTGAGGTGATCGGGATTTTAGAGGCGAAAGGCTCCTTTTTTGGCAATAATCAGGATGAAATGTTGATTATTCCCCTTAGCACCATGAACTCGCAGCTGGTGGGTAAAACCGGACCCTACGGTGTCGAGTTGAGTTGGATTAGTCTCAGCGCGCGATCGGGGGAGGAAATCCGCGCCGCTAAGTTCCAAATCGAGAATCTTCTACGTTTACGCCATAAAATCATCGCTGAGGATGATTTTCGCGTCGAAACTGCTAAACAAATGATCGAGATCTTCGGCACGATTACTCAGGGTTTAACCCTACTTTTGGCTCTAATCGCCGGTATTTCCCTAATTGTCGGTGGTATCGGGGTGATGAACATTATGCTCGTTTCGGTTTCGGAAAGAACCGGGGAAATCGGACTAAGAAAAGCGATCGGAGCCAGAGAACAGGATATTCTCTTACAATTCCTGATTGAATCAACTCTCGTTTCCATCGCTGGCGGTGCGCTTGGTATTCTCTTCGGTGCGGGAGCGATCGTTCTTGTCTCCAGTTTCTCCCCCCTGGCTGCCACTGTTTCCGCCACCGCCGTCGCCCTGTCTTTGAGCGTTTCCACGGGTATTGGTCTCTTTTTTGGCGTTTTTCCCGCCTATCGTGCCTCTAAATTGGAGCCGATTGTCGCCCTCAGAAGTGTATAATTTTTTAACGGTTTTTCGGGGAGGTTTTGGGCAAGGATTGCTTTTATAGCTAGGTTGGGGTCTAATGTGTGGGACGGATTTGATAATCCCGATAACGACGATAATCATTGAGGATGCGATCGTGATCAAAGCATAAAGCTTGGGGGAATTCCCAGAGATGAAAAATCCCCACTTTTTTGGCATCATCGGCAGCGATCGGTTTTCCTTTTGCCGTGGCGATAAAAACAATACTAATGGTGTGTTGACGCGAATCGCGGTTAGGATCGGAATAGACGTGAAATTGCTCGATTAACTGCACATCTAAACTGATTTCCTCGTAAGCTTCCCGAATGGCCGCCGTTTCCACCGATTCACCGTAGTCCACGAATCCCCCCGGAATTGCCCAGCCAAAAGGCGGATTTTTTCTCTCAATTAGTACGATCGGACGGTGGGGCGAGTCGATCAGTTCGATGATAATATCAACAGTGGGGGCAGGATTGCGATAGTTTGTCATTTTTTTCAGTTATCAGTGAACAGTTAAGTAAGTAGTTATAATTAAATTGAAGATAGATTTTGTCTCTGATCCCCCCCTAGTCCCCCCTTGATAAGGGGGGTGTCTGACAACTTTTAACACCTACCTACTTATCAGTAATCGGTCAATAATTTCATTTAACACTCATAACCTTAAAATCGAATCTTTTCTAACCAGTCACTGATCAGGGATCACTAATAAGGAGGAGAATAAAAGTTGTTAGAAAATACCAAGAAAATTACGGTGATAGGTGGGGGAATTTGGGGACAAACTCTCGCTAATTTGGCTAGACGTAATCACTTAAGTGTTAGGGTTTGGTCGCGTCATAGTGGGGAAGATTTGGGAGCTATTATAGCAGATACTGACGTAATTATTTCAGCAGTTTCGATTAAAGGAGTTACTCCAACGATCAAAAAATTACAGCAGTTACCATTAAATTCTCGCACAATTATCGTCACCGCTACTAAAGGATTAGATCCGATCACCACTCGTACCCCTTTTCATCTGTGGAATCAAGCTTTTTCTGCTCATCCCCTTGTGGTTCTTTCTGGTCCCAATTTAGCTAAAGAAATTAATCAAGGTTTACCCGCTGCGACGGTGGTAGCAAGTTATCAGCAAAAAGCGGCAATATTGTTACAAAAATTATTATCTGGGGAGTCTTTTCGGGTTTATCTGAATAGCGATCCCTTGGGAACAGAGTTAGGTGGCACTTTAAAAAATGTCATGGCGATCGCTTCTGGGGTTTGTGATGGTTTACAGTTAGGTACTAATGCTAAATCTGCCCTATTAACTCGCGCTCTACCGGAAATAGTTCGGGTGGGAACTTGTCTAGGAGGTTGTCAAGAAACTTTCTTCGGTTTATCGGGTTTAGGGGATTTATTAGCTACCTGTAATAGTCCTTTATCTCGCAATTATCAAGTGGGTTATCAATTAGCTTTAGGTTTATCTTTGCCAGAAATTTTAGCGAAGTTAGAGGGAACTGCCGAGGGAATAAATACCACAGAAGTTTTGATGAGAATTGCCCAAGAAAAAAATTTATATGTACCGATTACCTACCAAGTTGATCGTCTTTTGCGCGGGGAAATCTCTCCCAAAGTTGCCGTTTATGAATTGATGCGTCGAGATTTAAAAGCGGAATTTGATTAAGAGACAAGAAAATTTTTAGGTTCTCTGGAAAAGAGTCCTACTAAATCCGTTGATTATAGGCTACTTATAAGGACAACCGAAGGGCAAAAGGGGGAATAAATAATCAGTCCTTAATAATCAGATTTAGTATGACATTCATCCCTTGATTCAGCAATGCTAATCATTACTATAGCGTTTCCTGTTCGCAAAAGGTACATTATCGATGTTGAAAAGCTTAATCAGCAAAGGTTAAACTGTACCAAACAGGTGTGAGAACCGCTATAATAATTGCTATGTTAAAGCAAATAAAACCGATAGATTATTAGCTGGCATAGGAATTACTTCTAACAATTGTAAACCTCGATCGCTCGCTTCTTGCACCACATCTTCTAAATTCCTAACTCCCCAAGTAGAGTTTTGAGAACGGAGAGAAAAATCAAAGCTTTCATTACTAGGAGAAGTATGTTTTCCTTGCCGTTTATAAGGACCATAAAGATAGAGAATTCCCCCCGAACTGAGAATGCGACTCGCTCCCGCCATTAAAGCTAAACAAGCTGACCAAGGAGCGATATGAATCATGTTAATATTAACAATGGCGTTAATGACGATATTTTCCCTCTCTACTACCCAAACTGACTGATGAACATCGATAAATAGGGGGCGATCAAGATTAGAACTAGGATAATAATCGCACCAACTGCGAATACTATCTAGAGCCAGAGGGTTACAATCCGAGGGAATCCAACGACAAGGAGCAAGACGAGAGGCAAAAAAAACAGCGTGTTCACCCGTACCGCTAGATATTTCTAGGATATTGCCAGTCTTCGGTAAAAATTGGCTGAGAACTTCTAAAATCGGCTGACGATTGCGTTCTGTTGCCGGAGCATATTGACGTAAATCAGACATAGCTAGAGTTTACTGAAAAAGTACGGGCGAAGCATTCGGGCAATAACCTATCGGTGAAACCGTAGATTTTCTATCGGAATGCTGATTGATCGACCCTATGTAAGTTAAACTTATCACACAGAACCTAGAAGAGCCAACTCTTGAAATTTCAAACATTTAACACCGTACAAACAGGGAAAATTGGCCAAAAAAAACTCTCCCCAAAAAAGGGAGAGGGGGGGTAAATATTCAAAAGCTTACCATTTGAGCAGATTAAACTGTTCCATATCGATCGTGTCGCGGTTACGATAGATAGTCAGGATAATCGCTAAACCCACGGCTGCCTCGGCTGCGGCTACGGTAATCACGAAAATAGTAAAAATTTGGCCTCGGATATTAGCGGGGTCAAGATAGTTGGAGAAACCCATTAAGTTAATGTTAACAGAATTGAGCATCAATTCGATCGACATTAAAACCCGGACGGCATTGCGACTGGTGACTAAACCATAAATTCCGATACAAAATAAAGCCGCCGCTAATAACAAATAATACTCTAACTGAATCTGCATGATACCTCTAACATCGTACAGTGCAAAGTTCATGAGGTAAAAAATTATGATAACCGCCGCTTATTTAGATACCTGTATCTTTGATATATTTTTTAAACACAGGAGATAAATTAAATAAGATTTCTGATTCTTGAATTTTAGTTAACAAATATCTTTTTTGTAAAGATTGTAACCCTTTAATCAAGTCATCCCCTGATAAATCTAAACTTAATTTTAATTCATTTCTTGAACAATCTTTTTTTAGGTTGATTAAGGATTGAATAATTTGTTTTTCAATGGGCGATAATCTCTTAATTATTGTAGTCAAACTTTCCTTTATTTTTGCTGTAATAACAATATTTTCCTCTTGTAAAAACTCACCGACACAACCATGATAAACATCTTGAATTAAAACAGCAATATCTTTTAAATAAAATAAATTTCTTTCGTATAACTGAACTACTTTTAACCAGCTTTCTTCATCTTCAGAACCTAAATTATTGAGGATTGCCCGATTATTTAAACCTTGTAATTCAAGTAAATCTAATTTTTCATCTGAATAATACATTTCTGAACATCGCTCTTGACTAATTAAAATTAAACTACTTTGATGTTCAATTTCGTTAGTAATTATTGAAAAGAAATCCTGATACTTTTTATGTTTAGTTTGATATTGCCCTGCTAATTCACCCTCGCTAAATAATTCCTGTACATTGTCAAAAATGATTAAACACTTTTTCCGTTGCAATAACTTTAAAAACAGAGTCAATTTATCGTGATCATTTAAGATAAAATCCGTATTAATTTTAGTGAAAATATCAGTAATAATTGTGTCTAAACAATTGAATATTTTTAGATTTTGCCAAATAATTACTTCAAATTTTTCTAAATTTAATTCTACAAAATGTCTAACTAAGGTAGTTTTTCCAATTCCACTCAATCCTGATACAGAAATTAAGGGCTTTTTCTCAATTAATATTCTCTGTGTTAAGATTTCTAATTCTGAAATGCGATCACAGAAATTACGATTTATCTTTGGAGCTAAACTTAAATCATGATATGATGTTTCTGATGGAGATTTTTCTTTATTTTCAATTGGTTTAGTGGTGTCAGGTTGAGGAGACTTTACACAATAATTAATATTTTTATTTAGTATTGTAAAAAGTTGAGAATTAACTGCTTTTTCGATATTCCAACGAAAATTAGACTTATTAAGCTCTTTTTCTTCTAATCCTAATTGCTTAGATAAAACCTTAAATATTTTATTTCTACTCACATCGCCAATATGTTTCTCATCATAACCATAACTATCCGCAATTTCTTTATAGGTTTTGCCGTTTAATAACTCTTCAATAATGTGTCGCTGAATATCGCTAAGACTTTGCCCATCTTCCTCTATCAATAAATCTTCGATAAAACGCAACAAGTGTAAACTATCCTTCATGGTGTGAAAGTGAATAAATTGTTACCTATATTATAGTTCAGTCATTGTAAAACAAGATCAAGTCATTTCTGGCCTTGTCTTAACATTTTTTTACAAAACATCAGGTGAAATCTGGTGGTGGTTGAAAAAAATCTTTGCGATGATTATAGGTAGCAATCCAAATATCAGAAATACTAAATTATGAACTTTCAACCTAGTTATCATGGACAGAACAAAGAAGTCCAAGATGTTTTAAATGAGACTAACGATCTCATAAGCGAGGCAAACATACTACTTAATCATCAGTCAAGTCCAACACAGACATCTTCAACTGATAGTGACAATCTCGTTAGATCAAATTATACATTACAAAGAGAGATTAACAGGTTAAATCATAACATTGAAATAGAAAAGATAGAGGAATTAGCAGAATTGGGTAGCCCTTATAGTTACTACGAAAGTTCTTTTGATGACTATGATGATTACGGTGACTACTAATAAAAAATAAAGAACAATTAATCAAAGAGGTTGCAACTAATCATGAAAAACATCTTCAATTTATCGAAAGTTATTCCTTTTATCTGCATATCCCCATATATCATTACATCAATTATTGTTTCAATTCCACCAGCAAATGCTCAAAGTGCCGCTATAGGTCGCCAAGTATCAAAATCCTTAGCTCGCATCTGGGCTGAAAATTTCGCTGCTGGTGCTGGAAGACGGGCGGGGGACTTTATTGTTGTAGCAGCGACAGGGGCTGTACTATCAGGACAACAAGCCCAAAGATTTGTCAACTCAGGACAAACATATGTAAGACACGGTATAGTTTACTATTATGGACGACCATATAGAGTTTGTCAACACTTTCAAGGAAATACTCCAGTATCTTATGTTTATTACTGTTAGCTTGTCGGTTGGGTTGCATACCGTAATCCAACTTGATGATTATTTTCTATCTTGATTCGTTGGGTTTCATGAAATTATGATTAAAAATGTCATCATTTTGATTCTATTAGCTTTGGGAGGTGTGTTTTACCACCTCAATAGTGTAAATCAAAGAGCTTTGGAATGTGTTGCTTATGTACATGAAGGGGTTGATCTTACTGGAAGAGGAAAAAATAACTGTACCAATCCCGAACTTATTCCTTAATTTTCAGGGCGATCGCCTTTTTGTTTGTAGCAATGGCTTTAGTTTCATGTTATTCAACCCTACCTACATTTAAAAGCGATCGCCTTTTTGTTTGTAATCATGACTTCAATAACCCCTAAAAGCGTTACTATGAAAGGGGTGATCTCTTTTTGAGTGACAATCTCGCAGAGAAAAATTTTAAAATTATAAAACGGCAATATTAAGTTTTATGGAATTTAAACAATCTGTGTCCTTCGTTTTATCTGGATTATTGACTATCGCCAGCATAGCAAACACAACTTCAGCTATAGCTCAGGGTTCCAATTTTTTTCCTTCTTTTTTTGAATTATGTAATCGTTTACAGTCTCTTCCACCAGATCAAAAATACACTATAGAAATACTGCTACGAGAAGCAAAAACTGAAAATTGTCAAACAGCCTCAAATTATTTAACAAATCTTCAGGAGTTGTCTTTAGTTAATAATCAAATAGTAGATCTAACGCCTTTAGCTAATTTAACTAATCTTATCGAGTTGCGTTTACGTCAGAATCAAATAGTAAATGTAAATGCGTTAGCTAATTTAACTAACCTTACCCACTTAGATTTACAAACCAATCAAATAATAGACATAACCTCATTAGCTAATTTAACTAATCTTGAGGTATTGCTTTTATCAGACAATAAAATAAAAGATATAACTCCCTTAGCTAATTTTACTAATCTTAGGACTTTGTCTTTAATGGATAATCAAATAGTAGATGTAAGTCCTTTAGCTAACTTAAATAATCTTGAGGTATTGTTTTTATCAGACAATAAAATAAAAGATTTAACTCCTATATATAAGTTAGGTCTTCATGTGGATTTGTTAGGTGGAATTATTATCAACATCAGCCCTGAAGGAGTACCTGCTATCGATGGTGGTTATTCCTGTGAGTGTGATCATTCTTCCTGTGTGTGCGATCGCCTTCAGCCCACGACTCCAACCCAACCCATCCCAGAGCTTAAAAAAAACTCTTATTGAGAAATATCCTCAACAAAATAGGGCTAATCCACGACAACCCTACTCAAAAATTACTTTGGCAAAATTTTGCCACTGATACCCTATCCACTCCCCTAAGACTGCTCTCTTAGGTTTGGTGGGCAAAATGTATTCTAAGATACAGTCCTGCTGGCGAGCGAGTGGAAGGAACCACAAAGGACACAAAGATTGAGCGATCATAATGTAAGTTAAACTTATCACACAGAACCTAGAAGAGCCAACTCTTGAAATTTCAAACATTTAACACCGTACAAACAGGGAAAAATTGGCCAAAAAAAACTCTCCCCAGAAAAGGGAGAGAGGGGGGGTAAATATTTAAAAGCTTACCATTTGAGCAGGTTAAACTGTTCCATATCGATCGTGTCGCGGTTACGATAGATAGTCAGGATAATCGCTAAACCCACGGCTGCTTCGGCTGCCGCTACGGTAATCACGAAAATAGTAAAAATTTGGCCTCGGATATTAGCGGGGTCAAGATAGTTGGAAAAACCCATTAAGTTAATGTTAACAGAATTGAGCATCAATTCGATCGACATTAAAACCCGGACGGCATTGCGACTGGTGACTAAACCATAAATTCCGATACAAAATAAAGCCGCCGCTAATAACAAATAATACTCTAACTGAATCTGCATGATACCTCTTTTTTGGGTCTTATTTAGGGGCGGTTAATTCTCTAGGTCGTTCGGGTAATGTTAAAGCTGTGGCCGTAGGTTCTTCAGCTTTTAGGGTGGGGATAAGGTCACGACGAGCTAAAATAATTGCTCCGACCATGGCCATTAATAATAACACGGAAGCTAATTCAAAGGGTAGCAGGAAATCACTAAAGAAATGCTTACCGATTTCTACTAAAGTATTAGTCACAACGGCGGGAGAAGTGCTAGAAATTGACCAAGGTGTGATTAAAACCATGGTCGATAACAGCACAAATAAACCCACACAAACTAAAGCAGTAGATGCCTGACGGATCCAACGTTTAGGAATATCAGAAAAGTCCTCTTGCTTGTTAACAAGCATAATAGCAAAGAGAATTAAAACGTTAATCGCACCCACATAAATTAGAATTTGTGCCGCCGCTACAAAATCAGCATTTAGTAAGAGATATAAACCGGAAATGCTGATAAAAACACCGCCCAATAAAAAGGCGGAATAAACGATATTAGATAATAGTACCACGCCTAAAGCTGTCCCGATTACTAGGGCTGCTAAAATGCCAAAAGATACTATTTGAACGCCCTCGGCTAAATTCACAGTAGTTTCATCTCCTTTTATGTTTGAGAGTTATTAATTATTAGTTATCAGCTTCTGAAGGCAAGAGGCAACAGGCAAGAGGCAAAAGACAGAATCTGGCAATTCTCCTACCTAAAAACCGTGACGGCTGATAGCTAACTGCTAATTAATCGGTAATTTCTTCCGGACGTTTACCGGCGCGTTGACTACCGGCGGGTAAATCGTGGGGTTCGATGACACCTTTAGGCAGATAACCTAATTCCCTCAGAGGTGTTACCATCGGGTCTTGGGTGACTTTGTAGGGTAAACGGCCTAGGGCGACGTTATCATAGTTTAATTCATGACGATCATAGGTCGCTAGTTCGTATTCTTCGGTCATCGATAGGCAATTAGTCGGACAGTATTCCACACAATTACCGCAGAAAATACAGACCCCAAAATCGATACTGTAGTGTTTGAGTTCTTTCTTTTTAATTTCCTTGTTAAAAGTCCAATCCACTACGGGTAAATTAATCGGACAAACTCGCACACAAACTTCACAAGCGATACATTTATCGAACTCAAAGTGAATTCTACCCCGATAACGTTCCGAGGGAATTAACTTTTCGTAGGGATACTGGACGGTAATCGGACGACGACGCATATGATCGAAGGTAACGGATAAACCTTCGCCGATGTATTTCGCCGCTTGAATGCTACCTTTGGCGTAATCGCTGACTTGTTTGAGGATGTTAAACATGATGGTCAGAGGGGTAGTGGGTTAAAAGGGCAAAAAAGGAAATTAACCGCCAAAAGCAAAGGGAAAAGCTAGTTTTAGGGCGGCGGTAAGTAGTAGGTTAACTAAAGATACCGGTAGGAGGAATTTCCAGCCTAAATCGAGTAATTGGTCAATGCGAACCCGGGGTACTGTCCAACGCAAGAGAATGGCGATGAAGATGAGGAAATAGGCCTTTAATACTGTCATCGTAATCCCTAGGGAAGCGGTGATAATTTGTAGCCAGGGATTGGTTTCACTGACTCCCAACCAGCCGGCCACAGCATTGACGGGGATAGGAAATTCCCAACCACCAAGATAAAGGACGGCGAAAACTAGGGCCGACAGCACCAGGTTAACGTAGGAACCCACATAAAAAAGAGCGAATTTCATCCCCGCGTATTCGGTTTGATAACCGGCGACTAATTCCTCCTCCGCTTCCGGTAAATCGAAAGGCAGACGTTCACACTCAGCTAAAGCGGCAATCCAGAAAATCAGAAACCCCACCGGTTGGCGCCAGATATTCCAGCCTAAAATGCCATAACCGGATTGTTGTTCGACAATATCAATGGTACTGAGACTATTAGATATCATCGCGATCGCTAATACCGATAAAGCCAAGGGAATTTCATAACTAATCGATTGCGCCGCCGCCCGCAGGCCTCCCAGTAAGGAATACTTATTATTTGAGGCATAACCCGCCATTAATAAACCAATGGGGGCAATACTGGACAAGGAAATCCATAAAAAGATACCTACGTTTAGGTCAGTAATCAGCAGATTTTGACCGAAGGGGACGATGAGATAGGAGACAAACACCGGCATCACCACCAAAATCGGCCCGAAGAGGAATAACCAGGGGTCAGCCTTAGCGGGGACGACATCTTCTTTAAAGACTAATTTCAGACCGTCGGCGACTGGTTGTAAAACGCCCAAAGGTCCTGCGTATTCCGGCCCGATACGCTGTTGGACGGCGGCGGAAATTTTCCTTTCTAACCAGACGCAGACTAAAACCCCCACCGTGGCGGCTATAATCATCAGGAACATGGGTAAAGGCATCCAAATCGCTTTAGCCAGTCCTCCACTTAATCCCAAGTCTGTTAGGGATTTAATGAAACTTTCTTGTAAATCTATGCCTTGATTCATATTTGGCGATCGCTGTACTGTCAATAGTTCGGCATGGTCTGAAGATTTTTAAGCAAATCTTATAGCCTAGTATACAGTTAGTCGGTCTGAGGGTTATCAGTAAAGTGACAAAGGCTTCAACTCATTAGCAGCCAAGAGAGTCAAGGAATCTTGATTCCCCCGCCGACAATAGGTATTAGTCAATAGTTAAACTCTGAATCTATCAATGTTCTCATCTGTTTCTTAGCGCCGACAACCTCAGCTAGTTATCAATTATTCACAGGAAAAAAATCTAGTTAAGTAGCTGGTTATAATTAAATTAAAAATGGATTTTAGGTTCGATCCCCCCTGCTCCCCTTGATAAGGGGGGTTTCTGATAATTTTTAACTCCTATCTACTTAACTTATCGTTTAGGCAATGAAAGCAGCCCGCTTGAATCTGTCTTCCTCTTTGTGTTCTTTGTGCCTTTGTGGTTTATCCCCAGAGCCAATCCGACTGTTAAAATCCAGTTATCGAGCGTTTCTCGCCAATCGCCGCTATTTTTTCTGATAAGCCGCCTGTAGGTCTTGAATCGAAAACAAAGCTTGAAACTGTATTCCCTGAGATTGGTAAAATTCCGCCCCTCCTTGCTCTCTATCCACCAAAGCAATGATTAAATCTACTTGATAACCCGCATTGCGTAATCTTTCTACCGCTACCATGGCACTTTTCCCCGTTGTCACCACATCTTCGAGGACAACCACCGCAGCACCAGGGTTTAAAGTCGGCCCCTCGATATAAGCCATAGTACCGTGACCTTTTGCCTCTTTGCGGACGATTAAGGCTGGAATAGGGCGATTTTCGTAGGCAGATACCACACTAACGGCGCTGACAATCGGATCTGCTCCTAGGGTTAATCCTGCCACCGCTTGGGTGTCTGGAGGCAGTAGAGACAACAATAAACGCCCCACGGCTAAAGCTCCCTCCCCAGTCAGGGTAACTTGTTTACCGTTGATATAGTAGCTGCTTTTTTGTCCTGAGGACAGGGTGAAATCTCCCTCTCGATAGGCAAGACGGACAAGAGCATCGAGGAGAAATTGACGCAGGGAAGCAGTATCAAGATTCGCTACCGAGGAATTAGCCATATTTTCAGGATTAGGAGCCTGATTGACTCCAAAATTTCGGTTACAATTAAGCCAAAAGTCATTATATATTGACTCGATCGCTAGTATTGATTTCTTTCTCATCCCATTGACGCGATTTTTTAATTAACCCTATCCCTGTGAGGAGATTTTTACCCATGCGCGCTAAGTTTTTACTTCCTCCCCTGTTTTGTTTAACTGGTTTAGTCTGGTTGAGTTCGTCTAATGCGATCGCCCAAACTCCACCCGCCACCAATCCTGCACCGGTAAAAACCCAACAATTGCAACTTGTCCCCTCTCCCGATACGGCGGTAGGATTTAATAATATCCCCGGTTTGTTTAACCGCGCTGTTAATAACAATACGGGTCGTTTCTACGACTATACCAGCATTTTAGGACAGTTCAACTCTATTTTTGGTTGGCGTACTTTTATGCAAGGTTCTTATTTCGATAATCTGATTACCCGGGATGCCAAATTAACCGAAACTTTATACTATGATGTCATGCAACAGCAACAGTCTGGGCCGTTAATTCGCACCCGAGATTTACCCAATCCCTTCGATACTTCCCTACAGGAAAATCCCAGTTATTTAAGTCCAGGGGGATTTTAATCCCCCTGAGAAGCTATACTCTCACCCATTTGGCAATATCAAGGGTTTTGTCATAACGATAGCTCATGCCATCATTAGCAATAATCGTTTGATCTCGACTAGCTTTATTTTTAATGGTACTTAAGCTATAGTTAGTCAGTTTTTGCATTTCTTGATGGGTAAAATTGTCTTGATTGTTTATTTCAGAGACAATTTCTATCGTTTCATCAACGGGTTGGTTACTGTTAGAATGAGTCGCAATCGCTGTTGATGGATGATAGTCTGCCATGCTCATTAAACGCCAAGTAGAATCCTCGGAAAGTTCCAAAACCCTTTGATGATAGTTAAACAAACTTTCTCGATGTCCGACACTAATAAAGGTCTTGCCAGTTTGTTGTAACTGTTTATATAAATGATCTTCATTTTTTAAATCTAAAGCACTGGTGGCTTCATCTAAAATCACAAAATCTGGCTGATTAACGAATAGTCGCGCAAAGGCTAGACGTTGTTGTTCTCCTAAAGATAAAATATTTTCCCAATCCACTTCTTCATCAAAATTTTTGATGCGATTAAGAACATCTTGTAGGTTAACTTCTTGTAAGATTTCTTTTAATTGAAATTCACTCATCTCCGTTGTCGTTTGAGGATAAATCAGCTGTTCGCGCAGGTTTCCTAAAATGATGTAAGGACGTTGGGGTAAAAATAATAAATCGTCGAGGGGAGGTCGCATCAAATGACCTGTACCTGTATTCCATAACCCAGAAATAGCACGTAAAAGAGAACTTTTTCCTCGACCACTTGGCCCAACAATTAATAAACCTTCCCCCGGTTCAACGGACAGGGATAAATGTTCAACAATCACTTTAGCAGCATCGGGAGTTTGTAAGGTGACATCCTCAAAAGTTAGATTGTTATTTTCAATGACTTTAATGGTATTAACTGGGTTGGTTTGTTTGCTTACATCATCTAAAGCTTGGGAAAAATTTTCTAACCGTTCAATATAATTAATAAACGCACCAGAGCGTCCAAATTCATCGACTAACACAGATAAAGCTGTGGAAAAAAAATAGCAACAATAGCTGGCTTGGTTAACTTGTCCAAACTCAATTTCACCACTAATATATAATGGGGAAACAATTAAAAAGGGGAAGATTTGAACCATGGATTCATAGCCGCGGTTAAAAAATTCTTGGTTTCTTTCCCAATTAATCCTTTCAATGATAATTTTAATCAACTGATTGAACTTCCTTTGAATAATATTTAACTCTTTTTCTTCCCCTCTAAAAAATGCAATTGATTCGGCGTGAGTCCGAACATGAGTAATGGCGTATTTATAGTTTCCTTCGGTTTCTAATTGTTGTTTACTGACTTTATTTAATTGTTGAGTAATATAGGTAGCAAGAATATTTCCAATAATCGTATAAACCAGAAGCACTATAGAAATGGTTTTAGAAATTGACCAAAGGATGACAATAAAAACCAGCATCTCCATGAGTTTTTCGACGCAGGTTGTTAAAAAGTCCATCGTTGTTCTGGTGATGGGTTGAATTTCTTGGGATAAACGTTGATCTGGATTTTCAATATCTCCTTTAAAATTGATTTGATAATAAGCACGATTTTTAAAATATTTTTGCAAGATACTACTATTGATCCATTGATACCAATCCAGCGCAATTAGTTGTTTAAGAAACTTGGACAATCCTCCGAAAAACGTCATGCTGCCTAGGGTAATCCCATAAATAATGACAAAATAAGTTAATTTTTCTGCATCCTTAGCTTCTGTGAAGGTAATTAAGTATCTAAAAACAAAACTATTAAACGCATTAAGACCTACTACTCCCACTAATAATAAAAACAATAAAACGAGCATTCCCCAGGAACGAATAATCTGCGAAAAAGCTCTATCCTGGTGTTCTTTCGGATACCAATAAGCTTGAATAAATCTTGAAAATTCTTGAAGAGATTGATTGAAAGTTTGGACATCTTCTTTGAGATTTATAGTATCTGAGGTTTTTTGTGCAACATTCATAGGATTCTCCTTGCTCTAAAATAAGGGACATTAGAACTTTGAATATCTATCTCTTGAGTTAGACATTAATTCAGCATACCATAAAAAGCTGCATTATTATCAGAAATTATATTATTACTATTTTCTGGATTTTCTACAGATCAGGAATGAATATTAACCAGAATTAAATCAGATTCATAATCGTTTGATAATTTTGGCAGGATTACCAGCAACAACAGTAAAAGGTTCTACATCTTTTGTCACAACAGAACCTGCTCCAATAATTGCTCCTTTACCAATCGTAACCCCTTTAAGAATACCAACATTAAATCCAATCCAAACATGATCTTCTATCACCACAGGTGCAGATTGTATATCAACATCCTTAGCATCCTTAATCAGATTATTCAAAATGACGACTTCCATAAATTCTTTCTGTCTTAAAATATAATTTAATGAATGAGCATCGGTATCATAAATATTGACATCATCGGAAATTATAACTTCGTTTCCAATTTTGATAGAAGTAGCTGATCTAATTCGAGTTTTCTCACCAATATAACAATTTTTACCTATTTCTATTTTTCCACCATGAGCAAATAAAAATAATTCACCCAATATGACGGTATTCTCTCCAATTTGAATTAGACTTTTATCCTCCCTAAGGTTTATACACTTTCCGATAAATTTGACGGAACTGTGAAATGTAGCATTGTCGGAAAGTTTTTTATGTTTTTCGATCCGTTCTTGTTCTTCTAAAAATTTTGAAATCAATAAATATAACTGATGTCTTACGTTAAACATAATATTGTCCTCGTGAAATTAATAAAGTGATCACATAAGTTGGTTTAATTTAGCTGTCGTGTTTGATTAAATCGACATTTATTGTGTTAAAAACCCACTTTTAGTAAAATATTCAAAATAAGTTTTTAACAATTTTTGATCAATCGGGGGAAAATTAAAGGCCGTACCCTTTAACCCCATTACCGTATTTTGAGAATCCAACTCGGGGGAATAACCTGCGGATAAATTTTCATCTGAAAAAATATCTAACACCGCTGATAAAGCATTATCTGTATTAATTTTACATTGTTCTGTTAAATGCGATCGCCATTTTTCAAAGGAAACCAACTGCAACGGATAACCCATTTCCCGAACACAATCAAATAGCTCACGATTTAAGGTTGGGTGAGAATTCAATAAATTAAATGCTTTCCCTAAAGAGCTTTCTTGACTGGCTAAATGTACAATTGCACCACTCACATAATCCACAGGAGTGAGGTCGTCTGTACTGTCACCAAAATCAGGAATCATTCCTAATTGAATACAGCCTTTAATCATACGACAAAACAAATCTTCTCTATTACAAATTCCAGTTTTACTATGTCCAATAATTCGAGATGCTCTAAAAATTGTAATCGGAAGTCCCCGCTTTCCAGCTTCCATGATTAATTTTTCGGCGACCCATTTACTTTGAGTATAACCAGCATTGAGTCCATGATTTATACCTAGAGGATCAGATTCTTGAATTAAGTTCCCTTGAGCATAACTGGGGGAAAAAACAGAAGTTGTCGAGACAAAATTAACAGGTTTAGTTTTAATTAAGCACGCTAATCTCAAGATTTCTGCTGTTCCTAAAACATTAGTGGGTTTCAGTATTGAATAGGGATAAATGGCATTAACCCAAGCTCCATTATGATAAATCACATCAATTTGATTGGCTAATTCCAGAAAATCAGGTTGACACATTCCTAAACGTTGTTGGGATAAATCACCAATAACAGGAATAATACGAGAGCTTTTCTGTTCATCCCATAATTGAAAGGTTTTTAATTTCTGGTAAATTTTCGCTTGAGCTTGTTCTAAACTTTTGTCTCGAATTAAACAATGAATATTAGCTTCTGTTTTATCCAGCAATTCAGCTAATAAATGAATTCCAAGAAAACCCGTAGCTCCTGTTAGCAAAATATCAGCAGGTTTTTGAGGAAAGAAAGTCAGAATATTCTGCGGTTGAATGGAGGGGTCTAAGGTGATTTCAACTTGCCAATGTGGGATTTGAACACTCTCAATTTTATCAGATAAATTCAAGTCTAAATTAGAGGATAATCCTGCTACCGTCGGTTCTGAAAAAAGATAGTTTAAAGGAATATTAATAGCTAATTGTTCTCGCAGTCGAGAAATCACTTGGGTAGCTTTTAAAGAATGGCCACCTAAGTCAAAGAAATTATCGAAAATACTAATTTGCTTTAACCCTAAAACATCTTGCCAAATCTCAGCAACAATTTTTTCTGTAGCTGTTCGGGGTGTAATAATCGTTTTTTGCTCCCGAATTTCGGTGGGTGCGGGTAAAGCGTTACGATCAATTTTCCCACTGCTCATTAAGGGCAATTCTTGAAGCTGTACAAAGAAAGCTGGAATCATATAATCTGGTAATTTCTGTTTGAGAAAACTTCGCACTTTTATAGGATCAATAGATTGGAATTTTGACACAATATAAGCAACTAATTGTTTATTATTTGTTTGATCTTCTCTAACAATTACCGCCGTCGCTCGGACATCTGGGTATTCAGTTAATATGGCTTCAATTTCGCCAATTTCAATACGAAACCCTCGAATTTTGACTTGATTATCAATGCGTCCTAAAAACTCTATATTTCCATCGGGTAAATAACGAGCTAAATCTCCAGTTTTATAGAAACGTTGATATTCTGATGAATTAAAAGCATGAGTAATAAACTTTTCACGGGTTAAATCATTGCGATTGAGATAACCTTTGGCCAAACCTAAACCTCCAATTAACAGTTCTCCTGGTATTCCAATCGGGACTTGTTGCAAATAGCGATCACAAATATAAACCTGTGTATTTGTAATCGGTTTACCAATGGCAACAGAATGAATTTGAGCAATTTTATGACTCAAATTGGGATTAAAAACCGTGGTGGTTATCGTCGCTTCTGTCGGTCCATAGGCATTCAACCAAGTGATATCTTCTCGTTGACTATTTGATAGGATTTTTTGCCATAATATTAATCGCTCTGCTAATACTTCTTCACTTCCTGTAATCACTAAGCGTAGGGTTTCTGGTAAAGTTATTAAAGTTTGAGATAAATCTAATACCCATTCATGCCAATAAGTAGCCGGAAGATTAATTACCGTTAAACAATTGTGCTGAATAAATTGAGTAAAATCAGCTAAAGAAGGGAACATTAATGCAGGACGCATGACTAAAGTTGCACCCGTTAAAAAGGTTGGATAAATTTCTTCAGCAGCTACATCAAAGGTAAAAGAAGCAAATTGTAAAATTCGGTCACGACTTGTTAAATCATAGGCTTTAATAATTCCTAAGCTATGATTAACTAAACTTTGATGTTCAATCATAACCCCTTTAGGAGTGCCTGTTGAACCAGAGGTATAAATAATATAAGCTAAATTATTTGGCTGAATAGGGTTAACTAAATTGTTTTTGCTTTGACTAGCAATTGAGCTTTCTTCAGTATCCAGACAAACCACTTCTGCTTGATGATCACGGAATAAATTAACGAAGGTATTTTGAGTGATTAATACCGAGACTTGAGCATCATTTAAGATATAGTTTAAACGCTCTTGGGGATAATTGGGAGCTAGAACAAGATAAGTACCACCCACTTTAAGAATTGCCAATAAACTGATAATAATAGAGACAGATTGTTCTAAACAAATTCCCACTAATGATTCAATTTTAACCCCCTTAGATTGGAGATAATGAGCTAATTGATTAGCACGATGATTTAAGTCTTGATAGGTAATTTTTTCCCTGTCCCATTCTATTGCGATCGCAGTTGGAGTTTTTAAAACTTGATGTTCAAATAATTCATGAATACAAACCTTTGGATTTTCAGCAATATTAGTCTGATTCCATTGAGCTAATAACTTTTGTTCTGATAAAGGTAAAATAGGTAATAATTCAATCGATTGTTCAGGATTAACTGCAATTCCTTCTAACAAGGTTTGAAAGTGGGTAATCATGCGTTCAATCGTGTCTTGATTAAACAACGCGCAATTATAATCAAAAGATCCGACTAAACCCTCAGTCGTTTCTTGCATGGCTAAGGTTAAATCAAATTGAGCAATTAAAGCATTCATCGTGACGGGAGTTAATTTTAAATCCGCCATCGAAAAATGATTAATGTGCAGCATATCTTCCCAAGAAAACATCACTTGGAATAAAGGACTATAACTTATATTTCGTTGAGGATTTACCGCTTCTACCACCTTCTCTAAGGGTAAATCTTGGTGTTCATAAGCTTCTAAAACTACTTGTTTGACTTGATTTAATAAAGCTTTAAACGAGAGATTTTCTTTAAACTGAGTGCGAATGGGTAAGGTATTAATAAAGCAACCAATTAAGGGTTCAATTTCAGGAAATTGTCGATTTCCACTAGGAATTCCAATCACAATATCTTCTTGACTGCTATAACGATATAATAAAATATTAAAAGCCGTTAACAGCGTCATATTCAAAGTAGCGGTTGACGTTTGGCTAATATTTTTCAGGTTTTGGCTTAATTCTGGACTTATTTTAAATGTACAATTATTGCCTTTAAACGTTTGTATGGGAGGACGAGGATGATCAGTGGGAATTTCTAATAAGGGTGGAATTCCTGTTAATTGTTGTTGCCAATAATTAACTTTTTTGGTGAGTTTATCTCCTTGTAACTGTTGTCTTTGCCAAACGGCAAAATCACCATATTGAATAGGTAAATCGGGTAAAGGATTAGATTGTTTTTGTAAAAAAGCTTCATATAAACGAGAAAGTTCTTGTAGTAAAACTTTCATTGACCAGCCATCAAAAATAGAATGGTGTAAACTCAAAAATAAAAGATAAGAATCAGCTTTTAATTTAACCAAAAAAGTCCGCATTAAAGGAGCTTGGGTTAAGTCAAAGGGAGCATAAATTTCTTGTTCGGTTAATCGCTCTAATTCTTGGGTTTGTTCCGCAGAAGATAAGGACTGTAAATCCACTAAAGGCAAATTTAACTGAATTTTCGGTTTAATAATTTGTCGGGGAATTTCGTCAACTTCTTGAAAACAAGTTCGCAACAATTCATGACGTTGCATAATAGTTTCTAAAGCTTTTTTAAAGATATCAATATCCAAATTGCCTTCAATTTGAAAGCGAAACGCCATATTATAGGTATAGCCGTTAGCTTCTAATTGGTACAAAAACCAAAGTCGTTCTTGAGAAAAAGAAAGCGGTACAAGTTGAGACGGATTCCTAGTAGGTATCGTATTTGTTTTTACACCGATTCCTTTTTTTTGTAGTAACAGCTTGAGTAATTTCTGTTTGTCTTGAGAGTTATGGTTCATTTTTGACATGGTTTAAATAGGATTAATTCAGTGATTTTAGGTTGGCTTAATGGATATAAATCAACCTAAAAATTGTTTAATTATTGATACTAAATAGCAGTATAACCTCCATCTACCATTAAAATTGCTCCAGTTACATAAGAGGAAGCTTCGGACGCTAAAAACACGACAGGGCCAATTAACTCTTCTAAATCTCCGGTTCGTTTCATGGGAATTCTAGTATATAATTCGTCCATTTCATCGGAAGTTGAACGTAAACCTTCTGTTCCTTCCATCATATTATTCATATACCCCGGTGCAAAAGCATTGACTCGAATTTTGTGACTAGCTAATTCGACCGCTAGGGATTTTAATAATTGATTGACACCACCTTTTGCGGCGCTATATGCTCCTGAAGATTTGGGAACAGCAACGAAAGCACAGATAGAAGAATTCATAATAATTGATCCCTTTGTTCCTTGTTTGATCATTTGTTTGGTTGCGAGTTGAGCGCAATTAAAATAACCTTTTAAGTCAACATTAATAACCTGATCCCATTCAAATTCCTCTAATTCATCAGTGTTTTTGAGAATTTCAACCCCTGCATTACAGACCATAATATCGAGTTGACCATAATGAGCAACCGCCTGGTTAATTAAATTCTGACAAGCTTGACGTTGACGAACATCGGTCTCAATTGCGATGGCCTCACCTCCTGCTTCTTGAAGCAGTTGAACCGTTTGTTCAGCACCAACTTGATTAATATCACCAATTACTACCTTAGCTCCAGCTTGTGCTAACCCTTGCGCTAATACCCGACCAATTCCTCGGGCAGCACCCGTGATAATTGCAACTTTACCGGTTAAATCAAAGAGATGATTTGTCATTTTTTTCCTTCAGTTTAAATCAATGTCCATTATAGAAAGATTAAGTCATTTAGGTTCAGCTTTGAGATAATAAAGCTTGAACTTCTTCTGGTGAAAGTTGAGAAATTTCTTGAACTGTTACGGCAATTTCATTCAGTAAACTTTCATTCCCCACTAATTCAATCATGACTTGAGTTAATTGGCTGATAGTTGAGTGATTAAAAAGTTGACGCACAGAAACTTCAATTTCTAAGGTTTGACGGATTTTACTAATCAGTTGAATCGCTTTTAAAGAATGCCCACCTAACAGAAAGAAATCGTCTTCAATCCCAACTCGTTCGACTTCTAAAATTTCTGTCCAAATTCCTGCTAAAACTTCTTCAATTGCAGTTCGAGGAGCGACATAATTTTGAGTTAACGATAAAGGGTTTTTATCGGGTATTGGTAAGACTTTTCGATTAACTTTACCGTTAGGACTGAGTTGAAAAGATTCCATCACCACAAAAGCAGAGGGAATCATATAATCGGGTAGCCAGTTTTCAAGAAAATGACGTAATTCAACTTGGTTTATGGTTTCACCTAGACGGGGAATAAAATAAGCGGCTAAATATTTTTCTCTAGCTGTTTCTCCCTGAACTGTAGCAATGGCTTGGGCAATTTGAGGATGTTGATTTAAAATAGTTTCTACTTCCCCTAATTCAATTCTATAACCTCTAACTTTGACCCCATCATCAATTCTTCCTAAATATTCAATATCTCCATTGGGTAAATAACGAGCTAAATCTCCAGTTTTATACAACAATGAATTATCGCTAAAGGGATTAGGAATAAATTTTTCTTGGGTTAATTGGGGATTGTTAAAATAACCCCGCGCTAAACCGCCACCCGCAACATATAACTCGCCAGTGACTCCGATGGGTAGGGGTTGAAGATGGGAATTTAAAATATAAACTTGCACATTAATTGCGGGTTTACCAATGGGAATATACTTCGGCCAAAGCTCAGGATTGGGATCAAAGGTATAACTGGTAACGATATCCGCTTCTGTGGGTCCATAATAATTGTAAAGGGTACAATGTTCGAGTTTTTTGAATACAGAAATCATCGTTGGAGTAATTTGTAATTGCTCTCCAGCTGAAATAATTTTACGCAAGTTAGCAAATAAGTAGGTTTCCTCACTATAGGTTTCAATTAATTGCTGTAATAAAGTAACGGGCAAAATCGCTTTATGAATGGGTTTATTTGCTAACAATTGACTTAATTTAGCCAGGTCTAAGCGAGAATCTTCTGGAACAATAAATAAGCTTCCCCCTAAACACAAAGCGGCAAAGATTTCGTGATAGCTGACATCGAAATTAAAAGGAGCAAATTGTAAGAAATTCCTTTCGGATGACGTTTTTAATTGATGATGCTCAATAATATTCGTTAAGGATTGATGCAGGATCATAATCCCTTTAGGTACACCCGTAGAGCCTGAACTGTAAATAATATAAGCCAAATCCTTTAAACTCACGGGTTTGTCAAGATTAGTCTTGGATTCTAAGGAAATTTCTGACCCTTGTTCATCCAATAAAATCCGTTGAGAAATGGCTTCACTGTTTAAGAGTAATTGACAATTTTTTTCGGTTAAGAGGGTTTTCAGTTGGGTATCTTGCAGGATGTAAGAAAGTCTTTCTTGAGGATAGGTTGGATCTAGGGGAACACAAACGCCGCCTACTTTTAACACCGCTAAAACGGCAATTACCATATTAACAGACCTTTCTAAACACATCCCCACTAAAGATTGAGAACTCACCCCAATTTTTTGTAAATAATGAGCCAATTGATTAGCAGATTCATTCAGTTCTTGGTAGGTTAATTGTTGCTCTTGAAAAACAACGGCAATGGCTGAAGTAGTTTTGATAGTTTGTTGCTCAAATAATTGATGAACGCAGTGTTTTAGAGGCTTTTGGGGTGCAGTTTGATTCCATTCAATTAATAATAATTGACGTTCAGCTTCCGTTAATAAAGGTAAGTCTTGAATCCGACGATGGGGATTAATGGTGATTCCTTCTAATAAGGTTTTAAAATGACCTAACATCCTTTCAATGGTGTCATTTTCAAATCGTTCTTGAGGATAAATAATTTTAATACTTAAGGCTTCTCCAGGGGTGACAATAACCGTTAAGGGGTAATCAGCATTGCCATAATCTTGCATTTCACCGACTTGTAAACCGCCTAAATTCTCACTATCATTTTCGCTAAAGGGTAAATTTTCAAAGACAACAAAACTTTCAAAAACTGAATGAGGGGAGGGAATTTCACTCCATTTTTGAATATCAATTAGAGAACTATAACTATATTGCTCTCGTTCTAAATGCTCTTGTTGTAATTGTTGAAACCAAGTTAATAATTCAAGTTGAGGCTCAATTTGGATGCGAACGGGTAAGGTATTTAAAAACATCCCTACCATCGATTCAATCCCTGTAAAAGTGGGCGGTCGTCCCGAAACTGTTGCCCCAAATACAATATCAGATTCACTACTATAATGATGTAATAATAAAGCCCAAGCTCCTTGAATTAGGGTAGAAAGAGTAAGGCGATATTCTTGGGCGAGTAATTTCAGACGACTGGTAGTTTCTGGAGAAAGTTTTGATTTTTGATCAAGATAATTTTTACTTTGAGTAACAAGAGGATTTAACGGTTTATCAACGACTAATGGAGTTGGAGAGGTAAAACCTTGAAGATTTTGTCGCCAAAAGCGTTCGGACTGAGTTTGATCTTGCTGTTGTACCCAATTAATATAGTCTTGGTAAGGGCGAGGTGTCGGTAAATTGACGGGTCGATGGTTGATGAGTCCAGCGTAAAACTCGAAAACTTCTTTCAACAGAATTGCTGTTGACCAACCATCTAATAAAATATGATGTCCAGTATTAATAAATTCATATTTTTGATCTTCGACTTGAATTAAATGACATCGAAGTAAGGGGATTTTATCTAATTCAAAATATTGCTCTTTATCAGAGGTTAATAATTTCTGAAATTTAGTTTCTTGTTCGGTGGGAGAATGCAATCGCCAATCTTGATTAAACCAAGGCAAGGTGACATTTTTTCTAACCACTTGCAGAGGCTGTTTGGTTTTTTTCCAAGCAAAACAAGTCCGTAAAACACTATGTCTATCTACTACTTTTTGCCAAGCTTGTTGGAACGCATTAATATCTAAATTGCCTTGCAAGGTGATTTGAATTTGTGATAAATACGTCTTTGATTCTGGATTATATAAAGAATGAAATAGCATCCCCTGCTGCATGGGAGAAAGGGGATAAATGGATTCAATATCTTTTTTACTAACCTTAGATTGTTGAGGTGTTACCATTATTTTTCCCAATAGATTAAATAAAAATGTGCGTGAGTTTCTTGAATCAAATTTAGAACGAATTACCTTTAAGGCTCTTCTAGGTTCTGTGTGATAAGTTTAACTTACAATATGATTGATCGATCTTTGTGTCCTCTGTGTCTCTGTGGTTCCTTCCACCCCCTCGCTAGTAGGATTAATTTTATCCCAAATTTTGGCAACAATTTCTGTGTTTAAATTATGAACATGATACACCGCTTTTTCTGGAAAAATTTTTTTAATGGCAAGATAAGGATTAGCAGAACCAACTTTACCCATTTGATAAACTAGGATCACCGAAGGTTGTTGAAGCTCCTGTTTAAATTTGCGTTGCAGCCTCCAAATATTAAAATTATTAATAATACTGGAAAAAATGAAAAAGTTAAGAGTATCTTTAGTCGGATAATAGGGAACAAATTTGTCTAACATTTGAGATTTAGATTGGCTATTCATGAACCTTGTGGTTGTGGGTTTTTACTTGATGGATAAGTTTAAAATGCTGACGAGGATAAACCTCCATCAAGGGGAATAGTAATTCCCGTTATATAACTCGCACATTCTGAAGCTAAAAATACAACGAGATTAGCAAATTCTTCAGTCGTACCAATTCGATTCATGGGAATTGTTTTTAGAATTCTTTCTCGGATTAAATCTGGGGTCGTTCCCTCCTTTTTGGCATAAATTTCTAAATATTCTCGATGTCTAGGGGTGTCAATAACGCCGGGGTTAACACTATTAATTAAAACATTATAGGGGGCGGTTTGTCTAGCTACTGATTTGGTAAAATTCATTAAAGCTGCATTGACAACACCGGATTTCACTAAACGAGGGGATGGTTCTTTTCCCGATGTGCCAATGATATTAACGATTCTTCCCCAATGTTGTTTTTTCATAATCGGTAATACTAAATTGGTTAAGCGAATATAACCGATTAATTTTCCTTGAAAAACGTTTAACCAATCTTCATCGGAAAGGTTTTCAATTAAATTTTCAGCAAAGTTAGCTCCTTCAGAATTATTGACTAAAATGTCAATTTTGCCGTATTGATTTAAAGAGTCTTGTATTAATTGTTCAGAATCTTGAGCTTGATGGACATCAGCCACTAAACGCAGAATTTGTTGGGCAGGATAAGCTTGAGCCAGAGATTGATAAGCTTGTTCTAACCGTTGGGAATTGCGACCACAAATAATTAAGTGACAGCCTTCTTCTGCTAATTTTTCAGCAATGGTAAACCCAATTCCTGCACTACTTCCCGTAATCAAAGCCACTTTATCTTTTAATCCTAAATTCATAAACTTTCTCCTAGCATTTTGTGGTTAAACTTAAAATTCTAAAACGAACTAAATTAAAATTTTAATCAAATTAATATCTTGATTCGATGAATTATATCCTTTTTTTAAAACTTTTGAAGGAGCATAATAAATTTGACCATATTCTAAACACTGTTCTTCATTTTCTATGAAAATTTCTAATTTTCCATTCAAAATAAATCCGATTTCTTCTTGCTCACCTTGATGTGGGGGAATGGAATAACCAGAAGGTATTTTCATCATCACGATTTCAAACCAAGAACCCTTAGCCGATTGACAAGGTAAATGAGTGATTTTATCTTGGTTGTTTGATAGGGTTAATAAAACGTCTTCTGAAGGTAAAGAAGAGGTAATCCGTTTAAGATCAAATCCAATCATCGGTTCTGACAAGGGATTAACAAAACCATGGGAAACATTAGCATCGGCGACATGAATATCTTGTAAAGCTCTCAAGGGTTTAATCACATCTTTAATATACAGTTCCAGTTCTCCTGAGAGTACCATGCCAATTTGACTTTCAGGATGTTGGTGGGATTCAAGTTTAGCATTAGGAGCTATAACGGATAATTGAAAAATGGTATCTTGGCATTGAAAAACCTCTAATTCTACATGAGGATTGAGTTTAAGAGGATCGGGAATTGGGAAAAATTCAGACATGATTTTAGGGGACAGGTTCAAAATGAAATTGAGAGGTTAAACTTCAATTATTTTTATGTGATGAAGGCAACTATTTTGAGCGGATAGGGAGCTTTTTTAGGTATGCACAGGTAAATAAATATTTTGAATCATGGTGTTTTCCTTTTTGTGAAATAAAGACCAACTCATCTCAATTTTACCATATTGTGAAATAAATTCTAAATCATGTTCTCGGAGGGCATTTTCATTGGTAATGGCTAAATCTGCCAACCCCTGTTTAACTTGAATAGCGGCAACACTGGTAGAATTCACAAATTTGATTTTAATCTTGTTTTGATTCAAGTCGCTAGGTAATAAATAGGGAAGTAAAGGAAGAGGAGCGGGATGAGTAACCAGGGTACAATTTTCTACAACAATTTCTTCATTTTTTCGCTTGGCTAATCCGTAAACGGGTGTGGGATAGGTGAAGATAAAACCTAGTTTAAAACTCGGTTCCATGTAGAAATCATTAATTCTTTCATAGGCATGGGGTACTAACGCCAAATCTATCTGATTGTCGAGTAAAGATTCTTTTAAATCTGTAAAGCTATCAAATAAATGACTATTAACCGAAATCTGTTGTAATTTCCATTGAGAAATTAGATAATTTAAGGTTTGTTCGCTGCTGGTTTCTTTGGGACCCAAAGTGCCAACGCTTAAAGTTTTGACATCAAGCTGGGGATAATACAATTCCATTGAAAACTTTAACATGGTTTTAAGGCTCCTGAATGTTTAAGGGCGGATAAATTAGGATTTCCGGTACAAAATAAAACAATTTCAAGTTCAGCAATTAAAAATTTTACTAACTCATCAACGGCGGCTTCTGATTCAATCGCTGCTACGAGAAACGGTCGAGCTAACCCTCCTAAATCGGCTCCTAGAGCGATAGATTTGGCAAGATCTAAGCCATTTTTTAAGCCTCCAGAAGCAATTAAAGGAATGGTCGAATTCACAGACCGAATGGCGGTAATACATTCAGCCGTAGGTAAACCCCAATCGGCAAAAACTTGTCCGAGGTGCCTTTGTCTGTTGTCTTTGGCTCTTTGACTTTCGACTTTAGCCCAGGACGTGCCTCCGGCCCCCGCCACATCAATCGCGGCGACTCCGGCTTCAATTAATTTTTTGGCCATCACCGCAGAGATGCCATTTCCGACTTCCTTGGCGATGACGGGAACGGGTAATTGAGCGCAAATTTGCTCTATTTTAGCGAGTAACCCTTTAAAATTAGAATCGCCTTCCGATTGCACCCATTCTTGTAAAGGATTGAGATGCAAAATTAAGGCATCAGCTTCTAATAATTCCACCAGTTTTAAACAGTCTTCTAAACCGCAGCTGTAATTTAACTGTACAGCCCCTAAATTCGCTAACAGGAGAATATCTGGCGCTAGAGAACGGACTGCAAAGGTCGGCGCTAATTCCGGTTGTTCGAGTGCGATGCGTTGAGAACCCACCCCCATCGCTAAACCATAACGTTGAGCGACCGTTGCCAATCGAGTATTGACTAAATGGGCTAATTCCGTTCCTCCAGTCATGGAAGAGATGAGAATTGGAGCTTTTAAAGATTTCCCCAAAAAGGTTGTCCCCAGTTCAATATCGCTGCGGTCAAGTTCAGGAAGACAACAATGGGTAAAGCGATATTTTTCTAAACCGTTTGTAAGTTGTTGAAATTCTACATCTTCTTCGATACAAACTCGCAGATGTTCGCTTTTACGATTTTCAATTTCACTGGGAAGATTAGGCTGTGACATAGTTGTTATCAAGTATGAGGGTTAAACATTAAGTTGAGGTTAAAAATCGAGTTCTGAAAGCAGTTCATCTAGTTCTACCTGATTAAGATCCGCATCGGGAAAATCCGATGGAGTATAGCCTCCTTCTACCGATAAACAATGGTTAATCAGGCTTTCTAAAGAATCTCGATAGGCGGCGGCTAAATTTTTGATCGTTGTTTGATGATGAAAATTCTCACTATATTGCCATTCTATATCAAGTTGCCCATCAACCACAATTCCATGAATCGCAATTAAATGGGAACGTTGTCCCAAAGGACTATGAATGGAACCACTGGATGCTTGAGATAATTTCCAGCCTATCTCGCCGATTTGATGGCTGGTAAATTGACCTAAATAATTAAAGCTAATTTGAGCTTTTGGATAGTTTTTTAACGGGGATTGAATTGTTAAATCTGAGTTGAGATAATATCCAATTCCATAATCAAATCCTCGATTCGGAATTTGTCGTAATTGCTCTTTAATGGACTTGAGACATTCACCGGGATGGTGAAGATTTTCTAAGGTCAAAAATACGGGGAAAATACTGGTAAACCAACCCACAGTTCGAGATAAATTCACGGATTCAATTACATTCTCTCTTCCATGACCTTCCATGTCAAGCAAAAGCTTATAACTTCCTGTCCAACGGCCAAAAGCTTGGACTAAAGCGGTCAATAGAATATCATTAATTTGGGTGTTATAAGCTTGCGGAACCTCCTGTAAGAGTAAGCGGGTTTGTTCTTCGGTTAAGGTGAAAGAAACCGTTTTGGCATGGGCAACAATGTTAGATTGTGTATCCCCCTGAATATCTACAGGAAGAGGAAAAACCGATGAAAAATCACGGTTTAGCCAATACTTGAATTGAGCGTAAAACTCTGGGGTTTTAGCATAGTTTTGCAGTTCCTCAGCCCAAGTTTTAAAAGAACTGGTTTTAGGAGGAAGTTGCAGAGGCTTTTGGTTTTCTAATTGCTGGTAAATTGTGACGAAATCTTCGAGGATAATCCGCCAAGAAATTCCATCTACTGCTAAATGATGAATCACAATTAACATTTTTCCCCTCTCAGCCAAGGCGAAGAAAACCACCGCCATTAAGGGGCCTTCCTCTAAATTCAGTACCCGTTGTTGAACCTCAGAAATTTCTGCGATCTTGGTCAATTGTTCATGGTAAGATAGATGGGATAAATCCACCTTTTCAAAAGCGAAATTATTGCAATCATCGCTGTGATTTTGTTGCCATTGTTCTCCTTGTTGCACAAACCGTAACCGCAAAGCGTCATGGTGATAGAGTATTTTAGAAATAGTTTGTTTTAATAAATCTGGTTGTAGATTATTGGGAACCTCTAACAAGATAGATTGATTAAAGTGATGACGTTCGGGCCAGTTTTGTTCAAAAAACCATTTTTGAATCGCAGTTAACGGGACTTCACCTGTAACTAATCCCTGGTCAATTTCAGTGATAGTAGTTGTTTCCGCTACGGTGGCTAATTGAGCGATAGTTTGATGACTAAATAATTGTTTAGGAGTAATTTGTAATCCCGCTTGATTAGCTTGAGCAATAATTTGAATGGCTAAGATAGAATCTCCTCCCAATTCAAAAAAGTTATCGTTAATACTAATAGTTTTAAATCCTAAAACCCTTTGCCAAATTGCAGCGAGAATGCGTTCTGTTTCTGTACCTGGGCTAAAATTGATGGCAGCTTTATTCTCTAATTCTAGTGCAGGTTGTGGGAGAGCGCGACGATCGATTTTACCATTAGGAGTTAGGGGAAAAGCGTCTAACAAAACGAAGAAAGCAGGAATCATATATTGAGGTAACTTTTCTTGCAAAAATAGACGCAATTGAGAAACAGTTAAGTTTTGAGAGGCAATCACATAAGCACATAAACGCTTAACACCGGGTTGATCTTCTCTGGCAATAATAATCGCTTCTTTAACTTGGGGATGTTGATTGAGAATGGTTTCAATTTCCCCTAATTCGATTCTAAAACCTCTAATCTTAACTTGATTGTCAATGCGACCCACAAATTCAATTTGTCCGTCGTTTCTATAACGAACTAAATCACCGGTTTTGTAAAGGCGATCACTGAGTTTTTGACTAAAAGGATTAGCAATAAATTTAGAATCGGTTAACTCTGGACGGTTGAGATATCCTTTAGCTAATCCAACGCTGGCAAGATGTAATTCCCCAGGAACACCAATAGGAACGGGTTGGAGATAGCGATCAAGAATATAGATTTTGGTGTTGGCGATCGGACGACCAATGGGCAGCATATCCATGTCTTCAAAGCATTGTGCAACTGTAGCACAGACAGTGGATTCCGTTGGCCCGTAAGCATTAAAAAAACGCCGTCCATTAGCCCATTGAATAACCAAAGAAGGAGGGCAGGGTTCTCCCGCAACAATGATATTCTGCAATGCTGGCAAGTTCTCACTGGACAGAGCGGCGAGTGCTGATGGCACAAGAGTCAAATGGGTAATCTCCTGCTCTTGTAACAGTTCCAGTAAAGGTTGTCCTGGTTGTAGTTCTTCCCGCGTTCCCAGATAAAGCCTTGCCCCCGCACAAAGAGCCATGACAATTTCCGAAATAGAAGCATCAAAGCTAATGGATGCAAACTGAAGGACACAACTATCTGGCTGCACGTTAAATAGCTTGATTTGTGCTTGGGATAGATTACACAATCCTCGATGAGCAACGAGAACTCCTTTCGGCTTTCCGGTTGAGCCAGAAGTGTAAATGACATAAGCTAAGTTCTCTGGTGTTAGGCTAGTGATAGGGGAACTTTTACTTTCGGTAGAGATTTCTTTCCAATCGGAATCTAAGCAAATTACTTGTGCTTGATGCTGTGGTAACGAGGTGACCAGTTTTTCCTGAGTCAATAGAACTGCTAGTTGCGAATCATCGAGCATATAAGCGATACGCTCAGATGGATAAGTAGGGTCTATGGGAACATAAGCGCCAGCTGCTTTCAGGATACCTAAAATCCCTACTATCATTTCAAGGGAAGGTTCGATACAGATGCCCACCAGTGTTTCTGGTTTTACCCCCAAGGTTTGTAAATAGTTTGCTAATTGGTTCGCCTTGCTGTTTAGTTCTCGGTAGGTTAGCTGTTCGCCTTTAAAAATTAGTGCTATAGCATCTGGTGTTTGTTCTACCCACGCTTCAAATAGTTGATGAATACATAGATTTTGAGGATAGTCTTGTTGAGTTTGATTCCAGTCTTCTAATAATTGCTGTTTTTCTGGTTCAGTTAGTAAAGGTAATTCCCCGACGGTTTGCTGAGGATTGGCTACAATTCCTTTTAACAAAGTTTGGAAATGACCCACCATGCGGGTGATTCTTTCAGGGGTAAATAGGTCGCTATCATATTCCCAAAAACCTTCTAAATAAGCTCCTTTTTCGGTTTCGATTTCTTCTAAAATTAAGCTGAGATCAAATTTAATTCTCTGGTTTTCGACGGCTAAATATTGAGCCTTTAAATCAGGTAATTCTAAAGCATTGAGGGGGGCATTTTGCAGCGCAAACATAACCTGAAATAAGGGATTATAACTTAAACTTCGTTCGATTTCTAACCCATCAACCACTTGCTCAAAGGGGACATCTTGATTAGCATACGCTTCTAAAACAACATTCCGAGCTTGCTGTAATAATCCCGAAAAAGTCGGATTTCCTTCTAGGGAATTCCGCAGCACTAAAGTATTGACAAAAAAACCAATCAAAGGTTCAATTTCTTGTCGGTTTCTGTTGGCGGTGGGTGTCCCGATTAAAATATCATCTTGACCACTATAACGGAAGAGTAAAGTGTTTAAAGCAGCCAGTAAGGTCATAAATAAGGTTCCCCCCGACTTTTGGCTCAACAGTTTCAGTTTTTCGGTGAGTTCTGAGTTAATTTGAAACGAGATACTATGACCTCGAAAATTGGGAGTAGCTGGACGGGGTTTATCGGTTGGAAGTTCTAATAAAGGAGGAGCAGCCGTTAATTGTTTTTTCCAATAATTTAACTGATTTTCTAAGATTTCACCTTGTAACCATTGTCTTTGCCATACCGCAAAATCCGCATATTGTATGGCTAATTCGGGTAAATCTACGGTTGAATTAGATAAAAATGCTTGATAAAATTTAGATAATTCTTTAAATAAAATGCCCTTTGACCAACCATCGATAATAATATGATGGAAAACGTTAACTAAAATATAATTTTCATATCCCAGATCAAACAGAGTAGATCGTAATAGGGGAGCTTGAGTTAAATCAAAGGGTTTTTGTAGTTCTTCAATAATCTGTTTATCAATTTGATCTTGGGAAATATCTTTTAAATTAATAACTAATAATTTAATCTTTAGAAATGGAGCAATTTTTTGAATAGGTTTTCCTTCAACCATTGGAAAGCTTGTGCGTAAGCTCTCATGGCGTTGAATAATAGCATTAATCGTTTGCTCTAAAATATCAATGTTTAAGCGTCCCGTTAAACGGATGGTTAAAGCTTCATTATAAGCCGAATTTTGCCGATCCATCTGATAGAGAAACCACATTCTCTGTTGAGAAAAAGATAGGGGTAAATCTTCAGTTCGGGCAACGCTATTAATTACGGATTCAAGGGGTTTAGATGGTGTTGTTGCACTTCTTAAAAAAGTGAGAATTTCTAGTTTTCTTGTCCCGATTTCTTGCTTAATTTCTGGTGTCATTGCTCCTTGGGGAGCTTGATATTTTAACTTTTCTTCCTCAAGCCAAAGCTTGATGTCTAAACTATTTAAGTAAGATAAAAATTCTGCGACTTTCATCAATAGTATCCTTTTCCTTAATTAATGTTCTGGTATTTTTGGAATGGGGGTGATATTTGGCTGAGTACAGTAGCTCTAGCTTGAGCTACTGTTAGAGAGAGATATAATCAACGTTTTTCATAAATTTAAGTACCCTCAAAGACTAAACAATATAGACCAAACAAAAATTATCAATGGTAGGGAGTAGGTGGTTATTGTTAAAATCAGTTGCTATGGGAGCAACCGCTTACATACTCCATAAAAAGACTGTTTGGCTATTCATAGCACATTCTGGATGATAAATTTTAGTGATGGATACAATTTTTTACATTTTTTCCAAAATGGCTCTGAAAAGCTTAAATTTTAGTTAAGCTATTTTCATAATTCTCCTTGTTCATAATTTTCTGAGGCTGTTGTCATAACTTTACCACTTTTGGATACACTGTGACTATTTTTGGCTACATTAAGCACCTCAATCGTTTGAGTTAAACTGGCAACGGTTGGATATTCTAACAAACTTTGCAACGACAATTTTACCGAGAAAACATCGCGTAAACGAGAAATGACTTGACTCGCCAGTAAAGAATGTCCTCCTAGTTCAAAGAAATTGTCATGAATTCCAATTTGAGATAAATTTAACACCTTTTGCCAAATGTTAGCAACTTGACGTTCAGCTTCCGTTCTGGGTGCTATCAATTCGTTATTTTCTTTGCCTTGGAGTTCCCTGAGTAACTGCCGCTTATCAATGTCTCCATTATCCTTAATAGGGAGAGATTGTCGCAGCACCAGGGGACATTGATAGGACGTTCCAAATCGATCTTTTAGACTAACATGATCAGGTAGATTGACCGATTGAATTGTAGATTTACGGGTGTAATAAGCCGTTAACTTTTGGCATCCTTCCGACCCAGATGTGAAACGATTAATCTTGCTACTACTCCCATCTAAACCGATTATTAATTGTCTTTGGTTGTGATATAAACTCGTTAGAAATGAGTCTAAACCTTGCCGCACCGTCATATCATAATACCCTTGAGATCGGGTTATGTATTGCATCTGATAACCTTGGCTCATCCCGGTTTCTTGCCAAGTTGTCCAACTATAACAATAACTGGGGAACAAATTCTTAGATTCTTGATAGGTATTCAGAGACTCAAGGAAACTATTAGCCGCCGCGTAGGAACCCAAAGCCGCTCCTCCAAAAAAACTAGCCAAGGAGGAAAAACTAATAAAAATTCCCTGAGATTCTTTGAGGAGTTGATGTAAAACCCAAGTTCCTATTACTTTAGGACGAAGAATTGTCGATAAACCGTCTTGAGTTTCGTCCAGAAGTAAACAATCTTTGTAAATTCCAGCCAGATGAATCACCCCATTAAGTTCTCCTTGCCATTGTTTTTTCACCTGTTCTACAGTCTGTTTAACTTGAGGGAAATTAGCCACATCTACCGCTTGGTAAATTACTTCTCCCCCAAGATTTTCTAAAGCTTGGAGATTTTTTATTTTTAAGGATAATTGATCTTCGGTTTTGAGGTACTCACTCCAAAGGTGTTTTTCTGGTAAAGGTGTTTTTCCAATTAACAGTAAACGAGCTTGATAATTTTTGAGCAAATACTGAGCAATTTGTATGCCAATCCCCCCTAGTCCTCCAGTAATCAGATAAATTCCCCCTGATTTAAAGGGTAATTCCTGTTGGGTGTGTTGAAGTAAATTAACTTTTTCCAAACCTGCGATTAAACGTTTCCCATTGCGATAGGCAATTTCTCTTTCCTTGGATAAAACGGATAGTTCTTGCAGCAGATAACTGAGATTAATTTCGGTTTGATTCAGAGGTAAATCAACATGACGAGTATTTAACCAAGGAAGTTCTTGAGCTAGGGTTTTGATCAGTCCTAAAACTGGAGATTTTTCATAGGCAATTTCATCGGTTTCTATGACAAATTGACTATAACTGGAAACAAATAGCAATTGAATTTTTGAGTTAAAATCATGAATTTTAGCTAAGGCTTGAACTAGGAATAATAAATCATAAATTCCGCGCTCTTGTGCTTTTTCTAACTGTTCAATTGTTGAAATTTCTCCCTGATAGTCTTGATAAGTCCCCAGATGAATAATATTGCTAAGGATAATTTTTCGCTCGGATAAAGATGCCATTAACTGTTGATAATGATTAGCTGTCCCGGGTTTGAGGGTATAGCAATTTTGACTGATTTGAGAAAATTCTTCCGCTGCTAAAACCGTGATACAGGGTAAGTTTTGACCTTCGATTTTTTCTGCCAAAGATGCTCCTAAACCCAAGGAATCCAGAAAAATTAAAGTACAACACTTGGAAAGTTCTGGTTTTAAGTTAACTGGAGATCGAGGTTTCCAAACTTTCTGGTAAAACCAATCAGGAAGGGTTTGAGCATTTTCTAACAAAATATCTATTTCTTTTAAAATAGAATTAAATTCTCCATTTCCAAACCGTTTTATTAATTGCGATCGCTGAATTTTACCAATAGAAGTTTTAGGAATCTCCGTTTTATTTAAGGGTATTAAATATTCAGGATTAACGCCAAAACTGTTAATTACTTTTCGTCTAATCTTTTTCAGAAGTTCTGCTAGATGCTGGTGTTCCAAAGTTTCTGCACTAAAAAATAAAGCTAATTGATCGGTACTATTCCTAGGATCATAAACAGCACAAGCGGCGGTATAGGACGCTTGTACTTCTTCAATAGTTTCCACTACAGTTTCAATTTCATGGCTATAATAATTCACTCCATTAATAATAATGGTTTCTTTACTTCTTCCAGTAATGACTAAATGACCGTTACTAATAAATGCTAAATCTCCTGTCTTAAACCAGCCATCTTTTAAGAAAGCGTCTTGATTCGCTTCTGGGTTTTTATAATACCCAGGTGAAACTGGATGTCCTTTAACTTGTAAATGACCAATGGTTTCTTCTGGTAATAGGGAATTATCAGCATTAACAATTCTAATCGATATCCCCGGAATGGGTAATCCTAAATCCGTAAAAGTTGCACCATTGGGATGTTCAGGATGGACTCGTTTTAAGGAAGAATTCAAGGAAGATTTATCAACCGTATGAAAGAGTAATGGCTGTTGTTCTGTCGGCTGATAATAGGTAATTCCTGACCCCATTTCTGCCATACCAAAAGCAGGACGCATCGCCGTTTTTTTCAGATTATATTGAAGATGAAGTTTGTTAATAAATTCTCCAACTGCTTGGCCAGAAACAGCTTCACCCGCTGCCAAAAAGAATTTGACACAATCTAAATTCCAATTTTGATTAGGTTCTTTTTTTAAAGCTTCATTGATCAAATTATAGGCAAAATTAGGAGCCCAACTGTGGGTAATTCGATATTTAGCAATTAAATCTAACCAATTCAAAGGACGACCTAATATATATTCAGTTTGAACATAAACCATTTGGCATCCTAACTCGACACAGCGAATATTCCAGTCTGAAATACTTCCAATATGATCAAAAGGAAGCCAATTAAGAATAATATCGTCGTTTTGATGTTCACAAATAATGTTTGTTCCTCGCGCACGAGAGATCACATTTTTATGGGTTAATGAGATACATTTCGGTATTCCTGTACTGCCTGATGTTAGATTAAAGAACGCAATATCATCCGGTTGACTAATATGAGTCTGATGGGGAGAATAAGTTTTTAATTCTTCAATAAAACTCAATCTTAAGGTTTGACTAGGCAACCATTGTTCTAAATGTTTTATCTCTTGCTGACGGGATTTATTTGTGATAATAATAGGCTCGTCTAACAACTGCCAAACTTGAGAGATTTTATGAATTTCATTATTAAAATCTTTATAGCTGGGTGGTACTGAAATAATAACAGGAATAAATCCCCCTAAAAGACACCCCCAAAATGCGGAAATGATATCATAGTTTTCCGATAGCTGAAGAATTACTTTATCTTGAGCTTGTAAACCCTGCTTTTGTAATCCGGCTTGTATTTGTTGAGCGTCTTCCCATAATTGTTGATAGGATTGAAAAACTTCTGATCCATTAGATTGAATATAAATAATCCCTTTATGTGAATAATTTTCAGCAGCTTTTTGGAGAATTTCTGCCAAGGTTTTCGGTTGAAGTTCAGATTCTTCTAAAAGCTGTCCGTGACTGATTCCCCCTTGAGTGTTAGAAGTGTGAATCCCCAGATGAATCGGGGTTTCAGATTTTTGATTATCATTTCTTTTCTCTATTTTTAAGGGCAATAATTCCGATAGATGTAGGGGTAAAATTTTGTTCTTTTTAGAAGTCATGACGACAGCAACTTGATCAATATCTGACAAAGAGCGCAGTTTTTCTTCCGTTTCCTGAACTTGATGATTATCGATAATTTCAATATTCTTTAATGCAGTTTCATCGACATCACCGCTATCGGTTAAGGGTAAACTGGAAATTTGCACATAGATATTAGGTAGGAGATTGTCCGGTAACTGAGACTGTAAATCGGAGGACAATTGTTCAGAATTCCAAGCTCCAAAGGAAACGATATAGGCGACTAATTCATCCTCTCGTACCATAAAATAGCAATCTTCAATCAAAGGATTTGATAAAAAGACTTCTGCTAATTTCTGACAATTTAATTTTTGATTTTTGTCTTCCGTCCTCATGCCTAAAATCCTCGGTTCTCTGTACATCTTGTGAAAGCTTCTTCAATAAGGACTTTTAGGCGTAGCCAATTTGACATCTATAATACGCCAATTTAAGTCTGAATTGCATCACTGTCTGGGCTATTAGAGCATACCTCATTCGGGCTAGGATAGTCAAGATATTTTCGAGGACGATTGTTAAGCTTTTCGTAATTTAAATTGCCTGCTGAGATGAGGTCTTTATACAAGAGGCAAGACTCCCCCCAACTTTCCGACTTCTGGTTGGGGGAGATTCCGCTAATCTAAGAATAAGGGATTTAAATCCGTCTTAGCTTAGTCCATTAGTCGGCTCGTTTAATCCCGCTCTCTCAAGAATGATAAAGAATAGCAAAATAAAAATCTGCTCCTAGTTTCTCACTCAATTCTTGATGTCCAATAAACTCTTTGATCTTGTCACAAGGATCCGCTTTTCTTTTGTCAAAGGGAATCTCTTGGAAAAGTTTTTCAGACACTCGATTGATTTCACCTTAGCTTAGTTTTGATAGATCATTTGCTCAGTAATAGGAGAAAATGGCTCTTCTCGACTTTGTGTGATAATTTTTGCTTATAAGTAGTCGTGCAAAATTAATTTCCTAGTAAAGATAGGCAAAAGGCAAGAGGCAAAAGGCAAGAGGGGGTTCGATATGTGTAATTAATTTTGCTTAGGTACTTAGAATCGTGAAATATTTACCTGGAAAGACTTTTAGGACTATTTTGCTGAACAAACTATCAGTATAGACCCCGTTTCCACACAGAAACCAGAAGAGCCAGAAAATTAACTTCTTGGTTAGCAAATGCACTCAGGCAAAAGGCAATGGGAGTTAGATATGTGTAATTAATTCTGCTTAGTTACTTAAATAGTTTGGTGATTCTTTTTCTTCCTTCCCAGCACGATAGCATGATTCACTTCCAATCTAACTTTTAAAAACTCGCTCTTCGCTTCCTTCTCCTCGTCCCCGCTGCCTGCTCTCCGATACTTTCTAAACAGGATTTAGTATTAATTCTCGCTCTGGTCGTGCTTTGATCACATCCGAGCAAGACGGCTATTTGCCGTTGAGATAAATTTACCTCTTGACCAAGTTGGTAGAGCAAGTTTCTTGGTTCTATGTTAAGATATTGAGGGCTTGGTTTTTGGGTCTGATTTGTTGTTGTTAAAGATCAGAATATACCTGATGAGCCTTTCCTAGTCCAGCCTCTAGGCTGATGTGTTTCCTTTTTGAATTGACGTTTTTCTTGGTAACGAAGCTGCTCCGCTGTAGGGTAAATAAAAAATGACAGAACAAGCTTGGTGGGTACAAAAATGGCTGGAACTACTCGATTCCTATCGCTTTAAAAAACGCTTGGAACGAGCTAGACTTTACGCCAGAGAGGGCAATGTTTTAAGTATTGACTTTGAAGACTCGCAAGTTATTGCCAGAGTACAAGGCAGTGAACCAGAGCCTTATATAGTGGATTTATCCCTAGCGGCTTTTAGTGATGAAGAATGGGATTATATTATTAAGCTTCTCTCCAAAAAAGCCATTTATTCCGCTCAATTGCTCACCGGACAAATGCCCGATCATATCGAGCGTGTTTTTATCGATAGTGGGGTAAATTTATTTCCCTTTTCCCTGGCCGATATTCGCTCTCGTTGCACCTGTCCCGATCAAGCCAACCCCTGCAAACACATAGGAGCAGTTTACTATCAATTGGGTGATCGTTTTATTGTCGATCCCTTCCTGCTTTTGCAACTGCGCGGCCGAACCAAAAACCAAATTCTGGAAGCTTTACGAGAAAAACGCTCCTATTCCTCTGATAATCAACCTTTAGCAGTCAGTGAACCCCCCGCAGCAGTCGAAAAAACTGCCCCCGACAGTGCTATTGATCGCTTTTGGCAGTACGATGAAGAGCTAGATCCCTCCCTCGTTGTGATTACGCCTTGCAGTAAGGCTTCGACGGTGAGCTCAGCCGAACCGCTTGTCGAATCTGCGGGGAATGAAAATCAAACCATTCTCGACATTTTAGGCAATTTTCCTCTGGCTGCCCCCGAATCGGATGCCATAGAACAATTTTTAAAACCAATTTACCGACAAATTCCCCAAGAAGTGATGGCGATCGCTTTACAGTAGGGAATTTGGGGTGTGGGAGCAGCCTAGTCAAAGTGGTGCAAAAGACGAAAAAGCCAACTGGATTTGTCGCCGCATCGGGGTGAGGAATTGACCGGGGAGAAAATCGCCCCACCAGTAACCGCTAAACCGTCTTACTTTTGCCAGTTTTACTGCTTGGGGAAGTAGTTTTTTTGGTGGTGCTAGAAGTAGTTTTCTTGGTGGTGGTTTTCTTGGCAGTGGTTGTCTTGGCTGCTAGGGCGACTAAAGCTTGTTCTAGAGTCAAGGTTTCGGCGGTTTCTCCTTCGGGAATCTTGGCGTTAGTTTTGCCGTGCTTGATATAAACTCCGTAGGGTCCCTCGTACAATCCCACCAATTCCCCATCGTCGGGATGTTTACCCAATTCTTTTAAGGGTGGTTTGGTGGAACCACGAGCGCCGCGAGCTTTTTTCGGTTCGGCTAATAGGGCCAAGGCTCGATCGAGAGTTATAGTCAAGACATCATCGCTGGCTTTCAGGGAACGATATTCTTTTTCTTTGCCCTCTTCCTGAACCACATATGGACCGAAACGCCCTAAACTGGCTTTAATTTTGCCTCCGGTGAGGGGATGGGTTCCCAGCAGTCGCGGCAGTGCTAATAAACCCACCGCTTGTTCAAGGGTGATGTCCTCTTGCAGTGAGCTTGTCGAATCTGCGGGTTTGAGTCCTTTGGGTAAGGAGGCGCGTTTCGGTTTGGGATTGTCATCGCTGATATCTCCTAACTGGACGTAGGGACCGTAACTACCCACGAGCAGATAAATCGGCTCTCCGGTGTCGGGATGAAGACCGATTTTATCCGGACCTTCGGTTTTTTGTCGCAGCAGGGTTTCTACCTGTTCGGGGTTCAGATCCGCTGGGGTTAAATCGGCCGGGATGGAAGCGGTGAGGATTTCATCCCCCCGGGGGACTTCCAGATAGGGTCCGTATTTGCCGATCTTGATGGTTGCCTGTAAATCCTCTAAAATCACCGATTTGGCAGTGCTAGAGTTAATTTGACTCTCGCGCTCTTTGACTTGGCTTTCTAGCCCTTTTTCGCCGCGATAGAAGCGATCGAGATAGGGCAACCACTGAGCGGAACCAGTGGCGATATCGTCGAGGGTTTCCTCCATTTTCGAGGTAAATTTGGGATCTACCAGGTCGGGGAAATGATTTTCTAATAAACCGACGACGGCGAAGGCGGTGAAGGTGGGAATCAGGGTTTTATTCCGCATTTGGGCATAACCGCGATCGATAATGGTGCCGAGAATGGTGGCGTAGGTACTGGGTCGCCCGATTCCTTCACTTTCGAGGGTTTTTACCAGGGAGGCTTCGCTATAACGGGCGGGGGGTTGAGTATCGTGGCTAATCGCCTCTAGTTGGCGACAATTGGGGGTATCACCGACGCTGAGGGGGGGTAAGATTATTTCTTGATCGTCGATCGCCGCTTCGGGATCGTCGGAACCTTCCACATAGGCGCGGAAAAAGCCGGGGAAGTCGATTCTTTTGCCGGAGGAGCGAAATCCGGCATTTTCCACCTGAATATTGACCGCGATCTGGGTAATACGGGCATCGGCCATCTGTGAGGCGACGGTACGTTTCCAGATTAGGTCGTAGAGGGCGAATTCTAGTCCGCTCAGGCCAGTTTCCCGGGGTAGGCGAAAGCTACTGCCGGCGGGTCGGATGGCTTCGTGTGCCTCCTGTGCGCCTTTGCTTTTGGTGGTGTATTGTCGGGGTTGGGGACTGAGATAGTTTTTACCGTACATTTGTTCTACACAATTGCGGGCGGCGGTGATGGCCTGATCGGAAAGATGGACGGAATCGGTCCGCATATAGGTGATGTAGCCCTGTTCGTAGAGATTTTGGGCGATTCGCATGGTGTCGCGGGCGGATATGCCCAGTTTCCGGTTAGCCTCTTGCTGTAGGGTGGAGGTGGTGAAGGGGGGGGATGGTTTGCGAGTGGTGGGTTTTTCTTCGGTGTGGCTAACGCGCCAGATTTTGTCTTGGATGCGTTCTTTTAAGGCGGTGGCGGTGGCTTGATCTAAAAGGGTGACTTGGCGGTCGGGGAGCAGTCTGCCAGTGTCGGCATCGAAATCACTCCCATTTGCCACTTTTTGACCGTTTAAGGTGACTAATTTCGAGTCGAATTGATTTTTGTCCTTTTCTAAAGTCGCTTTCAGATCCCAATAATTAGCGGTTTTAAAAGCCCGTCTTTCCCGTTCCCGTTGCACGAGCAGACGCACCGCCACCGATTGTACCCGGCCGGCGGATAAACCTTTGGAGATTTTTTTCCAGAGTAGGGGGGAGAGGGTATAACCGTAGAGACGATCGAGTATGCGGCGGGTTTCTTGGGCGTGAACTAAATTTTCGTCGATCGAGCGACAATTTTTTAAGGCCGCTTGGATTGCCTCTTTGGTGATTTCGTGAAATACCATCCTTTTGGTGGGTATTTTCGGGTTAAGTACCTGCAAGAGATGCCAACTGATGCTTTCCCCTTCCCGATCTTCGTCGGTGGCGAGGATCAATTCATTTACGCCTTTGAGGGCTTCTTTTAATTCTTTGACGACTTTACTTTTGGTTTTGGGGACGACGTAGAGGGGGTCGAAATCGTTCTCCACATCCACGCCCAAGTTAGCCCAGGATTTGTCTTTGTGGGCGGGGGGAATTTCTTCGGCAGAGGCGGGCAGATCGCGGATGTGGCCCATGGAGGCTTGGACTCGGTAGCCGCTAGGCAGATAATTACTGATCGTCCGAGCTTTGGTGGGGGATTCGACAATAACCAGGGTTGACATAGGAATTGATCACGAGGGCATGGCCACAGCGACTGTTTTAATTAGATTGACCATCTTTGTTTGATGATGGGCAAAAGTTACTATTTATCTTGACCGACTTGATTCGGGTCAAAAGCCACTTACTACGATAATAGAGACTAAAGCTGGTCTTTTGTCACTAACTTCTTAATAAAACTTAATATTTTTCTGAAGCAGGGAGATGTGTTTTTGGGTTAGTTGTTGTCTCAATTGTTGAGCTTGTTGGTCGCGTTGTTCCAAATAACTGTCAATTTCCTGACGGTGATTTAAATAATAAGCAACGGCACTGTGTATATCTTCCAAACGAAGAACTGAAAACTGAATAGCGATTTCTTCAGGAGTGGAGCCGTTGTGGTATGAGGCAAGTATGCTATCGAGAGTCACTCGGCTCGAACCTATACGGATACCTCCCGCTTCATCCCAACGAAAAGGAGGAGAAGTTACTTGGAATTTGGCTGGGGTGTTGCGAAGGACTTCATCAATATCTCTGACGTTGTTGGTTGCCATATCTTCTTCCACCTGAGCGATGAGGCGATCTAATTTTCCCGATGCTAGGTCCGCTTCAATTTGTCTATCCCACATCTCATCAAGATAGTCTTGAAGCCAGTTTGCCAGAGCGCGGACTTCACTCTCTGGCAATTGCTGAATAGCCGATTCAACTTCTGAGTGATTAGTCATATAACAGGTCAAATTTGAAGATCACAGCCATTTTATCGCTAATTAGGGTTTGCTGGATAAATCTAAAAACCTTTTCTGCAAATCTTAGGACAGATGAATTTTTTTCTTGCCTTTGATGTCTGTTTTTACAGATACGACTTAGCATTCGAGATTAGTCAAAAATAGTTTGACTGGAGAAAAAGAGGTGCGTTACATTTCATTAACTAAGCAACCAGCGATCGCAGTTTCACCTCAAGCGATCGCCCTATGAAAAGAGATTAATTTGTCTAAAGATTTGCTAAACTGAGGACAATAATCGCTTATTTTCAAGGTGTTAACTAAATGTGGTGGCAAAGTTCTCGGTTAGACCGTATTGAAGCCAGTCTAGAGGCAAGTCAGCAGCGAATAGAGCGAATAGAAAGCAATATTGACAGATTAGCAGCAATCAGTGAGGCAACGAATCGGCGTATTGATCGGTTTGTGGAAGCTACTGCTCAACAAATGGAGGAATCTAAGGCTCGTATTGACCAACTGCAACAAGGGATGGAACAGCTTCAGCGTGCAGTTGGCTATTTTTTAAGTCAGGACGGTAACTAACGATCGCCTTTTCAAAAATCAAAAAACTCCGTTAGCTTACAATCACTTGCTTCAATGAATGAACATGGTGCTACGGCTAGAGAAAAAAGAGGTGTGTTAGATTTCATTAACTACCAGAGCGGCGATCGCAATTCAATTTATTTTAACCATACCTCTTGATTCAGGATTAAATCCTTCTGGAAAACCAGTGGAGCAAGGGTAACTCAAGGATAAGCTTTCACACAACTTGGGTGAAGTGCTTGCATCAGTGTATTTCGCATCTTGCAGATTAGCTCTGTATAGTGTTGCCATTTGAAGTTTTGCTCCGGCTAAGTCAGAAGATTGAAGATTGGCTTCAACCAAGCCAGCACTATGGAGGTTTGCTCCCCTCAAGTTTGCACCTCTCAAGTTTGCTCTAAACAAATCAGCTCCTGCAAGATTAGCAATACGTAACCTAGAACCTTGAAGATGCGCTGCTGCTAGGATAGATTTTTGAAGATTCGCTCCCTCCAAACTAGAGTTTTGAAGATTTGCCCCTCGTAAGTTGGCATTTTTGAGATTTGCTTGCCAGAGATCTGCATTAGGCAATTGAATATTTTGCAAAAAAGCGTTCGGAGCTTCTAAGCCTTGTAAACTCTCCGGGTTCCATGTCAACCAGAACCAAGGGAATCTGTGCCGTCCTGGAATGCCTGGAGAGGCATTTAATAACTCAAGGGCTTGAATTCGTCCTCCGCTACCTTTTTGCTCGTAAGCGGCAGTAATAAGTAGTCGTGCAAAATTAATTTCCTAGTAAAGATAGGCAAAAGGCAAGAGGCAAAAGGCAAGAGGGGGTTAGATATGTGTAATTAATTTTGCTTAGGTACTTAACTGTCCACGCTTGAGTAACGTCGGAGTTACGCTGTTTTTGCTCCCCGTAAGTGAGATAAGTAATAGCGGCAATTAAAACAGCTAGATTTGATATTGGTCCTAACTGTTCTAACAGCTTCAAGGTCTTCTGACACGTCTTCTTAAGATGATCAATCATTTGCGCTTTAGCCATCAAAACTCCCGATTGCTTGAAGATTGCCCCATGAAAGCTTAGAACCTCGACTGCTACAAAAGTTAATTCAAATCAATTCCAATACCTATTCAGAAGTGGACTGAACTGGCATCACCAAAGGGTGAGCAGGCCAAATATCGATTATACAAAAACTTTCTCCATAACACTCTTGAGAGTAAAGATAATTGGAAACTTTCGGCATATCCCCCCATTTTAGCACCATCGCCAGAACTTTTACCCATATCATAACCAAAAGCGTATTAGCCAGATTAAACAAACTCTTTTAAGTAGATTCCTAACAACAAGCTGCAATAAAATAGACTTTTCGGGAAGTCTAGCACTACTTGCTTCAGTCCACCCCACAATTACCTAATTTTCGGGGAAAAAGTGCCTAAAATTTCCCCTTGTTCGCTCTTATGTTCGGCACTTTTTGAGGGCAAAAAAATCTAAAAATCTTACCCAACAATGTTTTTAGATTTATTCAGCCAACCCTAGGTTAAATTTCGAGTCAACACCTCAATCCGTCTGAATGAGCGATCGCAAATTTTGTCGGCTGCATTAACGAAGTGTAAGGGTGCGATTCGTTTCTAGGGGAATAAATAGCCTAGAGTGCTGATAAAACAGCATAACTGACAAAAAGGATGTAGGTGAAAGACCTACCCTGTAAGGGACACAGTGACTCCCAACCTGCCCCCAGTGACTAGACTCGGAAATCTAGAGGCTGAAGCGGGGAACAAGGACGCAATCAGAGCCAAAACAGATAGGCGCAAGGAGCGGTAACGGGGAGACAATAAGGGAAAACCAGAAAAAGCATCCAACTTCGGAGCAACAATCTGAGCTAAAAATGTTGACTCAACCTTCTAAACTCGCAGAGCTTTCGTTACGGTATCTGCTATCCCTAGAGTTGAAGGTGGGTGAAGTGGTCAACCCTAAGTTGTCAAAACAATCCAACAGTCGGAACGAAGAAAAACGATGATTAGGTCAAGAGAAAAGTCGAAACTCAAGTAGGTTGGACGAGCAACGTAACCCCTAACATCGGGTAGGACGAAGCGTAATTGCTTCGAGGTAATCAGAACACAAGAAACCAAGTAGAGACCAGTTAGACTCATGATTAGTAATAGTTTTAGAGAACTGTGGAACAACATTCCGTGGAAGAAACTCCGTAGGAATCTATTCCGACTACAATGTAGATTGTGGAAAGCCATGAGAGTAGGAGACAAGGCAAAAGCCAAAAATCTTCAAAAGCTAATCTTAAAATCTCGAAGTGCTAGATTACTGGCAATTCGTCAAGTAACTCAACTAAATGCTGGTAAGAAGACAGCAGGAATAGATGGGAAAGCATCACTTTCATTCCGAGAAAGGTGGGAATTAGAATCAGTCCTAGAAACCAAAGTCTGGAATTGGCAACATCAGGGACTGAGAAAAATTCCGATAGCCAAAAAGGATGGAACAACCCGGATGCTCAAAATTCCTACCATCTCAGATAGAGCTTGGCAATGTCTTGTCAAATACGCCCTAGAACCTGCCCACGAAGCCACATTTCACGAAAGGAGCTACGGTTTTAGAACTGGACGTTCCGCTCACGATTGTCAAAAAATACTCTTCCTAAACTTAAGAAGTAGCAGCAACGGATTAAACAAAAGAATCCTAGAATTAGACATCGAGAAATGCTTCGATAGAATCAACCACAACACATTAAGGGAATTAATCATTGCTCCCCAAAGCATCAAAGCTGGATTGATGAGATGCTTAAAAGCAGGAGTTAACCCAGAATTTCCTGAACAAGGAACTCCCCAAGGAGGTGTCGTGAGTCCATTACTAGCAAACATCGCTCTCAATGGAATAGAGAATATTCACTACTCAGTCAGATATGCTGACGATTTGGTGTTCCTTCTTAAACCCCAAGATAAAGCGGAAGAGATTCTGGAAAAAGTCGCAAGTTTTCTAGCTACAAGAGGTCTAAACATTAAGCCATCGAAGACAAGGTTAGTAGCCTCGACAGAAGGATTTGACTTTCTAGGGTGGCACTTTGTTGTGCAAGCCAACGGAAAATTTAGAAGTTATCCCTCAGAGGAAAACTTTAGGTTCTTCGGTTTGTCTTATGCAATGGACGGGGGTTATAAGGGATGGAACCCTTATATACAAAGGCATTTGGCGATTTTTGTCAATTGCTTTTGATCTAAAGCGAGCTAATCAATTAAATTCCTTGCCAGATAAGGATTTAGTCGATTTATGCCCCCTATCGAACCATACCAAGTAACGAAGAGCCAAACTTTAAAGCCTTTCGTCAGAAAGTTAAAGCCATCATCAATCACTCGAATTATGGGGCAAAGATTAAAGCCCAAAAATTAGCTCCAATAGTCAGAGGATGGAGAAACTACCACCGCTATTGTAAACTGAATGGCTCAAGATTCTCATTATGGCAACTTAATCATAGGACATATAAAGTGTTCTTAAAAGAAAAAAAGGTAAACCGCCAGATGGCTGCAAATTTAGTCAAAAAAGCGTTTCCACCTGTGCCATATTCAGAAAACAAGCACATCAACGTTAGAGGAGATTATTCGCCTTTTAACGGTGACTTAGTTTACTGGTCTAAGAGACAGTCCAAACTTTACGATGGAGCAACTTCTAGGTCTTTAATCCGACAGAACCATACCTGTGGATATTGTGGCTTGAAATTTATTGATGAGGAAAGAATACATCTGCACCACATCGATAGAAATCACTCGAACGGTCGAGCTAATAATTTGTTAGCCGTACACGAATCATGCCATGATTACATCCACATGAGCAAAAGCGAAAGCTAAGATTATCGGGAGCCGAGTGCGGTGAAAGTCGCACGCTCGGATCTAAAAGAGAGGTGCGGAGGATAATACCTCCCACCGACTCTACCCGGCAATCTCGCTGCCAACCCTGATAATAAAGCTAATCGTGGCTTGGGAGCAATTCCGTTATAATAGGGGTCAACTTAATATCGTTAGCAACGCAGAATGAGGATTTCACCATGAGGATTCCATATACATATTGGAAAGAATCAGATGGGATGTTTTTGGGCTATTTGAATGAATTTCCTGATCATTGGACCCAAGGTGTTGACTTAGAAGAATTAATCGAAAACCTGATCGATCTCTACAGAACATTTACTGGAGAACAGAATATTAACCACAGATAGGCGAGATTTTAGTGTTTATCGTTGGCTAAATAATCAAACATTTGATATTCTAATTTAACAGGAATCAGTCCGTCAATACAACCTAGGGTAATTGTTATGATTACTGTAGGATTTTAAAAATGGCGATATTTCGCTCCTCTTATTTTTTTGGCTCTACCGAACCTGTCATGTAAAACTATTAACAACTCATGCTTGTAAAGTTTGTATAGTAAGGCTTTGAGTTTTTGTTAAATTGATATTTATCAACTTTAGAGCATTGCTGGACAGAGAAGGAGCTTGGGGAATTTTCTACATTGTAAGTTCGGAAGAACCATTTTTTTCTTGGGTTTCCTTAGGTCAATCCAACCTACAAGAGAGTCCGTCGGTTGGGTTGAGCGAATCAATAGGTTAAAGAAAACCTCTCAATTTTAGGGGAAAGCGAAACCCAACAGTCAACACCTCAATCCGTCTGAATAGGCGATCGCTTCTCATGGCTTTTTGTGGGATTTCCTTGGGTCAATCCAACCGACGGTAATTGCTATGATTACTATAGGATTTGAAAAGGGCGCGCGTTCGGTCTTAATTGGGGTTTTAGGACAGGATGACCAAGCACCAATTTCATCTAGTCCCGTGGGAGCATTATCTTTTATCGGCGAAAATAGCCTTTTAGTCGCCGCTAGTCGCGATTTAAATCGTTTTTGGACTCAGGTAGAGGAGGGGTTAGAAGCGGATAGTCCCCTACAGGAATTAATAACACAGGTCTTAAAGCGCTTCCAGTCGCTTTTAGGTTTAAATTTGCCTGAAGACGTTTTTAGCTGGGTTATAGGCGAATATAGTCTCACTCTCGTGCCTAGTTCAAAGGGGATGGAACCCGATAGTGTTTTTCTAGGGGAACGGGTGATGGGAGTAGAGGTGGACAGTGCGATCACTCATTTGGATGAGTTGCCCCGCAGTCGCCGCTATAATGTCGAAGTCTTTTGCCTCTTGATTAGGGAAGGATATGGCTTCCTTTTGCCTTCTGCTTTCTACCTTTTCTAACTGATTACTGCTCACTGAAAAGTCTGATGGCTATAAAACCGGGACAGGCAAATAAACCTTTTCTACCGTGGGAGAAAAACCTAGCCATTGACGAGATAAACGAGCAAAAGTCTGAGGATCACCGCTAACTGCGAAGTTAGTAGGTAGTGGTGTTTCGGGATTTTTTAGACCTAATAATTCTAATTCTTTTTCCGCCGCTCGCACAACGGCAGCGGCGGGATCTACCAAGCGCACGGAACTAGGCAAAAGACGACGTAAAACTGGGGAAAGATGGCGATAATGGGTACAACCATAGACCAGAGTATCAATATTTTCTGCTAGTAAAGGCTGAAGATATTCCCTAGCCACTTGTGTGGTGTAGGGGTCAAAAATGCGGTTAGCCTCGATCAAAGGGACAAACTCAGGACAGGGAATTTGCCAAACTTGGGCAGTAGGATCGATTTCTTGAATGGCTTGTTTATAGGCATTACTTTTAGCCGTAGCTGGGGTAGAAATCACACCGATGCGCTTTCCTTTTTGAACGGCAGTTTTTGCACCGGGTAATATTACCCCTAAAATTGGTAAATCTTTAAATTCGGCCCGTACTTCTTCTAAAGCCAAGGCAGAACTGGTGTTACAGGCCATAATCACCATTTTCACCCGGCGCTCGCCCATCCAAGTGAGAATTTCCCGGACAAATTCGATAATTTCCCCTTTAGAACGGGTTCCGTAGGGAAGTCTAGCGGTATCAGCAAAATAGAGAATCGATTCTTGGGGCAGTTGTTTATACAACTCCCTTAAAACGGTCAGTCCACCCACACCACTATCAAACACACCAATCGGACTAAGTTGTGATTCTCTCATAGATATCGAGGAAAACGCTGATCTAAAATAGCTTTATTTGATGATATTAAAACACGGATTTTTTGATCAGTAAACTAATGTTCCGATCATTTAACCATTAACGGAGATTTCGTTGAATATATTCAATAATCCCCCCTGCGATCGCCGCCGCCATTTGTCGTTGAAAGTTGGCATTGGCTAATTTAGGAGCATCCTGAGCACCGGTAACGTAACCCACTTCCACGAGGGTAGAGGGCATTCTGGAGGTTCTCAGCACATAGAAACGGGCCCGACGCACCCCCCGATCGCGCATATCGACACTACGGACAATATTGCGATGGATGGTATCCGACAACCTGCGATCGCCGAAGTAGTACACCTCTATGCCGTTGACATCTGGTCGTGCTTTCCCCATAGAGTTAGCGTGGATACTGACAAATAGATCGGCATCGATCTGATTAGCCAGATCCGTGCGACCTTGCAGGGTGACGAAAAAATCGCTATCTCTGGTGAGACGCACATCGATGCCCTGTTGTTGCAGGATGCGGGTAACTTCTAGGGAAATGGGCAGAATCACGTTTTTTTCCTGAAGGCCACCAATTCCGATCGCTCCTGGATCCTTACCACCGTGGCCCGGATCAATCACCACCAAAAACCGGCCATTACGTTGTCGAGGAATATTAGGAGTGGGGTTAGAGGGGCGCAGCGGTGGGTTAAATTGCCCCGTATTGGGGGGTAAAGGAACAGGTATAGTGGTGGAGTCAGGAACTTGAGAAAGGGGGCTAGAATTGCGGGAAGAGAGCAATTCTAGGGCTAGGGTTTGACTGTCCGATTGAGTTAATTGTCCCAGTTGAAAACCCACGGCCGTCTGTACCAAAATCAGCACCTTATTGGCGCTTTCCTGACGTACCCGCAATTGATAGATAGGACTATAGCGACCGAAGCGCGGACCGCGAAAAGACTCAGCTAACTTAGCATTTTCGATGCGTAGTTCATAGACCCCATCCCGGTTAACACTGCCGTTAGCTTTTAGGGGTGAATCTGCACGAATTAACAGGCGATCGTTATTACCCGTCAGATCGATCGAGGAGATCGTGGCCAAACGATTGCTAGAAGGGGGATTATTGGCAGTTTTTGGGGGGGGATTATTGGGACGAGCATTGGGATTAGTCGCTCTAGTGGGGGGAGGTGAGGAAATATTATCCACGGAACCCAGACCACCCCTAGGCAGTAAAACCAAACCACCAAAACGACTATAGAGAGCTTGCCAATCGGGACTATCTTTATTAACGCTTAGGGAAATCTTAGCCCGTTGATTGGCAGTCTGACTGAATTGAATATCACCGACCCCATAGCGGTTGACGGGGATAGTTTGACCGGTGAGACTACCGGGTAAAGTGGCACCGGGTAATTCAAATTCGATTTTTTTGCCGTCCCGGCTGCGTTGACTGCGAATCGATCGCTCATCACCATTCTGCTCTAAACGGACAAAAAGACCATTGCGAGTGATCTGAAAATCATCGTTGTTGTCCGTCCGACTCACTGAAGGTGGGGGAGTGGTACGAGTGGAACCGCGATCGGGGGGAGGTGTGGGGTCAGGGGTGACGGGGGGTTGCGTTTCCTCACTAATCGGTTGGGGATCTGGCAGTTCCACTGTCCATTGGGTAGGCGAAATTCCGCGAATTTTTACCTTTTGAGGATCGACAGTGTAGCCAGGGGCTAATTCAATCACTAAACGGGTAGTTTCCGCATCAAATTGACCGATACGGACACTTCTGACGATATTGCCAATGGGCCGGTTAATATTGGGTTGCCCTAACTTGATCCCGGGCAGATCGATCACGATCCTGGTGGGGTTAGTGATCATTTGCGCTCGCGGTTGCACTCGATTGTCGGTGGTGAAGACCAGACGATTCTCATTGGTGTCGAATCGCCAAAAGACGAGCTTGCCTGCCCAAGCAGGGGCCGCCACCAGCAACCAAGTTAATGCGCTTAGGAATAACCAATGAAATCTCACGATCGATGCTCCCGTTGCTCGGTTATCAATTACCTTTTTTCGGTAAAAATGGACGATTTTGTCGATTTTTTGCCATCCATAGCTCCCTTAATGCCCTGAGAATGACTATCAATAAAAACAAGCTTATGGGACGTTGGCATGGTCTGCTATGTTTCTGATCAGTGATCAGGGATTGGGTGTTGGGGAGCGGGAATTATAAATTATAAATTATGAATTATAAATTATGAATTGGGAAGTGGGGGGATGGGGAGAAGAGAGTGCCAGATTTGGGAGAATAAATAAAAGCTGACTCCTAACTACTGACAACCGACGACCGGCTCCTAACTCACTGCTCACTGCTCACTGATTGAGGGCTGCCGGTAGGTTCTTTAAATACTAACCTTAACAGGGGCGGAGCGACAAAGGTGGTCAAGATCACCATCATAATAATCGCCGCATCGGTAGCGGGGGATAAAGCACCACTAGCAGCCCCGACTCCAGCAAAGACTAAACCCACTTCACCCCGGGGAATCATGCCAACTCCGATCGCCAAGCGATTGAGTTTTTCCTTGCTGAAAACGGCCAACCCCGTCACCACTTTACCCAAAATCGCGACGACAATTAAGAAAGCGGCCAAGACTAATCCTTCTCGATTGCTGGGAATAGCGGGATTAAGCACACTTAAATCGGTTTTTGCCCCCACACAGACGAAAAATATCGGTACAAATAAATCGGCGATCGGGAACACTTGTTCTGCTAATTCCGATCGCTTTTCCGTTTCTGCTAGGACTAGGCCGGCAGCAAAGGAACCGAGAATCGCTTCTAATTGGATAACTTGGGCAATATAGGCAAGAATAAACGCGAAAATCAGGGAAACTAAGAGCAATTGTCCCCTAGTTTTCATGCTATTAACTAATTGAACGTAAAAGGGGCTTAAAAAACGACCGATCAGAATCGCCCCGATCACAAAAGTGCTAGAACTAATAACTAGATAAATTACCTTGCTAATCTGCACTTCTCCGGTCTTCACCAAAGAAGCAACGACAGCGAGAACGATAATACCGAGAATATCATCGAGAACTGCTGCCCCGATAATAATTTGACCTTCTTTGGCCGATAACTTCCCTATTTCTGCCAAAACCTTGGCGGTAATGCCGATACTGGTAGCGGTTAGAGCTGCCCCGGCAAAAATAGCGGCAATAGTGGCTAGATGGAAAATATAGATTAAACCCAAAGTACCCGCCAAAAAGGGAACCGCAACCCCCACCACTGCCACAGCAGCTGCCTGTGGACCGACGCGAATTAATTCCTGTAAGTCTGACTCTAAACCAATCTCGAAGAGCAGGATAATTACCCCCAATTCCGAGAGGACGGAAATAACCTCACTGGCAGCACTAAAAACGGCGGGAGATTGCTCCGGGGTGAGGGATGACGTGGATTGTAGGAAATGAATGAGGAGAGAATCCTCGAATCCACCCCCACCTTCCGGAAAAACCAGTAATTTTAGGGCAGAAACCCCGATGATTACGCCACCGACTAATTCTCCTAACACGGGAGGCAAGTTCAATCGGACGCATATTTCTCCCCCCAGTTTACAGGCGAAATAAATAACGGTCAAACTCAGCAGCACGCAGGCTAAAACTAAGGCACTATCAGCAGTTTCGGCTGTAGCTGCCGAGGCTAACAGGGGAATGTTAAAACTCCAAGCGGAAGAAAGAAAAGGCTGTAGTATCATCGCGCGCTCAAAATTACTCTCAATACTCTAACAAGCTTGCGGCCTATTCAGTCATCCCTGACCAAAGTTCGCCCCTTGTCTAGCTTCTATCACCAGAGTGGTTTAATAAACCTCGTGAGGTCAGTCGAACGCTGAGCTTATGGCCGAAACCTTTTGCATGAACAGAAAACGGGTTTCTCCGAGAAACCCGTTTTCTGTTCGTTACTATCGAATAGAAACGGATTTAGTATGATATGTGGCCTATACTCAACGGATTTAGTATCATTTCTGCTGGAGAACTGCCGAAGCTTCCTGTGCAAGAGAAAATAGAAAGATGAAAAATTAGTTAACCTTTTAGCAATTGCTAGATGACTAAAAATAAAAGAGTGCTGATTTTAGGGGGAACGGGGGAAGCGGCGGCATTAGCGGCTAAAATTGCGGCAATTCCGGGTATAGATGCCATCGCTTCCTTTGCCGGTCGCACGAGAGAACCGATTACTCTCACAACTCCTTCTCGCCGGGGGGGGTTTGGTGGTGCCACCGGGTTAGCCAATTATCTGCGGCAAGAAGGCATTGATTGTTTAATTGATGCCACCCATCCCTTTGCTGCGCAAATTTCCTTTAATGCCGCTCAAGCTGCCTCGGATTGTGGTATTCCTCGATTAATGTTAAGTCGTCCAGCTTGGGAAAAAGTATCTGGAGATAATTGGATTGAAGTAGAAAACAATCAAGCGGCAGCAAGTATTTTATCGGGGTTAGCACCGCGGATATTTCTCACTATTGGTCGGCAAGAACTGGCCCGTTATGCACATCTAAAAAATATCTGGTTTTTGATGCGGATGATTGACCCGCCAGAACCAGATGCTATTGTACCAGTTGGAAAATTATTATTGGAACGGGGGCCTTTTTCCTTGCAGTCAGAGCGCTGTCTTTTACAAGAATATAAGATTGGGGCGATGGTGAGTAAAAATAGCGGCGGTGATGCCACCTACGCTAAAATTATCGCCGCTAGAGAGTTGGAAATAACCGTGGTCATGGTACAACGTCCACCTATACCTAAAGGAGAAAAAGTGGCTGATGTTGAAAGTGTCCTGGCATGGTTAGAAAAAAGACTGCTCTCTTGATTTTTCTGGGAAAATCATCAGTAAGGTTGGCTAAATAAATGTGAAATATGAACAAGGTAAGGGGTTTGGGGGCCTGTTTGGCGAAGCAGCTGCAAGATTTTCAAGTTCTGTAAGGGCGAAGCATTCGGGCAATAACCTATCGCTGAAATCATAGATTTTCTATCCGAATGCTTCGCCCCTATTTTTTGCCGCAAACCCTAAGTAGATGTTATTTTTCAGTTCACTGATTACTGTTTACTGAAAAAAATCCCCACCTCCCAATTCATAATTCATAATTTAGAATTTATAATTCCCACTTCCCACCTACTCTAAGAAAATTACACTTTCACCACGTTGCTAAAAGAGATTTTCAGGTAATCATCTTCCATCTTTGCTCCAGAAGGTTTCAGGGCTGCCAAAGCTTGGGGTAAGACTAAATTACGACGGTGATTCCCAATGCGAATATTTAACTCGTCTCCAGTTTTATTGAGTTGTATCTGTTCCTTGGGTATGCCGGGTAAATATAATTCCAGACTGTAATTATTTTCCTGTTGAACTACCCGAATAGTGTTTTCTTGGTAATAAACCTTCGTCGGATCTTCCCCAGCAAAAAGAGTTTCTTTCAGTCTTTCCAAAGCGGGTAAACCACACATTTCCTCGGAGTAAAGAGGAACTTCTTTAACTGGTAAAGGATGAAAATTATCGTAAATTTCCTGTTTATAACCCTGTTGATTTTCTTTCCAACGAGCAAAGAAAGGATCGGTTACTTTGTCGGGAATAATCCGATTAGCAATAATCAAATCGGTGGAAACATTATAGAGACTTAGATAGGCATGGGCGCGTAAAGACTCCTTAATCACCATTTTTTCGGGGTTTGTCACCAAACGTACCGAGGTTTGAGTATTATCGGTCAAAACCTTTTCTAAAGCCTCGATCTGCTCATAAAACTCGTAGGGAGCATCCATAACTTCCTTGTCCGGTAGGGAAAAACCGGCGATCGGTCGAAAAAAAGGTTCCACCAGTGGTCGCAATGCCACCGACATTCCCTGTAAAGGTTTGTAAAATCTTCTCATGTACCAACCGCCCACCTCTGGCAAACTCAGCAATCGTAAAGCTGTCCCTGTGGGTGCGGAATCGATAATCAACACATCATAAGTACCCTCATCGTAGTGGCGTTTCATGCGAACTAAGCCGAAAATCTCATCCATTCCGGGTAAAATCGCTAATTCTTCCGCTTGCACTCCATCTAGACCCCTAGCTTGCAATACCTGAGTAATGTAACGTTTTACTGCGCCCCAGTTGCCTTCTAATTCCATGAGTGCGTCTAATTCTGCCCCCCAAAGATGGGGACGTACTAAACGAGGATCGTGACCTAATTCGAGATCGAAACTGTCAGCGAGAGAGTGAGCGGGATCGGTGCTGAGAACTAGGGTTTTATAGCCAAGTTCGGCGCAGCGAAGTCCTGTAGCGGCGGCGACGGAGGTTTTGCCCACGCCTCCTTTACCGGTCATGAGAATTACACGCATGGGGGCTGATTCTAAGAAAGTTTACATTACTTATTCTTATTATGACGGGAAAGTTAACAAATTGAGGACAAGAATCAGCATTCTTGGCTATAGAATTCCACTCCCCGACCATCACCCCGGGAAATTAGGCTCTGTTCAAAAAATTGCTGACAGCGATTTTCGGCATCAGCGACGAGAACTTTGGCAAAATGACCGTTTTCGAGAACTTCTTGCCTCGGACGTTGTTCGTAGGCATAGATAATCAAAATATCTCCGGGTTGACAGAGCAGAGCCGCCCCACCGTTGGGGCAAATTTCCCCAGTTTGGCCGGGAAAAACGTAGGTGGAAAAGCGCTTACCATTGCTAAGATTGACCACATCCACCTCTTCAAGGGGCAAAATGCCGACCCGCTCAATCAATTCTCGATCGATAGTGATACTGCCGACATAATCGACGTTAGCCTCGCTGACGCGCACTCGATGGAGTTTGGCGTGCATTAATCGAATTGTTCCCATGTATTTTGTCCTATTTCCCCCAATTACCTCAATTATTATGCTCTCCCAGTGGGAATGTTTACTAAAAAATCTCGGTCAATGGCAAGGTTCTTTTACCCGTCTGTCTCCCCAAGGCGACTTGATCGAAGATACCCCGACTTTGGTATCTTTGCAAGGCATTAATAATAATCGATCGATTCGTCAATTAGTCCGCCGTCTCTACAGCGATCAAGCGCCGGAAGATTTAATTTTAGAGTATAGTTCTCTCCATCAGGGTATTCTATTTAGCCAGACGGGAGCTTTTTGCCAAGGTTCTCTATATTTTAGTAGTTTTTCCTCACCATTCGGGGCAGAATTTGGCTTAATCTCCGGAGAAAGACGATTAAGAATCGTCCAGTTATTTAATGAACGCTGTGAGTTCGATCGCTTGACTTTAATTCGGGAAAAGTTAGTTGATTCTCAGTCACCAGAAAGACCGATGTTAACGGTGGATCAATTACTGGGTCAATGGCGGGGGCAAGCGGTGACAACGGGACGGGATTTTTATAATTCTGCTGCCTATTCTACCCATATATTGATCGAGCGTCAGGGGGATAATTATCTCTCGCAAACTTTGACTTTTGGTAATAATCAAATCACTTCTAGCGCTCGTATTGAGGGACAAAGATTGTTGTTTGAAAATAGTCCGCTGCCGGTGCAAATTCTGCTACTGCCGGATGGTGCTTCCTGTAATACACCTCTGAAAATTACCAGCAATTCTCATTTTAAGGTTTCATGACATTAAAACCCTTGCACCTAGAGGGGTTAATAATTCTTAACGAATCTATAGATCGCTGAAACAACGCAAAATCGTTTCAAAATGAGAATTGCTGGAAAATTACTGTCGGTCATCCTTTTGTTTTAGAGGTGGGTTGGTTACTTTCTCCTACTCAAAGACAGCGCTTAATTCGTTCTTATGATCAGAAGGGAGAATGGACAGGTATTACTCTGGTGACGGAGGAAAAAGAAAGCTATTAGCCGTCAGCCATCAGCTAGATTGATAATAAAAAGTAAATTGACAATTACACTGAAAAATATCGGGTTTCTCCTAAAGATTAATTATAACTGGATTTGACATCTTCTCCCTGCTCGGAGACTTGCCAAAACAACAACTTTGTACTTCACCAATAAGATAACTGCTCTCAGAAGCTAAATGCTAAGAGCTAATTTATATAAGCAAAATTTATCAAAATTCCAATATACTTGAGAAGATTTAAATTTACATTCCTTCATCTTTACTTTTCTTAAAAAATAATTGAGAAAAATTCCTATTTGTCAACGAGATTGCAATAGTTACAGCCTGCTGCTAGGATCTAAGAATTGGGCTACTCTGTGCATTTTTAGGCTTTGTACCTTGAAACCCTTGCCACGTCTAGGATAACTAATTCGTCCCCAGGAAAAACTTGCCAATTGCTCCTTTGACGAAAAAGATCTTTTGTCAAAAATATATGTACTTATGTTAAAACGAAAAAGTTTTTTTGACAAAATGTACCAGATGTGCTGCGAGGAAAGTATCCAGATTAGCTACTGGGGGTGGGAAACTGTTAACTATCTAGGGTTTGCGGCAAAAAATTGGTTGGTGGGGGCGGGGGTGTGGAAAGAACCACTCCAGACACAGAGGACACAAAGATTGATCGTTCCTAAGTACCTAAGCAAAATTAATTACACATATCTAACCCCGCTCTTGCCTCTTGCCTATCTTCACTAGGAAATTAATTTTGCACGACTACTTATAAGTACCTAAGCAAAATTAATTACACACTTCGATGAAGCTTTTGCCTCTTGCCTATTGCCTCTTGCCTATCTTCACTGGGAAATTTATTTTGCATGACTACTTATAAGTAGCTGGTTTTAATTAAATTGAAGATAGATTTTAGGTTCGATCCCCCCTGCCCCCCTTGATCTATCCTGAATAAGAGGGCATCTGACAATTTTTAACACCTACCTACTTAAGTTAAACTGGTCGCAACGCGCTCGCTACGCGAGATCACACCAAGAATAAGAGAGCCAATTTCCCCCCGATCACTCCAATCCCTGGCACTTTTTGGAAACCAAAAAGCCTAAAAATCTGATCCAACAAGGTTTTTAGATTGACTAAGCAAGCCCTAAATATTTTACACAATTGATACTAGGTAAGCAACAGGGCTACGGTACTACTACCGAATCATGACCCAAAAAGTAAATCATGGAGGATTTCTAAACGCTGGTCATCTTCACGAACAATAGCACCATAATAATTTTTTTTATTCTCTAGCCAGAGTAATTCAAACTCGATCGCCTTGGACAAAGCTAAACTAAAATTATCCAAAGCTTGGGGACAATTAAAGATAACTTTGCGCGTCTCGAAGCGGTCAAAATGTCCTTGGCAGAACATTTTGAAAAACGGTAAAGAATCTAGTGACACCCCACCCCCAATAGCCACAGTCAAACCGGCAGCCTTAGCTTTTTTTGCCAAAGGTAAAGCCAGATCTAAAACTTGCTCGCTATTGACATCCCGGCGAGTTAATCCCAAAGAACAGGCTAAATCCATGCGTCCGATGACGATACCATGGAGAGATTTTATCTCTGGAATCGCCAACATTTCCTGAAAATTCTCACAGGCAGTAATAGTTTCAATATTAACCAATAACTCCACATCTTCCACCCCTTGATCAGCTAAAACCCTCCTAGCTCCCCGCAGATATTTTTGTAAAGCATAGGCTGTTTCTACCATGGGAGCAATCAAGCGATCGACTCCTAAATTAACCGCATCAAAGATATCTCTGATCGCTTCGCAACCGGCGATTTTCAGATTAAAATCTACCCCCGCTTGCAGACTAATTTCTTTCAACCGCATCGCTTCCGTCAGTCGGGTTCCTTCCGTCTCGAATTCCGCTTTTACCCCTGAAACATGGTGATCTTCCCTGAGTTCTCTTAACAGTTGCACCATTTTTTTTTCTAAGCAATTCATGTTTTTAATCGTTTAAAATTGGTAACTGCTAGATGAGCCTTGTTGATTATAGCCCATCTGCGAAAAGCCGATAGCTGAGGACTAAGTAGGTAGGTGTTAAAAATTGTCAGATGCCCTCTTATTCGGGAGGGATTAAGGGGGTGCCGATCCCCCCTTATCAAGGGAAGCAGGGGGGATCGAACCCAAAATCTATCTTCAATTTAATTAAAACCAGCTACTTAAGAAACCATAAAAATACTCTAAACAAAGGGACAAGAGCGACAAAATACTGGCATAATAAGCAAGGCCGTCTGATTTTTTTCTGGCTCCATCCTTTCTATACTACATTCGTAATATAAGTAATTCTCTAGTTAGACTATGCGAACTCACTACTGTGGCGACCTTAGCGCGATCGAAATTGAAAAAAGTGTCACCCTCTTCGGTTGGGTCGATCGCCGTCGCGATCACGGTGGCGTTATTTTTATTGATCTACGGGATCGCAGTGGTATTGTCCAGATCGTCAGTGATCCCCAACGAACCCCCGCTTCCTACCCCATCGCTGAAACCGTCAGAAACGAGTATGTCATCAAGGTGACGGGAACAGTTAGTCAACGTCCCCCCGAATCCCTTAACCAACGCATTGCCACCGGAGAAATTGAAATTTATGCCAGTAGCATCGAGATTCTCAACGGGGTTACTAAACAACTGCCTTTTGTCGTCTCCAGTTCCGAAAGTGAATCGGTCCGGGAAGATGTGCGCTTGCGATACCGCTATCTAGACCTACGCCGGGAGCGTATGAGTCAGAATTTACAACTACGTCACCAAGTTGTCAAGGAAATGCGCCGTTTTCTCGAAGATGAACAGCATTTTATCGAAGTGGAAACGCCAATTTTGACTCGATCGACTCCCGAAGGGGCGCGGGATTATCTGGTTCCTTCCCGTGTCAACCCGGGCCAATGGTACGCTTTACCCCAATCACCGCAACTATTTAAGCAATTATTAATGGTGTCGGGAATGGATCGCTACTATCAAATCGCTCGCTGTTTCCGCGATGAAGATCTGCGTGCCGATCGTCAACCGGAATTTACTCAGTTGGATATGGAGATGAGTTTTCTCTCCTTAAGCGAGATTTTAGCCCTAAATGAGGCTTTGATCGCTCATATCTTCAAAAAAGTCAAAAATATCGATATAAGCCTGCCCCTGCCCCGTTTAACCTATGCTGAGGCTATGGATCGCTATGGGGTCGATCGCCCCGATACCCGTTTTGGCTTGGAATTGGTCAATGTGGCGGAGATTTTTGCCGATTCGGGATTTAAGGTGTTTTCAGGTGCGATCGCTAGTGGGGGGACGGTGAAAGTTTTACCGATTCCCAACGGTAACGAGGCGATTTCTAACGTCAGAATCAAACCGGGTGGGGATTTATTCAAAGAAGCCACCGATGCGGGGGCGAAGGGAATCGCCTACATCCGCGTGCGCAAGGACTACGATTTTGATACCATTGGTGCGATTAAAGATAACCTGACAGAGGCACAAAAACAGGCTTTAATCGAGAAGACTGGCGCAAAACCGGGCCATCTGCTCTTATTTGGGGCGGGAGATACCGATACAGTCAATAAATCCCTATCCCGCCTACGCTTAGTTTTAGGGGAACAATTGGGATTAATTGATGCCGATAAAATCAACCTCCTCTGGGTGACGGATTTCCCGATGTTTGAATACAACGCCGAGGAAAAACGCCTAGAAGCATTGCATCACCCCTTTACTGCCCCTAATCCCGAAGATTTAGACGATCTAGCCCACGCTCGCGCCCTCGCCTACGATATGATTTTTAATGGTATTGAAATCGGTGGCGGCAGTTTGCGGATCTATCAACGGGAAGTACAGGAAAAAGTCTTCGCTACCATCGGTCTATCCCCAGAGGAAGCCTATAATAAATTCGGCTTTTTGTTAGAAGCTTTTGAATACGGAACCCCTCCCCACGGTGGCATCGCCTACGGTTTAGATCGCTTGGTGATGTTGTTAGCCGGGGAAGAATCAATTCGCGATGTGATTGCTTTCCCGAAAACCCAGCAAGCTAGTTGTTTACTCACTTCTGCACCTTCAACAGTGGCAGCCAAGCAATTAAAGGAATTATCCGTTGCTTCTACCTACAAACCGCCATCCTAAGATTAGGGTGGGCATTGCCCACCTAATTTTTAAAAGTCTGTTGACACTAAGTTAAATTCTTTTCTGCTACAGAGTCCTCCCAGCACCGCACACCACCCGAAAACCGACGTTGTCGTCGTCGACGTCGCGGCGGAGGTTGAAGTCGCGGAAAGCGGAACGGCAGAAAAGAGGATCGCCGTACCAACAACCGCCCCGCGGAGGAGAAAAATTATCATCCCCATTTTCTATCCAAGCACTGCCATTCGTCGGCGCACCGTCATAGTTATCGTGCCAAGTATCGGCGCACCATTCCCAGACATTGCCGTGCATATCGTACAGTCCGAAGGCATTGGGGGGAAATTGTCCCACAGGAGTCGTTTGTTGTCGATATTCTCCTTTGTATTCATCGGCGTAGGTTTCGCTGGACCTGTAGTTGGCCAATTCCCCGGTAATGGTTTCCCCAAAGTAAAATGGGGTGGTGGTTCCAGCACGACAGGCGTACTCCCATTCCGCTTCACTCGGTAGTCGGTATTCCCTTCCCGTTAGTTTCGATAATCTTGCACAAAATTCGACGGCATCGTACCAGTTGACTTGTTCCACGGGGCGGCGATCGCTATCGGGACGGTCTTTAAAATGGGCTAGGTTGAGATTAAGGTCTTTTTCTACTTTTAAATCCGTGCGAGAGGCGATCGCTTTCCACTGGGCCTGGGTGATGGGGTATTTACCCATAAAGAAGGGTGGGACAGTTACTTCATGTTGTGGTCTTTCCCTTCTAAATCCTTCCCAATTAAATTTTTTAACCAGTCTTTCGATTTCCTCATCTTCTGTTCCCATCAGGAAAGTTCCCCCCGGAATGGCGACCATTTCTAAGGTGATGCCTTTGCCCAGATCTTCCCTGAAATATTGGGACTGTTTCGACTCTTTTCTAATTTGCTCACCCTTCGCATTTACTCCCACGATCTCAAAGTTAAATACTGATAACGGTGGCGTGACGATTACCGGTTGTTTTGGCTCTTCCGGTTCAAGCTTGAACTGATAGGTAATTGCTCTTTCTAGTTGCTCAAATCCGTCTTCTTCCCAATAATCAAGCCAGTGGAGGTCTCGCAGGTTCAAGCCATACTCCTCCTGTCGCAGGTCGGGGATATCGCATTCATCCAATCTTAGCGGAATGAGATAGATTGAATTCGGCGGTCTGTCAGCATATTGATTGAGGGCCATTTTAAATTCCCGCTGCACGAATCCTTGTTTAGCAATCGAGCGTTGGGAGAGACAAGCGATGAACAGTTGACTATCTGCGATCGCCTTGGGGATGACTGAACGCCAGTTCTGGCCCGGAATCAGGTCTTTTTTATCCAACCAAGGTTTATATCCCGCTTGCTTAAGGCGCTCATGCAGTGCCAAAACTGCTGGTTTGTCCTCACTAGCGTGAGCTAGGAAAATTTGGATCTCTGACTTTTTCATAACTTTTTCTTATGACCACAAGTAGGGGAGAGCCAGATTAACTGGCAGAAAATCTCTAAATAAACCATTTAATTAATTATTACTCATTCTTAATTCTCCTGTCTCGGAGTCTCCTAACCCCACTAACAAACTTTTTCAGCAAACCCTAGTTAATTATTTTTAGCTAGTTGACTAACAACCCATGCTCTTAAATTCTTTTCTGCTTTAACTTCATCCTCTTTAGCAGTGGCTAAAAATTCATAGAGTTTAGTTTTCGGAACTAGGGGAAAAGTGGGACTAAATTCTTCTTCCTGATAAACCCCCTTTTCTAACCGATAAATGCGCCAGATTTCTCCATTAAAACGCCATAATTCCGGCACTCCCAAACGGGCATAAAGTGCTAATTTATTAATATCCGTGTGGGTTATATCCACTTCCACCACTAAATCTGGGGGCGGATCTTCAGTTAAATTAATCCTTTTTCCTAGCACTTTGGCTTGATTTTGAATATAGTAAGCATTGTCAGGTTCTGCCCCTCGTTCTAAATCTTCCCTAGCTAGAGTTGTGGAACCCATACTTTTAATTTTTAAACCCAATTCTACCACCAAAATCCGAATAAATAATCCGATTAATTCTCGGTAAAACTCGTGTTCTTCTAGGGGCATAGTAATCTCTAAAGTGCCACGATCATAAAATAAATGGGCGCGATTATTTTCCCCTAGGGCCTGTAAAATTTGCTGATAGGATAACCAACTGAGATGATTAAAAACTACCCGTTTTTCGCCCCTAATTTGCTCAGTATTTAACTCCAGAGGAACTGTCACCATAATTACCTCAACTTTCAGCTAGTTGACTAACAACCCATGCTCTTAAATTCTTTTCTGCTTTAACTTCATCCTCTTGAGCAGTGGCTAAAAATTCATAGAGTTTAGTTTTCGGAACTAGGGGAAAAGTGGGACTAAATTCTTCTTCCTGATAAACCCCCTTTTCTAACCGATAAATGCGCCAGATTTCTCCATTAAAACGCCATAATTCCGGCACTCCCAAACGGGCATAAAGTGCTAATTTATTAATATCCGTGTGGGTTATATCCACTTCCACCACTAAATCTGGGGGCGGATCTTCAGTTAAATTAATTCTTTTTCCCAGCACTTTAGCTTGATTTTGAATATAGTAAGCATTGTCAGGTTCTGCTCCTCGTTCTAAATCTTCCCTAGCTAGAGTTGTGGAACCCATACTTTTAATTTTTAAACCCAATTCGGACACCAAAAAATAGATAAAACGTCCAATTAATTCTCGATAAAACTCTTGTTCTTCTAGGGGCATAGTAATCTCTAAAGTGCCACAATCATAAAATAAATGGGCGCGATTATTTTCCCCTAGGGCCTGTAAAATTTGCTGATAGGATAACCAACTGAGATGATTAAAAACTACCCGTTTTTCGCCCCTAATTTGCTCAGTATTTAACTCCAGAGGAACTGTCACCATAACTGCCCCGAAAAGCGAAATTTATGCCCAAAAAAGGGGGTTGATTCACCCCCTTATTATCTTATCAAACCAGTGCCGGAACCTGGGGCCAACGCCCGATCGTCTTACCAATGACCGCTAACTCCCGCGTTAACTGGTCGAACCTGTCGGGGGTCAAGGATTGCGGCCCATCAGATAGAGCCTTCGCCGGGTTAGGATGTACTTCGATCATCAAGGAATCGGCCCCAGCTGCCAGGGAAGCCATGGCCATGGTCGGTACATATTCCCATTTACCCGTACCGTGGCTAGGATCGATCATGATCGGCAGGTGAGTTAAAGTTCTTAAAACGGGAATACAGGATAAATCTAGGGTATTGCGAGTATATTTACTGTCAAAGGTGCGGATACCGCGTTCGCAGAGAATAACATTGCTATTTCCTGCCGCGAGGATATATTCTGCCGCCATCAGCCAATCTTCAATAGTGGCCGCCATGCCGCGCTTGAGTAGGACCGGTTTCGGTTGCGCTCCAACTTTTTTCAGGAGGGAAAAATTCTGCATATTGCGCGCCCCCACTTGCACCACGTCGGCTATTTCGACAATCTTAGGGAGATCCGCCGCGTCCATTACTTCCGTGATAATACCCAAACCACTGGCATCTCTAGCCGCCGCTAGTAATTCCAAAGCGCTTTCCCCGTGACCTTGGAAAGCGTATGGAGAAGTGCGGGGTTTGTAGGCACCACCCCGGAGGAATTGCGCTCCGGCTGCCGCCACTCGTTTGGCAGTTTCCACGATCATGGCTTCATTTTCCACCGAACAGGGGCCGGCGACAATGCTAACGGGATGATTTCTGCCGATGGGGATAACACCGTTAGGAGTGGGGACTAAAACCTCGCTGTATTCCCCGTGACGGTATTCTAAACAGGCGCGTTTGAAGGGTTGTTCGACTCGCAGGACGGTTTCGATCCAAGGGCTTAATTCTTGGATTTGTAGGGGGTCTAATTCCCTGGTTTCTCCGACTAAACCGATGACAACTTTATGCTTACCGACGATTTTCTCGGGACTTAATCCCCATGCCTCGAATTCGGCACCGACGCGCTCGATTTCAATTTCCGGGGAACCAACTTTCATGACAACAATCATGGCATTAACCTTTTATTGTTTCCTTTAATCTCTATTGTTGACGATTTTTAGAGGTTATCTATTTTTCTTCCACTTCTTTTTTGCCGGACCGCCAAGCAGCGATCGTTCTGCCAAAATTAGCTTGAAATTCTTGCCATCCTAGCCAATCCCCCACCCGATCCTCATCCCAAGAAGCGGAGAAGATGCCATAACTCAGACCGATAAAACCTAGACCAAACAGGCTTAAACTGACGAGCATGGCGACGTAGGAAGGGATTTCCAGAAGATTGTGGCTAATAATCCAGTAGAAGCCAAAAAAGGAAGTTATCCCCAATACTGTCGGAATGCCACAAAATACCGCCATCCGTTTGGCCATCCGTTGACTGACCGCTTGGGGAATTGCCTTTAAGCTGGTTTCCTCGGAGCGATTCTTTAGCGGCGGTGGCACGGGACTAGGGGCAATTTTCGGGGTTTTTCGCTTATTTTGGCGCGGCTCAAAGGGGAGACGTTCTTTTTTCTCCGTCGATTTCGATTCAGAGGCCATGGTAGGGATGCAAGGGGGGTAAGCTTAACGGCGAATTCCGAGACGACCAATCAGGGTTTGATAACGTTGTTGATCTTTCTTCTGAATATAGGTTAACAGTCCCCGACGACGACCGATCATCTGGAGTAATCCCCGGCGGGAAGCGTGGTCTTTTGGGTTAGCTTTCAGGTGTTCGGTCAGTTGGTTGATTCTCTCGGTTAAGAAAGCTACCTGTAACTCCGATGATCCTGTATCGGTTTCGTGGGACTGATATTGGCTGATTAGTTCTTGTTTTTTGGTCTGGGTTAAGGCCATAGGACTCGTGATCTCTGCTTAAACACTGCAATCTATTATAGTATCACGTTTCTGGTTGATCGGTAAATATTTAGAGTTCCTGCATAATTAATTTTTGAGCGTTCAAATTAGCCGGAAGCAAGCCTACTCTGCTTTGGCAAAAATTCCTTTACCTGTAGGGCTTTTGCGTCAGCTTGTAACTGGATTAACGAGAACGTCAATCCCCGGCTGACTAACCGGAACTCGATTCAAGCCTTTTGTTATGAGGCGGCCAATCGTTTGACAGCAAAACAGAAGCGGTTTCGTAGGGGATCAGGAGGGTAAGATATTTTCTTACAGGGCGATCGCATTCTTTCCTAGGGTGTGTTCCCTAAAAACATGACAATTTCAAGGTTAACCAGTATTTGGGAACGCACCACCCCTACCATTTATAATTCAGGAACATTTTCCTGTTCATAATTTTCTATTAATATTGCCAACATTTCCATTAAAAAAGCAAGAGGATGATTTTCATTTTCTCCTATTTCATCTATCAAATTATCAAACATAATTACTAATTGTTCATATTCTGATTTATTGCGAGGTATAAAGAGTATTGGCTTTAGGTTTGTCCGGGCTTGCAGTGTTTTCTCTATATCTATAGTCGGCATTTTTTTACTCCTTCCATTTGTTTTTGTCCTATTCAGGATGAGTTAAAACTTCTCGAATATAAATTTTTTGTCGATTGTAATGAATCGCCGCTATGAGTCTAATCTTATTTCCACCTTGGAACCCCCTAAGCTACATCTACATACTCACAGATCGACACTGATTCAGGAACAGTTAATCCATCTTCTTTTAAGCCTTCCAAATGAAAAATTATTGCCTCAGCAATTAATTGTTTAACTTCTTCTAATGTTTCTGCAACCGCAACACATCCGGGAAGATCGGGAACATAAGCACCGTAGCTATTTTCTCCTTTTTCAATAACAACTGCATATCGCATTATATTTTGTCCTCCTCAATTTGAGCTTGTCGCCATATATTTTTAAGAGTCCCAATAGGAACATCAACGCTGGATTTCCCCGATACCGTTACCGTACCAGATTTTGAGGGATGTTTATACTGCCTATGACTTCCTCGTGTTCTAGCAAGATACCAGCCATCCGCTTCTAACACTTTAATCACTTGTTTGACTTTCATGATTGTGGATTTTAACACAATCACATCGCCTCGCAGTGCCGTGTCCTCGTAGTTTGGGTTGAGCGAAACAATGCTGGGTCGAAAACGTATCAATTCGATTGTTTAAGCGAAAACCAACACCCCGAACGGTCACTCCCGGTTAGACTCCCTTACGTCAACCCAACCTGTAATTGAGGGGGATACTTTATTCTTGGCTACAATGACCAACAAACCAAAGGTTTGAGCTATCACCACTACAATAAAATCACTACTCACCCGCAGCAGATAAAGCCATAAGTCCCGAAAATATTGCCCTTAATTAGCCTTAACTTTCTGCCCGATTGTATCGGCAGTGGTAGTGGAAACCATGGCCGCCATAACTTGTTCCGGGGAAACCGTAAAAGGCAAACGATGAATGTCCGAATTAGGCTGACAGGCAATTGCGGCCGCGTGGCGCAATTGGGCAAGGGAAACATCTTTTAATCCTAAATCCTCTAGGGATTTCGGTAAACCAATTTGTTCATAAAACTGGATTAGTTGCCCCCGGGCCGATACTGCTAATTGATTGCCCAAAACTATTTCTTCTAGACGCAATTGGGCGAGAATGCCGTAGGCGACTTTTTCCCCGTGCAGGGCATGATGGCAAGCGGGAATATGGGTTAAACCATTATGAATTGCATGGGCGGCCACGGTACGACAATTAGCGCCCCCTAAACCACCAATTACTCCGGCTAATAAAACGGTGGCATCCACCACCTGTTTCCAGTCCTCCCCGCCGATATTTTCCAGGGCTGCCGGAGATTTTTGGAAAAGGATATCCCGCAAAACCCGGGCCTGTTGGACGGCAGCAATGATCAGGGTTTCTGTGGAATGACCGCTACTGACGGAAGCTTCGTACCATTTAGCGATCGCATCGCCAATACCAGCGATTAAGGTTCTTTTCGGGGCAGTTTGGATAATACCATAATCGAGAATTAATAAATCCGGACAACGGGCTAGGGACAGATCGTAAAGAAACGCCCCCGCGTCAGAATAGACGTTAGATAGGGCTGTCCAAGCGGCACAGGTAGCGGCGGAGGTGGGAATCGTGGCGATGGGCAAATGGCACTGATGGGCGAGTAATTTGGCCGTATCGAGGGCTTTGCCGCCACCCACACCGATGATAAAATCTGCCTCGTGACTCTTGACAGATGCCTTTAAATATGCTAGGGAATTTTCCGAACAATCGGGGGCGTAACTGTGATAGCTAGGAGTGAGATTTTTCAGGGGAGATGACAAAAAAGCTAAATTGCGATCGCCGCCCACCACCAGGGGACGTTTACCCAAATCCCCTAACTTGCCGGTGGATTCTTCTAGGGCATTGTCACCCCGAATCACTTGTGCGGGGGCGATTAACAGGGGCAAAACAGCGACAGCATTGGACATTTTTTGACAACCTCTCAGGATTATTGGCTAATTTTAGCGAAACTTTCGGGAAAAAGCTGTAGTTCAGGAGTATTATCCCCCGGGGCGGAGAAGGATTTTTTAATCTGTCCCAGGTACAAAGGAGCAGATAAACCGGGCTGAGGGTGAACGAGAGTGCGAGCGCTAATGATAAATTGATTATTACCGCCAGCACCGGCGCGACCGGAGGAAAACAGGTCACTAGCGGCTTGTTTTAGGGTTGCTTCCACTTGATCGGGAGTAACGGTACTGGGCAGGGAGATAACAGCTTGATTAGCTCCGTTATCATAGACAAGGGAGAATCTCACCGCTCCCGGAATTTCTGTGCGGGTAAACAGTCCCAACCCAAGACCGAAAATCCCCACCGTCAACACAGCCATAAAGCTAGTGACACCGACGAGACGAAAGCGGATTCCCCAACCGACGAGAAAAGCGATAATCGTGAGTACCAAAAAAACCAGCGTGGCAATACCGGACCATTGGGTGTATTTGGCGAAGTTTAGGGGAATGTCCATATTTTCTATAATACTGATTCTATGAAAACGGTTAGCATAAACCATTGTACCTATCCTGTTGTCGAAACTTTCCATTCTGTCCAGGGCGAAGGCTTTTGGACGGGAAGCAATGCTTTTTTCCTCCGTTTAGGAGGTTGCGATGTCTATTGTCCTTGGTGCGACCAAAAAGAGTCTTGGAATGCCCACCGTTATCCCCAAAAATCCCTGGGGGAATTGGTAGAGATGGCAAAAGACGCTAACCCCGCTATGGTGGTGATTACCGGGGGTGAACCTTTAATGCACAACCTTGATCCTTTAACCAAGGAATTAAAAAATCAGGGTTTACGGGTACATTTAGAAACTTCTGGCGCTCATCCTTTTACTGGGGTTTTCGATTGGGTAACTTTTTCTCCTAAAACTTATAAAATGCCCGATCCTAGTATTTATGCACGGGTGAATGAGTTAAAAATTGTTGTGGCTAATCCAGAGGATTTAGAATGGGCAGCTATGCAGGAAAGCAAGTTATCGCCGGGGGTGATTAAATATCTGCAACCCGAATGGAATACAGTGGAAAGCAAAGAATTAGTCTTTAATTATGTTCTCGGGCATCCCCAATGGCGTCTCAGTCTCCAAACCCATAAGTTTTTAGGAGTCCGCTAGTCAGTTATCAGTTATCAGTTATCAGGAGATTACTTTTTAGGCTCTTCTCGACTTTGTGTGATAATTTTTGCTTATAGAATCGTGAAATATTTACCTGGAAAGACTTTTAGGACTATTTTGCTGAAGAAACTATCAGTAAGTAGTCGTGCAAAATTAATTTCCTAGTAAAGATAGGCAAAAGGCAAGAGGCAAAAGGCAAGAGGGGGTTAGATATGTGTAATTAATTTTGCTTAGGTACTTATAGACCCCGTTTCCACACAGAAACCAGAAGAGCCCTTTTTATTTATTCTCCCCACTCCCCAATTCATAATTCAGGTTCTTCGTTACTTGGTATGGTTCGATAGGGGGACATAAATCGACTAAATCCTTATCTGGCAACAGACTTAATTGATTAGTTCGCTCTAGATAAAAAACAATCGACAAAAATCGCTAAATGCCTTTCTATATAAGAGTTCCATCCCTTATAACCCCCGTCCATTGCATAGCACAAACCGAAGAGTCATAATTCATAATTCATAATTCATAATTCATAATTCCCAACACACCCCACACCCGTTCGTCTCATTCATTGTTCGCTTAATTTTTTAGGGGAAGGGTTTTAAAGTTGCTGTTACCTTTATCCTGTATGCTTTTTAGCGAGTAAGGTAAGTAGAACATTGCCGAAAGTGCGATCGCCAATTGGCTCGCTCAAACCCTAATCAATTCGTTAACCTCAAAATGGTCTTTTTGTACTAATAAATATTTGAGTAGAACGCTCAATGCTTTTGCTAGAGTGCATTTGGGAAAATTTATCAAACTTTCGGTTCGAGAAATGAGCGAGTGGATTAAAAATTTAGCAATGATAAACCGACAAAAAAGAGAGCCTGCGCTCTCCTTCTTGGTTATTTGCTAATTTTACTAACTAGCGACAATATATTCCTTGACATTAGCCCGGCGACGGCGTAAGTGAGCCAGGGCCTGGTGTTCTAATTGTCGGACTCGTTCCCGACTGATGTTCATTCTCTGACCGATTTTGGCTAGGGATAACTCTTTGCCATCGGTTAAACCGAAACGGAGAGTAATCACTTCCCGTTGTTGGGGGGTTAATTCGGCCAGGAGATTGGCTAAGTCTTGCCGTAATAACTCTTGGGTGATGAAGGTATCGGGAGAAACTCCGCTATCTTCTAATAATTCCGACAATTCCGTATCTTGGTTATCGCCGACGCGCACATCAAGGGAGATGGGTTGACGAGCCATACTGAGATATTCGCGGATTTGAGCGGGTTCTAGCTCTAATTCTAGGGCAATCTCAGCAGGGGTGGCACTTCTGCCCAGCTTTTGGGCGAGTTCGCGCTGGGTTCTTTTGATTTTATTCAGTTTTTCAGTGATATGGATGGGTAAACGAATGGTGCGGGCCTGTTGAGCGATCGCACGAGTAATCGCTTGTCGAATCCACCAGTAGGCATAGGTAGAAAATTTATAACCTTTGGTGGGATCAAATTTCTCTACACCTCTTTCTAATCCCAGACTACCCTCTTGAATTAGATCTAGGAATTCCATGTTCCGCTTTTGATATTTTTTGGCGATGGCAACCACCAAGCGGAGGTTAGCTTCAATCATTTTTCGTTTAGCTCGATCGCCGGTTTTCAAGGCGCGATCCAGTTCATTTTCGCTTAAATTCACCGAATCCGCCCACTCCAAGTGCTGTGGTTCCCGTCCTAATTGTTTCGATAGTGCTTCTTTTGCTTCTAATAGGCTCATCATCCGTTGGACTTGTTTGCCGTAAATAATTTCTTGTTCGTGAGTTAGGAGAGGAACTCGCCCAATTTCGTGCAGATAGGTACGCACCATATCGGCATTGAGGGTGGGCTGTGGTTGAGTTTGGTTGGTTTTTGCGGTGGGCATTGGTTTGGTGGTGACTCCTTGACACAGAAAAAGTCTGTTACTATTCCGACTCGTGGGTGAGTCTGGCTTATCTGAAGTCGGTATGAGTTCGATTCGGAATTCCCTTGATTGTATCCTGTGCTTTTAGACGCAGACAATCCCCTAAAGGTTCAAAGCTAATTCATTCTTTGGTATGATGTTAGGTTTATCCTTTTTTCCCAACATTTAGAACAAAAGTATTATACCAAAGAGCTATCAACTGAAATCGCTGGTTTTTGGGCCGCTTTTTCCTGAATCCTCGGCAGTGCCGCTTATATTGTTGTTAGGCAGGATCACAAGACAAAAAGGTTATTTTCCCAATTAGCCGTTGACAATCTGGCTGACTTTCGACCCTTTCGCCCTCAGCTTTGAGGGGAAGACTAACAGCCGAGAACCGACTTCTATATATATAATGACTGATCAAAACCAGCAAAAGGAAATGTAATCATTGCGGATTCCCGAACTATTTTCTGTAGTATTTGCTACAAAATTTTAAATTTTTCCTGATTGAGAATCGGGAAAAATTGTTATAAAAATTAGGATTGCTAGGAGGGTAATAACTATCATAGAAACAGCAGGGCGGAGATCGGGATAAATTATCTTTGAAACCAAGCTCGATCGCACTCTCCACAATAGCGTCCTGTGGAACTCCTGAACAATGAGGACTTACTATGACTAAAACCGTCGTTATCGATCCCGTCACCCGGATCGAAGGCCATGCCAAGATCTCGATTTTCCTTGACGATGGGGGGGAAGTGGATGACGTGCGTTTTCATGTGGTCGAGTATCGTGGTTTTGAGAAATTCTGCGAGGGACGGCCGATGTGGGAGATGGCGGGAATTACTGCCCGAATTTGCGGGATTTGTCCCGTTAGTCACCTACTTTGTGCCGCTAAGACCGGCGATAAAATTCTAGCGGTGCAAATCCCCCCTGCGGGTGAAAAACTGCGGCGCTTGATGAATTTGGGACAATTAACCCAATCCCATGCGTTAAGCTTTTTCCATCTTAGCAGTCCCGATTTTCTGCTTGGTTGGGAAAGTGACCCCGCTAAGCGGAATATTTTCGGTTTAATCGCCGCCGATCCCGACCTAGCGCGAGCAGGCATCCGTTTACGTCAATTTGGACAGAAAGTTATTGAACTTTTGGGAGCAAAAAAAATTCACCCCGCTTGGTCTGTCCCGGGAGGTGTGCGTTCCCCTTTGAGCGAAGAAGGGCGACAATGGATTAAAGAACGACTACCGGAGTCTAAAGCGACTCTTTACACGGCTTTAAACCTGTTTAAAAGACTTCTGGACGATTTAACCATAGAAATCGCCGCTTTTGGTAATTTCCCTTCCCTGTTTATGGGATTAGTCGGTAAGCGGGACGAGTGGGAACACTACGGTGGTCATATTCGCTTTACCGATAGTCAAGGCAATATCGTGGCCGATAACCTGAGCGAAGACAATTATCGCGATTATATCGGCGAATCAGTGGAAAAATGGTCTTATTTAAAGTTTCCCTACTATAAACCCCTCGGTTATCCCAAGGGTATCTATCGAGTTGGTCCGTTGGCGCGCTTAAATGTTTGTTCCCATTTTGGCACGGAGGGAGCGGATATCGAGTTACGGGAATATCGCCATCGGGTAGGTGGTGTAGCCACGTCTTCTTTTTACTATCATTATGCCCGTTTAGTAGAGATTTTGGGCTGTTTAGAGCGTATCGAACTTTTAATCGACGATCCCGATATAGTTTCTCAACGCTGTCGCGCCGAAGCAGGAATTAATAATCTGCAAGGGGTGGGAGTTAGTGAAGCGCCCCGGGGTACTTTATTCCATGATTATAAAGTGGATGAAAATGGTTTGATTGAAACGGTGAATTTAATTATTGCCACGGGTAATAATAATTTAGCCATGAATCAAACGGTGAAACAAATCGCCCAACATTATATCCATGGTGGCGAAATTCCCGAAGCGATGTTAAACCGCGTAGAAGCGGGTATTCGTTGCTATGATCCCTGTTTAAGTTGTTCCACTCACGCTATGGGACAAATGCCGCTACAGCTAGAGTTAGTTAATGCAGCCGGTGAGGTGATTAATACTCGACAAAGGGGTTAATTATCTAAATTGTTAGGGTGTTGGGAAATAGGGCAAATTCCTCCTAACACCCAGGGCTATTTCATTTTATATGATAGGATATTGGAGGAAAATAAAACGGTTCTTCGGTTTGTCTGATGCAACGTACAGGGTTATAAGGAATAAAACTCTTATAGAGAAAAACATTTGGCGATTTTTGTCAATTGTTTTCAATCTAGAGCGAACTAAATCAATTAAATCTCTTGCCAGATAAGGATTTAGTAGATTTATGCCACCCTATCGAACCATACTAGGTAACGAAGAACCTTTTATTTACCTGAAAAAAAATTTTTCTGTTTCTTTTTGGGGCGTTCAATGGGAGTTTCCGTTACATCCACTACCGTTACGACCGGTATCTCTGCTTGATTTAGTAGAGCTTTTTTTCCTTTTAAACGGAAGTTTCCCGATTGTGAAAGCATTTTTTCCGTCTTATTTACAGCCTATAGTTGATTCTGATATTTGACCGCTTGTACCAATGTGAAAATATGTTCTATATTCTCGCCAATATTCTAACGTTACTAAAACTTGTGGCTCTTCTAGGTTCTGTGTGAGCATGGTATAATAGTAACACAGAACAGGAGGTGGGTTATGTGGATAAATTTTGATCAACTCCTCGATTTACAAAATGTAACAGTGGTCAATTATCAAAAAATTGCTCAGACAATTTTCCTAAAGCGGGAGCATCTCACCTTTGCAATAAGTAGAAATGCTTAATGAGATCAATAAAAAAGTTAAAAAAGGCAACCATTTAGATAAGCACAGCGATGACGAAGGACTTGCGGTACATTACCAGATTCCCAACTTGCACCAGTAATTTTGAGACGATGAGCAATTTGTTTAATTTTTGATTCAACAGAGCCAGAGCCGATAGAAATGCCCTCTGCCTGCAAATCAGCAATTCTCATTTTGAAATAAATAGAGCATTAACCCCGATTTTGGCAAGGAAAATATAGTACGAAGCAACTATTTTCTAGAAGAGGCGAACAATAAAAAAAACAATTGGCTAGACAAATTAAGTATAAATACTCAAGCAATCAAAGAGGTTGGCTGAGAACGAACGGGGTTAAATCAGGAAGATAGTTCTGTTTTTAGAATAGGGAATTCAAGGGAAATAAAAATTTATAATTATTGTCAGCTAAGGTAAAATGGGTGAGATAGAAATCCACCAGCACGTCAAATTATTCCAAGATGGCTCAAAAAGCGGCAACCCTAGAAATTTCGGAATTAATGCAATTTTTACATCAAGAATTAGATGATTTACCCGATGAGAGGAAACCTGGAAATAATAGAAAATATGAGATAAAAGATGCCGTGATGGCTGCATTTTCAGTCTTTTTTACTCAGTCGCCGTCTTTTTTAGACCATCAACGTTTAATGAAAAGCAATAAGGGAAAAGATAATGCTGAAAGTTTATTTTCAATTAAAAAAATTCCTGGGGATAATCAAATAAGAAATTTGCTAGATCCAGTGCCAGCATCTAATATCTCTAGGACTTTTCAAAAAGTCTATGAATGGTTAAAAGAAAAGGGAGTTTTGAAAAAGTTTCTCTACTTAGATGGAGAAATATTAGTGGCGTTAGATGGCACAGAATATTGGCTCTTCGTTACTTGGTATGGTTCGATAGGGGGGCATAAATTGACTAAATCCTTATCTGGCAACAGACTTAATTGATGAGTTCGCTCTAGATGAAAAACAATTGACAAAAATCGCCAAATGCCTTTCTATATAAGGGTTCCATCCCTTATAACCCCCGTCCATTGCATAAGACAAACCGAAGAGCCAGAATATTTCTCATCCAAGAAAATTAATTGCCCTCATTGTAACTGTCGTAATCATCGAAATGGAACTACAACTTATTTTCATGGCTGTGTCACACCGATAGTAGTTTCTCCTAAGCAAAAACAAGTAATTAATTTAGAGCCAGAATTCATTAAAAAACAAGATGGACATCAAAAACAAGACTGTGAAAATGCGGCCGTTAAAAGATGGTTAAATAGGAATCATAAAAATAAGTATGGTTATCCTGTAACTCTTTTAGGAGACGACTTATATTCTTACGAACCTGTCTGTAAATTAGCGGTAAAACAAGGTTATAATTTTATTTTTGTTTGTTTGGAAACGTCGCATAAAACTTTATATGAGTGGCTAGAATTTTTAGAAAAAAGTGGAGAAGTTAAAGCCGTAGAAAAGAAACAATGGGATGGACGAAAGAATCTCATTTATCGTTATCGTTATGTTTCTAGAGTTCCTCTGAGAGAGGTCGAGTCAAGTCTCGAAGTTAATTGGTGTGAAGTGACTGTTATTAATGAAAAAACCCAGAAAACTATCTACGAAAATAATTGGATAACTAATCATAAAATCAAGGAAAATAATGTCGAAGAAATTGTCAAAGCTGGACGCAGCAGATGGAAAGTTGAAAATGAAGGCAATAACGTTCTTAAAAATCACGGTTATAATTTAGAGCATAACTTTGGTCACGGTCAAAGTCATTTGTGCGAGTTCTTATTGTCTTTGAATTTACTAGCTTTTTTATTTCATACCGTGTTGGATTTAGTTAATTACACCTATCAAAAGATTCGTGAGCTATTAGTAAATCGGACTTCTTTCTTTAATGATATTCGTACCCTATTAAAATTTATTTGGTTTAAGAATTGGTCGGAATTTTTCTCATTTATTCTAACCGAATATGTCCCATTTAAAAAAGTAAATTCTAGTTAAAAATGTCAATTTTTCGAGAGAAGGAAAGATTATTTTATTCATTGAAAAAACCACAAATTAGGTCAGAATTTCAGCTAAATTTATGAGTTGAGATAAGTTTTTTATGGGCAGATATTTTAAAACTGTCTCTTGAAGCTAATTATGATGATTATCTTGAAAAAAAATGATAATTAGACAGAAGTTCTCTATGTGAACAAGAGAACTTTATCTTCTTTTGTTTTCAAAATGAGAATTGCTGCTCAGATAGTTTTTGGTTTGTTATGTTCAGCTAATAGTTGTCCGATAGCGGTAGAAGTATTTGAAGGAAACACCTCAGACGGTGCTACTTTAAGCGGACAAATTGAGAAAGTCAGAAAGGGTTGGGGGATTGAGAATGTGGTCTGGGTAAGCGATAGAGGAATTTTAACCAACTCGAAAATCAAGGAATTATTAAAACCCATAGAAGGATTAGACTATATTACTGGTTTAACTAAGCCTCAAATTCGGAAACTGGCTGAGGTAGAAGTGATTCAATTAGGATTATTTGAGCAGGTAAACTTGGTGGAATTTGAGAGTGAAGATTATCCCGACGAAAGATTAATTGCTTGTCGGAATCCCTTCATTGCTGAGAAAAATCAACTACAAAGAGAGGCATTATTAGAGGCAACAGAGAAGGAACTAGATTTGATTGTTCAGGCGACTCAAAGGGAGAAAAGAGCTTTAAAGGGTCAAGATAAGATTTCGGACTTTCGGACGGGAGCATCTCACTTACGCGATGAGTAATTATACTTAGCTTAAAAGCCACTCTTAATCGTGTCTTGGAATGAAATAGAGGCTTTTAAAGACCGCGTACATGGAGAATTAAAACAAGAATTACCCTCGAAAAGTCTATTTTTCTACTAAGTATTTATGCTTATTGCAAAGGTGAGATGCTCCCTTTTCGGACTTTGTTGGAAGACCTAGGGACAATTTACTTGAATACAGTGGAATGTACGATTAGGGAGGGAAGTTATCGTTTTTCTAAGATAACTCGACCGACCCAACTGCAACAAAAAGCGTTAGATTTATTGGAAGTTTCCCTGATTTGTACCCAGTAACGGGGCGCTGGAAATTCTCTTAATCCCTTCTACAGCACAGGTTATGGCCTTTTGTCAACGGAGAAGTCCAGTTATATCTGACTGCACTTTGTCACAAAATTTTACTATTATTTTGACACTTTTAATAGTTATTGAATAGGGGAAATTAACCGATAATTAATAACTGGTTGGGTGCGTTAATTTAAGCAATAACACACCCTAACTTTGTATTAATGCAAGAAATGACGAATGCCTGTTAAGACCATAATTAAACCTAACTCATTGGCAGCATTAATCGAATCCTGATCTTTTAAAGAACCTCCGGGTTGAACAATTGCCTCGATACCAAACTGGGCCGCCGTGCGAACAGAATCATCAAAGGGGAAAAAACCATCACTAGCTAAATAGCCACCTTTAGCCGCTTCCCCTGCTTGTTCAAGGGCAATTTTCACCGAACCAACGCGATTCATTTGCCCCGCACCAACGCCTAAAGTAGTTTGATTTTTTGTCACCACAATAGCGTTAGATTTAACGTGCTTAGATACTTTCCAAGCAAACAGTAATTCCGCTAATTGTGCGGCAGTGGGTTGTTTTTCTGTCACTACGCGCCAATCATCTGGAGTTTCTAACACATCATCGGCCGATTGTACTAGAAAACCGCCGGCGATAACTTTTACTGTTTGTTTTTCTCCCCTGCTTAAATCCGGCAGCAATAAAATCCGCACTTTTGACTTTTTAGCGAGGATATCCCGGGCGACCGGGCTACAATCGGGGGCAACCACGCATTCTAGGAAGGTTTTCGTTAATTCTTTAGCGGTTGCTTCATCTATGGCTTGATTTAGGGCAACAATACCCCCAAAAGCGGAGGTAGCATCGGCGTGAAAAGCTTTAGTATAAGCTTCCACTAAACTACCACCGATCGCCACTCCACAGGGATTAGTGTGTTTCAAGATAGCGGCGGCCGGTTCTTCCCTGCCGAATTCGGCGATTAAACGGCGGGCTGCTTCTAAATCGACTAAATTGTTATAACTTAGTTCTTTTCCCTGTAATAAGGTCGCTTTTCCCCAACCTTGAGCCATTGTACCGCTGCCATACCAAGTGGCACTTTGGTGGGGATTTTCGCCGTAACGCAGGGTTTGCAGGGCATTTCCCGCCAAATTAAAGTGCGTCGTTTCCCCGTTTAAGCTGGCGAAATAGGATGCGATCGCACCATCGTAGGCATTGGTTAAAGCGAAGGTTTCCCCCGCCATTTTTTGACGGAATTCTAGGGATATTTCGCCGTTATTTTGCCTTAATTGGCTTAAATACTGCTCGTAATACTTGGGGTTACTGATGACAGTCAAATGGGCGAAATTTTTAGCCGAGGCGCGTAACATCGCCGGACCGCCAATATCGATTTGTTCGATCGCCTGAGCGGTGGTAACATCAGGATTAGCGATCGTCTGTTCAAAGGGATAGAGATTAACCACCACCAAATCAAAAGGACGAATTTGATTAGCCTCCATTTCCGCTAAATCTGACTCCAAATCCCGTCTAGCTAAAATACCGCCATGGATGCGAGGATGGAGAGTTTTCACCCTTCCGCCCAAGATTTCAGGAGAGCCTGTGTATTCTCCCACTTTAATCACGGGAATCCCCGCCGATTGCAGTGTTTTGGCGGTTCCTCCACTGCTAATAATTTCAAAATCAAATTCTTCTGTTAGCTGACGGGCAAAGTCAACTATTCCGGTTTTGTCAGTCACGCTGATCAGCGCTAAACGTCCCATAGTAGTGATCTATAAGCAACCATTTCAGTATATCTCAGTCCTAACCCGTTAAAAATTAAAAAAAGTAGGTTAGTAAATAATCAGCTGCTTCTATATTTTCCTCTGTTAAATAGCAACTTATGCCAAGAAAAAAATTGCAACTCCTCCCGGAAAGATTTAGTCTGACTTGTTAAAAAATACAGGATTTTTCAGGGTAACGAAGTCCATCAAGATTGATGAAAATCTCTTGGCAACTGTCATCGCTAAATCTTGTCAGATTACTATCATCTTTTCTTATTCTTAAAATGTCACCCAAGTACCTAAGCAAAACTAATTACACATATCTAACTACCTCTTGCCCCTTGCCCCTTGACTTTTGCCTATCCTAACCAAGAAATTAATTTTGCACGACTACCTAATAACGTTTGTGATCAACTAATTGGCTGAGAGTGACCACCTGATAACCTCGATCGTGTAATTTCGCTAATAAATTCTTCAGTACGATCGCCGTATTTTCATCTCTTTCGGGGGAACCACCGTGAAGCACTAAAATCGCACCGGGGAAAATAAATTGCGAGATATACCAAGTGGTAAATTGAGGATGATTCGTTCCTTTTCTGGTATCTAAAGGAATCATGGAAGCGAGAGCAAATCGGGACTCGTAGCCGGGGAATTTCCGCAAAAACGAGCGCATAGATTGATTATAGAAGGCTTGACCGGGACGATACCAGCGCGGTGCTTGACCGGTAAGACGACTTAAAATATCGTTAGCTTCCCGAAACTGACTAGCAAAAGCACCAGCAGCCAGTTGACTGGTGCGGAGATCTTGGGTGCCGTGATTAGCGATTTCGTGACCTTGGGCGATTAGACGCTCAATCAAGGTGGAGTTCGGTTGCAGGTGTCCTGTAATCAGAAAAAAAGTCGCCTTGACGGGGGTTGCTGGACTGGCTTTTTCTCGATTATGAGTTGCGATCGCTGCTAAAATGCGATCGGTGGATTTTCCTTCGGGATCGTTGGGGGTGGGTGCATCATCGATGGTAAGGGCGATAATTTTCTCTCCTGTGGGTTGATAGAAAATTGCCCCCGGAAAAAGTCGAGCGACGATCGAGATAATTAATTTGGCAATGCTCATTCGGGAAAGTAAGGGATGAGAGGAGAAGCAACGATTAGCAATTACAGGCCAGTGACTGAAAGATTATTTCTGTAGGAGATGTTTCTTCATTTTGTTGAGTTTCTGCCAATAAATAATCATTAAAACCACATAGGCCACAAAACTGAGGATATCAACTCTGGGTAAAAATAGGGTAGTGGCCACGATCGCCCAAGCTAATCCCAGACGCTGATTACAACTACCAAACTGGTGGGCATTTTCTCCTAGAGCCGAGCGATAGGATGCTGGTAGCTTGAAAGCTGAGATAATCCAGATAAAAACCGGATAAACAATCGGGATGATCATCAACCACATCCATACTGGTGGAAACCGGCGATGTTCGGGGGGGAGAAATACCAGAGCGTTATAGTGAAACCAAGCCACCAAGACATTCAGCAAAATAATGATCGCGATGACGCTGATAACGGCGATCGTGGGTAAAGTTCCTAGTCTTCACATCATATTTAGTTCCTAATGTCAAGGGTTTGTCATCGATTTGTTTTTTGGCTGTCCCGTCCCGTTGATAGGTGCTGTGCCAGCGTGCCGTCACATCGAGGGGTTCTGCTACGGTAATTATCGCCTTTTGTGGTGCAATTGCCGGCCGAGCTTGGCCTCTGCCCGTAATTTCGTGAATCAGGGCATTAATCATCAATAAAGTCTCTGCAAACCTTCTAGCGGTGGGTTTATTTTGTAGATAATGGCCGGTGACGACGACAAAATTCTCCACCCATCTCATGTGCCAGAGATGTTCATGCGCTTCCGACGCGACTAGATCCGCCAAACCTCTTTCCACGTCCGAGAGGGTTTGGATGTCCACGTCCCGACGATAGATGCAATCCCAGACCGTATCCTCGATATCGTGGGCGCGTTCGATCAAATTGCGATCGCTATGGGGCTGCATTTGCAGATATCCCTCCAACATTTTTAATACTGCATCCATCAATCCCTGTAAACGCAGGGTTAATCCCTCGATCGGACTCAAATTGGCTAACTTTGCCGCTTGTTCCTCTAACTGAAGGTTGGTATGGAAACGCCGATAAAAACTTTCCATTTGTTCTAATAAATATTCAGCAATACGCAATAGTTTCGGGTAGAGTAAGGCCTCTTCCTCTGGGGTCAATTGCTGCTCTGGATTCCATTCCCTCGAGGAGAGAGATTGTTCTAATTGCCGATTGGCCCCATCTCCCGGAGGAAAACCACATTCGCGCTCGATCGCCCGACAGAGTTGCCAAATCTTCGGCCAGGGATTTTCTAAATACTGATACCTCACGCCGATGGGGACAATAGACACCTGCTGATTCTCCCCCGCTGCCACCAGATCCTCGACACACCAAAAACTGGTTTGAGCGCAGCCCAATTCTAAACGACTGACCAGTTCGCCGTGACCGTTGGTATAGCCTTCCGGCGCAATGGCCAGGGGAAATTGCCCGCGAACGTAGAGATGGCGCAGGGTACGCAAACAGCCGAAATCGGGACGACCGCGGATCACGGGAACGCCACCGATCGCCGGTAAGAGCCAATTAGCTACTGGACCGCCCCAGAGGGGAATGCCTCGATCGTAGAGAAAATAGCCAAAAACTGGCTTATTTAAACTTATTCCCTCATTTGCAGCTATTTTAGGCAGGTTGGTATGAAGATAATGGATCAAGGAGGGGGGATCGTTAGTGCTGGAATGACGATAGGCAAGCAGAAACCGCAACTGTCCAGCTTGGAAACGGCGGTAACAATCGACGAGAATTTCGCTATTTTCCCCTTCCACCCGCTCAATCTGACATTGCGATCGCAAATAGAAAGGCAACAGCCGATAAATTGCTGCCAAGACCAAGGGGTTAAAATGGGGGGCGAGAAATTTTAGCGGTGATTGGGCGCGGATAGGTTTTGTCATCGGAGAATGAGTTTATTATGGATAGGACAGAATCAAGGATTTTGAGCGGAGCCGGAGAAAATTATCGGTTCACCTAAGTATGATATTTGATTTTTTTCCATCTTCAATGATTCTAAGTATCGACGGACAAACTAGCCGCCGGTAAACCTCGATCTCGCGTAGCGAGCGCGTTGCGACCGCTCGCTCTGACCTTCTTATCATTAACCGATCTAACTTTAACAACGCCCGTGAAACAACTGATTCAAGCCTTGGCTCTTTTGGGATTACTAGGAATCGCTGGATTGCTGCTTTTATTTCTTGCCCCTTCCTGGCCGACTCTTTTCGGTGTACTGGTTCTCGATCCCCGGGCCTTCATCACCATTAAATCCCTGCGCTTTGGTTTGGAAGAAGCGATTATCGTTGTCTTTATCGCTAGTGTTTCCGAGGCGATCGGACAAAGTTTTGTCTTATTTGTTAACCGGATTCCCCCCAGCCGCTTTATTTTTAGTTTATTAATTACCTCTATTCTCTACGCTTTTAATTTTGGCATTTGGGCCGCTGGACTTTGGCTAGTTACTATCCTCTTATTTCGGGGTGATACCCGCCTATTTGAGGTGGCCAGTACCCTAGGATTTAGTTACGCACCCTTTATCTTCGGATTAGCGATCGCTCTTCCCTACGCTGGTCGGGCGATTTATATCTTATTAATACTCTGGAGTGTGGCAGCCCTGGCCGTGGGTTTAACTGTTCTCCTCAATATTGCTTTACTTCACGCTTTCATCGCCTCTTTATTAGGTTTTCTTGTGCTTTTAGTTTTCCAGAAAACTATCGGTTATCCCTTTATTTTCGCTGTCCATTGGCTGACAGAAAAATTATTAGGGGTCGAATTAGTAATCGATAAAAAACACTTGCAAAAAATTGTCGATTCGGGAATCAACCCAGAAGACCTAGAAAAAGATAACGGCGAGGAAACAGAGGAAGAAAAGACGAAAAACGAAGCCCTTTGGCAGAATTATCTCACGGAAATGTCTCTTTTTATCTCACCAATTAGTAAAAAATTTCTCAGAATCGGTCATCATTTAGAAGTAATAAAAACTCAAAATCTCAAAACAGTTCTAGAATATGTGGGGCTAGGTTTTTTAGGTTTATGTTTAATTCTCCTATTTTCCCCCGCCAAAACTTGGCTACAGGAAGGATTTTTTGCTCTTGATGATGCCGTGCGACTGACCTTCGATCTGATCGGATTTAGTCTATTATTACTCTTCCTGGGTTTATTTCTAGAAGCACTGACCTCGCCTCTAGAGGCCCTGGGTTGGTGGGCCGGTTGGTACAGTCCCAGTCGCGTCTATGCCGAGGAACCCTGGCAGCAACTAGCACCACCCCAAAACCAAGTGCAGCGTTATATCGTCTATCTCGACGGCATCTGTCAGGAGTCCACTCGCTTGAAACCCTACGCTCAAAATTTTCTCGCCGAATTATACGGGATTTTACCGGCGCAAGTGCGGATCGTCGGCAATATTATGCCCTATTCCACCACTAATCGCGCCTTAACCGATTCCGAGCGCCCTCTAGCCGGTTTCTGGCAATGGGTGGAAACAAACGGTCAGAAAGGGCATAACGGTGTAATGGCTTTAATCAATCTGCGGAATTTATTTAAGATCGTGGTTTCGGCCGATGATCGCTACGGACCAATTTTTAATCAGGGTTCGGCGGGAGTGATTCTTGAGGCATTACTACACAATGATTATCCCTTGGGCAGTAAGATACCAATTACTTTTATCGGTTATAGTGGCGGCGCTCAGGTTTCCTTGGGTGCAATTATCTATCTCAAAAAATTCCTGAAAGTACCCATCGAAATGATTTCTCTGGGGGGTGTTTTTAGCGGCAATGTCGGTTTTTTGCAGTTGGATCGGTTCTATCATTTAGTCGGTGAACGGGATACAGTAGAACCGATCGGTCGGACGATTTTTCCCGAACGCTGGCCGATCGCTTGGTTGTCCTACTGGAATCAAGCTCGTCGTCTCGGCATTATCAAGATTATCTCCCTGGGACCTACCCATCATAACGGGATTATGGGTTACATGGATGGTGAAAGAACCCTAGCCGATGGTCGCACCTGTCGCCAGCAAACCGTGGACACTGTGGCTAAATTAATCTCCTTTCCTTAGCGACTCTCAAAGTTCCCCGGAAAGATTTAGACTGACTGATCAGGACTATTTGCCTTCAAGGGGTGACAAGGCGACTAAAAGGCTTGCTGGATAAGGCGCATAGCCGTTAGACCCCTAGAAAAATCGGGGTGTTTTCCTGGCTTGAGGCGGATCAAAGAAAAGGCGAGTTCCGAGTACGCGTCCATCGACTCGATCCAGAAGCTCCCATAAGTACCTATCCAAAAATCGCTATGTCTTTCCGGACCGCGTTTCGCTTCTTTGGAGCGACAAATATAATCGCGAGTTCCCGATCTCTTGAGATTTTGACCACGGGTTGTATTCAAAGAGTAAGCGATAGCGATTAATAAAATTAAGGCGAGAAAGCGAGGCTCGCTCACTTTCGTTTTTTCAAGATTATATCCTCCCGTTTTACAATCTTTGAACATCGCTTCAATCCCGAATCGAGATTTATATAACTTGAGAGTTATCTCTAAAGATTCTAGGTTGGTCAATAAATACCAAGGCTCTTTAGACCCTTTAGTTCGATAACCTCTTTTCCAATAAGTTGCTAGGTTGAACCCCTCGATCTCATGGCTTTTCGTGTGGGTCACTCCCCGAAAGAAGTTTCGCTCGCCCCGGTTCGGTTCTAACTCGGAAAGGGCTTGATAGTTTTCTCCATCTTTCAATCGCGTGTAGGTACTTTTCTTTTGACGGAAGATAAAAGCTACACCTCTGTCGTCAAGCCACTTCCCTAATTGCGCTGACTGAAATTCACGGTCTCCCATTACGACGAGCGGATAGGGTTTCAACAACCCTAAGACTGGCTTGAGGAATTTTTTCTGTTCCCCGAGAGCGCTACTTCCTTTTTTATTCAGTAACACCCAATATACGGGCAAAGCTCTCCGACCACAAATCACACTGGCGACGAATAAATTTCTCCCCTTCCAATCGGTTCTATCTATGACGACTAATAATCTTCCCGCGTGTTTCAGTTTTTTGAGCCTTCTTCTTTGCTCTCGATTTTTATTTTTTCCGCTAAATTCTAGCTTGACGATCTGTTTGATCAAAGGAAACCACAAGAGTTTCACGTTTAGTTGCGGGAGCTTAAGAAATCTCTGCAAATTCCGTCTTCTACTTTCAAAGGTTATCGGTTGCGGGAAAAGAGCGGCCAGTTTCTCTAGTTGGACTATCCGATGACTTTGTAAGAGCAGGATTAGGAGCTGTAAGGTCAAATAGCTCGCCTCGCTAAGGTTCGCCTGTAAACAAGCCTGATAGAATGAAGGTAACATTTTAAAATTTTGAGTGGTTGTCCTAACCACTCTATTTCTTTAGGGGGTCGTTTGGCTAGACCCCCCGCTCTATCTAGCTTGTAGCCCCTCTGTCACCCCTTGAACTATTTGCCACTGGTTCAGAGCTATCCTCGCCAATCCAAGCCCTAACTAACTCGTAGCAAAGACCGAGCAGAACCGGCCCGACGAACAAACCGATAATCCCGTAGGCGATCACTCCCCCGAACACCCCTAGCAGAATCACCACCATGGGAATGGGCAGGCCGCGCCCCATTAAGATCGGTTTGAGGAAATTATCCACCAAGGTGGCGGGAATCATCCAGAGGGTAAATAGTAGGGCGATGGAATTGGGGAGTGTTGCCCAAGCGTGAATGAGCGCCCCCAAGACAATTAAACCGGGGCCAATTTGGAGAATGCCCAAAATTAGGGTGAGGAAAGTTAATAAACCGGCTGCAGGGGTTCCCACCGTCACTAAACCGATGCCGATCAAAAGACTCTGGATAATGGCAACGCCAATAATACCACGGCTAACATTGCGGACGGTGGAGGCGGTTAGACTGGCCAGCGCGATTCCTCTACCCGGGGCGATCTTTTCCGCTAACCGGTTCATAGGGTGAGTCAGATTTTTAGCCGAGAGGGTAAAGGCCGCCGCAATCAGAATCGAGGCGATAAATTTCAGCACCGTCAGACCGGTACTGGTGGCCAGGGAAAGGGAGATTTTCCCCAGTTCTTTTAATTGTGGCTCGAAGCGTTGGAGAAATTGACCCGTGTTATCGGATGCTTGCTGCCAGAGACTGGCAATCCTTTCGCCAATCAGCGGCCAGGTGGCCACATCAGCGGGGGGAGGGGGAATCACCGCAGCACCAGTATCGATATATTCGGCCAGCGTTCGCAGATTACGCGCCAGAACCGCCGCAATGCCACTCACCGGACCGATAATAATCCCTAGACAAAGTAGGGTGAGAAGAACTGCGGCCAGTTTTGCCCGGCCTGCGAGTAACTTTTTTAACCAGAGAAAGAGCGGATACCAAGCGATCGCTAGAATTGCTCCCCAGAGGATCATGGTTAGGAAGGGACGCAGCAGGGTAAAACCAGCAAATAACAACAGGCCTAGAAAAAACAGCCGGATGACAAGATCGATAATTTTAGCGTCATTGTTCATCAGTAGCGATCGCCTTTTGGCTAGATGAGGACATTGCTGCAATTATGGCAGTTTTTCGTTATCGGTAGTGATTCACTAGTAGTAGTGAGCCGTCTTGCTTATCTGGTAGGGATTGTGTAAAATATTTCCTAATCAAAATAATTGCCAAATAAATCTTTAAAACTAATTCTTTTAGGGTAAATCTCCTGAGAAATATTTTTTTGGTCAGTGCAATGTTGGCTCTTCTAGGTTCTGTGTGATCTCGCGTAGCGAGCGCGTTGCGACCAGTTCAACTTACATGGGATCGATCTTTGTGTCCTCTGTGTCTCTGTGGTTCCTTGCCACTCCCTCGCCCGCAAGACTGTATCTTAGAATACATTTTACCCACCAAATCCAAGAGAACCCAATGCTTACTTTCAATAGTCTTGATCGAGTAAAATCGACTAATTTAATCTATTAACAAGAATGAAAGCAAATTTATTAGAAGTGCGGGGAGCCACCCGTCGATTTGGGGGATTAGTCGCTGTGGATGGAGTTTCCTTTCAGGTACAAAAAAACGAGATTTTTGGCTTAATTGGACCCAATGGGGCGGGAAAAACAACTTTATTTAATCTGATCACCGGTTTAATTCCCCTATCCAGTGGCGATTTAATTTATCAAGGCTGCAGTCTGGCCAACTATCGTCCTCATCAAATTGCTCAGGCAGGAATTGCCCGTACTTTCCAGAATTTACGCTTATTTGGTGAATTATCGGCTTTAGAAAATGTGGCGATCGCTGGTCACATTCACAATAGCTCCAATCTCTGGACAGGAATTTTAGGTTTACCAGTTTCGAGAAGGGAGGAGGAAAAAACCTACAAAAGAGCAGGGGAATTATTAGATTTAGTCGGATTAACCGACCAAAGCAATCGGAAAGCCCGTAATTTAGCCTATGGTGATCAAAGACGCTTGGAAATTGCCCGCGCTTTAGCTTTGCAACCCCAGTTATTACTGCTCGATGAACCAGCAGCCGGGATGAATCCCAGCGAAAAGGGGGCATTAAGTCAGCTAATTCGACAAATTCGTGATGATTTGGCTTTAACTGTCCTGTTAATCGAACATCATGTGCCTTTAGTGATGGGATTATGCGATCGCATGGCAGTGTTAGATTTCGGTAAGTTAATCGCTTTGGGAGATCCAGCCACAGTTAGGAGCAATACTGCGGTAATTGAAGCTTATTTAGGGGATGAGTAAGGATTTTCGATACAGCAGTTATCTCAGTGGTGAGACAGGAAGTTTTTGTTTTGGGGAGTCGGTCGTCGATTGACCCCAAAAAGCGATCGCCAAGTTGAAGAAAATTTAACCATGTCCAAAAGCGATCGTCTTAATCATCAGTGTTTTTGAAGGGTTACGCTGTGCTATCGGCAATCAGCGATCGCATGACCATTTCATAAAGGGTGGTGGACTGAATGGATGTTTGGCAAACCACTTGCGCGCACCCTTGATGAGAAAGCGGTGAAATCCATGATTTGGAATGACCTTTTTGGCCTCGCTTGGCTGCTTGACCCCTCCCTGAACGGTTACGAAAATTGTATTCCTTGAGGGGGATAGATAAGTTTATCGATACCATATTGAGGTAATATTTCTAGAGTCGATTCTCGAAAGGGGTTGACAAGCAGAACGATTTAACGTAGGGTTTAGCGGGAGGTTGACCAAAAGTTAATTAGAAATTGCAGTTTGTCAGAGTGCCTCTCGGCAAAATTCTCCCGCGAATCCCCAGGGAGAACTTTTAAACAGACTAATGAATCTATTCATTGATATACCATTACAGAAACAGCGATGAACAGCTTTACTTCTTTGTCCCTGAAATTAACGGGATTTGTTTTCATTATTTCCTTCCTTTTGGATGCGTTTATCCTACCGATGCCCTATCGATTTAATCAATCCCAATGGCAGGTAGGTTTCGTCACCACCTTTGTCGATCGAGGAATTGTTCCTCTTCTGGGTATTGTTCTCGTTTTGCTCGCTTACTGGATTGACGCTAACAATAAAGATATCATTCCCAGAAAGTCACGCTTTGAATTCCGTTGGCCACTCTTTATTTTTTCTACACTGTTAGGCTTAGTTTTTCTGTTGATGATTCCCGTTCATATCAATAATACCAACCAGATTAAAAACAACGCTTTGACTCAAATCGAACAGGGTGTTGACCAAGGAGAGGGACAAATTCAGGCTTTCTTAGCCCAGTTAAATACTCTATCCCAAAATCCCCAATTATTAGAACAGCAGATCTCCCAGAGAAATCAAGTGATTGAAAGTGGCAGTTTCCAAGGGCAACCGATCAGCACAGAACAGTTACAGAGTCTCCGTCAACAAAGGGAACAATTAACTAATTTACGGGATTTGTCCAAAAAACCGAAGGAGTTTAAACAGCGCTTAGATGAGATAAAAAATCAGCTACAAACTCAGCTGCAAGATCGGCGAAAACAGGCAGAAAGCCAAGCTAACTTAGAAGCTTTGAAACAGTGGTTAAGAATTGGTATTCAAAGTATGTTGCTATCGATTGGCTATAGTTTGATCGGTTGGTTAGGCATTCGAGAACTAAGTAGTGTGAAAAAACGTACTGCACCGTCTAAGTAGGCGATTTATCCTAATGCTGAAGTGTAAAGTTGTCGTTTGCGAGACTCAGACTTCGAGAGTCAGGAGAGGCACAAACACAAGAGCATAATTCATTCTTAGGATTAAAGCTGTAACTACTTAAATATTCAACCACAGGGCATCATTTACTGATGCCCTTTTATTTATTAAATCTCTAATACGAAATACTGTTTAAAAGATATAGGAGAGAGGGAATTATGAATTATGAATTATGGCTCTTCGTTACTTGGTATGGTTCGATATACTGTTTAAAAGATATAGGAGAGAGGGAATTATGAATTATGAATTATGAATTATGGCTCTTCGTTACTTGGTATGGTTCGATAGGGGGCATAAATCGACTAAATCCTTATCTGGCAAGGAATTTAATTGATTAGTTCGCTTTAGATCAAAAGCAATTGACAAAAATCGCCAAATGCCTTTGTATATAAGGGTTCCATCCCTTATAACCCCCGTCCATTGCATAAGACAAACCGAAGAACCTGAATTATGAATTGGAGGCTCTCTTGGATTTAGTGGGCAAAATGTATTTTAAGATACATTTCTTCTAGCCAGGAGGTGGAACGAACCACAAAGACACAAAGGATACCGATCCTATGTAATACTAAATCCGTTGAACATAGGCTACTTATAAGAACAGGCAAAAAGCAAAGGAGAGAATAAATAATCAGTTTTTAATAACCAGATTTAGCATAAGTTAAACTTATCACACAGAACCCAGAAGAGCCAGTTGGGAAGTGGCAAGAATAAATATAGCAATTTCCCTAGTTGTGAGGTACAAAGTCTTAGGTTTTGAGCAGTCAGAAGTCAGGAGTTAAGATTTTGGTGTACCTCATGAGATTGGGAAACGCTATAATAAAGAATCTCCTGACTTGAGAATAGAAGCTGAAATAAGGCAAATTCGTCAATCAGAATATTTTCATGCTTGGGGGTGCCAACTTTAACACCGGGACCGACTCCTAATCATAGCAACAAACTTTTTTAGCAAACCCCAATCAGAAATCTTATCAGTACAAAGGCTCTAAAATGGCCAGTGCCAGTTATTTAACCAAAGACTTGTTTTTTCAGTCTTGTGGCTTTATCATAGTTAATGTGTGGTGTGTGTGATGTGAAGGAGTAAGATGACTGCTAATAGCCAACTTATCTCCGTCAAGGCTCTACAAGCTTTGATGAAGCGAGGGTTCAAACCCTCGGTCTCTGGTAGACGGCATCAAAAATCTTGGTTAATAGCTTTAGACGGCGATACCTCAAAACGATTATTCGATATCGTTTTCTCCCTATCGGTTCTAATTTTCTTTTCGCCGCTTTATTTAATTTTAGCCTTATTGATCGCGATTAGTTCCCCAGGTCCGGTCTTCTATGTGCAGAAGCGCGTCGGTCAAAACTTCCAGCATTTCAACTGTATCAAATTTCGTACTATGGTGATGGATGCGGATAAGGTGTTAGAGAGACTGATGGAAGACTCTCCCCAACTGCGGGCAGAATTCGAGGATAATTTCAAGCTTAAGGACGATCCCCGTATAACTTGGATTGGCAAATTTCTCCGCTTAACCAGTTTGGACGAGTTTCCCCAATTCTGGAACGTCCTGCGGGGAGATATGAGCGTCGTCGGTCCGCGGCCTTTAGTTCCCGAAGAATTACAGAAATATGGCAATCGCATCGACAAAGTTTTAACTATTCGTCCTGGTTTAACTGGTTTATGGCAAGTTTCTGGACGTAATGACATCCCCTATCCCATGCGGGTACAAATGGATGTGTATTACGTTAATTCCCGTAATTGGTTAACCGATATCTGGGTAGTCTTCAAAACTATCGGTGTTGTGGTTTTTCCCAAGAACAATGGCGCTTACTAAAACAGTTCACAGTAATTAAAAATTACTCGCTAGACTAGAGGAGAGAAAAGCAGAACTTGCTTTTTTCTCCTCTTTTTTCGGGAAAGATTGCCAATACATACTAAATCCTTTGGCTCTCTTAGTTTGGTGGGGAAAATGTGTTCTAATAAGTACCTAAGCAAAATTAATTACACATATCTAACCCCCTCTTGCCTTTTGCCTCTTGCCTTTTGCCTATCTTTACTAGGAAATTAATTTTGCACGACTACTTACTAAATCCGTTGAGTACAGGCTAGTTATGAGGAGAGGCACTCATGCAAGAGGCAAAAGGCAAAGGGGAATAAATAATCAGTTTTTAATAACCAGATTTAGTATAAGATACAGTGCTGCTGGCGAGTGCGTGGAACGAACCACAAAGACAAAAAGGACACAAAAATCGCTCGATCCTATCTAAGTTAAACTTATCACACAGAACCTAGAAGAGCCAAATTTGCTTTTAATAGTGTGATTAACTCCCAAGTTATCGATTGTTTCTCCCCACACCCCACACCCCACAACTTTTAAAAAGAATCTAGTTTGACTCACTCGCTCCCACCAGCATTATGACCACAGAGATCATAATAGCTACAGAAACTGCGCGATTAGATACCAAAGTCCCCCACAGATAGAAGATAATCAATATTTATCAGTATTGGAAGCCTTCAGCATGGTTCATTTAACGCCCAATCCTAGCTATAGTTTAAGTCTCAAGATAGAAATCCCCAATCAAGCGGGAACCTTCGCTTCTGTCCTCAATGCGATCGCCGATGTGGGGGGGAATTTAGGGCAAATTTCTCTGATCGAACGCAATTTAAAGATTAGCACCCGCGAGGTGATGGTTGATGCCGCTAGTACCGACCAAGCGGAACAGATTATCGCTGCGGTTAAAGCTCTACCAGATGTTAAACTTCTCAAAGTTTCCGATCGCACCTTCGATCTCCATCGTCGGGGTAAAATCTCCATTGAGAGTCGTATTCCCCTCACCTCCCAGGATGACCTGGCCATGGCCTACACCCCCGGAGTTGGTCGCATCTGCACCGCTATCGCCCACCAGCCAGAACAAGTGTACTCATTGACCATCAAGGGTAACACCGTCGCTGTAGTGACCGATGGTAGCGCGGTATTAGGATTAGGAAATCTCGGGCCAGAGGCTGCCCTACCAGTAATGGAAGGGAAAGCGATGTTATTCAAGGAATTCGCCGGAATTGATGCTTTTCCCATCTGTTTAGCCACCCAAGACCCCGAAGAAATCATCGCAACCGTCAAAAGAATCGCTCCGGTTTTTGGGGGTATTAACCTAGAGGATATCGGCGCTCCTCGCTGTTTTGAAATCGAGAAACGTCTGCGAGCGGAATTAAATATTCCCGTTTTCCACGATGATCAACATGGTACAGCGATCGTTTCCCTGGCTGCCCTGATTAATGCCCTCAAATTGGTCAAAAAATCGCTTGATACAGCCAAAATCGTCATTAATGGTGCAGGTGCAGCGGGTATCGCCATCGCTAATCTCTTTAAAACCGCAGGAGCTACAGATATAACCCTCTGTGATTCCCTTGGCATCCTCTCCCAAAACCGGGACGATTTAACCCCAGAAAAACAAGCTTGGGCCGTGGCCGCCAGTGGTAAGCTAGGGGATGCTCTTAAAGGCGCTGATGTCTTCTTGGGAGTGAGCGCACCGGGGGTGTTGACTCCCGAAATGGTCAAGGGAATGGCTAAAAATGCGATCGTGTTTGCCATGGCTAATCCCATTCCCGAAATTCAACCGGAATTAATCAATGATTTGGTGGCCGTGGTAGCTACCGGACGCAGCGATTATCCCAATCAGATTAACAATGTTCTCGCTTTCCCCGGATTATTTCGCGGGGCCCTAGACTGTCGCGCTAGGGCAATCACCGATAATATGTATCTGGAAGCGGCCAAAGCGATCGCTTCTTTGATCACTCCTGCTAATCTCGATCGAGAGAATATTATTCCCTCGGTTTTTGATGGTCGTGTAGTTACGGCTGTGGCCGCCGCCGTTCAACACGCTGCTCGTCAAGATGGAGTGGCCGGGGAATAATGTAATTATCGTGCAGGAGGGTAAGTGAACCGTGAAACCGATCGATGATATTCCCGAAGCTTTGCGGGACAGCCAGTACAGAAAAACTACTAATCCTAATGGTCTCATAGCGATCGCAAGCGGTTTACTTGCTCTGGTGGGAACCGGCCTAATTGCCATAGCAGTCTTGAATCGTCCCCCTGCTACCGTAAAAAAACCGGTTATTAACCCCTCCCCCCTGATTAAAGCCACTCCTAGCCCGATTGAGAACATTCTAGGTCATTTACCCTATCAAGAGGCCCCAGAGACGGAATTAGCCCCTATTACTGGGGATGGTGCTATGCGTTTAAGGAAAGCAGCAGCCAAAGCTTTTATCCAGATGCAGAGTGACGCGAGAAGGTCGGGGGTGATTTTAATGCCGATTTCCGCATTTCGATCGAAAGCAACCCAAGAAAAGCTCTTTTTTGAAGTTAAAAAACAACGCAATCAGGAAACCCGCAAACGAGCAGAAGTGAGCGCACCTCCGGGTTACAGCGAACATCATACCGGTTATGCGATCGATATTGGCGATGGTCGCGCTCCCGCCACAAATTTAAGTAGCAGTTTTGCTAATACTGCCGCTTTTCGTTGGTTGCAAAATAACGCTGCCCAGTATAGTTTCGAGTTATCTTTCCCTGAAAATAATCCCCAGGGTATTAATTATGAACCCTGGCACTGGCGTTTTGTCGGGGATAGTCACAGTTTAGAAACTTTTTATAAGGCCCAACAATTAGGAAAACAAAAATAAGATAACCTCTACTCCGATTCTATCTTGTAAGTCATGAACAAATTTTCTTAGCCTACAATTAAAATACTAGAAAGTTGGCTCTTCTAGGTTCTGTGTGATCTCGCGTAGCGAGCGCGTTGCGACCAGCTTAACTTACCATAGGATCGATCTTTGTGTCCTCTGTGTCTCTGTGGTTCCTTCCACTCCTCGCCGGCAAGAATGTATCTTAGAATACATTTTACCCACCAAATCCAAGAGAGCCGAAAGTTTAATCAGGGTTTCTTCTCGAACTAACAGACAGCATCAATGATTGACTGGACTCCCTATCTCAAATCAATCTCGGAAAAGTACGCCCAGTGGGAGACATTTTACACCCTCACGGACGTAGAGGGAAAAACACGCCCGTCGAAAACTGCACCTTTGCTAAAGGATTTGTGGGTACAGACGATTGAAAAAGAACCAGAAAACCCGCAAGAAAGACCAGAAAGACCAGAAAAAACCGAAATATTCACAGTTTTAGATGGTTTACGCAAGTATGCCGCTAATCACGTTCACGTTCTTTTAAAAGGTCGTCCCGGTTCAGGAAAATCGACCGCTTTAGCCAGATTGTTATTAGAAGAATCTGTAGGGGCGCAAAGCTTGCACCCAAATCAACAAAATCAGGCTAAAATCATTCAAATTCCCATTCTCATCGAATTACGCTTGTATGAAACCTCAATTCTTGATTTAATTTTACAATTCCTGAAACGCCATAAATTAATTATTGATAGTAATACCCTAGAAAGTTGGCTGTTAGAAAATCAGAATTTTAGACCGTTATTATTATTTGATGGTATCAATGAATTACCCTCAGATACTGCACGACAGAATTTAAAAAACTTTCGCCAGCAGTATGCAGAAATCCCGATGATTTTCACCACAAGGGATTTAGGCATCGACGACTTAAACATTGAAAAAAAGCTGGAAATGCTTCCCCTGACTGAACCACAGATGCGGGATTTTGTCAATGCCTATTTGCCTGAAAAAGGCGAAGAAATGCTTAAACAGTTGGGAAATCGTCTCAAGGAATTGGGAGAAACTCCCCTGCTTTTGTGGATGCTTTGTTCAGTTTTTGATGATAATCAGAACAAAATTCCTGCTAATTTGGGCTTAGTTTTCCAGATTTTTACAGGAATTTATGACAAGAAATTAAAAGCAGATGTTTCTACTTACCAAGAATCGCGAGATTGGTGGCGAGAATTGCTGCAAGTGTTAGCTTGGAAAATGACGCAAGGGGAGTCAAAAACCGAGATTCAGGTGGCTATTTCCCGAACAGAAGCAGAGGAAGAATTAAGCAAATTTATCAAAAATAAAGGATTCCCAGAATATTACAGTAAGCAGTGGTTAAAGGATTTACTGAAATATCATCTAATTCACCTAGAAGGTAATGATAAAATTGCTTTTCGCCACCAACTGATTCAAGAATATTACACGGCTGAGGAATTAAAGAAAAAGTTACCCCATCTCAGGGATGAGCAGTTACAGTGGGACTATTTGAATTATCTCAAATGGACGGAACCTATGGCGTTGCTGTTGGGGTTATTGGATAATGAAACCCAAGCAAAACGGGTGGTTAAATTAGGGTTAGAGATTGATTTAAAATTAGGAGCGAGGTTAGCAGGAGAAGTCAACTTTAAGTTTCAAAAGCAGACAGTGGGGTTAGTGCTTGGGTTGGATGTGCCGAAACGGTTTAAGGTGGAGTTATTGGGATTAACAAAGTCTAATCAAGTTGTTAATGAGTTACTCAAGGCTTTAAAAGACTCTGATGAGGATGTTCGTGGGAACGCAGTCGAGGCTTTGGCTGAGATTGGCACAGAAACAGCCATTGCGGGATTACTCAAGGCTTTAAAAGACTCTTATTTTTCTGTTCGTTGGAAGGCAGCCGAGGCTTTGGGTAAGATTGGTTCAGAAACAGTCATTCCGGGATTACTCAAGGCTTTAGAACACTCTGATGAGGATGTTCGTAGGAAGGCAGCCGAGGCTTTGGGTAAAATTGGCTCAGAAACAGTCATTCCGGGATTACTCAAGGCTTTAAAAGACTCTGATAAGTATGTTCGTGGGAACGCAGCCGAGGCTTTGGGTAAGATTGGCTCGGAAACAGCGATTGCGGGGTTACTCAAGGCTTTAAAAGACTCTGATAAGTATGTTCGTGGGAACGCAGCCGAGGCTTTGGGTAAGATTGGCTCGGAAACAGCGATTGCGGGGTTACTCAAGGCTTTAAAAGACTCTGATAAGTATGTTCGTGGGAACGCAGCCGAGGCTTTGGGTAAGATTGGCTCGGAAACAGCGATTGCGGGGTTACTCAAGGCTTTAGAAGACTCTGATGAGTATGTTCGTAGGAACGTAGTAAAGGCTCTTGTTGAAATCGACTCGGCATCCACTATTGATGCTTTAATTGAAGCCTTAGAAGACCCCGATGATGATGTTCGTTGGAATGCGGCAGAGGCTCTAGGTAACATCGGTTCAGAAGCAGCAATTGATGGGCTAATTAAAGTCTTAGAAGACCCCAATGGTGATGTTCGTTGGAATGCGGCAGAGGCTCTAGGTAACATCGGTTCAGAAGCGGCAATTGATGGGCTAATTAAAGCCTTAGAAGACCCCGATGATAATGTTCGTTGGAGGGCGGCAGAGGCTCTAGGTAAAATTGGTTCAGAAGCGGCAATTGATGGGTTAATTAAAGCCTTAGAAGACTCTGATTATGATGTTCGTGGTAATGCGGCAGAGGCTCTAGGTAAAATTGGTTCAGAAGCAGCAATTGATGGGCTAATTAAAGCCTTAAAAGACCCCGGTGATGATGCTAGTAGGAACGCAGCCGAGGCTTTGGGTAAGATTGGCTCGGAAAAAGCCATTCCGGGGTTACTCAAGGCTTTAGAAGACTCTGATTGGTTTGTTCGTAGGAACGCAGCCTTCGCTTTGGGTAACATTGGCTCAGAAACAGCAATTCCAGGATTCCTCAAGGATTTAGAACACTCTGATGAGTATGTTCGTAGGAAGGCAGTCGAGGCTTTGGCTAAGATTGGCTCGGAAACAGCGATGACTGAACTTATCAAATGCCTGAAAAATCCTGATTTTGTCACATTAAATAATGGCGATACTCTCTTTCAAGCTAGAAAAGCACTAGACACAATTCAAAACAAACTTAAATACTATCACCCCCTCTCCCAACCCATGAATCAACAAGTTTACATCTCCTACAACTGGCAAGAAGACAGCAACGAAATGGCTAATCAACTCGTCCAAGCTTTTGCCGCTAAAGGAATTGAGATTATTCGGGATAAAACCCACACCAGCTATAAAGACTCCATCAAAAACTTTATGCGGCAAATTGGACGGGGGAAATGTGTCGTCGCCGTCATCAGCGATAGATACTTAAAATCAGAAAACTGTATGTTTGAATTAGTAGAAATTGCCAGAAATGGTGACTTTTATCAAAGAATATTCCCGATTATTTTACCAGATGCCAGAATTTATAATGACTTCGAGCGCATAGACTACCTGAAATATTGGGAAGACGAAAAAGCAAAACTACAAGCAAAATACAAACAACTTGATTTAGTTAACACTAATAGTATCATGGCGACATTAAACTTATATGATGAAATCAGGGGCAATATTGATAATCTAACTAATATTCTTAAAGATATGAATACTCTCAATATCGACTTACACCGCCAATCGGAATTTGCAGATATGATTAAAGCAGTAGAAACTAAACTTGCAGAGGATAGTCAAAAATTATCTAATCAATCTCCAGTCAAGTCAGAATCTAAATATACTATCCATGCCAAAAACGTCCAGATTATTGAAAAAGGTGATGGACAGATTCAGGATTCTAGTTCGTAGTTGTGCTTAAGCGGGTGCGTCTCAGATTTGCAGAAATACCGAAAACTTTTCGCTTTAAAAGGCGAGGTTTTAAACCCAATTTTTTTGATAACTGTTAATTGCTGACATGACTAAATATCTAAACATTACTGAAACAGGACAAAAGCTGGTTGAATGGTCTGAGCAAATGACTGACGAACCTATTATTATTACCAAAGAAGGTCAACCCATTATGGTTGCCCTGAATTACGCTCAAATTGAATCTTGGTTTAGAAGACAAAGAGTTTGCCGAAATCCTATCTGAAGCAATTCAACAGGATCAATCAGGACAAAGAATTACTTGGGAAGATGCTAAAAAACAACTCGGTTGGTAACTGCTAAACCAATAGGTTCTTGCTGAATCGTCAGATATACACCTATTACTTTTTCAGAGATAGCCAGTTTTGGAGAGGATAGTCAAAATATTCCTAACTCTACTACAAAAACCTCGTCCTCATCATCTACTCAATCTCAAGGACTGTAGGATGCTATACTTCTCACAGGGATAAACTGGTAAATTGGAGGAAAAATCCATCAATAATGATACCCACCCCCCCAACAGATGCTTACTTGCCTTAGAATGTGTTAAACCCTGTCTAATTTCTATACCGATATTCATCTATTTCGCTGTGATGAAAAACGCAAGGAGATTTATATACTAGCAGGTGAAACTCTTAGCTTTATCATATTAACTAACGGAAATGTGGAGTTTGAAGATGAATCATCAACCTGATTTTTGCCAAATGTCTCGCCCCGAATTAAGAAAATATGTCCTCTCCCATCGAGAAGATGATGAAGCCTTAAGAATTTATATGGATAGAATGCGAACTGAACCAGGTGTAACTCGATTTACTCTGACTCCTAGTCAAGAAGACATGAAAAAATTAGAAAAATTTCTCAGGGGAAAAATGGATAAATAAAGTTAATTTTTCTTACCAACTAATCACCAAATAGAAAACAATATGATTAAAATTAATGAATATACCAAAATCGCCATTAGCTCCCTCTCTAAAAAACTAGATGATAACCACCCCGAAATTCGCGCTAAAGCGGCTGAATCTTTGGGTAATATTGGACATGAAACAGCCATTCCGGGGTTACTCAAGGCTTTAGAAGACTCTCATTGGAGTGTTCGTATGAAAGCAGCCGAGGCTTTGGGTAATATTGGCTCGGAAACAGCCATTGCGGGGTTACTCAAGGCTTTAGAAGACTCTTATTTTGAGGTTTGTGGGTACGCAGCCGAGGCTTTGGGTAAGATTGGTTCAGAAACAGCGATTGCGGGGTTACTCAAGGCTTTAGAAGACTCTCATTGGAGTGTTCGTATCAAAGCAGCCGAGGCTTTGGCTAAGATTGGCTCAGAAATAGCCATTCCGGGGTTACTCAAGGCTTTAGAAGACTCTGATGAGTATGTTCGTATGTCCGCAGCCGAGGCTTTGGGTAAGATTGGCTCAGAAATAACCATTCCGGGGTTACTCAAGGCTTTAGAAGACTCTGATGAGTATGTTCGTACGTCCGCAGCCGAGGCTTTGGGTAAAATTGGCTCGGAAACAGCGATTGCGGAGTTACTCAAGGCTTTAGAAGACTCTAATAAAGATGTTCGTAGGAACGCAGCCGAGGCTTTAGGTGAAATTGGACTAGAAGAAGCTATTCCCGCTTTAATCAATGCCTTATCCGATGAAGAAGATAGCGTTCGTTTCAGTGCCACCGATGCAATCGGTAAAATTGTTTCTCGTTATGACTTAACCCAAAATGGCACTCAAGCCTGACAATTTACAGCTAGTTATTGAAGCCTTTTCCAAAAGGCTAAAACATTCCGATGCTCAAATGCGAAAACAAGCCGCTGAATCTTTCGGAAAAATGGGTAATGAATCAATAATAGCCATTCCGGGGTTACTCAAGGCTTTAGAAGACTCTGATGAGTATGTTCGTATGTCCGCAGCCGAGGCTTTGGGTAAGATTGGTTCAGAAACAGCCATTCCGGGGTTACTCAAGGCTTTAGAAGACTCTGATGAGTATGTTCGTATGTCCGCAGCCGAGGCTTTGGGTAAGATTGGCTCGGAAACAGCAATTCCTCTCCTATGTCAGGCCTTAGAAGCAGAAAATGATCTCGATGTTCAATCCTCTATTATGGATGCTATAGTGTTAATAAATAACTTAACTTCAGAAACACCTATGTCAGAAAATACTCAAGGCTCTAAATACAACATTGTTCAACCGCAAAACGTGCAGATTATTGAACAGGGTGATGGCATTATTCATAATTACGCCACACCCCAAAATTTAGCCGAAGCCGCCCAAGAAATCCAACAACTTATCAGCCAACTCACCCAAACTTATCCCACTAATACCGAAGTTGAAAAACAAACTTTTGTCGCACAATTTGACGCAGAAATCCAGAAAAATTCCCGCCTAAGAAGCATTTTAGTCACGGGAGGAATCGAATTAATTAAAATTCTCTGTCCTCCCCTCGGTATTCCCATTGAAATGGGTAAAAAATGGCTAGAAACTGCCAGTTTAAGTGAGTAAATAGAGCATCTCAATCTTATTAGTTAGAAACGATTAGATCAGAATCACCGCTTATAATACAGGTCGCTTGACTATCTATATCTAGTTCTAAATACTGATGATATTTTTCATCTCTACAAACCTTGATTTTCTCTTGAAGGTATCGATAATAATACTAAATCTGGTTATTAAAAACTGATTATTTATTTTCCCTTTTGCCTATACTCGTAAGTCACCTATACTCAAGGGATTTAGTATCAGTTTACTGTTTACTGAACAATGAAAAAAGCTCCCTGATTATCGCCGATGATACCAACGGGTAAATAACTTTTCTAACTCTACCCAAACGAATAACAAGGTGCTAAATCCCAAACAGATTAATAATTCTTCTTTAGTTAAAAATTGAGTACCGAAGAAATCCCGCAGAGCAGGAACATAGATTAACATCAGTTGAAAAATTGTCGTCAGGGTTACTGCTACCCAGAGATAGGGATTAGTCAAAGGATTCATTTCTATGGTAAGATGATCGCTCGATCGCACGGAAATGGCATGACCCATTTGAGCTAAACAGAGAGTAGTAAAAACCATAGTTTTCCATGAACCAGTATTACCAAAAAGCGGATCCAAGCGCACAGCGATCAACATTTGAGTGATATTAATAATCGAAAAAATAATCCCAATTCTCACAATATAACTGCCCAAACCGCGAGCAAAAATACTTTCTTGGGGACTAAAAGGAGGGCGACGCATAATATTAGGAGAAGCGGGTTCCACTGCCAAAGCTAAAGCAGGTAAACCATCAGTAACTAAATTCATCCAGAGAATTTGTAGGGGAGTGAGAGGAGTAGCTAAACCCAAAAGAGGCGAAGCAGCGATAGTAATCACTTCCCCGATATTACTGCCGAGAATATATTTAATAAAACTGCGAATATTGTTATAAACCACTCGCCCTTCTTCCGTGGCAGCGACGATGGTGGCAAAATTATCATCGAGGAGAATCATATCACTAGCCTCTTTGGTGACATCGGTGCCAGCGATTCCCATGGCAATGCCGATATCTGCTTGTTTCAAGGCCGGAGCATCATTCACCCCATCTCCGGTCATAGCAACAAATTTACCCTTTTTTTGCAAGGCGCGGACAATAGTTAATTTATGTTCGGGAGAAACACGGGCATAGATGTTAGTTTTGTCAATGAGGTTTTCTAGCTGAATTGGTGATAATTTATCTAATTCTCGCCCTGAGATCACTAAAGCTCCCGCTTGGGCAATACCAAGACTTTTAGCCACCGCTAGAGCAGTTAATTGATGATCACCGGTGATCATAATCAGACGAATTCCCGCTTCTCGACACCTAGTCACGGCGATTTGTACCTCCGGTCGCGCTGCGTCGATCATACCGACCATTCCTAACCAAATTAGCTCATCTTCGCTGATTTCAGTTGATTCTGGTGGATAAATTAGTGTTTTATAGGCTAATCCTAAGACTCGCAAACCCCTGTTAGCCATAGCATTGTTAGCGACTAAGACTTGTTCTTTTTCCCTATCCCCAAAAGGAAGACTTTCTAATCCCGATTGGTAGGAGAGACACTGTTCAAGGATTAATTCCGGGGAACCTTTGGTAAATAGTACGGTATTGACTCCTTGACAAATGACCGACATTCGCTTTCTTTGAGAAGAAAAGGGGATTTCAGCGATTCTAGGGAACTCTTGCTTGGTTAAGGATAAATTTAAGCCCGCTTTCGCCCCTAAAACTAATAAGGCTCCTTCCGTGGGATCGCCTAAAATGCTATCGTGACCGTTATCGAGGTTTAAACTGGCATCGTTGCAGAGGACACTGGCAATTAAGAGATGATGTAATTCTAGATCGGTTTTGGGATCGATCTCCCGTTGCTCGGTGTCTAAAAATTGTCCTTTTGGGCTATATCCTTCCCCAGTAACTAAAAAACTGCGATTAACCGTCTCTATCTCCCGTACAATCATTTTATTTTCCGTTAGCGTCCCAGTTTTGTCGGAACAGATCACATTAACGGAACCGAGGGTTTCTACTGCTGGCAGTTTACGAATCAAGGCCTGACGTTTGACCATGCGTTGAGTACCTAGGGCGAGCGTTAGGGTGATAACTGCGGGTAATCCTTCCGGAACGACGGCTACTGCCATACTAAGGGAAACTTCGACTAATTCCTCTAGGGCCGACCAACCGGCATTGATCAGGCCGATGGTAATAGTCAGGGCAACTAGAATGAGAGAACCAGCAACAAGGACATTGCCCAAGTGAGTCATTCTTTTTTGGAGAGGAGTGGGTTCATTGCCGACTGTTGCTAACATTTGAGCGATTTTGCCTAATTCCGTTGTCATCCCCGTATTGGTAACGATGACCTTGGCCCGGCCTTGCAGTACCTCTGTTCCAGTAAAGACGAAATTTAAGCGATCGCCAAGGGGAGTATCCCTGTCTAAGGGGTCAATGGAGGCGGATTTATTAACACTATTTGCCTCTCCTGTCAAGGCCGATTCGCGAATTTGCAGGTTAAAAGCTTCGATAATTTGGCCGTCGGCGCTGATTTGGGTTCCCGCTTCAATCAGCATGATATCCCCGGGGACGAGATTAACCGCGTCTATTTCTCTGCGTTGACCCTCGCGGATAACATTAACCTGGGGAGAGGAAAGTTTTTTTAAAGCGGCCAGAGCTTTTTCGGCGCGACTTTCTTGCAGATAGCCGAGGATACCATTGAGGATGACAATTGTTAAGATAGCGATCGTATCTTTGAAGGGAACACCAATTTTAGCCAGATGACCGCGCTGCAATTCCAGTAAATCCAGTCCTCCGGAAATTATGGCCACGGCAATTAAGAGGAGGAGCATAATATTGGTAAACTGATCTAGGAGAATTTGCCAATTACTGCGCCCTGGACGTTCTTGTAGTTCATTTTTGCCATAATATTTAATTCTTTGGGCGATTTGCTCCCTATTGAGGCCATTAACAGCCGAACTACCGAGGATAGATAGGGTGGTTTCCACCGGATAGGTATGCCAAGGTTGTTGCAAGTTAAGTCTAGAATGGGCAGAATAGTAGGCATTAGCGGCCATGGCAAGTGAAGATAGTTGATCTAAATAGATCTTAGCCGTTTCTTTCCCTGGTAACAGGAAAAAACAAATGTTTAAACTGGCTCTTCCTGCTCATAGACAGTCTTAACGAGTAATGTAGATAAGTAGCTGTTTATAATTAAATTGAAGATAGATACCCCCTGCCCCCCTTGATAAGGGGGGTGCCGATAGGCGGGGGGATCCCCACTTGATAAGAGGGGTGTCTGAAAGTTTTTAACATCTACCTACTTAGTCAATAGCTTAGTAGGGTAAAGTAAACCAAAATTGTGAACCTTTTTCATCATTATTCATAATGCCAATTTCACCCCCGTGAGCATGGATAATTTGACGACATAGATATAAACCGAGTCCTAAACTAATCTGATTGTTATTATTGCCTCGTTGATAGCGATCAAATATTTTTTTTCTCTGGGTTTCGCTAATTCCTACCCCATTATCGGCAATGCTGCACCAGAGATAATTACCTTCTAGTCTAGCCGATAAAGTGATAATTATTCCTTGGGGATTGTGTTTAAGAGCATTAGCTAATAAATTCTCAAAAACTCGCCAGAGATGGTGATCATCGGCATTCACTAAGGGTAAATCGGGGGGGAAATTATTAATTAAAGTTGCTTGATTTTCCTTTAATCTTAACTCCCATTCCTGACTGATTTGTTGACCGATTTCGTAGAGAGATAAAGGATTTAGTTCTAGGGAAACTCCCCAAAGATCATTCTGTCGGGTTTCGACGAGAGAATCAATTAAAGTTAATTGTCGATCGCAACTGTCGGCCATCTGTTGTAAAATCTTCCGGGATACTTCTTTAGTTTCTCCCTGAGAATTTTTAATTAAATTATTTAAGATCATTGACATCCCGATCACAGGATTGCGGAGATCGTGAGAGACAGCATGAAGATAAATTTCTAAGGTTTCCTCAGCTTTTTGACGTTCTTTAATTTCGTTTTGTAGTTGTTTTTTTTGACGGCAAATAGTTAATTGATTTTCGATGCGTGCCATCACTTCTTCCCCTTGAAAAGGTTTAGAAATATAATCGACACCTCCCACTTGAAAAGCTTTGACTTTATCTAAGACATCATCAAGAGCGCTGATAAAAATCACGGGAATTTCTCTGGTTTTTTCATCAGCTTTTAACTGTTCACAAACTTGATAACCATTGAGATCTGGCATATTAATATCGAGGAGGATCAGATCGGGAATTAGCGATCGCACTGTATTCAGGGCCATCTGTCCATTAATCGCTTTTCGTACCTGATATCCCTTCTCAGTGAGCATAATCGACAATAGACGCACATTATTGGGCAAATCATCGACAATTAAGACACTAGGACGCGGTGTGAGTTGATTCATGCTGGTTATCTTACTAATACTAAAATCCTGTTTAAAAGATATAGGAAAGTGAGGAAGTGGGAAGCGGGGAGAAACAATCCATAACCTAGGAGTTAATAATACTATTAAAAATGGATTTGGTATAGCTCAAACTACTCAAATCAAGTGTACAAAAAAACAGACGTATAAACATACGCTCGATAGGAAATTACAGCAGTTATCTTAATGGTGAGGTAGGAAGTTTTCGTTTTGAAGAGTCGGTCGTCGGTCGTCTTGATCAGAAAAGCTGTTAGAATAGTTATTATTTGCTCCCTGCGATCGCTTAACATAATTAATTTTCGAGAGTTCAAAAATAAAAGAGCAAGAGAGGTCATGGTTTCTGGGTTGTACTTGTTAAGGGTATCTTCCTTATACTACACTTGTCATACCAATCTGTTTAGTATTGGGGAAAAAATTATGCGGACAGGGGAGATGGGGAGATAGGGAAGGGGAGAGATGGGGAAGTGGCCAGAAAGATTCGAGCATTTATACTAAAATGTAAGATAGCCAATTTAATATCGTCTCAGGGATCAAAACGAAAGCTTAGAATAGAGAAAATATGTGGACTTTTATTGATTTATTTGCTGGTATAGGAGGATTTAGAATCGCCCTAGAGAATCTCGGTTGTCAGTGCGTTTTTTCTTCGGAAATTGATCCTTACTCCCAAAAGGTTTACTTAGCTAACTATGGTCATTTACCCGATAATCAAGACATCAGAAAATTAGAGGCAAAAACTGTCCTAGATCATGATATACTCTGCGGAGGTTTTCCCTGTCAAGCGTTTAGTATCGCTGGTAGAAAACACGGTTTTGAAGATGCACGCGGCACCTTATTTTTTGAAGTTGCCCGGATCTTACACGAAAAGAAACCGAAAGCTTTTATCTTAGAAAATGTTCAGGGTTTAGTCCATCACAATGGAGGTAAAACTTTAAAAACTATTTTAGATATATTAGAAAAGGATTTGCATTATTTTGTCCCTAGTCCCCAGATTTTAAATGCCAGATATTTTGGGGTTCCTCAAAACCGTCCCCGAATTTTTATTGTCGGTTTTCGAGAGGATTTAAATATTTACCATTTTTCCTATCCTCAACCAACCCATCAAGAAACTTGTCTTAAAGATATCTTAGAAGAAAAGGAGGTCAGCGTTAAATATTATCTCTCTAATCAGTATTTAGAAACTTTGTTTAAACACAAGGATAGACACGAAAATAAAGGTAATGGGTTCGGTTATGAGATTATTTCTCCCAATGGTATCGCTAATGCTATTGTGGTGGGAGGTATGGGAAAAGAAAGAAATTTAGTTATCGATCAAAGACTGACTAATTTTACTCCCGTTACTCGCATTAAGGGAGAGGTAAATAAATTATTCGTCCGCAGAATGACTCCCAGAGAATGGGCAAGATTACAGGGATTTCCCGATAGTTTTCAGATTGTTGTTAGTGATGTCCAAGCTTATAAACAGTTCGGTAATTCTGTGGCTATTCCCGTGGTAGAAGCGGTGGCAAAAGAGGTGATTAAAACTTTAGATTTATCCAGAAATTCTCAAGAAAATATCAGGGTTAAAGACCTAGAGGGAAAACAATTAGAGTTATTGTCAATCTGAGGAACAATAACAATTTTTTCTAGGGGTTTGGGTATAGGACAGCGTTGCTTATCAAGATGAAGTATAACCTAATTTGGTGTGGACGACCAACCACTGGCCTTCCAAAACCAAAACTTCCTATCTCACCGTTAAGATAACTGCTATAATAATATAGCGGTTCTCGCATCTGTGCGGCACACTTAAACCTTTGCTGATTAAGCTGTTCACAATCGTGAATGTACCTCTTGTGAATCAGAAACGCTATAGTTAATTATTTAATCAATGCGATTGCCGTTTATGCTGAAGTCTGACTGGATTAAATTAATCAATGCTATTCGTCTCCGAAAACTTAATTATCAGGGTAAAGATGGTGAATTTAGTTATCGATTCTTTTACCAACAAATATCAGATTTTAGAAGACATTTAGAAGACGATAAAAATATCACTTTCACTCTACAAAAATCTGGACTGGAGTTTTCTGGCAAAAATAATAAATTTTCTTTGACTTGTTTTTATAACTATGAAATCCCCCCCCCACTTAATCAGCAAGAAACCTATCAGTTTGAGCAAGTGTTAAAAAGGTCAATTGATGACATTTTTTCTGATCGTATTTGCACTGGACAAAGCGATTCTAAACTGACCATCTCTTTCAATATTTCTTATGGTACAGATAACTTCTTTTACCATGCTGGTTTTTATGCCGCAGCTTTTCTATATGCTTTTGATGTCAAAGAACCAAAAATGCAGTTAATCGATCAACAATGGATAGTAATTGATGAAAAACTAGGCTACTTAGATTTTGTCACCTATTTTAGCTATCCAAAAGCTATTCCTATCAAACTGTCTATCCCTAAAATTATCGATTTAAAAACTACATCAAATTTTCAATTAGCAGAAGGAGTAGAAATCAACGATTTAAAAACCACATCAAATTTTCAATTAGCAGAAGGGGTAGAAATCAACGATCAATATAATACTAATTATCAGCAAGCTTCCCAATACTTAGATGAGATCAGAAGGGAAATTAAAGACGGTTTACTTGACCAATAATAACGTAAATCAGGAGAATAAATGGCTCTCTTGTCCTTTATGTAATAAGTTTTACTCATTAAATGTCTGTTCCTTAACGAGAGCTTGATTTTTTTTCTAAAAACAAGAAAGTCCTAACGCATTCTACCTAAAATTTTCTTAATAAATAGGCCATGAGCAATGTTTTTTCTAGCAGCAAAATAGGATTCTGACTAAGCTGTTCGTAATTTAAATTGCGTTAACAGAATTACCCTTGTTTTTCAACTTGCGATCCCACTTAATAATTAAATCCCCTTCATTTAAAAGTTGATGTAAAAGAGATTCTAACTCTTCAACTGATTTAAAAATTTGTTCGGAATTCAAGTGATTAGGGGCTGGCATAGCTATTGATATTTGAATAGGTTACTGTTTCTATTATACGCTATTTAGATGCTGAACAGCTTAGCTTTTTTATTTCATACCGTTTTGGATTTAGTTAATTACACCTATCAAAAGATTCGTGAGCTATTAGTAACTCGGACTTCTTTCTTTAATGATATTCGTACCCTATTAAAATTTATTTGGTTTAAGAATTGGTCGGAATTTTTCTCATTTATTCTAACCGAATATGTCCCATTCAAAAAAGTAAATTCTAGTTAAAAATGTCAGAACTCTTGAAGGAGAAAAATAAAGTTGTTTATAAAAAAACTAAAAATTTTGTTAGAATTTCATCCAGATTTATGAATTGAAATCGATTTTTCGTGGACAAAGTTCTTAAAACCTGTCTATCTCCAGCGTTGGATGATAATTATCTGTCAAAAAATAATGCTTCTACACAAGTTCTCTATTTAAATAAGAGAATTTTATCTGATTTTTTTCAAAATGAGAATTGCTGGGGTCAATCTGACTATTAGTTCCCAAGAATACATCTCGGTGATCGGTCATTCCGGTTGCGGCAAATCGACGCTTTTAAAAATTATCGCCGGTTTAGAACAATCCTCCTCGGGACAGGTGACTTTAGAAGGAAAGTTAATTCGTCAACCGGGGTCTGACCGCATGATGGTTTTTCAGCATTATTCTCTTTTGCCCCGGTTGACAGTGCGAGAAAATATTCGTTTGGCGGTGGATGAAGTTCTTAAAAGTGCTAGTAAAGTTGAAAAAAATAGCCTTGTTAATGAACATTTGGCGATGGTGCATTTAACGGCCGCTGCTGATAAATATCCCGAAGAAATCTCCGGCGGAATGAAGCAGCGGGTGGGCATCGCTCGCGCTTTGGTAACTCGACCGAAAATGCTATTGATGGATGAACCCTTTGGGGCTTTAGATGCTTTAACTAAGCGAAAATTACAACAGGAAGTGCTGAAAATTTGGGAGAGTCACCGGCAAGAGGTGATCATGATTACCCATGATGTAGATGAGGCAATTTTCATGTCCGATCGCATTGTTTTAATGACCAATGGACCCCATGCTAATATCGGTGAGATTTTAACAGTGCCTTTTCCCCATCCCCGGGATCGTCACGCCATGCGAGAAACTCAAGAATATTATGATTTAAGAAATCATGCTCTCGATTTTCTGGAGCGTTATTTTACAGCCGATGAATAGGCGGTAAAAAAGTCAGATAATATCTGTAGGGGCAAGGCATTCGGATAGGAAATCTACAGTTTCAGCGATAGGTTATTGCCCGAATGCTTCGCCCTTTTTCTATTAAGATGGGGACAGGGTAGCCAATTCTAAGGCTAAAGGATCAACCCGGCGTAAATTTGCCCCTAATGCTCTTAATTTACCCTCTAAATTATCGTAACCTCGATCGAGGTGATGGAGTCCCTGCACAATAGTAGTCCCCCGGGCTGCCAATCCTGCCACCACCAAAGCTGCCGAAGCGCGTAGATCCGTGGCCATCACCGGCGCCCCAGAGAGGAAAGGCACACCGCGCACTAAAGCCACATTTCCTTTGACCTTGATATCTGCTCCCAAACGCTTTAATTCGGCCACATGACGCAGACGATTTTCAAAAACCGTCTCATTAACCACGCTACTGCCCTCGGCTAAAGTTAATAGAGCCATAAATTGGGCCTGCATATCCGTGGGAAAACCGGGATAGGGTAGGGTTTCCATATCGGTGGCTTTTAAGTCTTTAGGGATAATCCGGAGACGATTAGGACCATCTTCCACCACTTCCGGACCGATTTCGTGCAGTTTGGCAATTACCGAAGCTAAATGGCTGGGAATCACGGGATAAAGACTAATTTCTGAGTGGGTAATCGCCCCAGCTATCAGTAAAGTTCCGGCTTCAATGCGATCGGGAATGATATTGTAATCGGTACTGTGCAGACGGGAAACTCCCTCAATAACAATTGTATTGGTCCCAGCACCGCGAATTTTTGCCCCCATAGAAACACAAAAATTGGCTAAATCAATCACCTCTGGCTCCTGGGCTGCATTACCGAGAATGGTTTCCCCGTCCGCTAAAGTCGCCGCCATCATTAGGGTTTCCGTCGCTCCCACACTGGGATAATCCAGATAAATATTCGCCCCTTTCAGACGACCATTACCCTTAACGCGGGCGTGTACCATGCCGCCATCGATTAATACATCTGCACCCATTGACTGTAGGCCTCTAACGTGCAGATCCACTGGTCTGGCCCCAATGGCGCAGCCGCCGGGGAGGGGAACTTTTGCTTCTCCTAAACGGGCTAAAATCGGTCCAATGGCAAAAAAACTGGCCCGCAACTGGGAGACGAGATCGTAGGGTGCTTGAGCTTGTTGGAGGTCTCTGCCATCAATCTCTAGTCTATCTCCGGTGTGACGGACTTGCACGCCCAAAGCCGAGAGAATTTGGCTCATCCGCTCGATATCGGCTAGAGCAGGTACATTACTAATCTGGCACTCGTCGGAGCAGAGTAAAGTTCCCGCCATAATCGCTAGAGCGGCATTTTTGGCACCACTGATCTTAACTTCACCCTTGAGAGAGTGACGACCTTGAATTTCTAAATAGGGATGCTCGATATCGATAGTCATAGGATCATTCATTTATCTTAGTTGGGAGTCTTGGCTAAGGAAAGCTTCGGTAAAATTAGACTGCATTTTATCAGATTTTTGAAGGAATTATCGGTGATTCTACCTCGAAAAACGATTTTTGTCTTAATTATCTCAACTATCTTGACTTATGGATTGTCCGATAGTATAATGGGAGATTGTGAAAGAAAAATGCGGAACTGGCGGAATTGGTAGACGCGCTAGATTCAGGTTCTAGTGTCTGCAAAGACTTTCGGGTTCAAGTCCCGAGTTCCGCATTATCTCCCTCAAAACGTAGTTATTTAGGGCAGCCCTAGCGGGGTAAAAAATCCGATTGGCTATGATTAGCAGTGTTCAAAACCCTTTAATCAAGCAAATTCGCAAGCTACACCGCACTAGAGAGCGACAGGAGCAGAATTTGTCCTTAATTGAGGGAACCCACTTACTAGAGACAGCTTTAGGGGTGAATTGTTCCCTGGAGACGGTTTGTTATACTGAAAAGTGGCAGCAAAGACAGGCAGAATTAGCAGAAAAGTTTCAAAATCAGGCGAAACGAGTCGAGATAGTTTCCCCGGAAGTCCTCGCTTCCCTAGCAACAACGGTTAATCCCGATGGTGTGATTGCCACTATTTCCCGTGATCACCTTCATCCAACCCCCCAAAATCCGCTACAATTGGGCTTAGTTTTGGAAAGATTGCAGGATCCGGGTAATCTCGGCACTATTATCCGCACTGCTGTGGCTACGGAAGTACAGGGTATCTGGTTAAGTCTCGATAGCGTCGAAATCGATAACCCGAAAGTGATCCGCAGTTCCGCCGGGGAATGGTTTCGATCGCCCCTAGTGGTAGAATCGGATTTATCGGCTTTAGTGAAAAAATATCAAGCACAGGGGGTAAAAGCGATCGCGACTTTACCCACAGCCACCAAAAGCCATTGGGAGATTGATTTTACCCGTCCGACTTTAATATTATTAGGCAATGAAGGAGCCGGTTTATCACCCCAATTAGCGACTTTAGCCGATGAAACGGTGAAAATTCCCCTCTTTGGTGGTGTAGAATCTTTAAATGTTGCGATCGCTACTGCTGTCATCCTCTACGAAGCTAGAAGACAATTATCCTAAAGTAGGGTGGATTAGCGTCAGTGTAATCCACCGTTAAACTAGACAAGAATTAGAGATTTATGTATTCTCGTTTTCTGTCTCCCAATTTAAATCATCTAGCATCTTCAACAATAAATCGATGAATACGATAATTGCTCCACCCTCCTCTGGTTTAGGATCGATGAATCGATGCGCGTAACGGTTACGAAAAAGCTTCATTGTACCCGAATATAAATCACGGTATGCCTCTAATTCTTCTGATGGAAGCTGATCTTTTTGTACAGATTTATTGCTTCTAAAAATTAGGTTAACAATACCATTACCCGTGGCTTTTTGATTAATATTATCAATATTTCCCAGTTTCCTCATGCGGTCCTCTAAAACCACTGTCGCATTGCGAATTGCAGTATCCCACGCTTTTGGATTATCTCCACCCGCACTCACAGAAAAACGGACTCTCTCCCATAGTTCGGAGTCTAAATGTTCAACTTCAGTCAAGGGAATTAGATGACGAATAGCCGAGCGATTGGGTTCGTCAAAGTTAGAATCAACCGCTTTATAAGCTTTTCCTGTTAGAGCGCCTTTGTATTGATTCTGGCTTTTTTGTTGCCATTTAATATAACCATATTCTTCTAATATATCGAACGTTGCGAATGTGACAGGAGGCCAGCTATCAGAACCCTTGTAATCAACCCAACCATAATCTGTAAGAGTCCTAATGTACCAAATACTGTCCTCTTTAAGATTACCAGCCCGTACTTCTTTAACTATCCATCGCAAAAGGTTTTTTTGATTGTCTGTTAAACTCATATTTACACCTCGAAAAGTAAATAACAGTACCATTATACTATGTACTTTCGATTTTCGTAACGGGAATTTGCTAAAACCGACATCTATATAGGGTCTGCTGAAAAAGTACGGGCGAAGCATTCGGATAGAAAATCTACGGTTTCACCGATAGGTTGTTGCCCGAATGCTTCGCCCCTACAGGACACGGGCCGATGAAGACGCAAGGTTTTAAACGAAGATTCTCTCAAAATCTTGCACCCGTGAGAGCAAAACAGAACCCTAAAACCCTTACCTTGTCTATATTTCACATTTATTCAGCAAGCCCTATATAAATCCCTCGGATAGGTGAAACTGTTTCTATGAATAGTGAAATTTGAGACAGTCAACCAATTTTTTACACTTCCGTTTTTTTGGCAGATTTTGGCGGAATTTGCGCGGCTGTTAAGGTGACGATTTGGCCATCTTTGAAAATGCTGATAGATTCTCCTAAGAGGCGGTGTCTCTCAATTGCTTCTGCGATTGCGACTCTAACACCTGTATCGATTTTCTGATGCAGTTCCGTTAAGGTGGGTTCAGTCATTTTGGTTTCTGGTAATGATTCGGAAGGTGTCTGGGTTATAAATAATAGGAGGTTGATTAAATCCTAACGCAGCAACTAAGTGCGGTTCATCCCCAGAATTATCATAGATAACCCAAGTATCGCACAAAGGTAAATACAACTGCATCAGGTTAATACGTCCCCGCTCATAACGACGACGAACCACATCTTCAGGAATATTATGACCGCCACTGGCTACCCTTCTGTGAACTCTCTCTAAAGCTAATTCTGGACTTTGTAGCCAAAAATAAATAAGATTGAGTCTATAGCCAGAACTGCGACAGTCTCTCAAAAAACGGGCAAAATTTCGGGCTGCCAGGGTGCTTTCAAAGGCAAAATCTATTCCTTGGCACTTCAGTGTTACCAACCTTTCTAACATCAACCGTCCTGCTTGGATAGCAACCGACTCAGGATTAAAAGGTGAGAGTCCGGCGGCAATCTCATCGGCGTTAACGTAGTCGATAACACCTAAAAAGTTGGGTAAAATTTTTTTAGCGACGGTGGTTTTCCCGGAACCATTGGGGCCAGCAATTAGATAAACATCAGACATGAGGGAAAAGCTCATCCTCGAGATTATTTTGAGATAACCTCGAACTAAGTCGCCGGTTATAATTAAATTGAAGATAAATCACCCCTTGATCCCCCCTTAATCCCCCCTTAATCCCCCCTTAATAAGGGGGGTTTTTGACAGTTTTTAACATCTAACTATTTAAGTATCAGTGGCTCTCAACTTTCCGTAAGAAAAGGTGCGATATCGATGGGGAACCAATCTCCGTCTAATACTTGTTCGAGAGTGAATATAGACTCTAGGGGAATTGTATTCTTATCGACAATTCTCCCATCAATTAGGGTTTGTCTTGCGTCTGAATAGGCTTCCCCGAAGGAATTGATGGCATGATTTTTCAGCGTTGGGGTTTTCATCTTTTTTTTCAGTTGCACTCGAAAAGTGGCTATCTCTCCTAGCCAATGACGCGCATTTCGTTCTCTTTCCGTTGTCCAATAACTCAGTTTTAAAAGATGAATTAATAGTTGAGTTAATAAACTTTCGACAGCTTGGCGCTCGCTTTTTCCCATGCACTCTACTTCCTCGATCAGATTTTCCCAGTCCACTCTGTTAAACTCTTTTCGCTTTAAAAGTTCGGCGGTTTTTTCTGTCCAGAGAACAAAATCTTCCTCGTAGAGAACGGAGAGCGATAGCGGGGTTTGTGCGGTCATAATAGATTTCTGGCGTTGCTGATTTGTGATAGGAATCTTCTTGTGTGGGGTTTTTAAAACCTGGAGCCAAACTAAGTAGCTGTTTATAGTTAAATTAAAAATGGATTTTAGGTTTGATCCCCCCTTCCCCCCTTGATAAAGGATGTGCTGATCCCCCCTTAATCCCCCCTTAATAAGGGGGGTATCTGATGATTCTTAACGCCTACCTACTTAACTTTTGGATAGGATGCACAGTTAGCATTCATAGCGTGAGTCAGCAACACCGCAGAAAAATTAATTTTGACTCAAAAATAAACTGGGCAATCCGATAAGATTATCTTGCTTAAAAAAGATCGAATTTTGTTGTCGCAATTTACCGATTAATCTTGTTACTGTTACTCTGGTAGTGCCGATGGCGCTGGCAATTTGAGCGTGAGTTAGGGGATAGGGAAGATAATAGCCTTCTACACAGGGTTGACCGTATTCTTCCAATAATAAAACTAAGAACCCCATTAATCGATCGAGGGAGCGTTTTTGACCGAGAATACTCAACCAAAATAACTTACGCTGGTATTGATGGCGAAAAGTTTCCATAATAGCCGATCGCAATTGCGGCCAGCGTTCTAGATCTTCCCAGTATAACCAGACTAACTCGGTCGCGTCTAGATGAGCTTGGGCTTGTAATTGAAAGGGAAATTGAGAAACAATCTCAAAAGGTTGACCTGCACCCACAAAACCGAGAAATACTTCCTCACTATCGGCGATAGGTGGTTGACGGGGGGATTTTTGGTCGATAACGTTAACTTGTGCCTTACCAACAATACGAATCGCCCCAGATTCAACAAAGTATAACAGTCCGGGGCGTGTGGCGACTTTTTCATCCTTGGCAAAGGTATGGTTACGATAATGGGATTTTGCCCAGTTAAAGATTTCTGTTTCTTGACCGACTAAGGGTATAAAATCCGACGAAGGAACCGAAGAAGACATTAAAATTAATAACCCACTGGGGCGTTAAGGAACTGTAAACTAATGTAACAAAAAATTGCTGCGATTAGGGGGGGTCTTGTGGCCACTAGATGCTTATTGGTCAATAATCCCTAAAAGTTGCGGGGATTGAGCAAATAGGAGAAGTATTAAGTATTCTAAACAGAACACCCGCCCCAATGTTACAAAAGCTAGATAATTACCCTATCTATTCTTAAATTTTTCTGGCTTTTCTGGGGACTATGGCATAGGATAGGATGCGTAACTATTAGTTTTCTATCTATGACATAGCGTTTATCACAAAGATGAGGTATGAAAAGATTTGACATTATCTCTGGAAGACCAGCTACTGTTAATCGTTCCCTGTGTCCTAAAACCAGACACTTCGTACCTCACTATTAAGATAACTGCTATAGATGATAGTTGATAGATAATTTAAATTTATACTTTTCCCTAAAAACTTCGGTCAAACTTGTATGAATAGCATTAGACAAAAAATCGAATCCCTCTTGAATCAATTACCGGATGATTGTTCAATTGAAGATATTCAGTATCATTTATACGTTCTGGAGAAAGTGCGTCAAAGTTTGAGCGCTGCTTCTCTAGAGAATACAATCCCCCAAGAAGAAGTTGAGGGTCTTTTAAACAAATGGCTGATCGAGTGAATTATCGCCTTGTCTGGTCGCCCAAAGCAATTGAAGACGTGGATGCGATCGCATCTTATATTAGTCGAGATTCTCCGTCCTACGCGGCGGCCGTCGTGCGCCGAATTCTTGATATCAGCTATTCTTTAGAAAATTGTCCCCTAGAAGGGAAAAAATGCGCCGAATTTAGCGATGAAACCATCCTAGAAAAATCTGCCTATGCCTACCGTCTGATCTATCAAATTCAAGGGGCGGTAGTTATCATAGCAGCGATCGTCCATAGCAAGCATTTCTTAGACTGATCTAGTCAGTGATCAGTTAAGCTAAGACGCATTTTACGCCTATCCTTAAGATTAGCTGAATCTCCCTCAATCCTTTTACTTTTGTCTCTTGCAAGAGTGTCTCATCTCAAGGCCGCAAGTTAAATATGTGGGCAGCTGATCAGATGTGAGTTTTCTGTTCACTGTTTACTGTTTACTGTTTACTGATAACTGACCTAGCTTATGAACCGTCAAAAATTTACTTGGGGATATTCCAGTTATAAATTACGTCAGAAAGGAAAATTTCAAGAATTTCTGTGTTTACTGGCATTATTAATAGCGGCCTTAATTATCTATCTAATGGGATTAGGTAATTTACCCTTGCGGGATTGGGATGAGGCAACAATCGCTCAGGTGGCCAAGGAAATTAGCCAAACCCCACTAGAACAATTGCACTGGTTATTTCCCAGTTTTTGGGGTGATCCCTACCTGAATAAACCGCCGTTGATTCATAGTTTAATTGGTCTAACCTACCATTTTTGGGGCATTAATGAGGCTAATACTAGACTAATTCCCGCTTTTTTAACAGCTTTATCGGTGCCGCTTCTTTATCTTCTCGGTCGAGAAATTTTTCCGGCTCGTTTGCCAGCTTTACTATCGGCCTTGATCTATTTAACTCTTTTGCCGGTGGTGCGTCATGGCCGTTTAGCGATGTTGGATGGAGCGGTATTGTGTTTTGAAATCCTGATGTTTGTTGGTTTACTGCGCTCTCGACGGGATTTACGCTGGTCTGTGGGGGCGGGGTTAGGATTTGCCCTCCTTTGTCTGACTAAGGGGATTATGGGGCTATTATTAGCCGGTATCGGCTTTATTTTTCTGCTCTGGGATACCCCTCGCTTATTAACTTCTGCCTATTTTTGGTCGGGTTGGTTATTGGGAGCAGCCCCCGCTTTTGCTTGGTATGCCGCCCAATTTTGGCACTACGAGCGGGAGTTTCTCGATTCCCTTTTTGTTCAACAGTTAAAGCGAGTTAGTGACCATCTGGACAATCATCGCGGACCGTTTTGGTATTATCTGCTGGAAATTCTTAAATATAGTTGGCCGTGGTTAATTTTCTCGGTTTGGGGTTTACTTTTAGCCCGTCGGGAACATCTCTACAGTTGGGCAAAGTTACTGTTAGTTTGGACGGGTGTTTATCTGTTGGTGGTTTCGGTGATGGCAACTAAGTTGCCTTGGTATATTCTGCCGATCTATCCAGCTTTGGCTTTAGCGGCCGGTTATGCCTTAGCGCAGGTGAGTAATCTTCCCATCGATCGCCCCTATCATCCAATCTGGTCAATTATTCTGGGTATTATCGGCGTTGTGGCGGGTGCATTAGCTTTAATGGCCTATTTTCCGAGTCATTTTGCCCCGATCGAACCTATCCATCCCTTGATTCTTTTAACCTTATTGTCACTTTCCCTGACCATGGTGACAACGGCAATTTTGTTAGCCCGGCGCTCGCAACAATTCATCGTGGTTTTACTCTGGGGAATGTTTGTTTCTTTGTTGATTTTTGTCAATTCTCCCCTCTGGATCTGGGAGTTAAATGAGAATTTCCCCGTCAAACCGGTGGCGAGTTTAGTACAGAAATATGTGCCAGCTGATCGCCCTGTTTATATTGCTTTTGCCTACGAGCGCCCCTCGTTAAATTTTTATAGTGGTCGTCGGGTTTTTCCCCTTGCTGCCGAAGAATTAATCAATCATTGGCAAAGTCACAAGCAACCTTACCTAATTATCGATCGTCAAACCAAAGAAGCTACTGATTTAGAAGGATTAAAGGCGCTCGGATCTACGAATTCCGGTTGGTTTTTGGTGACGAAGCAGTAGTGAGGTTAATTTTGTGCATACTTTCGATAGTAAATTAGCTTAGGCTTGATCTTGCTGACTTGAAATATTACAAAAATTTTACCAGTTGCGTTAAAATCACCCCTAGCGATGAAACGCAGCACTTTTGTAATTGTTGAAACCGAGATTAATATGCTAAATAGGTCAATTACGGCCGAGAAAACCGAGGAATTCGCTCCTGCTGACCTGCAAGACCTGCTAGACTGTACCGATAGCTTTGTTAACCGTCATATTGGACCGACGGAGACGGAAATCGAGAAAATGCTGGCGGTTTTGGGTGTTGCTACCCTTGAGGAATTAATCGCTCAAACTGTCCCATCAGGAATTCGTTTACAAAAAAGCCTTAATCTACCACCTGCCTTGAGTGAATACGCCGCTCTTGCCCAATTAAAAGCTATTGCCTCCAAAAATCAGGTATTTCGCTCCTTTATTGGCATGGGCTACCATGACTGTATCACCCCGCCGGTAATTCTCCGCAACATCTTAGAAAATCCGGGTTGGTACACCGCCTATACTCCCTATCAAGCGGAAATCGCCCAAGGACGCTTAGAAGCTCTCTTAAACTTCCAAACTCTCATCACTAGCTTAACTGGTCTGGAAATTGCTAACGCTTCCCTCCTCGATGAAGGAACAGCAGCCGCAGAAGCGATGAGCATGAGTTACGGACTGTGTAAAACTAAAGCCAATGCTTTCTTTATCTCTAGTAGTTGCCATCCCCAAACGATTGAAGTTGTTAAAACCAGAGCGATTCCTTTAGGTATTGACATTATTATCGAGGATCATCGTCTCTTTGACTTCCAAACGCCAATTTTTGGGGCTTTACTGCAATATCCCGCCACCGATGGCGTAATTTATGACTATCGGGAATTTATCGCCAAAGCGCAGGAAAATGGGGCTTTAGTCACCGTTGCCGCCGATATTCTCAGTTTAGCCCTGTTGACTCCCCCCGGCGAATTGGGGGCTGATATTGCCGTGGGTAGCAGTCAACGCTTTGGGGTTCCCTTGGGTTATGGGGGTCCCCATGCCGCCTATTTTGCCACCAAAGATGTCTATAAACGCAGTATTCCGGGGCGCATTGTCGGGGTATCGAAGGATAGTCAGGGTAAACCCGCACTGCGTTTAGCTTTGCAAACCAGGGAACAACATATCCGCCGGGATAAAGCCACCAGTAATATTTGTACCGCACAGGTGTTACTAGCGGTGATTGCTTCCATGTACGCGGTCTATCACGGACCAGAAGGAATCAAGAAAATCGCCCAAAGAGTGCAGAAATTAACCACTTTATTGGCAAATGGCTTAAAACAGTTGGGTTATCAGGTGGGTAAAGAACCGCACTTCGACACACTCAAAGTTACGGTATCCACGGGAGTTAAGGACATCCTCGCGAAGGCAAAAACTCATAAGATTAATCTGCGTTATTTTGATGAGAATAATTTAGGGATTAGTGTCGATGAAACCACCACTCTCAGGGATGTATGGGATTTATGGCAAATTTTCGCCGCAACCGAGGAATTACCCTTTACCACGGCGGAATTAGTCGAGAAAATTAGTCTAGAATTACCCGCTAATCTAACCCGTACCAGTGCCTATCTTACCGAGCCGGTGTTCAATCGTTACCACTCGGAAACGGAATTACTCAGATATCTGCACCGTCTGGAAACAAAGGATCTAGCCTTAAATACTTCCATGATTCCCCTCGGTTCCTGTACGATGAAACTGAATGCCGTAGCGGAGATGATTCCGGTAACTTGGGCAGAATTCGGCAAATTACACCCTTTTGCTCCGATTGACCAAGCAGAAGGCTATCAACTGCTCTTTCAACAGTTAGAGACTTGGTTAGGGGAAATTACCGGGTTTGATGGCATTTCCCTACAACCGAACGCCGGTTCTCAGGGAGAGTATGCCGGTTTACAGGTGATCCGAGCCTACCATGAAAGTCGCGGTCAAGGTCATCGTCAGATTTGCCTAATTCCTGAGTCCGCTCACGGGACTAATCCTGCCAGTGCCGTTATGTGTGGTATGAAAGTAGTGGCGGTTAATTGCGATTCTCGGGGCAATATTGATATTGATGACCTGAAAACTAAGGCCCAGAAGCATCAGGATAATCTAGCGGCTTTGATGGTGACGTATCCTTCCACTCACGGCGTTTTTGAACAGGGAATTAGCGAAATTTGTGCCTTGATTCATCAATACGGTGGTCAAGTGTATATGGATGGCGCCAATATGAATGCTCAGGTGGGTTTATGTCGTCCGGCGGATTTTGGCGCTGATGTCTGTCACTTGAATCTCCATAAAACTTTCTGTATTCCCCACGGTGGTGGCGGACCTGGCATGGGACCAATCGGAGTAAAATCCCATTTAGTGCCTTTTCTGCCCGATGTTTCCCTAGTTTTGGCGAAATTATCCCCAGAAACCGCTAACGGTAAGCATCAGGACTCAATTGGGGCAATTTCGGCCGCGCCTTGGGGTAGTGCCAGCATTTTGGTGATTTCTTGGATGTATATCGCTATGATGGGGGCAGCCGGCTTGAAAAAAGCGACAGAAGTGGCAATTTTAAACGCTAATTATCTGGCTTTTCGTCTGGAGTCGGCCTATCCGGTTTTATTTAAGGGTAGCGCGGGAACGGTTGCCCACGAGTGCGTTATTGATTTACGTCCCCTGAAAAAACAGGCCGGCATCGAGGTGGAAGATGTGGCAAAACGCTTGATGGATTTCGGTTTCCACGCGCCGACGGTTTCTTGGCCTGTGGCGGGTACAATGATGGTGGAACCCACGGAAAGCGAATCTTTGGGGGAATTAGACCGTTTTTGTGAAGCTTTGTTAACTATCTATCAAGAGGTACAAGCGATCGCTAATGGTACCATGGATATCCACGATAATCCCTTAAAAAATGCCCCCCACACAGCCGCAGTTTTAACTGCCGATGATTGGAGTCGTCCCTATTCCCGTCAACAGGCAGCTTATCCGCTTTCTTGGCTAAAAGATTATAAATTCTGGCCGGTAGTGGGACGGGTTGATAATGCCTACGGGGACAGAAATCTGGTTTGTTCCTGTGAGGGGATGGACGCTTATAAGTAATCGTAATTACTTGATAATATTTGGTGGGGTAGTGGCAAATTACCCCGCTTTTTTCTGGTTTTTTGGAACTTGAACTGTAAAATTATACTAAATCCGTTGAGTAACGCACAGAAAACGGGTTTCTCGGAGAAACCCGTTTTCTACTCATGCAAAAGGCAAAAGGGGTAATACATAATCAGTTTTTAATAACTGGATTTAGTATTAAACACCTCTTGTGCCACTCGCTCACAACTGCCTACTGTTCCTAAACCGGCTTTAGTTTCTGCGTATTCATCTAACATTTTTTGGCGACGTTGCTGATTTAATAATAAATCTAGACATTCCTGCATAATTCTCTCTGGGTTAGCTTCCTCTTGTAATAATTCGGGAACAATTTCTCGCATTAAAACTAAATTTACTGGTGAGACAAATGGTACAGAAAGCTTCATAATATTGCGGGCAATCCAAGCAGTAACTGCACTTAAACGGTAAACCACCACCTGCGGCACATTTAATAAAGCAATTTCGAGATTAACTGTACCAGACTTAGCCACAGCCAGATCGGCCGCAGCAATTGCTTCTAAAGTCTGATCTCGTTCCATAATCACCGCATTTAATCCATATTCCGCCACTAATTCTCGCATTTTTGGTTCGTATAAAGCTAGGGGAACGGGAATTAAAAACTTAATATCGGGGATTTTTTCCTGTAATTTTTGGGCAGCAGCGCACACCGTCGGCACGAGATATTTAAACTCCTGTTGACGGGAAGCGGGTAACAAAGCGATTACCGTTTCTTCGGGTTTTATCGCCCATTTTTGCCGCATTTCTTGCCGATTGGGAGCATTAGCCATACGATCAACTAAAGGATGTCCCACCCAAGTTACTGGTAAACCTTTTGTTTCAAAAAAACGAGCTTCGGCAGGAAAAATTGCCAATAATTTATCAGTGACGGCGATTAATTTTTCCGTATTAAATAACTTTTCTGCTGTGGCTCTGAGTTTAGCTGAAGGGATATTTTCTTCTGACCAAATCCACACCTGTGGGGCAATATAATAAATTATTGGCACCTGGGGAATAATTTTTTTAGCCGATTGACCGATCGCCACATTTGCCCCCACATAATCAATTAAAATAATGATATCGGGGGGATGATCTCTAAAAAACTCTTTTGCTCGTTTTTGTAGTTGTAAGGTTGGCAAAATAAAGGGGATAGATTCAATTAATCCCATGGCAGCCAGTCGAGTGGTTTTACCCAACATTTTTGCTCCGGCTATCTCCATGCGATCGCCACCTAGGGCAAAAATTTCTAACTCAATTTCCTGAATTTTAGCTAGTTTAAAAAGGGATTCAATCAGCATGGCTGCCTGTAAATCACCTGATACCTCACCCGTACTAATAAATATACGCATTTGGATAATTATTTGATAATAAAAGACTTCAGGAAATAGGATTGCTGGAGTCAGGAGTCAGGATTCAGGAGACAGGAGATTATTTTTATTTATTCTCCCCACACCCCACACCCTACACCCCACACCCTAAACCCCACACCCTACACCCCACACCCTACACCCCACACCCTACACCCTACACCCCACACCTCACAGACTGTTCCTCAATCAAGAAATTATTTTCCCGGAATTAAACCGCGACGTTTTTCTCCTGTGGTAGAGGATTGTAAAAATTGACAGAGATGTTGAACATGGGGGTTATCGGTTAAGAGAGAAACTTGTTCTAAAGCCTCCTGAAGATTTATATTAGAACGATAGATAATCCGAAAAGCTTTTTTCAGTAAAGCTAAATCTTCATCGGTAAAACCGGCCCTTTGTAAACCGACTAAATTAAGAGTTCGCACGCGACAGGGATTGCCTTCCACTAAAGTAAAAGGGGGAACATCGCGATCAATACGACTCATTCCTCCTAACATGGCCATTTTGCCAATATGAACAAATTGATGTACTCCTAAAACCCCCCCGATAACTGCTTTTGATTCGATCTGGACATGACCAGCCAAGGCGACACTATTAGCGATAATAATGTTATCTTGCAAAATACAATTATGGGCAACGTGAACATAGGCCATTAATAAATTATTATTGCCAATTTGGGTAACTTCTCCCGTATCCGTGGCACGATTAATCGTGACAAACTCGCGAATTTGGTTATTATCACCAATTTCTACGCTACTTTCGCCACCTTTATACTTTAAATCCTGTGGTTCATTACCAATAACAGCCCCAGAAAAAATATGATTACCCTTGCCAATTTTAGTCGGACCTTCAATGACCACATGGGCATCAATAATTGTATCAGCTTCAATTTCCACATTGGCCCCGATCACAGCATAGGGACCAACTTTAACCTTGGGATCAAGTTTTGCCGACGGATGGATAACCGCAGTGGGGTGGATTAACGTATTCAAAGGGAAGTCTCCCGCGCTCAACTTCGTCACTGTATGAATCATGGTATAGCTTATCCTATATTGGACAGATTGTGATCAAGATTGATAGCGGTTGCTTAGGGAGGGGACGACTTTAATGGGGAACCAGAACCCGATAAACTATTAACCAGATTCTCCTGATTGCCCCGTCCCTCCCATCCTGATAAAAAATATATGAGCAATAATAGACCTAAAATTATAGTCTTAGATGATGACCCGACAGGTTCCCAAACAGTCCATAGTTGTCTGTTATTGATGGGGTGGGATGAAGATACTCTCCGCTTGGGATTGGCAGATAATGCGCCAATTTTCTTTGTTTTGACCAATACTCGCGCTTTAACCCCCGAAAAAGCCGAGTCTGTCACGCGAGAAGTCTGTCATAACCTGAAAACTGCCTTAACTAAAGAGGGAATCGAGGATTTTTTGGTGGTTAGTCGTTCCGATTCTACCCTGCGCGGGCATTATCCGATCGAAACTGATGTTATTGCCGAAGAATTGGGCGGTTTTGATGCACATTTCCTGATTCCAGCCTTTTTTGAGGGGGGTAGAATCACTCGCGATAGTATTCACTATTTAATCATCGATGGTGTTCCCACTCCCGTCCACGAGACGGAATTTGCTCGGGATTCGGTTTTTGCCTACCACTATAGTTATCTGCCGGATTATGTGGAGGAGAAAACGAAAGGTAAAATTAAAGCAGATGATGTAGAGAGATTTTTACTGACAGATATCCGTCAAGGTAGTTTAGAACGACTGCAAAAGCTCAAAAATAATCAATGTGGGGTGGTAGATGGGGAAACTCAAGCGGATCTCGATCGCTTTGCTGAAGATATTTTAACCGCCGCAGGGGAGGGAAAAAAATTTTTATTTCGTAGTGCCGCCAGTATTTTAACTTCTTTGGCTAATTTAGGAACTCAACCGATCGCACCCGAATCTATGGGTAAGTATAAGCCCACCAGGGAAGCCGGGGCAATTATCGTCGGTTCCCACGTCAAAAAAACTAGCCAACAATTAGATGAACTGCTTCAACAACCCAACACCGTCGGAGTCGAAATCGATGTGACGGCATTGCGCGATCGTCCCGATCAACGAGATCAACTCCTAGCACAAGCTCTGGAAAAAGTCAAGCTTATTCACAAAAATAAACAAACTCCCGTGATCTATACCAGTCGGCAAGAGTTAACCTTTGCTTCTGTGCAGAAACGCCTTGATTTTGGGGTTGCCGTCTCCACCCTGTTAATGGACATTGTTAAGGGTTTACCCAGTGACATCAGTTTTTTAATCAGTAAAGGCGGAATTACCTCCAATGATGTCTTAAGTACGGGTTTAAGCCTGCGTTCGGCCCGTTTACTCGGTCAGATTCTCCCCGGTGTCTCCATGGTCCGTACAGAAGCCGATCATCCCCTCTTTCCTAATTTACCCGTGGTTCTTTTCCCGGGTAACGTCGGTGATGTCCAAGCTTTAGCCACAGTTTATCAACGTTTGTGTCAATAGGAGGCAATCAGTTATCAGTTATCAGTTATCAGTTATCAGTGAGCAGTGAGCAGATGTGAGTTTTCAGGTTCTTCGTTACTGGGTATGGTTCGATAGGGGGGCATAAATTGACTAAATCCTTATCTGGCAAGAGACTTAATTGATTAGTTCGCTCTAGAGCAAAAACAATTGACAAAAATCGCCAAATGTCTTTCTATATAAGGGTTCCATCTCTTATAACCTCCATTCATTGCATAACACAAACCGAAGAGCCAAATCTCGAATGCAATTTTTCCGTCTTCAAGCTGAGGTGCTTGAGACGCATGACTTCTCGGACTTGTTCTAACAGTCGAGGGGATTGTGCTTCTTCTGTCATCAGCAAATGCGGTAAGATCCACTCTTAGGGAATACTAGACCACCCTCTGCGGTTATTATTCCCTAATTGAGGTGATTAGACCGCACAGTGCGGTATTAAGATCAGCCGTAGGGTGCGTTCCTTAATGCAACTTTTCCCACTCCACAGATAGATTTTGGGGAACGCACCATGATCCATGAATTCCTTAAAGTGCGATCGCGCTTTAGGCTGTAACCGTGGACGCGATCGCTCAAGTTAAAATGGAAAGGCGATCGATGACAAAGAGGTCAAATCTATGACAGTGCGACAACCCCGCTACAATCAAGAAGAGTTTGCTCGACGTGGCGATGAGATTTATCAAACTCAGGTTGTTGATTTTTGATCAAAACACCCAGGAGATAGATCGATGGATAGATTAATCGAAAAATACCGTCAAATTATCAAAGATGTCCTTTCCGAATATATCAACATTGATTATGCTTATGGGGACATCAAAAATGAAGCAATATTTGATGATACAAACAATCGTTATATTATCCTTTCTTTAGGGTGGCAGAAAAATAAACGAATTCATGGATGCTTAATCCATGTTGAAATTATTGATGATAAAATATGGACTCAAAGAGATGGCACAGAAGATGGCATTGCTTACGAATTAGAAAAAGCGGGAATCCCTAAAAAACAGATGGTTTTAGGATTTCACGATTCTGATGTTAGAAAATATACAGATTATGCAATATGTTAATTTGATTGTGAATCAAGAAAATATTGTTGATACTTCTGCTTTAATCGCTTTTTTTGTCCGTTCCGAAACTCATCACCAAACTGCCCAACAGTGTTTTGGAGTAACATGAAGTTAGTTTCTAGGAGGCTTAGGGTATGACTATGACAACAAATACACAAGCAGCAATCATTCGTACAGAGCGCGGACTGACGATCGCCGGAACACGCATCACCATTTATGATGTTATGGACTATGTAACCGCCCAATACCCGCCCAAATTCATTCACAAAACCTCCCCTCCCTCTCGGCTACATTGCCAAGGTTGCAGCTAACCCAATTATTCTGTACAGTTAAGACGGTAGCGGAACGGAGCGAAATCGATATGTTAGTGCGTTATTCTTTAAGTGATTATATAGGAACAGCGATCGCCACTTCGGAAATTGAACAGTTAGAAGATGGTAGCTATGTTGGGAGAATACCAGACTGTCAAGGTGTAATCGCTTTTGGAGATAGCTTATCAGAATGTCAATCTGAGTTGCGATCGACCCTAGAAGATTGGATTTTAGTAGGATTAAAATTAGGTCATACTTTACCTGTAATTGCCGGGATAGATCTTAATCAGGAGTACGTTTGTGAGTCGCTTGATCCCGTGTAAAAGGAGAGATTTTATTAAAAAACTGCGTAAATTAGGTTTTGAGAAGCTCCAATCAGGTACAAGACATGAATTTATGGTTTACCAACAGCATCGTCTGACTATTCCCTCTAATTCTGAGTATTCTGTACCTCAATTGAGAATGATGATTCGGGAGGTTGAAACTATTAAGTACCTAAGCAAAATTAATTACACATATCTAACCCCCTCTTGCCTTTTGCCTCTTGCCTTTTGCCTATCTTTACTAGGAAATTAATTTTGCACTACTACTTATTGCTCGTCAGATAAATATTGATGAATGGAATCAACTTTAAAATTAGATTTAAACCTAAAATATAAGCGATCACTGCTCTTGTAGCACAATTGTCGTTCTCAGACTTGACAATAGGTGACGTTTGTTGTTCAATATGTTAAAATCTCGAATGCAATTTTTCCGTCTTCAAGCTAAAGTGCTTGAGTCGCATGACTTCTCGAACTCGTTCTAACAGTCGAGGGGATTGTGCTTCTTCTGTCATCAGCAAATGCGGTAAAATCCACTTGAAGGGAATACTAGACCACCCGCTGCGGTAATTATGCCCAAATTGAGGTGATTAAACCGCACGGTGCGGTATTAGGTATGATTAAGGGGGTGTTAGACCGATGGAGGTGGGATAGTAAGACAGAGGAGGGTGCTAAACCGCAGTAAGCGGTATAATTAATAGTTGGGCTGCTTCATCACTCGGTTGAGGCAGTGCATTCCGTTTACTTGTTAAGTGTTATTGTCCTTGAGTAAAAAATGCAAGTTGTAGCCGTGCAAAGTATAGTTCGGTGTTGAGGGAGTTGAGAAGTGGGATGAGCAGCAAGGGTATAGTTGTCATTATTCTGTTCTTATTTTTTACAGTTCTCGTTATATGTTGGATATTTGCTACATTGGGAGCAACCTCTGAAGGTGTTATAGCCTTGGTAGTATTTGTCCTTGTGCCTGTTGGAGGATATTTATTTAAGCCCATCCGAGACGAATTAGATTCCTTTATCAGCAATTTATTTATTAAAAAATCAATTTACCGAATTTGCATTTTTGGTCGCCCTGGCAGTGGTAAGTCCACCTTTATAGAAACTGCCTTCACACTTATTAATCCGAATAGAGATAGGAGATCGACTGAAGTTTTTGATTATTATGAATTCAAAGTTCAGTTAGGTTTAAGGAACTTTGCCGATGTGGCGATAGCAGACTATAAAGGACAAAATCCTAGTCAGGTAATAATTCAGGCTTCGCCAGATTTCTTTGGCTCTGAAGGTAGCCGAGTAATTAACGCAGTTTTACTCATTGTAGATCTTGTTCCTAGAAAAACCGACGAAAAGGGTAAGCTGCTTAGCGATGAAGCTTTATTTGAATGGTTGAAACAGGGAGATATTATAGGAAAAATAGAAGCAAGAGTCCAAGAACACCATGATTACATTAATGAAGCCTCTTTAGAACTGCTTTTTGCAAGTTTATATAGCAGCAACCTGAAAAGCGTCATATTTTTAATTAATAAGCTAGATCTAATTGACAATCTAATTAACGATGGATACATTACATTAAATAATTTTCGCAATGGTAAAGAATATGCCAAGCATAAATTTGAGATAATGATTAAAAATATTTCTAGAGCTTGTTCTGAGTTGAAGATAGAAGACTTCTCAGAAGATTCTTCAGTTTTTACAGTATGTGCAAAAAAGACAGATGATCTCAAACCTTTAATCGTTAATTTATTAGGGAAACGGAATTAAATATGTCTGAAAAACCACCAAACTATAGTGATCCTGAAGATAAAGTTGACTACCAAGTTATCAAGTCTTCCTATGGACGTGCGAACAAAACCTCTGCACGCAACAATCTGTACTTTTTAGTCGCCCTCGCCATAATTGTCCTCCTTTGTGCAATGGTGTTTTTTCAATCACTAAAAATTGGAGATTTGAAAGAAAGAGTAACAAATCTGGAAACAAAAGTTACAAACCTAGAATCTCAAGTTACAAACCTAGAATCTCAAGTTACAAACCTAGAATCTCAGTTACGATCGCTTTTTCAACCACCTTATCACTAGCTAATCTTCTTGGCTATCAAGGATTAAAGCGTCAAGAGAACTGGGAAAATCACCTCGCTGAACTATTTTTGTGAAAACTTTGTAACAATCATTTTTATCCCCTTGTTTGCGAGGATGGCCTAGCCATAAAACAAAAATTGCTTTATACCAATTTTCAATAGTCGTGACTAACATCTGAAAGTGCAATTCCTTTCTCCGAGAGGGATTGCGCTTTGAAATGATCAACTAAGTCTGTCATTACTTTTGAAAAATGATATTATACTCCTTGGTTTGTATAGTGCGATCGCCGCTCTTGTAGAGTGCGAAGCGCGAAGTGTAACGCACCTAATCTATGGTTATTCAATAATTGATGTAATGGTGGATTACGCTGCGCTAATCCACCCTACGGGGGGTTAAAATTATTATTCTTCCCCTATTTCTTCGGTTATGCTACAATGCTTGTGAAGCAGCATAGACTTTTACTTCCTTCTCTAAACGTTCTCTGAGCCTATCTTTTTCTACTTCAATATCATACCTTGTTTGAAGATTCATCCAGAACCTTTCAGACATACCAAAATAACGGGAAAGCCTTAAGGCAATATCAGCAGTAATTCCTCGCTTTTCCTCGATAATTTCCTTGATTTGCTCTATTGGTACATTAAGATCTTCTGCCAAACGTTCTTGGCTAATTTCCATCGGTTTGAGAAATTCTTCTAACAGAATCTCACCAGGATGAATGGGGGCTAATAATTTTTTCTCAGTCATGATTATTGAGTAACAATTAATGATAATCGACTATTTCTACATTGTAGGCGTTGCCATTTTTCCAAATAAAACAGATCCGCCACTGATCGTTAATTCGGATACTATGCTGATTTTTTCTATCTCCTGAGAGTTTTTCCAACCGATTAGATGGAGGAATGTATAAATCCTGTAAAGTTTCGGCCGCGTCTAAAACTTCTAGCTTTCTCCGAGCATTTCGTTGAATATCTTGAGGTAATTTTCGTGAAAATTTACGTTTGAATACCTGCTCTGTCTCCTTAGATGCAAAAGTCTTAATCATCAATAATTAGGAAAATGCACTACTATCATATCATCTTAGTGCGATCATCGATCTCATGCTAACGTTATCACTGAAACTAGGCTCAGGTCCAGGCAGCATGGGAGTCAAGCGATATCCCTGTTCTTGATACCAGTCATCCACCAGGACATAAATAATAGTCAAGAGGGTGGGAACATCTATCCTATTCATGGGAGGCCTCATGCTTTGGAGTGATTACCTTTATCGTGATGCCTCCCTTTGATTTTACAAACCTCTCTATCTCGCATCAGCCGTAATTCCTAATTTATAATTCCTAATTCCCACTGCTGCCGGCTGCTCAAGGTTCATAATTAAAGAAACATCTTTACTGATAGCCAGTTAATTTTTATGAAAACTGTTGCCGATACGGACTTGCAAAGGCTAGAAGACTTAATTATCAACGGACAAAAAGCGATCGAGACTCGTTTCACGGCGATCGAAACTCGTTTCACGGCGATCGAGACTCGTTTCACGGCGATCGAGAATAGTATCGTCGAAATTAAAGCTGATATTGGCGAAATTAAAGCTGATATCAAGGAAATCAAGCAAGATGTTAAATCCCTAGAGATAGGACAGGCAAAATTAACCGAAAGAGTCGAAGGGATGGATAATCGCCTTAAAATAGTCGAGGGCAGTCAAAAAAATCAAATTTGGGCATTAATAACCATTTTAGGCGGTTCACTGATTACCGCTTCCGTCGGTTTGCTGATCGCTATTTTGCGCTTTGTCTTTTTTAAGTGAAAAATTATCTTTATGGATGAAACTAAAACCGAAATAAATCAAGAAATCGACCTAGAAACCGAAAAAATTGAGCCATCAGCCTCGGTTATGGAAAGATACGCCCAAATTCACCTAAAAAGTGAGGGCGAGAAATTGGTGCTAATTTTACCCAAAACCGGTGCCGGGGAGACAAGTCAGGATTGGACAGATATCTTGACAGGATTGAAATATTATCTCCGTAATAGCGGTCAAAACTGCCCAGCTAGAACACCTGTACACTTACAGGCAAGCGATCGCCTGATGGATACGCGGCAACTACAAGCGATCGCCACAATTTTAGACAGCGCCGAATTACCCCTACATACCATCCAAACCCAAAGAAGACAAACCGCAGTGGCAGCGGCAACTATGGGTTACAATGTCGAACAAATGCGATCAAATCCAGGGGTTTTCGGGGACGAGCAACCGCTGCCATCCCTCCTCGCTGAACCTTTATACTTAAAAACTACCCTGCGATCGGGTGTAGAAATCCGTCACCCCGGTACAGTTATAATCATGGGCGATGTCAATCCTGGTGGATCGATCGTCGCTGATGGCGATATATTAGTTTGGGGGAGTTTACGCGGTGTAGCCCATGCGGGATTCCGATGCGATCGAGCGGCGCTAATCATGGCCCTGCGAATCGATTTAACTCAACTGAGGATCGCGGAATTAGTGGCACGGGCCCCGGCTTTAGATAGCGATCGCATAGAACCAGAAATCGCCTGTATCAGCGAAGGAGGAATTCGCATCATTGGGGCTTATAATTTTTCCAGAACCTACACCTTTAAAGATAAAGTGGGGTGGGTCGAAAAAAGGTGATCAGTGACCAGTAAACAGTGATCAGTAAACAGTAAACAGTGACCAGTAAACAGTGATCAGTAAACAGTGATTCAGTGACTGGTAAAAATAGCGATTAACTGCGTTGAAACGAAAACCTCTATAAAACTGATAGCTGATAACTGATAACTGATAGCTGATAACTGATAGCTGATAACTGATAACTGATAACTGATAACTGATATAAATTATGGCTCGTGTAATTGTGGTGACATCGGGAAAGGGAGGAGTCGGTAAAACGACCGTAACGGCGAACTTAGGTTCAGCTTTATCTCAATTAGGCTGTCGAGTCGCCCTTGTTGATGCCGATTTCGGACTAAGAAATCTCGATTTATTGTTAGGATTAGAACAGCGTATCGTTTATACTGCCCTCGATGTGGTGGCGGGAGATTGTAGTCTTGATAAAGCTTTAGTTAAGGATAAAAGACAGGAAAATCTGGTTTTATTACCGGCGGCACAAAACCGCACCAAAGAGGCAATTACTGCCGATCAAATGAAGGATTTAGTCGCCCAATTGTCAAAAAGTTATGACTATGTATTGATTGATTGCCCGGCAGGAATTGAAATGGGTTTCCGCAATGCGATCGCCGCCGCCCAGGAAGCGATCATAGTTACTACCCCAGAAATGTCGGCGGTGAGAGATGCCGATCGCGTGGTAGGATTACTAGAAAGCGAGGATATTAAAGGTATTCGTCTGATTGTCAACCGGCTGCGGCCAGAAATGATCCAACTGAATCAGATGATCAGCGTCGAGGACATTCTCGACTTATTGGTAATTCCCCTGTTGGGGATTATTCCCGACGATCAAAGAATTATTATTTCCACTAATAAAGGGGAACCATTAGTATTAGAGGAGAAGACTTCTCTCCCCTCTATGGCCTTTAGAAACATTGCCCAACGTTTACAGGGTCGCGATGTGCCGTTTCTAGATTTAATGGCCGGTCAAGAAGGTTTTCTTGCTCGTCTGCGTCGTCGCTTGTTTGGGCCTTAAACTGTCTCATCTCAACCCCATAACCTACTATGAATGACCTGATCGATAAACTTCTAGCATGGCGCGGTTCGGGCAAAAGTGGCGACCAAGCTAAAAAACGCTTAAAACTTATTCTGGCCCATGATCGCGCCGATCTTAGTCCCGAAATTCTCGATATGATGCGTCAAGAAATCTTAGAAGTGGTCAGTCGTTATCTTGATATCGACACCGAGGAAACCGAGTTACTTTTAGAAAGTGACCAACGAACTACAGCCCTGATTGCTAATTTTCCGATTCGTCGCATCAAACGCCGTCCTTTAACCTAACAATTGCCATGAAAACTCAACCGATCGAGCTTTGGCTTAGTCTAGCGATCAGTCCCTTTCTTCTTTCCTATCTGGTCTTGCGTTCCCTCAATTATTGGTTAATTGAATTGGGCCAGGAAAGTGAAGAATTGTTTCGCGGCGATCGCTTGCCCCTTCTCAATATTCCCGAGCAGTTACCAGTCAACAGTGACCAATAATCCAAGAAAAAAGTCCTTTTGCCCCCCTGAAAAGAGGCAATAATAGTGAAGTTTTTGTTAAAAATAGGAAAAAATGTGATTCTTTGGCATACAATCTCATTTTTGACAAACCGTAAAGAACTAATCCCGATATATCAGTAATCAGTGATCAGTTATCAGTTATCAATGATCAGATTTGAGTTTTCAGTGAATATTATTAAGGGGCAAGTTCTGAGCTTTCTTTTTACTGATGACTGTTTACTGATGACTGATGACTGTTTACTGTTTACTGATTACTGTTTACTGATTACTGATTACTGATTACTGAAATTATGAGCGTCCTTGTCCCCTCAACCGAAACCGAACAGGATATTTTCAGCACTTCCAACCTGTTTCTGCAGCAAAGACTGAAATTAATCGAAGATTTGTGGAAAGAAGTCTTGATCTCCGAATGTGGTCAAGAATTAGTCGATTTACTGGAATTACTGCGCCATCTCTGTTCTGAGGAAGGACAAGTGACCGATGATAGTCCAGAAGCAATGATCGCCAAAATGATCGAAGATTTGGAACTAGGGGAAGCGATCAAAGTTACCCGCGCTTTTGCCCTCTATTTCCAGTTAATCAATATCATTGAACAACACTACGAACAAAGGGATCAGCAACTACTGCGACGGACGGTGATCGGGGAAGAAAACGAAAGTCCCAAGACAGACCCACCACAAAAAAGCATTTTAGCCACCATTGTCGGGGCCGATTGGCTAGAAAAAACCCTGAACGGGTCCGATAACTCCACCCCAAAATCGGGACTATTTCACTGGTTATTTCCCTATCTTAAACAAGTTAACGTCCCTCCCCAAGAAATCCAGCGTCTTCTCGATCAATTGGATATCCGTCTAGTTTTTACGGCCCACCCCACGGAAATTGTCCGTCATACCATTCGCATTAAACAGCGCCGCATTTCGGGCATTCTCGAAAAACTCGACCAAGCAGAAGAAATCTTTCGCAGTATGGGGTTAACTAACTCCAGAGAAGCACAAACAGTCACCAAACAGTTAAAAGAAGAAATACGTTTTTGGTGGCGAACAGATGAACTACACCAGTTTAAACCCACTGTCGTCGATGAAGTAGATTATGCCCTGCACTACTTCGATGAAGTTCTCTTTGATTCCCTACCCCAGTTAACCCTGCGTCTGCAGCAAAGCCTACAATCCTCCTTTCCCCGTTTACAAGCGCCGAAAAATAACTTCTGTCGCTTCGGTTCTTGGGTTGGGGGCGATCGGGATGGCAATCCCTCCGTTACCCCCGAAGTCACTTGGAAAACCTGCTGTTATCAGCGCAATCTCGTTGTTAAAAAATATCTCGATGCTATTCGCGACCTGACCAGTATTTTAAGTGCCTCCCTGCACTGGTGTCACGTCTTGCCGGAATTGCTGGACTCCCTGGACAGAGATAAACAGCAAATGCCCGAAATCTATAGCCAGTTAGCAATCCGCTACCGTCAGGAACCCTATCGCCTCAAATTGGCCTTTATTCAAAAACGTCTGGAAAATACACGCGATCGCAATGATCGCCTCAATGACCCGGAAGAACGACAATTATTAACTAAACTCAACGAAACCAACATCTATCGCTCCGGTTCTGAGTTTTTAGCCGAATTACAGCTATTAAAGCGCAGTCTCTTGCAAACCGGTCTTTCCTGTCAAGAACTCGATCGACTGATTGCCCAAGTGGAGATTTTTGGCTTTGTCCTGACTCAGTTAGATTTTCGGCAAGAATCCACCCGTCACGCCGAATGTATCGAAGAAATCGCCGCCTATCTCGGAGTTTTACCCAAACCCTACGGCCAATTAAGCGAATCAGAAAAAATCGCCTGGTTAGTGGCGGAATTAAAAACCCGTCGGCCCTTAATTCCCCGGGAAATGCCCTTTTCGGAAAGAACCTGCGAAACCATTGAAACCCTGCGAGTTTTAAGAAGTCTGCAAGGGGAATTTGGCCTGGAAATCTGCCAAACCTACATTATCAGCATGACCAACGAGGCCAGCGATGTGCTAGAAGTGCTGTTATTAGCCCAAGAAGCCGGTTTATACGACCCCGCCACTAGCCGCAGTTCCCTCCGCATCGTTCCCCTCTTTGAAACCGTCGATGACCTCAAACACGCCCCCGGCATCATGCAGACTTTGTTTGAATTGCCCCTCTATCGGGCAACCCTAGCCGGCGGTTACGACCATTTAGCGGCTTTAAACGGGGAGGACGTGACCCCGGAACCTGCCATCCTCGAACCGGTTAATTTACAGGAGATTATGGTGGGTTACTCCGATAGTAATAAAGATTCTGGCTTTTTAAGCAGTAATTGGGAAATTCATAAAGCTCAGAAGGCTTTACAGAAAACCGCTAAACAATACGGCGTGGATCTACGTCTTTTTCATGGCCGGGGCGGTTCCGTTGGTCGCGGTGGTGGACCGGCCTACGCCGCTATCCTCGCCCAACCCCGGGGAACTATTAACGGTCGCATTAAAATCACCGAACAGGGCGAGGTTTTAGCCTCGAAATACTCTTTACCAGAATTGGCCTTGTATAACCTCGAAACGGCGGTAACAGCAGTCATACAGGCAAGTTTACTGGGCAGTGGTTTTGATGATCTTGAACCCTGGAATCGCATCATGGAGGACTTGGCCACCCGTTCGCGGCAAACCTATCGCAGTTTGATTTATGAAGAACCGGACTTTTTAGATTTCTTCCTGTCTGTAACTCCCATTCCTGAAATTAGTCTTTTACAGATTAGTTCCCGACCGGCCCGCCGGAAAAGTGGTCAACAGGATTTAAGTACCCTGCGGGCAATTCCCTGGGTATTTAGTTGGACCCAAACCCGTTTTCTTTTACCAGCTTGGTATGGTTTAGGGACAGCGTTACAGATATTTCTCGATGATTCTCCTAACCGAAATTTAGAATTGTTGCGCCATTTTTATCACAAGTGGCCTTTCTTCCAGATGGTGATTTCTAAGGCAGAAATGACTCTATCGAAGGTGGATCTACAGATGGCTTATCACTACGTCAGTGAACTTTCTAAGCAGGAAGATCGAGAACGTTTTGAACGTCTGTTTGAAAGGATCAAAGAGGAATATAATCGCACCAGCGAGATTGTTCTTCAGATCACTGGCGAGAAAAACTTATTAGATAATGATCCGAATTTACAGCGCTCGGTGCAGTTACGCAACGGTTCGATCGTTCCCCTCGGTTTCCTACAGGTGTCTCTCCTGAAGCGTTTACGTCAATACAATAGTCAAGCCCAATCTGGTGTGATTCATTTCCGCTATTCTAAAGAGGAGTTATTAAGGGGTGCTTTAATGACGATTAATGGTATTGCCGCAGGGATGAGAAATACCGGTTGATTACAGATAATTAATGGTAGTTTTCGGGTGGTTATCTTGAAGTTAATCCACCCTTTTTTAGGTATTTGTCAACTCTAATTGGGGTTTGCTGAAAAAGTTTTTCGTGGGGGTAGGCTTCGGCCTATCCTTATAAGTAATACTAAATCCAGTTATTAAAAACTGATTATTTATTCCCTTTTGCCTTTTGCCTCTTGCCTCTTCTCATAACTAGCCTGTACTCAACGGATTTAGTATAACCTATACCCAACGAATTTAATATCACAATTTCTTTGCGTTTTAAAGCTAATGGTTAGTTTTTTCTTATTTTTGTAGATCTACTAGGCTGGCATTTTAAAAGGGAAAATCAACGCTAAAATTGGGCATTGTTTCTAATTATATTACTCAATCAATAACTGTAATTTTTTCCTTGCTTTTAACTGGCAAATTCCATTATAGCGGTTCTCATACCCTTGCTGATTAAGCTTTTCAACATCGATAATGTACCTCTTGCGAACAGGAAACGCTATAAATGAGATTTTTCAGTTTGTGCTATGGAATCAATGTGACACTTAGGGTACGGAATATGGGTTGAAAACTCACATCTGATAACTGAATTAAAGCCATTCGATTTCTTGAGCTTTTTCGGGTAATTTAGCCGTAGCTTGTCCTTGGCTGCGGGACTGAAACCCAATCAAATCCAGGGGAGTAGCCAATAAATCTACTATATCAGCTTTACCAAACATTAACTTGAGAGTATTTTTCGGTAGTTCTTTTAATAACCAACGACCGAGACGATAAATTAATTCGGAACTAGTAAAATTCCTTTGTAAATCAGAACCATGTAGTTCATGTAAATAGCGATTTGAGCGGCCGTAACGTTGAAATTGACTGCGAAAACTCTTGATAGTCGAACGATGACGATGGGAAATAACGGCGGTGGGTGCATAGGCTAATTGCCATTGAGTTTCTCGCAAAATTCGCCAGCAGATATCGGCATCGCCACCCGTGCTTAAATAGGGACGAAATAGACCAACTTTCTCGAAAGCGGCTTTTCTAATTGCTAGATTAGCTGTTTGACCGTAGGGATAAAAAGGGTGTTCTAAGAGAAATTTTTGCGAGAGAATCTCTCGACGTTCAGCATATTTCTCTAGGATTGAGTTACCAGTTAAGGCGAATATTTCCCCCGCAACGATGCCGATATCAGCATCCCTAAAGGGTTTAACTATTTCTTCTAACCATTGATAGGAAGGACGACAATCGGCATCGGTAAAAACTAACAGATCATAACGGGCAGTTTTTATGCCTAAATTACGAGCGGCGTAGGAACTTTGAATCTGATTTTCTGAAAGAACAACTAACGGAAATCCTGACCCTTTGCTCTTGATCACTGCCTGTTCTAAAATAGACCCAGTTTGATCGCTGCTATTGTTATTTACGAGAAGATACTCCACTTGCTCTCGGGGATAGCTTTGATTTTGCAAACATTTGAGCAAATCGGGAAGATCATCTTCGCCATTGTAGATGGGAATGATTACTGATATAAAGGGAAAAGTCATCAGAGACCGCCTAGAGTTGACCGCTACCTAGTCTAATACAATCACTGTCAACTTTTATGGCAAACGTTGACTTAAAATATATTCGGCAATTGCCAGATCTCCGGGGGTAGTAATTTTTAAGTTAGTTTCTTCACCGACGACAATTTTGACGGGAAAACCACATTTTTCTAATAAGGCAGCATCGTCAGTGACTTCCCAAGCTAATTTTCGGCCCTGTTCATGGCATTCTTTTAATAATTTTACCTGAAAACCCTGGGGCGTTTGGGCTGCCCACAACCGCGAGCGATCGGGTGTATCCTTAATCCAACCCTTGCTATCGACAATTTTAATCGTATCTTTCACCGGAATCGCCGCTATGAAACCCTGACAAGTGGCTAAAGCGACAGCACAGCGATCGAATAATTCGGGGGTAGCTAAACAGCGCGCCCCATCGTGAATTAAAACCGTCTCAGCCCCCTCTGGTAGGGCTTGTAAGCCATTGTAAACTGATTTTTGTCTGGTTTCGCCTCCTTGGATGATTTGCACGGGTTTAAGGGCATTTATGGCGGTGATGATTGCTCGGATCTCCTCAAAGTCTTCCGGTTGTGCCATAATCCCAATCCAGATAATTGCCCTAGATTGCATGGCAGCCAGCAAAGTCCAAGCGAGGAGCGGTTTTCCGTGCAGGGTGAGCAGTAACTTATTGCGATCGCTGCCCATCCGTTTACCCATTCCCGCTGCTGGAATTAACAAATACATATTTTTTTCAGGTAAAAAGTTAAGAATTCAATATATAGCGTTTCTGATTCACAAGAGGTACATTCCCGATCCTGAACAGCTTAATCAGCAAAGGTTTAAGTGTGCCGCACAGATGCGAGAACCGCTATATCCCCCCTTAATCCACTCTTGATCAGGGGGGTGCCGATGATGGTTAATCGCTTCAATAGCCCCAAAACTATGCCTCTTAAGAGAATAAATCGAGGGGAAAGTGACCATAAGTACCGACTAATTGATCATTTTCTGATTGACAAGAAATCAGAACACCGCGATAGGTTCCCGTATAGGAATCGAGATAGGAAGCTTGTCTTTGGGTATTATATTTAATATACACCGCTCCCAGTTCTGGCTGGTCTTCTGGGAGACTATTAGGTAGGGTATATCCTAGGGCTTTTAGATAACTTTTTAAGGCTTTAAATCCCTCTTCATCGTTATCGGCACAGATACCTAAATTAATTGATTCCGAACCTTGGTTAACTAATAAAATTGCCTGTCTTAGAGCTTCTTCTTCTTCAGGAGATTGGGCAATTTTTAGTTTAATACATCCATATTCTTTTAGGAGTTTCAAGGCTTCTTCAATAGACATGAGCGGTTAGATAGGCGGGGATAAAGATAAAAAATAAACTGTTGCTGCTGTCCTTAACGACAAATTTCCAAGTAAAAAAGCCCTAAATCATTGGGGTTTAGAGATAGGAAAATTTTGCATTGGTCTTAATCGTAGGATCGCCAATTCTAATCATATCAGGTTGGGGACAGGAAAATTTATCGGGTTTGTTTGATCGCTCCGGGTTGTGCGTACATTTCACTGACTGCTTTTTGATAGCTGAAGTAAACACCTACATTCTGAGGGGAAAAGAGGAGCATTTCTGGTGAGATACTATATCACCAGCTTCAGTCAACTCCTCCCGTTTTTCTAGGGCTTTTTCTTCAGTTGTTTCAGAGTCTTGCAGTTAAATTTCCGCCACGGCTCTTTCGATTAAGCGACGAGCGAGGGTTTGAATACCGGTGTGTTCATAGTAATTGGTGGTCATATCGAGGAATGCCCCAACATATACCAATTTATCGGCAGAAAAGTCGATAAATCCCTGAATTTTGCTCAATAATCCCTGCTGGCTCAAATCGCGATCGCTGACAAAACCACTCATCCAAGCTTTAGTCGAGTCGAAACTGTGACCGATAAAGTCTAATTTTCTGGCAGTATTTCCCCCCGGAATCAATTCTTTAATACTGCCGAAAGTGGAGTTAGATTCTAATTCTTCTGGGTGGAGAATACTGAGGGTGGATTCCACTTTGCGGATAAAACTGCCCCCCAGGGGAATTAAACCATCCAAACAAACTAACGCCGCCATCCGCATCAGGGATTCGCCGCTATAATCTCCCAGAGAAGCGACGAAATCATCGATACTATCCCCCGGAATGCCATTAATTTGACAAAAAGCGATTAATTCGGTCACTAATTTCAAAGTCAGATCGATGGTTTGCGCTTTTTCGGGGGCAGGGGTTAATTTTTCGATTAAACCACCCATCAGAGGAATTTTACCACCGACGGCATTGGCAAGAGAGGCGGCGGCTAGGGCATTATCGGCGCTGTCGATGGTTTGGTAGAGCCAGAGGGCCTGTTGATAGCCCTGGGATTTATCATTAAACAACCAAACGGCTCGATCGCCAATCTGTTGGATCATACTTTCGTCGGTTTCGCCAGTGACTTTGATAATCGTATTTTTAAACCCGACTAGGTTATCCCACTGTCCCGGCACCACATAATCAAGGGTTTTGAGGACTTTGACGGTGAGATTATTAGTCGGTAATTCGTCCACCAGTTCAAAAATTGGCTTACTCACGGATGTCTCCTTACTTTAATTTTGCTAGACCATCTAAATCGAACTTAGCTAACCAAGCTTGGCGATCGCTGGCAGCAAAATCCGCATCCCGCGATAAAACCTTGACTTGATAGCGATTATTGACTAAAACGGTGCTGGCGGTTGCCCCCTGTTCGATGGAGGGAAAACCTTTGATTGTGGTTTGACTGTTTTGGAATTTATTGGCCGCAGCGGGATTATTGCTAATGTCAGATATGGCTAACATGGCCACAACTTTGCCATCTTGCTTCAGTTTTGCCTCAGCAAAGCCTTTTTTCTCCTGGGTATAGACGCGCTCGTATCCTTCCCCAGAGGGCGGGAAAAACCGATTAAAACTGCCGCCAGAGGTGGATTTTTTCACCACTGCCGCCGCCCCGCGAGCGGTACTTTCCTGTTGCGCTTGGTCAAATTGCGAGGGAGCTTTAGCACAGGAAGTTACTAGCAAAAGTGTCGCTAATACCCCTGCTATCAAAATTTTGCCAAATCGAAAGCTCATAGTTATCTTAATTAAAACTTGCTCATGTTTGTTTGTAGTATATCTCTCGCTGATTCCTGATTATTGTTAAGTTTTTCTAGATTCTGCCACACGAGACCAAAAAAAACAGAAAATCAGCAAAATTAGAGTCAATAGCCAATTTTTAGGTGTGTGTCTCAAGATTACAGAAATATCCACCGCCGAGAAATTATCGGGAACTTTTCAGTTAATACAAATGTATGAAAAACTGCGTGTAAGCATCTCGCATTTGGGGGTGCGATTTGTTTCTAGCCCAAGAATAGTCACCCTGACAGAGTAAGGTTTAAAGCTAGGGTGGGGATGGTAGATTGACAAAAATGATCTGCACCCCCTAACCACTAGCTACAGTCCCGCAATTGCCCCTCGCGCCATAGATGCGATCGCTTGTTCCGTGGCCCGGGGTAGATGATAATATTTACCCCCGGCTTTTAGGGCTAATTCTTTGGCAAAACCAGTGGAGACGAATTTTTTCTCCGTATCGATGACCAGCAGTTTAATGCCTAAAGAGCGAATTTTAGCGGCAATATCGAGCAATTCTGCCTTAATATCGGGTTTTTCCCCCTCTGGAATCGGTTCGCCTAAAGATTTCGCCAAAGGAATATTACTTCTCCCGTCGGTAATCGCCACCACCACCACTTGACCGATATCCCCCGATAAACGGGCATTCATTCCCACATGAACCGCTTGGGTTAAACCGTGGGCCAAAGGGGAACCGCCACCACAGGGCAGGGTTTCCAGACGTTTTTTCGCTAGGGTAATCGATTTGGTCGGTGGCAATAGTACATCTGCTCGCTCACCCCGGAAAGGAATCAGGGCAATCTGGTCGCGATTTTCGTAAGCTTCCGTTAACAGACGCATAACCGCACCTTTGGCCGACTGCATCCGATTCAGGGCCATGGAACCGGAGGCATCAACCACAAAGACAATTAAAGAACCGGCCTTGCGGGCCAGCCGTTTTGAGCGCAGATCCCCTTCTTCTATAATCACATGACGTTCGGGATTCCTTAAGCGACGGGCTTTTTGATAGGGTGCGGCCGCCCGGAGAGTGGCATCGACGGCGACTCTTTTCACCTTGCCCCGGGGTAACATCGGCTTAATGTAACGTCCCCTATCTTCCGAGAAAATCAGGTTACGCGCTCCCGATTTCCCCTGACGCTGGGCCATCTGGGCAAAATACAGCACACTGGGATCCAGTAAAACCCCTTCCGGGTCGAAAACAAATTCTTCTGGCAGATTATCCGGCTGTTCCGGCTCTTTTTCTTCCTCTTTCTCCTCCTCTTTTTCTTCCTGTTCCTGCTGGTTTTCGTCTTGGGGCGGTTCCGGTGGTGGCGGTGGTGGTGGTGGCTGTTGTTCCTGTTCTGGGGGTGGCGGCGTAATCAGCGATCGAGGTACAATAACTAATTCGACGGCCCTTTTTAAGTCATCGGCACTGACTAAATCCCGACCTTCTAAAGCGGCGGCCGCCTTGGCTACTCTCACGGCAAAAATCTCGGCGCGATGACCTTCTACCCTACCGCGCACCGCTTCTTCCACTAGATAACTAATTTGTTCTGGTTTAATTTTTACCTCTTTTAACCATTCCCTCGCTAGGATAATTTCGGTTTTTAGATCGTCGATTTCTTGGGCATATTGGGCGATAAAAGCGCTGGGAGAAACAGCATACTCGATCGCCTGATTGACGGCGGTGACTCGTTGGTCTAAACTGAGAACACCATCGGCGGAAAGAGCAATGGCAATTCTATCTAATAAATGGGTTCGTAAGTCCCCTTCTTCTGGGTTATAAGTAGCGATCAGAAGCGGTTTACAGGGATGTTGAAAACTGATGCCTTCCCGTTCGATTTGGTTACGTCCTTCGCTTAAAACTGTTAGTAATTGGTTAGCAATTTGGTCATCGAGTAGATTAATTTCATCGACGTAGAGAATTCCCCGATGGGCGCTGGCTAATAAACCGGGTTGAAAGACTGGTTCCCCCTGTTTCACCGATTCTTCCACATCGACGGAACCCAATAAACGATCCTCGGTGACTCCTAGGGGAATCTGCACGAAAGGGGCCCGGATAACTTCCGTGGGGACTTCTCCACTGCTATATTCTTCTTTAGTGCGATCGTCCCATTCGTCGGGATTGTTGGGATCGCAATTAAAGACATTACCTGCGATAATTTCGATCGGTGGCAATAGAGAATGTATCGCCCGCGCCATGACTGATTTGGCGGTTCCCCGACGACCGGCAATCACCACACCCCCCAGGGCGGGATCCACGGCGGCTAAGAGTAGGGCTAATTTAATCGCTTCTTGGCCGACAACGGCAGTCAGGGGAAAATTGAGGGTCACAGTGGGCATAGATCTAGATTCAGGCGGCCAAATTCTAGTGTAAAACAGAAGTTCCCGGGTCTGGCACTTTTCCTCTTTTGATTCCCGAACCCAGATTTTAGCCGCATCTCGATGGATTTCTTCAACCCCGAACTGATCGACAAGTTACCGGGTTAATCTAGGATTAGCTCCTAATAACGGCTGTAGAGAGGACAGAAATATGATAGCGACAATAATCGATCGCCTTACGGAAACCAACCCGCAAATTATGCGAGAATGGCAAGGAAGATTAACCCCGAAAAATATCTCGATCGCCTCGATTATCTCCCTAGTTGGTCAATTATTAGTTTATTTATACTATCAAAATCTCTTGCCGGTAGGGGAGGGATTTAGTCGTTACTGTACCGCTAATCCCCCCCATAACAACGATTATTACCCCTATAGTGGGCTTAAATACTGTATCCAAGACCTAAATGGTGAATGGATGATTATCTCCCGGTTATGGTGGTTAGATATCTTCACTTTTCTGAGTATTACCGGCATTTTCGCTCTTTTAGTGGTGGGAACTTATCTATTAATCGCCGATCTTTCCGGGGAAGAGCGCCGAGGTACACTTAATTTTATCCGTCTGAGTCCCCAACCCGCCAAAACGATTTTTATCGGCAAAATTTTCGGGGTTCCCATTCTCCTCTATCTCGTCTGTCTTCTCGCTTTACCCTTTCACTTGGGAGCGGGTTTATTAGCAGGTATTCCCTTATCGTTAATTTTAGCCTTCTACGGGGTTCTGATCGCTAGTTGTGCCTTTTTCTATCATGCTGCCCTGAGTTTCGCTTTAGCCACGCCATGGTTAGGGGGATTTCAACCCTGGTTAGGCAGTGCTACAGTCTTAATCTTTGTGTTTTATAGCACTATTTTTACTTTATCGGGCTATGGCGGTTCCCGTACCCCCTTTGATTGGTTAATTCTCTTTAATCCTAGTTTTGTCCTTCCCTATCTAGTTAAATCTACTTTTCTCCCCCCCGATGCGGTACGCTATCTAGGAATCTCACAAATCTTTGATCTGCGTTGGTACGGTCAATCTCTCTGGCAATCGGTTATAATGGGTATTAGCTTAATTTTGCTCAATTTTGCCCTCTGCACCTGCGGTTTAACCAGAATTATCCAGCGTCGCTTCCATAATCCCCTCGCTACTCTTGTTAGTAAACCCCAAAGTTATTGGATTATGGGCTGTTTTAGTGCCATTAGCCTAGGTTTTGTCTTCCAAACTCTGGAACCGAGCTATCTTTTCGATAATTTCGCGATTCTTAGCGTTTTTGTGGCAATTTTCGGCTTGTTAATCCTTTTTGCCCTCACTCCTCCTCGTCAAACTCTTCAAGATTGGGCCCGCTATCGTCATTTGCCAGGAAAAACGGGCATTAGTCTGGGAAAAGCTTTAATCTTTGGCGAAAAAAGTCCTTCTACTCTAGCCATGGCTATTAACGTCGCCATTGCCATTTTATTCATTCTTCCCGCTATTTTTATCGCCCCTCTCTATCAATATAAACTGGCCACTGCAGCTGGGTTTCTCTTGGGAATGAACATGATTTTAGTCTATGCTGCTATCGCCCAATTATTGATGTTAGGCAGCACAAATAAACGCGCTTTGCTGGCAGCCACTAGCATCGGCATTTTGATTATTTTCCCCTTTCTCTGTTTCGCTGTCTTGGGAGTTGATCCCAGTCAATCTCCGCTGTTATGGTTTTTTACTTTTCTTCCCATTGCCGCTACTAAATATGCTACACTTCCCTCTTTCGCTTTGGCAATCTTCGGTCAGTGGTTGGGTTTAACCCTCCTCGGATGGCAAATTAATCGGCAATTAAATCGCCTTGGTGCCTCGGCAACTAAAGGGTTAATCCCAAGCTAAAAAATAGCGACTCACATCGGTTAAATTTTTTTCCTAAAAAAGCTTGACAAAACCCCACGACTTGACAGATAATTTCCTATAGAATGGGAATCCGTGCCTGCCTGCGAACTCCTTCTTTTCAGGTCAAATAAAGCCCCAAAAAATTAACCCCAAAAAGTAGGCTGAGTTAATTTCAGTGGTCAGTAAACTGATAACTGATAACTGATAACTGATAACTGACAACATTTTTAGCCCACCACCGATAAACTATCAACAATTAGCGAGGGAGTATAACAGGAGCCATTCCATTGATTATCGGACCCTAAAGCGATTAAATTCTGTAAAGCGGTATAAACATTTCCCGTCACCATTGTATCTTTAACTCGTCCAGTGATTTTGCCCTTTTCTATGCGATAACCCAGATCGATATTGACGGAAAAATCGCCCGAAATATCAGCCCCATGACCTAAAATTTGGTCGATAACTAGGCCCTCATCTATTTGCGAGATTAAATCCTCTAAAGTTCCCTCTCCCGGTGCAACAATTAGATTAACTAAATCTGGCATAGGATAAACCCCTAAACTAGGGCGAAAACCGTTTCCCGTCGGAGTAGTTTTTAATAATCTAGCTGTGGTACGATCGCTATAGAATTCCTTAACTCTACCTCCCTCAATTAAAGATAAAAATTTGGTAGGAGTTCCCTCATCATCAAAGGGACAACTATAGGGTTCTCTGTCCGGTTGTTGGGATAAAGTCAACTTTTCTGACATCACCAATTGACCGATTTTATCACTCCAGGGGGAGGACTTTTCTAATATCTGTTTACCATTTAAAGCCATACCCACCGTACCCCATAAAAGGGTAACTGCATTAGCAGTCAATAAAATTGGTAATTTTCCCGTGGGACTGTCCACATTATTGGCTGCCCATTGTAGTCGCTGTAATAACTGTTTAATTACCGTATCGGGATGAGGTGTACTGCGAGTATATTCCCCATCATAAACCGCGAGAAAATCCTCCCCCCGCACCCATTCAATCCCCAGATAATAACTCAAAGCTGTATCAGTGTATTGACAATATAAACCCTGGGAATTAACCAAACGGGTGATTTCCCGTTCACACTCCCATTCACCACTGCAAATAACCTCAGGATAAACTTGGCGAATTTGGCCAATCATTTGATTACCCATCTCGATTAAAGATTCTACCGCCACATCTTGGCCAATCGGGTCATAAATTGCCTGTCGTGGTGCCGAAAATTCGATTTCTTCGGGGGCATTGAGATAGGATAAATTTAACGCCGTTTCTACTAAAATTTCCGGTTTCACATCACCATAACCCACCGCTAACCCCGGACAACCCTCGCGCCATAATCTTAAGGCAGTTCCCACAGATTCAGAACTTTCTAGCTGTTTGAGACGATTAGCCTCAAAAAAAACGGGATGGGAAAGGGAGGAAGATTGATAAACTTCGGCTGCCACTGCTCCCGATTTGAGAGCCAGTTCGATTAGTTGTTGCGGATCGATCGTCATGGTGATAGTTGTTGAGATGATAGCTATTTGATTATCTCAAGCTTCGGCGCAAACACCTAAGACTGGGGCGAGTTAAAAATTTTTTGCTTATTCATCAATAATATTTTTGAGCAAAGATGATCAAGTGGGCAATGAAGTTATCATAGAGTTGATCGAGAGTCAAAAACATGGATACTCCCACCTAGAGAGGCCGAAAAAATGACGATTGCCAAAAGCGACGAAACTGCCACCTCTCCGGCACTGATAGAAGAAGATTTCGAGGACTTCTGGGAACCCTCCCCACCCCCCACAGACTTAATTTTTGATGATGGTGAACCCTTGGAAAGCAACCGACACCGCATTGCCATGAATGTCTTGATTCGCTCCCTACAGCAGGGTTACGGCGAACGAGACGACTTCTACACCAGTGGCAATATGTTTATTTATTTCAGCCGCGAACAGGCGAAAAATCGCGATTTTCGCGGTCCAGATTTCTTTGCTGTTCTTAATGTCGATGGCAGCAGAGAGCGACAGGGTTGGGTAATTTGGGAAGAAAAGGGACGTTATCCCGACGTTATCGTGGAATTAACCTCTCCTAGTACCGCTAAGACTGATAAAGTGCGAAAAAAGGCAATTTATGAGGGAACCTTCCGCACGCCGGATTATTTCATCTACGATCCTTTTGATGCCAATTCTTTACAAGGATGGCATTTAGGGGCAGACCAACGCTACCATTCTTTAGAACGAAACGAGCGCGGCTGGTTATGGTGCGAAACCTTAGGCTATTGGTTGGGAACTTGGGAGGGTACTATTGACCGAGAAACGGCAATTTGGGCGAGATTTTATGACCCAGAAGGCAATTTAATCCCTTTGCCAGAAGAAGCAGCACAGGAGCAAGCGGCTGCAGCACAGGAGCAAGCGGCTGCAGCACAGGAGCAGTTAAATGCCACTCAGCAAGCTTTGGAAGCGGAAAGACAGCGTTCTCAAAGGCTGGCAGCTCGTTTGCAGGAAATGGGGATACAGCTATAGTATAGCTGTATTTATTTAGGTGAGGAGGTAAACTGCTCCTGTTCCTTCTCGCTCAAAGTCGGTTAATTTCTCCTTTTACGGTTGAGGGAGCCTGCAATCTCAGTGTATTTGAAATCTAGCTCGACACCTGTTTGCTGCTGTGATTACCTTTTAACCAGTGGGTAATTATTGGTCAGAGTTTTCTTGGATTCTTCCTTAAACAGTAAACAGTGAACTGAAAACTCAAATCTGATAACTGATAACTGATAACTGATAACTGATAACTGATAACTGTCTCAACTAGGAAATTTATTTGGCACGACTACTTATATGTCTAATCTATCTTTGGGCGCGCAACCCCCTCTGGAGTTTATCCCCCCTGACCTTAATCTCTTGCTTTTAAAGGGATGTCAAATCTTTTTACCTCTTTGGTTACAAACTCAAACCAACTTAAGAGAAATTTCTGCTGCCAATCTAGAAACTTTAATCACATTTTATCAAAAAAGTCAAGAGAAAAAAGTCCGTTTACTGCTTGCTTTTCGTCATCCCAGTATTAACGATCCCTACTGTATGGCCTATCTTTTGTGGAAATTAGTACCCAAAAAAGCCCAAGAGTTAGGAATAAAATTAAACAATCCAATTCACGCTCATTTTATGTACGATCGAGGGATTCCTTTATGGGCTGGAGAAAGGGTAGGATGGTTATATTCTAAATTAGGTGGCACACCAATTCAAAGGGGAAAAGCTGATTTAATCGGATTGCGATCAGCTCGTCGTTTATTATTAGAAGGAGATTATCCTTTAGCCGCTGCTCCAGAAGGGGCAACTAACGGACACAATGAGCTTGTCAGTGCTATTGAACCGGGTATTTCTCAATTGGCTTTTTGGGGTGTAGATGATGTCAAAAAAGCTAAACAACAGCAGGAAGTCATTATTTTACCCATTGGTATTCAGTATTTTTATCTGACTCCAGTATGGCAAAAAATTAAGGAGATTTTAACTAATTTAGAAACCGATAGCGGTTTAGCATCAATCCCAAATTCATCCCTAGAAGAAAAGGTTTTATATGATCGTCTCTTTCGGTTAGGAGAAAGATTATTATCCTTAATGGAGGATTTTTATCGGGATTTCTACTATCAATCTTTACCTGTAGTGCCTACTAATGGTGATGATCCAAATGAAACCCTAGCCAAACGTTTAGCCAATTTATTAGATGTGGCCCTACAAACCGTAGAAAAATATTTTAATGTTTCTCCTAATGGTAATGTGATTGATCGCTGTCGTCGTTTAGAACAAGCAGGATGGGAACGCATTTATCGGGAAGAATTAAAACCCACTCATTCTATTTCTCCCCTTGAATTAGGATTAGCCGATCGCCTTGCTGATGAAGCTAATTTAAAAATGTGGCACATGAGAATTGTGGAAAGTTTCGTCTCAGTAACTGGTTATTATGTCAAAGAAAAACCCACTGTAGAAAGATTTGCTGAGACAATTTTATTACTCTGGGATTTAGTGACAAGAATTAAGGGAGGTAATCCCTTTTTCCGTCCCCAAATTGGTCAACAAAAAGCTATAATAACTATTGGTAAACCTATTTCTGTATCCGAGCGCTATGCCGATTATAAAAGCGATCGACGCTCGGCCGTCGCCCGATTAACCCAAGATCTACAAACCAGTTTAGAAAGTTTAATTATTCATCAGTAGATAATTAAGTAGGCTCTACCGAATCTGTCATGCGAAAATATTAACAACTCATGCTTGTAGAGCTTGTACAGCAAGGCTTTGAGTTTTTGTTAGATTGATATTTATCGACTTTAGAGCATTGCTGGACAGAGAGGGAGCTTGGGGAATTTTCTACAGTGTAAGTTCGGAAGAACCATTAAGTGCCTAAGCAAAATTAATTAGGAAAAATATCAGGGAATAGTTATAGTTAATAACTTAACTTCAGGGCATTTACTGGTACATCATCCCAAGATTCTACGGTTCTTAAAACTGCTATCCATCCCGTTTCTTTTTGTTCGTCCGTAAGACTGGTTAACCAACTTTGATGACAATCTTTTGCCGCTTGTTCGTCTTGACAGGCAATACAAGCTTGTACTAAACCGCAGGGGTCGATCTGTTCATTTACCCAAATAATCATAGTTAATAGCCCTACTTAACTTTATTATTATACTCCATTGATCGCCCACAGAGAAACTTTTGATATTGATAACCTGTTACATAATTTGAGGATAGCTCTGAGAGTTGACAGTCCGAGCGCTCTATTGGGGAATGGAAATTAATTAACCATAATTCAAAAGGGTGAGAAGATGACAGATTAAAATTTGGCTTTTGTTCTGAGTTAACCAAGATAAATTTAGGGTTTTTATCGGGAAATCTTTGGTTAAATTCCCAAGCAATTCCCATCATTTCTCCCACCTGCACCAAACTTCTATAGCTAGTGGCAATTACTAACGGATAATGGCTATTATTTTCGATAGTGGTAACTAATTTATCTGGGCGATAATACTTACGATAGCCTAAATTAAAAGTAACGCTTAGGGAACTGACTAAAGCCATAATAAGGACAATAATTACTATTTTTTTCTGCTGCCTTTGCCAAAAATTATCTAATAAAATTGCCAGAATTAAAATTACCGATGGAAAGTAAACAAAACTATATCTAGCTCCCCGGGTAATATCGATCGAGAGCAGATAGGTGATCACAAAGAAAATGGCAATTGAACTGAGAAAAAATGCCGAGATAATGCCTAATTCTGGTTTATCGCAGTCTAGCCAAGCTGTTTTTAATTGTGGGATGATCCAGAGAAAAAAACCGATCATTATTGCCCCAGAAATCAAGATAATTATTAAAGATTCTGATTCAACGGGGAGCAGGGAAAGCATAGTGATTAATGTTCCCAGTAATTGAAAAAAGGGGCTAATTACTGCTAAAAAACTACCATTGTCTCTCTGAATCCAACCGGTCATCTGATTGCCATAATCTTTGGGTACAAAGGTGATAAACCAAATAATAATAAAGCTCAAGTTACCTAAAAAAACTAAACTTAAACGCCACCAATTAGTTATCCAAAAGTTTTTTTGTTTGATTTGCTTGAATAAAATCAATAATAAAGTTATCGCTTGTGCTAGAATAGTTAAACTAAAAAAATAGTGAACTAATAACCCTAAACAGTTGACAATTAACCAGAAAAAAACCAAAGTATTGGCTATTCTCTTACGGTGGATAATTTTGCTGCTTGCCCTCAGAAAACAGCCTAAAGATATAAGGACAAATACAACCGCTAAAGTATAATGACGCGCTTCTTGGGAGATAAAAACCGCGTAGGGAGAAACCGCCATTAACATTGCCGACAAAAAAGCGATCGAGACAGATTTAAAGACTAATTTACTGATAAAATAAATTAGAGGAATCGAAATAACTCCCCAAAATACTGCCAGCGATCGCATTCCTTCTAAAGATACATATTCTCCCCGATCAAAGAATAATTTATTCCAGAGATAGGCGAAAATAAAATATAAAGGTGGATGATTATCTTCCTGAATAACTAATTTAATTACATCGGCAATAGTTGCCTGATGGTTGCTCTGGAGAGGTGCTAATAAAGTGGTGAGGGAAATTATTTGATTTAACGGCACTATCTGGTAATTATTGCCAATACTAAAAACCATAGTGGCAAACTCATCCGTCCAGGGAGGTTTGCTCGTTAATTGTGTTAACCTAATAACCAGTCCCAAAATTATTACTAATCCTAACCAACAAAAATCAGACCAAGCTAACCGATCCTTGCCTTTTTGTTGTAGATTAGAAATGACTGTAGATAAATTCAATTTAATTGTTATCTCCAAAAGATTCGATTATTTTAACCGCTTCCGATGGGAAAATATCTTGACGGCAATTAGGATAATCATACTCCTCCCGGGCAATTAATGCCCCACTGAGACGATAAAAATATTCTCCCATTTTCATCCAATCGGAATACAAATCAGGTTCGGGGAATTGTTGCCTTAATTCCGAGTCTTTGGGTGTACCATAATTGAGCCAGTATCCTTCCCCAAATAGTGGAGAATTGAGCGCTAGGGTTCCCTCTAATTCTAAACCATCATCGCCCCCGGCGTTTTCGATTCCTTCCACCAAAAAACAGCTATTCTCGGCATTTTCAAAGAGGACTGCGTATCCTTTCCCCTCTTCTGCGAGGATTTTAATCTCGCTCAGATGAAATCCGGGGGGGATATAGTTAGGTAAAATAATCTTAGCATCTAGCGATCGCAGTTGTTGGCGTTGACTGGCGCTCAAAGTTGCCGTTTCTGCTCTCAAATATTGCCCATTGTCAATAATAACAATAGATAATCCTAAAACTAAAGGCCAGAAAAATTTTATGGTCATAATCGCTGTTTCTAGGGTCATATTCTGGAGAATATGTCAGTTTTTAGGGAATTTACTGATTATTTAACCAGATTGACGACGAATATTGCCCTTTTCCTGTTCCCGATTCCCTATTTACCGATTCTAATCGACAAAAAATCATAGCTTATCTGTGGATTCCACTTTTTTCCACTTCTGTCACCCGCAATTATGGGACTGACATCACCCCAAACCCTCTCGTATTCTAAGGTTATCGACAGGAAAGAGAGGTAACAACCATGTTAGTCAGCCACCAAAATCCAACTTTTGTCCGTAACTACTTAATCGCAGTTATCTCCGTGGTGATGATGGGTGTGGGAGTTGCCGATCTCGTCAATAATCCCTCTCGAATCGCTCAACAAAACCGTCTTGATGGTTATGGTCGCTATGTTAGCGCTGGTTTGGTTAGTGGTGCGGTCAATAATATGCGTTAATTTGCCTCTGATTCTCAATCCTGTTGAAAAGGTGTGGGGAATTATGAATTATGAATTATGAATTATGAATTATGAATTATGAACTGGGGAGAATAAATAAAAATAATCTCCTGAATACTGACTCCTGATAACTGATAACTGATAACTGCCTAAACCCAAGAATGGAGAGCGCGTAATTGCGGCGTTTTTTTAGCTTGGTGGGTCTGCATTCTTTGTAAAACATCATCGAGAATTGTCACCGCTTCCCGGATATATTCTCCCTTATTCAGCATGACACATTCGGCCCTTTCGGCCATAGCGGCATCGGTAATCTCGGCCCGGGACGGAATACTTTTCTTAACCAGATTTTCTAGAACTTGGGTAGCCCAAATTACGGGAATATGGGCTGCTTCGCATAACCAGAGAATTTCCTCTTGAATTTCTGCGAGTCTTTGATAGCCAATTTCTACAGCCAAATCACCCCGGGCAATCATCACCCCAAAAGGTTGTTTACCGGCAGCATGAATGATTAATTCTGGTAGATTTTTCACGGCTAAAGGTGTTTCTATTTTAGCCACAATTGCTTTTTGTCGCCAAGCATCCCCCAAACGACTTTGTAACTCTAGCTGTAGTGTCTCGATATCGCTGGCTTTCTGTACAAAAGAGTAACCGATAATATCGGCATTTTCGGCAATAAAATCTAAATCCTGCCGGTCTTTTGCAGTCAAAGGATCGATATTTAAGACGGTATCAGGGAAATTTAGACCTTTATCTGCTTTAAGTTTTTCCCCTTTCTCCCTAGCGTGGGTAATTTTTAGTAAAAGACCTTCCGGCATTATGGCAATAACTTCAGCCCCAATATGACCATCATCAATCCAAACTTTCGCCCCGACGGGAATTTGGGGAATAATTTCCGGTTGGGAACAATTAGCCTGAAAATACTGAGGATGGGCAGTATGGGGCGGTTGGGTGGTTAAGAGAAGAAAATCCCCTTGATATAATCTGGTTTGGGACTGGGGGGCTAAAATCTGCTCTAAACGGATTTTTGGGCCGGCTAAGTCCATATAAACTTTACAGGTATGTCCATTGACTAAATTTTCGGGATTTTTGACCGCCTCGCGGAGATTTTCAATCATTTCCTGCCACTCTTTCGGGCCATCATGGGCGCAATTAATGCGAATACAGTCCATCCCGCAACGCAGTAATTGAGCGATAAAATCGGGGTCGGTTGCCGCCTCCGTCGGCATTGTCACCATAATTCGCACTCGACGCTGGGGGGAAGGCAGACCGAAAACTTCGGCGCTATGGGAGGCTAAAAGTTGATCTCCTTGAAAAAATGCCTCTAAAGGGGGATGTTTGGGTAATAATGAGGATTCTTGATGACAAACCGCCCCTAAAGTGGCAATTACCGCATCAAGGGTCGGTAAAACTTTCGATTCAATCCGGCCCAGGGAAGATAATCCCCAGGGCATTAAAGCTAATTGTAAATGCCGGATATCTTCTTGTCTCAGGGCGAGATAATAGGCTAAATTACGGGTGCTAGGTTTAAAATTATCCTTTTCAATCAGGTTTTTCCACTGCTGCAATTTTTCCTCTCCTTCCACTGTCACAAAATGCCGTAACTTTTGCAGATGATGGAGGAGAGTTTGAGGGTAGGATAATTGTTCTCGTTTGAGTTGTTCTGAGAGAGTTAAAGACATAAAATTAAGTAAAAAGTAAAAATCGTCAATTATTAAGCCAATATTTGCCTAGAAAATGGTCACTTTCGCTGCTGATATTGGTTTTGGCTGGTTATGCGGTCAGTTCTCAGGTATAGTCTCTCTGTTTCTATACTAAGCAAATATGCTGTCTCTGGAAGTTAATTTTTGCTACGATTTGTGGCGGTTATCTTAACGGTGAGGTGGAAAGTTTTAGTTTTCGTTTTCTGTGGTCGTTGGTGGATACTAGAAAATCTAGGTTTATCGGTGAAAAATTATCGATAAGCTTCCCTGTCTTACGACTTTGATGTTATTAAAAATAATGCGGAGATTGGTTGAATAAATTATCTTTTTTGAGCTATATTAAGTAGGTAGGGTGCGAAACGTTTAGGCATGAAATAAGGAACCAAATGCCTGAAATAACCGCCTAGTAAGGTCTTCAGTCCCCTGACTGAATCCAACAGTTCAACTCTGACCAACCTTATAACTGTTTATATGTCCCGACGTTTAGTATCTAGCTGATACCAAACTAGGCAAGGGGACTCAAGGTCAATACACTTTGTAACAATCATTTACAAAGGTGAGAGTAACGGCGATAGCCACCCCCAGATTCAGAAGTCACAACTCTGGGACTGAAGCGGGGAACGGAAGGCTCCGATGTGTTACCTAACACCAGAAGCGAGACCACTGCCAACCATCCATGATTAGGCGTGAGCCAAATGTCCGACTTGAACCATCGTAATCAGTAAGCAGTGAAATAGGTTGACACACTACGTTCAAAAGAACAAGGGGAAAAGTAAGGGTTTTTGAATCCACACCCACACAGACCTTTAAAGTACCCCGATAGATAGGACAAATCTAAAGATGGAATGCCCATATAAACGGAACGTGATAAGCCCTTTCAGGCTCTGAGTATCGGTCGAAATACCCAGTAGTAATAAGTGTAAGCGCAAGCCTTTAAGGGTATGAGATGTAACCAAAAGCCAACGCCTGACAGTAATAGTCAGAATATGCTAACAGGCTTCGGCCGTGAGCTCAGGCTTCGACGGTGAGCTCAGCCGAACCGCCGAACGGTTACGGTTTGACTGTAAGGATAGAGCCTAGTAGGAGTCTATATGACGAAACACTTGAGAAGGTAAAGGATTCGGGAAACCGAAAACCACTAAGACTACGAATGTATGGAAAGCTATCAATTGGGGTAAAATCCAAAGATATGTTTTCAAGCTCCAAAAGAGAATATACCAAGCGGCTAAATCGGGACAGGATGCAAAGGTTAGAAGGTTGCAACGTCTATTGGTGAAATCATACTATGCTCGTCTAATAGCAGTACGCAAAGTAACCCAGGACAATCAAGGAAAGAAAACAGCAGGTGTCGATGGAATGATAGCAATATCCCCAGAACAAAGGCTAAATCTAACCGAAGAAGTCAAGGGAACACTTAAAGCAAAACCGTTAAGAAGGGTATGGATTCCTAAACCAGGTAGGGATGAAAAACGTCCCTTAGGAATACCAACTATCAAAGACAGAGCCAGATAAGCGTTGGTTAAGTCGGCACTCGAACCAGAATGGGAATCAAAAATGGAAGGAACCAGCTACGGTTTTCGACCCGGAAAGTCTGCCCATGACGCAATATCAAGGATATACCTTAGCATTAATAAAAGTAGCTACTTTGGGTTCTTCGTTACTTGGTATGGTTTGATAGGGGGGCATAAATCAACTAAATCCTGATCTGGCAAGAGACTTAATTGATTAGTTCGTTCTAGATCGAAAACAATTGACAAAAATTGCCAAATGTCTTTCTATATAAGGGTTACATCTATTATAACCCCCGTCCATTGCATAACACAAACCGAGGAACCCTACTTTGTATTAGATGCCGATATTGCCAAGTGTTTTGACCGAATTAATCACGACTTTTTACTGTCCAAAATTCCTTGTTCAAGTTCCTTGAAAAGAGATATTAAACAATGGCTCAAAGCAGGAGTATTGGATAACGGCGTATTTGAAGAAACAAAAACAGGGACACCACAAGGAGGGGTAATAAGTCCACTACTAGCCAACATCGCACTGGATGGAATGGCAAGATTAATTGAAACACTATTCCCCAAAAAGAAAAATAGGAATCAAGCTGTTTTAATAAGATACGCCGATGACTTCGTAGTGATTTCACCATCACTCGAAATCATCGAACAGTGCCAAACTGCCATTTCTGAATGGCTAAAGCCTATTGGATTAGAACTCAAACCAGAAAAAACTAGAGTGTGTCATACAATCAAACCCATTGAATATAATGGGAAAACGGAAGAACCCGGTTTTGACTTTCTAGGTTTCAATATCAGGCAATACCCAGCAGGAAAATACAAAGCAGGTAAAATAACGAAAGGAATACCTAAAACATTCCTAACCCACATTAAACCTAGCCAAAAAGCAGTTAAAGCCCACACAGAAGCGATTAAAGGTGTAATCAAAAAACACAAAACAGCACCTCAATCAGCCCTGATTAGCCAACTAAATCCAGTCATTAGAGGTTGGGCTAACTACTACTCAGGAGCAGTATCTAAAGATACCTTCAATAAACTAGACTACACAATCTGGTTAATGTTAAGGGCATGGACAGTATCAAGATGCGGTAAAGCGAACTACAAAAAGCTGAGAAACTACTTTAGACCGAGTACAGTTAAACTCAGCAATGGGAAAGAAAGACAAGAATCTTGGTTATTTCAAACCAAAGATGGTGTCCATTTATGGAAACATAATTGGACACCAATTGTCAGACATACCCTAGTACGCGCCGACGCTTCACCTTACGACGGAAATTGGACTTACTGGGCGACCAGACGAGGACAAGCAATTGACACACCTACGAGAGTAGCCAAACTACTTAAGAAGCAACAAGGCAAGTGTAACCGATGTGGACAATATTTCACCCCATCGGATTTAATTGAAGTTGACCACATTCACCCTCTAAGCTTAGGCGGAAAGGATGAATATTAAAACCTTCAATTACTACACCGCCACTGTCACGATGATAAATCGGCAACTGATGGAAACCTTAAATCATCTACATTAACATCATCAGAGGTTAATATAGACAATACAAGGACAACCAAAAGAAGTCAAGCTGTATCCTTAACAAAGGAACAATCAAACTAGGAGCCGTGTGAGGTGAAAGTCTCATGCACGGTTCTGAATGGGAGGGGAGGTCGGTGACGACCTTCTCGACCCCTAATCAATGAAATGACAACTGATAACTGATTACTGTTTACTGATAACTGAAAAGCCCCCATTGCCACTTCCCCACTTCCCCACTTCCCCTCTTGCCGCTCCCTTATCTCGACTCCCAACTCATAATTTATAATTCATAATTCTCACACCCCACTTCCCAATTCATAATTTATAATTCATAATTCACAATTCCCACTCCCCCTGTCCTAACAATCGACTGCTAAGATCGAACAGAGTGATCGATCTCTCGCTCCCACGATACCTGATAAAACTATCTATGATCATTAAAAATAATCCCTATTATCGGGCTGTAATTGGCTTTTGGGTCGCTTTCGTTGTGTTTTGGGGTTTTGGGAGTTTCTCACCCCTTCTTGCCCAAGCGAAAGAGCAACCAGCCGATGTACAATCGATTACCCCCTACCTTAAGCAATTTCAACAAAAAATTACCGAATTTCGCCTCGACAACGGACTAAAATTCATTATCCTAGAAAATCGCGATGCTCCGGTTATTTCCTTTGTCACCTACGCGGATGTGGGGGGTGCCGATGAACCGGACGGTAAAACAGGAGTTGCCCACTTTTTGGAACATTTAGCCTTTAAAGGCACAAAAACCATCGGTACTACCGATTATCTTAGCGAGAAAAAAGTCCTCGATCGCCTTGAAGCTATAGACAAAGAACTGCAAGCGGCCAAAAAAGCGGGTAAAAGCGCAGAAGTGGCTAAATTAACGGAAGAATTTCAACAAGCGAAGGCAGAGTCCGAGAAATTCGTCCAACGCAACGAATACGGGCAAATCGTCGAAACTCAGGGAGGAGTCGGTTTAAATGCCACCACTTCCAGCGATGCAACTAGCTATTTTTACAGCTTCCCGTCGAATAAATTGGAATTATGGATGTCTTTGGAATCGGAAAGATTTTTAGAGCCGGTGTTCCAACGGGAATTTTACAAAGAAAAAGACGTAATTCTGGAAGAAAGACGGATGCGGACGGATAATAGCCCCTTGGGTCTATTAATCGAAGCTTTTCTCGATCAAGCTTATACTGTCCATCCCTACAAACGTCCCGTTATCGGCTACGATCGAGATATTCGCAATCTGGAACCCTCAGATATCCAAAACTTTTTCGATAAATTTTATCCTGCCAGTAATTTAACCATAGCTATCGCCGGAGATGTGGACCCAGAACAGGTCAAACAGTTAGCTAAGGTTTATTTTGGTCGTTTTCCCGCTAAACCGAAACCCCCACAGGTGAAAGTAGTGGAACCGAACCAAACCAAAACAAAGGAAATTACCCTAAAATTAGCCTCGCAGCCTTGGTATTTAGAAGGATACCATCGTCCCGCCCTCAATCATCCCGATCATGCGGTTTACGAGGTTATTGCCACTTTAATGAGTGAAGGAAGAACTTCGCGACTGTATAAAGCTTTAGTGGAGGACAAACAACTTGCCCTCGCTGCCCAGGGATTTAACGGCTTTCCGGGGGATAAATACCCGAATTTGCTGTTATTCTATGCTCTCAGCGCTCCTAATGTCAGCCTGGAGCAAGTAGCGCAGGGTTTGAATTTGGAATTGGAAAGATTGAAAAATGAACCGGTTTCGGAACAGGAATTAGAACGGGTTAAAAATCAACTACGGGCAGCCCTATTAAGAGGTCTTGATTCTAACATGGGCATGGCGCGATCCTTGATTGAATACGAGGTAAAAACCGGCGATTGGCGTAATTTATTCGCCCAATTAGATGCTTATAATGCTGTCACGGCTGCCGATATTCAACGGGTGGCTAAAGAGACTTTTACCCCCGAAAATCGCACTATTGGCCGAATTTTACCAAAATAGATAGATGGGGAAGTGGGGGAAGTGGGGAAGTGGGGGAAGTGGGGAAGTGGGGAAGTGGGGGAAGTGGGGAAGTGGGGAAGTGGGGAAATGGGGAAATGGGGAAATTTTAGGTAAAACCCCAACACCCTAAAACCCCAACACCCTAAAACCCCAACACCCCAACACCCTAAAACCCCAACACCCCAACACCCTAACACCCTAACACCCTAAAACCCCAACACCCCAACACCCTAACACCCCAACACCTAACACCTAAAACCGAAAACCTAAAATAAATATAATCATGAAAAAACGCTTACAATGGCTAGGTTTAATCCTGCTCACCCTGATAGGTGTCCTAGCTTTTCGTTCCCCGGCAATTGCCCAAACCCCGCGACATTTTACCGATTTAACTTTTCCTCCCCTTCCTGAAGTTACAGTTCCCCAATACGAGCGCTATCAACTAGATAATGGTATGGTGGTTTATTTAGTGGAGGATCGCAGCTTACCTTTAGTAAGTGGTACGGCGATGATTCGGACGGGAGGAAGATTAGAATCCGGGGAAAAAGTCGGATTAGCCGATATTACTGGAACCGTGCTGCGTAGTGGTGGCACAGAAAACCATCCTTCTGCTGTCTTAAATCAGTTATTAGAACAAAGAGCAGCCCTAGTAGAAACCTCGATCGATCTTAACGCTGGAACTGCTAGTTTTAGCGCTCTTAGTGAAGATTTAGAAACCGTTTTTAATCTCTTTGCTGAGGTTTTGCGTTCCCCAGCTTTTGAAAATCAGAGAGTGGAATTAGCCAAAGTTCAGGAAAAAGGAGCAATTGCTCGACGTAATGATGATCCCGATGATATTGCTAGTCGAGAGTTTAAAAAGCTAGTCTATGGTGATAATAGCCCCTACGCTCGTACTGTAGAATATAGCACTTTAGCTAATATTGACCGTCAGGATTTAATTGATTTTTATCGTACCTATGTCCGTCCCGACCAAATAATTTTAGGAATTGTCGGTGATTTTGATTCTCAGTCGATGAAAGCATTAATCAATAAGACTTTTGGCGATTGGAAAAATCCCGCCACTGCCACTAAAATTGTCACCCCTTCGGCAACCCAAAAAAATCTTCAAGGTGTCTTTGTTGTCAATCAACCCCAATTAACCCAGAGTACGGTTTTATTAGGTCATCTTGGGGGTCGTTTGGATAGTCCCGACTATCCCGCTTTAACGGTATTAAATGAGATTTTAAGCGGTTTTGGTGGCCGTTTATTTAATGAAGTGCGCTCCCGTCAAGGATTAGCTTATTCTGTCTATGGTGTCTGGAATAGTCGTTATGATTATCCCGGTTTATTTATTGCCGGAGGTCAAACTCGCACCGATGCTACCGTACCTTTTATTAAGGCAATTTTAGGCGAAATCGAGCGACTTCGCAATCAACCCGTTACTGCCAAAGAATTAGAAGACGCTAAAAATGCTATTCTCAATTCTTTTGTTTTTAAGTTTGAGAAACCTGGTCAAAATTTATCGCGATTGATGACCTATGAATACTATGGTTATCCCCAAGATTTTATCTTCCGTTATCAACAAGCGGTAAAAGGGGTGACAATTGCCGATATTCAACGAGTGGCCCGACAATATCTACAACCGAATCAAATTGTGACTCTTGTGGTGGGTAATGAACAGGAAATTCAACCTCCCTTATCCAGTTTGGGAACTACGGTTAAAACTGTTGATGTCACCATCACACAACTATAAATAAGTCTAGGTTGGATTGATCTAAAATAGGTGAAATCCAACCTAAAAAAATGAGATAAATATAGCAGGAGATATGACTTTACAACTCACCATAAATTATCCTGAAAATTTACCCGACTTTCTTCAAAAAACACGAGAAGAATTCGAGAGAGAAGCAACTTGGGCTATGGTAGTAAAACTCTTTGAGATGAAACGTATTTCATCGGGTATGGCTGCCAATTTATTAGGAGTGGATAGGGTTAATTTTTTATTGAGATTGACCGATTTTGGCGTAGGGATGATTGACTTAACAGAAGAAGAACTATTATCAGACCTTGCAAATGCCTAAAACTGGCTCTCCCAAGTTTGGTGGGTAAAATGTATTCTAAGATATATTCCTCCTAGCGAGGGGGTGGAACGAACCACAAAGACACAAAGGACACAAAGAAAGATCAAACGATCCTATGTAAGTTAAAACTATCACACAGAACCTAGAAGAGCCAAATGGGTAAAACCCTACACCCTATACCCCATACTCTGCCCCCATGAGAAACTTTTTCAGCAGACCCTAAATAATCGAGTCACTCTCTCAACTAAATTATTAATTTTTGTGTTAAGTACCTAGACAATTAAACTCTTTAGAGATAGGGTGATCGTGGCTGAGTTGGCCATTATAGAGTTTTGTAAATAAATATCAAACTCAAGGATTTTTGAAGATGGTATGTCGCTAAACTGAAAGTATAGAGTACAGAGGTAAAAATACTTATGATGCTACTACAAGATGTTGCGAGAACCTCTAGAGAACAAGCATTAATTCTGTGGTTTGAAGAAGTGGACAGCAAAGATGTGGGGTTAGTCGGTGGGAAAAACTCCTCCTTAGGCGAAATGATCCAACAATTAACCCCAAAAGGGATTAATGTCCCCACAGGATTCGCCACCACCGCTTACGCTTACCGTCACTTTGTCGAAAAAGCCGGACTAGACGCACAATTAAGACAAATTTTCCAAGATTTAGACGAAAACGATGTGCAGAACTTGCAGGAAAAAGGTAAACAAGCACGCACATTAATCCTCAATACACCGTTCCCCGATGATTTAAGTCATGCGATCGCTATTGCCTATCGCCGACTCTGTGAACGTTATGGCGATGATCTCTATCATTCCATCGATGTGGCCGTTCGATCGAGCGCCACTGCCGAAGACTTACCAGAAGCGAGTTTTGCCGGACAACAGGAAACCTATCTCAACGTGCAAGGAGTGAGGGGAGTTTTAGAAGCTTGTCATAAATGTTTTGCCTCTTTATTCACCGATCGCGCTATTTCCTACCGTCATCATAACGGTTTCGATCACTTTTCCGTCGCCCTTTCCGTCGGTGTCCAAAAAATGGTGCGTTCAGATCTAGCCACCTCCGGGGTGATGTTTTCCATCGATACGGAAACAGGGTTCAAAAATGCCGCTTTAATCACGGCAGCCTACGGTTTAGGGGAAAATGTCGTGCAGGGTGCTGTTAACCCCGACGAATATCTAGTTTTTAAACCGACTCTTAAAAACGGTTACAAACCCATCCTCGAAAAACGCCTCGGCAGTAAAGCGATCAAAATGATCTACGATGATGGAGGATCGCGTCTAACCAAGAATATCCGAGTTAACAAGCTAGAACAGGATCAATTCTGCATTAATGACCAAGAAATCCTCACTTTAGCCCGTTGGACGACCCAAATCGAGGAACATTACTCGCAAGTGCGCGGAACCTACACCCCCATGGACATCGAATGGGCAAAAGATGGGATCACGGGAGAACTGTTTATCGTTCAGGCCCGTCCAGAAACCGTACAATCGCAAAAAGCCGCTAATATCCTTAAATCCTACGAGATTAAGCAAAGAAGTCAAGTTTTAGCGGTGGGACGGAGTGTAGGTGCGGCAATCGGTCAAGGAAAAGCCAGAGTCATCCTCAGTGTAGATAAAATCAACAACTTTAAACCGGGAGAAGTTCTCGTCACCAATCGCACGGATCCCGACTGGGAACCGATTATGAAACAAGCAAGCGCGATCGTTACTAATCAAGGTGGTCGTACTTGCCATGCCGCTATTATCGCGCGAGAAATGGGTATTCCGGCGATCGTGGGTTGCAATAATGCCACGGAAACGATTAAAACCGGTCAGGAAGTCACCGTTTGCTGTGCGGAGGGGGATGAAGGGAAAGTTTACCTCGGATTGCTACCCTTTGAAATTCTCGAAACTCCCCTGGATAATTTGCCGCAAACTCGGACAAAAATCCTCATGAATATCGGTAATCCTGAAAAAGCCTTCGCTTTTGCCGATATTCCTGCCCAAGGGGTCGGTTTAGCCCGTCTAGAGTTTATTATCGCTAACCATATTCAGGCCCACCCCAGCGCTTTGTTGAAATTCCAGGAACTGGAAGAAGGGGACGTAAAAGACCAAATCGCCGAATTAACCAAACACTACGAGGATAAACCCCAATTTTTCGTCGATAAATTGGCCCGGGGAATTGCCATGATTGCAGCCGCATTCTACCCCAAAGATGTAATTGTGCGGATGTCCGATTTTAAATCCAATGAATACGCTAATTTATTGGGTGGCAAACCCTTTGAACCCAAGGAAGAAAACCCGATGATCGGTTGGCGCGGCGCTTCCCGTTATACTGATCCTAATTATCGCGAGGCTTTCGCTTTGGAATGTCGGGCGCTGAAAATGGTCCGGGAAGAAATGGGATTAACTAATGTGATTCCGATGATTCCTTTCTGTCGTACCCCCGAAGAAGGGATGAGAGTCCTCGAAGAAATGGCGAAAAATGGTCTCGAACGCGGGGTTGATGGTTTGCAAGTTTATGTGATGTGTGAGTTACCAAGTAATGTAATTCTTGCCGACCAATTTGCTCAGGTGTTTGACGGATTTTCGATCGGTTCTAATGATTTGACCCAATTAACCCTAGGATTAGATCGGGATTCTGCCCTAGTTGCCCATCTTTTTGATGAACGGAATGAGGGAGTTAAACGCATGGTGAAAATGGCCATTGAAACCGCTAAAGCTCATAATCGCAAAATCGGTATCTGTGGTCAAGCCCCCAGTGATTACCCCGAATTTGCTCAATTTTTAGTGGAATTAGGCATCGATTCTATCAGTCTTAATCCTGATTCCGTCCTCAAAACCTTATTGATGGTGGCAGCAGTGGAGAAAGAACAATAGTTTAGTGATAAAGGTGGGCAAGTCCCACCTTTTTTATACTGGTATGTTGACAATATTAATCGATTCTATTTAATTGCTAATTATTATATATAGCGCTTCCTGTTCGCAAGAGGTACATGATCGGCTAGAGTACGAGAAAGAGTCCGCGAAAGAACCAGTAGAGTCCACGAAAGAACAAGCGAGGACAAGCAAAATTCATGAGAGAGAGAGAGAATGTGTTACCAACTCCTAAAAGATAGGAATTGGTAACAGGGTTATGAAACGGTTGACGAGTATGAAGAAAACAAAAAAAGGTTTGATTATTGTGAGTCGGAATGGGGTAAATAAAAGTAACACCGTGTAAATAATCCAGGCTCTTCGGGAATTGTTATGCAAATAAGTAGTCCCTTTCAACATATACTCTCATTTCAAGTTAGCCATGAAGGCATCTAAGATATTAATTATACCGCTCCCTGCGGTGGAGCCACCTCCTCTGTCCTACTATCCCACCTCGAAGGGTTCGACACTCCCTCAATAAAACCCAATACCGCACTGTATGCTTTAATCACTATCGGCGCTTAGGTACTTATGAAGTATGGCATTGATATTCTCGATTTTAATTAAAATGACTATAGTTATGAATCGTGAAATGTCATGTTAAAAAATGTTAAGCCTTCCTTCCGATTGTTGTTGACAGCCTTATTGTTAACTATTATTTATTCTTTTTTCTCACCTGCGACAACGAACGTGCCAACACCGCAGCCAATAAATTGGAAAATTGTCATTGCTCCACAGTTTGATGATGCTGAATCTTTTTCGGAAGGATTAGCTAAAGTAGGAATTGGGAAATCATTTGTAGATAACACTTATGATTTCCAAGATGTAGATAACTATGGTTATATTGACTTAACAGGTAAAATAGTAATTCCTCTCCAATTTAAACAAGCAGGGTATTTTTCATCAGGTTTGGCTTGGATTGGTATAGATTCTGATGGGAATGGAATTGTAGAGCGCTATGGTTACATAGACAAAACAGGAAAAACTGTAATTGAGCCACAATTTGAGCAAGCTGGTAACTTTTCATCGGGATTAGCACCGATTAAAATTAATAATAAATGGGGCTATATTAACAAGCAAGGAAAAATAATAATTTCTCCTCAGTTTGATTCAGCATCAGAATTTGCTCAAGGGTTAGCTGTGGTAGGAAAAGAGACTGAAGACCCAGATTATTCTTACCAACAAAAGTACGGTTATATTAACCAAAAAGGAGAGCTAGTTCTTCCTTTTAAATTCTCCATTGCTTATAACTTTTCTGAAGACTTAGCCGCTGCACAATCTCAATCTGGTAATGGATATATTAATCAACAAGGCAAATTTGTCATTAATCATCCTGATTTTGATACTTTTGTTTCGGGAAATTTCTCATCAGGATTAGCCTCTGTAGAACTGAATGGGGGGCAATGCTCGGCTGTCAATTATTGCGATTATAGCTATATTAATAAAACTGGGGATGTAGTCATTAAATCGCCCAAAGATGATCCAGAAGATGATATAGATTTCACAGGGGCGCAGAGTTTTTCTGAAGGTTTAGCTACTGTAGCCACCAGTGGTGGAGGTAGAGATGCCGGCGGCTGGTATCCTGCTACTAATTGGGGTTATCTCGACAGAAACGGCAAATTTATTATTTCTCCCCAATTTGATCATGCGGGCAGTTTTGCTGAAGGTCTAGCACCAGTAAAAATTGAAGGGAAGTACGGTTATATTTCTCTTGGGGCAAGAATTATCAAAAATAAGGGGACTTACCCATTGACAAATTAGTAAAATACTCTATTAATAAAAAGTTTCCTCCACCCCCTTAACTAAAGCGGTTTAATCACCTCAATTGGGGCATAATTAGCACAGAAGACGGTCTAGCACCCTACCCAACTGGTTTCTAGCACATTTAAGGTAAAGGGGAAATTAAAAATTGTTGCTATCGTCGAGCCAAACGTCTAGAATGGTCATTAATTTTTGTGCATGGTCGGGTCTTCTAACCGAAGGCATTGACGAAAAACACATTGTATCTGTCCTAGAGGCACTATGAAAAAGCTTAAGCAATACTGGACTGCTCAAGCACTGGAAAAAGACTTAGGTGATCCTCTCAATCCCGATAACCCTCTATCCTACAAGCGGGTGATCGAAATTGACGAGAGCGAAGAATTTCCCCACGAGGAAATTCGCTGGTTATACGACTGGAAACTCCAACACTACTACATTCCCACCGATTGCGGCGGTGAATTCACCTCTTTTGAAGAATTTGTCGCTTTTGTGCGGGTACTGTCTCGACGGGATCAAACTATCGGCATCGCTTTTACCACCCTATTCTGGTCGTTTTTAAACTGGATGGCGGGAACCCCAGAACAGAAACAGAAGCTCGCCCGTTTTATCATGGATGACTATGGAGCGCTCTGTCTGGGTTACTCGGAAAAGGAACACGGCAGCGATCTGATCAATGGTGATCTGACTGCGACGAAGGTGGAAGGAGGTTATATTCTCAATGGGGAGAAATGGCCGATTAACCGGGCGACCATCTCTGGAATTTCCTTTATTTTGGCGAAAACCGATGCTAACGGCGGGCCGAAGTGTTTAACCCTATTTATGGTGGATAAACGGCAATTAGACCCCGAAAAATACTATAATTTGCCGAAAATATACACCCATGGTGTGCGGGCCTCGGATATGAGTGGCATTGGTTTTAAAGATTGTTTCGTCCCCGATTCCATGCGTTTACGGGAGGAGGGAGACGGTTTAGAATTAGCCCTGAAAGGTTTCCAGATTACCCGAATGTTGTGCGCTGCTTTTTCCCACGGGGCAGCCGATACCGCTTTAAGAACTACCCTCGGTTTTGCCGTTAATCGGGTAATTTATAACAAAAATGTGATGGATTTGCCCCAACCCCGGCGCACTCTCGTGGATGCTTTCCTTGACATCCTTATTTGTGATTGCGAGACGATTCCGGCTGCGAGAGGTTTTCATATTATTCCCGAACAGTTTAGCGTCTGGGCTTCGGTGGTAAAATATTTTGTTACTGTCCGTCTGGAGGAGATGGTTAATAGTGTTTATGTGGTCTTGGGATCGCGTTTTTATATGCGAGAAGAACACGAATTCGGCATCTTCCAGAAGCTATTGCGGGATAATTCGATTATCAGTATGTTTGACGGCAGTTCGATCGTCAATCTTCATGCTTTAATCCTACAATTGCGTCCTTTAACCAAATATCGGGCTAAACGCAACTCGCGCACCATGTCGGCGTTAAAAAGCCGTTTAGAGGCGATTTTTAGCCTAGAAAAGTCAGTTCCTCCCTTTGAACCCAATAATTTAGAATTATTTGGCCGGGGAATCGATGATTCCCTGCAAGGTTTAGAGATTGCCCTTGATATGCTGGAAGGATTGAAAAATTCTGACGAAATCGACCCAGAGATATTAGAAAATCTATTGATCTTGGGTAATTTAGTTTTAGAGGAACTAAATGCTCACGATGAACAGATTAGTCAATCGAAATTCGAGTATGGTCACGACCAATCACCCGAATTGTTCGAGATTGCCAAGAAATACTGTACTTTACACGCCGCTGCTGCTTGTTTACACACTTGGCTTTATAATCGTTCTATTCTGGGTGAATTTTTTGCCCGGGGGGAATGGTTGCTGTTGAGTTTACACCGATTACTGCGAACTCTGCGGCCGCTGCCTTACACTTTATCTGAGGTGTATGTAGAAAATGTTGCCCAAGAATTGCTGAAATTATATCAAAAAAATCAACATTTTTCGATCGTGCCTTTTCAATTAGCCCATTCACAAACTACCGAGGAAAAAACCCATGAACTCCAACTCCAATCTTAATAATTTGGTACAAAATTGGTTAGTTAAACAGTTAGCTGATCAGTTATCTTTGGATGCTAAAACAATTAATGTGACTGAACCTTTAACCCGTTATGGTTTAGATTCGATCGATGCAGTAACGATGGTGGGTGATCTGGAAGATTGGGTCGGTCAAGAGTTACCTTCTACGCTTTTCTGGGATTATTCTACTATTGAAAAAGCCTCTCTTTTCCTAGTAGAAAACTACGATCTTTCTAATCTTTCCGGTGAGGAACCCCCCGCAGAAGTTGCTCCCGTCCCTGAAAAAGCTGAACCGGCCGTTAGTGGTGGCAAAGGTTGGAGTTTATTCGGTCGTCGTTAATTATCAGTTATCAGTTATCAGTTATCAGTTATCAGTTACTCGCTTATCAGTTACGGCATTTCTCTTAAAAATGAAGTATAACCTATAATACTAAATCTGGTTATTAAAGACTGATTATTTATTCCCCTTTTTGCATGAGTGCATGAGCAGAAAACGGGTTTCTCGGACAAACCCGTTTTCTGTGCGTTACTCAACGGATTTAGTATAAGATAACGGCTGTAAATTGAAATATACAAAAAAGGGCGATCAAGCGATCGCCCTTTTCTGCTACTAAATAACAAAAATTAGCGTAAGATATACACCAGTAAAAACAGGATAATCCAGACCACATCGACGAAATGCCAGTATAATTCTGCCGCTTCCACACCAAAATGAGATTGACTAGAATAGTGATCTTTTTGACGAGAACGCCAGAGGACAGATAGAATTAGCACTAAACCGAAAGTAACGTGGAGACCGTGGAATCCAGTTAAGGCATAAAAAGCGCTGGTGAAAACATTAGTTGTCAGACCGAATTCAGCGTGATAATATTCGTATCCTTGACCACAAAGGAAGATAATTCCCATCAGGGCAGTAATACCGAACCACAATTGTAAACCGGCATTATTATTTTGTTTAATCGCCTTTTGTCCTATGTGCATAACAAAACTACTGGACACCAGAATAATTGTGTTAATTGTCGGTAGGGTTAATTCTAATTCGGGCGTGCCGGCGGGGGGCCAAACGGGTAACATGGTACGGTAGAACAAGAAAGCGGCAAATAAACCCAAAAAGATGGAACTTTCCGCCACTAGAAACAAAACTATACCGAATAAGCGATGATCCGGGTGGCCATGATGTCCGTGTTCCACCGTTTCCTGATGATAATTGACAGAGATTTGAGAATCTTCGAGCGTTGAACCTTGCATGATTGAATGTCCTTAGTTTACACGGGAGACGGGAAGCTTTTTTTCAGTGATCAGTGGGAAGTGGGAAGCTTTTTTTCAGTGTTGCCAAAGGCACGGCGTAGCCGTCCAGTAAACAGTAATCAGTGAACTGAAAACTCACATCTGATCACTGATAACTGATAACTGATAACTGATAACTGATTATTGGGATTCCGCACCCACTTCAGCGAGGAGATCTTGTACTGATTCCTCTTCTTCCGATTCCTCCATATCAATACCGTAATCGTAGGGGCCAGACCAAAGAATCGGCATTTCCTCGAAATTCTCGATAATTGGGGGGGAGGAGGTTTGCCATTCTAGGGTTAAAGCGCGCCAAGGATTACGGCCAGCAGGTTGACCTTTAAAGGCACTCCAGACCATATTAATAGCAAAGGGAATACTCGATATACCGAGAATATAAGCTCCTGCGGTACTAAGAACATTTAAATCCTGAAACTGCACATCATACAAAGCAATACGACGGTTCATACCCAATAATCCCAATTCGTGCATCGGCATGAAAGTTAAATTCAAACCGATAAAAGTGAGAACAAAGTGGATACGACCGAAAGTTTCGTTATACATCCGTCCGGTCATTTTTGGGAACCAATGGTAAACGGCAGAAAACAGAGCCATTGCCGTACCACCAAATAGTACATAATGGAAGTGACCGACGACAAAATAGGTATCGTGGACGTGGATATCGAAGGGAACAGAAGCCAACATAATCCCAGTCAAACCACCGATGAGGAAGGAAGACAGGAAACCGATCCCAAATAATAAAGACGTATTGAGACTAAGTTTACCCCCCCAAAGAGTGGCACACCAACTAAAGATTTTAATGCCCGTGGGAACGGCGATTAACATAGTTGCCGCCATGAAAAACATCCGTAACCAACCGGGGGTGCCGCTGGTGAACATATGGTGGGCCCAAACGATTAAACCCAAGAAACAGATGGTGAGACTGGAATAGGCGATCGCTCGATAACCAAAAATCGGTTTACGCGCATGAACTGGTAATATCTCCGATATCGTGCCGAAAAAGGGCAAAATCATGATATAAACAGCAGGATGGGAGTAAAACCAGAACATATGCTGATAAACCACTGGATCGCCGCCGCCGGCAGGGTTAAAAAAGCTCGTGCCGGCGATTAAATCAAAGGACAAGAGAACGAGAGCAGAAGCGAGAACGGGGGTGGAAAGCAGTACCAGAGTCGAGGTGGCCAGCATTGCCCAACAAAATAGCGGCATACTGTACAAATCCATCTCAGGAATCCGCATTTTCAGGATCGTGGTGATGAAATTAATCGAGCCTAAAATCGAAGAAGTCCCGATCAATAAAAGGCTCAAAATCCACAATTCTTCCCCCCATTTGCCGCTAATTAAGCTTAGAGGTGGGTAGGAAGTCCAACCGGACTGGGGTGCGCCGACAAAGAAACTGGATAATAATAGCAGCCCGCCGGGGGGATTAAGCCAGAAAGCTACAGCGTTAAGACGAGGAAAAGCCATATCTTCCGCCCCAATCATCAGGGGAATGAGATAATTGGCAAAACCTGCCCCAACCGGAACGATCCAAAGAAAGATCATGATCGTTCCGTGCATGGTCATGAATTGGTTATATAGTTCCGGGGAGACAAAATCGGGGTCGGGAGTGGCTAATTCTGTCCGCAGCACTTCCGCAAAAGCACCGCCAATAAAGAAGAAAAGAAAGGCAGTCACCAGATATTGAATCCCGATGACTTTATGATCGGTGCAGAAAGTAAAGTAATCCGTCCACTTGCGGTGATGGATCACCTCGGGAACGGTTGCTGGGGTGGTTATTTCCGTTGATGCTGTCATAAGGCCAAGATTTTAGATGACAAGAAAAATTACATTTGCTGCTGATGGGCAACTTGGGCGAGGATTTCACCGTTTATGCCCATTTCTTCGGTGTAGGGGGTCAAATATTGACTATCAGAGCGATCTTTAGCGGTCATAGCTACGGTTCGATCGCTGTCAACTTCGGCGATCGTGTTATCCTGCACCCATTGGTCGTAATCGGCTTGGGAGTGAACCACAAAGCTAGATTTCATACCGCCGTGATAGGCCCCGCAAAGTTCTGCACAAATGATCGGATATTGACCAATTTGGTTGGATGTGAACGATAACACCGTTTCCTGTCCGGGGATAACGTCCTGTTTTAGACGCAATTGGGGAACCCAGAAAGCATGGATCACATCCCCTGCTTCCATATTCAGTTGCACGGGACGATTGACGGGAGCGTGCAGTTCTCCGGAAACAATGCCGGTTTCGGGATAGGTGAAGATCCAAGCGTATTGAATACCTTTAACATTGACCACTAGGGGGGGAACTCCTTCACCATCGTAGGAATTGCCGATACCTAGGGCTACTCTGCGATCGCCGCCCATGGCCATCATTGTGCCGTGGTGATGACCGTGGTGGGCGATTTCTCCTTTGTCACCTTTAGAAATCAAGGGATCGAGACCGCCGATATTGTTATAAATCTCGAAGCTATAGACGGCAAGGATAAAAACGATTACCGTCGGGATGGCTGTCCAGAAGATTTCTAGGGGGACATTGCCCTCCACTGCCGGCCCGTCGGTTTGATCGCCGGGTTTACGGCGAAAGCGAATCACTATATAGACAATCACGCCTTCAACTATTAAAAATAGTCCCGTGGCGATGGTCATCATCAGATTAAAGATATTATCTATCTCCTGAGCATCTTCGGAGGCGGCCACAGGCATTAAACCATGATTTTGGCCGTACCAGAGACTAATTAAGGTTAAGGTGATCCCGAGTACAAGCGTCAGGATACTGCTGGGAATTTTCACGGTCTTTTCAATATTTTTAATAGTGGCTACTTATTCAAGGCTAAAACATGATTCCCCTATAGATGGGAAATTTAACCAGCATCTTCTGAGAATTTTATCTTTTCTTTGGGATCGTTTTCAGGGAAAGTATTTAAAATAACTAATTTTTATGTTTTATTCTGAGTTTATGTAAACAAATGTAACGGAAATGTCCAGAAATCTAAAGAATATCTAAAAGGTTTTACCAGTCGTAAAAAAACTCATTCACAGTGATAACTGACTGGCAAACCAAGCCAGTATCTTTGATGACAGACTCCTTGAGAACAGGCAAACCGATGACCGAATCTGTTTTTAACCCGACACCCCTAAGAGAAACCGGCAATATTCAGGTGTGGATGCGCCGCTTAGTCTGGAAAATTGCGATCGCTACTTTCGCCCTCATGGTGGTGGGCGCTGCCACCAGAGTTATGAACGCCGGTTTAGCTTGTCCCGATTGGCCTCTCTGTTACGGTCAATGGATTCCCAGTCAGCAGATGAATCTACAGGTATTTCTGGAGTGGTTTCACCGTCTCGATGCCTCTTTGATCGGGTTTAGTACGATCGCTCTCGTCGGTCTGTCTTGGTGGTATCGTCGCCATCTTCCTACTTGGCTGTTGCCATCTGCGATCGCCGCTTTAGCTCTAATTCTCCTGCAAGGAGTCCTGGGAGGATTAACCGTCACCCAATTACTGCGATTTGACATCGTAACCGCCCATTTAGCCACAGCTTTGCTCTTTTTTGCCACCTTAATCGTCATTGCTATCGGTCTGACTCCCTACCGTGGCACAGGTACAGTCGGGAAACTAACCGGGATGGGAATGGTTGCCACCGGTCTAGTTTATCTGCAATGTCTCCTCGGCGGTCTCGTCGGTTCCAGTTGGGCAGCCCATCAGTGTTTAACAGTTTCCCAACTCTGCACGGTGATGAATAGCCACATTATCGGGGTTTTTCCCGCCACCATCTCGGTGTTAACCCTAGTTTTCTTCGCTTGGCGAGCTGCCGCTATCCCTCCTCTCTTTAAAAAACTAGCTTTTAGCGCCGGGGGATTAGTCGCCCTACAGGTGTTTTTAGGCGTTGCCACCCTGAAACTACATCTCCAGGTGGAACCCTTAACCATTACCCACCACAGCATCGGTGCGCTATTGGTGGCAACCCTCGTCGCTTTTACCACTTTTGCCCTTCGCGATCGTTCTTTCGCGTCTATAAGCCATCTCTAAGGATTTAATCACGATGACTGGAACTCAAGCCCTTCGCCACCACGATAATTTTTTACAAGTCGCTAAAAGTTATTATCAACTCACTAAACCGCGAATTATTCCTCTACTGCTGATTACTACGGCCGCTTCTATGGAAATCGCCTCTAAAGGTCAGGTTTCCCCCCTCTTACTCTTTCTTACCCTCCTCGGTGGCACTCTCGCCGCCGCCGCCGCTCAAACCTTAAACTGCATCTATGATCGCGACATCGATCACACCATGCTTCGCACCCGCGCCCGCCCTATTCCCTCCGGCCGCGTGCAACCCCTCCACGCCCTCATTTTTGCCCTCGTTTTAGCTTCCCTTTCCTTAGCACTTTTTGTCTTTTTTGTCAATACTTTGAGCGGATTTTTAGCAATGACCGGTATCGCATTTTATATGCTGATTTATACCCATCTGCTCAAGCGTCATACTGTCCAAAATATTGTTATCGGTGGCGCGGCTGGCTCGATTCCTCCCCTCGTCGGTTGGGCGGCAGTAACGGGCGATCTCGGTTGGATTCCCTGGATTTTATTCGCCATTATTTTCCTCTGGACTCCTCCCCATTTTTGGGCTTTGGCTTTAATGATCAAGGATGATTATGCAGAAGTAGATATCCCGATGATGCCCGTAGTTAAAGGGGAAGAAGCCACTAGCGAACAGATTTGGCTCTATACTTTAATCGTTGTTCCTTTCACTTTCCTCCTGATTTATCCCTTGGCTGCCTGTGGTGTGGTTTATGGTCTAGCGGCTTTGATTTTAGGGTTTGTTTTCCTGAAAAAAGCTTGGCAATTAAAACAGAATCCTTTTGATCGAGACATGGCTCGATCGCTGTTTAAATATTCCATTCTTTACATGATGTTATTATGTACAGCTATGGTGATCGATAGTTTACCCATGACCTCTCGTCTCCTCGCTACAATTGCCAATTTATTCTCCTGTAGTTAATCTCAGTTATCAGTAATCAGTGAACAGTAATCAGTGAACTGATAACTGTTCACTGTTCGCTGAAAATACTCCCCACTCCCTGCTCCCCACTTCCCAATTCATAATTCCCAATTCCCAATTCATAATTCCCAATTCCCAATTCATAATTCATAATTCCCAATTCATAATTCATAATTCCCAATTCCCAATTCATAATTCCCAATTCATAATTCCCAATTCATAATTCATAATTCATAATTCATGATTCCCAATTCCCAATTCATAATTCCCAATTCATAATTCATAATTCATAATTCCCCCCGACTACTGATTGCGACTGAGGGAGTTAATTCGCTCGATGAGTTGGGCTAAGATTTCTTGTAATTGTCGATCTTGATGTTGGGAAAGGTTGATTTTATCACAGCTATAAATAACGGTGGTGTGATCTTTGCCGCCAAATTCTTCGCCAATGCGCGGTAAACTTAAATCCGTGTGTTGACGCATCAAATACATCCCAATCTGTCGAGCAAAACTAATTTCTCGCCGGCGGGAATTTCCCTTTAGATCAGCGATCGAGAGTTGAAATTTTTCCGCTACTACCGCCATAATAATCTCAGGAGAAGTGGCAATTTTGGCCATTGGTGGATTTAAAACCGGCGCGATATTTTCTACTGTCATCGGCAATCCAGAGATAGAAATATAAGTAGTAGCTCGGATTAATGCCCCCTCTAATTCGCGAATATTAGAAGTATAATTAACGGCAATATATTCGATAACTTCTCGTGGGAGACGCAGATTTTCGTACTCGGCCTTTTTTTGTAAAATTGCCATACGAGTTTCGATATCTGGTGCTTGAATATCGGCCACTAATCCCATAGAAAAGCGAGAAATTAAACGATCCTGTAAACTGGGAATCTGTTTAGGGAGGCGATCGGAGGCTAAAACCACCTGTTTTCCCGCTTCGTGCAGGGTATTAAAGGTATGAAAAAATTCTTCTTGAGTGTATTCTTTTCCTTCAATAAATTGCAGATCATCCACTAATAATATATCGGCATGACGATAATGATTACGAAAATTTTCCATACTATCTTGACGGATAGCGGTAATTAAATCATTCGTAAATTGTTCCGTCGATACATAAAAAACCCTAGATTGAGGATATAATTCCAGACGATAATGACCGATCGCTTGCATTAAATGGGTTTTACCTAATCCCACCCCACCACAGAGAAAAAGTGGGTTAAATTCGCGTCCGGGTAATTCCGCTACCGCTAAAGCAGCTGCGTGGGCCATGCGATTAGTTGGACCAACAACAAAACGAGAAAAATTATATTTAGGGTTAAGTTGATTGGTGGGGGATAATTCTGATTCTAAGCTAGTGTTGGGCTGGAAAATAGCGATCGAATCCCCCTGTTGTGCCGTTAGTTGAATCTCGACGGGATAACCGACGATATCCTCCACTACTTCGGCAATTGTTGACAGATAATTTTTCTGAAGATGGTTAAGAATAAAGGGATTGGCAGCCTGAATTACTAAGCGATCGTTTTGCCATTCTTTAACCGTCGCCGTTTGAAACCAAGTCTCGAAAGCAGGACGGGATAATAGTAATTTTAGACGCTCTAGGAGATTATGCCAAAGTTGTTGGGCGCTGCTATCCACGGTTAGTTTTGATCAATAAAGTTGCTCTAGTGCTGCTGCGGGGAAACCTATCAGTTTAGCGAGATTTTGCCGGTCAAGATAAAATGATTTTCAGAGGGAAACAATTAATCTTTAGACAGATGACGCAAGTTTTAACAATCATCCAATTAGGAAATCTAATTCTACAGCAAAAAGCACCAGCGATTGATAATTTTCTCGATTCTGACTGTCAAAATTTGATCGATTCCCTAATTACCACCGTACAAGCTGCCCACGGGGTGGGAATCGCCGCGCCCCAAGTTGCTCAGTCTCTGCGTCTGTTTATCGTTGCTTCTCACCCCAATCCTCGTTATCCCGACGCTCCGATCATGTCACCCACTGCCATGATTAATCCGCGTATTTTGCAGGTGAGCGAGGAAATGGTCAAGGGTTGGGAAGGTTGTCTCAGCGTCCCCAATTGGCGCGGTTTTGTCCCCCGTCATCAGTGGATTGAGGTGGTCTATTGCGATCGCAATGGTCGGGAAATCCATCAAGTGTTCAGCGATTTTCTGGCCCGTATCTTTCAACACGAATACGATCATCTGGAAGGAATCCTCTTTCTCGATCGCCTTGCTTCTCCGGCGGATTTATACTCGGAGGAAGAATACCAAAAAATTAGTAATATTGCTTAATATAGCGTTTCCCAATCTCATGAGGTACACTAAAATCTTAACTCCTGACTTCTGACCCATCAAAACCTAAGACTTTAGATCTCTTGCATAAGTCGAGACAAAATAAGATAAAATAGTCCAAGAGTTAAGATTGAAAGATGAATTACGAACAAGTAAAAACTTTAAAGCCAACAGAGTTCAAACGCTTGTGTGGCATCTATCCAGAGACATTTAAGGATATGGTAACAGTCCTAAAGGCAGAAAAAGTTTGGCAAAAAAAGACAGGTAGACCGAGCAAATTGAGTACGGAAGACCAACTACTAATAACATTAAAATATTAGCGAGAATATCGCACCTATTTTCATCTGGGAAATAGTTGGGGTGTGAACGAATCAACGGCGTATAGAATTGTTAAGAAAGTAGAGAATATTCTCATCAAATCAGGTCTGTTTAATCTACCGAAAAAAATCCCTATTAGAAATTAATAGTGAAATAGAAGTAATAGTGATGGATGTGTCAGAACAGGAGATAGAAAGACCCAAAAAAAAACAGAAATCATGCTATAGCGGGAAGCAGGGATACCACACATTAAAGTCGCAAGTCGTTGCCGATCTCGCGCAGCGAGCGCGTTGCGACCAAAAAAGCGAGCAGGTAATCTGTGTCCGTTGTGAGAAAGGAAGAGTCCATGATTTTTGGTTGTGGAAAGAGAGTAAAATAGGGTTAAATAAGGAAATAGAAATATTAGGGGATAAAGGCTATCAATGGATTTAGAAAATCCATCAAAACAGTCAAATCCCTCATAAAAAAAGAAAAAAGAAAAACTAAGTAAAGAGCAAAAAAAAGCCAATCGTCAGTTATCACAACGGCGCATAGTTATAGAACATATTCATCGTCGTCTCAAAATATTTCGGATACTTTCATCAAGATACAGAAATCGCAGACGGCGATTTGGTCTGAGATTGAATTTGATTGCTGGTATCTACAATTACGAACTTTGTTACCGACAAAAGGATATATCTTGATTACTTTTGCAAGAGATCTAGTAAACAGTGATCAGTAAACAGTAATCAGTAATTAGTTATCATTTCATTGTTTACTGTTCACTGTATCTCAACAGTAGAAGAATTTCTATAACATCGTCAAGTTTATTACTGTTTGGGCGACTATCACTGCCCATCTAAAAGGCCTCTGAGGGGGTTGCGGGCTTTTTCTTCTAATTCTTTACCTCGCACCCAAAGGACAGTACAAAATCCGAAGATAACTAGCCAAAATAGGGATATTGATTGCCATTCCCAAGATAGGCGATGATACAGAGCAAAAGAGGTAAACCCAAATACAATGGGAAACCAACAAAACCAGGGAAAAGCTAATATCGACAAGAATCGCACCCATCCTAAATCTGTTTCTTCTTTAGCCAGATACCAAATTTCCAAACCAAAGCCAATAGCCGCTGCTCCAGCCACAGCCGCAGCCACAGCCGCAGCCCAAGCCGCAACCACAGCCACAGTCCCAGCCGCAGCCACAGCCACAGCCGCAGCCCAAGCCGCAACCACAGCCCCAACCACAACCCCAGCCCAAGCCACAGCCGCAGCCACAGTCCCAGCCCAAGCCACAGCCCAAGCCACAGCCCAAGCCACAGCCACAGCCCCAGCCCCAGCCACAACCACAGGCACAGCCACAGCCACAGCCACAGGCACAGCCACAGCCACAGGCACAGCCACAAGCCCAGCTTCAGCCTTAGCCACATACAAAGCTGTCACCCCTTCCCAAACTAGGTTTTTTCTGAGTAGTCGATACCATTCTCGGCAAAACGTCCAGGGTCCCAGTAAGCCCAATTGCATCAATAAAGTTGGCTCTGATAGCTCTGATTTTTCTTCTTTGGCTTTAAATTCTTGCCATAAAACTATTAAAAAATACAGCACAATAGCAATTGTGATTGCCATCAAGCCATTAACCCAACTTTTTGGCTGACTGTACATGATAGCGAATATTTCAAATACAGATGCAAGAGAAAGCAAGAAGACAACAGTTATAACAATTAGATATTCTCGGCCTTTTTTAAACTCGTATTCTATTTTTTCAAAAAGATTGCGCCAGTCGTTTCTTGTGGGTAGGCGGTAGTTGATTAAGCGAAACAGTAAGGCAAATTTTAATTCAGGTGTCAGACTATTAAATAAATATAACCAACGCTGGTTTGGAGTGATTTTACTTAAAACTCGATCAACAAACTCTATTTTATTGTCTAAATTTTCAAGTGAAACCGATTCCAATTCATTTTTAAAAGAACTCAACTGAGTCAGATTAATTTCATTTTGTAACTGAATCGCACATAAAGGAATGACTAACCGAGGATCGACTTCAAAAGTGATTTTAGGAATATCATCAGCAGAGCTTTCAATAATTGCAGCAGCAACTTTCTTGACAGTAGCAGAGAACTGAAAATTGCTTGAATTTTCAAAAGGTTGCCAAATCCAATTTAAGTCCGTTTCGATTACCTCTTGTGGCTGGCGCTTTTGTTTGACGGCTCGATTTTTTAGTCGGCGAATGAATCTGAATAGCATTAGTTTTCCTTTATGATAGAGTGCGATTGCGTTAAGCTTGACTATCTTCTAACTGCTTCAACAGTGCTGCAAGTCGAAAACTTACTTTTCCGCTTAAGTTCGGATCTTCCTGCAATCTTGCAAGTGCCTCAGCCGCTTCTGGTATGGCAATTTTAACTAGATCATCCATTGCTTCTATAGAGCCTTTTCGAGCTAAAGATTCTAGTTGATTGACTGCTAAACCTCCCATTCTGATTAACGCTTCTCGCACTTCTATAAAATGGGGTTGATTGGGATCATAGTAAATAACTAATTTTTCTACTGCTTGAGGCAAATTAGTGGCAGATAAGGCTTGAGCCGCTGCTTTTTGGCTGGCTGAATCATCTAAACTAGCAACTAAAAAATCAAATAATGCTTTCCCTCTAGGACGAAAATCAGCCGCGACTGAGCCAAAAGCACTACAAATTGATTCATCGGTTCTCAATTGTGTTTTAAAATAATCTATAATCTCCTGAGCAACTTCTGGTTTTACTTCTTGAGCATCTGCTAAACATTCAAATGCTGTCAGTGTATCTTGTTGATATACCGCCGTAATTAAATCCGTACTATTGTTTGCCAATCCACACCATAACTTGACAATTTCTAGCCAGTCGCTAGGAGCATTTTGCCATTTTTGAATTAATTCATCTTGTCTGTTTGTTAAAGCTGCTGCTACGAAATATTCTGGTAGAGTGAGATGAGGAAAATAATAACGCTGTCCGCCATCAATGCGAAGCAATAATCCACTGCGTTTGACGATTTCATCAACGATAGAATTAGCCTCTTTAGGCTCTAGATTTAATGAAGGTAAGACTTGTTTAACTTGTTCCCATACTTCAGAATCAAGAAGACTGCGGCGATCTTGCTGTTGTCGATTAGTGCTATCCTGAGCATAGAGTGCTAAATGTTGCAGAACTCGCCGCTTGTTGACACCACTATATTGATTAGGGATATTTCTTTCTTGATCGCGCAATTCTAATAAAACATCAGTAGCTTTAGTGTAAAATTCGGCTCGCGAATGAGGTAAAACGAAGGGAGTATCAGTATAAAGATAGACGATGATTGTTAACAGTAGGGGATTCCGCGCCAGTGCCATAATTTTCGGTCTAGCTCGCAAGTTTTGAATCAATTGTTCTACTGATTTCTCTGGCGGCATTTCCGACTTCCAAGCTTGCAAAAAGCGGCGCATTTGTTGGTCACTAAATTCGTCAATCTCTAAAGTTTCCTCGGTGTTATCGACAAACTCATCATGATAAACAGCCGTCCGACAGGTAATAATTACCCGACATTCTTTATACTTTTCTAATTCTAAAAAGTCTTTAAGACACCGAACAACAGAAGAGCGAATGCCACTACTAACCTCATCTAACCCATCTAAAAGCAGCAGCAAACGTCCGTCTTTTAAACCTTGAGAGATGAAACGATTAGCTTTGGGAAAATTATGGCGATCGCAAACTTCTACTAACTGTTGTTCTAACTTTTCTACTGTCAAATTAGCCTCATTGAGGCGGTTCAATTCTAGTAAAATTGGCACGGGACGATCGGATAAATTTTTGAATCGTCCTTCTGAATAGGAAAGTGCTAGATACTTTAATAACATCGACTTTCCCGAACCAGGCGCACCTTTAACCACTAAGCGGCGGTATTTTTGCACCGCATTTTCTGCTTCAATCAAAGAGCGATCGCTCGCTTTAAAAGCTTTTAAAGAAACATAAATCTCCCGCATTTCTAGGGGACGATGAGGACGAAGAATTATATTAACTTTTTGATATTTATCAATTAATGCCTGTCGATACTTTTTAAGAGCAATATTTTCAAATAATGGCGTTCCAGCAAAGGTTTTATAAATCCATTTATTAATCGCTTCTAAAGACTGATTGAGCCATTTTTTCAAGGTATCCCTAATAACAGTCCCCACAATACCACCCAAAACAAGAATAACAAGCCCAGGTATCCAGGCAGGATATTTATTAATATCATATTGTTGTTCATAGATATCCCATAATTGAGCCTGTGGAAAACAAGAAGCTTGAGAATTTGCCTCTTTATACAAATTTAAAATATCACCAATCGTCTTTTTCTTCTTATCAGTATTGAAAAAATTCAACCGGTCAGCTTCTGCATCTTGTTTTGCCCGATTTTGAATATCTCCCCTAAGTTGGTTACAGGGATTAGGTGCAGGAAGCTTTTTAGTAGAAACAGGCAAAATTGTCCCCCACGCGACTGAAATTGCCAGCGCTAGGACAAAAATCATCAATAACTGCTGCTTTTTCCAGTGAATAAACTTCATTGTCTGTACCGTTTCTTTGCCTTTTTCCCACATCCTGGCTACCAATATAACACTGATTCATACAGTATAGGCTACATATAAGGAGAGGCACTCATGCACGAGGGGGAATAAATAATCAGTTTTTAATAACCAGATTCAGTATGATAACTGATGACTGATAACTGATAACTGATAACTGATGACTGGGTTTTAGACAAAAAATCTCTCCCTAAAGAGGAGAGAAGTCAAAAAAAGCACGAATAACAATGGGGGGGAGGCGATTTTTATAGGTCGCCACCACGAAAAGCTAGTAGGAAAATGACAAAGGGGCCAGCTAACATGATTAGCGCCACGAAGGTGAGTTGAAAAATGGGTTCTAAATTGAGAGCCGCAAATAATTCCATGATGTCTCCTAACCTGTTTACAATGATTTAAAAGGCTAATCTGGTCAAAACCATTGTCTCTGGTCAAAACCATTGTCTATCATACAGGGGATGATTCGCTGGTTTTCCTGATTCGATACAAAAATACATAAAGTTTTGTTGCAATTCTGAATTTTCCCGCTTTCTTATTTCCTTCCCACCGAGGGACCCTCTCAATGTTCAACTCTCTGGCCACATCTCCCGACTCGTTAACCCAGATTTATACTGGTTTTCAGGCACTCTCGGATCCCCTACGGCTGCAAATTCTGCAACTGTTGCGACATCAGGAATTATGCGTCTGTGAATTGCGCGACCATCTCGATATCGCCCAATCTAAATTATCTTTTCACCTAAAAACGCTAAAAGAAGCCAATTTAGTCCGCAGTCGTCAAGAGGGTCGTTGGATCTACTACAGCCTAAATCTATCTCAATTTCTTCTCCTAGAAGAATATCTATCGGAATATCGTCGTTTTAGTTCCCTCGTCCCCGCTCGTTTCTGCGAGGAAAATCAGTAACCAATCAAGATTTTTAGAAATATTAAAGCTTTATGAATGGCTTTTACCCTTGACATATCAACTTTTTTTGAAATAATAAAGGTGGATTACCCAATCTCCCATCATTCCCTTTCCACCTTTGTGCGATGACTAATCAAATCAATCCTAAAGCCGCCAAAGCTGGCGGTAGCCTTAGTGTTTTTGAAAAATACCTTACCCTTTGGGTTATTTTCTGTATTTTGGCGGGAATTGCCCTCGGTCGGTTATTTCCGGACGTAGCGCGGACTTTAGATGCCATGAGTATCTATAACGTTTCTATTCCGATCGCCATCTGTCTTTTCTTCATGATGTATCCGATCATGGTTAAGATCGACTTTTCTCAAGCTCTCCGGGCTGCCCGTACTCCCAAACCAGTTATTTTAACTTTAGTGGTTAATTGGCTGATCAAACCCTTTACCATGGTGGCGCTGGCTCAATTTTTTCTCGGCTGGCTGTTTCTGCCTTGGTTGAGTCAAACGGAGATTATCCGAGGACAGACGGTAAGTTTAGCTAGTTCCTACACTGCTGGAGCTATTTTACTGGGAATTGCTCCCTGTACGGCCATGGTTTTGATGTGGGGCTATCTTTCCTACAGTAACCAGGGTCATACCCTAATTATGGTAGCAGTCAATTCCCTAGCGATGCTTTTTCTCTACGCTCCTCTAGGTAAATGGTTACTGGCAGCTAATAATTTTGTAGTCCCCTGGCAGACCATTGTTTTTTCTGTGTTAATCTACGTTGGTTTACCGCTTATTGCTGGTATCTATAGCCGTCACTGGATTTTTAAACATAAAGGACGCGCCTGGTTTGAATCGCGTTTTCTTCACTATCTCAGTCCTGTGGCAATCACTGCCTTATTGTTAACCTTAATCCTCCTCTTTGCTTTCAAAGGCGATTTAATTGTTAGTAATCCCCTGCATATTTTCCTGATTGCTATTCCCCTCTTTATTCAAACTAATCTGATTTTTTTACTTAGTTATGTGGCCGCTCTCAAACTCAATTTAGTTTACGAAGATGCCGCTCCCGCTGCTTTAATTGGTGCTAGTAATCATTTCGAGGTAGCGATCGCCACTGCGGTGATGTTATTCGGATTGAATTCGGGGGCTGCTTTAGCGACAGTAGTGGGGGTATTGATTGAAGTACCTGTGATGTTAATGTTGGTAGAATTCTGTAAAAAAACCGCCTTTTGGTTTCCCAGAGATCCAGAAAAAGCCACCCTTCTCGATCCTCGTTGCTTGAGTTCTTACAAATAATTATTCACCATGATCCAATCGACTCACAAACCGAGAATTCTTTTTCTATATGGTTCTTTGCGGCCACGTTCCTACAGTCGTTTATTAGCAGAAGAAGCGGCCAGAATTATCACTGAATATGGGGCAGAAGTGCGCTTTTTTGATCCCTGTGAATTGCCGATTTATGGCAGTGTTTCCGATACTCATGCCAAGGTGCAAGAATTACGAGAATTAAGTCAATGGTCTGAGGGTCAAGTCTGGTCTTCTCCCGAACTTCACGGCAATATTAGCGGCATTATCAAAAACCAAATTGATTGGATTCCCTTAAGTATTGGTGCGGTTAGACCCACTCAAGGCCGCACTTTAGCAGTCATGCAAGTAAGCGGAGGTTCCCAATCTTTTAATGCAGTTAATACCCTGCGAATTCTTGGTCGTTGGATGCGAATGTTTACTATTCCCAATCAGTCTTCGGTGGCTAAAGCTTATCAAGAGTTTCACGAGGATGGCACGATGAAAGATTCCCCCTATCGAGATCGAGTTATTGATGTGATGGAGGAACTTTATAAGTTTACCATTCTCCTGCGAGATCAGGTAGATTATCTGACTGATCGCTATAGTGAAAGAAAGGAAAAAGCCGCCGAAGAAATAGCCACAATTGCCCATAAAGCTATTAATTAAATCAATTTCTAGGAGTTAAAATCATGAAAAAAGTCATGTTTGCCTGTAGAAAAAATTCCTGTCGTTCCCAAATCGCCGAAGGTTTCGCTAAAACTTTAGGCGCGGGTAAAATTTCCGTCACAAGTTCCGGATTAGAAGCGGCCAAAGTTCACCCCGGAGCAATCGAAGTTATGGGGGAAATTGGTATCGATATTACCGACCAAACTTCCAAATCAATTAGGGATTTTAATCCCGAAGATTACGATGCGGTTATATCCCTATGTGGTTGCGGTGTCAATCTGCCGGAAGGATGGGTTTTACAGGAAATTTTCGAGGATTGGTTAATTGATGATCCCGATGGTCAACCCATCGAAACTTTTCGCCGAGTTCGCGATGAAATTAAGGCTAAAGTTGTCGGATTAATCGAGCAGTTAAGTAGGTAGTTGTTAAAAGTTGTCAGACACCCCCCTTATTAAGGGGGGCAGGGGGGATCAGAGGCAAAATCTATTTTTAATTTAATTATAACTACTTACTTAAGTTAATTTTCCCCCAAAAATCTTCGGCTCTCTTGTCGTTTGTGTGATAGATTTTAGCGATCAAATCTGTCTTCCTCTCTGTGTTCTTTGTGTCTCTGTGGTTCATCCCCAAGAGAATCTTTTTTCTAGCTTATCCCTTGGGGGAGAAAAATAAGAGCGGAAACCACAGTTGATGAAGAATATCTTCATTAATCCGACGCACTGCTAACCATTCCAACATATTAGAACGATGGGAGGTGGCCACTGCGATGGCACTGATATCGTTTTCTTCTGCTGCCGTCAAAACTTCTAATACAGGTGTTCCTGATCGCACTTCGCTCTGTACTTGCAAACCGAGTTTTTCTAGTCGCGCTTGCACCGATTCTAATTGTTGACGGGCATCATTTAAACGGTATTCGGTGACACTGGGATCGCGACTGATGTTTTCCACTACCCGGAGGAGAAGACATTGCTCAAAAGAGCCAGGGGCGCGGGTTTGAGCGTATTTTTCTATCTGTTCAATTAGATAAATCGCGTCGGAACTGCCATCGTAGGGAATTAATAAATGTTTCCAGAGATGCTGACAGCGCAGGGCTAATTCATCGCGAGTATAAACTGATAATAATTGCGGTCGGAAAATCAGCAGCGGAATATCGGTAATACCTGCGATCGCTAAACTGGTACTACCGAATAATTTTTCTTGGACAGCACCGCGCATGGGATTTCCCATCAAAATCACGTCAATAGAGTGATGCGCGAGGATTTCCCGCACGGCATCCACGGGACGACGGTTAGAGATTTCGACAATAACTGTCATACCGTCGGGAATATTTGCTAAAGCTGGGGATAATTTGTCGTTGGCCGCGTCAATTTTTGCTTGATCTACGGCAGCTAGGGTGGGTTGTTCCCAAACCGGAATACTGTGGAGGAAGATAACTTGTTTTAAGCCGCTCAGGGCTAAGTGTGGCACACAATGGACAAAACGATGGAGACCATCGAAAAGATCTGTACAGATCAAAGCGCGCTCGAACATAAATTAACCCCTAGCAATTCGGTTATTCTTCCCTAAGAATAGCTAAAAAGGTGAAGAAATGCGCCCCGCATCCCTAGCTCGTTTCCGGAGAAACCCAGCTGGAGAAAGAGGTCGCCCGCAGGGGTGAAATGAGTTACTGGGGGGCCCAGGGATTAGAATCTAGACCCCACTGGTGTTTGAGAAAAGCTTTGTACATATTTTCCCTGACCATCATTTGTTCGTAGAGCTTGATCAGGAAGTCCTGCGCTTGCTCCTGACTCATTTTTTCTACCTGAGTCTGAAAAGAACGAATGTTGAACTGTTGTTCTAAGGAAAGTTCGATCGGTTGAGACATGGTGTTCCTCCTCAATGAAGACAGTGGTTGATCACAAGCGAGATGGGTGATTGGTATCACCTCTTTTCTTTAACTAATGTAACAAATACTTGACAAAGTGTCAATGTATCTGTAAAGAGGGTTTTGCTTTTTCCCTCCCGTTAGCTAGGATACCCCGCCGCCGAAAGGAAAGAAGCATATAATGATACATTTAGCAAGAGTTTTCAGAAAATTTTGCTTACTGTGAACAAATACTTAAGTAGTTATACTTAGGCAGCCCAGGGCGAGAGAAAATATTTGACAAATTGTGTAAACATTCTGTAATAATCGAAAAGAGCGACATAAATCGGGTAAGTTGAATGGTTAGGCCTGTTAAAAGCTAAAAACGTAACCCCTAGATTCCGTCCCTCTCGTTGAAATCGTTAAGGATAGTCAAAATTGACGGCCACAGCCGCTATCGTGCAGAAACTACAAGCTTATCGCTGGGAAATATCTTCCTTAGCTCTGTTTGCCTTAAAAAAATCAGCATACAGGCACGGAATGTCGCACAAGTTTTTACATCACCCTATACTTGGAGGAATCCATCATGTCCGTTCGTCTATACGTTGGTAATTTGCCCAAAGAATCCGTCGAGCGCGAAAAATTACAGGCGCTTTTTGCCGATGAAGGGGATACGATTACCACTAAAGTCATCAAAGATCGCAAAACCGGCAAATGTCGCGGTTTTGCCTTCGTTACCGTCCCTAGCGATGAACTAGCCGACCAGTTTATCGAAAAATACAACGGCCAATCCTTCATGGAAAACCCGATCAAAATCGAGAAAGCTCTCCCCCGCAGCAAGGGAGGTAAAGAAGAAGGAGAAGAAGCAGAAGGCACGGAGGCCAGCGTAGAAACCCCGGAAAAAGTCGAAAGACCGACTCCGAAACCGACGACGGCAGCACCGCGCAAATCCAGTAGTGGTGGCGGCGGCGGCGGCAAAAAACGCAAGGCTGAACGGGGTAGCAGCAGTACCCCGAAAGTTACCAGCGATGGTGACGCTTTACAGCCAGATCCCCGTTGGGCCAATGAATTGGCTAAACTCAAGGAAATGTTAGCAGCTCAGGCCACTAATCCCTAATTCCATTGACAAGAGGGCAAGGGATAGCCGATAACTAAGAGGTTCAAAACATCGCTTTTAGGAGTGTGCATCATGACAGCAATCGATCCGGTCATTCTTATGAAACAGGAGGTCGGTAAGGCCGCCGCTAATCTAGTTCAATCCAATTCGGTTGTGGGATTGGGAACTGGTTCAACGACGGCCTACGCGATCGAATATCTGGGCGCTAGACTGCAAAGCGGGGAAATCAGCAATATTGTCGGGGTTCCTACTTCTTTTCAAGCGCAAGTTTTGGCGAGGAAGTACGGAATTCCCCTCACTACCCTCGATGTCATCGTGAAGATGGATATCGCTATCGATGGGGCCGATGAGGTGGATCCCCAGAAAAACCTGATTAAAGGTGGCGGTGCTGCCCATACTCAGGAGAAAATTGTCGATAGTCTCGCCGATATTTTTGTCGTGGTAGTGGATGGCAATAAACTGGTGGATAAGTTGGGATCGACTTTTCTTTTGCCGGTGGAAGTGTTACCCATGGCCATGACTCCGGTAATGCGGAAATTAGAGGCCCTCGGTGGTAAACCTTCCCTGCGCATGGGGGTGAAAAAAGCCGGCCCCGTGGTCACAGATCAAGGCAATTTAGTTATCGATGTTAAATTTGATAGTATCGATGATCCGGCTGATTTGGAAAGAACTATTAATAATATACCGGGGGTTTTAGAAAATGGTTTATTTGTCGGAGTTGCTGATCTGATTCTCGTCGGTGAAATTATTGACGGTAAGCCAGTAGTGCGCGAAATTAAGTAGGCTTAATTCATTCTTAAGCTAATAGTGAAACAGGCGTACAGCCTTTTTTATTAAGTAGTTAGGTATTAAAAACTGTCAGATACCCCCCTTATTAAGGGGGGATTGAATTATGGGTGTGTAGAGACAAAGAGCAAAACAAAGAGAGACTATAGACTAATAAAAAATATGTCCCTTTTTGACAGAAAATATCTGGGAAGATTGCAACCAGCGAGACTCAAAAGAACTGAGATGAGTGGTGGTAATTAAGGTTTGAAAACGGTCTTCGATCGCATCTAATAATTGATTTTGTCGTTCGATATCTAATTCGGCTAAAACATCATCGAGGAGTAGTAGGGGAGGTTCCCCGATAATCTCCTCTAGTAACTCTAATTCCGCTAATTTCAAGGCTAAAACTAAGGTTCTTTGTTGTCCTTGGGAACCATAGGATTTAGCGGGGTTTTGGTTAATTAAAAAATCCACTTCATCCCGGTGGGGACCGACTACCGATGTCCCTAGTTGTTTCTCTGCCAAACGACGGGTTTCAATCTTATCTAAAAAAGCCCTTTGTACCCCATTGACATCATCTTCTACCCAAGGCACATTAGGGATATATTGTAGTTCTAAAAATTCGGTTTTTCCGCTAATACTTTCGTGCCATTTTTGGGCTAAAGGAATTAATCTTTGCAGGACTCGCGCCCTTCTTCTTGTTACTCTTGAACCTGTTTCTGCTAGTTGTAAATCCCAGAGTTTTAGTTGGGATAAATCTGCGTAAACTTTTCCCTCTAATTCCTGTTTACGAATCTCTTTTAAGAGAGCATTTCTTTGTCGTAAAACCTGATTATATTGCTGTAAAATATGAACGTATAGGGGTTCTAATTGAATTAATAAAGTATCTAACCAATCTCGGCGAGCCTCCGGACCCCCGCGCACTAAATCCAGATCGAGACTAGAAAATTGTACCGCATTAATCACGCCCAAAAAATCGAGATGACGGCGTAGGGGTTGACGATCTCGGATCACGGTGCGACGACCGGAAGAACGGAGAATTAAACTTAATTCTGATGCGCCATAAAGACGATTAACCCTAGCAAAAATTCTCGCCTCTGAGTCCGATTCTAGCACTAGATCCCGATCCTTGCTGACTCGATGACTCTTGAGAGTGGCCAAAAGTTCGATCGCTTCTAGTAAATTAGATTTTCCCTGAGCATTATTGCCCAATAATATTGTTTTTTTGGACTCGAATTTTAGCAACTGTTCGGCATAATTTCTAAAACTGTGAAGGTGCAGGTGTTCGAGATACATTGCAAGTTGGAGGTTGGGGAAGTGGGAATTATGAATTAGGATAGTCTTTTTAAGATTGTCTTGAGAATTCCTGCAAAAGAGTTCAGCATCATGATAATGGTAAGTTAAATGCAACTGAAATATCATGTTTTAGTCGCTTTTTTGCTTGATGAAGCTATCATTCAAAACTTCTGACTTAATTCTAAGGCTGATAAATGGGGAATAGAGTTTAATTTAGCGGTTAATGCTATTTCCTCTCTGCCTTCCTCGAAAATATCTGGATAGATGACGGATTCTCTCATAATGTCACTCCGAGGGATATTTTTAATCGTCTCTCGATTGTGGTTCCTCGATTGCGTCGGGAGATGAATCGGTAAATCGGGCGATTTCGGGGATAGAAAAGGCAGCGGATCGGATTTTCAGGGCAATTTGTCGAGATTTTTCCTCTTTGCCCTTTTTTTCTCCTTCCTGTGGTGTATCTAGATTTAGAGGATTTTTTCTAAACCGTAAACGAGGGATTGCAGTTGAGTAACTTTGCGGATAGAGAGGAGAACCCCCGGCATATAACATGAGCGATCGCTGGTATCATGACGAAGGGTATAGATTTCCCCGGGGGAACCGAAAATGACTTCTTGGTGGGCAATTAAACCGGGTAAACGCACGCTATGAATACGGATGTTCTCAGCAGTTAAACCGCCTCTAGCACTGGGGAGGGTTTCTTTTTCGGAAACTTGGGCAGGATTAAAGGTTTTGCCTGATTCTGCCAGTAATTCGGCGGTTTTGATGGCAGTGCCACTGGGTGCGTCTGCTTTTTGATTGTGATGCAGTTCGATAATTTCTACATGATCAAAGTAGCGGGATGCTTGCATGGCAGCCTGTTGTAGTAAAACCATGCCAATGGAAAAATTAGGGATAACTAAACAGCCAGTGCTGGCTTTTTCAGCAAATTCGGCTAAATCTTGCAGTTGTGCCGCTGATAATCCCGTAGTTCCTACCACGGGACGCACTCCGTAGGCGATCGCGCTGCGGGTATTGTCATAAACACCGTCGGGATGGGTAAAATCCACCATCACCCCTTGCACTTTTTCTTGGGTTGCCAAGACTAAAACACTCTGCAAATCGTCAAGAATCGGCACTTCTAGGGGTTCACAACCAGCAACTTCCCCCACATCTTGACCTCGAAAAGCTGGATTTCGATCCACTGCCCCCACTAAGATCATATCGTCGGCACGAGCAACGGCTTTAATGACTTCCCGTCCCATTTTGCCGGCTGCACCGTTGACAACTACAGGAATCGGGTTTCTATTTTCGGTCATCGTTAATTATTCTCCTTACATATAGGGATTATGGACTGTTAGGATGGGGAGGTATTTCGGGGACAAAGGAAAAAACCCCATACCTAACCCCCTTTTGTCTAATCACTAAGTTAATTATCCGTTTTCTCACGCACAACGATCGAGGGGAGGTGGTGAGAAAATCATGATTATTTAGGGTCTGCTGAAAGAGTTTTTCGTGGGTGTAGGGTGTAGGATGTAGGGTTTTACCGATTTTGAGAGGGTCAATTACCTAAAATTTGGGTAAAAAGTACCTGAATTTTCCCCCCGATCACTCCAAGGGTTGGCGCTTTTTGAGGAAAAAAAAGTCTAAAAATCTTACCCAACAAGGTTTTTAGATTTATTCAGCAAACCCTATTTAGGGGAAATTCCCGTCCTTAATGCTACATACCATGCTTAAACCCTCATTTTCAGGAAATTGAGCGCTCGATGGATAAATGTCCCCGTTGCGGTGTTTATCTGCCTAGCTTGAAGTATCCCCTAATCTTGTCTAAGCACGTCAGGTGTAAAATGTTTGTTTTAGATGATAAAAGTGCGATTCGTTGAATCGATAACTGATGTTTATTCCCTTTGATTCCTCGAAATCTTTACATTGGCAGCAAAGCTTACGATCGCCGATAGTTCGTCAATTGGAGATATTTAGCTTTACAACGCAGTTTTTGACTTTTTTGCTCTGGGATCGTTTAACGGCGGCTAATAGGGGCAAAAAACGGCAAAGGAGAGCGCAATGGTTAGTCAATCGCCTAATTAATTTAGGACCAACTTTTATTAAAATTGGGCAGTCTTTATCGACGCGAGCAGATTTAATTCCGCTCGAATATATCGAACAATTAACCCAATTACAGGATCGAGTTCCCGAATTTAATAGTCAAGAAGCTATTCGAGTTATTGAAACAGAATTAGGGCAAACTCTAGATAATTTGTTTGAGAGTTTTACGGTTTCTCCCCTTGCTTGTGCTAGTTTAGGACAAGTGCATCGAGCGCGGTTATTGAGTGGGGAAGAAGTCGTTATTAAGGTACAAAGACCGAATCTAGAAGGACTATTTAATCTCGATTTTGAAGTGTTGCATCGTTTCACCCGTTGGTTAAATATTTTCCCTGCGGTGAAAAAATATAATTTAGAAGCTATCTATCAAGAATTCTTTGAACTACTTTTTCAGGAAATCGATTATATCCATGAGGGCAAAAATGCCGATCGTTTTCGGGAAAATTTTAGGAATTATCCTCAGGTAAAAGTTCCTTTAGTTTACTGGCAATATACCACCCGCAAGGTGTTAACTTTGGAGTATGTGCCGGGGATTAAAGTCGATGATCGAGATACTTTATTAGCTAATGGAATTAACGTCGATGGAATTATTCAACTGGGTATCTGTTCCTATCTTAAACAACTATTACAGGATGGTTTTTTTCAATCAGACCCCCATCCTGGCAATATGGCAGTTAGTCAGGAAGGGGAGTTAATTTTCTACGATTTTGGCACGATGTTTGAGGTAAAATCCGTCGCTAAAGATCAAATGATTGAAACCTTTTTTGCTGTCTTGAGAAAGGATACGGAAACAGTGTTAAAAACTTTGGTGTATATGGGGTTAATTGAACCGGTTATAGAGCTGCAACCTGTGCGAAATATCCTGCAATTTATTTTGGATGAATTTCGCGATAAACCGGTGGATGTGAAGGCCTTTGAACAAATTAGCGATCAAGTGTATTTAATGTTTAAACAGCAACCTTTTCGCTTACCTCCCCAAATGACTTTTATTATTAAATCTGTCACCACTTTGGATGGAATTGCCCGCTCTTTAGATCCCCAGTATAATTTATTAGCAGCTAGTCAACCTTTTGTGAAAAGTCTAGCAGTATCAGGAGGAACCACCAACACAATGCTTACCCTAGCTAATCAAGCGCGCACTTTTCTTAAACAACAATGGCAAAAAGGTAATAAAAACGAGAGAATGCTCCGTCAATTAGAGGAAAAGATTGAGCAAGGAAGTCTAGTTTTTCAAGTTAAGTCACGGGAAAATGAACGAATTCTGAAAAGAATTTATCTGGGAGTTAAAGTATTAATTAATGTCTGTTTATTGGGATTTAGCATTATCGCAGCCATATTTTTATTAGACACTAACTATAGCAAACTAGCTATTATTCCCTTCAGTATAGCTGGGTTATTTGGTTTATTTTTTCTGCGTTCTTCTCTTGCTTTATTGATTCAGGAAAAATTAGACAAAATGACAGACAAGTAAATAATTATCATCAACAAAGTTTGACTAAAAACGGCGGGTCTTATCGATTCCGTAGAGAATTCCCGTTATCACGGAGGACAGAATTAATAACAAAATTAATCCTCCGGGTAAAAAAGATAGTATTCCTATACCCCGCAGTATATAAACTAACACAGTCACCAATAGAAAACCGAAAAAAAGAGACTTTAAATAACTAGAATTTGAGCGCATTGACTTAAATTAACAGTTCCTTTTGACTGAAGTTTAACTTTTCGGCAATCATTGCTAGAATTTTTTCTTCCCTTTTTCCGTTACTGATAGATTCCAGTAAACGGCTATTGAGAATAATTTTTTCCCCGTTGGATAGGGTTAAAATAATCCGTCGGTAGTTAGACCACAAAAAACCTTTGTAATCTTCTACTTTTGCCTCAACAATTCTCTCTAGAAGATAATCGCTTTCACTTCTAAAAATTAAATGTTGTCGCCTACGGGTTAGGGTAGCGTTGCCTTGATTAAAGAAATAACTCTCCCAATAGCTGGCATCATAAAGTAACAATAGACCAGACAATAAGCATAACATACCCCAGAGATAATAGGGATAATTCTGATGCTGTTCTAGCAGTGTTGATAAGGTATCTAAGGGGCTTTTGGCAATGATTTCCTGAGCTTGATATCTATTCACAAAAGTCTCAAATCGAGTTTTAAAATCACTAGCTGACTGCACATCCCGAAAATTCTCGATGTAGAGATAGTTATTTCTTCCGACCAATAAAACTGCGTTATTAACAGTTTTTTTCTGCTCAACACTGATAAAAACTTCTTGATAAACAGCCGTAGCTTTAATATGAGTTAAAGAAAAATTTTCCCGACTAGAAACAGGAAAATTATATTCTTGGACATATTGACAATCTATTCTTTTTGTGCCTAACCTCATGCAGTCGAGATAAGCGCGCTGGAAATAAACCACATAGGCTAAAAAGAGCAAGGGAAACCCAGCGAGCAAAAAAGCCAGAAAAGGACGATATTTAGGAGCTTTATTCTCTAATAAGAGTGTAGTCAGCGTTTTTTGCTTAACTAGCATAGGAAACCCTACAGGTACTTTGTTCTAATTCTACTACAGCCTTTCGGTATCCTTATCAGGATTGATTTATTTAATCTGCTGACTGGGAAAATTGTAATGATTATTCACGAAAATCTTACATCGGTCTCTAGACTGGCTCTATCTTGACCTTTTTTGTCGCGATTTGCCACGGTAAAACCCTGTTTATCGAGTTTTTGTAGAGCTTTGGCGTTTTTTGTTTATTGTTTTTATTTAAAGTAAATGTATAAACAAAGCTGTTTTTATAAATTTTTACGAACTTCAGAAACTATCTAAGCTCTAAAGAATTATTTTTCTGATTTTTACGCTTTTAATCTCACTCTAGCTATAGCAGATAAAAATTGAGCCTCTTCCCAAAGGGTGGGGAGATGGTCAATAATGGCAATCAAAGCACTGATAAACAAACTCACCATTCAAGCGCACATTTAGGAGAACTTCCATGCCTTTAACACTCGCAGTCTATGGAAAAGGTGGCATCGGTAAATCGACAACAAGCTGTAATATTTCGGCTGCTTTAGCCAAAAGAGGCAAAAAAGTCCTACAAATAGGCTGTGACCCCAAGCATGATAGCACTTTCACCCTGACAGGCTTTCTTATTCCCACAATCATTGATACCCTGCAAGAAAAAGATTTTCACTACGAAGACATCTGGCCCGAAGACGTTATCTATGAAGGTTACGGTGGTGTAAAATGCGTGGAAGCGGGGGGGCCTCCAGCCGGTGCCGGTTGTGGCGGTTACGTCGTCGGAGAAACGGTGAAATTATTAAAAGAATTGAACGCTTTTGATGAATTTGACGTGATTTTGTTCGATGTTTTGGGGGATGTGGTCTGTGGAGGATTTGCCGCACCCTTAAATTACGCCGATTACTGCATAATTGTCACAGATAACGGCTTTGATGCTCTTTTTGCCGCCAATCGCATCGCCGCTTCCGTCCGGGAAAAAGCTCGCACCCATCCCCTGCGACTAGCCGGATTAATTGGTAATCGCACCTCAAAACGCGATTTAATTAATAAATATGTGGATCATGTTCCCATGCCAGTGTTAGAAGTTTTACCCTTAATTGAAGATATTCGCGTCTCCAGAGTTAAAGGTCAAACTCTCTTTGAAATGGCCGACAAAGATCCGATGTTAAGTTACGTTTGTGACTATTATCTCAATATTGCCGATCAGATTTTAGCCAAACCAGAAGGAGTTATTCCCAAAGAATCTGCCGACCGGGAGTTATTCACTTTATTATCAGATTTCTATCTTAATGCTGATAAACCCAAAGTTAACGCCGAGGCGGAATTAGATCTAATGATGGTTTAGATTATTTTGTCAGGTGGGTTAGGGACAGCGTAACCCACCAATAACCACCAATAAACTCTTTTTCTGGGTGGGTTACGGCGCTTATTAGTTAATAGCCTAACTTATCGTCGCCTAACCCACCCTACCCACGAATTTTATCGAGGACTTGACAATGATCATTTTTTCCTCTCATTGGGAATTCTAATAGGGAAAACATCATGATTCAGCCAAGGGGGACAAAATGAGCAACTTTGATGAATTAAAAGCAGCACTTAAAGATAAATGGTTGGATTACTACCAAATTAATCAAGCTTGGATTAAGATTTTTACGACTGCTACTAGTTCTTGGATAAACACTCCTGATGGGGGAAAACGTCCTTCTTCTGATCTAATTCTGGGAGTAGCTACTGCTTTAGAAACACAATTATTTATGTGGATGAGTCCTTTTTGTGTTCTCAGCAACGATAGTAATAAACTTGTCGATGCTTTAGGTTTAAATTTTGGACCTGAGATAGAACTCGAAAAACGAGAAGAAGAAAGAGCAAAAATCCAAGAAGCTGAAGCCATTCCTTTACTGCCTGAAACCAATCCACATACTGAATACCTAAACCAATTCCGCAATTAAGGAGAACAAAAAAACATGACTGCCACTCAAGAACCGAGCGCTTTACAATTTGATTGTGAAACCGGCAACTATCACACCTTTTGTCCGATTAGCTGTGTTGCTTGGTTATACCAAAAAATCGAGGATAGTTTCTTCCTTGTTATCGGCACAAAAACCTGTGGTTACTTCCTACAAAATGCTATGGGGGTGATGATTTTCGCCGAACCGCGTTATGCCATGGCTGAATTAGAAGAAGGGGATATTTCCGCTCAACTAAAAGACTACGAAGAATTAAAACGCCTCTGCTTACAAATTAAACGAGATAGAAACCCTAGCGTTATCGTTTTTATCGGTACTTGTACCACCGAAATTATCAAAATGGACTTAGAAGGATTAGCGCCGAAACTAGAGTCAGAAATCGGTATTCCTATCGTGACAGCACGCGCTAATGGTTTAGATTATGCCTTTACCCAAGGAGAAGATACCGTCCTCGCTTCCATGGTGCATAAATGTCCCGAAAAAGTTAAGCACGAAGATGAAAAAGAAGAACGGAATGCTATCCAAAAACTCTTAACTTTTGGACGTAAAAAAGAAGAAATTAAACAGGAAGAATCGGAATATAAAGACCATCATCCTTTGGTTTTATTTGGTTCTGTTCCCGACCCAATTGTGACTAATTTAACCCTAGAATTAAAAAGACAAGGAGTTAAAATAGATGGTTGGTTGCCGGCCAAACGCTTTACCGAATTACCGGTAATTGAAGAAGGTTATTATGTCGCTGGTGTCAATCCTTTTCTATCACGAACTGCCACCACTTTAATGCGTCGTCGTAAGTGTAAATTAATTGGCGCACCCTTTCCCATCGGTCCTGATGGAACCCGCGCTTGGATAGAAAAAATCTGTTCGGTTTTGGGAATACAACCCCAGGGATTAGAAGAAAGAGAGGCAAAAATTTGGGAAAGTTTAGAGGATTATCTGCAACTTGTGCGCGGTAAATCGGTCTTCTTTATGGGGGATAATTTACTAGAAATTTCTCTGGCACGTTTCCTAATTCGCTGTGGGATGACTTGTGATGAAATCGGTATTCCCTACATGGATAAACGCTACCAAGCGGCCGAATTAGCATTACTAGAAAAAACCTGTAATGATATGGGTGTTCCCATCCCGAAAATTATTGAAAAACCTGATAACTACAATCAGATTCAGCGTATTTACGATTTAAAACCCGATTTAGTGATTACGGGAATGGCCCATGCAAATCCCTTAGAAGCGCGGGGAATTAATACTAAATGGTCGGTAGAATTTACTTTTGCTCAAATTCATGGTTTTACCAATGCGCGAGATATTTTAGAATTAGCTACTCGTCCCCTGCGTCGCAACAATAACCTCAAGGAATTGGGTTGGGATAAGTTAGTTAAAGAGTCAGCAAAAGTGTAAATTTGTTGTCAAAAGTGTACAATTCTTAGGTAAGGAATTGATTTTCCTTACCTTTTTTCAGCATTTAGTTCACTTCAATGGCCAATAACTTATCTCACCAAAAACCCTATCATCTCAACTTTAGCAGTGAGGATTTAGGCACAGTAAAACCGACTATCACCCTATTATCGGGGGAACCAGAACGCTCGCGCTATATTGCTGAAACCTATTTACAAAATGCACGTTTACTATCGGATTATCGCGGATTAAATAGTTATCTTGGCTACCTGGATAATTCTACCCCAATTCTTCTGGCTACCAGTGGTATGGGTGCGCCATCTTTGAGTATTGTGATTAATGAATTAATACAGGTGGGAATTAAAACTATTATTCGTATCGGTACTTGTGGCGCAATTCAAAATAGAATAAAAATTGGTGATATTATTATCACCCAAGCGGCTTTATGTAGGCAAGGTGCGGCTAATGATATTGCTCCTCCGGAATATCCCGCAGTGGCGGATCCTTTTTTGACAGTTGCTCTAGTCAAATCGGCTCAATTTTTGGGAGTAAATTATCATTTAGGTATTACCGCTTCTGTGGATAGTTTTTATGAAGGACAGGAAAGAATTATGTCTTCTGCTAACCCTTATCTTCAGCGCCATTTAGAGGGAATTACGGAAGAATATCGACGTTTAAATATTCTCAATTATGAAATGGAAGCGGGGACTTTACTGAAAATGGCGGGGGTTTATGGATTTACTGCCGCTTGTATTTGTGCTGTGATTGCCGAAAGAAGCAAAGAGGAAGGGATTAGTTTAGAAAGCAAGCAACAAGCCATCGAAAAAGCGATTCAGGTGGCAATATTGACCGTTAGCAACCTCTCCCCATCCTCAATTGATTAATGTTCAGAAATCATTTTCATTAAGACTTCCTCTTTTTCCTGACTTTGGGGATAACAGGAGATAAGTTTAGCGCGTAATTCCTGAATTGATTTAATCACATTATCGGCTAATTCTTGGTCGCCATTCCGCCAGCCAAGGGGTGCTAGATGGCCGCGATTGGCTAAGGGAAACACTGGTTTTAAGAGTTGTTGACTTAGTTGTTTAATGAACCAGGCTACCGTATCTTTAGCCTGTAGATCCTTAGTAAAGGCGATAATTTCCAAGAGTCGAAATAGCTTACTCTTGCTAATTAAACAACGGGTTTCCTGCACGTTTGGCTGTACATCTAAACCCAAACTCTGCACTAATTTAGCTAGGGCAGCTATGGGAATTGCGCTATCTATGCCGGCAATTACAGGAGCCAGTAAAAGTGAGGGTTGATTTTTCAAAGATACGGTATGAATATCGGTATTATTTAGCGATTTTTGGATATCTTCGGCTTGATTTTTGCCTACACAACCCCTCAAAACCTGTTCTAGTTCTGTGTTTTCCACATCACTTAAAATCTCTAAAAGGGAGATATATTTACACCCCAAACTATGGCCCATCCAAAAATAATTAGGATTACCAGCAGTGGGATCCTCTAAATACAAATTAAGGTTATCTTCATAGCCTAAAAACTTAGCCTCTTCATAAATAGTCTTTCTCAATCCAATCAAATCTTTGACCATTTCTAGGGAAACATTCCAATGACGAAAAGTAAAACGATAGGGAATAGCAATAATAGTGTAGCCTCGTTCAAAGACTTGTTTAAGCAAATAACGATAGAACAGATTGGGAAAAGTGCCGAAGAAAGCACCACCAATAAAATAAACAACCCCAATCGGTTTAGGATTGATAGCAACCCAGTTAAATTGCAGGGGAATAAACTTAAATTTCGATGTCATTGTTTTTCGGTATGTAATTGTTAATTTGGCAATTAGGGAAACAATCTTATAATAATTAAAAATCTCGGCGGTCAAAATAATTGATCGCCTTGTGCAAGTATGATACATTAATTTGCTCAAAAAAGTCTATTTTGTTGCGAATATGTAATAATTTTTGACAAAAGTAAATTTTCACCCCAAAAAATTCGCTTCTTCCTAGTTTTCTACAGCAATTCTCATTTTGAAACGATTTTGCGTTGTTTCAGCGATCTAGAGATTCGTTAAGAATTATTAACCCCTCTAGGTGCAAGGGTTTTAATGTCATGAAACCTTAAAATGAGAATCGCTGCAATTTAACCAGCTTATAGCCAAGGGATTAAACAATTAATTAAACGAGATTTACATCCTCAAGCGTGGAAGGAAAAACCTTTTAATCCTATCCAAGACTTTTTAGGTCAATCTCTCCCGGTTAACACTCAATTTTATGCTAAGATGGGCTGGACATTTAATAATCGAAATGATGCGGCTATTATCGTCAGTCCTGATAACAAAGCTCATTATATTTTAGTTGTCTTTGGAGATGAAAAAAAGTTTTATCAAGATAAAGAGTTTTTTCCAATTCTTTCACGACAAGTTTATAACCAAATGCTTAAAAAATGACTTAATAAAAGACTAAAATAGGAGAGAAGTCGGGAAAATAAGCAGGTAAATACGCCAATTAAATTGCAAAGGATAATTCAAATGATTCTGGTTCTGATGGAGTTGCCGCCGAGATCATATACATCTGTACTGAATAAAAAAAGTGCAGGACTTTTAGGATATTTTACCTTTTTCCTATCGGTATTTCAGGCTTTTTCAACATACCCTACTTAACTTTTCGCAATCCTTTAGAAAGATAGGCAACGAAAAAAGCTAACACTCCCGTCATCCCTACCTCGAAATAATTGGTCATGAGAATAGCGGTTAAAAACAGGAGTAAGATGATTAATATAGTCCGCTTTTGTTCAGATAATTTCATCTCTAATTGCCTCTAATTCGGTTTTATTACTTAATGGTTGATAACCCAAAGAAAAAGCGAGAGAACTATCAAGAGAAACATCCTGCGGACGCGGCGCACTCATAGGAACATCGCACTGTAAACAGGGTTTTATTTGTTCCCTGGGAAGGTTAAAAACTGCCGCCATTAGTAAACCAAATTGATAACGAGAAACTCTTTCTTTACCCCCCAGATGAATAATCCCTTGCACTTTTTCTAATGCCAAAAGTAAACCATTCACCGCACTATTAACCCCAACAGCCGTCCGATATTCATCGGTAAATAGAGATAATTTTTTTCCCTCTTGCAGGGTTTTTAAAAAGGGTTGCAGAAAACTATTAGCGCTGGGAGAAGGGGAACCAAACATCAAAGGCATTCGACAAATAGCTGCCCGAGGATATATTGCTAAAATACCCTTTTCTGCCGCTACTTTTTGCTCACCATAGACACTGACTGGAGAAACGGGATCATGTTCGGAATAGGGGGCATTTTTACCATCAAAAACTAAATCAGTAGAGGTAAAAACTAGGGGTATTTGATATTGACTACATAAACGAGCAATTTCTAGAGAAGCTGTCAGATTAATTGCCTCGGATGCTTGGGGAAATTCTTGACAGAGATTCGGTTTTGATTGGGCAGCCCCATGAATTACCGCATCGGGTTTAATCTGTTGAAAAAGTTCTTTAACTGCGGTTAAGTCTGTTAAATTAATTTTAATTAAATTTGGGTCATTACTATTGACATTATGATTAAGGTATGTACCAAAACTGGCCCAGGATGAGCGAGTTTTTTGGTAAATATGCCAACCTAAAAACCCACTAACTCCAGTGATTAACAGCGTTTTCATAGTTTAGAGATTAAATCCTTTTTCGTAGGCTAAAAACTGCACTTGGGGTTCCAAAGGTTCACTAACTAAACCAATTCCTGCAAATCCCCATCGCTGCATTAGTCCCTTTAATTGTGTTCCTGAGAGAGTTTCCACAGAAAAATTATTGGCTAAATCCTGAGCATGGGTGTTGATATAACTTAAAGCATCGTAGGATTCTTTAAACAGAAGCAGATAACTAGCCGGAGTTTCGCTTTCACCTTTTCTCAGACGCGCCACTAGATATTGTCCGTCTTGTTTTGACCTGAGTAAATAATGTGTAGTTGCTAACATAGTTGGTTAAGTGAAAAGTGAAAAGGAAAAAAGGGATTGGGGATTGGGTTTTAGGGTTTGGTGTTTTAGGGTTTTGGTGTTTTAGGGTTTTAGTTTAAATTTCCCCCATCTCCCCATCTCCCCCCGCAACGCGCACGCAGTGGTCTCCCCACTGATAACTGTTTACTGATAACTGATAAAATTTCCCCATTTCCGCTACTTTAAATCCTCCAATTTAATTCTAGGATCTACAGCTTTGAGAAGTAAATCAGCCAGAAGATTACCGATAATCAACATAGTAGCACCCATCATTAAACTGCCCATAACTAAATATAAATCTTTAGCCGTCACAGCTTGCAAAATTAAACGACCTAATCCAGGCCAGTTAAAGAAAAATTCGGCAATAAATGCCCCACTTAACAAACTAGAAAATTCAAAGCCCAAAAGAGTTATCAGGGGATTAATAGCATTGCGTAAAGCGTGGACATAGATAACTTTATTTTCTGGTAAACCTTTCGCCCTGGCGGTTTGAATATAATCCTGTCGCAGAACATCTAATAATTGTCCCCGCATCAATCTTTGTAATCCCGCAAAACTGGTAACTGTCAGGGCAATAGTTGGTAAAATCATGTGCCAAGCGATATCTAAAACTTTACCGATAGGGGAATATTCCGAATAGTTAATACTGGTCATATCACCCACCGGTAAAAGCGGCGAGACATTTTGGGCGAGAATTAGCAGTAAAAGAGCAGTGATAAAACTGGGGAAACCTTGACCAAGATAACTGATAACTCGGAAAAATTTATCGATAAATTGGTTTTGTTTGACAGCGCTGACAATGCCCAAGGGAATCGCAATCGCCCAGGTTAAAATGATGGAAGTCAAAGACATTAATAACGTCGCTGGAATTCTCTCTAATAATAGGGAAGACACGGGACGAAAATAGGTAAAACTCAGACCAAAATTAAACTGAGTTACCACTTGCCACAACCATTTAAAATACTGGACAATCGGCGGGTCTTTTAAACCAAAAAGGACAATATATTGTTCTTTAGTTTCCTGACTAATCTTGGGATTAAGGTCAAGCAAAGCCAGAAACCCGCCGGGGGTTAATTGGATAATAGCGAAACTCAACGCCGAGGCCAACAACAGAGTTAATAAACCCTGGAGAACACGCTTGACAATATATAAAAAAGTTTCGCTAGTTAGGAGAGATTGTAACCCATTAGCACTCGATCGAGCGTTTGCCGCCTTATAATCATCATCAGTCGCCGCCATAGAAAAAAACCTAATAATCGATGAGGGTAATAATCGGTAAATCGGGTAATTTTCCCCGACCACCGAGGTCGATTAACTCGATGATAAAGGCAAATCCTAACACCTCACAACCAATTTTTTCTAATAAATCGGCCGTTGCTTTTGCCGTTCCTCCCGTCGCAATTAAATCATCGACAATTAAGACTTTATGATGGGATGCCACCGCGTCCTGATGAATTTCGAGGCTATCGCTTCCGTATTCCAAATCATACTCGATACTGTGAACAGCAGCGGGTAATTTGCCCGGTTTCCGGACAGGAATAAATCCCGCTTCTAGTTGGTATGCTAAAGGAACCCCAAAGAGAAAACCCCGCGATTCCATACCGACAATGTAATCGGGGGATAAACCGTAATCGCGACACTTTGCCGTTAGGGTATCGATCGTGTAACGTAATCCTTGGGGATGATTGAGTAGGGTAGTAATATCGCGGAAGACAATACCCGGTTTGGGAAAGTCAGGAATATCGCGAATCAGTGATTTCAGATCCATTCGGTTTCCGTGTCTCGTAAAATGGGGGACAGCTATCTATACAATACAATTTACAATATACTGACTCGATCGCCCTTGTGTTCTAGTTATCCCATATCATGACCTCTACTAGCCTAACGTCCGAATCTACAGCATCAACCCCAGAAAAACCAGTTATTTTAAGCGTTTTACCCGATTTTCCGATTGCCAGTCAGCAATGCACCCTACATCTCCAACAGCATATCGATTTAATGCTATTAGCGTTGGAATCCTTAGAAGTCGGTGCCGGGGAAGCCCTTTTAGTCCTCTGTAAAGAACTAGGACTTGATAAAATTGTCAGAAACAGGATTATTTTCTGGCGCTTACGCTGTACTAATCCCTGGCGAATTTCCTACACCCTCGACCGTCTCACCCTTGACCAAGCAAAAGCTTTAGTTATCATTGCCAGTTATCGGGCCAAACCCCTAGCTATATCCATCCGACAATTACTGTTAGCGCGGCAACAGATGGAATCAAAAGGTTTACCCGTGGATAATAATTTTCTTTTATCAGAATACCTAGAAAGATTTCGCTCCAATTTTCGCAGTCGCATGAACCCTCGTCGGGCCAAAGTATCGGTTTATCTAGCTGATGAAAATGCCCTAAATGAACTGGCTCTATCTCTCCTCGATCGGTTATTATTTTGTACTGGTACGACGGGAATGCAGCGGTTTTGGATTAGTTTATTTGATGGGGAGATCGTGTAGAAATGAGAAGACAGTATAGCTTGCCCAATTGTACCCTGATTCTCGATGGTTTCGGCGATGATTTCGCCCCGGCTAACCCCGGGGATAGCCGACCTTTACTCTCAATTTTGACTAACGTAGAATGTCGGTTAATCGGGGCCAATAAAGTCCTGCAAGGTGGTCGGGTTTTCTTGGAAAATTTAGTACAAGCGGTCAGTCAGTATGCCCAAGAATTTTTAAGTGGTGTTCGTCATCCCCAAGACCCCGTCCATGAACCAGATCATGTGTACCTAGAAAAGATTGACCAGAATCTCCATCGTCTGGTTTGGTATCCATCAACGGACTTGAATATCCCAGAAAGTCCGGTCAAGATAGAAATCAGTACCGTGCAGTTATTCGATCTAATAGAAGCGATTGACCAATTTTTTGCCGATACTCGCACTTTACCTGACCTAACCCTGAAATTACAGCCAGTTTCCCGTCGCTACCATAAGGTGAATGAATCGGTGGCCAGTCGAACAGTGCCTTTTTTGGCAGGATTAGGCAGTCTTGTCGCTTGCGCCCTACTTTTCTATCTGTTACCCGTTCCCCAAGTCCGTAAACCCGAAAATCCCCCCATTCCCGCCGCTTCTCCCAGTCCCACCGTCCCCACTAATCCTGTCCCCCCTCCCAGATAAAATTAGTCCCTTGCGCTTTTCCCCACACCCCACACCCCACACCGTCCCAGTTTTTAGAGAAAGTAACCGAGAAAAACCAGATCTTTTTTGCACAAGTTAGAAAAATTGTGTTATGATGGTAAATCTGTGAAGGTTTTTCGATAGGGAGTATTGAAAAAAAAATGACCAAACTGGGAACCCATTTGATTGTCGATGCTTGGCAAGTACCTGCTGACCTCCTCAACGATCCCGAGCGCATTCGTCGCGCTATCCTCGATGGAATTACGGCAGGAGAAGCAACGCTGATCGATTTGTGTGTCCACCAGTTCAGTCCCCACGGAGTTACCGCGACGGCGACTTTAGCTGAATCTCATATCGCGATCCACACCTGGCCTGAACACGGCTATTTCGCCGCCGATTTATTCTTCTGTGGTGCCGGCAAACCCGTGGTTGCCATGGAAATTTTGACCAAATCCCTGCAAGCAGGTGAGATTAAAGTACGGGAACTAACCAGAGGATTCCCCAGTTCTGGGGCAGTTTATGAAAGCAAAAAGGAAGAACCACTCAAGTCTTCCCTAGTTATGGCCTAATTTCTAGCGCCGGCCTCGATAATAAGTTAGCATCACTGGCGATCGCCTAAACTGAAATCGTGATTAGGATAACCTTTGTTTTTATCCTCGCTCTCTTTCCCTCTCTGCTTAGTCTCTGGTTAATCAACCGATCCCAACAGAGATTAAGCAACCGTTTGAGAGGGATTCGCTATCGTCACGAATACAGCACGGTGATTGCCAGTGATTTTTTGTCAATCCCTCTAGAGACAGAAAATAAACCGGCATTTATCGGTGATCTTAGTTGTCGTTTTAATGCCTATTCCCCCCATTTGCGTTGTGCGGTTAATCCCCCAGGTCCCTGTGAAGGTTGTCGGCAGTACGAAGCTAAAACTGGCACAGTGTAGGCAGCTTGAGCTTCCAAAAAGTTCCCTATTTGCTATCCTTAAAAATTATCGCTATCGCAATTGAGGAGTGTGGGAATAATGGCGTTCAAACGAAATTTGACCCTCTTAATCATCGGATTAGGATTAACTTGTTTACCCGTATATCCGGCTCAAGCTAACCAAATCAGCACCGTCACCCCGAATACGGCAGCCAATCAAACTCTCGCTACCCATCTGGTCCTGAAACTGAAAGAGAGAAAAGTTTACGTTTATCAAGATAGTAAAGTTTTAGCACAATTTACCGTCGCCGTCGGCAAAAAAGGCTGGGAAACCCCCACAGGTAAATTTGAGGTGCGGGAATTAGTTCGCAATCCCGTCTGGAAAAGTCCCTGGACGGGAAAAGTCAGCGCTCCCGGTCCCAATAGTCCCCTAGGGGAAAGATGGATCGGTTTTTGGAGTGACGGCAAAAATTCCATCGGTTTTCATGGCACCCCCGCGGAAAATTCCCTCGGTAGCGCCGCTTCCCATGGTTGTGTGCGGATGCGGAATCGGGATGTGAAAGTGTTGTTTGATTTAGTCCGCATGGGAACCCCCGTCATCGTTCAACCTTAATTCTGGCAGGTATTTTTTTAAGATGGGCAGGTCTTCCGGGCGATCAATATCGGCCAATTTAGGCAGATAAGCGGTTTTTAAAGCCATTTTAGCGGCGATTGTCTGGGTTTTCGCCAAGACTTCTCCCGTCCCCCAGGGAATACCGTCAAAAAGCTCTGGAAAGACCTGTTTTAAAGCAATTAGGTAGTATCCTCCATCTAACGCCGGCCCTAAAACCATATCGTGGGTTTTTAGGGCTTCAAAGGCTGCTAAAATCTCTTTTTCCCCGATTTCTGGGCAATCTGTGCCAATAATAGCGATCGCTGTCATCCCTTGAGCAAAACCATCGGCAAAAGCATTTTGCATCTTTTCTCCTAAGTCTTTTCCCCGTTGAGAATGATAGCAATAATGCACACCTAACCAAGTACGCATTTTTTCCTCGCTGCCGCCATGGTAGTAAATGATCAGGGAGAGAAAATTCTTCAAACCCGCTAATTTACTAAGAGTATATTCGGCCAGTTTTCGGTGTAATTCTTCGGCTCCCTCGGCTGCCAAAGCTGGAATCATACGGGTTTTTACTTTCCCCAATTCCGGATAACGGGTAAAAATAATCAGTTGTTGTCTCCAGTCCACGAGTGATTGCGACGATGATATTAATTAAGTAGGGAGGCAAAATTATTTGTAGGATGGGTTAGCGGTAGCGTAACCCATGCAGGCGTTGGGTTTCATGCTTCAACCCAACCTACGTTCATCTTATATTTAATTCCACCCACCCACTTATTAGTTTTAGCCTACTGTCGATAGGAGGCAGGAAAGCTAATAAAACAGGCTTTATTGGCTTAGTATAGATTATTTTAGTTGGTTATTTAATTCTGTGTTGGGTTTCGTTCCTCAACCCAACCTACGATGATGGCGATCGCTTGATTGAGTCGAAACCTTTTTCCTAGCGGCATTTCAGACTTTTTCAACCAACCCTGATTAGCTAGGGACTAGGCTTTTTGGGTGAGTTTAAACAGGATAAACCAGCATCTTTAGCAGTAGGATACTTGATTGGGACAAAAGCAAAATCTAACTTGTCTGTCCGACACTCCACAATGTGAACAAATTCTACGGAGGGATTTTGGGGATCGCCATTTTCATCAATTTTTTTGCGATCGCCATTTTCATCGAATTGAATTGTCCCAGTTGCACCTTTAGTGACAAGAAAATCAGGAGACTTTAAGTGTTCAAGGATATTAATTCGTGTGGGATTATTTTCCTTTTCTAGAGCTTTTGTTAGAGCAAGCGTTGCATCATAGGATAGGGCTGTTAGTGCATTAACCGAAGTTGTAGTCCATAAAATTTTGGCATCCTTAAGAAAATCCGGGTCAGGACTGGTCAAAGAATCCCAAGGAACCGCAATAACAAACTTTTGAAAAGGTTGTAGGTTGTCAATTTGTTCTAAGGTACGAGAACTACGAAGCCCCCATGATCCGATAACCCAATTTTGACTATTATTAAGTTTTATAAGTTTAATTGCATCGCCTTCAGCATCGCCAATTGCTTTTGGGAATAGTACAAGCCCTATTTCTTCTGTTATTTTTCCTTGTCTTTTTCGTAACTCTTGGATGGCTTCTTCTGCCTTAAAATTATTTCCCAGATCAAATTCATCTAATTTTACTACAGTTCCAGAGAATGGAGGGCGTGTAAAAATAGTTTTAAAACTATTAAAAAAAGATTCACTAAATGGACTTCCTTCACTATAAAAGCCCACCACTTTTTTAATAGACTTTTCTTGTAAAAATTTTGCAATGGCAGGAGATTGTTGATCGCTGGAAAAAACAGTTCGCAGGAAATTTTTTCTGGGGTATTTAGTAAGCTCGCTAGTCGTTGATCCGGGAGAAATCAAAACTAAATCATTTTCCTTATAAATATCCACCGTTGCCACAGTCATTTCACTGGGATAGTGACCAACAACCCCTAAAATTTCAGGACGCTGGGAAAGAGATGATGCTGTCTTTTTGGCTAGTAATTCGTCATTTTCATCATTAGTAATGACAACTTTTAATCCCTTACCATTAATCGCTTTTTTGTTGATAAAATCTTGATCTGGAAAATACTTGAGGAATGGATCATTGTCATTTAAAATTCCTAGATTAATTTTTGTTTGTAATTGTGCTACTCCTCGTAACATTTCTTTTGCTCGACTATCATCATCATCATCATTAGAGCTATTTTGATTTTTGGGAATACTAACAGCAACAGCAATGGTGTAATATGGCTTTTTATTGGCTTCTAGTAAAGCATTATTTAAGTAAATTAATGTTTCTGGATCTAGCCTATCCTCTTGCCATGCTTTCTCAAATCTTGACAAGGCTTCTTGATAATCACACTGTGCAAAATATTCTGCACCTTTCTTCTCGTTAAACGATTGAGAGTAATTAAGAACTTCTTCTCCTTCACTAATAAAGTCGTCCGTTTGTTTTGGACAATCAGATTGAATAATATAAGGGCGAGAAATGGCAAATAAACTTACAACTGCTATTGATGCTATTCCTATGCTAACTGGCAGATTTAATTTGAAATTTTGGAGCTTTGAAGTTTTTATAGAATGCAAAATTTGGGCAATTTTTGCAGAAGGAGAAGTGCTTGTTGGAATCCTCGGAGTAATGGGATAAACCTCATTTTGCACTTCTTCTTCAATCACCTGAATATCCTCATCCCTCAGCCCGTAACGGCTTTGTAACTCTTTTAGTCTCCTTCTGTTTCCTTCTGTTATTGAAATAGAATCAGCTAATAATTCTCTAAAAGTTGCTTTGTACTCTGTTAAATTTTGTAATCTTTTTCTAAATGGCGCAAGATTCTCGTATTCGATAATATCTGCCTCCTGTAATGATAAATCTAATTCGTTTCTTAGTTCATTTAGGCAGTTTCTTTCTACACGATTAAAATTTTCTTTACATATATTTTCCTTGCTCCATTCATCTAGAATTTCTCTAACCTTCTCACGATAAATAAATATAGGATTAGTGGCAGCAAGAGGAGATTTGGCTAAATAAATAGTATCCTCTCCTTCAAGAGAAAGATAAAATTTGGGAGTCATTGCCGGGGCAGCTTCCTTTACTCGTTCGCTGGCATACTCATGCAATTCATTAACAGAAATTAATTGATCACCATCCTTATCTGCTGCACCAGTTTCAATTCCTTCAACTAGATATTTTGTATAGATGGACAAATCTTTATCTTCCGACTCAAAAGAATATTCAATCGGACTAGAAGAGGTTAAAATCGCCCTTCCTTTACCTCCTAATTCCTCTTGAATGTTAAGTTCCCCTTTGATTGGCATTCCCTGAACCAATGCTCCGCTAAAACAGCAGTCGAGAATAATCATCTGCCTTTGGGAACGACTATTGTTCATATACTTATTAAGTTTACTTGCGGCTAAAATTGTTGAGATACGAAGCTCTCCATTCTGATCACGCTCAGTGTCTCTTGCACTTAGGCAAAATTCAGCCGTTTGATCTTTAAGACCATGTCCAGAAAAATATAAAAGAACTAAGTCGTCTCTCTGGCGATTAGTAAATAAATCCTCGACTGCTCTTTCCATGCTCCCTTTGTCTGGGTTAGACAACACTGTAACCTGATCAAAGGCTCCCATGTCCGGATGCTCTAATACTCGGCGCATTGCTTCAATGTCTTGAGTCGCGCTAGAAATTGAACGCAATCCTTCGGAATACTCGCTCACACCAATTAACAAAGCAAATTTTGCCATAATACCTTCTTTAACCTGAGATAAAGTCTTGAGCCGCTTTAATAGCCATTTCCAATTCTTCTCGACTGTGAGCCTTAACCGTCAACTTGCGACCATTGGCCTCTACCGACAATTCTATCGGTTTACCTCCCAGGCGATCGCCAAGAAACCCTAACAACTTTTTCCCATTAGCGGGGTTAACTTCGGTCATTAACATTCCTCCCAAAAAACCGCCCAACGACTTATTGCCTTCAGGGGGATTGGGATCAAGAATACGTTTAACCGATTCAACTTCATCTGCCTGTTGTAGTTCTGTCAGTAATACTTGGGCTTGTTCGTCGCGTTCTTCAGGCTCCAGGTTAGGATCGTTAAAAGCGATCAGCAATTTAATCGTAGATTTGTTACTCATAGGAAGTTGAGTTGAAATAATATAGGATAATACTAATCTTACTGAATTATGCAAATTTTACCATATACCATCTGAAATCTGAATGAGTGATCCCATTTTCATACTGCCCCTTGCCGAGTGCCGATTTCTTCACTGATGTGGTGATGTTGCTGAACATAGAAGATTGATTTTTCAAGCTGCTCCAAGAAATCATAACAATTATTGTGTGTTGGGTTTCCTTACTACTACTACAGGCTAATGGCGATAATTCCGCTAGAAAGTATGAGAATGTGTCTGACATTCAGCAGGGGGTGAGTATTGGTATCATGATTAAAAGTAAGGATATAGATATAAGTAGTCGTGCAAAATTAATTTCCTAGTAAAGATAGGCAAAAGGCAAGAGGCAACACCCCCCCGACCCCACCCGATGTCGGGGGGGGCAGGGGGGGTGGGGGATTGGGGGGATTGGGGGAGGTTCGGCTAATGTAAGAATAAGCGGTTTAAATGCGTCTTAGCTTATCACTATAGACCTCGTTTCCACACAGAAACCAGAAGAGCCAATGGGTTCTATAGGACGCGGATATTTTCAGCCTGGGGACCTTTTGTACCTTGGCTGACCACGAACTCTACTCGCTGACCTTCAACTAAAGTTCTGAAACCATCACCGGTTATTGCAGAAAAGTGAGCAAAGACATCGGGGCCATTGTCTTGCTGGATGTATCCAAATCCTTTCGCTTCGCTAAAAAAACTTTACTGTGCCAGTTACTTTGTTTGACATATGTTTTATTACTTGAATTCAACGATATTTATTATACTTAGAAGCATTATAAATAGCAATAACAAACTTTACTGTGCCAGTTACTTTGTTTGATATATGTTTTACTACTTGAATTCAACGATATCTATTATACTTAGAAGCATTATAAATAGCAATATTTTCTCGTAAATATTCAGATAAAGTCAGCTAACTTATAATTCTATCGCAATTGCGGTCTAATTCCATCTAACTAGAGATTATACAGAAACTTTCCGTATAACACTCTTGAAAGTAACAATATAGGTCAACTTTCGGTATATCACCCCATTTAGGCGCAATCGCCCGAAGTTTTCCCTATATCACTTCCAAAAGCGTGTTAGCCAGACTAGCATCTTGCCAAAAACCTTGTTTAACTAAATTCCTGACAATTAGGCTCATTCTAGCCATGATTCCTATATCTGACCCCACCCTTAGCAAAAATTTATAATTATTCGACTTTTCGCGATCGCTATCGGGGGATAGTTGTTTTTTGTTACAGCAGTGGGGAGAAGGGAGCGGGTTTTTCAAGTGGGATTGGGAGTTAATCATGCTATTAAAAACCGATTCAGTATAACGGTCTAGTTGAGCCGCAGCAGTCAAACTTTGGCTTTTAAAGATCACTTTTGATGAAGTCGGCTCCAACGCAGTGTTAGACGGCTTTTGGCTGATTACTAGCAAAGTCTGACAGGTCTGTGATTATTACCAATCCGCCTTCAATTGTATCTACTTGCAGTCGATAGCCGCGAAGCATACTCATCCCAATTAGCGGATCTGTTTCTGCTGAATTTACTTCAATCTCTTGGGATTTGCCATCCCAAATGGCTACCGCGTCGTAAATATCAAACAAAACTTCACTACCATCTCCTAATGTTCCACGATCTCGATAACTCCACGGCAAGCCTAGTTCAGTAATGGGCGTTGCTGATTTAGGGTATGATTGAGGAGGAAGGCGATCACCCAAAAATACCCATTATCAAACTCAGAAATTATGCAATGTCCTGAATGTCAATCCAATCATATCAATAAAAATGGTCATAAAAAAGGAAAACAGAACTATATTTGTGTGAACTGCGGAAGACAATTTATAGAGGTTTATGAACCCCAGAGAGGTTATTTTTGAAGAAATGAAACGGGAATGTCTGAAAATGTATGTTAATGGTCTGGGTTTTCGAGCCATTGAAAGGGTTAAAAACGTTCATCATACGACAATTATGAATTGGGTTAAACAAGTCGGCGAACTTTTACCGGATTATTATGACCCACAAACAATTCCCGATGTGGGAGAATTAGATGAATTAGAAACATTTGTCGGCTCAAAAAAAACAAAATCTGGTTATGGACAGCGGTAGATCACTTTAAAACAGGGATTTTAGGATGGGTTTTAGGCGGTCTCGCAAGGCGAGTGCCTTCGGCAACATAGTGCTAAAACTTTTGCGGACTTATGGAAAGTTGTTGGTCAGTGGAAATGTCATTTTTATGTGACAGATGGATGGAAAGTTTACCCTAATTTTATCCCCGACGGAGACCAGATTATTAGCAAAACTTATATGACCAGAGTAGAGGGAGAAAATACTAGACTAAGACATTATTTAGCCAGGTTACATCGAAAAACTCTTTGTTATTCCAAGTCTGAACAAATGCTCAGACATTCAATTCGATTACTAATTCACTACCTAAAATTTGAGGATGTTCCAGTTCCTTATTCAAATAACAGAAGTTATTTTCCTCTGAATGCTCGCCATTTTGCCTAATCATACCTTAATTCAGCAACGCCCAGTAATGATGTCGTTGGGAAGACTTAGGAAACCTGTAAATCCTGTATCAATGACAGCATTAATAGATTTTAGTTTGGCATTGTTGCGAACAACCACAAGAATCGTGGCTTCATAATTCTTATTGACGTATCCTTGCATCATGGCTTTTCTTTCAAGCTTCGCGCACCGAAACGATGAACTGCGCGATAGCCAATTCGGACTACCCAAGTTTGGGAATCGGGAAACCGTTCTCGAAGCAGACGAGTGGCAGTCATCGTATCATTAGCAATTTCAAACGCCCCTGTTTCAATGTCAATAGCCACAATCTTGCCATGATTACCTGCCTCGACTTGTGGGCGGATTTGAGTTTGGTAAATGAGATCGCCACGTTGGGCAAACTCTTCTTTGCTATAGCGGGGTTGTCGGACTGTCATAAGATTGATCTTGTTTGAGCTTACAAGTCTATTTTAGCTTGGGTGATGACCTAACAAGATCAGTCCTTTGGGGCTACAGATTCAGTTGCAGGTTAGCGATCACATTAGTAAAGGGATTCGTCTGTTGAGCAAATGCCACTATTTCTCAATCCTCTAGAGATAATGTCAAAGGAAGAGCTTTCTTTAACTCCAAATTTCTGAGCTAGAAAAGTATGCAGCCGTGCTGTTGGAATGTGACAAATCGAAGTCCCCTTTACGAAGAAAGCTTTGCCTTCCCCCGGTGGTTCATAAACGCCATTAGGCCACAAGCAATCACCTCGGCGAACTACATTTGCAGATGAAAAAGAACCAGATTGGTTTTGTGTCCCATTATTCATAAACACTCTGTGCTGAACGGGGTTAACCACATGGCAAGCTGTTTTTCGTGTGTTATCCCAGTAGTATATGGCATTCTCGGCTTTGTCCACATACATACCAGATGGTAAATTTTGAGCAACAGTTGGTTGAGGCATTATTACAAAACCAGCAAAAATACTTAGGGCAATGATCGAATTTTTTACTTCCCTTGGATTAATTCTTGTGTGTGGCTACTGCGGTCTAACTATATAGTATGCGGAAATTTTCCGTATATCACGCCAAATACGCATTTTTTTAAGAATCTTTCCGTATATTACGCTCAAATGGAGCGATCGCAAGAAGTTTTCCGTACAATATTACGATAAGCGTGTTATGCCGATTAGCGTACTCTGTTATGAACCCTCCCCCACTGATTTGTTCAAAGTTTTCTCGTTGTGCGACTGTCAGATGAACTTTATCTCGCCTACATCTTCTCATGATTGATGTCCTCAGTTGAGCTTATCTATTGCCCTATTTTAGCTGTGTCAGTCCAGTAGCCTGTGTTAGCGTCAGCATAACGCACGAATTTTGAACATTAGATAAGGTGCGTTACATTTCATTAACACACCCTACAAGAGCGGCGATCATACTCCCCGTTAACGCTCCTTGCGCCTATCTGTTTTGGCTCTGATTGCGTCCTTGTTCCCCGCTTCAGCCTCTAGATTTCCGAGTCCAGTCACTGGGGGCAGGTCGGGAGTCACTGTGTCCCTTACAGGGTAGGTCTTTCACCTACATCCTTTTTGTCAGTTATGCTGTTTTATCAGCACTCTAGGCTATTTATTCCCCTAGAAACGAATCGCACCGTTACACTTCGTTAACGCACCCTACAAGAGCGGCGTGCTGCTACGCAGTGCCTTCGGCATCACACTGGTTCTAGAACATAAAATGTTAATATTTGAATGAAACAACCAAATAGTTATCGAGCAATGATTATGGTTAAACCACAAGCTGAATCCAGCCGTAAAGTACTTCTCTATCCTGGTGAGGATAGTTACTTTGTTGTCGAAGTTCCTAGTTTGCCAGGATGTATTAGCCAGGGAAAAACTCGTGAGGAGGCTCTAGCCAATATTGAAGAGGCAATCGCTCTGTATATCGAAGTTTTACAGGATCGGGGTGAACCTGTTCCCAATGATACGGTTGAGGTCATTCTGGTATGAGTAAATTACGTGTTATCTCAGGCGCAGAATGTGTAAAAGCACTTGAGCAAATAGGCTTTGCCGTAGAGCGTCAGCGTGGAAGTCACATGATTTTAGTACGTGAAGCTCCCAAAACAACAGTCTCGGTACCAGATCATCAAGAACTAGATCGAGGTACTTTACGCGCAATTATTCGGCAAGTCGGCTTGAGCGTTGACGAATTTGTTGAGCTTTTATAAAGCATTTTACTATGGGATTACACTCCCACAGATAATTCAGAATTTTCCGGTTCTAGAGCAACCCATAAAATTGTCGGCATAAACCTGCAAAATATCATCGGTACGTTACACTTCATTAACCCACCCTACCAGATCAGCGTACTGCTACGCAGTGCCTTCGGCATCGCAATCATAACTAACCAATCGGACTATTTACAAAGACAAGTACGAATCATTGTCGGTCTAACGGCTAAGTTGAGCCGCCACGATTAGATTTGAGATTCTTGTGGTTCATCCTGTTTTGGTCGGCTCCAACGACTTGTTAGACCTTGCTTTGGTGGTAAGCTGACTACCTGCCTGCCACTTTCTGCTTGTCTTTTTTGCCAATCTACAAACATTGCATCCAAATCGTAGTTAAAGGATTTAGCGTGTTCTTCTCGAAATTTATGAATTTCATCTAAAATGTCATCTTGCCACATCGTTATAATCTCCTAAAAGTTCGTAAGGAGTACAAATTATGGGTAACTCGTATCCCAAATCAAGACTGAGCTCTGCCAACTTCCTCTGAATTTGAGCGTTGGCAATATGTTTACAGTTCCATGTTAACAAGTAATCTAGCCCGTGGACAGTCGCCGCAGCAATGTGAACCGCATCATCAGAAGCTTTGGCAGGAAGGTTGCTTCGTATAAGAAACTGGGCTGCCAAGTTGCGTACAGCTTGATTGAGTTCAACCAAAGGCATTTCATTGACAATTTCTAACCTTTTCAAAGCAATCTCTGTATCTCCCTTAGCGACTTCATCTAAAACAACCTGTGAGATATAGAGAAGAAAATCATTACGGCGATTTTGCCACCAGTCCCTTGTCGTTTCGATATTCCCAGCAATAACCAAGTTTTTGGTCGATCTGGCTGTCAGATAGCCAATAACGCTGGTTTCAATATAGACGCTTTCACTCACGGCAATCTAGAAAATCTATCCAACGTCTATCCTACTGCATTTAATCTTGGTTTTGAGGGAGTTGGGTAACAACCGTCAGCCCAACCTACAAGATCAGCGATCGCACTGTTATGAGTTGATTGATGTTGGGTTTCCTTGCGTCAACCCAACCTACGGGCGAGGCGATCGCACTACTCAAATAAAGCACCAATCCACAACCAATCAAGCAACTTCCGCATGGATTCAATCTACAACCTCTTCAATAACATGGATGCTATTTGATCTACAAGTTTAAATCCTGCTTCAACACTAGAACCATTCCTTATTATTGTCTTAAGTTTGTCCATTTCAGTAAGAACACAGCCATGAATATTTGGCTTATCCTGCTCCATATAAAGCTCGATTAGTCTTCTTACTACATCAAAGGCTTGTTCTTTTTGCTCGTTATTTAGCTTAGGATTATACTGAATGAATTGGCGTAAATTTTCTAGTGAATTCTTCATTATTTTAGATGAATCAGGTAAACCTTCTACCATTTTTCTAACGAAAGATGTTTTAGAAAAACTACTGTTTATATTTTGGCTAGATGCAAGAAGGTTTATGACACCCTCGTTATTCTTTAGATCGATGTCACCTATGCTGCCTATTTTTATACTTGTTCCTATTATCTTAAGTTTTTTGGCAATTAGAAAAGCAATTAACGAAGAGAAGACTATTGCCACAAGGTACTTCCAGTTATGTTTTACAAAATTAGTCGAAGAGAAAATTGGATTATGCTTGACGGCTACCTCGATTTCATTTTCTTCATATCGTTTTGGAAGTAATTCTTGGTAGCCAGGAATTCTAATTATGACAGACACTATAAACTTTAACTTCTTTTTGCCTGATTCTTGTGGAGTTACATCCCACTCCCAACTAGTAAAGTCTTGATCTATAACTGGTTGATTACCACCATCTTCTTGTGGATTGATATCAAAGGCTTTCCACGACAGGAACTTCTGAGATGTTAGTTTGACATTCATTATGGGACTAACATATCGAAGTTCTCTTTCACTTATATCTTTATCCAATCCTTCCCTTAAAAGTTGTTGAAATGCTGATAAAAACTCTTCATTTGCAATCCTAGCTTTACATTTTTCAGATATTCCAAGAGTCATTTCTTTAGGACAAGAAAACACAAATATACCTCTTGGAAGCCTCTCGAAAGCCTTAGAAATCTCTGATTGTGCGCCAGGTGAAAGTCGAGGTAGATCACGAGGAGCATTTCTTATTACTATCCCTAAAATGATAGTCGCCGTTAAGCCTATCAAAATAATGCTTGATAATATGACGCGAAATATAGGGTTAAACCTATCTGTATTATCAAGAGTATTTCCCACTAATATTGCTAAGATAGATGGGAAATAACCGAAGAATAGGATAATTAGGATACCTCGAAAGATATCTAGTGGACTTGACCAGTGAAAAATTATTTTTAGTGCAATGAATAGCACTAGAAACGATAAAATAACAGCGATGGCTGAAGAACGTGTCATCTACTTGTATATTAGTTGAATTGAAAACAGTATAGAAAACACCTAAAGTTAATTATCAAAAAGAAGTGTTCTTTTACGTCATGAAGGAACACTTGAATAGCTAAAATATTGAAATTTAGGCAATACCAAACAAAGAGGAAATTTCAGACAATACTTTGAATATTGAAACTGCACTAGAAATGCCAGCAACAATGCCTCTTATCAAAGTGATTGCATTTTCTGCACGTTCCTGAAGACCTGAATCTGTTTGTACTTGTGTCTTCATTTGTAAAGTTTCCACCAAACTTTTAACTTGCTTTAAAGCTCTCTCTTTTTCTTTATCATTGAGTTCTGAAGCATCCTCAATCTCCTTACGCAATTTTTCAAGGAGTTCTTTGGCATTAGCTTGCTCATTAGCATCTGACAAAGCTAAGTCTGAAATGGAGTTTTGAATATCTTGGCTTACAGCAAGAAGATTTACAACCCCTTTGTTATTGTTTGCGTTAATGTTACCAATTTTTCCAACTCTTATATTTGAATCAGACATAGAAAGCTCCTCGAGAAAGAATAATGTTCAAGATGGTGGGCATACTCACGCAACAAATGGCTCTTCGTTACTTGTTATGGTTCGATAGGGGGGCATAAATCGACTAAATCCTTATCTGGCAAAAGATTTAACTGATTAGCTCGCTCTAGATCAAAAACAATTGACAAAAATCGTCCAATGTCTTTCTCTATAAGGGTTCCATCTCTTATAACCCCCGTCCATTACATAACACAAACCGAAGAACCCAACAAATTAGATTATATTCTCACCTAGAACTGGGTGTCTAACTATATAGTATGCGGAAATTTTCCGTATATCACGCCAAATACGCATTTTTTTAAGAATCTTTCCGTATATTACGCTCAAATGGAGCGATCGCAAGAAGTTTTCCGTACAATATTACGATAAGCGTGTTATGCCGATTAGCGTACTCTGTGATGAACCCTTCCCCACTGATTTGTTCAAAGTTTTCTCGTTGTGCGACTGTCAGATGAACTTTATCTCGCCTACATCTTCCCATGATTGATGTCCTCAGTTGAGCTTATCTATTGCCCTATTTTAGCTGTGTCAGTCCAGTAGGGTGTGTTAGCGTCAGCGTAACGCACGAATTTTGAACATTAGATAAGGTGCGTTACATTTCATTAACGCACCCTACAAGATCTATTGCCGATCGAGAATGGATCGGGAAGAGATCGCCAAAATAGTTTAAAAATCGGCCGAGAATTTCTAGGATAGAAGTAAAGACCATCCTTGCCTACTTTTTCTATGATCCTAGCCGCCGAAACTGGACTAAAAACCGCTACTCTAGACGTAAAAGGCATGAAATGCGCCGGCTGTGTGAGTGCCGTAGAAAGACAACTCAGCCAAAATCAAGGGGTAAAATCGGCCCAAGTTAACCTAATCACGGAAATTGCCGTGATTGAATACCAACCGGATGCGATCGCACCAGAGCAATTAGCCGCAAAATTAACCGCGATTGGATTCCCCACCCAACCGCGCAGCTCATCGACTCCCCTTTCTCAACAAAATCAACGGCTGCAAAACCAACAAAAAGAACGGCAACAACAATTATACCGATTAGCGATCGCTTGTTGTTTACTGGTTTTTTCCCTGATTGGTCACTTACACCACATCGGGGGACCAGAAATCCCCATCTTTCAAAGCATTGCTTTTCACTGGACCTTAGCCACCCTAGCCATTTTATTCCCCGGCCGCGATATTTTCATCGATGGTTGGCGGGGATTACGGCACGGGATGCCAAATATGAACACTCTCGTTAGTTTAGGCACAGGTAGCGCCTATATAGCCAGTTGTTTGGCTCTTATCTTCCCTAATCTCGGTCTAGAGTGCTTTTTTGATGAACCAGTCATGCTGTTAGGTTTTATTCTCCTCGGACGGACTCTAGAAGCGCATTCCCGTCATCGCGCAGCCGCAGACTTAGAAGCGCTTACCTCCCTACAACCGGCAGTGGCTCACCTGATTGGTAGTACAGATGACCGTGTGGGCGTGGCCATTCCCGTGGAACAGCTGCGCGTCGGGGAATGGGTGCGCGTCTTACCCGGAGAAAAAATTCCCGTGGATGGGGAGATTATTCAGGGAAGAACCACGGTAGATGAAGCTTTATTAACGGGGGAATCGCTGCCGGTGGTTAAGGAAATGGGAGATCTAGTCATTGCTGGCAGTTTCAATCTCTCTGGTGCGATCGCAGTGCAAACTCGTCAGGTGGGGACCGATACCACCCTAGCTAAGATTATCGCAGCCGTGGAATCAGCCCAAACTCGCAAGGCCCCGGTACAGAAGATAGCGGACCGGGTAGCGGGTTATTTTGCCTACGGAGTGATGATAATTGCCCTAATTGTGCTGCTCTTTTGGTATTTTTGGGGAACTAGGCTGTTTCCAGAGGTGTTAGGGTCAACCACAGGACACCACGAGATGATTCAACCCACTTCTCCCCTACTTTTGTCCCTAAAATTAGCGATTTCCGTGCTTGTGGTCGCTTGTCCCTGCGCTCTCGGTTTAGCCACACCGACGGCCCTACTGGTGGGAACCAGTTTAGCAGCCGAACGGGGTATTTTAATTAAAGGGGGCGATGTTTTGGAAACCGTCTCGCAACTGCAAACGGTGGTTTTTGACAAAACGGGAACCCTTAGCCAAGGTCATCCAGAAATTACCGATTGTTTGAGTTTTTCTGAGCTTAATTCCCTGGAAATTCAACAATTAGCGGCAGTAGTGGAGAGTGGTACTAATCATCCTCTTGCTCGGGCGATTTTAGACGCGGTTACTCCTCCTACTAACCTGACGGGGGAAGATTTTCAAACTGTAGCCGGATTGGGAGTTTCGGCAAGGGTGCAGGGGTCGAAAATTGTTCTAGGAAATCGGCAATGGTTGGCGCAGAACGGCATTAAAATCGATGAAACTATCCCCAGTATTCAAGAGCTTTTACAAGCGGGTAAAACGGTGATTTATCTGGGGATGGAAGAACAATTACTCGGCGCGATCGCTTTTCAGGATCGATTACGTCCCGATGCTCAAACAACCGTGAATCAGTTGCAAAAACTCGGTTTAGAGGTGATTTTACTCAGTGGTGATCGCAGAGAAGCAGTGACAGCGATCGCTAATAGTTTGGGTATTAGCCAATTTTATGCCCAAGTTGCTCCCGCCGAAAAATCCGCCTTAATTGCAGATCTACAGACAAAAGAGGGCAAAATCGTCGCTATGGTCGGGGATGGTATCAATGACGCTCCTGCACTAGGACAGGCTAACATCGGTATTGCTCTGGCCGGTGGCACGGAAGTGGCCATGGAAACGGCCGGGATCGTTTTAATTAGCGATCGCCTGGAGGATGTGGTGCAATCTCTGCATTTAAGTCTGGCTACATGGCAAAAAATCCGACAAAATCTTTTTTGGGCTTTGGGTTATAATACCTTTGCTATTCCCATTGCTGGTGGTTTATTACTGCCCCATTGGGGTCTAGCTTTCAGTCCGGCCCTAGCGGCAGCTTTGATGGCTTTTAGTTCGGTTATGGTAGTGAGTAATTCCCTGCTTTTACGTCGTCAATTTCCCACGCTCACATCGACTAAGGAAGGCAAAAATTAAAGCAATTACCGATTTTTTCTCGATAAATCTATCAAGCGCCAAAAAGAGCAGCTCTATTATTCCTTGTGTGATAAGTTTAACTGATACAGGAGCTATCAATCTCTGTGTCCTCTGTGTCTTTGTGGTGCGTTACCCAAGAGAGCCAAGATGGCATTTTGTCCCTGTCTTTGTCAGTTGACGGAGACAGGAACAAATCGGGTTAAGCGGTAATTCTGGTCAGGGATTGACCTTGATAATTGTTGGTAATAATCTGGTGAATAGATTCAAAAAATCGCCGACAACGATTATTAGTTCTCAGGGGCAATTCATGATTTTTTACCAATAAATCGATCTGAAGTTCCGAGCTAGTGGGAGGATGAATAAACAATTCCACTTTCACTAACTGGGGAAAGAAAGCATCGTTAGGAACTTCCGATAAAAGCAAGACATCGGTCCGGCGCTTGATGATTTCAAATTCACCCAAACTTAATATATCATCGTATAAAAACCCGGTCTGATGAGGAGAAATCCCGACAAAATAGGAACAGCAATAGCGAGCCATGGCAGGGAAAAGATGATAAATTGGTCAAGGTTAATTGGTCAAAATCAGGCCATTGAACTACTACAAAGAGCGCTTGAAGTCAATTCGATCGCTCCCGCTTACTTATTCGCCGGCGCTAAGGGGATTGGACGCAATCTAGCAGCAAAATGTTTCTGTCAAGACTTGTTAACTAGAGATCGATCTCCAGAAACAAGGGAATTAATCCTGAAACGCTTTTTAGGGGGCAATCATCCCGATTTACTCTGGATTGAACCCACTTATCAACACCAAGGCAAACTGCTCACCGCAAAAGAAGCACAGGAAAGCAATCTCAAGCGCAAAGCTCCCCCGCAAATCCGCATCGAACAAATTCGCGAGATTACTAACTTTTTAAGTCGTCCTCCCCTCGAATCGGCCCGCTCTGTGGTGGTAATCGAGGAAGCAGACACCATGACGGAATCGGCGGCAAATGCGCTCTTAAAAACGCTTGAGGAACCGGGAAAAGCGACTTTAATCCTGATTGCTCCCAGTCCCTCCTCTTTACTACCCACTCTCGTTTCTCGCTGTCAACACATCCCTTTTCAGCGTCTTTCGGAAGAAAATCTCGCTCAAGTCCTGCGCTCTAACGGACAAGCTCGCGTTCTCAATTATCCGGCAATTCTCGGTTTAGCTCAAGGTAGCCCCGGAGAAGCGATCGCCGCTTTAGAGTTTCTCGACAGTCTCCCCCAAGATTTACCGCGATCTTTCAGCAAATTTCCCCTAAAACTTTCCCAAGCACTGGAATTAGCAAAAATTATCGCTCAAACTCTTGACACGGAAACCCAATTATGGTATGTGAGTTATCTTCAGTATGAGGATTGGCAACGACGACGAGAGCGATCGATTTTAGAAATCTTGGAAAAAACCCGCCGGCAGCTGTTAGCCTACGTTCAACCCCGTTTAGTCTGGGAATGCACTTTCTTGGCATTGGCCAAGCTATCCACCGCCCAAAAGTCTTAAAATTGTTATATTTATCGATCGAGTGGGGAGAAAGACCATGAAAATCAAATCCTTAGTTTTGCTGATTCTGTTAACCTTGACTACGGTTTTAGGTGCTTGTCAGGGAGGAAAAGAAGCCGAAGAACCGAAAAACGTCCCCACCACGGTGGAATCGCCGCAAACGGACGCAGATGACGATGAAGACGGGGAAAATCGGCAAAAAGACGATGATAATCAACGGGATAAAAAAGACGATGACGATGATGATGATAACTAATTGTAAAAATCAAAAAATTATTGTTAGGGTTAGGAGTCAGTAGCCAGTAGTCGGTCGTCAGGAGAATTAAGAATGAATGATAATCAATTAAATTGTCTATTTACAGATTTTAGGCAATTTAATCCTTATTTTTGTCGTTTTTGAACCCTTAACTAGGGTTTGCGGCAAAAAGTACGGGCGAAGCATTCGGACAATCACCTATCGGTGAAACCGTAGATTTTCTAACCGAATGCTTCGCCCCTACAGGACGCGGGCCGATGAAGACGCAAGGTTTTGAACGACGATTCTCTCAAAATCTTGCACCTGTTTCGCGAAAAAAGCCACAAAACTCTTACCTTGCCTACATTTCACATTTATTCAGCAAACCCTAACTAGGATAAAAAAATCGGGTGAGTCTTAACCCACCCGATCGCATATAGATTGAAATCAACCTATAACTGTGGTACAAACTGTTCTTTTTCGGGAACGTAGGCGTATTCAGCCACAATTTGCCGGAATTCTTCCCCATTGATCGTTTCTTTTTCGATCAGCAGATCCACCACTCGATCGATCACTTCGCGATGATCGCGGACAATTTGCCGAGAAATTTCATGACAGTGTTCCACGATCGATCGCACCTGATCATCAATGCGAGTAGCGACCTTCTCAGAATACTCGGAACGAGTCATCAAACCGCCACCGAGGAACACCTCACCACCTTGACTTTCTAGGGACAAAGGACCCAAATCGCTCATCCCGAAACGAGTCACCATCTGACGCGCCATATCAGAAACCTGCTGTAAATCGCCACCGGCGCCGGTAGTCACCTCATCATAGCCGAAGATTTCTTCCTCGGCCGCGCGACCACCTAAAGCACCGGAAATCCGGGCCATTAACTGCGCTTTCGTGGTTAACCCCTGTTCTTCGTTGGGAGTGAACCAAGTTAAACCCTGGGCCTGTCCCCGGGGAATCAGAGTCACTTTCTGGACGGGATCGTGATCTTTTAAGAGCGTACCCACGATCGCATGACCCACTTCATGGTAAGCGATTAAGCGCTTGCTCTTGCTATCCACTAAAGGAGTACCTTCCATACCGGCGATAACGCGATCTACTGCGTCATCTATCTCCAGGAGGGTAATGGCATCTTTACGACGACGGGCGGTTAAAATTGCCGCTTCGTTCAGTAAATTGGCTAAATCTGCTCCACTGAACCCCGGTGTGCGACGGGCGATCGCTTCAATGGAAACGTCGTTGGCCAGCTTTTTATTACGGGCGTGAACGTCTAAAATCTCTAAACGACCTTTAAAATCGGGCGCATCGACGGTTACTTGGCGATCAAAACGGCCTGGACGCATGAGAGCGGAATCGAGAACATCGGGGCGGTTAGTGGCGGCAATGATAATAATTCCCGTATTCCCCTCGAAACCGTCCATTTCTGTCAATAATTGGTTTAGGGTTTGTTCCCGTTCATCGTTACCACCACCGATACCGGCACCCCGTTGACGACCTACTGCGTCAATTTCATCGATAAATATTAAACAGGGAGCATTTTCCTTGGCTTTTTTGAACAAATCGCGCACGCGAGAAGCACCGACACCGACAAACATTTCCACAAATTCCGAACCGGAAATGCTGAAGAAAGGCACACCCGCTTCACCGGCGATCGCTTTAGCTAACAGGGTTTTACCCGTACCAGGAGGACCAACTAACAGGACTCCTTTGGGGATTTTGGCACCAACGGCGGTAAATTTCTCCGGTTGTTTGAGGAAAGTGACGACTTCCTGTAATTCTTCCTTCGCTTCGTCAATTCCTGCCACATCATCAAAGGTGATGCCGGTTTTTGCTTCCATCTGGAAGCGAGCTTTTGATTTGCCAAAACTCATCGCTTGACCGGGGCCGCCTGGCATATTATTAGAACGGCGGAACAGGAAAAAGAGAGCGGCAATCAGCAAAAAGGGGAAAACTAGATTACCGAGGAATCCCCACCAAGCGCCGTCATTCCGCATCGGGTGTGCATCGAAACTAATTTTAGAATCGCGTAAACGGGCGATTAAATCCGGGGAATTGGCTGGTAAATCGACCCGTAGGCGTTGTACTCGGTTTTCTAGTTCTGGATCTAGGGCCTGTACGATCGCGGTTCTGCCACCTTCGTAGAGATCGACGCTAACAACCCTACCACTGTCTAGGTATTCTAGAAAGCGTCCGTAGGTCATGCGGGTACTGGCGGTGTTATTGCCGATATTACTGGTGGCGGTGGCAAAAGTGCCTTGCCAGAGGAAAAAACCGACCACAAGGGCGGGCAATGTCCACAGTAAAATCGTTTTCCAGGATAGTTTCATGTTTGTTTAGTGGTTCTAGGATAAAGATTTTTGCTTAACTCATTTAGCTGTTTTTGTCAAGGATTTTACGTTATTTTTTCGAGATTAATCCCCGCAGCCAATTAAATCTTAACTAAATGTAACGTAATTCTCATAATTCTGACAAGAATGGTGACGAGAGATTTTGGCTCTCTTGGGTTTGGTGGGTAAAATGTATTCTAAGATACATTCTTCCTAGCGGGGGGGTGGAACGAACCACAAAGACACAAAGGACACCAAGATTGAGGGATCATGTAAGTTAAACTGATCACACAGAACCTAGAAGAGCCAGATTTTTGAGTTCATGTGTTCTAACAAGAGTCTCATGGTTTCTGGGATAAGCTGTACTGAATTTAAACTGCCTAGAAGTATATACTATATCTATTGATACGAAAATCATCTCTAAAATCCTAGAATTGCTTCTTTTTCCCATATTTGATAATTTTGCTAGATGTAACCAATTAAAGATAGATTTAGTATCTCAACAAAATTTTTACCCTGATTTGACCTTTATTCGCGGGCCAACAGGAGCTAAGTTTGCTATGGATAGAGATTACTGTTGATGAGGAGAGTGTTTAGTGAAGTTAACACCACTGGTGCCACCGATTAAGTGTCAAGGAATTAAAACTAAATTGGTGAAAGATGTTAAAAATATTGTGTCTGATCTGAGCTTTGGGCGTTGGATAGAACCCTTTTCTGGATCGGGAGTGGTGGCTTTTAATATTAATCCGAAAAAGGCTTTACTTGCGGATACAAATACTCATATTATCCAGTTTTATAATAATCTAAAAAATCAAGTTATTACCAGTAAAACTGTTAAGCTTTTTTTGCAAGAAAATGGTCAAATTCTTAAGGAGCAGGGAGAAAGTTATTATTATCAAGTACGAGAAAGATTTAATCAATCTCCTAATTCTCTAGATTTTTTATTTCTCAATCGCTCCTGTTTTAACGGCGTGATCAGATTCAATCGGAAGGGACAGTTTAACGTCCCTTACTGTCATAAATCAGAGCGATTTTCTCAAGCATATATTACCAAAATAGTCAATCAAGTTATTGCCATAGAAAATATTCTTATTAAAACTGATTATAATTTTCAAGTTGCTGACTTTCGAGAGACTTTATCTGATTGGCAAAAAACAGACTTGATCTATCTCGATCCTCCCTATTTAGGGAGACACGCCGATTATTTTAACTCTTGGTCTGAAGAGGATGAAGATTGTTTGGTGACTATTTTAAAGGATATTTCTTGTCGGTTTATTTTGTCCACTTGGCACAGTAATCAGTTTAGGAGCAATCCTTTAATTAAAAAAAATTGGAGTGCTGATCAGTTTTATATCTATACTAAACAGCATTTTTATCATGTGGGTTCCACAGAAAAATTACGTCATCCGATCACCGAAGCACTCATTACTAACTTTAACATTCCCTTGTTGCCAGAGCGAGGAACTGATTTGCAACAACTGTCATTATTGCCATCGACAGCAGAAAATGAGGGAGCGAGAACAGTCTAGAAGATGCCTAGTGGCTAATTCTCACTCCTTACTATTTATCCTTGGCTTTGGCGCAGATGGTCATTAATTTGGCGTTTACGCTTTTCTTCGGGGGCAGTGCTAGTAATTTCGCCAAAATCTTGACTACTCATGGAAAGATGGGACATTATCTTTCTTTTACGCTCTTTAGCGGTTAATTCCGGTGAAGGAGTTACTGGAGGCGGCGCTGCCACGGGTTCCGCTGCCACCGGGGGAGTTTCCACAATTGGCAGCGGTTTTTTGGGAATATAGTCAGCACCAGTGGTACTTCTGGAGAGATGATCGAGAATGCGCCGTTTGCGATCGTCAGTAGCCATAAAAATCTTTGCCAGTCTAGTGTGAACTTTTGTAACCATCAACTATTGTCAAACATCCCTATCTCCTTGAGAAGTCAAGGGAGATTTTATTTTCAGCGATTGAAGACATATAATAACCTGCGATCGCATTTATCTGACTGTGGCACTGGAGGTCTTCTCGCTCAAGGTGATAAGATAAAAAACTAAGTCTTTGAAAATATGACAAAGGATTTATCTATCATGACACCCTCTTTAGCTAACTTTCTCTGGAGCCTTGTTTTAGGTGCGGTTATCGTCCTGATCCCCGCCACTATCGGTTTGATTTTCATCAGTCAATACGACAAGATCAAACGCACTTAATTTAATCTAACTCTAAAATGCCTAGACGGATCCGTCTGGGCATTTTAGCTAATTTTGGAACTGGCAAGAGCGATCGCACCGACTACCCGATATCCCTCTGTGCGTAAAACCTGCACAGCTTCCTCAATCGTGGTTCCCGTGGTATAAATATCATCAATTAAGAGAATCGGCACTGATTTCGGTAAATTTTTCCCCAATTGAAAAGCCGCTTGCATCGTCTTTTTTCTCTCCTCGGCTGCCATACTAAACAAGGCTGCCGTGTTCTTGATCCGAATTAATCCGCGACTAGCCAGATGATAACCGGTTAAACGACAAAAACCCTCGCCAATGACTTCTGCTTGATTAAAACCCCTTTCCCTTAACCTTTCCGGGTGGAGAGGGATAGGAATCACCGTCAAACGTTTATCGGTGAGGGGAGGACGAAGCAGCCAAGTTTCCCCCATGCAACTGCCTAGCAAAGAGCCGAGAGCCGGATGGCGATCATATTTCATTTTAGCGATCGCCTGTTTTAATTTACCTTCATAGCGTCCCCAGATAAACAGGGGAATAGGACCACGCCAGAGAAAAAGCGGTTTATTCTGACGATAGGACTGTAATTGTCGCCTACAATCACGGCAAAGCTCTCGATCGCTCTGCCGTTGACAAAGAGGACAGGGAGACTTAAGAAATAAAGCGAGAAAAGGTTCGAGCATGGGAAGGGAACGTTTTAGCTAGATGCTGATTTCCATCGTCAAAAACGGTCAAATAATGGGGATTACTCCGCTCGATCGAAAGACTGATTCCTTGCGCTCCTTCGGACTCTAGATCTTGGAGATAACCCCCCTGATGCTGTTGTGCTTCCTCAAAAGAGGCAAAGGGACCAAAATAGTAGGTACAGTGGGGATAAAGGGAGGTAATTTTCAGCCACCAAGGTGTATTATCGTCAGAAATTTTATTTGTCTGCAAGAAAGATAAAATCATGTTCTGGTATTGATAGGGTACAGGGATTGCAGGAATCAAGGACAGGTTTTGAGGAACTTTGCCCCTATAATTCCGATCTGCTGGCCAAAAAGTCGAGCTTTTGGCCAAAGGGAGTCTTTTTATCGTATTAGATTAACAAGGGGATCGGTGGCAAAATCGAAAGAGATTCTAAAAATTCCTCTCGGCCAAGGGGAGGCGGATCGAGATAGGATAGTAAAAAGTTTTTTTGTAGAAAGCTAAGGGGATTAGATAACTATGAGCCAGATCACGGACACGGATAAGAGTCTTGAGGCGATGAAGAATTTTGCCGAACAGTACGCTAGACGTACAAATACTTACTTCTGTAGCGATCTCTCGGTAACAGCGGTGGTAATTGAGGGTTTAGCGCGTCATAAGGACGAATTAGGCTCTCCTTTATGTCCCTGTCGTCACTACGAAGACAAAGAAGCGGAGGTAAAAAATACTTTCTGGAATTGTCCCTGTGTGCCGATGCGGGAACGGAAAGAATGTCACTGTATGCTGTTTATTACCCCCGATAACGACTTTGCTGGGGAAGAACAGGTAATTTCCCTCGACTATATCCAAGAAGTCCGCAAATCTATGAAGGGGCATTAGTTTAGGGTAATGACAGCCAGCGCTTTTGGGCAAGGAATCGACGAATTTAATCGCCAGCAATTCTATGCTTGTCATGATACCCTAGAGGCTTTGTGGATGGAGTCCGCAGAGCCTGAAAAAACCTTTTATCAAGGCATTTTGCAGATTGCTGTCGCTTGTTACCATCTAGAAAATAATAACTGGCGCGGGGCGGTAATTCTTTTGGGAGAAGGGGTGAGACGTTTACAACACTATCAACCCGATTACGAGGGGATCAACGTGACGCACTTGGTGGGGGAGAGTTTGGATCTATTAAACTTTTTACAGAATCTCGATCCCCAAGCTTTACCGGTAGTGCTAGAAGCGATGAAAAGCAATCAGGAACATCCTCATCCCCACCTCGATCGATCTATCTGTTCTCTGCCAAAAATCCTCAAAAGTCATCCCGTCCTCTAAAAAGCTAGATTAGTTAGTCAATACAATTACCTCTAAGTAGGTGGGTGTTAAAAATTGTCAGTACCTCCCTTATCAAGGAGGGATAAAAGGGGGAATAAAAGGGGGGATAAAAGGGGGGATAAAACACTCTATTTATAGGCGAAATTTCTATGAAAGCAAGATACACAAAAATCAGAGGATGGCTAGTTTCCCTCGTTTCTACTAGCTTAGTCATGGGATTAGGTACTTCTCCCTTGGTCAAGGCACAGCAGAACATCGTACCAGGTAATGCCATGACAGTGCGATCGGATATTCAGGAGGCAAACTCAAAAACGGGGGTAATTACTGCGAGGGGTAACGTACAAGTGTTCTATCCTGCCCGCAAAATGCAGGCCACTTCTGCCCAAGCTCAGTATTTTAGCCGCGAACGTCGTTTAGTGATGACGGGTAACGTTTATGTTTTGCAGGAAGGCAACAGTATCCGCGCCGAAACGATGACTTATCTAGTCGATGAGGGTAGATTTATCGCTACTCCCCAAACCAGTCAGCAGGTGGAGTCAATTTATTTAGTCAAAGATAACGAAACTTCCCCCCAACCGGCAGCCTCCCCGACACCCGCACCCATACCTTCCCCTTCCCTCCCGGCTGCCCCAATTATTAACCCGCAGTGATAGTCAGGATTCAGGAGACAGGAGACAGGAGACAGGAGACAGGAGGCAAAAGACAAAAGGCAGTATTCTCCCCACACCCCACACCCCACACCCCACACCCTACACCCTACACCCCACCCCCCCACTTCCCCACACCCCACTTCCCCACACCCCACACCCTACACCCCACACCCCAACACCGGATAAAGATGACTTTAGTATTAGAAAATATCCATAAATCCTACGGTAAAAGGCTCGTGGTTAACCGAGTGAGTATTACGGTTGCCCCGGGGGAAATTGTAGGGTTATTAGGACCAAATGGTGCGGGGAAAACCACAACTTTTTATATCGCCACGGGATTAATTAAACCGAATCTGGGGCGCGTTTGGCTCGATCAAAAAGAAATTACTAAATTACCCCTTAATCAGAGGGCGCGTCTGGGTATTGGCTATCTGACACAGCAGGCCAGTATTTTTCGTTATTTAACTGTATCAGAAAATATTCAGTTAGCCCTAGAACAGTCGGGAGTTCCCTTTTCCCAACGGGCAAATCGTCTCTATGATTTATTAAAAGAATTTCGCCTCGATAAGATTGTTGGCACTAAAGGCGCTTACGTTTCTGGAGGAGAAAGAAGAAGGACGGAATTAGCTCGCGCTTTAGCGGTGGGAGTCAACGGACCTAGATTTTTATTATTAGATGAACCCTTCGCTGGGGTGGATCCGATCGCTGTATCTGAGATTCAAGCGATGATCGCTGGTTTAAGGGATCGTCAGATGGGAATTTTAATTACCGATCACAATGTGCGAGAAACTTTGGCTATCACTAATCGGGCTTATATTATGCGCGAAGGGCAGATTTTAGCGGCGGGAAGTGGCGAAGAACTGTATAATAATCCTCTGGTGCGTCAGTATTATTTGGGTGATAATTTCTTAAGATAATTGTTATTAATAAAAATCGCTGTATTATATCATGAAAGTTAGCAATTGGCAAGGAAATTTAAGTAGAATACCCGGATTTACCATCTTAGACCGCTATATTTTTGTCGAGTTATTATTACCCTTTCTATTTGGTATGGGTTTATTCACTTCTTTGGGAGTGGCGATCGGGACTTTATTTGATTTAGTGCGACGGATTACTGAGTCGGGTTTACCTTTTACTTTGGCCCTAAAAATTCTCTTATTAAAAATGCCAGAGTTTATTGTTTTAGCCTTTCCCATGTCGATACTTTTAGCAGCTTTAATGGCCTACAGTCGTTTAGCCAGTGATAGCGAATTAATTGCTTTTAAAAGTATTGGAATTAGTGTTTATCGCCTAATAATTCCCGCCATTGTGCTAAGTTTAATAGTGACAGGATTAACCTACATTTTTAATGATTATGTCGCTCCAGCTGCCAGTTATGAAGCTAATGCTACCATGACGAAAGCTCTGCGACCAAATCGCAAGTCTTTTATTGAAGATAATATTATTTATCCTGAATACGGCAAAGTGCGGCCACCAGATGGAGGGGAAGCGCAAACGGTATTAAGAAGGTTATTTTATGCCGAAAGATTTAACGGTCAAGAAATGTTAGGTTTAACCATTCTCGATCGCACCCAACCAGAAGTTAATCAAATTATTACCTCAGAAACAGCTTCTTGGAATATTGAAAAAAATATCTGGGATTTTTATAACGGCACAATTTATCTAATTGATCCTAATGGTTCCTATCGTAATATTGTCCGCTTTCAACATCAACAATTAGCCCTACCGCGTACTCCTTTAGATTTAGCTTTTCGAGGCCGAGATGGTTCAGAAATGACCCTCAGACAAGCGCGGGAATACTTAGAAATACTGCAATTAAGCGGCAATCCTACCAAAACTAGAAAACTACAGGTTCAAATCGAGCAGAAAATATCTTTGCCCTTTGTTTGTTTGGTTTTTGGCATGATTGGGGCAGCCTTGGGATTGCGTCCCCAAAATTCTAATAAAGCCACCAGTTTTGGTATTTGTATTGTCCTAATTTTCTCCTATTATCTCCTATCTTTTGTCACCAGTTCTCTAGGTATTGGCGGAGTTTTAACCCCCTTGATGGCCGCTTGGTTGCCCAATATTTTAGGATTAACTGCTGGGGGAATTTTGTTACTTCAATCAGCGAAGTAATTCAGGGTTAGCGGTGGGAATAAAAATTGATAATCATCAAATTTCTAGGGCTAATTTGTATAAACGACTGCGGGATAAATTAGTAACTTGTGCTAATTGTCTGCTGGCTTGCGATCGACTAACTCCCCGTTCTATAATTTGTTTTAATTCCCGTTTTAATTCCTCGTCGGATAATTGGATATTATCGGCCTGCTCGTTGCCCATAACTACGAGCGTAAATTCCCCTTTAGGAGTTTTATTCTCCCGATATAAATTAATCGCCTCGGCGATAGTTCCTCGCCAAATTTCTTCGTAAAGCTTGGTTAATTCCCGACCTAAAACTATCTTTCTTGTTGATCCGAAAGTTGCCAGCAAATCCTCTAAAGTCTTAATAAGTTTGTGAGGAGCTTCATAAAAAACCATCGTTCTTGTTTCGGTTTTTAAACTCTCTAAGCGCTCTTGTCTCAGCTTTGCCTTACCCGGAAGAAATCCTTCAAAACAGAATCTTTCCGTGGGTAATCCCGACACCGCTAAAGCAGTAATTACCGCCGTTACTCCGGGGATGGGAACCACTTCGATATTAGCTTCTATACAAGCTTTAATTAACTCATAACCCGGGTCAGAAATCCCCGGCATTCCCGCATCAGTAACCAAGGCGATATCCTGACCTTGGCTGAGAATATTTAATAACTCATCGAGACGGGAAAGGCGATTATGTTCATGGTAACTAATTTGAGGGGTTGAAATATCAAAATGCTGTAATAATTTGCCGGTGTGTCTGGTATCTTCGGCGGCAATTAGAGAGACTTTTTTGAGAGTTGCCAGGGATCGGAAAGTCAGATCGTCTAAATTACCGATCGGCGTTCCCACCACATATAATTTACCGAGATTATTCATAAATTGGCTAAAAATAGGCTATTTACTCGTATTTTCAGTGATCAGTAAACAGTAAACAGTAGGCTGATAACTGAAGACTGATCACTTTTCTCTGTTCAGGGATCACTGAAATAGGGTAAAGTAGGTCAAGGTATGCTAACCCTGTTATTGCATTAATCTAGTCTAAGGAGAACGTCTTAGTAATGTTAACCCTAAAAATCGCCGTTTATATCGTTGTTTCCTTCTTTGTCTTACTTTTTATCTTTGGCTTCCTTTCTGGCGATCCTACCCGTAACCCTGGACGCAAAGACTTTGAGTAGAAGACAATTATCAAACTGGTTCTAGGGTAGAGACACAGGGAACAAGTTATCGGACTTTCCCTGTCTCCCTAGAAATAATGATCGTGGTAGTATCATTGAGGTTGGCTCGTCCTCTATTTCGATCGCCGACTCGTGCAGTCATGTCTTTTTTTCTCTTAGCTGTTGAACCACCTGCCCTAATTAACACTGTAGCTGAACCGGAAACGGAGGAACGCCAAGTTGCTGAAAATAGTCCCACGTCTGTAGTTCCCCTCCCTGTCACCCCAGCACCTCTAGAGGCAAAAAAGCCTTCAGAAGAGAGCGTTTCTATTCCCCTCACCGTCACTCCACCCCCGGAAACCGTCGAGGTAAAACCCTTGGTTCCCGATCAGGGTATTCCCCTGGAACCTTTACCTAGCAGTGGGGGTGATGCGGCAGCTTTAGGAAAACCCCTTTCTGTCCAGAATTCTCCACCTCCTGCAGCCGCTGGTGTCACCATTAATCCCGAAACCGAGATAGTTTCAGGATTAAATCAAAAAGCTCTTAACCAGAAAAATGGCTCGACTCGGCTATTAGTGAGGAAAAAAGGCGAAAAAACCAGCCAAGAATACTGGATTTCCCTCAATAACAGCCTAGCTCAGACCGCTAATCCAGAAGGGGAAAGACCCCTAGAATTAGTGGCTGATGAGCAGGAATTTGACCAAAATCGGCAGATTATCACCGCTAGAGGTAATGTCACCCTACGTTTTGCCCAAAGTGTACTAACGGCCGATCGCTTACAGATTAATCTTCCCGAAAAGTTAGCGGTAGCGGAGGGCCAGGTGATCCTAACCCGGGGAGATCAAATCCTGCGCGGCGATCGCTTTGAGTATTATTTCGTCCAGGATAGCGGTGTGGTATTTAATGCTAATGGGGAGATTTTTCAACCCAGCACCGCTAGGGATTTAGGGCAAACGCTGCCCACGGATGTGGGGGCCGGTAGTTCTTTTGGAACCCTAACCGATCGTTTGGCATTAAATCAACCCTTGCAGAGAATCACTACGGGAGAGGGTTTTCAATTTGTCGTCGGGGGACAGGATCCCAGTCGGCGCGATCGACAGAATATTAGTAGTCCGTCGGGGGGAACGATTAATCGTGTCCGTTTTCAGGCCGAACGCTTGAATTTTGATGGTAAGGTGTGGAATGCCACTAATGTGCGTTTGACTAATGACCCTTTTTCCCCCCCTGAGTTGGAAGTTCGGGCTAATTCCGCCACTTTTCGCAGTACCGGCCCCTTTACCGATGAGTTGCGGATGAGTAATTCCCAGTTGGTTTTCGATCAACGGGTAGTGGCACCCACTTTTATTAATAGTCTTACGTTCGATCGCCGTCGTCGTCGTCCTTTTTTAATTGCCCCAGGCTATGATGGGGAGGATCGGGGCGGATTTTTCGTAGAAAGTCCCCTAACTTTAGTGGAGACACCGAAGACTCTTTTTGAGTTGACACCGCAATATTTAATTCAAAAAGTCCTTAATCCCGATGCTTTTCCCTCAGCTAACCCCGGAGGTGGCGAAGTTTCGCCCCTTAGTCCGAAAGCTTTTGGTTTATTGGGCAATTTTGCCACTAATTTTGGTGAGCGCTCGTTTTTTCAGGCAACAGCTTCTTTTTCTAATTTAGATTTGGAACAGATCGAAAATATTGTTCGTTCTAAGATTCGCTTTCAACAGACGATCGGACAGTTGCAGGATCCCTATCTGCTCAATGTGGAGTACAATTATCGCGAGCGTCTCTTTAACGGTTCTTTGGGGTTTCAGACGGTTAATAGCAGTTTTGGGGCAATTTTGACCTCACCGGTGATTGTTGTCCCCAATACGGATATTAGACTCAGTTATCAAGCTTCTGTTCAGAATGTTAACGCACCCACCGATCGCAGTGATCTCTTAGCGGCCAATGCAACGGATAATGTGACTAATTTAAGCCGTTTTCAGGGTGCTGTCTCCCTCAATCGCAGTTTTTTACTCTGGTCTGCCCTTACTTTACCACCAACTCCCGACCAAGGTTTAAGATTTTCTCCTCTTCCCGTTCAACCCTATATTGCTCTTGTCACTGGTGTCACCGGTGTCACCAGTTATTACACTAACGGAGAGACGCAAAATTCCGTCACGGGAACCGTGGGATTATTAGGGCAGTTTGGGCGTTTTTCCCGCGATTTTTTCGACTATACCGGGTTTAATATCAGTTTTAGTCAGGGTTTGGTTAACGGACAATCACCCTTTTTCTTCGATCGCTTTGTTGATCAACAAACCATGTCCTATGGTATAACTCAACAGGTATATGGTCCGATTCGCGTGGGTTTCCAGAGTGTTTACAGTATCGATCAAGCGAAGGAAATCAGTACAGAATATTTTCTCGAATGGAGTCGTCGCACCTATAGTTTAATTTTGCGCTATAACCCGGTGCTGCAGTTGGGAATACTCAACATCCGCGTGTCGGATTTCAATTGGACAGGCAACCCCGGCTATTTTGAGGGTAGCGATGTCCGTCCGGTGGTGGATGGAGTAACCCGTTAAGACTACATGGGAATTATGAATGATGAATTATGAATTATGAATTATGAATTATGAAGTGGGGTGTGGGGTTTTAGGGATTTTCAGATCGGGATTACCTCTCATTGAGACTCCCTTGGCTAACTTCTAAGTAGGGAGGCACAATTATTTGTAGGATGGGTTAGCGGTAGCGTAACCCATGCGGGCGTTGGGTTTCATGCTTCAACCCAACCTACGTTCTCCCTTGACTAACTTCTATCCTCTCTTCAACGTGACAGAAAAGCTCCTAAAATTTTCATGGTGTTGCTCGTTTCATAATTCAACCCTTCTACTCCCTTAATATTTGTTTGTTCATAAAGTCTAGGAGAGCGTAAAGTGTTCTGACACTCTCCTGTTTTTAGGTTCCAAAGTTTAATCGTCTCGTCTTCACCTGCGCTGGCCAATGTGTTACCGTTGGGACTAAAACAGACTGACCTGACACTTTTAGTATGTTCACGCAGGAGTTGATGAAGTTCACCTGTTTCAACATCCCAAATTCGGATCGTTGCGTCATCCCCTCCACTTGCTAGTAACTTCCCATCGGGACTAAAAGCTACTGACCATACCCAAGACTTATGACCTTCAAAACTATTAATTAATCTACCATCTTTGACTTGCCAAACTTTGACCGTTTGATCATCACTTGAACTGGCTAATCGCTGACCATCAGAGCTAAAGACAACAGACCAAATTCTTCCTTGATGACCTTTAAAAATCCGCAAAGATTGAGTCATATCACCTTCAATAGACCAGAGTTTAATAGTTCGATCTTCACTACCAGTTGCTATTAATTTTCCATCAAGACTAAAATTTACTGATAATACCCAGGCCTGATGTTCCTCAAAAGTCTTGAGACAAAATCCTCTCGGAACCGACCAAAGCTTAACAGAATTATCTCCACTACCACTTACCAGCATTTGACTATTAGGACTAAAAGCGATCGCCCATACGCGCTTTTGATGTTCTGGGGAAAAAGTGTACTTTTCATCTGTCCTAATATCCCAAAGTTTAATGGTGTTATCGTGACTGGTACTAGCAATCAGTTGACCATTCGCACTAACTGCGACTTGATGCAATAAAACCCAATAATCTTTTTCTTGTAAAATTTTAATTACTTTGCCACTTTCCACTGACCATAATCTAATCGTTTGATCTCCACTTCCACTTATCAATGTTTTTCCATCGGGACTAAAAGCTACTGAACAGATCCAGTCAGTATGACCATTAATCTGTTGAAGACATTTATGGTTTTTGATAGACCATAATCGGATCGATCGATCTATAGAACCACTCAAGATATATTGACTATCGGTACTGAAAGTAATCGATGATAATCGATTGCCATATCCCCTAAAACATTGAAGACATTCTCTTGTTTTTACTGACCATAACCGCAGTGTAAAATCTTCACTTCCACTGGCTATATATTGACCGTCCGGACTAAAAGCAATTGACCAAATCCAGCTTTCGTGTCCTGTTAAAGTATCAATATTTTGATATTTTCCTTCTATAATAGACCATATTTTAATGGTTTTATCCCCACTTCCACTGGCTAGAAGTTGACCATCGGAACTAAAGGCAACTTGCCAAACCCAATCTTGGTGTCCTGTAAGAGTATGGAGACATTCTCCCGTGTCAACTGACCATATTTTGATGGTTTTATCAGCGCTGCCACTGGCTAAAAGTTGACCATTTGGACTAAAAGTAACACCACCTACTCGTTCTTGATGTCCTTCAAGGGTGTGGAGACATTCTCCTGTTTCAACTGACCATATTTTAATAGTTTTGTCCTCACTTCCTGTGGCTAAAAACTTACTATCAGCACTAAAAGTAACGGCTCTAATAGGAGCATGATGTTTTTGAGAAGGGTGGGGCAAAGAATGACAATTTATAGATAGATCTGTTGTAATAGACCAAATTTTAATAATTCCGTCTTGTCCCCCACTTGCTAGTAACTGTCCCTCGGAATTTAAGGCTACTGACCACACCCAACTTCCGTGAGCAGGAAAACTTTTGCTTAATTCTAATTTTCCGTCTTGTTTGACTTTCCAGAGGTAAATCATCCCATGACTGTCACCAGTTGCTAAAAGCTCTTCTCTTGGAAAAGAGCGATTAAACTGACTGCAAGAAATTGATAAAATACTACCGCAAGTTTGAGGGAAAATACAGTCAAAAAACTGTGAATAGGAAAAATCTACTTGGTTGAGTCTAATGTTTGAGAAATCGACTTGTCGAATGGAGATATGAGAAAAATCGTAGCCGATTAAGTGACCATTTTTCAGTATATTAAGTAAGTTAATAATATTGCCAGCAATCCCCCCAATTTGTCCAGAAGGTTGATGTTTTAATGTCTTTAAACAATCAATTAGTTTGCTTTCTAGATTATTTTCTTGAAAATTATGAATTAAGTTATTGATTATTGGGTGTAAAATAACATTAATTTGAATCTTTCTTAGATAATCAGGAACAGTAGTTTTAGTCAAGGAATTACTTCTTAATAATTGGAATTTTTCAGTTTTGATTTCTTCGGTTGCTATGGTAATAATTTTTTGAGTGAAATATTCAATCAGTAGAGGATGTATGGTAAAGTAGTCATCTTTTTTATCTAACAGAATTTTGCTAGATAATGATCTGATCCCTTCTTGGATACTTTTACCGTCCGGTTCAATGATAATATTATGTTCTAGTTCCGACAAAGAAACTGGATTTCGATTAATCGCTAACTCAAAAATAATCGCTTTTTCTAAATTAGATAGTTGCTGAAAGTAAGAATTTAAAATAGACTCGATTTTTTCTATCAGAAGATTACCTTTTAAAAGAAAATCCGAGAGATTATTATGATGAACTCGTTGAATATGATGAGCGATAGATTTGATGAATAAAGGATTGCCGTGACAGACTTGTTGAATTAAAAATTGCCATTCATCCTCTGAACCATGAAAGGTGTCAATATCTCCCAAAATTTGCCGTCCAGTTTGATAGTCAAGTCCTTGTAACTCTCGGAAATAAGTTGAAGTTTTATTTCCCACTAACGATTCAAGTTCTTGAGGAATTTTTCGACTGGTTATAATTAAACAGCTATTGTGCTTTGACTGACCAATTGCTTGTAAAATTTCGCTATATTCTCGATAGTTTTCATGCTCAATAATCGCATCAATATTATCTAAAAATAATAAACAACGAGATTTAGCTAGTATCTTGATAAATTTTATCAGTTTTATTTTAAATTTATCTTCTGTCTTAAAACTAATATTCTGTGAAATAATATTACTGGTATTTTCAAGAAATTCTAGGGGTAAAGGGGGATTCAAAAAAGACCAATAGATAACACGGGGAAATTCCTCTTGAATTTGCTCAATCAGTTTACAGACAAGAGATGTTTTTCCGATTCCTGCTATTCCGAAAATTCCGATAATTTTACACGGGGGACTATTTTGAAAAAACTTTTGTTTTAATAATTCTAGTTCTTTTTCTCTACCATAAATCTGAGAAATATCAGGAATTAATCCGAAATTATCATAATTTATTTCTGTTTTAACTGATGAGTTTTGAAGATTAGGAGATTTACGCTTATCCCATTCTTCCTCAAATTTCCACAAATTTTCTTCTGTAAATGAACTCCAAAGGTTGAGGGTGAAGTGCCTTTGTCGTGATCCTTGAGGATTCGTGCGATTATCTGTAAGAATTCCCCAATCTTTTAAAACATCAAGAACATTTCTCATCTGAATTGTAGTGAGGGAAATAACTGATGTTTTTTTAGTACCAGCGTTGCAAAAATCTACCAAAACCTTTAATTCTGTTTTGACAATTAGTTTTGGGTGAGGTTTATCATATTTCAACCAGTTATAGATTATTTTATCTGACCAATAAGCTTGATCTACTAATTCACCGTTTACATACGTTAATAATCTTCTTAACAAAAGAGAAAGTTGTTCTTTAACTGTATCACTTGTATTTAGTCTTGGCATAATCTATGAAGATAATTTTTCTCATTATAGCTATATTTTCAATGTTGATTAATATTTTCTAAGGAATCTGGGAAGGATTTGAGGGTTAAAAATTTTTCTGGGATGAGGTGGTCGCCTACTTCTATAGGAATTTTAGTATATTGAGGGCGTGATAAGGAATCGGGTTCAATTAAAACATGGTACATCGTTAATCGGAAATCAGGGTCAAGATTAACTATGGCAGAAATAGCTCCATCAGAATTTTGAGAAGCATATTTTTTATTTGTTATATCATCAGTTTGTGAAAAACAATCAAAACTACTAGGATGTCTATGCCAAAGTCCAAGAAGTTCTATAGGTTCCTGATAATATCTTCCTATTTTCTTAGATAAATGATTAATATACTCAGTATCATACTCAAAATAACCTGGTTGAAAAATAGGATGTATGCCTGGATCTAATGTTTCGAGAATGTACCATATATTAACTGTTTTTATTCCCAAAAAAATTCCACCTGTTTCTGTTTTAGAGCTTTCATAGGTTTCGGCGACAATTGCTAAAAAGGCTCTCTCTGAAAAAATAGTTTGGAGTTTTAAGTAGTTTAACATTTTCATAATTTTGATTTGAAGATAAGAATAGTTTGGCTATTAAATAAAATAACTTTCAATTCCTGATAAAACTATCATCGTTTTCTTTGAGAAAGACTTTTACTCTGGGTCAAAGTTGGTGAATTTTTCTTCTTATATTCGCTTGCATATTGACGTTTCCAAGTATCTATCTCTTGAGAACTTACATTTTTCCCTTTAGCCTTTTGCCATACTTTTATCGCTTTATTAGACTCCTCAGGACTAACCTTTAGATTTCTCATGGTATCTTTTGCTTTATTTCCCTCAATTCCATGATCATTAAGGACTCCAAGCGCACGAGATTCTTTTTTATTCAGTTGAGTTAGTCTGGGTCCTTTTTCTGGAAACAGTGTTACCTCTCCATTTGTATCTTTTGCTCCTGCTCGATAAGTGCGACCATTATCTAAAGTAAATCGGCTTGTTTCCTGTCCTTTAACTTTGGTTGTGCTTCTTGTTGCTTCCCCATTTTTAATTCTTCTAATGTCGTCCTTAATCATCTCTTTATTGCCAACAGTATTCGTTTCGCCTGCATTTTTTAGATCCCGATAAGACGCGGTGTCATAATGTTTTGATTTAGGTTCATCTTTTAAATTACTTAACTTGGCTTTTCCGCCGCGTCCTACTAAAAATTCTTTGTCTTTTTCAGAACTCATAGTTATCCTCCAATTAGTATTATATTAATTTTGAATAGTATAGATATTGTCATCGATTTGGTCTAAATTAATATAAATTTTTTGAACGTTATTTGAAGTATCTTTAACCAAGAAATATAGGTCTTCTTCATAGTCTTCAAAAGGAGAGTTATCAGCTACCATACATTGACAATGAAAATAATCAGCAAACTTTTTAGCGATTGCTATTTCATCCCCAATTTTTCCGATAGATTGTTCGATTAAATCATTTTGAGGATAAAGTGAGAGTAAAATTTTAAAATCTCCTTGTATTGATTCTTTTTCGCAAAGAAGTTGTATATAGTCTGGCATCTCTATTGTTATATCTTGGGTAACACAAATATCTTTTTCAGATAGAGAGAATAGCTGAATACAAGCATCAATAATTTCATTATCAGATAGATTTTTTGAAATAAAAACATTAACAGGAAATAAGTTTTGATTGTGGGACGATTGGTTATTTAAAAAGCCTTTTGAGTTAAACATAATATTCTCCTAATGGTTTTGGGTTGTGTTAATGGAAAAAAACTTACATAGATTGATGATAAGGATTATCGTCATACATTCCAGCAAAAAAGGGATCTAGAAAATAAGGAACTTTCTGAACAGGAATTGGGGGCTTTCCACGCATAAAGATAATCGCTTCATCGGGACTTAAACGAGTAACTTCATCGGGCATAATTAAAGGACGTGGGGTTTCAGAAACAGTTAATGCTGAAGAACGCCCTCTGGAATTAGATATAGAAAAACCAATAGGATTATTAGAAGCACCTGTGTTTCTTCCTTCATTGGTACTTAATACTCTAATCGTGGTTTTTCCAGCTTTTTTAGAGACATATTCTGAGGTTTTAATATCTTGTATGCCAAAATATTGCTGAATAACTGTATTGCCCAGAAAAGTTTCCCAACCTTTGTTATAAAGTTCTTCAAGTTGAGATAAGTTTTGCAGAATAATCCATAAGGTAACGCCATAACCTCTAAGGTAAGTAACCCCTTGAGAAATTAAGTCCATTTTACCTAAATTGGCGGCTTCATCAAGCATAAATAAGGTGGGATAAGTGGGTTTACCGGGCTTTTTAACCATTGCTCTAATACAAGAGCCAATCCAAACCCTTAATAAACGTGAATACATGGCTATTTCAGCCGCAGGTAGAACAAAGTAAATTGAAATTTTTCCATTTTTTAAATCCCAAATATTAAAACTGCTTTTGGCTAAGGAAGTGACAACAGGACGAGAATCAAGAAACTCAGTATGTTTTTCCATAGCAGAGAAAACACTCATGCGTTCTTCATCCGCCATTCTTTCGATCATCACTGCTGTTCGTGCAATTAATCCATCTGCTTCGGTGGCTGATTCCATTGTTTCTATAATCGTTTCCCACTTATCTGAAGAAGCCATAACAATATTTCTGACTTCTCCTAGATTACGTTTTCCTTTAGGAGAAAAGAAAGCAACAAACATAATAATTCCAGATAAAATAGCTCTGGCTTTGTCATCCCAGTGAGGGTCTTTTTCTTCTCCTGTGCGTAAAACTAATAAATCAGCTAAGATTTTGGCTTCATCGGCAAAATTAGGGTTAGAGGTATCGATTAAATCTAAGGGGTTAAATTGGGCTTTAGAGGCATTAGGACATACATTAAAAGGGTCAAGACAATAAACTTTATGTCCTATATCTTTTCGCGCTCTGGCAGTAATTTCATAGTTTTCTCCTTTGGGATCTGTAACCACAATCGGCCCAGGATAGGTAAGAAGATTCGGCACAACGGTACTGATCCCTTTACCCGAACCAGTTCCAGCAATTGTAATTAAATGTCCTTCAGGATTCCAGCGAATAAATTCTTGATTATTGGATAAAGATTTACCCAAAATTAATCCCACTGGACTATATAAATGAGCATCTTTAATTTCCTTATCTGTTGCCCAGTGAGCATTGCCTTGATCTTCGGGTTGCGCTCCAAATCCTAATGATTTACCTCTTTTTTTGAAGCCTTGTAGATTGGGGGCAGAAAATCCTGAAGATCCTGAGAATAATCCATTAAATAACATAAAAGGTAACTGAATAATTGCTGCTAAAATTTGGAAAGTAATTTTTAGAGTAATTGTGATTAGTTGAACAGTGAGATTAAGAAATAAACTAATAAGGCTCATGATGGTGGTTAAGAAAATTCAAAGGTTTACCAAGAAAATAATGATCGTATAAGTAATAAAACTCCCGATTAGATTATTTACCACGCCCAGAAGAACGCTCATTTTCTTTTCCACGAATTTCTTCAGCTTTTCTTCTTGCTTGATTAGCTTTATTTTCTTTATCAGTTCCTTCCTCCATGGCTTTTCGATACTTAGAAGTATATTTAACGGATTCTGGTGTCATTTGACCATGTTGTTGAGCTTTCTTATCATAAGCTTCAGCTTTTTTGAAGCATTCATTAGCTTGCTTTTCATATTTTTGAGCTTGTTTTTCATAATAGTCTGCATCTCGTTTGAAAACCATAGTTTCCTCTTTAATTGAATTGACAATAAACAAAGTTTGAATCTACTAAAATTCGCTAAAATCGCTGACAATATTTAATTTTATTTACCAGAATTTCAGCCAATTATTTGATTTTTGATTTGGTTCAGGATTGATCGGCTCGGTTTCTTGCGGTTTAGTTGTTGTTTCTAAACGAATTTGTCCACCACTTTCCGTTAATTCTTGAGCAATGGTACTAAAGGTTTCAGTCAATTGGTTTAAATCCGTAAAGAAACTTAGATCATCTCGTGAAGAAATTTGTCTTAAAAATTCTTGATCAGCACCACCAAATCCAATGGCAATAATTTCTATCTCCATTTTATGACAAAGTTTAGCTGCTTTAATAGCTTGTTGCTGATTTGCCCAAACTCCGTCGGTCAAAATAATACCATATTTTAAATCTTTAGCCTTTCGTAAAATCCGACATATTTCATCAAAAGGATGAGCAGAATTGCCATAACCTGTGCGTCCTATGGATAAATTTTGAATACCATGATTAATTTTTCTGATATTTTGAGAACTATTAACAGTTGTTAAAGTTTTATCAGAAAATTCAATAATTCCAATAGATGTTGTAGTTAAATCACATTGAGTAACAAAACTTTTTGCCGCTTCAATTGCTTCATTTAGAGGCCTACCATCCATACTACCAGAAAGGTCAAACGCCATGTAAATATTCAAATGTTCTCGCACAATTGTTTCTTGAGGAGATTTGGTAAATCGATCATCGGGAACATCTAAAGGGACTGGTTCAATGGTTAAAGTCAAGGGTTTTTGGGTACTCCTTTCAACCGCAGAAACTTCAACAACACCACTCAAATTATAGGAATAAGTGATGTCAATAATTGCTAATCGCGACTTGACCATCGGAATGTCAGTAAAGACGTAATTTCCAAGATAAACACAACTCATAGGATCTAAGGTTTCCCCTTGTGTCATAAAGACTTCTAGTTTATTTTCTTCTCCTTTTTTGACTCGAAATTGATAGGGACGGGTTTGTTGGGAGGGAATCGGTTGATTTTTGGAAATAATAATACTATTAATATATTTATCTCCATTTTCACTAACAGCAATCATTCCTAAACTATGACTAATAACATCACTCGATTTTTTCACTCCTCCTAAGAGTAAAGTTTCAGTAGATTGAGTTTTTCCTGACAAAAATAATTGAGGATTTTTTTGTTGTTTTGCTTCTATATCTATTGCGGCTTGAATCGCTGCCCCTAATGCGACGGCTTCATCGGGATTCACTCCACTTAGAGGTAGTTTACCTGACATTTCTTCTACATATTCACGCACCATTGGCATTCTCGTAGAACCCCCCACTAAGACTGCTCCCTCAATATCTTTCCATGTTAAATTAGCTTCATCAAGGACAATATTTACTAACATTTGTGTTCTTTCGATTAAGTCTTTTGTTAATTGCTCAAATTGTTGACGAGTAATTTCATAACTAGCTTGATGTCCTCCGCCTTTAACCGATACTTTAACCGCTTGTTTTGTTGACAAGCTAATTTTAGTTTTTTCTGCTAAAATCATTAATTCATTAAAGTCTTCTCCCATTAATTCCACGCCAAAATCTTCTTCAAATTGGGTAGCGAGAAATTGTAAAATGCGATCATCCCAATCTTTTCCGCCTAAAATATGATCTCCGTCTGTAGCAATGACTCGAAGTTCATCTCCTGTAACTTCTACTAGAGAAACGTCAAATGTTCCACCTCCAAGGTCATAAACCAAAATTTTTGAATTATTTTGATTAGGGCGAACTCCATAAGCGATCGCAGCAGCGGTAGGTTCATTAATAATTCTAAGAATATTAAAGCCAGCTTTTTTCCCTGCTTCAATGGTGGCTTCACGCTGCATATTATTAAAATAAGCAGGAACAGTAATCACAGCATCGGTGACAGATTGACCTAAAAAATCTTCGGCACAGTGTTTAAGATAGGAGAGAACCATTGAAGATAGATCAATGGGGGTATATTCTTGATTATTCTCTAAATAAAGGGCGTGGGTATTGCCCATATCTCGCTTAAAAAAGGCATAAACTTGTTCATCTCCTAATGCTTGTTTTTCTTTGGCATCATCGCCAACAAGGGGCGGATTACTACCTAAATCAATAACGGAGGGAGTAATTCTTTTTCCTTGGTTATTAGGAATGACTTCCGGTTTGCCATCTTTAATATAAGCGACAACTGAAAAGGTAGTTCCGAGGTCAATACCAACAAAATTGTTCATGATTTTATTATTTTAGTTGTCAGGGTGAATACTTTATAAAAAGTGAGGAGAATGGAAAATAAATGATTCTCCATTCCCTAACTAAACGGGGAAAACTAGCTAAAAACTAAACCAGTTTGTCGGGCTTTAATTTCTTCTTTTTCTTCTTGGGTTACACCCCCTTCTGTTTTAATAGTGACAGTAGCATCTCGACCTGTTGATATTTCTTTAGCATACATCTCAAGCATTCCTTGTTCATTTAATTTAAAAGTGACATCAATAGGAGTACCTTGAGGTAAACCACTAGGAAGGCTTATTTCTGCTTGCCCAATTTCTGTACTCAGGTGTAATTCATAATATTGATCAGTTGAAGAATTTTGTGCAATTAACAGTTCAACACTTGTTTGATTCGCTGATCCTGTACCAAAACGTTGAGTAACATCTGCTGGAACAGGATCATTTTTCTTAATCAAATTAACCAATTTTTCTTCATTTTTTACACGTGCTTTAATGCCAAAACTACAACTTGTCACATTAATAATTTTGGTTTTGGTTGCTTTTTGAACTTGGTCTAATGTTAAACCATTATTTTTGGCAACTTCTTGTTCAGCTTTCTGCTTAGTTTCTTCTGGTACATCTTCAAGTTTAACGTCTTCTGGTTTGAGCCCAAGGTCCTTAGATGTAGTGATAAGAATTTCTTGATCCAGCATTAATTTATGACCATAGATAGCGGCACCTTTAGCAACGGATTCATCGGGTTCGCAAAACTTAGGTTCTTTGCCCAATTCTTCTTGAATACGACGAGCAACTTGAGGCATCTTAGTAGAACCTCCTACCATTAAGATTTGGTCAAAGTCTTCAACTCCTCGCTTTTTCGCTTCAGCAATAGCGATTTTAGTCAACTCAATCGTTCTTTCTAATAAACTTTCCGTTAATTCATCAAACGTTTCACGAGTCAGTTCAATTTTTTTTCGCTGCATATTGTGCATAACAGGAATAGAAGTTTCCCCTCTTTGAGTTAGGGTTTTTTTGGCGTCTTCAGCCCGAACATATAATTCTTGTAAAGTTTCAGGGGACTCTAAAGGATCCTCACTAGATCCTGTTTCTTCTTGCCATTGTTGAGCCAAATAAGTCACAATGGTTTCATCCCAATTTTTTCCACCTAAATCATGATCTCCTTCGGTACAAATAACAGTTATATTACCACCCTCAATCTTGATTACAGTAATGTCAAAAGTTCCCCCTCCTAAGTCATAAACTAAAACCGTCTGGTCTGCTTCTTCATTGACTCCATAACAGATAGCTGCCGCTGTAGGTTCATTAATAATACTACGCACATTTAAACCAGCTGTTTCCCCTGCCAATTGAGTCGCTTCTCGTTCACGAATACCAAAATAAGCAGGGCAAGTAATCACCACATCTTTGATTTGATAACTGGTTTGTTGTTCAGCATCTTTTACTAATTTACGGAGAATATAAGAAGAAATTTCTTCGGGGCGATAAGATTCTCCTTCGTGTTCAAAAGAAAATCCCTCTTTACCCATGAAGCGTTTAACCATATCTACAGTATTATCTGGCTCAAGCATACTGCTATTTTTCGCTTCCTTACCAACAATTCTTTCCTCACCATTAAATTGCACGACTGAGGGAGTGGTTCGGTCTCCTTCCATATTAGCAACTACATTAGGACGACCATATTCATCAACATAAGCGATACAGGAATAGGTCGTTCCTAAGTCAATACCAAAAATAGGGGTAATTTTAGACATTTTCTTGGTCTCCTTGACGTTTTTTTGAACGGGTTTATTTTGATTCAGTTGATTAGCATCAGGCTCTGCTTCAACTTGAGGGTTATTGAGTTGAAAATTTTGCTGAAAATAATCAGCTTCAATTTGCCTTGAATTTGGATTTTCCATTACTTCCTTAATTTCAGGAAGCATTTGTAAGTAGGTGCTATATTCCATCCGATATTTAGGATGTTTGCTTTTTTTAGTCCACTCAGTTTGTTTCAGAGTAAAAATTTCTTGAAATACTGAGTCAGACCAAGGTTGATTCGGGTCAATTTCCAGAAGTAAGAAGAAATTCGGACGGGAGGAATCAATCATAAGAAAATAAGTGAATGAGGTAAGAAAAAATTTTTTGGTTTTTATTGATTGGATACATAACGATAGACACTAACGGTTTCTGGACGAACAATTCGCTCTTGATACTGTAACCCCATCCGCAGATGCTCTACAATTTGTTTATCGAGAGTAGAGTCATCAGTATTAATAATTTTTTGTGCTTTTTGTTTACTACGGTCATAAGTTTCACTGTCATTTTGATAGAATTTAAACCCGTAACGGCTAACTATTTCTTCAATTTCTTCAGTGAAGCTTGTTAACTCGGATGCTATGGAATTGGCAGAATTAGATTCAGATAAATTACCATATTTCTTAGTCAGTAATTGGAGATGATCGTAAATGCTAGTAATGTCCATAATTAAGGGTCGTAAAATTTTAAATACCATATCTTCTCGATAATCTTGCAACTCTTTATGAAGGGCATTAATGGTACGTTCTTTGCTCTCATCGTATTTAACTTTGACTTCAAAATCTTTTTGTAATTGAGCAATAGCTTGATGAATGTTATCAATTATTGGCTGAATTAAGTTGAAGTTATTAGGGGTTTCTTCTTGAATATTCTGCTCAATATTAGGCACATTCTGGGGCATAGATTTAAGTTTTTCTGGATTGAGGGGAGATTTTTCTAATTCAGCATGAGGTAATTTATTCTCTTCTAAATTAAAAATATCAGAGGCAGAATTTTGGTCTAGCATTGAGTTTTTGTCATCTGTGATTTGTTGTGAATTAGTCATTTGAGAATTACCTCCTTGGTAAGTTTTAGTAAATTTTAACTAGCGGATAACTTGAGAGCTTTCAATTTTCCAACTCCCATCAACTAATTTCAAGTTATAAAGAACAGTTATTTTTCCTGTTTTGCTATTTTGAGGGTCAACTCTATCATTGATATAGAGAGTTTGTTGCTCAGTTACACTAACTTGAATACTAGCTTGATTACCATTGATAACGAATTTTTCAACGTTATCAATTGTTTGCTGTCCGTATTTATATTGACTATTTTTCTTCTGTAAATAGTCGATAGAACCGTTATAACCAGCTGTTTTTTGATACTGTTCACCCGTTGTAATTTTCTGAGCAATTTGACGGTCATAAGGGGGAGCAAACATTGTTCTTTTCGCTTGTAACCATTTGTTAATAAGATTGACAGCATCTTGTTGTGAAAGGGTTGCTGTTGAAGAAGAATCAGTAAATATTTGTTCTGCAATGTTTTGGTCAGAAATAAGAGCCACAGGGGAATTATTAGGTGAATATGAGGTAGGAACAACTTCTGATAATTCATTTCCTTGCAATTTGAAAGTTTTAGTGACTTTTAGACTGGGACAACAAGCTGCATCGCCAGGCCCATTAGTAATAAGTGTCAGTTTAATCTGATTATTTTTTATTTCTACATTTTCAATTATTGTCCGATCTCCTAAGTAAAAATTAGATGTTTGTGTAGGGATGTTATTTTGATTAAGGATGACAAGAAATGACTTAAATATTCCACTCCCACCACCATTTTCTGCTAAGATGACCACCCCATCTTCTGAGCTATCATTATTAATATCTCCGAAGTATATTTGCTCGATTTCAACTGATTGACCCGTAGCACTATTTGGTGATTGTTGAAAAAATTTACCGTCAGTTAATGGGTAGGCTGTGTTATACAAGGTATAAGTCATGTTTTTTAGTTTTTCTTCAGTTAAAGTTTTGTCACTTATTTGAGATTGAGGATTACTTTTTTTAATTTCTGAAGATTGAGAAGAATTAGAGGGTTGAAGCGTTTTAACAGTCCAACGAATAATAGAATAACCACCGAACAGCACACCAGCCATAATGGTTGCGATAAACATAGGTAAACCATAATTAATCCAGGTTGTTGAACGCAAAAACTGCCAAATAAATGAGGCTTTATGGGGTAAGGTATTGGTTTGTTCCATAAGCCATACCATTGGTTCTAAAACTCGGACACCATCAAAAGAATTGGAAGAATTACTACTGCCAATTGTCTGATCTCTAAAACCAATATTTGAACAAGAGAAAAATCGAACGTTAGAAAAATTCAATTCTATATTACGAACAAGATTCCCTGCTCCATTATCTTCTAGGAAATTTTTGATTAAAATATTCATCGCATCCTGCTCATTTGTTATGTCAGAATGGCTCGCCATATATTCACGAGCTTTATAAACTCCAATTTGTTGTTCAAGGTCGGCACAATCCACTTTAGTAACAATAATGGCAACAGGTTGAGTAAATTTTTTTCCTTTTCTTTTATTTTTATTCTTTTCAAATAAAAATAACATTCTTTCATAAGCGGCATCTAAGTCTTGGTTGGGTAAATCCTGAATATCAGCATTGTTTGACAGTGCGTCTTGGTATCTTTGTCTAACTTGGTTAATCGAAAAAGGATCAATAACAAAAAAAGCTCCATCTACATACTTGAAGTATTTTTGTAACTCTGCTTGTTCATCAGTATCTATATATTCTCCTGCTAAATCGTAGAAATACAAGAGATTAGGGACAGCTTGATTAGTCTTTTTGACTTCTAAATTTAACCCTTTGGCACTATCACCCGCCGCAGAAGTTTTGAGTAAACGTTGACCATTTTTTAGGGAATTAATATTGTCTTCATACTTTCGAGCGTGTAAAGAATTAGGTATGCTGACATCTAAACTATGAGCAGGAGAATATTCTTCTGTAAATTGTTTGATTGCCATAAACATATAATGGCTTTTACCAGAGTTAGGAAGTCCGACAACTGGAATATGAGCGTTGATTCCCCCAATCCCATCTAAGGGGTGTTTACAATTAGGACAAACTTTTGTCAATAACTTATCTCGTCCAAGATAGGTAAGAGTTGGTAAAGATTTGCTACAAACTCTAGAATTATTAGTATTAGGTAAATCTCCTTTACAAGTATGATTAAAAACCCCATAAACACTCGGCCAAAGTCGAGTATGTTCTGTTGAACAATCTGGACAAATGTAGGTGGGAATTTTCATCGGTTCATGGCATTCTGGACATCTGTAGTAAGTTTTATAAAAGCTACTATATAGGTAGTTTCCTACGGTCAAAAACAACATTAAAAAGCTCGTAATCATTGTGCCGATGACACAGAAAATAAATTGTATTCCTAAAAATAGGGCAACAATGACAGAAGCTGCTACAAAATGAAAAAACCATCCAATCATTAAACCGAGTGCTGGTCCGTAAAATCCCATTATTGCCCAAACTTTTTGCCAAATATTACCAGACCATGAAAAATGTCCATTAGAAAATCTATTTTTCGCAATTTCTAGCCATTTTCCTGCATCGTCTTTTGTACTTTGCCATACATTCATACTAACAAATCGCATGACATACCAAGCTGCACCATAGATATACATTAATTTGGCTTTTTGTACTTTAAAGAATTTAATTGATTTTTCTTTATCCAGATAAGACTTAGTTTTAGTTACTTGAAGCCCTTCGTAAAAAACCTGAATAAAGTTCTTAATACCAACACCAATACCAGCAATAGATGTAACTGTTGCACATAATATGATGACAATTATAGTTAACCATGAGATTATGGTTAGAGTTGGTATAACTATATGAATAATAAAAAGATATAGAAGCCATAAAACAAAACCAGTACCTATTAAATAAAGCAAAACTTGCATATATTTTCCTCCTTAATAAACAAAATGATCGGTAAGTTAATCAACTAAAGAAATTAGAAATTTTTCCCATAATATTGGAGCGTGTATTCTCAAAAATAGGTTGGATAATAGGATACCAACTTTTTCTTTTAATTTTGCTTTCAAACTCTTTTTTGACCTTCCCAAAGCCTTTATTTTTAAATACTTCTTCAAGGGCATTGGGTAAGTTAATAAAAAATTCTGGCACAAAATAACCGAGTTTTTCTGCTAAATGGGAAGAAACGTTAAACCATAAATCCATAATCAAAACTATGTCATTAACTCTTTGTTCTTCCACTAAGCAGTGGCAAAAATTCGACCAGTATATATCCCAAAATAAATCACGATGTCGAATAACATAAGCAATTTGAACGACTTTAAAGTGTTCTTCTGTAAGTTTTTCAGGGGTTTTTTGAGCAAAGAATTTTTCTAATAGTTTTTCAACTTCTTCCTCATATTTTTCTGGTGGTAAAGTTTGATAACGTTGGTTTGAAGCTTCAATGTTCATTTCGGAAATACGATTATGGTACATATCTAATGACCCCTGTAAAATAAGTGTTTGTTCTTGAGAAATGGATAAGTTAGGATTTGCTAAAACTCTGGTGTAAATATTAGCAAGTGATTCTGTGGGGGTATTAAGTTGAAGAGTGGAAAGTAAATCTTGAATTAACTGATTATAAATATCAATTTCAAAAATACTTTCAGACTTATCTTTTTGCAATAAAGTTTCAGCTAATTCTTGTCGCTCAAACTGTGGTTGTGTCCAGATAAATTCTAGAGCTTCTTTTACTATTGATTTATGTAATTTTTGAGCCAGATAATCTAACCATAAATAAATAACATCAATGGCTTGTGAGGTGGAATGAGATTGTAAAATATCTCTTTGTAATTCATAGTTATGTAAGTCTGGAATGAGCGAAGAAGATTTTTGCCAGTAAGTCCAAAAATATTTAGGTCTTTGGTCAAAAGAAAATGGTTGAAGAAGCGCATAGTAAATCCATTCAAATACAGGAGAATTAGGATATTTTTGTTTGTAGAGTAAAGCGTTATCAAGAATAAAGTCTTTCGAGAGTTTAGCATTTTCTAGAAAAACTTTAATCCAAGTTGATGCACTCACAGGAATTCTTAATCTTTTTGATAGCTCTTGCTCTGGAATGGCTGAGAATGTTTTTGCTAAGATGATACTCAAATTCTGCTGATTACTAGAAGACAAGGTTAATTCTTTGCCAATCTGTTTCCAGAAAATCAATAATTGTTCCGAGTCATTACTTCTTAATTGCTGAGTAAATTGTTGAATAAAATCTAAAGAATTAAGATGTTCTTTAAGTAATGCAGGTGAATAAAGAGACTCTAGAGCAGTCCATAAAGTCATAGATTTTTGTTCTTGTTTGTTAAGAACTAATGAAACAAAAATAAAGATAGCTTTATCAGCTTGATTAAGAAAATAACTATCTATCTTTTTGAGCATTTTTAAAGCATTAATATAAGAGGTAAGCAAATCACTCTGTTCTTGATTAATGAGTGCCTTTCCTAATAAATAAGATGCCCAAGATAAATCTTCTAAATCCTGTTGTACATATTGACTATGTGAGTTTTTTTGACTTTGCTCTTGGATGATAACTTGTGCAGATTCAATCACTTTAGCAAAAGGCAAAGCGTCTATTTCTCCCTTAATGGCTCTTTGAAAATTGATATAATAATCTAAATGTTTACTCAAGTATTTAGAATCAGAACTATAGCGATCTAACCATTCGTAAAACTCTAAAATCTGACTCTCATACTTTTGCTCATCTAAGTTTTCTAATAGATAAATCGCCAAATCCGATTCGGGAACATCACTAACTTTTTGTTGGGGAACATTAAGAATAAAGTAAGAGTAATATTCATCATTGCTACAACGAAAGTTAGAATTTTCGGTCGTTCCTGTAATCATAAAAGGAGCCGTATAAGGATCATGGTGGTAGGTGGCAAAAGTTAGATAGTTGACATAACGAGGATGTAAAATAGTGCTGAGACTAGCAATCCAATAAGTAATCGCTTCATTATCATCAATAATAATAATTTTTCGTTTTGATTGTTCATAGTCAATCACGGCACAAATCAACTTATAAAACCATTCTTGTCGTTTTTTATCTTTTAAAAATGTCCAAACTGAATCAAAATTAAACGTGATTTCGTGGTTAAATTCATTTAAAGTTGGTAAAGCAGTTTGTGAGGATTTATCTTGTTTAACCCAGAAGGGACTTTTCCACGAAAAAATGCTAGGAATAGTAGAGATTTCTGTAACTGTACCCACCAAACTATGAGCAAAGAAATTTCCATCTCTGCCAAATTCATCTTGTCCGCTAGATTGACTACAAACTAAAAAAGCATCTTCTTCATTAACAAAATAACGTAAAGCAATGGGATGAGTATTGATTGCTTTGACATCAACACCTGATGGGATAGAGTATCCAATCAATCGGTTTAAAATTTGACGTTTTTCACTCTCAAAATTAGGAGATTCAGCCTTAATTTGATAGCCAGTCCTAGTTTCTGTTCGACAAGATGTATAGTATTGTTGTTGGATAACCATTGTTTTACTTCCGTCCTTGTATAAATTGAAATTGAGAAAAAAGCCATAAAAGGGGATCTTCAATTCTTAAAGGAGACAACCCTTCAATCTTTCCATTGATAGGATTTTTCCCTAAAGGAGACATGGCAAAATAACGATAACAATTAAAATAGGTTTTAACTTTGTTATCAAATGCAGATCCCATCCATTCTTCAAGATAAGTGCAAATTTCTGTATGGACTGATTCCACATCAGGTAAGTTTAAATAACCAAAATGTTCTCCTGAATGATGTAAAACTGAATCCGCTTCAATAAAGGGAAATAAAGCATCACTTTTAGATAGGGTAAAGGCAATCGGTTTCTCAATTTTTTTACCAGCTTTAATTTTCAATTTTTGTTCATGTAATTCATAAAGACGTTCAACAATTCGATTGGGGTCTGCGCTTTCTAATCTATCAGGTAAATCCTCTTTTACTAACTGTCTTACTGTTTCAATTTGCAGAGGATCTAAGATGAATATAATCCCATCCGCTTCACAAAGATAACGTGCCTCAGAAGACATAATATCTATATCTTCCATATCTTCACCTGCTGTATCAAATAAAACAAGATTAACCGCTTTACGTTGACCGTTATTGTCAAAAGTTACACGAAGAATCATTGGTGTTTTCGCACGGGAGTCAACAGTGCTACTGACAGTCGCTTGTAAAATTTCTTCCCTAACAAAAATTGGTTTACGGAAAATTTCTTCATAAATTGTGCGACTTTTGTCATCAGTGAACATTACTCCTGCCTTAAAATTTTTGCCAATTTCATTTTGTAAACGATTAACTAAAACTGAAATATAGGTGCTTTTGCTACTACTTCGTCCTCCCATAATAGCAATCATTTTTTCCTCTATTTCTCCTGACAGATACTTTAAGTTATAGTGACATTTTGGACATACTTTTATAGAAGTTTCTTTGTTACAATTAGGACATTTTTCTAACTGATTTGATTTTCCGAACAAACGACCTAATCCTTTTTTTGTGGGTGTAAAGACTAAACCTTCTATAGTAGGGCTAAGAAGCCCTTGAGCTTGGGCTAAAATGACATCTTCACGTTTTCCTGAGCAACGAGTATAACTACATCGATATTCAAGTTGAGAGACTTCTGTTTTTTCAAAGCAAAAAGGACAAAGAATTTTAGACATTTAAAACATCTCCAATTTATCAATTTCTGGTTTGTTAATACGAACATAACCGCCTTGGGATTCATAAAGGCTATCGTTGGCTATAAATAAAGATCCGTAACAACGATTTTGTTCTTTTAGTTCATAAGTAAAAGTTGTTTTGTCCTCCTGAAGTATTGTTGATGAAATGGTTAAAGCTGTTTCTCCATCTGTTTTTTTAATTGGCTTCCCTCCTTGTTTATAAACTAAAACTAAGTCTGGCATTTGCCCTTTGCCATTGATATTAATGATCAGCAAAAGTTTTCCTTTAAATAACCCAAATCCCTTTTTTTCCCTAGAGATTTCGTAATTAATCTTCATTAGAGTTGATAGGCTAATTCGCACCCGTGCTGATTCATTTAAGCCTGAAGCAATTAAGGTTTGTCCTGCTTTATTAAAGACAGCATAAACCACAATAAAATAATCTCTATTAGTAATACTGGTTATGGGATAATAACCTTTTAGATTGTATTGATTTTTTGTAACTTTAATGTGGGTTGCATTTGAGTCTTTATGACTTGAAGGAAATTGGCGCTCGCCATGAGAAAGAATAATTTCTTGACAATTTTCTGGCCAATTCCAACGAACTTGAATTTCATTTGTCTGTTTTTGACATTTCAAATTGCTAACATCATCAACATTGACATACTCTCTGGTTTTGCCAAGATAAGCATTTTTTTGAAATAAAAGAATTGGGGTAAAGTAAAAAATTCCTTTCTTTTCAATTGTTATAGTTACAGATGTATTTGTTTCCTGTAAGACTTTGCCATATTCTGATAAAGAGCCTTGAGGTAATAAATGTGTTTTCCCGAAATCGGGAAAAGAATCGCTTTGTAAGACTGCTCCTTCTCCTTTTGTGGGTAATTGCCAAGATAGTTTCAGTTGGTAATAAGGGTCAGTTTTAATCACCTCAATGGTTAAATCTTCTAGGGGAGAAGGGGGTTTTTCGGGAATAACATCAATAGTAATTCCTTGGCTTTTAATAAGACTGCCATCATAATTTTTAAATAAACTATAAATTAGGTAATAATACTTCTTACCATTTTCTAAATTTTTATCAATAACGTTGCTGATATTGATAACTTCAACTCGTTCACCCTGATTAGAAGTATTGAACGGTTGAGTAGATCGATAAATCTGAATTTCAGTAACATTTTGAGGATGTGTCCAAGTTAAATTAACTTGCGTATCCATTGCTTGAGCAACCAGATTAGAAACTTCACTGGTTAACAGTATTGGTTGCTCTAATTGGGCAGAATTAACAGCAAGAACCCCTTCTCTATTAGTATAGATAGCATAATAAACTGGTTTACCACTTTCTACCGTGTTGTCATCATAACTTGTACTAAAAATAGTATCTAATTGTTCTCCATCTTTACTAGAAATAGGTTGGGAGTGATATTTTCTAATAATGGTATAACCAACTTTCTTAGAAGGGCTTGCTTGCCAAGATAAATTGATGATTTTATGGCTCTTGTTTGCAGAAAGTTGACTAGCAGGAAGCGGTGGGGTTTTGGCTAATGCGTCTTTGGCGGCTTGACAATCTTTACAAATCGAAAGAACCTTTTGATAGAGGTCAATTGCATCTTCCCCTTGAGTTTCCAGTTGACGCACTTTTTCTAATTCTGATTCAGCTTTGTGAATTTCTGCTTCAATTTTACTTTCTTCTCTGTTTAAATCAAGAGAAGCAAATTCAAGCTTTAGCTGTTGTAAAATACGACGTGCTTCGTAATAAAGACGTTCGTTAATAGCATGATTGAGTTGTTGTTGACAATTAATTAGGTTCTGTTTTTTCTGTTCTGCTTCACTTTTTAATTGGCTAATTTGTTTACTTAAATCATCGTTAAGAGTCTGAGATATCAAGGGACTTGACCATGCTTGTTGGGTTAAATTAAGATGGTTAACTGCGTCTTCATAAAATTTTTGATGAATTAACTTTTGACTCTCCACTAAATAACGACGCACGATTGACTCATTCCCAATGGGAAAAGAACACTTAGAACAAGCCCGATCTTCAATACTAGAAATGAGTCCACAACTAGGGCATTTTATTTTTAAAGAACTTCCACAATTTGAGCAAAAATCTTGATCCCGCTCATTAATGGTTTGGCATTGAGGACAAGCGATTTTCTGTTTGACCGCTTCAACTCCTGCCATTTCTACAGCAATTTTTTTATTTCGTCCATAGGTTATGATATGCTTTTTTGCTTTTTCAACATCTATCCCTCTAGAAAAGGCTAATTCTAGTAAATAAGTAAACTGTTTTCCATAAATGATTTTTTCATGAAGCGTAATGTTATCAATTGCATCTTCTAAAGATTGAAAAACTTGTAAACTTAGAGAAAAGTCATAAATTTTTCTTTTTTCATCATCCTTAAAAAAGGTTTTAGCGTGTCCGGCAAGTGCCATAATAGCACTTGCTTCAGCTGTTGATTGACCTGTTTTCTTGATTTCTTCATATCGGTTGCTTGCTGCTGCACACAATTCATCAGTTCTAGTGGTTTTGGGGAGTCCTAGAAAATTGTACAAATCTTGTTGATTTAAACTTTTTAAATTATTTTCAATTTCACCAATTTTTGTTTTATCTATGTTGTTGATCTTAATATTTTCGGGGTTATCTGCTTCTTCTTTAGTCTTAATTTCAATCCCTAAATTACTAATTTGACGGCGAATCTCTGATTCTGAGAACACGCTGGAAAACTTAGTAATCAAATTTTTTACCTCAGATTCTAAAATATAGCCTTTAGCGACTATACCCTTTAAATCTCCCTCAAACTGTTGCTTGAAGATTTGAGCTTGTTTTGACTGACTTTCAAGAGTTTGCTTTCTTTCTTGTTCACGACTTTTAGGATCCTTCATTATCTGCTCAATCAACTTAACCATTTGCAGATAGCCAGTATATTCAACTTTATATTTAGGATTTTTTGTTTTTTTAGTCCATTCTCCTTGTTTAATTTTAAGAATTTTGCTAAATTCTCCATCTGACCAAGGCTGACTTGGATCTATCTCTAATAATTCGTAAAAGTTCGGACGTGATACTTCAGACATGAAAATTTATGATGGGGTTAGGTTTCTAGCTGATCATGGAAGTCCACTTCATAAAAGATTGGACTAGATATAGCAGTTTTCATCAGAATAAGGTATGGCTAAGGAGCTTAAACCCTTTGTTGGCAAAACTTGTCGATACCTCAGTGGCATGAAAAGCACTATAAGATGTTAAGTTTCTGAATTGTCCCTATCATAAATTGGGGACTTTCCCCGATGCAAATTTTTTTTGAAAAGCTGTAAGTCTTTGTGGGATAAGGCATTGCATCGCTAAGACTCTAGTTCAACTTCGGGACACTTAAGGATATAGCCAATTTTCAGGGTAATTTACCTTAAGTTCCCAAAATCTAGTATTTATTGGCAACCTATTGAGCCAGACTTCACACCGCAAACGCTTCCTTGTGTTTATGAAAAATCTGGTCAGCGTTGTGGTACTGATGCTTAATCATCCACTGCTCCAGTTCAATGAGATACCATTGACCGGCAAATGTTCCATATTTTAAGCAAACTTTTTCATTATCGTGTAGAGTGTGCTTAAATCCAAAACGTTCTTTATACAGTGCTTCAATTGTTTCGTCCCCTTTTGGATAAGTCGTGTAGGAAATTTCAGTGTGAGCGATATCATGTTTGTAAGTCAAGATAGCTCGAATCAATTGCTGATAAACAAGATAACTTGTTCCTTTTTTGCCGGTTCCCTTTTCATCATATAGAGAGAGACTTTCTCCGATGCTTGTTACATTTTTGGGTAACATCAAATGCTTTCCTGTGTGGTTTCCTTCACAAAGTGTTGCCAGTTGACAAGGCAAATAGTAGCCATATTCAGCCAGAGAATAGGTATAACGTGCAACACCGATTACCTGAGAGGGATTCTGTTCAGGATAGGCTAGAAAAATAACCGATTGGTGAGTAAATAAATCGTCGATTTCTTTGCAATAATTTTGTGACTCAGGATAGCGATTCTTGAGAAATAAGAAATAGGATTCAATTTCTGCCGGTGTTTCCGCTTCCTTGACCAGATAACCTTTGACCTTTGGCACATCAAAAGAAAGTAAGGCTCTTTTGCTAAGAATCCAGCAGTTGCCAATGTTATTTAACACAATAAATCCAGCACAAGAAAACAGAATCTTCACATATTGCTCAATATCAGGGGTTTGGGATATATCATAGACAAAGAGAAGACCGTTATCCTGTAACATTCTTCGGACAGTCCTTAAAGTGAATAGGGGATCTTTTTGGGTGTAATTTGTGGTCTTTAGCGTTGCAAATGTTTGTGCCGTTAAGTCCTTTTCCTCGTTTGGTTTTAAATTAAGCCAACAAGAAAGTTGCTCATAGTGACGCTCTGGTATTTGACCGCTAAATAAGTGATTGACATCAACTCCATCCGACGACAGTAGCCGCACCGATGTAGATGATAATGAGATAAACTGTTTACCATTGGTTTGGTTGATTATTTGAGAAATAGCCATTTTGCTACCCTTAGGAAGAGGACAACGAGCAATGAGGCTCTCTTCATTGGGAGTAAAGCGATAGAAATCCTTAGATTTCTACGGATAAGCAAGCAAAACGATGATTTTTGGGCGCAAAAAGCAAAAGAAGCTGGAATTAGAAAGAATTAGAAAGCTTGAATGGCTTTCTATACCTATAATTGAGCAAATAGCTGATATGTACTTAGTCACCTTGAGAGAAAATTTTTCAAAAAATGAGAATTTCTGGGGATAATTGATCAACAATAGAGAAATAAACTTATGTAGATTGAATAGAGAGCAATGAAGTTAAAACTCTCCGTAGCGGGACTTGAGCAAGTCAAAACCCGATGGGCGCAAAAACAAAAAGAAGGCTGGACTAGAAAATACTTATGCACCGAGGCTAGTCAATTTTGTCAACCTCGTATAGACTGGGTAGAAGATCTGGATTACCGATTTTCCTATGCCAATTCCTGCTCACCAGAGACTTTAGATCATTTTTTGAGGGGTAAAAACATTCAATCGGAAGGTTTTGTTTCCTTTTGTCGAGCTTTGAACATCGACCCTTCAAAAGTCGCAGATCTAGATAATCTTTTGCAAAAACTGACTCAAGATATCGAGCCTATCTGGGTGGGGCGAGAGTCTCTTCAAAGTGATTTACTGGAAAAACTAAGAGGCGATTGTCGCATTGTCGTAATTACAGGAATAACAGGTATTGGGAAAACTGCCCTCGCCTACAAATTGGCCTTAGCTTTGTGTCAAGAAGGGTTTCCTCCTGAACCGCCTATTGATTTTGATGGGTTTAATCAACGGGAGGATCAACAGTCGCAATCAGAAGCACAAAACTTTATCAGCACAGCTATTGATTTACTCAATCGTGGCGATGAACCTGTTACGGCAAAACAAGCAAAAAACCCAGAACAATTATTAACTCAACTGGTTAATCATCTGAGCAATAATCGTCGATTAATTTGGTTTGATTCAATGGAAAATCTTTTACAAGGAGAACAACAAGATGGCAGTAATCGCTTTAAAGACCCCCTCTGGCGAGTCTTTTTTCAAAGGATATTAGAAGCCGAAGATTGTCAGACTCGAATTGTGATAACTTCGCAGGATAAGCCTGAAGATTTTGAAACTTTTAGTCAAGCTCAATATTGGCATATTCAGCCATTAATGGGATTAGAGGATCAGGAAAGTTTACAGTTATTTGAGCGCTTATTTCAACAAGCAGAAGTCGAATTAATTCTTCATGGACGTAACCTTGCTTACCTTAAAGAGATCGGAAAACTTTATGAAGGACATCCTCTCGCTATCCGCTTAATTTCCGGTGATATTATTGATAGACTGAATGGAGATATCAGCATTTATTATGAGGAGAATAAATCCCGATTTCGACGATTAAGAGAAATGATTGATGAAGCTCAAAAAGCCAATCCTGATGATTATTACAAAGTTAACTTAATGACCAAACAATTACGAAAACAACTGCTAGAGGAGGAAGTCGAAAGAACAATAGAGCGACTTGAAAAAACTTTTAAAACTGCTTATTTATTGCTTATCTATGGCTCCACTTATTCATCTTTTGAATTTAAAAATGCGTGGTTTGAAAATCTTCAATTATTCTCAGAATACGAGGAACAAGATTTAGACCTAGCTCTTTTTACCTTGTTTAACCGTTATTTAGTAGAAACTCAAAAACAACCGGGATATGAACCACATATCAAACAGCATAGTTTAATTCGCAATGTTGCTTTCAAGCGTCTAGTATCTACCCAAAGAAAAGAAGGAAAACCAAATCATGAATGATTTTCAATCTCCTCAATTAAGAGTCAAAGAACGTCTCACAAGTATCGATTTTACTGTTTTTGGAGAACTCGCTCAAGTTAAACAAAAAGGGGAAATTTTAGGGGCGACAGGGAGTCATTTTGAAAAAGCACATTTTGGCGCATTTATCTGGCATTTAATTGGTTATGAACGCCATATTAAGGATAAAATGGGACAGCAGCTCTCTATTCAAGAACGGGCAAGTCGTTATGTGGAAGCATTTCTCTGTCTGTGTCGATTAGGTTGGTATAAAGAAGCTAAATCTTTATTTTCTTTACCCTTAGAAATTCATGACCCAACTTCTTTCCCTTTGCACAAACAATTACGCATCTGGGGACGCTATGAAGAGGGCATAAAACTGTGTAAAGAATTATTGGGAAATCTTGACAATGAAACCGATTTTCTCTGTTTAAGTGAACTTGGTTATATGTATCGAGAATTAGGACAATTAGACCAAGCAAAAAATTATGCAGAGAAACTGTTATCCTTAGCAGAGCAATTAAATAATCCTCTTTGGAAAGCAAGAGGAAAAGTAAATATAGCAACAATTGATGGAATAAAAGGGGAATATTTAAGCGCTGAAATAGTACTGAATGAAGTTTTAAATCTAGCCGAGATTATTCCCGATTGTGACGAAAAATTTGAGATTATTAATGTTGCCCATTCAAATCTGGGTAATTGTTATGGTTATCAGGGAAAAGTTGACCAGACTATTCCTTGTTTAGAAAAATACTTAAAATGGGCAGAAAAAATTAAAAATCTTATTTATCAAGCAACGGCTTTACGAAATTTAGGAGAAGCACACCGGCGAATCAATGATTTGAATACAGCTATCGATTATACTCAAAGAAGTCTTGATTTATCTGAGCAAATAACCGATGAAGCAGGAATTATTTTTTCTTTGGGAAATTTAGCCGCAATTTATTGGCAACAAGCAAATTTTCAGGAGTCTGAAAAATACTTTAAACAACAAAAGAAAAGAGCTTTAGCTATTTCAGATGTGGCAGGTGTTGCCCATGCTTGCGCTGGATTAGGAGAAATTTATAGTATCACTCGAAAGGATGATCTAGCCTATCAATATCTTAATCAAGCTTTAGATATTGCCCTCGATATTGGAGAACGATATGTAGAACTAGAGACTTTAATTATTTTGGCAGAATTTGAAGAAAAAACCCATGATCTTAAATCAGCTATTAATCACTGGCAACGAGCTTTACATCTTTCTGAAAAATTAAATATGCTCTCCCATAAAGAGAACTGTGAACAAAACCTAGAAAGGTTGTTAAACCCCAACTAAGTTGAGACTGAGTAACGCACAGAAAACGGGTTTCTCGGAGAAACCCGTTTTCTACTCATGCAAAAGAGATGTCTATTGAAACAATCTGAATTTCCCTGACTCGGTGCATTGGTTTGGTTGGCTTTTCGGTGGTGATTAGTTCATCAGCTTGAATTTGCAGCGCAGCAGCAACGTGAAGTGCATCCATCGCCGCTAAACCGTAAGTGCCAGCAATTTCATGACTCACTGCACCCTCCTCGACGTGCAGCAAGTTCTTGTTCTATTTCGTCTTCATTGAGCAGTTGCAATCCAGCCGAAATTGCCCGATGTCGGATTTCCCATAACTTTTTGCTTAATGGTGTTTGGGGAATAAATTTTAATTATATCTATTACTTCGCTACCATTATTATTCAATTCTTTAATTAAGAAGTCTAAAGATGGCATAATTACTTATTCCGAATATTGGTATTTAGGCATTATTATAGCATTCCAATTTTCTAAAGTCAAACCCTCAACTCTAGCTAAATTAATACCATTAGTTTGTAGAATAGGAAATACTTTTTAATCTTTAATTCTTAGGATAAGTTGAGGTATAGTTTCTCATCTTAACTTTAATTGGAGCGATCGCTGTTTTATTAAGTTTGAGAAGGGCGATCGCTGTTGAGTTGAGAATGAAGGAGAAATTTGAGCTATAATAGGGGATAAAATTAACAAACAAGGTAATTATCAATGCCATTAAAGCAAAAGTATATTACTGATGAACAGGGTAATCAAATCGGTATTCTTTTAGATATAGAGGAATATCGAAAACTCCTAGAAGATTCTGAAGAATTGAATGCTATTAGAGCCTATGATTTAGCTATTTCGGAAGAGGAAGAAATTCCTTTTGAAGAGGCGATCGCCGAAATTGAAAATAGTCGTCAATGAATTACACTATTGCGATTAAAAAACAAGCTTCTAAGGCTTTAGCTAATCTTCCCCAAGATAGTTATCAGAAAGTTCGAGACGGGATTAGAGCATTAGCTGACAATCCAAGACCAGCAGGGTGTCTCAAACTGACAGGACGAGAAGGCTGGCGGATTCGGATTGGAGTTTATCGCGTTATTTACGGGATAGATGATTCCGCAAAAAAGGTGATTATTTTAGATATTGGACATCGAAAGGACATCTACCGATAGGCGATCGCGTTTTTAATGAAAATTTGGAAGAGGCGATCGCTATTTTACTGTGAAAAGAGGAGGGCGATCGCTTATAATAAATCCAGTGATCAAAATAGAAGGAGGCAAATGCCAGCCAAAGACCTCTATCACGAAGCCGTTAAAAATGCCTTAATTAAAGACGGCTGGACAATTACGGCCGATCCCTATCCCATTGAATATGAAGACGCTGAATTGTATCCGGACCTAGCGATCGAGAAATATATTTCCGAAGAACAAAGACAACGTAAAATTATCATTGAAATTAAAAGCTTTCTTGGCCCTTCAATGATCAAAGACTTTGAAATGGCTTTGGGGCAATATATTTTTTATCGTGATCTTATTCAATTAGGGCAAGATGAATACCAAGAAATCTATCTGGCTATTAAAGATGAAATTTATGAGACTTTTTTTCAACGAAAATCTATTCAAGCCGTTATTAAAAGACACCAATTAGATTTATTAGTTGTCAACATCGAAAAAGAGGAAATTGTCCAATGGATAAACTAACTAACTATCGCCAAATTATTCAAAATACCTTAACAAAGCTAGACACAATTGCGAATAGCTCATCCAAAAAAAAACTAGAAACCTGTTTAATTTTTGATGAAAATCATGATCATTATCTATGGATGTCTATTGGTTGGATAAACAAAAAGAAAATTAACAATATTCAGATTCATATTCGTATTAAAAATGAAAGAGTTTATATTGAACAGGATTGGACAGAAATAGGAATCACCTCTCAATTATTAGAAGCAGGGATTCCCAAAGAAGATATTGTTTTAGCATTTCATGATCCTGCAAGTCGTGAATTAACAGAATTTGCTATTGCTTAATCAGTGGCGATCGCATTTTTAGCTGAGGTTAAGAAGGGCGATCGCTGTTTTTCGGAGTTTGAGAGGGGCAATTTGAGCTAAGTACCTAAGCAAAATTAATTACACATATCTAACCACCTCTTGCCTCCTGCCTTTTGCCTATCTTCACTAGGAAATTAATTTTGCACGACTACTTATAATAGGGGAGAAAATTAACCTAAAGATTCAGGTGCCTCAAACGCATTCACAGAGAGGCTTCTACAATCTCAAAACTCGCCAAACTAACAGATTCATTCTCAATAAGCACGAGAATTAAGGCTTTTAGGATTTCTTTCTTAATGAGAGTGAGTATTTTGGCATAATTCGCCCAAATGCTTACCTAGTATAGGTTTGACTGCTTTAATCGTCGATTGATTTGGTTTGATTCAATGGAAAATCGGCTCTCCCCGGTTTGGTGGGTAAAATGTATTCTAAGATACATTCCTCAAGAGCGAGGGAGTGGAAGGAACCACTCCAGACACAGAGGACACAAAGATCGATCGATCATAGAGTAAGTTAAACTGATCACACAGAACCTAGAAGAGCCTGAATTATGAATGATGAATTATGAATTATGAATGATGAATTATGAATTATTGTGTAAGATGGTGATCGCACTACAACGCCCACCCTACTCCAATGGAAAGGCAAAAGATGACTACTACCCTTGAAAGCTTACAGGAATTTATTGATTTTTGTCAACAGCATATTACTGGCAAAGAAAGGAAAGAAGCTCAGATTTTCCTAGACCGTTTCTTTCGAGCTTTTGGTCATAAAGGTGCGTTAGAAGCGGGTGCAACCTATGAGGAGGCGATTACTAAAGGTAGCAAGAAAGGTAAAACCGGATTTGCTGATTTAGTTTGGAAACCTCGTGTTTTAATTGAAATGAAAAAGCGAGGAGAAGATTTAAGTAAACACTATCCCCAAGCTTTTGAATACTGGAGTCGATTAGTTCCCAATCGCCCTCGCTATGTCTTATTATGTAATTTTGATCAGTTCTGGATTTTTGATTTTGATCTTCAAATAGATGAACCGGTAGATCGAGTCAATCTCAACGATTTGAAAAATCGGGTGAGTGCGTTCAATTTTATGGAAGTAGGGAATCGTACCCCTATCTTTCAGAATAATCAAGTCGAGATTACAGAAACAGCGGCGCGACGGATGGGTGAGTTGTTTCAACTATTAAAAAAACGCGGTCATAAAAGCGGTTTTGATGAATTGACGGCCCAGCGATTTATTTTACAGTGTGTATTAGCAATGTTTGCTGAGGATCGAGGATTGTTACCGAGAGATTTATTTATTTCTTGTGTACAAGAGTGTCTAAATGGTGGCAATTCCTATGATGTCTTGGGGGGATTATTTCAACAGATGAACCAACCCGGAATTACTCCTGCTGGTAAGTATCAGGGAGTGGATTATTTTAATGGGGGACTGTTTAGCAAAATTCATCCGATTGAATTAACTAATAAAGAATTAGAGTTTCTGGATGTGGCGGCGCGTCAGGATTGGAGTAAGATTCGTCCAGCAATTTTTGGTAATATTTTTGAAGGGACAGCTAATGCTGAAGAACGTCATACCTACGGAATGCACTTTACCTCAGAAGCGGATATTATGAAAATTGTTCGCCCAACTATTAGCCGTTACTGGGAGGAGAAAATTGAGCAAGCTGGGACGATTGGCGAGTTAAATACACTTCAGTTAGAATTACAGCAGTATAAGGTATTAGATCCGGCTTGCGGCTCGGGTAATTTTCTCTATGTCGCCTATCAAGAATTAAAGCGCATTGAACAGTTATTAATTGAAAAGATTGCTAACCGTCGTCGTTCTGCTAGTGACCAGTTACAGATTAGTTTTGTTACGCCTAAACAGTTTTATGGAATGGATATTAATCCTTTTGCTGTAGAGTTGGCGCGGGTGACTTTAATGATTGCCAGAAAGGTGGCGATTGATAGGTTTAATTTGACGGAAGCTTCTTTACCTTTGGATACTTTGGATAGTAATATTATCTGTGCTGATGCTTTGTTTACCGATTGGCAAAAAGCGGACGCAATTATCGGTAATCCTCCATTTTTAGGAGGTAAAAAGTTAAGGACAGAACTAGGAGATGAGTATGCAGAACAAATTTATCAAAAATTTCCTGATGTTCAAGGACAACCTGATTTTTGTGTTTTTTGGTTTAGAAAAGCTGCGGAAAATCTTGGAGAATTAGGAAGAGCCGGTTTAGTTGGTACTAATTCAATATCACAAGTTTCTGGGAGAAAAGCAAGCTTAGATTATGTGGTTAAGCAAGGTGGATTTATACATGAAGCGATTTCAACTCAGCCTTGGTCTGGTGAAGCTAATGTTCATGTTAGTATTGTTAATTGGAGTAAAGAAAGACCAAAAGAATTATTTCTAGATAATTTGTCAGTTAATTTATTATCTACTGCATTGAAATCTGAAATATCAGTAGATAATGCTACAAAATTGAATGTCAATAAAAACTTTTCTTTTGAATCTTGTGGTTTAAGAGGAAAAGGTTTTATTGTCACGAAGAAACAAGTGGATCAATGGATATTAGAAGATCCTAAAAATCAAGAAGTTTTAAAACCGATGATTGATGGTAAAAACTTGATTTATCCTTGGGAAGAACTGGATTGGGTAATTGATTTTCAAGGCATGAATATAGAAGAAGCTACAAATTATCAATCCCCCTTTGAAAGAGTTAGAATAGCCGTTAAACCTGAAAGAGATAAAAATCGTCGCGATTCCAGAAAAAAACATTGGTGGCGATTTGGTGAATATGCACCAAAAATGAGACAAGCTATATCTAAATTATCTTGCTATTTTGCCATCCCCAAAATCGCTAAATATATTGTTTTTTCTCCAGTTGATGTGTCCATACTTCCCTGTGAAGCAAATATGGTGATAGCCTCCGATGATTTCTACATTCTAGGAATTCTTAACTCAAAAATACATCGCCTCTGGGTAAAAGCTCAAAGTTCAACTCTTGAAGACAGAACTCGCTATACTAATACAACCTGTTTTGAAACCTTCCCTTTTCCCCAGAAACCTTCACGGGAACTTGTCGAAAAAATCCGTCAAACCGCCGGGGAATTACACGAATACCGCAGCCAACAGATGGAGAAAAAACAATGGGGAATCACTAAACTATATAACCAATTCTTTAACGAACCTAGCAGCCAACTGTATCAACTCCATCAGAAATTAGACAAGCTAGTAATGGAAGCATATCACTTCCAAGCTGACGACGACATCTTAGAGAAACTATTAACCTTAAACCTAGAATTAGCAGAAAAAGAGAAGCGAGGAGAAACCGTCATCGGTCCCTGGTCTCCTTACTCTTAGTGAGTAACGCACAGAAAACGGGTTTCTCCGAGAAACCCGTTTTCTAAAGGGTTAGTTTTCAGGGAGCGCAGGCTGTTCAGTTCTGCGAGGATGGCTGAACTGCCGTTGATTGCGGCGGCTGCCACTGGGTTGAGTCCCCAAAATGCCCCGACTGCCACCGCTAACAGGTTCGGCAGAGATGCGATCGCCAAACTCCCGTAGGCAGTGGCAAGGGTATGCCGCGCCAGGGCAAAGGTGTAGCCAAGGGGCTGGAGATCTTGGCTGTGCAAGATGACATCTGCGGCCGCTTCCAAATCCCCTCTCCCTAGAGAAATGACCACCTGATCCTCCTGGGCAGCCAAGCAATCACTACCACTGTCGGTTATCCAAGCCACCCGCTTACCTTGGCGGCGCAACTGTTCTTGGAAGCCCTCAACAGCAGCCGCATCGTTGGCGAAGTGGATGCACTCGGAAGGGATGCCCCAACTCACCAGCAGCTCCGGGGTAATCAAGTCTGGGAAACTTTCGCGAGTAAAGACCAGAGTATCCACCTGAGCCAGCTTTTCCAGTACCCTAGCATTGCGGATATAAACGCCTTGTCGCGCTGCCGCCGTCAGGGACGAAACCACTGCCAAGGGAGTAACGCCCCGCAGAGAAACCCCGATGTCAAGGGGTAACAGCGCACTCGCCCGCCCCAAGTCTCCCGTCAGCATTGCCCAAGTGCCACTCAGGAACAAAGTGGGTAGGATTGCACCTTGGGCGACGGGTTTGAGGTTCTGGAGTAGTTCGGTTTTTTCGACGGAATCTAGCCACCCTTCTCGATCTGCCTCGGGAACGGGAGCGAACCGCTGCCGGTCAGAGAGCCAGTGGATTTCTGCATCTTCTTGCTCGAACAGCAGGTATAGCTCGTCTTCTAACTGTTGGAGCTTGCTCTGACGCAGGCTCTCTCCCACTGCTGCCAGATTGAGGGCGAGTGCGCCGGCAATGTTGTTACCTTGAAGCAGTTGGTAGCTCAACCAGAGGGCATCGAGGCAGTCTATTGTCACTTGTCCCTGCTGGGTGAGGGCTTGGCCAACCCTCTGCCAGATAGGAATTGAAGCCGCAAGGACAATTCCCCCCACAATCGAGAAGGGCAGTTCTAGGGGGGCAGCAGCGATCGCCACAGCTAGAGTTAAGGCTGGCAGCCCTAAAGTTGGCCAAGTCCCCTGATTTCTAGCCCCGACTTTCTCCCTTGGCTCTAGCTCTCTTTCCCGGCCGGCTGCTGGGATGGCCGCTTGCAAGTAATCTAGGATGGCCTTTGCTGACAACACTTCCGCCCGGTAGGAGACAATCAGGGAGCAGGCTGCGGCATTGATGCGGCTCTCGCTGATGGCAGTGGTTCTCAGCAGCGATCGCTGTAAGCGTCTGGCAAATTCGTTATCCCAATTGAGGCGGGGAATGCGAATTCGCAGCCGTCCTGGAATTTGATGGGCGACTTGCCAATCTACCCACTCAGGGGGTGCTGGGGAATTTTCTGCCGCTTGAACTGGTGCGGGAATCAGGGTTGTTGTCGTCATGGTGAGGTGATTCGAGAGGGGCTACCGACTGGCAGCGGGACGAACAAGACATTCAACAGCAGGCTGACAGCAGCGATGTAGATGATACCAGTTTTCGACTTCCATCTAAAAATCGAAAGAAAAGTATTCCCCGAATATACCATAAAAAATTATGCAAGAAGTGCATTCAGCTAATCTAAGGATAGGCGGTTAAAATGTGTCTTGGCTTAATGGGAATTCTTTAAACACAAACTACCTATCAGATTTTGGAAAATTGCCATAATACTAAATCTGGTTATTAAAGACTGATTATTTATTCCCCTTTTTGAGTAGAAAACGGGTTTCTCCGAGAAACCCGTTTTCTGTGCGTTACTCAACGGATTTAGTATAACAAAAGTAACAATAACTAAAGGGAAAGCCAAATTTGATTAGGGAGTTGCCAGAAATTGACCGAGAGATAATTCGGCATTAACTAAAGACTTCAACGGGATTAATTTGACAGCACAAGCTTTTAATTCCGGTTGCAGGGAAATCGGACAAGCGGCCGGATGGGTGAGACTATTGGCCTCAGAATTTTCTGCCCATAGGGCCCCCCAGTGCATCGGCACAAAGACACAATTAGGAGCAATTGCTTTGGTAATTAAAGCGGGAAAACGGGCAGAACCGCGACGAGAACGCACCTCCACCCATTCCCCAGCTTCTATGCCCAATTTTGCCGCATCTTGGGGATGAATTTCTATAAAAGGTGCTGGGTGCATTTTGACAATTTTCTCGATGCGGCCGGTGCGAGTTTGGGTGTGCCAGTGACCGTACAAACGCCCCACGGTCAACACTAGGGGATAATCATCGTCCGGGGGTTCCGCTAGACCTTTACTGTGGTAGGCAGCGAAAACAGCACGACCATCAGCAGTATTAAATTTACCATCGGTATAAAGGCGTTTTGCGGCTGTTTTTGGGCTTTTATCGTCATCTTTAACTAAATTACCCAGTAATTCCCCGGAATTAGCGGTTTTAGGGGCGGAAATTTCATCGATGGAATCAGGCCACGGTCGGGGAGTCTCGGCCAGGCGCTCATAATTAATCGCCGTCATATCACAAGGACGTTTATAGGTCAAGCGGATAAACTCGGAATGTACCTCGGCCGAATCCTGAAAATTAAATTGTGCCTGAAAACCCAAACGGCGACCAACTTCGGCAAAAATTTGCCAGTCGGCCCTAGCTTGACCGACGGGAGGACGAAAAGCTTTATTTAACGTCACCATACGCTCAGAATTGGTCATTGTTCCCGTTTTTTCGCCCCATTGGGCCGCTGGCAGCAATAAATGAGCATAGGCGCTGGTTTCTGTGGGATAGTAGGCATCCTGATAGATAGTAAAAGGTGATTTTAACAGGGCCGCCTTGGTGCGTTCTAGATCAGGCATACTAACGGCCGGATTAGTGGCGGCAATCCAGAGAAGTTTGACATCTCCCGTCTCCAAACCAGTAATCATACTCCAAGCATCGCGACCGGGGACCGGAGAAATCCGACCAGCAGGTAAACCCCAAGCTTGTTCCACTTCGGCCCGGTGTTGGGGATTTTTGACGGAACGATAACCGGGGAGAAGATGGCAGAGTCCGCCGGCTTCCCTTCCTCCCATGGCGTTGGGTTGTCCGGTTAGGGAAAAAGGACCAGCCCCCGGTTTACCGATATTAGCCGTCATTAGGTGTAAATTGATTAAAGTGCGGGCTTTGGCCGTGCCTTCGCTGGATTGATTTATACCCATCGACCAAAGAGAAAGCACTCTTTTTGATTCGGCCCAGTAGCGGGCAGCCTGTTCTAAATCCTCGATGGGGATACCGCATTTAGGGGCGACTATTTCCGGGGGATAATGGCGGATAATTTCGGCGTATTTGGGGAAATCCCCGGTGCATTTATCGATAAAATAGGTATCGATCGCCCCCCAACCCAGTAACAGGTGAGCAATACCGTTAAATAGGTCAATATCGGTCCCCGGGTTAATGGCGAGGTGGAGATTAGCGGCCTCGGCGGTTTTGGTACTGCGGGGATCAACGACGATTAATTTCGCTTCTTTGTTACGTTTGAGATACTTGTGCAGACGGTTAAAGATGATGGGGTGACATTCGGCCGTATTTGTCCCCACCAGAAAGGCACAATCGGTTAATTCTAGGTCATCGTAACAGCAGGGGGGACCGTCGGCTCCGAAACTGTCAACGTAAGCGGCCACGGCCGAGGACATACAAAGACGGGAATTAGCATCAAAGTTATTGACTCCCAGACAACCCTTGACCAGTTTTTGGGCGATGTAGTAATCTTCGGTGTGAAATTGTCCCGAACCGTATAGACAGATACTTTCCTTTTCCCCCTGAGCGATTAGAGTTTGGATACGGTTAACGATGCGATCGAATGCCTCTTCCCAAGTACAAGGACGAAATTGCTCTTGGAGAGAATCTCGGATCATCGGGTTTTTGATGCGATTTTTATCGATTGATTCCGCTACAGTGGCCCCTTTAACACAGATCATACCTTGACTGGAGGGGTGGGACTTGTCCCCAAAGACTTTCGCTGCTTGTCCGGCCGACGCGGGGGGGGTGACTGTCAAACCACAACCTACTCCACAGTAAGGACATTGGGTTTTTGTAGATTCAGTCATAAGCAGTGGGTCTGATTGGTGGCGCTATCTTTGGGCATACTAAGATAGTCCGCAGATTTTCTCGGCCAAATTGTAGTTATTAATACAATTTATTACAGGCCCTAGCTAAATTGCCATTTTCGTGATGCAAATCGCGCATTACAACTGGCTAGATAAAAAGCATACACTTGTTCTCGTGCCGAAAAAGAATCGGCATAGGATAATAGTAGTCTCTAGGGTGGGGAAAAAGTTTTCAGCCAGTCATGACCTACGAACCTCTACATCATAAGTATCGTCCCCAAACCTTTGCCGATTTGGTGGGACAATCAGCGATCGCCACTACCCTGAGTAATGCCTTAATCAGTGAGCGAATCGCTCCTGCATACCTATTTACTGGACCCAGAGGCACGGGGAAAACCTCCTCGGCGCGAATTTTAGCCAAATCCCTCAACTGTCTGTCTAGTGACCATCCGACACCGATTCCCTGCGGGAAGTGTTCTGTCTGTCAAGCGATCGCCAATGGTTCCGCTTTAGACGTGATCGAAATTGATGCCGCTAGTAATACCGGTGTGGATAACATTCGGGAAATTATCGAGCGATCGCAATTTGCCCCCGTCCAATGTCGTTATAAAGTCTATGTCATCGATGAATGCCTGACTGGGGATAGCCTTGTTTTCACCGAAACGGGATTAATCCCCATTAATCATCCTGAGATTCTCGGAAAACGAGTTCTCAGTTACAACGAGAGCAGCGGAGAGTGGGAATATAAAAAAGTCCTGCGATGGCTAAACCGAGGCGCAAAAGCAACTTTAACCATTCAAACCAGAAATCGGACGATTAATTGCACTGGTAATCATTTGATTAGAACAGAAAAAGCATGGATACAAGCAAAAAATCTCAAAATCGGCGATCAGATTCTATCCCCTGTCAATGTGGCTGCGGTGCAATACAGGCCTAGTATCATAAAATCCCCTCAATGGCTGACAAATTTCGAGGAAGTGATAGGGATTCAAGAAGGTGACACAGAAAGCGTCTATGACCTAGAAGTGGAGGACAATCATAATTTTGTTGCCAATGGGTTATTAGTTCATAACTGCCATATGCTCAGTACGGCGGCCTTTAATGCTTTGCTGAAAACTCTAGAAGAACCGCCAGATCGAGTGATTTTCGTGCTTGCTACCACTGATCCTCAGCGTGTCTTGCCTACCATCATCTCCCGTTGTCAACGCTTTGATTATCGCCGTATTGCTCTCGATGCGATGGTGGTACACCTGCAAAAAATCGCCCAAATAGAAGCGATCGATATTAACCTAGAAGCATTAACCCTTGTGGCTCAGATCGCTAACGGTGGTTTACGCGATGCCGAAAGTCTTCTTGATCAATTAAGTTTACTCGCAGGAACGATTACGGCCGAGCGAGTCTGGGATTTGGTCGGTGCAGTCCCCGAAAGAGACCTCTTAACCCTGCTTAAAGTCATTCATGGCAATATTCCCGATCAAGTTATCGAACAATGTCGCCATCTGATGAATCGCGGGAAGGAACCTTTAATCGTCTTGCAAAATCTAGCGGGGTTCTATTTAAACCTACTTTTAGCCAAAACCGCCCCTAATCGTCCAGAAATGGTGGCTGTCACTGCTCCCACTTGGCAGGAATTATGTACGGAAGCGCGTACTTGGTCTTTAGAGGAAATTCTCCGCGGTCAACAACTGCTCAAAGACAGCGAAACACAACTAAAAAACACCACTCAACCCCGTCTCTGGTTAGAAGTTACTCTATTAGGACTGTTACCGCAAGCACAGGTGATTCCGCTAGTTGCCACGGTAGCGCCTTCCCGTCCCCAAACCAGCGCCGAGAGGCCCCCGGAAGTGATCACAGTGCCGGCGCCGGTTAATGAACCGATCAAACCAGCAGTTATCACCCCGACAACTAGCGTCGCAGTGCCGCAAACTGAGGTTAAAACTGTTACCAGTGATGACAATCACGAACAAATTTGGCAGCAGGTTTTAGAAGTAATGGAACCCCCCACTACTCGCACTCTCCTACGTCAGCACGGTAGTCTTTTTAGCATGGAAGAATCGAGCGCTTATTTAAGTATATCTTCGGAACAATTATTAAAAATGGCCCGGCTACGATTGACTAATATTGAGTCAGCTTTCGAGGCAGCTTTTCAGCGCCGGATTAAAGTTCATTTACAGGTAGGTTCCGCTACTGCTGCCATAACTGCGGAAGTTTCCCAATCCCCAGCAGCTAAGATACTACCACCACCTGAAACCGCAGCAACCCCACCAATAACCCCCGAAAATAAAGTTGTGACTGTGGTGAATATTCCCCCGGTCAAAGAAGCAATTATCGAGAAAAAAGAAGCAAAAATCACCGCGTCAGGAAACCCCAAAACTCCTAGTACAGAACTACCTCAAAAAATCTTAAATTTTGATTCATCTTTAGAGACATTAGATCAAGATGTCGATGTTAGCGAAATTTTGGCAGCCGCTCAAAAGTTAGCAAAATCTTTTGATGGTGAACTGGTCAATATGGGTTATTCGCTGCCAGAAAATTCGGCCGCAGAAACTAAAGTTAATAAGTCTCTGGAAAATATGACTATCGTGCGCGGGAGACCTGATGTTAACGAAATTTTAGATAGTTTGGAGGAGGACGAAGACCTTCCTTTTTAAGGCTATCCCAACGGCTTGTGCTAAACTAATAGAATATGCCATCTCTCAGGATTGGCTATTCTTGCTCAAATTCTAGCTACTAGACCTATGACACCCGAAACTAAGGCCAGAATCGATCAATTAATCCAGAATAACAAAGTTCTTGTGTTCATGAAGGGCAATAAATTAATGCCTCAGTGTGGTTTCTCCAATAACGTCATACAAATTCTCAATATTCTGGGGGTTTCCTATGAAACTGTCGATATTCTGGAAGATGGGGAGTTAAGACAAGGAGTTAAGGAGTATTCCAATTGGCCGACTATTCCCCAAGTCTATATCAACGGTGAATTTATTGGCGGTTCCGACATTATGATCGAACTCTATCAAAATGGGGAACTACAACAAATAGTCGAGTTAGCCTTAGCTTCCTAAAAATTTTCTAGGTTAGGTTAGCTATCCTCACCTAGTTTAAACCTAGCAATCAGTAATCAGTAATCAGTAATCGGTGAAAAGAAAAGGGGAATTTTCTACTTAATACGGTCCACATCTTTATTAAAAGTGTCTAGCTTTCGAGCAACACTTTTAATACTATCTTTAATTTCCCTAAGGAAAGATTCGAGGGAATAGATAAGGGTTTCTGCTGTCATTGTGGTTAACCCCTATCAATCGAGCGATAATGTAATTATCGATAAAAGTCCTCTTACTTCTCCACTTCATTTTTCTCGGTAACTCTCTCCTCATCTTCCAATTTCTCACTAATTTCTGGCAGTTTTAGTAATAGTCCGGCGAATAACCAATAGTAAACAGAAACTGGCTCGACGGAGAGAGGATAATAGTAGGGATTGTAGCTAATAAAAAACAGGAAAATCCAGATACACAGACCCCAGTGCTTTAAATCAGCATTTTTTACTTTTAAATAGGCTTTAAATGTGAGAATACAGAGAATTGTCACCAGTGCCATAAAAGCGATAAAACCGACGATACCGGTTTCGTAGAGGAGTTTAGCGTAGTAGGTTTCAATTAGTCTTATCTCTTCTTCTCCCGCTACATGACGAGCGCCACTGGTGGCTGTGCCTAAACCAAAACCGAAAAGCTGTATATGGTTGAAGATCCACTGCATTTGATTGACTACAAAGTCAATTGGAGAGGAGTATTGCCAGCGACCGATAAAATTTAGTCCTCTTTCCTGAATAAAGGGAATTAACGTCACCCCGAGCAGGGAAATCATTCCCAAGATTCCCAATTTTAATGGTAACTTTTGTTTACTTTTACTAGTAGCAATAACCAGAACTAAGTAAAACAAAGGTACTAGCAAAAAAGGCAATCTTTGTCCAGAAACCAGAGTCGCAAGGAAGACTAACACCATTGCTATCCAACCAGCGATGCGCCATCTTTTTTGCGGATCACTAAAACTGGCTGCGTAACTGATGACGCTACTAGATACTAAAAACCAACCCCATTGCCAAGGATCAGAAAATGTGCCAGGGAGACGAATTAAGCCTTGATCGGGATTATACAACACCGAACCGCCGACAAAACATTGAGCTTTCAAGGTAGCTTTTTTGGTAATATCTGGATAAAATCGGCCGTCGGACTTCGGGGCAAAAACTTCGAGTTGATTGAGGAATTCATTATCGGGACAGATACCCTGTAGAAGTAATAAGTATTGAACGAGAGCTAAACCGCAACAGACTAAGATCATCACGATTAAAAGCCGATTAACTGCGAATAAATCCCGTTTTTGCTCGATTAAATAGTAGCCACAGAGAACTAGGGGAATATAACTGAGGAGGGTTTTTAATCCCACAATTCCCACAGCAGTGGCTCCTTCGGGCAGATTGACAAACAGAAAAGTTATCAAGCTGCTGACAAGTAAAATTAAAGCCGTGATGAAAAAAGACTTGATTTGGGGGTATAATTGCTTAAAAGTTTTGGTTTTAATTAAAATTGCCGCTAAAGCTGGGAAATAAAAGGCATCCTTGGCGATTTTGTAGAGAGCATAGGATGGCTCTTCAGCAATTAGGTTGCCCTTTACTTGAAAAACTCTCGCCACAGCAAAAGCGACGGTACTACTTAGGGGAAGATAGATGATTAGGGCTAATAATCCCAGACGGGGATGGATAAAAGAAGCCACCATGGCGGGAACTGCCAAAATTCCTAATAAAGCGGCTTTTTTGTCAAACACAATCCCCAAAACTAAACTAATTAGTAGAGTGGCGGTCACTAATATAGTTAGTAACAAGGAGTTCCTCTCTTTCATGCCGTGCAGCCTGAACAGGTTTAGCAGTAAGTGTAGCGGATTTTGGTCTAGATTCCCATTCTCCATAGCGGAGGTGGGGAGCTTTTCAGTGATCAGTCATACCAGGTCCCGTGGGCGGCTTTTGACTGCCACCACTGATTTTTGAGCGCTAGTGATACTAAATCTGGTTATTAAAAACTGATTATTTATTCCCCTTTGCCTTTTGCCGTTCGGACTTCGGCGTGAGCTTTTGTCGAACGCTGAGCTCACGGCCGAAGCCTCTCCTCATAACTAGCCTGTACTCAACGGATTTAGTATGACAGCTAGTAAGTAGTCGTGCAAAATTAATTTCCTAGTAAAGATAGGCAAAAGGCAAGAGGCAAAAGGCAAGAGGGGGTTAGATATGTGTAATTAATTTTGCTTAGGTACTTAGATGTGAAGCAATGGAATCTCAACCTAAGAGGGGGGCAAGTGCTGATAATTCGTCGCGTTTCAATCGACGGAGAACTCAACTCTTGCTATACTTGTTCAAAATTTCATTTATCTTGATCTTGACTCCGTGGCCGAAAATCCTTCTTTTCAAGACCTTTATCAAGCTGGAATCAGTGCCTTTGAGCGTGGACAATATCGCCTTAGTATCCAGCAATTAAATGCGGCTTTAGACTTAATTTCCTTAGGATCTCGAGCAGGGGGTGAGATTCAAATTTGGTTGATTTCTGCCCATCAGGGGTTAGGAGAGGGGGAGAAAGCTAGTGAAATCTGTAGGCAACTTATTACCCATCCTATCTATCAAATTCGCGAACAGGCCAAGCGTTTACTTTATATTATCGAAGCTCCCCGTCTCAAACGCCCAGATGAGTGGATGACGAAGATTCCCGATTTAGATAAACTTCCCGATAGCGCACCGCAATTTAAAAAGGGGACAAATAAACAGAAAAAAGAAGAATCCCCCCCACCCATGCAGTTGGAGCAGCATAAAAACACTGTTTTTAGCGGACTGGCGATCGCTATTATTTTATTGATGCTCTGGTTTTTGGCTAAAAATAGCTAAATTATACTGAATCCACTAAAAAATGATTATTTATTCTCCCCTTTGCCTTTTTCCTCCCCTGATGTGTAGCCTATACTCAAGCAATTTAGTGTTAGTACCAATCCTTCTTGAATAATGGGGGTCTGCTGAATAAATCTAAAAACCTTTCAGGAGTTGCCTGTGTCAGATGAATAGAGGAACCGCCCTATTTATTTGGATTATTATTTATTCTTAATTCTTCTGACCACCGACTCCGTTCGGACTTCGGCGTGAGCTTTTGTGGAACGCTAAGTTCACGGCCGAAGCCTAACCCTAACAACAATTTTTGATTTTTAGAAGAGGTCTAATTTACTGATCCTGACTGGGCAATGGCTTGAAAAAGTCCCTGTTGAAATGTTGCCTCTGAGAGGGTGGGTGCATAGCTAATCACCACTGAAGCAGCATCTGGATTGATTTGGATTTCTTGCACGCCAGCTAGGGACTGAAGGCGCTGGCGCAGCCGCTCGGCGTAGGACAGATCTTGACGCAGGCGAGGAATCCGCAGCCGTACCCGCCCCGCAATAGCATGGATGATTTCGGTATCTGTGGGAAGGCTTGCAGTCCATTGAATTTTCTGGCGTACCTTGGGCGAGATACAGAAGCCTTCTTGGGCTTCTAGATAACTAAGCAGGTCGATCAAGTCATTGTGTACGGCGATTAGGCGATCGCATCCTTCTAGCTCCTCAACCCGCTCGGCGCTGTCTATGACCTGGATCGTTTTGATGACATTCTGATACATAGGGCGATCTTTTTGGATGTCGTCCCTCAGATCCGCGGCAAATTGATAGAGGGAGATAGCTTCCAACTCAGGGTAGATCGATTCAGCTTGCCCAAAGACTTTCACGAATGTCTGCCCCAGAGATCTCTGCTCTGAGAAGGAAAAATAGAAAGCGTCTCCAACAAAGTCCTCGCGGTTGGCAAAAGTCCTGATAATTTTGCTAATCAGTTCGATCGCTTTCTTGTCCCTAGTGTAGGGACCGTATCGATAGACGTACCAGTACCAGCCAAAGAATTTCACCAGGACATAGAGTAGTTCTAAGGCTTCGGGAGAACCGATTTCATCGGCTTCAGGATATTCCCGTTTAAAAAATTCCAACTCTTGCTGATTGAGGATGCCGTCAAGTCGGACTTGCAATTCGTGAGCGGCGAACAGGAAGGGATTAATATACAGAGCGGCAATCTGATTTCGTTTCTGCGTCTTTTCCTCCTCTTGTTGCTCGCTCCAAGTCCAAACTGTCCAGATGGCTGTGGCAGTTGCCGAAAGTACCGATAAGATGATGCCCAGTGTTGCTTCCATGTTCCACTATTCCAATATTTATTAGTTTGGAGATTACATTCTCAGTTGCAAACTTGCCTACTTAGCTCCATAGGCAGTCTTCCCCTGAGATAGATGTCAGTATTTATATTAATAAGGTTTGTCAAGAGCCGCCAGATTATCTACGGCAAATGGCTGATTGGCGATCAATGGGATCGGCAAAAGGCGCACTACAGTTAGCCCATTTAACAAAATCAATGTCAAAAATGACAATAGCGGCGAATATTGTGCCGGCTCCCGCAGCAAAGGCGATTACAGCCATTATCATCTGATTTTTCTTCACTCTAGCTCCTTAATTGGGCTAATTCAAGTCTGAATTGCATCACTGTCTGATTTGCTTTCGTAGAATACCTGATTCGGGGTAGGATAGTCAAGACATTTTCGAGGACGATTGTCAATAGACCTCTTGTAAAAATCAAAAATCTTCCGTTAGTCGAGGGAATCAAAAATAAACTTAAACTAATAAAACGGAGAGGCTATAGCTTGAGAAACTTTCAGAATTTTTGGGTTAGAAGTATGTTGTCTTGGCATCTTGTATGTTGATATAGCATAGACAGTAACGAGTATCCAAAAATTTTAATCTTAAATTAAATCAGCCTTAAACTCAATTTAAAGCTAACCAGCTATTAAAACTATAGTTTTAATAGCTCTATCCTATGAAAAGCCTACAAAGTTATATCGATGAAACTCCTCCTCGTCCCCTAAGTTTGGTGCAATGGCGCATCTGGATTTTGGCGGCTACCGGCAAGTTTTTTGAAGGCATGGTCATCTTTCTAACTGGAGTTGCTATTCCCTTAATTGAGCAAGATTTTAACTTAGCATCAGCCCTAAAAGGTTCAGTTGCTGCCGCAACGCTTTTGGGGATTTTGGTGGGGGCTTCTCTATTCGGAAATTTAGCGGATCGCCTAGGACGAAAGTTAGTTTTCGTGTCTGAAATGGCAATTTTTACTGTTTTTGTCAGTTTAACAGCGATCGCTTGGAATGTTCCCTCTCTGATTTTCTTTTTATTTTGCGTTGGGGTTGCTCTTGGGGCAGACTATCCCACAGCCCATCTGATTATTTCTGAGTCAATTCCTAGTAGTTTTAGGGGCAGAATGGTATTAGGAGCTTTTGCTTTTCAATCAATTGGCTCCCTAGGCGGAGTTTTAATCGGATTACTGGTACTGGGGATTAACCCTGAAGTAGGGGCTTGGCATTGGATGTACGCCAGTTTAGTTATTCCTGGAATTATTGTTTTTTTATTGAGAACAGGAATCCCAGAAAGCGCCCATTGGTTAATATCTCACAATCGCCAAGAGGATGCTCAACGCTCTGCTAAAGTTTTACTGCAACGCCCAGTTGAGCTTGCGGACTTAGTAGAGAGAATCGGCCAGCAACGCAAGCAAAAATACAAGCTTTTGTTTTCCCCTCGCTATCTCAGAGCAACTATATTAGCGGCTGTTCCTTGGTTTTTACAGGATCTAGCCACCTACGGCATTGGTATTTTTACCCCAACAATTTTAGCAACCCTATTTACCAAAACTCAGCCTAATTTTATTTTCAAAGATATGGTAGCAGCGGAAGGTTCTGGAGCAATTGATCTGTTCTTACTGATTGGATTTCTTGCGTCGATTCTTTTGATTGATAAAGTCGGACGGATTCCCTTACAAATTGTAGGCTTTATTGGCTGTGGCTTAGGCTTAGGAATCGCTTCCCTAGCGGCAGAAACTATTCCAGAAGGTCATCAATTAAAAGTATTTCTGATATTTGGCGGCTTTATCATCTTTAATTTTATGACAAATCTCGGCCCCAATGCCATGACCTATGTTTTAGCAGGGGAGGTTTTTCCCGTACAAATTCGCGGTTTAGGTGCTGGTTTTGCCGCCTCTTTTGCTAAAATTGGAGCGGTTACTACTGCTTTTTTCTTTCCGATTCTCAGGGAACAAATTGGTACGTCTAACCTTTTACATGGTTTAGTTATCACTTCTCTTTTTGGGGCTTTGGTTACTTTTATCTTTCGCATTGAACCCAATGGCAAAAGTTTGGAAAATGTTTAGGACAATGACCACAATGATGAGAAACTATCACCTTCCATTCTGAAGATGAGTCGGAGTGACGATACCTCGACTTAGTTCAACTATCTGAACGATTACGACTTATATTAACCACTGACCGCAAAAAGTTCTTGACTATTACAGTCCCCATGAGGTATTTTCTAGTCAGCGCAGTGCCAGCGGAGTTCAAACTTAAACTAGCCATTAGTTACGGAGATAAGTGACCATGAGTCAAGCGGAAAATACTACGAGTGCCAAGAAGGGTGCTATCGAATCTGTCCTAGCATTTGATGGTATAGACGATTATGTGCAGTTACCCGCAGTCAACACGGACTATTCCCAAGGATTTACCGTAGAAGCTTGGGTGCAGTACAAAAGTTTTCGCCGTTCGTGGTCACGAATTATTGATTTCGGCAATGGACAGGGAAACAAGAACATTGTCCTGGGAAATGTGGGAACATCTAGCACCTTGGGACTCCATCTGTATTGTAATAATGGAACCCACACCATAGAAGCCCCAAATACCTTAGAAATTGATAAGTGGATTCATGTAGCCGCTACCATTGATAAATCAGGGATGGCCAAACTGTATAAAAATGGTCAATTAATCCAAAGTAAACAAATAAGCCTTCCAGACAACCTGAACCGAACCTTAAACTATATAGGTAAGAGTAACTGGGCTAATGATGGTTACTTTGAAGGTCAAATAGCAGAAGTGAGGGTGTGGAATATTGCCCGACCAGAATCAGAACTTAAAGAAAATATGTCCCAGCGATTAAAGGGAAATGAAACCGGATTAGTGGGATATTGGCCCCTCAATGAAGGTTCAGAAAATATCGCTAAAGATAAGACAAGTAATGGCAATAATGGCACAATTAATGGCGCTACTTGGGGGAAATCTGAACTACCCATAACTAGCACGAAAGAGTCTGAAATAGGGAAAAAACCTGATGTGATCACTGGAGGTAATCTTCCCACTAAATACGGAATTGCAGATACAAGGACTAATTTTTATCTTGTAGATACCAACAAACCCATTAATGGCAATGGTGAAATAACTGGGTGGAATATTTGGGCAGAAAACACATCACCTGTACAACTGATCATTTATAGGAACGAAGCCAATACCTGGTCAGTTGTGGGAAAAAGCGAGGTAAAAACCCCTGTGATTGGTTTAAACGAATTTTCCCTTACTACACCGATTAAAGTCAACCAAGGTGACTTTGTGGGAATATATTATCCCCAAGCAGGTTCTATCAGTTATGATAAGAATACTGCTCCTCTTGGTAACTTAAGCGGAAAAGTTTTGTTTACCTCATCTGGTGCTACTGCTACAGCATTTTCCGATTCAGTTGATCGTATTTATTCCTTAAGTGTCAAGGGAAATTTTGGAGAAATTCCTATAAAGATTGAAAAGACAGAAACAGCTAACTATGGAGTAATTGGTGTTGGCACAAATAATCTCCTGTGTAGCCGAGATACTTTAACCAGTGACTGGAAAGAGATACCTAATAGTGGTCAGATTATTAGTATTGCTGTCATGCCAGATGGCAAAATAGTCGGTGTTGGAACCAATAAAAGCCTCTACACCCGAGATACTTTGACCAGTGACTGGAAGGGAGTACCTAATAGTGCTCAGGTTATTAGTATTGCCATCATGCCAGATGGCAAAATAGTCGGCGTTGGAACCAATAATATTCTCTACACCCGAGATACTTTAACCAGTGACTGGAAACAGATTCCTAATAGTGGTGCGTTTGTTAGTGTCGCCGTCATGCCAGATGGCAAAATAGTCGGCGTTGGAACCAATAAAAGCCTCTACACCCGAGATAGCTTGATCAGTGACTGGAAGGAAGTACCTAATAGTGGTGCGGTTATTAGTGTCACCGTCATGCCGGATGGGAAGTTAGTTGGAGTTGGGGCGAATAATCGCCTCTATAGCCGAGATAGCTTGACCAGTGAATGGAAGGAGATTCCGAATAGTGGTTCAGTTATAGCAGCGACTTGTTCAGTTGCACCTAAATTTACAACCCCTGAACCAGTTAATAGCGACTATGGAGTAATTGGTGTTGGGACAAATAATCTCCTGTGTAGCCGAGATACTTTAACCAGTGAATGGAAGGAGATACCTAATAGTGGTCCTGTTATTAGTGTCGCCCTCGTTCCAGATGGCAGAATAGTGGGCGTTGGAACCAATAATAATCTCTACACCCGAGACACTTTAACCAGTGACTGGAAGCAGATTCCTAATAGTGGTGCGGTTATTGATGTCGCCGTCATGCCGGATGACAAAATAGTCGGCATTGGAACCAATAAAAACCTCTACACCCAATATAACTTGATCAGTGACTGGTATGGAGTACCTAATAGTGGTTTGGTTAGTAGTGTCACCGTCATGCCGGATGGGAAGTTAGTTGGAGTTGGGGCGAATAATAATCGCCTCTATAGCCGAGATAGCTTGACCAGTGACTGGAAGGAAGTACCTAATAATGGTTCGGTTCTCGATATTACCGTCATGCCGGATGGCAAAATAGTTGGCGTTGGCGTAGATAATCGTCTCTATAGCCGAGACACCTTGACCAGTGACTGGAAGCCGATCCCGAATAGTGGTTCAGTTATAGCAGTGACTTGTTCAGTTCCACCCAAATCTACAACCCCTGAACCAGTTACTAGCGACTCTGTCCTAGCATTTGATGGCCGAGGAAATTATATCGAAGTTCCTTATGCTGAGCAACTGAATCCAGAACAATTTACCTTATCCTGTTGGGCTAAAGTTGAGGGTAGCCAAGGGCAGTGGCGATCGCCAGTTACCTCCAGAACGACCACTCCTATAGGAGGATATAAGCTATATGCAGGAGAGAACAATAAATGGCAGTTTTGGACGGGAGATGGGAGCAAGTGGGTAGTTTTAACTGGTTCAGATGTAGTTCTCAATACCTGGACTCATGTAGCAGCTACATACGATGGCAGCACAATGAAACTCTACATCAATGGCGAACTGATAGGTACTCCAGTTGCTTCAAAGCTCAAGCTTAATACAAACCGTCCCTTACGCATCGGTGCTGGAAAAACCGAAGGCAATCCGGGCTATTTCTTTAATGGGCAAATAGCAGAAGTGCAACTGTGGAACCGAGTCCGTTCTCCAGAAGAAATCAAACAATCCATGAATCAGCGACTCAAGGGAGATGAAACAGGATTAGTTGGTTATTGGCCCCTCAATGAAGGTTCAGAAAATATCGCCAAAGATAAGACAAGTAATGGCAGTAATGGTACAGTCAATGGTGCTACTTGGAGGAAATCTGAACGACCCATACCATATGGAGTAATTGGTGTTGGGACAAATAATCTCCTGTGTGGCCGAGATGCTTTAACCAGTAACTGGAAGGAGATTCCTAATAGTGGTCCGGTTATTAGTGTCGCCCTCATGCCAGATGGCAAAATAGTCGGTGTTGGAACCAATAATACTCTCTACACCCGAGATACTTTGACCAGTGAATGGAAGCAGATTCCTAATAGTGGTCCGGTTATTGGTGTCGCCGTCATGCCAGATGGCAAAATAGTCGGTGTTGGAACCAATAATACTCTCTACACCCGAGATACTTTGACCAGTGAATGGAAGCAAATTCCTAATAGTGGTTCAGTTATTGGTGTCACCGTCATGCCGGATGGGAAGTTAGTTGGAATTGGGATGAATAATCGTCTCTATAGCCGAGATAGCTTGACCAGTGGCTGGAAGTATGTATCTAACAATGGTTCGGTTCTCAGTATTACCGTCATGCCGGATGGCAAAATAGTTGGAGTTGGCGGAGATAATCGTCTCTATATCCGAGACACCTTGACCAGTAAATGGAATCCGATCCCGAATAGTGGTTCAGTTATAGCAGTGACTTGTTCAGTTCCACCTAAAGCTACAACCCCTCTTGAGGAAACCAAGCCAATTGAGCAAGCCAAGCCCACTGAGGAAACCAAGCCAATTGAGCAAACTAAGCCCACTGAGCCAATCGGCCCAACCGGGCCAACGGATCAAGTATCTAAACCGATAAAATTAGGTCCGACAGGTGGTTCAATCTCAGGCACAGATTTTCAAATTCTTCCTAAAGATACTGCTCCACAATCACGATTGAAAAAGGTATTTGTGAATGCAGGTTGGGCAATTGACGCACTTCAGGTTGAATACGAAAATCCCGCTTCTATTCCGGGAGAAACCTATCTTTCAGACCTAGTTGGTGGTCGCGGCGGTACAAAAGAAGAATTTTCCACACCAGTAGGGGATTATCTCACGAAAATAAGCGGCACTTGGGGAATGTCAGCACCGGGACGTCCCAAGCAAGAAATTGTCACCATCCAATTTGAAACCAAGAAGGGAGTTAAATCACCCGTTTTTGGGGGAAAGCATGGAAAACAAGAAGTTGAACCTTTCGTCTTAGAAGCACCAGAAGGTCAGGAGATTATCGGCTTTTTTGGCTCTTATGGGGGAGGGCAAAATTTGTTAGTAAGTTTGGGGATTTATTGCCAAACTGTTACAACTTTGGCAAAACTGGAACCATCTAATCCTCAAACTCCATCAAACAATGAAGCAGTTAATGCCAAGGAACAATCATCTAGTATCAAACCCGCAACATTGACCCCATCGGAACCATCTAATCCTCAAACTCCATCAAATAATGAAGCAGTTACTGCCGAGGAACAATCATCTAGTATCAAACCCGAAACATTGACCCCATCGGAACCATCTAATCCTCAAACCTCAGAATCAACTCAAGATAAGAATATGTCTGAAACATTATCTAAGCCTGACACCACCGAGCCGACTAAACCCTCTAATACAACTAAGAAAAAACGTTTGGTTGTTTGTTGTGATGGTACTTGGAATGAATTAGCAACTTCCTATCCTACAAATGTCGTCAAATTTGCCCGCTTAGTTAAATACATTGCCAGTGATCAAACCCCACAAATAGTCCATTATATATCAGGATGTGGCACAGCAGAAGACGCTGATTTAATCGAGCGTTTAGGTGGGGGTGCTTTTGGCTGGGGAATTGACAGAATTATTCAAGATGCCTATCGCTTTTTGTGTATGAATTATGACGTAGAAGCTGAAGACGAAATTTACCTAGTTGGCTTTAGTCGCGGAGCCTATACAGTTCGTTGTTTAGCAGGTATGATCTATAACTGTGGTTTATTGAGCCGTTCCAAGATCCGGGAATTGCCTAAAGCTTATGAGCTTTATCGAAATTCTAAAATTAAGCCAAATGATCCAGAAGCTCAAAAATTCCGGGAAGATAACTCCAAAAAGATAGATAGCGAAAAAGATTATTTACAAGGTCGTGTACCGATTAAAATGTTAGGGTGCTGGGATACGGTGGGAGCATTAGGTGTTCCTGATCTAACACCTTGGCTACCCTTGGCTAAACTCTGGAATCGGAAGTATGAATTTTTCGATGCTAGACTAAGTCCGATCGTGGAAAATGCCTTTCATGCAGTTGCCATTGATGAGAAACGCAGGGGTTTTCCCTCGTCCGGCATGGAGAGAAGTGACAAAAATCCTGAACAAGTAGTCAAAGAGGTTTTCTTTGCTGGTGAACATGGCTGTATTGGTGGAGGAACTGAAGAATATCGGGGGCTGTCTGATTTTACTTTACAATGGATGATCCACGAGGCTAAAAAGTTGGGATTGGAGTTTGATTCAACTGAAAATTATAGGGAGGAATTCCAGATTAAACCAGAGCCAACTACTAAATTTGATAATAGCGTGACTGGTGTTTATGCCTTAGCAGGTGAAGGATGGCGACCGATAGAATCTTCAAAAGTTGCCGTTCATTATAGTGTAGTCGAACGACTTAAGGCTGATCCCAATTATCGTCCTCGAAATCTAGATCCCCTGCTTAATAATTTGCTGCCCTAATTTAGGCATTTTCAAATTTGGCAACCCTCAAGTTTTGAGGTACACTTCACATTGACGCAAAACAAGGATCTGGTAATGTTACATCAATCGCAGAAATCGCTTCTAGCCCTAAAAAGCTGGCTGTTCACACCCGCGACCAAGTCAGACCGATTCTCCCGTGCTGCGGAGGTGAAGGCCGATGCCCTGATTATTGATCTTGAAGACGCAGTGGCCTCCACCGCCAAGGAGGAGGCCCGCACAGCAGCGCTGCGCTATCTTGCGGAGATATCCTCGGATCACCTCCCCTGTGCCCTCCGCATCAATTCTCCCGACACAAGGTTTGGACTCGACGACCTTCAGGCTCTCTTGCTTTCACCCGCCGAACCCGACTATTTGATTCTACCGAAATGCGACTCCTCCGCACTCATCAGCCTGGTGGGAAACCTGTTGCGAGAGGCCAATAAATCGACGCAGGTGATTGCGCTGATTGAGAGTACCAAGGCGATAGGGGCCTTGGCCGAGATGGTTAGCGGCCAAATCAGGCCGGCCGCCTTTATCTTCGGTGCTGCGGATATGGCTGCGGACCTCGGTGCAGAAACCGCTTGGGAGCCACTACTGTGGGTGAGATCATCCCTGATCCATGCGGCTGCATCCGCTGGGATTGCCGCTTTCGACTCCCCCTATTTTGATATTGCGGATTCGGAAGGTCTTAAGCAGGAGACAAAAGCATCAGTAAACTTGGGATTTCACGGCAAATGTGCAATCCACCCGGTACAAATTGCCACCATCAATGAGGTCTTGACCCCAACAGCACAACAAATAGCCAAAGCACAACAGATCCTCACCGTCAACCGTCAAGGAGTTGGTGCAGCGATTCTCATTTTAAGGTTTCATGACATTAAAACCCTTGCACCTAGAGGGGTTAATAATTCTTAACGAATCTCTAGATCGCTGAAACAACGCAAAATCGTTTCAAAATGAGAATTGCTGGAGTTGGTGCTGTGGAGGGACAAATGGTGGATGAAGCGGTTGCCCGTAAAGCAAGGCTTGTTCTGGAACGAGCCGGTAAGTAGTCATGCAAAATAAATTTCCCAGTGAAGATAGGCAAGAGGCAATAGGCAAGAGGCAAAAGCTTCATCGAAGTGTGTAATTAATTTTGCTTAGGTACTTATTGCAGCTGAGGAATAGTTTTGTTAATCTAAGGTGTCCAGAAACGGGGAAAAAAATGGAAAATATACTGTCAGCGTACCGAGAAATTGGGCCAAATCGCTATCGTGAGACAAACGGTCTTTACTACGAAGATTTTCAAGTCGGTGATGTGTTCGAGCACCGTCCCGGTAGGACGATTACAGATGTGGACAACATCTGGATGACCTTGCTGACGATGAATATACAACCAGTTCATTTTGATGCTGCCTACGCCGGTCAAACAGAGTGGAAGAAGATGCTGGTGGATAGCACTTTCACGCTTGCTCTTCTCACCGGTATGAGCGTTAGGACCGTCAGCGCTAAAGTTGTGGCCAATCTGGGTTGGAATAACGTCAAAGCGACACATCCGGTCTTTGCTGGGGACACACTCTATGCAGAATCCACTGTGCTGTCCAAGCGTGAGTCAAAGAGTCGGCCGACCCAGGGAATTGTCACCGTTTCAACGCGAGGCGTGAACCAGGACGGTGTAGAAGTGATGAGCTTCGAGCGGACGATGCTGATTTACAAATGCGGTCACTCACCGGAAGCCGCAGCAAATTATTGAGTAGTTAAGACTTCTTCGGGAGAAAAATGATGGCTTACGAGAACCAATATCAGGCCAAGCTTACGGACAGTCACACTGCTATGGAGCAGATTAGTAGTGGCAGCATTGTTGGTATCGGTCAGGCGGCTTGCCAACCACCGGCGCTGATGGAAGCACTAGCGGCTAGGGCAGAAGCCGGGCAGCAATTCTCATTTTGAAACGATTTTGCGTTGTTTCAGCGATCTATAGATTCGTTAAGAATTATTAACCCCTCTAGGTGCAAGGGTTTTAATGTCATGAAACCTTAAAATGAGAATTGCTGGCTCTAAGCTTTTGCTCTCAAAGGCTGCTTCAATTTCATGTAACTCATTTGGTTTCTCTGGCTTTTGCTCTCCTGGATGCAGCATCTGATGGGAAAGATGACTGGCTTCATATCCTGCCAATACATCCCCAACCAGTCCGCCTACCTGAGCACCAGCGATCACGCCTACTGGGCCTAATACTGCCCCAACAGTACCTCCAATTACTTCTCCGGCTGTGGCACCTGCCATGCCACCTGCCATGCCTGCGCCCATATCCACCAGTTTAGTAGGATGTTCGCTGATCTGTTGCACATTGTCCTTAATACTGTCAATTGCTTGATCAGCCAACTGATTTACCTGTTTTATCCCTTGGTCAACCTGATGCTTTAAATCACCCATAATCCCTGGCAAAAAACTAAGTTGCACTGATGATTTTAGCAAAATTTGTGAGGCTCTTCGTTACCCTTTATGCTAAATCAACAGACAAGATGCCAAGATAACATACTTCTAACCCAAAAATTCCGAAAGTTTCTAAAGCCATAGGCTCTCCGTTTTATTAGTTTAAGTTTATTGTTGATTCCCTCGACCACCCCATTTGTTGTCCTTTGCTCGAAATAACTAATTATTTCTCCAAACCAGTTTCGGATTGTTTGACAACTCTTAGTAAAAACACTGGAGGATTTTGCCAACCATTCTGAGATAGATAGCAGTCCTTCTGTCGGATTCTCTGAGGTTTCATAAATCTTTCTCAATTCTTCCTTTAATTCCTGCATCTTTTTCAAACTTGGGAAATTTTCTTTGATAGCTTCTAGTTTGATTTTTTGGGTTTCCGTCAAATCTTTTTCATTTTTTAACAAGCTATATTTACTTCGCTTTAAAACTTCTAGCTTCGCTTCTTTTTCCGCTTTCTGTTTTTTATTTTTCTGCGCTTCTACGGCTCTTTTTTCTGCTTTTCTCTGTTCGTCTAACTCTTGATTAATTTGTTTCATTACATGGAATCTATCGGCGACTACCTCGGCCGATGGCATCAATTCTTTCACCAAATTTTTATAGGGCAACCAAAGGTCTATGCTGACTTCTTCAATTTGCTCTAACACCTCTTTTCCCCACCCTGTAAGCGTTTCCCTCAACTCCTCTTGTGTTCGCTTCTCTAGAATAGCTATTAGTTTTCCCGTATCTAAATTTACTAAAACCGCACAGTAATTTTTTTGTCCTTTGACTAGAGCGATTTCATCAATTCCTAGTCTTTTTAATTTCGATAGGTCTGTCTCTGTAATTTCTTCAGCTATGTCCTCTATCATTCTTTGAATCTCTTCTTCCGTTACGTCATTTCTTCGGCTAACATTTAAAATATCTCCTGATTTTAATTGTTCGAGTATATTCTCGGCTAGTCTTTTCGTATAGGTTCGTTTCTTGGCGACAAAATCTAACTCTTCGCTAAAGGGTTTCTGACAATTACCGCACTTAAATTGACGACGATTAACTTGTAGGTACACTGGTTGACCTGAGAGCGGTAAATCTTTGACTAAATGTCGATGATTTTGGTGGAGTTTATCGCTCTCTAACCCACAACGAGGACAGACTGCTTTTTTATTTTTCGATTCGACTGGTCAAACTATACCGATATTTTCTAGGTGTAGATAGCCTTGAATAGAGGTTCCTTCTAGGTTCAAAAATTTGTCAAGTATCATAAGTAAAATACTCTGGTTTTTGGCTATTATATCAAATCTTAACTCGATTGTCTATCTTTTTGTATTAACCAGTTTGTGCCTTAAACCTTTTCCTGTATGGGTTTCAGCTATTTTTGGGCGTAGGCTCTCTCATCGAATTTTATTTTAAGTTAATTATTTGCATAACAGTTACCGAAGAGCCATTTGTGAAATGGTTATAATGACTTTTAAACAAATCAATCATTAGCGGCTAATCATGTTTGCCAGTATTATCCCGCAACCCAGCAGTAGGCTAAAGCGAGCGCGAGCCTTACGCCGTGCCTCCCTGATTTTCAATCCCGTCTCAGGACAGGGCAATGCCGAAGCACAACTAGCAACGATTAAAGACTTATTGGAACCCCATATCGCTCTCGCTATCTACCCCACCTCCGTAGAAGTAGGAGCCGAACAACTGACCCGTGAAGCAATAGCAAAAGGTGCTGAATTAATTATTGCTTCTGGAGGCGATGGAACAGTTTCAGCAGTAGCGAGTGTTCTCATCGGCACAGGCATCCCTTTAGCAGTGATTCCTCGCGGTACAGCTAATGCTTTTGCCAACGGCTTAGGATTACCCACCACCATCGAAGAAGCCTGTATTGCTATTTTACAGGGAGCGACCCTGACGATTGATACAGCCCTCTGTAACGACAAAGCAATGCTGCTGCTGGCGGGTATTGGTTTCGAGGCGGAAACAGTACAGGAAGCCGATCGAAAATTAAAAAACGAATTCGGCATTCTGGCTTATATTTTAGCGGGACTTGACCGCTTACAAAATCTCGTACCTTTTACGGCGGAAATTACCACAGAAAATGAGAAATTTACTGTCTCTGCCGCCGCTGTCACGGTGGCTAATATTGCCCCGCCTACGTCAATTTTGGCTCAGGGAGTCGGTCAAACCAAGCCAGACGATGGTTTATTAGACGTGACGATTCTCACCCCTAGCGATGCCCTAGAAGCCCTAGCCAACGCGATTGAGTTATTTGAAAGTGGACTGATTCACCAACCAACAGAAAGCCACCACATCGGCTATCTGCGAGCCAAACAAGTGCAGGTGACAACCAATCCCCCCCAAGCCATTACTATTGATGGGGAAATGGCGGGGGAAACTCCCACTACTGTTGAGATTGTTCCTGCCAGCCTAACAGTGGTCACTTTCTATGAACAAGTTGTTCAAAAAAGGTTGCGCGGCTTGCTCGATTTAACAGTTGCAGAAGAAACACAAGTGGAAGTCCTCGTCGTTAAATACTATGTTCCTCCTCTCAATTGGGAAAGGACTTTAACTAAAGTCATCGCTGAAATAGCAGAGACATCTATTGCTTGGTGGGAAACCTTCAGAAGAGCAAGCATCGAAGTGGGTGAACTCCTGATTAAAAGCCTCCATCAAGCCTTAGCAGCAATAGCAAAAAGCATTGATCAACTAGGAGAATCCTTGCCGCTATCCCATCGAGCAGAAGTGGATCAGTTAGAAGAATCTATCCCGATGGGGGAAACTTTTCCGCCATCGACTGCCCCGGAAATTGTTCATCAAATTGCCGGACGAATTCGCTGGCGGATTCCTCGGCTGCGGAAAGATGCTGGCTATGCCGCTCAACTCCAGCAAATACTAGAGTCTGTCGAGGGAGTGACGGAAGTTAAGATTAATTCCATTGCAGCTTCCCTCGCAGTTAGTTATACAGAAGATAGCTTGTCAGTTAAAGAGTTTGAACAGAAAATTAAACTAGCAATGGCACAAGTTTAAAAAGTCAATAGTAAGGGGAAGTTGAGTCAGATGTTAGAAGTAGAATATCAAGTGATTCATGCGGTTCCGGGGCGCGTTCGCTTGCGTGTTCCTCGACTGCGCCAAGATGAGCATTATGGACTGAAAGTGCAGGGTTTATTGGAGGCAATAGAACCGGTAATTGAGGCTCAGGTATTTCCCGTCAATCAGGCTTTGATTATTCAATATCAAAGAGCTGCTTTCTCACAAGCTCAGTTATAGCAACAATTAGCAACAATCCTCAAGCAAGCTTTAGCTTATCAACCAACTCAGCCACTAGCGATTAAATTGCCGGGGTATCAGTCGAATGGTTTAACTCTCTACGAACTTGCTCAAGCTCATAAAATTAAGCGTTGGTGGTTAGAAATTCCCAATTTTCTGACGACTTTAATTGCTAGATTGTTGGGTGTATTTGGGCAGTTTACTGATTGGCTTATTCCAGAAAAATGGATCGATGAGACATTGACTTTATGCGATCAACTGGCTGAAAAATGGCAAGAAGAGTGGGAGCAATTAAAACACCTAGCCGGAGTTGAGAAACATCATGATTGGCAACAAGTCTCCTTAGCAGATTGCGATTATTTAGCGAAGAAAGTCCAGCAAAAAACCTTAGCAACTGGTGAAGTGGAAGGGACAATTGCCGGTTTGATAGGAGTTATCGGAGTAATTAGCGAAATCCCACTGTCCATAGTTCAATCTCTGCAAACTATTCAGAGAATTGGCTTATGTTATGGTTACTCGACCACAACGGAACAGGAGCGGAATTTTGCTTGGATTATCTTAGCAGCAGCTACCGCCCAAACTCCAGAGGCTAAATGGCAAGCAGTGGATAATTTGAGAGACAGTCACAGGCAATTTTCTCGCCAAGCTTTTGACAATTTTCTCACCGAAATCGGCGACAAAGGTGCAATCTCGCTGGCAGCTGAAACGATTTTCCAGCAAGCGACTATCTATTTAGCACCGAGTTCAGTAGGTGGGGCAATTCCTTGGTTAGGTGCTATCTCTAGCGGCGTTGGTTTGAGTTTCTTCCTCAATCAAGTAGCGGATGCCGCTCGCCGTGCCTATCAAATGCGTTGGCTGCTGGATAATCAGAAGCTTTCTTGTGAATTATGAATTATGAATGGGGAAGAAAGTCAGTGTACCTCATTACGCTGAATACCGTTATATTAAGAAACAGAATATCTAAATCCTTGCTAAAAATTGGGTTGGCGTTGAAAGCGTAAAAGGATAGGTATAGCTAACCCAATGGGAATAGCTAAAGTCATTAAAAAAGCTTTTGTCATCATGCCTAGGGTGGTGGCAAGTAATAAAGAACTGGCATTCTCTGGTATGGTCATAATCTGAATTAAGCCGCTTGCTGCTTGAAAAGCAAAGATTCCTGGTACTATTCCCACTACCGCCCCAAAAGCGATTACAGCCGGTGGCGCGTGAAAACGATTAGAAAAATAAAGCGCCATGGTCCCCACAACAGCAGAAGCAATTAAATTACCCCAAATAATACCTGGTCCATGGTCAATACACAACCATCTTACTCCATGTCCCACCATGCCACAGATAATGCAAGCCCATAACATTTTCGGCGGTACATTAAAGAAAATGGCGAATCCCATAGCCGCTAATCCCGCAAAAATCACATCTTCAAATAGAGGCAAGGGAGAAACCGGATTACTGACAGGTAGTAAGGCGTTTGTAACCGTTGTCGAGAGAAGTAACCCAAAGGCGATTGAACTAAGAATCACCAAACTATACTCTAGACGTGCCATGCCCATGGGAATATGATTCTCGACTAAATCTAAGACTCCATTAATCAGATGAACCCCCGGTACTAACATCATCGACGGGATGAGAAAACAGATATTAGGAGTAGAAGTCCATCCCAGTTGAATTGCTATTCCCCCGATACATCCCCCCAAAAAAGCAGCTAGAAAATTAAGTAAAAAAGGATTAAAATGCCTTTTCCCTAGTTCTTGCCGTAAGATAACGCCCACTGCTGTGGCAATTCCCGTAATCACAAAAGAAGCCCAGTCTCCCTGAAAAATACGGGCTAAACTTGCCCCTGTAAGTCCTAACATCAGAATAATGAACCAGCGAGGGTAATAAATAGGGGGATATTTATCGATCTTTTCTAATTTCTCGATTAACTCGGTCAAGGTTAAACGATTTTGCAGAAACTTTTCGATCGATAAAAAAACCTGAGTAATTAAAGCCATATTAACGGCAATGCTGGTGATAGGGCGACTAAAGTGTGAGGAATATTCATTTTCACTCTTTACGGTTAGTTTAATCGCTTCATATTCACAATATACCCGGACTTCTACCCCGAATTTTTCCGCTAATTGCTGAATGGTTTGATGCACTCGTTCAGTGGTGGTACTATGCTGTAATAAGATGCGGCCAGTTAAGAGCATAAGATGAAAATAATCAGGAAAAGACGGAGATTTAGGGGATAAATAGGATTTTGTGGTCAAAGGATCGCACTCCACTTTGGTTTTTCTCCCTTTTTAATTAGAAATTAGACTTTGCAAAAAAACTATACCTGTGTCATCATACCGCACCTACATCTAAAAGAGTTGACTCTTCCAAAATGATGGAGGAAACTGTATAGCTTGCATTATGAACTAGAGGTGGCGTGAATTCTGCTTAAGGCCAAACACTTATGGCTCAAGTAAAGGTTTTCTATGAACCGAAAATCGGAATTAACAATTATGTTCTAGCATATATTTTTTTAGTACGGCATTAATTAAAGTCTGATATTTTTTGGGGAAATTGCTGTTTATACCAAGCAACAACTGAGGGATCAAGCTGAAGAGTTACAGTAACTTTTAGAGGAGAATTAACAGTAGCTTCTTGCCAAAATTCGGCATCAGTAGCAGGTAAATCTGAATAATCTATATCAGAATCTTTCATCTGACCAAGGCTCTTTAATTGTTCCTCTCTCGACATACTCATAATAAATTCTCCTTTCCTCTGCATTAGCGCGTCTTGTAGATATAAGCCGTATTTTCTGTTCTCGTAGAGTTTACACTGCAACTAGGACAAATTCTCCTAAAAGTCCCAAAGCGATTAATCTTTCTTCGCCGTAGTCTCTGCGATTATCAGGTTTTGAGATCCAGATTCCTGAAAAGATTTCCTTGGCAAAATCAAAGTCGATCCCGTGTTTTTCAATATTGATGTTGTTCTTTTGGTCATCCCACTCGAACTCCATAACCTAAGAAATTAGATCTCCTGCAAAAGTCTTATTCAGCTACTTGATGATAGCCTAAAGCAAGTTCATAGTTGTAAATGCCAGCGATTAAATTAAATCTTAGACCAAAATGCCGTCTCCGATTCCTATATCTTGATGATAAAATTCTAAATATCTTCAGACTTCTGTGAATATGTTCGATAATAATTCTTTCTCTTGATAACTGGCGATTAAATTCCTTCTCTTCTGAACTTAATTCTTGATTTTTCTTCTTTTTGTCAGGAATCCTACTATTTTCATGCTGTTTTTGGATTCCTTGATAGCCCTTATCTGCTAAACATTTAATACTTTTATCTATCCCAATTTGACTATTTTTCCAAAGGTTAAAGTCATGTAAGTACCTAAGCAAAATTAATTACACATATCTAACCCCCTCTTGCCTTTTGCCTCTTGCCTTTTGCCTATCTTTACTAGGAAATTAATTTTGCACGACTACTTATTCTTCCCTTTCCATGAGCGGTACAGATTATCATTCCTGTTTTTTGAGCCGCAAGAACTTGAGATTTTATTGTATGATAGCCCTGTTTCCCGCTATAGTAATTTTTCTGCTTCTTTTGAGGTCTTTCTATCTCATGCTCTGCTACATCTACTACCACTACCTCTAGGTCACTATTGGCTTGTTGAACTGTCTTTTTATCTGGCAGATTAAATAATCCTGATTTCATGAGAATACCTTCTACCCTTCTAGTGATTCGTAGGGCTGTTGTCTCATTAATCTCCCAGTTAATTGCGAGATGGAAATAAGTCCTATATTCCCGCAAATACTCTAAGGTCATCAAGATTTGGTTTTCTAAACTTAATTTACTTGGTCTTCCCGATTTTTTTTGCAGAACTTTTTCGGCGGCCAGAACTTTCACCATATCCTTAAATGTTTCAGGATATACTCCACAAAAGCGTTTAAACTCTTCTGGATTCAAATTTTTTACTTTTTCGTAAGTCATTGTTTTTCTGAGTGTTTTACTTTATTTTACATAATCAGTTCCTATTTTTGCAGGAGGTCTAATACTGTACTTGCAGAAGTTGAAAAAAACCACCTTGTCGATTAAATTCTACTAACAAGTCCACATCACTGTCCGCATGAGCTTCATCCCTGGCAACTGAACCAAATAAAGACAAAGATTTTACCCCCAGTTTTTGTAACTCTTCCCTGTGTGCGTCTAGAATTGCCAGTACCTCATCTCGTTTCATCTCTGTTTCCTTGCCTAAGCCACTTAATCTGCCAAATCTTTCCAGAATAGTTATAGTGTCCAATCTTCTAATTCTAACCCTTCAATTTTACTGAAATGCTTTTGATTGTGGGTAATTAATACTAAATTATTCGCTATAGCCACTCCTGCAATTGGGAGCATCTCACTTACGCGATGAGTAATTATACTTAGCCTAAAAGCCACTCTTAATCGTGTCTTGGAACGAAATAGAGGCTTTTAAAGACCGCGTACATGGAGAATTAAAACAAGAATTACCCTCGAAAAGCCTATTTTTCTACTAAGTATTTATGCTTATTGCAAAGGTGAGATGCTCCCCTGCAATTGAGAGATCGATGTCGTCAAGAGGAGTCCTTTCAAGATTTCATAATAAGTAATCAAGCTAAAACTCAATTGCCTGTATTCTTGGAGATACAAATTACAACAATGAACGACCTGGGGATGATTGCGAAAAAACAAGGAAAGAATATCAGTATCAAGTAAACAAGGTTTCAAATCTCGAATCTCCACGATAAAGAATTTTGACGACGCTGTTCTACTTCTTCACAAAAATTTCTAAAATCTTCCTCAGGAAGATCTTCCCAAATCCCCGCAAACTTCATAATTTCCTTACCTTCAGACGTAAGATGAGTTTCTAGGGCATCTTTGAGTCGATTTAAAACACCCTCTAGAGAACTATCTTGGTAATCAATCGGATCTAATTCAGGAAATTTGACTAAATATCCATCTGGATTTTTCGAGATGACAATACTAATTGTATTGACCATTTTAAGCCCTCCTATCTGACTCTAAATTTTCAGTCTTGTTGTTTTTTATCGATTGTAAATAAGGAATCAAACCTTTGCGGAATGCCTCTTCTTGTTCAGCTATGCCAAAGTGTTTGTAGAGTTCGCTTGTTAACTTAGTTGTTTACGGTTGGCAAACCAAACAACATATTCTCTCAAAAGAGGATTGCTTTCGATATGTTCGAGAAGTTTATTCATGGCTCAAAAAAGTAATATCTCATTATATCACACTTAATTCTCTGTTAATTTATTTCTTGGAGATGTCTAATGCCAGTGTTGCCGAAGGCACTCGCTACGCGAGACCCCAATCCTATTTCTCTGCATCTCCCCACCACCAGCTAGGTTCTTCTGTTGGGTTCCAGTTTTAGGATAAACCTCGAAAATGTGATGCTCCCCCCAAATAGACATTTGCCTCGTTTAAGGTTAGACTGAGCTTAAGTGGAAATATTTGTCTTTGCTTATGTAAGTCGGGACTAATAAAGCCGCTGCTATCTATAGCGTTTCTGATTCACAAGAGGTACATTCCCGATCCTGAACAGCTTAATAAGCAAAGGTTTAATTGTGCCGCACAGATGCGAGAACCGCTATATATTTGTATAGTTTTTTTATCACAATCTAACAGGAGTTTAACTTATGAGTCAGATAGCTATCGATAAAATTTACGAGACAGATTTCTATCAATGGACAATGAAACAAGCCCAAGCATTAAAAGAACAAAATTTACAAGAATTGGACTGGGAAAACCTGATTGAGGAAATCGAAGCTTTGGGACGTAGTGATTATCAAGCAGTGGTCTCCTTACTAACTCGAATTATGCAACACTGTCTGAAGATTGATTGCGCTAATAAGCCTGAGTGTAATCGCCATTGGCAAGCCGAAATCAAAGCTTTCTCTAACACTCTTAAGCGTCGCTACAGTCCATCAATGAAGCCTAAGCTAGAAGTAGAATGGCAAGGGATCTATTCGGATGCAGTTGACCTGTATTTGATTGACTATCCCCCTTCTAACATCCCTGAAACCTGTCCTTATCATTTTAATGATTTATTTTGATGCTAGAAACTCACCTTGATTTCTTAAAACTTAGGCACTTCCACAGACTAGAAGTCTGTTCCACACAGGTTATTTTACCTCGTTCCCAAGTTCTACCTAGGAACGCCATTTTCAGGTTCCACCTGAAGAATGATATATATGAATAAGGCAGAGCCTTGGAACCAGAATACAGGCTCTTCGGGACTTGGTATGGTTCGATATGGGAGCATAAATCGACTAAATTCTTATCTGGCAAGAGACTTAATTGATTAGTTCGCTCTAGATCAAAAATAATTGACAAAAATCACTAAACGCCTTTCTATATAAGGGTTCCATCCCTTATAAGCCCTGTCCATTGCATAACAGAAACCGAAGAACCAGAATACATAGGTTATATTAGAAGTCTGTTTCACCATTAAATGAGATTAGAAATTATGTTTACCACTAAACCGATGACTACTGCTACTAAGATAAAAGAGAGGATGGAATGAAAGAGTGTCATGCGCCGCATCGCAACACTTTCGATGGATACGTCTGATGTTTGGTAACACATAGCGATGGTAAAAGAGTAATACATAAAATCCCAATAATCCACCAGTTCTTGATTGGGAAAGTCCAGTCCTTTACGATAGACGGATGGCTCTTCTCCTAACAGGTCATCGTAGTAGAGTCTGGCATAATACAGAGCAAAAAAAGTATGTACCAGAGTCCAAGACAAAAAGATTGCTAATAGGGACAGTCCCATGTGCAAATTAGCCAACAAAGGAGTCCATTTCTTAGAGTTGTTGAGTAATAAAGCAAGAGCAATTAACCCCATGCTAGAAAATAGCAGCGCAGCAAATAAAGTGATAATACTCTTGGGTTCTTGCTGTCGAGATAGGCGAAAGGTGTCTTCCGCAGTCGCTTTGGACATTTGCACTGCTAAAACGCTCAAATAACTTAGTATCCCTAGATCATAAGCCAAGAGAAACCGCAATTCTTGGTAAAATTCTCCCGTGATTAAATAAACAAAAATTGCCACTGTCAGCGTGAAGAGAAACCGGTTGATGGGAGAAGTCAGCCGAAAAATCGTTTTTTGCTTGGCGGTCATTTTTAAGAGCCTTGATTTTCACAGATCTAGTTTAGATGAAATGGTATGGGTTTCTCAGGATAGCCTAGCAGTCAATTCTCAGGTGAGGACAGACAACTGGCCTTTCTCTTCCTGACAGGTGTAGGTATTTTACAACTAAGAGGAAGGGGAGTAGTAAAAAGTATCAACGGGGGTGGGAGGGGAAGAACTCTGGCTCTTCGTTACTCTTTATGCTAAATTAACATACAAGATGCCAAGATAACATACTTCTAACCCAAAAATTCCGAAAGTTTCTAAAGCCATAGCCTCTCCGTTTTATTAGTTTAAGTTTATTGTTGATTCCCTCGACCATCCCATTCGTTGTCCTTCGCTCGAAATAACTAATTATTTCTCCAAACCAGTTTCGGATTGTTTGACAACTCTTGGTAAAAACACTGGAGGATTTTGCCAACCATTCCGAGATGGATAGCAGTCCCTCTGTCGGATTCTCTGAGGTTTCATAAATCTTTCTACATTCTTCCTTTAACTCGTGCATCTTTTTCAAATTTGGGAAATTTTCTTTGATAGCTTCTAGTTTAATTTTTTGAGTTTCCGTTAAATCTTTTTCATTTTTTAACAAGCTATATTTACTTCGCTTTAAAACTTCTAGCTTCGCTTCTTTTTCCGCTTTCTGTTTTTTATTTTTCTGCGCTTCTACGGCTCTTTTTTCTGCAGCTCGGCTGAGCATCGCCGAACGTCTTTTCTCTGTTCGTCTAACTCTTGATTAATTTGTTTCATAACATGGAATTTATCGACGACTACCTCGGCCGATGGCATCAATTCTTTAACCAAATTTTTATAGGACAACCAAAGATTTATACTGACTTCTTCAATTTGCTCTAACATTTCTTTTCCCCAGTCTGTAAACGTTTTCTTCAACTTCTCTTGTGTTCGCTTCTCTAGAATAGCTATTAGTTTTCCCGTATCTAAATTTACTAAAACCGCACAGTAATTTTTTTGCCCTTTGACTAGAGCGATTTCATCAATTCTAGTCTTTTTAATTTCGATAAGTCTGGTTCTGTAATTTCTTTGGCGATGTCCTCTAGCATTCTTTGAATCTCTTCTTCAGTTACGTCATTTCTTCGACTAACATTTAAAATATCTCCTTCTTTTAATTGTTCTAGTATATTTTCGGCTAGTCTTTTCGTATAGGTTCGTTTACTGGCGACAAAATCTAACTCTTCACTAAAGGGTTTTCGACAATTATCGCACTTAAATTGACGACGATTAACCTGTAGGTACACTGGTTGTCCTGAGATTGGTAAATCTTTGACTAAATGTCGATGATTTTGGTGGAGTTTATCGCTCTCTAACCCACAACGAGGACAGATTGCTTTTTGATTTTTCGATTCGACTGGTCAAACTATACCGATATTTTCTAGGTGTCGATAGCCTTGAATAGAGGTTCCTTCTAGGTTCAAGAATTTGTCAAGTATCATAAGTAAAATAATCTCGTTTTTGGCTATTATATCAAATCTTAACTCAATTGTTTATCTTTTGGTATTAACTTATTTGTGCCTTAAGTCCTTTCCTGTATGAATTTCAGCTACTTTTGAGCGTAGTTGCTCTCATCGAATTTTATTTTAAGTTAATTATTTGCATAACGATTCCCGAAGAGCCTCTAGTTTTTGGCTATTATATCAAATTTTAACTCAATTGTCTATCTTTTAGCATTAACCAGTTTGTGTCTTAAGTCTTTTCCTGTATAGGTTTTAGCTATTTTGGGGTATAGGTTATCTCATCGAATTTTATTTTAAGTTAATTATTTGCATAACAATTCCCGAAGAGCCTAAATAATCAGTTTTTAATAACTGGATTTAGTGTCATAATTGAATTGAAGATGGATTTTAGGTTCGATCCCCCCTGCTCCCCTCAATAAAGGGGGTATTTGACAGTTTTTAACACCTAACTACTTACCAGTTACTGACAACCGAAAATGCGCCCTACTGCCCAAAGCTGCCAAGATCACAAAAAAGACCGCTATGATTCAAAATAGAATTTATCGTCATTGGTAGAGAACAGGTAAAAAATCTATGACATCTTATGCGGCCTCCTCTGCACGAGCCGAAATGAGCGAACTTCGGCGACTAAAAACCCTACTGCCTCCAGAATTACAAAGTTGGGTAACGGTAGAAGGTTCCACAGAGGTTAACCCCCCCCTGATCCGTTGTGAAGAAATTGGCAGAGATGAGGTAGAAATTCAGATAGATTTGGCAAAATGGGAAAATTTAGCCATTGATCAGCGTAATTTGCTCTTTTGGCATGAAGTGGCTAGGATTCAAAATGATAGTATTCCCCGGGAAGGCTGGGAAATGGCCGCCCTCGCCATTGGTCTAGGTGGTGCGGTGGGGGAATTATGGGTACAGGACGGGTTATTATTGCTTTTGGCCATGGGATTATGTGGTATTTCCGGCTATCGTCTCTGGCGCAAAAATAACGGTGATAAAATTCTCAAAGAAGCGCTCGAAGCTGATGAAAAAGCGATCGCCTTGGCTACCCGTTTCGGTTATTCTCTCCCTAACGCCTACAAGAGCCTAGGCAGTGCCTTTAAAACCCTAATTGAACAAACACCTAACCGTCGTCTGCGTAAGCGTTATGAGACCCGTTTAGATGGGCTGAGGAAGAGTGCTGCCAAAGCGAAGTCCCAAACCCAAGGCCGTCCACCCCTAGGTGAGATTCGTTAGCCGATGATCACAGGTAATCTCTGACATTGCCCATTGGTATTTGGGGAAAAGTGTAGTAAACATTAGGTAGGTCATCAGGCCTTGTTCATCCATCAAACCACCTCGTTGTGTCGATGACTTCCCCAATTCCTGAAACACGTTTTCTGATCATTCCGATGGAGTATCCGGTTTTGCGGATGCCTGATCGCTTGACTGTTCTGGAAGCATTACAGTTTAAAGATATCTTTCACCATCTCATCGCCCAAACACCCACTCCCGAAAAAGTCATTCTCGATCTCAATGCCACTCAATTTATGGATAGTAGTGGTGTGGGTTCCTTAGTACATAATCTCAAAGCGGCCAGGTCAAAAAATATCGAGTTAGTGCTGGCTAACGTTCATCCCCCAGTGATGGGGGTTTTATCGATTACGGGACTAGATCAATTATTCACCTTCCAAACCCCCCCCCTAGCACCCCAAGAAAACGGCCTTACTACCCCTGAAAACCATCTACCAGAAACCCATCCCTCGATTCGCAGTTGGTTAAAGCGCGGTCTTGACATTGTTGGTGGGATCGTGGGTTTATTAATCACGGGGCTTATTTTTGCCCCCATTGCCATCGCTATTAAGTTAGACAGTCCAGGTCCGATTTTTTTTAGTCAAACCCGCTGCGGTTGGTTGGGAAAGGAATTTAAAATTCTCAAGTTTCGTTCCATGTGTGTGGATGCAGAAACACTCAAGGATAAAATCCCTAATCAAGCGCAGGGAGCTTTTTTTAAGAATAAAAATGATCCCCGGATTACCCGGGTAGGAAAATTTTTACGTCGTACCAGTTTAGACGAATTGCCCCAGTTTTGGAATGTGATCATTGGTGAAATGAGTCTTGTTGGCACTCGTCCTCCCACCCCCGATGAGGTGGAACGCTACGATGTCCCCCAGTGGCAACGTTTAGATGTAAAACCCGGTATGACGGGAGAATGGCAGGTGAATGGTCGCTCTCAGGTGCGTAATTTTGAAGAAGTAATTCAACTCGATTTGCGCTATCAAGAAAATTGGAGTTTAGGCTACGACCTACAACTGATTTTTAAAACAATTTTGATTCTCTTTCAAAAAAACAGTGGCGCCTTCTGAACTCTTAAATTCCCCTTCTTTCCCCCTCCAATTCCATCTACAAGTCCGGACGGAATTGGCAGCTTTAATCCCAGTCCTAAAATGGTTTGAATCCCACGGTCGCTCTTTTTTACCTGAGTCGGTGCTTTGGCAGTGTAAGGTGGCCTTAGCAGAAGGATTTACTAATACTGTCCGTTATGCTCACAAAAATTTACCAGCAACTACACTCATCGATCTAGAATTAACTTTTTCGTCCCATTCTCTAGAAGTAAGAATATGGGATCACGGTCAACCTTTTGATCTGCAAGCAAAACTTGATTTTCTAGAACAACACCCTCTCCCACCTTTGGAAATGGAAAGCGATCGAGGATTACTTTTCATGCGTTCTCTTACTGATAGTTTACAATATATCCGCACTGACGAGGGCAGAAATTGTTTAATTCTCCAGAAAAGTTTTTAAGTCAATTTATCCCCTGCTGGAAACTCCGTCCATCGTACAGGTTTCCAGACGAGAAAAAAGAATTATGCCACCACCTACACCCCACACAAGGGTGGGAAGATGTCCGGAGGTTGCTTTGAGAGAGAAAGTAATTTGATCGTAGTATAACCACTTGTTATTAACTCGCCAACCGACTTTTGAACCAAAGTTATTCCACTTTTGTTGATCATAATTGCTGCTTCCTCCCAAACTTTCATAGATTCTTTTCTGAACAGATATACCAAATTTTCTCTGACTATATTTTAACCAGAGTTGATTGATAGTGGCTAAATCTTCACAGGGAAAGTTATCTATGTCTTCTATCTTAAGATATTTTTCTTTAGTTCGATCGGCAACTTTTAAGAATAGATTAGCCGTTTCTTGATCGGCTTCTTGCCATTTTTCTTGCGCTAATAAATCCCGCAGATTAGTGTAATCAATTCCCCTAGCACTTTTGAGGTTAATTTCTTTGCTGGTTGTCGGGGAAAAAACTGACAAAATCGTTTCTTGAATTGTGTTCTGTGACCGGGGTTTTGGCGGAATCACTACCGCTAATTTTACCGCTAACTCTTGCAGGACTTCTCCCGCTGATTGATAACGTTTTTTAGTGCCAAATTCAATTAATTTATCTAGAATTTCCCCTAATTCAACACTAACAGAATTATTAATCAGGTGCTTTCTCCATACCCATTCATGTTCACTCACATCGAATAATTCAAAGGGAGATATTCCCGTTAATAAATAGATACAAGTGACTCCCAAACTATATAAATCACTGCTATTAATTGCTTTGCCATTGCCTTGTTCTGGGGAGATATATCCCGCCGAACCGATCACTGTTCCTGTTAGGGAAAGATTAGCAATGGTCATAAATTTAGAGGCACCAAAATCCACTAAAATTATTTTATTATCGCTGGTTCTCCTAATTATATTAGCTGGCTTAATATCTCGATGAATGACTCTTTTTGCATGGATAAAATCAAGAATTGGCAAAATTTCTAATAAAAGATGTTTGATCTTTTCTTCATTGAAAACTCCCTCGCTTTGTAATTCTTGTTCTAGATTTTGTCCCTCAATATATTCTTGCACAAGATATTGTCGTCCATCATTGCCAGTAAAATAGGCATAGAGGGAGGGAATTTGTGGGTGTTGACCGAGATTATCTAAACTAACCGCTTCTTCTTTAAATAATTCCGCAGCTTTCTTGAGAGCATTGCTACCTTGAGCGCTAGGAAAAAATTGTTTAATCACACAATAAGGTTGAGAAGGTTTATCCTCATCAATTGCTTGAAAAGTTTTACCAAAACCTCCTTGACCAATTAATTTTATGGCACGATAACGATCTTTTAGTAATAATTGGAAGCGACATTTTTGACAGAATTTATCTGTAGGGTCATTGTTATATAAACAATCGGGATTAAGACATAAACTCATGGCTGGTTTAAAGAGGGATAGGGAAATTATGAATTATAAATTATGAATTATAAATTATAAATTATAAATTATAATTTATGAAGTGGGGAGTGGGGAGCTTTTTTTCAGTGATCAGTAAACAGATAACTGATAACTGATAACTGATAACTGATAACTGATAACTGATAACTGATAGTTAAATCGAGGTTTCTTCCTCTAGCCAAATTTCTGGCTGTTGATTTAATAAAAACTGGGCTGCCTCTAACATATCATCAACAATATCGCGCAAATCTTCCTTATTATCGATATAAGCTTTTAACGCTTCCATCGGGTCTAATTGATTACCCACCCCTAATTCCGGTAAACGGGGACGGGTTAATTGACTAATTAACTCGGCCCGAATACTATAACTATGGGCAGTTTTTAAGGCTTCGTCAAGCTGATTGGTGTTGATCAGTTCTAATTGCTCACTGCGAATTTTATAAACTAAGCGGATAACTGCTTCCCGAATATCGTGTTTTTTGAGAGCTTTTAGCAATTCTTTTTGAGGGTTTTCTGCCTCAGAAACATCCACTTCGATGGAACGGAAAGTACGCACAGGTAAAGGACAAAATTCCCATTTAACCTCTCCTTTAGCCACTTCTATTAAAACATAGCCCTTATCTTCTTTTTCCTCGCTAAAATCCACTCGATCGATGCTGCCCGGATAGACAATAGGCGGATCATTGCTAGGATTAAGATTTTGGTGTTTGTGAACATGACCGAGGGCAACATACTCGAATTGTGGACGATTTAGCAACGATAAAGGCACAGTAAACCCTTTACCAACCGCTAAAAATCTTTCTGCTCCTAAACTAGCTCGATCAGCCATTAAATGAGCTAACAAAACTGTTGGTACACTTGTATCTAATTGGCGAATTTCTCCTTCTAAAACCGGTTCCAAACGGTTAATTAATAATTCATTTACCCCACTCAAGGATAAACCCTCGGTTTCGGGACGGGTTAAGAGAGTGGCGCGGGTTAACCAGGGTAAAGTAATTACTTGGATATCGCCGTTGCGGGTGGTGATGCGATGGGTGGTCAAGCGATCGCCAACAATAAACCCCGGCACCGCTAGGGTACGATAGATAGAAAGACTCACACCGCCATTACCCTGAGAATGTTGATCGTGATTACCCACTAATAACACCGTCGGGATATTAGCATCGGCAAGACGACGGAATTGACTGGCAAAAGCTTCGTGAACAAAAGGAGGAGGAGTGGCATCGGGAAAGGCATCTCCCCCAAAAAGCACTAGATCCACAGGGGAGGCAATAGCCCGATCGATACAGAGGCTCAAACTGCCCATAAAATCCTCTAAACGCGTGTTTAATCCCGTTTTTGGATTTAAACGCCCATGGGAAAAACCGCTCCCCATGTGAATATCCGATAAGTGCAGTATTTTAATCATGGTAAAGAAAAAACAGGCGCAATTAAGTACACCTGTTCGGGATTATTTTCCTAATTTTTTATCGCCATCTTGACGACGGCGATCGCGCCATTCTGTAGTCGTCAGGTAGAGAATGCCACCACTGACGATAACGAGGAGAATTAAGGCGACAAGAAAGAGAGTGTTGAGAATCAAAGATGTTTCCATGGTATCTATAGATTACCTAGAAACCGTTACGACCCCAAACCACCATGGCGATCGACCAAGTGAACAGGGCGAGAATGCTAACCCAACCAAGTGTCAAAATATCCATAATTGCCTTTGTTAAACGAAATACTTAGAAGTTGACACTCTCCGCCCTAAAAGTGCGGAGATTCTTGGGCTGAATCTTGCCGCTACTAGCAAAGCTAATTTTGGTCTTACAGTTTCATGTCTAGTCCGACTACACCTACAAGGTAAGCACTCTTAAAGACTACTCCCCAAGCGTAAATTTCTGTGTGTCCCACAGTATTTAATTGTTTTTCGCTCTTACCATGTGGACTTAGGATGAAAGCTTTGTACCAGTGATGGTTAGAGATTTAGGGATTACGAAGTGTCGCTTGTTTCCTGCGTTCCCAAAGTCAACGACTCAATTTGATGCTAACATAAAGTCGCCCTAAAGGGCGAGGTTTTCAACCCAAATTTTCGATAATACTCCATCAGTGACTCCGTTTTAGAGAGGCGATCGTGCAAATTACGCTCAAGGAAAGAATCGAATCCATACAGGTGGGGAGTATCTCGGCACTGGCTTTCCTGGTTCCCTATCTGCTATTTTTAACTGTTGATCGACTATTTTTAGGGGAATCGATCACATTAATTGGCGCTTTTGTCAAGATATCCGGGGCGATAATTAGCGGATTTCTCTTTGGTGTCACCTATCGTTATGTCGTCCGCAACGATGATAATCCCCATCTCAAAGATGGTACAGTGGCAGCTTTTGCCCTAGTCCGCGGCCTAGTTCCCCTACAATTATCCACAGACTTGCTCGCTGACAGTTGGAGCTTAAGTCTCTTTCTGGGAGAGAGCTTTATCTGTTTTTTATCCTGTCGTCTGCTCTTAGAGTTGATTAAGCTGCGTCAATAACCGACTCAGTTATCAGTTATCAGTTATCAGGTGTGAGTTTTCAGTTCACTGATTACTGTTTACTGTTCACTGTTTACTAAAAAAAAGCGGCTCTTCGGTTTGTGTTATGCAATGGACGGGGGTTATAAGGGATGGAACCCTTATATAGAAAGGCATTTGGCGATTTTTGTCAATTGTTTTTGATCTAGAGCGAACTAATCAATTAAATCTCTTGCCAGATAAGGATTTAGTCGATTTATGCTCCCATATCGAACCATACCAAGTCCCGAAAAGCCAAAAAAAGCTCCCCCACTCGCCACTTCATAATTCATAATTGATAATTTATAATTACCACACCCTATGGCTATTTGTATTCCCGTTAATTTACCCGATCGCTCCTATAATATTCTGATCGAGAAGGGCAGTTTAGCTAATCTCGGTGCAGAAATGAGCCGGTTAAACTTAGGTAAAAAGGTTTTATTGGTTTCTAATCCCGAAATTTTTGACTATTACGGGCAGATAGCCGTTAATTCCCTAGAAAAAGCGGGATTTGCCGTTTTTACACATCTGATCCCCGCCGGCGAAAATTATAAAACCCTCGATTCGATCGCCCAAGTTTATGATACCGCCCTCGCTCACCGGTTGGAACGTTCCTCGACTATGGTTGCCCTCGGTGGTGGTGTGATCGGGGATATGACGGGATTTGCGGCAGCCACATGGTTACGGGGCATTAATTTTGTCCAGGTTCCCACCACCCTGTTAGCCATGGTGGATGCTTCCATCGGGGGCAAAACTGGTGTTAATCATCCCCAGGGCAAAAATCTGATCGGGGCGTTTTATCAACCGAAATTAGTTCTGATCGATCCTAGCGTGCTTAAAAGCCTACCCGTGCGAGAATTTCGGGCAGGAATGGCAGAAGTGATTAAATATGGTGTAATTTGGGATGCTGAGTTATTTCAACAGTTAGAAGACTCGGACAATTTAGCCAGTTTTTCTCAGATCGATGGCGAGCTATTGCAAACAATTATTACAAAGTCTTGCCAAGCTAAAGCAGATGTGGTATGCACAGACGAAAAAGAAGCGGGTTTGCGGGCGATCTTAAACTATGGTCACACGATCGCCCACGGCATTGAAAGTTTAACGGGATATACTAGCGTTAACCACGGGGAAGCGGTGGCCATGGGGATGGTGGCGGCGGGTGCGATCGCTGTTAAACTGGGAATGTGGACTGCCGGGGAAAATCAACGTCAAACCGATTTAATCGAAAAAGCCGCATTAGAAAGCCGTATTCCGCCTTTAAATGCCGATGAGATGGTTAATGCTCTTACTGCCGACAAAAAGGTTAAAGATGGCAAGGTGAGATTTATTTTACCAACGGCAATCGGCCAAGTCACCATTAGCGATCGAGTCACCCCCACCCTGGTGCGCGAGGTGTTATCACCAACCGAATCCGGGCAGTAAAAGCTTTTTCAATTGTCGCATCGCTTGTTCCGTAACATCCCGGTATTTTAAATCTCCCACAAGAATACGTCCCATCAGTTGACCGGCGATCGGCCTTTTAACGGCGACATTGTAGGCAATTTGGGTAAATTGATAGAATACACCGGCTAATTTAGCCGCTAAAACCATATCTTCCCCCCATTCTTCCCGAATTATCCGACTATAGCCTGCTAAAGCCTGATTATCTCCAGCTAAAGCTCGATCGATCGCCGAGGCTGCCTTAACTCCCGTCAAAATTGCCGGACGGATACCCTCACCGATGAGCGGATCGAGAATCCCCGCCGCTTCCCCTGTAATTAGGGCATTTTGGGCGTGTAGCGGTTGATTTCCGTTCCAAAGGGCTAAAGTATAATCACTATAGCGATAATTTTCTAAATTCCAGCCCTTTTGACGGGCATAATTTAACAGTTGTTTTTTCAGATCCTCGGATTTGATGCTGCCCTTAAAACAAGCACCACTAATTGTGTAACCATTAGACTTGGGAAAAGCCCAGATATAGCCATTTTTTAGGGAACCAAAATCAAAAAAAGCTTTTTGGGGTGGAATAGTCGCTTCTGCGTTAGTAATTTCGAGAGTAGCTCCGATCGCTTCGTTTTTTGCCGGTAATCCCAACCAGCGACTGGTATTGCCCCTAACACCATCGGCAGCAATCAGATATTTGCCTGAAAATGTTCCTTGGGATGTGGTAACTTGCCAGTGATCCTGAACGAATTTGATCTGGGTAACTTCGCTGTTATCTTGGATGGTTGCCCCGACTGCGATCGCCTGTTGACCTAAAAAATCATCGAAACGATCCCTTTGTACCATCCACATCGGTTCTAGCATATTTAACTTAGTGGTGACGGCATCCCCCTGTTTCCAAGTAAACTGTACTTGCGTGACGGTATTCTCGATCACGGGGGTAAAGTCAAAATCAAACCACTGCTTAATTGCTGGGGATACCCCCCCACCACAGGGTTTATAACGGGGTAATTTAACTTTATCGAGAATTAGGATCGATCGTCCCTTTTTAGCTAGATGATAACCCGCCGTCGCTCCTGCCGGTCCCGCACCGATGATAATACAGTCGAACATTTGTATTAATTTAAGTCGTTGAACAAATTTATAGACAATTTACGCTATTTTGGGCAACTTGTGTTGAGTCTGGTTTCTTGTCCCTTCTTCAGACGGTTGAGCTTGCCTCTCTAGTTTCTAGCTGATTTATCCCCCAATTTCCCAGAGAGCCTAATCTCTGGCTTTTTTGACTAATTGATCAATCTTCACCTGATCAATCGTATAATCAAAAAAACTATAACGACTCGATTATATCATGAAAATTGTTTCTATTAAAATAAAAAACTATCGTATGTTTAAAAATATACACATAAGAAATATCCCCCTTTTTGTGTGATTATTGGAGCTAACGGCACGGGAAAATCTAGTCTATTTGATATTTTTGGTTTTCTGCGAGATGCCCTCAAAAACAACATTCGCCAAGCCTTACAAATTCGCGGCGGTTATAGAGAAATTATCACTAGAGGTCAAGAACAGGAAGATATTGAAATCGAGCTGCAATTTCGCATGAAAATCTTAGATACAGAACGTCTGGTTACTTATCAAATCATAATTGGACAAAACAATAATCGCCCCGTTATCAAACGCGAAATACTTCGCTATAAACGGGGTGAACACGGTAAACCTTTTCATTTTTTAGATTTTCAACTTGGTCAAGGATATGCTATCACCAACGAAGAAGATTTTAGTAAACCAGATAAAGAACTCGATCGAGAAGAACAACAGCTAGAATCTAACGATATACTAGCAATCAAAGGATTAGGACAATTTCAACGTTTTAAAGCCGCTACAGCCTTTCGTTCTCTGATTGAAAATTGGCACGTTTCTGACTTTCATATTAGCGAAGCTAGAGGAAGTAAAGAAATATCTTATGCTGAACACTTATCCACCACCGGCGACAATATAGCTACAGTCGCTCAATACATTTATCAACAATATCCCGAAATTTTTCAGCAAATTCTCGAAAAAATGAAACAACGAGTTCCGGGTATTTCCTCTGTGGAAGCCAAAGAAACCGAAGACGGTCGCTTGATTTTACGTTTTCAAGATCAGGCCTTTAAAGACCCTTTTATTGATCGCTATGTTTCTGACGGGACTATGAAAATGTTCGCTTATTTAATATTACTATTCGATCCCAATCCTCATCCCCTACTCTGTGTCGAAGAACCGGAAAACCAACTTTATCCTACTTTATTAAAAGAACTAGCCGAAGAATTCGCCCACTATAGCGACCGGGGGGGTCAGGTATTTGTTTCTAGCCACTCCCCCGATTTTATCAATGCGGTTCCACTAGCTAGTATTTTCTGGCTAATTAAATCCCAAGGTATTACCCAAATCCATAGGGCTGCCGATAGCGAAATCCTCAAAAACTTAGTAGCGGAAGGCGATTTACCCGGCTATCTTTGGAATCAAGGTTGGTTTAAAGGAGTAGAACCCTAATGAACTATGATATCGTATTTTTGCTAGAAGAGTCATCTATAAAAAATGTGTTAGAAGAACTTTTGCCTAAACTTATTCCCCCAGAAATAAGCTATATATGTATCATTCATCAAGGTAAACAAGACCTAGCCAAATCTATTCCTATAAAACTCAAAGCTTTCAATAAATCTAGTCCCAATACCAAATTTATTATTGTCCATGATCAGGACTCCCACGATTGTCAAGAACTCAAAAAGGAACTAGGGAAAATTTGTCAAAATGCCAGTGATGCTCAAGTCTTAATTCGGATTATTTGCCATGAATTAGAATCTTGGTTTCTGGGAGATTTAGCAGCGGTGGCCAAGGCGTATAATTTAAATAGTCTCAGCCAAAAACAAAATAAAAGTAAATACAGAGAACCGGACTTGCTTAACTCGGCCAAACAAGAATTAAAAAAGCTAGTGAAAGAGTATTATGCAGGAACCCACTCTAAACAGATTGCCCCCCATCTTTCCCTAACTGAAAATAAATCCCGTAGTTTTCAAACTTTTATCCAAGGTATCAAAAATGTTGTGGAAATGATACAACGCCCCAATCCGAACCAGAACTAAAATAGACCTCGACCTAATATAATTAAAAGCTTGTAAACTCTTAACTAGAGTTGGCTGAAAAAATCTAAAAACTTTGTTGGATAATATTTTTAGGCTTTTTTAAAATCAAAAAGTGCCAGTACTGGGAGTGAGCGGGGGGAAGATTTAGGCATTTTTTCCCTGAAAATTAGGTAATTGACCACCTGAAAATCTGTAAAACCCCACACCCGTTCGGCTGAGGCAAAAGGAGGAATAAATAATCAGTCTTTAATAACCGGATTTGGTATAAACTCCAGATAGGAGGCTTTCCCACTTTTCTTGATCTCCGCAATTATTGGCTCTTCTCGACTTTGTGTGATAATTTTTGCTTATGGAATCGTGAAATGCTTATCGGGCAACACTTTTAGGACTATTTTGTCGAAGAAACTATCAGTATAGACCTCGTTTCCACACAGAAACCAGAAGAGCCAATTATTTTGACCACTGCTGTTATTGTATGTCTTGAATCCGCAAAAGTCCGTATAATTTAGCCAATAACATTATTTTTCTTTTTCAATTAATCCAGATTCAGTTTTTTTAAGTAAATCCGAGGCAAATCTTTCACTAAATCCCACTAAAAAAGCACAGGAAAAGATAAATAAATTCTGACGAGCTTGGTTTGTTATTAAACTAGAAGAATTTTGATCCTGGGGAATCATAAAATCAATTTTAATCAACGTACCTGAGCTAATTAAACTAAAGACAAAAATACCGAAAATTAGACCAATTAAGGGTCTGAACAAACCAATGAAAAGAGGGACGAGGGGGTCGTCATATTTTTGGTCTGTAAAGTCGATAATTCTGAGTAAAATACTCGCAACACTTCCCAACACTCCTGCTGTTGCCGAATAAACTAAAGCATAAATTATATTCCGATTAGGATTTATCGTATCATTCGATGATTTTAAATGTTCTGAATGACTACTAGAAGGAATCGGTACTGGGGAGTTTGCTCTAGGTAATGGTTTTGAAATAAGTGTCTCCTCTTGAGCATATTTCTGGTGTAAATTATCATCAAATCTGTAAATTTCTTGAACAGAAAACTTGAGAGCAACAATAGATAAAAAAGTTGTAAAAGATAAACCTAAAAATATTTTGAATGGGACTGATCTTACAGAATAAATACAGGTAAACCCATTTAAAATATGTCCCCATAAAAAATAGCGACTATTATTAATTTCTCTTTCTAGATTAATTCTGAATTCTCGAATAGCATCAACTCCGACTTTGTTGGTTTTTGCCATGAGCAATATATATTTAATTTCCTCTAATAACAAAATAAATTTAGTTGGATCATTATTAAAAACAAACCAACCAATTTTCCAGCTATTACTTTTTTTATAAATCAAATAATTCAGATGATGAATTTGTTGAACTAAGTTAGCAATTTCTAGTTGTAATTCAGGAGAAATTATCGGCAAAGCCTCTAATAAAACTTCCCTAATATCCGCATTTAAGGTGTTAACATCGTCGTTGTTTTTTACTGAAGTGGAAGTTATCATATTTTTGGGGACTTTTTAGATTAACTAATAGAATGAAAGTATGCCTTCTGGCAACTAATTCAATTATAGGTAAAAGGGGAAAAGTTTAAGAGAAAATTATCATCTTCCCCTTGCCAGACTTTTGCAAGCAGTCTCTTAATTACTATTTTCCACCGTGGGAAGAGGAGAAGGTGATAAAACTGGAGGAGCGATCGGTTCAATTTTATCCTCATTAACCGGGGGATTAATCACCTCTGGAACAGGGGAAGGAGAAGGAGAGGGGGAAGGAGAAGGAAGGGGAGAAACTTGAGGACTCGGATCTGTTTCAGGAAGGGGAACAGGAATAGGAATTACTTCTTCTGGGGTAGGACTAGGAGTTAATTCTGGAATCGCTTCTGGAGTAGGAATCACCTCTGGGGTAGGAGTCGGGGATGGAGTCGGAGTCGGGGAATAAATGGGAGTCCGTTGACGAGAAGGTCGTCGGATAGGGGGAAAATCTTGGGAGGGAGGAGGAATGATTTCAGGACTAGGAGAAGGTTCGAGGGTTGGTGATGGTTTAATTTCCTCATTTTTGGGTAAAAGAGCCATAAATCCCCGATATCCTAGGGCAAAAGCTCCAATTGTCACCGCAAAAATCAGCAAAATCCACGGCCAAGGATTCTTTTTTTTTCCAGAATTGGTTTGAATAACCATAGTGGGGGAGACGGTTGGTTTTGGGGGTGTAGAGGACTTTAATCGGGGACTATGGGGGGAAACCGCGATAGTCGGTTGGGTGGACAAATCCGGGGACATTTCTCCCAAAGCTGCTAACATTTCCCTAGCAGTGGCAAACCGATCGCGGGGATGAAAACGGATCGCTCGATCGATTACCATAGCTAAATTAGGATTAACATTTTCTGCCTCCTGTCGCCAGAGAATTTCCCCCGTGCGCGAGTCAGTTTCTAGATATTGGGGAGTTTTTCCCGTTAATAAAAAAATCGCCGTTAAGCCTAAGCTATAAAGGTCACTAGAAAAGACTGGTCTCCCGGCAGCCTGTTCCGAAGCCATATAACCGGGGGTGCCAAGGGCGATCGAATAGGCACTTTTTCCCGTAGGATCGAGTAAGGTGGCGACTGCCTCTTTCATTACCCCAAAATCGATTAAAATGGGCAAATTATCACTATTTCTTAAGATAATATTATCGGGTTTCACATCCCGGTGAATAATGCGGCGACTGTGAATAAAATCAATAACAGGCAGTAAATTCTCCAAAATCGTCTGCACTGCTGAAGAGGATAAATTTCCCTGTCGTTGCTGTTTTTGGGTTAGTGTCTCCCCTTCAATCCACTCCTGCACCAGATAGAAATGATTATCTTGGGCAAAATAACCGTATAAACGGGGTATTTGGCGATTTTGTTCCCCCAGTTCCTCTAAAACGCTTGCTTCTTTCTGAAAACGTTCTTTTAACCATTCTGGCATCCCCTCACTTTGAATAGCCGGCTGCAATTTTTTAATCACACAGCGCCGTTGAGAAGGCATATTCGTATCGATAGCGATATAAGTTTCCCCAAATCCCCCCCTAGCAAGGATACTAACAATTTGGTAGCGATTGTTTAAAAGCACTAGATTCATTACCCTGAGAGTGCAAGCGTGGTCCTAGATTGTTCCTAGACTAACATTCTTTCGTTAAGGAAAAAGTCAAGGGAAAAACTAGAGTAGAGTCTAAGGAATCCAGCGACGGATTTTCGTCCACAAAGGTGCATTATCTTGGCTGCTCATCTCCTGAAAACCTTGATAACAATCGTAGGCGCGATTAAGATGGGCAGTGATTTCTGTAGCATTGGGATGGGAATTGCGATCGGGATGCCAATAACACAAGAGAGTTTTATAATTATTCTCAATCCGGCTAGTGGTGCTAAAAGGAGTAATCCCCAAAACTCGCCACCAAACGGGATTAGGCGACTCTATAATCATCACGGCCAAGGAACGAGGCGAAGGATAGAGAATTTGGGCGATTAATGACCAATCTGCTCCATAACAGAGCCGATAAACCGCTTTAACCCGCTCTTTTCCCAACTGTTCACAAGCTTGTAAATGCCATTGACGAAAATCCCTCCGCATCTGCTGATGAGTTCGCAAATCTCGCCGGGCAAATCTGCCCTCAGCTAGTTTATTAGTCCCGATAGTGTTAAAGTTACCATTAGCGATCGCTTTTAGATCCCAGTAAAGATGATAAAAAGGATCTTGACCCAAGGCGAGACTTTCCAGAATTTCCTTAGCGTAACCTCTAGCCGGATTTAATTGCAATAATTCCCGTAATTCCCGACAAAACTGCTCATTTTCGGGCATACTGCGCCATTGCCAATAGTTAACATCCGGTTTTGCCAGAGACTGCCTATATACACTGCGCCACACCTGGGGAACAGTACAAGCGATCGGGGTAGCCAAGGGAATAGCCAGGGGACAAAATTGACCCTTTAAAGAGCTTTCAGGAGCATCTTCTAGCAAACAAGCAAGATGATAAGCTGGATGACTACGGGGCTTTTTTTGGGGGCTAATAAACCAAAAAGCCGTTAAAATGAGAATTAGGTACAAGAGTAGAGAAAGAATTTGCTCCGCCATCGCAACTTTTAGTTAGTCTGCTCAGTTACCCGAAGAATTATAATTCGTGCTATGGTCGCTGAAAAGTTCTTTGTATCTCGGCTGATTGTCAGAAATCCACAAAACGGGGTGATATGCCACCAGTTTCCATATATTCCTACTTTGGTTATTCGGAAAGTTTCTGTATAATTAGTTAAACCTAAAAAATGAGGCAAAAAATAATGACGGACAAAAATAAGCCAGAAGAAGTTCAAGAGGCAATGATTTCAGTGGGAGTGGGTACAGCCATTGGAGCTAGTGCATCGGCAGTAGTTGGCGGTATGGGACTGGCTGTAGGAGGAACTGCTCTAGGAGTCGGTATGGCTCCAGTAGCAGCGGCAGGAGCAGTGGTCGGCACGGCAGTTTACGGAACCAAGAAAGCAATAGAAGAACAAGACGCAATGGCAATTGGAGCAGCGGCAATTGGTGCGGGTGCTGGAGCCGGTATATCAGCATTAGTTGGAGGTATGGGATTAGCAGTAGGAGGGACGGCAGTTGCGGTGACGATGGCTCCCGTAGCGGCAGTAGGAGCAGTAATTGGTTTGGCTGGGTATGGTATCTCTAAATTATTCACTGAGTAAATAATGGCTAAACGGAAAAGACAGTCCCCCAATGCTGCTCAAAAATTAGTAAGAGGAGCAATTCGGGACTTTATTAATCAGCTTAATGGCATAGTTATTGAGCCTGAGATAAATACTCCTGTAAAGGGGACAGAGGCTTGGTATCGGGACAAACTTGCTAGGGAATTAGGAGGAAAAACCGAGGTTTACATTGATAAGGTAGGTAGAATAGATGTCTTAACTAATACGGAAATAATTGAAGTTAAAAATACAAAAGGCTGGAAATCAGCGATTGGCCAAATAAAGAGTTATGGACAGTATTATCCCAAACATAAAATGAGAGTTCATCTATTTGGGAAATTGACTGAAAGTAAACTGGAAACTATCAAGAGAGTATGTAACCTAGAAGGTATAACTCTAACTTGGGAATAGTATGATCGCTGCTCTGGTAAGATTCGTTCCTTAATGCAAGTCCTACCGCTGCAGCGATCAATTTTGGGGAACACACCATGGTCATTGATTCAAGTAAATGATAATAAGCTAAAAACGTCTAGGCACAGCGACAGACGGGAGTGCGATCGCTGATGATGGGGTTGTAAATTTTTGTTACGAAGTGCAGTCAGATTGAACAATTGGTGCTGCAACCTTGGGGGAAAGCTGATGTTATTTCGGCTGATTGTCAGGAATCCACAAAATGGGGTAATATGTCGAAAGTTTCCCCATATCCTTGCTCTGAGGATTGTTATAGGTCAAGTTTCTGTATAATCAACGGTTAGATGTCCCTCGATTTTAGGCATACTATCAATTAAAGAGAAGAGAGTAGAGAATGCTTTTATCTATCGTTACACCAACTCGTGGTAATTTCTCATCTTACTGGTTCGAGCAGCTTAGGTCTATTCAAGGAGATGTAGAATTCATATTAGTGTATCCCCCAGGGCGAGTAATTCCAGAATTTAATGATTCGAGGATAAAAGTCATTGTAAGTCCTTATAAAGGAGAGGTAATACAGCGTGCGACTGGTTTATTGAATGTATCGGGAGACTACGTTATCGCCTTAGACGATGATGACTTTTTGCATCCACAGATCACTGACATAGTAAAATCGTATTTTGAGCTATATCCTAGAAGTATATGTTTACGTTTATGCAAAAAAGTCATAGACTATCAAGATACAAAGTCGATTGAGCGTTCATGGGACGATCTACCTGATATTGCCAAGCTGACTGCTGTTGAGACAAAATATAACAGAGAAGAGTATGCTGAAAGTGAAATTCTTCAAGAAATCCCTATTTCTCCTTTAAACAATAAATTTAAGCTTATATCCTTATGGTTTTATAGCAAGCGAACGGATCAAAAAGGGCCACATCCTGAGAATTTCACTAATAGAGTTTGGAAGACGAATATTGCACGAGAAGCAGTTGAAGATTTATTGAGCTTTACACAAATTTTGGGATCGCTAACTTGGATTCCTTTCTGGAACTTAGATCGATTGTTAGGTCTGTACTTGCAAGCTAAAATATTTCAGCAGGGAATGATTCTTGGTCATTGGTTACATGGTGCAGAGCAAATCAGATACATTCAAGCAGCATGGAGTACAAAAGGTGAAATTCGCTCAATGTTTGCTGCCGATATGCTGCTTGCATTAAGATTTCCACAGTACGGTTATTTTTGGAACTTGTTTTTCTATGAAATGTGGGTTGCCTTGAAAATCTTTATAAAGACAAAATTAAATAGGGTATGCTGAAAAAGTTTTTCTTGGGTGTAGGCTTCGGCCGTGAGATCAGCGTTCGACAAAAGCTCACGCGTAGGTACTTATTGTAAGTTAAATTTATCACACAGAACCTAGAAAAACCCTCAATTTTCCCTCTGATCATTCCCATACCTGGTACTTTTTGTCTTACCAAGCAAGGTTTTTAGATTTATTCAGCAAGCCCTAAATAGGATTTGCTGAATAAATGTGAAATCTAGGCTAGGTAAGGGTTTTGTGGCTTTTCTCGCAAAACAGGTGCAAGATTTTGAGAAAATCGTCGTTCAAAACCTTGTGTCTTCATCGGCCTGCGTCCTGTAGGGGCGAAGCATTCGGGCAATAACCTATCGCTGAAACCGTAGATTTTCTATCCGAATGCTTCGCCCGTACTTTTTCTTTTAGCTCATCACCTTCTAAGACGCAGTTGCAGCGGATGCGTAGGTTCTGGTAGGGTGCGTTCCCTAATGCAATTCCTACCGCTACACCGATCGATTTTCAGGAAACCCAACATCCTCACCTGTTACTATGAAAGGGTATAATAAGTTTAATTTAGGTCATCAAGGAGCTAAAAAAACCTTAATGGAAAGTCGTATTAATAATTGACAGTAGTATGGGTGAATCAAAACGTCGTCAATCGGCCCTGGGTGATAAGTATGGACAGGAAGAAAATATCCTGCCTTGGCTACCGATTACTAAAAGTCAAGCAGCTCAAGCTTACAAGTTAACCACTAGGGGTGCTTGGATTGGTATAGGAGTTTTAGCCGGGGTTTGGGTGGTTATTCGCTTTGTCGGTCCGGCCTTCGGTTGGTGGAATGTCCAATAACCACTTAAGGCTGCATCAGTTTAGGGGTTAGGGTTTTAGGGTGTTGGGGTGTTGGGGTTTTAGTTAAAATTCCCCCACTTCCCCACTTACCCACTTCCCCACTTCCACCAGAAAATTAATTTTATTGCTGTGCCAAGATCTGGTCATCGATCGCCAAGTCTATTTCTTGCTGATCGCGACCGGAAGCTAGATAATCATTCTGGAAGGAGTCTGTTAAACCACTGACTAGATCATATTCAGGCTGCCAGTTTAACTCCCGGGTAGCTTTATTAATATCAGCGTAAAAATGTTGAACCCGCAGGGGGAAAGGTTTCTTTTTGCCGAAGTCAAATTTTTTGGGGTTATAGTTAACAATCTCGATTTCCTCGGCATTTTTTCCCATGGCTGCTGCGCAAGCTTTTGCTAAACCGTTAAAAGTTACATAGCGATCGCCTGAAATATTATACACTTGACCAATAGCCTGAGAATTACCCAATACTGCGGCCATGGCTCGGGCCAGATCGACAACGTGACCAAATTGGGTAAAATGTTCCCCATGACCGGGTATAGGAATAGGACGATTACGAACCAAACGGTCAAAAAACCAAGCTTCTAGGTCATTATAGTTGCCCGGTCCGTAGATATAAACCGGACGGATAGAAGTCCAGGGTAAACCCATCTCGCTTAAATAGTTTTCTGTCTCGTGTTTTCCCTTGTGGCGACTTTTGGGATCTAGTTTATCCCCTTCTTTATGGGGCATTTGGTCGGATTTTAGATAAACCCCCGCCGAGCTAACATAGACAAAATGCCCGATTCTGTCCTTAAAAATTTCGACGAGGGGCTGAGTATCACTTAATTCTCTGCCATTATTATCGAAAATTGCCTCAAAACTCTCATTTTTAAGCTTTTCTTTTAGTTGCCTTGGGTCAGTGCGATCGCCATGAATCTGTCGTACTCCAGCAACCGGAGCGGGTTTATTGCCACGATTGAATAATACTACCTCATGACCCTGTTCTACTAACACTTTAGTCAGGGAAACGCCGATAAATCGGGTTCCACCCATAATTAAAATTTTCATCGGTCGCCATTGTCAATATCAAGGTTATATTATCCCTCGATCGGTGCGGTTTGTGGCTGGTTAGTTTTGGGTTTTGGGGGCATCCCATCAATCCGTTGAGTAACGCACAGAAAACGGGTTTCTCGGAGAAACCCGTTTTCTACTCATGCACTCATGCAAAAAGGCGAATAAATAATCAGTCTTTAATAACCAGATTTAGTCTGAATTGGCGAAGTTTCGTTAAAATAAAGGTAATTAGTCAACAGAGGATGTCAAAACTATGACTTTAGCCAAAATAAAAAATCTTTATGATCAAGATTTTGCTTTGTGGATAGAGAAAACGGTTAAGCAATTAAAATCTGGGGATCTATCTCAGGTTGATTTAGAGAATTTGATTGAGGAGGTGGAATCTTTGGGAAGACGAGATAAAAGGGAACTAAAAAACCGTTTAATTACATTATTTGAACACGGTTTAAAACGCCGTTATCTTCTTTTGTCTGACTGTTATCGAGGTTGGGAAGTAACAATTAAACGCTGTCAATTGAAGTTAAAAGATATCCTTAAAGATTCCCCTAGTTTATGCAGTTTTTTGACCGATATTTGTGATGATTGTTATCAGGAAGCGTTGGAAAATATGCGAATTGAATATGATGCTATTTTTCCCGATGTTTGTCCTTTTTCTAAGGATATTGATGGTTTATTAAACCATAAGTTTTGGGAAAGTTAAAGTAACGCACAGAAAACGGGTTTCTCGGAGAAACCCGTTTTCTACTCATGCACTCATGCAAAAAGGCGAATAAATAATCAGTCTTTAATAACCGAATTTATTGTGATTTTCAAGAAATGAATTTAAGTTTAACAGGGAGAAAAATTATGACTTTAGCCAAGATAAAAAATCTTTATGATCAAGATTTTGCTTTGTGGATAGAGAAAACGGTTAAGCAATTAAAATCTGGGGATTTATCTCAAGTTGATTTAGAGAATTTGATCGAGGAGGTGGAATCTTTGGGGAAAAGTCAACGCAAAGCAGTCGATAATTTTTTAACTCGTTTATTAGAACATTTATTAAAACGTTGTTATGTGGCTCTTCCCGATTGTTATCGGGGATGGGAAATTGAAATTAGAAATTTTCGCAAGGAGTTGAAGAAGGAATTTAAGTATTCTCCTAGTTTGCAAAGGTTTATGATCGAGATTTTAGAAGAATGTTATCGAGAAGCTTTAGAAGCGGTGAAAGAGGATTATCCAGACTCTATTTTTCCCGATGTTTATCCTTTTTCCAATGATATTGATGGTTTATTAAATCATAAGTTTTGGCAGGATAAAAAATAGGTCAAACCCTAATCCTTGGGAGGAATTGCCATCACTTGATTATTAACCACAACCAATTTACCGCCCAATTTTTCGATATTTTCCTTAGCTAACCTGCGGGTTTCTTCGTCTTGACTATTTAGCCAGACTAACATCCAAGCACCGACTCTGGGAGCGCGACTATCGGGATTAGTTTCTAAAAATTTTACTGTTCCCCTAGCGGATTTTTCGATAAATTCATTACCGGCAATTTTTGCCCAATCAGCGGCCATTTGATTCGATTTTTTCGCCGCGGGAATATCACCTAAAAATAATAGTTCATCCACTCCTTTATATAACCAAATAAAATAGGCATCGGTGACATCAGGAGTTAGTTTTGATAAACCTTTATTCATAATCTCAACCGTTTTTTCAGGTTTACCAGCATTGAGGGAAGAAGCGACAGACATCATCAAATATGCGCGGACAAATTTGGGGTCATTTTTGGTGACAATTTCCATAAAATCGGGACTTAAACCGTAACCAGTTTCCCTACGGGCATCCCCATCACCATAGTATTGTATAAACTGTAACATTGACCAATTAGCTAACATATTATTGAAGCCAAAGGAAGGTATATTTTTTAATAACTGAACCTGAGAATTTTCTCGACTAGATTCTTGACGATAATTTCTCTCTAATAACTTTTCTTTAGTCAAGGTTTTCACCTTTTCCTGTTGCATTTCCACAATAGCTATAATTAGTCCACCGATGACGGCGACTAAACCAAGAGTTTTAAGTAAGGATAGATTGAGAGATTTTTTTACGCCTAACATATCTTCAAACAAAAGTCAATAATCAGTAACGTAAGTAGCTGGTTTTAATTAAATTAAAACATGGATTTTAGGTTCGATCCCCCCTGCCACCCTTGATAAGAGGGGTGCCGATAGGCGGGGGGATCTTCCCTTTATCCCCCCTTAATAAGTAGGGTTAATTCATGAATTAACCCTACGGTGAATTAACCTACAAATCACGACCTTCATAATTATAACCATTTACTTATCAACAAAAATAAAAGATTTTTGGGTTTATTTTAATTAATTCTAACACCATTAACACAGTTAAGAAAACCAGCGGAATTACTGGTAGAAACATTATCTTCTAAGGGAGTTTCATCCTCACAAACAATACTGGTATAGGCCCCGGCTACCGTTTGTCCAGCCGCTCCAGCATAATTTTTAATATCGTTACCAAATTCAGTCACAGCATCCGCTAGATAAGCGGCTCCAAAAGGATTGGGAGTTCCCACTTCGCTGATATTATAAAATGTTAGGGAGATAGTGGCAGCTTCCAGAGATAGTTCAGATAAAGTAGCAAAAGTCCCTTTTTCGTAACGATAACCCTGTTGGGCGCGATTGATTAATCCCAGTGATGCGCGCGCTTCTGCTTGCCTACCTTTGGCGATTTGTCCGAAAATAGTGGGTAAACTGATAGCAGCGAGAACCCCCAATAAAATCACCACTACTAACAATTCTATTAGAGTAAAACCCATCGCTTTTTTTTCTCGTGATTTGATTGCTGAAAAGAGAAGGTGTTTCATAGTTAGGCAGTGGTAATTCAGTTATCAGTTATCAGGAGATTGGTTTTATTTGAAATTCCCCACTTCCCCACTTCCCCACTTCCTAATTCGCCCCGTGTGCAACTATATTTTTAGTCTTGATTTACAAGGTTTTCAGAAATTAGCAGAGATAAAGTATCCTCTGGAACCCTGATTCTGTCGTTTTTAGTTGCACATCGCCTTAATTCATAATTCATAATTCATAATTCATAATTCATAATTCATAATTCATAATTCCTAATTCCTAATTCATAATTCATAATTCATAATTCATAATTCCTAATTCCTAATTCATAATTCCTAATTCATAATTCATAATTTCCTAAACAATCAAAAGCGCAAGGTTTCCGAGAAAACACTTCCCTGCCACCTTCCGCTAGAGTATCAATTGTTGGTTATTATGCCAGAAAGCTTTGAGGCAATCTGGGAAGAATATCTAGTTGACTTGTGTGCTGTTGTCTTCTGGACAAATATCCACCGTGCCGTCGGCACCCACAGTCGCCTCGACAACGTCTATATCCGGGGCATTTGTTTCACAAATGACTGAACTGAAATTACCTTCGGCGGTTTGACCTACCGCAGCAGAGTAGTCGCGAATATCGTTTGTGAAGGCGGCTTGAGCGGTCGCATTAGTTCCAGCGGCGAGGGGAGTGGGATCTATACTTTCTGCATAATCGTAGTATGTACCTGTTATATTTACAGACAACTGGTTGGCAGTCGGGTCAGCAGCCGGGTCAGTGGAGAATGTTGCAAAACTGCCTCTTTCCAAGCGGTAAGCTTGTTGGGCGCGGTTGATAGTACCGAGACTGGTGCGAGCTTCCGCTTGTCTGCCTTTGGCCACCTGACCGAGGAGGTTGGGGAGAGCGATGGCGGCCAGTATGCCGATGATGATAACGACAACTAGGAGTTCGATGAGGGTGAAACCTTTGTTACCGTTCTTTTTGTTGAGAGTTTGGAGGAGTTTGAATTTGAAGGTGGAGTTCATGGGTATATCCTTAAGTAGATTTTTTTTGTTCTCTATGAACAACTTACCCACCCGTTTCAGAAAACCTATCACCCTTGGGAAAAATTTTTTTTGGGGAGGTGGGGGAGGCCGTTTCTGGTGGCCAGTTCTAGGGATTGGGGAAAAAACCAAAAAGTTTAGCAGCGCCTCCCAAGACAGCGACCACTAAAGCTATCAGAATCCCCCGGTTGGTGAACTCCTGATAACCAACCCGTACCGTTAACCCCTCGATTTTCTCGTCTAATACTTTAATATCGCCTTTTAACTCGGCCTTAAGTTCGGCCTGTCCGATTTCTACTTTGGTTAGCCGGTCTTCTACCTTGTCAAATCTCTCATCTACCTTGTCAAATCTCTCATTCATCCGTTTTTCGAGGGAGTCGATTTTACTCTCAATTCTGGTTAGAACCGATTCTAGGGAATAAGTTACGGTTTCGTTGGACATTTGCTAAACTCCCAAAGTTATCAATAGTTTTCGGGGTGTGAGACTGGAGAATTTTAGGGATTGTTACCGAGGAAAAGAATTCTGATAGCAACGGTGATAATTGCACCGATAGCGGCACTCATGGCACCGATAAGGATAGGGACAATCAGACCTCGAAAACCCTGTAGATCAGAAATAGCCTTAACTAGAGTGTATTGCTCATTTTCTACTTTTTCTAGTCTTTTATCCATCCCTTCGACTTTCTCAGTTAGTTTAGCTTGTCCTACCTTTAAATCATTTACATCTTCTTGCAAGCTATCGATTTTCTCCTCCATCCGTTTTTCGAGGGAGTCGATTTTACTCTCAATTCTGGTTAGAACCGATTCTAGGGAATAAGTTACAGTTTCGTTGGACATTTGCTAAACTCCCAAAGTTATCAATAGTTTTCGGGGTGTGAGACTGGAGAATTTTAGGGATTGTTACCGAGGAAAAGAATTCTGATAGCAACGGTGATAATTGCACCGATAGCGGCACTCATGGCACCGATAAGGATAGGGACAATCAGACCTCGAAAACCCTGTAGATCAGAAATAGCCTTAACTAGAGTGTATTGCTCATTTTCTACTTTTTCTAGTCTTTTATCCATCCCTTCGACTTTCTCAGTTAGTTTAGCTTGTCCTACCTTTAAATCATTTACATCTTCTTGCAAGCTATCGATTTTCTGGTTAACATCTCTTTGCAAGCTATCGATTTTCTGATTGACATCTTTTTGCAAGGTGTCCATTTTCTGGTTGACTTCCTTGATGCTGTCTTTAATTTCCTTAAGGACCGATTCTAGGGAATAAGTTACAGTTTCGTTGGACATTTGCTAAACTCCTCTGGGGTTTTCGGGTTTTTGAGCGGCCATTTATTATGATCATAAAGCTCGTAGCCTTGCCTAGGAGTCAGTTCTAGGGATTGGGGAAAAAACCAAAAAGTTTAGCAGCACCTCCCAAGACAGCGACCACCAAAGCTATCAGAATCCCCCGGTTAGTGAACTCCTGATAACCAACCCGTACCGTTAACCCCTCGATTTTCTCGTCTAATACTTTAATATCGCCTTTTAACTCGGCCTTAAGTTCGGCCTGTCCGATTTCTACTTTGGTTAGCCGGTCTTCTACCTTGTCAAATCTCTCGTCAATCCGTTTTTCAAGGGAGTCGATTTTCTGATTGACATCTTTTTGCAAGGTGTCCATTTTCTGGTTAACATCTCTTTGCAAGCTATCGATTTTCTGATTGACATCTTGTTGCAAGGTGTCCATTTTCTGATTGACTTCCTTGATGCTGTCTTTAATTTCCTTAAGGACCGATTCTAGGGAATAGGTGACGGTTTCGTTGGACATTTGCTAAACTCCCAAAGTTATCAATAGTTTTCGGGGTGTGAGACTGGAGAATTTTAGGGATTGTTACCGAGGAAAAGAGTTCTGATAGCAACGGTGATAATTGCACCGATAGCGGCACTCATGGCACCGATAAGGATAGGGACAATCAGACCTCGAAAACCCTGTAGATCAGAAATAGCCTTAACTAGAGTGTATTGCTCATTTTCTACTTTTTCTAGTCTTTTATCCATCCCTTCGACTTTCTCAGTTAGTTTAGCTTGTCCTACCTTTAAATCATTTACATCTTCTTGCAAGCTATCGATTTTCTGATTGACATCTTTTTGCAAGGTGTCCATTTTCTGGTTGACTTCCTTGATGCTGTCTTTAATTTCCTTAAGGACCGATTCTAGGGAATAGGTGACGGTTTCGTTGGACATTTGCTAAACTCCCAAAGTTATCAATAGTTTTCGGGGTGTGAGACTGGAGAATTTTAGGGATTGTTACCGAGGAAAAGAATTCTGATAGCAACGGTGATAATTGCACCGATAGCGGCACTCATGGCACCGATAAGGATAGGGACAATCAGACCTCGAAAACCCTGTAGATCAGAAATAGCCTTAACTAGAGTGTATTGCTCATTTTCTACTTTTTCTAGTCTTTTATCCATCCCTTCGACTTTCTCAGTTAGTTTAGCTTGTCCTACCTTTAAATCATTTACATCTTCTTGCAAGGTATCGATTTTCTGGTTAACATCTCTTTGCAAGCTATCGATTTTCTCCTCCATCCGTTTTTCGAGGGAGTCGATTTTACTCTCAATTCTGGTTAGAACCGATTCTAGGGAATAAGTTACAGTTTCGTTGGACATTTGCTAAACTCCCAAAGTTATCAATAGTTTTCGGGGTGTGAGACTGGAGAATTTTAGGGATTGTTACCGAGGAAAAGAATTCTGATAGCAACGGTGATAATTGCACCGATAGCGGCACTCATGGCACCGATAAGGATAGGGACAATCAGACCTCGAAAACCCTGTAGATCAGAAATAGCCTTAACTAGAGTGTATTGCTCATTTTCTACTTTTTCTAGTCTTTTATCCATCCCTTCGACTTTCTCAGTTAGTTTAGCTTGTCCTACCTTTAAATCATTTACATCTTCTTGCAAGGTATCGATTTTCTGATTGACTTCCTTGATGCTGTCTTTAATTTCCTTAAGGACCGATTCTAGGGAATAGGTGACGGTTTCGTTGGACATTTGCTAAACTCCTATAGATTTTTGAGTTTTTCGAGCAGCTATTTATTATGATCATAAGGGAAGTAACCATTTCTAGGAGTTAGTTCTAGGGATTGAGGAAAAAACCAAAAAGTTTAGCAGCACCTCCCAAGACAGCGACCACCAAAGCTATCAGAATCCCCCGGTTGGCAAATTCCTGATAACCAACTCGTAGAGAACGCTCGGCTCGGTTATTATCGGGAGAGACTTCAGGATGCTCTAGGAAACACCACCACTGATGGGACTTGTCCACCAAGGATTTCAGCAATAAACCCGCAGCATAACAAACCCGGGGTCGCCACACAGCTAAAGCTTGCTCTGACCCCAATTAGTAGTAACAGTGCTGGTTAAATAGCTCTTCTGGGTTGTGCGTGAGGATGGTATAACTGGAATTCCCTGTAGTAAATATACTAGCTATTGGAGCATAAAGGCTCAATCACCTGTCAGCATCCCACACCCCATCATCCCACTTCCCCCCGGTTAAGTTAGCGGGTTCGGCTTCGATCTGTCAGAATACAAGTATTGAAACAAACCCTTTAAGAGGCTTCATGGTGGAAGTTAAAGTCGTTCCCCCGAAACGCAATTGGGTTCAGACGTGGTGGCAATCCCTGAATTCCTTATCTCGCTTACTGGTGATTGCTCTAGCTGCACCACTTATAGTTCTGAATGCCTGGGCATTATCGGCAATTTTTGGCTATTTTGAATCTTTATTTGTTATTCTACTGATAGCGGCCGTTCTATCTTTTCTCTTGGGTTATCCGGTGACTTGGTTGGAACGTCAGGGATTAAAACGGGGTTTAGCTGCGATCGTGGTTTCCCTGATCACGATTTTAATTTTTGCGGCCGTGGGAATCACCCTAGTTCCCCTAGTCTTCACCCAAGCGCAGCAATTTGTCAACAGATTGCCAGAATGGTTAGACTCAGGACAGCGCCAACTGATGCAACTAGATACCAAAATCGACACGATGAATCTACCGATTCCGATCAGTTTCGATGGTGTTATCGCTCAGTTTAACAGTCGTTTAGGGGCAGAATTACAAATTTTAGCGGGAAGAAGCGTTAATTTAGCCCTTAATCTCACCGTTTTTACCGTGGTACGCGTGCTTGATGTGCTGCTAACCATTATCCTCACCTTTTATCTACTTCTCCACAGTCCCGACATCTGGAGGAGTATTATCCAATGGTTGCCCAAACCCGTCCAGCAACCCTTTTCCCTAACCCTACGCTTAAGTTTTCAGAATTACTTTGTCGGACAGGTGATTTGTGCCACTTGCATGGCCCTGGGATTAGTCACGGCATTTTTATCGATTAAAGTCCCTTTTGGCCTCCTATTCGGTCTCTTGATTGGCACTATGGCCTTAATCCCTTTTGGGGGAACTGTAGGCATTGTCACGGTGACAGCTTTACTAGCTTTGCGCGATATTGGTTTAGCTCTGCAAGTTTTAGCCGTAGCTGTAGTGGTGCAGCAAATTGTCGAAAATGGCATTGCTCCCCGGATTTTGGGCAGTGTCACCGGGTTAAATCCCTTTTGGGTGTTGGTTTCGGTCTTGACGGGGGCGCGAGTGGGCGGTTTACTGGGGGTGATTGTCGCAGTTCCCATGGCAGTAATGATCAAGGAAGCTTTGGAGGTCATCCGTCAAGTGACCCCAGAGGAGACAAAATACGGGATAATTAAACCCTCTCTCCCCCTAGAATCGGAATCCTCTAGCGGGGTGGTTTCTCGCTGAATAATGACCGATGGTATGATCTGAGGTGATCGGCATTTTTCTCGCAGGTTCTTGGTTTTTCTCCCTCGATCGAGTTATGATATCTTTATTGGTAGATTAACTCCACTTGCCCTGATCGCTGTCCATGACAAGTAAGGACAAATCAAGGCTTGAGAATGCCTTGCCAGTTTCTGGAGTCTGGCTTATGGGGAGATTAGCTAACCAATTGTCTCTAAACTCGGATAATTTCTGAGAAAAGATGATTGTCTATCCCGATAAATCAGCAAAAAATCGATATTTTGGTTAAATAGGCTACATTAACAGCCCGGTTTCTGTCGTAAGCTCGAAGTTAAGACATAAAGTCAATATCACCCTCCGATTGCAATGAGAAAATGTTTGAATCGCTTAATATTTGAGCTTTTCAGACATTTTTTTTGTGGATTGATACTAAATCCAGTTATTAAAAACTGATTTAGTAAGCTAAGACGCATTTAAACCGCTTAGGGACTTGCGTAGGAATAATATCCCAGCCAGAAAATCGCTCTGTAGAAGAACCAGACCAGCCAGATGGCACATTATCAAAGCGCAAGTCCCTAAAATCTCGAAGGCTCTCCCCCTACTTAGGGTGATCAGCAAACCTGATCGATCCGGAGGGCGCAAGCATTGCGCCCCTACAGTAACGGATTTTGTCCACAATGTAGGGGCGAACTGCGTTCGCCCAAAAGGTACATTATCAAAGCGCAAGTCCCTTATTCTTAGATTAGCCGAACCTCCCGCAATCCCTTTACTGTTGCCTTTTGCCTCGTCTCAACAAGCAATCTAAATTACGAACAGCTTATGACATGGACAAACACCAACAGACCATGATCTGGAGAGATCGTCAAGAAAAGTATCAGAGTGAACTATTGGAAAAGAATTGGTAAAATATAATTAGTAGGGAGAGTATTGCTGTTAATGTTTCGCTTTTTAACGAGACGTTAACCAAGCTCAAAAGCAAAAAATAGCAGTAATTTGCTAAAAGCTCAAGGCCGATGGCTGACTGCTCTGTACATCTCTCGTATTCTTTACTTGTCGAGTTCAACACGACCCCTTTATGGAATCAAGCAACCCGTCAGGGAAGACTTCCGAACCTCCTAGTCATAGGTGGGCCAATTTACTCGGAACCATGATCGCAATTCTGACCCTAACGTTACCCTTGTTAGCGATTGGATATAACTCCACGCCTAACTATACCGAAGAACCCCTTACCGGTAACACATCCTACTCCCTAACGAGGCAAATAAGGTGACAGAATTGAGATAGACGATTGCCAAAATAAAATTTTTTTCTTCGTCCCGATCCCCCTTATGGGTAAAATTTGGATCGGAGTCAATCAAAGTGTCTTTTAATTTTGCTTGCGCTTTTAGGTGACTCTAAAGGCGCTATTGTCTTGTATTTGGAGAAAGCTTGTGGATTTATCGCGCATTCCTGCCCAACCGAAACCCGGTTTAATTAATGTTTTAGTGGAAATTACGGCCGGTAGTAAGAATAAATACGAATTTGATAAGGATTTAAACGCCTTTGCTCTCGATCGCGTTCTCTATTCTTCGGTACAATATCCCTGTGATTATGGTTTTGTTCCCAATACCCTCGCCGATGACGGCGATCCTTTAGATGGTATGGTGATCATGGATCAGCCTACTTTCCCCGGCTGTGTGATTACGGCGCGTCCCATTGGTATGTTAGAAATGATCGATGGTGGTGATCGCGATGAAAAAATTCTCTGTGTTCCCGCTAAAGATCCCCGTTATGCAGAGGTAAAATCTCTCAAAGATGTCTCTCCCCATCGCTTAGAGGAAATCGCCGAGTTTTTCAAAACCTATAAGAATCTAGAGAAAAAAGTCACAGAAATTCTCGGTTGGAAAGATGTGGACGCAGTAAATGCTTTAGTTGAACAGTGTATTGCTGCTTATAAGTAAGGTTTGCGGCAAAAAGTTTGTTGCTGGAGTCAGTTATCAGTTATCAGTTATCAGTTATCAGATGTGAGTTTTCAGTTCACTGATTACTGTTTACTGTTTACTGATAACTGAAAAGTTTCCCCACTTCCCCACTTCCCCACACCCCACTTCCCCACACCCCACTCCCCAATTCATAATTCATAATTCATAATTCATAATTTATGAGAATAGAAACCTTAAAATCGGGTTTAATCGTCTCCTGTCAAGCGCCAGTAGAGTCATCTCTGCACGATCCTATAATTATTGCCGCCATGGCTCATGCTTGTGTGGATAGGGGTGCTTGTGGGGTAAGAATTGATAGTCCCGCTCATCTGAAAGCTACCCGTCAACAATTGCCAGATATACCAATAATTGGACTCTGGAAACGCAATTATCGCGATTGTTCGGTATATATTACTCCCAAATATCAAGATGCTCTGGCCATTGCCGATGCGGGTGCCGATATAATTGCCTTGGATGCTACCCCCAGAAAGCGTCCCGATGATGAAAATTTAGCCAGAATTATCGATCGTATTCATCAGGAAACTGGTAAATTAGTTATGGCAGATATAGACTCGATCGAAAGTGCTATTTATGCCGTGGCAGCCGGCGCTGATATTGTCGGTACAACTCTTTACGGTTACACAGAAGCCACTAAACAGCTGCAGCCGCCGAGTTTTTCTTTCCTAGAAGAATTAGTTAATAAGTTATCAGTTCCTGTTATCTGTGAAGGAGGAATATCGACTCCAACAGAAGCCAAAAAAGCCCTAGAAGTTGGTGCCTATTCCGTAGTTGTCGGCACGGCAATTACAGGGATTGATTTAAAAACTACCGCTTTTTTACAAGGAATTTTATCAAAATATTCATGACATTGATCTTGCTCCTAGCCGTGCCTAATAGCCACTTCTAGGGATTAGGAAAAAAACCAAAAAGTTTCGCCGCACCACCCAAAATGGCGACGACTAAAGCGATTAGAATTCCCCGGTTAGTAAATTCCTGATAGGCAACCCGTGCCGTTAATCCCTTGATTTCCGTGGTCAATCGCTCATCTAAAGCTTTAATATCTCCTTTTAACTCTCCTTTGAGTTCTGCTTGTCCGATTTCTAATTTTGTGAGACGTTCATCGATTTTGTCGAATTTTTGATTAACATCTCTTTGTAGGTTATCGATTTTTCCCTCAATCCTTGTCAGAACAGCTTCTAGGGAATAAGTTACAGTTTCGTTAGACATTTGCTAAACCCCTATTCAGTTTTCAGTTATCAGATTTGAATTTTAAGTGAGCAGTATGGATTAAGTGAGCGGTATTAAATGGCAGTTTTCTACTGTCTTTGCACCGATTACTGTTTACTGATTATGGCAGTTTTCTGCTGTCTTTGCACCGATTACTGTTTACTGATCACTGATTACTGATCACTGATTACTGATTACTGATCACTGATTACTGATCACTGATTACTGATCACTGTTTACTGATTACTTTTAACTGGCTGTTAACTTAGTCATAACTTGGATAATATATAATACCTATGTCAAGTTCATGTAATAAAATTTAACCTAATCAAGGTCTGAACACCAGTTTTGACTTTATTTCTGAAAATATGAGTATTTCTCGCCGTAATTTCCTCACCTTTTTAACTGCCACTGCCGGTGTCTCTTTTTTCAGTCTGCAAGAGAAAAAATATTCCTCTCTGATTAGCAGTCCTGCGATCGCTTCCAATAGTTTTGGGTTAAACTTTGCCCCAGTCAAACTGCCAATTCCCTTAAAAATTGACGGTATGAGCGATGAAAGCCAAAAAAGTGCCTATCAAACCTATAAAGTCCTAGATGATCTCGTTCTTCCTCAAGGATTCACCTACGATGTGCTGGCACAGTGGGGGGATAAAGTGGGTGATTCCCGTTTCGGTTATAACAATGATTATCTATCTTTTATCGAAACCAGTCCGGGTCAAGGTTATCTAACCGTTAATTTTGAATATATCAGTGGTCGTACTTGGCTACAAACCTTTGAACAAGTGATTGGTAAAACCCTACCCGTCAAGGAAGTCCGGGAAAAAACGAACGAAAAGGGGGAAATTGCCGCCTATCACCTGCAAGATGCCAGATTAAGGGCAAAAATCGAGGAAATCTCCCTAGAAGGCTTAATTGATCAGGGAATTGGCGTAATTTCCTTGGCTAAAGATCAAACGGGAAAATGGCAACGTACCTATAGTAAAGCCGATCGCCGCATTACCGGTATTTCTGGACTAAAGGACGGTCGCTACCTAAAAGCGACCGGTCCTGCTGTAGCAATTTTTACCAAAACCAATAAACTTGGCTACGATGACGGATTAGGGGCAAAAATTATCGGAACATTTCAAAATTGCGCCGGGGGAACAACTCCCTGGGGAACCGTATTTAGTGCCGAGGAGAACTTTCAAGACCAAGTGACGGAGGTAGTGTTAAAAGATGGTTCCTCTTTGCATCCCGATACTACCCCCTTTATTCTCAATAGTGGGGAAGTGGATGGCCGGGGTAACGTCTTCGGGTTAGCGGGAAATAAATACGGTTGGATGGTGGAGGTGGATCCAGCAAATCCTGACGATTACGGCACAAAACACACCTGGTTAGGGCGTTTTCGCCATGAAGCAGTCGCTTTTCTCGCTCAAACGGGACAATCCTTGGCGGTTTATTCAGGATGCGATCGCAGAGGCGGTCATGTCTATAAATTCGTTTCCGAGGGCAAAATTAGCGATATTAAAGACAAAAATAACTCAAAACTCCTAGAAAAAGGAATGCTCTACGGGGCGAAATTCAACCCCGATAAAACCGGTTATTGGATACCCTTAAATCCCGACACGGAGATAAATCCCGTCCTACCGAGTCAAATTGCCGCTAGTCGCGGGGATGGGGTGGTAGCTTTGCCGAATCCCGAAAGAACGGTCAATGAGACTAAATTACTGCTATTTAAGGACGATGAGGAGATTCTAGCCTACAAAGCTAAATATAAGACTCTCGCAGACCTGTATGAAGGTAATGGGACGGAAAAACAGGGAGCAATTCTCATCGATGCTCATTTTGCCGCTAACGCCGTTGGGATCACTTGTACTGGTCGGCCAGAAGATACGGAAGTGGACGAGAATGGCACTTTATATATAACCTTTACCTCTGGTAGTCCCAGTGAAGCGGAGGGAGGAGCCGATAGGGAGATATTTAAAGGGCCAAATGGCGAAATACCCTACGAATTTGGTTGGATTATCAGCTTAAGGGAAGATAATAACGATGCTGCTTCCTTAAGTTTTCGGTGGGATGTGGTCGCTTACGGAGGGGAACCGACAGAGAAGGGTGAGGGTTTTTCTAATCCCGATAACCTCGCTTTCGATAAACAGGGAAATCTCTGGATGGTTAGCGATATTTCCACGGGTGGGTTAAATCGAGAGATGAAAACTCGTTATCCCCAAGGGGTTCCGGTTAGTCAACGGGATTTATTGGGGATTTTTGGCAATAATAGCGCTTGGGTGTTTACCAAGGATCAAGAGCATCCCTATCCTTTTGCTATCGCTCCCATGGATGCGGAATTAACGGGATTGTACTTTACTCCCGACCAAGAGACGTTATTTTTGGCAGTACAACATCCGGGGGAAGCGGGGGGAATTCGTCGGGATTTGGCCTTTGAAAACCGTAAATTTGCCCTGAAAACCACTAATGGACAGGAATTTGAACAAATACGACAAGTACCCCTAGGATCGAATTGGCCCAGTGGTCAAGTTAATCAACCTCCCCGGCCAGCAGTGGTGGCAATTCGCCGAATCTAGTCAAAATAGGAGAAGGGAGAGGGGAGAAGGAGTTTGAGGATTATCTGAATCCCCTTGATAACTACCCCCAAAATATTGATAAAACTTCATAATTATTATTGGCTTACCTGTTTATGTTTAAAATCTTATATAGCTATGTAGTCAAGTAATTTCCATCATGGTCACTACCATCGAACCTACCTCCCAGAAAAAAGCTGTTCTGCGCGAAACTATCCTCACTCCTCGTTTTTACACCACCGATTTTGAGGCTGCCGCTAATTTTGACCTTTCTTTGCAAGAAAGCGAAATCAAAGCGATGTTAGAGGAGATGCGAACCGATTATAACCGGCATCACTTTGAACGTCAGCAAGGATTTGAGAACTATCAAGACAATCTCGATGAAAAAACGAGAAATGCTTTTATAGATTACCTAGAACGCTCTTGTATCTCCGAATTTTCTGGCTTTTTGTTATTTAAGGAACTGTCACGACAACTAAAAAGCCGTAATCCCTTGTTAGGGGAGATATTTCATCTTATGGCTAGAGATGAGGCGCGCCATGCAGGATTTCTCAATAAAACCATGGCTGACTTTAATATTTCCCTTGATCTAGCCAAAATTACTAAAACCCGTACCTACACCTTTTTCCCCCTTGAATGGGTGTTATATACGGTCTATCTCTCGGAAAAAATCGGTTATTGGCGTTATATTCTCATTTATCGTCATTTAGAAGAATATCCTGAGTATAAATTTAATCCTCTCTTTAATTACTTTGAGAGTTGGTGTCAGGATGAAAATCGCCACGGAGATATCTTTAAAACCCTACTGCGCTCTAAACCGGAATTGTGGAATAATTGGCGATCGAGATTATGGAGCCGTTTTTTCTTGCTTTCCGTCTTTGCTACCCATAGTTTAACTGTACGGGAACGCTCAGACTTTTATGATGCTTTGGGAATAGATGCGATCGCTTTTGATCAAGAGGTAATTCGTCAGACCAATAATACCTCCGCGCGCGCTTTTCCCACCATTTTAAATGTGGACCATCCCCAATTTTTCCCCCGTTTAAACCGTTGTGCTGAACGTAATTTACAATTAAAAGCGATCGATGAAAGTCGCTCTCCCCAATGGCTAAAAACATTGCGTAAGTTACCCTTACAGCTAGGTATCGTCGGGGATCTATTGCGATTGTATCTGATTAAACCCATAGATGCAGAAGCCACCAGAGAAATGGTACTTTAATCAGTGAACAGTGAGCAGTGATCACTGCTCACTGCTCAGTTAAGTAGTCATGCAAAATAAATTTCCTAGTGAAGATAGGCAAGAGGCAAGAGGCAAAAGCTTGATCGAAATGTATAATTAATTTTGCTTAGGTTCTTTTCAGAGTTTTAAGTTCACTGATGACTGTTTACTGCTCACTGAAAAATCCCCACTTCCCCAAATCCTTTAATCTTTGCTTCGATTCTGGGTATCTATAGGGATAGAAAAACAGCTAAGGGATATCTATGTCACTGGAAGAAGGATTAAAATGTCTGCGGCTAAAGGATTACGCAAAGGCTGTAGAATTACTGGAAGAATATTGTCAACAGTCAGCTAATTTTCATTCTCCCTTATATATTCAAGCTAAAATGGCTCTTGCTCGGGCCTATCGCGGCAACAATCAACGGCAACAAGCGATCGCCTTAGCTTTGGAATTAGAAAATCATCTTGATCAAGAAGTTAGTCAGTGGGCCAAACGATTACTGACAATCTTTAGTGCTGAACAAAAAACCATCGGTATTGCTACTAATGGGATCAAATCTCGATCGCTGCCCAAGGCAGCACGAGCAGCACAGGTAAGCGTCCAGTTATCTGGGACTATACCCGAAAACAGACTTATTTTTGCTAAACTATTGACAATTACGGCTTTTTGTGTTACGACTGCAAGTCTGTTTTTTGTAATTACCCGTTTGCTCCTCATCCCTGCGGGGACAGGTGTAATTATTGCCTTGCTATTGACGGTTTTTTTAGGCGGACTCATCCTTTTTATCGCTCCGAATCTAGTTGATTGGACGCAAAAACGTCTGTATAGAGTGCGTTGGGTGTCCTTAGCGGAAATTAAACGGGATAGTCCCGAATCGGCGACAGTAATTGGGCGTATATGCCGAGAAAAAAGTTTAAAACCGCCAAAACTAGGCATTATCGAAGATGGACAGCCCCTCGCTTTTACCTATGGCTCTCGACGGGGTAATGTTCGCTTAGTAGTTAGCAGAGGTTTATTTACCTATCTCGACGATGAGGAACTAGCGACGGTATATGCTCATGAATTAGGCCATATTTGGCAAGGAGACTTTGCCCTGATGACTATTTGTGCTAGTTTCGACCATTTAGGTTGCTATCTTGATTCTTTTGCCCAAAATCAGGGTAATAATTTTAAAAACCAAGTTTTTCTAGGCCTTCTCTCATCAATTATCACCATTTTTAGGAAAATTCTTGTTTTTTGCTGTCTTCATCTGTCTCGTACTAGAGAATACTTCGCCGATCATTTTGCTGCCCAAGTTACTGGTAATCCCAATGCTTTGGCCCGCGCTTTAGTAAAAATTGCCTTTGGTTTAGTCCAAGAGACTGCCCAGTCTAGTCCCCTATTGTTAAGTACAAGTGTATTAAATGTTGCCTTAGAACAGGATGCGATTATTGCCGGTAACGTTTATGGTATCGCATTGGAGTCTCGCCGAATCGGACAGAGTTTTCTCTGGGATATATATAACCCTTGGGCAAAATGGTTAGAGTTGCATTCTCATCATCCCCTGACTGGTAAAAGGATTCGCGCGTTAGCTAACTATGCCCGACAGATGGATCTAGATATAGAATTTAGTCTGGGGGAATTATTACGCAAAAAAATGGAATTAGATTCCAAGAAACTCTATCAAAACTTTTTTCTACGACTGTGTTTATATTATGCCTCGGTACTAGGCTTTATTATTGGGGTTGTGATGGCTGGTTTTCTTTGGCTGAAATTTAGCTCTTGGGCTGCATTGGGGCTAATTTTAGTCGGTGGGGGTTTAGGTATAATTATCAATCGATTAGCCAGTTATCCTCCTCTCAACAATGCTAGTTTCAGCGATATTTTTTCTTTAACTGATAATCCTTACAGTCATCCCTTCCCAGCTATCCCCATCCGACTCCGCGGTGAGTTAATTGTCCAAGGAAAGAATTTATTTCTTAAAGATAGCACGGGCCTAATTCCCCTCGCTCCTAACTATCGTTTTAGTTTTTGGTATCAAATCAGGACTACTAACCCTCCCATGACAGCAATAGATAATACGTCTGTACAGGTTATCGGTTGGTTTCGTCGCGATTTATCTCCTCGTCTCGAATGGAGTCAAATAACTCACTCTGGCGGAAATGTTCAGGTTCATCGCCGTTTTTTGTCTTTGGTTAGCGGTTTTGTCCTATTAGTCTCTGGTTTAATTATCGCAGTTACATTTTAAGAATGGGAAAAGCTGCTACTTCATCCCTTTTCTAGTTTTAGCTACTTGCTGGAATAGTAACCAATATTTGAGCGCCAATAGTTACCTTTCTTATCATCATAATAAATGGCCGCTCAAAAACCCAAACTGTACAGAGGTATAGCAAAATGTCTAGCGAAACCGTCACCTATTCCCTAGAATCGGTTCTAACCAGAATTGAGAGTAAAATCGACTCCCTAGAAAAACGCATGAACGAGAGATTTGACAAGGTAGAAGACCGGCTAACCAAAGTAGAAATCGGACAGGCCGAACTCAAGGCCGAGTTAAAAGGCGATATTAAAGTATTAGACGAGAAAATCGAGGGGTTAAAGGGAGAGTTAAAAGGCGATGTTAAAGTATTAGACGAGAAAATCGAGGGATTAACGGTACGGGTTGGTTATCAGGAATTTACCAACCGGGGGATTCTGATAGCTTTGGTGGTCGCTGTCTTGGGAGGCGCTGCTAAACTTTTTGGTTTTTTCCCCAATCCCTAGAACTGGCCACCAGAAACGGTTACTTCCCCTATGATCATAATAAATAGCGGCTCGAAAACCCAAACTGTATAGAGGTATAGCAAAATGTCTAGCGAAACCGTCACCTATTCCCTAGAATCGGTTCTAACCAGAATTGAGAGTAAAATCGACTCCCTGGAAAAACGGATGGATGAGAAAATCGACTCCTTGGAAAAACGGATGAATGAGAGATTTGACAAGGTAGATGAGAGATTTGACAAGGTAGATGAGAGATTTGACAAGGTAGAAGACCGGCTAACCAAAGTAGAAATCGGACAGGCCGAACTCAAGGCCGAGTTAAAAGGCGATATTAAAGTATTAGACGAGAAAATCGAGGGGTTAAAGGGAGAGTTAAAAGGCGATGTTAAAGTATTAGACGAGAAAATCGAGGGATTAACGGTACGGGTTGGTTATCAGGAATTTACCAACCGGGGGATTCTGATAGCTTTGGTGGTCGCTGTCTTGGGAGGCGCTGCTAAACTTTTTGGTTTTTTCCCCAATCCCTAGAACTGGCCACCAGAAACGGTTACTTCCCCTATGATCATAATAAATAGCGGCTCGAAAACCCAAACTGTATAGAGGTATAGCAAAATGTCTAGCGAAACCGTCACCTATTCCCTAGAATCGGTTCTAACCAGAATTGAGAGTAAAATCGACTCCCTGGAAAAACGGATGGATGAGAAAATCGACTCCTTGGAAAAACGGATGAATGAGAGATTTGACAAGGTAGATGAGAGATTTGACAAGGTAGATGAGAGATTTGACAAGGTAGAAGACCGGCTAACCAAAGTAGAAATCGGACAGGCCGAACTCAAGGCCGAGTTAAAAGGCGATATTAAAGTATTAGACGAGAAAATCGAGGGGTTAAAGGGAGAGTTAAAAGGCGATGTTAAAGTATTAGACGAGAAAATCGAGGGATTAACGGTACGGGTTGGTTATCAGGAATTTACCAACCGGGGGATTCTGATAGCTTTGGTGGTCGCTGTCTTGGGAGGCGCTGCTAAACTTTTTGGTTTTTTCCCCAATCCCTAGAACTGGCCACCAGAAACGGTTACTTCCCCTATGATCATAATAAATAGCGGCTCGAAAACCCAAACTGTATAGAGGTATAGCAAAATGTCTAGCGAAACCGTCACCTATTCCCTAGAATCGGTTCTAACCAGAATTGAGAGTAAAATCGACTCCCTGGAAAAACGGATGGATGAGAAAATCGACTCCTTGGAAAAACGGATGAATGAGAGATTTGACAAGGTAGAAGACCGGCTAACCAAAGTAGAAATCGGACAGGCCGAACTCAAGGCCGAGTTAAAAGGCGATATTAAAGTATTAGACGAGAAAATCGAGGGGTTAAAGGGAGAGTTAAAAGGCGATGTTAAAGTATTAGACGAGAAAATCGAGGGATTAACGGTACGGGTTGGTTATCAGGAATTTACCAACCGGGGGATTCTGATAGCTTTGGTGGTCGCTGTCTTGGGAGGCGCTGCTAAACTTTTTGGTTTTTTCCCCAATCCCTAGAACTGGCCACCAGAAACGGTTACTTCCCCTATGATCATAATAAATAGCGGCTCGAAAACCCAAACTGTATAGAGGTATAGCAAAATGTCTAGCGAAACCGTCACCTATTCCCTAGAATCGGTTCTAACCAGAATTGAGAGTAAAATCGACTCCCTGGAAAAACGGATGAATGAGAGATTTGATACTAAATCCAGTTATTAAAAACTGATTATTTATTACCCCTTTTGCCTCTTGCATGAGTGCCTATCCTGATATGTTACCTATGACAAGGTAGATGAGAGATTTGACAAGGTAGAAGACCGGCTAACCAAAGTAGAAATCGGACAGGCCGAACTCAAGGCCGAGGTAATTAGTACAAAAAACAAGGGCAACAAAGCCTGAAACTCCCGACTCCCGACTTCTGACTCTGTTCGGACTTCGGCATAAGCTTTTGTCGAACGCCGAAGTCTCACGCTGAAGTATCGCCGAACGTCGTGCATGAAGTGGTCTGTCCATCTCCCCCCCACCTCCCCACACCCTACACCCCTTTTAAACAGGATTTAGTATGACTTTAATTGACTCCTCGGCGCTCTCCCCGGCCGTCTATTTTATTGGTGCAGGTCCCGGAGATCCGGAATTATTGACGGTAAAAGCCGATAAAATTCTCCAAAAAGCCGATGTTATCGTCTTTGCTGATTCCCTCGTCCCCAAACAGATGCTTGAGAACACTCGTAAAGATGCCGAATTAATTCCCACCAGTAGCATCACCCTAGAGGAAATTATCCCTTTAATGATCGATCGCGTGCGTCGGGGTTTAGCGGTGGTGCGACTGCAATCGGGGGATTTAAGTCTCTATAGTGCCATCCAAGAACAAATTGAGCTTTTGACAGCAGCAGATATCCCCTTTCAGCTAATCCCCGGAATTAGTGCCTTTCAAGGATTAGCGGCCAAATTAGCCCTAGAATTAACGATTCCGGAATTAGTCCAGACAATTATTCTAACCCGAGTGGAAGGAAAAGCCTCTCCCATGCCAGAAAGTGAAGAATTAGCCTCTTTAGCCGCTCATAAAGCCAGTTTATGCCTATATTTAGCCGCCCGTCACGTTGACAAAGCCCAGGAAAAACTCCTACGATACTACCCACCAGAGCAACAGGTGGCCGTTTGTTTCCGTCTCGGTTGGCCCGACGAAAAAATCTGGGTTGTCCCCCTCTCAGAGATGGCCCAACTAACCCATCGGGAAAATTTAACTAGAACTACCCTTTATCTCATTAGTCCCGCTTTAAACCAGATTACAGGAACTCGATCGCAACTTTATCATCCGCAACATTCCCATCTTTTCCGTCCTCATCCTTAAGTATTTTCTGGGGAATCTATCGAAAGAAACACTGGGTTTCTACCTCAAGTTAGATTTAAAGAGCGGCGATTTTGTTTAGGATTATTTCAGGAGGTAGGACAATTTTAAAAACGTTTGAAATTAGTCTAACAATCCATGCACAGCTGCCCGATTTGTTCGGGAATTGCCCTTCGTCACCTTGTGGCTAGTCGTGCCTACTGGTATTGTCCTCACTGTCGTCAGTAGGTTCCTGACTTCCTCGATTGCTCCAGTCCTCTCAAGGTAGAGCGAGTTAGAGCAGAAAAAACAGTTGAGATTTTTAAGTTGGTAGATGGCAATAATATCCGTGGGATGGGTTAATTTTTAACCCATCCCACTTTTCCTATCTAGACATCCCGAGGATTGAGATGGGTCATTTCCCAAGTCACATAGGTACCGATCGGACTCCAGATCAGGTAGGGTAAGAGTAGGATACCCGCCCAAGAAGAAACAGGGAAAACCAAGAGCGCCAGAAGACAACCCAAGAAAAAACCCGTACCACCAATAATCGTTCCCACTTTAAGACTGCGTAGTTTACAGGTAACGGGAGTATAGGCAGTAATAGTCAATTCCACCAACAGATAAAAAGCCATCAAAAACCAGCGATTGGCCGGTTGAGCTTCCCAGACTAAATAAGCAGAAATTGCCCCACAAATATAGATAATTGTCCAGATAAGAGGGATTAATCTTTCAAAGTTTAACCAATCGGGACGACGCAAACGCGCAAACCAACGTACATCGCGAGAATTGAGTAATCCCCCAGCTAACGCTACCAAAAATCCCACGACACCGATAAGCACCCAAGAGGGAATCATGATTTTTAGCTATCCTCCGCTAATTTTGGCTTTGTAACCCGATTCAATAAGGATTTGTAGTATTTTTTGACGATTATCTCCTTGGATCTCAATGGTGTTTTCTTTAACTGTACCACCCGTCCCGCAAGCAGTTTTTAACTGTTTTAATAATTTCGTCAGAGTTTCGGTTTGGCATTGAAAACCTGTAACTATGGTAACGGTTTTTCCCGCACGACCGGAGCGGGAGGTTTGTACTCGCAAATTCTGCTGATTTGGGGGTAATTCAGGAATGGAACGCTCAAAAGCTTGAGAATTACTTTGATCTCCAAATTCCTGATAGGCAATCCGGTTTTTTTCCTTTGATTTACTCATAAGTAGTCATGCAAAATAAATTTCCCAGTGAAGATAGGCAAGAGGCAATAGGCAAGAGGCAAAAGCTTCATCGAAGTGTGTAATTAATTTTGCTTAGGTACTTATAGCAATTATCATACTGGGTTTCGGAAGTTTTTCAGTGAGCAGTAAACAGTAAACAGTAATCAGTGAACTGAAAACTGGCATCTGATAACTGATAACTGATAACTGATAACTGATTCAAAGCTGACTACTGATAGCTCGTAATTGGTTGGACTGGTAGCGCATTTGAGCGAGTTCAGCTGCCGACATTCGATCGAGATGACCTAAAATCATATTAACTCGACCTTGGGATTTTAATTTTTCTCGATGTCGTGCCAAAAAATCCCAGTAAAGAAAGTTAAAAGGACAGGCTAAATCCCCGACTCGTTCATTTTTTTTATACAGACAACCCCGACAATAATCACTCATTTTATCAATATAGTTCGCCGAGGCTGCGTAGGGTTTGGAGGCGAGAATTCCCCCGTCGGCAAATTGTCCCATTCCCAGTACATTAGTCTGCATTACCCAATCGTAGGCATCGATAAAAACACTATGAAACCAGTTTTCAATCTCTTGGGGAGAGCAACCAAAAATTAAGGCAAAATTGCTCAAAATCATTAATCTTTGAATATGATGAGCATAACCAGTATTTTCCACCTGTGATAATACTTGTTTGAGACAATTCATCTCGGTTTGGTTACTATCCCAAAAGAAAGCCGGTAAGGGTTGTTGATGCTCAAACCAATTATGATTAGCGTAATCTTCTCCCAGATAATGATAAATCCCCTGCATATATTCCCGCCATCCCAACACCTGACGGATAAATCCTTCGATGCTATTTAGGGCTAAATTATCTTTTTTATAGGTAATTTCTACCGCTTGAATTACTTCCATCGGCGTTAGTAATCCTAGATTAAGATAGGGAGATAATAGGGAATGCCAAAGGGTTTCTTCTCCCGTTATCATCGCATCTTGGTATGATCCAAAGTTGGGCAGACAATTAGTAATAAAATGCTCTAAGACCTGTAAAGCTTGTCTGCGGGTTACTGCCCAGGGAAAATGTTTAATTGTTCCATATTTAGGAATATCTAAAGCTTCCACATCAGCGATAACTTGAAGGGTAATTTCATCGGGTTCAAACCAAAGAGGAGCAGTAGTTTTTAATCCATCTTTGGGCGGTTTGCGGTTTTGTTTATCAAAGTTCCATTGTCCTCCTATGGGTTGATTATTCTCCATTAAAATCTGCCATTTTTTGCGACTTTCTCGATAGAAATCCTCTAGTAATAGTCTTTTACGAGATTTAGCCCAATTATTAAAATCTGTCCTTGTCCAGAGAAAGTGATTATTATCAATTAGGGTTATAGCACAGTCTAAATCCAGATTTTTAATTAATCTAATAAATGGCAAATCATTAGGCATCATAATCTGTAATTCTTTAATACCTAATCGCTTAATCCAAGCGGATAAAATCGGCTCAAAATCTTCAGCAACTTCGTAGGTGACAGACCATCCTAAAGTTTTTAATTCTTCGGCAAAATGACGCATCGCCGACCAGATTAAAACTAATTTTTGCCGATGATAGGGTCTTTGTCGAATATGATTGTGGGATTCAATTAGAATAACCGGTGTTTCCTGTGAATAGGCTTGACGATTGGCTAAGGCCGCTTGTCCTGTCCATAATTGATCCCCTAAAATCCAAATGCCAATGGTCATAATTATTTCATTGCCTCGACTATTCCCCCGTATTTTTTAGCCATAATATCCGCCATTTCCCGAGCAGAAAATTTACTGGCTTTATCAATGCTGGGGGTAAATGTCCCCGTAGGGGTTAAATAATGGGTAAATACCCCGACTTTTTTGCTAATAATCCACATATTTCTTGAAGTCAAAAATCAAAAAGGGGAGTGAGAATTAGGAATTAGGAATTATGAATTAGGGAGATTTTTTCAGTGTTGCCAAAGGCACGGCGTAGCCGTCCAGTAAACAGTAATCAGTGAACTTAAAACTCAAATCTGATAACTGATAACTGATAACTGATAACTGATAACTGATTAGGTTTTTGTCCTAAGACTTTGGGCGCTTAGATAAAGTTGCGTCCATTCTTTGACCACTTGTGTGCGTTTACAGTTTAATTCGCCGGCGATTTCCTCAAGGGTTTTACCCGCTTTTAAGCCATTGATAACGCTTTTACCCGTAGGAGAAAGGGCAGCATAGAAAATTTGCCATTGAGTGAGATTTAAGCCAAAATTATGCTCTTTCGGGCTGATTTGTAACCATTCAGCGATTAATTCTGTCCCTTCCTTGAGGGCAAAAACCTTAATCGCATGATAGCTAACTTTTTCCCGGAGACGATAGACCTGTTGGATAGGAATATTCATCACTTTGGCGATCGCATCTTGGCTTTCACCCCCTAGATAGAGGTTAAACCAAGTCACCGCCTCCCGACTAACATTTTCCTCTAGATACCTAGCAAAACCCTCTTGAACTTTTGCCCGTTGAATTTGCGCTTCTTGGTAAGTGCGTTGATCTTCATAGGTAGCGATCGCATTTTGATCCAGTAAACTTAAGCTATTTTCCCCCTCATCGCCACTAATTTCATCGGAGAGAATCCGGATTATTTCTTGCTGCGGCACGTTAGTGATACCGCTTTTCGATTGACGACGAAGATAATTAACAAAACGATAGGCTAACAGGGGTTGATTGCGGATCGGACGCAGAGCGTATTCTTCTAGGGTAGCTAACAGCAGCTGATCGCGAGTAGCTTGATCGGTGGTACAACGAGCGATCCATGCTAACTGGGATTGCAGATAGCGATCGCTATTTAACATTTCTTGAATAATTTCCTGCAAGACATCGGCCACCGCTTGCTGACGATCGCGACTTAAAGAAACCCAAGTGCGAATTTTTTGCCGGAGAGTGACACAAGCACCGAGACGATCGATCAGGTTACGATAGGCGCGGGTGGGACTAACCTTGAGATAGCGTTGCTGCAAAATCTGCCAACGATAGACTAATCCCCGTTTAGCGATTGCTAAATCTCTCTCATCTAAATTTTCCCAACGTTGGCTATCTTCCCCGAGTAACCAATTGATAATAGTACCCCGTTGGCGATCGGTTAAGGAATCCTCTGTTTGAGAGAGGCGATCTTGCCATTCTTGCCTTAACTCGTCGATTATTGTCGTCATCGAAAATTTGGGTTCCAAACCCTGCGCTCAAAAGGATGGCTTTAGTTTAAATACTAGCGCATTATTTACACGGTATATAAGAAAACCTGATCCATGGAGAAAGCCTATCGCTGCTAATTTTACCTAACATCCTGACTTGATCTTTGTAAGTTGCACATCAGATTTTACTATAGAATTTATGATTAAAACCTAGATAACTCGATGACTACTCGTTTAAGACGCGCGGTTCAAGACCGAGAATTTTTGATTACAGCCGAGATTACTCCCCCGAAAGGTGGTAATACCAGTCATATGCTAGAAATGGCCCTCTGGCTGAAAAATCGCGTTCATGCGGCTAATATTACCGATGGCAGTCGCGCCGTAGTGCGAATGTCCTCTCTGGCTGCCTCTGCTATTCTCTATCAACACGACATTGAACCCATCTGTCAAATGGCCTGTCGCGATCGCAATGTGATCGGATTACAAGCAGATCTAATGGGCGCTCATGCCTTGGGATTGAGAAATATACTAGCTTTAACTGGAGATCCCGTCAAAGCAGGAGATCACCCCAAAGCTAGGGCAGTTTTTGACCTAGAATCGGTACGTTTGTTAAAATTAATCGATAAATTAAATAAAGGTTTTGACTTTAACGATAAATCTTTACCGGATGGACCCCTAGAACTTTTTGCTGGGGCTGCCGTCGATGTGCAGTCAAAAAGTTGGTCCGGTCTTCAAAGCCGTTTTGAGCGTAAAATCGAAGCAGGAGCGCAGTTTTTTCAAAGTCAATTAGTTACGGATTTCGAGTGTCTTGATAAGTTCATGCAGCAGGTGGCCTCCCTCGCCGATAAACCAGTTCTAGCCGGAATTTTTCTGTTAAAATCGGCTAAAAATGCCGTATTTTTAAATAAAAATGTGCCGGGGGTGCAAATTCCCGATCAGATCATTCAAAGACTCGCTGATGCACCTCATCCCCTCGAAGAAGGTATCAAAATCGCCGCCGAACAAATAAAATTAGCCCAGCAGTTATGTCAAGGTGTCCACATCATGGCAATAAAACGAGAGGATTTAGTCCCGAAAATTCTCGATCTGGCTGGTATCCCGCCAATACATAACTGAGATGAAAAGTCAATAGTTTTAAAAAAAATTAACTTTCATTTTGACTAGCGGTCTTTTGACAAGAATTCTACCCCTAACCTAGGATGGGAAGGCTCAAAGCATCTTCGGGGTTAAAAGCATGGATTCCAATCTAGGTCAAGAAAAAGAGAATAGTTGTGGTGGGCGAAAATGGTTATCGATCGGTATTGCCCCCACTGGTATAATTTCCATTGGCATTGTTCCCATGGGCGTTATTTCCATTGGTATTGTTCCTATGGGAGTAGTTTCCATTGGAACCGTGGCCATGGGGACAATTGCGGCCGGTTTTGTGTCCATGGGACTTTTCAGTATTGGTAGCGTTGGGATGGGATTAAATAACGGTCATTTTTCCAATCTTAATTCTCCCCCTGCTGAATCTCCCCATAAACATCATCAGCATTAAAATCAAGATTTGACCAGCAATCATGAATTATTCCATCCGTGCTGCCGTTTCTACCGATGTCAAGGCTATTTTTGACTTAATTATCGCCTTAGCGGCCTATCAAGAACTCAGCCATTTAATGACAGGAAATAGTCAAGCTTTAGGGGAGCATTTATTCGGAGAAAAACCCTACATCGAAGCATTGGTGGTGGAAGTAGAGGGTAAAATAGTCGGTTTTGCCCTATTTTTTACTAACTATTCCACCTTTCTCACTAAACCAGGGATTTACCTAGAAGATATCTTCGTTTTACCCGATTATCGCGGCCAAGGTATCGGCAAAGCTTTACTAATGGCTGTGGCTAAAATTGCCGTCGCTAGGGATGCAGGACTTTTAGAATGGACTGTCTTAGAGTGGAATCAACTGGCGATCGATTTTTATGGAAAAATGGGGGCTAAGGTCTTCCAAGAGTGGCAAATTTGTCGTCTCACCGGGACTGCTTTAACCCAATTGGGTAATAGCGATAAATAAGTCAGTCCCTTTGTCGAGCCTAGAACTTTGTGATCGATCGAGACTCCTTGCTATACTATACCTCTGACACTGGCTTTCCTCATTGGTGCAGAATGCAACCCACAGACTCGAATAAATTTACTGAACAAGCTTGGGATTCAATCGTTAAATCGCAAGAAATTGCGCGACGCTTCAAAAACCAGACCTTAGAGGTGGAACACGTTATTATTGCCCTCCTAGAGCAGAATAACGGTCTAGCCACCCGGATTTTACAAAAAGCTAATATAGAAATTCCGCGACTGCAACAACAGCTAGAAGTCTTCACTAACCGACAGCCGAAAGTGGCCATCGTCGATCAATTATACCTAGGTCGTGGTCTTGATCTGCTGCTAGATCGCGCCGAAGCATCCCGGGAAAGTTGGCAAGATAAATTTATCTCCGTCGAACATCTTCTCGTCGGTTTTGCCGAAGATGAAAGGGTTGGCCGGAAATGTTTACGCACTTTCAATCTTGACCCCCAAGATTTAGAATTAGCCATCAAAGCGATTCGCGGTACTCAAAAGGTTACTGAACCCGATCAAGAGGAAAAATACGAAGCTTTAGATAAATATGGACGGGATTTAACAGCAGCGGCCAAAGAAGGCAAATTAGACCCAGTTATCGGTCGCGATGAAGAAATTCGACGGGTGGTACAAGTCCTCTCGCGACGGTCGAAAAATAACCCAGTTTTAATTGGTGAACCGGGGGTAGGAAAAACCGCTATTGCGGAAGGATTGGCCCAAAGGATTATTAACGGAGATGTTCCCGAATCTTTGAAAAATCGTCAGTTAATTTCCCTCGATATGGGAAGTTTAATCGCTGGGGCAAAATATCGAGGCGAATTCGAGGAAAGATTGCGGTCAGTCATGAAAGAAGTGACCCAATCAGAAGGGCGAATTATTCTCTTTATCGATGAACTACATACTGTTGTCGGTGCGGGTTCCAGGGAAGGAGGATCGATGGATGCGGGCAACCTATTAAAACCTATGTTAGCTCGGGGAGAATTGCGCTGTATTGGGGCGACAACTTTGGATGAATATCGCAATCATATCGAAAAAGACCCCCCTTTAGAAAGACGTTTTCAACAGGTTTATATTAAGGAACCTTCCGTGGAGGATACTATCTCAATTCTCCGGGGTTTAAAAGAACGTTATGAGGTGCATCATGGGGTGACAATTACCGATTCGGCCCTAGTGGCAGCAGCTACCCTATCCCATCGTTATATTAGCGATCGTTTTTTACCGGATAAAGCGATCGATTTAGTCGATGAAGCGGCGGCAAAATTAGAGGTAGAAAGTACCACTAAACCCGCCGATTTAGAAATGATAGATCGTCGCTTAATGCAGTTACGGATGGAAAAATTCTCCTTAGAAAAAGAGGAGAAAAAAGATCGAGCTTTTCAAGAGCGTTTAGAAAGAATTATCGAAGAAATTGAGGAATTAGAAAGTAAACAAAAGCCTCTCGCTGACCAATGGCAAACGGAAAAACATATCGCCGAGGAAATTAAATTATTGCGAGAGGAAGAGGAACAATTGCGCCTACAGGTGGAACAGGCGGAACGAGCTTATGATCTCAATAAAGCGGCTCAATTAAAGTATGGCAAACTAGAAATTTTACAAGGGGAATTAGAAGCAAAAGAAAAAGAACTAGAAACGATTCAATCGGCAGGTTCGACCCTGTTAAGACAACAGGTAACTGATGCTGATATTGCCGAAATAGTTGCCCGTTGGACGGGAATTCCCGTCAATCGTTTAATGGAATCGGAACGACAAAAATTATTAGAATTAGAGTCTCATTTACAGAAAAAAGTTGTCGGACAAAATGAAGCGGTCACGGCAGTAGCAGCGGCGATTCGACGCGCACGCGCGGGAATGAAAGATCCCTCCCGTCCGATTGGTTCATTCCTATTTATGGGACCCACAGGAGTGGGTAAAACCGAGTTAGCGCGGGCCTTAGCGGGGTTACTGTTCGACTCCGAGGAAGCTATGGTTCGCATCGATATGTCGGAATACATGGAAAAACACGCGGTTTCGCGGTTAATCGGCGCGCCTCCGGGTTATGTGGGTTACGAGGAAGGGGGACAACTATCGGAAGCGGTGCGTCGTCGTCCCTATTCGGTGGTTTTATTGGATGAAGTGGAGAAAGCCCATCGGGATGTTTTTAACATTTTATTACAAGTGCTTGACGATGGGCGCATTACCGACTCTCAGGGGCGAGTGGTGGATTTTCGGAATACGATTATCGTCATGACCAGTAATATTGGCAGTGACCATATTTTAAATGTTTCCGAAGATGCTGATTATGAGGAGATGCGGAAACGGGTTTTAACAGCTTTGCGGAGTCATTTCCGTCCCGAATTTTTGAATCGTATCGACGATTTAATTATTTTCCATACCCTGAAAAAAGAAGAATTGCGTTACATTGTTCGTCTGCAATTACAGCGTCTGGAAAGATTATTAGGAGAACAAAAAATTAATCTAGAATTAACTACGGCAGCAGAAGATCATATCGTTACTGTTGGTTACGATCCTACCTACGGTGCGCGACCTTTAAAACGTGCTATCCAACGGGAGTTAGAGAATCCTTTAGCCACAAAAATTCTCGAACAAGCTTTTATGGAAGGGGATACGGTGGTAATTGATTGTCTGGACGAGGTGTTAAGTTTTAGCAAAAAGGAGCTAGAAAAGGAAGAGCCAAGATTAGAATTAGCTGTGGTTAACCTCAGTTCGGATTAAAACCAGATAGGGGATATATTCCCCCTCTGCGGATCAATTCAGCCAACATAAACAAAATTTTGCCACAACAGTCCTTGTAAATCTAGCTAGAAGTTGCTGAATAAATCTAAAACCCTTGTTGGATAAAACTTTTAGACTTTTTTTCCCTCAAAAATTGCCAACCATTGGAGTGATCGGGGGTAAAATTCAGGCACTTTTTCCCTGAAAATTAGGTAACTGACCCCCTCAAAATCCGTAAAACCCCACAACGTACCCCCACGAAAAACTTTTTGCTGCAAACCCTAGCTAAACAGGTTTTATTGCTGAAATATCCGGCGTAATGTTGGTTGGTCAGTCAACTTATTCAACTGATTTTGAGAAAATAAAAACGACCAACTCCTAACCCCACCAACAAACTTTTTGCTGCAAACCCTACTTATTGACTAAAAATTAAGATTTTACCGCTAACAGTTGACAATCAATGATCGACCCCGAAGATGGCTCTTCTCGGTTCTGTGTGATAAGTTTAACCTACTATATGATTGATCGATCTTTGTGTCCTCTGTGTCTCTGTGGTTCCTTTCACTCCCGCGCCAGCAGAAATGTATCTTAGAATACATTTTACTCACCAAATCCAAGAGAGCCGATAAGCAATTAAGCTCACCGGTGTGTTGGAAGATTAGAGATTGTGCCAAAATGGAAAAAGCGACCCAATGATTACAGGCAAATTGTTCAAGAAAGGATCGAGTAACCGTGACTGATACCAACCTAGATATACTATCCCTGACCGATCCAGCGATCGCAGGGATTCTGCAAAAAGAACTGCAACGTCAAAGAGATCACCTAGAATTAATCGCTAGTGAAAACTTTACCTCCGCTGCTGTCATGGCCGCCCAGGGTTCGGTTTTAACCAATAAATATGCGGAAGGACTGCCCAAAAAACGCTACTATGGCGGTTGCGAATACATTGACGAAGCGGAACAATTAGCGATTGATCGGGTTAAACGATTATTTGGGGCAAACCACGCTAATGTACAACCCCACTCCGGGGCCCAAGCTAATTTCGCCGTTTTTCTGACCCTCTTGCAGCCCGGCGATACGATTATGGGTATGGATCTCTCCCACGGTGGTCATCTTACCCACGGTTCCCCCGTCAACGTTTCTGGGAAATGGTTCCGGGTAGTACAGTATGGAGTAAGTCCCGAAAACGAGCGCCTGGACTACGATCTCATCCTTGACATCGCCCGCAAGGAAAAACCCAAACTAATTATCTGCGGTTATTCTGCCTACTCGCGCCGGATTGATTTCGAGAAATTCCGCACCATCGCTGACGCAGTGGGGGCCTACTTGATGGCAGATATCGCCCATATTGCTGGTTTAGTGGCCACTGGTCATCATCCTAACCCCCTACCCCACTGTGATGTAGTCACTACCACCACTCACAAAACCCTGCGCGGTCCTAGGGGGGGGTTAATTATGACCAAAGATGAGGAATTAGGCAAAAAATTCGATAAATCTGTCTTCCCCGGTACCCAAGGCGGTCCCCTAGAACACGTGATTGCGGCGAAAGCGGTGGCTTTTGGGGAAGCATTGAAACCGGAGTTTAAAATCTATTCGGGCCAAGTAATCGCTAATGCCCAAGCTTTGGCCGGTCAGTTGAAGGCTAGAGGGATTAAAATTGTCACCGATGGTACGGATAATCACTTGATGTTACTCGATTTGAGATCCGTGGGCATGACTGGGAAAGAGGCTGATCGTCTGGTGAGTACCATTAATATTACCGCTAATAAAAACACTGTTCCCTTCGATCCCGAGTCTCCCTTTGTCACCAGTGGTCTGCGCTTGGGTTCCCCGGCTATGACCACCAGAGGACTAGGAGAAACGGAATTTATTGAGATTGGCAACATTATCGCCGATATTCTCCTTAATCCCGGTGATGAAGCCCTGAGAACTGCTTGCCGTCAACGGGTAGCCAAACTCTGTGAAAGCTTCCCCCTCTATCCCCATCTCCATATTTCCGTCCCCGCCTTGGCCTAAAAAGAGAGATAATAAAAATTCATAATTGGCGATTGCCTGTCAGTGGCCAATTGTGAATTAAATCGCCCCCCAATTCCCATGTCCGGAGATTTATACTATCTAATTGCTTTTCTGATCGCCCATACCGTGGTACTTTGGAGTACCCCCCTCGTCAGAACCGTCGGACTGAAAAGCGGTTACGTCGATAAACCCAACGAAAGGAAAGTCCACGAAAAACCCATGGTTCGACTGGGGGGAGTTTCGATCTTTATTGGCGCTTTAACTGCCCTCCTAATCGTTTGGTGGTTGGGAGGGTTTGCTGGTTTAAAAAGCGATCGAGAATGGGAAGTGTGGGGTGTAACCCTAGGCGGTTTGGGATTTTTCCTCATCGGTTTAGCGGATGATCTTTTTAATCTTTCGCCCCTCAATCGTCTGGTAATGCAGTTTAGCGTCGCTTTTCTAGCTTGGCAAGCCGGCGTTAGGATCGATTTTCTCTCTATTCCCTTCGGCGATTTATTACAAATTCATTGGCTAAGTTTACCGATTACTCTCCTCTGGTTAGTGGGGATGGCTAATGCGATTAACTGGATTGACGGTTTAGATGGATTAGCGGCGGGGGTTTCGGGTATATCTGCCGTGGTGATTTTGATTGTAACTTTGGTGATGGGACAACCGGCCGCCGCTATTATTGCCGCAGCTTTAGCCGGTGGAGCCTTGGGTTTTCTGCGTTACAATTTTAACCCCGCTCAAATTTTTATGGGGGATGGTGGGGCCTATTTTATGGGTTTTACCCTGGCGGGTGTGGCGGTGATTGGATTGGCTAAAACCACTGCTGTGACTACTGTTGCCGTTACCGCCGTCTTACTACCCTATCTCATCCTCGCGGTTCCTCTCCTCGATATGTCCACGGTGATTATTTCCCGTCTCAAACGCGGAAAATCCCCTTTTGTGGCTGATAAACGTCATTTACACCATCGTTTACTGAAAGCAGGTATCTCTCACCGTCTGACAGTATTATTTATCTACGCCCTCACTCTCTGGGTGGGCAGTTTAGCCCTCGGTTTTTCCAATGTTCCCAGTGGTTGGGGTTTTGCCTTTGGTGCGACTCTCCTCCTCGGTTATGTCGGTTGGCAAGTCTGGCGCAATCGTGGCAGTGAACCGTAAGCGGTCTTAAACTAGAAAAAAGATTGATAATTAAGATAGCGGCAGGATAACTCTGGGAGTTTAGCAAATGTCTAACGAAACCGTAACTTATTCCCTTGAAACGGTCCTCAAGGAAATCAAAGACAGCATCAAGGAAGTCAACCACAAAGCTGATAGAATCGATCAACGTCTGACAAAATTAGAAATCGGACAGGCAGAACTTAAAGGAGAAATTAAAGCTTTAGATGAGCGACTAAGCACAAAAATTGACGGATTGACCGCTAGAGTTGCCTATCAAGAGTTTACTAATCGAGGCATTTTAATCGCCCTTGTTGTTGCTATTTTAGGAGGAGCAGCTAAACTTTTTGGGTTTATTGGCAACCCCTAGAAGTTGCCCTTAGCATCATAAATTTTTCCTATATTATTTTTTCAGCAAGCTCTAATTGGCTCTTCGTTACCCTTTATGCTGAATCAACAGACAAGATGCCAAGACAACATACTTCTAACCCAAAAATTCCGAAAGTTTCTAAAGCCATAGCCTCTCCGTTTTATTAGTTTAAGTTTATTGTTGATTCCCTCGACCACCCCATTCGTGGTCCTTCGCTCGAAATAACTAATAATTTCTCCAAACCAGTTTCGGATTGTTTGACAACTCTTAGTAAAAACACTGGAGGATTTTGCCAACCATTCCGAGATGGATAGCATTCCCTCTGTCGGATTCTCTGAGGTTTCATAAATCTTTCTAAATTCTTCCTTTAATTCCTGCATCTTTTTCAAATTTGGAAAATTTTCTTTGATAGCTTCTAGTTTAATTTTTTGGGTTTCCGTTAAATCTTTTTCATTTTTTAACAAGCTATATTTACTTCGCTTTAAAACTTCTAGCTTTGCTTCTTTTTCCGCTTTCTGTTTTTTATTTTTCTGCGCTTCTACCGCTCTTTTTTCTGCTTTTCTCTGTTCGTCTAACTCTTGATTAATTTGTTTCATTACATGGAATCTATCGGCGACTACCTCGGCCGATGGCATCAATTCTTTCACCAAATTTTTATAGGGCAACCAAAGGTCTATGCTGACTTCTTCAATTTGCTCTAATACCTCTTTTCCCCACCCTGTAAGCGTTTCCCTCAATTCTTCTTGTGTTCGCTTCTCTAGAATAGCTATTAGTTTTCCCGTATCTAAATTTACTAAAACCGCACAGTAATTTTTTTGTCCTTTGACTAGAGCGATTTCATCAATTCCTAGTCTTTTTAATTTCGATAGGTCTGTCTCTGTAATTTCTTCAGCTATGTCCTCTATCATTCTTTGAATCTCTTCTTCCGTTACGTCATTTCTTCGGCTAACATTTAAAATATCTCCTGATTTTAATTGTTCGAGTATATTCTCGGCTAGTCTTTTCGTATAGGTTCGTTTCTTGCCGACAAAATCTAACTCTTCGCTAAAGGGTTTCTGACAATTACCGCACTTAAATTGACGACGATTAACTTGTAGGTACACTGGTTGTCCTGAGATTGGTAAATCTTTGACTAAATGTCGATGATTTTGGTGTAGTTTATCGCTCTCTAACCCACAACGAGGACAGATTGCTTTTTGATTTTTCGATTCGACTGGTCAAACTATATCGATATTTTCTAGGTGTCGATAGCCTTGAATACAGGTTCCTTGTAGGTTCAAAAATTTGTCCAGTATCATAAGTAAAATAATCTCGTTTTTGGCTATTATATCAAATCTTAACTCAATTGTCTATCTTTTGGTATTAACTTATTTGTGCCTTAAGTGTTTTCCTGTATAGATTTCAGCTACTTTTAGGCGTAGGCAGTCTCATCGATTTTTATTTTAAGTTAATTATTTGCATAACAGTTACCAAAGAGCCTTAAAAACTGATTATTTGTTCCCTTTTGCCTCTTGCCTTTTGCCTCTCCTCATAACTAGCCTGTACTCAACGGATTTAGTATGATATAGCGTTATCCCGAACTCAGGTTAGTTTAGGTAAAGTGATGGCTAAAGTTCCTCATACTTCCTTTTCAGCGATTGCTATTACTTTTTTAGTCATGAATCTTTCTAACCTGTTGGGGCAGGTTTTTGGGGCTTTTTTATGTCTGAAATGGAAAAACAGCACTTTTTCTTGGTCAATGATTACGATAAGTTATAATTTAGAAATTAATCAACAACTAAAGCTTATGCTTGTACCTAAGTGAAATCATTGATTAAGAGACCTGTACTTTTCAATAACTTTTTCAGCAGCCCCTACCTACCAAAAAACCCAGCGGGAAAATTTCCCCACCGGGTCAAAAAGGCAAAAGTAAAGAATTATTTCTGATCAGCCTTTTTGCTTGACTTATCACCCATTTTGTACTTACGCAAGAAGCGATCGACCCGGCCTTCCGTATCGATCATCTTCTGGGTTCCCGTATAAAAAGGATGATTACCCGACCAAACCTCCACATGAATTTCTGGTTTTGTCGAACCCACCGTCATCACCAGTTCACCATTACAGATCACCTTCGCTTCCGGATACCAAGTAGGATGAATTTTCTTCGGCATAATAAACCTCTCTATTAACCTAACGTTTCGAGTATTGAGGCGCTTTACGCGCTTTGTGAAGACCGTATTTTTTCCGTTCCTTCGCCCGGGGATCCCGAGTCAGATAACCTTCACTCTTGAGGGGAGGACGATTTTCCGGGGCCAATTGACATAAAGCTCTAGCGACACCCAATTTCACTGCGTCCGCTTGGCCGGTCAAACCACCGCCCTCGGCCTTAACGATGATATCATACTCGTTTTCCAGTCCCAAAGTCTCCAGAGGAGCCTTAATCGTCTGGATATAGGTGGGAATGCGGTTAAAATGGGTTTCCCCATCGCGACCGTTAACGGTAATTGCCCCCGTCCCCGGCACGAGACGCACGGAAGCGACCGCCGATTTGCGTCGTCCCGTTCCCCAATAAACTACCTTATTTTTACTGTCCGTGGCTTGCATTGACTTAATTTCCTCCTGCGGGAATCGTATTAATCGCTAAAACTTCCGGTTGTTGTGCCTGATGGGGATGTTCCGCACCGGCATAAACTTTCAGTTTCGTGAACAATTTCCGACCTAAGCTATTTTTCGGGAGCATTCCCTTAACAGCGTGTTCGATAATCCGTTCGGGAATGCGTTTTTGCAGTTTATCGAAGGTTTCTACCTTCATACCACCCGGTCTGCCGGAGTCGCGGCGATAAACTTTCTGTTGGCGTTTTTTGCCCGTCACCGTCACTTTTTCGGCGTTAATAACAATGACAAAATCCCCCGTATCCAGATGGGGGGTGAAGGTGGCTTTATTTTTGCCCCGTAGAATCATCGCGATTTCGGTGGCCAGACGACCTAGACGCTGATCGGCCGCATCAATGACGTACCATTTCTGCTCTAGAGTCTCTAAATTTGGTAGCGGTGTTTTGTTCATGGTCAGTTTGCCTTGCTTTACAAAAATTAATTTTTTTTATTGCCCACCTGGGGGTTAGGGTTTTAGGGTTTTAGGGTTTTAGTTGAAATTTCCCTATCTCCCTATTTCCCTATTTCCCTATTCCCCTATCCCCTCTGCTCGGAAATAATAAAGAGGCTGAGTCTCGCACCAGACGCTATCGGCAAAGGGAAAATCAGCGTAACCCACCCGCAGTAAACATAGTCCTTTAGCTGGTGCGGCGTATTTGACCAATTCTCGGCGCTGATTGACCCAGATGTCGGTAAAGTTTTCTAGCGATCGCTCGCCAGTTCCCACCTCCACCAACATTCCCACCAATAGCCGCACCATCCCGTACAAAAAGCCATTGGCTTGAATTTCCATCTGTACAAACGGCCCTTGACGGTAGCATTCCACCCCCTGTACTTCTACCCAGGAATGGTCACGACTAGAGTTGGCACGGTGAAAGGCGGCCAGATGGTGCTTACCCAATAGGGGCTGTAAGGCCCTGGCCATCAAATCGGCATCGAGGGGACGATGGTAGTAGTGCCAACTAAAGGGGCTAACAAAGAGATTGGGGATGGAGTCGGTATAGAGGGTATAACGATAACGTCGCCAGAGGGCCGAGAAACGGGCGTGCCAGCGATCCGGAACCTGGGCCGAGGCCCGAATGACGATATCGTCATCTAGCCGAGCATTGAGAACCTTAGCCCAATGGGCAGGTGGGATCGGACTCTGCTGCTGGAAATGGGCAACCTGGGCGGCGGCGTGAACACCGCTATCGGTACGTCCGGCCCCGTGCAGAGTGACGGCATGACCGAGAATATCGGCCAGAGCCTTCTCGATTTCCTCCTGCACGCTCCTGTGATGGGGTTGCCTTTGCCAGCCGTGGAAATTAGTTCCCACATACTGGATAACTAGGGCGATCCGCGACTGGGGGCAAGCTGTCATCGTTACATCAGTTCGATAATCGCCATGGGGGCATTATCCCCGCGACGGCGTAGGGTACGCACGACCCGGGTATAACCGCCGTTACGGTTGCCATAACGGGCTTGGGCGCCTTCAAAGAGGGCGTGAACCAGTTGTTTGTCGTAGATGTAGCCCATAGCTTGGCGACGAGCGCTCAGGGAACCGTCTTTAGCTAGGGTGATAATGTGGTCTACCTCTGCTCGCACCGCTTTCGCTTTCGCTAGAGTGGTGGTGATCTGACCATGGCGAATTAGCTGGGTGGCCAAGCTGCGCAGCAGTGCCTTTCTTTGGTCAGCCGGCAGACCCAATTGAGGCACTTTACACCGATGTCTCATGGTATTTTCCTGGAATTGGGTTTACTTGCTTTTTTCTTGGGGTAGGGTGATACCTAACCGTTTTTGTAGGGCTTCAATGACTTCTTCGGCCGATTTCTGCCCAAAGTTTTTGATTTCTAAGAGATCTTCTTGGCTGTAATCGAGGAGGTCGGCTACGGTGTTGATCTGCGCTCGCTTTAGGCAATTGTAGGCGCGCACGGATAATTGTAGTTCCTCGATCGGAATTTGGTTTTCTTGGTTGATCTCTTGGTCGTCAAAGTTACCAGAGGATTCGAGGGCGTTGAGATCCTTGAGCGGGTTAAAGAGATTAACCAGCATATCAGCCGCTTGGGAAAGGGCTTCTTTGGGGTTAATGCTCCCGTTTGTCCAAATTTCTAAGAGCAGACGATCTCTAGCTTGACCGCTTTCGGAACGGATATCTTCGACGCTGTAGTTGACTTTGGTTACGGGCATAAAAATCGAGTCGATTTGCAGAAAGTCTAGCGAAGTGGCTTCGTCTTTACTGCGATCAATTGCCCGGTAGCCTTTGCCTTTTTCCACACGAAATTCCATCTCTAGCTTGGCCCCTTCGGCCAGGGTGGCGACGTACTGATTGCGATCGACTATCTCAACTTCTGAGGGTAAATCGAATTGTGCCGCCACTACTGTCGCCGGTCCAGTTGCCACTAAACGCCCGATTTGGGTTTGATTGGTGTAGCTTTTGAGGATGATTTCTTTCATGTTGAGCATGAGTTCCATCACGTCCTCGCGTACCCCCTCGACGGTGGCAAATTCGTGATTGACTCCCGCGATCCGCAGGGCCGTCACGGCCGCTCCTTCCAGATTGGAAATGAGAATCCGTCTTAGGGCATTACCTACGGTCGTACCCTGGCCTCTTTCCAGAGGTTCTAGTACGAATTTACTGTACTGACTCTGATTCTTGTAAGTTTTTGCTTCTACACACTCGATTTGAAATTGCGCCACCGATTGACCTCCCTTGTTCAGTTATCAGTTATCAGTTATCAGTTATCAGTTTTCTTTGGCTTTCAGCCTTTAGCTTTCGGCGTTCGGCTTTTTGAGCAGATGGTCTTTGACGACCGGATTCTGCTGCTGATGCGCTCAAAGCTAACGGCTGCTGGCCTCAAGATCTCTGTCACCTGAAAAAGCTGTTCACTGTTTACACTCTCCGGCGTTTGGGAGGACGACAACCATTGTGGGGGATAGGAGTCACGTCCCGGATCAGGGTGATTTCTAATCCTGCTCCTTGCAGGGCTCGGATTGCGGTTTCCCGTCCTGCCCCGGGGCCACTAACCATCACTTCTAGTTGACGCATTCCCTGTTCGATCGCTCGGCGGGCAGCGTTATCAGCGGCGGTTTGGGCGGCGAAGGGGGTTCCTTTTTTGGCTCCTTTAAAACCACTCGATCCCGCCGATGCCCAAGAGATCACATCGCCTTTGGTATCGGCGATCGTGACAATGGTGTTGTTGAAGGTCGATTGAATGTGAGCGACTCCGGTAGGAATATTTTTCTTCTGTTTTTTCGGTCCGGTTTTTTTGGTTGGTCGCGCCATAGTTTTTCTTGATTGGGGGATATCGCAATGAATAAAAAATTATTTCTTGGAGGGGGCTTTTTTCTTCCCTGCCACTGTCACCCGACGACCGCGACGGGTCCGCGCATTGGTTCGCGTCCGTTGCCCGCGCACGGGTAATCCTAGCCGATGCCGACGACCTCGATAGGTGCCGATATCGGCGAGGCGTTTGATGTTCATCGCCTCCCAGCGTCTCAAATCCCCCTCGATTTGATAATTTGTTTCGATATAAGTCCGTAGCGCCGCCACGTCTTCATCGCTGAGATCCTTGACCCGAGTGTCAGGGTTAACACCCGTCGCGGATAAGACTTCTTGGGAACGCGATAGACCCACTCCGTAGAGGTAGGTCAGGGCTATTTCCACACGCTTATCGCGAGGTAGGTCTACACCAGCTATCCTTGCCACGCTTTTTTTTTCTCCCTATGAACGATTTTTTTTCCAAAAACGACTACAATTAACGGTAACGATTCTCTGCCCCAAGACAGTGACTTTGGTGGTTTAACCTTGTCTCTGTTTGTGTTTGGGGTTAGAACAAATTACCATGACTCGACCGCGCCGACGGATGACGCGGCACTTTTCGCACATTTTTTTGACAGACGCTCTAACTTTCATGCCTAACTATTTTGGCAACACTGCAAGCTTATTATTATATCAGATTTCTTTTACCTGTGTCACCTATTTTTTTTAAATAAATTTGGCTGCTTATTAGGCTTTTTGGCTTTTCTGCCCCTCTTTATCGCTATTTTTTCTGATTTTTCAGGCGATAGGTAATTCTGCCTTTGGTTAGGTCGTAGGGTGTGAGTTCCACTTTGACTCGATCGCCGGGGAGGATTTTGATATAATTACGACGGATTTTGCCGGATATATGGGCTAAGACGTTGAAACCGTTATCTAAATCTACCCTAAACATGGCGTTAGGCAAAGATTCGGTGACGGTTCCTTCCATTTCGATGAGATCTTGTTTAGACAAAGTTAATTCCTCAAATTTACTGGAGACAATTTAATGATCGGCAGCAGCAACCGTGCTGTTAGCACAATCGCCCCAATATAGCTTATCACTGATCAGTTATTAGTGATCAGTGATTCAGATGCGAGTTTTCAGTTCACAGCAAAAAAGCACCCCATCTTCCCTCTCTCATCTCCTGACTCCACTCTCCACCCCCATCTCCCCACTACTAGGCAGTATTTAAGGAGTAATATTTAGATAATCAAAAGCTTAACATTGCCGTCTTTTCACTGATTACTGATTACTGTTTACTGTTGACTGAAAAGCTAGATTATTCTACGACAATTCGCCATTCATGGAGTTCGTATTCCACACAACCATTCTCGATTAAAGGATCGCGAACTATAATTGCTTGGGCTTCCTCAAGAGAATCGGCCTTAAATAATAACATTCCGCCGCCCCTTTCTGCCCAATAACCACTTTTTGCTGCTCGTCCTTGGCTAATTAAATCACGCACATAGTCCTTATGGGCGCTGACATAGCGATCGAAGGTAGTTTTATCAACAATGCCTTTTTCTATCTTGACAAACCAGGGCATAAATTTCCAGTAGGCTAGGACGGATTAACAACCCTATAATTATACCGATTAATCTTGGCCGTCGATGCTGCCATGTAACAGAGCTAAGCTCTTCCTAATTTAAATTGCTTGTTGAGACGAGGCAAGGGGCAAGAGGCACTCATGCAACCCCCCCAACCCTAGTAGGGTTGATTCATGAATCAACCCTACCTTGAATCAACCCTACTAGCAGGGGGACGAGGGAGATTCGGCTAATCTAAGAATAAGCGGTTTAAATACGTCTTAGCTTATAAGTAGTCGTGCAAAATTAATTTCCTAGTCAAGATAGGCAAAAGGCAAGAGGCAGGAGGCAAGAGGTGGTTAGATATGTGTAATTAATTTTGCTTAGGTACTTACAATTAGCTTAGAGTTGTGGAAGACTGCTAGAATCGAGGTGACAGCTTCATTTCTGTAGCTTTGCTTGTTTCCATGAATCAACCCCAGGGATCTCTATTTTTTATCGCGCTTTTGCCGCCGCCAGAAGTACAGGAAATTGCCACAAAAATCAAGTTAGAGTTTGCAGAAATTTACAATAGTCGCGCTGCCCTGAAATCGCCTCCCCACGTCACTCTCCAACCTCCTTTCCAGTGGAATTTAGGACAATTACCGGATTTAGAAAGATGTTTAGAGGAATTTGCTGGCTTGCACTCTCCTATTCCCCTGATTCTCCAGAATTTTGCCGCCTTTAAACCGCGAGTCATTTATATTAATGTCCAAAAAACCCCGGAATTATTAACTCTGCAAAAACAGCTTTTACAGCAGCTAGAATCTTCCTTGAATATCAGCGATAACGTCTCAAAAAGCCGAGCTTTTGCGCCCCATTTAACCGTTGGCTTCCGAGATTTAACTAAAGATAATTTCTGGAAAGCTTGGTCAAAATATGCTAATCAAGAGCTATTTTTTGAGGTGATGATCGATGAAATTACCCTCCTAATTCATAACGGTAAGCACTGGGAAATTTATCGGCAATTTTCTCTATAATCCGGACTCTTGCAGGTTTCTATCTACAGAGGAGGGAGTTATAGTGGTAAAATAGGAGAGAGCAGTTTTTAAAGCTTCATTTCAGGCTTTTTGGCGAAATTTTAACCTATAGAGCGATTTTATGGCGACTCCGCCGCTCTGAAACCTATGTTACTCAAAAATCCCCCGAAAATCTCCCCCAATCTGATCAAACAGCTAGAAGCGATCCTCGGCAAAGATGGAGTCATCCGTCGCAAAGATGAATTATTAACCTACGAGTGCGATGGTATCACAGGATACAGACAAAGACCCGCTCTTGTGGTACTGCCCCGCAGCACAGCAGAAATTGCGGCGGTGGTGAAACTCTGTCACGATAACGAGATTGCCTGGGTGGCGAGGGGGGCAGGAACGGGCCTATCGGGAGGGGCGTTACCCTTAGAAGAGGGGATTCTCATCGTCACGGCGCGGATGAATCAGATTCTCAGGGTTGATTTAGATAATCAAAGGGTGGTGGTGCAGCCCGGGGTGATTAATAATTGGGTGACACAAGCGGTAAGCGGGGCGGGATTTTATTACGCACCGGATCCCTCTAGTCAAATTATCTGCTCGATCGGCGGTAATGTGGCGGAAAATTCCGGCGGGGTTCACTGTTTAAAATACGGTGTCACTACCAATCACGTTATGGGCTTAAAAATCGTCCTTCCCGATGGTTCAATTATCGATGTGGGGGGAGCAGTACCGGAACAACCGGGCTACGATTTAACCGGTTTATTTGTGGGTTCCGAGGGAACTTTAGGCATTGCCACGGAAATCACCTTAAGAATCCTGAAAACTCCGGAATCTATCTGTGTTTTACTGGCTGATTTTACCAGTATCGAGGCGGCGGGCCAAGCGGTGGCGGATATTATTAAATCGGGAATGATTCCGGCGGGGATGGAGATTATGGATAATCTCAGTATCAACGCCGTGGAAGACGTGGTGGCTACCGGCTGTTATCCCCGGGATGCCGAGTCAGTTTTATTAGTGGAATTGGATGGTTTAGGGGTAGAAGTCGCCAAGAATAAACATCGGGTTGCCGAGATTTGCCGTCAAAATGGGGCGAGAAATATCACCACCGCTAATGATGCCGAAACCCGCTTGAAACTCTGGAAGGGCAGAAAAGCGGCTTTTGCGGCGGCGGGGAAAATTAGCCCTAATTACTTTGTGCAAGATGGGGTGATACCGCGCACTCAATTGGTGTCTGTTCTTCAGGAAATTAAGGCTTTAAGTGAAAAATACGGTTATAAAATCGCCAATGTTTTCCACGCTGGGGATGGCAATTTACACCCGTTGATTCTCTACGATAACAGGGTAGAAGGGGCCTGGGCAGAAGTGGAGGAATTAGGCGGTGAAATTCTCAAGCTCTGTGTGCGGGTTGGGGGCAGTTTATCGGGCGAACATGGTATCGGCATCGATAAAAATTGTTATATGCCCTCTATGTTCAACGAGATTGACTTAGAAACTATGGGCTATGTGCGGGATTGCTTTAATCCCAAAGGTTTGGCTAACCCGGGGAAATTATTCCCCACCCCGCGCACCTGTGGGGAAGCCGCTAATGCCAAAATACAAGGGTTTGCGGGGGTGGATGTGTTTTAGGTTATCGGTAAATATTGACTGATTACTGATTACAGTCCACCTTGGGGTCCTAGGGGCAGATTGATATTAGAGGGGAAAACTGGGACTTGTCTTTCTAGAAAGCGTTGAGTGACTAATTCTCGGAAAATCTCTAGGTCTTTTTGCCATTGTCCCAGATATTGTTTGAGCAGATTGAATCGATCGCGGCCCTCGGCCAGATTATAGTTAAAGTTGCCGGCAAATAATAGCGCCCCTAAAATTTTGCCATCGGGTAATTGTAATTTTGCCTCGTTAATCGCCAGGGATAGCTGAGAGGTTTCTAACTGATAAAATAGATTGATGCCGGCTTGTAGAGGGGCTTTACCGAAATTGTGCCAGGGACCGGGGGCCAGAAGAGTTTCGGTGATGTATTTTTTAGCGGCATCGGGGCTATTCGGGAGAGGAACAATACTTTTCGGGGCGATACTCAGGGCTTGATATTCGGCTAAAGGGAGTTTATCTAGATATAAACCGACAATTTCTGGCAGTTTCAGGTTCAGGCTATCGGGGGATTTAATTATCTCCACAAAGGTAATTGTTCGGGGTTGGGCGACGATGCTGATACCATTTTGAAAATTAACTTGAGCGTAATTAGGATTGAGTACCGGCTGGCCATTTAATTCCCAGTCGGGGGGAACTATTCCCGAATATTTGAGGAAATCAACCGTTAACATGGCGGGATTGAGGCTTTTGGCGGTAATTGCGATGGCAAGTTCTTGTATTTCTCGCAAACTAGCCAGAGCTTGATTGGAGTTATTGTCAGTGGTGGCAATCATCAATTTTGTCCTTGGATATTTAAGTTTTGTCTCTAGGGTTACAGTTAAATTATTCCTGGTCTCGGTGGCTTAGTGACTAATCAACTCAGACACAGGACAAGAGAGCCATTCTAGATAAGTATTACTCAATTCTTTCACGGCTAATTCATAGAATCTCTGACCGTGTTCGGGAGTCGCTAAAGCAGGATTGGAACCCATACGACCATCGGGGTAATTTCGGCGAAAATTAGCCGCACCGTAAATACCATGACCAGAAGCCACTTTTTCTGATAAAAAGGCGTTTTTACGGCTCTCAGGGTAAAGATACTGAGTTAATGCCACTTCGCTCGGTGTGGCGTGGGAACCCTCCTGATCTCCATACAATTCTTTGGCTAAAAGATAAACTTCTCGCACCATAAACCAATTGGCCACTTGACATTTAACCTCGTTTGTGTTAGGCAAATTGAGGGAATCCAAATGATAATAGGTTTCCGAAAAAGCGGCCTTTAGGGTGGCAATATTGCCCCCGTGACCATTAATAAAGAAAAATTGACGAAAACCGGCCCTAGCTAAACAAGTCACATAGTCGAGGATGACTTGAATCAAAGTGCTAGGACGAAGACTAATTGTACCGGGGAAAGCCGTGTGATGTAGGGCCATACCGACATTTAGGGTCGGTGCTACCATTGCTCGTACCTGTGTCCCTACTCCTTTAGCGATCGCCTCAGCACATAGGGCATCTGTACCAATTAGTCCCGTCGGCCCGTGTTGTTCCGTGGAACCGATAGGAATAATAATTCCCTGAGATTGTTCTAGATAGGATTCCACCTCTAACCAGGTAGATAACTGTAATAACATTCGGCTCTAGCCTTCCAAAACGAATGCGGGTTGACCAATTGAGATAAAATTAAGACGAATAATCAAGTATTTTTATGTTAACCCTTGACAACCCCCCCTTGTCGGCGAGTACGGATTTCGTTCCCAATCATCGGATTTTAATCGTTGAAGACGAAGAAGTGATTCGGGATATGATTATTTTGGCTTTGGAAGAAGAAGGTTACGAGGCGCTCGGTGTTAGTGATGGTCGCGCTGCTCTAGAATTATTGCAAAGTCAAGAATCTAGTAATCACGGTGAATCTCGGTTTGATTTGGTCGTTTTGGATTTAATGTTACCCCAAATCAGTGGTCTTGATATCTGCCGTCTGTTGCGCTATCACGGCAATATTATCCCGATTTTAATCTTAAGTGCTAAGGCCAGCGAAACCGATCGAGTTTTGGGTTTAGAAGTGGGTGCCGATGATTATCTGACTAAACCCTTTAGTATGCGAGAATTAGTCGCTCGTTGTCGTGCGCTGATTCGTCGTCAAGGATTTACTTCCCTAACGACTGCTCCCGTGCGAAAATTCCGCGATGTTCTTCTCTATACCCAAGAATGTCGGGTGACGGTGCGAGATGAAGAAGTTAACCTTTCTCCTAAAGAATTCCGTCTCCTTGATCTATTTATGAGTTATCCGCGCCGAGTTTGGTCAAGAGAGCAGTTAATTGAACAAATTTGGGGACCAGATTTTTTAGGAGACACCAAAACCGTCGATGTTCACATTCGCTGGTTACGGGAAAAACTGGAAATCGATCCCAGTCAACCAGAATACCTGATTACTGTACGCGGTTTCGGTTATCGTTTTGGCTAGGTGAGCGATTATATTTTCAAATTTAGCGATCGCTGCTTTCTGGGATAATGACTATTTTCGCTTTTATTTTCGGAGTAGTTTTAGGTTTGAGTATTTGTTATTGGCAAGTCTCACGCTTAAATGGAGAGTTAAAGCGAAATCTAATCGCTCTCTCGGATTCGGTGGATTTATCGGCCTCTTTTCCCGTTACCTCCCTGGTGCGTCGAGAATTACAGTTTCTCTCCCAAAGTCTGCAAGAGCGAGAAAAGAGCTTAGAAATTCAGAAATCCTTGCTAGAACTAGCACCGATCGCCTATCTTCATATAGATGCCGATAATCAGCTACTCTGGTGCAATCAACAGGCAATTAATCTCCTCAAACTCGATCGCTGGCAGCCAGATCAAGTGCGTCTGCTACTGGAATTGGTGCGCTCCTACGAATTAGATCAATTAATTCAAGAAACTCGCCAAAAACAGAGTCCACAGGTGCAAACTTGGACTTTTTACCCGACTAATTATCCTGTCACCTCCATTAGCGATCGCCAAGTGACTGCTCCTAAATCGATTGCCTTGAAGGGTTACGGTTATCCCTTGCCAGAAGGTGAAATCGCTGTATTTATCGAAAATAGACAGCCTTTAGTGGAATTGTCGCAAAATCGCGAGCGAGCTTTCTCTGACTTAACTCACGAGTTACGCACTCCCTTAACCTCCATTTCTCTGCTTACCGAAGCTTTACAAAAACGCCTCCAAGCTCCCGAAAGACGCTGGTTAGAACAAATGGGGAAAGAAGTGGAGCGTTTGAGTCAATTAGTGCGTGATTGGCTAGAAATCAGTGAATTACAAGCGGATGCGGGGCGATCTTTACAATACCAGATGATTAATCTAAAGGAGCTAATCAGCACCGCTTGGCAGACTGTCACCCCAATAGCCGCCCAAAAACAGATTAGCTTAGATTATTCCTCTTCGGTGGATTGGACGGTAGAAGTCGATCACTCTCGTCTGCTGCAAGTTTTCCTAAATCTTTTTGATAATGCCATTAAGTATAGTCCTGAGCGGGGGAAAATACGCCTAGAAATTCGAGAAATATCCAATACCGTTGGGGAAAAATGGCTAAAAATTGACGTTATCGACAACGGAAAAGGATTTAACGAAGCCGATCTGCCCTACGTTTTTGATCGCCTCTTTCGCGGTGATCCTTCCCGCACCCGTCAAAAACAAGGCACAAAGGATTATAGTACCGGTTTGGGTTTATCGATTGCTAAAGAGATTGTTCAAGCCCATGGCGGTTCGATCGTCGCTCAAAACGACCCTAACACCGGCGGCGCTCGCCTACAAGTTACTCTCCCCCGTCAAAAAAAGGAGGTGGAAGTTTTTCAGTGAAAAGTAATCCGTAATCAGTGACTTGAAAACTCAGATCTGACTCCTGAGTTCAGAAATTTAGGTTGAAAACCCCGTCCTAAAAGGACGGCCTTGTGCTATTATGTTCATAATTGGTTCCGACCGTGAGAACGCGAGGAAACAGGTTAAACGTCCTAACTCCGTAATCTAAAAATTTCTAACAGTCAATGGTGTTTAATTAAGTCCCAACTGTCAGAACACAAAACAATTAAATACTGTGGGACACACAGAAATTTACGCTTGGGGAGTAGTCTTTAAGAGTGCTTGCCTTATAGGTGTAGTCAGACTAGATATGAAACTGTAAGTCCAAAGCTAACTTAGTTAGTTAGTAGAGGCTGGATTCAGCCCAAGAATCTCCGCACTTTTAGGGCGAAGAGTGTCAAATTAAAGAATAAGCCGTCAGGCAAGATAGGAAATTTTAAGAACAGTTAACTGATTTAGTACACACCGAGAGGAACAAAAGCGTCATGGGTTTATTCGATCGCCTTAGCCGAGTTGTCCGAGCTAACCTCAATGATATGGTGAGCAAGGCTGAAGATCCAGAAAAAATGCTGGAGCAAGCTGTCAGTGATATGCAAGAGGATCTAGTACAGGTACGTCAAGCGGTTGCTAGAGCGATCGCTGAACAACGACAAACGGAACAAAAATACAGCAAAGACCAGTCAGAAGCCAATAAATGGGAACAAAGAGCCAAATTAGCCCTTTCTAAAGGGGATGAAAACCTCGCTCGGGAAGCTCTTAAACGCAAGAAAGATTTCACGGAAACCGCCGCCATTCTCAAAAATCAACTGGATCAGCAAACAGTACAGGTAGATAGTCTAAGAAAAAACCTGATTGCGCTCGAAAGTAAAATTTCTGAGGCAAAAACTAAGAAAAATATGTTAGTAGCTCGCTCCAGAGCTGCAAAAGCCAACGAACAACTCCAAAAAACCCTCGGCAGTATCGATACCAGCAGTTCCGTGTCCGCTTTTGAGCGCATGGAAGAAAAGGTTGTGCAGTTAGAAGCTAGTAGTCAAGCTTACGGTGAATTGGGTGGCATCGGCATCGAAAATCAATTCGCTGCACTAGAATCGGGTAGCGATGTGGAGGATGAATTAGCAATGCTAAAAGCACAAATGTCCGGGGGAGAGGGAGTATTACCGGGTACAGCTTCTAATCAACCCACTTTACCCCAAGCAACCACCGTCAGGGATTCGGCAGTGGATGCGGAATTAGAGGAATTGCGATCAAAGTTGAAAGAAATGTAAAGCTTTGAGAGCGTCGAGACGTACTATCTAGGGTACGTCTCTAGGGTGCTAAACCCGGTTATTAAAAACTGATTATTTATTCCCCAAGAGAGTCCTAATTCTTACAAGGATAGGGAGACAAGGTAACACAAAATCTCTCTGATGAACAATTAGAACCATTTTATTTAAAGCCGCACCCTACAATAAAAGGTGTGGCTCGTACCCAAATTTTCAGTCAAGCACCCATACCATCCAGTCAATTTCAACAGTTTAAGCTTCGCCCTGCTGTCATCCTATCAACTAATGATATTAATCAAATTTGAGATGATGTAATGGTTGTTCCTTGTGCCTCTCCAGACTCGACAGTATGACCGACTTCGCTGATCCATTGGGCAATTTCTGCGGGGGATGCGGTGGTTTCTACCGTGACGATTTTATTAGCTACATCCACCGATATTTGGGCTGCCGGTTGCTGATTGTTAATCGCTTTAGTAATGGTATTAGCGCAACCTTCACAGGCAATACTAGGCACTTTTAGGGTAATTGTCATTGTTGTAAGTCCAGTAACTTATAAGTAGTCGTAAAAAATTAATTTCTTGGTTAGGATAGGCGATCAGCAAGAAGTAGTTAGATCTGTGTAATTAATTGTGTTAAGTAAATTATAGCTGAAAACTAGCATAAATTGTCAGAGGTAGCTGATTTTTTAAGAGTTTATTTACCATTTCAGCACTGCCGCTTCGATCCCCTGTTCCAGACGCAGTTTACTATCTTTTTCTAGCCATTGGATGACCTGTTTATGGGTTAATTCTTCTAGGGTTACTCCCGTATCTTCGGCGATTATTTTTAGTAAGCGTAGGGAAGAAATCGTTAAACGAGTCAGGAATTTTTCGGGAGAAGTCAAGAGGGCAGCGTCCACATCTGCGGATTCTTCTGGGGTTAAAAATTGTCTGTTTTCGATCATAGTTTTATTTGGTTTCCATCCAATTGTCACCGGCTTTTATTTCTACCAAGAGAGGGATCGTCAAGGAGACAGCTTCTTCCATAATCGTCTTGATTTTTGACTCTAGGGATGGCCATTCTTCCCTCGGTACTTCCAAGACTAATTCATCATGGACTTGCAGCAGTAATCTCGCTCGATAATTTTGCAGTACCTCTGCCAACTTTACCATCGCTACTTTAATAATATCAGCACTGGAACCCTGAATGGGCGCATTAGCAGCCGATCTTAATAATTGTGCCTCCTCGTTGTTGAGTTTGAGGCTATCTAAATCGATGTCATGTAAGGACAGTCCTCGCAGTCTTTTTAAGAGGGGATTATCAAAGTTAAAATAACGTCTTCTACCCAAAATTGTTTCTACATATCCCTGAGCGATTGCTTGTTTTTTGCTATTCTCTAAATACTCAAATACTTGGGCATAACGTTGATGATATTTTTCAATAAATTTTCTGCCCTGTTCTACGGTTAATTTTGATTCACGGGCGAATTTTTGCGCTCCCATGCCATAAATAACCCCGAAGTTAATTGTCTTTCCTAAACTGCGTTCTTCGAGGGTAATTTCCCCTTTATCAAAGAGCAATTGAGCGGTGACTTTATGAACATCTTGATCATTACGATACGCTTCTAATAAAACTGGTTCTTGACTGAGATGAGTAAGAATTCTTAACTCAATTTGTGAGTAGTCCGCTGACACTAATAAGTAACCATCTTCGGGGATAAAAGCTTGACGGATTCGCCGGGAAAATTCACTGCGAACGGGAATATTTTGCAGGTTAGGATTAGAGGATGATAAACGTCCAGTGCTGGTGATGGTTTGATTAAAATCTGTATGCACTCGTGCGGTTTTTGGTTCGGCTAATTTCGGTAAAGCATCCACATAGGTGGATTTTAATTTGGATAAGGTGCGATGTTCAAGGATATAATCAATTAGGGGATGATCGCCTTGTAATTTTTCTAAAACACTTTGATCGGTGGAGTAACCTGTTTTAGTTTTTCTGGATTTTTTGCGATTGAGTGCCAATCGATCAAAGAGGATTTCACTTAACTGTTTAGGAGAGCCAAGATTAAAAGTTTCTCCGATGGATTCATAGGCTTTTTTTTCTATGTCTGCTAAGTCTCTTTCTAGTTGCTGGGACAAGTTTTTTAGATAATTGACATTAATTTTTATACCATAATTTTCCATCTGCCACAGCACCATCACTAAGGGAGATTCTACTTCTGAGAATAATTGATATAAAGAGGGAATTTTAGTTAATTCTGTTTGTAATTTTTCTTGAAGTAAATAGGTAGCGTAGGCATCTAATCCGCAGTAGTTAGCAGTGGTAGAGATATCTAAATCAGCGATGGTTTTTCCCCCAGGAATACCGAGACTTTTATAACTAAGGGAAGTGATACCTTCCAAATAGCGATCGCATAAATCTTCGAGATTATGAGTTAGTTCGGGATGGAGGACATAACTAGCCACCATCGTATCAAAAACTAGACCTTTAACGGTAATTCCTTGATGATAAAAAACATCAATATCAAATTTCGCATTCTGGAAGACTTTCGGATAATTATCACTGGCTAAAATTGGGCGTAATTTTTCGAGGACTATCTCTAGATTTAAATTATCACCGTTCTGGTGGCCGATAGGAATATAGGCCATAGCATTTAATTCTTTTCCCCAACAGCAACCGATCCCAACTAATTTGGCTACACGAGGATTTAAATCCGTGGTTTCGGTGTCCCAAGCGACGGGAAATTGCGGATTAGTGAAAGTTGTTAATTTTGCCAGTAGAGCATCTAACTTAGGAATAGTATCAATAATATCGGGAGCAATTAGAACCGGTGGAGAAATAGGGGATAAATCAAACAGAGATAATTGATTAGAATCAGCATCGCTAGTTAATTCTAGGGTAGGAGTGCCACCTAGATGCTGTTGAATTTGATCGAGTTTCTGGAGAATTTTCTTTAACTCCAATCTTGCCAATAAAGTTTTAACTAAACGCTGATCGAAACCTCGGAGACGAAATTTATCCTCTTCGAGGCTAACGGGGGCATCAAGGGCAATTTTAGCTAAATAGCGAGAACTTTCGGCGGCAGTTTTGCCCTCTAATAATTTAGTTTTTACCATTCCCTTGATCGATTGCAGATTGGTATAAATATCCTCTAAGTTATCGTATTTTTTTAATAAATCTATCGCTGTTTTTTCGCCAATTCCGCGCACTCCGGGGATATTATCAGACTTGTCACCGCAAAGAGCCTTAAAATCTACTACCTGTTTTGGTGTCACCCCTAACTTTTCCGTGACAGCTTGGGAATTGAATTCTGTATAACCCTGTCCCGATGTACTTTTGACTGCATTAATATCCAGATAGAGAACTGTGGTTTTTTTCTCCTCATCTACCAATTGAAATAAATCTCGATCGCCTGTTAAAATCTTGACTGTATAACCATGATCGCCAGCTTGTTTGGCCAAAGTTCCTAAAACATCATCTGCTTCGTAACCCGGGGAAGTCACAATAGGAATATTCATCGCTGCCAAGAGACTTTGCAGATTAGTTAAATCGGGGCGAAATTCTTCGGGAGTTTCTTGCCGATTAGCCTTATAATTAACATCAGCTTCGTGGCGAAAAGAAGGGACTGCTAAATCAAAAGCGACCGCTAAATAAGTGGGTTTTTGAGTTTCTAGTAACTGCATCAGAGAGTTTAAAAACCCAAAACAAACACTGGTGGGAATGCCAGTAGAAGTACGCAGAGGTCCCGAACGAGACTTAGCAAAAGCATAATAGGCACGAAAAGCCAAAGAATGCCCATCAATCAGGATAAATAGCTTATTTTGCTCGCCACTGGTCATAATCTAGCCTCTTTAGTCCTATCAAAATAATACTAAATATTGTATAAAATTTACATTCCCTATTTTGCCCGAATTTGCCCAAATTTGACAAGGGGGTTTTTTCTGTATTAGAGTATAACAGATGCTGGCATTGTTCTAACCTTAAATCTTTCTATCTCTTTACAGACGGCGGATGCCTGTGCTACCAATCGCATCAAGATCATTTACCGGCATCCTGCTTGTACCACTAGGGAACTATCAGAAAAATGCCGATTACTGTAGGCTCTGTTTTAAAGCTGTTAGCGACGAAGGGAATTATACTAAATCTGGTTATTAAAGACTGATTATTTATTCCCCTTTTTGGATGAGATGAGTAGAAAACGGGTTTCTCGGAGAAACCCGTTTTCTGTGCGTTACTCAACGGATTTAGTATTATGCTACACTAGCATCAATATCTATTCAAAAAGGCTTGTAATTTATGACTCCTCATCTTTCTCTTAGCCAAATTATAGAATCTATCAATCAACTTTCTTTAGAAGAACAAAACCAATTATTAGAAAAATTAGCGCAGAAAAAACAACAACAAGAGCATCCACTGCTCAATATACCAGCTACACTAACCTATAACCCCCTCTTAGATGAAGTCATAGAGAGTATAGAAACCTATCGTCAAAAAGTTGACCAAGAAGACAGTCAACAAGTTGAAATACCGTGACCCAATATATATTAGATACCGATCATATAACCCTACTGCAAAAACTACATCCGCACTTAGTTCGGAGAGTAGCGTCTATCAATCCTGATGATCTTGCTATAACAATTATTACTTTAGAAGAACAAGTCAGAGGATGGTTCAGTGTGATCAGAAAATACTCTCAAAGCAATCAATATGAAAAGTTAATCAAAGGGTATCAAGGTTTGAGAGATGTAGTTAATTATCTGAGCAAATTTAAAATTGTTAACTATACCTTAGAAGCTCATTATCATTTCAGAGAATTACGGGAGCAAAAAATTCGTATAGGAACACAAGATTTAAGAATTGCATCGATTAGTTTATCAGAAAACAGTATTTTAGTAACACGCAATTATCGTGATTTCTCTCAAATACCTAATTTACGCCTACAAGATTGGACAATATAAAACTCTGTAGGGATGACTAGGAAAATTGTTACATTTTTTAAACATTACCGAGCCATTATTCAGCCATTAGCCTTGAATCGGCGATCGCTGATCACTGATACTTAACACCCCGTCAAAAAAAATATTTGCCAAAAAGCCAGCGTAAGGGTATTTTAAGAATAATTTTATATGTTTACTGTGCGATTACATGAGAATCCTAGTTACGGGTGGCGCTGGTTTTATCGGTTCCCATCTAATCGATCGCTTGATGGAACAGGGTCATGAAGTGATCTGTCTGGATAACTTCTACACAGGGACACGCAGAAATATCGTTAAATGGCTAGGAAATCCTTATTTTGAGCTAATTCGTCACGATATCACCGAACCGATCCGTTTAGAAGTCGATCAGATCTATCACTTGGCCTGTCCTGCTTCCCCAATCCACTATCAATATAACCCCGTAAAAACGATTAAAACCAATGTTTTAGGGACTATGTATATGCTGGGCCTAGCTAAAAGGGTAAAAGCGCGATTTTTGCTCGCTTCTACCTCAGAAGTCTATGGCGATCCCGATGTGCATCCGCAAACGGAAGAATATCGAGGTAATGTCAACTGTATTGGACCGCGTTCCTGTTATGACGAGGGTAAACGGGTGGCGGAAACTCTAGCTTTTGAGTATTATCGAGAGCATAAAGTCGATATCCGGGTGGCCCGGATTTTCAACACCTACGGCCCGCGAATGCTAGAAAACGATGGTCGAGTGGTGAGTAATTTCGTAGTGCAAGCTTTGCGCGGTCAACCCCTGACGGTTTATGGTCAAGGTTCCCAAACCCGCAGTTTTTGCTATGTTTCTGACCTAGTGGAAGGGTTAATGCGTTTGATGAATGGGGATTTTATTGGGCCAATTAATCTCGGCAATCCCGACGAATACACAATTCTGGAATTAGCACAAGTGATCCAAGGCATGATTAATCCCGAGGCCGAATTAGTCTATAAACCACTGCCGGAAGATGATCCCAAGCAACGACAACCGGATATCACTCGTGCTAAAACCTATCTAGATTGGAGTCCCACTATTCCTCTAAGTCAGGGTTTAAAAATGACGATCGAGGATTTCCGTTCTCGTCTCAGCTAATCCCTAATCAATAAATTTAACCTAATTGTCACTGGAGTGATTATCATGCGTGTTTGTGTTATCGGAACGGGTTATGTGGGTTTAGTCACCGGGGTTTGTCTAGCACACATCGGCCATCATGTCATCTGTATTGACAACAATGAAGAAAAAGTCAAATTAATGAAATCGGGACAATCCCCCATCTATGAACCGGGGTTATCAGAATTAATGCAGTCTTCAGCAGCCTCTGGCAATCTGGAATTTTCCACGGACCTAGAAGCGGGAGTTAAACACGGTGAAATCCTCTTTATCGCTGTTGGTACACCAGCACTACCCACAGGGGAAAGTGACACCCGTTATGTGGAAGCGGTGGCCCGGGGTATTGGGGCCCATCTTAACGGTGGTTATAAAGTAATCGTCAATAAATCTACCGTTCCCATCGGTTCTGGGGATTGGGTACGGATGATCGTCCTTGATGGTGTGGCCGAGAGACAAAAAAATCTCGTGGCCGCTGGTGGCGGCATTAGTACACTAGAACGCATTGAAGCCGATTTCGATGTGGTCAGCAATCCCGAATTTTTACGGGAAGGTTCAGCAGTTTATGATACTTTTAACCCTGATCGCATTGTTTTAGGCAGTAATAACCCGAAAGCCATCGAAATGATGAAGGAATTGTACGCGCCTTTGATTGAACGTCAATTCTCTGAAGATCCCTCCTTGCCTCCCGTTCCCGTAGTGGTTACGGATCTCAGTTCAGCAGAAATGATTAAATACGCCGCTAATGCCTTCCTAGCCACCAAAATTAGCTTTATTAACGAAGTAGCTAACATCTGCGATCGCGTGGGAGCCGATGTCACCCAAGTGGCTAAAGGTATCGGTTTAGATTCCCGTATCGGCAGCAAGTTTCTCTCGGCCGGAATCGGTTGGGGGGGTTCCTGTTTCCCCAAAGATGTGTCAGCTTTGGTGCATACCGCAGAAGACTACGGTTACGAAACGGAATTACTTAACGCCGCTATCAATGTTAACAAACGTCAACGGACAATCGCGATCGAAAAACTGCAACAGGAATTAAAAATCCTCAAGGGTAAAACCGTCGGTTTGTTGGGATTAACTTTTAAACCCGATACCGATGATATGCGCGATGCTCCGGCTTTAACCATGATCGAACAGTTAAATCGTTTAGGTGCTAAGGTAAAAGCCTATGATCCGATCGTTTCCCAAAGTGGTTTAAGTCACGGTTTAAGCGGTGTGATTATCGAATCGGATCCGGAAAGATTGGCCGATGGTTGTGACGCTTTGGTGGTGGTGACGGAATGGCAAGAATTCCTCCGTCTCGACTACAGCAAAATGGTTAAAACCATGCGCGAACCCGTGTTAATTGATGGTCGCAATTTCCTCGATCCTGCGGTGGTGACAGCAGCTGGTTTCCGTTACCTCGGGATTGGCCGTTAATCCCAGTAATCCGCCTTTTCAGCAGGACTAACGCGGGTGGGGAAGGGACAAGCAGCAACAACCCTTACCCCTGCTCCTAGGGGCGAAAATTGCCCGATTATGCTGGCTGAAAAACGAAAACTTCCTAGCTGACCATGGGGTTATTGGCTATAGTTAAATGATATGAACAGGAGCCACTAGAATCCGGGGGCGATGGGTAGAATTAGATCGAGAAACTAGAAATCAGTTTTAGCAATACATACCTATGGTTAGCTCTGTTCAATACCGCTACACTAACGAACAAGTTAGGGACTGGTTACGGGGATTACTGACAATTGCCTGGTCTGATGGGGATTATAGCACCAGCGAACAGGAATCGATCGCCCGTTTCGCTCATGAATTAGAATTAGATGACGACCACGTTCTCTATCAGTCGATTAGTCCCGAAGAATTGGCCGCAAGTTTCGGTCATGACCCCAAAATATCAGAAAACTTCCTCCGCACGGCGGTCATGGTAGCGATCGCCGATGGCATTTATTCCCCCGCAGAAGCGCAATTACTGCGTAGTTATCGGGATGCTTTCGGGTTAGAAATCGAGGCATTGTCAGCTTTAGAACATACTATCTGTGAAATTCCCGAAATTACCACGGAAGCGAATAAATCCGAGTTTATCAGTGCTGAACATCCCCACCCAGATCTGCTGCATCCCCTCAAAGACTGGTTAGATGGGGTAGAAATGCACGATCCGCGCTTGGCCCGGTTTATCTGCAAAATGGTGCCGCCTCAATGTCCTTTTGAACGCGATATCGTGCTTTTTGGCCATAAATTAGTCCATATTCCGCCTCTGTGCAAGTTAAATCCTCTCTACGAACAATTAGTCGGTTTACGTTTCCGCGCCCTATCATACTTAGCCGATGATTGTCAAGAGGATATTTCCGAGTATATTTAGCCAATTTAACTAAAATTGCGGTTACAATGGTTTGACAATCCCCAGCCTCAAAGCTTTTTCTAGCCAATTCTTCCGTTAAAATTAGGTTCACGTCGCCGTTCAGAGAGAAAATATGAGTAAAAACTCCCGACGAGTCGATTTTCCTGATTTACCGGGGCTAAAAAACCTGCGCTCTTATCAATGGCAGTGGCTGGGCCGAGATATACTCGCTGGTGTCACCGTGGCGGCCTACGCTATTCCCCAGTGTATGGCCTACGGCGACCTGGCCGGGGTCGAGCCGGTGGTGGGATTGTGGACTCTCGTGCCGGCTGCCCTAGTTTACGCCCTTTTCGGCTCCTCACCGCAACTGTCCCTCGGACCGGAATCGACCACGGCAGTGATGACGGCGGCAGCGATCGCACCTCTGATGAGCCTTCAAGGGGAAAATTACGGCAGTTTAGCGGCTTTTTTAGCCCTAATGGTCGGTTCAGTCTGTTTTGTCGCTTACATCGCCCGCTTGGGATTTCTAGCTAATTTACTCTCCAAACCGATCCTAATCGGTTATATGGCGGGAGTGGCGGTGATCATGATTGCGGGACAACTGGGTAAAATTAGTGGTTTGTCAATACGTGAAAATACGGTTTTTAAAGAGATTTTCGCTTTTTTTTGGGGAATAAACCAATGGCACTGGCCAACCCTTAGCCTAGCTCTATTGCTGCTACTGTTTCTATTTGTCATCCAAAAATATTTTCCCAAAGCACCGGGTCCCTTGCTGGCGGTTTTACTGGGAACCCTGGCCGTCGCCACCCTCCATCTTGATCGAGAAGGGGTGGCAGTGGTGGGGAAAATTAACAATACTTTGCCCAATTTTAGCTTACCAACCCTAGATTTTTCCCAAATACTACCTCTAGTGACCGCGGCCGTCGGCATTGCCCTGGTGGGCTATTCCGATAACGTCTTGACCGCTAGAGCCTTCGCCGCACGTCATAACCAAGAAATCGATGCCAATCAAGAATTTTTAGCCCTGGGACTGGGGAATCTGGCGGCGGGTTTTTGTCAGGGATTTCCCATCAGCAGCAGCGCCAGTCGCACCGCGGTGGGGGATTCCGTGGGTAGTAAAAGTCAGATTTACTCCCTGGTGGTGGCAGTGGTGGTGGTGGCGGTCATTTTCTCCCTCGGTCCGCTACTGGCACTCTTTCCCAAGGCCGCTTTGGGTGCGCTGGTGATTTATGCGGCCTGTAAACTGGTGGATATTGCTGGCGCTAAACGACTAAAAAGCTTTCGCAATAGTGAGTTTAACCTCGCTGTCCTGACCATGGTGGGGGTGCTAACCACGGGGATTTTAAGCGGGGTTGCCATCGCCATCGGTCTCTCGGTTATCGATTTATTGGCCCGCATTACTCGGCCCGATGATGCGGTCTTGGGTACAGTCCCGGGGGTGATGGGTTTACACGCACTCCAGGATTGGCCGGAAGCGCAAACAATACCGGGGTTAGTTATCTATCGTTACGATGCCCCCTTATTTTTTGCTAATGCGGCCGACTTTAAACGTCGCGCTCTCAGTGCCATTGCCCGGGAGACAAAACCAGTAGAATGGTTTGTCCTGAATACGGAGACCCTTGGGGAATTGGATAGTACAGCCGTGGAGGTTATCGAGGAACTGGCGGCGGAATTATCAAGACAGGGTATAGTTTTTGCCCTCGCTAGGGTTAAACACGATCTGTACTTACAATTGCAACGTTCTCGCTTGTTAGATAAAATCAGCCAAGAAAGAATTTACTATACTTTGCCAGCGGCGATCGAAGCTTTTAAAAATCGTTAACTGATGCGTGAGACTAAATCTGGTTATTAAAAACTGATTATCTATTGCTCCTTTTGCCTTTTGTCCCCTACCTTCGTTAAAACCACTCACTTAATAGGATAGTTACACAACGTAAAAATTGATTAATTCAGGAGTTATTATTATGCTAGAACAAATGATGAAGATGTTAGAAGGGCAACGAATAAACTCTTATCGTCTTAATAAGTTTCTTGGTGCGGGTGGTTTTGGCGGTGTATTTCATGCTAGTGAAATGGTCAGAAATACATCGGTTCAAGAAGTTGCTATTAAAGTTATCCCCGAAAGTAGCGATGATAAATTAATTGAGTTACAAAATGCCAGAAAGTTAGAACATTCTAATTTAATTAAGGCTTATTCGGTGGGGGAATTTACTTTTCTCAATACTGAAATGCTTTATTTAGTGATGGAATTGGCACAGGGTAGCCTAGAAAATCACATCGCCAAAGGCAGTTTATCATCAAGTGAAATTAAAAATATTACTGCTCAAGTCGCCCAGGGCTTAAATTATCTTCATGGACAAAATAAAGTCCATCGAGATTTAAAACCGGGTAATATCCTCAAGGTTAATCAACAATACAAGTTAGCAGATTTTGGCTTAATTAGAACTTTAAATAACAAAAGCCACACTCAAACCGTCCACAATAGCGGTACAATTATTTATATGCCTCCTGAAGCCTTTAGGGGGGATATTTCCTCAGCTTGGGATCTGTGGTCATTGGGTATTATGTTAATCGAAATGACCACTAATCAACTTCCCTATAAGTTCAATAATGATATTAATCAATTAATGGCCAAGGTGATGAATTGTGAGCTACAAATCCCTAGTTTACCGAAAGAGTTTAAACCGATTATTGAAGGGTGTTTGCAAAAAGATAGAAAACAAAGATGGACAGCACAACAGGTTTTAAATGCCTTACAACCTGTGGGATGGAATTCTCCCCCGTCACCTCCACCAGCACCGGCAGCAGTCAAAAAGCCTGTTTCACCAATACCCCTAATTGCTTCACCTACTCCATTTACCGAAAAAATATCCAACGTAGTAACACTAGAGATGGTGAGCTTACCAGCAGGTGAGTTTCTCATGGGTTCTCCTGACAGTGATCCCAATGCTGCAAGTGATGAAAAACCTCAACACCAAGTTAAAGTCAACAGTTTTGCGATTGGGAAATATCCAGTCACTCAGGCACAATATGAAGCGGTAATGGGAACAAATCCCTCTCGGTTTCAAAACAATCCACAAAATCCGGTAGAACAGGTTAGTTGGAATGATGCTCAAGCTTTTTGTCGGAAATTGAGTCAAATAACAGGGAAAACCTATCGCCTACCGACAGAAGCGGAATGGGAATATGCCTGTCGTGCGGGGACTACTACTCGCTTTTATTTCGGTGATGATGCTAATCAGTTAGGAGATTACGCTTGGTATAAAGGAAATTCTCAGGATAAAACTCATCCTGTGGGCCAGAAAAAGCCCAATGCTTGGGGACTCTATGACATGAGTGGCAATGTTTGGGAGTGGTGCGAAGACGATTGGCACGATAACTATATCGGAGCGCCGACGGATGGATCGGCGTGGTTTCTCAAGAATGATAATCGTTCTCAGTCTCGTAAGTGTGTGCGGGGCGGTTCTTGGTACTACCTTCCAAATGACTGCCGTTCTGCTTTCCGCAACTACTACTACCGCCGCGACAACTACTACTGCAACAGCGGTTTTCGGGTGGTGTGCGGTGCTGGGAGGACTCTGTAACCCTTTTTCCCTTTTTTTCCCTTTTTACCCTTTTTCTCTTTTTCTCTTTTTCTCTTTTTCCCGCCCTTAGGCGGGTCGATTTTTTTTGAGAAATTGAGGTAGCATGAAATATTTGTTTTTCAGCATTGCCTTTCACGATGCTCCTCTAAATCTCTAGCTTGATTTTCTCACCCTGAGTGTGTGACCGCTCACCTCTTTGTAATAAACCTACACCTGTCAGCCCCTCTCTTCTCCCTTCGGGTAAAAATTCTTGATCAAATTGGCAATTTAGTCCCAGACAAAGCCTAATCAGTTGCGCTCCTCGCACCTGAAATAGAGACTGCGAGCCTGTATTTTGCAACTTTTAAAGGTATTTGCGATATTTTTTCAATCGAGCTTCTCCAATAACGGCTAGGCGCTGCACATCGGCAAGGCATTGCTCCAACTGGGCGATCACCTGCCTTTGCCCCGCTGCCAACTCTTGCCATTGTCCTTCAGATTCCGGGGTTTTGGGGAACGCCACCAGCAGTGGTGCGCCGGTGCTGACAGCGCAATCTATGGTTGCTGGACTGTGAACGTACCACCGCCTCAGCCAAGCTGAACCGATCGCTGCCACCGGCTGTAAGGCGGCGAGTTGATCTTCTAGTTTCTCGATCGATTCAGCCTGCTCTTGACACTGGCGCTGCCAAGAATTAACGGGTAAGGCTTCCAGCTGCCGATAAACTAAAGTGTGGCTCGTTATCTTGTTTAGGGAAATTTTATCATCTTTACTTTCCCCTAGCTGGGAACTGATCACTGTTTTGGTCTGACCCACCTTTGCATCTGCCAGATTTTCCCTCACCTGCAATTTTTCTTCCGAGGGACGAGGAACTTGTTTTTCCGCTTTGAATTCGGCTTTCTGGGGGACTTCTGCTCCTGGGTTCGCCGAAGCTGCGGCCTTGCCGATCGCGGTTGCCAGTTCTTGCTCTAATTGCGCGGGAGAAATTTTCCCTTCAGCAAAGGTGACAATGATTGAGTTAGCCAAGAGGTTGACGCGGACGCTGGTAACGCTTTCTAGGGCGGCGATCGCTCCCTGGAGAATATTTTGTCCTGTTAGGTTTTGGCGCAGGGAAGGGACGCGCAAGCGGATTCGCCCTGGAAGTGAGCTAACCACTTGATAGGAGATTTTGGGGGTCACATTTGTGGAAAATTCAGACGTGCTACCAAATAGCATGATAATTTAGCCAATAAGCAGTAACAATAGGAACTTTATCACCTTTTACAGTAGATTTATTGAGACTCCCTTGGCTTAAAGCCCAAGGATTCCATTTGTTTTGAAAAAGTGGGATAAATCCCCGCAATGGGAATCTTTTAAAATATTAATCCGACATTCCGTACATCTTCATATACTTTTATATATTTTTACATTCCCCAAGATGTTTTGACAAAAAAATCATTCTAGAAACTACTATAGAGAACATTTTTAATAAGCAATTTTTCTGGGAAAAATCACAATTATTTATCTTGAAAAAATCAATCATTGTAGCTATAGTAACTACTGAAAATTTTTTAAACAATAGGTTGGTAAGACATTAATTGAATGTCAAGGGATGTAAGAATTCTGTTAATTAATTCTTGATCAAAATCTTTTTTTGTTCATTTATAGATATTTTTTTCAATAATTTAGCGGCAAAGATGAAATACTTTTTCAACGATTAGCTCCTTCAAATGTTCGTGCATATATTCTCGAATAATTGTCGAACTTCTCCTAGATACTTTCCTTAAGATTTTAAACCCACATTCCCCACTCTCAACTGTCACATTGGCTGCCCCCCCCCAGAGACTTGAGTAAAAAGACTTAGCTGGTGAGGATTGTCTCCGTGCCAGCTAGGGGAGTTTTGAGACCCCTAATTATGAAAAAATAGAAATTGTTGGAAAACTTAGGCGAGTGGGCTGTTCGACTATAAATAAATCAACAGAAATTCAAGTTAAAAATCTAGACCATCTGACATTAGTAGCCAGAATTATTGATCAAACACACATTGTGCTATAATTCTGGTCAAGCCATCAAGGGATTTGAAAAGGAGTAATACCATGAGCCTATCTTCAGAAGCCTATCGCCAAGCCCTCGTGCGGGATGGAGAACGGCGCTATCGCGAATGGCACCAAAATTATCACAACTACTGCCGTCAATCAACCGCTGAATACCAAGCTCGTTCGGCCCAACAACGTCCAATAAAGCCTTGGATTTCCTCGGAAACCTACCGCCAACTTTTAGTCAAAGATGGGGAACGGCGTTTTGCGGAATGGCATGGCGAGTTTTTAGACTATCAACAACAATTTCTGGCCAGTCAATCCACCTGAACGGATGTCAACGAATCCGCGCCACAGCAATCTCTGAAAATAGTGGCTAGAGTCCAGGAAAAGATAGCTAATACCAATTTTTTCAATAGTCGTGACTAACATCTGAAAGCGCAGCCTCTTTCTCAGAGAGGGGTTGCGCTTTCAGGTGATCAACTAAGTCTGTCATTATTTTTGAAAAATGATATAAAAATGAATATAGCCATTTCAATTAAAATTGAGAATATTAATCCCAGAGTTCACAAGGCTTTTGTCGGTCTAGAGTGTATCAGACTTATCTGAAATGACTATAAGTCCAGAATCCAAGACCTATCACGAATGCAGCCAACAATCTAAGAGCAGAAGGAATAAGAATCCCGTCAACAAATAGGTTCTGTGTCATAAGTTTAACTTACAAAGGATCGGTCAATCTTTGCGTCCTCTGTGTCTCTGTGGTTCCTTCCACTTGCTCGCTAGGCATAATGTATCTTAGAATACATTTTACCCACCAAACCCAAGAGAGCCAGGAATTTAATCTTGTGAAGAGAATATAGGACTCTTTGGGACTCGTCTCAAAAGGCAGCCTCCTGTGGAGGGAGAACACCTCACTACACATCTTCAAATAACACCTAAGATAGCGATCGTTAAAACCAAAATCTCAATATATTTGTACCCTAAGGACTTAAAAGCCTTGCACAGCAAGGCTTTTACTATTAGTTTATTTGTTCTGTGTCCATCAAAACAGGCTCCAGTTACCTTTCTGAGTCGATTGTAGCTAGTCTAGGGTAGTTGATCAATCGTCAAGACTAGCTTGGGGTAAGGGTTTGCTTATTTTTCTTCGTGGGGGGGGTAAGTTCAGTAATCCCTGCAAGGTTCTTGTATTTGTATTGTTTTTAGGTGCGCTCACCCTGCTGTCCAAATGGGAAGTTTTGCTTAGAAAAAAGCATACCGGCAACGACCTTGACCCGCATTTTCTGAGAATTGACTGCATTTCTTAAGCACAAAACTGAGAATTGACTACATTTCTTAACGAAAAAATCGAAGTTGGGTATTGACACCGACAAAAAAAGGGTGTTATTGTTCAAATGCCGAAGTGATGAAGGCAAAAAAAACAAACGAGTTTTTGAATCCTCCATGACTTCAGCACCGTACACTCTCTATGAAAACAACAAGAAGGTCTATCTACCATGGCAGTTGAAAAAACTAACTCTTCCTCTAGCTTAGCTGAAGTTATTGATCGCATCCTTGACAAAGGTATCGTTATTGATGCCTGGGCTCGCGTATCTCTAGTGGGCATCGAATTATTAGCGATTGAAGCTCGTGTAGTCATCGCTTCTGTTGAAACCTACCTCAAATATGCTGAAGCTGTTGGTCTGACTCAATCTGCAGCAGTTCCTGCATAAGGATTGACCACAGGTACTTTTATCTGTTGAGTTAAAACCCTAATGGGTTTTCCAGATTCTCGGCTTTTCTTTAAATCCCTATTGAGTTTAGTTACCCCTCTCTTGGGGCGCAATAGTCTATAAATGATAAAGTTGACACGGCGACGGATAGCGAAAACGAAGCTAGACCCATACAAATTATTTTTGTTACCGCAATTTTGACCTTTGTAGCTAGGTTTGCTCCCTATAACCAGATTATGATACTTACTGTTTTTCGGAACAGCAAAGTCGTTCTCTGGATGGGAACCTGCGCCCCTTGAGATGTGGTTGTTCGCTATCTCAACGTTTGGATCGGCACTGTACACTTTCTATACAACTAACAAAAAGGTCTATTACCATGGCAGTTGAAAAAACTAACTCTTCCTCTAGCTTAGCTGAAGTTATTGATCGCATCCTTGACAAAGGTATCGTTATTGATGCCTGGGCTCGCGTATCTCTAGTGGGCATCGAATTATTAGCGATTGAAGCTCGTGTAGTCATCGCTTCTGTTGAAACCTACCTCAAATATGCTGAAGCTGTTGGTCTGACTCAATCTGCAGCAGTTCCTGCTTAAGGATTGATCACAGATTCTCCTATCTGCTGAATTAAAACCCCAATGGGTTTTCCAGATTCTCGGCTTTTCTTTAAATCCCTATTGAGTTTAGTTACCCCTCTCTTGGGGCGCAATAGTCTATAATTAATAAGGTTGGCACGGCAACGGATAGCAAAAACAAAGCTAGACCCATACAAATTATTTTTGTAACCGTGACTTCGACCTTTGTAGCTAGGTTTACTGCCCACCGCCAGAATATAAGGCTAACTATTTTTCCAGTAGAAAGCCATTCTTAGGGTAGGAAGTTGCGCCCCTTGGTCTGGGGTAGTCCCCTACCTCAACTCTGGGATAATTAAGAAGAGTCGAAATCTGGTGTCTTTACCCCCAGTCCCCGTGAATTTTTTTCAAACGGGTGATTGAGTCCCATCCATTCCATAGTATTTAGTAATTGAGGACAACCCCATGCCTGCTCTCATGGAAAAGTTCCTCCAGGATCGTTTATCGATTGCTGGAGAAGTAGCTAAACTCTCCCAAGAAGTCCAAGCTTTTTTGTTAGATGTCAAAACTGCAAGACAAAAACAAGCGCAAGAACAGGCAACTGCTCTGCGCCAATCCTTCGAAAAAGTTCAACAAGAAAGCCTTGCGTTTTTAACAGCTACCCAAAAACAGCGTTTAGCTCAAGCGGAAAAGCAAAAAGAGGATTTACGTCAATTTCAAGAACAACGTTTAGCGGCAGCGAAACAGCTAGACAACGACTTACGTCAACAGCGTCTAGATCGAGCTAAACAGCTGAAAGAGGATTTAAGTCAATTCCAAGAACAGCGTTTAGCAGCAGCAAAACAGCTGGAGAACGACTTACGTCAACAGCATCTAGATCGAGCTAAACAACTGAAAGAAGATTTAAGTCAATTTCAAGAACGACGTTTAGCTGAAGCTAAACAGCTAAAAGACGAATTGCGTCAATTTCGTCAAGATTTGTCTATCTACGTTTTTGGCAAATAAATCTCTAGGTTAATTCCAACCCACTTAAGCCTAGGGCTAGAGTGAAAACCCTCTAGTCCCTTTTCCTGGCTAAACTAGAGGACTATCTAAAAACACAACAATAAGCCTTTGGTTTGAAACCTACCATGCTGATCCTGCTTTTCTAGATTTCTAGACTCGAGGTGGGAGTGGTGGGTTCCTGCTTATGCCGATCTAAAGAACTGGTAAATTAAGCAGTATTCTGGTAAATTAAGCAGTATTATAGAACTTCACTTAGTTTATGGTTAATATTGTCCTTAGTAGTATTTTATTGACAAAGGAGGTAAGGGAAAAGGACTAAATCTGGGCTTGTCATTGTTTAAGTCTTGAAAAGTAATCTAGGCAAGAATTTTGGACTCTTAGCCCCTCGACTGATGAATGTCCTAAAAATACCTTCAGAATTAAGGTTATAAAGCTAATTGATGACAATTCCTGATCTTTTGGTATATATTATATATTGTGAGGTTAGCCTTAAAAGCCAAAGACGATTAAACCTGTCGTAAAATTCGGGTGACAATATCGTCGCCTACTCGGTGATTAAAGGTAGATTTAAACGAGCAATTGTTAGCTCAAGAACACCCGTCCGCCCAAAGCGGGGATTATCAATGGTATTTACTAGATTTCAACTATGACAGTTACTGAAACTCAAACAAGAAGAGCCGTCCTCTGCCTTCGCCCTGGTCAATTTGTTGTTACGCCTTCGATTGATCAAATTGCCACTCGCGCCTTACGTTATCTAAACGCTGGTTTTTCCGTCCATCTATGTGGTCCAGCAGGAACGGGAAAAACCACCTTGGCAATGCACTTGGCCAATTGTTTAGCCAGACCTGTGATGCTGATCTTTGGCGATGATGACTTTACCAGTTCTGATTTAATTGGTAGCCAGTCTGGTTATACCCACAAAAAACTGATGGATAACTACATCCACAGCGTTCTCAAGGTTGAAGACGAGCTAAAACACAATTGGGTGGATTCTCGCTTAACAATGGCCTGTCGAGAGGGGTTTACCCTAGTTTATGATGAGTTCAATCGTTCTCGACCCGAGGTCAACAACGTTTTACTGTCTGCCTTGGAAGAAAAAATTCTCACCCTGCCCCCCACTAGCCATCAACCCGATTACCTACAGGTCAATTCTCAGTTTCGGGCAATTTTCACCTCCAACCCAGAAGAATACTGTGGGGTTCATGCCACCCAAGATGCTTTAATGGATCGGTTGGTAACTATCAATATGCCTGAACCAGATCAACTGACTCAGACAGAAATTCTTGCCCAAAAAACGGGGATTGGTCGAGAAGATGCTTTATTTATTGTCAACCTCGTCAAAACCTTTCGTTTGAAAACTGCAGCTGAAAAAACGTCAGGTTTGCGTTCCTGTTTAATGATTGCTAAAGTCTGTGCCTCCCACGATATTGTGGCCGACTCCGCTGATGCGGACTTCCGTGATATCTGCGAGGATGTTCTCCTGTCCCGCACAAGCTTACCTATTGATAGCTCAAGAGCTATTTTATGGGAAATCCTCGACAACAATCCGGTAGAATCCTTATCCGTTGTAGAGGAAGAGGAGCCTTCCGATGTCCAAGCGTCAACTTCTGAGCCTGTGACAGGAAATCAGTCGTTAAAAACCATTCAATCTTTACTTCGAACGAACTTGCTGAAGCAAAAAGATTAGTTTTATACTCTTATTGGGTGAAACCAACCGTGACTTCTTCCACTTTTGCTGGCTCGCTCAAAAACCAATCAAGCAATTCCCTAAAAACAGCAACTCAAGGTTCGAGTTTAGCTGATATCCTTGAACGAGTTTTAGATAAGGGAATTGTGATTGCTGGCGATATTTCAGTTTCGATCGCCTCCACTGAACTTTTAAATATCCGCATTCGTTTGTTAATTGCCTCTGTTGATAAAGCCAAGGAAATGGGAATCAACTGGTGGGAAGGTGATCCCCACCTCCATAGCCAATCCCAAGCTTTACTAGCAGAGAATCGGGAACTTTCACTCCGACTCCAAACCCTGGAAACCGAGCTTGAAACCTTAAAATCCTTAACCCAATTGACTGCAATGGAGAGCTATGATACCAGTCCGAACAATGAAGCACATCCCTCAGATGCGTGAAATTCCTCACTTGAACCCTCAAAGGTTAGGAAGTTTACACGAGACGATTGCCCCCCTTGATAAAGCCAGGGAAACTGCGATTAACGGCTTGCAAGGTTATCCCTACCTCCCTAGCCAATGCCAAGCTCTGTTCGCAGAAAACCTGGAACTTTCACGCCGACTTCAAACCTTAAAATCCTTAACCAAATGGAGTGCAATGGAGAGCCGTGATAACAGTCCCAAAGATCAGGCACATTCCTTATATACATTGAAATTCCTTCCTTGAGTCCTCAAATGGTCAAGAAGTTTACAGCAGTTAACGATTGCCTCTGTTGATAGAGCAAGGGAGATGGCAACCAATTGGTGGGAAAGCAACTCCTATCTCTATAGCCAATCCCAAGCCTTATTAGCAGAAACCCCAGCAGCTGAACTTCAAGCCTTAAAATGCCTAACCCAATCGAAGGCCATGATGCCAGTTAAAATAATCAAGCATATTCCTCCTGTGAGGAAATTAGTCACTGGGATCGTGACAGGGCGGGCAAAAGTTAAGATTGTTTAATTACATAATTTTTTCCCTCAGATAAAATTTCTTGGCCAAACTCCCCCCTAGGGACTCACCGTCAAAAACTACTAATTTACCAACTCCAACCATGACCCTTGCTTGCACACCTTACGATTCTGATAATCAAGCCTTGCTGACCAGTCCAGAAAGTAATAGCCAAGCCGGTTTAGCCCCTTTACTGTTAACTGTTGTGGAACTGGTACGCCAACTGCTCGAAGCCCAAATCATTCGCCGGATGGAGAAAGGGGTTCTCAGTGAGTCTGATTTAGATAGAGCTGCAGAAAGTATTCAAAAATTGCAAGAACAAATTCTCTATTTATGTGAAATTTTTGAAGTTGAGCCAGAAGATTTGAATGTCCACCTAGGAGAGTTTGGCACTCTTTTACCAGAAGCGGGGAGTTATTATCCTGGAAAGGAGGGTATTAAGCCTTCTGTGTTAGAATTAGTGGATAGACTCCTCAGTACGGGGGTTGTTGTGGAAGGAAATGTTGATCTGGGTTTAGCTCAACTAGATCTAATTCATCTAAAGCTTCGTTTGGTTTTAACTTCTCAGCCGGTTTAATTTGGGAGAATACTGATGACAGTGGGTCTTTATTTATATGGCATATTTCCCGAACCGCTTCCTGAAGGACTGGTTTTGCAGGGGATTGATAATGAGCCAGTTCACAGCGAGGTGATTGATGGTTTTAGTTTTCTCTACTCCGCTGCTCATAAAGAGAAGTATTTGGCATCCCGTCGCTATTTGATTTGCCACGAGAAAGTGTTAGAAACTGTCATGGAAGCAGGGTTAACAACGTTGTTGCCTCTGCGGTTTGGATTAGTTATCAAAACGTGGGAATCCGTCAACGAACAATTAATTAATCCCTATAAGATACAACTGAAAGAATTATTTGCTAAACTGTCGGGCCAGCGAGAAGTTAGCATTAAGATTTTTTGGGATAATCAGTGGGAATTACAAGCGGCTTTGGAGTCTAATCCGAAGTTAAAGCAAGAACGGGATGCGATGATGGGGAAAAACTTAAATATGGAAGAAATTATCCATATAGGTCAACTCATCGAAGCCACTGTATTGCAACGGAAACAGGACATTATTCAAGTCTTTAGAGATCAGTTAAATCATCGGGCCCAAGAGGTGATTGAAAGCGATCCGATGACGGATGACATGATTTACAATGCAGCTTATTTAATTCCCTGGGATCAAGAGCCAGAATTTAGCCAAAACGTTGAAGCGATCGATCAGCAGTTTGGTGATCGCCTAAGAATCCGCTATAATAATTTAACTGCACCCTATACCTTTGCCCAACTTATCTAAGGAGAGTATTAGTTATGTTTCTCGATCTTTTACTTCTTCCTGTTACCGGTCCCATCGGGGGACTGATCTGGATTGGGGAGAAAATTCAAGAGCGTGCAAATATAGAATATGATGAGGCTGAAAATTTGCACAAATTGTTATTATCGTTACAACTATCTTACGATATGGGCAATATTTCTGAAGAAGAGTTTGAAATTCGGGAAGAAGAACTTTTACTAAAAATTCAAGCCTTAGAAGAAGAGGAGGAGGCAGAAAATGAATCTGAATCTTCTCTCTAAGATTTCTCTATACTTCCCATGTTCAGAACTGGTAGTCTTTCCCACTCCATAGCCCATGGAAAAAATAAGGGCGGGCTGTGACAAGCTCAAGAACTCGTTGAAGCTCGGTCAAAACTAGCCCTTGATTAAGCCTTAATATTCTAGGTAAAAGGCTTGGAAATTACTAGAATTATTAGAGGAGTGAGCAACAGTTTTGGGGGAATCAGGTTTTTTAGCTACACTAGGAGGATTGGCTGTACGCAAATTTTGAATACTTTGTTCTGTGGTCTCAATTTGAGCTGTCACAGATGTCAGACGACTTTTTAACTGCTGAATCTGCCGCTCCATCATTTCTAATTTTTCTTGGATACGTTGTTTTTCAGTGATTAACTTATAAAGCTCAAGTTGGTGATCTGCTTCAGACTGTTTCCGAGGCATGGTGCTAATTTTAGATCTAGTTGGTCTGGGTGGACGAGTGGTTGTCATAACAATCCCTGAATAACTTAGAATATTCTAGCATATCAACGCCCCCATATAAAAATTTGTAAAAAATCGTCAATTTTCTTTTGGTAAACCCTATGAAATTGCACAATCTATATACTTATGCTTTTTTGAAAGCCCCCACAGAAAGCCTAAAATTGCCAGTTGGAATGGCTAACCCATTGTTACTGATAACCAGTGGAGATATATCAGCCGTAGTTGAACCCGAAGTTTGTTTGGACACTTTACAAAATGATGATGAACGCTTGATTCAATCCGTTGTATGTCATGATCGAGTCATCTGTGAATTATTTCAACAAACCACTATTTTACCCTTACGTTTTGGTACATCTTTTTTAGAGGCAGAAAATTTACTGACTCATCTTTGTTCTCATGCTCAAGAATATCAAGAAAAAATTGAAGAACTTGAGGAAAAAGGAGAATATCTTTTAAAATGTATTCCCCGTCAGCTAGAGGAGCCTGTAGTCTCTTCTGAAAGCAGGGGGAGACAATATTTTTTAGCTAAAAAACAGCATTATGAAGCCCAACAGGATTTTTATACTTTGCAGGGTTCAGAATGGCAAAATCTCGTGAATTTGATCACCCAAGGCTATCCGTCAACGAGGATTATTACTGCTCCGGGGACAGAATCACGAATTTATCTTTTAGTTAATTTTCAAGAAGAAACTTTACTAATCGAGCAAGTCTTGCATTGGCAGAAAGCTTGCCCCCGTTGGCAATTACAATTAGGACAAGTTTCTCCCCCCTATCACTTTACTTAACTTGATTGATCTATGACTAACTTTAACTTGGTAAATAACTCTCTAAGTCGTTATGACACTCGACATTTAGTTATGTTTAGCGGCAAAGGAGGAGTGGGAAAAACCACTCTTTCCTGTGGATTTGCTCGCCGTTGGGCTAAATTATTTCCCGAGGAACAAATCTTATTAATTTCAACCGATCCTGCTCATTCTTTAGGGGATGTATTGCAAACAGAAGTTAGCGATGAAGCATCACCTGTAGAAGACTTACCCAACTTAAAAGTTAGGGCATTAGATGCGGAAAAATTGCTTTTAGAGTTTAAAGAAAAATACGGAAGATTTTTAGAACTTTTGGTAGAACGTGGCAGTTTTGTTGAAGGAGAAGATTTAACTCCTGTTTGGGATTTAGACTGGCCAGGTTTAAATGAAATTATGGGTCTATTAGAAATTCAACGATTACTAATAGAGAATGTTGTAGATCGAATTGTTGTTGATATGGCTCCCTCTGGTCATACCTTGAATTTATTGGAAATTAAAGACTTTTTAGAGATTATCCTCAATTCTTTAGAGTTGTTTCAAGAAAAACATCGTGTTATTTCGCAAACCTTTTCAAAAACCTATAATGCCGATGATGTAGATGACTTTTTAGTCAAGACAAAATCAGAATTAACCGAAGGCAAGCAACTCCTACAAAATAGGGATTTTACCCTTTGTTTAATTGTAGCAATTGCTGAACCGATGAGTTTATTAGAAACCGAACGATTACTCAATAGTTTGCGTCACTTAAATATTCCCTGCGGCAGCTTATTTATCAATCGCATTCTAACGGATCCTAATCAAAATTTAGATCGTTATAGCGAGCAACAGCAACTCCTCGATAAATTCCTAAAAATTCCAGGTCAAGAGACAATTTTCACTCTGCCTCAACAAGGAAAAGAACCCCTAGGAGGTGAAGCATTAGATCAGATCATGAGTCAAATTAAAATCCTCGAACAAGTAGAATTTATTGCACCACCTCCTATTGAATGGCCGCAAAAAGTTCTGCCTAGTTTTAGTAATTTTATTGACGATAAACGCCAACTAATTATCATTGGTGGCAAAGGAGGTGTGGGAAAAACAACCGTTGCGGCAGCGATTGGTTGGGCGTTAGCTGACCGTTATCCCGATCAAAAAATTAGAATTATTTCTATTGATCCAGCGCATTCTTTGGGAGATGCCTTTGGGATAAAGTTAGGACATCAATCCACACAATTAACTGATAACTTAAGTGGTCAAGAAGTTGATGCTAATATCGTTTTAGAAAAATTTCGGGATGATTATTTATGGGAATTGGCAGAAATGATTAGTGGTGAAGGTAAGGAAGAAGGAAACATCAAACTAGCTTATACCCCGGAAGCTTGGCGACAAATTGTCGCTCAATCTCTGCCAGGAATTGATGAAATGTTGTCCCTAGTAACAGTGATGGAGTTATTAGACCAGAAACAACAAGATTTGATTATTTTAGATACGGCTCCTACTGGTCATCTCCTGCGATTTTTAGAAATGCCAACGGCTTTAGGAGATTGGTTAAGTTGGATTTTTAAGCTGTGGATGAAGTATCAAAATGTCTTAGGGCGTGTAGATTTAATGGGAAGATTGCGAACCTTAAGACAACAAGTGATGTATGCCCAGAAAAAACTAAAAGACTCTCAACATACAGAATTTATTGGAGTTTTGCAAGCCCAAGATGCTATCGTTGCCGAACAACTGCGATTGACAGCATCTTTGAAAAAAAAGGGAGTATATCAACGTTATGTCGTGCAGAATCGTTATCACGCTAATGAGGAAATTGATTGGGATTTATTCCCAGAGCAAACTTTGATCCGCTTAGCCAGTTTACCCCGGTCAGTAGAACCTCTAGCCCGGGTAAAAGCCGCGGCAGATCTGTTATTTTAAAGGTAATTAGTCTGAGCAAGTCGGACTTCTTAACCCCATCTATTACCCAATCCCCGTCCTTCAATTGATTCAGGAGAAATTTTATGGCAGAATTATTCAAAGGCTTTGAGCAATTAGTAGAACTCGCTAAGACCTTAGAAGAGAAACTGGAGAAAGGGGAAATTAAAACCGAAGTGCAATTTAATTCTCGTTCCTTGAGTAATATTCCCCGTTCTGGCGGTATTCCCCGTCCAGGAGGAGTTTCTCGCCCGAGCAATTCTGGTGGGGGTGATTTTGAGGTCAATCGCAATCGCTCATCCCCCACCGATTCAGGGGTTGAAGAAAGTGTGACACCGGGCGAAGGACCGACCACGGCTTCCCTGAAAGATGTTGGTGGCTTGACGGAAGTGATCAAAGAGCTCAAAGAACTAATTGCCATTCCTTTGAAACGCCCTGACTTGTTGGCCAAGTTAGGACTTGAACCTACTCGCGGCGTTCTCTTAGTCGGACCCCCTGGAACCGGCAAAACTCTGACTGCTCGTGCTTTGTCCGAAGAACTCGGTGTTAACTATATTGCCTTAGTCGGACCAGAGGTGATCAGCAAATATTATGGGGAGGCTGAACAAAAACTGCGGGGAATTTTTGAAAAAGCTAGTAAGAATGCGCCTTGTATCGTTTTTATTGACGAAATTGATAGCATGGCACCCGATCGCAGTAAAGTTGAAGGGGAAGTAGAAAAAAGACTGGTGGCCCAATTGTTAGGTTTAATGGATGGTTTTGCCCAAAGCCAGGGGGTGATTGTTCTAGCGGCGACAAACCGTCCTGACCATCTTGACCCTGCCCTCCGTCGTCCCGGACGGTTTGACCGAGAAGTTCTCTTTCGGGTGCCTGACCGGAAAGGCCGTTTAGAGATCCTGCATATTCTCACCCGCTCCATGCCCCTAGATGAATCAGTTTCCTTAGATCTGATTGCCGATAATGCGGTGGGATTTGTCGGGTCAGATTTAAAAGCCGTTTGCCAGAAAGCGGCCTATAGTGCTTTGCGGCGCCAGGTTCCTACGATTGACTCGCGAATTCCAGAAACAATGACGGTGGTTCAAGCCGACTTTTTGCAAGCCCTTAAAGAAGTTAAACCAGCGGTATTGCGGTCTGTGGAGGTGGAATCTCCCCATGTGGTCTGGGACAATATTGGCGGACTTGAACAGATTAAACAAACCCTACAGGAGTCCGTGGAAGGAGCATTACTCCATCCGCAATTATATACGCAAACCAAAGCCCAAGCTCCCAAAGGTATTTTACTTTGGGGTCCCCCCGGAACGGGAAAAACCTTATTGGCCAAAGCGGTTGCATCTCAGGCGCGAGCTAATTTTATCAGTATTAATGGACCTGAGCTTTTGAGTAAATGGGTAGGGGCGAGTGAACAAGCGGTGCGTGAGTTGTTTGCCAAAGCTCGTCAGGCAGCCCCTTGTGTGGTTTTTATTGATGAAATTGATACTTTAGCACCGGCAAGAGGTCGTTATAGTGGGGATTCAGGCGTGAGTGACCGGGTTGTGGGACAAATCCTCACGGAGTTAGATGGGTTGCAAACGGGGGCAACGATTTTAGTGATTGGAGCCACTAATCGCCCAGATACGTTAGATCCAGCCTTATTGCGAGCGGGACGGTTAGATTTACAGTTAAAAGTTGATTTGCCCAATGCCTCTAGTCGTTTAGCAATTCTGGGGGTCCACAATGATGAACGTCCTTTAGAGGATGTGGATCTAGGCTATTGGGCCGAGGCAACCGAAGGCTGGAATGGCGCAGATTTAGCGTTATTATGTAACCAAGCGGCCCTGATGGCAATTCGTCGTTATCGCCATCAGGGAATGACTGACCCAGCTGATATTCGCATTACAACGGCTGATTTTAATCATGCTTACCAACTGTTGATTGAACAGCGTGCCAATTGATTTTTTTCCCCCTTACAAAATAAGGGGGGAAATCTTAAATCAGGAAACCCAGCCTGTAAGCGTTCAGGGGGGGATTGTCAAGCAGCCAGTGGCATTGATTCTGTGGGAGGACTCTCCTGGGGCAGCAGAGAGGGAGAAGCACTGCCTCTCCTAGACGCGCAAATCGCTTCAGTCATAACTCACCGTTCGCTTATTTTTTGAGGTCAGGTAACGAAAATATGGCTGAAAAGCTGACCCCGTAAAGGATTGAGCGAACGTTACTGACCCATTTTTATCCATCAGCAAAGAAGTCAGTCGTATAAATGGATTCTGGAATATTCATTAACCGCAAGATTTGTTGTTGTACCTCATTAAGACAAGAGATTTCCGTCTTTCCATCTCGCTCAATATAAGTACCTAGGCAAAATTAATTACATACTCGCCTCCAAAATTGTCCAGCACTTTTTTAACGTAAGCGAGGAGGCTCTTTCGGTCTTTATAGGCGCTAAATTCAATCCATTCATATTTTAAAAATCTCCATAATATTTCAATTAAATTTAAATGAGGTGAATAAGTGGGCAACCAAAATATTTTCAAGTTTTTCTTTTCCCATTCCTCAAGTTTCTCGATAAATGCATCGCTGGTATGAATGGAAGCTTGGTCAATTATTATGACAGTTTTTTTCTGTATATTTTGGCAATATTTATCCAGAAAATTGATAACTATAGCAATTCTTGGAGCTATGAGGTACAATGGAAAGCAAATAGACAAATAATAGAACTTACCAGCTTCCTATGAGACCCTATTCCGTAGATTTTCGCCAAAAAATTATCGATGTCTGGAAGAAAGAAAAAATTTCCATTCGAGGACTAGCTCAGAGATTTGACGTGGCCAAAAGCTTTATTCAGAAGTTATTGAAGCAACATAAAGAAACAGGAGATATCCGTCCTCGTCCGCAAGGGGGAAGTCCGCCAACCAAGTTAAATAGTGAACAATTGATAATTTTAATAGAAATCATCGAAGCTAACAATGATGCAACTCTCGAAGAATTATCGGACTTACTGTATGAAAAGACACAGGTGAAAGTCAGTAGAGCCACCTTGGGGCGGCTGACGCAAAAACTCAATTATAGTTTCAAAAAAAAACACTACACGCGGCGGAAAAAGAAAGTGACAGGGTACAGCAAAAAAGAGTGGAATACTGGTCAGAAGTTCGGGAAATTGAGGCATCAAAACTAATTTTTATCGATGAATCGGGGGTAAATTTAGCCCTTTTGAGACTCTATGCTAGAGCCTTAATTGGCCAAAGAGCTAGGGGAAGAAAACCACAAAAAAGAGGGAGAAATATTTCAATAATTAGTGCTATAAGCTTAGAAAAAGTTGTCGCATCAGTCAACATATACGGTGCAGTGGATGCGGTAACATTTGAAGGATTTATTCTGAAGGAAGTGCTGCCAAAAATTAAAGAAGGAGACTGTCTGATCATGGATAACGCCAAGATTCATCTCGGAGAAATGGTCAGAGAAATAATCGAACAAGAAAAAGCTAGACTCATCTATTTACCTCCTTATTCTCCCGAATTCTCTCCTATTGAAAACTTTTGGTCAAAAGTCAAAGCGATGTTAAGAAAACTAAAGGCGAGAACTTACAAAGACTTAATAGAAGGGATTGAATTGGCTATGTTAGAAGTTACTCAAAAAGATATTCGCAATTGGTTTACTCACTGTTGCTACTGTACCTCATAAGTCAGAGAATTGCTATATCTCGCTAGTAACCGTTCCGACCTGTGTCTCATAAAATAATTGATTATCTCGTTTCATTATTCCTAAAATATTTAGTCTTTTACCTTCAATTGGTGGTAACTTTATCGTGGTTTTTTCTTCTTGCCAAGCATAAGGAATACAAGGCTTTGAATCCCATCCCATTTCATCCAAATATCCTATCTCAATCTCTCCTCTTTTTTCCTGTTTTTTGAGTTCTTCTAAAATAGGTAGTTTGACCTCAAGCTCCCACTCATCAGGGGTTTTGCCCAACCCTCTTCTCACCCTTTTCCACCTCATGTTGATTTTTTTTATTAGTCTTTTTATCGTGTCTTTGCTTATGGTTAATTTCCATTCTTCTACAATTTTGATCTGGATTTTTTTTAAGCTTTTCGGTTCTTCTTTTACCCAGTCAATAACTTATTGACCTTGGGCTTCTGTCAATTTAGGTTTTCTCCCTCTTCCTCGACGATTATAAAAACCAATTAGTTTTCTATCCTCCCAGTTCGTCAACCAATTATAGATGGTCTTTCTCGTAACTCCAAATATTCCGCTCAATTCTTCTATCGTGGTTCCCTGAAAACTTAAGAGTATACATTTCGCTCGCTCTCTTACTTGATGATGTTTACTAGCTCGATAAATTCTCTCTAGCATTTTCTGGCTCTCGGGGTTTAGGTCTCTAATCAATCTCATTGTATTTTCCTGCTACTTCGTTTTTTCATGTATTATACTTCTTAATTTTTTATTTGGGTAATTAATTTTGCATGACTACTTATAAGTAGTCGTGCAAAATTAATTTCCTAGTAAAGATAGGCAAAAGGCAAGAGGCAAAAGGCAAGAGGGGGTTAGATATGTGTAATTAATTTTGCTTAGGTACTTAAAGCCCACATTCCGCACCCTCAACTGTCACAGATCAAAAAAGCCATCAAAGTAGTACATAGTAACTAAAATTAATTCAAAGGTTAAAAGGGTTAATGAGAATATATAGCATTAAAAGGGGTATGGAGCGAGAAAGAGAAAATTCAAGAGAAAAAAATAATTGTTCAGAAAACAAGAAATAATTGATTACAATAGAAGTAGTGGAGGAATCTGTTGTGAAATTAAAACCCCAAGAAATAGAAATTCAGAACATAGACCATCTAGGGATAGTGGCAGGAATAATAGACTCAATCGGAATAGTAGAAATAATAAACGAATTGATAGGAGTCGAAAAAGACGAAAAAGTAAATGCAGGTCAAGTAGTAAAAGCCATGATAATCAACGGGTTAGGATTTGTTTCCAAACCCTTATATATGTTTCCCGAATATTTTGAAACAATCGCCTGTGAACATCTAATAGGAACAGGAGTAAAACCAGAATATCTCAACGACGATAAATTGGGGAGAGTCATGGATAAACTATTTATAAAAGGATTAGATACAATCTTTTTTATCATCGCAGTAAAAGCCGCCAAAAAATTTGGAGTATCACTATCAACATCACATCTAGACTCATCATCAATGCACGTACATGGGCAGTATAACACTAGCTTACCAGAAGTAATAAGTACCTAAGCAAAATTAATTACACATATCTAACCACCTCTTGCCTCTTGCCTTTTGCCTTTTGCCTATCTTCACTAGGAAATTTATTTTGCACGACTACTTATTTGAGAGTCAAAAAATAGGAAATAACCAAGAATTAGAAGAAATAGCAGTAAAATCACCAAAAGAAATAACCATCACTTATGGTTATTCTCGTGACCATCGGCCGGACTTAAAACAGTTCATCATAGAAAGGATATGTTCAGGAGATGGAGACATCCCAATATTTTTAAAACTAGCATCAGGAAACCAAGCAGACTCATCATGTTTTGGTCAAATAGCAGTAGAATATCAAAAACAATTAGAAGTTAATAGTCTCATTGTTGCTGACTCAGCATTATATACAGAATCAAACCTGAAAATGATGTCAGATTTACAGTGGTTATGTCGAGTACCATTAAGCATAAAAACAGCAAAATCATTAATATCAACAATCCCAGAATCAGAATTTATTGATAGTACAATACCAGGATATAAATTAGGATCAAAAACGGAAAATTATGCAGGAATAGAACAAAGATGGTTAGTAGTACAAAGTCAAGAAAGAAGAGAATCAGACCTGCGTAAACTCACCCAAAAAATTACCAAAGCCGAATCAAAAGCGGTTCTTGATTTGAAAAAGTTATCACAAGAGAGATTTGCTTGTGAAGCCGATGCTATCAAGGCATTATCAAAATTATCAACCCAGTTCAAATATCACCAAATTAACGAAAGTAAGGTTACTCCAGCCAAATCTAATAAAAAAGATTCTCTCAATGAAATATCCTACCAAATATCAGCTACAGTCTGCCAGGATGAAAGTAAAATTAATACAGAATTGCTGAGTGCAGGACGTTTTATTATTGCTACGAATGTTTTAGATTCACAGGAACTTAGTGATGATTCTATGCTCAGGGAATATAAAGCTCAACAATCATGTGAACGGGGGTTTGGTTTTCTCAAAGACCCATTATTTTTTGCCGATAGTATTTTCCTTAAAAGTCCTGAGAGAATAGAGTCTATGGGAATGATTATGGGTTTATGTCTCTTGGTTTATACATTGGCTCAACGTCAAATTAGAAATGCTCTGAAAGAGTCTAAATCAACAATTAAAAATCAATTAGGTAAAGCAACTAATTCCCCTACTTTACGCTGGATTTTTCAATGCTTTCATTGTATTCATTTGATTACACTCAATCAGGAGGAACATATTTCTAATTGGAATAAGGACAGAGATTTTATCTTGCGTCTTTTACCAGATGATTGTTTACGTTACTATCAATTAGTCACCTAATTATTATCTCTATCAATTTAATTTCTATAAGTGAAGATGAGCTAATCTCTTTGATTTATAGCTCCATTTTACTATGTCTATAATTTCGTTTTTTACCTTAATTGATTAGTCTAACTTATGATTTGTTTCTTGAATCTCTTCATTTATTTATCTGTTGAGTCCTCTAGGTGGTGTTAATTCTTATTGCTCCTTATTGAGAATAGGTTTTGATGCCATTTTTGGTGCTTTACTGTTTCTCAAATGCCTTTTTTCGCTCCTTATGTTTATTTTTATGCTCACTTTGATTTTTTCTCTCCGTAATTTCTCTCTGTGACAGCTTAGGGTGCGGAATGTCGGATAAAGTGAGATTTCTAAACGCTTTTAACATCTGTTCAGCCGTAGGACGGTCAGTGCTGCGTTTAGGGTTTCCGTCATAGAGTCCAGCCAAACTAGATTGAGATTGACGTAATTGACGACGCACCACAAATTCCATCAAAGTAAAAACCCTTAAAGCAATCGTTAACAAAAACATCAACCCCTTAATCTTATCTTCGTCTCGAAAATAAATGGGTAAGGCAGATAAGCGACCTTTTTTAAAACGATGAAATCCCCTTTCTGGTTGCCATTGTTCTTGATAAGCTGATACCGCTTCTGTCAAAGATAATTGTTCTTTGTTAGTATTTGTGACATATATAGCGGTTCTCGCATCTGTGCGGCACACTTAAACCTTTGCTGATTAAGCTGTTCAGGATCGGGAATGTACCTCTTGTGAATCAGAAACGCTATAAACGCCAACCCACTATCGTCTTAAAAGCCTCAATTTCTGCGTTTAAACGAGTGTAACTAAGAATTAACAGCAATTCTCATTTTAAGGTTTCATGACATTAAAACCCTTGCACCTAGAGGGGTTAATAATTCTTAACGAATCTCTAGATCGCTGAAACAACGCAAAATCGTTTCAAAATGAGAATTGCTGAAGAATTAATTGGGAGCATCCCAGTTTTGCAATGAGTAAAAATACTCAGGCAATATCGCCGTTGAGATAAGCACAACGTAGCTTCAAATACCAGCAATTCTCATTTTGAAATAAATAGAGCATTAACCCCGATTTTGGCAGGGAAAATATAGTACGAAGCAACTATTTTCTAGAAGAGGCGAACAATAAAAAAAACAATTGGCTAGACAAATTAAGTATAAATACTCAAGCAATCAAAGAGGTTGGCTGAGAACGAACAGGGTTAAATCAGGAAGATAGTTCTGTTTTTAGAATAGAGAATTCAGGCTCTTCGGTTTGTCTTATGCAATGGACGGGGGTTATAAGGGATGGAACCCTTATATAGAAAGGCATTTGGCGATTTTTGTCAATTGTTTTTCATCTAGAGCGAACTCATCAATTAAGTCTTTTGCCAGATAAGGATTTAGTCAATTTATGCCCCCCTATCGAACCATACCAAGTAACGAAGAGCCAGAATTCAAGGGAAATAAAAATTTATAATTATTGTCAGCTAAGGTAAAATGGGTGAGATAGAAATCCACCAGCACGTCAAATTATTCCAAGATGGCTCAAAAAGCGGCAACCCTAGAAATTTCGGAATTAATGCAATTTTTACATCAAGAATTAGATGATTTACCCGATGAGAGGAAACCTGGAAATAATAGAAAATATGAGATAAAAGATGCCGTGATGGCTGCATTTTCAGTCTTTTTTACTCAGTCGCCGTCTTTTTTAGACCATCAACGTTTAATGAAAAGCAATAAGGGAAAAGAAAGAGGCTCTTCGTTACCCTTTATGCTAAATCAACAGACAAGATGCCAAGACAACATACTTCTAACCCAAAAATTCCGAAAGTTTCTAAAGCCATAGCCTCTCCGTTTTATTAGTTTAAGTTTATTGTTGATTCCCTCGACCACCCCATTCGTTGTCCTTTGCTCGAAATAACTAATTATTTCTCCAAACCAGTTTCGGATTGTTTGACAACTCTTGGTAAAAACACTGGAGGATTTTGCCAACCATTCTGAGATAGATAGCAGTCCTTCTGTCGGATTCTCTGAGGTTTCATAAATCTTTCTCAATTCTTCCTTTAACTCGTGCATCTTTTTCAAACTTGGGAAATTTTCTTTGATAGCTTCTAGTTTGATTTTTTGGGTTTCCGTCAAATCTTTTTCATTTTTTAACAAGCTATATTTACTTCGCTTTAAAACTTCTAGCTTCGCTTCTTTTTCCGCTTTCTGTTTTTTATTTTTCTGCGCTTCTACGGCTCTTTTTTCTGCTTTTCTTTGTTCGTCTAACTCTTGATTAATTTGTTTCATTACATGGAATCTATCGGCGACTACCTCGGCCGATGGCATCAATTCTTTCACCAAATTTTTATAGGGCAACCAAAGGTCTATGCTGACTTCTTCAATTTGCTCTAACACCTCTTTTCCCCACCCTGTAAGCGTTTTCCTCAATTCTTCTTGTGTTCGCTTCTCTAGAATAGCTATTAGTTTTCCCGTATCTAAATTTACTAAAACCGCACAGTAATTTTTTTGTCCTTTGACTAGAGCGATTTCGTCAATTCCTAGTCTTTTTAATTTCGATAGGTCTGTCTCTGTAATTTCTTCAGCTATGTCCTCTATCATTCTTTGAATCTCTTCTTCCGTTACGTCATTTCTTCGACTAACATTTAAAATATCTCCTTCTTTTAATTGTTCGAGTATATTCTCGGCTAGTCTTTTCGTATAGGTTCGTTTCTTGGCGACAAAATCTAACTCTTCGCTAAAGGGTTTCTGACAATTACCGCACTTAAATTGACGACGATTAACTTGTAGGTACACTGGTTGACCTGAGAGCGGTAAATCTTTGACTAAATGTCGATGATTTTGGTGAAGTTTATCGCTCTCTAACCCACAACGAGGACAGGCTGCTTTTTTATTTTTCGATTCGATTTGGAAAACTATACCGATATTTTCTAGGTGTCGATAGCCTTGAATACAGGTTCCTTGTAGGTTCAAAAATTTGTCAAGTATCATAAGTAAAATACTCCAGTTTTTGGCTATTATATCAAATCTTAACTCAATTGTCTATCTTTTGGTATTAACCTGTTTGTGCCTTAAGTCCTTCCCTGTATGGATTTCAGCTACTTTTGAGCTTAGGTACTCTCATCGAATTTTATTTTAAGTTAATTATTTGCATAACAATTCCCGAAGAGCCGAAGTTCTTTAATTTTGTTGAGGTTTAATCCCAACTTTTCGATAGTATTAAAAGATGGGGTCACTAAAATAGATTCAGGTAAATAGTTAATCGTGAATATAAGCTTTTTACAGTTGTTTTTTTTCGGGGCGATCTCGCTAACCCTAACTTTCACCCTCGGCTATGTTAGCCTGAGAGCGATCTCGCGCCTTACCGTCAAGGAATGTATGGCCCTTGCTGGTGCTTGGGGAATGGCTTTACAATCGGCGATCGCTTTCGTTAATTTTCTTTGTGGCTTTTCTGGAAGAACTTTTTTTCTGTTAGCGACGGCTGGTTTATTTATTATCTCTCTATGGTTACTGACGCGACAATTGTGGCAAGCGGAAGAAAGAGAAAACTATAGATGGCTATACCTAGCGATCTTGTTCTGGCTCGTCCTGCTAGGGATGCAATTCTTCGTCGTGCTTTACAGTGGGGGATTTTACTACGGGGATTGGTGGATGCACTTCGATATCGCTCAAATTTTTTTGGGACTTCAGAAAACCGATACGGTTTACTTTGGAACTTATAATGTTACTTCTAGAACTCCTTTGTTCAATCTATTTTCTAGTTATTATCTGGCACTTTTAGAAAATTCATTTGCGGTTTATCAAATTACTGCGATTTTACCAGGAGTATTCCTGACCCTCCTAATCCCTCTCTTTCTGCGTCCGTCGTTAATTCCGTTAGCCTTTTTCCTCGTGGCTTTCAGTCCCTATTTGAGTAATATAATCACCTACCCTTGGCCGAAGGTATTGGCCACGGTCTATATCTTAACCGGCATCTATTTCTATCTCGACTTGAGAAACAATCCCCGCACAAGAGTCTATTCGCTTTCTGGGATTGGTTGTGGAGTTAGTTGGGGATTAGCTTTTCTCAGTCATCCTTCCGCTATACTCTATGTTATCGCCCCGATCATCGATAATCTCTGGGTAAATCGTAAAAATTTAGCTCTTGTAGTCCGTCAGTTATTTTTTCCATTAATCCTCATGATCGCCGTGTGTCTTCCCTGGTATTTATGGGGAATCTCTCACTTCGGTCTCGCTTCTATCTTCCAGACGGCAATGGGAACGACGGGGGGGGCGACCGCGAGCGTTAGAATTTCCGATGCTTTCAACAATGCGTGGTCTACCGTTTATCCCCTAGAACTTTCCGACGCGGTTCAAGATCGAATCCAGAAAGGCCCCGGAGAGGGGGGCGAGTTTAACATCTTACGCTATCGGCTGTGGAATTCATGGTTTCGCTTGTATTTTAGTGTTTTAGCCGGCTCTATAACGATAACCCTGAGCGCCGTCCTTCTGACGGTTTTCGGGAAACGAGTTTTCGGAAAAGTTAAGGGTAAACCTTTGTTTCCCAGATCATTTTTAGTATCGGTACTCGCGAGCGGTTTTTTGGGAGGTTGTTTCCTGCAACCCGGATTTCATCGCGGGGGAATTATCGGCGAGAGTATGACTCCTATCGTGGTTCTGTTGCTCTTGATCGTTACCGAATATCTGGCCATGTTACCCGTGAGACTGAAACAGTTAATTCTCTTCACTATCGTGGGAGAGTTCGTTCTTTCTCGGGGGATTCACTTGTTATTTCTCGGTGCGGAAAAAACGGTAGTTTGGGATGGAAATGCCGATCTAAAAACTAACTATAGTTTACAATTCGCCCGGGATCTGATCGGTACTCCGATCGGCTTATTTATGGCGATAGTTGCTTTAATCATTTTTCTGGTGATCGGTTGGAAAACCGTATCGGGAGGCGGTGATCTTCGAGAATCCCTGGAATAACGATTTCCCTTTGCGGGCGATCAATTTTTTGGTAGCAGGATTAGCAATCAATAGAACTGCAAGTGAAATCAATCGAGTGACCGAAAAACCATTTTTATTTTGCTACTCCTTATCATTCTTGGGAGTTAATCGTACTATTAAAAACGGATTTAGTATCATACCCTATTGACAATTGGCCAATTGTGTGGGCATTTCAAGTGATACCAGTCAATCAGAATAGTTACGAACTCGACCCATTTGGTCGATTTTTGTTTAACAATTGAGATGGCAAATTCTCCTCAAATATGCCTGAATCGTCATCTGGGTAAGCAACTCACATAAAGTTCATTTTGTCAAGGATTTTTAAGATACCCTTACCCTGTCTGTTAGGTACTGGACAACATTCTGTAACGTATCCTTGATATTCATTGCTTTTCTCTCCGACTCTCGACAACAATCTCTGTTTCGGATAAGGTTGATCTACCACCCCAATTATCTGGACAGAATCTCATCAATTGTTGACTTTTGAGATAATTCTTGAATAATCTTCATAAGACTTTATATTTTTTCTTGTTTATCTAAATCTTTATAATAATTCTTGTATTTTTGTAAAGGAAAAATTATTCAATCAAATCGCTGAACAAATATTTAATTGTTGTCCAGAAAGGACTGTATCCTTGTTGATCATCATTTTGATTGTTTATTTAGAAATGTGACAGAAAAAAATAAGGTTTTGGTCGTAGATGCAGCGAGTCAAGGTTAGCTTTATTGTTATTGAGCCGGAATTTGAAATTGCTAACTTAATTGACCCAGTGGTGCAGAAAACTCCTGAAAGACTTGCTGGACAAGGAGTCCGAGTTAGATAGGGAGTTAAGAGGAGCAAGTTTATGAGATGCTTAAGTTCCCCAAAGTCATCCCTAGGTTAGCCCCTCTCCTTTAACTTCAACTACTTGAACAACTAAGTCAATGGATTAAGGGATAATCTCGATCGCAGTAGCTTTGCTCTAGCCCACTGGACTTAGGTAGTACAAAAGCACTATTGCAGACGTTTTAAGCGTTCTTGGAGAATTTGGGCTTGTTTTTCGGACTCTGCTAAAGCTTGCTTCGTTTTTTGGATTAAAGCTTCGGGAGCTTTTTTGACAAAGCTAGGTTTATTCAAGCGATCGCTCAAACTCTTGATTTCCCCTTCCACTTTAGCTAAATTTTTCGCTAATTTCCCGGCCAATACCGATATATCAACCAATCCGGACAGGGGGATGAGGATTTCTACCGTAGCGACAACACCAGCGATCGCTTGATTGACTTCCTCGGTTAATTTGGTCGTCAAAATTAAGTTTTCGATCTTGGCCAAGTCCTTTAAGTACACTTGTCCGCGTTGCAAAATAGCTAATTCTTGGCTGTTTTCTGTCTGTAAAATTGCCGTAATCGTTGCCCCCGGTTTAATCCCCGCTTCGGCCCGCAAATTACGCAACACCCGAATACTTTCTATTAATAACTCAAAAGTATTTTCTAAGTCTAGATCGATCAGAGAACTATCAGCTATTGGATAGGTTTCTAAAGCCAAAACCTGCTGATTTTCTTGGGTTAAATTATGCCAAATTTCTTCGGTAATATGGGGCATAAAAGGATGTAATAATTTTAATGTCCCTGCCAAGATAAAAGCCAAAGTTTGCCTTGCTGTAGCACAGGAAACCGATTCTTTATCCTTCCATAAACGAGTTTTCACTAACTCGATATACCAATCACAGAAATCGCCCCAGATAAATTCGTATAGACCTTTTGCCGCTTCTCCCATGCCATAATTTTCTAGATAATCTCTAGTTTTTTGCACTGTTTGATGATAACGAGATAAAATCCAGCGATCGGCTAATTCTAAATTTTCTAAAGCTGGTTCTCCCAATTCTTCTGGGGTTTTTCCCTCCAGATTCATCATCACAAAACGGGAAGCATTCCAAATTTTATTGGCAAAATTTCGGGCCGCTTCTACGGATTCCGATTCATCGGTTTTACGGTTATATTGCAGACTGATATCCTGTCCTGCTCCTGCCACTTCTCGGATTAAGGTATATCGTAAAGCATCGGTTCCATATTTATCAATTAAAATTAGGGGATCGATGCCGTTATTGGCAGATTTAGACATCTTTTTGCCGTTTTCATCCCTAACTAAACCGTGAATATAGACATCTTTAAAGGGCATTTGTCCCGTAAAATACCCCGCCATCATCGTCATTCTGGCCACCCAGAAAAAGATAATATCAAAACCGGTGACGAGGGTTGTGGTGGGATAATAGGTGTCTAGATCAAGGGTTTTTTCTGGCCATCCCATAGTCGAAAATGGCCACAATCCCGAGGAAAACCAAGTATCTAAAACATCGGGGTCTTGTTGAATAATTATATCCTCTCCATACTCCTGTTTGGCCTTAGCTAAAGCGGAGGTTTCATCCTGAGCAACGACGAAGGGAGTATGGTTAGTAATTTCGTTGTTAGTTTCACTGATAATATACCAAGCGGGAATTTGATGACCCCACCACAGTTGTCGAGAAATACACCAATCTTTTAGTTTAACTAACCAATCACGATAAACTTTTGTCCATCTTTCTGGCACAAAACGGGGCGAGTTTTCCTGATCTAAACAGGTTAAAGCTTTTGTGGCTAAAGGTTCAATTTTAACGAACCATTGGGTAGATAAAAGGGGTTCCACGGGAACTTTACCTCGATCGCTATAGGGGACGCTATGGCGATAGGCTTCAATCTTAACTAAAAAACCGTCTTCATCGAGTTTTTTAACGACATTTTTGCGGGCAACAAAACGATCTTGACCTGCGAATATTCCGGCATTTTCGTTTAAACTGCCGTCTAAATTCATGATATTAATAAAGGCTAAATTATGGCGTTTACCCATCTCAAAATCCTTGGGATCGTGGGCCGGCGTAACTTTGACGCAACCGGTACCGAATTGGGGATCCACTAATTCATCGGCAATAATCGGGATTTCTCGCCCCATTATCGGTAAAGTGACGGTTTTGCCGATTAAATGGCGATAACGGGGGTCTTGCGGGTTGACAGCGACACCAGTATCACCGAGCATGGTTTCGGGCCTTGTGGTGGCTACTTGAAGATAACCGCTACCATCGCTAAGAGGATAGCGAAAATACCAGAGATTTCCCTCAATGTCCTTGTTTTCCACCTCTAAATCGGAAACGGCCGACCGGGATTCGGGACACCAGTTAACTAAGTATTGACCGCGATAGATTAATCCGTCCTCATAGAGTTTGATAAAAGCAGTACGAACAGCATGGGAAAGTCCCTCGTCCATGGTGAAACGTTCCCGCGTCCAATCGACGGATACCCCCAAGCGTCGCAGTTGATTAACAATGGTACTACCGGACTCTTCTTTCCATTGCCAAGCGCGTTCGAGGAATTTTTCCCTTCCTAGTTGATAACGGTCGGTTTTTTCGGCTTTTAATTGGCGATCGAGTATAGCTTGTACTGCAATACTAGCGTGATCCGTGCCGGGCAGCCAGAGGGTATTTTTGCCGGTCATACGCTTGTAGCGAACAAGTGTATCAATCAAGGAACTCTCGAAAGCGTGACCCATGTGGAGACTACCGGTAACATTGGGAGGGGGGATGACTATACAGTAGGTTTCGCCGCCTTTTTCGGGGTTGGCTGTAAATATTTCTTGATTTTCCCAATATTGCTGCCATTTCGTTTCTGTGATCTTGGGATCGTATTGCTTCGATAATTCCGAGGTCATGATGGGGGGATTCTACAATTCTTAGTTCTTTGTCAATTGTCCCACATTTGGGAGAAATCAAATTCCTGTTTAGTTGCCGGCTAAAAATTTTCAAGAGTCCTATTAAGATAGCTGTTATCTTTTGCAGGGGTAAACATAGCTAATTTCTGGTAATTATTTTGCATTTCATCAGTATAATAATTGCTATAATCAATTGAGGGAGTCAATCAATGGGTAGGTAGGTATTAAAAACTTTCAGATGCCCCCTTATTAAGGTAGGGTTGGTTCATTTAAATTAAGTACAGCTGATTTTGAGTTAATAAATTTGACTGAAGATTCTCAAGTTTATCTTTCTCTAACTAAAAGAATTAGTCACAACAATTAATCTTTAATCCTCTGCCAATATTTATTATGAATAGATTGATAAAGCTTGTTATCAAGCCACTAAAAGCCTATCTCTCTTGAAATTGTCTGAGAGTACATCCTGTTAATTTAGCTAATTTTTCTGCTTACTTCTTACGTCGATAAAACTATCAGTTTTTCCCAACGTTCAGCTAATCACCTTTGTCCCTCTGTTATTGAGAGAAAACCCAAACCTCTAAAAAGATTCAATCCTATAGTTGTGAGAATTGACCAATTGCTTGCCGCTTGAAAATCCCTGATCTGGCTTTTATCTTCCTCAAAAATTACATCTTTTACCCAATGTAACTGATTTTTTATTTTCCAATGTCCTCACTTCGACACATTTCGACAAGCTCAATGTAAAAGCTCAATGTAAAAGCTCAGTGACCGCGAATAATTTTGGCAAATACTTGAGCGGATTCGGTTAGGCTACACTTCGACACATTTCAACAAGCTCAATGTAAAGGCTCAGTGACCGCTGATATAGTAAGCTGTTTCTTCATAAGTTTTATCCCCGCGACTACCCTTTCTTTCTACTTTAAGAAGTCTTCGCAGATTTTCAAACTCTTGTCTTTCATTTTTCTAGTTTTTCCGAACTTACCATATAAAATCAACTAGCAAAATGCCAATTTAATAAATATCTAAGACTAAAGTTTTTAAAGTTTCTAAATCCACAGCCTCTCCTTTTAATCACATTCAGTTTATTGTTAATTCCTTCAACTGTTCTCTGGGTTGTTCGGTTATCAAAATGATGAGTATGAATGCAATTCAATTATCTTAAACAAAAATGCCAAGACTTAGCGATAAAATATCCAGACAAAAATTATTTATTTGATAATTATATTGAAAAACAAAGATATGAGTATAACAATTTAGAAAATATAATTACTTGTGCAACAATGGTAATTCAAAATAAATAATTTTGGACTAACATCGCCTTCCGTCTGACCCTGTTCCATAAGTTGATTGCAATGTCGAAGCCACTGCCTAGCAGTACGCCATCGCTAAGTGATTTTTCATATTACGTCAGAGCGTGGCGAAAAACTCGATGACCGGTTCGAGAGGGCGGGACTCGGCTAATGTAGAACGGGGGTGCTGAATCGTTTGTATTTTTTCAGGCTACCACCCCCTCCTTTTCTGATACCGAACTGAGGTTAATTATCGTCAAGCGTCAAAACATCTAGGCCTCTCCTTAATCCCAGTAATGTAAACTTTGATTATAGAGAAAGACTTCTAGCTCCGATCCGATGTTACATTAATAATTGAAGCTAAAAAAAAAGGTTCTTCCTTACTTGGTATGGTTCGATAGGGTGGCATAACGACGATAACAGCGATCAACCTGAACGCTCATATTTCCTAGAGTAGAGAACAAGGGAGTTAGGCAATTGCAGCTAGGGTTCAATGCTTCTCCAACCAGTCCCAAGTAGTGGGGGGAAATACCTGAGAATCGATAAACTGATCGCTGTTTGCGGGTGATGCTAGGCGTTGGACAAAAGCGAGATTATAGAAGGGATTATGGAAACTTGGACGCGATCAATTGACATCGAGGAGATAGCAAAACGCCATGGGTCTCCTCTCTACATACTGAACGTCGGTCAGCTTCGCCGGAACCTGTCCCACTTTGTGGAGCTTGTGGGCAGTCCATCTCAGGTTGCTTACCCGGTAAAGGCTAATCCGTCGATGGCGATTCTGAATGAACTGGCATCCCTGGGATGCTCCGCAGACTGCTCTTCTAAATATGAAGTTGAGTTGGCCCTTTCTTGCGGATTCCCATTGAATCGGATCACATACAACAGTCCGGCACCCGACCGCCAGCTAATGGTAGATCTCCTCAATGGAGGCGCAACAGTAGTTGCTGACTCCCAAGCTATATTAGATGATCTTCAACATAAGCTTTATGGCAAGGATTGGAGTGGGAGCTTGCTGGTTCGGGTTAACCCAGAAAAACCGGTGGAATATTTCCACAATACTGATTGGCAGGATCTGGTTTCTCACGCCTCGCCCAACAGTAAGTTTGGCATCCCATCCGAGGAATTGCCAGATGTTCTGGCCAGTTGCAAACTACCTATAGCTGGCTTGCATATCCATATTGGAACTCAGATGGATAATGTATCGGCATTTAGTCATTCGATTCAGTTTATTCATCATTTGAAAAACTTAATCGAAGCCGGCTCGAATCATTGCATGAGAAAACTAAATCTTGGCGGTGGGCTTGGCATTGACTTCCATGACGGGCAACAGTTTCCAACAATCCCAGAGTACACAGAAGCATTAAAGAAACACTTGTTACCCGGTATTGAGTACATAGTCGAGCCTGGACACGCACTGGTTGGTAATGCCGTCGCCTTGTTGACTCGTATCCGCGAGCTTAAGCAGATGCGGGGCAGACGTTGGGCTATTGTTGATGTTGGCTCCGACCAGCTAATCAAGGTGACTCTCCTCTCATGGAGCCACCAAATTATCGATCGCAATCATCGCACCCTGCCTACTCAAGGGAACGATGCTATTGGAGGGCCACTTTGTTTTGCCGGCGATATATTGCTACCATCGACCAATTTAGAAGGCCAGAGTCCTGGGGATCCATTGTTAATCCAACACGCAGGAGCATATTGCTATTCAGTAAGCAATCACTTTAATGGGTTTCACGGGCCCGGGCATATAACCATAGATGAAATGGGTCAAATAGAAACGGCTTACGCTGCTGAGGACGTATTTGCTGATCACAGTTTCTTGGGATTTTCCAGGCCGACGCACCCCCCTTCAGAAGTTCTAGATCATGAAATTGATCTCGATATCATTGAAAGACTAAGCAGTGACTATCTCAAGCAGGGAGAATCTTCAGATGGCTACGCATTTACCAGAGTCCAACTCATAGCGCCAAGAACTTTGCAGTTCATGGTGAAGGCGAAGAGTTCTTTAGGGGCGATATCAATCCCATTCGCCGTCCGCATCGCCTCGGATGCCACAATAATTTCAGCTTTGTATCTTGTCGGCAAACAGGCCAAAGATGTTTCAGTTTGGGGAACAAGAACATATTTGAAGTCAGACACGATAATTCGTACCAGCCAGCCATTGAGACTGGTTGTATATATAGCGCCCAAATCAAGCCTCCCTGTGGATAAGCATACTACTCACCTGTCTCACTGGGACCTCGGCAACGGGAAGTTTAAGGGATCGTTCCGATTCATCTTATAAAGTTCTTTTCGTTGCCTTGCTCACGATATTTACACAAGCACCTTGGCACTGTGTTTCTATGATGCCCTCAACTTTTAGCTATCACCTTGAGGGTGGGAGCTTTTTCTTGCTTTAGGGGCAGTTTGTCTTTTTCCCTAGCGGTGATTGCTTCTTTGTTCTGTTGAGTTAGTTAATTCTTCTGCGCTTTCTTTGACTACTGTTGAGGTCACTGCTGCCATAATTTTTGAATAATAAGAGTTATGGTCGGTCAAGCGTCAAAACATCTAAGCTTTTCCTTGACCCCGGCAATGTAAAGTTTAATTAAGAGAAAGACTTCTAGCCCCGATCCGATGTTATATTAATAATTGAAGCTAAAGAAAAAAGCTTCCCTGACAGATCAACTGGCAAGGTTATAAGGTCAAGTTCACAAAGGAGTAAACCCTGTTAAAGTTACATTCTGTCTCGATAACGGCGATAACAGCGATCAACCTGAACGCTCATATTTCCTAGAGTAGAGAACAAGGGAGTTAGGCAATTGCAACCGAGGTTCAATGCTTCTCCAACCAGTCTCAAGTTATGAGGGGAAATACCTGAGAATCGGTAAACTGATCGCTGTTATTGTTTGTCAACACAAGTAATTGATAATTGCAGTCGCTCTCCTTTGATGAGATAATAGAAAGTCTTCTGTTCAAAAGGATATCGATAGGATGCGACTCTCTCAACAGCTTTTTGTCACCCTCCGGGAAGATCCAGCCGAGGCGGAAATCCCCAGTCATAAATGCTTAGTCCGTGCCGGTTACATTCGTCGCATCGGCAACGGTATTTACGCCTATTTACCCCTGATGTGGCGGGTTTTACAGAAAGTCTCCCAGATAGTCCGGGAAGAAATGAATAAAGCTGGCGCCCAAGAATGTTTACTTCCCCAACTGCAACCGGCGGAACTCTGGCAAGAATCAGGCCGTTGGGACACCTACACGAAAGCAGAAGGGATTATGTTTGCCCTGACAGACCGGCAAAAGCGGGAGTTAGGATTAGGACCGACTCACGAAGAAGTAATTACTGCCGTCGCTCGTGATTTAATTCGTTCCTATCGACAATTACCAGTTAATTTATATCAGATTCAAACTAAATTTCGCGATGAAATTCGCCCTCGTTTTGGCTTAATGCGGGGACGGGAATTTATTATGAAAGATGCCTATTCTTTCAATCTCGACGAGGAATGTTTAAAGAAAACCTATCGAGCGATGGATATAGCTTACCGCAATATTTTCCGCCGTTGTGGGGTAGCTTTTCGGGCAGTAGAAGCCGATTCTGGAGCGATTGGCGGTTCCGCATCCCAAGAATTTATGGTCCTAGGTGATGCTGGGGAAGATGAGGTTTTATTTACTGCCGATGAAAAGTATGCGGCTAATGTGGAAAAAGCCGTTTCTTTGCCAGCAGATAAAGTGGCTTCTCCCTTGAAAAAGTTTGCTAAAAAAGAGACTCCTAACACCAACACGATCGAAAGTTTAGCTAAATTTCTCGATTGTTCTGCCACTGCCATTGTTAAAAATGTTCTCTACGAAGTGGTTTATGATAGCGGTATAACTGTTTTAGTTTTACTGCATATTCGTGGTGATCAAGAAGTTAACGAAGTTAAACTACAAAATGAATTAGTTAGACAGGCGAGCCGTTATAATGCTAAAACAATTTTGGCTTTAAAAATACCCGATGCTGCTGCTCAACAGAAATGGGCAACTCAACCCTTACCTTTAGGTTATATTGCTCCCAACTTAGAAGATAATTTACTCAAAAAAGCCAGCGATATAGCTCCTAAGTTTTTACGCATAGCAGACAACACGGTGACAGACTTAGAAAACTTTATCACTGGTGCTAATGAAACTGGATTTCATGTAGTGGGAGCCAATTGGGGTCAAGATTTTATCTTACCGGAATTAATCGTCGATCTACGCAAAGCCCAGGTAGGCGATCGAGCTATTCACGATCCTAATCAAACCTTGCAAAGTGCTAGAGGAATTGAAGTTGGTCATATCTTCCAATTGGGCTATAAATATTCTCAAGCTATGAATGCTTTTTATACTAATGAAGCGGGAGAATCTACCCCCATTTGTATGGGTTGTTATGGCATAGGAGTATCCCGTTTAGCCCAGGCAGCCGTAGAACAATCCTACGATAAAGATGGTATTATTTGGCCGGTAGCTATTGCCCCTTATCAAGCGATTGTGGTTATTCCTAATTTAGCCGATGCCGAGCAGGTAAAAACCGCCGAAAGTTTATACAATGATTTAAATCAAGCGGGCATTGAAACCCTTTTAGATGACCGGGATGAACGTGCAGGAGTTAAGTTTAAAGATGCGGATTTAATTGGGATTCCCTATCGCATTGTCACGGGTAAATCTCTCAAATCGGGTAAGGTGGAATTAGTCGAAAGAGCGAGTAAAAAAGCGTCAGAAGTAGCAATTAATGAGGTGGTTTCCTATTTAAAAACTGCTATTTCAAAAATAAACACTTCCTATTGAGTGAATATACTGGTGGAGATTTTGGGATTGTAGTTCTTGCTCAAAATATTCGCGTAATTAGTCAGTGCAATAAGAAAAGTTAACTAATAATGGACGAACAGCACTCCTTGACTGTATCATAGCAGATAAGCCGTTCGTAATTTAAATTGCTGTTGAGACGAGGCAAGAGGCAAAAGGCAACAGTAAAGGGATTGGGAGAGGTTCGGCTAATCTAAGAATAAGCGGTTTAAATGCGTCTTAGCTTATGACAATTAACGACTAACTCCTGTCCAGCTTAATCAATGCCCCAGACTTCGACCCAGAACAGATGGGGGCGGCCTTTTGTTGTGAACTTATGCCCACAGTTAACTTTACTTTTGTCCAACTACTTAGACCTGAAAAACTGACGCTATTTTATGATTAATTTAACCCGGCAAGATACCGAAACGCTTGATCGCATTTTAGCTGTAACTCGTGCCGTCGGTTGGGGGGGGGCTAGAATTCTCCAATCCTACTACCGCGGTGAACAGGATTTAGCCGTCAACGAGGAAAAAAAAGGCGGACCAGTGACGGCAGCGGATTTAGCGGCAAATCACTATATTTTAGGAGAATTACAAACAAAGTTCTCTGATATCGACTTTGGTTATCTGAGCGAGGAAACCCATCAGGGCAATGAAGCTATCCCAAAAGATTGGGTATGGATTATCGATCCTTTGGACGGAACCCGTGATTTTATCGACAAAACGGGAGAATATGCCCTGCATATTGCTTTATGTTATCAGGGAAGACCGATGATCGCCGTGGTTGCCCTACCGGATCAAGAAAAACTCTATTTTGCCCAAAAAGGAAAAGGCACTTTTCTAGAGAGTAGCGACGGAAATATTACACGGATAAAAGTTGCTAATAAAGATAAAATTACCGACCTCTATCTGGTGGTTAGTCGTACCCATCGCGACCAACATTTTGATAATCTATTAAGTCAAATACCCTTCTTAGGTAAAAATTATGTGGGTAGTGTGGGCTGTAAAATTGCCACAATCCTCGAACAAAAATCCGATGTTTATATCTCCCTATCGGGGAAATCGGCGGCTAAAGACTGGGATTTTGCAGCCCCAGAGTTAATTTTAACAGAAGCAGGCGGCAAATTTTCCTATTTTGATGGTCAACCAGTGTACTATAATCGCGGCGATGTGCGACAATGGGGTGGGATCATGGCTAGTAATGGTCTTTGTCATCAACAACTTTGTCAGTTGTCCACGGCAATCCTCGCCACAATTGATGCCCCTGTCTAATTTCTCCCCCCTAACCGAGAATCAGAGATTGGCCAAAGGGAAGTTCCCTTTTCACAAAAAGCGACAACCTCTGTTTTGGGTGGTGATTCGGTAGTAGTGATGGTGGCTTAATCCTTTGCTTTGCAGTGCATTGTAAGCTGTTTTGAATCTAAATTGCATATTCGATTTTTCCTCCTGCCCCCTACCTCCTGTCTGATCTCAACAAGCAATTTAAATTACGAAAGCTTAATCATGACCAACTCACTCCAGTTACTCCAGCAATACCTCGCAGAGAAATTCTTTCTAGAAGCAGTAGGTCTATTAATTTGGCTCTTCTAGGTTCTGTGTGATAAGTTTAACTTACAATATGATCGATCAATCTTTGTGTCCGTTTTCTCTTTGTGGTTCGTTCCACCCCCCTGCTAGGAGTAATGTATCTTAGAATAAATTTTACCCACTAAACCTAAGAGAGCCGTAGGGAGGGTGGGGAGAATAAATAAAAGCAATCTCCTGACTACTGACTCCGTTCGGACTTCGGTGTGAGACTTCGGACGTTCGGCAAGCTCACTAACACGAGCGGACGGTGAGTCTGTCGAAACGCCGCGTGATCTCAGTCGAACGCTGCGCTCACGGACGAAGTCCGACACCTGAGAGCTAAGGGTTATCAATGCTAGGATAAAGGCTTGAGTAAAGAACGATCGAGCCAAAGCCATGTCATCGACAGAAGTAAAAACCCCACCCCCAGACAGTCCGGAATTCCTCGATGAATTACCCGGAGAAGTGGAAATGTCCTTATTCGACCATTTGGAGGAGTTGCGGCGCCGGATTTTTTATAGTTTAATTGCTGTGGCTGTAGGTGCGGTGGGATGTTTTATCTTCGTTAAACCCCTAGTGCAAGTGCTAGAAGTCCCCGCTCAAGGGGTAAAATTTTTGCAGTTGGCCCCGGGAGAATTTTTTTTCGTCTCCCTAAAAGTAGCTGGATATAGCGGCATACTGGTGGCTAGTCCCGTCATTCTCTTGCAAATTATCCTCTTTGTGTTGCCGGGGTTAACCCGTCGCGAACGACGTTTAATTGTCCCGGTAGTGTTAGGATCGAGTCTTTTATTTTTTGCCGGTTTATTTTTTGCCTATATTGCTCTGATTCCCGCCGCTTTAAACTTTTTTGTCAATTATGGGGCGGAAGTAGTCGAACAAGCTTGGTCGATCGAGCGCTATTTTGAATTTGTCTTACTTTTACTGTTTAGTACCGGCATCGCCTTTCAAATTCCCGTTATTCAATTGATTTTGAGCTTTTTAGGCATTATTTCCTCGAAAACGATGTTATCGGGGTGGCGTTTCGTGGTTTTGGGTGCGGTGATTTTAGGCGCAATTTTAACCCCTTCCACAGATCCTCTCACCCAATCCCTGTTAGCAGGGGCGGTCTTGGGTCTATACTTTGGGGGGATTGGGGTAGTGAAATTAACAGGACGTTAACTAGCTATTAGCCGTCATAGGAGACAGGATTGGGAATTATGAATTATAAATTATGCATTATGAATTGACGAGCGGGGAGCAGGGATAACAAAGCTACCTTTTGCCTTTTCTGGCTGATGGCTGATGGCTTAAAAGCTGATAAAATTTGACGGCTGAAAACTAATTAAGCCAGAAAGCTAGAGATTGATTCTAGATTGAGTAACAAAGTGAAATATTTTTTCTTAACGGCAGGTTGGACAATAGGACGGGTGTGGGAATTTGGCGGTTTGTGGGATCACGCTAGTAGTTGGCGACGACCACCACAGATAGAGCGATTAAATATCGGTATTTTAGAGGGAGAACAGGTTTTATGGCTTTATAAGGTGGAAGAAGCTGTGATTATGGTGGAAGTTGCCCCCAAGAGTTCAGAAATTGCCGATACTGTCCCCACTATCGGGCAAGTGGTGCTAAAACGCTTGATTAGTGCCGAACAAGTCCTCGAAATCCTGCAAAATGCCGAAGAACTGCTGAGGAAGTAATTAGGGTTTGCCGAATAATGGTAAAACCCTTTTAAAATAAGGCTTTTGACCTATTAGAATCCGATGTTCATGCTGCGAAAATGGGATTAGAACCTTCAAAAACCTTGCATTATCCTTCTTGTAGTACATAAATTAGTACAAAAAAAAGGGGGCAACAAAGCCTGAAACTCCTTCCTCACAGCCTCGGATCATTCTGCCTGACCCTACCCTAGGCCTTTTTCAGAAGAAATTAATTAATAATTATTCTCAATTATTTTAGAAGATTACTCTAGCTGCGATCCAAGATTCATGCTGAAAAGCCTTGATTTTCAAAGGCTGATCAGGCTAAAAATACTGATGTATTAAAGGATACCGAGCAACTGTAACAATTCTTAACTTGACTTTATTGAGAATTATTCTAGACTAAGACTTAAAGCTTATTGCATATTATTATCAATAAGCTTGGTTCTATTTTCCTTAAAAGATGCCATGCAGACCTACGATAATCCTCAGATCGAGTACGACTGGTGGGCAGGAAATGCCCGTTTTGCCGATAAATCAGGCTTATTTATCGTCGCCCACGTTGCCCAAGCTGCTTTAATCGCTTTTTGGGCAGGAGCCTTCACCTTATTTGAAATTTCCCAGTATCGCCCCGATATAGCCATGGCAGAACAGGGCTTAATTTTACTGCCGCACCTAGCCACTTTAGGCTTTGGAGTCGGAGAAAATGGGCAAATCATCGATATCTATCCCTTTTTCGTGATTGGCTCAATTCATCTGATTTCTTCGGCAGTTTTGGGAGCAGGAGCCTTATTTCACCTGTTAAGAGTCCCAGAAACCCTGAAAGATTCCTCCGGTCCAGGGAAAAAATTCCATTTCGATTGGAGTGAACCCCGACAATTAGGAGTTATTCTCGGTCATCACCTGCTCTTTTTAGGTATAGCTGCATTATTATTAGTGGCCAAAGCTATGTACTGGGGGGGATTATACGACGCAACTATCGGCGCTGTCCGAGTCGTTAGTGAACCAACCCTCGATCCTTGGGTTATCTATGGCTATCAAACCCACTTTGCTACTGTGGACAATCTCGAAGATTTAGTCGGTGGTCATATCTACGTCGGTTTAATGTTAATTGGGGGCGGTATCTGGCATATTATCGTTCCCCCGCTCAAATGGGCGAGAAATGTGCTGATTTTCTCTGGAGAAGCCATTTTATCCTATTCTTTGGGCGGAATTGCCCTAGCTGGTTTCGTGGCCGCCTATTTCTGTGGGGTAAATACCCTCGCTTATCCAGTCGAATTTTACGGGCCAATTTTAGAAGTGAAGTTAGGAATTGCTCCCTACTTTGCCGACACGGTGAAATTGCCCTTTGGAGTGCATACGGCGCGCTGTTGGTTAGCTAATGCCCACTTTTTCCTCGCTTTCTTCTTTTTACAAGGTCATCTCTGGCACGCTTTACGCGCGATGGGTTTTGACTTTAAACGAGTAGAAAAAGCCTTAAATGCGATAGAAGCCTAGTTTTTTCAAGGAAGATTAGGATAAATTATCGATTTTCCTAATTTTCCCCGCTGATCAATCTTTCTAACTGTCCCTTATGCCTTACTGTACCTGTTGTAACACCAAATTGCTGCATCACATTGGACGCTCTCGCTCTTATTGGTACTGTAGTTCTTGCCGGCAGGAAATGCCAGTTTCAGAGGCCGAAAACTGTAATCAGGGGCTTTATTCCCTATCAAGGAGAATTAAGAGTTAAACTCACTTATTTCACAACAAGGACAAATTTTATGGCAAAAATTGGCTTATTTTTTGGCACGCAAACCGGCAAAACCGAAACGGTGGCGGAAATGATTCAGAAAGAATTTGGAGGTGAGGCAATTGTAGAATTACACGATATCTCCTCCGCTTCTACCGAGGATTTTGCCCCCTACGATGCCCTGATTATCGGTTGTCCCACATGGAATATCGGCGAATTACAAAGCGATTGGGAGGGTTTTTACGATGAATTGGATGACATTGATTTCGTCTCCAAAAAGGTCGCTTATTTCGGGATGGGGGATCAAATCGGTTACGCGGATAACTTTCAAGATGCTCTGGGGATACTGGAAGAAAAAATCGCCTCCCTGGGGGGTAAAACCGTCGGTTACTGGCCGACAGAAGGTTACGATTTTAACGAGTCGAAAGCCCTAAAAAATGGCAAATTTGTCGGTTTAGCCCTCGATGAAGACAACCAATCCGATTTAACTGAACAACGGATCAAAACTTGGGTCGCGGGACTTAAGGGCGAATTTGGCGTTTAGTTAGCTATCAATCAGTTATCAGTTATCAGTTACCAGTGAATAGTATTAAGTGGCTAGTTCGCAGCTTTCTTTTCACCGATTACTGATTACTGTTTACTGGACGGCTACGCCGTGCCTTTGGCAACACTGAAAAATCCCCCATCTCCTTGATTATTATGTCTCGATTACCTGATGCAGTTTGGATTAATGTTAACCCCAGTTTTCGCCGTTTTGATCGCCCGGTGTTGGATTTTTTAGCCCGGGAAATTGCGATCGCTGATTGGCAATACTGTCAATCTCTTGATCAGCCAGCTTCTCTTGATATCGCCTTGGTATTACTACAAGATTACCTGAAACAATGCGATCGACCGCTGCATTTAGTCGGCCACGGCACGGGGGGATTAGTAGGATTACTGTATGCGCGTCGTTATCCAGAAAGGGTAAAATCCTTAACTTTGCTCTCTGTGGGAGTCTATCCGGCGATCGATTGGCAAGCTCATTATTATGTGCTATCAAAATTACTGCCTTGTTCTCGTCAAACTCTGCTCAATCAATCGGTTCACAATCTTTTTGGCCATCAACCCTGCGCTTTAACCCAAGAATATCGCTATCTCTTGGAAGAAGATTTATTATTGTCCCTTTCTCCCCATAATCTCTATCAGAATGCCCATTTCGCCCCGGGGACAGTTCCCGTACCCCTGTTAGTCTGTGGGGGAGATATCGATACGATTATCGATCAGCATTTGTTGCAGGGATGGCAACCCTGGTTAAAGTCAGGCGATCGCATTTGGAGTTGTCACAAAGGGCGTTATTTTTTCCACTATTCCCACCCCTACAGCGTCAGTCAAGAGATTTTTAGTTTCTGGCGATCGCTAATCCGACAGGAATTTCTTTCTGAGCAAACTGTAATTATTCCTTAATTGACAAAAATCGAGATTTATGTTAAGGCTAATACCGCTCTTTTGTCCGATCGCAATCTGGATAACGCTGCTGTTCTTTTTTACTGCTCTTTTTCTTGCTGTTGCCCAAGGGCGCCGGCAGTTGCAAAAGCTGCATCGGATTCCCTGTAGTCGCTGTGTTTTTTGTACTGGAGATTATCGCTTGAAATGTGCGGTGCATCCAATGCGTGCCTTTTCGGAAGAGGCGATCGATTGTCGGGATTTTGAGCGAGAAATTCAGGAAAATCAGAAAACGGGTTTCTTGAAGAAACCCGTTTTCTCAGTTTCTTTTCTCGTCATCATAACCTGGATTCTGGCTGTTAAGTTGAGAATATCGTCGGTAATACCTGTTTTTAAAACGGGGAAACTTCCAGTTTGAGCGGTAAGCTATCAGCGTTGAGCTTGCCGCTAGAGGATTTGAGCGCATTTTTTTCTCAGACATCAGCCCTGCTCTGCTAATATGATAATGATTATCGTTTTAACTGACAATGGTCAATCAAATTAGGTATCCTCTAACAGAAAGCCCCGTTATCGAGGAAGATTCGCAAAAAATCGTAAAAATACGTCATACTTGCGCCCATGTCTTAGCAATGGCCGTACAAACTCTCTTTCCTGAAACCAAAGTCGCTATTGGTCCTTGGACAGAAACGGGATTTTACTACGATTTTGATCGCCAAACACCCTTTACCCCCGAAGATTTGGAGAAAATAAAAGCAGAAATGGGGCGAATTATCGGGAAAAACCTGCCAATTATCCGAGAAGTGGTGGAAAAAAGCGAAATTACCGCAGAAATCGAGCGCCTTAATCAACCCTACAAAAAGTTAATTTTAGAGAGAATTCCCCCAGATGAAACCATTACCCGTTATTTTATCGGTAGTCCGGACGCAGGACGGAGCGATCGAGAACCCTCGTTAATTGATGGGGTTGTTTCTCCCCCGGAAGAATTTTGGTGGGATCTGTGTGCGGGACCCCATCTCAACTCGACGGGGGAAATTAACCCGAATGCTTTCGTCTTGGAGAGTGTAGCGGGTGCTTATTGGCAAGGAGATGAAAAACAGCCGCAATTACAGCGAATTTACGGCACAGCTTGGCAAACCCCCGCAGAATTACAAAATTATCTCCAACAAAAAGAAGAAGCGCAGCGACGAGATCATCGCAAATTGGGACAACAATTAAAATTATTTAGCATCCAAGAAGATGCCGGTGGTGGCTTAGTTTTTTGGCATCCCCGGGGTGCAACAATGCGTTATTTAATCGAAGATTATTGGCGCCAAGCTCATTTAGAAGCGGGTTATCAATTTCTTTATACTCCCCATCTAGCTAATTTAGATCTGTGGAAAACTTCTGGACATTGGGACTTTTATCGCGACAATATGTTTGAGGCGATCGAGTTAGAACAGCAAAGCTATCAAATTAAGCCGATGAATTGTCCTTTTCATGTTTTAACCTATCAAAATGACCTGCATTCCTATCGAGAATTTCCCCTCAGATGGGCAGAATTAGGCACAGTTTATCGTTACGAGAGATCGGGGGTTTTACACGGATTAATGCGGGTAAGAGGTTTTACTCAAGATGATGCTCATATTTTCTGTTTACCAGAACAAATTGCCGCAGAGATTCTAGGAGTTTTAAATTTAACCGAGAAAATTCTCTCCGATTTTGGCTTTACTAATTATCAGATAAATTTATCGACTCGTCCCAGTAAATCCGTGGGTAGCGATAGTGTTTGGGAATTGGCAACTGCAGCTTTAATTGAGGCCTTAAATACTAAAAAGTGGGATTATATTGAGGATCAGGGAGGTGGGGCTTTTTATGGTCCTAAAATTGATATAAAAATTCAAGATGCGATCGGTAGAATGTGGCAATGTTCCACAATTCAGGTCGATTTTAACTTGCCAGAACGCTTTGATATGCAATATGTCGCTAGGGATGGTACTCGGGAAAGACCGATTATGATTCATCGAGCTATTTTTGGCTCTTTGGAAAGATTTTTTGGTATCTTAATCGAGAATTATGCGGGAGATTTTCCTCTCTGGTTAGCACCTATTCAAGTCCGTTTATTACCCGTTAGTGATGAACAGCAGCATTATGCTTTAGAGGTAGCAATGCAGTTAAAACAAGCTGGTTATCGAGTGGAAATCGATAAAAGTGGTGAGCGTTTAGGCAAACAAATTCGTACAGGAGAACTGGAAAAAATCCCTGTCTTAGCTGTGATTGGAAAACGAGAAGTTAGCAGTAAAACTCTAAGCATTCGCACTCGACAAGGGGGAGATTTAGGTTCGATGACGCTGGCAGATTTATTAGGAAAAATGCAAACAGTGATCGCAGATAAAACTAATCCCTGAAACTTTTGTATAAACCAGCAATTAGTGGATATCGATCCCCTCCAAGCGAATTTAACAGGGTTGAGAAAAGCCTATTTTCTGCCAATTAATTAACTTAAAAGTGGGTTAGCTGCCATGAGTTCTTTGATAATTCCTCTCTCCGATTCTCTCCCTTGCTTACCTAAATCGGGAATGCCTGTCACGATTATTACTGGTTTTTTGGGTAGTGGAAAAACCACTTTACTAAATCATATTCTTGACAATAAAGAAGGTCTAAAAGTTGCCGTATTAGTTAATGAATTTGGAGATATTAATATTGATTCTCAATTGCTTGTTTCCATTGATGAAGATATGGTAGAATTGAGTAATGGCTGTATTTGTTGTACGATTAATGATAGTTTAATTGAGACAGTCTATCAGGTCTTAGAAAAGGAAATTCCCGTGGACTATCTAATCATTGAAACCACAGGATTAGCCGATCCTCTACCAATTATTCTGACTTTTTTAGCCACAGAGTTAAAATATTTGACTCGCTTAGATTCTATTATTACCCTCGTGGATTCTGAAACCTTTACTGCTGATCATTTTGATAGTAATATTGCCCTTAGTCAAATTCGTTACGGTGACGTGGTAATTCTCAATAAGATAGATCGAGTCAGGGGCAAAAAATTAGACGATTTAGAAAAGTTTATTCGTCGAGAAAAACAGGGTATAAGACTCCTAAAAAGTAGTTATGGTCAGGTTCCTTTAGGTTTATTGTTAGATCTAGGTTTGACTAAAGAAGAATTGTATAAAAACCAGTTGAGAGACTTTCAAAAAAATCGCCCAAACTCCAGTGATAATCAATCTCCTGAAGACTTTAATTTTGTCTCCTTTGTTAGCGATAAACCATTTAATCTAGATAAATTTGAACCTTTTCTCACGGAAAAAATGCCGATAAATGTTTTTCGAGCTAAAGGGATTCTCTGGTTTCAACAAAGCGATTTAAAACATATTTTTCAATTGAGCGGTCTTCGTTACGATCTGCAAGCGGTAGAATGGGATACATCTCCTAAAAATCAGTTAGTTTTTATCGGCAGAAATTTGAATAAAGAGGAAATCTTGACACAACTAAACGAATGCTTGGCTAGTTCGCAAAAAATTCAAAAGCACAAACTATGAATAGACCTCTTGCAGAAATCAAAAATCGTTTTTAGGGTTAGGAGTCAGTAGCCAGTAGTCAGTAGTCAGGAGAATTAAGAATGAATAATAATCAATTAAATGGTCTACTTACAGATTTTATGCCATTTAACCCTTATTTTTGCGGCGATCAATTCAGCGAGAAAACGATCTCTTCAAGAAACCCGTTTTCTCGCTGAAAAAACTATCCCGAAAGCGATCGATTAAGGGAACAATTAAAAACGATGGGAATTACCTTAGTTGATTTACCCGATGGACAAAGCCAATGGTATCCTAGAGAAAAGAGCCATAACCATGATTAATATCCCAAGAAACCGCCAATTTTTCCCAAAATAACCTGGCTAAGTCGAGAGGATTGGTTAAGGAAGATTACTTGCCCCAATCTCACTTATGCTAGAATGATTATCATTACCACAGTAGAGAAGGAGCAAAATGATTATCGTGGTGACGGGGGGTATAGCTGCGGGAAAAACCCATTGGATTCGCCAACAAATCGCCCAACAGAAGCAGCCAAGCCTATATTTTAGCCCCCAGACGGAAACTTTTCCCATCGATCGCCTAATTTTGCAGAATGAATTCCCCCAACTATCCTGTGTATCAAGGGAAGAAGAAGACCATTTAGGCAGTTTATCCATCGAAAACACGGTCTATATGGAAGTGCCGTGGCATTTAGACACGCAATCCCTCGAAAGCTTTCTAAAACCCCTCAATTGTCATCGGGTAGCGATTACGTCTCCAGACGAAGAAATCCCCGAAGGACAAGTACCCGTCGATGAAATTGTCTTTAGTCCGGTCAAAACAACCATAAAAGGTAATCAATGGTTAAAAAAACGAGAAATACAGATTTATAGAGCCGTTTTAACGGGAGAAATCCTCGATTTTTCCAGTTTAACTACCTTTTGGACAGAATTAACCCAAGGGGCCTATGGGGAAGTGCTGCGGCTTAAAAGTATCTTCGATATCATCGATGGTCAGTGTATTTATGGGGAATTTATGGATGAATGGCCAGAAAAAGACTTTCAAAGTTTAAATTTACCCTTAAATCTCGATGGGAGACCGAATCGCTTTAGTGGGATTGAAATCGTCGGTCGCAATCTCGATAAACCGACAATTGCCGATACCCTGAGTGATTGTTGTCTGTCCGATGAGGCACTTTTTTATTATCAACAACAATTTCAAGAATCTTTAGAGCCAGAAATGGAGTTAATATGATGAAAATAGCCGTTTTATCCTGTATTCATGGCAATATGCCCGCTTTTAATGCTGTTTTGCAAGATTTAGACCAACAGGGTTGTCAAGAAATCTACTGTTTAGGGGATTTAGTCGGGTATGGACCCCATCCTAACCAAGTGGTGGAAAAAATCCGTCAACTGGGGATTACTACAGTACAAGGGTGTTGGGATGAGGATATCGTTGAGGGATTAAATGCCTGTGAATGCAGTTATCCGTCGCTTTTAGCAGAAAAACGCGGTAGATTAGCTCATGAGTGGACAAATCAAATAATCACCCCAGAAAACCGTAATTATTTGTCAAAACTGCCCGAAATTTTTAAGCTAGATCACCTCTGTTTTGTCCATGGTAGTCCCCAAAGTAACCATGAGTACCTTTTAGCCGAAATGGACGCTTTTACGGCTTTAGAACGGGTTTTATCGGTAGATACAGAGGTTTTATTCTGTGGACATACCCATATCCCCTACATTCGCACTCTCGACGCGGGAAGCTTGCAAATAAAAGTGTATCAACCGGATGGGGAACAGTCGCGGCAATTTACCACACCGGTCAAGCGTATCATCAACGTGGGATCAGTGGGAGAACCGCGTCACGGTCGTCCAAATGCCACCTATGTGATTTACGATCGAGAAACGGCAGCGGTACAACTGCGAGAAGTGGCCTATAACTATCAGGAAACCTGTCAGGCTATTTTAGCATCGGGTTTACCTCCTATTTTCGCTTGGCGATTGGCTAAGGGTCTAGAATATGCGGAAAAAGCCGATGATCCGAATCATGTTTGCGAACGTTAATTTGTGATAAATCAAGAAATTATGTGGGCAATTTTAAGCGGTATTCAAGGCAATTTACCAGCCTATCAAGCGGTCTTAGCAGATATTCAGCAACGGTCAGTTACTGTAGAAAATTTATATATTTTAGGAGATTTTATCGGTGTTAATCCCGATAGTGAAATGCTGGTAGAACAAATACGTTATCCCACTAAAAATAACTTATATCCACAGGTTTGTCGGGGATGGTGGGAAGAACAATGTCTAATTTTACACAGTTTAGGAGCAACAGGAGAACCGAAGGAATTAATCGATAAACATGGAATTGACAGCACTAAACAACTCTGGGACGCAGTTTCTTTAGAAACGGTGCAATGGTTACGAAATCTCGATTTTGGTTTTGTCGAGTTAGATTGTTTATTAATTCATGGCAGCACTGTCAGTGTTAGTGAAGAATTAACCTCCGATACTCCTCCATGGCAAATTTTAGATCGACTGCAACGGGTGGGAGTTAATAATCTATTTTGTGGTCGTGCAGGAAAAGTTTTTGATTATTCTTTACAGTCCGCTAATTTAACTAGCACTGTTACTACTTTAGATAAACGGCAACCAAGGGAAACTTTGACGATTCAAGATAAGCGTTTAATTGGGGTTGGTAGCGTTGGTAAAGAATTAAATAAAGCAGTTTACACTCTCTATAATCCTAGTAATAATTGCGTGGAGTTTAGAACCGTATCTTATTAATCTTTCATAGATCAATTAAATATTAAAGATTAATTTGGTTGCTCTTGATCATGATACAATGACAAGTAAAAGCAATTATTCTTAGTTAGATTAAAGATAGAATCAATCTAGTTAACTATGAGGTAATAGTTATGGTGGTCACTTCAGACGCAGCTAATCTCCAGAAATTTTCTTGGCAGTGGCAAAATCAAACTTTTGAGATTGTTTACGATATTCAAGGCTGAGAGGGGGACAAGCGAGCTAGAAGGTAGATAGGGCAAGCGATATCGCTCTTTGTCCTTTGATGTAATCCTTCAACCGATAGCGGCTAATTTGCATTAGCTCTTCTATATTTTTTTGGAACATTTGATGTAGCTGGAGCCAATGATAGAGATGTTGACCCACATAAAAACTGCTGTGTCTGCGTTGACCTTTATATCTTTTTTCAGGTCTTGTGACATATTTTTGGATTCCCATATCCTTATACTTGTGCCCATGTCTTAGCAATGACCGTACAAACTCTCCAGCAATTCTCATTTTAAGGTTTCATGACATTAAAACCCTTGCACCTAGAGGGGTTAATAATTCTTAACGAATCTCTAGATCGCTGAAACAACGCAAAATCGTTTCAAAATGAGAATTGCTGTCCAGGAAAGGAATAGGTAACTGGTTCATAATGTTGATTGAATAACCGAGAGTCTTATCTCTTTTCTCAGATATTATTGTACTAGATGCCCAAGGGGACAGACGGACAGACAGGGGGAAAATCTGACTAACTTTCCCTAGGGGCTTTTGTTAAGTTACATTAAGCCCTACAATAAAATTCTAGTGAGTTAGACGAAATTCGCTCGATTGCCCAGTCTTATCTGCTCCTAGCTGAGATAGAGAAAAGATAGCGTATCGAGAAACAGAAAACTTGAGCTACTCAAGCTTTCGTCAATGCTGCCCTGTTATCCATCTTGAGTTACAACCTAGTGTCCCAAACCCTATCTAAACCCACCCTAGAAAGAGAATTTTTACCATTTACCCTACAGGATGTCCGTCTAGCTATCCCAGACCGTTGCTTCCAATCAAGCGTTTTTCGCTCTTTAGCTTACTTTTTTTTTGATCTTGGCATTATTACCCTACTTTACTGGATAACTTACCAGATTAATCAAGCTTGGTTCTTCCCCCTTTTTTGGTTTATGCAGGGAACCATGTTTTGGGCCTTATTTGTCGTCGGTCACGATTGCGGTCACGGTTCCTTTTCCCGTTATCGTTGGTTAAATAACCTAATCGGTCATCTCAGTCATACTCCCATTCTCGTACCTTTCCACGGTTGGCGTATCAGTCATCGCACCCATCATGCTAATACTGGCAATATCGACACCGATGAAAGTTGGTATCCCGTCACGGAAACCCAGTATAACAATATGGCCTGGTACGAGAAATTAGCTCGTTTTCAGCTAATTTTATTTGTTTATCCCCTTTATCTTTTCCGTCGTTCCCCTAACAAACAGGGATCCCATTTTATGCCAGAAAGCCCCCTCTTTCGCCCCTCAGAACGGTGGCAGGTACTGACTAGCACCGTTTGCTGTACCTTTATGTTAGGTCTATTAATCGGGGTGGGTATTAGCCAAGGCTTTTGGTTTCTGTTTAACTACTACATCATGCCCTACATCGTCTTTGTGGTTTGGTTGGACCTGGTGACATTCCTACACCATACCGAAGATGATATTCCCTGGTATCGCGGTCAAGACTGGTACTTTCTCAAAGGGGCGCTTTCTACCATCGATCGCAATTATGGCATCTTTAATCCCATCCATCACCAAATTGGTACCCACGTCGCCCATCATATTTTTATCACCATTCCCCACTATCATCTCCAAGAAGCAACCGAGGCTATCCGTCCCGTCCTAGGAGACTATTATCGCGTCTCGAAAGAACCGATTTTCAAATCTCTCTGGCGGTCCTACCGCAATTGTCATTTTGTCAGTGACCAAGGTAGTAAGATTTTTTACCGCAAAAACTAATCCTGTCTTAGATATTAGGAGGAAACGGCAGCAAAATCTGCCTCCTCCTCTCACACCGAAAATAGTTGCCAAAACTGGAGGTAAAGTCTTTGTTTTTATTTGATTCAGTGGCAAGGGATAAAGCTGATGCAGTGAAATTGAACAACATACAAAGGGAATGACATTGGTAGAATTGGCCAAGAATCAAACAAATATCAAAGCGGTTCTCTATAATTTGATCATTTGACTTTTCAACAGCTCCTGACAAGAGGATATTAAGCATCCATAATTCCAAAAATTTATGCTCAAGCAGGTCTAAAGAGTGAATTTGTATGATACCGTCTATTGTAGTAGCTCAATTATAACTTTGCTATAAAAGATTAATTGCTCAGACAGCAAAAAAAGTAGCAGATTATGACACAGGTGAAGAATTATTTGCTAGTAGCACTTGATGAATCGCCCATCCCCTCAGCTATCGACCAAATTGCGATCAGATTTATAACTGGGTAGAAAAGCTCAGAGAAGCAACTACATTAATGGCAAAAGTTTAACGAAAAGATAGGTTAGTTTGGGGCAGTATTTCCACCTAACTTAATTGTTTCAATAGTAAACCAACGAGCGCACCAGCCAGAATTAACCAGGTAGAATTAACCTGAAAACGTAGTAAAAGAATACCAGAAACAAGAGATAAAATGATAGCCAATAAGTTAAAAGGTAAATTCCCGTAGGGTTGTAACCAAGTAGCTAGAGCTAAATTAAAAATTACTGCTACCATTAAAGCCACTGCACTAGCATTAATTGCGTCTAAAAAAGACCCCGCCCAAGCGGATTGTCTCAGTTTAGGAATAAGAGGATTAAGTAATAAAACAAAGATAAAAGAAGGAAAGAAAATCGCTAGAGTTGCCACAATTGCCCCCGATACTCCTAATATTTGATAACCGATAAAAGTGGCTGTGGATAACACTGGACCCGGGGTAAATTGACCGATAGCAATAGCATCTAATAATTGTTGTCGAGTTAACCATCCTTTCCCTTGCACTAAATCCGCTTCTAAAAAGGCAACTAATACATAACCACTACCAAATAAAACACTACCTACCTTGAGAAAAAATAGCCCTAATCCTGTTAATGTCGGTGGGATATTGCTAGGAGTAGCAACAGCCGTCGCACTGCCTATTCCTGCCACAATCAGGGGAAAAGTAGCGAATTTTTTGAGGATAAACATCCCGATAATTCCCCCTAACAGTAAAGCGATAATTTCATTTAAACCTAAGATTAATAATCCGATAACTCCCAATCCGATGAACAGTAATTGACGGGTTTTTAGTGCCTTTTTACCTAAGCGCCAGAGTGCCTGAAAAATCACGGCAATTACTACTGGTTTAATCCCCGCAAAAATCGGAGCCACATCGGGTAAAGTCCCGTAGGTAGTATAAATCCAAGCTACAAAACCCGTAATTAACACCGCAGGAGTGATAAAACAAACCCCAGTGATGATTAAACCCGCTAAACCACCAAAAATATAACCGATATGAATAGCCATTTCCGTGGAATTAGGACCAGGAATCAGATTAGTGGCCCCCACCAAATCGAGAAATCGCTCCTTAGTCATCCAACCGCGACGCTTAACCACTTCTTCCTCCATTAAAGCGATATGGGCAGCCGGACCACCAAAACCGATAATGCCGATTTTGAGAAATAAAAGGGCAAGTTGCGAGAGATTGGGAGGCGATGAAGTCAGCATTTTCTGATTACCAATAGTTTTTCTAGAATCAAGTTTATGTCCAAAAGAATAAGCCTAAGTTAAATTCTTGGCTAGAACTCGTCAATTCCAAAATTTCATAATTGCAAAAGTGCTTTAGACAAACTCAATTATAAGCATTTAATGCTCCCGTTCAAGTAAATCTGATACAAAAAAAGTTAAGAAAAATTAATCAATAATATTGATTAATTTGTCTATAATAGACCCCATAAATGCCCAGTGAAACCATAATAAACCATAGACAATAATCAATTATCACAATCGACCCTCGATGGCACTCAATCCGTGTGGATGTGGATTGGGGAGCATCTCATTTGTGCAAGTGAGTAGTTATACTTAACCCTGGCTATCTGACGGCATTATATAGTTTTACCAATAAATGTTAGAACAAACAGGAATAATTATGCAAACGCCATCGCAATTTATGCGTTTATTTAGAAAATGGGTTTCTTTGAGAAACTATTTAGGGTTCTTCGGTTTGTCTTATGCAATGGACGGGGGTTATAAGGGATGGAACCCTTATATACAAAGGCATTTGGCGATTTTTGTCAATTGCTTTTGATCTAAAGCGAACTAATCAATTAAATTCCTTGCCAGATAAGGATTTAGTCGATTTATGCCCCCTATCGAACCATACCAAGTAACGAAGAGCCCTATTTAGAAACCCGTTTTCTTGTAATAAATATTAATTTTTGTTATGGAAACCTTGAAAGATTGGGGATTGTTTGCATGAAATAGCTGAAGTCATCCTTTGCAGTTAATGTCATGACTTCTCCCCTGTTGCCGATTTTTCCTGCTGTTATGATCGATGTATTTTCCAATCCTCGAACAGCAGATTTTTTATTAGTTATCCTATTTTTAACCCTGAAATATATGATAGCGATGATAGTTTAAAAAATCTAAATCCGGTGAAAAGCGATCGGGAACATTTAAAGTCTTGCCGCGATATTTGATAAAATTTAGTTCTAACGTCTCGCTACCTTGATCCTGAGCCTTTTTTTCGATCTCATGACCAATAATTAATCTTAAATCCTCATCGAAACTAATTAAACCTCGATCAAAAGCAGTATCATGAGTACGAGCTAGGCACAAGCCATTATGAGGGTTTAAACGCTGTTCAGGAAATTGACTCCAGGGTAATATATGACTAGCTGTTAGTAACAGAGGAATGGGATTTCCTGTAATACAGCAACGATAGTCATATAGGGCTAAAATTGTCTTTCTAAAAAAGTTTTGTCCGATTCTAACTTTTCTGATTGCCTCGGTTTCTGTTTTGATCTTTTCCGAAAAATCAAGTCTAGTAAAATCCTCTTGCTGTTCGTTGATACCTCCTAAAAGAACCTGTAATTTTTCCTCACTTTCTAGGGCTAATTCTGTCCAGTTATCCTCGAACTCCCGCCAGATTTCCCGATCAGCTTTACTGATACCTTTTAACCCCTGTACTCCTCGCAATTGATGCCTGGGATCGAGAGAACCAAAATTACATAATTTCATCACCAGGGCCGATGGTGTTCGCTGTAAATTTTGAGCAACTTCGATAATAACAGGATTATTGGTGTGGAATTGTCCATAGGGAAATTTATAGTATAAATTGAGAGCGATCAGCAGCTCATCCCTTGTCCATAAATTCTTAGTCATAACCCCTAGAAAATACCACCATCAGCCCTGAAATTACTGCTCAAATCAAATCGGGAAAAACTTCGCGCACTGCTGGATGAACTAACCGATGATTGGCGACATTTAACCCCTTAGCGAGGGAAACATCTTGATCCAAGGCTTTTAACCCATGGTCGGCTAATTTAATAACGTAGGGTAGGGTACTATTATTTAAAGCTTGGGTTGCCGTCCAGGGTACTGCTCCAGGCATATTAGGCACTCCATAATGTACTACTCCCGACTCCAAGTAAGTCGGTTGACTGTGGGAAGTGGCCCGGAGAGTTTCCACGCAGCCCCCTTGGTCCACTGCCACATCGACAATTACAGAACCAGGGTTCATTTTGGCGACTAAAGAGCGAGAAACCAGCGTCGGCGCTCGTTTTCCTAAGACTAGCACTGCCCCAATCAATAAATCGGCCCTAGGAACCACATCTTCTAATTGTGCCGAGCTACTATAAAGCAATTCTACCCTGGAACCGAATAAAGTTTCTAAATAGGCCAAGCGCTCGACGTTAATATCTAAAATAGTTACTTTCGCCCCCATACCGATGGCAATTCTGGCCGCTTCCGTACCCACCACACCACCGCCAAGGATAACCACTTGTCCAGGACTCACCCCGGGGAAACCCCCCAGTAAAACTCCCCTACCTCCCTGTTGTTTTTCCAGATAGCGGGCCCCAAATTGTACCGAAAGACGACCGGCAATAACACTCATGGGAGTTAAGAGAGGCAAGCGACCATCAGCAAGCTCGACCGTTTCATAAGCGATCGCAGTTGTTCCCGACTCAATTAATGCTTCCGTTAAATAGCGCTCGGCCGCTAGGTGTAAATAGGTGAATAGAAGAGCTTCCTTGTTTAAAAAGCCGTATTCTGCCTTAAGCGGCTCTTTTACCTTGACAACTAGCGGTTTATCCCAAACTTCCGCCGCTTTTTCCACAATTTTGGCCCCAGCTTTTTGGTAATCCTCATCGCTGAATCCGGCACCTAATCCGGCGGCCGTTTCCACAAATACCCTATGACCGCGATCATTGAGTACACGCACACTACTGGGACTTAAACCGACGCGAAACTCTTGATCTTTAATCTCTTTGGGAACACCTATTTCCATGGTTTGCTTCTGGGGGACTATTTCTAACTACTTTAGCCTGTTAGTCCTAGTCTGCGAGTTATCAGGCATACTATTTGCGAATTTTAGAGACTTTTTTGGTATTCTTCGAGCAAATCGATTAAATCTATCTGACATTTGCTGGGTAATAAATCCGCTAGGGAAACTTGCAGATGACCACCTCCAAGGGTGACTTTTATCTCCCGCAGGATAGACATGACTGCATTCTCGCTTAAACTGTCGTTTTCGAGCAAAGGAAAGACTTTTTCGGCAACAACACTGTGTAAATGGGCCTCCCGGAGATACAGATGCCATTTAGCCACGTCAATGTAGATATTGTCGCCGATTTGGGCTGCCAGATTTTCGATGTCCTGAGTTGTGTTAGCCATGGGGTGTTACCGAGTAGTTAGCGATCGCCGTTATATAAATCAAATGTCCCACCAATAGAATAGCCCAAATTCCCGTGAACAGATTTAACCAAGTCCAATCGGAAAATTTAATGATATGAAAAAACCACAACCCTGAATTAATCGCTAAAAAACCCGCCACATGAACGGCGAAATTCATGCGATCATCTAAACGTCGGAAAGCAGGATCGTTTTTGCGATCGGGTTGACGTGGCCAACGAGGAGGCATAAGCAGTGATCAGTTATCAATTATCAGTTATCAGTGTACCGGTTTTTTAGCCAATAGATTTTGTCTTTGTTATCCATTAGTCAGATCCTTCTTAACAAAAAGAGAAGAAACTTAAAAAAAGGGGAAACGATTGATAGGTATAGTTTGCTGAAAAAGTTTGTTGGTGGGGTTAGGAGTCAGGAGTCAGGAATCAGGAGATTGCTTTTATTTATTCTCCCCCCGCAACGTGCGCGAAGTGGTCTCCCCATCTCCCCATATCCCCATCTCCCCATCTCTCCACTTCATAATTCATAATTCATAATTCATAATTCATCTGTTTTTTGATAAAAAGTTAAGGTAGTATTGCCGTAGCGTTTTTGACGACAAATGGTTAAACCTTCTAGATTAATTGCTTGCCAAGATTTGGGATTGTGTTCCACGGCAATTTCCCCCAGAGAATCTAATAAATTAGATTGAGAGATGGCAGTTAGTACCGGTAAATATAACCCGCTTTCGTAGGGAGGATCAAAATAAATTAAATCAAAACTTTTCCCCGCTAAAGTGGCTAACTTTGTCAGTACATCTCCCCGAATTACTTGGAATTGCTGGTGAGAAGTTGCTAAATTGCGCCAATTTTCCTTGATAATTTCGCCAGCGCGTCCTGATTGTTCAATTCCGATTACTAGACTCGCACCTCGACATAAAGCTTCCCCACCCATGGAACCATTACCCGCACAAAGATCTAACCAACGACAGCCGGATAATTTCTGTTGCCAGATATTAAATAAAGCTTCTCGCACCCTTGCTGTCGTCGGACGGGTTAATTGTCCTGCTAGGGTTTTTATGGGACGATTGCCGTAAATTCTCATTAGTTAAAAGGCAAATTCAGTTAATCTTTTTTGTAATAAATCAGGAAAAAGAGCATAGTATCTTTGATTGAGAGGAGAGGGATGAGGGAGAGGCAATAAAGTCACTTTTTTTTGCTGTTTTAATCCATCTTCATCGGTAGCGGTGAGGGTAACTAGGAGTTTTTTGGTAAAGCGTTCTTTATCAAGATAGAATTTATCTACTTCTTTGGGTTTACCGTAGGGTTCAAACCATTTAAAAGCTTCCGTGCCAAGGGGAATGATATGATCACCTTGCCAATAAAAAACGAGCAGTTTTTCTATAAATGGACGAAAACGATCTTTCACTTCCCCAGAATAAGCTTTATTACCAGGAGGTTTGTAGGGAACTGTATTAGTTAGGAAAATTCGATCGCACACCGATAATAACTCTTGACGATCATGGGATTTTCTCCCCTGCCAAGCTTGAAAAAATCCCTCTCTTACCATTCTACCGGCAGCCCCGATCAAAGGTTGTCCTGCATACACTTCATCTCGTCCTAAATCCCGGCCAAAAAAGCATAACTGACTAGCAAGATTACCAGCATACAAAACTGGTTCAAAGGGGTCTTTTTTTGCCTCTTGGTAAATTAGGGTATCGATGGGAAAATCCTCTTTTTTTGCCTCTTGGTGTACCTGTTTAATTAGGGTTTTAATATCGGTCATTATTCCAGAAATCGGTTATTAGTGGCTCTCCATTCTACTACAAAAATGAAAATTATCAGTCTTCAGTCTTCAGGAGATTATTTTTATTTATTCTTCCTTTTCCCCACACCCTACACCCTACACCCCACACCCCACACCCTACACCCTACACCCCACACCCCACACCCCACACCCTACACCCTACACCCTACACCCCAATTCACTCCTCGGTGCGATAGCCAAATTCTGCTAAAAGTGAGCGAGATTGTCGCCATTTCGGTTCTACCTTCACAAATAATTTTAAATATACCTCCCCGGCGATTAACTTTTGAATAGCCGATCGAGCGGAAGAGCCGATCTCTTTTAACATACTGCCATTTTTACCGATGACGATCCCTTTTTGGGAAGCTCGTTCCACGTTAATGGCGGCAAAAACCTTGGTTAAAGCGGGAGTTTCCTCGACGCGTTCAATCACCACCGCCACAGAATGGGGAATTTCCTGACGGGTTTGCAGTAAAATCTGTTCGCGGATTAATTCGCCCATAATAAACCTTTCCGGCTGATCGGTGACTAAATCGGGGGGGTAGTAATAGGGACCGACTTCGAGGGAATCAGTTAACAGATTTTGCAGTTCTGGGATTCCCGTCCCCTCCAGTGCCGAAAATTTGAGCAGAGGCCAGTTATTTTCCGCCGCTAAGGTACGATAACTATCGTCGATAGGCTCAGGGTCTTCCGGTTGCTGATCGGCTTTATTTAGCCCTAAAATCGCGGGAGTTTGGTTTTTAGTCAGTAAATCGGCAATATAGCGATCTCCACCGCCCAAAAAATTACTACTATCGACAACAAATAAAACTAAATCTACAGAATTTATGGCGTTTTCGGCATTTTTAACTAAAACTTTGCCTAATTCGTGATGGGGTTTGTGAATGCCGGGGGTATCGACAAAAATCATCTGGGAGCGCTCGTCGGTGACAATGCCGCGTAAACGGTTGCGGGTAGTTTGAGCGATGGGGGAAGTAATGGCGATTTTTTGTCCCACTAATTGATTCATCAGGGTGGATTTGCCCACATTAGGACGACCAATAATGCCAATAAAACCGGATTTAAAACCAGTGGGTGCGATGGGAATTACTGCCGAATCGAGATTAAAGGCTTGGGAGTTGATCAAATCGTTCATAATTAAAGAATATTACTTAAAAAATATTTTTACCCATGCAAAGGATAATTTTGTTTTTGTTAGTATTGATTCTAGGCTGTAGTAACCATTTAGAATTATCTATAGCAGGAAATTTAAGCGATCGCTTAACTAATTATCCTCGCTGGATGACTAAACCAGTGGTTAGTTTTGCCAGTGGAGATTTAGTTTATCCCGATTGGATGGTGGGCAGTTGGACTGTCACCAGTACCCTAATCGATTTAACCGCTCCTCTTTCTCCCCAGATTATCACACCCGGTTTTGAAAGTAATCGTCGTTACCTAGAAAAATCGATCGAGTTTCCGGTGAGATTCATCGAGAAAGCTATTTCCAGACCGATAAATGCTGCCTTTTTATCCACTATTATCAGTAAACCATCAATTGTGGCCGATCGATCCTTTAATGGTTTAGCAATTAGTCGCGCCTACTTAGGTAATCAATCGGTATTATCGCTAAAAACTGACCCTAATAATCCCAATCGTCAGATTACCTTTTTACGGGGCGCTCATCAACTAATTTCCACGGTAATTGCCAGAAATAGCGAAACTCCTAGCCGAAATCAATTTATTGCCACAGAAATCAGTCAACAAATTTTCCGGGGAGAAACCAACACTTATCTTAATGAGGTGGAAACCACCACCGCCTATCAGCTATTATCTCCTAATAAAATTCTAGGCGATCAGGTGACAGCCATTTATCTTTCTCCCCAATCGCCGGATTATTTCCAAGCGCCGAATCGTCCTGTGGCTTTGTATCGTTATCGCCTAGAATTGCTGAAAGATTAATAGAAATCCTGTAAAAATCAAAAATCTTCCCTTAGATGAGGAGACAGGAGGAGAAAAAAGACAAGAGACAATCCTAGCCATAAAACCTAAGATTAGGTCAAATTTATCTAATTGGGTCGCCAGTCGCCGGTCGCCGGTCGTTAACACCACATTAGGTTATACTTCTAGGAAAATGACATCGCTATTAAAATAAGTTTAATTAATGTTTGTGAGCAGAGGAGCTAGGAGTTAATGGTTTGGGATCTGGGCAAGAAAATTAAAGATGGCCAGTACAGGATTCAGGAAGTATTGGGTGAAGGGAGATTTGGCATTACCTATCGAGCCAGCGATCGCAATGGTGATTCAGTAGTGATCAAAACGCCGAGGGATGTGGGTTTTAAATTGTGGGAGTCTAAGCGTTTACAGAAACTTTTTTGGCAGGAAGCGAGTAAATTAAAAGGTTGTGATCATCCTCATATCGTGCGAGTTAAAGAGTTATTTTCAGAGGGTAAAGCTAACTGCATGGTTATGGAATATATTGATGGGACGACCTTAGATCGGCGATCAACAAAAATTTTACCAGAAAAAGAAGCCTTACGCTACATTGAGCAGATTGGACAGGCTTTAATGGTGGTACATAGTCGCGGTTTTCTGCATCGAGATATTCGACCGGGTAACATTATGATTCGGACTGGTAAACCAGAAGCAGTCTTAATTGATTTTGGTTTAGCCTTAGATTTTGATGAGGAATTAACCAAAATTCGTACCCAGGAATTAGCCTCAGGTTTTGCGCCTATTGAGTGTTATTTTCTTAATAATAAACGCGGAGCTTTTACCGATATTTATAGTTTAGGAGCCGTGTTATACGAGCTTTTAACGGGTAAAATTCCAGTGAATGCGATGACTCGAAAAGATGCGATGACTCGAAAAATTGATCATCCGCCTTTAATTGAGCCGAAAACCTACAATTCAAAAATCAGCCCTAATATCAACAAAGCAATTCTTTGGGCATTGGAATTAGACGCAGATAAACGTCCTCAGTCAGTGCAAGCATGGTTTAAGGATTTAGGTTTGTCTATTCCCAAAAAAGAACAATTTAAAATATCTCAACCCATTGTTATTAATTGGACAGCAGTGACAGCAACAACAGGTTTACTGGCTCTTTCCTTGACTTTTTTAACATCTATTGGGGTGACAGATAAAATTAAGCAAATTTTATTTCCTCAACCAACTCCGACAGTTTCTCCCCCATCTTCTCCTAAGTAGGTAGGCGTTAAAAATTATCAAATGCCCCCCTTATCAAGGGGGGATCAAGGGGGGATCAAATGCCCCCCTTATCAAGGGGGGATCAAGGGGGGATCAAGGGGGGATCAAACCCCCCTTATCAAGGGGGGATCAAGGGGGATCAAACCCCCCTTATCAAGGGGGGATCAAGGGGGGATCAAAGGCGATTGCAGTTCGATAAACTCACTAACCACAATGGGATGCAAGACGTGCCATTGGTGTAAACTTAAGCACCACCAAACTCCCGTAAGGGCGAAGCATTCGGGCAATAACCTATCGCTGAAACCGTAAATTTCTTATCCGAATGCTTCGCCCCTACAAACTCAAATACCAAAACATAAGCCAATTTTGAGACAAAAGCAGATTTTTTGGTATGATAAAAATAACTGTCGCAAAATTCTATGGTTTGGCAAGCGGGACAACTCCTCCACAATGGCAAGTACGAGATCCTTGAGGTCTTGGGACGGGGAGGTTTTGGCCTGACCTATAAAGCACGTCATCGCCAACTCACCCTGGAAGTGGTGATCAAAACTCCTGATATTTTGCAAAAAAGAGATACGGAATACGAGGATTATGTTAAACAATTTGAAGCAGAAGGGCGCAAGTTAGCCAAATTTTCCCAGACTCCCCATGCCCATATCGTCCGTATTTCCGATTTTTTTACTGAAGGTCAAGTTCCCTGTTTGGTGATGGATTTTATTCAGGGTCAAACTTTGATGGAAAGGGTGAAAACTCAAGGAAAATTATCGGAAGCGGAATGTTTAAAATATATTCGGCAAATTGGCAGCGCATTAGAGGCAGTTCATCAAGCAGGAATGGTACACCGAGATGCTCACCCTGACAATATTATGATTCAACCCAATGGGAATGCTATCTTGATTGATTTTGGCATTGCTAAAGAGATTATTCCGGCTGGTAGTAGTTCCACAAATTCAGGAGCTAATTTGTATTTTGCCCCCTATGAACAGATTGTAGAACACTTTCAAAGTCAAGATAGAGCTTTAGAAAACATTACAAGTAATCGTAAACCTAGTGTCGATGTTTATACGCTTGCGGCTACTTTTTATTATGCTGTCACCGGACAAAAACCGACTCCTTCAATGGAACGCCGTTTAGATAATCGTCCCTTAACATCACCGAAAGAAATTAATCCTAATTTAAGTGATCATCTTAACAAAGCCATTACTCTGGGGATGGCTTTGGAAAAAGAAAACCGCCCTCAGTCTATGTCCGATTGGCTTCAACAATTGGAATTACCACCGCCTCCTGTAGAAGAAAAATATCGTCAAGAAAAAGTTAATCCCCCACAGCCAAGGAAAGAGCCAAAAGGAAAAGACTTTCCTTGGGGTTTGTTAATCGGTGTGTTTCTTATGTATGGTGTAATTGGTTACAGTGTATGGATATTTTCAACTCCTTGGTTACTCGTGCTTGGGACAGTTTTTTTAGCTATTGCTTTTGCTGTCAATTTCACATGGGCTGTGCTATGTTGTTTCGTTTTGACTATCGTTATGAGTTGGGCTTTACTTGTGCTAGTGGTTTCGATTATGTCTAAGGGTTCTTTTTCTTTTATGTGGATTAGAGTTTTTGCTATGATTGTGGTTATACCTGTGTCTTTAATTATGCTCATAATTTCGTTTGGGGTTGCTTTTACTGTTTATGAAAATAATTATCCATATACTAACAAGTTAGAAAAATATTTTGGTGGCTTCTATTCTTTTTTAATTATTTCTGGCACAAATCTAAGCGGTTTAGCAAGCGGTTGGTTATTGGCTTTTCTCCTGCATTCCAAAGGCTAACAAAACATAAAACTATCCTCATAATTCCTTTTTTTATATTGTTATCTTCCCTAGATTAGGTTAATTAATGCAACCCAAAAATTAAATTGTGCCATAGTAGTGAGTCTATTCTGCTGAGGAGCATCTCACTTGTGCCATGCGTATTAATGCTTATAGCTGTCAAAAACTATAAAACAATGAGCTTGCAATCAAAAGTTCATGTCTGCGTCACAGTAAGTTCATATCCCCCGCCTAAATTAGAGATAGTCAGTCCCAAGCCGTTTTCCGAAACACTCCTCTCACACCCACGATTACTAGGACTGACTTTTATTCCCTTCTCAGAATGGTTAAACAATAAAAACTATGACTCGCAATATTTTTAACGATAATATTTCCCCGCTCAACGAAGGTAATCCCAAACGCTCCAAATCTTCTGCAATGAAAAAACTTTTTGCCTATTCCTCCTTACTGGTTTTGGGTGCCGGGTTAGGTATCGGTGCCACCTATGCCTACAGCCAAAATCCTCTAGAATTAGCCCAAAATATTGCCACCGCTACCAATAATCCTCGCCCCTCCACACCAGCCGCAGCCGCTCCCTCGTCTTTGGTTATTCCTACCAATTTTGTCGCTTCTGTGGTGCAAGAAGTGGGGCCGGCGGTGGTGAGAATTAATGCTTCTAGGGAAGTCAATGGAGGCGATGATTTAGGCGAATTTGCTAACGATCCTGTTTTCCGTCGCTTCTTCGGTTCCCAAATACCGGAGCGAGGAGAGAGACAAGTTCAAAGAGGCACGGGTTCAGGATTTATTATCAGTAATGACGGTAAAATTATCACCAATGCTCACGTTGTCGAGGGAGCAGATAAGGTAACTGTCACCCTCAAAGATGGTCGCACTATTGATGGTAAAGTCTTAGGTAGTGATCCTTTAACTGATGTGGCAGTGGTACAGGTAGAAACGAGCAATTTACCCACGGTTAAATTAGGTAATTCTGATAGTTTACAGGTGGGAGAATGGGCGATCGCTATCGGTAATCCTTTGGGATTAGATAACACTGTCACCACGGGGATTATTAGCGCCAAGGAACGCAATGGCTCCCAAATTGGTGCTAGTGATAAACGGGTGGATTTCCTGCAAACCGATGCGGCAATTAACCCCGGAAATTCCGGCGGACCTTTGTTAAATGCTCGGGGAGAAGTTATCGGAGTTAACACCGCTATCATTCAAAATGCCCAGGGTTTAGGTTTTGCTATTCCGATTAAAACTGCCCAAAGAATCGCTGAACAATTAATCGCCACGGGTAAGGTGGAACATCCCTATCTCGGTGTTCAAATGGTGCAGTTAACTCCAGAGGTAAAAGAACAATTAGCTGATAGTCCCATGGCTGATAATTGGACTATCCCCGATGATTCTGGTGTCTTGTTAGTGCGGGTGATGAGAGATTCTCCTGCCGCAGCAGCAGGGTTGCGATCGGGTGATGTGTTAAAGTCTGTAGGTGGTAAGAATGTCACCGATCCTGATGCGGTTCGAGAAATTGTTGCTAACACTCAAATCGGCGATAATTTACCCGTAGAAATTAGCCGGGGAGGACAAAAAATTAATCTGAATATTCAAGTGGGTAGCTTGAATACTGCTAACAGATCCTAGTCTGGAAGATAAGTGGTAAAAGACCTAAACTTTATAGAGAGCTTGTTACTAAGCTCTCTATATTTCTAGTTTTACTTTTGGCTCTTGAATCGAATAATTATGCTGTAATAGTCTTTCCTGTGGTTACTGTGGGGAGGGAAAAGTCAGAGGCAATCAGGGCAAAATGATAAGTATTTTATATATAAATACTCTCAATACTTAAAAATATTTAAATTTACAATCGGTAATATTTATTTTTACTTAAGAATTTATTGAGAATAATTTTTATTTATTTACGAGGTTGCAATACTTCCAGCCATTCTGGTATAATTTTGCATTATGCTATGATGGCTTTTATTTTAATTTTTAGAGTTTTAATGGTCTGAGTTGTCTTAAAACCCTTGCTAAATCTAGATTTTTCCCTTGAGCAAAACCAAACACTTTCGCCAATTATCCCTTTTTTCCCGAACAACGTTGATCTAATTTTTGTGTAGTTTTGTTGCAAAGTCAAAATTTTTTTGACAAAATGGCTAAATTGTGGTATGGAGATAGATTGTTGATAGGTGGCCATTCAAACCGAGGCAATCAATAATTAGGACTTGCTGAATAAGTTTGTTGGTGGGGTTAGGAGTCGGTGGTCGGGAGGGGAAGTGAGAAGATCAGACAGAATATGAAGAATGAATGACGACACAAGGAAAGCCCTGCTCTCAAAGCGTTTTCAATGCTGCTCCGATACGCGATCATCTTCAAACTTGACAACGCCGCCGATCGCGCATCAACCTTGAATCGACTCTGGTAGAATTATTATGGTCAAGATGTCCAACTTAAGATCAATGACAAAAATCCTCTCGACAGCCGAAGTGAAAGCGCGTCTTTCCGAATCGATCGATCTTGCTCTCCAAGAGGGCTACGTTGTCATCACCCGCTACGGCAAACCCGTGGCTGCCCTAGTGAGTTACGAAGATATCCGACAATTGCAACGACTGAGAAGCGCTCGTCAGAGGGGAGGGTTAGCGAATTTAAGCGAAAATTGGGAAGATTCAGAAGAATTAGCCGAAGAACTGGATAATATCTTGGACGAGAGAACCTGATGGCTTATCTCTTTGATACCGATGCTATTTCAGAGATGTTACGCAAGCGCCCGCTACTGGACTATCTGCAATGGTTACGATCGCTCGATCGAGAAAATCAATATACTAGCAGTATCACGATCGCCGAACTATATAAAGGTGCGTTCCGTTCCCCGAAGCGCAATCATTTTCTGGAAAAAATCGAAACGAGAATTATCCCCGAATTCACGATCCTGCCATTCGATCGCTTGACAGCGAAAATTTACGGAGAAATTCAAGCGCAACTAGAACAACAGGGAAATATTCTCGCCCATGCCGATTTACAGATCGCATCCACGGCGATTCAATCTAATCTAGAACTGGTTACGGGTAATATTCAACATTTCGCCCGTGTAGAAGCTTTACGGATTAATTACACTCTCGTCCACGCCAGGGCATCTTCAGAAAATGTTCAGAGTTGAGGCAACTTCGGCATCAACCATGGCAGCTGGATCGCAAATATAGGATAACTTTCCCAAAAATCAGCGATAAAAACCCTTTTTTACCGATCTAGCCCGGCTCTAACCCTTGGGAAAATCGGAAATTAGCTTAATCAAAAAATATGCTATAATCAGAATGTAAGCACAAGGGGCCGTAACGGTTTCGACAGGTTAGCGAAAGCTCCCCCGTGATACAGGTCGAGAGTGAGTCTCCTCTCGTAAATCAAAGGCTCAAACAAAAAGTAAATGCGAACAACATCGTTCCTTTCGCTCGTAAAGCCGCTCCTGTAGCTGCCTAATAGTCTCTAATCGACTCGAGCATTCATAGTTTGACTCCGTTAAGGACTATGGATAAACCCCCAACGGATGCCACGTTTAACTTTCTCTAGTTAGTTAACCGTCTAAGCTTTAACTAGAGCATCCCACTGTCCGGGATAAGTGACAGTCCCCGTTTCGAGGGTAATCGAAACTAAACCTGTGAATGAACGGACAGTCAATACCTAATTTGGACAGCAGTTCGACTCTGCTCGGCTCCATTGATTAGTTTAATGAAAAACCTTCTCTCCCGCATGGACGGGGTACAAACACCGATCATTCCCGTGGTCGGTCAATTAATTAAAGCGAACCCCGGCACTATTTCCCTAGGTCAAGGGGTTGTTTCCTATGATCCACCCCGGGAAGCGATCGAATCTCTATCTTTATTTTTAGCCAATCCCAAAAATCATCAATATCAATCTGTGGCGGGAATTCCCCCCTTATTAACAGTAATTCGACAAAAACTAGCCGAAGATAATCGGATAGAAATCAGTGATAAACAGGCAATTTTTGTGACTGCGGGCAGTAATATGGCTTTTATGAATGCTATTTTAGCCATTACTTCCCCGGGAGATGAAATTATTCTCAACACTCCCTTTTATTTCAATCATGAAATGGCCATAAAAATGGCTGATTGTCAAGTTATTTTGGTCGCCACAGACAAAAATTATCAATTGCGTCCGGCTGCCATTGAAGAGGCAATCACAGAAAAAACTAAGGCAGTGGTGACGATTTCTCCTAATAATCCTACGGGAGTAGTTTATCCAGAAAATACCCTAAGGGAAGTCAATCGAATTTGTCAAAAAAAGGGCATCTATCATATTCATGATGAGGCTTATGAGTATTTTACCTATAACCATGCTTGCCACTTTTCCCCGGCGGCAATTGTTGATAGTGAATCCCGGACTATTTCCTTATTTAGTCTCTCAAAAGCCTACGGTTTTGCCAGTTGGCGCATTGGTTATATGGTAGTACCAGAACATTTATCTGAGGCGATTAATAAGATTCAGGATACTATTTTAATCTGTCCGCCGGTGGTTTCGCAATACGCAGCATTAGGAGCGTTGCAGGTGAGTAAAAGCTATCCTTTAGAACAGTTAAAAACCATCAGTCAAGTTAGAGAAATTTGCCTGAATGCTCTAGAATCGGTTAGGGATATTTGTGATGTTGCCACTGCGGAAGGAGCTTTTTATTTCTTCCTGAAAATTCATACAGACAAGAATGATTTTCAGTTAGTTAAAAGTTTAATTGAGCAGCAGCGGGTGGCGGTGTTACCCGGTTCAACTTTTGGTATAACAGAGGGCTGTTATTTGCGTCTTGCCTACGCTACTTTATCTCCAGAAACGGCTTTAGCGGCAGTAGAAAGATTAGTCAAGGGATTGCGTTATTTTACTCAATGATTTTCAAGAATAAATACTAGCTTTCCTTCTTGGTTTTTACTTTACCACAGCCTTGATCATCAACATGAAGTGTAATACTAAACCAATTAAGTAGTCGTGCAAAATTAATTTCCTAGTGAAGATAGGCAAGAGGCAAGAGGCAAGAGGCAAGAGCGGGGTTAGATATGTGTAATTAATTTTGCTTAGGTACTTATCGCCCTAGCCACCATATTTAGACTTTTCCGTTGACAAAAGACCATAACCCGTGCTGTATCTCCTATAGGGGATTAGGCCACGTCTGACCGGTAGAGATAAGCCTGAAAACTCATAAATACCCCGCTAATTTCTTGAATGTCTCCCAATTGGGAGATCGCCTCGTTAATGGTGTGATACTTAATCTCGATCAGTTTTGGCAATTTCTCCCGGTCAAGCTCGCCAACGCCAGAGCGAATATACTGGTCGAGGATAAAGTCGAGAAACTCCCCTTGTTTTCGCGTGTATTTCGAGAAAATTAAATCTTTGTGCTTGATTACCCGTTCTTCTCGCGTCAGGGGTCTGGCTGCGTAGGCGATATAGGTCAGCACGTCGTAAATATCACTGTTTTCCGTGTTGGTGATCCGGGCGATCGCCTGTAGCTGTTCCTCGCCGTAGCCTTTTTCCGCGAGTCCAGTTAGCAGGGATTTGCGGGTGTCGGGTCGGCTCCAGAGAAGGCGTAATTCCGCTTCATCTTGAAAAAGATCGGGAATATCCCCGAAAAGCTGCTGGATAAACTCCTCGGCCGAGATCGGTTTTCCGTCGGCATTCCAGAAGCTTGTTTTCTGGGTGTGTTCTAGTTCTCGTTCCTTGCCGTCGGCCAGTTTGATTTTAATTTTCTGACCTATCGGTAGAGGATCCGGCTCGTCGAGCGGATATTCGATCGCATCAGGTGATTCGGGGCGCGGTCTCGGATCGATGAGGACGGGTTCCTGCGGTTCCCCGTCCCATTCGGGATCGTTAAAGTTTTCGTGGGCTTTAACAAAATCGTAGATAGTAAAATAGTCCTTATTATCGAAAAGGCGCGTCCCCCGTCCGATAATCTGTTTGAACTCGATCATCGATTTGACTGGACGCAGTAGGACGATATTTCTCAGGTTTCTAGCATCTACCCCAGTGGAGAGTTTGCGAGAGGTGGTAAGGATGGTGGGGAGCCTTTTCTCGTTGTCTTGAAACTTTTTTAAGTGGGTTTCTCCCAAGCTGCCATCGTTGGCGGTAACGCGAGCGCAGTAGTTGGGATCGCTGCTGATGGCCATTTGATTGATCAGATCGCGAATGGCTAGGGCGTGGTCTTGATTGGCGCAGAAAACCAGGGTTTTCTCGTTTTGGTCGATCGCCTCCATAAAAATTTTTACCCGTTGGCGTTCCCGTTCCTCGATCTCGATAATCCGGTTAAAGTCGGATTCAGTATAAACCTTGTTTTCGTCGATATCGCCCTCGATCAGTTCATCGTCGGGATCATATTGGTACTCGTCGAGACTGGTGGTGAATTCAACCACCTTAAAGGGGGTTAGGTAGCCCTCGTTAATGCCTTCTTTCAGGGAATAGGTGTAGAGGGGTTCGCCGAAATATTTGTAGGTGTCGCCGTTGAGATCCCGTTTCGGGGTGGCGGTTAATCCCAGTTGTACAGCAGGGGCGAAGTATTCGAGGATTTTTCGCCAAGTGCTTTCGTCGTTGGCCCCGCCCCGATGACATTCATCCACGATCACCAAGTCGAAAAAGTCGGGAGCGTATTCGAGGAAGTTAGGGGCTAGTTCCTCGCCGTTTTGGGTCATAAAGGTTTGAAAGATCGAAAAAAAGACGCTGCCGTTTTTAGGGACTTTCTTTGTTTTCTGGATTTCCTTCGGTTCGATCCTAACGAGGGCATCTTCGGGGAAGGCGGTAAACTCGGTTAAAGCTTGATTAGCCAGAATATTGCGATCCGTGAGGAAGAGAATACAGGGCCGGTGGGTCGGTTCACCGCTCAGGTTCCAACTACTATGAAAGAGTTTCCATGCGATTTGAAGGGCGATCGTTGTTTTGCCGGTGCCGGTGGCCATGGTCAGGAGCATCCGTTTTTGACCAGCTGCGATCGCTTCTAGAACGGCCTGGATGGCGTTGTGTTGGTAGTAGCGGGCCTCGCGCATCCCGCTTTTATTATCGGGGGGGACGGTGGCGAAACGGTCGCGCCAGTGGTTGGAATCGGGGTAGGTGGCCGCCCAGAGTTCTTCCGGGGTGGGGTAGCGATCGATATAGCCTTCTTTTCCGGCGCGGGTATCCACTCGATAAATGCGGAGGCCGTTGGTACAGAGGGCGAAGGGGGTTTGCAGGCGCTCGGCGTAGTCCTTAGCCTGCCCAAGTCCCTCGGTGGGGTGCGCGTCGCGTTTTTTGGCTTCCAGGGTGGCGAGTTTGTGACCCCGATAGACTAAGACATAATCGCAGATTTTCGATGAACTGCGCTGGCCGTAACCCATCAGACGACCGGGGGCAATTACCTCGCGACGAATTTTACTGTCGGGAATGACTCCCCATCCGGCGGCTTTGAGGGCGGGGTCAATCAGTTCGGCTTTGGTTTCGGCTTCGTTCATAAACTAGGGGGCGGAGGCGATGTGTCGGGCTAGATAGTTTTCTAGGAATGTTTGAGTGGAAACGCCCTCTTTCTGGGCTTCGGCTTCTAGTTTGCGAATGATCCAAAAGGGTAAATCGAGTTCGATTTTTTGCTTTTCCCGGTTGGGTCGTCGGGCGGTGGAGAAATCGAGAAATTCGCTCATGTCTTCCCCCGCATCAAATTTCGCGTCAAATTCTTCGGCTTTCATACCAGATATTTCTAGGAATTCGACCCCGCTTTTTCCCGATGGTTTCCCGTTGGTTCTGGCGGCTGGCCCCGCACCGGGTGGATTACGAGTGTTTGCGAGGGTATAGGTCGGCATCGATGAGCGTTCCCGCTATTCTGTGTATTTTAACCCATCTATTGGCTGAGTTGACCGGTGAAGGCTTTTTCTAGGATCGATTGTTTAAGTTCGGCGATCGCTTCTAGTTTGCTTTGGTAAATGGTTTCGAGTTTTTGAGTTTTTTGATAACATTCTTCTATTTGCTCGACGATTTTTTTTTGTTCTACAATTGGAGGAATAAATCTGAAGTAGGGGTTGTACGTCTTGGCGGATGGATCGATAGCGTTTGGCGAGGATTTTGAGATCTTTTTGAAAGCGGGGGGTGAGTCTAATTTCGATGGGGTTTTCGTTAATCGACATCAATGCCTTCCCACATTCGATCTAGGGGGATGGTATTTCCCCCTAGGGCTTCTTGCATTCCTTGTTTAAGGTTGGCAACGATTTCCTCGTCTGGGGTGTCGTCCGGGTTGTGCGATCGTTCCCGTTCTAATTCAAGGCGAAAGGATCTAACGATCTCGTAAATCTGAGTCAGGTGATCTTCGGGGATTTCGTGGAGTTCGTCGATGATTTTTTGGATGATCATGGAGCTACGGGAAGACGCTATTTACATTTTAACGGTTCTACTGGCTGAGTTGACCAGTGAAGGCTTTTTCTAGGATCGATTGTTTAAGTTCGGCGATCGCTTCTAGTTTGCGTTGGTAAATGGTTTCAAGACTGTTAACATTTCCTTTTAAACTATCTAAATTATTAACAACTTTTTCTCTTATTTCTTTAGGCGCAATTGGTATCAAAATAGAATTTAATGCCTTTTGATTAAGCTTTGGTTGAGCCATTCCACTAACATAACGCTCTAAAGAGATCGAGTTTAGAAAATATTCTATGAATCTCTGTAAACTAATATCGTTAAATTTTAAAACATGAGCATGATTATTAACCCATGCTTTTCCACTTATAGAAAATGCAATTGGATAAGTTCTTGCCAAAAGGTTAGCCCCATCTTCAGAAACCAACAGTAGCTCTTCATCAAATATAAAATCATCTACATAATCAACAATACCAGAAGCTCCATAATAAGGAACTTTACCAGAAGTTCTCTTTGATTTCGTTACAGGAATTCTTTCGCTATCCAGATTCTCACTAATATCGCCTAACTTTTCATCTATCCATTCATCTCCTCTCTCCCTAAAAATATTATTTAAATAACTATCAAAAAGCTCCTGGGCATTAATTAAGTTTCTTCGGGTGTTAGCTTCAGCTTGGGCTATACCCTCGAAAGCTTTGTCTAGTATCTCTACTATTCTTTTTTGTTCTTCGATCGGGGGAATAGGAATAATAACATTTTTAACAAGCTGTGTATTAAGATTTCTAACTGTTGAACCTGCCGCAAGATTATCGAATTGTTTATAGGCAGCTTGAGAATTTAAAAAATAATATAAATAATCTTGATCAAAAAGTCCCGATTTATCTTTTAAAACTAGCCAACCGTCATGAATACAACCAGATGTTTTCATAATATACGGACGACCAAAACTCATAGAATTTGACAATAAAAAATCATCTTTTTGAACTAATCTAGATTTCGTAACTCCTTCGGGCTTTATTTTTTCTTTTGTTTCATAAATATATTTTGAACTGGCAGAAGCATCACTGATTTTTATCCAATTGATACCATCTGGGCTATTCGTTAAGTATTGCTGAATAGGTCTAGGTGAGCCACCACGGGCAATATCGCATAAATCGCCAAGCTTTTTAGTCATCCATAGTTCTGGTAAATTAATTGTTTTTTCTTTCATAAAATCTCTCCAATACTTGTAAAAATCTCCGCACTTACTTTAATTTTTTTGTTTTCTATCAATTTTCGTAATCGAAACTCGATGCTGGTGGAGTGAAGTCGGATGCTGGTTGAGCGAAGCCGAAACCACCCTTCCCATCAGCTAGGAGAAGACTCCAATAAATCGGAAATCGCCACTAAAATCGACCCACTTTCCCGGTCTAATTCCGCAATCTCCGCTAAAATTTCCTCCGGCTCGCGTAAAGGATCGCCCTCCGGCGCGTTGGGATTTTTCACCGACAAATCGAAGGAACCCGGATCGACCTCCTCTAAGTCTAAAAACCAAGAGCGCTCCGATAGCTTAAAAGTCGATTGAAACTCGATGAACTCTTGCAAATCATCATCATTGAGCGCGTTTGTTTTTCCGAGACTTCGCCCCGGATCGAGTTGATAAAACCAGATTTTCTGCGTCGGTGAACCCTTGGTAAAAAATAAAACCACCGTCTTTACCCCCGCACCTAAAAACGTCTTAGCGGGACAATCCAAAACCGTATGGAGATTACAGGAGGAGGTTAACTCCCTCCGTAACTCTCTGGAGCCGTTGTCCGCGTTCGACAGAAAGGTATTCTTAATAACGATCGCACCCCGTCCCCCAGTTTTCAAACTCTTGATGAAATGCTGGAGAAAAAGAAAGGCCGTCTCTCCGGTATTGATCGTGAAATTGCCGCGGATCTCCTTGCGTTCATTGCCTCCGAAGGGGGGATTAGCTAAAACGATGTCATAACGATTCTTCTCTTGAATCGCTTGAATATCTTCGGCCAGGGTGTTGGTCTGAATAATATTGGGGGCCTCGATCCCGTGCAGGATCATATTCATCACCCCGATAATATAGGCTAAAGCCTTTTTCTCCTTGCCGAAAAAAGTCCTCGTCTGTAGGGTTTCTAGCTCTTTCGTACTCAGATCGGCCTTACTGTGGCGTAAATACTCGTAGGCCTCGCAGAGAAACCCCGCCGAACCGCAGGCCCCGTCATAAATCGTCTCCCCTAATTGCGGTTTAATCACTTGAATCATCGCCCGGATCAGAGGCCGGGGGGTGTAATATTCGCCCCCGTTTCGCCCCGCATTGCCCATATTTTTGATCCTGGTTTCGTAGAGGTCCGAAAGCTCGTGTTTCTGCTGTTGCGTGCGAAACTGAAGCCGGTCGATACTTTCGAGAACTTCCCGCAGGTTGTACCCGCTCTGAAACTTATTCCGCACCCCTGCAAAAATTTCCCCGATTTTGGCCCCGAATGTCCCCAGTTCCGCGTATTGCTTAAATCCCTGAAAGTAGGGAAATAGCTCGCTATTGACGAACTCGATCAGATCGTCCCCTACCTTGGCGGTTTTCAGCAGTTCACCCCTTGCGTCCTTGGGGTAGGCCCAATTCGACCAGCGATAGGGTTCGTCTAGTAACGGATCGTAGTCTTCTCCTGTTAATAACGCCCGATTCTGGCGATCGACCTCCAAATCGTCGAGATATTTCAAAAAGAGAATCCAGGAAATCTGTTCCGCGTAATCCAACTCCGTCGCGCACCCCGCCTCTTTTCGGAGAATATCATCGATATTCTTAAATGTCTGCTCGAACATAGGAAAAAGATTAGATACTCTCAAATCTTACCTCGATCGCTCCCCTATCCCTACCGTAGATTGGTCAAGTTGTCCCATCCTCGAACTTTACGTATCAAATAATTAGCTTTTTGTCAAGCATACAAAAAAACTATTTTTGAGGAAATAAATCGAGAATTTTTTCCAGAAAATGTTATCTAAAACACTGTTTTCGGGAAGAAAACAATCTTCTCCATACCACATATAGAGTTATAAGATTATTTAAGACGCTAGATGTTGTGTTTTTTCAGAAAATCTGCTAGAATACTCTAGTACAAATAGATTAATTTGTCAAGTTTTTTAACGCCGCAATTTCCCAATTATGCAATCGAAGCCCTTGACTACTGCCGTCTCCATTCACAAAAATAACGAAGTAATACCCTTTCGTTCTACCCCTTTAGCTAATATGGGCAGCCATGGAATTAGAGTGATTCGGCGCGATGGTTCCACCACCAGCTTAAATATCGGCAAAATTCGCGACGTGGTAGAGTGGGCTTGTGAAGGTAAAAAAGTCAATTCGATCGCCTTAGAAGCGGGTTTAACCACACGTCTGCGGGATGGGATTACCACTAGGGAAATACAGGATAATTTAATTAATTGCGCCCTAGAAATGTGTAGTCCCGAGGAACCGGATTGGCGCTATGTGGCGGGAAGATTGCACATTTGGAGTCTGTGGAAAGATACCTTAGTAGCGCGGGGTTATCAGTACGGAAATTACGAGAAAACTGTCAAAACTCAAGTTAAAAATCGGCTGTACGACGAAAGGATTCTCATCTATTCCGAAGCGGAATTAAAAGAAGCTGGTTCTTGGATTAATCCCGATTGGGATATCGATTACGATTACGCCGGGGCATTATTAATTACTAGCCGTTATTTACTTAAAAATGAGTTACCCCAAGAGGCATTATTAACTTGTTCCCTACTGCTTGCTACTGTGGAAGAGCCGGCTAATAGACTCCACTGGGCTAAGAAATTTTATCAAGGGATTGCTCAAAGAAAAATCTCTCTTGCCACCCCAATTTTAGCCAATTTACGCACACCCAAAGGTTCCCTAACCAGTTGTTTTATACTTTCCATTGACGACAGTTTAGAAAGCATTTTTAGCGAGATTACTAATGCTGCCCGCATCTCCAAAAATGGTGGCGGTGTCGGGGTGAATGTGAGTAGAATTCGCTCTACTGGTAGCTGGGTAATGGGGAAAGCTAATGCTTCCGGCGGAATTATTCCCTGGATTAAATTACTCAACGATACAGCTATTGCAGTAAATCAGGGGGGAAGACGCGCTGGAGCAGTAACTATCGGTGTTGATATCTGGCATTTAGATGTGCCAGAGTTTCTGGAAATGCAGACAGAAAATGGTGATCAAAGACGCAAAGCTTATGATGTTTTTCCCCAATTAGTTATCACCGATGAATTTATGCGTCGGGTGATAGATAAAACCGAATGGACATTAGTAGATCCCTACGAAGTCCGCAATAAGTTAGGTATAGAATTAGCGCAACTATGGGGGGAAGAATTTGAAAAGGCTTATCGTTTAGTAGAAGCTAATTTAGATAGAGAGATTTTCCTCTATAAAAAAATTAATGCTCGGGACTTATTTAAAAGTATCATGCGTTCCCAAGTGGAAACAGGAATGCCCTATATTGCTTTCAAAGATACCATCAATCGCGCTAACCCTAATAAACACGATGGCTACATCCCCGGTGTAAATTTATGCACCGAGAGTTTCTCGAATGTCACCCCCGATAAAACTGCCCATTGCTGTAATTTAGTTAGCCTTAATTTAGCCAACATTGACAGGGAAGAAATCGAGTCTAATTGTCAAATCGCTGTCAGGATTCTCGACAATACTATTGATATTACTAATCCTCCCTTTGATAATGCTAAAAACCACAACGATAAATATCGCACTATTGGGGTAGGGGCGATGGGATTGGCTGACTGGTTAGCTAAACGGAAATTATCCTACAATAACCTGTCAGAAATTAGTGATTTATTTGAAGAAATTGGCTATTGGTGTACCTATTCCTCGATGGAATTAGCCAAAGAACGCGGCGCTTATCAAGCTTTCTTGGGTAGCGAATGGAGTCAAGGTAAATTAATCGGTGCTAAACCAGTGGAATGGTTTTTAAATAACGCAGTGCAACCGCAAAGATGGCAACAATTAGCCGAAGATATTCAACGATTTGGCATCCGTAATTCCCATATTACTGCCATTGCTCCTAATACTTCCTCCAGTTTGGTACAGGGATGTACCGCTAGTGTTTTGCCGGTTTATAGTCGCTTTTTCTACGATAAATGGGCAAAGGGAACTGTTCCCATCGCACCACCTTTTATTGAAGAAGCTTTCTGGTTTTATCCAGAGAATAAAAACCTCGAACAGCAGCAAGTGGTAAAAGCGATCGCTACTATGCAAGAATGGATTGATACAGGAATTTCTATGGAATTATTATTCAACCTCAATGAAGGGGTTTACTTTCCCGCAGAACCTAACCGTTGTCTCACTGCTAAAGATATCTTTGATACTCTAATCATGGCGTGGGAATTGGGGTGTAAAGCGATTTATTATGTCCGTACCGTGCAAAAGGACAATTTTCGAGAGTCTGACGATAGTTGTTCTAGTTGCGCTAATTAAAGCTAAGATAAGTCTTATTCATCAATTAATCACACCTATGGATAAGACTTTATACGAACAGGATTACTATCTCTGGTTAGAGAAAACCATATCTTTACTAGAAAATCGCCAGTTTTCTGAGTTGGATTTAGAAAATTTAATTGAAGAAATAAAAGATACGTCCAGAAGAGAACGTCAGAAGTTAGAGAGTTTACTAACTAAACTCTTGGAACATTTACTTAAATTAACTTATTGGCAATCTAAGCGCGATTACAATAAAAACAAGTGGCGACGAAAGATTTTAAATTTTCGCATTCAAATAAAAAGAATTATTAGCAATAAAAAGGATGGAACTTATCATACAAACTTAGTATCTTACCTCACCGAGATTCTCGATCAATGTTATGAGGATGCTTGCCATCTATTTGTCGAAGGTTCTGGCATTGATAAAAGACTTTTAAGTGCTACACTTATTGGATCAATTGACCAAATTTTAGATAAAAATTGGTTTCCTGAGTTTCTCGGAAAGGATTAAGCAATGAAGAATGATTTATACGAAAAAGATTACTATCTCTGGTTAGAGAAAACCATATCTTTACTAGAAAATCATCAGTTTTCTGATTTAGATTTAGAGAATTTAATTGAAGAAATTAGCAGCATGGGTAAAAGCGAGAAACGAAGTTTAGAAAGTTATTTAACTCGCTTATTAGAACATTTGCTAAAACTGGTTTACTGGCAATCGGAATTAGAATATAATCAAAGAGGATGGAAAAATGAAATTCGGAACTTTCGCCTACGAATTCAACAAATTATTGAAGACAGTCCCAGTTTAAAGCCCTATGTATCGGAAATTTTCTCGTCCTGTTATCAAAATGCCCGTAAATTGTTTCTGGATTTATCTGGAATGGCTGAAAATTTGGTCGGTTTAGCTCCAATTTGCACTATAGAACAGGCTTTAAATGAGGATTGGTTTCCTGAAATATCAAAATAATGGGGATAATTATGGAAAAGAAATTATACGAAAAAGATTACTATCTCTGGTTAGATAAAACCATTAATTTACTGGAAAATAATCAGTTTTCTGATTTGGATTTAGAGAATTTAATTGACGAAATTAAATCTATGTCTATCAGTCAACAGAAAGCATTAAAAAGCAATCTGACTGTGATTTTGTGGCATTTACTAAAATACTTACAAGAGCCAGAAAAACAAACCAGAAGCTGGGCATTAACCCTTTTTGAGCATCGAGAGAGAATCGAAGAAGATTTAGAAAATAGCCCTAGTCTTAAGAGTTTTTTAACAGAAGAAAATTTAAAAAAATGCTATAATAAAGCCAGAAAAAAAGCTGCTATTGAAACAGGGATAAACCTAGAGAAATTCCCGAAGAATTGCCCATTTACTTTGGCAGAAGCCCTAGATTTTGAATTTATCCCTAATCAAAACATTTGACTTTTTACCAAAAACCTACTATAACCTAGAAGTGCCATAATATCCAAGGAATCATGTCCTTACATTTAGTTAATTCTTGCCATTCGATGCCCATTTCCCCGATCTTCAATCCGTCGGGAGATGATGCGATCGAAAACCGTTCGATCTGGTTTGGTAACACCACCAACCTGATGCAATTAAACGATGTCCGCTACACCTGGGCGGTGGGTTTATATCAACAAATGCGGGAAAATTTCTGGATTCCGCAACGCTTAGATATCACTCAAGACGTGACTGAATACGGGCATCTTACCGACGAAGAAAGATATGCTTATGATGGTATTTTGTCCTATCTAACTTTTCTTGATTCCGTACAAACCTGTAATATTCCTCACCTAAAAGGTAGCGTCACTGCGCCAGAAATTAGTCTTTGTATGGCGGAACAAATTTCTCAAGAAGCCATGCACAATCAAAGTTATCAATACCTAATTGAAACGATTATTCCCTCGGATCGCAGAGGTGAAGTTTATGACTTTTGGCGCACCGATAAAGTTCTCAAGGATCGCTGTCAATTTATCGCTAGTCTCTACCAGCAGTATATCGACAAACAAACTACTGAAAGCTATTTTATCGCCCTTCTTGCCGACTATTTGCTAGAGAGTTTGTATTTTTATAACGGGTTAAATAATGAGGTAGCCCACTAGCATCGTGAGGTGTTAGTTAAAACTCGCCAAATTGCTGGGAAGCCCTAAAGCCCTTATGCCAAAGCGAAGTCTGAAAAGATAAGCGTAAAGGAGCGAGAGCAGAAAAAAGTTAAGGGATTTAATAAAAGCCGTAAGGCAGCTATTAAAAACAATGGGTAATCAGCAGCCAAGCCTCTATTTTAAAGGGGAAGGTTCAACGAACAGAGGGTGAGTATCTTCTTGGTAAATACGCTATAAAAGGTTCAAGAAGATAATGGTATGTTCTAGCCCCACTCTGAAAGGATGGGTAGTTGCGTCATCTTTTTCTATAATCTCGCTTCTCGACAGCTAATGTCTGGTAGCGCTGACGTTTTCAAAATGATCAACCGGGACGAATTAAGTCACGTCCGTTTGTATCAGAAACTTATTCCTGAAGCCATGGCAATTTTTCCCCATTCTGTTGAACAAATTTATGAGATGTTCGATAATGCGGTTAAACACGAATGTCGCTGGACAAATCACATTGTTGGCAACAATATTTTAGGTATTACCGAATACAGTACCGAACAGTACACTAAATACCTTGCTAATATTCGACTGAAAGCGATCGGACTTGAGCCTTTATACAGGGAAGAAAAGTATAACAAAAGTCCCTATAACCATCTGGAACGCTTCTCCGATACCAAAAAAGAAGGCCACACCAAAGCGAACTTTTTTGAAGCAACCGTTACCAGTTATGTTATGTCTTCTGGCTTAAGTGGATGGGATGAAATTTAAAATTTAAGGGACAAAAATGACCCAATTTTTTACCATAAAGTGGCAACTTTGTCAATGTTTTTGACAACTTTTGACAAAACTTAGCAGCATTTAGATAAAAGGAAGAAATTAGTGCTAATTTCTTCCTTTTTTTGCTTAGGTAATACTAAATCTGGTTATTAAAGACTGATTATTTATTCCCCCTGTTGCCTGTTGCCTCTTGCCTTTTGCATGAGTGCCTCTCCTCATAACTAGCCTGTACTCAACGGATTTAGGATTATTGTCATCGAAATCACATTTAACCCCAATTGACCTGAGAAAATTATAAAACTAGCGTTAATTTTCCCAAGTTGCCCTAGAATAAAAGCGTTAAAAAAACCGAGCAACTGCCGTACATTGCTTAAAAATTAACCAAAGATGACTACTACTAGCGATAAACCGACAAACGATCTCTCAAAAATCTCCATGCGAGATTTAATGATCCAACTGAAAACATCTCCCGACGGTCTCACCACCAGTGAAGCAAAAAATCGCCTCGATAGCGACGGTTATAACGAGATTGCCGAGAAAAAAGTCAGCCCCCTGCTCAAATTCCTTTCCTACTTTTGGAATCCCTTTTCCTGGATGATCGAAGCGGCGGTAATTTTTTCCGCTATCGTCGGTGATTGGGTGGACTTCGTGATTATCGCCATTCTATTGGTGGCTAACGGCTTGATCGGCTACTTCGAGGAAAAAACCGCCGGGGATGCGGTGGCTGCCCTGAAAGCGCAACTCGCCCTCAATGCCGATGCCAAAAGAGACGGCAAATTTATCTCCGTCCCCGCTAGGGAATTAGTACCAGGAGACGTAATCCGGATCAAGATCGGCGATGTGCTGCCGGCCGATGCCCGATTGCTGCCGGGGGATCCCGTCAAAATTGACCAAGCTGCCCTAACGGGGGAATCCTTACCCGTGGATCGCAGTTCTGGCGAACAAGTGTACTCAGGTTCAGTGGTGAAAAAAGGTCAAGCTGAGGCCATAGTTAACGGGACCGGCAGTAATACCTTTTTTGGTCGTACCGCTAAACTGGTAGCCAGTACCGAAAACGTCAGCCATTTCCAGAAATCAGTTCTCAAAATCGGCGACTTTCTCATCGTCATTGCCCTGATTTTAATCGCTATTATCGTTGTTTATCGTCTCTATAACGGTATTGTCGAAAAACAGGGCTTAGAATTGATCCGCTTGCTGAAATTCTGTCTCGTTCTCACCATTGCTTCTGTTCCCGTCGCCTTGCCCACAGTTCTTTCCGTCAGTATGTCGGTAGGGGCGAAGGCACTAGCGGATAAAAACGCCGTGGTGACACGCTTGGCGGCGATCGAGGAACTAGCGGGCATGAATATGCTCTGTTCCGATAAAACCGGCACTCTCACCCTTAATCAGCTGAGTTTAGGCGATCCCTACACCCTGCCGGGGATCAGTGCCGACGATCTAATTCTCACCGCTTCCCTCGCTTCCCAAACTAGCGATGACGATCCGATCGATAAAACTATTCTCGCCGGTTTAAAAGATGCCACGGTACTCGATCGCTATCAAGTCACCCACTTTACCCCCTTCGATCCCGTCGCTAAACGTACCGAAGCCGATATTACCGCCCCCGATGGTCAGACTTTTAAAACCAGTAAGGGCGCACCGCAGGTAATGCTCGATCTAGCCTACAATAAAGAGGAAATCGAAGGGCCGGTGAATCAAATCATCGAAGATTACGCCAAAAAAGGCTATCGCGCCCTAGGAGTGGCAAAAACCAACCCCCAAGGTCAATGGCAATTCTTGGGCATTATTTCCCTATTCGATCCACCACGGGTTGATTCCCAATTAACCCTACAAACCGCCCTAAAATTAGGGGTTCCCGTCAAGATGATCACGGGGGATCAGGTGTTAATCGCTAAGGAAACCGCTCGACAATTGGGTTTAGGTAACAATATCCTCGATGCCAAAATTTTTCGGGAAGTCCCCCCCAATCAGTTAGGAACCCTCGATGAACAGATTCTCAGTGCCGATGGTTTCGGTCAAGTCTTCCCAGAGGACAAATATCATATCGTCGATGTCTTGCAGAAAACCGATCACATTGTTGGTATGACTGGAGATGGGGTCAATGATGCGCCGGCGCTGAAAAAAGCCGATGCGGGGATTGCGGTTTCCGGGGCGACGGATGCAGCCCGGGCGGCGGCCGATATAGTTCTCCTTACCCCCGGTTTATCGGTAATCGTCGATGCAATTAGGTTAAGTCGTCAGATTTTTGAGCGGATGACCAGTTATGTTCTCTATCGGATCATCGCCACAATTCAGATTCTCGTTTTTACCACTTTGGCGATTCTGTTCTTTAATTCCTACCCGATTACGGCAATTATGATCGTTTTCTTAGCAATTCTTAACGATGGAGCAATCATGACGATCGCCTACGATAATGCCAAGATATCGAAAGTACCCCAAGCTTGGGATATGCCGAAAGTTCTCACCATTGCTTCGGTTTTGGGCGTGGTCAACGTCATTGCCACTTTTCTGGTGTACTATCTAGCGGGCCGGGTATGGGGAATGACTCCTGACAAGGTGCAAACCTATATTTTCCTCAATATCGCTCTCTTAGGGATGATGACTCTCTATTCGGTGCGGGCAAAAGGTGCGTTTTGGTCCTTGGCCCCTGCTAAACCTCTAGCGATCGCTACTGGCATCTCGGTCATTATATCTTCGCTGATTTCGCTGTTCGGAATCCTGATCGCCCCGATCGGTTTTGAGGGAGTGGCAAAAAGCTGGCTCTATGCCCTAGTCTGGTTATTGATTATCGATCGAGTCAAATTGGCTCTCTATTCGATTTTTAATCGTCGCAAGGCAGATTTAGGCAATACCTATCAATCCACTTGGGAGAATTTGAAAACTCGATTGTAGTCCCTATCATGGGGAAAACCAAGCTCATCAGGCACTTTCCCCAGAAAACTTTTTTCAGCAAACTCTAATTATACTAAATCCTGTTTTAAAAAGATGATAACAATCAGTCATAAGTTAGCCAATGATAGTGAGTCAAGTTTTTAATTTCATTACTGAACTTCCCCCATGCATATATACCATAATAGACGAAAACCCTTATCCATCAATGGATGCACCCCCTTAACCCTTCTTGATGTACCCATGTAATTTGTAATATTTCTTAATGGACAAGAATTCTCTCCATTTGCTAAAATGATAGCCATGTATATAGAAAAAGTTCCTAACCGTAATTCTCCCCCCGCTGTTCTTCTTCGAGAGTCCTACTGAGAAGGAGATCAAGTCAAAAAAAGAACCCTGGCCAATCTCTCAAAATTACCCGATGATATTATCGACAATCTAAAACTGGCTCTTAAAGGAGCAACACTGTCCATGAATGAAGGCATTCCCAATCATTTTGAAGTGATTAGAAGTCTTCCTCATGGTCATGTAATGGCTATTTTAGAGACGATTAAAAAATTAGGTTTAGATAAAATAATCAGTGAAAAATCCTCACGAATCAGAAACTTAGTCGTGGCAATGATTGTGGCAAGAATCATCAATCCTAAATCGAAACTAGCCACAGCAAGAGGGTTTAATAGCGAAACTTACAGTCAGAGTTTAGGACAATTATTAGACTTAGAGAAAGCTGATGAAGACGAATTATATAACGCCTTAGATTGGTTATTAGAAAAACAAGAGAAAATTGAGAAGCACCTAGCACTTAAACACTTAGAATCAGGAACATTAGTCTTGTATGATGTCACTTCTGCCTACCTAGAAGCAGCAATTCTCATTTTAAGGTTTCATGACATTAAAACCCTTGCACCTAGAGGGGTTAATAATTCTTAACGAATCTCTAGATCGCTGAAACAACGCAAAATAGTTTCAAAATGAGAATTGCTGTCCAGTCATTACATGGAATCTATCGGCGACTACCTGGGCCGATGGTATCAATTCTTTCGCCAAATTTTTATAGGGCAACCAAAGGTCTATGCTGACTTCTTCAATTTGCTCTAACACCTCTTTTCCCCAGTCTGTAAGCGTTTTTTTCAATTCTTCTTGTGTTCGCTTCTCTAGAATAGCTATTAGTTTTCCCGTATCTAAATTTACTAAAACCGCACAGTAATTTTTTTGTCCTTTGACTAGAGCGATTTCATCAATTCTAGTCTTTTTAATTTCGATAAGTCTGGTTCTGTAATTTCTTTGGCTATGTCCTCTATCATTCTTTGTATCTCTTCTTCCGTTACGTCATTTCTTCGACTAACATTTAAAATATCTCCTTCTTTTAATTGTTCTAGTATATTTTCGGCTAGTCTTTTCGTATAGGTTCGTTTACTGGCGACAAAATCTAACTCTTCGCTAAAGGGTTTTCGACAATTATCGCACTTAAATTGACGACGATTAACTTGTAGGTACACTGGTTGACCTGAGAGCGGTAAATCTTTGACTAAATGTCGATGATTTTGGTGGAGTTTATCGCTCTCTAACCCACAACGAGGACAGACTGCTTTTTTATTTTTCGATTCGATTTGGAAAACTATACCGATATTTTCTAGGTGTAGATAGCCTTGAATAGAGGTTCCTTCTAGGTTCAAAAATTTGTCAAGTATCATAAGTAAAATACTCTGGTTTTTGGCTATTATATCAAATCTTAACTCGATTGTCTATCTTTTTGTATTAACCAGTTTGTGCCTTAAACCTTTTCCTGTATGGGTTTCAGCTATTTTTGGGCGTAGGCTCTCTCATCGAATTTTATTTTAAGTTAATTATTTGCATAACAGTTACCGAAGAGCCCACAAACTGAAGAACCTTAATTAATTTATTCAGAGAGGAATCGTCTGATTAAATCTTCCCGTGAAGACTCCAATAATAAACGACTAGACTCCATCGGTGATAACCTGAGCAACTCATCAATAACTTTTATTAAAGACTCATCCAATTCTCCAAACCTCACTTGCATTAAATTTTCAATAATTTGTCGTTGTCCTTGTTGAAGTCCTTGTTGAAGTCCTTGCTGAAGTCCTTGTTGAAGTCCTTCCCGTTTAGTCGCCTCTTTCCACTCTAAATAAGATTGAGATAAAGCCATAAATACCTCCCTATCTTCTGATTCTAAAAGATTGTTAACTTCAACACTCACACGCCAACTAATCAATAATTCCATGACATTTTGACGGAAGGAATCGCCAGAGGGCAACTCAAGCAACTCTCTCACCGCTTGGCTTTGGGTTTTCCCCCTTCCCAACAATCTTAACAGTAAAGTGTCCGGGGTAATAGGTAACTGATTAATCGCTACAATTGCCGTTCGGTGAGAGGGAGATAAAAAGTAAATCCCTTCTGTCCAGTTTTCTAGTTCTAATTTAGCATCAAAACTCTCTAGGATGTGTAAACTAATAGAAGTAGCCAAAATCCATAATCTAGGTAAGTCATCCTCGTTTAACTCAGTTTTTTCCCGTTTCCCTTTCCGTTGAAGTTCAGCGAAAATCGAAAACAATTTTAAGATACAGTTGCGAATTTCCGTTCGATTGGGAGCATTGCGAAAAGGCTCAAGCAAAGTGCTTGTTGTCACCATTTGCCCTAAAAGACCCAAAGATTGAGCATTTTCCCGCATATTAGAGTCAGGAGAGAAGAAAACATCCACCTGACGGGTTTCATCCGCCACTTCCTTGCTAACTTCCACCCTTCCCAAAGGAGACAGCAATTCTTCTAGGTATTGTTTGGCAAATTGGTCGTGAGGTCGTCTAGTCATATCTTCAATCTTAGATCAGAAAAGACCGAACCGCACCCGACCCGTTTCATAACCTCAGCTTATCAAGAGCATAAGTAACAATATCGTCAAACCCCTTTACAAACCGTTACAAACTCCTTAAGATAGAGACATCATCAATCAATCGTACCTCGATAACTTAATAGGAATCATCAACCAATGACCACCACTCTACAACAGCGCGAGAGCGCTTCCCTGTGGGAGCAGTTCTGCCAGTGGATTACCAGCACCAACAACCGTCTATACATCGGTTGGTTCGGTGTCATCATGATCCCCACCCTGCTCACCGCCACCACCTGCTTCATCATCGCCTTTATCGCCGCTCCTCCTGTAGATATCGACGGTATCCGCGAGCCTGTAGCTGGTTCTCTACTCTACGGAAACAACATCATCTCCGGTGCAGTTGTTCCCTCCTCCAACGCGATTGGACTCCACTTCTACCCCATCTGGGAAGCAGCTTCCTTAGATGAGTGGTTATACAACGGTGGTCCTTACCAATTAGTCATTTTCCACTTCTTACTAGGTGTCTTCTGCTACCTCGGTCGTCAGTGGGAACTGTCTTTCCGTTTAGGAATGCGTCCTTGGATTTGTGTCGCTTACTCTGCACCTGTATCCGCCGCTACTGCTGTATTCTTAATCTACCCCATCGGACAAGGTTCCTTCTCTGATGGTATGCCTTTAGGAATCTCTGGAACCTTTAACTTTATGTTCGTGTTCCAAGCAGAACATAACATCCTGATGCACCCCTTCCATATGTTAGGTGTGGCTGGTGTGTTCGGCGGTTCCTTGTTCAGTGCCATGCACGGTTCCCTAGTAACTTCTTCCTTAGTGCGTGAAACCACTGAAATCGAATCTCAAAACTACGGTTACAAATTCGGTCAAGAAGAAGAAACCTACAATATCGTTGCCGCTCACGGTTACTTCGGACGTTTAATCTTCCAATACGCTTCTTTCAACAACAGCCGCTCTCTGCACTTCTTCTTAGGTGCATGGCCGGTAATCGGTATCTGGTTTACGGCAATGGGTGTTAGCACCATGGCGTTTAACCTCAACGGTTTCAACTTCAACCAGTCGATTCTCGATTCTCAAGGTCGTGTAATCGGTACTTGGGCCGATGTGTTAAACCGCGCTGGTATCGGTATGGAAGTAATGCACGAGCGCAACGCTCACAACTTCCCCTTAGACTTAGCTAGTGGTGAACAGGCTCCTGTAGCTCTGACCGCTCCCGCTATCAATGGTTAATTCCTAGTCTGAACGAAAAGGCACTCCCGCAAGGGGGTGCTTTTTTGTTGTTAGAATTATGATAAGCGTTGCTGAATTAGGCGATGATTTGATAATTTTGGATTGATCATCCTGAAATTTTCAAATCCTGAAAATCCTGAAAATCCTGATCAGGTTTTGAATTGTTAGAACTATCTGTAAACATTTACTTTACTCTGTCCCCCATTCCCCGTTCCTTTAATCCTAATTTCATAGTAGCCACATTTTTAATGTTAGAATCGAATTACTCCCTTTAGACTTTGCTATGCGTGCGATTGAAACCACTGGTATCCTCAATACCCAAGGTCAAATTCAACTTGATCATCCTATTCCTCAAGAAAAAGATCGATTTGTGCGCGTCATTCTTTTGATGTCGGAGGATGAACTGAACGAAAAACACTGGCTAGATGCCGTTTCCCATAACCCTAGCTTTGCTTTTCTGCATGATACTGAAGAAGATATTTATAATCTAAACGATGGACAACCTGTAAGCAATGAAGGGTAAAATCGTATTGATTCAATTTCCCTTCGACGATTTATCTTCCAGTAAAGTTCGCCCTGCTTATTGCCTAACCAATAAAATTGGAGGCTATCAACACATTATCTTTGCCCTGATCACCAGTCGTATTCCCGAAAATCTCCTTCGTACAGATATTATTTTGAGTTCAGAAAGTCCAGATTTTATGATAAGTGGTCTTCGCCAATCCTCAGCCATCAGACTTGATCATTTAGTAACACTTCGAGCTTCACTGATTCAGCGTGAACTAGGCTCATTATCATTAAAAACTCAAACTTTAATTATAGATATTTTGTCCGATATTCTACGTTCCTAATATACCTTTAAATTAGGTAAATCTTGCTAGAGGCTAACATTTGTTCTTCTCTGTATAACTAGCCTACACTCAGCGGATTTAGATGAACCCCCCGCTTTTGTGGAGAAAATGCGGAAATTAAAGGCAGAAAGGGCAGCGGCAGAAAATTATTAATCAGTATTAAGTAATTCTCATTGCTTGATTAGGAGATGCCCAAGATTATCAAGACCGGATTACTCATATTCCTCTATAAATAGCGAAGATTTAAAAGGGAATCCAATCAACTCGGTCAATCCATTCTTCTGCTTCGGATGCTTCCCAAATCAGATATAATTCTTCTGCCCAGATTTCTAAATTAGCACTGGGACGCAACCATAGTAAACCCCAAATATGTCCACCCTTATCCCAATGGTTCTTCAGGTGTCCGGGCATACTGCGACGATTATTGGTAACTAACAACCGTTGAAATGACGCAACATAATCTAGGATTTCTGGGTCTAAAGTTCCCAGTGGTGGTGCATCGGGTTCACCTACTCGCAAAATATCGAGATTAGGGTTCAATCGTAACAGAGATATTTTGAGGTCTGGGGATAAGTTTTCATCTAACAAAAACCGGATTTTCATGCGAGGTTTAGTTCTTGCTGTTTCCGTTTTAGTTTTAGTTGTCTTAGGCGTTGAATCAGGGGGGATGGCTCGGTATTTAACCACTGTTGGTATTGTTCTTCCTGCCAGTCACGGAGGCGCTGAACATAAGCATCTATCAGGGTCTTATTTTGATAGTAATAGGTGAGAGTAGCGTAAATTTTCTCTAGGTTTAAGGTGGGTAACTCTTGGAGAATCTGCTGGGAAGTATAACCTTTTAAATGGTAGTTGATGACATCCTCAATCCCAATGCGATGTCCTTTAATGCGGATGTCATCTGGCTCAAAAACTTCAAAGTATTCTTCTAGTTGCATGGTTTTCTTGGAGCAAACTTTCTCTTTTAATTGTAGCACCGCCAAATCGTTATATGTCCCAGGTTACAAGTCTTTACGCGAGAGAAGAGAGCCTCTAATAAATCAAGGGATGTACCTAGTAGGTACGGGCGGCACAAACACAAGGTTTCTCGCTTCCTTAATCCCTCTACGCCACCAATCGCTTCAATATTTTGACATTGGACACTGAAGCCGTCCTTACCGCTACTGTAGTGCAGCCAGAGTTGGTTAATAGTTCGTAAATCTATACAGGGGAAGTTGCCGATAGACACTGAGTCTAGGCGGCCTTTGTTGTCTATTCCTGCTGCTTGACACATGACTTTAACTGTTTCTTGATCCGCCTCCTCCCACTTACCTGCTGCTAGTAAGTCACGAAGTTTAGTGTAGTCGATTCCTTTCTCACTTTCGAGTTCGATTTCTCCTGTTATAACAATTTTTAAAGAAAATTGTAGCTGCTTTATTTGTTCTTGCATCTGAGAAATTATTGCTTCTTTTTCTGTTAGTTTTTTTTGCCGTATTTTAATTCTAGATTGGATACGATCCTTCTCCGTTACACTTGAACAATTTATTAGCTGTTCAGTTAAGCGAGATATTCTTTCTAGTAATTGAGCGTTTTTTAGTCGCTCTTGTTCTAACTGTTGTTCTAACTGCTGAATCTGAGATTTCGGTGCTTGTTCTATTTCCTGCTGTTCTTGATGAAAAGCTGGCTCGATTTCCCTGGCTAATTTTGGCATAATCTTATTTAGTTGTTCGCTAAATTTATGTTTCAGGTCGTTAATGTCAGCATAGCTAGTATGAAAATGTCCTAAATTATGGAGTCTTTCCTTGAAATTCAACAAAGTCATAATTTCTGGTCCAATTTGACTCGCATTGATGGGTGCATTTTTGAAATAGGTATAAATCCGTAGATTACCATTTGCTTTAAAGGTTTCCAACGCTTTGAGAAATTCTTCTTCAGTGTATTTACCTACTTTAGTATGAAAGAGACTGACAAAAATATGGCACTGTGTAATCGCTTTATTGTATTCATCTTGTAGGCGCGTTTTTGACATAGCATCGATAAAATCTTCCCAGACAACTAATTCTAAAAATATTCCCTGTTCTATGTATTTTTTGTTTTTACGGTTGATAAATATTTCAAATTGTTCTCTATCATCTTTCAATTCAGATGAGGAGGCGAGAAAGATTTTAATGATTTCATTACCCATCGTAGTTTCCCTACTTTGCTTTTACCTTTTCTTTCGCTTTCAGTGCTGTTATTCGGCTCACCAACTCAGCCAATCTCTGATTCAATGGTACAGTCTCAGCACAGCCCCAGTATTGAGCGCACCGCAATAACAACCACATCCATCTTAGAAGTGCCACGTTGCTCATCTGTAACTATCTTACTCGCCGTGCTATTGATTGTCACCATTTTTCTGGAGAAAGCATAGAGGGAAGCGACGTTTACAGTGGGTTTCTATTTTTCCCCCTCTAATATCAGCTAAACTTATCAATAGCATAAGTAACAATAGTTTCAAACCCCTTTACAAACCGTTACAAACTCTCTAAGATAGAAACATCATCAATCAATCGTACCTCGATAACTTAATAGGAATCATAAACCAATGACCACCACTCTACAACAGCGCGAGAGCGCTTCCCTGTGGGAGCAGTTCTGTCAGTGGATCACCAGCACCAACAACCGTTTATACATCGGTTGGTTCGGTGTCATCATGATCCCCACCCTGCTCACCGCCACCACCTGCTTCATCATCGCCTTTATCGCCGCTCCTCCTGTAGATATCGACGGTATTCGCGAGCCTGTAGCTGGTTCTCTACTCTACGGAAACAACATCATCTCTGGTGCAGTTGTTCCCTCTTCCAACGCGATTGGACTCCACTTTTACCCCATCTGGGAAGCTGCTTCCTTAGATGAGTGGTTATACAACGGTGGTCCCTACCAGTTAGTCATTTTCCACTTCTTACTAGGTGTTTTCTGCTACCTCGGTCGTCAGTGGGAACTGTCTTTCCGTTTAGGAATGCGTCCTTGGATTTGTGTAGCTTACTCTGCACCTGTATCCGCCGCTACTGCTGTATTCTTAATTTACCCCATCGGACAAGGTTCTTTCTCTGATGGTATGCCTTTAGGAATCTCTGGAACCTTTAACTTTATGTTTGTGTTCCAAGCAGAACATAACATCCTGATGCACCCCTTTCATATGTTAGGTGTTGCTGGTGTGTTCGGCGGTTCCTTGTTCAGTGCCATGCACGGTTCGTTAGTAACTTCTTCGTTAGTGCGTGAAACCACGGAAATCGAATCTCAGAACTACGGTTACAAATTCGGTCAAGAAGAAGAAACCTACAATATCGTTGCCGCTCACGGTTACTTCGGACGTTTAATCTTCCAATACGCTTCTTTCAACAACAGCCGCTCTCTGCACTTCTTCTTGGGTGCATGGCCGGTAATCGGTATCTGGTTTACGGCAATGGGTGTTAGCACCATGGCGTTCAACCTCAACGGTTTCAACTTCAACCAGTCGATTCTCGATTCTCAAGGTCGTGTAATCGGTACTTGGGCCGATGTGCTGAACCGCGCTGGTATCGGGATGGAAGTAATGCACGAGCGTAATGCTCACAACTTCCCCTTAGACTTAGCTAGTGGTGAACAGGCTCCTGTAGCTCTGATTGCTCCTGCTATCAATGGTTAATTCCTAGTCTGAACGAAAAGGCACTCCCGCGAGGGGGTGCTTTTTTGTTTCTTTCAGAGAAGATGCCAGAATCTAGGGATAATGGGGAACAATCAGGCTAATTGCTTAGGTTTTGTCGAAATAAGTTCATTTTCTTTCGTTGGTCTTAAGATTTTTCCCTATATCCTACCCCTCACACCCTGTAGGAGCCTTTAATCCCACATTCCGCACCCTAGTCGTTGAAATCAAAAGTTGCTCTAGCCCTTGTATAGTAAGACTTTTAGCGATTACTAAGAATTATGAAGTGTCACACTCTAGTCAGCGATCGCCAGCTTAATGAGAGTTTATCTCAATAATTTGGTATCAGAGCTATCAGATTTTTAGGGCTAATTGTGCATCTGCTAGACAAACAAATTAGCCTGTAATTCAGAGCCAGCAATCGTTTTGACGATTTGGATAAAATTTTCAATGTGACACTTTAGGGTGCGGAATGTGGGTTTAATTACCCTCTCTAGTTTACTCCTTCTCTTTTGTGTCGGTATGGGGTTAGGATTCACTGGTGCGGCGAATACCTTCCTCGATAACGAAAAACTGAGGGTTAAGAGAAGCCAACGGCTCTCGCAGCTTTTCGATTTCGGCAGCGGGAGCGTGAACTTCTAGGCGAATAATCTTGGAGATTTTGAGAAGTTCGTCTAGCAGTTCCCCGACGTTTTGCAGGTGGGCAAGAACTGCGGAAGCATCGATGTAACCCTCGCGGCAATGAAGAATATTGCCGCTAAAGGAAAAAGCATAATGGATACAGCCCTCTTCGGTGCGGACTCTCTCAATGAACTTGGGGCTTAGTTTTTTGAACGCATCAATTTTTCCTTCTTGTACTTCAAAATAGGGTACGAGAGTACAGCAAGTATCGATTTTGAACATCAGATTCTCCTTCTAGGTGGTGCGGAGGGATATCCTGCGCTTGTAGTGCAGAAAAGTTTATCTCAGGGGTTGTCCAGAGCGTGCGCTCCTACAGAATAATACCCCCGTGTGCAACTTTTTGACTGGAGAAGTTAAGAAAAAGCGATCGCTAACTCAAACAAGGTAGAATAAAAAGCTGAGTATCATACTAAATCCTTTAAGTAGGGCTGGCTGAATAAATCTAAAAACCTTGTTGGATAATATCTTTAGACCTTTTTAAAATCCAAAAGTACCGGACTTTGGAGTGGTCGGGGGGAAATTTCAGGCACTTTTTCCCTGAAAATTAGGTAATTGACCACCCCAAAATCGGTAAAACTCTACACCAAATCCTAAGTATAGGCTAGTTACAAGGAGAGGCACTCATGCAAGAGGCAAAAGGGGGAATAAATAATCAGTTTTTAATCACTAGATTTAGTATTAGCATCAAAATCTCTGTTTATTTTAATAATAATAAACGCTGGGGAGATAAAGTAACAGTCCAAGGCAAAGCTTGCTCCTTAATTTCTAACCATTTATCCTTATATAACTCTGCTTGGATATGAAAATCTTGATCGTGGTTGGAGGGTTGATTAAGTTTCAGATAGAGAGTCACTCGATGGGGTCCTTCAATGGCATTAGCCAACCAACAGAGAAAAGTATTAATATCGCCTAAATCTCGACCAAAAATAATTTGATGGGCGCGAATTCCCGTATAGGCTAAATAGTCGGGAATTTCGGGGACGGTGTATAATTTAACATCCCAATCAATGGCTTCTAATTGTTGATTATTAATGATTATAGCACGAGAAAAATTCTTACAACCAGTAATCTTGGCCAAACTAACGCTATCTGGTTGCTCAAAAATTTTCTGTTTAGAATTATTAGCAATTGCCCGCCCTTTTTCCATAACTAATAAATTCTCACATATTCGATAAGCTTCATCCATATTATGGGTAACAAAAATTGTCACACCATCGTAATTACTTAAAGTTTTGATCATCTGACGTTCTAATTGAGCGCGTAGATGGGTATCAAGGGCAGAAAAAGGCTCATCTAATAATAAAGCTTCCGGACGACTAGCTAAAGCGCGAGCAATGGCGACTCGTTGCTGTTGTCCCCCCGATAATTGATGGGGATAACGGTTTTCCATGCCAAGTAACTGCACTAATTCCAATTGGTTGGCAATTTGCTGTTTAATAACTTTTTTAGATAAGTTTTTCGGGAGACTAAAAGCGATATTTTCTGCCACGGTGAGATGGGGAAAAAGAGCATAATTCTGCACCACAAAACCGATATGACGCTGACGACTGGGGAGATTAATTCCCTTTTCGGAATCGAAGAGAATGCGACCATTTAAGACAATACGACCCCTTGAGGGCGTTTCCACCCCAGCTAGCGATCGCAAAATCAGGCTTTTTCCCGAACCCGAAGCCCCTAGTAGTCCTAATGGCTGATTTTGGCAGTTAAAAGTGACTGAGAGGTTAAAACCGGGTAAATATTTCTCTATATCGACAAATAAGCCTATTTTATCCCTATAATAGGGATTTTCAGCCGCTAAAAGGGCAAAATTGCGACCCTCCCAGAGTGGCAGCCAGTCCTCCATCTCGTTAGGTTTGCTTTCTCCCGGTCGTCCTAATTGCTGTTTACGTTGACTTTGCCAGAGATTAACGGCGATAATCCCCGATAGGGAGATTAATATGATAATAAACATCCAGATCCAAGCCTCGGTCATCGCTCCTGCTTCCACAGCGAAGAAAATCGCCATCGGGATAGTTTGAGTTTGCCCCGGAATATTACCCGCTAACATCAAAGTCGCCCCAAATTCCCCCAAAGCGCGGGCAAAAGCTAGGGTTAATCCTGCTAATACCCCAGGGAAGGAGAGGGGCAAAAGTAGGCGCCAGAATATTTTCCCTTCCGATGCCCCTAGGGTGCGGGCAACCTGTAAAAGACTGGCATCCACCTGTTCAAAAGCCCCGAGGGTGGTTTTGTACATCAGGGGAAAAGCCACCACCGTCGCGGTGATAACGGCGGCATACCAAGTAAAAACGATGCGAAAGTTAAATAGGTCTAATAACTGTCCTAATGGTCCGTTTTTGCCGAATAGGAGCAGTAAAATGAAACCTAGCACCGTCGGGGGCAAGATTAAAGGCGCGACGAAAACTCCCTCGATTAGGGATTTCCACCGTCCACGATAGCCCAACATCCAATAAGCGGCGGCAATACCGAGAAAAAAGATGATTATCAGGGCAATGGTGGCGGTTTTCAGGGATATCCCTAGGGGGGAAAAGTCTGGCATTTTTCAGGGGTCAGGGGTTGGGTTTTGGGGTTTTGGGGTGTTGGAGTGTTGGGGTGTTGGAGTGTTGGGGTGTTGGGGTTTTAGTTGAAATTCCCCACTTCCCCACTTCCCCACTTCTCCACTTCTCCACTTCTCCACTTCCCCTAAATTATCTGGCTATTCCGAAGCCGAATTTTTCAAAAATGTTTTTAGCGGCTGCCCTGGTGAGATGTTGGGCGAAAGTCTTGGCAGCTTGCGGGTTTTTACTGGCTTTTATCACAGCTATCGGGTAAATAATCGGAGAATGGAGATTATTGGCAGCCGTAGCCACTACTTTTATCCGGTCGGAAATTTTCGCATCGGTGATGTAAACAATGCCAGCATCGGCGTTACCAGTCTCTACGGCGGCGAGAACATTACGGACGGAGTTGGCAAAGACCAGTTTTGGTTTTATTTGCTCTAAAATGCCGAGATTTTTCAGAACTTCTTCACTGTACTGACCGACGGGAACGCTGCGCGGTTCACCCACGGCAATTCTTTTGACATTACTGTTAGTCAGGGAACGAAAATTGCTGATTTTTAGGGTGGAATGCTTGGGAACGATTAAAACTAGGCGATTAGTGAGCAGCTTTCTTCTGGTAGTTGTATCGATTAAACCAGCTTTTGCTAAAGCGTCCATTTGCTTACTGGCAGCCGAGAGGAAAACATCGGCCGGCGCACCTTGTGTAATTTGCTGTTGCAAAGCCCCCGACGCACCGAAGTTATAATTAACTTTAATGTTGCCATGGGCTTTTTCAAACCCCGGCTTGATTTCTTCTAGGGCATCTTTGAGACTAGCGGCGGCAGAAACTAGAATTGTCTGGGTTTCGCTGGTGGTGATAGTAGAGGAAAAAAGGTTTATGTCTGGAGATAATAAGCAAATAAGGGCAATTGAGCCGATAAAAGCCAGAAAATATCGTCTTTTCATCAAGATTGACAGCAAGCGATCGATACTTATATTTCTATCACAACTAATCCACCGCCCAAAATCTGTATCTGCTGAAAAAGTTTTCCGTGGGGTGTGGGGATAAGTAGCTGGTTATGATCAAATTGAAGATGGATTCCGCCTTAATCCCCTTTTCATTTCCCCTTAATAAGGAGGGTGTCTGACAATTTTTAGCATCTACCCACCTAACATAAAATGACCTCGCGCGTCTGGAAGAAGACGGAAAAATCAGGGCAGAATTTGCTTACTGATAATTTTTCCCGTCTCATCGAGATCATAGACAATTGGAACTCCCGTGATTAACTCCAAACTGGGGACTTCTTCTGGGCTAAGATTTTCTAAGGTCATAATCATTGCCCGTAAGGAATTACCGTGGGCTGCCACCAAGACATTATCACCCTGTCGGATATGGGAGAGAATACGACTCTGAAAAAAGGGTGCAACCCGGGCGACGGTATCCTCTAAACTTTCACCTCCGGGAGGACGGGTAAAATAGGATCTACGCCATTCCTTAACCTGTGCCTCTCCGAATTTAGCAGCAGTTTCGGCTTTATTTAAACCCTGTAAATCACCATAATAGCGTTCGTCGATGGCCTGACTGGGAAAAATCGGAATTTCCTGACTGGGATCACCATCGTACCGATCCCAGCCGTGCCAATCAGGATCATCGCTATCGTGTTTAAAAATAGGGATTTTACCGGCACGAATTTCATCACACTCAGTCAGACAAATTATTGCCGTTTCCATCGTGCGAATTAGGAGACTGGTAAAACAAACATCGATCGTGATATTGGCTTCTTTAAGTTTACAGGCAGCGATCATCGCTTCAGCCCTACCGCGTTCACTCAAGGGAACATCGACCCATCCAGTGAATTTATTGGCCGCATTCCAAAGACTTTGGCCGTGACGAATTAATACAAGTTTTGACATGGGTTTTCTTGGGAAGTGGGGAGATGGGAATTATGAATTAGGAGGAAGTGGGGGTGTGGGGTGTAGGGTGTGGGGTGTGGGGTGTGGGGTGTAGGGTGTGGGGTGTGGGGTGTGGGGTGTGGGGTGTGGGGAGAATAAATAGAAATAATCTCCTGTCTCCTGTCTCCTGTCTCCTGACTCCCGACTCCTAGAACTTAGGAAATGGTGTGAATTTTGAGGAAATTGGTACCTTTAGTTTTCTGCATGGGAATTCCCGCCATAATCAGGATTTTATCGCCGGATTGGACTAGATTTTTCTGAAGCAGAATTGATTCGGTTTGCTTTAACACATCCTCAAAGACAGACACCTGATGGTCAAGAAGAATCGGGATCACACCCCAGACTAGGTTGAGACGGTGATAGATGCGTTTGTTGGGAGTCATGGCAATCACAGGAACCGAGGGCCGTTCCTTAGAAGCCAGTAGCGAAGTGTAGCCAGAGGTGGTAAAAGTGACAATATAACGGAGATCAAGGGTTTGATCGATCGCCACCAAAGCCTCACTGAGAGCATGAGTTTCATCGGACTGATTGGGGGGAACATTATCAAACTTCACATCTGCTTCCACATCATGGGCGATTTTGGCCAACATAGCCACCGCTTTGACGGGAAAATCTCCCACTGCTGATTCCCCCGATAACATCACCGCATCGGTTCCATCGATAATTGCATTAGCCACATCACTGGCCTCGGCCCGAGTCGGTCGGGGATTGTGAATCATGCTTTCTAACATTTGGGTGGCAGTGATGACGGGAATAGTTTTCATGTTGCAGAGTTTGATAATGCGTTTTTGCAACATGGGGACTTTTTCGGGACTTAATTCTACCCCCAAATCGCCCCGAGCCACCATAATTCCGTCACATTCCTCGACAATTGACTCTAAATTTTCGATCGCTTGCGGTTTTTCAATTTTAGCTATCACTGGCACATCCCCATGATTTCTCTCGGCTAAAAATGCCTTAATCGCCTTGATATCTTCTCCTTTACGAACAAAGCTCAAGGAAACCCAATCAACCCCCTGAGCAAGACCAAATTCTAGGTCTTGTTTGTCTTTTTCGGTCATGGAAGGTAAGCGTAAATTGAGACGGGGTAGATTAACTCCCTTGCGACTTTTGAGAATCCCTCCTTCTAACACCTGACATTTTAGGTTTTTTCCGTTAATTTCAACGATTTTTAGCTCTAATAAGCCATCATCAAGGAGAATTTGCTCATTTAGCTGTGCTTCCTCGGCCAGATAGGGATAATCGATCGAAACGGTGTTCGCTTCTCCTCGATACTCATCCATGGGTACAAGGGTGAGATAATCGCCGTCGTTGATGGTAATCGAATCATTGGGGAGATTACCGACGCGAATTTTTGGACCTTGTAAATCTTGCAGGAGAGTGATCGGATTGTCTAATTCTTGAGAAATTTGCCGTAAAAGGCTAACAACTCTCGCATGATCTTCGTAGCTACCGTGGGAAAAGTTTAGCCGCGCTACATTCATCCCCGCACCGATCATCTCCTTGAGGACTTCCGGCGAATTACTGGCAGGGCCGATCGTGGCTACGATCTTAGTTCTATGGGTGATAATTGACATGGAACCCTTACTAATCGATCTTGGGACGATTACATGATATTCACTTTAGGTTAACTAACGGTGAAGCGCAAAACAAATTAAGTTTTTCCACAGACTTGCAATCGCTCCTGGCCCTCTCCTTCGCCGTCAGGAGTCAGTGATCAGTGATCAGATTTGAGTTTTCAATATTATTAAGTAGCAAGTTGGGACTTTTCTTTTCACTGATTATACTAAATCCGTTGAGCATAGACTACATATCAGGACAGGCAAGAGGCAGAAGTCAACAGGCAAAAGGGGAAATAAATAATCAGTTTTTAATAACCTAATTTAGTATTACTGCCTAATACTGATCACATCAAAAAGCTCCCTGCTCCCTTCTCTGGTGCTATCCTAGAGGCTTGACGACTAATTTTTGGCTCTCTTGGGTTTGGTGGACAAAATGCATTCTAAGGTACATTCCTTCTAGCGAGGGGGTGAAACGAACCACAAAGACACAAAGGACACAAAGATCGATCGATCATATAGTAAGTTAAACTTATCACACAGAACCTAGAAGAGCCAATTTTTTAGATAGTCAACAGCTTATATAGCCCACATTTCCTTATCTTCCTCCACATCGAGAACTCCCTGGACTGCCTTTAAAGAGGGAATCAGCGATCGAGAGGCCGAACCGGTAATAATGCCAGAAACCGATAATATATTATCTACTGTCATGCCCAGGGATTGTAAATTATTGGCCACTGTCTGAATATCGGCTAAATGCTGTTCATCGATCGTCACGATAATCTTTTCCATGGCTATTAATGAAAGTAAAAAGATGAGCAGGAGTCGAGAAGGGGGGCCGGGGAGATGGGAAGTAGGGAGATGGGGCAGAAGGGAGAGGGGAGACGGGGGAGAATAAATAAAAATAATCCCCTGACTCCCGACTCCTAACTCCTGAATACTGACTGCTAAGGCGCTTGAACCAGTCCACTACCCACATCAACGGTGGGAATAGACAGTCGCAAGGCTTTCGAGGTGAGTAACTGCCAGAGTTGCGCCCCGCGGACTCCCGAAGCTTGAGCGTGAAGAGCAGCGATCCCGGCCACATGGGGGGTAGCCATGCTGGTGCCGTTAAAAACGGCGTAACGTCCGGGCATCGGTACGGAAGAATAGATCGCCACCCCGGGACCAGCGATATCTACGTTAGCACCTTGGGCAGTACCAGAACCAGAGGAAAAAGAGGCTAATCGCAGATTACTATCGATCGCCGCCACGGCCATAATTGAGGGACTATTAGCCGGTTGACCCACCGTACCAGGCCGGTGATTGCCGGCTGCGGCGATAATCAAACAACCATTTTGCAAAGCGCGACGGCCGATAGTTTCGTAGGCCGTGGAGAGGGTTGGAACTTTATTGCCTAAGGACATAGAAATCACCGCACAGCGACTGGCGATCGCCCATTCCATGCCAGCCAGAATCCAACTTTGGGAACCACTGCCAGCATTACTGAGAACTTTACCTGCGTAAATGGTCGCTTCGTAGGCGACCCCGTAGCGGCGACCGTTGACATTTTTAAATCCGCAGGCGGTACCGATACAGTGAGTGCCGTGACCGTGACCATCCTGCACCGCTTCTCCTGGTACAAAAGACTGACTTTGGATCGATCGTCCAAAAAAGTCGGGATGGTTCAAATCCATACCGGTATCTAATACAGCCACATTAATACCGCGACCACTGCGACCACGGGAATTGATTACTTTCGTGGCTTTTAATCCCCAAGTGGATTGGGCATCATCGAGAAAGGCCAGGGCCGCGAGATCCTTGTCTCCCAGTTCTTCTTTGGCCTTGGACTGTTCATAAAGATGATTGACGGCATCACGATAACCCTTGAAGTATTCCGAGGATAAACCCTCCTCGATCGCATAGTAAATTCGTTCGGGTTCGATCGCTAAAATTGCCGAACCTCCCCCCGCTATGTTCATGACACCGCTCAAGGCTAAGTCATCCATAGAAACCACTGCCACTCCCAAAGTCGGAAAGGTTCCCCCTCCCGCCGCATCTAGCTCTGAACTGTCCATGGCCGAATCGGCAAAATCCCGGGCATCGGGCAAGGCAGATATCCCCGCCACATCTCGCAGAGCGGCGATTCCTTCTGGGGTTGCTCCATCTTGGAAAGTAACAATATATCGCCCTGTGGTTTCCTCATTTGAGGCAGTCCTGGGGATGGGAAAACTCGCTTGTCCAGACATAAAAAATACCTCCAAAAAATGCACATTTTAGCTAATACAATCACGGAAAAATGGCTTAACACCAGCCCTTTTTCTGAAAATTTTTCAATCATTAACCACTGGTCTAACCATCCTTTAATTGTTCAGGATAGTTCAATAAAATTAGAGATGAGTTAGTTAATTAACTACCCTCAAAATGTTCACGGTTTGGGAAACCATTTTCCTAAGCTCACTCCAGTCTCTAAGTACCGTTTTTTCAGAACTCCAGCCCGATTGGTGTTAAATTTTGTCTATCAATTCAGGCTCTGGGAAACAACGGAACTAGGTTAGGGAATGTCAATTAATTTTCTATGTACTTAGACTTAAACCGATAATATAAGTTTAAAACCCTAACCTTATATTTAATCGTTATTAAGCTATGGTTTGCTCACTGCAATCAGCCTAGCATTACCTCAAGGATTTTGCTCAAAAAATTTACAAATCTTTGACAATCCTTGGCAGTACGGGGGAACAAAATAATACTTATGTTCTAATGATGTCTCTGAATGATTCAGTCGGAAAACTGGCTTTCACGGTAGGATAAACTAATAACCATCTCCGCTCTTCGGCATAGCTCAGAGACCACTCGTTTATATTTCCTTATGACCAACACATTAGACGATAAAGCCATAGTCAAGGACTATTTTAACGCCACAGGATTCGATCGCTGGCGCCGGATTTATGGGGATGGCGAAGTTAACAAAGTACAAAAAGATATTCGCATCGGTCATCAACAGACGCTCGATACTGTTATCGGTTGGTTAGAAAGTGATGACAATTTGCCTAATCTCTCAATCTGTGATGCTGGTTGTGGAGTCGGTAGTCTTAGTATTCCCCTCGCTAAAGCGGGCGCAACTATTTTCGCCAGTGATATTTCTGAGAAAATGGTGACAGAAGCTAAGGAAAGAGCGGCCAAAGAGTTAGCAGATACTGGTAAACTCACCTTTGCCGTTCAAGATTTAGAAGCATTAACCGGCCAATATCACACGGTCATCTGTCTGGATGTTCTCATTCACTATCCCACAGAAGAAGCCTTAGGCATGATTAAACACTTGGGATCCCTAGCTCAATCCCGTTTAATTCTCAGTTTTGCCCCTAAAACCTGTTTATTAACCATTCTCAAGAAAATTGGTCAATTTTTCCCCGGCCCGAGTAAAACCACTCGCGCTTATCAACACAAGGAAAAAACTATTATCGCCGCTCTCAACGAAAATGGCTTTAAAATTGAACGGACGAGTATGACTAGCACTCGTTTCTATTTTTCCCGTATTCTCGAAGCTGTCCGCAGTGAATAAACAATGGCAGTCACCACCAACAAATTAATCGAGTGGAAACAGCAACAACGCGCGATTGTCACCCTCACAGCTTGGGATTATCCGATCGCGCGACTGCTCGATCGGGCAGGAATTGATATTATCTTGGTGGGTGATTCCTTAGCTATGACCGCTTTGGGCTATCCTACCACTTTACCGATCACCCTAGAGGCGATGATTCACCATGCGGCGGCCGTGTCTCGTGGGGTAAAACAAGCTTTAGTTGTCTGTGATTTGCCTTTTCTCAGCTATCAGGAAAGTGTCAGTCAGGCAATTCACTCGGCGGGAAGGATGTTAAAAGAAGCGGGAGTGCAAGGGGTAAAATTAGAGGGAGGTTATCCGGCTATGATCGAGACGATTAGCCGTTTAACCGAGATAGGCATCCCTGTTATGGGTCATATCGGATTAACTCCCCAGTCAGTCCATCGCTTAGGATACCGTCAGCAGGGAAAAACTCCATCGGATGCACAAAGATTAATCGAGGAAGCTTTAGCTTTGGAGAAAGCGGGAGTATTTGCCCTGGTTTTGGAACATATTCCCGCCAATTTAGCCGCTACTATTACCGATAAATTGACTATCCCGACGATTGGTATCGGTGCGGGGGAAGATTGTGATGGTCAGGTGTTAGTAACGGCGGATATCCTAGGATTAACCGAAAAAGCTCCCCCTTTTGCCAAAGTTTATGCTAATTTAAGCGAGACAATTACAAAAGCAGTGGTAGAATTTGCCAAGGATGTGAGGGGAAATGAATAGCGGCCAAAAGGCCACCCTTGGGGCCGGTTGTTTTTGGAAAACCGAGGACGCATTTCGGCGTTTACCTGGGGTTTTAGCGACTTCTGTGGGTTATATGGGGGGACATTTCCCCAATCCTAGTTATCTCGATGTCTTATCGCGAATTACTGGTCATGCGGAAGTGGCACAAATTGCCTATAATCCCCAAGAAATAAGCTACGAGGCGTTGTTAGCCGTTTTTTGGTCAATTCATGATCCGACCCAGTTAAATCGCCAAGGACCGGACAGGGGAGAACAATATCGATCGATTATTTTTTATCACACCCCGCAACAAAAGTTAATCGCCACTGCTTCCAAGCGTCAACTACAACTATCGGGAAAGTTTCAGCAGGATATCGTGACTTTGATCGAACCCGCAGGAGATTATTATCTGGCCGATCAGTCCCATCAACAGTATTTAGAGAAAAAACAGGCTCGATCGGTCGAGGATTTCCAGAAGAAAATATCAAGACAGGATCGGGGTATAATGTAAAGTTGCTTTCGCAGGAGATCAGGAAAAATGCCCGAGGCGGTCGGAGTCATTCAAACGTTGGGTTTTCCCCCCGTTTTAGCGGCGGCGGATGCCATGGTTAAAGGGGGACGAGTCACCCTAGTTTATTTTGATCTAGCGGAAAGGGGCGAATTTTTAGTGGCGATTCGCGGTCCGATTTCCGAGGTTAAACCGGCAGTAGAGGCAGGATTAGCGGCGGCCATGACCGCTTTTGGTGGTAATGTGGTCAGTCATTACATCGTACCGAATCCTCCAGAAAATGTACTGGCGGTTTTACCAGTGCAGCATACGCCTAAGTCAGACCGTTTTCGCAGTTAATTTCCCTAGCGATTAGCCCCAAACTAGACTATAGTTAAAGACTGGAAAATAGATTGGATTCTATCAATTGAACTTATCTGATTTTTGTTATTAGGAGTTAATTTATGACAGCCCAACCCGCGGTGGGATCGATTGAGACCAAAGGTTTCCCCGGTATTCTAGCGGCCGCCGATGCGATGGTAAAAGCAGGACGGATCACGATTGTTGGTTATTTAAGAGCAGGAAGCGCCCGTTTTACCCTCAATATTCGTGGGGATGTACAGGAGGTAAAAACTGCTATGGCTGCCGGCATTGAAGCCGTCAATAAAACCGAGGGGGCAGCTTTAGAAACCTGGGTGATTATCCCCCGTCCTCACGATAACGTGGTGGCTATTTTACCGATCGATTATAGCGAGGCAGTGGAACCTTTTCGCGCTGCTGCCGACGGTGTGATGGCACCAATCCGTCGTTAATCTTCAAGGTCAATTTTTTGTTACTGGTTGGAACTTGTCTAGTTCCAACTTTGCCTCTGCTCATAACTAGCCTAGGGCTTGCTGAATAATGGTACAACCCTTTTAAAATAAGGCTTTTGACTTGTTAAAATCCGGTGTTAGTGCAAGAAAATAGGATTGGGACATTCAAAAACCTTGCATTATTCTTTTTATAGTACATAAACTGGTATAAAAAGGAGGGCAACAAAGCCTGAAACTGCTGCCTCCGTTCGGCGCTTGGTCTGAGCGTTCAACAAAAGCTTACGCCAAAGTCTAACGCCGAACTCTCACAGCCGGCTAATGACTCCTACACCTCACCAGTACACTTTTTCAGCAAACCCTAGCCTATACTCAACGGATTTAGTACGACTCCCCAAAAGGAAAACTTCGTACCTCACCATTAAGATAACTGCTATAAATCAATCAACTCGCGATTATTCATCCTGTAATTTTTCGCGCACATTGCGAACAATTCGCGATAATTCACTCTTTTCATCGACGCTAATTTTAGTCGGGGAACCACTAATAATCCGCTCATAATTGCGGAAAGAATCCTTGATATCCGCCCCATCCTGACTGATAGTATATTCACGAATCCCTTTATCGTGCCAAGAACCGCGCATCTTAAAGACGTTAATCGCTCGCGACATTTCGCCGCGAATTTCCACATACTGCAACATTAAAATCGTGTCCGTAATCGTAGAAATATGAGATTCGGTGATTGAGTGCGCTCCCATAAATTGGTCGGTGGTATTGGTGAAAAATCCCGTAATTTCCTCCTGTTTGGCGTATCCTGTCACCCCGATCACAAATTGCCGAAAAGCATTATTTGTCACCCCCCGCGCGAGCGCCGATAGAGAATCAATAGCAATACGAGAGGGTTTAAATTCCGAGATTTCCGACTTAATCATCTGTAAATGGTCTTCTAATCCCGCCGATTCCGGGTAAGAACACAACAATTTTAATAATCCCTTGCGTTCCATTTCCTCAAAATCGATACCCCAAGAAGAGGCATTTCGGGACAATTGGGCGCGAGATTCTTCATAAGCGAATAAAATCGCCCGCTCACCGCGCCGGCAGCCTTCTTCCAAAAATTTACTGACTAAGAGAGTTTTACCCGTACCGGTTGCTCCTGTGGCCAAAATAATCGAATCCTTGAAAAAACCGCCCCCACACATATCATCCAGGGTTTTTACTCCCGAAGAAATGCGGACATTAGAAGAGCGCTGAGTTAAACGCATCGCACCGAGGGGGAAGATATTAATGCCGTCATTGGTGATAGTAAAGGGATATTCCCCTTTCATGTGGGTTGTTCCCCGTAATTTGAGGATTTCTGCGGTTCTGCGTCGCCTTTCTCCCTCTAGGACGTTCCGCATAATTACCACATTATCAGAGACAAATTCCTCCACACCAAAACGGGCCACCGCTCCGTATTCTTCGATACGTTCCGTGGTCATAATTGAAGTCACTTCTAATAATTTTAACCGGGCCACGAGCCGAAAAATTTCTCGCCGCACCACTGACACCGCTTCGTACTGCTGAAAAACCGCCGTTACAGAGTCAATTGATACCAGTTTGGCTTTATATTTGGTAATTGCGTATTGAATGCGCTCGATTAGGGCCGAAAGATCAAAACTACCCACCACCTCTTGACCTTCCGGATCTGGGGAAGCATCGAGAATAAATAACTTACCCTGGTCAATTAATTCCTCTAAATCCCAACCAAAACTATAGGCATTTTGAATAATATCGGTGGGAGATTCTTCAAAAGTAACAAACAGGCCCGGATAGTCAAAATACTTGATCCCATGGTAGAGAAACTGCACAGCAAGCAGGGTTTTTCCCGTGCCAGAAGTGCCACTAACTAAGGTAGTTCGCCCCAGGGGTAAACCACCGTGAGTGATCTCATCAAAACCTTCAATTAGAGTTCTAATTTTGCGAACACCTTTGGGTTTAATCGGTGGATTTGATTGGCTATTAGAGTTAGATTGAGTCATTATTTATCCAGTGAATATTTAAAGAGTAGAATTTTTATCTAATTTTTCCACAGAAACATATCAAGCCTGACTAGACACTTTACACCATCTTGATTTCCATTGACTCTTGACTTTCCCCTAGACGTACTAGATTACGCCCCGATCATTTCTTCTTCAATAAATATAACCCGTCTAATCACCTATGGCCGAAGACCTAGCTATCATTTTCTCGTTCACGAATTTCCTCGTATAGCAAGTCTAAACCGATCAGAACCTTCTCTCGATCGGACAAATCACCGATAATTTTCCGCACCGGGGGAGGTAGGACTTTCGCAAGGGTAGGAGTAGCGAGAATCTTGTCTTCCTCCGCTAGTTGTGGGTTTTTCAGCACATCAATCACCTTGAGCGCATACACTCCCTGAAATTCCTCTTCTAGGATATTTTTCAGGGTTTTTAAGGCTCGCACGGAGTTGGGGGTATTGCCGGCGACGTACAGTTTTAAAACATAGGTTTTTTTAAAGACGCTCATAGGTTAGAATCAAAAGGGCTGGGGATAAGAGTTCATAGCTATTTATGGGGGGAGATTTTAGTCTATTCCCAATAATAAATCATAAGGGATATCCTCGCGAGGTATGGAACGACGATACATTTCCCCCAAGTGAGCAAGGATATCAATGAGAGCGAGACGATAATCTAGGAGAATTTCCTCACTTCTGCCTTCTAATTTTAACTGTTGGGAAAATTCATCCATTAACTCCATGTGAATTTCCAGAATTTGCGACACTGAGAGATCGGTAAAAAAGACATTATTAACCAATTCATCGATCGCTTGATTAATCGGATAATCCTGTTGGAAGTAATTCAAAATAATCTCACGATAATCTGCTCTTAATTCCCGCAGTAATTCTTTTTTTTCCTCCGGGGCAAGATTGCGATAGAATAGCTGCGGGTTGCGTTTGTAGTAAACACCTAAATAGCCGAGTCTTTCTTTTAATTTTTCTGCTAAACGGCGCTGTTGTAGGAGGAGAAAACTGTGATTATTTTCCACGGGATTTGGTTGGTTAACAATCGTAGTACGCTCGAAAAAAGAGCAATTAGGAGCTAAATGGAGAAATCTAGCGATCGCTTGGTCGATGACGGCGGTGATGCTGTCTAATTCCTTGAGTGTAATTTGTAATTCGGCACTATGATAGAGACAGGTGGGGGAGTCATTTGTCTCGGCAGTGATGTTTTTGTCGGCGACAATGATCACCACTGGCAGTAAAATCCCCCCTTCGTAGAGTTGATTAAAAGTCGGCTGTAGGGAAGGATGAAAGACTACCAGCAAACAATCGATTTTTTCCTTCTGTGCCTCGATATTAGCCAGTAATTCGCTAGAAGACGACCCTAGGGTCAGATTATAGCGTTCATTGGCCAATAAAGCCGTCAAAGAATTAACCAGCCCCAGAGGTGAACTCACTTCCATCAAGGGTGAGTCCGTTGGGACAAAAGCATAAATAGTCAGTCTCGGAGGCAACGTTTTCTCACCCGCAAGGTAGATAGAAAATAACAAACAATAGGTTAGGCTTTCTCTGTTGAGAAGACAACCCCCCCGCCATCAGCTAAGGGAAGTTAAAGTTAACTCGGCTTTTTGGCAGTGGGTATCGTAGTTAATTGTAATCAATGGAGCGGTCCCCTAGATGAGCGATCGTCATAATCAAAGCAGATTCAAGTTTTAGGACTACTAATAGTTTGGCCATCAGTTTGTTAATTATGCCCTAAAGTTACCGCCACTGCCCCTCCAATTATTCCCATGCCTAGCGTTACCCTCAGTCTCCATCACTTTAATCAATCTGTCACTACCTGTGAATTAATTATTGACAGGGCTAGTCTTTGGGATTTAATTAATAGGGGCAATCCAGAAGCGCTCGTGGTAGTGGATGAGAGGTATTGTCCCCTAGGACTGATTGAGAGTCAAACCCTGATTGCTTACCTCCTCTATCAACAACAGCACCCCGAAACCAGAAACCCTTCCTCCAACTGTCTGGATCTGAGTGGTTGGCTGCGTCCGATTATCTCTCTTAACTCGCGCATGGCCGTGAGTGAGTTTCTCGTAAACCTGAAGGGAGAAGCGATCTCCTTAGCCCCTATTTTAGTCGATGCTCAGGGCAAACTATTAGGACGCTTAGACACGGGCAAACTTCTGCAATTTTGTCTCGGACACTCAATTCTCGATGATCCTCCCCCGCAGCTCCACATCAGCGATCGCAATTTCCCCCCCCGCAGTGATCGTCCTCTGGAATTTCTGGAACAATTACCGCTGCCCCTGCTGCTCTACAGTCCAGAAGCAGGGATTTTATACCAAAATCAGGCTTGGTGTCAACAAATCGGGGCAGCTTTCCCCGCTAATATCGGTAACTCTCCCTTGACTTTAGATCCCTTAACCCTGCAATCCCCCACTCCTCCCCTGTTTCCCCAGCGTCTAGAAACAGTGACATCGGGTTTAGCCAAGACTTGGCGCCTCTTGTCTGCGCCGTTAAATTTAACAGATAATTATCCTTTGATCGAGAAAGCTTCAGGACTGTGGTTACTGTTAGCCACCGATATCACCGAACAACAGCACTATTGTCAGGAATTAGCGGTTAAAAATGCCGATTTAGTCCATTTAAATCGTCTCAAGGATGAATTTCTCGCCTGTGTTAGCCATGAGTTTAAATCACCCCTCACCGCTGTTATTGGTCTCTCCAATCTGCTGCGGGAACAAAAAATCGGTGAACTTAACCCCCGACAGTCCAAATATGCCGATTTAATCTATCGCAGCGGTCGTCAGTTGATGTCTCTGGTCAATGATCTCCTCGATTTAACCCGCCTAGAGACAGGACAACTACAATTAACTTTATCTAGAGTCAAAATCGATCGCCTCTGTCAACGGGTGTACGATATCATCGTCGATAAATATCCCCAACGTCTCGATCTCCCCAGCAGCTATCGTCTTGACATCGAATCTGGGTTAGATTATGCCCTGGCCGATGAAACCCGTTTACAACAGATGTTAGTGCATTTATTAGATAATGCGGTGAAATTCACCATCGATGGCGGTAATTTGGGCATTAAAGTCAATCGTTGGGAAAATTGGCTGGCTTTTACCGTCTGGGATACAGGAATCGGTATTCCGGAAGAATCCCAGCATCTGATTTTTCAGAAATTCCAACAGCTAGAAAGTCCTTTCACCCGTCAATTTGAGGGTGCGGGTTTAGGTTTAGTTCTCAGCCAAAAATTAGCACGCTGTCACGGTGGCGATCTATCTTTTGTCTCCAAAGCTCGGGAAGGCAGTCAATTTACTTTACTACTTCCAGTTCATCCCCAAAGTGTCGATCAGGAGTCCGCCACTCCCCAACGTCTGGTCTTAGTGGTGGAAGCTAATCCCCAAGTGATTGAACAGTTTGTCGATCGATTGAGTGAATTGGGATTAAAAGCCATTATCGCTCGTAGCGGCACGGAAGCGATCGAAAAAGCCAGGCAGTTAAAACCCCGTTGTGTTTTTCTCAATCCCAATCTCCCCCTCCTGTCCGGTTGGGATGTGTTAACGCTGCTGAAATCCCATCCCCAAACCAAAGATATAAAAGTTATTGTCACCGCCGCCGATTCTGAGCGCAACCGCAGTCAACAGCAAGGAGCCGATAGTTTTCTGGTTCCACCGATTACCTCGGCAGCCCTGCAAGCTTGTCTGAATCTGACCGTTTCCCCTGTTCCTAGCCGAAAACAGCGCACTGCTCCGACTCTGCTGCGTTTACACGGTCATTATGCCCCCAATTTCTCCGATTTATCTTCCTTTAGCTGGATTTGGAATAATCAATTAGTTCGGGAGAATTATCGTTTTATTGAGGCCGATAGTTGCGAACAGGCGGAACTTTTAGCCACTGTCTGGGAGGTGGACGCTATCTTAATCGATAGTTCGATCGCAGAAGATTTATACTCTTATCTACAAACCTTGAGCGAGTCGGAAACCCTCGCTAATTTACCCCTAGTCACCCTTGATGTGGCTGTCACTGAGGTGGCCAATCAAATCCCCGGTTTAGCCGTTTTTCCCTGTTTGGCCCCCCCGACGGAAAACCGCATCGAACAGCTATTAAAGGTAATCGAGACTGCTGATCTGGCTTTTTCTCGCCAGAAAGAGCGGTAAGGGGGAGTGGGAATTATAAATTATGAATTATGAATTATCAATTGGGGAAGTGGGGAAGTGGGGAAATTGAACTAAAACCCCAAAACCCCAAAACCTCAAACCTGTCTCCCATATCCTGAATACCAACTCAGAGAATCCTGACTCCTGACGGCTGATAATAACTTACCGCCACACCTTGAAATTATAGAAAGCACTCACCCCTAGAAAGTCATTTATTTTCTAGAATAGAAGATTACCTGGATTATTTTTGCGGGGGGGGCGATCGGTGATTCTCAATTTTTCCCTAAGGATTGTAGCGGCCAAAGGCAGACTATTCTGTAAGTTTTCACTCTACAAAACCTATCGGGTGGTCAGTAGCGCCCCCGTCGATGTCCTCTGGCAAAAATTAATTAATGTGGCCGATGTCTCTTGGCATCCTTTGATCGCCAAAGCTGATGTTCCCTTGGGTTTAATCGCTAAACCGGGGTTAATCTATCAAGCTGTCACCCGTCTGACTCCCATTCCTATCCGGGTTTTCGTGGAAAATGTCCGTCCCGGGGAACTTCTCAGCCTCAGAGTTCTCGCTATCCCCGGCATGGAACAGAAAATGACCTACCAAGTCGAATCAACCCTCTGTGGTAGTTATATTTCCTATTCTGTCACCCTGCGGGGTTGGCTGTCCCCCTTTATCTGGTGGTTAAGTCGTCCCTATTTAGCCAAAGTCGCCGCCCAACTGGCCCACGCCGCCGAAGAATTAACGGCCTAAAAAAAATTTCCCCCAATTAATCTATTAAGCGGTCAAGATCTAAGTCACAATAGTATATGGATAGACTTAAACAAAATTTTATTCAGCTACATTGGTACACATAGTCTACTGATATCATCCCGACGAGTTGAGCGCAACAACCTCAATCCGCCGGGATGAACTATCTCTAGAGACTTGACTGATGAAGTAAGCTCTACAGGAGGGAATTATGGGGGAATTAAACACAGCCGAACTTCTAGTTAAATGTCTAGAGAATGAAGGGGTCGAGTATATTTTTGGGCTACCCGGGGAAGAAAACCTCGATGTTTTGGAAGCCCTAAAAAACTCCTCGATCAAATTTATCACCACTCGTCACGAACAGGGCGCCGCTTTTATGGCCGATGTCTATGGACGCTTGACCGGAAAAGCGGGGGTTTGTCTCTCCACCCTAGGACCAGGGGCGACTAACCTGATGACAGGGGTAGCCGATGCTAACCTGGATGGGGCGCCCTTGGTGGCCATCACTGGCCAGGTAGGAACCGATCGGATGCACATTGAATCCCATCAATACCTGGATCTGGTGGCCATGTTCGCCCCAGTGACGAAATGGAATAAACAAATCGTGCGGCCGGGTATCACCCCAGAAGTGGTACGGAGAGCCTTTAAAACCGCCCAAAGTGAGAAACCGGGGGCAGTTCATATCGATCTTCCCGAAAATATCGCCGCTATGGCTGCCGATGGTAGTCCTTTGCCCCTCGATAGTCAGGAAAAAGTTTACGCTTCCTATCGGACTTTGAACATGGCGGCGGCGGTGATTTCTAAAGCGAAAAATCCCTTGATTTTGGCGGGAAATGGGGCAATTCGCGCTAATGCCAGTGAGGCTTTAACGGAATTTGCCACGGCCTTGAATATCCCTGTGGCTAACACTTTTATGGGTAAAGGGGTGATTCCCTATACCCATCCTCTGGCTCTTTGGGCGGTAGGATTACAGCAACGGGATTTGATTAGTTGTGCTTTTGAGCGCAGTGATTTAATTATCGCTGTTGGTTACGATTTAATCGAGTATTCCCCGAAAAAATGGAATCCAGACGGGAAATTACCGATTATTCACATCGGCATGACTCCGGCGGAAATTGACAGCAGTTATGCCCCGGTGGTGGAAGTGGTGGGTGATATCACCGATTCTCTCATCGATATCCTCAAACGGGCCGATCGCCAGAATAAACCAACTCCTGTCACTGCGGGATTAAAGACGGAAATTCGGGCCGATTACGAAACCTATGCCAATGATACGGGTTTTCCGATCAAGCCACAAAAATTGATCTACGATCTGCGTCAGGTGATGGGACCAGAAGATATCGCCATTTCTGACGTGGGCGCTCATAAAATGTGGATGGCCCGCCATTATCACTCCGATTGTCCTAATACTTGCATTATTTCTAACGGTTTCGCCGCTATGGGTATTGCTATCCCTGGTGCGATCGCCGCTAAGTTAGTTCATCCCGATAAGCGCGTTGTGGCGGTGACGGGGGACGGCGGTTTTATGATGAATTGTCAGGAATTGGAGACAGCTTTGCGGGTGGGAACTCCCTTCGTCACTCTCATATTTAATGATGGCGGTTACGGTTTAATCGAATGGAAGCAGTTTAATCATTTTGGGACCTCTTCTTTTATTAAGTTTGGGAATCCCGATTTTGTTAAATTTGCCGAAAGTATGGGATTAAAAGGCTATCGGGTGGAATCTGCCCAGGATTTGATCCCAATACTAGAGGAAGCTTTCCGGCAAGATGTCCCTACGGTGATCGATGTTCCCGTCGATTACGGCGAAAATCTGCGTCTTTCCCAAAAATCGGGCGATTTAAGCTGTCAGATTTGGGAATAGAAGTTGATAGCGTTGACAATCCCCAAAAAAATCCCCTAACTGAATCTCAGTTAGGGGGAAGTAATTAGGTTGGCTTTGGTAACGTTAGAAAACCCAATCTAAAATAACCATTCTAGAACCGCCTCATCTTTAGTGTTGGTATTGCGAGAGGGAGTTTCCCGGGTAAATTTCATGTGGATAGAACGATTTTGTTCCCCATCGGCGGCCACGGCCATAATCGGATAATCGATTAAACCGTCTTGGAAGGACATCTGATAGCGGAAAGTGCCATCGGAATTGAGTTTAATCGGACGACCACCGATAGTTACCGTGGCATCGGGTTCGGTGGCACCATAGACGATTAATTCGGCATCGGCAACTAACCAGAATTTGCGCGGACGTTGTAGGGTTTCCGAAGCACCCATACCGATACCAGAAGCAGTTATGCCGATACCGGAAGCGGTTAGTCCCGATACCGTGGGAACTGCCCACATACCAACCCCAGAGGGGAATACATAAGAACTGATCACTTCCGACATCGGTACGGAACCAGCGACGTGCTGCATGGAACCAAACAAGGAACCGGCCACCCGTAGGGCTTCGATATCGCCGACACTCTCGAAAATTTGGTCGTAGATGGGGCTAGTTCCCGCAGTTCCAGTGCTGCTGTCGTAGCGTTTGCTGGGGGGAACGAGTTCGTAAACAGTTTTGCCCACCAGTTCTTCTTCCCAGTTAACGGTGACAAAAATATCTTCAATCCAGTCGGAAGGATAGACGGGAGGAATCCGCACTAAAGGAGAACGGGCCAAAACTAACCAACGTCCATCAGCACAACGATAACCGATATCGATAACATAATCTCGATCGCTGACCGGAATCGGTAAATACCATTCCCGGGCCAATTCATCACAGAGATATTCTTGGACGCTATGGGAGCCTTGGCTATTGAGATCGATATCTGTGACATCATAAAGACGTAGGGCTAACTGTTGTCCTCCTTGACGACGGAGATCCTCTTTTGATTCGTTGGGGATATCCCAGTAAGCATAGGCCCACTGAGGATCGCGCGGTAGGAGGGTAATGCGATTTTCACCGTAGCCACCGGGAAGATCTCCTAAACCATCATCCACTGAACCTAGAAGATCTTCGATTGGGTTAGCTTGACCTAATTCAAATTTTGCTGCTTCCACTGGTTTTTCCTCTTTAATATTAAAATTGCCGATTATTCCCATCGCTTGGGTAATTGCCTCGATTAATTGCGTTTTCCGCATCCGACTATAACGAGAGATGCTGTATTGACTGGCAACTCGTCGCAGTTGCCGCAAGGTCATCTCATCTAAGGGGGGGTATTCTGGAACCATGAGTTGACGCTCTCCGATTAGTTAAGACGGCAAATGTTTTTGAGCATTTACAAAAGCATTGATCTTGGTAATCCTTCAACTACTCATCGATTGCTTTGTTAACGAGAGATCCACTCGATGGGGATCAAGGGAATCACTTGTTATAAATACCTATTAAACAGCAAGATTCCGATTTTGACCAAGTACATTGTCAGGATTTCTTGACAAAGCCGCCAAACCCTTGATCCCAAAGAGATTGTTATATCAGGAAGTTTTGATATGCTGTGCTGCCTTGAAACTGTAGGCGATATTTTAGTACAAATGCGCTACACTGATTACTGATTACTGATTACTGATCACTGATTTGTACTCCGATCCCGATCGCCTGTAATCTGATATTGAGACTTTTAGTTAAGGAGACTGAACCGCTTGGCTACTCGTGTGATTATTGTTCGTCATGGACAAAGCAGTTATAACGCAGAGCAGAAAATACAAGGTCGCAGTGATGGCTCGGTTTTGACGGAAAAAGGCCATCTGGATGCGGAAAAAGTAGGAAATGCCCTCAGTCAAATCGATATCGCCGCTTTTTACTGTAGTCCTCTCCAAAGAGCCAAATCTACTGCTGAGGTGATTCAGTCTCGTTTAAATCACTCTCCCGTCATTCAACCCACTTCCCAGCTACTAGAAATCGATCTGCCTATCTGGGAAAATATGGTCAAAGAGGAGGTAAAAGCTCAATACCCCCAAGAATATCGGGATTGGCATCAAAAACCTCATGAATTCAAGATGATACTGCCCGATGGTCAAGAACATTATCCCGTTCTCTCCCTCTATCAACAAGCGCAGGATTTTTGGCGGGAAATTATTCCCCAACACGAGGGACAAACTATCCTCATTGTTGCCCATAACGGCATTAATCGCTGTTTAATCCTCAGTGCCATCGGTATTCCGGTTTCCTTATACCATTCCCTACAACAATCTAACTGTTGCGTTAATGTTCTCAATTTTACGGGTGATTTTGGTGATCCTGTTCAGGTGGAATCCCTCAATCAAACGGCACACTTAGGGATAGCTTTACCCCCACCGCGTCCTCCTTTCCAAGGATCGAGGCTGCTGCTTGTGCGTCACGGAGAAACCCAATGGAATCGGGATAAACGTTTTCAAGGGGTGCGCGATATTCCTCTCAATGATAATGGCAAAGCCCAAGCTGAGAAAGCCGCCGAATTTCTGCGAGAAACGGCGATCGATCACGCTGTCACCAGTCCTTTGTCCCGTCCCAAGGAAACTGCCCAAATTATCCTGCAATATCACCCGAATGTCACCTTATACACCCAAGTGGATCTGACAGAAATCTGTCACGGACTTTGGGAAGGTAAATTAGAGGAGGAAATTGAAGCAAGTTTCCCCGGGATGTTAGAAGATTGGAAAAATGCCCCAGAAACCGTACAAATGCCGGAAGGAGAGAATTTACAGGAAGTTTGGGATCGAGCGATCGCTTGTTGGCGGCAAATCGTTAAAACCTATAGTAATAGCGATAGTCCTAAGACAATTATGGTAGTAGCTCACGATGCCATTAATAAGGTGATTCTTTGTTATTTATTGGGTTTAAAACCCGCTAATTTCTGGAATATTAAACAGGGAAATGGCGCGGTTAGTGTTATCGATTATCCCAAAGGATTTGACTCTCAACCGGTCCTGCAAGCAGTTAATATCACCTCTCATCTAGGAGCGGGAATACTCGATCGCACGGCAGCTGGCGCTTTATAACAGTTATCAGTGATCAGTGGGTAAGTTAACAGTTATCAGTATTCAGAAGATTGCTTTTATTTATTCTTCCCAATTCATAATTCATAATTCATAATTACGGCTAACTAGAAGCTAAGTACCTAAGCAAAATTAATTACACATTTCGATAAAGCTTTTGCCTATTGCCTATTGCCTCTTGCCTATCTTCACTAGGAAATTTATTTTGCACGACTACTTAATTGATTCTCAATCTGTCTAACTACCGTGAGTGCCGAATAGCTGACTCCGGCAGTGCCTTCTCCCGGATGGGTGGAATCTCCCACTAACCAAAGATGGGGGATCGGAGTGCGCGTCGCTAGGCCAAAAGGGCCAAAAGTGGACAATCTTTGACCAATACCGCCGACAATGCCCTGATTTCGCCCCGTAAACCGTTCAAAAGTGCGCGGTGTAGCTGATTCGATATGAACGATGTGATCAGGACTAAGATGGAAATAATTACCGAGACGCTCGATCGCCTCTTGGGTGTATGCTGCTTTTAATTGCTGATAATTATCTTCTCCTTTTCGCCACCAAAGACTGGTATCGGTGAAGGAAGAAGCAATAATCGTCGCTTTTCCCACTGGAGCGCGGCCATCCCCTTCTTTACTCACGGAAACAAACAAAGAGTTATTTTCGCCGATTATGCCATCGTAATCGTAGAGGAATTGCAAATGGGGGGGACAATCGGGGGGAATAGCAGCGCGATCGACTCCTAAGTAAACCACAAAAGCAGCGGATGCGGGGGGAAGTTTTTCGATTCTCCGGTGATAAAGACTGGGAATGGCTTCGCGATCGATTAATTGTGGTAAATTTTGGATCGGGATATTAGCCACAATCTCATCGGCCATTTCTGGATGTATTTGACCATTTTTTTGATTTCTGACGATAATTCCCGTAGCTTTTCCCTTTTCTGTCAGTATTTTTTCCACTGTGTGGCGCATTTGCAATTTACCGCCGTATTTTTCCAAAGCTGTTACTAGGCGATCGCTTAATACTTGCATACTACCCTGAAGGTGGGATAAACCTTGGGGAGACTGAGAAACTGCTAAAGCGGTGGCGGCATAAAGTAAAGCGGTTTCATCGGCAGTAACTTGGGAATAAAGCTTTAACTGGAGATCAAGAAAGGTTTTTAGGCGTTTATCCCTCTCTAAGCCGTATAATCGCAGAGCATCGCCCACAGTCATCAAAGTAAAGGGGAAGGTAATGGCAGTATCTACACGCAAAGCGGCGATTAATTGCCCTAAATCCCACCAGTTGCGCGGGGGTAAAACTGGATCGCGACTTTGAAAACGCCAACTTGCTTGAAAGAGCTTTTGTAATAATTGCCAAAAAGGTTCGCTGCCCGGAAATTGTTTTTGTCTTTCCTCTTGCCACTTTTGTTGATCGCGCCAGACATTAATCGGAGTGGTTTCCCCCGGCAGAAAAACGGCACAGGCGGGATCGCAGGGGACAGAATCGGGTAAATCTATCCCTAATTCAGCAAAAATGCGCTGATGAATGCCCCCTACTTCTAATCCTGCCACTTGAGTTGCCCCCACGTCAAAAGTAAAACCCCGACGGGAAAAAGTCGAGGCACAACCCCCGGGGACAAGCGCCTGATCATATACTGTCACTTGATAACCTCGACGCGCCAATAATGCCGCCGCCGTTAGTCCGCCAATCCCTGCACCAATAACGGTAATTCGAGTCATTTTCTTAATAATTATTTATATTTATTTTTATACTAACCCTTTTGGCAATCCGGAGACGGGAGACGGAAGACAGGACTCAGGAGACAGGTTTTAGGTGTTGGGGGTTGGGGTTTTGGGGTTTTGGGGTTTTATAGCATTTCTGATTCACAAGAGGTACATTCTCGATCCTGAACAGCTTAATCAGCAAAGGTTTAACTGTGCTGCACAGATGCGAGAAACGCTATAGTTCAATTTCGCCACTTCCCCACCTCCCCAATTCATAATTCATAATTCATAATTCCCCCACTTCATAATTCATAATTCATAACAGTTTACCCGCGCCCCTAGGGTATCTAAAGCCAAAATTTTGGCACTAGAGTTAATCCCCACTTCCTCCCAAGCATTTGTCATCTCTGTGGCTGTTTTTTGGGCATTTTCAGGGTTAGTTAAAGCCAATAGGCTCGGACCTGCGCCACTAATTACCATCCCGTAAGCACCGGCATTAATGGCGGCTTTTTTCACCTTTTCGTAACCCGGGATCAAAGATTGGCGATAGGGTTGATGCAGTTTATCCTCTAGGGCAATTCTCAGCCAATCGCCGTTACCCGTCTCTAATCCCCGCAATAATAAACCCAAGCGGGAAATATTGAAAATTGCCTCCTGACGACTAATTTTTTCGGGTAAAACCGCCCGAGCTTTTTCCGTAGCCAGTTCAAAATCGGGAATCGCTAGGACGGGAATGAGATTTTTTTGCCAAAATACTTGACAAATAGCCCAATTTGTGCTGCCACCTGCCGATAGCTGACAGTTGCCCCGCAAAGCTGGCACCACATTATCTGGATGTCCCTCCAATGCGATCGCTAATGCTTCGATTTCCCCCATAGATAAAGGATTGCCCGCGCATTGATTGGCAGCCACTAACCCACCGATAATAGCAGTGGCAGAACTACCTAAACCTCTAGCTAGGGGAACCCCTAAACCGATCTCGATGGCGATGGGGGGCGGATTCTGTCCTATTTTTTGATAAACTTGCAAAAAAGAAGTGTAGATTAAATTATCAGCCCCTTGGCTAACTTTAGCTGATTCAGTCCCCTTGACAATAATGCTAACAGGGTTAGCTGTCGTTGCCGGCAGCAGGGTAAAAGTAAACTGATTATATAGGGTTAAGGCCGCTCCGAGACAATCGAAGCCGGGCCCAATATTAGCAGTGGTAGCGGGAACTGTAACCGTAAAAGTTGACATGGTTAAGCTTTTGCCTGAAGATAGCGGCGATTTACCTCCTCCCAGTTAACCACATTCCACCACTGTTTTAAATACTCAGCCCGTTGATTACGATATTTTAAGTAATAGGCGTGTTCCCAAACATCATTGCCCATAATTGGCTGTAATCCCATCATTAGGGGGCTATCTTGGTTAGCAGTGCTGATAATTTCCAGTTCTCCTGACTTATTTAAAACCAACCATGTCCAACCACTACCAAAAAGTTTAGTACCTGCTTGGTTGAAAGCGTTTTTAAATGCCTCGAAACTGCCAAATTTAGCGATTATTGCCGCTCCTATTGCTCCTTTTGGTTCGCCACCGCCATCAGGGGACATAATTTGCCAAAACATCGTATGATTAAGATCGCCGCCGCCGTTATTACGGACAGTGGTGCGAATATCGGCGGGTAAAGAGTCAAGATTTTTAATCAATTCTACTACTGTTTTTTTCTGCAATTCTGGATATTTGGCCACTGCCGTGTTGAGATTATTAACGTAGGCTGCATGGTGTTTATCGTGATGAAATTGCATCGTTTCCTTATCAATATAAGGTTCTAGGGCATCATAGCTATAGGGTAGGGCAATAAGACTATAGGGACCGGTAGCGGCAAAAGCTGCAGACTTCAAACTGGCAAGAGTGGCTGTGCCAAGGGTAGCACCTAAAAGATAAATAAATTGACGGCGATTGAGAGACATATTCTCAGAGCAGATGTTTCGATGATCAATTATCCTATCGATCGGTACTTCGGGAAACAAAAACTTTTATCGAGAGACTCCCAGAAGTAATCAGAATCTAGTGGCAGTTCTCCCTAATTACCATAAACGATAAAAACTTTTTAACAAATGCGGCGGAATTTTTAGATAATAACCAATAATAACTAATTGATTAACTAAGGTGGTTTTGCCAATGCCTAATTTTTGCCAACGTCTTGCTGAGGTAATCACTGGAGGAGAAACTATGGCGATTTTACCCCTTTTTTTTAATCTTTGTATTAATTCAAAATCTTCCATAATTGGCAACTCAGGAAAACCGCCCAAATCGGCAAATATTGAGGCTTTTAAAAATATTCCTTGATCTCCGTAGGGAAGAGAAAAGCAGCGAGAACGCCAATTAACTAATTTTTCTACTAAACGCAGGTTTTTTTTCTCTCCATCAATTTTTAATTCAAAGGCCCCTGCTACTATTCCAGATTGGGATAAAGTATTGATAATTTGTTCTTGATAATTTTGGGGAAGTAAAGTATCTCCATGCAGAAATAACAAAATATCTCTTTTCGCTATTTTTGCACCTATATTCATCTGAAATGCACGACCTTTGCTAGGAGAAATAATAACTTTTGCTCCCAATTGTTCGGCTATTTCTCTGGTTTTATCGGTACTTCCCCCATCGACAACAATAATTTCTACTCCCGCACCTATCTGTTTTAACGTTGCTGCAATTCTTAACTCCTCGTTCAGAGTCGGAATGATAACACTAAGATAATTCATCAGGTTTTGTGGACGGTGAGCTTGTCGAACCGCGGTAACTAAAGTCAGAGGATTTAGGGGCAACCATCGGGTAATTTTTCCCACAGATACCGAGGGATTGATTTCGATTTTTAATAACTGTTTTTCCTGTAAAAAAGTTAAACATCGCTGCCAGTTATTCAGAGTGGCTAAAGCTGGAGTCAAAATCGATACCAAATTAGGTTACACTTCATCTTTATGGGAAACGAAACTCTGTTCTAAGATAGGTGGGACAATGCCGAATATTAAAGGAGACGATGGTGCGCTCAAAACCATCTTCAGCAATAGTAAAATTATCGCAGTGGTCGGGCATTCTGAGAAATCGAATCGCGCCAGCTATCAGGTGGCCAAATTCCTGCAAGCGGTGGGTTATCGAGTCTATCCTGTCAATCCGATGGTCAAGCAAATTGACAGTCAAAGCTGCTATCCTTCTCTAGAGGCTATCCCTGAACCCGTGGATATTGTTAACGTTTTTCGTCATCCTGATTATCTACCCGAAATTGTCGAGTCAGCTATTGCTATTCAGGCTGCTACTCTTTGGACACAATTGAAAATTTATCACCCAGTTGCCGAAAAAAAAGCGATCGAGGCAGGTTTAAATGTGATTATGGATTCCTGTATCCAGATAGAATATCAGCGTTTATTTGCCTAAAACAAAACCCCACCATCGGTGGGGTTTCGGGTTTAATTTAGGAAATCCTAGAAGGTAAAGGTTCCGCGGAGAGTACCAATCCACTCGTTACCAGTGCCTTTGAACTGTTCAGGTGCAGAAATCCAGATGACACCGGGGGTGATAGAAATATTATCGGTGACTTGGTACTTGTAGAACAATTCAACGTGGTAGGGAACGATGTTAGATACCCGCAATCCCGTTTCCCGGAAGCTTAAGTGACCAATGTAGGGCTGCGCACCAGCAAACAGACCTAAGATATTTCCTTCTTTACCTAAGTCGGGGAAGGCAATACCAGCACCGTAGGTCCAGACTTCCGCATCACCGAGACCGAGTAAGCGCACGGTGGAATAGGTTCCAAAGGCACTCAAGCTGGCGAAACCAATATCCACTGCACCGGTTAAACCGTAGCTATTGGATACTTTGGCTCCAAAGTTGAAGAAACCGACTTCATCCTGTAGGGTAACGCTACCAGGGTCGTTGCCGTTAACGTTGAGCAGGGTATTTAACTGTCTTTGGGAAAGGTTAGCGGCGGAAGTCCCCGTTACACCGAAGGAACCACCGTTACCGAAGATGGCGGTATCGGCACCTTGATAAGCGTTAACGTAGGTGAAGCCAACGTTGAGGAAGTTAAAGAGGTTAGCGTTAATCTGTGCTAAAGCGGCGTAATCTCCGTTAAAGAGACCATTACCCGGGTTAGGATTGGCCGCAGAACTAGAGCCACCACCACCGGCCAAGTAACCTAAAGATAGGGAAGTCGGACCGACAATGCTTTGGAGGAAGCCTAACTGTAGGCTAACACCACCCCCAGAACCACCACCGATACGATAGATGGGGTTTTCGGAAGCGAAGGTAGATAGCGCACCATTACCACCGTCGAAGTCTTCAAAGAAGGGGTTAGTGGTGGGAACGAAGTCATTCCAAATACCACCCCAGGCGGCGACGTAAGTATTGAAGCGACCGAAGTAACCTAAGTCAACAGGGGTATAGTAGGCCAACCAGTCGAGAACCACATCGCTACCGTTACCCGCCGCGGTCCAGGTTTGGAATAGGGAAGGGCTTTGCAGGTTATCAAATCTGACGGAAGCGGGATCACCATTTTGTAGTGTGGTGGTCGATTTGTAATCAAATCCGAAGGGAGTGGCACTACCCGCCGCTAAACGGGTTTTCAGCACGTCCTGACCGGTGAAGCTCGTGTTTAAAACTAAACGAGCGCGGTATTGCATGGCGGCCTGGGAGGCGGGGCTACCAGCACCGACCGTATCGGTGACAGCGAAGATAACTTCCCCAGCTAATTTGGTCGTGGTGGAGAATTGGTTATTTTCGAGGAAAGACACCCGGCTTTCTAAGTTATCAACTCTAGCTCCCAACGCTGCTAATTCAGCTTGGAACTCTTCCATTAAGCGCTTAAGAGCGTCTAAGTCTTCCTTGAGGACGTTGACACCATCTTGAATTAAACGTTCCATAACGTTTAAGCAAGCGTTTAAACCAGCCGCAAATTCCCAACGGGTTAAAGCTCGGTCGCCCCGGAAGGTGCGATCAGGATAACCAACAATACAACCATAGCGCTCAACTAAGCTTCTTAAAGCCTCGAAAGCCCAAGCGGTGGGAGAAACATCGCGCAGTTGGTTAACACTGGTGACTTGATCGATGGTGTTGCCCTGTACGGGCGCAACTTGACCCTCGTTACCGTACTGTTCGATCTGATTGAGTAGTTCGCCAGTTCCTACACCGTTGTCCTGAACTTGGGCGATTTCTAGATTGTTAAATTCAGTAGAAACGCTGGTAGATTTGACGGGATCGAAGCTACTAGCATTAGCGGAAGCTACCAGGGTAGCCCCTAAGATCGCTGGGCTAACCAGCAATGATTTCCAGAACATTTTTAACATGATGGTTTTTTCCTCACACCTTATAGGTTGACTACACAGTTTGATGACGCATATAGCCTTGCTACTCTTTCGCCATTATACACGATTTAATTGTTTAAGGAAAGAGGCGATCTCATTTTTTCCCTTGACCGGTTGATAAAGTGGCCACCCTGTCGATTCTAACCGCATTTAAAGAAAAACTAAAGTAGGTTAGAATCCTTACAGAGAGAAGACTTAGGCTCAAATAACAGGCTCATCTCAACCAGTCGGGCAAGGTTCTGTGATTCAGGTTAATTGATGATTTCTATAGTGGCACTTTCATACGCGTCTAGGGAGCGATGTCTAATCAACGAAACTTAACACCCGCAAAAGCAGGGACAAGACCATGAAACAAAAAAAGATAGCCAATACACTGCGTAAGGCCTTACTAGAAGATGGCAAGATGGAACGCACTCTCTATGAGTACGAATTAGAAGAACACATAGACTACTGGTACGAAGGTCTCAAGTCCGACCGTGAGCAGTTTGTCTTTGCCATTACGGAAAACACTGGTCACGTGGCAATGGTATTGATTACGCCAGATAAAACTATCTACGTCAATGAGGAGGCGAGAGAGAAACTCTCCGAATTCTGGATCAAAGCTTATAAGAATAATATAAATCGATTGATTCCCATGATGGCGGAGAATCTCGCCAATAATATTATTTCGGTGACAGGCGTTAAAATGGTGTCCCCAAACCAGAATCGGCGATGGGTTAGTTTGCACCCGTAGAGTTAAAGTGCTGAGATTACGGAAAACCCTGAAAAACTATCCGCCCTCACCAATTGCTCGGTAAGGGCGGTGTAGCGGGTCATCAGAATCGACACCAGACTGCCGGAAGGAACTCCAGCTAGTCTAAATCTTGTTTAGACGTGGGGTCTAGAGAACAGCCCCGGCGCACAGCCGGCTATTGTCGATTAGGAGACCCATGCTTTTACTACTTTCTACCATCGACATCACCTCCTGTATCCCTTAACGGATTGATTATCAAATTTATCTGGAACTAGCTTAACGCAGCTGTTCGCAAAAAATCAAGGCCGGCAGCTAAAAATTTTTTCGGCAGGCTGAGGTTAGCCCCAAAATGTAGGTGTAGATAGGAAGCGTGTAGATTTTTACCTTGCCACCCTTCGCCATTGATAGTACTTTTGGGGAATGCTTGCAGTTGATAAATCGGTGCGTCGCTTACCCCGCTTAATTGGGAGCGATGGAATTCATGGCCGCGCACTGGTTGACCTGCTTTGAGCAGGATCGTCTCCTGTTTGGCGATGGCTTGTCGATAACCTAGGGTCAACTTCGAGGACATTATAGCAGATTGGGGGATTATTTGCAACATGGAATGATTTTTTTGCTCAAAATCAACTATTTTGTCACATAAATACATTAATCCTCCACATTCGGCGTAGGTGGGCATTCCAGATGCGATCGCTTTTCTCACCTGGGTTAAGATAGGGGTGTTAGCGGCCAATTCCGGGGCAAAGATTTCGGGAAAACCGCCACCAAAGTACAATCCTTGCAGGTTTTCAGGCAAATTTGCCCCTTGCAAGGGACTCCAAAAGACTAATTCCGCGCCTAAATTGGCTAAAATATCGAGATTATCGGGATAATAAAAGTTAAAAGCCTTATCTCTGGCAATGCCGATACGGATAGGGGGAAAAAGCTTATTTGCTTCTGGGGGATTTTTCTGGTTCTCTTGGGGAGAAATAGTCAGTAAAGGCAAGAGAATGTCCCAATTAAAGCAGTTTTGGGCAATAGAAGCCAGTTTATCTTGTAGTTCCCTGATTTCTCCTAGTTCATCCCTGGGAACTAATCCTAGATGGCGATCAGGAATTGTCAGGGAATCTTGACGACGCAAAACCCCGACAATGGGCATATTGATGGATTCTAGGGCGGTTTGCAGTAATTGCAGATGGCGATCGCTACCAACCCGATTGAGGATAACCCCGGCCAGATGGAGATTTTTGTCTAAAGATTGATAACCGCGGACAATAGCGGCGACAGAGGTAGATAAACGACTACAATCGATAACTAAAAGCAGAGGAAGCCCTAAAATACGGGCAATATGGGCGGTACTGGCATAATCGGGAAATTGAGTATCGCTTAATTGAATACCATCAAATAGCCCCATTACTCCTTCAATCAGAGCATAATCGACGTTTTGACAATGTTGGGCAAAACAGGTTTTTACATAGTCTTCAGAAGTTAAAACCGGATCGAGATTGCGACAGGGGCGACCGGTAAAATGAGTATGGAACATGGGATCGATATAATCTGGTCCGACTTTAAAAGATTGCACTCGATCGCCACGACTGATTAAATAGGCTAAGATTGCCAGAGTAATCGTAGTTTTACCGACTCCGCTCCTTTCTCCTGCGATGATCATGATTAGTTGTTTCTTTTCGAGATCGAGCTAGACTTAATTAACCTGTTATACATTCAATGTTCACCTTATACAAAATAACGGGCAATTACCCTAGGGAATTGGGTAGAAATAATGTCCCAGCCAGACCATTGCTCTGTGGAAGAATCAGACAAGCCCTAAATGGTACAATATCAAAGGGTAAGTCCCTAAACTAAGAGAGCGTTCCTATTCTCCAGTTGACTGCCAATTGAAGTTAACCCAATTATATCCATCAATTTTAACTTGATAGATCATCATTCCCTTGACATGAAAAAGCCTATAATCACAAATAATAGCTTCTTATCGCTATAATCAGGGTTACATCCCTAGCAAAGTACCTGTTTAACTGATAAACAAAACTTGACAAATTTGTATAATAATGCTTGCTAGTAAAGCTTCTCAATAATTGATTCCCCATGACTTGGTTATATAAAACCCCCGGTATTCCCGATGAACTGTTCGAACGTTTGCCTGGGATTCCCTTGAGTAAACGCGAGGTGAGATTATTGATGATTTCCGCTTTGCGGTTAAGCGATGGGGGGGTTTTCTGGGATATAGGGGCTGGAACTGGCACTATTCCCGTTGAAATTGGCTTATTATGCCCCAATAGTCCGATTATTGCTATTGAAAGGGATGAAGAAGTGGCGAGTTTAATCCGCCGTAATTGCGATCGCTTTAGGGTAAAAAATGTTACGGTTTTTGAAGGCAGCGCTCCCGATTGTTTACCCAATATATCCCTAGCACCCGATCGCGTCTGTATCGAGGGCGGCAAACCGATTAAATCGGTGCTGCAAGAAGTGTGGCAATACCTGAAACCCAACGGACGCATCGTGGCTACGGCCAATAATTTGGAAACCCTCTATCAATTTTCCGAAGGCTTTTCTAATTTACAGGCCCGTAATATCGAGATCGTACAAGCGGCAGTAAATCGTCTAGAAACGAGGGGTATTCAGCAAGTTTTTGCTGCCGTTGATCCCATGTTTATCCTGAGTGGTGATAAACTTGATCCGCTCACTCGCACGAACGCTCAACCGAACGGCAAAACGGAGAATAAATAATCAGTTTTTAATAACCAGATTTATTGTTATCGCTGTAGAAAACCTTAATTTTAAAGGCGTAGTAGGTAATTATAATTTAGCTAAAGCCATTATCAAAATCGGTAAAACCCCACACCCTACCCCCACACAAAACCTTTTGATGCAGACCCTAAATAGGGTTTGCAGCAAAAAGTTTGTTGCTGGAGTCAGTCCCGATGAAAAAATTTTCACCACAAATATCAAAAATGAAGTCTTACGGATATTGGTACTGAAGGGTGTTGGGATGTTGGGGTTTTAGTTGAGTTCTCCTATCTACCCATTTCCCTAATTTTTTTCCTGACAAAACTCTTGTCATTGTCAAGACTGTAGGGTAACTTGTATATAAAAATTAATAAAGTGAGAAGCATTAGAGCGATGTTGAGACTAATTAGCGACTTTGACGGCCCGATAATGGACGTATCGGAGCGATATTACCAAGTTTATCAGTACTGTTTGCAGAAAACCACCTATAAAGGTCAAATTATTGGGGAATTATCGAAAGCAGAGTTCTGGCAGTTAAAACGGGATCAGGTTTCTGAGAAGCGCATCGGGGAAATGTCAGGATTAGATGAAGATCAAGCGCGGAAATTTGCCCATCTTCGTCGTCAAACTGTCCATACTTTACCCTATCTTGTCCACGATCGCCCGGTGGTTGGTTCTTTGGAAACTCTCCAGAGAATCCAAGATTTAAAGATAGATTTAGTCGTCATGACGATGCGGCGGGTATCTGAGCTAGATCATGCCTTTAATCGCCACGATATCGGTCGTTTTTTCGCCGCTAATCGTCGTTATTGTCTAAATAATAATTACACGAAAACCAACGACGTGCGCGACAAAACCCTGCTTATGGCTAAGGCTGCTAAGGAACTGCCAGCGGCTGCCGATACTTGGATGGTGGGGGATACGGAAGCGGATATTGCCGCCGCTAAGAGCCAAAATATTAAGGTTATTGGCGTATTATCGGGGATTCGCAGCCGTTCCCGTTTAGAGAGCTACGAGCCTGATTATATCGTCAATAACCTTGGGGAAGCAGTGGACGTGATCTTAGGCTCCCTACGAGCGACTGGTTAACGGAAAAGACTACTAATCACCCAAAAGATCAGAAAAGTGACGAGCGCATAAATTTGGCGATCACCGAAAACGTTCAAATCAGCCTTGGCAGCTAAACTGGCTAATCCCGCTCCCAGAGCGACTCCTAGCACTAAACCAGCGAGAGTGAATAGTAAGGCGCGGCCAAAACGTTTTTCTTTGCGGTTGAAAAAATAGATATTAACGAAAACGCCAAAAGCTAGGAGCAGCGGTAAAAGGGAGCCACTGGGATCGGGAACTAACAGCGTGATTGCTCCTAAACAAGCGTAAATCACTGCTGGTATAGCGATGTCCTTTGCAGAAGGTGTATCGATTGAGCTTTTCCACCAGTTAGGAGATTTGCCGCTAGTAACTGGTTTACTTTCCACCGGAATCGTCAGACGTTCGGGAAAACGAATGCGATCAGGCACTTTGATTCTACCTTCCTGTCGCATCCGCAGTCGATCCATAAGGACAGAATCGTAGGCGGCCTCGATCGATTCGACAATTTTGCTATCATTCTGATACTGTTGCACCAGTCTTTGTTTGGCCTCTTGAATTTCTTCAAAAGAGGATTCTTCAGTCACCCCAAGTTGTTCGTAGGGATTCTGTTCACTCATGAACATACCTCCTTAATTATGCTCCCGATAGTCATGATCTTAACCCTATGTTCAGTAGTGTACCTTGAGTTCCAAGCTTATTTAAATTAATTAAGTTTAGCGAAAATCTGAGCAGAATCGATCGCTTCGTAGGGATAACCACTGGCATCTAAAAGGCTTTTTTCGACGATTTCTCCTTCTTTAACGATAATTAAGCGGTTTTTGCCACCGTAGGCTTTAATTGTGACAATTTCTAAAGCAAATAACCCCGGGGAGAAACGGGGATTTAAGGCCCCATCGTACTCGAATTTACTCTGCATTAACTGCAAAGCATAGAGGCTACTGCTATCAAAGGGGGCTGCATCTGCCATCGTTTTGGCGCGTACCACTGGGATTAAATCGCGAAAGGGAATAGAAATCCTTTGCAAGGTGCGATCAAGTGTATCAAAAGAATAACAGTAACCGATACCATCCCAACGTCCTTCACAACGCAGAATTAATTTATAGCGTTTTCCGTCCCCTTGTACCTGTAATTCTATTCCCTCGTAGTTAGATAAATTTAGGGGAGGATTCAGGTTTCTGGTACGAACTGAGGCAAAACCGCCGTTATTTTCGGTTTTAACGATACCGGAAAAGAGAGCGCGTCCTCCGGTTAGGGTTATCTGACTCTCGCTCACTCCTCCCATTACCACATCATCCACCGCACCCCAGATTTCTTTGATGTCACTGCTGGGATTGCTAAAGTCAAAGAGGGTTTTTTCGGCGGTTATACCAGCATTTTTCAGTAAATCAAGTAAATTAGCTAAACTATGACGGTTATTCTCCCCTTGACAGTAGATAATCTCATCAATCCCCGTAAATAATTGCGGGGTTTGCAGAGCGAATAAATCGACATTTTCGCCGAATAATTGACGAGCATCATCAATATTATCGACTAAAGCACGAATTTGATAGTTTTGCTGCTGTAATTGAGCGATTACCTTTCTACCGATCGCATTTTCACCACCAATGACTAAAATAGTCTTCATGCCTTGCTCATTTGTTAGCTGAATTTTTTTATCTTCTCCGAAACCGAGCAGCTTTTGCAGACAACTCCAGAGGGGAATACTATCAAAATAGTCGAGAGTTTGCCAAAATCTCTGAAAATCCCAGTTTTTTGACTCAGCCATAAATTTTATCTCCTTACTGCCATTAATTTTTATTTTATCGAGTTAATTTGGCTGTTTGAGATCAAAGGCTCTCCTGTAAACATCAAAAATCTTCCGTTAGGTGAGGAAAATCCGAGACAGGAGCAGAAAAAAGACAAGAGACAACTATCCTACCCATAAAACCGAAGACGATGTCAAATTTATCTGTGCTTTTAGATATTTTGACCCGATAGCGGCTCGATAACTTACTTTGACGGGATACTAATTCTAACAAAAAATATTTTTGCCTTATTCGATTCCATACTATAGCGTTTCCTGTTTGCAAGAGGTACATTATCGATGTTGAAAAGCTTGCTCAGCAAAGGTTTGGCTGTGCTACACAGGTGTGAGAACCGCTATATCTAAGTTTTTAAGCTCATTAAAAATACTAATGTGCCGTAACCAGTTTAGGAGAGCCAACGGGAGGAATTCGCAAAAGTTGTGGAGTCAATTAACAATCACCCCCGAAAATGTCTTGACTATCGAACACTATTTGCGGTATTTTATCAAATACGATCAAATAGTGATGCAATTCAGATTTGAGTTTACTACAAATTTTTTTAATCATCATGCCACAACAACCTTTAATCTCTAAAACCCTGACAGAGCAAGCTATTTTCACATCCTTAGCACGAAACAGTTTAGATATCAAGTTTTTTAGAAAAATATTTTTATTGTCTCCCCTGTTATTTTGGGAATTATTTGGTTTAGAAGTTAACTCGGTTAAAGCAGTAGAAAACCTGCCATGTCCTGTCATTTCTAGGGAAGAAGTGGATACTAATGCTCTTAAAAGAGAAATTGCTAATTATTCAGCTACTCTGCGAGCCTATCCTAGTGATCCGGGTACAATTCAACTTTATATTCAACGGGGAATAGCGCGAGAAAAAATCAACGATCAAAACGGAGCGATCGATGATTTTAGTCAATATATTTGGTATAGTAATTACAATGCTTCCGGGTTCAAAGATCGACAGTTAATAGCTCAAGCCTATTATCAAAGAGGTGTGTTAAAGTTAGCCATGGCTAAGGAGCAGCGTCAGCTAAAATTATTAGAAGCTGCTCGATCAGATTTTCAGGAAGCATTTAAATATAATCCCAATAAAAGCGAAGTTTACTTTAACTTGGCAATCATTGCCTCTTTCCTCAATCATCAATCCTTAGCTTTAGATTATTACCAGCGTTTCATAGGTTATGAAACCGAGAATTATCGTGGCTATTATCATCGAGGAAACCTCTACTCCCGCTTGGGTAATTATGCAGCGGCCATCAAAGATTATGATCTGGCTATTTTATATCAACCAGATCTAATTGAAGGCTATTATAATCGGGCAATAGCTTTAGAAAAGATAGGGGGAAAACGAGAAGCTTTTAAGGATTATAAAATCGTTTTAAAATGCTCCCCTAACTTATTTTTAGCCAAGAATGCTCCTAGCAGTTATCAAAACCGCGCCAGAGTACAAATTGAAATTGCTGACGAGGAAGTGGAATTAGCCAATTTATCTTCTAATTCCCCACAGGGATATCAAATGGCGATCGAGTATTATAATGGAGCAATTGAAGACTTAGCACTTGTTATCCGTTTTAATCCTAACTACGATAAAGTTCCCCATGCTAGAGCATTTCTTAAACGGGGTTATGCTCACCTACGACTCAACAATAATCAAGGGGCAATTCAAGATTATAACCAAGCAATTTATCTGCAGCCCCAAGACGCAAAAGCTTATGTATATCGGGGGTTAATGCGAGCTAATAAATATCAAGAATATGCGGGAGCTTTAGAGGATTTTACTGCGGCAGTGGCGCAAAATCGTCATGATGCAGCCGCTTACTATCATCGGGGATTAGTGCTGTATAAATTGGGGCGTTATCAGGAGGCTTTAGATAATTATAATATTGCCTTAGCCCAAGATGATCGGATTAATACACCTAGTTTTACTTCTCGCTCTGTCTGTAGCGAAAATATCCGAGAATCTGCTGAAAAAAATTATTTTTATAACTCCAGAGAAACTGATTTTCGTCCTAATTATAATGTTTCTTGTCATGCTCAGGCGCGAGGAGATGCTCATTTTGCTTTGAAAAGTTTTGCCGCAGCCGAAAGAGATTATACTACTTATCTACTTGCCTATCCTAACGATCCAGAAGGATATCATAAAAGGGCTAATGCGCGTTTTGAAAAAGGGGATAAACAGGGAGCGATCGAGGATTATAATGTATTCCTACAAAAAGTCCGCGATGCGAGAATTTTCTATAGTCGTGGTAATAGTCGCGCTGACGTGGGAGATAACCAAGGAGCGATTACAGATTACATTCAATCTTTGAGCATTAATCCTATCGATGTGACGGTGTATAGTAATCGGGGAAATGCACGCACAGATACCGCTACTATTCCCGATCAGGTACAGGTAACACCGAGAATATCGGCCAATCCGATCGCCTATAATAATCGTGGTATTATTCGACGACAAACTGGGGATAAGGAAGGTGCTTTGGAGGATTTAGATAGGGCAATTAGCTTGAATTCTAATAATCCGATCGCCTATAATAACCGGGGAGTTATTCGCTTTGATTTGGGAGATAATACTGGTGCTTTGGAGGATTTAAATATAGCCATTTCTCTCCAGTCTAACTATGCTGAAGCTTACTATAATCGAGGTTTAGTTAAGGAAAAAATCGGCAAGAAAAAAGAAGCAATTGCGGATTATCAATTAGCAATTAGTTATCAGCCTAATTATGGCGAAGCTTATTATAACTTGGCTCTTGCCACCTACGATGATAAAAATCCTAGTAGTAGATTAGCGAGTCTTAACTATTTGCAAAAAGCCGCTAATGCTTTGATAAAAACTGGTAATTTAGAACTGTATGAACGCACAGTAGAGTGGATGTTAAAAATGCAGTAATTTGTCTAAAAAATAAGCTCAGGTGTGACATTAGACCAAAATCTAATTCTGATTGTCCTTGTCAAGACATGGCAACAATTCTTAATAAAGCTTGACAGAAGCACCAGATTGTGGTGCTTATAAGACGCTTTCATGACAAGGTTTTAAAGATTTTCTCATTGATTACCCCTCTGACATAATTAATTTTTGCTGGTTCAAAAACGTCCTATCAGTTACAGCATTGATCATAAATATGAAGTATAATTTCATCGATAGCTAAATTGTACAAAAAATGAAATCCTATCCAGTAGAGTTCCGTCAGAAAATTCTCGACTGTTATTACAACGAACCCATCTCTCAAAGACAATTAGCGAAAAGATTCTGCGTAACTTTAAGTTTCGTCCAAAAGCTTTTGAAGCAATCTCGAGAAACAGGAGATATTCGACCGAAGACTTATCGATGTGGACGTCATTTAAAACTCACACCCGAACAGATGATCGCCCTCGGTGAGTTAATTGAGGAAAATAATAATGCAACTCTAGCCGAACTATCGGAACTATTCCTAGAAAAAACTGGTATATTGTTAAGCGTAGCGACAGTGGCAAGAATAGCTGAACGCTTGAGAATAAACCGCAAAAAAAACTCTACACCCCCCAGAAAAAGAGATAAAAATAGCACAAAAACTTAGACAAGAATACTGGGATAAAATTTGGGACGTAGATAAGGAAATTCTCAGCGTGCTTGACAAAGCGAGATCAAGTCTAGTTATGAACAGAAACGATGCTCCCTCGCTGAAAGCTTTAAATTCCATCTGTTTATTTCTTAGCAAGTCAACCTTTGATTGGTAATAAATTTTCTGAAATGTTGTCAGCTTTTCTCGAAGGCAATCGCTGACCAAGAGTACCCTTAATCCTAATCAGAGAAAAACTGTCTGAGTTATTTTGACCGCATTGCGCTCCCAATCGACAACCTAAGTCAGGGTTGGGGGTTGGGGAAGTGGGGAGAAAAAAGCCGGTAAAATAACTCTAGGCAACCTTACAAAGAATTCATGAAAGCGCAAACAACAAGTAAAGATAGCCTGATCCTGCGGCAAGAAGTAGTGGGAGCGCGTCGCCCTAGTAACTATTTTTGGGCTTTAATCGTCACTATTGGCGGTCTAGGGTTTCTTCTCGCGGGTCTTTCGAGTTATTTAAAGGTCAATCTACTTCTCGTTAGCGATACCAGTGCCTTACAATTTATTCCCCAAGGAGTCGCTCTCCTCTTTTATGGTACTGCGGGGACGCTTTTAGCCATCTATCTCTGGTTATCTCTCCTTTGGAATGTTGGAGGTGGTTACAACGAGTTTAACAAGGAAACCGGCAAAGTTAAAATCTTTCGTTGGGGCTACCCCGGCAAAAATCGTCGCATTGATCTCGATTGGCCTCTCGAAGATGTGCAAGCTGTACGGGCCGAAGTGCGAGAAGGACTCAACCCGAAACGGGAACTATTCCTGCGGATTAAACAGCGTCGCGATATCCCTTTAACCCGCGTCGGTGATCCTATGTCCCTCTCGGAATTGGAAAATCAAGGAGCGGAACTCGCTCGTTTTCTGGAAATTCCTCTAGAGGGATTGTAGGCCTTTTTTCGCTCTTTTTGGCTATAAAATGATGAAGATAAGAAAATCTGGCTGGCTATCTGTGGTTTGTGTTTTTTTAATCACAACGACAACACTTTTCGGCTGTTCTTCCCCAGAAGCTAACTCCACCCCCGATAATTCTAGTATCACCCAAACCTCTCAACCTGCCAGTTCGGGCAGTGTCAACATGGATAATTACAAACCCCGTTTAGATGGAACTGCGGTCGTCGAGATGGTCATCAAAGGTAAACCGGTAAAGATCGAAATTGATGGCAATGCGGCCCCAATTACTGCCGGTAACTTTGTGGATCTCGTGGAAAGAGGTTTTTATAATGGTTTAACTTTCCATCGCGTGGTTAAAGAACCGCAGCCTTTTGTCGCTCAAGGTGGTGATCCCCAAGGTCGCGGAACTGGTGGTTTTGTTGACCCAGAAACCAAGCAATCCCGTTATGTTCCCCTTGAAATTCTCCTCAAAGACGAAAAAGAGCCGATTTATGGGCAAGCAATCGGTCAACAGGCCACGTCGCGTACTCCCATCGTCGCTTTACCTCATAAACGCGGTGCGATCGCAATGGCCCGTTCTCAACAACCTAATTCCGCTTCTTCTCAGTTTTATTTTGCTCTGTCGGATATCAATTTTCTCGATGGTGATTATGCCGTTTTTGGTTATGTAACTGAGGGAATGGAAGTGATCGATACGATCAAACAAGGGGATAAAATTGACTCGGCCAAAGTTGTTTCCGGTGCAGAAAATCTGAAAAAATAGCGATCGGTTAGGGTGGGTTCGTGCGACGATAATTTAATCTCCCCCCTAACCCACCCAATCATTTAATATTCCGATAACTGATAACTGATAAGTAGTCGTGCAAAATTAATTTCCTGGTGAAGATAGGCAAGAGGCAAGAGGCAAGGGGCAAGAGGTGGTTAGATATGTGTAATTAATTTTGCTTAGGTACTTAACTGATAAATGAATGTTGTGGTGACGGGAATTGGGTTAATTAGTTCTCTGGGAAATTTAAGTCAGAGTTGGCCAAGATTACTAGAGGGCAAAACTGGTATAACTAGACAACAACCCTTTTCTGATTTACCCGTTTTACCATTGGGTTTAATCGGTCACAAACCGGCATTTTTAGACGATTTAACCAAAATTGCCCTGATTGCTGCCCTCGAAGATGCGAAGTTAACCCCTCCCTTAAAGGATTGTGGTGTCACTATCGGTTCTAGTCGCAGTTGTCAGGGTTTATGGGAACAGATGGCAGCGACGGGAATAGTAGAAAACTGGTTAGATAGTTTACCCGATCGCGCCTCGGTATTGACCGCTAGATTGATAGAAACCAGCGCCCCAGTCTTAGCACCGATGGCGGCCTGTGCCACGGCTATCTGGTCGATCGCCCGGGGTGTAGAATTAATCAAAATGGGAGAATGCGATCGAGTTTTAGCAGGGGCGATCGAAACCCCGATCACTCCCTTAACTTTGGTGGGATTTGAACAGATGGGGGCCTTAGCGAAAACGGGCTGTTATCCTTTTGATAGAGCTAGGGAAGGCTTAGTTTTGGGGGAAGGTGGGGCGATTTTAGTCCTTGAATCGGAGGAAGAGGCCTTAAGTAGAAATGCCTCCATCTACGGGCAAATTTTGGGCTATGGTTTTACCTGCGATGCCGATCATGTTAGCGCCCCAGCGGTGGATAATCATAGTGCTGCCAAAGCTGTATTACTATGTTTGCACAGAAGTAAATTAAGAAAAGATGAAATTCACTACATTCACGCCCACGGCACTAGCACGCGTTTAAACGATGAACGGGAGGCAAACCTGATCGCCAGCATTTTTGGCTCGCAAGTGGCTGTAAGCTCGACAAAAGGGGCAACAGGACACACTTTAGGGGCTTCAGGGGCATTAGGTATGGCTTTTTGTCTCATGGCTCTAAAAAATCAGCTAATTCCCCCCTGTGTCGGTGTGAACGAGTCCCCTTTCCAGTTAAATTTAACCAGATCGGCCATTAATTTTTCCTTGCAAAATTGTCTCTGTCTTAGTTTCGGTTTCGGAGGACAAAACGCGGCGATCGCAGTTGGTAAGTGGCAGACTGACAGGTGTAGGTTGATTCATGAATCAACCTACTAAGCACGACGTTTTGAAAAATTTTCAGATATTTATGGCGAGAAATCGACTAAAAACTTTGCCAGATAACGATTTAAGAAAATGACATAAAAGAGAATGAAATAACCCTAAGAGTAACAGGGGTAAGTTGGTCATGGTTACAAAACTATGTTTTGACCCGTTCGGACCTCGACGTCAGCTTTTGACGTTTACCTAACTCAGCATCCCGCACCACTTGTTGAAGTTCTTTGTCGAGAAATTCAAAGTCTTGATTCCAATCAATACCCACGTGAGCGTGAGGAAAAAAGAAGGAAACAAAGTCTTCAAAGTAGATTTCTAAGACATCTTTCCAAGGAGTATCAAAATCAGTATTTGGGTTATTCATTTCAGTTATCAGTTATCAGTTCTCTTCAAACATCGAAGCAATTTTTGTGATATACTATACTTACGCAGAAAACGGGTTTCTCAAAGAAACCCGTTTTCTCCAAAAGGCGATCGCTAACGTCAAAGCTAGGCAGTTAAAGTATTTAACCAATTGATGAAATCTTCAACCGCAGAGAAGTCGAATAAAGCTTCTCCTAATGCTTCGACATCATCAATACTTAACTGCATAATTTTAGTTTCCAATGCAGGATTAATCTCCCCTAACTTGCGTTTAAGTTGGCGAATAATCAATGTTTTTTCGCGTTCGATACCTTGTTCGATACCTTGTTCGATACCTTGTTCGATACCTTGACGCATCCAACTGGTAGTAATTTGCATAACTCCCTCCTGTACGGGTTGACTAAATGTGCTAATCTCTTCTTGGAATTGTATCTCTTCGGCAGGATTTAGATTGAGATATGTATCAATGAATCCAGAAATTAATTGCATTCTCGCAGGATCTAACCTTAAAGTAATTAACAAGCGCAGACATTCCGCCTTAACCTTAGCTCGCTCTGTCTCGGCAATGTTCATCTTAGCCATCAAAGCCGAAGCAACTGGATTCTGCTGATTGAGAAAATCTCGCCAATTTAATCGATTTAACTGCACTATCTGATAGTTAAATTCTAACACCTTAAAATCGGGAAAATCGACTACATACTGACTAATTGCTTCTTTTTTGGGCTGGGAGTAAGAAAAAATTACAATTGGATAAATCGGTAAGACAAATTTCTCATGAAAGCGAGCAAAATAAGTAAACATTCGCCGATTAAACCACTTTCGAGAACTTTCCTGCGCTTCTACATGAATCAGAAAGAAAGATTCTTTTCCGAGAAACCTAACTTGTGCTACTAAGTCGCTTTCATGCTTTTCTCCTTCCGTGACATCGGTAAATACTTCTTTGTCTAAAAAAGTAATTGAGTCTGTGTCTAAATAATTGATTACTTCAGGAAAAAACAACTCAATAAATTCGATAAAAAAGGTGGAGATTAACTCCTTAAATAAGCGATCATGGTCAACATTATTAGTCATGTAATATAATTTTAACGAATCTGAGCGGTGAATGACTACCAGAAAATAACAACTCTTTGATTCTAACAAGTTTAAGGTTACTTGACAAGACGATCCAGAAAACGGGTTTCTTCAAGAAACCCGTTTTCTATTCTGAGAATATCCTCTCGTTGATAACCCTGTTCGTACAACCGTTTAGTTAATGTTAGTTTCGCTTCTTTGTGGGGGAGATAGGAGAATAAATAAAAGCAATCTCCTGACTCCTGACTCCTGACTCCTGATAACTAATAACTGATAACTGATAACTGATAACCGATAACTGATAACTGAAAAGTTCCGCTAATCTTTAGATAAATTGCGAGAAACGTACCAAGTAAAACCACCGCCGATAACTGCCATAACTGCTAAAGCTAATAATACTGGTCGGAGTCCGAATTGAGTTTCGGCGATACCCGCAACAGCTAAGGGTAAAGAGAGGGCAATATTAACGGCATTATTTTCTAAACCAAAGACTTTACCGCGCATTTCGGGGGGTGTATCTGCCTGTAGGGTAGTTTGCATGGGAACCCCGACTAAAGCCGCAAAAATCCCTAATAAAGCCGTCATAGCGAAGGCTAAAATTAAACTCTTTGTTGCTAGGGATAAACCGATTAAAGCTGCCGCCATACCCAAGGAACCCCAGAGACTTAATTGGGTGTGGGAGAATTTTTGACCCCAATAACCCAAAGTAATGGCACTAACTGCCATTCCTGCACCACAGGAGGCTAATAAAAAGCCAAATTGAGAAGCTTTTAACCCGGGTAGTTTTTCGGCCATACTGACAGCTAATACTGATAGAGCGGCAAAAATACAGAATAAAATGACTAATTGAATTAGGGCGTTACGAACTTTATGATTTTTGTTGAGGTAACGAATGCCGTCGCGGATATCTTGCCAAACATGGGGTTGTTCTGCGGTAGGAATAATATATTTTTCGCTAGTTCGCAGGATAATTAGAATTAAACCGGCAATTATATAAAAACCACCGACAATCATCACTTTTCCTAAGTCAAATTGTCCGGCTCTTGTGCCGAAAATGCTATCAGCAAAAGCTAATAGAGGTTCACCGATGGCAAAACCTATAATTAATACCGCCATGGTGGTTAAAGTGCTGAGGGAATTAGCGGGCAGAAGATGACGACGTTTTACTACTAATGCCAGGGTAGATTGTTCAGCAGGGGCAAAAAATTGGGTTAAGGTGGAGACAAAAAAAGTAATGACTAACAACAGGAAAAAACCGAAGGGTAAGTTAAATTCTCCTTGTAACCGGTAATGCCAATTTCTTAAACCGTCAGGCAACCAACCGAGGGGAACGGCTAAAGTTTGCTTGCGCACTAACCACAATAATAGGGGAATGAGGAGGACAAAAGCCCCGCGTAAAAGGTTAGAAATAACTAAAACTTGTTTTTTTAACCATCTATCAACATATACACCCGCCACCGAACCCACTAACACCGCCGGAATTGTATTAGCAATCATTATCGCCGATACCCAGCCACTAATCGACTGATCGGCTTTTTGGTAATGGGTGGCAATTAGGGAGATCATCAGGACTAAATAGAATTTATCCGCTAATTGGGAAAAAATTCCCCCCGCCCAGAGAATGAGAAAACGCGGGTTTTTTAGCACTGGGGCAAAACCCTGACTAGGATTAGATTTGGGCGCACGTTTAGGCAAGCGGTTCATGGTTTCTGCGTCGGATTGCCTCGGTGAGGAATCGGAAGAATTAAAAACAGGAGTGGAGGAGGCGCTAGACGTAGCGTCGTCAGTTTCTGAGTCAAACAGTTGCATTATGATGATTTTTGCTATCTGTTTAAAATTCTAAGGGAGATAAACCCTCAACTAATGCCGAGGATCGAAAAGTTTTTCCTAGATGATATTGAGTATAGCGACGCAGCAGGCGATCGAGGTTAATCCAAGCTAGTTCTGAGGTAAGGTTTTCTTCTGGGGGAAAATCGGGTTTTCCTAAGCATTGCAGTAATTGCAGTTCTTGCAACGTCAGTTTACTATCGATGTTGGGCGGGTTGATTGTTTCTGTTAGGGCAGCTAGATCTATTATTCCCCCTGCCTCGAAACTAAATCCTAGGCAATTGTTCCCAATTAAAGCTTTTCCCGTCAACAGGCAGTTATGGACTTGCGGCACTAAGCCGGCAATTATTAAGAAATGAAAAATTGCTTGACAAAGATAGGGAAGTATGTATTGATTTTCGTCGAGGACTTCAATTCTGGCCAGATGGCTGCAGATTAATTCGTATAATTCCCTCTGGGGTTGTTCGCTCAGTGCGATCGCCAAAACCAGTTCGCAGAGGTATTGACTAACGGTGAGTTTGGCGAGATTTTGACTTAATTTAGGGTAAGATTCGATAGTTTCAGCTTGAACGACCTTATCTAGGGATTTTCCTGCGACTATCAACAGATTATTGACCACAAACAGTTCACTTCTACCCCGCAGGGAAGATTTATACTTGCGCGCACCGGGAGCGATGGCTCTAATTAAACCATATTCGGCGGTCAAAATAGTTAAGAGGCGATCGGCTTCTCCGAAGGCCATTCCTTGTAGATTGATTCCAGTAGCTTGATAGGTGCGAGACATCATTTAATAATTAACTAGGGTCTGCTGAAAAAGTTTTTCGTGGGGACAGGGTGTGGGGTGTGGGGTGTAGGGTTTTACCGATTTTGAGGGGGTCAATTACCTAATTTTCAGAGAAAAAGTCCCGGAAATTTCCCCCCGATCACTCCCATATCTGGTACTTTTTGATTGACAAAAGCTCTAAAAGTCTTAGCCAACAAGGTTTTTAGATTTTTTCGGCAAACCCTAGCTAATTGTCTCCCCAAGAAGACTTGAGCTAATCACCAAGCACAGGGGAATCAGTCAGGACTATGGAGGTTAGCGGACTCGAACCGCTGACATCCTGCTTGCAAAGCAGGCGCTCTACCAACTGAGCTAAACCCCCGATCTGGTTTTTAGGACACTTTTGCTATCATAACCTATAGTCAAAAATATTACAAGTTAATTTTTCCCTTACTTGCCATGTCTTATCTAGTCGCCACTTTTTACCAGTTTGTGGCTTTGTCAGATTATCGTCAAAAACAGCCAGAAATACAAAAATACTGCCAAGAAAGAGGAATTAAAGGAACTATTCTTCTGGCAGCCGAGGGGATTAACGCAACGATCGCCGGGAACCGTCAAGCGATCGCCGAGGTGATTAGTTGGTTAAAAACCGATACTCGTTTAGCTAATCTAGAGGTGAAAGAGTCTGTTTGCGATTATTTGCCCTTTCAACGCTTAAAAATTCGCTTAAAACAGGAAATTGTGACTTTTGGTCAACCCAAGGCTAATCCTCTCGAAAACACAGGAATTCATCTCAAAACTGAAGAGTGGAACCAATTGCTGAAAGAGCCGGACGTGGTAGTGATCGATACTCGTAATAATTATGAAGTGGCGATCGGTACTTTCGCGGGAGCGCTTAACCCAGAAATCCAGCATTTTCGCCAATTTCCTGAGTATATTCAGGAAAATTTTGATAGTATTAATGATAAAAAAATAGCTCTTTTTTGTACGGGGGGAATTCGCTGTGAAAAGGCGGCAGCTTTTTTATTAAATCAAGGCTTTTCTCAAGTTTATCAGCTAGAGGGAGGTATTTTGAAATACTTAGAAGAAGTTAGTCCAGATCAGAGTCTTTGGCAAGGAGAATGTTTTGTTTTTGATCAAAGAGTGGCACTAACAGCTAATCTAGAGGTGGGACATTATGAAATGTGTCCCGCTTGCGGTCATCCCATCGATGAAAAAGATAAACAATCTCCCAATTACCGAGCAGGAATATCTTGTCCCTATTGTAGTTAATTTTCTCCTATCTTAACCGCTCTCATCTCCCTACTTTTCTAGTATCTGGTTACTTTTTTTTGCGGATTTGTGTACCAGAAATCATGTCATGAAGGGCGCGTTTTTTCTTTGTCCAGGCTGCCAGTAAAAAGCCCAAATATAAGGGAGCAGTGGAGAGATATTTTAGTAAGTAGCGGCGATTTGCTCTCGCAAAAGATATGCGTCGGCCTTGGCTATCGGTGACAGATAAATCAAAAAACATTTTACCAATAGTGGCTTTAAAAAGATATTCTAATAAAACATAATATAACCATTTAATCACTATTCCTAAACCAAGAGCAGTCAGGATAGCAATATGCTCGTGAGTAAAGTTAAGTTTGGCTTGAATATTATAGATAATTGCCGCTATAAATAAAGCAAAACCGATAATTGTTGTTCCAGCTGCACTTAATGCTCCTGCATAGTAAACCCAGATTTCTTTGGGTATATCAAAATCAAGATTTAAGTCTTGAAAAGTTGACCATTGTTGTAAGCGAAAACAGATATAACCACCTAATAAAGCGGCGATAATAAAAACGATAAAAGAATCAATTAAAGAAGCTTTGAAACGGAGCCAAAACCCAGCATAACTAGGAGAAATTGCAGCGATTAAAGAAATAAGGGCAGGATTGGGAATAGGAATAATTTTAGGGTTTTCAGAAGAAGAATTTTTAGTTTTTTTAGTTTGATGGGGATTGGATTTAATATCAGTAATAATTTTTAGCAAAGTTTTGGTGTCTTTCGGTCGATCAATAGGTTTTTCTGCCATTAAATTATCGATAAAATCTGCTAATCGAGAAGGGATATTTGGCGCATATTTACGCCAGTTAAATTCATTGGTATTAATGTTATAAACTTTTGGATCACTGGGTTCTTTACCGGTTAACAAAAAGACGAAGGTTTTGCCCAAAGCATAAAAGTCTGATTGGGGGACAGAATGACCAAGAGATTGTTCAGGAGGAGCATATCCGGGGGTATAAATTCCCGTATTTTTACCTCCTGCTAGGACGGTTTTAGTCACCTGTCGCGCTGCCCCAAAATCAATTAAAACTAATTGACTATCGGGTTTTAAGATAATATTAGAAGGTTTGATATCACGATGATAGAATTTATGTTTATGAACTTCATGGAGAATATTAGCCAACTGACTTAACCAATCCAAAGCGAGATTATAATCAATCGGTTTAAATCCTCTTTGTTTTTGATGTTCTTCTAAGTCAATACCAGCAATTTTCTCCATGACTAAACAGTGTAAAGCAGTTTGACTCTCCCGGGGATGATAAATAAAATAGTTTTCTCCTTTGGGAATACCGGGGTGATTTAATTGTTTTAAAAGATTGGCTTCCTGTTGAAATAAATCAATAGCTTTGCTAGAATCGTAGGTAAGAACTTTTAATACTTTGGGTATTTTACGTTCATCTATCACTTCATAGGTATTACCGAATCCACCTTTGGCACTCAATAAATTTGTGACTCGATATTTACCATTTAAAAGCAAGTCGGAACCACAGGATTGACAGTAACGACTCTCCGTGATACTTTTCGGTTTAGGACAATGAGGATTAATACAAAAACTCATAGATTTTATTGGTAGAGTAAAAAATAAACTTGATGATAACAATATTCCCTGATATATTTAAGGTTTATTACCAAGAAAAAAGCCGCGCAATCCCAAAGTTACCACGGCACTTAAAAAAGCCACAACCATGGGGATAATCAGAGATTTAAACCCTTTCAAGTCAGCAATATCTTTAACTAGGATTGCATAACTATCTTCAACTTTTTCCAGTCGTTTATCGATACCTTCTACTTTTTCGGTCAGAGTTTTAATATCTCCCTTTATTTCTGTGACTTCCGCCTTTAAATCATTAACGTCTTTTTGGAGACTGTCAAATTTTTGATTAACATCTTTTTGGAGAATGTCAAATTTTTGATCCATATCTCTTTGGAGAATGTCGATTTTCTGATCCATATCTCTTTGGAGAATGTCAAATTTTTGATTAACATCTTTTTGGAGATTGTCGATTTTCTGATCCACATCTCTTTGCAAACTGTCAAATTTTTGATCCACATCTCTTTGGAGATTGTCGATTTTACTCTCGATTCTTGTCAGGACAGATTCAAGGGAATAGGTAACGGTTTCGCTAGTTTGTGTCATAATTAACAACCTCTTACAGATAACTACTTTATTGAAATAAAAAATTAAGGTTTATTACCAAGAAAAAAGCCGCGCAATCCCAAAGTTATCACGGCACTTAAAAAAGCTACAACCATAGGGATAATAAGGGATTTAAACCCTTTCAAGTCAGCAATATCTTTAACTAGGATTGCATAACTATCTTCGACTTTTTCTAGTCGTTTATCCATTGTTTCAAATTTCTGATCAAGAGTTTTAATATCTCCTTTGATTTCTGTGACTTCCACTTTTAAATCGTTAACATCTTTTTGGAGACTGTCAAATTTTTGATCCATATCTCTTTGCAGGGTGTCAAATTTTTGATCCACATCTCTCTGAAAGGAATCTATTTTCTGACCCATATCTCTTTGGAGAGAGTCAATTTTCTGATTAACCTCTTTAATACTATCTTTAATTTCTTTGAGGACAGATTCAAGGGAATAGGTAACGGTTTCGCTAGTTTGTGTCATAATTAACAACCTCTGGTCGATAGGGACAAATACAATTAGGTTATACTGAAAAAGTTTTTCGTTGGTGTGGGGTGTGGGGTTTTACCCATTTTCAGGGAAAAAGTCCCTGAATTTTCCCCCCGATTACTCCAATGGCCGGCACTGTTTGATTTGAAAAAGCTTAAAGATATTATCCAACAAAGTCTTTAGATTTATTCAGCCAGCCCCAATTATTCCCCTATTGCCTATTACTAGGGACTAAGGACGATTTCGCTACCGAAAAATTTCAATTGTGGCCAGAGAGCGGTCATGGTAATTTAAGAAAGCGATCAGGGAACTCTAACAGGGAAGATCCCGACCCTAACCAGGGAGTGACTGTTTAACTGTCTGTCCTATGTACAAGTCTATTACTGTTTTAACGCTGCTGACGGGAATTATCGCCGTTGACGTGGTTTTTGCTCAATCCACTGTTAATCTTCCCATCACAGTTCAACAGGGAGAATCCTACGAAGGATTATTGACTAGAGCATCGCAATTAGCAGAGAAAACTATCATCAGTCGTTTTAATCAACAACAGGGTCTTAATAAAATTGATTTATTAATAACCGCCGAAAAATCAGGTGCGATCGCACCTTTCCTCTCGGTGAAGGTATCCCGTCAAGATTGGTTTGGCCATCCCAATATTCAACGCTGGAGGAATGTTTTTCCCTTTGGCAAAGATCTCCTCGGTTTTAGCTCTCCCGCACCCGTCGTCACCCCGAAAAATCCCCCCGCTGCCCTTAATCCCACACCATCTCCAGCACCATCTCCCGGTGCTACCACTCCTCCTGCTCCCCCTGCTTTACCCTTCGAGGATGAACCGAATAATCCTTCCCCAATCCCTATTCCTAAGCAAAGATTAAACACTCCAGCTAATCGTTAATCGATAGGAAAAGGACAGGCTTTCGGCAGATGTATTGACTTTTAAGTGGCAAAACGAGGCTGAAACCAGTCTAGGGGAAAAATATCATCTTCTTGGACGATTTCTGTCCAACCAGTGACACTCTCAAAACAAGTCCCCGTCAAATTAGCACCCCTCAAGTCCGCTCCCTGTAGATTTACCTCTTGTAAACGCGCTCCCGCTAGGTTAGCACCCACTAAATTAGCCCCGCGTAAATCACTACCCGTCAGACGTGCCTCGCTAAAATTAGCCCTTTCTAAATTGGCCCCTTGAAAGTCCACCTCTTTCAGAAAAGAGCCGCTAAAATTGGCTTCCCTTGCGGAAATTTGACGACATTTAGCCCCACTTAACCGCGCTTCCTGCAAATTGGCCCAATTGAGATTGACTTTATCTAGGGTTGCCTCCAAGAGATTAACTAAGTATAAATTCGCCCCGCATAAATTCGCCCCGCATAAATTCGCTCCCCGGAGATTAGCATGGGAAAGATCCGCCCCACTTAAGCGCGAGTTACGCAGGTTTGCCTGTACCATAAAGGCCCCCGTGAGATTGGCTTTGGTTAAGTCCGCTTCCACTAATTGCGCTTGACTTAATTTGGCATAGGTTAAATTCGCCCAATTCAAACTCGCTCCCCGCAGATTTGATTTAGTCAAAAAAGAGCGACTCAAATTAGTTCCGCGCAAATTGGCCGCAGCAAAATTGACAGCGATTAGAGTCACTTGTTGTAGATCTAGACTCATCAAGTCAATGGCTAAAAAATCCCGCTCTCCTTGTTCGTAGAGTCTTAGTAACTGATTAACTTTCATCTCCCTTCTTCTACTTTAAGATGGTGGTTAAGAAGTAATCAACAAAAGCACTTAAAAACTTTGTCCGATAACTCACTCTGCTTTTAGATGAGCAATTTACGAGGCTCTCGTTTGAGTTTATGTAAAGTTTTTTATCGATTTTTTAAGAGAAGATAACCCGAACAGCAAGTTAATTTTCATCATAGTTAAATAGCTTGGCTAAAACAGTTGGACTGGTTTTTCCAATTCTACCCCAGTCCATCGGCTAATTAGTATCTAACACTACTCTTGTTAAAAAACTTATCTATTGTTCAAACTTGATTATATTTAGGGTTTCCTGAAAAAGTTTGTTGGTGGGGTGAGGCGGGAGATAGGGGTTTAGGGATTTAGGGATTTAGGGATTTAGGGGTTTAGGGAAATTTCAGCCCAATGCTCCACTTCCCCACTTCCCCACACCCCACACCCCACTTCCCCACACCCCACTTCCCCACACCCCACTTCCCCACTTCCCCTGCTAATCCCCTAATTCCCTACTCTAAAGCGTAGATGCGACCATCCATGAGCAGACGGGTGATCCCTTTAGCTTCCAGTTGAGCGTGAGCTTTTTCGATCAGGCGACCGTCGGGAACTTTAATCACTTTTTCCTTGCGCTTGGAGAAACGACGAGCGATGCGATGACTTTCAAAGATGGGGAGGGTGCGCTGCTGGATTTCCTGAGGGGGAACCTTACCCAATTCGGCAAAATCCTTGAGGGGACGGGTGATTAATTCGGCAGCGCGATCGATGACCAAGTAACAGGTTTTGGGAAAAGCCGCCGCCGAGAGGGGTAAGATCTGTAATTGGGCGGTTTTAACGATAGTCGGTCCCAAATAGCTGTCCGCTAGTTCCCCCTCCTCCTCATCTTCATCTTCATCCTCATCCTCATCTTCATCTTCATCCCAATCCTCGTCAAGCTCATCTTCCTCGATAGCTTCGACGAAAAACTCGCTTAAATTAGCGGTTTCTAGGGTCTTATCGCCATTAATTTCTGTATCTTCTGGATTATCTGCTTCTGGAGGGTAAGCGGTATCCATTAACAGGGTTAATTGTTCCACAGAAGCGATCGGTTGCTCAAAATCCTGCTCATCCTTAGCTGCAGCTGCGATTTGGGCTGCCCGAACACTAATCACCTCGCTCGCTTTTTCCGGTAAATCCGCTGCTGTTTCGTCCTCCTCAAGGCCGCGACCATTGCGGGCCAAGCGTTTTTTCTGGATTAACTGCTCGTATTCCTCGCCAGAAAAAGAATTTTTGAGAAAACGACTGACCGTAGAACTACTCACGCCATAACGCTCGGCTAACGTGGAAGTGGTGGCCTCCGTTTCCCGATAAAGCTTAAGAATTTCTTTTTTCGTGGCATCAGTCAGTTTTCTTGGACTCATATTACTTATATAGTTATTTTTTAAGCGATAGGATTTTGCCGATGGCTAGTCAGGGGAAGCTGTTGTCTTTGAGCGGACGTACTCTTAATCATAAAACGCCCTAGCCAATTAAAACTAAGCAATTCGTTTTCTAGTCCCTGTTCTAGTCTATCCTTGACTTCTGTTTCTCACCACTACTCAAGATTAAAAAATTGACGATGATATCAAGTGCTGCTAGTCAAAAAGCCTTATTAGTTCTAGCCGATGGTACAGTTTACGAGGGTTATTCCTTCGGGGCCAAGGGAACCACCGTCGGCGAAGTTGTTTTTAACACGGGAATGACTGGTTATCAGGAAGTCCTCACCGATCCCAGTTATGCTGGTCAAATCGTCACTTTTACCTATCCAGAATTGGGGAATACGGGGGTTAATCCCGAAGATGAGGAGTCAATTCGTCCCCAGGTGAAAGGAGCGATCGCAAAAAACATCTGCCATCGGCCCAGTAATTGGCGTTCTAGCCAATCCCTACCGGATTATCTGGCCGCTCATCATGTTATTGGCATCTATGGCATCGATACCCGGTCTCTGACCCGCAAAATTCGCTCGGTTGGGGCGATGAATGGGGCAATTTCCACGGAAATACTCGATTATCACGATTTACTGCGGTTGGTGCAGGCGGCCCCCAGTATGGCCGGGTTAAATCTCGTCAAAGAAGTTACCACCAAGGAAGTGTACGAATGGACGACTCCCACCCCCTCCGCTTGGGAATTTGCGCCCATTGATAGTGATCAAGAACCGTTAACGGTGGTAGCGATCGATTTTGGCATCAAACGCAATATTCTCCGGCGTTTAGCCAGCTACGGTTGTCGGGTGATTGTGGTTCCCGCTGACACTCCCCCGGAAAAAATCGCCGAATATAATCCCGATGGTATTTTCTTTTCTAACGGACCGGGAGATCCGGCGGCTGTCACCGAAGGAATTGCCCTAGCCAAGCAACTTTTACAAGGAGAAAAACCCACTTTTGGCATCTGTATGGGTCATCAAATTTTAGGCCTATCCCTAGGAGCAGAAACCTTTAAACTGAAATTTGGCCATCGCGGGTTAAATCAACCCTGTGGACTGCAGCAACAGGTGGAAATTACCAGTCAGAATCATGGTTTTGCCGTGCAGGAGGCCTCTTTAAATCCGCAAGTGGAGATTACCCATCTCAACCTCAATGATCGCACTGTAGCGGGGTTAAAACACCGGTCTTTGCCCTTTTTCTCGGTACAATACCACCCCGAAGCCAGTCCCGGCCCCCACGATGCCGATTATCTGTTTGGCAAATTTGTCGATTTAATGCGGCAAGCAAAAAAGGATCGGTCGTAAATTTTTAGGATATACTAGGGTTTTGATTTTTACGGCTCTAGAGCTAGGAGGCGATTATTCCAGAAGCAATTAACTTGACCGTCAGCTTGCGAGGCACCCGCGAGGTCAGAGATAAGTACCAAATTTTCCGTTTGACGGGTCTTTTAGATGCCTTTTCCGAACCGACTTTTTGTAAGGTGATCGAAGGCTATGTGGACGAAGGTCCCAAGGATGTGATTATTAGCCTCGCTCAGATTGATTTTATCGATAGCTCCGGTTTAGGGGCTTTGGTAAAATTGGTGAAAAAGGCCAAAACCGAAGGGGGCAGTTTACAAATTGTTACCAATCCTCGGGTAATTCAAACCGTAAAACTGGTGCGATTGGAGAAGTTTTTTTCCCTGCAACCCACCCTAGAAGCGGCGATCGAATATCTAGAAAAAGCGTAAATCGTGGAATCTCCTCTCGAACAAATTCGCTTACAGGTCAGTGGCCAGGGTTCACCAATCCTAGAGGGTCTTGACCGATTATCGCCTGCTTCTCTGGCCTATCTGGGGGATGCTGTTTATGAATTATACATCCGCACCTATTATCTACTGCCGCCTCAGCGTCTGGGGGACTATCACGCTCAGGTGGTGGGCAAAGTTAGAGCCGAACAACAGGCCTTAGATTTAGCGCAACTGCAGCCCTATCTGACAGACCAAGAAAAAGAAATTCTGCGCCGGGGACGCAATGCGGTCACGGGAAAACGTCGTCGTCTGACAGCCCAAGTCTATCAGCAGGCCAGCAGTTTAGAAACCCTGTTCGGCTATCTTTATCTCCAAGACCCCTCAAGATTACATCAACTATTAGAAAAACTAGAATTATAGCCATCAGGGACGATTCCCGACTTTACTCTTAATCCATGCAATCATGAGCGATCGACCATTTCGTGACAAGTCCGATAATCGTAATTCTCGCCGGCCTTTGCGGTCAAAAACTGGGCCAATTCTGGCTAAATCCCCGGTAGTAACTCCAGAAAACCAAGAAGCTGATGATCTGCTCTACGGTCGCCGGGTGGTTTTAACAGCTATGGAGGAGGAGCGCCAACTAAATCGGATTTGGGTGGTCAATCGACTCCGTTACGATCCCCGTTATCATACCCTCCTAGAAAAAGCCAAGGCCAACGGTACGGTAATTGATGAGGTGGACGATCTGCGTCTCGATCAGATTACCAATAAGGCCAATCATCAGGGAATCGCCGCCCAGATGTCCCCCTATGAGTATATCGAATTAGCCGATCTGATCGAAAAAGCTAAGGGCAAAAGTCGTCACCCCGTCATCGTCATCGCCGAAGGGATCACGGATCCCCATAACCTGGGGGCAATTATTCGCACCGCCGAGGCCATGGGTTGTCAGGGGGTAGTTATTCCCCAACGTCGCGCCGCCGGGGTGACATCGACGGTGATGAAAGTGGCGGCCGGATCCTTGGAATATTTACCCGTCGCTAGGGTGGTTAATCTCAATCGTGCTTTAGAGGAATTAAAAGCGGCCGGTTTTTGGCTTTATGGCACGGCGGCAAAAAGTGGGAAATCTTTACACACAATCAATTTAACGGGTGCGATAGGATTGGTGCTAGGTTCAGAGGGAGAGGGTTTGAGTCTGTTGGCCCAAAAGTCCTGCGATGAATTGGTATCTATCCCTTTGGCAGGCAAAACCCCCAGTCTCAATGCTTCGGTGGCGGCGGGGATGGCTCTTTACGAGGTTTACCGTCAACGCTGGCAAAATTCCCCAGACTGAAAATCTGTATTTTTCGACACTCCCAATAGCCAAAAGGAGAAAGTATAAATAGAATAGGAAGGAAGTTTGCGAAATGTAAACGAACGTAACAAAACCACCAGAGTAGATTTAGATGGGGAACGAAATGAAAGAATTTTTGATTAGCTTACTCGAAAGGTTCGGATTAGCCTACTGGGTCGAGATTAAAACCGACTATCCCAGATGTACTTATTATTTCGGTCCTTTTCTCGCTAAAGACGAGGCTGAAGTCGCTCAAGCTGGTTACGAAGAAGATTTGAAAACAGAAGGAGCGCAGGGGATTAAATTGCATATAAAACGTTGTAAACCGAAAGATTTAACTATTTTTGAGGAAAAAGAAGAAAACAAGCTCCTGAATACCCTAAAGGTGTTACGTAGTCAAGCTTCTTAAAGACTTTCAGTTATCAGTTATCAGTGATCAGTGATCAGTAATCAGTAAACAGTAATCAGTGAAAAGACAGCAGGAAACTGCCATTTGATGAGGCTCACTTAATACATACTGCTTAGGGACTTGCGTGGGAATAATATCCCAATCGATCGGAGGGCGCAAGCTTTGCGCCCCTACAGTAACGGATTTTGTCCACAATGTAGGGGCGAACTGCGTTCGCCCAAAAGGTACATTATCAAAGCGCAAGTCCCTTACTTAAAACTGGTAACTGATAACTGGTAACTGATAACTGGTAACTGATAACTGATAACTGATGGCTAAATATCAATGGGAGCGATTTAAAAAACAGCTATATTCTGCTTCCGTCAGTCTTCCCGCTTCGTAGAGAGTATCGGTAATTTCTGCTAGGGTTAAAACCGAATAAGGTTGATAACCATGGCTACGAAGTTTATCTTTAACAGGGCCACCATGGTCGATAAAAACTACGATATCATTAACTAATAATCCCGCCGATTTAATTTTCTCTGCCCCCTCGATCGCACTTTTGCCAGAAATTAAAATATCGTCCACCACTACCACCGTTTCCCCCACTTGAAAATTACCTTCAATTACTCTTCTTGTGCCGTGAGCTTTTACTTCTTTGCGGGGGAAAATCATCGGATGATTTAATAATAAAGATAAACCCGTAGCTGTGGGTAAAGAGCCGTAGGGAATACCAGCAATGCGGTCAAATGTCAAGGTTTTTAATATTTCTCCATAGGCTTCAATTACCTGCTGAAAAATATTAGGATTAGAGATAATTTTTCTCAGATCGATATAATAGGAAAAAGTTTCTCCCGATGCTTGCACATAATCGCCAAACATCAAGCAGCCAATATCAAATAATTGTAGAATTAAATCCTGATGAGGATGTTGTTTTAAAAGACAAACGTTAGCAGTCCAAGTCTCATCTTGGCTTGATTCTTGCTGGTGATTTTGTTGAATTTTGTTGACTTCCTCTCGTAAATCCTTGACTTTTGTTCCCAAATCGGGTTGAGATAAAAAATCTTGGGGTACAGGAATTAATAAACCCTCGCCATGACTATTTAAACCCACAGTAATTAACTCGGAGAATTGACTTTTTTCTTCCCAAATACTGCGTAATAAAATCAATCTTTCGGGGGCAAAATTGCGAATCTTTTTCAATATCTCCGGTTGAGTGGTTCCCACTTCTAAAAATACTTGTTCGGGAGTTCCCCAGGTGCAAGCTTCTTTGACAACTTGCAGATAAAAAGGATTGTCGCGACTGGGAAATTCTTGCAGATTAATCGCGCCTTGATTGGAAGTATGACAGAGGATAAAAGCGCCATGCTCGGGGTAAACTAAAAAAGGAGCAACGTGATCCTGTCCGGAGTAGGGATTGAGAGTAACCGCGTCCACCTGCCAAGTTTTAAAGATAGTCTCGGCTAAAATACTGCTGGTATTAATATCACCGTGTTTAGCATCCAAAATTACCGGGATATGAGCGGGAATTGCCGTTAAAACTCGCTGTAATAATTCTAAACCTGCCGCTCCCAAAGCTTGATAAAAACCTAAAGTTGGTTTGTAGGCACAGACAAAAGGGGCAGTTTCATCGATAATAAACTTGAGCCACTGTTCTAAATTAACGATTAATTCTCCCGGGGTGGAGGGCATCATTTCAGGGTTAGCATCTAAACCGAGGACAAGTAGAGTCTGGTTTTGACTAATGGCGTGGTTTAACTTTTGAAAAAAATTCATCGGTTTCTAATCTCAGAATTCTGGATTAGTTTCTAATTCTACACTATTTGGTCGAAAAATAGGCTGTAAAATTGTCTGGTGCAGACTTTTTCTGGTGTCAGCGTCAAGGAATTTCTTTTGTAGGGGTTGCCATTCTTGCCATTTTTGGTGACGGATATTTTGGAAAATTTTTAGTAAAGTCGGCATTTCCTTGGCAAGACAATTGGGGAAAATTTGGCTAAGAAAATCCGAGAGAACACAACAATCCTGCATTTCTCCGAGAATACCTTGAAGGTTTTTAATATCTTCTAGATACTCTTTATATTTGTCGCCATAAAACTGAGTAAATAACTCCATATTATAGCGAGAACGCTTGGCTTCTTTGCGGAGATCATGCAGTAATAATCCTTCTTTTTCCAATAAGTCATCAATTTCTTGACTGGAAAACTCTCTTACTTTTTGATCTTCCTCTAAATTTACCCCAACTAACCAGCCTTCGTGCAGTAAAAAGCGACTCGCTTGCGGTAATAATAAGTCTGGTAAAACCGTAGCAATATCTAATTTTCCCATCGGTTGATAGGTGGGATTATCCAACCAACGGGCAAAATCTGCCTTAAAGTTGAGAAATTTGTCGGACTTGAACAGCTTTTCTACCTTAGCAAATGCCTTCTTTCTTTGTTGTTCGAGAACTTGTAAAACTTTCTTCAGTAGCTCCTGTTCTTGCGGGGGTAAAATTGGCTGATAATGACCGATAAAAGCCTCTTTTAACACATCTAAATCTCGCAATTCTCCTAAAATTCTGCCCAGATTACCCACCCGTTTTTGATCGGCAGATTTTGGCATGGTTAAAGCGGGGTCAAAACCAGTTAAGGTACTGCGAAGACGGCGCATTCCCACACGAATTTGATGTAATTCTTCTGGATCCTGATCGAGTAAAACTCCAGCTTCGTGTTTAAGAATTTTATGAAAATGTTTATCAATACCGATATAGGCCCAATCGGCAACAGTTTTAGCCCGAGGATTAAATTTGTTAGTCATTGGTCTTTAGGGGGGAAATAATGTCAAGATAGTGATAGAATCTTTAAATCAAGACTGGAACTAATAGATACTATTTATTCTATACAATAGGATGAAGCATCCGCTTTAAGGGAAGTTTATGGATAGTTTTTGGCTAGATTATGGGGGGGAAATCGCTTTTCGCACAGGAGAGCATCTTTTCTTGACGGGAATAGCCATGGCTATGGGTAGCTTAATCGGGATTCCTCTAGGTATTTTAATTAGTCGTCAAGCTATTCTCGCTCAACCGATTATAGCGATCATTAACACCCTACAGACTATCCCCAGTTTAGCCCTATTTGGTTTTTTAATTTCCGTGCCTTTTTTGGGAGGAATCGGCAAAATTCCCGCTATTGTTGCCCTAACTCTCTACACCTTACTGCCAATTGTTTTAAATACCTATCTGGGCATCAAAAAAGTTGATCCCGAATTAAAATTAGCCGGGTTATCCCTAGGTATGACCGACGGTCAAATCCTGCGCTATATTGAATTACCCCTGGCCAGGGCGACAATTTTGGCAGGAGTGAGAATTGCGACGGTGATTGCTATCGGTGTGGCTACGATCGCAGCTGCTATCGGTGGTGGTGGTTTGGGAGTGTTTATTTTTCGCGGTATTGCCACGGTCAACAATCAGTTAATTTTGGCGGGGGCAATTCCTGCCGCTTTTTTAGCCCTTGTTGCCGATTGGAGTATCGGTCGGCTAGAAAAGACCTTTTCCCCTTCGCAACACCCGAAAAAGCCCTCTAAATGGCAATGGGGCTTAGGTTTAATCGGTTTGGCCTTGCTATCTTTCCTCTTGACTCAAATTTTCCATTCATCCCCCGGCACAGTGGTGATCGGTTCCAAAAATTTTACTGAACAGGTGATTTTAGGGGAAATTTTGGCACAGGAAATCGAAAAAGAGACGAATTTACGGGTTGATCGTCAATTTAATCTCGGTGGTACTCTGATCTGTCATGAAGCAGTGAAAGCGGGTAAAATCGATGGTTATGTGGAGTATTCTGGCACGGCTTTCACGGGAATTTTGCGGGAAAAACCCCTTAACGATGCCCGATTGGTCGCTGAAAAGCTGCAAGAGATTTATCCAGAAAAATTTAATCTAGAAGTGTTTCCCAGTTTAGGATTTGAGAATACTTTCGCCATTGTTATCCGGGGAGAAACCGCCAGTCAATACAATCTTAAAACTCTCTCGCAGGTGGCTAAATATACCCCCAATTGGCAAGCGGGTTTTGGTTATGAATTTTTGGAAAGGGAAGACGGTTACAAGGGATTAGCGAAGACCTACGGCCTAACTTTTGCCCGACCCCCGAAAGTGATGGATTTAGGGTTAATGTACCGCGCTTTAGCCGAAAAACAAGTGGATTTAGTGGCGGGAAATTCCACCGATGGCTTAATTCCCGTGCTAGATTTAGTCATCCTAGAAGATGATCAACGCTATTTTCCTCCCTACGAAGCGGTACCGATTTTTAACCGGGATAGTTTGCAAAAATATCCGCAATTGCGACAGGTTTTAGCCAAACTCACCGGCAAAATTACCTCCAGCACTATGCAGAAATTAAACTATCAGGTGGATGGACGCAATCGCAGGGTGGAGGAAGTGGCCGAAGAATTTCTAGTCTCCCTCTCTTAACCATTTAGTCACTCCCCCGGGTTGGTCGATTAAACTAATCCCTTGCGCTTTTAATTCTGCGCGAATGCGATCGCTTTCGGCGTAATTTTTCGCTTTTTTCGCCTCTGTGCGTTGTTGGATGAGATTTTCGATATCCGCTGCACTAATTCCCTCAGAAACAGGGGTTTCCCTCTGGTCGGCGGCAATTTCTAGACCCAAAACCCTAGACAATTTCACCAAAGTCTGCCATTTTACCGCTAATTCGGCCAGATTGCTGTCCGTCTTACCCGCATGGGTTAAATTATTACCCTCCTTGCGTAATTCCTTAGCGATTTCAAATAACACCGCTAAACCACCGGCAAAGTTAAAATCGTGATTTACCGCCTCTTGAAAGCGATTTTCTAGCTCTTGGTCAGTAATTGCGGGATTATCTGGCGGAAGATGCTTATAACCAAAGGATAAACCCTCTTGTAAAGTATGCCAGCCATTAGTGGCCGCCTGCAATCCCTCATCGGAAAAATCGATCGGTTTGCGGTATTGGGCCCCTAAAATTAATAATCTCACGGCTAAGGGGTCATATTTTGTCAATAACTCGCGAATAGTGATGAAATTACCGAGGGATTTCGACATTTTTTCCCCGGCCACCTTAACCATGCCATTATGTAACCAATAGTGGGCCAGAGGTTTACCAGTTGCCGCTTCACTTTGGGCAATTTCGTTTTCGTGGTGGGGAAAAATCAGATCACTTCCCCCCACATGAATATCGATAGTTTCTCCCAATTGTTCTTTGACCATGGCCGAACATTCAATATGCCACCCCGGACGACCTTGGCCCCAGGGAGAATCCCAACTAGGTTCCCCCGGTTTTGCCCCCTTCCAGAGGGCAAAATCGAAGGGGTCTTGTTTTTTAATTGCTTCCGGGTCGTCGGTTTCTACCCGGCCGCTGGCCCCGGCTTGCAAATCATCGAGTTTTCGCCCTGATAGTTTGCCATAATCAGAAAAACGACGGACGGAATAGTAAACATCGCCATCGCTGGGGTAAGCATAGCCTTTTTGTTCTAATTCATAGACTAAGCGCTTGATACCGTCGAGGGTATGAGTGGCCCGGGGATAAGCGTCCGCCGGTCTGACTCCTAATTTTGCCATATCCTCAAAGTAGGCCTGGATAAATTTCTCGGCCACGGCTGCCATGGTGGTGTGTTCATTTTTAGCTCGATTGAGAATTTTATCGTCAATATCGGTGAAATTCTGAATATAGCGCACTTGATAACCGAGATACTCCAAATAACGCCGCACCACATCCCAAACCACACAGGTACGCGCATGACCCAAATGGCAATAATCATAGACGGTAATGCCGCAGCAATACATGGAGACTATGCCGGGTATGAGGGGGGTAAAGGGTTCTTCGCGACGACTGAGGGTGTTGTAGAGGATTAAGGTCATGGATGGGGATTTTTTTCTGGGGAAAAAGGCTAGTCCAATTTTATAGCAGTTATTTTCAGTTATCAGTGATCAGTTATCAGTGATCAGTGAGCAGTTATCAGTGTAAGTATCTAAGCACAATTAATTACACATCTAAGCCACTACTCCGTCAGACTTCTGCGGTGGTGAGCAAACAGAGAACTGAAAACTCAAATCCGATCCCTAATAGCTGTATCCCGTCTCCTGTCTCCTGTCTCCTGTCTCGACTAGGAAATTAATTTTGCACGACTACTTATCAGTGACGGCTAACCACTTTCCCTGATTTACCTACTATATTTTGTGTTTTTTGTCAAGGGGTTTTTAGGGTTTTAGTAAAGATGTGACGGGATAGGACTGTTTTGATCAGGACTATTATTGATGAAATCGATAGAATAACGATAGGGGAAGCTTGCTTGTTTGCCTCAACCGACAATTTTTATTGTTAATCAACTTTGACCAGACCATCACCATGAATGAACCACCTAATAGCGCTGGCGATGAAATCCAATTACCCCGGGGAGAAAGAGTTGACCAGCTAAGAAATCTCATCGAAACTCTACGCATTGCCGATGAAGTGGCCAATCGCGGTTATTTGATTACCAGTGCCGAAGTGGCCGATTTAATGGATATTAATCCAGGCGCCGTTACCAGTCGCGGCGACCATTGGCCGTGGCGAAATTGGGTAATCTCCCGGGTCAGACGGGAGGGAAACCAAATTCTTTGGCAGTTGGAAAAAGTCGATTAGGATTAATGGCAACCATCAGTTAATTTCTCTCTTGACTTTTGCAAATTAGGGTTTGCTGAATAAATCTAAAAACTTTGTTGGGTAAGACTTTTAGACTTTTTGATTGACAAAAAGTCCCAGATCTGGGAGGGATCGGGGGGAAATTCCAGGACTTTTTCCCTGAAAATTAGGTAATTTACCAGATGAAAATGGGTAAAAACCTACACCCCACACCCCACACCCCACACCCCACACCCTGTCCCCAGGAAAAACTTTTTCAGCAAACCCTAATTATTTCGTCATTTTCCCCCAGCAGATGACGCGCAAAACGTCGGGCCAGGGGCGGAGCCGATACAAGTGTACTGGTAAAACCAGAAAATACCTGCAATCCCACTTTATCGGCGATCGCTCCCACTAGGGGCCGTCCCGAGGGAGCAAAAGCCACTAGACAATGATGACAGCTGCCGGGGAGAGAGGCTAAAGAGGGCAGCAATGTCCCCACGGCGGCCCGTATTGCTTTTTCCCCGGCCAGAGCGTTTAAAATCGCATCTGGATCGGTGATAATGGCGCTAATTTGCCCTAGATAAAGGCTTTGATCCCGGAATTGTACCGCTCCCGTTTCTAAAACACTGGCAATTATTTCTGGGGTTTCTCTCTGCCAAATGCCCTGCTTTTCTAGTTGGGTGATTTTTTGCTCTAATAGCAATCTGGCAGGAATTGCGGGCATAACTAGGGTGTTTAATTTGATCTCAGTGGGGGGAATTTTGATCACCTGGGCATGGGTAAAATAGACGGGAGTAGCAATACCGGATTTTTGCAGTAAAGACCGGGTTAATCCCCCGGCACAGACGATAGTTTCCCCGGCAGAATAATTATTTTTAGGAGTTTTTACGCCGGTAATTCTCGATGCAGTTTCAATTAATTCGATGACAGCTTCCCGAATAATCGTGCCTCCCAGACGCAGAAAAGCTTGTTGATAGGCAAGATTAGTTTTTTCGGCGTTAATGTGACCGTGGGGCAGTCGTAAAACTCCGGAGATAGCTGCGGGATTTAATAGGGGTTCTAAAGCGATCGCTGCTTGCGGATAGAGGATTTCGGGAGTAATAGCAAAGATAGCAAATTTTTCGGCCACAGTGGCTGGGTCATCTTCGGGGTTAACGGTGAGAATTATATCTATGTCCCGGTATTCGTTATCTATGCCCAATTCCTGGGATAAATTGCGCTGAATTTCTCGACCTTCTTGGTATAGTTTTCTCTGGATTTCTGTGGTGGCTGACCAATAGGCTAAACCCCCGTAACTGTAGAAAGTGGCGTTGAGGGGATGGGTTTCTTTTTCTAATAAGAGGACTCGACTGCCTAGGTTAGCTAGTTCATAACTTAAGGCGGAACCGGTGATACCACCACCGATAATTATATAATCATAAGTTGTGGTCATAATTGGGCTTATTTTTTCTCAATTAATCTATTCTATCATTATACTTGCTCAGTTCCCTAGTTCTGATTTGAGCAATAGTTGCTATAATTAGAGAAAAAGTTCAAAGCGGGATCGGATAACTATGCAACAGCTAGAAACTAGGGGGATAACTGACTCATGGATTAAAGCTAGTTGGGAAGAATACTTAGCAGCAATTAAAAACTTCCCGGAAAATCAAGGAAAAAGTTATTATTACAATGGCTATTATCGATTAGAAATGACTCCTATTGGATTTGAACACGCTAGAGATCATCACGTTGTCTTTTTGGGGGTGAGTCTCTACGCTATCCTCAAAGAAATTCCTTTTCAAGGACTCCCCACTTGTTCCTATCGCAAAAGAGGAATTAGAGAAGTGCAGCCCGATATATCTTACTATCTAGGAGAGAAAGCGAATCTGATACCAAATGGGACTTCGATTATTGATTTAAATCAGTATCCCCCACCAGATTTAGTCATTGAAATCTCAAAATCTACCCTTAATGATGACTTAGGCAATAAACGCTTACTCTACGAAGAATTAGGAGTTAGTGAATACTGGAGTGTTAAGGTAGATGATCCTCAAATATTTGCTTTTGAAATAATTGATCGAGGTAGCAAAAGAATTGATATATCAAAGGTTTTACCTAATTTAAAACTTGCGGTTTTAGAGTCAGCTTTACAACAGGCACGCACCAGAGATCAAAGTCAGGTGGGACGTTGGTTAATCAGTCAATTTCAAGGTTAAATTCTCCTGTTTTTTAGCAGCCGCTTTCTCCAATAAAGACTCGGCAAAAGCGATGGCAGCCGCTGCCGAATTTCCTCCCGTTAATTGTGCCAATTCTTCCCTTCTCGTCTGACGATTATCGAGAGAAGTAACCCGGACAACCGTGCGAATTTCCGAGGGATTAGTGGGATTATCTTCGGCAATCATTTGTTTATAAACTCGGAAATGGTGATCAGCTAAAGCAGCCACTAAGGGTTGATGAGTAACGCATAAAACCTGATATTGTTGACCTAATTGATCTAATTTATCGGCAATTGCTTGAGCAACTTTTCCCGATACTCCCGCATCGATTTCGTCAAAAATTAGGGTTGCCGCTGCCGATTGGGATTGGGAAAAACAGGACTTTAACCCTAGGAGAAAACGACTCATTTCTCCTCCGGAAGCGGTACTGGATAAAGGTTGGATTTTTTCCCCCGGATTGGGACTAAAATAAAATCCCACTTGATCGACTCCCAGACTGCTAGGATTACCCGGAGCAATCCGACAGACAAAAATCACCTTTTCCATGGCTAAAGGTTTTAATTCCTGTACCAATTGTTTTTCTAGTTGACTAGCGGTTTCTTGTCGAAAAAAGGTCAACTGGGTGCTAGTTTCTCGATAGATTTTTTCCTGTTGCTGACAAATTTTTTCTAATTCCTCAATCGATTGTCCTTCTCCCGTCAACTCCGCTAATTCCTGCTGTAATTTCTGATAATAATCGATCGCTTCGGCTAAACTTGGGCCATACTTGCGACAAATCCGCTTAAGTTGGACAATTCTCTCTTCTATCTCGTTCAATCTCTCGGGATCTGCTTCTAGACTATCCCCATAAACGTTGATTTCCTGTCCCGCTTCCACCACCTGATTTAATGCCGATCGCACCATCTCTAAAATTGGCTCTAAACTGCTATCATAAACCATCATATTTGTCAAGATATTTTCAGCTTTTCCTAACAAATCAGCGACGGCGGGTTGATCGCGATCATTTTGGTAGAGGAGTTGATAGACTTGATAGCTGGAATTTTGCAAATCGACAGCGTGGGAGAGTCGGTTTCTTTCCTGTTCCAACTGTTCCAATTCGTTAGCGTCAGTTAAATTAGCTGATTCTAGTTCTTTTAGTTGATATTCTAATAAATCTAATCTTTGTAGGCGATTTTGTTCCGATTGCAACCTATTATTTAAAATATTCTTGCTTTCTTGCCAGTTAGCGTAGGCTATGGCTACCTTTTCCCGCTGCCGCAGCAGCGATTCACCCCCGTAGAGATCTAATAATTCCCTCTGTCGATTAGCGTCCATTAACTGAACTGTTTGACCTTGAGCGGTGATTTCTACCAAAAAATCTCTTATTTGCGCCATTTGTTGGCGATTAGCGACGACTCCGTTAATCCGAGAACGAGAACGCAAGGAATTATTAGTAATCACTAATTCCCGGCTGATGGTCAGACTATTATCTTCTAATGGGTCAATTTCCTGACTTTCTAGCCAAGCAATTAATTCTGGAGTTAGAGAAAAAGTCGCTTCTAGGGTTGATTGTTGACTTCCCTGACGGATGACGCGATGATTGACTTTACCACCGAGAACAATATCGATCGCATCTAATATAATCGATTTTCCTGCCCCCGTCTCACCGGTCAGTACATTTAATCCGCTGCCGAAAGTTAATTCTAAGCGATCGATGAGGGTAAAATTTTCAATTTGTAGGCAGGATAACATATATCAGTAATCAGTAATCAGTTGCTATTCTTATTATCTTTCAGCATTCCCTAATTTTCCCCGAAACGGTAGCCTTTCCCATAGACAGTATTAATTAGAGGTGTTTCTCCGTCCGCTTCGATTTTACGACGCAGTAAGCGCATCAGGGCAGCAACTACGTTACTATTAGGTTGCTCCCCTTCTGACCAGAGATGCTGATAAATTTGTTCATGGGTGAGAAGTTGTCCCGGATGGGTCATAAATAAAGTTAACAATTGTACTTCTTTTGCTGATAAACTGATCGTGCGACCGTGACGATAGGCCACTTGATTTTCGCTATCGAGTTCTAAATCAGCACATTTTAATTTACTGCTATTACTAGCTTCAAAATTGGGAGAACGACGCAATAAAGCGCGGACTCTTGCTAATAATTCTCGCAGTTGAAAGGGTTTGACTAAATAATCATCAGCACCGGCATCTAATCCCGCCACTCGATCATCTATTGTGTCCTTAGCGGTTAGAAATAAAACGGGAGTGGTGTCCCCTTGATCCCGTAAATATTGACAGATTTGTAATCCGGATTGCTGGGGTAACATCCAATCGAGAATTAAGAGGTCATAATTATTCTCTTGTGCCAATTTTAACCCCGTCCGACCATTATCAGCAATATCAACGTGATAGCCTTCTTGAGAAAGAATTTGTTCTAAAGGTTCGGCTAATTCTTTTTCATCGTCAACGATAAGTATTCGCATAGAAGGAAGATTATGAGTTATCGGTGATCAGTTATTGGATGTGAGTTATCAGTGATCAGTGATCATATATGAGTTCTCAGTTCACTGTTTACTGATTACTGTTTATTGATCACTGAAAAACCATTTCTCCTAATTATCTATCTTTGGGTAATAAATTGCGCCATTCAAGAGGGATATAACTTTCAATAAATCTAGCCAGAGTTTGGTAATGACGCTGGTATAAAACTCCCATATAGATAATACCAAGTCCTAGGACAGTTAGGGCAAAGGGAAAGAAAATTGAATCGGCAAAGAGACGATAGGAGAGATAGGAAAGATAGGCAAATACTCCGATGCCTCCAAAAACTACAAATAATCTTCTTTTTAGCAGGACTGATAATAACATCAATCCCAAGTTAATTAGACAGTACAAAAATCGTTGCGTTTCATTATCATCCATGAGGAGAGATAGACTAAACCAAAACATAATCAATCCGAATAGGTATAGCCAAAAAGCAAAATCTCCCCGACTACGACGCTGACGTACATCAATTAAATAGGCAGTTATTAAACAGGCAATTCCCAACCAAAAGGATACCCACAGTCGCAGTCTCCATGTATATTCGTTCTCTCCAAATAGTAAAGGGGTTAAGTCCATTGACATATACCATAAACTAAAGGCAATGGGTGCAGTTAAAAAAGGAAATTTAACAAATCGCAAAGTTATTATTCCTGCGATAATCGTGCCTAATTCCATTAAAAACCAACTGCCTTTAATCCATGTATGGAAATCTCGATATGTACCCGGATATCCATCTTGCCAGTACCCCGTCCAGCGTTGTAAACCGTAGATTGCTAAGGGAGTCATTGCCACTGCCATGGTAAATAAAAGACCGCCAGGGATTTTGAGATTTTGCTGAAAATAGAGATTTTTTCCCGTCAAAATAAAACAAATTGCATAAAACAGGGCGATAAAAAATAGGCCTGCACCGCCGAAACTTTCCCAAGCTTCGTTCATAAACCACCCCAGAGCAGAGATAACAATTAATGCCCCAAAATAATAGGCTACATTAGCGAAATTAAAGCGAGGGCTATTAACTTCATCTTCCTGGGGATAACGGGACAAAAAAGCCGTCCATAAATTTTCAGCTTGGCTGGCAGTAATTAGGTTTTCTTGTACCGCCCAATCAAAATCTTCTCTTTCTAGTCTCATAATATTCTCTAGTCCTTAAGCTAAGATGTATTTTAACCGCTTATCCTAATGATAAGGGAATAGGGAATAGGCGCAGAGGTCAAATCCTGTAATAAAACTTAATATTTACCGATAGAAATATCCGAAATCTGCAAAATGAGAGTATTATTCAATCTAGATTAACTATTATCGAAGCCATCATGACAACTAAATCAGAACTCTATGAACAAGATTTTCAATTATGGCTGATAACAACAATAGGTCAGTTAGAACAAGGAGATTTTCAGGCATTAGATGTATCTCATTTGGTTGAGGAGTTGAAAGAATTGGGTAAATCAGATAAAAATGCCCTGGAAGGAAATTTAATGATTTTGCTGGCTCATTTACTGAAATTAAAAGTACAATCATCTGCCCCTGAAAGCATGAAATCTAGCTGGTATAGCTCCATTGTCGAACACAGAGAACGAGTTATCGCCTTACTAGAAAACACCCCTTCTTTGAAATCTCATCTAGCAATCGCCATCGATAAAATCTATCCTAAAGGTCGTAAAATTGCCATCAAGGAAAGTAAATTGGCTGACTTTAGAATTGCGATTCCTCCGGAAGAATCATATCCCTTAGACTGCCCTTTTTCCTTAGAACATATTCTTGACGAAGATTTCTATGGCTAATAATTTATATTTAATCCATCAGCTAAGACGCTTTCAAAATGCTTCTAAACAGTCTTCAAATCTCAAAAACTGGGAAGCTATACAAGTCATAACATTTTTCACAAGTAATGGCAGAGATGTTCCCTCAGACCCACTGTAATTCGCCGCAAGACTTGCCGTTTTTCTTGTTTAACATCATATTTAACATTAATAAAATGCCACCGTTCTTGGTGAAAATCAGAGAAAACAAAGAGAGTGTAGAGATAGTTTTTTAGTATTTGAGTAACGACAAGACGCTCTAAATTGAGCAGCAGTTGCTTAGAGTTGAGACGAGCATAAATAACCTGAAAATCTTCCCCCCCAGAAGCTAATAGGATTGGATCTTTTGCTAATGCTTCTACTGCTTTATTTAGTCAATTGCGTCGGGACAGGGTTTGATTTTCTCGCTTGTAATTTAACTCAGACCAGAATAATTTTTTGAGCGCATCCAATCCTCTCAGGGATGAAAGAAGGTCATAAACTGACTGCCGAAGTTCAATATCACTCATAAGTTTTCCCACGACCTCTCATTTAGGTTTACTTTCTCTAGGACTTTTGCCACTTCAGTTAAATTGTATCGGGATCGATGCCTAATTCTCGCAATTTTTGGGCTAATTTTTCCTTGGCTTGTCGTTCCCTTTCTTTTTCTAAAAGAGCCTGTTCTTTTTCTAAAAGAGCCTGTTCTTTTGCCTGTCTTTGCTCTAATTCCGCTTCTTGAGGGGTGGGGACTAATTGACCATCGGCGGTAAAATAACGCAGTTTCCGGTCAAATATCCCTAAATATAATCCTAACTGTTCACTCCACAGATAACCCAGTTCATTGGGAGAAATGGCTTGATATTGTCCCTCAATTAGTCTAAATCCTTGTAATTCTAACGTATTAGGATCGAACCAAAAATAATTAGGAGTGCGAAAGGTATTTTGATAGAGAGTTTTCTTGTTATTGCGGTCAATATTGGCCGTAGAATCGGAGAGAATCTCGACAATTACATCGGGATATTTACCCTGTTCTCCCCAAACTACCCAACTTTTGCGGGGACGTTTTTCGGTATCTAAAACCACAAAAAAATCGGGACCACAGAAATCACGTTTTTTTAGTTGTTCCGCGTTGTAGTAGATAGTTAGATTTCCCGAAGCGTAGTAATCACTCCTCTCGCGCCATAATAATTCTAGACAACTAAGAAGAATGATGATCTGTTGCAGGTGTAGATCACTTTCCAAGGGTGGTTCATCACTCCATAAATCTGTGGGGGGATAGGTGACATCTGGGATTATGTCTAGGGCTGTCATGACTTTTCCCGGTATTTTAGGATTGATTAATTATAGCTTTTTCTCACTACTTTAGAGATGGTGCTGGGAGATTTTAGCCAATAACTTATAACTTAATCCTATACCTTGACCGATCGCCGTTTCTAAACTAAAGCCTGACTGCAAATAATGATGGGAATTGGTTGCTCCTCACCTTGCAAGCGGCGGCGATCTAACCAGTCTCGCATCTCATGTTGGCTGTATAATTTCTTCAGTTCGCTAAACAAAGCTTCTCCTGTCAGGCTACGGCGCTTAATCAGGTTTAACTCGCGCTTCAGTACAGTGGTAATCGGTTGGCGAAAGGCCTGTTCTAATAGGTTAACCTGCTTACGGATTTCTTCATCCTGAGTGGTTTTGAACAGCAGTCCCAATTCTCGCAGGACGTAGCGCTGTGCTTGAGTCAGAGAACGGCTGTACTCACGTTCCGATTGGCGGTGTTGGACTTCTTGGGCAAATTTCACCTTGACTTGCATGACTGCTTGGTTGTAATTTTTGGGCAGCGGCAGTGCTGCTTCTTCTGGGTTGGTTTTGAGCATTCCTAAAATGCGGGCAGTATCTTTTGATCTGATCTCTCCCTGTTCATCGAGCCAATATAATTGCTGGTAGCCCTTCCAATCTTTGCGGTTCGGATAAGAAGCTTCACAGAAGATAATTATGCCCTTATTCAGAGAAAAGCGAGCCGTTCGGATGCCATGGGGCAGGTTAGCTATCCGTTCGTATTCAGCCGGATTTTCTCGCTGGAGTTGTCTGAGAATTTCTTCCGCTTCGTTGAGGTCGAGAAATTCTCCCTCATCTTCAAACAAACTTAATTGATGGCTGCTACTTTTTTCATAAATCGCATACATAGCCTCTTCGTTAAGCTGTTCTGTGGGGTCAAGAATTGCCGCATCCTCCCCTATGGTTTCGTGAATTTCTTGAATGCGGTTTTTGAGTTTTTGTCGTAATCCTAGATTCCGCTCTAATCCCGTCTCTGGGAGAAAATTAAAGCCATAAACCACATCATTTTCGCTGCCAATTCGATCGATCCGACCAAACCTTTGAATGAGTCGGACGGGATTCCAATGCAGGTCATAATTAACAATCAGGTTGCCATCTTGTAGGTTTAAACCTTCGGCTAAAACATCGGTAGCAATTAAAGTCTTGATTTCCGACTCTCCCGGAGTCAATTTATAGTATTTGTTGGCTTTAGGGGCAAATCTTCCCACTACCCGCGCCTTATCTTTATTGCCACTGTAGATGACTTCTAGATCGTCTCGATCGCCGTTAGGATTGAGGTTTTGATACAAGTAAGAGGCGGTATCAGCATACTGAGTAAAAATAAGGCACTTGCTATCCTGCAGCGGGGGTTTATTCAACCAGCTTTTGAGGGTTTGTAATTTAGCGTCTTTGTCTGGGGTAATTGGCTCAACTAAGTGCAAAATTCTCTCTAGCAATTGGATGTCATGTTCGAGGTGTTTCTGCAATCTTGGGGCATCAAAATCAGCTAGATCATACTTCCCAGATGCCTGACTCAAGGCATCGATAATGTCTTGTTCTTCCCCATTGTTTGGTTCACAGAGAATTGCCTGAGCTTCTTCTCCGGCGGGGATAATTCCTTGGCGTAAAGCTTCTCGAAAGCGTTGATGGACTTGCAGTAATTTCTTAACAGTTTGTTGGAAGGCATAAACGCTAGATTCAAAGCGTTTGAATAACAGGACTCGCATCAGTCCTCTTAAATTTGCTCCCCCATTTTGTAAACTGAGTAATGGTTCTTGTTTGCGCTTATTTGGTAATACATAATTTCCCAAACCATAACGAGCATAGCAAAGTTCATTTTTACGAGGGTTGGCTGGTTGCTGTTGGCGAGATTGCCCTAAATATTGGCGCAGTTCCTGGTAAAGTCCTTGATAGGTATCTTCAATACTATATTCAATGGTTTGTAGTTCTCTTTTGGGAAAAAACTGATGCTTACCACCCACAATAACGTAAGCGCGTTGATTGCCGTTTAAATAATCCTTGAAATTGTCTGCATCTACGGGTTTATGAGTCTTGGCATCAAAGCCGTACCAGCGTAAAATGTGGTTGCGGGTGCGCCGGATCAAGATGTTAGATAACAAGTCAGGTAACTGTTTTTCCCCTTTCTCTACTAATTGAAAATATTCTTTTAGATCGGGCGGTTCTATGGGTAAATCTGTCTTATCATCTTGATGAAAGAGCTTAATCTGATGATAAATATCCCAAGCACTTTTATTACGAGGAGTTGCTGTCAGGAAACAGCATTGTCTCCCAGCTGCTAAAAAAGCTTCGACAATTTTATATTTTTGGGTTGCAACATTCCGCAGGTTATGACTTTCATCAATTAAGATAAAATCTCGATCTTTGTATTTAAAATCTTCTAATAAAACTCTGATGCCACTGGTTTCATCTTCCCGCAGCAATCCCATCGATAAAACGCGGGCGTTAAGTTGATAAATTTCGTTGTAGCGTTCCCACATTTCCACCAGTGGCGCTGGACAAATAATTAAGGGGCGGGCTTTTTCCACTTGTTCAAAGCGTTTGACAATGGCAGCACCAATGAAGCTTTTTCCTAGTCCTACCACATCGGAAACGAAACAACCCCCATACTCGCGGATGAGTTTAACTGCTTGGTTAACTGCTACTTTTTGAAAGTCTGCTAGTTTCTCGGTAATTTCGTTATCTATCATCATTTCGCTGGCAGTTTCTTCTGTCAATCGATCGCGCACGAGCATATAGAGAGTTTTCATATAGATGTCGTAGGGACGTACTGGCATCATCGCCCAAGATTGTTGTAAAGACTGCATCAGTGTTCCATCAAATTCTGTTGCTTCCTGCCAAAGTTGATTAAACCATTCTGTTAAACTGGCGTGGTTTTCATTACCGTGAACGATAACATTAAGTTCGGTATTGTGGGAAATTCCTGATAAAGTAAGGTTAGAAGAACCAACGATAGCAAGGCCTTTTTCTTGACGTTCTAGGGGTTGTCCCTGCTGGTTATAAATTGTCCCGTAGTCGAAGATATAGGCTTTAGCATGGAGTCGCCCTTGAGTATAAACTCGCACCTGAAGGCGTTTTTCTTCAATCATTTGAACCAGCTTTTTTACTAAGGTTTCTGCTTCATCTGTTTGGTCCATTAGTTCGACGCTGGAACGAATATTATCGGCGGTTTCTGTTGCCATCTGCTTGCGTTCTGTCCGTTTGGGGTATTCTTGTGCTTCCAGATGGTTTTTAATTAGTTCTAAGCGCCGGTAGCCTTCTGCTAGTTGTTCGATGGTTTCCCGGTTGCTGGTGTTGCCAATCAGGAGGCGCATTTGTTGGATAGTGGCGAGACGAGTTGCGATCGCAGTAAAGCCAGAGAGGAAGAAGTAACCGACGGCAAAATGAGCGGCTTCTGAAGAGTGAAGAATTTGGTTGATGTTATCGACTAATTTTTGCTGGCGATTGTCGATGATGTCGTGGGTAGGCATAGTTCGATATCCATAAGATAATTGTTATATCAATAATGTTTCTTAAGAAAATTTACCCTATATTTACAGCTAAATTTTTAGGTTCTAAGGGAGAATGATATAATAACATTAGTTGATTTTCTTGTAAGGTTTCGATAGCATAAGCACGTCCTGATGTGTCGCTAAATTCCACTTCAAAAACTGTGGGTTCATAAACTTCTACAATTGTTCCGACTTGTCCGCAATATAATCCTAATTGGGGTAAGTCTTCTAATAAGGCAACTACATCTAAGAGTTTCATTTGATTATCTCCTTAAAGTACATAACAAGTCACTAAGCGGGGAAAGTTTTCGTCATTTCTGATGATCCAAACACTGTGAATAATGGCGGTTTTGTTTTGATGAGTCAGGGGAAAATCAATAACATACTTTTGTCCATATTGATTGATTTTGTCAGGAATAGCATCATAGGTTTTAACTGCTTCTAGGAGTGCATTTTTAAGAAATTGAACGTTATTAATATCTAAGTTTAAGACGGATTTAAAAACCCTGGCTTTATGCTGTCCATCTGAATGATTTAGATTTAGGGCATAACCGGTCAATTTGTTATCATCAATAATGGTATTTTTAGGATTGGGTAATTTCACATTATACCACCTACTCAATCATTGTCTCTGCTGCCTTGATTGAACTATGATCTATGGCGCTCTCGGTCAATTTCAGAAAATATATCATCGAGTTCTGGTTGATTTTTCCATACTCCAATAAGAGTTTCTAAGTCTTCCCACAATAATTTTTTTTGAATTAAATTATCGGGGATTGACAGAGAAATTTTTACGCCATTAGGAAGAGATAAATCCTCTAATAGCTCGATAGTATTGCCTTTGATAATTCCTTGTATTTTCATAGTAGTTTAGGATAATGCTTGCTCAACTAAGACGGCAGTTTCACGATCTAGAACAGAGAGAGTTTCTTGAATTAAATTCACTTCACGAGCTTCAAAAAGCACTTCGCCACACTGTTCGCACACCCAAGCAGGGACAGCATCCCAAGAAAGATGGTATCCGTTGCGATCAATGGCAAAGGGAGCAGTTCCCCGTTTCATTTGTCCCTTGCAGCAGAGGCATTCCATTCTAACGTCTCCTTCTAAAATTAGATGACCACTTTGATGGATCGGGAAGGTAGGCAGTAATAATCGCCAAATATTCGTCTTTGGGAGCACAGACGACATGAATCGGTCTGCTATTTTCTCCAAATCCTAATATTAAACAACTTTGTCCCCTCACATCTTCAGGATAGCTTTCTATCAGTTCACCTGTCATGACAACAGTTTCGATCTCGGTTGTTGTCATCATGCGATCGCCTCGTGACATCTGCCCAATAGTATGGGGAAGAAACAGAAGTCTTTTGGCTGCTGCTTCTCGTACTTGTTCGAGTATCTTGTCAGAAGTCACTTCAACTGGTTAAGCTCTATATTTGCTGTGGTTTTGGGGCAATGGAGACTAAATCTAAGGAAATTTCATTTGTGAGGGGGTGGTTGCTTGTGTCATGGGTTAATTCTCTTGGGGGTTTTAATAATTATATCTCAATCAGGAATAATTAAATCAATTATTTCTCTCCGAGATTATTAAATCTGTCATTTTTTTGCTGGACTTTTAAGGTATTTTTTATTATAAGATAGATCGCCTATTCCACTTTCCACACACCTCACTAAATCTTTAGCTGATTCATAAGCAGAAATCGGTTCTTCTTCTTCTGTAATTTCTGTCTTCTCTGCCTTAAATTGCAAGAATTCAATAAAGTCGATTACTTCTTGCTGTTGTTGGGGGGTGAGGGTGTGCAGTTTTTCTAAGATGGTTTGTGAGGGGGTAGTTGTTGCTTGTGTCATGGTTTCATTCTCTTGGGGGTTTTAATAATTATATCTTGATTTCAGATACCCGACTTCTTAAAGAAGTCGGGTATCTAACCCCTTACAGTCCATATAATGCCGCTACTCTCTCATCTATCTCTTTCTCCCATTCTTCACAGTTAACTCCTTTGGCATCTAAGCATTTCTGTACTAATTTGATGATGGGTTCTTTTTCAGATTCAGAAGCGGGAGGGATGGGGATTTTTTCAACATATTGACGTTTAAATCTCAAATAACCCCCCCTTACTTGCGCTCCTATTTCCAGGAAATACTTATAAACAGGAGATGAATTCAGAACACCAAGTAAATATAAATCACTTTTTGGTATAATAAAGGCAGTCATGTCAGGATAAACGCCAGTTATATCTAAAGTAAATCTTGGTTCTGGAGCAATATCAGGGAAAATAATTTTCTGATGTTCAAAGGAAGATTTATATTTTACTTGTGGTTGTTGAAGCTCATACCATTTCTGTTTTGCGGCTCTTTTTTCTAGTCTATCTTTATAACTATAAAGATAATCAATAATATCGTCTATTGGTTCAATATCTATTCCTTTATACATATAAATTACATAAGAATTTATAGATGTTATATTCCATTTCTTGATATCTCTTCCCAAGACAAGTGGTTTTATATATTTTGAATTTATAGGATTTACCTTTAATAACAATTCATAATCTTTATGACTAATATAAAATGCTTTATTAAATCCTGTTTTTATACCAGCATAGATATGTCCATCAACATACATTTTTAAGGATATACTGGATCGAGTCATTTTACTAATTGTATTAGTTGTTAAATTATTAGACAATATCCAATCCTTCCCATTCAAAGCACTTTTAGGTAAAACATTTCCTTGTGTTTGAGTCAATCTTAAAACATCAGGATAAGGATCATCTAATGATTTAACTTCAGTAAATATAATTGAATTATTTAAGTCTTCTCGCTTATTTAAAATAAAAATCATTGGGTAAGCAGTGGCACTTTCAAAAACTGGTAAATCCCCAAAATCGGTAATACTTCTCACCTGACAAGTATCAGCGATATGCTCTCTTAACTTCTCCCCATACTTTGCACGGAACCATTTATTAGAAGAAATAAAAGCTAACATTCCCCCAGTTTTAAGTAATTGTAAAGCTCTCGCATAAAAGTAACAATATAAATCAGACCTATCACTGTGAACTTCAGGGAAATTTTTCCGCAAAGCAGGTTTAATTTCCTTAAATAACTCCATTCTCACATAGGGGGGATTTGCTACCTGAATATCAAAACCTCCCTCCGCTAATACCTCGGCAAACTCCACCACCCAATCAAACCCTTTTGAGATAGCTTCCTTATCACTCGCAATCACAGAAGCACTGCCATGGGTTAATAAAGCAATCTGTTTCTTAACCTCATTAATCTCCTGTTCAAGACTTTGTTTATCACTGCCTAAATGCGCTCTTAAATACTTCGCTTTAGCTTCCCTAAACCGATGGATAAACTCCTCGCGCACCATCCCAGAACCTTGGGGATTAGGAGCAGTTAGACTATCTCCTGTTTCAATTTTAAACTTCAAATTGGGTAGCGGTGGCGGATTGTCTCCCTCATATTCAACCGCTAAGGAAAGCCATAACCTTAAGCGAGCAATATTAACCGCAAAAGGATCGACATCAACTCCATAGATATTAGTTTCAATAATCTCTAACTTGCGCTGATAAACCGTTTTGTAATCAATGCCTTTAGTGGCAAATAAACACTGACGCAAATCTAATAACTCATGCAACATTCCCAATAAATAAGCTCCACTTCCACAGGCAGGATCACAGACTTTGACCTGTTTTAAGGTTTCTAAAACTGCCTCTGGATTCTTTAAGTTAATAGCATTATATTCGTCAACAAAAAGCTCAATCGCTTCTTTGTTTTCAGAAGTTAACTTACTGCTTAAATATCCCTTCAACGCCTCCCGACACATAAAAGAAACAATCGGTTTAGGTGTGTAATAACTGCCTGATTCATGTCTCCCCGTGACTAATTCCTCAAACACTTTTCCCAACATTTCTGGGTCCACTGCTACCTCCACATCAAGGGGTGTACTCTCAGTTACAGTGAAATTAAAATTACTAAAAAGGCCCTGTAAGATAACATCGATCGCCTGATCGGGTACTATTATATTAGGATTGCGGTCATCCTCATCCTGTTCAAATAATCCCCCATTAAGATAGGGAACTGTGCCGATTATTTGCCGAAGAAAACCACCGTTATTGATACCAATAATATCCGTTTGTTGGGGATTATTCAGTCCCGTAAAAAACAGATAAGTCAAGCGATTATGATAAAAGTTTTTGTTCGAGATGCTGTTATCATTCTGATAATCCTGCCATAAGGTTTCTAGATAGTCTGTTTGTTCGTTAAACTTCAGCCAACCTTTTTTCTGGATAAAAACAATGAACATCAGGCGATTAAATAGCTTCTGAGTAAATAGTCTTCTCTGGTCAGCATTAGGGATAGTTTTAGTAATTAATTGCTCAACTTTTTCAAAGACCGAGCGATACTGTTCAAAAAATTTCTTAGTAACTTTCTCAACATCAAAAGCTTCATCATGACGTTCCTGAATCGCTAAAGGAGACTCGGAACTAATATTATCTAAATCTAGTAAACTTAGGCGTTCTGTGGCGGTTCGTAACTGTTCCCCCGAACCCACTGTAATTCGCCGCAAGACTTGCCGTTTTTCTTGTTTAACATCATATTTAACATTAATAAAATGCCACCGTTCTTGGTGGAAATTAGAGAACACAAAGAGAGTGTAGGGATGGTTTTTTAGCAGTTGAGTAACGACAAGACGCTCTAAATTGAGCAGCAGTTGCTTAGAGTTGAGACGAGCATAAATAACCTGAAAATCTTCCCCCCCAGAAGCTAATAGGATTGGATCTTCTGCTAATGCTTCTACTGCTTTATCCGGCCAATTGCGTCGGGACAGGGTTTGATTTTCTCGCTCGTAATTTAACTCAGACCAGAATAATTTTTTGAGCGCATCCAATCCTCTCAGGGATGAAAGAAGGTCATAAACTGACTGCCGAAGTTCAATATCACTCATAAGTTTTCCCACGACTTCTCATTTAGGTTTACTTTCTCTAGGACTTTTGCCACTTCAGTTAAATTGTATCGGGATCGATGCCTAATTCTCGCAATTTTTGGGCTAATTTTTCCTTGGCTTGTCGTTCCCTTTCTTTTTCTAAAAGAGCCTGTTCTTTTGCCTGTCGTTGCTCTAATTCCGCTTCTTGAGGAGTGGGGACTAATTGACCATCGGCGGTAAAATAACGCAGTTTCCGGTCAAATATCCCTAAATATAATCCTAACTGTTCACTCCAGAGACAACCCTCTTCATTGGGAGAAATGGCTTGATATTGTCCCTCAATTAGTCTAAATCCTTGTAATTCTAACGTATTAGGATCGAACCAAAAATAATTAGGAGTGCGAAAGGTATTTTGATAGAGAATTTTCTTGTTATTGCGGTCAATATTGGCCGTAGAATCGGAAAGAATCTCGACAATTACATCGGGATATTTACCCTGTTCTCCCCAAACTACCCAACTTTTGCGGGGACGTTTTTCGGTATCTAAAACCACAAAAAAATCGGGACCACAGAAATCACGTTTTTTTAGTTGTTCCGCGTTGTAGTAGATAGTTAGATTTCCCGAAGCGTAGTAATCACTCCTCTCGCGCCATAATAATTCTAGACAACTAAGGAGAATGATGATCTGTTGCAGGTGTAGATCACTTTCCAAGGGTGGTTCATCACTCCATAAATCTGTGGGGGGACAGGCAACTTCTGGGATTATGTCTAGGGCTGTCATGACTTTTCCCGGTATTTTAGGATTGACTAATTATAGCTTTTTCTCACTACTTTAGAGATGGTGCTGGGAGATTTTAACCAATAACTTAATCCTACACCTTGACCGATCGCCTTCCGCACCTTATAACTTCTATACAATAGCCCCAATAAGCCCGATAACAACGATGACTGAAACCCTAATTCAACCCGCAACCCTAGTAGAACTCTTACGTTACCGCGCCACGACACAACCAGAGGGCCATGCCTACACTTTTCTTATCGATGGCAAAAAAGAAACCCCACCTTTAACCTACAGTGAACTCGATCGCCAAGCAAGAGCAATCGCCGCCTATTTGCAAAAATACCAAGCTCAAGGAGAACGGGCCCTGTTACTCTATCCTCAAAGTTTAGAAGTAGTGGCCGCTTTTTGTGGTTGTCTCTACGGGGGAGTGATTGCCATTCCCGTCCCCCCACCGGAATCGGGACGACTTAAACGCACTCTGCCCCGTTTACGCGCAATTGTCAAGGATGCTAATGCCACCTTTGCCCTAGTTACCGAAAGTATTTTGACTCTTATTGAAGGTGTTAAGGAAGAATTCCCAGAATTCGACCAAATGAAATGGATTACTACCGAAAGCATTGATATTTCCCTGGCGGATCAATGGCAAGATCCCCAGGTGGATAAATCGGCGCTTGCCTATCTGCAATATACCTCCGGTTCGACTAATATCCCCAAGGGGGTGATGCTAAGTCATTTTAATCTGATGCACCATTGCGGTTACTTGCAAAAAGCTTGTGGTTACGAACCGGATAGCGTTACCCTCACTTGGATGCCCTATTTTCATGATTACGGGTTAGTCGAAGGTATCACCGTCCCCCTCTACAACGGTACACCCTGCTATCTCATGTCTCCCTTTGCTTTTATTAAGCGTCCGATGCAGTGGTTAAAAAATATTACTAAGTACAAAGTTACTCATAGTCAAGCCCCCAACTTCGCCTATGATCTTTGTACTCGTAGGATTAAAGCTGCCGATTTAGCGGAATTAGACCTGAGCAGTTGGCAGGCTGCGGGAAATGCCGCCGAACCGATTAATCCGAAGGTTATGGCCAAATTTGTCGATACTTTTGCAGATTATGGCTTTTCTTGGCAAACTTTCGCCCCTGCCTACGGATTAGCTGAATATACCCTCTTGATTTCCAATAAACCCAAGGGAACCACCCCAATTATCACCGCTTTGGATGCCACCGCCTACGAACGCGGTAAAATTGTCCCTGTAGGCTCCGATCGAACCACGGGAGTTAGATACGTCCCCAGTTGTGGTCGTCGCGTCTGTGATACCCGTATAGCTATGGTTAATCCCGATACTTTCACTCTTTGTGCAGCCGATGAAGTGGGCGAAATTTGGGCCAGTGACCCCAGTATGGCCGCCGGATATTGGCAACGGGAAGACGCAACCAAAGAAACTTTTCAAGCTTATCTTGCTGATACGGGAGAAGGACCGTTTTTACGCACAGGAGATTTAGGTTTTCTTCTCGATGGGGAATTGTATATCACGGGACGGATTAAAGATTTAATTATTGTCCGTGGTAGTAATCATTATCCCCAGGATTTAGAATGGTCAGTACAGCATCTTAATGAGGTTTTTCGTCCCGATTATGGCGCCGCTTTTTCCATTGAAGATAATGGGGAGGAACAGTTAGTTATTGTCCAAGAATTAGAGCGTCGCAGCGGTGAGTTAGATACGGCCAAATTAATTGCTGATATCCGTCAGGAAATCGCCGAAGAACACGAAATTATGACCCATGCCATTGTTTTGGCTAAATCGGGAACAATTCTCAAAACTGCCAGCGGCAAAATTCAACGCCGCGCTATTAAACAGAATTTTCTCAATGGTAATATGAGTGTTATCGATGCTTGGTCAGAAAATCCTCAGTTAGTTAGTAAATTCGATCGCTCTATTTCTGAAACAGAAGCATAGTTTTTTGGGTGGGCAATGCTCACCCGATCGAGGATAAATAATCGTGTTAGGATTAGGTTAGGGATTAAAGTTAGGGTAAACGCCCAAAATGTCACGTTTACAAACACTTTATCCCATGATGTTGAGAGAGCCGACTACTTTGCTTGTATATTTATCGGATGTATGAGTAAACAGGATAAATTATTGATTAAAATTCTTTTAGGTAATTCTGATGCTAACATTCCCTTCGAGCAACTTTGTCAACTACTGAGGAAATTAGGATTTGATCAACGAACACGAGGAAGTCATCATATTTTTACTAAAGAAGGAGTTGAAGAAATTTTAAATCTGCAACCCAAACAAGGAAAAGCAAAAGCCTATCAAGTTAAGCAAATTCGTAGTCTGATTTTAAAATATAAGTTAGGATATCAAGATGAAAATTCGTTATGAACTGATTATTTACTGGAGTAATGAGGAGCAACTATTTATCGTTGAAGTTCCAGAACTTGCAGGATGTATGGCTGATGGAGAAACTTATCAAGAAGCTGTGCAAAATGCTGAAATCATTATTCAACAATGGATTGAAACAGCACAAGAATTAGGGCGAGAAATTCCTGAACCGAAAGGACGTTTATTATTTGCTTGAACAACCGCAGGAATAGTAAAAATGGGTGTTGTAGATAACAATAAAATTAGAAATTTCCTCGATAAGGATTGTGGGGAGTTATTATCAAATAACCTAGACATTAGGATAAATTATCGGGTATTTTATCTCATCGCAAGGCACTACTTAGAACGGGGCGACTTGTGGGGAAAAGTCGAAATTAATAGGCAAATAATCCCGATATTAATAAAAACATCGGCCAGATTAAAAACAGGAAAATTAATCAATCTAAAATCGAGAAAATCCACCACATAACCAAACAAAAAGCGATCGATACCATTGCCGAAAGCCCCTGCTAAAATAAAACCGTAGGCCAATTGTTCCCAACGACTTAAATGCGGTCCAAAGTAAGCAAAAGCCATTAATCCCAAACTAACCAATAAGGATAGCCATTTTAGCCAACCAACACCGCCACGAAAAGCACTAAAAGCCGCCCCAGTATTAATCACATAGGTAAAATGAAAAACTCCCGGAATAATCGGAAAAGTATCACCAATTTGCTCAAAACTCTGCACGGTTATATACTTAGTTACTTGGTCTAAAATTAGACCAATCACCGCCACTATCCAAAACCAGCGATTTTTTTTTAACATTGGCTGTGGCATCAATAAAATAATAATTTACGGAAGAAAAAAGCAATAATTACCACCACACAAATTACTACTAACTGCCCTAAAAATGGCCAGACTGAATAATTCATAAATAGGGTGGGCAAACTATCGGGAAAGGTGATTTGACTGGCTTGGGGCTGAAAAATCGACAATCCCAGCATATATAATAAACCGCACAGATGAATCACTAACAAACCAGCAAAGGCACTGAAAGCCAGAGTTTCTATCTTAGCCCGCCAGCGAAAAGCCAACCAACCACACAGCCATGCCCCCGGCATAAAGCCTAAAATATAGCCAAAACTGGGTTCTTTTAGATAACCCATTCCCCCACCCTGGGCAAACACCGGCAACCAAGTTAAACCCAGAAAAATATAGGCCACCTGGGCAAGAAGCCCGGCATTTTTGCCCCCCAGACAGCCCGTTAATAATACTGCCCCAATTTGGTAAGTTATGCCCAGTTTTTGCGAAGATAGACCCGCAGCCGACCAACTAGCTAGGCTTACTGGAACAAATGTACTAAAAATTGTCAGCAACAAACCAATCAAGGCCCAGATTAACTCATTGGGAACCGATGCGGAAGTGCGCCGCGGCGGAGATTCTCGTCCTCGACGTGATTTAGGTTGCCTGTTGGGGTTGGTATTCACCGGGGATGGGGGCTTCTCCTCCTATTAAACTAAGATCAGCCAACATCGCCTGATCCTGTTGGGGCGGTTGTCCTAGGGTGGTCAAATAATGCCCAATCAGCATAGCATTAATTCCCGATTTTAGCCCCAGATTTTGCAATTCTCCCATCACTGCCTCTCGTCCCCCGGCATAACGGAGAATTTGTTGAGGTAAGATAAACCGGAAAATGGCGATCGCTTTTAGGGCAGTCAAGGGGTCCAGTTTGGGTAAATGACCTAAAGGGGTGCCACTTCTGGGGTTTAATAGGTTAATCGGCACTGATTCCACTTCTAATTCCGCCAAGGAAAAAGCTAAATCAATGCGATCAGTCCAACTTTCCCCCATACCGATAATTCCCCCCGTACAAGCTTGAATTCCTGCCGCTTTCAGGTTTTTTACCGTTTCTACCCGATCCTGCCAACTGTGGGTGGAGACGACGTTAGGATAAAAATTCTCGGAAGCCTCCAGATTGTGATTATAACGGGTAACTCCGGCTTCTTTTAAGGCCTGGGCTTGGGCAAGGGTTAACTCTCCCAAGGCGCAGCAGGGTTTAATCTTGGCTGTTTCGATGATTTCTTGAACTGTGGCCAGTATTTCCTCGAATTCCTGCGATTTAGGGCTATTGTACTTTAATCCCCGGCCTTGACTAACTAAACAGAAGCGTTTGGCCCCTGCGTCGGCTGCCGCTTTCGCATGGGTGACGATTTCCTCACGGCTTTTTAAACCGTAGATAGGCGAATCTTGACCGGGATGGTGGGCGGATTGGGAACAAAAACTGCAATTTTCCGAACAACTTCCCGATTTTATGTTGATAATGCTACATAAATCCACCGTATTACCACAACAGGCCTGACGAATGCGATCGGCAGCTTCACATAAGCTGAAAATATTTTCCTGACCTTCGATCGCAGTTAAAGCGAGGGCCTCTTGCTTACTGAGTCGATCGCCAGCGATAATCTGATTAGCCCTAGTCTGTAACCAGTTTTTTAAGGCTTCTCCCTCCACGGGGATAGATTGAGTAGCGGTGTGTGTAGAGACTTGTACCACGTCGTTTATGCTCTAACTAAGTTAGGCTCATCTTATCATTGTTCAGTTACCCTGGAAAGATTAATAAAAAACTTTAGAAAAAAATACCCTTTTGTGCTAGACTACCCGCAAAAGTTATCTTGTCTCCGATTTTATGAAAGTTATTCCGACGGAAATTCCCGATGTTTTAATCATTGAACCGCAAGTTTACGGAGACGATCGAGGTTTTTTCTTGGAGAGTTTTAATCAGAAAGATTTTCGAGAAAAAACTGGGGTTAATACCACTTTTGTCCAGGATAATCACTCTATGTCCCTAAAAAATGTCCTGCGAGGATTGCACTATCAAATCCCCAATCCCCAGGGTAAATTGGTGCGAGTGGTGAACGGTAGTGTTTTTGATGTAGCAGTGGATGCGCGTCAAAGTTCCCCCACTTTTGGGCAATGGGTAAGCTGTGTTTTAAGTGCGGAAAATAAACGGATTTTCTGGGTTCCCGAAGGTTTTGCCCATGGCTTTATAGTTCTCTCGGAACGAGCCGAATTTCTCTACAAAACCACTAATTATTATTATCCACAGTACGAAAAAACCATTTTATGGAATGATGCCGATTTAGGGATTGATTGGCCCCTAGAGAACCCGCCGATTCTCTCCCCTAAAGACCAAGCTGGACAACCCTTTAAATCCGTGGAAGTTTTCCCCTAAAGACGATGAAAAAAGTTTTACTAATTGGTGCTAAAGGTCAAGTGGGACAAGAGTTACAAGTAACTTTACAATTCTTGGGTGAAGTTATTAGTATCGGTCGAGAAGAACTAGATTTAACTAACTCGGAAAAAATCAGCCAGTTAATTAGGGAAATTCACCCCGATTATCTGGTTAATGCCGCCGCTTATACGGCAGTGGATAAAGCCGAAATCGAGCCAGATTTAGCCTATTCTATCAATGCTATAGCCCCAAAAATTATGGCGGAATCTGCCGAGAAAATTCAAGCTAAATTTCTCCACATTTCCACCGATTATGTCTTTGATGGTCGGAAAAATACCCCCTATCTAGAAACCGATCTAACTAATCCTTTAGGGGTTTATGGACAATCAAAGTTAAGGGGAGAAGAGGAGATTAAAACTGTTAATTCTCAAGCAATTATCCTGCGGACTGCTTGGGTTTACGGCAGTTATGGTAAGAGTAATTTTGTCAAAACTATGCTGAGATTAGGCAAGGAAAGAGAGGAGTTAAAAGTAGTGGTGGATCAGGTGGGAAGTCCCACTTGGTCCAAAGATATCGCCACGGCCATTACTCAGCTTCTAATTAATGCCGATAATCCCACAGGAATCTATAATTTTACTAATAGCGGTGTTGCCAGTTGGTTTGATTTAACTAAAGCGATTTTTGAGGAGGCAAAAATAAGCGGTATTCCCTTAAAAATTCAGAGAGTAATTCCCATTACTACTGCTGAATATCCTACCCCAGCAGTGCGTCCAGCCTACTCGGTTCTTTCTGGTCAAAAAATCTCGCAACAATTGGGTTATATTCCTCCCTATTGGCGAGATTCTCTCAAAGCGATGCTCAACCAACTATTTAATCTTTAAAACTATGAAAGCACTAATTTTATCCGGTGGCAAAGGTACGAGGTTACGTCCCCTAACTTATACTGGGGCAAAACAGTTAGTTCCCGTGGCTAATAAACCGATTTTATGGTATGGAATCGAGTCAATTGTTGCCGCAGGAATTACCGATATTGGCATTATTATCAGTCCCGAAACCGGGGAAGAAATTCGTCAGACCACGGGCAGTGGTGAACAGTTTGGCGCTAAGATAACTTATATTCGCCAAGATCAACCTGCTGGATTAGCTCACGCTGTCAAAACTGCCCAATCTTTCCTAGGAGATTCCCCCTTTATTATGTACTTAGGTGATAACCTAATCGAGGATGATTTATCGCCCTTTTTAGAGTCTTTTCATCAACAGTCCCTTGATGCTTTAATTCTCCTGCGAAAAGTGTCTAATCCTAGTGCTTTTGGGGTGGCAAAAGTAGATGAAACTGGCAAAGTTTTATACTTAGTCGAAAAACCCAAAGAACCCCCCTCAAATTTAGCTTTGGTGGGGATTTATTTTTTTGCTCCCACCATTCATCAAGCGATCGCATCTATTCAACCTTCGGGCCGGGGTGAGTTAGAAATTACCGACGCTATCCAAGAATTAATCAATCAAAATAAAGCAGTAGAAGCGAATAAACTACTGGGTTGGTGGTTAGATACGGGTAAAAAAGATGATTTATTAGAAGCAAATCGGATTATCCTCGATACCTCTCTAGAAATCGCTTTACTAGGAGAAATTGATCCTAATAGTCAGGTGATTGGACGGGTACAAATTGGCCAGGGTAGTAAAATTATTAATAGTACCATTCGCGGTCCTGTCATTATTGGAGAAAATTGTCACATTGAGAATTGTTTTATCGGTCCCTACAGCAGTATAGCTAATGGAGTAAAATTAATTGATGCCGACATAGAACACAGTGTTATTCTCAAAGATGCCACAATTATTGGCATTCATCAGCGCATAGTTGATAGTGTTATCGGACGACGGGCAAAATTAGAAATCGCACCCCAACGTCCAAAAGCTTTACGCTTTATGATTGGGGATGATTCCCATGTGGAATTAGTATAGTTATTGGGGATTAAATGCCTGTTTAATTAATACCGGAGGATCGAGAATTTCCCTAGCTAATTCGCCAGCGGTTTCCCAGCTTTTCTGAGAAAGATTGACATTTTTAGAAGAAAAAAGCCCACCTAACTGTGTTATAATCAAGAGTCTGACCTATTTTACCGTTCTAGAACTATGACGCAACAGTATCGCATTACCCTACTACCCGGCGATGGCATCGGGCCGGAAATCCTCGCTGTCACCGTAGAGATACTGAAAGTCATCGGTAAAAAATTTGACCTCCAGTTTGACTTCCAAACCGCTTTAATTGGAGGGGCAGCCATTGATGAAACCGGCAATCCTCTCCCCGAAGCAACTCTGAGCGCCTGTAAAAATAGTGACGCTGTTCTCTTGGCCGCTATTGGGGGTTATAAATGGGATAATTTGCCTCGGCAGCAAAGACCAGAAACGGGATTATTAGGCTTAAGATCTGGTTTAGGTCTTTTTGCTAATTTACGTCCTGCCACCATTTTTCCGCAATTAATCGACGCTTCTAGTCTCAAACGGGAGATTATCGAGGGAGTGGATATCATGGTCGTCCGGGAATTGACTGGGGGTGTCTATTTCGGTCAACCGAAGGGAATTTTTGAGACGGAAACGGGAGAAAAATGCGGTGTAAATACCATGGTTTACTTGGAATCGGAGGTGGACCGCATCGCTAAGGTGGCCTTTGAAATTGCCCAAAAACGCGGTAAAAAACTCTGTTCCGTCGATAAAGCTAATGTTCTTGATGTTTCCCAACTCTGGCGCGACCGGATGACGAAAATCGCCGCTAATTATCCCGATGTGGAACTTTCCCATCTCTACGTCGATAACGCAGCCATGCAGTTAGTCCGGGCCCCCAAACAATTTGATACTATCGTCACGGGCAATTTATTCGGTGATATTCTCTCCGATGAAGCGGCCATGTTAACCGGTAGTATCGGAATGTTACCCTCCGCTAGTTTAGGGACTGCTGGGGTGGGAGTTTTTGAACCCGTCCACGGTTCGGCCCCGGATATCGCCGGCCAAGATACGGCCAATCCGATCGCCCAGATTCTCAGTGCTGCTATGATGTTAAAATATGGGCTAAATCAGCCTTTAGCGGCAGCATCGCTGGAAAAAGCCGTAGAAAAAGTCTTAGACCTCGGTTATCGTACTGGAGATATTTTCTCAGAAGGTATGACCTTAGTGGGATGCCAAGCTATGGGCCAGGCCATCCTGAAAGTTTTAGAATCATAACAAAAGTGACAAATTCAGAAATCGTCATATACCATTGATTTAATAAATACGTCGATTTAATCGTGGGGAGACGAGTGATATGGTGGCCCTATCCGAGAAAACAGAACAACAGCGTGTCGATATGGAAATCCCAATTTTGTTAGATCCTACTGTCTTACGGGCAGCCAGACGCATTTATCGCATCTACTGTACCCTCAACAGCCGAGTTAGTAAACGTCCTTTCGGTGTCGCTATTAACCGCGACAATCATCGCGGTCAATTGATTTTTAACAATAAACCGATTCTTCTCCCTGGGGAGTGTTTTGTCCCGATTAAGCAAATCGAATCGGAAGCCTATTAATTTTTGTGAAGATTTGCCCTAAATATCTTGCCAAACGTCAGCTAATACCCACTGACGTAATTTTTTTGTCTAATATAAAAAGATGTTCGGGAATAATCTTAACTCTACCCTAATCCAAGACCTCGATCGCCTAGAAAATCGTCTTCGGGAAATTCCCCTCGAACCGGGGGTGTACTTCCTGCGCGACCAAAATGGCGAAATTCTCTACATCGGTAAATCCAAAAAACTCCGGTCTAGAGTCCGTTCCTATTTTCGTCCCAGTCAACCCCTCAGTCCCCGCATTGCTTTGATGGTGCGACAGGTGACAGAAATTGAATTTATCGTCACCGACACAGAAGCAGAATCTTTGGCCCTGGAAGCTAATCTAATTAAACAACATCAGCCCCATTTTAATACTCTCCTCAAGGACGATAAAAAATATCCATACATTTGTATTACTTGGTCGGAAACCTACCCGCGCATTTTTATTACCCGCAAACGGAGCATAAATAACCAAAAAGACCGTTATTATGGTCCCTACGTCGATACCAGGCTGCTGCGCTACACTTTACACCTAATTAAACGCACTTTTCCCCTGCGTCAACGTCCCCAACCTCTGTTTAAAGACCGTCCCTGTTTAAATTATGATATCGGTCGTTGTCCGGGGGTTTGTCAAAAATTAATTAGTCCCCAGGATTATCGAGAAACCTTGCAGAAAGTAGCGATGATTTTTCAGGGAAGGACGGGGGAATTATTAGACAAATTAGCGACAAAGATGCTCGCAGCGTCGGAAAACCTAGATTTTGAACAAGCGGCCACGATTAGGGATCAAATTCGCGGATTACAGGCCCTTAATACCGATCAAAAAGTCTCTTTACCTGATGATACCGTATCCCGGGACGCGATCGCTTTAGCTAAGGACGAGCAGCATTGTTGCATACAATTATTCCAAGTGCGTTCCGGTCGTTTGGTGGGACGTTTGGGATTTTTTGCCGATAGTCAGTCAGCAAACGAGGGAGAAATCTTGCAAAAAGTTCTGGAAGAACATTATTTATCGGTGGAAGGGGTGGAAATTCCCAGCGAAATCCTGTTACCCTGCGAATTACCGGAAGGTGAGGTGTTAGCGGGGTGGTTAAGGGAAAAAAAAGGTCGCAAAGTCGAGTTAACTGTCCCCCAACGGCAAAGTAAAGCGGATTTATTAGCTATGGTGGAGAAAAACGCTCTTTATGAGTTAGAAAAGACGAAAAGAAGCGCCGACCGGGATTTACAGTCTTTGCAGGATTTAGCGGTAATTCTCGATTTACCGGCACTACCGCACCGCATCGAGGGTTATGATATTTCTCATATTCAGGGTTCTAATGCAGTCGCGTCGGGAGTGGTGTTTATCGATGGGGTGGCCGCTAATCAACATTATCGTCACTATAAAATCAAAAATCCCGAGGTTAAAATCGGCCATTCCGATGATTTTGCCAGTTTAGCAGAAGTAATTCGCCGGCGTTTCCGTCGTTATGCCGAAAATCCCGATAATATTGCCGAAAGTGATGAGTTTCCCGATTTGGTCATGATTGATGGGGGAAAAGGACAATTATCGGCAGTGGTGGCAGTTTTAGGGGAGATGAATTTATTAGAACAGGTAAAAGTTGTTAGTTTAGCTAAACAGAGAGAGGAGATTTTTTTACCAGGGGAATCCTCTCCTTTAGAGACAGATAAGGAACAACCCGGAGTGCAATTATTGCGTCGAGTCAGGGATGAAGCGCATCGCTTTGCTGTTAGCTTTCACCGACAACAAAGGATGCAAAAAAGTCGCCGTTCCCGTCTGGATGAGATACCGGGTTTAGGTTTTAAGCGACAAAAAGATTTATTAGCTCATTTTCATTCTCTGGATTATATTCGCGAAGCTTCCCCAGAACAATTGCAACAGGTGACAGGAATTGGGGAACAATTAGCTAAGGAAATTTATAATTATTTTCATCCTAGGTAGGGATAAGCTGTTGAAGAATATAAGGCGGTGTGTTTTTGCGTAACAGTGCAGAAATTAGAATATTGGTATCAAGAACGAGACGCAGCACGAGTTTCTCGGATAGCCTCATTGATAGATTCTTCGATTTCTTCCTCGGAATAACGCAAGTTACGTTCTTGGACAGAATCCACGGTTTCTTCAAAGCTCAGTCTTTGTGACGTTTCTTCAAAGTATCCCTTTTTTGCGCCTTTTTGTCCTAAAGCTGATCCGGTTAGTGACCAACGTACCATGATTTTTCTCCTTTAGCCCCTAAACGCATAAACATCATAACCTATTTCTAGCAACAATTAGAAAGAATAAATTTTAACCTCAGATAAGGTGCTTTACACCCAACTAAGAATAACCGTTGGTGTGGTTGGGTTTCGCTTTTTCAATCGAATTGAGCCATTTTCGACCCCGTATTGTTTCGCTTAACTCAACCTAGGAGGCCGAAAACCTAAACTAACGCGGAGTAACTTCACTCAACGCTTCTTGCAGCACTTCATCACTTACACCATGACGCTTCAAACTAGCAACGAGAGCAGAAATTGTATCTCCCTCTAGACGCTCCAAATCCGCACGCAGCCCTTGTCCAATGTAAGCACGCATCAAAGGTTGATAACCTGAGAAACCAAGCAACGGTGCAACCCGCTTTAAATCTTCAATCACATCTTCGGGAATACGAATCGTGATTGTAGTCATAGGGCGATTTTTCTCCAGTCGTTTTTTTAATGCCTCAACTTTCATAATACCGTCATGGTTGATCGGGTTAATCCTAGATTTCTCGTCATTCCAAACAAAAGTAATGCCACTGAGGACAAAATAGACATCCATAACTTGTAGTATAGGCAGGATGTATTTACATTGTCAATACTTTATTAACACACCCTACGAGAGCAGCAATTATTGTAGCGACTGTATCGCCAGTTCGTTCATCGGGTTCGGCTTCACCTTCCCGTTAACGTAGTCGCAAGCGGTTCGGGTGTTACCTGGAGTTGGCAAGATACGGTTAGGACTGGTTTCATCCCCTCATTAATAATCAATACATGAGGATGTTGAGAAAGATGCAAGAATTTATGGGCGATTTTCGGGGCATCGAACCCCTCAAAGCCGAACGGTAGGGACTCACGCAGTTTCGTTGAGAAAATTGTTGGAAAAGAGATATTAACTCAGAAAGCGATTATACTCAATGATCGAAGACTATTGGCCGGCGATCGATGAACCAAGACCACGAGATTAGTCATTTACTAGACCTCATGCCTGCTTCGGGACGGATGATGACCCGCATTGTCAGCAAACCCGAAAGCAGCAAGGTAATCGAAACTAATTTTCCCCTACCCTGGCAAAGAGGAGTCAGACCGATTCCAATTAATTTTGACCTCTGGCGGCAATTATCAAGATCCCAACGGGATTTAGTCTTGTTAAGGGCCGTCTGTGTTTTAACGGCAGTAAAATGGTTTAAACCCGATCTCGATCGAGTAATTGCCCTGGCTGGTATGATCGGTTTAACCGTGGAAACCCTGCAAACCGATGCCGTCGGTATGGCAGTAGCGGGGGGTTTAACTGCCTTGGCAATTAACCGGATTTGGCGAGAAAAACGCAGCCCCCAACGGGAATTAGACGCGGATGAAGCAGCCCTAAAAGTGGCCGTTAGACGCGGTTACACGGAAACCGAGGCCGCTAAAAGCTTATTATCGGCTATTGAGACTATAGCTGAAATTGAGGGGCGATCGAGTCTCAATTTTAACGAGTTATTGCGCTGTCAGAATCTGAAAAAATTAGCTAATCTCTCCTTTGTGGGTGTTCCCGATCAGGTGAGACAATCCTAGGGTCAGTGGTTTTGGCTATCAGCTTTCTTTTTACTGATTACCGATCACTGACTACTTAAATCCCTAACCTTAAAATAACTGCCACAAAAATATTTTTCCCCTTGCTCAATGGCTGCAATTGACTCTTTAGAAAAAGTCTTAAAATATCACTTTGGCTACGATCAATTTCGACCGAATCAACGCCAAATAATTGAGGCTGCTTTAAACAATCAGGATTTATTAGTAATTATGCCCACTGGAGGCGGTAAATCTCTCTGTTTCCAGCTACCTGCTTTAATCAAAAAAGGGGTGACGGTGGTGGTTTCTCCCTTAATTGCTTTAATGCAGGATCAAGTAACTGCTTTAGCTGATAATGGCATCGGGGCAACATTTCTCAATAGCACTTTAAACGCTAAACAAGTCAGAGAAAGAGAATCTTTAATCCTGCAAGGAAAAATTAAACTGTTATATGTCGCCCCAGAAAGATTATTATCGCCTAGTTTTTTAGACTTTTTAGCTGTTATTGATAATTACCTCGGTTTAGCCTGTTTAGCGGTAGATGAAGCTCACTGTGTCTCCGATTGGGGTCATGATTTTCGCCCTGAATATCGACAAATTAAACAAGTTCGTCAACGCTTTCCCTCCGTGCCAATTCTGGCTTTAACTGCCACCGCTACCCAACAGGTGAGGGAAGATATTATCCAACAATTAGGATTGCGAGATACTTCCATTCATATTGCTAGTTTTAATCGTCCTAATCTTTATTATGAAGTTCAACCTAAAACCAGTAAATCTTATCAGCAATTGTATCAATATATTAAGGGACAAAAAGGAGCAGGAATAGTTTACTGTATCAGCCGTAAAACCGTCGATCAAGTAGCCGAACATTTACAAAAAGATGGTATTGATGCCCTACCCTATCACGCGGGTATGGATGATCGAGAAAGAAGCCAAAATCAAACCCGTTTTATTCGGGATGATGTGCAGATTATGGTGGCTACAATTGCCTTTGGTATGGGGATTAATAAACCAGATGTGCGCTTTGTCGTTCATTACGATTTACCTCGCAATTTAGAGGGATATTATCAAGAATCTGGCCGCGCTGGTAGGGACGGAGAACCGGCTAAATGTACCCTCTTTTTTAGCTTTGCCGATGCCAGAAAAATAGAGTATTTTATTAATCAAAAAACCGAGCCAAATGAACAACAGAAAGCTCGTCAACAATTGCGACAGGTGTTAGATTATGCCGAAGGGACTGAATGCAGAAGATCGAGTGTACTAGGCTACTTTGGAGAAAGTTTTGCGGGTAACTGTGGTAACTGTGATAACTGTCGGAATGGGAACAATTCTGAGGATTGGACAATCGAGGCACAAAAATTTTTATCCTGTGTGGCGCGGACGGGACAAAAATTCGGTATGATGCACATAATCAACGTACTCAGGGGAGGAAAAGGTGAAAAAATCACCCAATATCAACATCACTTATTATCCACTTATGGCATCGGTAAGGATAAAACTCTCGGGGAGTGGAAACGTTTAAGTCGTTCCCTCGTCCAACAAAATCTGCTGGTAGAAACAGAAGACAATTTTAGAATCTTGAAACTTAATCAACACAGTTGGGAAGTGATGCGGAAAGAACGTTCCGTGTTTATTGCCGTCCCCCAAAAAGCTAACGGTCCAATCCTGGGAGACGACAATCCCAATACGATGGAAAGTGATTTATTATTCGATCGCTTGCGGCAATTGCGGAAGAAAATTGCCGATAGTCAAGGGATTCCTCCCTATGTTATTTTCCATGATTCTAGTCTGCGTTTGATGGCCCAATCAAAACCCCGGAGTTTAGAGCAGTTTCGTCAAATTTCTGGAGTAGTACACAACAAAGTACAGCAGTATGGGGATATATTTATAGCTGCAATTAATGATTTTTGTCAGGATAGTCTTCCCTCTACTCAATTCCTGACTCTCCAATACTATCAAGATGGTTTGAATGCGGAAGAAATCGCTCGCAAAAGAAGCTTAAAAGTCTCAACCATCTATGAACATTTAGCTAAATTGCTGGAAGCAGGTTACGCAATTGATATTAATCAGTTGGTTTCTAAGAATAAACAGGAATATATTTGTTTAGCGATTAAAAAAGTGGGCAATCAATCCCTAAAAACTCTCAAAGAAAGTCTAGGAGATAATTATAGTTATGAGGAAATTAAATTAGTTGTTGCTTGGCAAAGACGACCCCGGCAATAACGCTGGAGGAACTCTTTTAATGCAAACCCTCACTTTAAAAGGTATAGGAGACTGAGAAGAAGGGAGAAGGGAGTTAGATTTGTTCAGCAAACCCTATCTATAGAAACAAAAGGATTTTAATCTGGATGCAGTTGCTTAGATAAATTATAACCTTTCTAAGGCTTTTCTCTCTTTTTCAGTCACTTCTCTCCATTGACCGGGTTGCAATCCTGTTAAGCATAATTTATTGTTTTTGTCAATAGTAATAGCTGTTCTAATTAACCTTAAAGTCGGATAACCAACGGCAGCAGTCATCCGTCTTACCTGACGATTTCTCCCCTCAGTTAAAGTAATTTCTAACCAAGCGGTGGGGACAGATTTTCGATAACGAATCGGTGGCTCTCTCGGTGGTAAATCTGGTTCAAAATCTAGTAAATTAACTATTGCTGGTCGAGTAATATAATCCTGAATATGAAGACCTTGACGCAATTTTTCTAAAGCATTTAGGTCAGGAATTCTTTCTACTTGTACCCAATAGCTACGCAAATGGGCAAATTGACGATGACCCAAACGATGCTGTAATTGACCGTTATCTGTGAGTAATAATAATCCCTCACTATCCCTATCTAAACGACCGACGGAATAGATCTTCGGGATGGGAAGATAATCTTTTAAAGTTGAGCGACCATGTTCATCAGTAAACTGACATAATACATCGTAGGGTTTATAAAAAAGGATATGTTTATTCAAAGTAAAAAGAAGTCAGGGAATAGAAGTCAGGAGCTTGTTGCTTTTATCGGTAAACAGTAATCGGTGAAAAGAAAGATCAAAACTTGCCACTTAATACTATTCACTGAAAACTAAAATCTGATAACTGATAACTGATTTAATCCCGTTGATGGGAGAATTGATAAGCGCCGACGATCGAGAGAAGAATAGCGAAGATTAATAAAATGGGGATAGCGAACCAAGGAAATTGATTAATATCGTAGGCTGCGCCTCTTAATGCTAGACTAGTATAGGTGAGGGGCAAGGCATAAACAATAATTTTTAATGCCCAGGGTAAGGTTTTTGGATCGAAAAAAGTTGCTCCTAAAAAAGACATCGGCACGATCAAAAAATTATTATACAGATTGACACTTTCGATGGATGTAACTCGCAATCCGACAACTGCCCCTAAACCAGCAAAGACAGCACAATTTAAGATTAAAACTAATAAAAAGAGCGGATTGAGAAAACTGGCAAATTTTCCTGTAAATAAGATAGCAACAAGAATCACTGATGCAGAAGTCATTACACCCCGCAAAATTCCCGCAAGAACTTTGCCTAAAAATAATGAGAGGGGATGGACGGGAAGTAATAATAATTCCTCGAAGGTTTTACTAAATAAGCGATCGCCGCAGATAGAAAAGGTAGTTCCCACGAAACTGATCGCCATTGAGGACAGGGCCACCATTCCGGGTAAAATAAATTCTAGATAAGAATCGCCGATCGAGGGTTTCATCGAGCGATCGAGGGCGCTTCCCAACCCCAACCCGAAACCAATAATATAGATTAGGGGAGAAATTAGACCTGTAGCGGCGATCTGAAGGACTCTCGCCCGTAAATCTAACCATTCTCCCCAAAATACGGTTAAAGTGTCTGTTAATATCGTCTGAGCTTGAGCTAGTTTCACTGGTATTTTGGTTAATTAGTAAATATACTTTTAATAATAATTAACAATTGTCCCCTTTTTCAAGAGTTGGCTTTTCAGACCAGAAAAATAATTATCGTCAATTAGTTGAACATGATGCTACTTAGGGTTTGTGGCAAAAGCGGATTTCTGCTATATTTTTGGCAACAGGGAAGTATAGACCCCGGCTGCATCTTGTGTTTTGCAACCCGAACTTAGCCAAAAATTGCCGTTAAATGTCTAAAACTAAAAGTGGTGTCATGATCCTAACCATAATTTGTATTATGGCCACGGCGATCGGAGTTTATCTGATCGGTGGTATCGACTCCCAACAATTACAGATTTGGTTAAAACAAATGGGAATTATCGCCCCCATCTTGTATATTATTCTCTATACGATCGGGACAATTTTAATTCTGCCTTCTACCCCCTTAAACCTTAGCGGTGGGGCCATCTTTGGGGTGGTTATGGGAACAGTTTGGACAACGATCGCCGCTTTGGTTGCCGCTATAGTTGCCTTTGCGTTTACCCGTACTATTGGCCGGGAATATACCGCCAAAAAATTTCAAGGAAAATGGCAAGCGATCGATGCAGAAATGCAGCAAGGGGGACTATTTTATATGTTTGCTATCCGTCTATTACCGATTATTCCCTACGGTATTGTTAACTTTGTTGCAGGATTAACTTCTATTCGTTTTCGCGATTATTTTATCGGTACTTTATTAGGCACTGTCCCCGGAATTTTACCCTTTGTCATGATGGGTGCGGGTTTAAAATCTCTAGGAAAAGGCGATATACTGCCCCTAATGATGGCTTTTACCCTCATTGCTTTGTTAGTAGCTGTGGGAACTTGGTATCGTCGTCGTCGGCAATTCCCCTTTCAGTGATCAGTTATCAGTGATCAGTTATCAGTTATCAGATTGGAGTTTTAAGTAGATAGTGTTAAGTGAAAACTTCGGCACTTTATTTTCACTGATCACCGGTTACTGGTTACTGTTAACCGATCACCGATCACTGATTCAAGCCTGACAGCGATAAAATTAAGTTAGATTAGGAATATCCCGACTGAATCCTCATTGCTAAGGAGATAGCGTATCAATGCCTGCCGCAGATTATAAAGATTATTATGCCGTTCTGGGAGTAGGTAAAACTGCCAGCGCCGAAGAAATTAAAAAAGCTTTTCGCAAATTAGCCGTCAAATATCACCCCGATCGCAATCCTAACGATAAAAGCGCCGAAGAACGTTTTAAAGAAATTAGTGAAGCTTACGAAGTCCTCTCCGATAGCGAAAAACGCCAAAAATACGATCAATTTGGACAATATTGGCAACAGGCCGGGCGATCGAATAGACCCAGCGGCAATGGGGGGGTTGACTTTGGTTCCGACGGTTTTGACTTTAGCCAGTACAGCACCTTTGATGATTTTATCAATGAACTGCTCGGTCGCATGGGCCGCTCCGGCGGTACTCGCCCCGGTTCCCATTCCTACGGGACTCCGGGGGGAGGATTTGGCGATTTTAGCAATTTTAACGACTTTGCCGGCGCTCGCACTCCACCGCAATCGGTCACTTCTGGTATCTCCACCGCTAAACTGCGTCTGACTTTTGGGGAAGCTTTACGAGGAGTACAAAAACGGGTTAATTTAGCCGGAGAAATGATCGATATCAAAATCCCCCCAGGAACCAAAACCGGTAATCGTCTCCGGGTAAGAGGTAAAGGACTAATCGATCCCTTGAGTAAACAACGGGGAGATCTATTTCTCGATGTGGAATTAGAACCCCATCCTTTCTTTACTTTTGAAGGCGACAATTTAACCTGTGAAGTGCCGATTACTCCCGATGAGGCGGTTTTAGGTACAGCGATCGAAGTTCCTACCCCCGATGGCCTGGTGACGGTAAAAGTTCCCGCAGGTATTCGTTCCAGTCAATCCCTACGCTTACGAGGTAAAGGTTGGATCGATAATAAAGGACAACGCGGCGATCAATTAGTCAAAATTGTCATCGATACTCCCAAACAGTTAACGGCGATCGAACGAGAATTATACGAGAAAATTAAATCTCAGCGTACCACTGATCCCCGTCGTCATCTCAAACAGGTGCAAATTTAAGTTCCTAGCTATACCCAGAGCAGTTATCTTGTCACTAAAACCGGGGGTGCGTTAGACGGCAAAAATTGCTGTTTTGACTTCAAGGTAACAATCCATCGTAACGCACCACCTATCCCTTGAACTGAACGATTTTATTTAGGACTTGCTGAATAAATCTAAAAACCTTACTTAGTATGGTTCAATAGGGGAGCATAAATCGACTGCATAACACAAACCGAAGAGCCAAAACCTTGTTGGGTAAAACTTTTAGGCTTTTTGGAAATCAAAAAGTGCCAGTTTTTGGAAGGATCGGGGGGAAATTTTCGGAACTTTTGGCTCTCCCAGGTTTGGTGAGTAAAATGTATTCTAAGATACATTACTCCTAGCGAGGGGGTGGAGCGAACCACAAAGACACAAAGGACACAAAGATCGATCACATTGTAAGTTAAACTTATCACACAGAACCTAGAAGAGCCAACTTTTTTCCTGAAAATTAGGTAATTTACCAGATGCAAATGGTATTAGTTGGTTAATTTTTTGAAACCACGCTGCTTATATTAGTCGAGACATTACAATAGAAAAGAAGGATTATTCCCAGAAATCATGACACTGCTGACGGTTCGATCGCTCAAAAAAGACTTCGGTATCAAGGAAATTCTCAAAGATGCCAGTTTTAGCCTCGATGATCGCGATAAAGTCGGCCTGATCGGTACAAATGGATCGGGAAAATCGACCCTATTGAAAATGATCGCTGGTTTAGAATCGATCGATGGGGGCGAAATTCAAATCAATTCGGGAATGAAAATCGTCTATTTACCCCAGCAACCCCAGCTAGACAACGATAAAACGGTTTTAGAGCAGGTTTTCGCCGATAGTGGCGAAAGCATGACTTTAATTAAGGAATACGAGGAATTGTCTGATCGCCTTGTCCATGAGCCAGAAAATCTGGATACTATTATGGAACGTTTGTCAAGAATTTCGCAACAAATTGATAAACTTGCCGCCTGGGATTTAGAAACCAATGCTAAAGTTATTTTAAGCAAACTGGGCATCGATAATTTTAATGCTCGCGTGGGAGATTTATCGGGGGGATATCGCAAAAGAATCGCCATCGCTACCGCACTTTTAGCCGATCCTGACTGTTTATTGATGGATGAACCCACCAACCATTTAGACGCACTTTCCGTGGAGTGGTTACAGAGTTATTTGTCCCGTTTTCGGGGAGGATTATTATTAATTACTCACGATCGCTATTTTCTCGATCGAGTGACTAATCGCATCATTGAAATCGATCGGGGAGACTTATCTACTTATGGGGGAAATTACGCTTATTATCTAGAAAAAAAAGCTTTAGCGGAAGAATCGATCGCCAGTAGTCAACGCAAACACGCGGGAGTTTTACGACGGGAATTAGAATGGTTATCCCGAGGACCAAAAGCTCGCAGTACCAAACAAAAAGCGCGGATTGATCGCATTCAGTCCATGGGTAATAAGGAATTTAAACAGGTGGAAGGAAAAGTCGATATTGCCACCGCAGGAAGACGCATCGGCAAAAAAGTTATTGAACTAGAAAATATCTCGAAAGCTTACGGAGATCGCACTTTAATTAAAGATTTTACCTATATTTTTACTCCCGAAGATCGCATCGGTATTATTGGCAGTAATGGGGTAGGAAAATCTACTCTCATGGATATTATTACCGGGAAAACTCTTCCCGATTTAGGCAAGGTTGACATCGGTTCCACTATTCATATTGGTTACTTTGATCAACAATCCGATGATCTCAATATCAACGAAAATCAAAGAGTGATCGAATATCTGAAAAGTGTGGCCGAATTAGTCAAAACCCTAGACGGCAGCGTGATTACCGCTTCCCAGATGTTAGAAAAATTTCTCTTTCCTCCCGATCAACAGTATGCACCAATTTATAAACTTTCTGGAGGAGAAAGACGACGCTTATTTTTACTACGAGTTTTGATGAGTGCGCCTAATGTTTTAATCTTAGATGAACCCACCAATGATCTCGATGTGCAGACTTTAGCAATTTTGGAAGAATATTTAGAGGACTTTAACGGTTGTGTGATTGTCGTTTCCCATGATCGCTATTTTCTCGATCGAGTAGTTGATACTATTTTTGCCTTTGAAACCGGGGGTAATATCCGTCAATATCCGGGTAATTATTCCCTTTATCTCGATCAGAAAAAAGACGAGGAGGAACCAAAAGAAAAAAAAGTCACCCCAAAAACTGTTAAAGCTTCTCCCTCACCCATCAATAAAAAAATCTCTTTTAAAGAGAAAAAAGAATACGAAGACATCGAAAAACAAATACCAATTTTAGAAGCAAAAAAAGCTGAAATTGAACAGGTACTTTATGGAAAACCCCTAGAAGATTTTACCAAAATAACCGCTCTGACCGAAGAATTAGCTCAATTAAGTCAAAAAATTGATAATTTAACCGATCGCTGGTTAGAATTAGCAGAAAAATCAGGCTAGGATGATCCCTACTCTCCCGATCGATTGAGTTAAAACTGAGTGATAATTTCTGGTGAATCATCCTCATCCATGATCAGATCTGCCGACTCCACCCGCAAGAGTGCCAAATTATCGTTAACCACCCCTTGAAGATAGATTTCCCCCATCCCTTCACCCCCTAGATCGATCGAGCCAAAAACTTGACCAGTTTTGGTATTAAAATTAAACTGAAAATAATTAGCCGAAGAAATTCCCCCGCTGACATTATCGTATTTAGCGATCTCTTGACCACTGTTATCATAAAAAGATACTTGAAAATTTTCTAAAACTTGCGTTTTTCCCGAACCTTTTTCCGAAAAGATAGCTGGGGCCGTTTTTTCATCATAACTAAAAGAACCTTTAGCTGTATAGCCTTGATTTCCCGACCATTGAAAATCGATCGTCATCGCTAAAACCCCTTGGCTATTCATATTAGCAACTAAAAGCCAAGCTAATAGTAAAGTCAATATCATCTTTTTCATAGTCAATCTAAACTATCATTAGTAGGTTATTTCAGTGATCAGTGATCAACTTTTTGCTTCCCACACCCTACACCCCACTTTCCTATACATTTTAAACAGGATTTAGTATCACTGATCATCATGAATAGGGCTAATTTTATCCGACAAAGAGCGATTGACAAAAACTGGCACAATTATCAATCGCAGTGTCAGATTTTGCGATCGCAACTTGGTTTTAATCAAGTGCCTTGCTCCCGTCCCCAAACCTGCACCGGTTGTCGTCACTACCACGGTCAATCCTACGGTCAGAGTCGAGAAACCCGTCAGCGTCTAATTTGTGGATTTCATCCCTCCGGTTGGAATCAAGGCGAAAATTGCCCGGATTGGCAAAGCGAAGACCCTTGAAGCGAAATTTAACCCAGACAAAACCATCCTAGGGGCTGGGGGTTCGCAACTGTGGCACACTAGAAAGTAGAACTGAATTGACAGTAAACCCTTGACTAATCAAATTACCCCTTTCGACCCCCTTCACAACCACGACGAGACGGGCCATGACCACGAGTCAAAAGGGACTCCCCACGTCCATAGCGAAGCTTCCCTGAAGCAAATTATTAACCGTCTCTCGCGGATCGAAGGACATATTCGCGGCATCAAGACGATGGTATCGGAAAATCGCCCCTGTCCCGAAGTTTTGATGCAAATTGCCGCTATTCGCGGGGCGATTGATCGCGTTGCCAGAATTATTCTCGACGAACATCTGAGCGAATGTATTGCCCGAGCTGCCCAGGAAGGTAGTATCGAGACAGAAATCGAAGAATTAAAGGCCGCCTTGGATCGCTTTTTACCCTAGATTATGCTATAATGAGAAGTTGGCATTTTTTAGGCAGAGAGCAGTTACAGGAGGTGAATTAGGTTAATGACCCAAGTGGTAGTTGGTCAGAACGAGGCGATCGAATCAGCCCTGCGTCGTTTTAAGCGACAGGTAGCGAAAGCGGGAATTTATGCGGATATCAAAAAGCATCAATTTTTTGAAACCCCTCAAGAAAAGAGAAAGCGTAAAGCAGTAGCCCGGAGACGACAAAGAACCCGTCGTCGTTAAAATTACCCAAGTCAGAAGCAACTCACAAGCTTCTGGCTTGCTTTATATTTTAACCCAGTTTTGGGTGTTAGGGGAGAAGGGAAAAAAAAGGTGATAACTGATAACTGAATCCCGACGGCTTTTTCCCTTAAGATAAAGTTTAGCCCTCGATCGAGTTCTAGTGTTTTCATGGTTTTACAACTGCGCGTCTATGTTCCTGAACATCCTCTAGTTAAGCATTGGTTAGCGATCGCTCGTGATCAAAATACCCCCTCGGTACTGTTTAAAACAGCGATGACGGAACTAGGGCGCTGGTTAACCTACGAAGCGGCGCGGCAATGGTTGCCGACCCTGGAAACTAGCGTTAAAACCCCTCTAGCGGAATGTGCCGCTACTTTTATCGATCCTAGCGTACCGATCGCCGTAGTCCCGATTTTACGGGCAGGATTAGCTCTGTTGGAAGGGGCCCAAAGCCTTTTACCTCTAGCTAGTACCTATCACCTCGGTTTGGCCAGAAATGAGGAAACCTTAGAGACGAGTTGTTATTTAAATAAATTACCTGCCAGTTTTGATCCGGCCACGAGAGTCTTAATTCTTGAACCGATGTTAGCCACAGGGGGATCAATTTCAATGGCAATGGCAGAAATTACCCGCAGAGGCGTTGATCCTGCCCTGATTCGCCTGATTTCCGTGGTGGCTGCTCCGCCAGCTTTACAGAAATTGAGTCAAAATTATCCCAGTTTGAACATTTATACGGCTATTATCGATGAAGGATTAAATAGCCGCGGTTACATCGTGCCGGGGTTGGGCGATGCCGGCGATCGAGCTTTTGGAACCTATTAGGAGAAAAAGGGATTATGAGTCAGCGAGATGGGTTTACGGGCGGTTTTTTAGCCGGTGCGATTGTCGGTGGTTTAGTGGGCGGTGTTTTAGGGACGGTGTTGGCTAATCGCAGTCGTCGCAGTTTGGAAGATGCCGACAATCAATCTTTTTTGGAGAGCATCCGCAATGGGCGCTTGACTCCAGAGGAAGGCATGGAAATGGCCCGCCGCAGTTTAGAAGATAAAATTGCCCAGTTAAATCTAGCGATCGATGATGTGCGTCAACAGTTAGAATCGGTAGATGAAAACGCCAGCGATCATTAAACAGACCTTTTAAAGTGACAGAAAAGGGATAATCTTCCACTCAATTGCCCAAAATAAACACTAGAATCGATATATAGTATCGATCGCTACGGATTTTTCATGAATTACAAAAAATTTTGCTTGGCTTTTTTACTGTCCCTTATCCTCATCAACACCGGATTAGTTATGCCCAGCTACGCAAACCCAAGAGAATTGAGGACAATTACCGTGACGGGAGAAGGAATAGAGAATATCGCCACTTCTCAAGCAATAGTGCGCTTAGGGGTAGAAGTTCAAGGCAAAGAAGCGGGTAAGGTGCAGCGGGAAACCGCCAATCGTAGCGATGCGGTGGTTAAATTTCTCCGTTCCCGTCAAGTGGAAAAATTGGAAACCACCGGCATTAGTTTACAGCCCAATTACGACTTCAGCAACAACCAAAGACGTTTAATCGGTTATATCGGGGCTAATTTGATTAGTTTTCAGATTGATATAGCCCAAGCGGGGAGTTTAATCGATGAAGCGGTGAAAGTCGGGGCAACACGCATCGATGGGGTAAGTTTTACTGCTGGGGAATCAGCGATCCCAGCTGCCCAAAGAACCGCTCTCATCAAAGCCACGGAACAAGCTAGAGAACAGGCCACAATCGTGTTACAGGCCCTCGGTTTAGTCCCGAAAGAAACGGTTTCTATCCAAGTGGGTAATACCAGTAATCCCGTGCCAATAGCCCGCTCAGAAGCGGTTTTTCGGAGTGCCGATGCTGCCAGTAGCCCGGTTATCGGAGGGGAACAAACCCTGCGCGCTGCTGTCACCCTCGAAATTAGCTATTAATATAACCTTTAGCTATCAGTTAAGCTGTACTGCATTTAAACTGCCTATTGAGTATTTTAGTACAAATGCTCGAACTCTCTCTCCTCGCTCTCCTGCTCCTGGACAGTCCTAACGAGTAATTTAGATAGTCAACAGCTTAAAATCAGCACCGATGCTCGGAAAATCTAGAAAACTTTCGCCCTCATCCGTGAATTATCCTAACTTTTTACCCACTTTTAGCGAGGGATTGAGCGAAGATACCTCCCTTGCTCTCCTCCAGAATATCCAACAAATTGCCATCGATAGCCCCATCTATCCTCGATCGATTCTAACCACCTATAGTCAACAAGGGCAAGGTCAACCGCCTTTTCTCCTCCTGCACGGTTTTGATAGTTCCCTACTGGAATTTCGGCGTTTACTACCTTTACTTGCCCAAAATAGGGAGACTTGGGCGATAGATCTACTCGGCTTCGGTTTTACTGAGCGATACCCAGATTTAGAAGTATCTCCCAAAACTATTAAAAGCCATCTTTACCATTTCTGGCAAACTGCGATCGCCGAACCGATAATTTTAGTCGGTGCTTCCATGGGGGGTGCAGTGGCCCTGGATTTTGCCCTCTCCTACCCAGAAATAGTGGCGAAATTAGTCCTGATTGACAGCGCCGGACTAGCTAATCCCCCGGTTTTGGGTAAATTGATGTTTTCTCCCCTCTATAAGTGGGCAACTAATTTTTTAGCTAATCCCCGCGTGCGTCAAAATATCAGTCGTACTGCCTATTTCGATGCAACTTTAGCCACTGTTGATGCTTGCACCTGTGCTAATCTGCACCTGAATTGTCCCCACTGGAGTGAGGCTTTAATCTCCTTTACCAAAAGTGGCGGTTATGGGTCATTTTTACCAAAATTAAGCCAAATTAACCAAGAAACTCTGATTATTTGGGGAGAAAACGATCAAATCTTAGGCACAAAAGACGCGGAGAAATTTCAGCAGGCCTTACGTAATAATCAACTGGTCTGGATTCCTCGCTGTGGCCATGTTCCCCACCTCGAAAAACCAGAACTTACCGGGGCTGCAATAGTTAAATTTGCGAGCTAAAAACTTATAATGGGATTATTTGACCCTATAGTGCCAACTTTTATGAAATTTTTGCCGATCACCCTCGCTGCATTCAGCCTTCTGAGTTTATCTGTCAATATTCCTGCTACCGTAGCCACACAACAGCTTTTTTGTCGAGGCCGCATGAATAACGGTTGGTCCTATTCTGCAGAATTTATCAATGGACGTTTTGAGCGCATTCGCTGGACAAGCTCCAGTCAACCTCCCCAAGTTTCTAGTCTTAGTTTTAAAAATACTAACAACAAAGGACAACCGATTTATCGTGGCAGTTTATTCTCCGCAGTCAGTGTGACTCTGATAGACTTATCGAAAGGAGATGTCCGTCGCGGTTCCCAAATTTCCGTGGGGGTGGAAGAATGGGGGTGGTCGCGAGGAAACTGCGGTCTTTCTAACCGATAATTCCCAGAACTATCCTCATTTCAGTAATCGATTAGTGGACAGTCTTGATTAGACTTCTTGCATAATTTTTTCATGGTAAGCTGTTCCTATGAAAAAGTTTGTTGGTGGGGCTAGGAGTCAGTATCAGATCGTCGGTCAGGGAAGTCAGAATAACAGAATGACCTCGCGAACTGGGAAGTAGAACCCTTTGCAATCGACAATGAAAGTGCAAGGGTTTTGAGTCTCTATTTCGATTGCTCAACGTCTTTTTCTTGCACTTTTTAGGCTAAAAAGTGCCAAAAACGTTTCCTAGCAAGGCTTACAGTAATTTTTAGCAAGCCCTAGTTAAAGCTTTGAATCTGAAGCTTTTGTTAAGTACCTAAGCAAAATTAATTACACATATCTAACCACCTCTTGCCTATCTTCACTAGGAAATTAATTTTGCACGACTACTTATCATTAAACTAACGTCAGTTCGCGATAAGGGTGGAAAGAAAGAGCGGGGGCTAGTAAGCTGAAAAATATATAAACTAAGCACTATTTGAACCTAAATTAGAAAAGACAAGGCTTTAGCCCGATAATAAAGCTCGTAAACGCAGTAAAATGACTCTCTTAGGTTTGGTGGGCAAAATGTATTCTAAGATACATTCTTTCTGGCGAGCGAGTGGAAGGAACCACAAAGACACAAAGGACACAAAGATTGATCGATCCTCTGTAAGTTAAACTTATCACACAGAACCTAGAAGAGCCGTAAAATCTTGACTTTGAGCGAAATTATAGCGTTTCCTAAGCTAGTGAGGTCAACATAGGCGTTGTCAGATCAGAATATGAAAGATGCCATGCAATCCTTGCTACCCTTCGACCCCTTCGACCCCTTCAAGTTGGCGCAGGGCAAGTCAAGGTAATTTCAGTTCCAAGCTGATTCGGATCATCTTTCAATTTGACAACGCCGAATTAATCCCATTTTCTCGGAAAATAACATGAAGAGCGACTGAGCTTTTGCGCCCGTTTTATTTGAGATGGACGGAACTCCCGTGGATAAAGTCCCTTTGCACTAGCGAATATGGTAAGAGTTTAGCCAAACAAACGGTCTTAATCTATAGTTGTTCTTAAACTTAACATAATAAAACTGGTATATAAAATAAGGAAAGTGCCTGGATTGTTGGACAACCCTATTTTGATGGGGTAGCATCAGAATCATCGAATCCATGACAAGCGACCAAGGCCCGCAGAGCTATTTTGTCTGGGGGTCTCTCTAAGGGCAGACTAGATACCCTTGAATATTCTAATCAAGTAGGAGTAAAACCGATGGACGCAAGCATTCAAACCATTTATGCCCGACAAATTCTCGACTCTCGTGGCAATCCGACGGTTGAAGTCGATGTCATTTTGGCAGACAACAGCAAGGGTCGAGCGGCAGTACCTTCTGGAGCATCTACGGGGAGTGGGGAAGCGCTGGAATTACGGGATGGCGATCCTACTCACTACGGTGGCAAGGGCGTTCTCAAAGCGGTGACCAACGTCAATGGTGCGATCGCTGCTGCCCTCAAGGGAATGGATGCCACTGACCAAAGTGCCGTCGATCAGAAAATGCTAGAGTTAGACGGCACTGAATTTAAGCAGCAATTCTCATTTTGAAAAAAATCAGATAAAATTCTCTTATTTAAATAGAGAACTTGTGTAGAAGCATGATTTTTTGACAGATAATTATCATCCAAAGCTGGAGATAGACAGGTTTTAAGAACTTTGTCCACAAAAAATCGATTTCAACTCATAAATCTGGATGAAATTCTAACAAAATTTTTAGTTTTTTTATGAACAACTTTCTTTTTTTTCTTCAAGAGTTCTGACATTTTTAACTAGAATTTACTTTTTTAAATGGGACATATTCGGTTAGAATAAATGAGAAAAATTCCGACCAATTCTTAAACCAAATAAATTTTAATAGGGTACGAATATCATTAAAGAAAGAAGTCCTAGTTACTAATAGCTCACGAATCTTTTGATAGGTGTAATTAACTAAATCCAACACGGTATGAAATAAAAAAGCTAGTAAATTCAAAGACAATAAGAACTCGCACAAATGATTCTGACCGTGACCAAAGTTATGCTCTAAATTATAACCATGATTTTTAAGAACGTTATTGCCTTCATTTTCAACTTTCCATCTGCTACGTCCAGCTTTGACAATTTCTTCGACATTATTTTCCGTGATTTTATGATTAGTTATCCAATTATTTTGGTAGATAGTTTTCTGGGTTTTTTCATTGATAACAGTCACTTCACACCAATTAACTTCGAGACTTGAGTCCCCCTCTCTTAAGGGAACTCTAGAAGCATAACGATAACGATAAATTAGATTTTTTCGTCCATCCCATTGTTTCTTTTCAACGGTCCTAACTTCGCCACTTTTTTCTAAAAATTCTAGCCATTCATATAAAGTTTTATGCGACGTTTCCAAACAAACAAAAATAAAATTATAACCTTGTTTTACCGCTAATTTACAAACAGGTTCGTGAGAATATAAGTCGTCTCCTAAAAGAGTTACAGGATAACCATACTTATTTTTATGATTCCTATTTAACCATCTTTTAATGGCCGCATTTTCACAGTCTTGTTTTTGATGTCCATCTTGTTTTTTAATGAATTCTGGCTCTAAATTAATTACTTGTTTTTGCTTAGGAGAAACTACTATCGGTGTGACACAGCCATGAAAATAAGTTGTAGTTCCATTTCGATGATTACGACAGTTACAATGAGGGCAATTAATTTTCTTGGATGAGAAATATTCTGTGCCATCTAACGCCACTAATATTTCTCCATCTAAGTAGAGAAACTTTTTCAAAACTCCCTTTTCTTTTAACCATTCATAGACTTTTTGAAAAGTCCTAGAGATATTAGATGCTGGCACTGGATCTAGCAAATTTCTTATTTGATTATCCCCAGGAATTTTTTTAATTGAAAATAAACTTTCAGCATTATCTTTTCCCTTATTGCTTTTCATTAAACGTTGATGGTCTAAAAAAGACGGCGACTGAGTAAAAAAGACTGAAAATGCAGCCATCACGGCATCTTTTATCTCATATTTTCTATTATTTCCAGGTTTCCTCTCATCGGGTAAATCATCTAATTCTTGATGGAAAAATTGCATTAATTCCGAAATTTCTAGGGTTGCCGCTTTTTGAGCCATCTTGGAATAATTTGACGTGCCGGTGGATTTCTATCTCACCCATTTTACCTTAGCTGACAATAATTATAAATTTTTATTTCCCTTGAATTCTCTATTCTAAAAACAGAACTATCTTCCTGATTTAACCCTGTTCGTTCTCAGCCAACCTCTTTGATTGCTTGGGTATTTATACTTAATTTGTCTAGCCAATTGTTTTTTTTATTGTTCGCCTCTTCTAGAAAATAGTTGCTTCGTACTATATTTTCCTTGCCAAAATCGGGGTTAATGCTCTATTTATTTCAAAATGAGAATTGCTGCCGATTCGCAGAAGGAATTCGACCGCACCCTGGACTATATCCGCGATACCATCGATGCCCTAAAAAATCTCGATCGCGTCTCTTCCCGGTTTGAAATCGTCGAGGGAGTCATTGGACAAATTCGGCGAGCTCCCTTGGGTGTGGTGTTGTGTATGGGACCGTCTAACTATCCCTTGAACGAAACCTTCACCCTACTGATTCCCGCTCTAATTATGGGGAATACCGTAGTGGTCAAAACGCCCCGACCCGGCACCCTACCCCTCTATCCCTTGCAGTCGGCTTTTCAGAAAGCGTTTCCCCCCGGCGTAGTCAATATCATCTATGGTTCTGGACGCACCGTGACTCCGCCCCTGATGGCATCTGGTTTGGTCGATGTGTTGGCCTTCATCGGCTCGAGTCGGGCAGCCAATAGCTTAGAAAAGCAACACCCCAAACTTAACCGCCTCCGCACCATTTACGGATTAGAGGCAAAAAATCCCGCCATTATCCTGCCCGATGCTGACCTCAATTTGACGGTTAAGGAATGTATTTTAGGAACGCTTTCCTACAACGGGCAACGGTGTACGGCATTGAAGATCCTGTTTGTACATCGCCAGATTGCTGAAGCGTTTATCGAACAATTTAGGTTGGCGGTGAATAACCTCAAATTTGGGATGCCCTGGGATGAGGGGGTGACGCTAACACCTCTGGCAGAACCGGGTAAGCCTCAATACCTAACGGAATTGCTGGAAGATGCTAAAAAATTCGGCGCAGAAGTGGTCAACGCTGGAGGGGGAACGATCAGGGAAACGTTTTTCTATCCAGCCGTAGTCTATCTGGTTACGGCTCAAATGCGCTTGTACCATGAAGAGCAGTTTGGTCCGGTGATTCCCGTGATGCCCTATGACGATTTGGAAACTCCCATCAACTACATCGTCAATTCCAACTACGGTCAACAGGTCAGCATTTTCGGTCAAGATACCGAGGCGATCGCTACCCTGATTGATCCCTTAGTCAATCAAGTCTGTCGAGTTAACATCAACAGTCAGTGTCAAAGGGGACCGGATACTTTCCCCTTCACCGGTAGGAAAGATTCGGCGGAAGGTACATTGTCGGTGAGCGATGCTTTGCGCTCGTTCTCAATCAGGACGCTGGTTGCGGCGAAGGAAACTGACTTAAACAAATCTTTGATCACTCAAATCCTCAAAGAACGCCAATCTAATTTCTTGTCAACCGACTTTATTCTCTGAATCTGCAATTGTACCCTTCTCGTTTGCTAGTGTCCCTCGATCAATAAAAGAATTTTGGGAGCTTATCTGATGAAAATCGCTTTTTTTAGGGTTTATCTGATTGACCCCTCTTTTCTGTTAGGCTTAATTTTTGTTAATTATTGATCAGTAATTCCCAAATTTCTCCCCTATTATTGCCTTTAGAATTAATATTTCTTCGGGCTTTTATCCTTTGAATATTATAATCTTTATATAAATCATCAAAAAAATTATTGTCAGAGTCAAAGTTTTTAAGGTCGGAATTACTTAAAATAAATTTATAACCGGCCTGATCCACTCGATCGATAAATTGTTTTAATCGTATTTGCTCCTCATCGTTAAAATCTTCTTTAGTATAAGAGGTAAAAGCTGATGTTTTTTTAATCGGTTTATAGGGAGGATCAAAATAAAATAAAGTCTTGTTATTGGCATAATTTAGAGTTTGGACAAAATCTCCTTGTAGGATCGTCACTTTCTGTAAATGATAGTTGACAGCTAATAGGTTTTCTTCATTGCAGATCAACGGTTTGACATATTTTCCAAAGGGGACATTAAAAAGTCCTTTGCTATTGACTCTATAAAGTCCATTAAAACAAGTTTTATTGAGAAATAATAACAAAACTGTTTTTTCTAGACAGTCATCGCAGCTGCGAGAATTAAATTCTATTCTTTTATCTAAAAAAAACTTTTGTTGTTCCTCTAGATTTTTAAGTTCATAAAAATCCTGCTGAATTTGTTTAAGCTTGACTATTAATTCTCTGACATTATTTTTAATAACATTATAAGCCATGATTAAATCAGGATTAATGTCATTAATAATGACTTTTTGGACAGGAGAAAAATTATTTAAGACTGAGAATAAAACTGCCCCACCTCCGACAAAAGGTTCAATGTAGTTAAACTGACAATCCTGAGAAATCTGGGAATTAATCAAAGATAGAATATTAGGAACCAGTTGAGTTTTGCCTCCCGCCCACTTTAAAAAAGGTTTGGCGCTAACTGTTTTCCTTTCAGACAAAGAAGTAGTCATTATTATTACTAGATTATCCTAATCTATTCAATTTAGAGAGCAATTCATGAAAACCTGAAAGGCGGATTTAATATCAGAAAGGTAAACGGGGCATTTTTTTCAATACTGATTCAACTTGGTTGATTAAATCGAGCAGACGATTGCCATCCACATGAACCTCGCTGGTGGGATAATTAGCGAGGACTTCGATAATTTGAATCTCATTATCATTAAGTGCAGAAGTGACTAAGGCACTCCGTAAAGCTTGCCGACTAGCGGCCCGATTGGGGGTGTGGACAATTTCGGCGGCGTAATCTAGCAAACTTTCGCCAAAAAAACTATTAAGAAATTTGGAAAGAAAGACGGCATCCACCGCTACCCGACGATTAAGGATTTTACGAAATTCTTCGGGTTTTTGGTTAGCCATCTTTAATTGTGCCGCTAAAGCGGGAGCTAATTCGCCTGTTTCGCTCAATTGCTTTAATTCTGATACCGATACGGCCCCTTGGAAGATGTAGTATTTGATGATAGCTGATTCGGCGGCTGACAAAGACTGACAAACACCGAGAAAGATAGATATTCCTAGGGGAAGTAAAAGATTTTTGAACATAAACCAAAGGTGCAAAACAAGCGAAAAGCGGTCCGAATGATTGACTCATTCTAGCGGAATTGGTTGCCGCTTAGGAAAAACTTAAGACGGTGTTGATTATCTAGAGATGAATTTTTTAGTCACCTAACTAGGAGCAGAAAGCTGATAGCTTAATGCTAATCATTAATTTACATTCGCGAGAGAGCAGCGATTTTCGCTAGTTTATCTTTTTCCAAACCGTTGAGATCTTCTAGCTTTAACCATCCTTCCTTTAATAGTTGAGCAAAGACAAAAATTAGGGAAGTATAGCGATAGTCATATTTACCATCAATCTGATGTCGTCGGGCGCTTAGATAATCGTGCATTTGCCATATATCATCTAAAACCGTGATCTGACCAGACTGTTCTTTAATATGTTCTATTAAAGTGCTAGTTTCGCGCTGATACGCTTTTTGGAAAGCAGTTTGAGCAATTTCTTGTTCGGTATCTGACCAAATTATTTCACTCATAGGCATGATTTTAGTTTTAGGGATGATAATTTTGGATTTTTGAACTACCTCGACTCTTTTCGCCCACATCTGTAAGAATAATTGTTTAGTTATTCTTACCTAGATCGGAGAAGAAACCGGTGTATTTACCAATTTTTTTAAGTCAGCCTTTTAATTGTATAAAAAAAAGAGTTCACTTGACAAGGAACTCTAATAAGTTTCATCAGAATTTTTAATGATTTCTCTCAGTAGCTATTTAGCCACGGGCAAAGTTTAATAATTCTTTCGGAGAAGCTAATAAATCGATCGCTACGAAGAAAATTTTATTATCAGGAGTTAGGAGGAAGCGCCATGCCATATTCATACCCACACCTGCACCAAACCAAGGAGTTTGTACTTTTCCCGTCACTTTAATCTGAGTAAAACCGTCATCGGCGGGTTCTACTACACCGCGTTCGGGGATTAATTTCAAATTTTGGCATTCTTCCCGGAAAAAGCGATATACTGCCTCTTTACCGACGACGGGACGTTGGAAAGGTGGTTGCAGAGCGCCGTCAGGGGTGAATAATTCAATTAATACATCAAAGTCATTCGCGTTGAGGTTGTCCATATAGTTGAGGACGGTGGCATTGGTAACGCCTTCAATGCTAACTTTGGTCCGTTCGGCAATATTTTGGGGAGGAACCACGGGTTCGGAAATACGGTTATAATCGCCCAGTTTCTTGGGATCGTAGCCCATATCCACCACACAATTCCGCAGAACGGTGATTTGTTGTCCCGACTCTAATTTTTTAATCCCGTCTAAAACGGCACTGGCATTAGCAGATAGTTCATAACCCTTGGGAATTGGGGCAACACTGCCATTTTCCATCCATTGTCCTAATTGATACCAGAATCCCAGTTTGATATTAGCAGACCAAGTGCTGTAGGTGCGACAAACCGGGGTGTCAGCATGGTTAGCTAAGTCGCACATCACCTGCGATTGTTGCAAGGGTGACATCTGCCGAATTTCATTCATGGTTTTTTCGGCAAACACCATACTAGCAGCGCCGGGGGCGGCAACGGTGATGGTTTTGCCCATTTCTAGGTAGGCAAACCAAATCAAGGCTAGTTGATCTTCGGTATTCAGCTGATTAAAACGCGCAATCGTGGCGGGAACCACATCCGCTGATAGCGTGTTGGGGAAAATGCTCCGCGCTGATTCGATCGTAAACGGCATAGATTCACCTTGAAGTAAAGTTTTGTATCAATTTACTGCCATTCTATCATATTGGCGACCCAAGGCAGCACCGATGAAGAAACTTTCCCAAAAAAAGCTGTACTTTAGATCACACTTGCCCAGGATTATCACAAAATCTTAATGGTTGAACAACTGTTCCATCATTTATCTAGGGTTGGCGGCAGCAGCGATCGCTGTTTGAGGATAATTTTTGCTGCTCTAACTTATTTTCAATCCAGGAATACTCTTGATGCTCCCTAGTTTTTTCTAGGATTTCTCACCCCGTAGTAGGCCGTAAATTTGATCCGTATAGTCATAAAACTGAGATTGTCGTTTAATTTTATAATTACGATCTGCGGGTAAATTAATTGTTAATTCCCGTTGTATAGTCCCTGGCCTAGCACTCAAAACATAAATACGTTGCGCCAAAAAAACCGCTTCATCCACATCATGGGTAATCATTAAAATACTACACCTGATTTTTTGCCAAATTTCAATTAAATATTCGTGCATTCTTTCTTTGGTTTGTACATCTAAAGCGGCAAAGGGTTCGTCCATTAATAAGACTTTGGGATGACAGGCAAGAGAGCGGGCGATCGCCACCCGTTGTTTCATCCCACCCGATAGTTCTCTAGGATAAGCATTAGCGAATTGAGTTAAACCGACAATATCCAGATAATAACAGGCCACTTCCCAGCATTCTTTTGTCGATAATCCCTGTAGTTTTAAGCCAAATTCAACATTTTTTTGGATCGTCATCCAGGGATAGAGTGTATAATTTTGAAAAACCATGCCGCGATCGGCTCCTGGCCCTGTCACTTCAACACCATCAACGGTAATTTTGCCGGAAGTGGGCAGTTCTAAACCCGCAATCATTCGCAACAAAGTCGATTTTCCCGAACCAGAGGCCCCGACCGCACAGACAAATTCAGCACTGTCAACGTGTAAATTAATATCTTTCAGCGCGACCACAGCACCTCGTTTAGTGGTGAAAATTTTATTGAGTTGAGTAATTTCTAAGTGCATTAATATCCTTCTCTTATCATTAAAATAATTTTACGGGTGACATAATAAACTCTGTGCTTGAGTTTTTAGGTTAACGAGTAATTGACCATTTACAAGTCCAATGCAAAAACAAACGAAAACTTAAATCTAGAGCAAAGCCAATAATTCCAAGGACAATTAAACAGGCAAAAATTTCATCGGTTCTCAGAAATTTCTGAGCCAATAAAATGCGTTTGCCTAATCCATTATCCGCCGCTACCAATTCCGCTACCACTACCAAATTCCACGCCGCCGCCATATTAACGCGAAAAGTATCAATAATATTAGGAATAATATAGGGAGTAATCACTTTAAATAAAACCTGTTTTCGATTTCCGCCAAGGGTATAAGTTACTTCGATTAATTCCCGAGGAATGAACTTAACTGCATCCATAATCATCAAAGTATTAAAGAAAATTGTCCCGATAAAAATCAGCATTATCTTTGACGTTTCTCCAATACCCAAATAAATAACCAATAGCGGAATAAAAGCAGGAGCGGGCATATAACGGACAACGCCAATAATCGGTTCCATTAAACTACGAATACTCGGAAAAGTTCCCATTAAAATCCCCAGGGGAATAGCAAACAATCCTCCCAAAAAAAAGCCGCCAACTACTCGTAAAAAACTGGTAATAGTATCTTGAATTAAAAAGCCCTGTTCTGCTAATTTTCCTAAGGCCTGAATAACGGCTAAAGGAGAGGGTAAAAATACGGATTCAATGCCCGCAAAACTAGAGATTAGTAACCATAAAATAAGCGGGAAAATAATAGAGGAAACCATTAAAATCCACTTTAGAGATTCGGGAATATCCTCGGTAATCCGCCAAAAAGTGCTTTGAGGAAGCGTTTTAGGTGTTGTGGTCATGGAATTTTTAAAAGAAAAGAATAATTTTGACAGCCAATATCACCCAGTTATCAAACAATTATTGTAGCCAATGATCGAGGGACTAATTAGGATTTTTTGTCTTGATTTGCCAAGGCTTTGACAAATTGGGAATCTAGAATAGTTGTTAGATCGGGGACTTTTTTAATAAAGCCAACTTCCATCATAAAATCAGCCATTTTTTGAGCGGCAAAGGGCATATTTTTCATGGTTTTCCCCGGACTAAACGCTTCTAGGTTTTCTTCTAAAGTAAAAAACTTCGTTCCCTCTTTATATAGGACTAATTCTTCTGGACTAATGCCCGCACGCTTGGCCATAATCTCATCGGCTTTTTGGGGATTTTTAGCCATAAACTCTCGAACATCAAACCAGGTTTTGACAAGAGCCTGAACCTGTTCTGGTTTTTCTTTGATTAATTTGGCACTGACAACTAATAAATCAGGAATAGCACCGGGAAAAGCTTTAGAACTAATTAATTCTTTAGAACCTTTTCGTTTAAGGGCGGTTGACCAAAAGGGGGGGAAAGCAGCAACTGCATCCACTTTTCCCGATGCAAAAGCGGCGGCAGCAGCCCCTGTTTCCATGGGAACAATTTGCACATCTTTACGGCTCATCCCTTCTTTTTCTAGGGCTAAACTGAGGAGAAAATCACCGACAACCCCTTCTTCAACAGCAACTTTTTTGCCTTTTAAATCTTGAATCGTTTTAATCTCTTCTGTGACAATAATTTTATCATTTCCTGACGAGTTATCATTGACTAAAACAGCAACTTGACCATTGACTGCATCTCCTGCAAAAGCGATGGTATCGTTGAGAGTTTGACTATTTCCATCTAATTGTCCGGCAGCTAAAGCTTGCAAGGATTCAAGATAACCATCAAACCATTTCATTTGAACATTAGCCCCATTTTTAGCAAATAATCCCTCTTCTTCAGCGATCGCCCATGGCCACCAACCGGCCCAGTTACTATAACCAATGACAATGGGGGCAGTATTATTTAGAGAACTACTTGCATTGGGGGTTTGCTGAGGAGCTTGATTACAACTAATGGTTAGGAGTAAGCTACTAAAAAAAACGAGAGGTAAGGAGAAAAAATTGCGCCGTTTCATAGGTAATAGCCTTTAGAGATTACAGCTAGTAAAACAGAAATAAATCTCAAAAACTGTTACTGATTAACAATTCAAAAACTTCGGCCTATGGACTTGGCTTTTTAGCCAATTTAACCACTCTTCTAAACCTTCTCCTGTTTGAGCAGAAAGAGCAATAATGGTTACATCAGGATTCATAGAACGAACATTTGCTTCTAAACGTTGTAAATCAATCTCTAAATAAGGAGCCAAATCTAATTTAGTAATAATCAGACAATCCGCTTCTTGAAACATAATTGGATATTTGAGGGGTTTATCTTCTCCTTCCGTAATACTTAATAGAGCAACTTTAGCGTGTTCCCCTACCTCAAATTCGGCGGGACAAACTAAATTTCCCACATTTTCCACCAACAATAAATCAAACTCTTTCGGGTTATAATCTTCTTTAAAACGATGGATTCCCCCAGCTACCATTTTGGAATCTAAGTGACAGGAGCGACCTGTATTAATGGCAATCACGGGAACTCCGTATTGTCTCAGGCGCTCTGCATCTAGTTCTGTAGTCATATCGCCTTCAATAACAGCCATTTTTAATTGATCTTTTAAGGTGGCGAGGGTTTTTTCCAATAATACAGTTTTACCCGCACCAGGACTACTCATCAAGTTTAAACAGGTAATGCCCCACTCGTCAAAATGTTCCCGGTTGTGATCGGCTCCTGCTTGATTGGCATGAAGTAGATTAATTTCTAGGGCTGCGTCAAAAGTTTGGTGCATTTTAGTTGAGAATGAATAATTGATCATCGAAATTTTATCAGCGATCGCCCAACTTTTTTTAAGAAACTAAAGAATATTCAATGTGGTCAATTTTTAACTCTCGACCTGAACGAATATCCTCCATCGGCGATCGACAAGTTGGGCAGGAATATTGCTGGCCAATTTGGGGGTTATAATCCTTTTGACAGCAATGACAATAAGCAATTAGGGGAATATTTTTAATTGCTAATTCCACACCAGCAAGAAAAGTATTAGCAGTGTGAACTTCAAAGGCAAATTGTAAACTGACCGGTTCGACACAGGTAAATTCACCAACCATGAGATGAATTTTTTCAATTTTGAGCTTTTCAGGTTGGCTATCATACCAATCTCGAACTGTCATAATTAACGCCTTAGTCATATCAGTTTCGTGCATAATGTGCTGAAGTGGCTACTTCTTTTCTACTCTCTCTAGGTGCATTTTTTGGGCAATTTCGGTCGTTAACTTTCCTTTGTTGTCAGCGTTTAAAGAACAAATTAAAATAGTTAATCCGTCTAAATTTTCATCAGTCATCCAATCCATTAAAAATCCAAGATAATTCCGAACACTTTTTTCGGCTTGTTTGCGACTTTTCCAGACACGCGCCATTGACAAGTCATTAGTAATACCAGCGAAAGGTTCATCTGATTCCTCTTGATCAAGATAGGGCAAAGCATTTTCAGCAGCAGCATAAATTTTAGGATCAGATACTAGAGTTAAAACGTAACCTAACCTTTTGTTAATGGGAGTTCCAAATCCTTTAGCCATCGGTGTTTCCTCGCAAATGTGTTACCTCTCTAATTATTGATGCTTTTGTCCTTAAATCCAAGGTTCATCAACCTCCATATTAACTTCAGGATGAATATAATAGGGCTTTTCTTTACGCGGTAATTGACCTGAAATAACCAGATGAGCCATGGCATCACAAATAACACGCGTAGCCATTAAAGAAGTCATATCACTAATATCGTAGGGAGGGGAAACTTCCACCACTTCCATACCACAAATGGGAGCTTTTTGGATAATTTTACCTAATAAAGCTAAGGCTTCACGGGGTAATAAACCGCCCGGTTCCGGCCAACCTGTACCGGGGACAAAACCGGCATCAATGCAATCAATATCGAAACTAATCCAAACGCAATCCGTACCATCTAAAGCTCGTTCTAAGGCAAATTCGGCGGCAGCATCAATGCCTCGTTCTACAATGTCGGTGACGGTCAAAATATTAGTGGCACGCTCGCGGCAAACTTTAACACCTTGACGGGGAACTTGCCAACCACCAATCCCTAATTGGACGAGATTTTTAGCAGGAGCATTTTTCATATTGGTGGCATGAAACCAGGGGCAAGTGTGCATCCGTTCATCTAAATCTGTTTCCTGGGTATCCACATGGCGATCAAAGTGAATAATACCGACTTTTTTATCCCCTAAATGCCGACAAATACCCCGCACTGTCGGAAAACCAATGGAATGATCACCCCCTAAAATAATCGGCAAGGCACCAGAACTAAAGACATGGGCAACCCCTTTAGAGATTTGATCAAAGGACTTTTCATTATTAGCAGGAATGGTGAAAATATCCCCTAAATCACAGAGCGTAATTTGTTCGCGCAGATCTACCCCTAATTCAAAATTGTAGGGCGTATAAAGGGCCGAAATCCGCCGAATTCCCTGGGGTCCAAAACGAGTTCCGGGTCGGTAAGTTGTCCCCGAATCATGGGGAACACCGACGATTGCCACGTCATAATTGCCCACATTCCGCACATCTTCCAAATAGGGGGCCTTCATAAAGGTGTTAATTCCCGCATAGTGGGGTAACTCACCCCTGGAAAAGGTGGGAATACTGCGATCGCGAATACTATCGGCCGCCTCTAAACCGTAGGTTAACCCCTGGGAAACTTCCTGTTGCCAACCAGTTAGGGGCAAATGGCGTTCTTTTTCTAGGGCCTGTTGAGCTTCGGTTAAATGCGGGGGTTGAAAAGTAGATTCCTCGGACATCATTTCACCTCAAAATACAACAACCCGGGAGTCTTCAACGATACTGCCTCAAAACAGTTATCCTTAAAGTCTCCCGGGCTTTTATCCCGCCGTGTAGCCAGCTTAGACGGAAAAATTTTTGATCCGCTCATTTAAGACTAGCTTGCTTCTCTCGGACCTGACATTTAAAGAAGTTTAAATCGGAACCCTAGAAGCAATTTCTCTGACCTTAGACGATCTCAATCCCAAAAACAGTATCACAGACTACAAAAAAAGGGATTTTTCCCGCTTAGATATGGTTTGCTTAATAATTAGGTGGGTATTAAAAACTTTCAGATGCCCCCCTTATTAAGCGGGGATTAAAGGGGGGACTAAGGGGGGATCGGCACCCTCCTTATCAAGGGGGATCCCCCCGCCTTCGGCTTCCCCCCTTATCAAGGGGGGCTAGGGGGGATCGAACCTAAAATCCATTTTTAATTTAATTATAACCAGCCAACCCTATATAATAAAAAGTATCTCCAGAGAATGATTTTTCCTGTCTCTATGCAACACCCCTCTCTGACTCGCTTTGAACCTGCGACTACTCTTGATGAAATCTATTTAACTATATCTCCTGAACCCCTATTAACTCAGAAGGAAATAGATGCTTTTTATCGAGAAGAAATGAATAAAGTGAGAGGGGAAGATAAAATTCAGCGTCTAAAATTAGGGTTAAAACGGGTCATAGATACGCAACAATATTACAAAGCCTGTTTAATGGGACACACGGGGGTAGGCAAATCGACAGAATTAACTCGTTTAATTAATGATCATGAGATTAAACAGCATTTTGAACCCCTGCGATTTAGTGTTTTAAGTGAACTCGATGCGATTAATTTCAGTCCCCTTGATGTGTTTCTCTTTATGGTGGTGGAAATTGTTGAGAAAACCGCTAAAATTTCTCGACAACCCAGTGATGAAAATTTACAAAAGCTTTGGGATTGGTTTAGTTCTGAAGAATTTACCCGTAAGGAAACCAGAGAAAGTCAAATCAAAACGGAAGCAGGAGCGGGAGTAAAGGAAGATTCTTTCTGGAATAAAATTCTCGGACTTTTTGCCTCTCTCAAGGGAGAATTCCGGTTTGCTTCCTCGCGAGAGAAAAAAGTTGTTGAATACCGTCTTTCCCGTTCCAGAGATTTAATTAATATTGCTAATCAACTCCTGAAAGAATGTGATCAGAACTTACAGGAAACTATGCAGAGAAGCTGGTTAATTATTGGAGAGGACTTCGATAAAGCTGGTGTTTCACAAGAAGCGGTCAGGGATTTATTTTTAAACTATTCTAACATTTTCAAAGATTTAGACATTCACATTATTTTTAATATTCCGATTGGATTATATAATTCATCTCCCGGGATTAACCTCACTTTTGACCATAATCTCCTGATTCCCGATACTCCAGTTTTTTGCCAAAAAGATCATACTCCTAACCAAAAAGGACGGGAAGCAGTGAGAAAAGTTTTAGAAGCAAGAGTTAAATCTAATTTATTTGAAGATGGACAAATAGAGCGGGTTATTATTGCCTCTGGTGGCAATATCAGAGATTTATTTTATTTAGTTAGAGAAGCTTCTGATGAGGCAATTCTCAATCAACAAAATCTGATCATGTCTAGTCATATTAGCAGGGCAATTCGCAGTTTAAGAACAGAATATGAAAGACGTTTAGGCCAAAATCCTTATGATACCGATCATGTTAGTTATGGGGATAAGGTATTATTGTTAAAACGAATTTATGATGCTAATCCAGAAGCACAAATTCCCAATGAGATATTATACGCTTTATTAAATGATCGTGCGATTCAAGAAGTAGATGGAGACGGGGAAAGATGCTTTATGGTGCATCCCCTTGTGGTTGATATTTTAAATGCTCAAGGTCATATTCCTACTGCTCCCGATGGAGGTGTCCCCGGTGGTACATCAAGTTAATCAAACTAATCAATCGGAGTTAGAACCGGGTACTATTTCCCATACGGCAGCTCGTTTGCTATTGTGGGGACGAAGACCATCTAGAGGTTTAGCTAGGGTGGAATTTTATGATGAGTTTTCCCGTCAGCAAGTAGTTAGAGAATTAGAGAATAAACTGCAAGAACAAGGCATTATTTTTTATAAAATTGTCTTACCAAGATGGGAAAAACCCTCTTTTGTCTTGAACTTCTTGTTAACACAATTGGCAGAATTGGAGTCGGGAGTAGTATCAATTACTGGTTTTGAAACCGCTTTTTCTGATGCTTTCCTAGTAGATGCCTTGCAATTAATTAATTTCAATCGAGAAAATTTAGCTTGCTTTAATCTCCGACAAATTTGGTGGATGAATCATGATTTTACTAACAAAGTTATTCGATTTATGCCAGATTTAAATTCTTGGTTTTTCTTGCGATTATTTTTAACAGAAAATTCAACCCAATCTACCAACTATAATCAGCTATTTACCGATAAAAATACCGTTCATGATCCCTATAATTTACCAGGAACAGCAGTTAACTTTGTTGGTAGAGAACAGGAATTATCCCGGATTAATCAAGCTTTTCAGCAATCTTCCCCAATTGTTTTAAGTGGGATGGGAGGTTCGGGAAAAACTGAATTAGCTTTACAGTATGCTTGGCAACATAAAGGGGATTATCCTGCGGGTATTTGTTGGATAAATGTCCTTAACAGTGACCCCGGTTTGGCTATTTTATTTTTTGCCAGAGAATACCTGGGTTTAAACATCCCCAATAAGGGAACCTTAAGTGAACGAGTGCGTTACTGTTGGCAAAATTGGCCCGAGGGAAATGCTTTAATTATTTTTGATGATGTGCGTGACTACGACCAAATTAAATCTTATCTACCACCGGGAAAAGAATCTCGTTTTCGGGTTTTAATTACCACTCGTTTTAGTTACTTAGGGGTATCGCTATCAACGATAAACTTAGATGTTCTCACAGCAGCGCAAGCTTTAGATTTACTGCAAACCTACTTAGGAAAAGAACGTCTAACCGCGGAGTTAGAGGCAGCCAAACAACTTTGTCAGTGTTTAGGATATTTGCCTCTAGGATTACAATTACTAGGCAGTTTTCTGAGACAAGCAACCACTGAAACTTTAGCCAATATCAAGGAAAAATTCCCCAAAAAAGGCTTAAAATATCTCAACTCTGATAAGGAGGAAGTCCGCAGTATTAAAACAATTCTGTATCTCAGTTGGCAACTGTTAGAAACAGAAAAACAAAAATTAGCTCTTTATCTCAGTTTATTTGCTTCGGCACCTTTTCCCAAGCACTTAATCATCAGTTTATTTTCTGATGAAGCTAAAGACGAGATAGAAAAATGGTTAACCGATAGCTTGGTTAAGCTTAATTTGCTGAAATCTTTAGGCAATGAATGGTATCAACTGCATCCCCTCATCCGTCTTTATCTACGGGAAAAATTAGAAGGTTCCGAGACAGCCAATACCGCAAAAAGTCGTTATTGTACGGTGATGACAGATACATCGAGAACAGTCCCCGAAACTCCCACTCTAGATATTATTCAAAATCTGACTCCCTTAATTCCCCATATTGAACAAGCTGTCAGGGAATATCCCCAATATATCGCTGATGAGGATTTAGTTTCGTCCTATACGGGTTTAGCTCGTTATTATAAAGGACAAGGATTGTATGCTATTGCTGAACCTTACTATCAAGCTTGTTTAACCGCAACTCGAACCCGCTTAGGAGAAAATCATCTCGATGTGGCAACTTCCCTCAACAATTTAGCAGCATTGTACGATTCCCAAGGTAGATACTCAGAAGCGGAACCTCTCTATCTAGAAGCTTTAGATTTGAAAAAACGACTCTTAGGAGACAATCATCCCTCTGTGGCAACTTCCCTCAACAATTTAGCAGGATTGTACGATTCCCAAGGCAGGTACACAGAAGCGGAACCTCTCTTTCTAGAAGCTTTAGATTTGACAAAACGACTCTTAGGAGACAATCATCCCTCTGTGGCAACTTCCCTCAACAATTTAGCATACTTGTACGAATCCCAAGGCAGGTACACAGAAGCGGAACCTCTCTTTCTAGAAGCTTTAGATTTGACAAAACGACTCTTAGGAGACAATCATCCCTCTGTGGCAACTTCCCTCAACAATTTAGCATACTTGTACGAATCCCAAGGCAGGTACACAGAAGCGGAACCTCTCTATCTAGAAGCATTAGATTTGTTAAAACGACTCTTAGGAGACAATCATCCCCATGTGGCAAGTTCCCTCAACAATTTAGCACACTTGTACGAATCCCAAGGCAGGTACACAGAAGCAGAACCTCTCCTTCTAGAAGCATTAGATTTGAGAAAACGACTCTTAGGAGACAATCATCCCGATGTGGCAACTTCCCTCAACAATTTAGCAGCATTGTACAAATCCCAAGGCAGGTACACAGAAGCAGAACCTCTCCTTCTAGAAGCATTAGATTTGAGAAAACGACTCTTAGGAGACAATCATCCCGATGTGGCAACTTCCCTCAACAATTTAGCAGGATTGTACTGTTCCCAAGGCAGGTACACAGAAGCGGAACCTCTCTATCTAGAAGCATTAGATTTGTATAAACGACTCTTAGGAGACAATCATCCCTCTGTGGCAACTTCCCTCAACAATTTAGCATACTTGTACGATTCCCAAGGCAGGTACACAGAAGCGGAACCTCTCTATCTAGAAGCGATTAATATTGCTACCCAAGTATTAGGGGAAAATCATCCCCATACCCAAACAATTATGGAGAACTATAAAACTATGTTGTCGCAACTCCGGCAAGCAGAATTAAGATGAGTTAGAGTTTAAATGCTTGGGAAAATAGGGTTTGTAGGCGCACGGATTTTCCATTATGAATATAATATCATGTCAAGAGGCTTTTGTCAAGAGAAAATTTAACAACATCCAGATTTAGTCGTAACCCATCACCTATCATTGACTATGATTGAATTAATCACTGATTACTGATAACTGATCACTGATCACTGATAATAACCCTTGACCGCCAAAACGGACAACATCGGTACAAAATAACCCCGTTTCCTCCTGCACAGTTTCTATAGCTTTAACTGCCGCCTGCGGACTAAGATGAAAAGTATTTAAACTAATCCCTTTTACCTTCACCTCCCCGAAACTTCCCCCAGCACTGGCAGTCATTTCGTAGAGTTTAATCACTTCCGTTAGGGGAGGGATGAGAATATCGGGTAAATCTTTGATATGAATTTGTCCGGCACGATGGACGAGAATTAACCCCGTTGGTTGAGTGCCACGCATTAAGGGTAAGGTAGCGGTGGAGCCAGGGTGTAAAAGGGAGCCTTGACCCTCAATAAACAGAATATCATTATTTTCTGCCGATTCTAACACCAAAGCCTCGATCGCACCAGCAGCATAATCGACGCGCACCGCATCCAAGGGTACACCTTTTCCCGCGATCATAATTCCCCCCTGTCCAGTGGCTAAAAATTGCGATTTTAGCCCTTTTTCTCGGGCAAATCGGTGTAATTCGATGCTAGTGGACATTTTGCCCACACTCATATCCGTGCCTACCGTTAGAATACGCTGACAGGTTAAATTTTTCGCCCGCGCTTGCCCAATTTTTAAGTCTTGGGGTTCCAGACGGATATCCCAAATCCATTGATCCGGTTTAAGCTGAGAAAAAAGGGGTTTTAGGGGTGTATGGAGACCATTAACGAGGGATAACCCTGCTTTTACCGCCTCTTTGATTTCTTCTAGCCAATGGGGTGGTAAAATGCCTCCTGAGGGTGCGATACCAATTAACAGGGTATCGGGATGATAGGTTAGAGCTTCCCTAACAGTAGCAACAATCGGCAAGGGGCGATCGATTCCGGCCACTTCTTTTAAGGTACTGCCAGCGCTTTCTGCGTCAATAATCGCCACTACCTGCGCTTTCCCGTAACGCAGATAACTTAATCCGGTTTTGCCGCGAGTTCCTTTGATTCCTTCGTGGAGGAGAATCGCTACTTTCTTGTCAGGAGTCAAATAATTAGTCATCTTCTGTCCGTAAACTAACACCCAAACCGGGCAAATTATTTGTTTGTAAATGTCCCCTTTCCAAGCTTAAACCCGTAAAGGGATCATCGCGTAAATTTAAATGACTATCTAGGTCAAGATAGTTGACAAGCGGGCCAAGATGTGCTAGGGCAGTATTGGCTAAACTGCTATCAGAGTAACATCCGAACATAATTTGCAGTCGGCAAGCTTGGGCAATATGAATCATTCTCTGCACTTCGGCTAATCCACCGGCTTTCATTAGTTTAATATTAATGCCGTGGACTCGATCGGCCAGTTTCGGGATATCTTGACTAGAAAAACAGCTTTCATCGACGAAGATAGGTAGGGGCGATTTTTGGTATAAATCGATTAAATCTCGTTCTTGTCCCGCGGATAGGGGTTGTTCCACATAAATAACGCCTTTTTCCTCTAACCATTGGCACATTTTCACCGCATCGCTCAATTTCCAACCACCATTAGCATCGACAGTTAGGGGCAAATGGGGGACAATTTCTTTAATAGCCAGAATTATAGCTCGATCGGCTTCTATACCGTCTGGTGAGCCTAATTTGACCTTTAATAAGCTAAAATCGCCGATTTCTAGCCAATCTAACACCCTCTTCCCCACATTTTCTGGAGAATTTAAACCGATAGTAACAGAAACCGGCGGAATTAAAGAGCGATCGAGTCCAAAAATTTGCCAGAGAGGTAAATTAGCTTTTTTGCCTAACCAGTCGTGCAGCGCCGTGTCAATAGCGGCACGAGTAGGCGAAGATATCTGATTTTGCCATAAAATTTTCTCAATTTCTTGGCGTTGACAGGGGTGAAAAGATTGTAAAATAGGAGCGATCGAGTTTAATTCTTGCAGAATTTTATCGGGTTTTTTCTCCTCGCTGGTAATATCAAAAGGGGATGCCTCTCCCCACCCTTCGATATTTTCCTCGCTAATTTGCAGCCATATATTAGTATTTTTACTGGTAGTGCCGCGACTAATCGTTAAAGGTACTCGTTTATGAATAGTAAAAGTTTGCCAGTTTAGCAGCATAATTCACCTGGGGATGATCGGGGAATAGGAACAGAAAAATTATCTACACTTACCCAAATCCTTACTTCTGTCCACTCTCCCCGCAATCATACAACTTCCGGCGGTGTTTTTCGTCAAAGACAAAATATGATAGGCTAACCGAAGGGATAGGCAAGACGGCTGCGGGTTAGGAAATGGGATGAAAGAGGAGTGAGTTAACCAAAATCAATGATTAAGAAAAAGATTTCTTACTGGGTAAATGGAGGCATTGCCCTCATTGATCGCTATCTGATCAGCCAACTACTACCGCCATTTTTATTTAGTGTTGGTTTATTTGCCTCTTTGGGAGTAGCGATCGGCAATCTTTCCGATTTAGCTAATCAGGTAGTTGATGCTAATCTACCCCTTGTCTCGGCCCTAGAAATTCTCCTGTTAAAAGTGCCAGAATTTGTTACTTATTCCCTGCCAGTTTCTCTTTTACTGGCCACTTTAATCACCTACGGACGTTTAAGTAGTGATAGCGAAACCGTTGCCCTGCAAAGCTGTGGAGTCACTCTTTACCGTCTTTTTATACCGACTTTTTGCCTGAGTTTAATAGTTACAGGTGTGACATTTTTATTAAACGAATATGTGGTTCCCAATGCTAATTATCGAGCCACAGAAATTTTAGTACAGAAAATTAATAAAGAAGCAAGTTTTTGGAAAAACAAAGACTTTTATTATCCCGATTATGAAATAAAAACCCTCGAAAACGGTACGATTAATCGCAATTTAAGAAGTTTATTTTATGCCGAACAATTTGACGGAGAAAAAATGAAAACTGTCACCGTTATCCGTTGGCTAAAACAAGAATTAAATCAAATTATTATCGCCGATTCGGCCCGTTGGAATGCCGTCGATAACGTCTGGGACTTTTTTAACGGCATTATCTATGAATTAACCCCCCCTAACGCCTCCTATAGCCAAGTTATCCCCTTTAAAACCGAAAAAATCGCTTTATCTCGCTCTGCTTTCGATTTTGCTCGTCAAAGCCGCGATCCCTACGAGATGAACATACCACAGGCGATCGAATATGTGCAACTGCTCAAACTCAGTGGCGATGATAAGAGAGTCAGGTTTTTTCAAGTGCGAATCCAGCAAAAAATCGCCTTTCCCTTTGTCTGTATCGTCTTTGCTACTATCGGCTGTGCCTTGGGTTCTCTACCGCAAAGAATTAGTCGGGGAACCAGTTTCGGTCTCAGTGTCGCCATTGTTTTCCTCTACTATCTTTTAAACTTCCTTGTCGGCAGCTTGGGACTAACCGCCACCCTTTCCCCCTTCCTAGCTGCTTGGCTGCCTAACTTTTTCGGTTTTGGTTTAGGTCTGTGGTTATTATGGCGACTTAACGGTTAGACTTTTTTGAAAATTTTCGTCAAGATAGAAGACGTAGAGTTATAGCAGGCCTCTTAGTCTATGTTTCCCTTTTTCTTCAACACTTGTGGCAGCACTTCCCGCCAAGAATGTCAAGAGCGTAAATTAACATTCCTCAAATGGATGCGCGATGACCTCGAAACCCGTCTAGCGGGATTAAATGCCGCTATCGAAACTATCGAGCGTCAAATGAGCCGGGAAGGTCAATAAACCCTGAAAATAGGCGAGTTTTCCCCTCGCCTTCTCCCCACAATTAGCTAAGAGAGATAACTTGACAGTTGTATTCGCCAAGAGGGATAATAGGAGTTTGTGTGAACTTTAGCTAGACTAAAATACCTTGGCTAACGTTATTGTAATCGGCGCTCAGTGGGGCGACGAAGGAAAAGGAAAAATCACGGATCTGCTGAGTCGATCGGCGGATGTGGTGGTGCGTTCTCAAGGTGGCGTAAATGCGGGTCATACCGTCGTCGTCGAGGGTCAAACGTTCAAACTCCATCTAATTCCCTCTGGGATTCTCTACCCGGATACGGAATGTATAATCGGCTCAGGAACAGTCATAGATCCCTCGGTGTTACTCAAAGAGATGGCGCAATTACACGCCCTCAATGTTACCACCGACAATCTCTATATCTCGCAAACGGCTCATGTCACTATGCCCTATCATCGGCTGCTCGATCAAGCATCCGAGGAAAAACGGGGTAAATATAAAATCGGCACCACGGGACGGGGTATCGGCCCCACCTATGCCGACAAATCCGAGCGCATCGGTATTCGAGTCATCGACTTGATCAATACCGAGAATCTGCGGCAAAAACTAGAATGGACGATTAATTATAAAAACGTCATTTTAGAAAAGTTATATAACTTACCGCCTTTAGATGCGAAGACGGTGATCGAGGAATATCTAGAATATGCCGAGAAACTGCGTCCCCATGTGGTCGATAGTTCCCTAAAAATCTACGAAGCCATCCGCAAGCGTAAGAATATTCTTTTTGAAGGGGCCCAAGGCACCCTACTCGACCTCGATCACGGAACCTATCCCTATGTTACCTCCTCCAATCCGATCGCTGGGGGTGCTTGTGTGGGTTCTGGCATTGGTCCGACGGTAATCGATCGAGTGATCGGTGTGGCCAAAGCTTACACCACTAGGGTAGGTGAAGGTCCATTTCCGACGGAATTAGAGGGGGAGATCGAGCAGTTATTATGCGATCGTGGGGCGGAATTCGGGACCACCACTGGCCGTCGTCGTCGCTGCGGTTGGTTTGATGCGGTGATCGGTCGTTACGCAGTGCGAATCAATGGGTTAGACTGTCTAGCGATCACCAAATTAGATGTTCTCGATACCCTAGAGGAAATCAAAGTCTGTGTTGCCTACGAATTGGACGGCCAAACCTGTCGCCATTTACCCAGTAGCGCCGGGGAATTCGCCCGTTGTCAACCGATTTACCGAACGATGCCGGGGTGGCAACAACCCACCAGCGATTGTCGGAGTCTGGAAGACCTGCCTAAACAGGCCCTCGATTATCTAAAATTCCTAGGGGCGATCATGGAAGTACCGATCGCTATTATCTCCCTAGGAGCTAGTCGCGACCAAACTATTATCGTTGAAGACCCCATTCACGGGCCAAAACGCGCTCTTTTAGACGAAAATGGCTCACCTTGGGATAATCACGAATTTTAAATCATTGCCAAAGAGGATTAGTCAACTATGCAAGTTAGCGTTGAATGTCAAAAAAGACCGGAGAATATTAACCCCAGGGCCCTACGTCGTCAGGGTTTGATCCCGGCGGTTCTCTACGGCCACAACGGCACGGAATCGGTTTCTCTGGTGGTGGGAGAAAAAGCGGCCTTAACCCTGCTCAAAAAGGCCTCGGTGAATAATACCCTGGTGGATGTGAATGTCCCGGAAATGTCCTGGACAGGAAAAGCCTTGATCCAAGAGGTACAATCTCATCCCTGGAAAAGAAATCTCTATCATCTCAGTTTCTTCTCGGTATCTGCCCACGGTAAGCTCGATATCGTCGTTCCCATTAAAGCCATGGGAGAAGCGATCGGAACTAAACAGGGTGGTTTAATCGAACAGTTCGTCAACGAAGTTAATGTCTCCTGTATTGCTGATAATATCCCAGAAGTGATCGAATTTGATGTGTCGGGCATCGGTGTGGGGCAATCCTTGCTCGTGGGTGATTTGAAAATGCCAGAAGGGGTAACTTTAAAAGACGATCCCCATACCACCGTTTTTGCCATTGTTGCCGCTAAACGGTAAATTCAGTGATCAGCTGCGAAAGGAAAAGGGCAAAAGACAACTTTTGGCAATTCTCCCACCTAAAAGGCAAGTTGGAAACTAAGCATATCAAAGCTTTTAGCTTAACCAATTAGGTTTTTGTAAACAGTTATCAGTGGGAAAAACTGACAACTGTTTGCTGTAAGCTGTTCGTAATTTAAATTACGGACAGCTTACCAGATTTCGTCCCCCCTGAACGGTTACGGCAACAGTAAAAGGATTGGGAAAAATTAGGATTTGTTCAAGGGATCGAGAGTAAGACAAGTTTTAACTAATTCCTCTACTCCCAGGACTGGATAAATAGAGACTCCTAACTGATTAATAACAGTTTCTAAGGTTAGATCATCTAAAAATACCGCTTCCCCATGCTTGAGCATGAGGGAGGGTAATAAAACCCCATCCCCAAGATTTTTACCTTCTAATCCCTTGAGAAGATCTTGCCCGGTTAATAAACCCGTAACCGTGATTTCCTGCCCCCAATAATCACTATTTAAAGCCACTAATTCCACAGTTAAACCCCGCACCTTATTTAACTGTTTAACTAAGGGTTGAAAAGCCTGTTCTACCGCATTTCCCACTACCCATGTCAACCGTCTAGAGGGAGTAATTTGAGCAGGTAATAACTTCTTGGCTGTCTTTTGGAAATCCCTAATAAATTGACGAATTGAGCCAACTCCATTACCGATTTGGGGATAGTCTTCGTAGTGAGATTGAGGTGGTAAATCGACTCGGGCAATTAAAAACCATTCATCGGCTAACCATACCACATTACTGCCAAATTCTTGACGAAATTGTTTTTGCAAAGTTTGGACTTGTTCAATCACTTCTTGCGCTTTTTCTTGGCTAACGGGAATTAATTCATCTTCTTGGGGACGAAAGCGGGTTAATCCCACGGGAACCACGGCAACCGACTCCACACAGGGAATATCTCCCCGATGAAAAGAAACCAAATCTAACAGGGTTCTTTCGAGATGAATTCCATCATTAATATGGGGACAAACTACCACTTGAGCATGAATTTGTAATTGTCTAGCCTGTAACCATTTTAAATGGTCTAAAATTTGACCAGCGCGGGAATTTTTGAGGAGACGAATTCTCAGATCGGGTTCCGTGGCATGAACGGACACAAAAAGCGGTGATATGTGCATCTTTTCGATCCGCTGCCATTCTTTTGAAGTAAGATTAGTTAAGGTTAAATAACTGCCATAAAGAAAACTTAAGCGATAGTCATCATCTTTGTGATATAAAGTTTCTCTTTTGCCCTCTGGTTGTTGATCAATAAAACAAAAAGGGCATTTATTATTACACTGAATTAAGCTATCAAAAAGAGCAGTTTCAAACTCTAAACCCAAGTCTTCATGATAATCTTTTTCGATTTTTACTTGGTGAGTTTTGCCCTGATTATCAAGCACTTCCAGAGTTAAAAATTCATCGGCACATAAAAATTGATAATCGATTAAGTCCCGGGGACGATTACCATTGATAGAGACGAGTTCATCCCCAATTTCAAAACCCACCTCGGCGGCGATCGAATCTGGGATGACACCACTAATTTTAGCTGGACGAATAGTTAATTCACTCATGTTTTTAGGTCGCCATCCAATCATTTAACTGCGTTTTCCCGAGGGACATTGGCTGCATCTTATATTTATCAATACTATCAAGGGACAAAGCTCCTATCGTCCTATTTTATCACTATTTTAACGTACACATCTATTATCTTGGCGAATATCCCAACTACCATCAACGCGGAATAAAAATAAACAGCGTTTGTCGGGTGCGCCGGAAGCAACTAAAGTAATTCTGCCTAACTGTCCCCAAGAACCCCCTAAACCCCTCCTTGTATCGGCCCAACTGGCGCGATAAATTGTACCTTGATTGCCGGCCGGTCCGCTAACTCGGCGTAGGGTCGAATTAGCAGTATCGATGCTAACACCGCGAGTAATGGGAGTCCAATCCGTGACATTTTCACACTGGTTCCCTTGCACTTGTGCCACTTGAATCTGTTGGTTTTCACTTTCTGCCATGCACAAAGATAGGGGGTGAGAACCTCCTCCCGTGGCTTGATAACGGGTAGTTTTCCACTGTTGCGATATTTCAAAGGTGGCGATATTTAAGCGAATCCAAGCCATTAAACGATGATAAACAGAAAGGGCAATGGTTAAGAGAATTCCTAATAAAATGATGGTAACTAACATCTCGACTTGAGTTAAGCCAGAGGTGGATTTTTGCCGATTAAAAAGCTGTAGATGGCGGAAAGTCTTGGAAGAAAGGTCTAAGATATTCATGAGACTGATCTTGCCTTTTTATTTTCAATAGATTATGTGATTGGAAAGGAGCAACAATTAATTTGCGCCAAGATAATACACATAATTTCTTGCTGTTATTACGGACAAGATTGACAGTCATCTCTATTTTTCTGACACGGGCAAAAAAAAGTTATAGTTATTTTTAGGCAAAAATAAGCTAGATTAAAGTATTTTAGGTAATTTTTTGGTCAATTTGGTCTATTTGCTCTGTTTATGTAGCAAAATGTCCCACTAATGAATAAATCCCAATTGTCGTCTGGCCTCGAATAATCCGATGGCCACACTAACGGAAAGATTTAAACTTCTCACTCCCGGTTCTGCCATGGGAATATAAACCGTATGATCACATTGATCTAATAAATCTGCTGGAATACCGTCGGTTTCACTGCCAAAAAGTAGCCAATCTCCGCTTTGGTAGGTGTATTCCAGATAACTACTGCTGCCGCGCACAGTAAACCCGATCGCTCGTCCCCCGCTCTTTTTTTGATATGCACAGAAGTCATCAATTGTCAAGTAGTACACAAGTTTTACATAAGGCCAGTAGTCTAGGCCGGCGCGCTTGAGATAGCGATCGCTAATTTCAAAACCCAAGGGACCAACTAAATGCAATTCTGTCTTAGTTGCGGCGCAAGTACGGGCAATATTCCCCGTATTTGGCGGAATTTGCGGATTAATTAAAACCACTCTTAAAATCGGTTCAGTCATCATTTATCATTGATCAGCTATCAGTTATGAGTTATCAGAACCTGAGTCAGGCTGCTTGATTTGGTCATGACCAGGCCAAAACTCCCAGTGGCCAATCCGATAGCTTGCGGTATTGACAAATCAGGTAGATGGCCTGAAACCATGCACGACCACTGCTTGAGATATTTGTTGTTTAGCATTGTCTTTCACGATAATCCTTATCTTGATTCTCTCACTCCTGCTGGTGATTACTCACCTCTTGATCAAATAAGCTGTTGACTATCTAAATTAATCGTTCAGATTGCAGGGGAGCAGGGAGAAGTCATTCGAGCGTTTGTACTAAAATTTTCAATACGCAGTTTAAATTTAGTACAGTTTATCTGTGATAGTTGCTGATCGTCGCTATTTCTGCAAAAACGAGATGCACTGATCACTGATTCAAGACTGACAGCTGAATTCTATCGACGGATTAAGTCGCAATTGTCACAATAGTATTAAAGTAGAGGAAACACACTTGGAAATGTTTCCTTTTTTTAGTTTATTATTTTTCACCTCACTGGTCTAGGAAAGCTCAACTTTTCTCCTTGATAGAATGCTACTGACCGATGATCTACTTCTAGACTACCAACGTTGTCAACGCCGTGGGTTTTTAAATCTCTACGGCAATAGCCAAGAAAAAGACCCTGAGCGAGATTTTTTGCTTAAATTGCGCCAGGAGAGTCAAAGTCACGTTAAAAAAGTCCTGCAAGACTCCTATCCCGATTATTGTTCCCTGACTACCCCCAGCACTGATATTTTAGCCGCCGCCAGGGAAACGGAAGCTTTGATGGGTCAGGGGGTATCCTGTATTTATCACGGAGTCCTCTTACAATCTGGCTATCCCGTCTCTTTAACCGGTTCCCCGCATTTATTAATTAAACAGGCAGGAAAGTCAAAATTTGGTGATTGGGTTTATTATCCCCTCAATATTCAACTCGGTCGCCGTCCTAAGCCTGAATATAAGATGCTGGCTACTTTTTACGCCTATTTATTGGCTGGTATGCAGGGAGTTTTTCCCAATTACGCGGAAATTGTCCTACGTCGTCATAATCGCTATCGAGTGGAATTGAATCTCTGGTTAACTAAACTAGAGGAAATAATCAAAAAGTTCGGCGAAATGGTGATTAATCACCAAGAACCAGAAGTTTTTATCTCCCGTCAGCGTTGTAGTTTATGTCATTGGTATAGTCACTGTTATAGTATCGCCCAAGCGAGTCAACATCTTTCTTTAGTTCCAGGGGTGACTCCCAGTCGTTACCAATTTTTACAGTCTTTGGGGGTTTCCACTATGGAATCTCTGGCTCTTACCTGTCCTACCCGTATGGGGGAGGGGATGGGGGTAGAGGTGGCTAATCAGTTACAATTACAGGCCCAAGCAATTATTGAAAATCGGGCCTTTCGCAAAAGCAACGGGAAAACTGCTTATTTGTCTCCCCTACCGAAGGCCGAGATTGAATTTTATTTTGATATCGAAGCGGAACCAGAACAGAATTTGGATTATCTTTTGGGGATTTTACGGGTCGATTATCGTGGTAATACCCAGCAATTTTATCCGTTTTTGGCAGAAAAGCCGGAAGATGAAGGCAGAATTTGGCAGGAATTCTTAACCTTAGTCATACAGGATTATCAAGCACCTATTTTTCACTTTTCTGAGTACGAAGTAGAAACAATTAAACGATTAGGTTATCTTTATAAAACCCCTTCTTCTTTGATTAATCAGTTAGTTTCTCGCTGTGTTGATCTGCACTATCAGGTAGTTAACTCGGTAACTTTTCCCGTGGAAAGTTATTCTTTAAAATCCCTCGCTAACTGGATTGGTTTTCAATGGCGCGATCGAGGAGTAAGCGGGGATCAATGCGTTTGGTGGTATGACCAGTGGTTAAAAACAGGAGATCGGACTTTATTGGCGGCTATTCTACGTTACAATGAGGATGATTGTCGCGCCACCTTTAGGCTAAAAGACTGGCTTGTAAACTTTTTAATTTGATTCTAAAGATTTATGACAAATAGGGAAGAATGTAACCGCTGCTACCCGTAACGGCAAAGGGAAAATGATAGGCTATGGATGTGAAGACAGTCCCCTCACCCAATGGTGATCCCCATGTTCTCCCCACTTTTTCCCCTTCTACTCCTACTGCTTTCCTTCCTTAGTCTTCTCTGGTATCAAAAGACCGATAATGATATTTTTAAAGCTCTTGCCGTTAGTAGTTTGATTTTTGCAATTATTTGGGGCTTAGTTCTCGTTCATTGGTCAATTCACTTGCTGGGACTGCTGTTATTGTTAAAATTCAGAACCCCCGCTTTCAGCTTGGTGCGCGTGCCTAGATGGTGATGGTTTGACCCTAATCTTCCAACTGTCCGGTAGGCACTTCGATCGCTTGTACATCGATCGTACCGGGAGGGGTGAGAGTAATAAACTTACCCCCTGCCACTTTTAACGGTTCACCACAGTTAGGACATTGACATTCCGTGCGATTAAAACCCGTAAATTCGTAGCTGCAGACGGGACAGCTATCTTCAACTAAATTGCGTCGTAACCACCAGCGAAAAATCCCCCAAGCAATCACAGGAGAAAATATCAAGAATGCCACGAGAATTAAAAAACTATTGACTAACCAACCCAGTCCGATCGAGCCTAACAACAATCCGACTAAAATCAAAGATAAGAAACAACCCAAACCAGAATCATTGACAGAATAGCTGCGGAAAAAGTTGTTATTCACGGCTCAACCCTCGATTCATCAAAGCTGCAATTATCTTTAACCTAACACATCCCCAACACATTGCCACGGTTAAATTTTCTTTTTTGCTCACCGGTTCCTCGCTCTCTTCTGCTTTGGGTTTAGTTTTGAGCGAGATTATCCGGAATAAACTACCTCAACCCGCTATGCTGAGGAGTGGGTAGTCTGCTGGCTTCAACTTGTTATAATAGTTACTGCCTATCCACCATATCTCTAAAAATCATGAGTGATCCTCGTCTATCTCTAGTGGCAGCTGCCCGAAGATTTTATCAACTGGGTTGGATGCTTGGCACGGCGGGTAATTTATCCGCTAAAGTTGATGATCATAGTTTTTGGATTACTGCCAGTGGCAAAAGTAAAGGTAAACTCACAGAAGAGGATTTTGTGCGCGTGGATCTGACGGGAAAAGTCAGGGAATTAGCTCATCGGGATAATCGTCCTTCGGCAGAAACTAGCATTCATCAGGTGATTTATTGTCTCTTTCCCCAAGCGCAAGCTTGTTATCATGTCCACTCAGTAGAAGCGAATTTAGTTTCCCGTTTTGCTCGCGAGGACAAGTTATCTTTACCTCCCTTAGAAATGTTGAAAGGTTTAGGTATTTGGGTAGAAAATCCTCAAGTATTTATGCCGGTTTTTACTAACTATCTCGATGTGCCGAAAATTGCCGCAGAAATAGAAAGTAGATTGTCAACCTTCCCCCCAGAAATTCCCGCTTTACTGATTTCCTACCATGGTGTAACGGTGTGGGGTGAGTCTCTAGAAACTACCGAGAATTATTTAGAGATAGTCGAGTATATTTTTCGCTATCTAGTGGCAGCCTATCAAGTAAAACCTTGGTAAACCTTCATTTAGTCAAGGCAATCAGAAAAAAAACTGCCGATATTTGCCAAGGCGCCACCCAGATTCGAACTGGGGGTAAAGGTTTTGCAGACCTCTGCCTTACCACTTGGCGATGGCGCCGATCAATCATTGTTCATCTTAGCATAACAGATGACAGTTTGCCAAGAGTGGAACCCAAGGGTCAAGCGATCGATCTATAATTTAGGCAGCGGTTCTCTAATCTAGTGGGGGATTTTAGGCTTAAAAAAGCGATTATGATGGGAAATCAAAGATATTTACTAACTTTTATCGGTTTATTGGCTTTATGCTTGCCAGTACAGGCTAATAATGCCGTTTACCTTAGCCAAAGTTCTAATACTGCCCCTACTTTCGACAGTTATCGTCAAGAATGTTTACAAAGAGCGCGTGGGGAGGGATTAGCTGCTGATGTGGCAAAGGATCTATGCGACTGCACGATTAAAAAATTCCAGGCTCGTTACAATCTACAGCAATTCCGCGCCCTCGTGCAGAAGTCGAAAACCGATAAAGCTGCCGCTAGAACTTTATCCAGTGTGGGAGAAGCTTGTTTTGATGAGATTTTGTACGAATAGCAGTTATCAGTGATCAGTAAACAGTTATCAGCTTTTTCTCTCCCTTCTCCCCAATTCATAATTCATAATTCATAATCCCCCTTTCCCCTCTCCCAGGGTGTTGAAAACGCTTACAGACCTTTTTAACCGCAAACACGCACCCGACAAGCTGTATTAAGATTAAACTAATACAAGTATATCAGAGGCGGTAAGAGTGGGTTTGGAACTAAGAGTTGCAATTTGAATGGCTGCTAGTGTACCTGTCCCGTCCCCATCAAAGAATAGTCCTCCAGTGATTGTATTATAAATTAAGCGATTGCTGGCATTTAATGCAGTTGTTCCTAACACAAATTGAGCGGCTGTAATCGCAACTCCTGCGGCTAAACCACCGCCAAAACCCGCAGCAGAGACAGTAATTTTATCCCCCTGACTGGAGAGGAAATCAGTAATTGTGTCAATCCCTTCATTGCGGTTGTTGAAGGTGAATTGATCGCCACCTGCACCCCCTGTTAGGGTATCAATTCCAGTACCACCAATCAAGGTATCATTCCCATCACTACCATTAAGGATATTGTTACCACTATTACCAGTGATAATGTTATTTAATGTGTTACCTGTCCCATTAATATTTGTAGTCCCAGTTAGGGTGAGGTTTTCTAGGTTATTACCCAGGGTATAAGTAACCGATGATTGAACAGTATCTGTCCCTTGGTTGGCATTTTCCGTAATGGTGTCGGTAGTAGTATCAATTTGATAAGTATCATTCCCTAAACCACCGATGAGGGTATCAATTCCTGTTGCACCATTAAGGATATTGTTACCACTATTACCGGTGATAATGTTATTTAAGGTGTTACCAGTTCCATTAATATTTGTAGTCCCAGTGAGGGTGAGGTTTTCTAGGTTATTACCCAGGGTATAAGTAACCGATGATTGAACAGTATCTGTCCCTTGGTTGGCATTTTCCGTAATGGTGTCGGTAGTAGTATCAATTTGATAAGTATCATTCCCTAAACCACCGATGAGGGTATCAATTCCTGTTGCACCATTAAGGATATTGTTACCACTATTACCGGTGATAATGTTATTTAAGGTGTTACCAGTTCCATTAATATTTGTAGTCCCAGTGAGGGTGAGGTTTTCTAGGTTATTACCCAGGGTATAAGTAACCGATGATTGAACAGTATCTGTCCCTTGGTTGGCATTTTCCGTAATGGTGTCGGTAGTAGTATCAATTTGATAAGTATCATTCCCTAAACCACCGATGAGGGTATCAATTCCTGTTGCACCATTAAGGATATTGTTACCACTATTACCGGTGATAATGTTATTTAATTTGTTACCAGTTCCATTAATATTTGCGCTTCCTGTTAGGGTCAGATTTTCCACATTAGCGGGTAGGGTAGTTGTGACATTAGCGGTTAAGGTGTCGCTGATGGTGACAATTCCCTTGTTATTGGTAAGAGTTGCATTGATGGGATTACTGAGGTTAATGGCAAAAGTTTCGTTTGCCTCATTAAGGTTATCATTTAAGATGGGAATGCTAATAGTAGCGGTGGAAGTATTAGCAGCAATGGTGATAGTTCCGGTTTTGCTAGTGTAATCTACATCGGCGGTAGCATTAATCGGTGCAGTGGTATAATTGAAGGTAATTGGTTGCGGATTGGGGTTATCAACTGTGACGGTGAGGATGGCATTATTATCTAAGCCTTCGACCACGGTAATATTATTGATGGAGAGTTGGGAAAAGTCGTCATTATTAATAGTCCCCGTCACTGGAGTAGTTGTCCCAACTGTATAACCTGTCCCAGTCGCGAGAGTTAAAGCAACGGTTTCATCAGATTCAACTGTAGTGTCAGCAGTGGGGTCAACTGTTACAGTCGCAGTCGCTGAATTAGCAGCAAAGGTGACACTGGTGGGAATAGATGTGTAGTCTGTCCCGTTGGTAGCTGTCCCCCCGAGGGTGTAATTGACAGTTAAAGCATTTGTTGTTACACCAGAACGGGTGAAGGTATAGACTAAGTTAGCTGTACCGTCTTCTGTCACACTACTGGGAGAAACAGCAAGAGTGACACTGGTATCATCATTGGTAATTGTTCCCGTCACTGCGGTAGTCGTACCTACTGTATAACCAGTCCCAGACGCAAGAGTTAAAGCAACGGTTTCATCAGATTCAACTGTAGTGTCAGCAGTAGGGTCAACGGTTACAGTCGCAGTCGCTGAATTAGCAGCAAAGGTGACACTGGTGGGAATAGATGTGTAGTCTGTCCCGTTGGTAGCTGTCCCACCGATTGTGTAATTAACAGTTAAGGGATTAGTGGTTACTCCACTACGGGTGAAGGTATAGACTAAGTTAGCTGTCCCATCTTCAGTCACACTACTGGGAGAAACTGCAAGAGTAATACTAGGAAGGGTGACATCATCATTGGTAATTGTTCCCGTCACTGCGGTAGTTGTCCCAACTGTATAACCAGTCCCGGTCGCAAGAGTTAAAATGACGGTTTCATCAGATTCAACTGTTGTATCAGCAGTGGGGTCAATTGTTACGGTAGCAGTGGATGAATTAGCAGCAAAGGTGACTGTATTGGTAGTCCCTGTACGAGTGTAGTCGGTATTGAGAGTCGCTGTCCCTCCGAGGGTGTAATTGACGGTTAAGGGATTAGTGGTTACTCCACTACGGGTGAAGGTATAGACTAAGTTAGCTGTCCCGTCTTCTGTCACACTACTGGGAGAAACTGCAAGAGTAATACTAGGAAGGGTGACATCATCATTGGTAATTGTTCCCGTCACTGCGGTAGTTGTCCCAACTGTATAACCAGTCCCGGTCGCAAGAGTTAAAGCGACGGTTTCATCAGATTCAACTGTAGTATCAGCAGTGGGGTCAATTGTTACAGTAGCAGTGGATGAATTAGCAGCAAAGGTGACACTGGTGGGAATAGATGTGTAGTCTGTCCCGTTGGTAGCTGTCCCACCGATTGTGTAATTAACAGTTAAGGGATTAGTGGTTACTCCACTACGGGTGAAGGTATAGACTAAGTTAGCTGTCCCATCTTCAGTCACACTACTGGGAGAAACTGCAAGAGTAATACTAGGAAGGGTGACATCATCATTGGTAATTGTTCCCGTCACTGCGGTAGTTGTCCCAACTGTATAACCAGTCCCGGTCGCAAGAGTTAAAGCGACGGTTTCATCAGATTCAACTGTAGTATCAGGAGTGGGGTCAACTGTTACAGTCGCAGTCGCTGAATTAGCAGCAAAGGTGACTGTATTGGTAGTCCCTGTACGAGTGTAGTCGGTATTAAGAGTAGCTGTCCCTCCGATTGTATAGTTAACAGTTAAGGGATTAGTGGTTACTCCACTACGGGTGAAGGTATAGACTAAGTTAGCTGTCCCATCTTCTATCACACTACTGGGAGAGACAGCAAGGGTGATGATAGGAGTGAAACTAGAATCAATTCGGACCGGACCGACAATCTCACCATCATTATTATTAATTGTGCCATCTTCTGCAATGTTTCCTGAGCTTTCATTAAAATTATAGTGGCCAATTAAACCGGCTTCATTGCCATTAAGTTGAGAGTATAAATTATTTTGGATTTGCGTTTGAGTACGAGCAGTATCCCAAATCCGAACTTCATCTAATGAACCTTGAAATGTTCCGTAACCTGTATCTCCACCCCCTAAAGAGACGACACTAGGATGTACAATTCCGGTACTTGTTAGACCTGTTTTAATAAACTGTCCATTCAGATAAAGGCTAGGAGTGTTGTTACTATAAACAATAGCTACATGATTCCAATCCGATAGGGAAGTGTCATAAACTAATAAGGATGGTAAATAATAAGCCGTATGTTCAAAAACACTAATTCCATTCGTTCCTACAGAAACACCAGCACCAAAATGGTTGAAACCAAGATTACTCGCTTCTCCATGTGTAGGAAAAATTGCATAGCGTTGACCGCTTCCCCCCGAAATTCCTGAATTTTCTTCAGGAGTAGTATCCCTTGTAGCGGTGGGGTTCACCCAAAATTCCATTGTGAAAGTTCCACTAACAGTAGGGAAAAGGTTGTCATTGGTGACATAATCATCGACACCATCAAAAGAAAGTGCTTGATTCGTATTAGTCGTATCATCATTAGTAATAGTCCCTGTAACTGCGGTAGTCGTACCTACTGCATAACCTGTCCCGGTCGCAAGAGTTAAAGCGACGGTTTCATTGTTTTCAACTGTAGTATCAGGAGTGGGGTCAACTATTACAGTCGCAGTCGCTGAATTAGCAGCAAAGGTGACACTGGTGGGAATAGATGTGTAGTCTGTCCCGTTGGTAGCTGTCCCACCGATGGTGTAGTTAACAGTTAAGGGATTTGTTGTTACACCAGAACGGGTGAAGGTATAGACTAAGTTAGCTGTCCCGTCTTCTGTCACACTACTGGGAGAAACAGCAAGAGTGACACTGGTATCATCATTATTAATTGTTCCCGTAGCTGTATTAGGAGTACCTACTGTATAACCTGTCCCGGTCGCAAGAGTTAAAGCGACGGTTTCATTGTTTTCAACTGTAGTATCAGGAGTGGGGTCAACTGTTACAGTCGCAGTCGCTGAATTAGCAGCAAAGGTGACACTGGTGGGAATAGATGTGTAGTCTGTCCCGTTGGTAGCTGTCCCACCGATGGTGTAGTTAACAGTTAAGGGATTAGTGGTTACTCCACTACGGGTGAAGGTATAGACTAAGTTAGCTGTACCGTCTTCTGTCACACTTGTGGGAGAAACCGCAAGAGTGATACTGGTATCATCATTGGTAATTGTTCCCGTCACTGCGGTAGTCGTACCTACTGTATAACCTGTCCCGGTCGCAAGAGTTAAAGCAACGGTTTCATCAGATTCAACTGTAGTGTCAGCAGTAGGGTCAACGGTTACAGTCGCAGTCGCTGAATTAGCAGCAAAGGTGACACTGGTGGGAATAGATGTGTAGTCTGTCCCGTTGGTAGCTGTCCCACCGATGGTGTAGTTAACAGTTAAGGGATTAGTGGTTACTCCACTACGGGTGAAGGTATAGACTAAGTTAGCTGTACCGTCTTCTGTCACACTTGTGGGAGAAACCGCAAGAGTGATACTGGTATCATCATTGGTAATTGTTCCCGTCACTGCGGTAGTCGTACCTACTGTATAACCTGTCCCGGTCGCGAGAGTTAAAGCAACAGTTTCATCAGATTCAACTGTTGTGTCAGCAGTGGGGTCAACGGTTACGGTAGCAGTGGATGAACCGGCTGCGAAGGTGACTGTATTGGTAGTCCCTGTACGAGTGTAGTCGGTATTAAGGGTAGCTGTCCCACCAAGAGTATAGTTAACGGTTAAAGCATTTGTTGTTACACCAGAACGAGTGAAGGTATAGACTAAGTTAGTTGTCCCGTCTTCAGTGACACTTGTGGGAGAAACAGCAAGGGTAATAGTCGAAGTAGATGGGTTAGTAAAGTCACTAACATCAAGAATCTGCAAGCCATCTACACCACCAGCCACGTAAGCATAGTTACCGACTACTTGCACATCCTGAGCATTGCCAGAAGTATAATAATTACCCTTAAGAGTAGGTGCAGCGGGGTTGCTGATGTCGATGATTAGCAGTCCTGAATCCTCATCAGCTACGTAAGCATAGTTACCGACTACTTGCACATCATAAGCATAAGAAGTATCATAATGACCCTTAAGAGTAGGTGTTGCGGGGTTGCTGATGTCGATTATTTGCAGTCCTGAATACCAATCAGCTACGTAAGCATAGTTACCGACTATTTGCACATCCTGAGCAAAGCCAGAAGTATCATAATTACCCTTGAGGGTGGGATTTGTCGGGTTGCTGATGTCGATGATTAGCAGTCCTGAACCACTATCAGCCACGTAAGCATAGTTACCGACTACTTGCACATCATTAGCATAGCTAGAAGTATCATAATTACCCTTAAGAGTAGGTGCAGCGGGGTTGCTGATGTCGATGATTAGCAGTCCTGAATCCTCATCAGCTACGTAAGCATAGTTACCGACTACTTGCACATCATTAGCATAGCCAGAAGTATCATAATTACCCTTAAGAGTAGGTGCAACAGGGTTGCTGATGTCGATGATTTGCAGTCCTGACCAATCATCAGCCACATAAGCATAGTTACCGACTACTTGCACATCCTGAGCATAGCCAGAAGTGTCATAATTACCCTTAAGAGTAGGTGCAGCGGGGTTGCTGATGTCGATGATTTGTAGTCCTGAATAATAATCAGCTACGTAAGCATAGTTACCGACTATTTGCACATCCGAAGCCAAGCCAGAAGTATTATAACTCCCGACTAAAGTAATAGCCTGTTCAATCTGTACTGATTGTCCATCAATCACCACCACAGCCTGGTCATTTTCCGTTTTTAAGCGGGTAATTTCTGCTTCAGTCAACGGTTGATTTAATACCACCTTAGCAAAATATTCACCCTCATCTCCCGCGCTATCCACCGGATTAATTTGAGCATCCACATAATGCCCAATTTCCTCTAAAATTACCTTAACTAGCGATTCTGAGGCAGCAACATTCAAAAAAGACTCTGATAAATAAATTTTATTAGTGCTAACCGCATAAGCACCCTTCGCTGTCCCTAAAACTTCGCCACTGAGTACCTCAATTGGGGGAAGTTGACTGAAATTGCGACTTTGCCACTGATTTCGTAATTCTGTTGTCTTAACCACATCATAACTTGTGCCAAAAGCAGTTGCCAAATTAGCATAAAAATCATCAGATTGAGCGAAATTAAACAAAATATCGTCAACAGCAGGAATAATCGGCAACAGGGAAGAATTCATGATATTCACCAGAAGGGTTTACTGCGACTATTTTATGCAAACAATCGCCAATTTTTCAAGGGTACTATAACATAAATTAACATTGATTACCAGAAAACGGGTTTCTCAAAGAAAACGGGTTTCTAGATGTTGATTTTTGCCAAAGACTGCTTAAATTCTGCGAGAGAATGAGCAGTAGCTGCTAATTTTAGTAGCTCTTCTAAGATAGTAGGGTTAGTCATTTTGCCGATTATCTCTTCAATTTCTGAAGAAATCTGTCCAAACCGCACGGTTAAAACTGTTTTTATGGCATCGCGGCTTTTTTCTAACGCGCCAATTTCCTTACCGATTTCCTTACCAATTTCCTTACCGATTTCCCTACCGCGTTCTATTCCTCGTAACTCCCCAATTTCCTCACCAATTTTCCTTCCTCGTAACTCCATATTACTCATTAAAGGCATGGTTCTTTCCTCCTCAAATTGTTTAATTTTACTCTCTAAACTTTCCTGTAATTTAGTTGATAGAGTCATCATTGTGTCGATGATTTCAAATAATTTAATTATTTGTTCCCTCTCGAACTCCTTTTCATATAATCCTCTGATTAACTTCCATTTCCACTGTTCCCGTTCTGGCAGCTTCTCGGTAGTCGCTTTTGTTTTCAGGTGTGCCATGACTATTATAGCAAAGGGATTGCTACTTGCTTCCAATTAGTCACTGATAACTGATAACTGGTAACTGATAACTGAATAGAGTTTGTCAGCGAAACGTTTTTTTGTCCTTGCTGAAGCGGTAATCCGTTTGAGTTCTTTTTCTAGGGATTCGGGAGTTTTTGTCCAATCAATCAGTTGGTGAACTTCAGGAAAGAAGAAATGTAAAAACGCCTCAAAATACGGCTCTTCTAGGCTCTGTGTGATAAGTTTAACTTACATAATGATCGATCTTTATGTCCTCTGTATCTCTATGGTTCCTTCCACTCCCTCGCCGGCAGGACTGTATCTTAGAATACATTTTACCCACCAAATCCAAGAGAGCCAAAATACTCGGTTAATGCTTCTTTCCAGGGTTCATCATAATTGGCGGTTGTTGGGTTCATTTGAGTTGTTTGCTTACTCGTAGGCTGTGAAGCGCGATAGCGTAATGCACCGATTTAATAATAGAGGTGAATGGTGGTAATCTGGGGATTTTGTGGTAAAAAAGCGGATATTTGTTCGATTCCGTCTTGATTGGGAGTGAGAATAACGGTGGCGACTTCTGGAATTACCCCAGCTTGGAGACTTTGATAATCGGCAACACCAGCATCGAGGAAAACTACGGTAGCGGTTAAACGCTGATTTCTCGCACTATTCACCTGATTAGCTTGACTTAAGCCATCAGATTGAGCAAAATTGAACAAAACATCGTCAACAGCAGGAAGGCTCGGCAAAAGGGTAGAAGTCATGACGGTAACAGCAAAGGTTTATTGCTAACAGTTTTAGCCCAACAATCCCCAATCTTTCAAGGGGGATATAACAAAAATTTACAGAAAACGGGTTTCTCAAAGAAAACGGGTTTTCTAAATAGTTTCTCGAAGAAACCCGTTTTCTAAAATCACAACTTAATCTAATTCATTTGCCGTTTGCAAAACCTCCTGATAAAGTTGACGACTGATGCGAAAATTTGCTTGGAGTATTAGAGCATCGATTATGGGTTGAACCTTAGCAATCAATCCTCTATTTTTAGCGATTAAAAGAACTCCTAGAACCCCCGTAATTGACAGCCCCAAACGCACAGCCTCCCTCCGTCCAAGACGCTCATCAATTAACAATTCATCTGCTTTTAATTCTAAGGCAAGAGCGATTGCTTCTGCTTCGCCAAGATCTAAATTATATTCATTGCTCAAACAAGCCACAAGTTCCAAATTAGCGGCTTGTTTAACCTGTATCCAGTTCAGAGAAATTATCGCTTTAATGCGGATATCTTCCTCAGTTAAATTGGCTAATTCATTAGCAACTGCTTGGGGAATAACAACATTAGTATAAATATCTTTTAAGATTGACAGATAACCAACAAGAGCAAGACTGCTGAGAGGAGAAGTATCGCTAATAATAATCATAGCCAACCTTTCTCTTTTAAATGCTTAATATCTTCCTGAAACTCAGCAACATCATAGTGAATACAAATTCCTCGTTCAGAAAGCAGCCGTTGAAACTTGATTTGATTAATACCTAATAACTCACTTGCTTTTCCTAAGCTAATCTTATCTTGTTGGAATAACATAACAACAATTTCCTTCAACAGTTCATCCTCTGATAAACCACTTGCTTTAATCACTTCTTGGGAAATAACTAGAGTCATATTTTCTCCGTATTTTGATAAGAATTATACAAATGCTATCCTATGTTTTGCGGTCTGTCAATTCCCTTTGGCAGACCTCACTTCTAACTGTTAACTGTTAACTGAAATTCCCTCTCCGAAGCAATCTTACCCCTTGTCATGGCGAAGATGCGATCGCTAACGTCAAAACTAGGCAGTTAAAGTATTTAACCAATTGATTAAATCTTCAACCTTAGAGAAATCGAATAAAGCTTCTGCTAATGCTTCTATATCATCAATACTTAACTCCATAATTTTAGTTTCCAATGAAGGATTAATCTCCCCTAACTTGCGTTTAAGTTGACGAAGAATCAATGTCTTTTCCCGTTCAATACCTAGTTCAATACCTTGACGCATCCAACTGGTGGTAATTTGCATAACTCCCTCCTGTACGGGTTGACTAAATGTGCTAATCTCTTCTTGAAATTGTCTCTCTTCCACTGGATTTAGATTGAGATATGTATCAATAAATCCGGAAATTAATTGCATTCTCGCTGGATCTAACCTTAAAGTAATTAACAAGCGTAGACATTCTGCTTTTACCTTGGCTCGCTCTTTCTCGGCAATGTTCATCTTCGCCATCAAAGCTGAAGCAACTGGATTCGGTTGATTGAGAAAATCTCGCCAATTTAATCGATTTAACTGCACTACTTGATAGTTAAATTCTAATACCTTAAAATCTGGAAAATCGACTACATATTGACTAATCGCTTCTCTTTTTGGCTTTGAATAAGAAAAAATTACAATCGGATAAATCGGTAAGACAAATTTCTCATGAAAGCGAGCAAAATAAGTAAACATTCTCCGATTAAACCACTTGCGGGAACTTTCCTGCGCCTCTACATGAATCAGAAAAAAAATTCTTTTCCTCGAAACCTAACTTGTGCGACTAAATCGCTTTCATACCTTTCTCCTTCCGTGACATCGGTAAATACTTCTTTGTCTAAAAAAGTAATCGAGTCCCTATCTAAATAATCCATCAATTGAGGAAAAAATAACTCGATAAATTCGACAAAAAAGGTGGAGATTAACTCCTTAAATAAGCGATCATGGTCAATATTATTAGTCATGTAATATCATCTTAACTAATCTGAGCGATGAATGACTACTCTTCTCTATTGTATTCTGAAAAGTCGGTTTTGGCAACGGATTGTTATGACCTCACCCCCTTAACCTACAGCGATTGCCAAATTTGCCTAAAAGCCATCAGATTGAGCAAAATCGAACAAAAGATCGTAAACGGCAGGAAAGAACGGCAAAAGAGAAGAAGTCATTACACTAACTGCAAAGGTTTATTGCTAACAGTTTTAGCCCAACTATTACAAGAAAACGGGTTTCTCGAAGAAACCCGTTTTCTAAATAAAGGCAATCACTCTCCCCAATTCATAATTCATAATTCCCCTCTCCCATATCATACTTTGTGCTTTTTGTCAAAAAAACTTTTTTTTTGCAATAAAACTACATAAAAAAAAGATCATCGTTGTAAGTGAAAATGACTGATTTACCCGTCTTAATTAGGAGCACCTTCTAGGTGTGGCAAGGGTTTCAACCATTGCTGCCCAAAAAAGCACAAAATGACCCACTATGAAATTTTATCAAATCGCTGTAACCATGATAACGTCGTTGTTAAATAAAAATCTTTCTCAATTAATTCTTAAGAATTTATAAATATTGCGAAATGTTAATTTAAATATTGTCAAGTCTTTGCAGTCAATAAATAATTTTTGCTTATATTTGTCGGAAAATAGAACTTCTGCAAAAATCCAACATCTACCATGGGGTTAGGAGTCAGTTATCAGTTATCAGTTATCAGTGAGAAGGGGATAGGAAAATGGGGGAATAGGGTAATGGGGAGATAGAGTAATTTCCACTAAAACCCTAAAACCCTAAAACCCTACACCCCACACCCCACACCCCACCTGCCCCCCCGATGTCGGGGGGGTTGGGGAGGGTCACACCCTACTTCCCAGTTATTAGACAAAGATGAAAGAATCATGGCGAGAACGTCTGAATATCTCTCGAATAGCGATTAATGCACCGAGGTTAACCATTGCCTTCTGGTTAGCGGTGGCCATGGCGGGAATTTTGGCTTTTAGTTCCTTAAAATACGCTCTTTTCCCCGATATCAGCTTTCCAGTCGTAATAATTAACGCCCAAGCGGATTTAGCTACTGCTATCACCACAGAACAGCAATTAACTAAACCCCTAGAAAATCCTCTTTTCTCTCTCCCCGGTCGTCGTGATATTTCCTCGACTACTTCCGCCGGACAGTCAGTAATCAGCATTTTCTTTAAAATTGGCACAAATTTAGACAAGGCCACCGCAGCAGTTAAACAGGCTATCTCGCAAGTCCCTTTACCCTCTCAAGCTACCACAGAAGTTATCCCCGTTGATTTAAATGAGTCGGCAACAGTTACCTATGCGCTGGTGAGTGAGCAGAAAACTCTAGAAGAATTAAGCCAAATCGCCCAAGATAATTTAATTCCGCCCTTAAAAGCTCTCCCAGGTACGGCTAAAGTTAATTTACTCGGTCAAGGTACAGTTAGGGAAGATAATCCCTATAAAAGTTTAACCCGACCATTACCCACGCTGGTGCGCTTTAATGGTCAAGAAGCGATCGCTGTGCAGGTAATCAAAAAAGGTGCCGCCAATAGTCTCGATCTGGCCGCTCAAGCAGAAAAACTGGTTAAAGACATAGCACAAAAACTGCCCGATGTCAAGATAATTTTAGCTGAAACCCAAGCGGAATACATTCGCGCTGCCCTACAAGGCACGATAGATGATTTACTTTTGGCAGTTTTGCTGTCGGTGCTGGTTATATTGATATTTTTAGGCAGTTTCGCCGCTACAATCATTTCTGCTCTGGTTATCCCCCTATCTCTTTTGGGGACTTTCATTATCATGGCCATCTATGGGTTTAATCTGGAAACCCTGACACTGCTGGCTCTCGCTTTAGTGATTGGCATTGTCGTGGATGATGCGATCGTGGATGTGGAGAATATTTCCCGTTTAATCGACGCGGGGGAAACCCCGAAAAATGCGGCACTCAAGGGGACAAGGGAGATTGGATTAGCTGTGACTGCTTCCACTTTAACCATTGTTGCCGTGTTTATACCCGTGGCTTTTATGGGGGGTGCGGTGGGACAGTTTTTCCAACCCTTCGGTTTAACTGTCTCGGCTGCGGTGATTTTTTCTCTGTTGATCGCCCGAACTTTATCGCCCGTTTTGGCAGTATATTGGCTGAAACCGCAGTCACAGGCAAAAATGACGAAACAAAAGCGACCGATTGAGAACGCCTATCGAAGGCTTTTAAACTGGTCACTGCGTCATCGTTTGCTGGTCATTGCTATTGCCCTAATTACCTTTCTGGCGGGTATTGCCCTAATTCCTTTTATTTCTAGGGGATTTATTCCCCGACTCGATCGCGGCGAGTTTAATCTGGTTTATACGTCTCCTTTGCCGAAAATAACGCAAATTAGTCCTCCCTTCGGCCTAGCTCAGCTTGCCCTGAGCCAAGCCGAAGGGGGCAAGAATAAACCGACGGCTAAGAGTTCTAGCGATAGTTTCGCTTGGATTTCCCAGTTAGCGAGTTCTCCCGAAAGTTTTCTCCTGCGTCGCACTATCCGCGATGGCAGCAAATTAGAAGCGCCGATTTTACGGGATGGGGAAGTGGAATCGACTTTTATGATCGCCGGTTTACGCGGTGAGCCGAATCGGGGCAAAATTCACGTTACACTGAAGGGCGATCGTAAATCTCACACCAGTGCCGTGCAGCAACGGATTCGGCAAATTTTACCGCCAATTAGAGGGGTGAATGTCAGTATCGAGGACATTCCTTTTGTGCAGACGGAAGCGGAAAAGCCAATCCAAATTGCGATTAAAAGCGATAATTTGCAGCTATTGCGCGATAGTGCCGAGAAATTGCGGGTTGAGGCTGCTAAAATCGCCGGTTTGAAGGATATTTCCCTATCATCTAGATTAAATGAGCGGGGGGATTTTTTGGCGATCGAGCGTTTAAATGGTCAACAGGCGATTTTTCTCAGTGCTAATCTCAGTCCGGATTTAGGATTAGAAGATGCGGCGATTAAAATTGAAGCGATTCCTTTACCGGAAGGGATAACTTTACAGCGTTGGGGTACTTCTTCTCAAAGTAGCGATGTTTTGGGCAGTTTTGGTCGTACTTTAATCCTAGCGACAATTTTAATGTTAGGAGTTTTATGGTTATTATTCAGAAGACTGTTAGAAACTATCGTCATCGCTTTATGTTTACCTTTAGCGATTGTGGGGGCAATGTTGGGGTTATTGGTAACGGGTAGTGAGTTTAGTATGATTTCTCTGATCGGGTTTATCTTCCTCTTAGGATTACTCGATAAGAACGCTGTGTTATTGCTGGATTATACTAACCAATTGCGTCAACAGGGTTGGAGTCGGGAAGAAGCGGTTTTAGAAACGGGAATGATTAGGTTAAGACCGATTTTAATGACCACCTGTTCGACAATTTTAGGCATGATTCCGATCGCTTTGGGATTGGGTACTGGTGCGGAATTACGGCAACCCATGGCGATGGTAATTGTGGGAGGTTTAGTCACTTCTTCCCTGTTGAGTTTAATTGTTGTGCCTGTGTTATATCTAAGTTTAGAGGATGTTTGGAACCAGATTAAAGCTTGGAAAAAGTAGCTAACTTTACCCTAATTAGTCAGTGCAATAGGTACTCGCACACCGCAAAACGGAATCGAAAGCTGTTAAGAACAATAGATTGTCGGATACGATAAATATTTCACGATACCTTTAATTTTCGAGGTTCAAGTCTTCGTGTTTTGATATCGCCTTACGCTCTCGATAATTACAAAAAAGGAGACGATCATGCGACGGGGAAGACATAAAATTTTTATCGGGATGGCCCCAGGAGTTGGGAAAACCTACAAGATGCTGGAGGAGGGGCATAGTCTCAGAAAACAGGGAACCGACGTGGTAATCGGACTTCTCGAAACCCACGGCAGAAAAGAGACCGCTGAAAAGGCCGAGGGATTGGAAATCGTACCTAGAAAAATCCTAGAGAAAGAGGGATTCACTCTCTCGGAAATGGATACGGAAGCGATTATCGATCGCTCACCGCAGCTGTGTCTAATTGATGAATTGGCCCACACGAACGCACCGGGTTCGGAGCGAGAGAAACGCTTTCAGGACGTGGAGATAATTTTATCCCGGGGAATCGATGTTTACTCGACCGTGAATATCCAGCATATCGAGAGTTTAAACGATCTGGTTGCCCGAATCACTGGGGTGGTGGTGCGAGAGCGAATACCCGATCGAATTTTGGAGGAAGCTGATGAAGTGATCGTGGTAGATGTTACCGCTGAAACCCTAGAGGAAAGATTATTAGCGGGAAAAATCTACGCTCCCGAAAAGATCCAACCATCTTTAAATAATTTCTTTCGACGGCGTAATTTAATCGCTCTCCGGGAACTCGCCCTGCGCGAAGTGGCTGATACAGTAGAAGAAGAAGCGAGTAATTCAACATTTATCGGTCAATTCTGTCCCTTTCACGAACGGGTATTAGTTTGTGTTTCCACCTATCCCAACTCTTTACGATTATTGCGTCGAGGAGCGCAGATTCGACAAGCTCACTGCAAGCGGATAGCGGGGTATATGAACGCGGAATTTTTTGTGATTTTCGTCGATAACCCCGATCGCTTTCTCACCAAAGAGGAGGCTTTACATATCGAAACCTGCGAACGTTTATGTCGGGACTTCGAGGGGAAATTCTTACGGGTTAAAAGCTATCAGGTGGCGGCAGCGATGATAAACCCGAGCGCTTTCTCACCAAAGAGGAGGCTTTACATATCGAAACCTGCGAACGTTTATGTCGGGAATTCGAGGGGAAATTCTTACGGGTTAAAAGCTATCAGGTGGCCGAAGCGATCGCCGAAGTGGCCGAACAGGAACGAATCACCCAGATTGTGATCGGGGAGAGCCGTCAATCGCGCTGGAAGCATTTAATCAAAGGTTCTTTCACCCAAAAACTCATGCGTCTGATCTGGCAGAAAAATATCGATCTTCACATCATCGCCACTGATCCAAAAGTACCAGTTAAAGACGCGCCGGCCAAGGGGGTGAAAAGGTGACTACCTTTCTGCCACTTCCCCACTCCCCCTCTCAAATCAGCAACGCCCTCTGGGATGATATTCTAGGAGTTAATCTTTAATGCAAATCCGTTGTCACTTAAGGGAGTTAACTCATGCAGGTAAATAATCTCGGCTTTATCGCTAGTATCCTATTCGTCCTAGTCCCCACTGTTTTCCTCTTGATTCTGTTTATCCAAACCAGAGAGGAAACCGAGGGTTAAATCCCTTCCCTATCCCTATTTTTCCTAAAAACCCCGGTGATTTCTTGAAGTCATGCGGGGTTTTTTCGCTTCAATTAGGGGAAAATGCTAGTTTCGTCACCTGATCCTAAATCGCCAAAAGTTAAAGTATTTAGGATTTGCTGGATAAGTAGGTAAGGTAAGGGTTTTGTGGCTTTTCTCGCCAAACAGGTGCAAGATTTTGAGAGAATCGTGCTTCCAAACCTTGCGTTTTCATCGGCCCGCGTCCTGTAGGGGCGAAGCATTCGGGCAATAACCTATCGGTGAAACTGGAGATTTTCTATCCGAATGCTTCGCCCGTACTTTTTGCCGCAGACCCTATTTAGTAGTACAATCGATCGGATTTGGCGGCTCTGAGTTTTTGTCCCTTTTGAGTTTCTCGATTTCTCGTTGATTGGCTTTCCAGTCCTCAGCCACCCATAATTGTTTATCTTCATCCCACTTGGCTTCCGTGTGTATTGCTTTTTCCCAAAAGCAGGCCGATTTAATTTGTTCTGGATGAAGACCCCTGGCTCCGTTGAGGATGGCTCCGTTGAGGTTGGCTCCGTTGAGGATGGCTCCGTTGAGGATGGCTCCGTCGAGGATGGCTCCGATGAGGTAGGCTCCGTTGAGGTTGGCTCCGTTGAGGTTGGCTCCGATGAGGATGGCTCCGTTGAGGATGGCTCTGTAGAGGTTGGCTCCGTTGAGGTTGGCTTCGATGAGGTTGTCTCCGTTGAGGTTGGCTTCGATGAGGTTGGCTCCCTTGAGGTCGGCTCTGTAGAGGAAGGCTCCGTTGAGGTTGGCTTCGATGAGGATGGCTCCCTTGAGGTCGGCTCTGTAGAGGAAGGCTCCCCTCAAATTTGTCCCACTTAAATCAAGAAATTTAATTTTATTAGGGTCATTTGTTTCAGCTAAATTATCCCCAGCTTGGTCATTCTCAACTTTACGCCGGCCGATTACCGTTAAAGCGGCCTGAACTGGAATACTCACGGAAGGAAGCTTTTCTAGGGCTTTCTCTCTTGCCGCCGGCTTCAGTTGTTGAATATTCGAGGGAATGGGGGAATTTTTACGAATGTAGGAAGTCAGCACTTCCATAATTGTCCATTGATCCTTGGGAGAATCTTTGGCAATTCGCTCTAGGGAATAAATGCCGCCAATTACCACCTCCTCTTTAGGATTACCGATTTGCTCGACGGCTTTCGAGAAGCGCTCAGTGATGAGACGTTGCTGAGTCAGTTGTATTTCTGCTTGAGAATTGAGATAATTGACAAAAAGCCCAATTCCTGCGAAAAGGGTAGCAATTAATCCCAGGGCAGAAATAATCGTTTTGACCACATCAATGGCAAAGGTGCGGCTGTCTTTATCTTCACGGGCAAAAAGCCCCGGTATTTGCTGAAATAGCCAGAAGGGAAAGATTAGCAGTTTCCAAGCAACTCTGACAAGAGACTGGAGCGATAGCAACAATCTTTTAATTAGCCTTTTTCCCCGGCGATAGGGCATCTTTAGATTCCAAGCAAGAATCGCTCTGGGATGTTGGCTCAAATATTCTTTCGCTTGCTGCCAGTCATCTATCTCATTGCCTTCTTTACCCGATGCCAGCCGTTTTTGATAAAACTCGTGAGCCTTAATCTGGTGCAATTCTAAAGGAATTCGTGGTGATTTTTTCGGAACCATGCAGTGTTTTCCCCGCCAATAGATGGATTTTGCCAAGAAACTGAGGGACTGACAAAACTGTTTTCGAGGTTGGTTGAAAGAGAGTAAAATCCAACCATTAAAGTTTATCTGTTAATCGAGTAATCGGCTCTCTCCGATGCTGTGTGATCAACAGGATCGATCATCGAGATTGTCGGTATAGACTAGAGCCTAACGTCAACCTTTGATCAAGCTGTTGGGATACAATCCAGCAAGGACAAGAGAGCCTGTTTAGAGAATCGATCGCTTTAAGTAGTGTACTCGGCGTTAATTTTGACGTAATCGTAACTAAGATCGCAACCCCAGGCCGTACCTGTTCCTGAACCGTTACCGATACAGATAGACATTAAAACGGTATCTTCTCGTAAATAAGCCCCGCTTGCTGCCGCTTTCAGGTAATTACTGGCACTAGCTCGATCGAACGCCAGAGGTTGACCATTTTCCATCATCACAAAGTCGCCTAACTTAATTTGTAGGTCTTCTTGATGGAAGACAACCCCGGCCCGGCCCGCGGCCGCCGCAATTCGTCCCCAGTTGGGATCTCGACCGAAAACCGCCGATTTTACTAAGGAAGAACCGGCAATGGTGCGAGCAATCTGACGAGCGGACTGATCATCAGCCGCCCCCGAAACCCGCACTTCTATTAAACAGGTGGCTCCTTCCCCATCCCGGGCGATCGCTTTGGCCAAGTATTGACAAACTTCCGTTAACATGGCCTCTAACTTTTGGGCATCCCGGCCCATTTCTGTGATCGCCGTGGTGCGCGATTGACCGTTAGCCAAGGCGATCAGACTGTCATTGGTACTGGTGTCCCCATCCACCGTAATCTGATTAAAACTTTTATTAGCCGCCCGACTTAACATATTTTGCCAGAGAACTGTAGATACTGCGGCATCACAGGTAATAAAGGAGAGCATCGTCGCCATATTCGGGTGAATCATCCCCGATCCCTTGGCAATTCCCCCAATTGTGACCGGACGACCATCGATGGTGGTTTGCAAGGCGATCGATTTGGGGACTAGATCCGTGGTCATAATCGCCCGGGCCGTGCTTTCGCCACCATTTTCCGACAATAAACCCGCTAAGGTCGGTAAAGCGGCGGTTAACGCATCCATGCGAATCCGTTGCCCGATCACTCCCGTAGAAGCCAGCAAAATTGCATCGGCGGGAATCCCTAAAACTTGGCTCAAGGCGGCGGCACTATCGAGAGCATCCTGCCATCCAGCTTGCCCCGTGGCGGCGTTTGCTTGGCCGGCATTACACAAAATCGCCCTGGCGCTGGCTTTAGTTTGGAGGCGTTGACGGCAATAATCGACGCAAGCTGCCCGCACTTGACTGGTGGTAAAGACTCCAGCGGCGATCGCATCTGTTTCCGAGACAATTAGGGCTAAATCGGGCAAACCGGACGGTTTTAGCCCCGCGGCCATCCCTGCGGATTTAAATCCTTTTGGGGCGGTGATCCCCCCCTCTATTTCCTGCCAATCGGCCATTTTCTCCCGTCTCCTACTCAAATTCGACACTCGATTATAGCAAGTAAAAAACACCTGTTGTAAAAATCAAAAATTGTCGTGGTTAGTTAGGAGTTAGTGGGCAGCAGGTCTAATTGATGGCGTTGACACTCCCATCGCGCTCATGCGAGGGATTCTTGGTTCATCGAGTTTCCTTAATCTGGCAGGACGTATCTAAGCAAACCAGAGGGAATCTCTCCCCAAGCGTATTAGTTTCGGTATGCCCTACCGTACTTAGTCCCTTTTTGAGAATATTGATAAGTACCTAAGCAAAATTAATTACACATATCTAACCCCCTCTTACCTTTTGCCTCTTGCCTTTTGCCTAATCTTTACTAGGAAATTAATTTTGCACGACTACTTAGCGGCGTTAATATCTCTATCTTCTACATAGCCACAGTCAGGACAAATACGGGTTCTTGTAGATAGAGATTTAGGTACTTTTTGACCACAATTAGAACAGTTTTGACTCGTGTTATGGGGGGCTAATGCTACCGTAGCTTTACCATATTTAAAACCAAAATACTCTAACCTTTGTCGAAAAGTTAACACTGAGCTTTGTAGAAGTGTTGACCAAGCAACATCATTAATAGATTTAGCTAGTCTAGAGTTTTTTACCATGCCTTGAATATTTAAGTTGACCTGAGCGATGAAATCGTTAGATTTAATGACGCGCAATGCTTCTTTTTCGACAAAGCCTTTAAGTTGCCTACTTATTCTTAAATGCTTTCTAGCATATCTCTTTCTAGTTTTTTGGTAGTTGTTTGATTGGAGTTGACCTTTTCTAAACTTTTTAGATTTCTTCCGATTCAGATGGATTAATCTTTTTTCTGCCTTGCGATAGTATTGCGTTATTTCTACCGTTTCCCCATCACTGTTAGCGTAGAAAAATTTTAAACCGACATCCAATCCCACACATCTTTTAGTCGGTTCTAGCGGTTTTGCATATTCCCGAATATCAACGCTAAAACAGAATTGGATATAATAACCATCTGCTCGTTTAACAATCCTAACTCATTTAATTTGGTCTAGAGGGTAAAAGTTTAAGTCTCTAGTTCCTTTTAGTTTAACTGTGCCAATGTTTTTCTTGTCTGTAAAAGTTATTTTCTTTCTATCAGGCGAAGCTCAGTCGAGCCGTGGTCAATTACCTAATTTTCAGGGAAAAAGTACCTGAATTTTCCCTCCGATCCCCGCAATAGCTGGCACTTTTTGAGGGAAAAAAAGTCTAAAAATCTTATCCAACAAGGTTTTTAGACTTATTCAGCAAACCCTATATATAATCAAAAATACTCAATTTAGCCAATAAAATAAGGACGCTGCCACTTGCGTCCTCAAGGTATCTGGAAAAGACTTTTTCCTAGACTTTCCGAGAGTAGTATTCCACTACTAACAGTTCATTAATCGAGAGGGCAATCCATTCTCTTTCGACAACGCCATTCACTTTGCCCACGAGGGTGTTTTTGTCAAATTCCAGATGACTCGGCAGGTTGGCTAAACCGGGGTATTCCATATTTCTTTTGACTAGATCCTGGGAACGCTCTTGATTTCTGACTCCAATCACATCACCCGGACGGCACTGATAACTGGCAATATCCACAACTCTACCGTTAACGGTGACGTGACCGTGATTGACTAATTGTCGCGCCCCCGGAATTGTCCCAGCCATACCGAGACGGAAAACGGTATTATCCAGACGCATTTCCAAGAGTTGCAGCAGCACCTGACCGGTGGAACCAGTAGCTCGACGAGCTTTGCGGACATAGCGAATTAATTGTTTCTCGCTGACACCGTAGTTAAAACGCAGTTTTTGTTTTTCTTCTAGACGAATGGCATATTCTGAACGTTTTTTGCGGGCCTGGCCGTGTTGCCCAGGTGCATAGGCACGACGGGCATTCTTACGGGTTAAGCCTGGTAATTCCCCTAAACGACGCACAACGCGCAAGCGCGGTCCTCTATAACGAGACATACAGACAGTCTGCTCCTATTTAAATTTATCCCAAAACTATTATCGTAGCACAAATTGAGTAATTTAGTGCCGAATAGGCTTTCTGGTTTTTCTGTATCTTTGGCTACATTCCGAATTGGGAATTGCTGCTGGTTGATAACTAATTCAAAGCTGGCGGCTTGATAACTGCTATACTTTAGTGATGGAAAATAGAGAGTAATGATCATGACAGTGGTGCTGGTAGTACAGATTATTTGGGCGCTGGCGGCGGCCTTTCTGGCGATTTTGGTGTTATTGCACAGTCCCAAAGGGGATGGTATTGGCGGTATTGGCGGTCAATCACAGATTTTTACCAGCGCAAAAACGGCGGAAAAAACCTTAAATCAGGTGACTTGGGCTTTGGGGACGGTATTTATCACCCTAACTATTGTACTGAGCGCCGGCTGGTTAAATCGCTAAATGCTACGAGGTTGGTTCTCTTTTCTAGGACTCGCAGCCTTGGCGAGTCTTTTGCTGTTTTCCTATTCTCTGATTGCCGACAGTCGATCGCTGCCAGAGTTAAAAACTCATCCTTTACCTGCTAATTTAGCCCAATGGCAAGAGCAAAACCAACCCGGGGATTATTTTGATGCTGTGGAAATCAGTCCCGTGGGAGCGTTGATTTGGTCGCAATTTCCCGTGAAGATTTATATTCAGAGCGATCGCAGTTCCTGGCTGAGTTTGGTACAAGAGGCGATCGCTGAATGGGGGCAGTATTTGCCGATCGAGTTGGTAAATCGGGCAGAATTGGCTGATATCCTCATTAAACAGGAGTTACCGCCGTCGGGAGTCCGTTTTAATCCCGAAACCGGTAAGTTAGAACTGCCCCGGGTGCGTTCTGCCATAACACAATACGAGATTTTTGTCAAGGAAAATCGCTTAACTCATCGGATGAGTATCCAGATTAGTCCTAATTTAGCCGATCGGTCGGCCTTAGCGGCAGCACGGCACGAATTAGGTCACGCTTTGGGAATTTGGGGTCATAGTCCCCTGGAGACGGATGTGATGTATTTCGCTCAAACTAGGGATATTCCCCCGATTTCTAGCCGGGATGTGAACACTTTAAAAAAGGTTTATCAGCAGCCAACTAAGTTAGGTTGGGAGATGGATAAGCTGCTCAATGGTGAGGTACAAAGTTTCCGTTTAGGTTATACTTCACCTTTGCGAGAAAAGTCGTAATTTTCGATCAAATCTTAAACAAAAACACGATGTTGCAGGGAAGGCATTTGTCGTCGCACTTGTTGCAGACGTTGGGGATTAATTTCGGCAATTGCCACTCCCGCTTCTTCCCCTGCGTCGGCTAAAACCACACCCCAAGGGTCGATAATCATAGCGTGACCGTGGGTGTAACGGCGTTCGTAATTATTGCCCGTTTGAGCAGGAGCTATTATATAACAAGTATTCTCGATCGCTCGCGCTTGTAATAAAACTTTCCAATGATCTTTCCCTGTAAAAGCTGTAAACGCCGCGGGTACAAATAAAACATCGGCTCCTTGCCGCGATAAATAGCGATAGAGTTCGGGAAAACGCACATCATAGCAAATCGAGAGGCCAATTTTGCCCAGGCTATCGGAGCCATAAATCGGCGGTAAATCGATCCCTGCCATGACTGTACTCGATTCCTGATAGGTGTTACCATCCGGGACATTGACATCAAAGAGATGGACTTTTTGATAGCGGGCTAATTCCGCACCGTTGCCATCAACTAAAATAGCGGTATTATAGGCTTTATCGGCAATACCCGTCACCGGCACCGGAAAACCACCCCCTAAAATGGTCACTTGAAACCGTTGGGCCATGGTGCGGAGGAATTTATCGGCTTTAAGAGCAATAGTCTCGGACTGGGCGATTTTATCGCTTTCTGCCCCCATAAAGGCGAAATTTTCTGGTAAACCGATTAATTCCGCCCCTTTACCCACGGCAAGTTCGATCAATTCTTCAGCGGCAGCGAGATTTTTCTCTAGATCTGGCTGACTGGTCATTTGAATGGCGGCGGCGAGATAGGATTTCATGGGGGTTGAAGCTCTAGAATCAGATAATCTCTGTAAAATTAATCATAACCTTCGATTATATCCAATTTCAGATATTTTGTCACCCCATGAGTAAAATCGTTTTCTGTGACTTTGATGGCACTATCACCGCCGTGGAAACCTTTGCGGGTATGCTCAAAGAATTCGCCCCCGATTTATCGGCTCAAATTATGCCGCAAATGTACGCCAGGACTCTCAGTCTGCGCCGGGGTGTCCGTCAACTGCTAGAGTCGATACCGAGCCAAAAATACGCCGATATTCTTGCCTATGCCGAAAGCAAGCCAATTCGCCCCGGATTAGCCGAATTCCTTGCTTTTTTACAGGAGCGAGCCATCCCTTTTATTATTATCTCCGGTGGTATCCAAGGCATGATTGAAACGGTCTTAAAACGGGAGGGACTATTAGATAAAGTGACGGCAATTTATGGGGTAAATCTTCATACTCAAGGGGAATATCTGCAAGTTCATTCCGATTGGGAAAATGAGACGGAATTAGTGGCTAAAGCCTTGATCATGGCCAAATATTCAGGAGTAGAAACTATTGCGATCGGTGATTCCGTTACCGATATTACCATGGCTAGAAAGGCTGATCTAGTTTTTGCTAGGGATCGTTTAATCGATTATCTACAAGCGGAAAATCAACCCTATATTCCTTGGGATAACTTTTTTGAGATTCGCGAATATCTGTTATTGAGAGATTAGACAAAATCTAGCCTCAATCTAATTATAACTACTTACTGATAAGGCTTGCCAAGTTTTGGGATCAATGAGTTGGCGAATGCGCTCTTCGGTATTGACCCGTAAATTGTGGTCAGAGTCCCTACAGACCAGAAGTTGGCAAACTAATCAAAGAGAGAGGACATGGCAGGCCGGTAATTTCTTAAACGTTTCTTAAAAGCGCACTGTTATCATCGGATCGGTAGTTATTTCTTAGGTCTGATTATGTCCTGGATACTCTCGGCGATCGCCGCTCTGATCAGTTGGAGTCTGTTTTTTACTGTTAAGTTCAAGGAAAACGCCAATCCCCTCATTCGGCCCTTGAGTCTGTTGATTGGACTGTTAAGTAGTGCTGTCTTTTTATTTCAGATAATAGGCCGTTTTGCGGTGGTCATTCCAGCGGGGGAAGTGGGTGTGATGGAAACCCTGGGTCAAGTGGGTCAAAAAACCCTATCCCCTGGCATTTATTTTGTGAATCCCTTTGCCGATATCATTACCTATTCCACCCGTTTACGGGACATCAAGGAAACCGTTGATACTACCTCTAAGGAAGGGCTAGGTTTTAAAGTGGACGTGAGTTTACAATACCGTCTTGATCCCACTAAAGCAGCAGAGGTTTTCCAAAAAATTGGCAGTCCTGAGCAACAAAAAGAAATTATTACTTCCCGTTTTCGCTCGTTGATTCGTCAGATTACAGCGAATTATCCCCTAACCGATATTTATGGAGAAAAAAGGGCTATCATTGCCCAAAATCTGAGACAAAGTATGGTCACTCAACTCCAGCCCCTTGGTTTTATTGTCGAAGAAGCTTTACTCCGCAATATTATTTTGCCCGATAATATTCAGGCCAGTATTCAAGCGAAAGTGGCCACGGAACAGGAAAGCCAAAAAATTGATTTAGAAATCCAAAAAGCCAAAAAAGAAGCGGAACTTAAATTAATTGAAGCGAGGGGAACTGCCAATGCTCAAAAGATTTTATCGGAAGGTTTAACGGATAAAATTATCCAACTGAAAACTATTGAAGCAACGGAAAAGTTAGGGCAATCTCCCAATAGTAAGATCATTATTCTTGGTGGCGGGCAAAAAACTTTACCGTTAATGCTGACTGACGATAAGTAGCCATGCACAACTCACATTAGCGTTGGTATCAGTATAGACCTCGCTTGGAGTTTGTCGCCATTATTTTCAACGCTTGAATTGAGAAAAATTACTATGAAAGTTCCAACAGATTTGACGATTCCTGAGATTGAGGAAATTAGAAAAGAGGGAGTTAAAGCTCTCGTAGAAAGATTGGAAATTGCTAAAGCGGTCTTCTTTCTAAGAGAAACGTCATCCCAACCTCTAAATTATTTAGAAATTAAAGATCAGTTATTTGGCGAAATGACAGCGACGGATATTTACGCTCAAATTAAAGGCGGCTATGACAGAAATGATTGAGGAAATTCGTCAAAAAGTTAGACAAAACCAATTTGAATTTTCTCAACACGCTGTCAATCAAACTATCCTGCGTCAGATCAGTGTTCAAGAATTACGGGAGGCGATGGAACAAAGCGAAATTATTGAAGATTATCCGGCTGATAAGTATGGTGCAAGCTGTTTACTTTTGGGATTTACTCTAATTAATAGAGCCTTACACATTCATTGTAGCTATCCCTCTCGCCCTTTGCTGAAAATTATTACCCTATATGAACCCGATCCAAATTTATGGATTGATTTTAAATCAAGGAGAACACCAGATGTCAACTAATTCTAGACAAGAAATCTTAATTGAACAAGAAGTTACTTATACCCTTGAAATCAATGGCAATTTTTTTATTATAGAAAATGTCCCCGCTAGAGTCTGTGTAGAAACGGGAGAGCGTTTTTTTGCACCAGAAACTGTCGAACGCTTGCAGGAAATTATCTGGGAAAATAAGCGACCAAAACGGGTAATTGAAACACCAGTATTTGACTTTGCTAGTTAGGGTTTAATAGAAAACTGGCAAATCGAGCAACAATTGAAGTCTTAAATTAGGGGCGATTTCGCTATGTTTTTAGAGTGTGATTGCGTTTTTTGGTGTTAGAATAAACGAAACCATAGCGTTTTAATGGGACAACTTTTTTGAGATTCGTGAATATCTATTATTGAGAGATTAGGGATTGGCTGTTAATGAGATTGGTCATACCTTAGGTTTAGATCACTCTGCATTGCCAACAGATATCATGCACGATGGATTAGACTACACGACTCATGGTGCCATGCCCCCTTCATTTCACGCAGAGCAGATTAACCTGATGAACAGTGCTATTCGCAGATATAAGACTGAAGAATAATTTTAGTGCAATCGCACTTTATTGATAAAGTGCGATTGCTTTTTTGGGATTATAATAGTTAAAGACACGATAAATTGATTCAAGTCAAGACCATGCTACTAACTCTTAATTTAACATCAGAAATCGAACAATATCTCAGCCAAAAAGCGACAGAGAAAGGTCTTTCTTTAGAAGCTTATCTCCTCAAGTTGCTCAAGGATACCATTTTAGAACAAGAAAAACAGACTAAACTGGTTAATTTACTTCAGTCTTGGATTGATGAAGAAGATGAACAGGAACAACAAGAAACAGGCGAATATTTAATCGAAGCGCTCGATCAAGATCGTTTATCGGAGCGTCCTTTATTTCCGGCTGAATTAAAGGGAGTAACTTGGTGAATAGAGTAGTTTTATTAGATACAGGAATTATCGGTTTAATTACTAATCCTAAGCGATCGCCTAAAAGTCTAGCTTGTAATTGTTGGCTACAAACGCTAATTAAAGCAGGTATTAGGGTTATTCTTCCAGAAATTGCTGATTATGAGGTGCGTCGAGAGTTGTTACGTGCTAACAAGATTAAAGGAATTAAGCGACTGGATGAGTTAGCTAACTCAATAAGTAGTCGTGCAAAATAAATTTCCTAGTGAAGAAAGGCAAAAGGGGGAATAAATAATCAGTTTTTAATAACTGGATTTAGTATTACTTGTTGGGATAAGGAAGTGGGGAGTGAGGGAGATGAGAGAAGGAGGGACAAAATTAACCAGAAATGTGGAGATTTAAACCCATATAGAGAGAGATTTTCCGATCGCTAAAAAATTCTTTCTTCTCGATAAAGACAATAAAATCTCTATTCTGGAAGCATAAAGAGGCTTCAGGCGAATTTAAAGGCACATTTAAGCCGTATAAATCGAATATTTACAGTTTTTTCAGCTAATCAAGCCATTAATGGCTTAATTTCTTTGCGTCTAACCCAAACAGTATAATTTTTTCTTCGATGTATTGAAATTGTTTTTTATTTCGTATAGAATACAATTCGAGAGAAAATACCTAGCAATCTCCCATAAATAAACAAAGGAGCCGATGACATCGTGATCCCTGATCCTAGACCCGAAAAACCGAAAACCCTCTTACCTTTTATTTCTCTAGCTACGGCTGCCGTCGTCACAACGGGAATCGGACTAGCTTCTAGTCCCCTATCGGCATCAAGTAATCTGCTGGCAAGTCCGGATAAACAGCAAGCTAAACAACAAACCGTGGAAATCACCCTGGTTTCCTACGCAGTGACTCAATCGGCCTACTCAAAAATCATTCCTCTATTCGTCAACAAATGGAAAAGAGAGAAAAAACAGGATGTGGTGATTAAACAGAGTTATGGCGGCTCTGGTTCTCAAACTCGCGCTGTTATCGACGGATTAGATGCAGATGTGGTAAATTTGGCTATCGGTTCCGATGTGGAACGCCTGCAAAAAGCGGGTTTAGTTAACCCCGGTTGGCAGAAAGAACTCCCCAATAACGCCATCGCCACTCGTTCCGTGGTAGCCTTAGTTACTCGTCAGGGCAATCCCAAAGGAATCCGCAACTGGCCGGATCTAGCCAAATCGGGGATTAAAGTGATTACTGCCAACCCGAAAACCTCTGGGGTGGCCCGTTGGAATTTTCTGGCCCTGTGGGGAGCGGTAACTCAGACCGGCGGCAACGAACAAAAAGCGACCAATTTCGTCCGCAGTGTCTATAAAAACGTGCCTGTACTACCCAAAGATGCCCGGGAAGCCAGCGATGTCTTCTTTAAACAGAATCAGGGGGATGTGCTGCTTAACTACGAAAACGAGGTAATTTTGGCCCGTCAAAAGGGACAAACCGGTTTTTCCTATACTATTCCTCCAGTCAATGTTTCGATCGATCCGCCCGTGGCCGTAGTGGATAAAATAGTTGATAAACGCAAAACCCGGGAAGTAGCGACAGCTTTTGCCCAATTTCTCTTTACTCCCGAAGCGCAGCGGGAATTCGCCAAGGTGGGTTTCCGTCCGGTTAATGCTAATGTGGCTAAAGAGTTTAGTAAACAATACCCAAAAGTGCCGAATCTGTTCTCCTATACGGCGATCGGTAGTTGGGATGCGATCCAGCAAAAATTCTTCGCTGATGGAGCGATTTTTGACCAAATTCAGCGTTAATTAGTAGTGAGCCATCAGTTGTCAGCTAGATAGGGCTTGCTGAATAAATGTGAAATGTGGGCAAGGTAAGGGTTTTGTGGCTTTTCTTGCGAAACAGGTGCAAGACTTTAAGAGAATCGTCGTTCAAAACCTTGCGTCTTCATCGGCCCGCGTCCTGTAGGGGCGAAGCATTCGGTTAGAAAATTTACGGTTTCACCGATAGGTTATTGCCCGAATGCTTCGCCCGTACTTTTTCAGCAAACCCTAGATAGCAGAGATAAGTACCTAAGCAAAATTAATTACACATATCTAACCCCGCTCTTGCCTCTTGCCTCTTGCCTATCTTCACTAGAAAATTAATTTTGCACGACTACTTAGTTGATTGCTGATGGCAAAAACAACAAAACTGATAGTTAGTAACTAAAAAAAGATGTATCTACTTGACAAAATCAAAAACGGAAGCTTGGTATTGATTGGTTACTTATTATCGCCCCTGTGTTGGTGGAACGATCTAATTTTTAATCTGCCGATCGCCTACAGTTTTGGTCGTTTAATTGCTTGCTTACACGCCGATTTTTTTCTACCTGCAGCCATGATTGGTTATTGGTTATCTAATCTTGTGGGAATCCTACTGATGCAATTCGGAACGAAAGAATTAATCGGTAGAGAGAAAGAAGAACGCAATTGGCCAAAAGAATTAAGAAATGGATTACTTTCCTCGACTGCTTATACATTAGTTATTCTGGTCTTAATTCATTTTCAGGTATTAGAAATGCCCCTGTTATCCTCGATCGCTACTTTTTCCCCGTGATGGTCAAAACCTACTTAAACAATAGCTTAATTTTCTTAGCCATCTTGTTAACATCCCTAAGTTTTACGGATTTAGCGATCGCTATTAGTCAGCATCCTCAAGGATTTGCTTGGGAAAAATCCCTGATGCTATCTATTCATCAAACCACTAATTTAAACCTAGATTTTTTTGCCCTAAAACTAACGGGATTAGGTACTTATTGGGGAGTGGCTCCGATACTAACAATTTCAATGCTGATTTTTGCCCTAAAAAAATACTGGTATGGGTTCGCTTATCTCCTTGTAACCATGGCGGGAGGTTGGGCAATTAGTTATAATCTCAAGATTTTTTTTCATCGAAATCGCCCGCAATTTTGGCAGTTATTTTATCCCTTACCCGACGATTTTTCCTTCCCTAGCGGTCATGCTCTATTTAGTTCCCTGTTAGTGGTTTCTTTACTGATCCTATCTTGGAGAACGCGCTGGTTTTTAGGGGTAGTTTTACTGGGGATTCCCTTGGTTTTGGTTATTGCTTGGACTCGTCTTTATTTAGGAGTTCATTTCCCTAGCGATATTCTTGCCGCTTGGCTTTTAGCGATCGCTTGGTCTATCCTAGTTCATATCTGGTGGCAACAGTTATTAGAAACACCAAAGGTGATAGGAAAACAAGGAGAAATGAATAATTACAGCCCTTCTCATAAAGATGAGGTATAATACAACAGGATTTAGTCGATTTACGCCACCTGATCGAACCATAGCAAGTAACGAAGAACCGATAACTCTTACTGTTGCGGTGTTCTGGTGTTCCCTTATCGAACTAGACCAATTTTGATGCTTGGATAGCCTATTTTGATCAATGCAGAGGAAATTTGTTATATTAAACTTTGGCAGCATCAAACAGAGGTAGCTTAAATATCGGATAAACAAGAAGGACGGGTTTAGAAAAACGACGGCTATCAGGCTAAAAATAGTGGTCGTGACTGCCTTAAGTCAGCGAACAGTCAAAATCATAATATTAACGATTAGATTGAAAACGACATTAGCATCGGTAAAAAGCAAAAAAGTTGCCTATTGAATTAATCATTGTTTATGTTTGCCCTTATTCTAGCTCAATCCTCTCCTGGTCTGACCTTGAACACTTTTAATGCTGTTGTTTATACGATTTGCTTTTTGGTTCCAGGGTTTTTAATTGACCTAACATTATCAAGATTTTTTTATAATAAATCCCAGCAAGTTACTCTAATTTTATTAAGATTTCTTACTTTAAGTTGTCTCAATTATGTTCCTTAGATATCCGTTTATCTGCTGCCATAGAATCGGAGCATTTTAGAAAAGCCTAGTTTTTTAGCCTTTGCTTTTATTATCATTATTTTTATTAGTCCAGTACTTATAGGGTTAACTTTAGGATATGTTAACCAAAAACAGTTATTAGAACGAGGACTATCTAGTTTAGGATTTAAAACGATTACAGGATTTCCTTCTGCTTGGGATTATTCTTTTAGTCGCATTGAAGAGCCTGTATGGGTGTTAATCACTCTTAAAGATAGCAGTCAGATAGCGGGATGGTTCGGAAAAAACTCTTTAGCTTCGTCAGAATCATCAGAGCGAGATATTTATCTAGAACTGGTGTATAAATTAGAAGATGATGCTTGGCAACCAGTCCCCAGAAGCGCAGGAATTTTGATTAATGCAGGGGAAATTCGCTATATTGAATTTTGGCAGGATCAAACAGAGGTAACTTAAATGTCGGATAAACAAGAAAGACGATATGATAAATTTAAGCGCGGCTATCAAGCTAAAATTGATAAACCCCCCGGTAAACCGCCCCAGGGTGGTTCTAATGTTAAACCACCACCAAATCAGGACAAGGAGAAAAAATAAAATCTTGGGGGGCTATTCCCCCTTTTCCCCGTTCCCTGTTCTAACTGATAACTGAAATATGGCTTATTCTCGCGTTAAAAAACTAGCAAATTATCTACGTCCCCATTGGCAAATAGTCACTGGGGGGGTAGTTGCTCTGTTTATTGTTAATCTTTTGGGTGTTTATATACCGCTTTTAATCCGGGATAGCATCGATGATTTGAGTAAATCCTTTAACTTTCAAAAAATCATTTACTATGTGATTGTCATCGTCGCTTTAGCCTCGATTATGTGGTTTATCCGCATGATTTCCAGAGTGCTATTATTCGGGATCGGTCGTCAGGTAGAGTTCGATCTTAAACAAAAAATCTTTCAGCATTTATTAACCCTTGAACCCGCCTATTTTTCTCGACAAACTTCAGGAGATTTAATCAATCGGGCCACTAGCGATGTGGATAATATCCGTCGTCTGGTGGGTTTTGCTTTGCTCAGTTTGGCTAATACTTTTTTTGCCTATGGGTTAACTTTACCCGTGATGTTAGCGATTCATATTCCCCTTTCAATCGCCGCTATTTCTGTCTATCCTTTGATGTTAATTGCTGTTCAGTTATTTAGTGGTCGTCTGCAACGGCAACAGAAAACAGTACAAGAAAAACTCTCGCATCTGAGCGATTTAATTCAAGAGGATATGAGTGGTATTACTCTGATTAAAATCTATGCTCAAGAAGCTAACGAGTGCCTAGCATTTAAGCAAAGAAATCGGGAATTACTACAGGCTAATTTAGATTTAGTCCAGACTCGTAACTTTCTTTTTCCTCTGGTCGAAGCTTTGGCCTATGTGAGTTTATTGGCCTTGCTTGCTCTTGGTACTAGACAAATTATAGCGGGTAATATCACCATTGGAGACTTTATTGCTCTGTTAATTTTGGCGGAAAGATTAGTTTTTCCTACTACTTTATTAGGTTTCACTATTACTGCCTACCAACAGGGAGAAGTGAGTATTGATCGTCTAGAAACTATCCTATTAGCTGAGGCTAAAATTAAAGACAATGCTGATTGTATCCACTTAAAAAATATTCAAGGAAAAATTACCGCCAAAGCCTTGACTTTTTTCTATCCTGATGCTAAGAAACCTGCCTTAAAATCTCTTTCTTTTACCATTAATCCTGGGGAAATGGTAGCGGTAGTAGGTGCGATTGGATCGGGAAAATCTACCCTTGCTAACGCTATTCCCCGTCTTTTGGATATTGCCGAGGGACAGTTATTTATTGATAATCAAGATGTGACTCAAATTGCCCTTGAAGACCTGCGAAAAGCGATCGCTTATGTTCCCCAAGAAAGTTTTTTATTTAGTACCACCATTGAAGATAATATCCGTTATGGTGATCCGCTGCTGAATTTTTCGGCAGTGAAATCGGCGGCCAAACAAGCGAGAATTGAGGAGGAAATCGAGAATTTCCCGCAAAAATACGGGACTTTAGTGGGAGAACGTGGAATTACTCTTTCCGGTGGTCAACGTCAACGGGCCTCTTTAGCGCGCGCTTTAGCCATCCAAGCACCGATTTTAATCCTTGATGATGCCCTATCTAGCGTCGATAATCAAACTGCCACGGCTATTTTAGAAAATCTCGCCCAAGAGAGCCAAAAAACCGTGATTTTTATTTCTCATCAATTATCGGCCGCTGCCACTGCTGATCGCATTTTTGTCATGGATCGCGGAGAAATTGTCCAGATGGGAACCCACGAGGAGTTAATCGCAATCCCCGGAGTCTATCAAAATCTCTGGCAACAGCAGCAGTTAGAGTCTCAGGTTTTACATTAGCTGATAAAATGGGCAATCTTCTGGTTAGTACCATTTAACCCTGATTTATCGCTATTTTGTCGATTTAATGGCAGTAAAAGCCAAGAATCTCACTCAACACTTTACAAAAATTTCTAGCTAATTTTTGTGTTATCTTGATTTCTCGTAGCACAGGTAATGTGCTAAAAACCTCAGAGAAGTTCACTTGCACCGAGAAATTCATGCTTAAAAATCTGACGAAAACCGCTCTTTTGGCCACTGCTACCCTGATCGGTGTCCCTAGCGTCTTAATTCAGCCGACATTTGCCCAAATGCCTAGTCTAGGAGATGGTATCATCTGTACGGCAACTGGCAAAACCGCCCAAGGAGTAAAACTCTATGTTTATACTTCTGAAATTGATGACGACTCAATCAACAAAAAAGAACCGGTGACACTGACAATGGTTTCCCCAGTTAGCGATGTGGTGGAAGGGCAAATTTTGGTAGTTAACAAAGACGATAACACCGTAACGATTGATAATTTTGCTGCCGCAACTCCCCCGGAAATGCGGCCGGTAGGATTAGCTGTCACTACCTACCAAGGTAGAAATACTTTTAGCGGAAAAAGTCAAGCAGGAACACCGGTTAGTTTTACCCTAGAAAACAATCTTCGTACCATTACAGTTAAGCATGGTGGTGATTCTTTCACGGGAGTCTGTCACTAAAACTACCCGAAGATGGGTTAAAAGTTTTGTTAGTCCTCTTTAATTTGAGTATCTCAAAAGCTGGTTGTTATATTAACCTAGCTTTGGCTCTTCTGGTTTCTGTGTGGAAACGGGGTCTATACTGATAGTTTCTTCAGCAAAATAGTCCTAAAAGTCTTTCTAGGTAAATATTTCACGATTATATAAGCAAAAATTATCACACAAAGTCGAGAAGAGCCCAGCTTTTTTAATTATAATTAGTTATCTTTGAGCAACAATGAACAAGAATCAACTTTTAAGCGAACCTTTTTTACAATTACCCACCGAAACATCAATACAAGTGGTTTGGTTTACGGAATTTTTTGGCACTCGTCATCAGGTACGCTACGGGGAAAAACTAGAGAAAATAGCACCCGCTCGCACTAGCAAATTAACTAGAGTTAGAGAAGATGCTCAATCGAGAACCCTTGAAGCTTATCAATCTTTAACCGATCGAGAAATCTGGCGACATCAGGCAGAAATTACTGATTTAAATCCTGGAGAAAAGATTCCCTATCAAGTCACCAGTTTTCAGGAAAATACAGCGATTAGAAGCAATATTTATACCCTTACCCCAAGACCAAAAAAAGGAACTAATCTCAAAATTCTGCTCACTTCCGATCATCAATTAATGCCCATGACTGCCGCTAATTTACAAAAAGTTAGCGAAACTATTGGACAGGTAGATGCAGTTTTTTTAGCAGGAGATTTAGTTAATATACCCGATCGAGCTTCCGAATGGTTTGATGATAGTCGCGGTGGGGCATTCTTTCCCTGTTTACAAGGTCGTGCTAATTATCCTCTTACCAAGAATGGTATTCAGACTATTTATAAAGGGGGAGAAATTATTCAAAATGCTCCCTTATTTCCTGCTATTGGTAATCATGAAGTTATGGGCAGATTTTCTACTTCTATAGATTTAAATGAACAGTTTAAAGATGCTATTCCTGAATTTATTGCTAAAAAACTAGCGGAGGATATAGCAGCAATTAATGAAAACTGGTTAAAAAATCATGCTTTCAACACAGAAACCTACGAAGAAATTTTTTCTTTGCCTCAAAATAAATATTATTCTCTCACCTTTGGTGATATTTATTTAGTGGTTTTATATATTACTAATATCTGGAGAAATCCCAATTTAGAACCCAATGCAAGGGGAAGATATTACGAAAAGCAAAGAGACTTAGATAGACCAGAACGCTGGGGTTATGGTCAGCATATTTTTGAGCCAATTGCCCAGGGTAGTCCTCAATATCAATGGTTAGAAAAAGAGTTAAATAGTCGAGAGTTTCAAGAGGCTAAATATAAGGTAGTTATGTTTCATCATCCTCCCCATACCCTAGGAGGAAATATCGTTCCACCTTACACCGATCCCGTGCAGACAATTGAACGGGATGCCACGGGAAAAGTTACATCGGTACGCTATGATTATCCCCAAGAAAATGATTATATTATTCGTGATTTAATTCCTTTATTAGAGTCAGCTAAGGTTAATTTGGTTTTTTATGGTCATTCTCATTTATGGAATCGTTTTCTTAGTCGTAAGGGGATGAATTTTCTCGAATCTTCTAACGTTGGTAATAGTTATGGTGCTTATTTAGGTGATAAAAAACGTCCTGTACCTCTCGATAGAAATTATGCGGCGATCGGTAATCCCAATGGATTAGAAGCAATTATCCCGAATATTGCCCCTCTAGTGGATTGGGTTAATCAACCTTTACCCTATATTGCTAGTAATGATGTGACGGTTTTTAGCATTTTAGATACAGAAAAAGGAACCGTTAGCAGTTATCGTTTTGATACTCGTTATCCTGATTCCGAGGTAATTAAATTTGATGAATTTGACCTTTTTAGTATAGGTGAAGTATAATAAAATCAAAGGATACTTGCCCTTGTTTTTTGTACCAATCTATGTACTGCAAGAAGGATAATGCAAGGTTTTTGAAAGTCCCAATCCTATTTTCTTGCACTAACATCGGATTTTAACAGGTCAAAAGCCTTATTTTAAAAGGGTTTTACCATTATTCAGCCAGCACTAAGTACACCACATCAATGGGAAAGATGGAGTGACTTGGCTCTTCTAGGTTCTGTGCGATAAGTTTAGCTTACAGAGGATCGATCTTTGTGTCCTCCGTGTCTCTGTGGTTCCTTCCACATCCAGCGGTTAAAAAAAGAAAAAGTTCCCAGAAAAAAGGGGGAAATAATCGACTTGGACATAATTTATAAGTAGTCGTGCAAAATTAATTTCCTAGTAAAGATGGGCAAAAGGCAAGAGGCAAAAGGCAAGAGGGGGTTAGATATGTGTAATTAATTTTGCTTAGGTACTTACAAGTCTTAACTATTTTTTGATGGCTGAGTCATTTTGTTATGGGATAAACTTCAGATTTGGCGATCGCAGATTAAGCAAGCATTTAGTCTAAACTCCAGTAAATAAGGGTTCCATCCCTTATAACCCCCATCCATTGCATAACATAAACCGAAAAACCGGCATTGTCTTATCACTTTTTTGAAAATAATTTAGGACCGCTATAGGATCGATTTGATCGAGAAAAGTCACCAGCACTTGTGAGCGATCGCTAATATCATTGGGTAACTCGGTTAGGTGTATTTGTCCATCTCGATAAACATCTTCGATGGTTTTCAGCATAAAATCCCCTTTATTGACTTTTTACTCGTTAAAGCGAGATTCGGACGGGAGTGCGACTGGCTTTAATTTCCACTTCGGCCGGTTTAATCAGCGATCGCCCGGTCATTTCTACTGGGACGGGAATAGCGAGAATTTCCAGGATAGTGGGGGCAATATCAGCTAAACGACCATCATCCCGCAGCTGCACATCGCCACCGTGGCCGGGTATTTTTCTCCCTTCCCCTTCAATTAAAATTAAAGGAACGGGATTAGTCGTGTGGGCAGTCCAAGGATTACCCGACTCATCCACCATCGTTTCCGCGTTACCGTGGTCGGCAGTGATTAACACTGTTCCCCCCAATTTATTGATGCTACTTAACAACTTAGCCAAGCATAGATCCACCGTTTCCACTGCTTTCATGGCCGCGTCTAAAATGCCCGTATGACCCACCATATCAGGGTTAGCGTAATTGACCACCACAAGACTATAGATCCCCTGTTCAATCGCCCCACAGACCGCTGCTGTCACCGTGGCCGCCGACATAGCCGGTGCTTGGTCATAGGTGGCGACTTTCGGACTGGGAATTAATTCGCGCACTTCTCCCTCAAAAGGTTTTTCTAATCCCCCATTAAAAAAGTAGGTGACGTGGGGATACTTTTCGGTTTCTGCACAACGAAACTGTTTTAATCCCTGTTGAGCGATCACCTGTCCTAAAATATTATTTAAATTCTGGGGAGCAAAGGCCACATCTACCGGTAATTTCGGATCGTATTGGGTAAAAGTGACAAAACTGAGGGGAGAAATTAAATCTCGATCGAAATCTTCAAAATCGGGCATAGTCAGGGCATAACACAACTGTCTGGCTCGATCGGGACGGAAATTATAGAATATCACCCCATCGCCCGCTTCGATCGCCCCGGGTGCAATTCTGGTGGGGGGAATAAATTCATCGGTAATATTTTGATCATAAAATGCCTGTAATACTTCAGTGATCGATCGCCCGTCGATACCTTGATCACTGGTCATCACGTTATAGGCTTTTTCCACCCGATCCCATCGGCGATCCCGATCCATGGCATAATAACGGCCACTGAGAGTCACCATGCGACCGAGATTGATTTTATTAATATGTTCTTGAATTCTTTTAATAGCGAGCATTCCGTCGGTGACATTGGTATCGCGACCATCGGTGATGACATGAATGCAGACATCGCTAATCCCTTGCACTTTCGCTAAGTCTAATAATCCCAGTAAGTGATCGAGATGGGAATGGACTCCCCCCTCAGAACACAAACCAATCAGGTGTAATTTGCTTTTTTTAGGGCTAATCTCGTCGCAGAGTTTTAATAAAGCCTGATTTTGTTGAATCGAACCATCTTCGATCGCATCGGAAATCCGTACTAATTCCTGTGGTACAACTCGCCCCGCTCCGATATTGAGGTGGCCAACTTCCGAGTTACCCATCTGTCCTTCCGGTAGTCCCACATCCTTAGCGGAGGTGCGGATTAAGGTGTGGGGATAAACTTCCCAGAGACTATCCATAATCGGGGTTTTCGCCATTGCGATCGCATTATCCGACCTTTGCGGGCGATAACCCCAACCATCAAGGATAACCAGTACGACTGGGGATATAGGTGCGTGGGTCATGATATACAGTCCTAAATTAAGAGTGGATTTCCATGCACTAAGATAATATCATCGAAACTTCCATTGATCACCGGTGTCGGGGCGATCGACCCCCTAATGTCAGCAAATGATGGGTATGTCTCAAAAAAACGAAACAACTGCTTTAATAATCGCTCTTTTAGCCACTGCGGGCATTTTAGGTGGGGGTTACTTCTGGCTACAAAGTCAATGTGCCGCAGGTCAAGAATTCTTTTTCTGTGGCAGCGGTAAAAGTCCGCAAAAATCCCCCACATCGGAAAGTGCCTCCTCTCCCCTACCCCCTCCCCCTTCCCCCCAGGAAGTGGTTAGTTTTGTCCCACCGACTTCTATCCCCAGTGGCACGACAATTCGCATTAACGGCGCTACCAGTATGGTACAGATTAATCAAGCCTTAAAAGCCGCTTTAACGGCCAAATTTCAGGGGGTAGAGGTCTTGACAAATGCTCAAGGATCTGATAGAGGATTAGAGGAATTGGCCCGGGGGGCGATCGATATTGCGGCGGTGTCACGACCTTTAACCGAGTCAGAACGCTCTCAGGGATTGGCTTCTAGTCCGATCGTTCGAGATGCGATCGCTATTGTGGTGGGAGTAAAAAACCCCTTTGCGGGGGGGTTAACCACTACCCAAGTTAAAGATATTTTTACCGGAAAAATCACCTCTTGGTCGGAGGTGGGCGGTTCTGCAGCTACTATTCAAGTGATTAATCGTCCCCCTATTAGTGGCACTTATCAAAGTTTTCGTCAGGAAGTGCTGCAAGGGGGAGAATTTGGTACGGGAACTAATTTTCAAATGATGGAGAGGGATGCCACCACCCCGATTTTGCGAGTTTTAGGACTGAATGGCATTAGTTACGCAACCTATGGCCAAATCGCCAACCAAAAAACCGTCAGAGCGCTCGCTGTGGACGGAATTTCAGCCAGTGAACCTAATTATCCCTGGCAGCGTACCCTTTACTACGTTTACAAAGAACCTGCTAGTGAAGCGGTCAAAGCTTTTATGGGTTTTGTGGCCTCTAGTGATGGTCAAGAAGCGATTTTTCGGGCCAATGAAGACCTACAAAGGTAGTTAGCGAGAATATCTGAAAATCTGGGAAATTTTACGCCTTGCATGACTAGGGTGAGCATTGCCTATTTTACCGTGGAGACGGGGAAGCATTGAGAATGGTTAGCTGAACACCATTATCTTTTTCATAAACGATCGCCACGGGAATGGTCAACCGGGGAGCCTTTTTCGGTAGATATGAAATTAGAAATTTCTCAGGTGAGACGAATGGAGTCATAAATTAAGTTATTCATTCCCATCGGCGATTCTACTGTTAAAATCAGAAAAAAGACGAGCTTAAGGTGGTATTGATGTCTATCATTAAACGGCGCAAATTTTTGGTTGGCTTGGTTTTGAGCCTTTTTTTCCATCGATTCTCAAACCAAAGCGTTTCAGCGCAGGAAAGTCAATCAGTCAACATTCAGTGGCGCGTTCCCGCAGAACAGGTGAACACTGTTCGGGAAGAATTGAACTTTGAAGGGCAAGTTATTCCAGACAAGTCAACGATAACAGATGATCGGGGATTACCCGTTATTTATATTTTAATTGGGGCAGTTGCTTTGGGGCAGATTGCCACAACTTTATTAGAAATTTATAAAGATACTAAATATGGAGGAGTTATTGTCCGTAAAAACAAAAAAGGAGAATTGTTAATCGAAAACAATGCAAATTTAGAACGAGGGACAATTATTATCGATCAAGGTAATGAAGTCAAGATAATTTTTAGAGAAAAAAACGATCCAAAGGCAACCGAACTCATCCAAGCACTAACCCCATTAATAAAATGATGTGGAAGGAGTAAGGTAATGAAAAAGGCTTTTTGGGGATGTTTGGCATTAACGGGAATAACAGCTAGTCTTGTTGGTATAAAAATAGCACAAGCTCAGCGTAATTCCTTGATCGTAAAAGATGCTAATGGGAAAGAAGTTATTGTTTATCAAGAAAGCCATGCTTTAGTTATTTGGGCTGGAGATTATAAAAATTGGGGAAAATTAAATAACCTTCAATATGAAGCGAAAGAGGTCGTAACGGCACTACAAAAACAAGGATTTCAGGTTAGAGAAATTCCCAATCCCAATCGAACTAAATTGAGTAATGGGATCAAGGATTTTATCGATGATTATGGTTATCGACAGAATAATCGTCTAGTGATTTTTTTTGCAGGGCATGGTTACACTCGTCAGCAGACCAAAGGATATTTAGTTCCCGTTGATGCACCCGATCCGATTGTTGATGAACAGGGCTTTCTGAAAGCGGCATTGTCAATGGAACAGATTAATTCTTGGGCAACTCAAATGGAAGCAAAGCACGTTTTATTTGTGTTTGATAGTTGCTTCTCGGGAACGATTTTTAAACAAAGATCTAATGGAGACGATGCGGGAAATGCTTATATCCGAGATGTGATGAATAAACCCGTGAGGCAATTTTTAACGGCTGGTGATGCGAATGAAAAAGTTCCTGCAAAAAGTGTATTTACGCCGCTATTTTTGAGAGCATTAGAAGGGGAGGCTGATTATACAAAAGATGGGTATGTAACGGGAAGTGAATTAGGTCTTTATTTGACGCAACATCTTCCCAATTTAACAAGGGGAAATCAACATCCTCAATTTGGGACGATTCTAGATGTTAACTTAAATCGGGGAGATATTGTTTTTCGCTCATCTATAGCCGTAGTATCCCCCCAACCCAGTCCATCACCTCCCGTGCTTACGCCACCGAAACCAACACCATCAAATCCGCCCACCGAACCGCAACCGCCCCTCATCTCGAGGTCAACAGGAGTGAATTATACCAGTCTGCGAGACCTACTAGCAGCAAGGAAATGGAAAGAGGCAGATCACGAAACCGAGGGACTACTGCTTAGGGCAGCAGGAGCAATAGAAAAAGGTTATTTAGATATGCAAGATATTAATAACTTTCCCTGCAATGATTTAGATATAATTGACCAGCTTTGGGTTGATTATTCTAGAAAAAAGTTTGGAATTAGTGTTCAAAAGCAAATTTGGCTGAAAATGGCTAATGAAATTGGACTACAAAACCTTGATGAAATTTTTGCAGAACGAGTTGGCTGGAAGATAAAGAATGGTAAATATTTGGAATATCATCAACTAACGTTTAAAGAAAATGCTCCTACAGGACATCTTCCAGGATGGCGACTTCTGCCTTGGTGGTATCTAGTGAGTGCTCCTAGTAACGCAGGTAATCCTCTTTCTTGGATGTTCGCACGCCTTGGAACTTGTCGATCTTCACCTTAACTCACAGCAAAAGCTTTGGCTCTTCGTTACTCTTTATGCTAAATCAACAGACAAGATGCCAAGATAACATACTTCTAACCCAAAAATTCCGAAAGTAGTAGTAGGTTGGGTTGAGGCACGAAACCCAACACAAAGCCTATAATTGTTGGGTTTCACTCTGTTCAACCCAACCTACATAACTTATCAAATCAAACAAATTCGTAATCTAATTTTAAAATATAAATTAGGAAGGAAAGATGAAAATTCGCTATGAATTAATTATTTATTGGAGTGAGGAAGATCAAGCTTTTATTGTTGAAGTTCCAGAATTAGCAGGATGTATGGCAGATGGAGAAACCTATCAAGAAGCTGTACAAAATGCTGAACTTGTTATTCAAGAATGGATTGAAACTGCCAAACAACTAGAACGAATCATTCCTGAACCAAAAGGACGACTATTATTTACCTAATGATAAAGTTTCTCTCGCTGCGACTTGTGAATCGTAGCATATAAGGTGTTTCGGAGTTTTTGCAAAATCCGACATTTGAGGTTGAATTTAGGCAAACACTACAATTGATATTGTAATCATTGCCATTTATAACCGCTTCTTGAGGTTCTTTACTCGGCAGATAATCGGCTATTGCGATTGATGTTTGACGTAGGTTCGTAATACATCATTAATTAGGTCGTGATAGCTCTTTTCTTGAGCATGATTCCTAAACCACTCAAGGATTTCTGAATCCAACCTGATACTAATTTGCTCTGTTTTTGGATTTGGTTTGACCAGTTTAGCATTCTTGAAAAATTCATCATCTAGGGGAGGAATATCTGAATAATCAATATTCTCATCGGACATTTGCATAAATTTCTCTTGTCGCTCTTTAAGAGGCATATCAAGGGAAAATTCAGGGTTGCTCATAGCGTTTTCTCTCCCGTTCATTGGCTTTTCTGGCTGATATGAGACGAATGCTTTGAGTGTGAATAACTACGATGATCACTTTCTTTTCTTGGGTGGCAAGCGTTATTTTCCCTATTGAAACAAATCTCGTTTCCCCATAGTTGCATCGGGTATCCTCAAAGGTCAGGATAGAAGGATCAGCGAATATAGCGATCGCTTCCTCGAAACTGATACCGTGTTTGATGAGATTGCTTTGGTTTTTATTGTTGTCCCAGTCGAAGACCATATCATCAATATATACATTTTTGTGCGTACAAGATCAAAGCATCTGATCAATCGCTTTTTCTGGGAATGAAAAGTAATTCATTGATCTATTCGGCTCTTCTGGTTTCTGTGTGGAAACGAGGTCTATACTAGAGTTCTTCCATAATTAATTTTTGAGAGGGCAAAAATGAGAAAAATAGGCATAAAATTGGCTAAAATCACTAAATAGAGCATTTAATTGATTAATGCTCATTCTTAATTTTCCTGACTCCGAGACTACTGGCTCCGTTCGGCTGAGCTCACGGCCGAAGCCTTACTCCTCACCTAACGGAAGATTTTTGATTTCTGCCAGAGGTCTAGTACAAAAATTCTGCACTATCCATAGCATGGGAATGGGAGTTAGAAGACAAAACAGGATAGACTTTTCTCTAGTCCGATCGATTTTGAGGGTCATGAAGGATTTATTGGCAATTTTTAGCAAGGAATTAAGCTCTTGGTTTCGGCGCTGTTGGTTAGCGATACTCTTAACCGGCAGGGTTTTTTACTTCCTATTCACACGCAAACCCGATTGGCGCGTCACTCAAGAACAAATGGTGGCAGCTGGGCCCGCCTCGCTGATTATCGCCATGATCACGGCTGCGGTGATCGGGATGATCTTTACTATCCAAGTGGCCCGGGAGTTCCAAGCTTTGGGTGCTGGCAGTATGGTGGGGGGAATTTTGGCCCTTGCTCTCGGTCGGGAACTCTGTCCGATTATGATGGCGATCGTGGTAGCCGGTCGAGTAGGATCGGCTTTTGCGGCGGAAATCGGCACCATGAAGGTGACAGAGCAGATCGACGCACTCTATATGCTCAAAACCGATCCCGTGGAATATCTGGTGCTGCCTCGTTTAATTGCCTGTTGTCTGATGGTTCCCGCTTTGAGTATTATGGCGTTGCTGATCGGTTTAGGTAGCGGTTTGCTGGTCGGCCAAAGTTTATACGGGATTGCTAATTCCGTTTTTCTCGACTCGGTTCGCGGTTTCCTGCGCGTGGGAGATGTGCTGAGTGGACCAGTTAAAGGGGTGGTTTTTGGGGCTTTAATCGCGATTATCGGCTGTAATTGGGGTTTAACGACCGATGGCGGTGCTAAGGGAGTCGGCCAAGCTACGACCGCGGCCGTAGTCACTATGCTCTTAGCGATTTTTGTATCTAATCTGCTGATGACTTGGATCTTGTTCCAAGGATCTGGCAATAGTTCGGTTTTATTTGGACAGTAATTTTAGTTAAAAACGCTCATTTTCTAGCCATTGTTCTAAATCATCTACTGACTGAAAATCTAATAAAGCTTCTCCTAAGTTTTCTAAATTTTCTAGAGAAAGACTTTGGATATTGGCGGATAATTCGGCAGAAATTTCACCTATACGCCGATTTAATTGACGTAGAAGCAAGTTGACGGCTCCTTCTTGTCTTCCTTCCCCTTTGATTTCCTGATAGATGACAGATTCCTTCATAATATCTTTCCTCAACAATTGTTGAATATTGATTATCCCTAGGTTGAGATTAAATTATCTCTAATATCCATCGGGGAAATATTTAGCAAGACAAGCGGAACAAATTCCTGCTTTGCTAAAATCATCTCCATAGTCTTGTACGTTAGCTGATGCTTGACGACAGCAGGAACAAATTTGAAATATCGTTGCTATCGTTCTCTGTTCTTCCACATCGTCAAAATCAGAAAAACACTCATTACTGAGAATTTCGCCGATATTGACATCGCAAAGGAATGATTCTTTAATTATGTCCAAAACTATAGACTGTTGTTCTTCAAAACTTAGGGACTGAAACGCCTTATTTTTCAAATACAATCGACCTAACATTGCATTGACGGCATAACTAGCTTGATGATCTGACATAATGATAATAGAGGGAATTAATAGAATAAAAATAACCGCAGTAAATTAGTTAAAAACGCTCATTTTCTAGCCATTGTTCTAAATCCTCTACTGACTGAAAATCTAATAAAGCTTCTCCTAAGTTTTCTAAATTTTCTAGGGAAAGACTTTGGATATTGGCGGATAATTCGGCAGAAATGCCACCTATACGCCGATTTAATAGACGTAAAACCAGGTTAGCCTCTCCTTCTTGTCTTCCTTCCCCTTTGATTTCCTGATAGATGACAGATTCTTTCATAATATCTTTCCTCAACAATTGTTGAATGATGTCTTTGTTTAATACTAATCCGGCGAGAATTGCGGTGGAGGCAGCCAGATTGCTTTGTTCTCGACTGTCGCTGATTTGTTCGATTTTTTGGGCGATTTGCCGCAGTAAATTCTCTTGCTCCTCAGCTTGACCTAGTATAGCAAAGGGCAATAGTCCAGGTGCTTGCAATAAGGATTGATAGGGTTGTTCCCATAGTCTAATCACCTCAAATTGATGATAAGTTTTTCCCTGTTGATAGTCATTCTGTCTGACTAGGGGTAAGGTACTTCTCCTTAGATAAATCACTACCTGATAGATAGGTTTGCCTTGATAGCGTCGATAGAGTCTTGTGGCATAATCGAGCATTCTATAGGGAATATCCTCTTTAGGGTCGGTTTGGAACTCAATATGTAAGATTAATTCTTCTGACTCTAAAAAGATTAAACTATCGGCTCTTATCGGCTCCAATGACAACTCTGAGGGTTTAATTTCGGTTAAATCTAAAGGTTTACCTAATAACCAAGTGGCTAAATCTCTCGAATATTCCAGGGCGATAAATTTACAAGTAGAATCATACATTAGTCTTGACTATATTTTACTCAAAAATAGAGATAAATAGACTAAAGCCTGGTAAGACATCCTCTCCGCTTAAATTAGCGGGTAGTTCCATAATTTCTACGGGTTGCTGAGGACGATAAATTTCCACCTGTTGTTGTTGAGGATTAACTAGCCAACCTAATCGCAAACCACTGTGGAGATATTCCTGCATTTTAGCTTGAATTTCCGGGAGGGAATCGCTACGGGAGCGCAGTTCAATGACGAAATCGGGACAAATAGGCGGAAATTTCTCCTGTTCTTCTCGACTGAGAGCTTGCCAACGAGTTAAACTCACCCAAGCGGCATCGGGAGCGCGATATCCGCCTTTCGGTAAACGAAAAATCGTCGCCGAACTAAAGACTTTACCCAATCGGGTTTGACGATTCCAGATACCTAAGTCAATGATAAAATCGGCTTCTCGGTTGCCGCTAATTCCCCCAACAGGTGGCATCACAATTAATTCTCCCTGAACGTTTCTTTCCAGCTGCCAATCTGGGTTAACTTGACAGAGACGGTAAAACTGCTCATCGCTGAGATTGACTGTATCTAAGTTTAAAATCACTGCTGCCATAGCTATATTTCGCCCTAGAAAACACTCTAGTCTTAATTATAGTCAATTAGATTCCCCGCCACATTGCGATCGCACCGTCCCGATCTCCAGTGACTAACCAACGACCATCTCGACTGGCAACCATTCTTAAGATGACGTTTCCCTTGAGAGTATTCAAATGCCGACGGGTATTAACATCCCAAAATTTAACGGTTCCATCCCCGGAAGTGCTGGCCAAAACTTTACCCCCATCCAGCAGGGCCATATCGGTAACAGCGTCGTTATGGGCGAGAATAGTAGTGGTGCCGATGCCGCTTTTCACTTGCCAACCACGGATCGAACCGTCTTGACTAGCAGTACCGGCGGTATTACCATCCTTAGAAAAAAGCACCCGATAAACCGGGAATAAATTACCCGCATAGGCACGAATAAAGCGACCGGTACTCACTTTCCACAGTTTAACGAAGCCATCGTAATCGGCGCTAACAATTCCTTTACCATCGGGACTAAATGCGATCGCTTGAATCGGATGATTATGACCGCGCAGGGTTTTTAACAGTGTACCCGTCTGAAAATCCCAGAGTTTAACAGTACGATCCCAGCTACCCGTGGCCAAAATTTTGCCATCGGGAGAAATAGCGGCATCAGTAACGAGAAAAGCATGGCCAGGATAGCTCATTTCTAATTTTCCCGTGCGCGTATTCCAGCGTTGCACTTTTCCCCCGGCATCGGCAGTTACGAAACTCTCACCATCGGGACTAAATTGGATAGCGTTAACAGTATCTCCTAGCTGCCAAGTCCTGAGAGGTTTTTGGGTTTTTAGGTCCCATTCCCTAACAGTGCCGTCAAAACTACCACTCAGCAGCCTGGAGTTATCGGGACTAATAGCTAAAGCATAGATGGGATCCTGATCGGCTTTTAAAATAGTAACCCGTTCGACGGTCTGCCAAGGAACGATTTCTGCTAGGGGAGGTGCTTGCGGAGTGGTGGTTTTGCCTTTTTCCTGATTGACTGCACAACCACCGGATAGCAAGAGCAGCAATAATAAAGATAATGTCGGTTGATAAAGGGTTATTTTCATAGAATTTTGCCGTTGTCTGTCAAATTAGATGATAATCCAGGATTTGGGTTCATTGGAATTGAATTCTACTTTAAGCCCGATTTACCAGAGACTATTTTACTGGATAAATCGTTAAATTTAATTATCTCGCCATGAAAAAATAATTGTTTCTTCTGCTTGTCTAAATTCAATGTTAAATTTATCAAAAACCACTTCTCTTCCTAATAATAATTGTTCTGTATCTATGGGCATTTGTAGCCAAGCAACAGGAGCAATTAGTTGATGATTATCAATCGTTATTTCTAGATTACGCAATACATATTCTACATTACCGCCAATGGTTTCAGCGACTAAAGTTGACTCTGCATCTGCTAGTTGATAACCTAAATCTTGACCGATTTTATAAGAAATTAGGCTAACTTCTGCACCAGAATCGACTAACATTATTGTCTTTATTTCAATTTGGTTATGTTTTAACTTTACCAAATAGCTTGGTTGCCAATTATGACGAACAACGGAGCGAAATTGAACTGGTAAAATTTGAATAGAATAACGACAACGAGGAACAAGATAAATGACAAATTCTTGATTGGTTGTGTTAGCTTCTTCCAGAACATTCTGTAAATTTTCACCGTGAGCAATCACTCCTTTTTCATTATAGGCAATGTATTGATTTTTATACAAATCAAGCACGGTGTCACGATTTTTGTTTAACCAACGTAACATTTCTTGGGCTTGTTCTTGAGAGATTGAGTCTGTCATAATCTTTCTAAGGAGAGACGGTTTTGATTAAAATAAAAGCATCGCTAATCAGTTTGTTTTTGTCAATTATAGCTTCTATTTGCTCCGATTGATAACAAGCTGCTTCGACTTCTAGAGAAGCGGCATCCAAAGCATTAAGATAAGCATCGTTTAAAGTGTCTGTTAATTCCTCATCACTTAAATAATATCCTGCCGCTTTTCGGCGTTTATTGTGGCGTTGAATTTCTCGGACACTATTGCGAATGGAGACATCCCAAGAACGAGTGGTTCGGTTTTCTGCCTGTTGTTTAATTAAATGTAGTAATAAGATAACAGCATAAGTACGAATAGTGGTAATAATACCATTTTTGCCCATATCTTCAAGGTTTTCTAGAATCGCCAGTGAACCTTTAATATCACCTTTTAAGAGCAAAGCTTTTAATTCTAAAAGTTCTTCCATAATCCAATTTCTTCCCCCAAATACCCCTTAATTATATCTGGCCACAAGTCTCTCGGATATCCCAGGTTTATTGGGTAAAATGTATTCTAAGATACATTCTTGCGGGCGAGTGAGTGGAACGAACCACAGAGACACAAAGGACACAAAGATCGATCGCTATTATATAAGCAAAAATTGTCACACAAAGTCGAGAAGAGCCAAAAAGTTAATCATTTTTTCATTTATTTTATAAGCTTTTCTCTGCTATGATGAAGCCGTTCTTGTAAAAGTCGAGTTTTTAGTCATGGCTCAAAGATTAGAAAAACTAATTGATTTTCGGGGGGGGGTAAGCACAGCTTATTAAAACTCTCAATTGCTTCCTCTGTCTTGGCGGTGAGTGCTTTGATAGTCACCCCTGTACAAGCAGCAAATTTGGTTCAAAATGGCAGTTTTGAGACGGCTAACGTCAACCCTGGTGCTTCTTTTATAGGACTTGGTGCTGGTTCCACAGCAATTACAGGATGGACGGTTAGCCAAGGATCAATCGATTACATAGGTGCATTATGGCAAGCTTCTAATGGTTCTAGAAGTCTGGACTTATCTGGAGAGAATGCTGGTGGAATTAAGCAAACCTTTAACACAACTGTCGGTAAGACTTATCGGGTGACTTTTGATCTGGCGGGTAATCCCAACACAAGTCCTACTATTAAACAGATGAGGATTAGTGCGGCAGGAAGTTCTGCTAATTTTTCTTTTGATATAACAGGAAAAAGCACTACAAATATGGGATGGCTATCAAAATCTTGGGATTTTACCGCTAACAGTACAACCACTACCCTTGAGTTTATCAGTTTAACTAATAGCTTTGCTGGTCCTGCGTTGGATAATGTCTCAGTGATAGCTGTTCCCGAACCTTCATCAATGCTAGGATTATTGAGTTTAGGAGTATTAGGAATTGGTTCTGCTTTAAAACGTCAATCTTAATCTCTTTTTATCTTTTTAACCCATCTAAACTAGGTGGGTTAAATTGAATATTCAGATAGGCTTAAAATCGGTGAATAATTTGAATTTTGCGGCACATTTTTAATAATATGCTAGGATAGTATTGATGTTTTAGGAGGTAACAACCTATGCAGTTAGAAGATTATTTTGAATTTGTAGCAGTAGATAATATTCAATTAAAAGGACATCGTATTGGCATTGAGGACGTACTGAAATACTATCGACAAGGTTATAGTCCTCAAGAAATTCTCCAAGAATTACCAACTCTAAATTTAGAAAAAATTTATGCCACTTTGACCTATTATTATCACAATCAAGCACAAATCGATCTCTATCTTGTCAAGCTAGAAAGACAACGGGAACAACATTATCAACAGTGGCTAGAAACATCATCTCCTTTAATTGATCGTTTAAGAAAAGCAAAAATTAAAAAGGAGCAGGAGTATTTACAAAAAGCATGAAAATTCGGTTTTTGCTGGATGAAAATTTATCTCCTAAGCTAAAAATAGCGGTTCAACGTATCAATTCTACTATAGATATTTTGCGAGTTGGTGATGCGGATGCACCTCTTTTAGGGACACTTGATCCTAATTTATTGCAATATTTAGAATTATCCCAGAGACTGTTAATCACTGACAATAGAAGTACCATACCCAATCATTTAAAAGATCATTGGAACACGGGAGGTCACACTTGGGGAATTATTTGGTTACGCCCTAGCGGTACAATTAGTCAATGGGCTGAATCAATGATTTTAATCTGGGAATTAACAGAAGCTGAAGAATGGATTGATCGCTTAGATTGGATTCCTTTATGAGGAACTAAGGTGATTTTTCAAACACATTTAATCATTTATTTCGGGGCTTTTTCTGGGTTTCTTAGGGTCTTTTTCTGGGGTATTAGGGGCGGGATTTGGGGCTATTGTCGCAATTTGGGCGGCCATTCTTGTCATTGCTTGACCTTGGGCGAATTCCTGCTGTAGTTGTTCGCTAGAAGAAACCAAACGACTTAAACCTTGAATTAAACGAATAATTTCCTGTCGCAGTTGCGGATTACCGGTAATTTCATCCACATCGGAGGTGATTTTCTGAAGATTGGCAAAAGCAGCGCGAGAGGAGTCGAGGAGTTGCTGTAGGGTGACAACAGTGGCAGGATCGGAGAGATAAGCAGTAAAGTTACCCAAATTTTCGCTTAATTTAACAGCATTTGCCGAAATAGTGTTTAAATTCTCAATAATTTGGCTTTTCTGCACTTGCGTCAGAATCGGATCCAAAGCAGCGAGAGTAGTTTGTAGGCGATCGCTGGTAGTTTTGATACTATCGAGAGTAGCAATTAAACGATTTTGATTAGCTGCCAAAAAAACCCGCAGTTCTTCCGTAGTTTGTCCCACCAAAAGCAGCGTTTTTCGGGCCTCTACTAGGGTAGCGTCTAAATTTTTCAGACCGCCACTTCCCTGTAAACTTCTCAGTAAAGTAGTCGCTTCCTGACTCAATCCCCCGACACCGGAAAGATCACTAGAAAGGCGATCGAGGGAACCGGATACTTGCGGTAAGGATTCTAGGGATCTCATCCCCGAATTAACTTTACCGAGAGTACCGCTGCGACGTACCTCGCTTAAAGCGGTGGTTGCCTCACCACTAAAGCGATCGAGTCCCCCCAAAGCATTAGCAGCGCGTTGGGTAAAGGAACGAAATCCGGCCACCATATCAGGATCACTAACTAGATTAGAAATTCTCAGTAAAGATCTGATCAAGGTATTGACATTTAGCGCCGATTGACCTTGTAAACGGGAACCGTTACAGATAATCACTTCCCCATTGCAGTTAGGACTCAAGGGGGGTTCTTTAACACCACCGACGGGTAAAGCTTGCAGGGGAGTAATATCGATCGTGGTTTCACCCACTAAACCAGATTGAATGGCTTCGATGAGGGAATTACTGGGAATTAGGCGATCTGCTGGCGAAATCTCCACTTCTACGGCGACTCCCTCCGGTTCTGGGGTAATTGCCGTCACTTGTCCGATTCTCACTCCCCGATAACCGACGCGGGTTCCCACCATCAGGCCACCCACATTGGGAAAAAGGAAGGTGGCTCGATAACTGCGTCCCCCGAAGCTAAAATTACTTAACCAGGCGATTAACCAGATTAATATTCCCCCCGATGCTAGTAACATTAAACCGATACCACTTTGCCGCAGAGTTGGGGAAATCCCCTGTTGTGAACCGCCAGCTTCCATAAATAATTACTCCTCATCTCTATACAGTATCTTACAGGAGAAATCGGGGGATTTCAGTTATCAGTGATCAGTTATCAGTGATCAGTAATCAGTGATCAGATGCGAGTTATCAGTTCACTGATTACTGTTTACTGTTTACTGATCACTGAATTGGTCCGTGGATACTGCCGGTAAAAAATTGCTTGAGTACGGGGATTTCGGAGTGATAAGCCTCTTGAGTCGGTCCAACCCATTGAAATTGACCTTTATAGAGAAAAACGATGCGATCGGTGGTATTTTCGATGGTGCTGTGGACGTGGGTGACAATGAGATGGGCCCCACAGGCTTTTTTTAGCTTGAGAAGTTCCATAATTACCGTCTGGATGCGGGTAGAAGCAACCGGATCCAGTCCAGCAGTGGGTTCATCGTAAAGGAGAATGTTCGGTCGATCGGCGGCGATCGAGGGATCGCTGATAATTGCTCTAGCTAAACTGACGCGTTTTCGCATCCCTCCGGATATTTCAGATGGATAGAGGTCGTAGGAACCAGCCATACCGACTAAATCTAGTTTTTCTTCCACTAAATCGCGGATTTCGGCTGGTTTTAGCTTTGAGTAGCGATAGAGAGCAAAACCGACATTTTCCCCGACGGTGAGGGAGTCAAAAAGAGCCGATTGTTGGAAAACTAGACCAACACCGAGGGGATCTTCCCCCTGTTCTACGGTTCTCTGGCGTTTTGTACCGTATATGTACACTTCTCCTCGATCGGGGGCCAGTAATCCGGCGACTAAGCGTAAAATGGTCGATTTTCCCGTCCCCGATGGACCGATCACGCCGATCGCTTCCCCTTCGTACACTTTCAGATCGACGTTATTTAAGATTACTTTCTTGCCGAAAGCTTTAGTTACTCCCCTTAATTCGACGATCGGTTCGCGCATCACCATCTAGAATATCTTTACAAAAATGCCCTTTTATTGTAGTGCAACGACCCGATCTTTCTTTTTTTTCTTTTCTGGTTTTATGGTTCGCGATTCTATCTGCATTTCGGGAATCTCTCGCAATTCTTCCGCATCTAAACGATATTGTTCGCAGACAAGACTGAGACGAATACCAGAACAGCTAACGGGATTAACTGAATGGGTGAGATCTCCTTGAAAGAGGATCAGGGTGTTAGCACAAGGACGAATCTGGGCCACGGAACGATTACGGTTTGCTAGTACCAGTTCCCCCCCTTGAATATCCCTAGGAACCTGCACATAAAGGACGCTAACTAGGAGCGGGGGATTGATCGTTTTACAATAGGAGCGCAGGGAGCGATCAATATGGGGATCAACTCGTGAACCGGTTTGTAGGAGTAAGGGGTTAAGATAAAAAGCGTTGCAGTCAGCTTGTAAACTGCGATCAAGATAGGGTTTAAAATAGGGAAAAATTCGTTCGACTTCGCTGATTTGTGTGCGTCGAAAAGCGATGGAAAAGCCTTTGGTTTTAACGAAATCTCGATTTAAATTGTTAACTGTGAAGTGGGGACAAGCGAGAATCTGCCCTTGTAGTTCGCTCAGATAACTGGGAGTGAAAGCGTCGGGATATTGGGAATAGTAAGACACGGATAGAATCAGAACAGGAGGGCAATCTTTAGGATACATTTTTAGTCAAACACAAAATCAGAGTTTTTGCCGCTCCCTAATACAGGTTTATTCAGAATCAGCTTTTGTAACTTGTAGTCCGTAGATTAATAGCAGCAATTCAAAAATGAAACTTATCAACCCCAAGAGTTGATAAAGAGAGGCTCATCAGGTAATGTCTGATCATCAACAAAAACAAATCAGACCCAAAAACGAAGCCCCCAACATCTTAACATAGAACAAAGAAACTTGCTCTACCAACTTAGTCAAGAGGGAAATTTATCTCAACGGCAAATGCCCCTCTAGCTCGGATGTCATCAAAGCACGATATCACGAGAATTAAGAAGGAATCAAAGTTCCCTCGGCTCCTATCTACCTGACACAGCACAAGCTGAAAGCGAGACGCACACCAAAAATGCCAAACAACTCTTTAAAAATGTCAGCGAGTCGGCCTTAAAGTTGGTGAAAAAGGGATTGAAAGATTATCATAAGACCTCTTGCAAAAGTCTTAAGTCGATCCTTGTACAGCAACATTTTTGAAGATTATCAACTACTAATAAATAATTAACTGAAAGTCCCTCCCATTATTGTTTCTATCGTTTGTTTTCGGATTTATGCAAGAGGTCTGCAAGAGGTCTAATGTCTGTCTCTATAAGGGTTTCATTCCTTATAACCCCGTCCATCGCATAAGACAAACCGAAGAACCCTTTTTCTACAACAGCAGTAAATGTGTTCATAACCGATACCTATTTCTAGGCTGACCAGAATACAAAATAATCATGACATGAATAGATAAGGAGATCGCTGGCAAATCTTGGTGCGTTCCCAAGAATTTATTGGCGGAGTAATTAGGAGTTGTCGTGGGGAACGCAGCTTACAAGATCGGCGATCGCTAACGGAAGATTTTTGATTTTTGCAAGAGGTCTATAGTATCAGTCCGTTGCAGCGACGTGTTAGTATCGCTCTCTGGCGATCGCACTTTTGCCATTAAGTGATTGCTGGCTGAAATTGGGGATCTTTTTGAGGAATCTTTGGTATCAGTTTACTAAATTCAATGGTAGACTCACCGCCAAAAGTTCCTTTCTGACCGTAAAATGACCTTAGCATCTCTGCAACAATACGCGCTTTGGCAATATACTTTCCATAACTTTCAGGTTGAATATTAGGGTATTGAGAAATTAAGTCTGTTTCTTCTGTCCGTAATTCATCAATTTTTTGGTTGAGTTCTTCGTAAGAATTTGGATCTGTAACTTTCCCTCCTAGATAGACAACGTTGCTCAGTCCAAGAATAGAAAGAAAGTTTGGCGGTAAAGTAAATGTCGCCAGATCTGAACCAGTACCGAAAACACCTAAAAATAAGCTAGCAGCTACCAACAAGCTAAAACCTGCTAGTTGAAAGCTGTAAACATCAAATGAACCACCGCTTTTGATTAGGTCGCTCCATTTTGCATCTTCTAATTCTGGTTTTTTCTCGTAACCTTTTTCACCAATGGTCAGCCATTCATGATTTCGCAACCAGGCCCAATTAGAGAATGTCAGTCGTTTGTTTCCCAATGCTACAACCTTGGAACCAGTTGTGCCAACAGCGCTGATACCTAGTAGTAAAAGAATATCATTTGATAGCCCACTCAGTTCTTTCTCATTGGACAGAGTGTATAGAAGTCGAAATAGCACCACTAAAGTGAAACCAAAAATTTGAAAATTAGAAAGACTAGCTTTACCAAGGTGTCCTGCTGTCAAAGCTACGGGCTTAATCCATAATTTAGGAAAATTATATTTGTTATCCCAGCTTACCCACCAGACAGTAATTGTATAGAAACCCAAAACACCCCCTAATGCTATTACCAACGCCTGGCCAGAGAACTTCGCAGGAGTCCCAGGTTCAGTTTTAGAAGAAGATGTTGCAGCAGGAGTCGGAGAGGGGGTTTGAGGGGAAGATGTTGCAGCAGGAGTCGGAGAGGGGGTTTGAGGGGAAGATGTTGCAGCAGGAGTCGGGGAGGGGGTTTGAGGGGAAGATGTTGCAGCAGGAGTCGGGGAGGGGATTTGAGGGGAAGATGTTGCAGCAGGAGTCGGGGAGGGGGTTTGAGCTAAGACGTTGGTAACTAATCCATAGGCAAAAGTCACAAAAACAGTAGTTAGTAATGCAGTAAGCATCCATTTAACAATTGATCTTTTCATTTTCATTTACCTCTTTTTTGGGGATAAAACTGGATCGATGTATGGAGTTTTAAGTTTAATTGTGGCTTTTACCTCCTTTTACAAAAATAGTGGATGATGACATAACGGGGAACTGTTCTTTTAAGAGGAAACTCCCAGTTTTGGCGGTCTCGCTCCCCATTCGGCTGTGGTAATGACTTTGGCGGTAAATGGCATAATTAGAAAAAATCTGGCTCTTCGTTACCCTTTATGCTAAATCAACAGACAAGATGCCAAGATAACATACTTCTAACCCAAAAATTCCGAAAGTTTCTAAAGCCATAGGCTCTCCGTTTTATTAGTTTAAGTTTATTGTTGATTCCCTCGACCACCCCATTTGTTGTCCTTTGCTCGAAATAACTAATTATTTCTCCAAACCAGTTTCGGATTGTTTGACAACTCTTAGTAAAAACACTGGAGGATTTTGCCAACCATTCCGAGATGGATAGCATTCCCTCTGTCGGATTCTCTGAGGTTTCATAAATCTTTCTAAATTCTTCCTTTAATTCCTGCATCTTTTTCAAATTTGGAAAATTTTCTTTGATAGCTTCTAGTTTAATTTTTTGGGTTTCCGTTAAATCTTTTTCATTTTTTAACAAGCTATATTTACTTCGCTTTAAAACTTCTAGCTTCGCTTCTTTTTTCGCTTTCTGTTTTTTATTTTTCTGCGCTTCTACGGCTCTTTTTTCTGCTTTTCTTTGTTCGTCTAACTCTTGATTAATTTGTTTCATTACATGGAATCTATCGGCGACTACCTCGGCCGATGGCATCAATTCTTTCACCAAATTTTTATAGGGCAACCAAAGGTCTATGCTGACTTCTTCAATTTGCTCTAATACCTCTTTTCCCCACCCTGTAAGCGTTTCCCTCAATTCTTCTTGTGTTCGCTTCTCTAGAATAGCTATTAGTTTTCCCGTATCTAAATTTACTAAAACCGCACAGTAATTTTTTTGTCCTTTGACTAGAGCGATTTCATCAATTCCTAGTCTTTTTAATTTCGATAGGTCTGTCTCTGTAATTTCTTCAGCTATGTCCTCTATCATTCTTTGAATCTCTTCTTCCGTTACGTCATTTCTTCGGCTAACATTTAAAATATCTCCTGATTTTAATTGTTCGAGTATATTCTCGGCTAGTCTTTTCGTATAGGTTCGTTTCTTGCCGACAAAATCTAACTCTTCGCTAAAGGGTTTCTGACAATTACCGCACTTAAATTGACGACGATTAACTTGTAGGTACACTGGTTGACCTGAGAGCGGTAAATCTTTGACTAAATGTCGATGATTTTGGTGGAGTTTATCGCTCTCTAACCCACAACGAGGACAGACTGCTTTTTTATTTTTCGATTCGATTTGGAAAACTATACCGATATTTTCTAGGTGTAGATAGCCTTGAATAGAGGTTCCTTCTAGGTTCAAAAATTTGTCAAGTATCATAAGTAAAATACTCTGGTTTTTGGCTATTATATCAAATTTTAACTCGATTGTCTATCTTTTTGTATTAACCAGTTTGTGCCTTAAACCTTTTCCTGTATGGGTTTCAGCTATTTTTGGGCGTAGGCTCTCTCATCGAATTTTATTTTAAGTTAATTATTTGCATAACAGTTACCGAAGAGCCAAAAATCTCAGCAATAAAATTGTTTAAATCTTTGAACTAAAGTATAGAGTTGTTGCCAATAATTTAGCTCATGCAACAACTCTACTTACTTTTTTAGTCAACTCCAACCATGTAACTGGAACCATCCGGCTCGACTGAGAGTATCTTTGCCATAATTCCGGTTAGCAGTGAAGAAATCAACATCTCCGCGATCGCCCAAAGCTCTTAGTGCATTTCCAGGTCCAGAATTGTATGCAGCTAAAGCGGCACGGATAAGCTCTTTGCCTTGCAAATTAGTCTTGCGTTGCATAAAAGCTCGGTTGTCAGCAAGAACTTTACAGCCAAGGAGAATGTTCTCTCTGGGATCTTTCCACTTACCAGTAGAGGTAAACTGAGGAAAAGCACGGTCATCAATTTGCATCAGTCCCCGGCCGTGACCAAAATCTCCTGTACCAGAGGGACCGGGTGGATTTAAGAGTAATCCCCAGTGAGATTCTCGCGAACCAATGCCCGCAATCACAGCAATGGGAAAGCCGTGTTTGTTAGCTCCTTCTTCAATAAAAGCTCTGAACTGTTGAGCGGCTTCTAATTGTCTGAGCATGGAAGCATCATTACGAGCAATCGTCGTGGCAAACACAAGTTCAAGATTGGGAGGTTGCTCGTCCGATAAGGCTGCCCAAGTCAGCGGACCGACAATTCCATCATCATCCAAACCACGAGAGCGTTGAAATTGTTTGACAGCTATTTCGGTTGCCTGTCCAAAGAAGCCATCAATAACGACAGCAATTCCTTTGGCATTGAGCAGTTCTTGCAGTTCCATCACTTCGTCTCGAAGTTGAGGAGAAGTGTGGTCAAATCCGTCAAATAAACGTAAGGTTGGACCGATCATTGTGCAAATTCTCCTTGCATTTTGTTTTTTGCTAGTTTTCAGGATTATTGAAGTCAGTTTGCCTTTAGGAAGATGAGAGTCCCAACGCCGCAAGCGTGGCAGGTCCAACGATGCCATCAACCGGTTGCAATTGTTTCTGTTGTTGAAATGCTTTAACTGCTTCTTCTGTCTTTGGACCAAAGAAACCATCAACTGTTAACTGGAAGCCATTGCGGACTAATGCTTGCTGAACTTGGCGCACGTCATCTCCTTCCAAAAGTGGGCGCGTGAGTTGCAATAAGCGATCTCCTAGTTCAACGCTACCCCCACTACCAATCGGTGTGTCCAGAGTCGGACCATTAGCAAAGCCATTAGCAGGAGATTTACCGAGACGAGCGGCGGTATTTGGACCCCACTGCCCATCCTCTGCAATCCTGTCATTGGGATTGTTTTGATTCCACAGTTGCTGGAACGCCAGGATAGCAGTTGAGCGGATGTCACGAACCCCAGCACCTTTAAAGTCAAAATGAACCGGATCTGATGGACCTAGCCACTTCCAGCCCTGAGCTTCTAGGAAAGGTCGCCAGCCTGCATGATCTTCAATATCGAGAGCTAATCCACTTTGATGGTTGCTCTTTCCTGGCTCAGCAGCGATAGGAATGCCACATCGATTCGCCTGAGCTTGTTGAAAAAGAAGTAGTTGTTGGGCAATAGTCCGATAAGCGGAGTTGACAATCAGAGTCTGGCCTCGATTGGCAACTGCCCGATCTAGGGCGCGTTTAGCCGCTGGTTGTAAGAATGGCCAAACTGCTTGTCCAAGCCTGATCCTGGGCGAAGAAAAATCAACTAAAGCACCTGAGACAAGTCGATTCATTTGAGCAATGAGTTGCCGATCTAGTCCCCTAACCACTGTCGTGGAACAGCTTGTAGTCCCAGCTTGCGTTACTGTCACCATAAATTTCTTCCTTAGCGAGGGATTCTTAGTTCAACAAGTCCACTTAAGCTAAGGGACTTGCGCTGGGATATCATTCCTACGCAAGTCCCTAAACACCTGGCGATGTTTAGCTTAAATGGTGGTTCTTTTATCCTACTATCCCACTTCCATCGGTCTAACACTCCTTAATAAGACTTAATAGCGCACTGCGGGGTTTAATCACCTCAATTTGGGGATAATTGCCGCACAGAGGGGTCTAGCATCCCACTAAGGACGTGAAGACGACAATACCAAGCAATTGAGGTGGCACATCTCCCCAAATCCCCCCGCAACGCGCACGAAGTGGTCTCCCCCCGCAACGGCAGTTCGACAAGCTCACCGTCCGCTCGACTGAGCTTCGCCGAACGTCGCGCAAGAAGTGGTCTCCCCGAAAAATTTTAGATTTTTTTAAGATCGACCTAAAAAATCTTGGCCATTTTTCCCAATATGGTGTAAGTTAAGAAAAGTAAAGATTTCTCACAATTCTTCTACACATCTGCTGGCCTGCTCGGATAGATGGAGAAGAGAGCGCAGAATCTTAGCAATAATATACATTTTTCGGAGAAAACCCCTATGACCATTGCTGTCGGACGCGCCCCAGAAAGAGGGCTGTTTGATGCTCTCGATGACTGGCTCAAAAGAGACCGTTTCGTCTTCATCGGTTGGTCTGGTTTACTACTCTTCCCCTGCGCCTTCATGGCCCTAGGTGGATGGTTAACCGGCACCACCTTCGTCACCTCCTGGTACACCCACGGGTTAGCCAGTTCCTACCTGGAAGGCGGCAACTTCCTGACTGTAGCCGTCTCCACCCCCGCCGATGCCTTCGGTCACTCCATCCTCTTTCTCTGGGGACCGGAAGCCCAAGGTAACTTCACCCGTTGGTGTCAAATCGGCGGTTTATGGCCCTTTGTCGCCCTCCACGGTGCTTTCGGCTTGATTGGCTTCATGCTACGTCAGTTTGAAATCGCCCGTTTAGTCGGCATTCGTCCCTACAACGCCCTCGCCTTCTCTGGCCCGATTGCGGTGTTCGTCAGTGTCTTTCTGATGTACCCCCTCGGTCAGTCTAGCTGGTTCTTTGCCCCTAGCTTCGGCGTGGCTGGTATCTTCCGTTTCATTCTCTTCTTCCAAGGCTTCCACAACTGGACTCTTAACCCCTTCCACATGATGGGTGTAGCTGGTATCCTCGGTGGTGCGCTTCTCTGTGCTATTCACGGAGCGACGGTAGAAAATACCCTGTTTGAAGACGGTGAAGGTTCCAACACTTTCCGAGCTTTTGAACCCACCCAAGCGGAAGAAACCTACTCCATGGTGACTGCGAACCGTTTCTGGTCGCAAATCTTCGGCATCGCTTTCTCTAACAAACGTTGGTTACACTTCTTCATGCTCTTTGTCCCCGTGACTGGTTTATGGATGAGTGCTGTGGGTGTGGTTGGATTAGCTCTTAATCTACGGGCCTATGACTTCGTTTCTCAGGAATTGAGAGCGGCCGAAGACCCGGAATTTGAAACCTTCTACACTAAAAATATTCTGCTTAACGAAGGTCTGAGAGCTTGGATGGCTCCCCAAGACCAACCCCACGAAAACTTTATCTTCCCTGAAGAAGTATTACCTCGCGGTAACGCTCTCTAAAGATGGCAAGAAAATTTACCGAATAGGGGGAAGGGTGAAGTTAAATCACCCTTCTTTTTTGTTGATTAACGCACCTCAAGCAACTACTACTCATTTTCTTGATACCCCTGTAAGATAAACTAGAGAATTTCTTGGAGATAGAGACAATGTTTCGCCAAATTTTATTATCTAGTCTCAGTTTGTTGCTAATTTATCCCCTAGGGAGCGAGCCAGCAGCGGCCAGAACCACGAGAGTTAATTGTGAAAGTCAAAGCGGCCGCACTACTCGCTGTCCTGTGAACGCTAGATGGGCCCAAGTCAGATTAATCCGTACTCGCTCCGCTGCTCCCTGTGAGGGTAATTGGGATTTCGAAAACGGCAATATTGTGGTGAGAAATGGTTGTCGGGGCGAGTTTGAGGTACGCACCGACGACCATCACGGTAATTCTGGTGGCGGTTGGGACGGTAATGTTTATGAAGAATTTCGCCTCCCCAATATCGGTCGTTTTGTCGTTGATCGCCGCAGTTATTATGATAGTGGCAGAATTAGAGAATTTGATGCGATCGTTAATGGCAGTCGCGAGCGTTGGTGGGCCAATTGTCGTGGTGGCGAACTCGGCAGCGGTAGTCGTCGTATCCGCTCATCCCGAGAAATCGATCGAGTAGTGGACTTTGTTTGTGAGGATCGGGGTTAAATATAGAAACCAAAACCCTATCTAAAACCTTTTGAAGTTACTTATTTATATAGCCAGATAGCTAAAATGAGTAACTTTGGCGACTGATAGATTTTAAGAACGTTATCAGGTAAGCTAAGATGCACTTTAACCGTCTATCCTTAGATTACCTGAATCTCTCCCAATCTCTTGACTTGCCTCGAACAATGGCTTGAGAAAACTAAAATCCTTAAGATAGCTGCTGTAAGAAACCCGTTTTCTTGAGTAGATTGGAGGAAAATATATGGAGCCAGCAAACACCTTAGATGCTCTAATGCTCAAAACCATCATCAAGGAAAGCGTCCGCGAAGTTATGCGGGAAGAGTGGTTTAAATTCTTCGAGATGCTGATTCCCTATGTTGATGATATAGAACAAGCTGACATAGAAGTAACCTTTAATCCTGTTGATTACAAAGACGACAGCTTCCTTGATATTACAGGCTGGTTTAATCGTGAAGATCAGGATCAGTAGATCAGCCAATAAATTTTTGGAGAAACTAGATGCCAATAGCCGAAAATCTGTTTTAACTAAAATTGGCGAGCATTATTCTATTTTTAATATATTTCGTGGTTAGTGCGTTCCAGGTTCGTTGTCGAGGCTTTAGTCCAATTTTCATCTATAATTAGGCATTATTCTATTTTTAATAGCTCTCGTAGTTGGTGCGTTACGACGGATTGTTAGCCCTAAGTAAAAGCCAAGATTGTCGCTGTCTAACGCCCCCTACATTTTATTGCAGTGTCGGCCGACAAGCAAAGTTCAGGTTATAATATTGGTTAATCCATTTAGGTTTCAGGCTTTCGCCTTTAAAATTGGACGGGAACGAATCGCCACTAAACCATCATGTTATCAACAGATTCTTATTCAAATATACTCTACCTAAACCCCAAACAAGATACTGCTAAAGGATTTTTGTTTGGATTGCAAATTCTCTTTTTACCTGATTTCCTCCTCGATCATACTCTATTAGGAAAAGAACCACCGGAACGCATCCAGGAATATTGTCGTCGCTGGACACAATTTGTCTCTGGGTTGTGGCGCAGCAGTGGTGATGTGACTTATGCTCTTAGATTTGATCTCAATCAGACTCATAAACGTATTGATAGTTATATTTTAGGGCGGTTACGCACTCCTAAAAGTTCCCAAGGAGAAAATCAAGCGAATATTCTGCTTACAGATTTAAGGAGAATGTTAGCATCTTTTGGTTTTGAGCCAGAAGTCCTGAATCAAGCACAATTACAAGAGTTGTCAGAGAATTATAATTACAACTATTGTTTTGAAGTTTGCCAGGAAGAAGTTAAAACTCCTATCAGACAAGATACTCCGATTACGGGTAATCCTCAAAATTCTGCTACTGAGGCGGAATTTTCGATTCCCAAAGAGTTGATTTATTCTGAGCAAGAAAAACAACTTTACGGGATTCGTCCTTGGTGGGGCGCGGGAGGAACATTTCTTGTTCCTTTTAATGCGATTGCATCACAAAATTTACCGATGAGTATCTGTATCCTCCTCAGTCCAACTCAACTTAAACCTGAAGAAAAAAACTTAATTGCTGATATTGCCAGACAAGCGGAAAGTTTAGCCCAAATGCAAACTAGAGGGACAAATTTTGGCAATGCTCAAGTTAACCCTTCCCAAAGTAAAACTGATCCTCAGTTGCGTTGGGAGTCGAGGCTATATGCGGCAAATTTACGCCGACTTACTCATCCTTTTTTGGCGACAATTTTTTGCTTTTCCCATGATGAAAGTGTCGCTCAACAAGTTGCTTCAGCGTTAGCAAGTACCTTGCGGGAAGAACAAGCTTATGAGTCCCCATTAGGAGAAACAGAACCTATCCCATCGGGAGCAAAAGTGATTCCCTATCCCAATTGTTCCTACCTACAAGCTGTCTGTAAATTACTCGATTTTAGCCCTCTTATCCTCAATTTACACAGTAAAAATGCGCCTCATGATTCTCTGCGAAGATTGCGCTATTTGATGGATGGCCGAGGTGCTGCTTCGGCGTTTCGGTTTCCGGTTTCGGTGGAAGGGGGAGTACCAGGAATTCCGGTTAAACAGCGTCCCCCAGATTTCCATCCAGGACCGCGCAATGAGGAAATTCCTCCTGATAATATTGATTTGGGGCGTTTTCATGTGGGAGGTAGGGCCACTCTCTCGAAAAATGCCTTTACTAAACACGCGCTAATTACGGGGTTTACCGGAAGTGGAAAAAGTAACACTTGTTTGTATTTATTGGATCAATTTTGGCGCAAGTTTCAGATTCCTTTTTTAGTGATTGAATCAGCAAAGAAAGAATATCGAGGTTTACGCAAAGTAGATATTTTCAAGAATCAATTGAGAATTTATACATTAGGAGATGAAACTGTTTCGCCGTTGCGATTTAATCCATTTCAATTAATGCCAGGTGTTAGGGTGGAAGCACATATTGCTAAACTACAAACCTGTTTTGAGGGAGCGTTACCCCATGTGGGTCCTTTACCTTCTGTCATTGCGGAAGGATTGGAGGTTATCTATCAACAAAAAGGCTGGAAATTAACTGATAAAGGGAGAAATACTGAAGCAGAACCTCGTCAGTTTCCGACGATGCAGGATTTTTATCTTGCTGTAGAAAAGGTGTTAAAAGAAAGGGGGTATCAAGGAGAGGTTAAAAGTAATCTAGAAGCATCGATTAAGGGGAGAATCAAACCATTACTGATGGGAAGTAAGGGGTTAATGTTTAGTCGTCCTATTTCTCAGCCAAGTGCTGAGGAGTTATTTGGTCATCCAGTTATTTTAGAACTTAATGATCTCAATGAGCAAGATAAGTCTTTGTTGGTGATGTTCTTTTTAACTATGTTACGAGAATATCGAGAATTAAATCCTAGTAAGGAATTAACCCATATTACTTTAGTAGAAGAAGCACACAATGTTCTAGAAAATGTGGCTTCTAAGGGGAGTGAAGAGGGAGGGACATCGGATGTCAAAGCTAAAGCAGTACAATCATTTTGTAATATGTTAGCAGAGGTCAGAGCTTATGGAGAAGGGTTAATTATTGCTGATCAAAGTCCCGAAAAATTAGCGCGAGATGCGATGCGAAATACTAATGTACAAATTGCTCATCAGTTGCGGGATACTCATGATCGAGAGGCGATCGCCAATGCTATGATTATGAGTGAGGAGCAGCGGGATTTTCTCGGAAAATGCGAGACAGGGAGGGCAGCAATATTTTATACTGGACTACAGAAGGCGACTTTTATTGATGTCCCAGTGTATAAAGATCCTGTACCACCGACTTATGAGGGTAAGTCTTCGATAGAGAATCGTTATCGAGGATTTGATGAGAATTTTAGTCCGCAGCAGTCTGATGAAGAAGTGCGGAGTTATATGAGTCAGTTTAGTGTAGGGAAGGAATCGAGTATTAATTGTTCTTTGTGTACAGATCGCTGTGAGTATCGGGATGATATTATTAAGTTAGTGGAGGAAACCAAGGATGAGTTTAAAGAGGCTTGGGAAAAGTTCAGAAAGGCTCAATCTAAGACTGATGCTATGAAAAATCTTGCTAGACTTGTTTTAACTGTAACTAATGTTCGGGAGGAGAATTATTTGGATAAGGCTTGGTGTTATACCCAAGAAGTAGCATACCGATGTGGAATCAATGCTCTTAATCAAAGTCGTAAAAATAGTTTTATCAAGTCTTTTAAAGAGGTAATTTATTTATGAAGAATAGAGAAGCATAAATTAATCACAATTCTGCCTTACAGGTTTTATCAGAAGAAGAACAACAACAAGCATATCAGAGATGTTTGATTCACGAGGAAGTAACAGCCTATGAGCATTATAGAAAGTCAAGATGCTTCGGAAAATCCAGAAGACTTAACGGAAATACAACAAAATGATGATGAAGCTTTAGCACAATGGGAACAAGAACAATCTCAACTAGAAGAAACCGAATATATATTGAAAGACCATGTTTTACAAGAAATGGAAAAACGGGATATTCCCCCAGAATTAGTAAAATCGGTACTCAACAATCCAGAACAGATAGTATCGGGTTATAATAATCGAAAGGTTTATCAATCTCGCCTAGACTTTGGAGACGGTAAAGAATACCTTTTACGACTTATTGTTGAGAGCGATCGAGAACCAATAGAAGTGATTACAGCCTACCGAACCAGTAAAATTAATAAGTATTGGGGAAAGCCATGAAAATTATTTATGATCCAGAAGTAGATATCATGAACATTATCTTTTGTGAAACTACAATCGCAGAAAGTGATGAAGACGAAAACGGCATGATTTTTGACTATAATGATGAGGGGAAAATAGTGGGTATTGAAATTCTTGATGCTTCTCAACGAGTTGATAATCCTCAAGCTATCAGTTACGTTATCCAATCATCTAAACCTTCCTAAATTAGGTTCTTCCAAACTTACAATGTAGAAAATTCCCCAAGCTCCTTCTCTGTCCAGCAATGCTCTAAAGTTGATAAATATCAATTTAACAAAAACTCAAAGCCTTACTATACAAACTTTACAAGCATGAGTTGTTAATAGTTTTACATGACAGGTTCGGTAGAGCCCTAAATTATTAATTTATTAACCAAAATTTAAAAATTATATGAATATCGAAAGCAGATCGACAACAGAAAGTCAAGAGTCTTCTGAAAGTTTAGAAAATTCAGCAGAAATAGAACAAACTGATGAGAAGGCTTTAGCACAATTAGAATCAGAACAATCTGAGACTCCCGAAAATGAATCAACTGATGAGAAGGCTTTAGCACAATTGGAATCAGAACAATCTGAGACTCCTGAAAATGAGCCAACGGATGACGAGTCTGTGGCACAATTAGAATCAGAACAATCTGAGACTCCCGAAAATGAATCAACAGATGAAGAGTCTATGGCACAATTAGAATCAGAACAATCTGAGACTCCCGAAAATGAATCAACAGATGAGGAGGCTGTGGCACAATTAGAATCAGAACAATCTGAGACTCCCGAAAATGAATCAACAGATGAGGAGGCTGTGGCACAATTAGAATCAGAACAATCTGAGACTCCCGAAAATGAATCAACAGATGAGGAGTCTGTGGCACAATTGGAATCAGAACAATCTGAGACTCCCGAAAATGAATCAACAGATGAGGAGTCTGTGGCACAATCGGAATCAGAACAATCTGAGACTCCCGAAAATGAGCCAACTGATGAGGAGAAGGAAGACGGAGACGAAGATAAAGGAAAGGAAGAAGGAGACAAAGATAAAAGCACTAAAAAAGGAGGTACTGATAGAGGTGGTTTACCAGGAGATTTTTCACCATCGCCAGGTTCTAAAATTGAAGATTCTGATGAGGGAGATTCTAAACCATCAAAGTCTGAAGTAACTGATGAAGAAGCTACTGATGATGCCAATAATGATAATCCAGAAGATGATGCTAATAATGATGATTTAGAAGATTATAAACCATCAACACCAGAATCATCAACAAGAAGAAAATACCAAAATGATTATTCTCCTACCTAAATAAAGACAGGTATTTTGTATGAAGAACAAAGTAATTAAACATACCATCGTTGATGGCACAGGAATTATCTACATTATTTTCCCAGCGTTCAGTATTATTGTACTTACTCCATTTGCCTTACTTTTGTTTTATCTTCCCTTTGGTCTAAGTAAAGCTATAGCAATAATTTTATTATTTTTGAGTATAGCAAGTCCTTTTATTTCCTTAAATTCATTTAGAAAAGAAGATGCAAAAAAAAAGATTGCTTATGGATATCGTAGAAGCATAAAAGAAGCACTGAAAACCGAATATCCTGAAGGTGTTGTCTATATTTTACAGAATGTTATTCAGGAATTAGATAGATTCGGATTAGATTTTCTCCCGTCAAAAAAACAGGGAACTATTATGAGTTTTGCTTTGAATCCGGTTTATGACGCTGCCACTGCTGCTTTGGTGAAACATCTCCAAACAGACAGTGATATCAGAGGTTTTCCTAATCGAACTAACTTAAAAGAGGCAATTTATATGGCACAGACTTTGAGCCAAGAATGGCATGGGTTTAATTATACTGAAAAAAGTCGGTCAATGGCAGAAATTAGAGCTAAAATTGAAGCAGAGGATATGTGGCTAGACTGGAATAAAATCACCTTACCTCAAGGAAAAATACAAGCTTACTGGTATTCTTACACAGAGGAAGATCATCGCAATAACCAATCATTTTCTAATCCAACTCCTCAAACTCCAACCCCCAAGCCACAACCTCCTTCTAGCACATCCCAAGTATTAAGCTTTGAAGAATGGGTTAATCAAAACCCTGCATTACAGCACTTTTCCGAACAAGAACAACGAGAAGCTTATCAAAGATACTTAAAATCTAAAGGAGTTAATATCCTCTCTTTTGACCAGTGGTTAACCGAAAATCCGGCTTTACAGTTTTTCTCAGAGGAAGAACAACTACAAGCCTATCAGCGATATTTAGACTCGTTAGGAGGTAATTCATAACCTTAATTTCTTGTTCAAACATCCAAAGTTTAGCGAGGGGAGCGCAACTACAAACCTTGTCATAAAATCAGGTTCGTTGTCGAGGCTTTAGCCCGATTTTTATCTATAATTAGGTATTATTCTACTTTTAATATGTCTCGTCGTTGGTGCGTTACGACGGATTGTTATTCCTAAGTAAAAGCCAAGATTGTCGCCGTATAACGCAGCCTACATTTTACTTCTGAGAATTTACATTAATGACTTAGTTGAGCCTCAAAAAATTGTTACAATATTGCTCATCAAGATGAAGTGTAACCTAATTTGGTATCGACCACCGACTCCCCAAAACGAAAACTGCCTACCTGATCATGGTTCTTCGGTTTGTCTTATGCAATGGACGGGGGTTATAAGGGATGAAACCCTTATATAGAAAGGCATTTGGCGATTTTTGTCAATTGCTTTTGATCTAAAGCGAACTAATCAATTAAATTCCTTGCCAGATAAGGATTTAGTCGATTTATGCCCCCTATCGAACCATACCAAGTAACGAAGAGCCCTGATCATTAAGATAACTGCTGTAAGAAACCCGTTTTCTTGAGTAGATTGGAGGAAAATATATGGAGCCGGCAAACACCTTAGATGCTCTAATGCTCAAAACCATCATCAAGGAAAGCGTCCGCGAAGTTATGCGGGAAGAGTGGTTTAAATTCTTCGAGATGCTGATTCCCTATGTTGATGATATAGAACAAGCTGACATAGAAGCAAACTTTAATCCTGTTGATTACAAAGACGACGGCTTCGTTGATATTACAGGCTGGTTTAATCGTGAAGATCAGGATCAGTAGATCAGCCAATAAATTTTTGGAGAAACTAGATGCCAATAGCCGAAAATCTGTTTTAACTAAAATTGGTATTCTCAAAACCTGCCTTGAAACTCAAAACGTTTATCCCCCTGAAGAACTTGATATCAAAAAACTTAAAGGTGAGTTAAAAGGATTCTCCAGAATTCCTGTTGGCAAAATGCGAGTTATTTTTGAAATCGGCAAGGAGACAGACGAAATCTTTATTTATGAGATTAACTTTAGAGGCAATATTTACGATTAATTAAGCGATTAGCAACGTTCGGATTTACCAATTATTTTCGATACTGCTTTCCGCAGCCATCTAACTTTCATGGGTTAATTTAGCCAATACTGCTTTTTCTTCGTCAGCAAAGTCTCCAGCTTCAACTTGGGCCACTGCTTTCTTAATTTTGGCTCTTCGGTAACTGTTATGCAAATAATTAACTTAAAATAAAATTCGATGAGAGAGCCTACGCCCAAAAATAGCTGAAACCCATACAGGAAAAGGTTTAAGGCACAAACTGGTTAATACCAAAAGATAGACAATCGAGTTAAGATTTGATATAATAGCCAAAAACCAGAGTATTTTACTTATGATACTTGACAAATTTTTGAACCTAGAAGGAACCTCTATTCAAGGCTATCTACACCTAGAAAATATCGGTATAGTTTGACCAGTCGAATCGAAAAATAAAAAAGCAGTCTGTCCTCGTTGTGGGTTAGAGAGCGATAAACTCCACCAAAATCATCGACATTTAGTCAAAGATTTACCGCCCTCAGGTCAACCAGTGTACCTACAAGTTAATCGTCGTCAATTTAAGTGCGGTAATTGTCAGAAACCCTTTAGCGAAGAGTTAGATTTTGTCGCCAAGAAACGAACCTATACGAAAAGACTAGCCGAGAATATACTCGAACAATTAAAATCAGGAGATATTTTAAATGTTAGCCGAAGAAATGACGTAACGGAAGAAGAGATTCAAAGAATGATAGAGGACATAGCTGAAGAAATTACAGAGACAGACCTATCGAAATTAAAAAGACTAGGAATTGATGAAATCGCTCTAGTCAAAGGACAAAAAAATTACTGTGCGGTTTTAGTAAATTTAGATACGAGAAAACTAATAGCTATTCTAGAGAAGCGAACACAAGAAGAATTGAGGGAAACGCTTACGGGGTGGGGAAAAGAGGTATTAGAGCAAATTGAAGAAGTCAGCATAGACCTTTGGTTGCCCTATAAAAATTTGGTGAAAGAATTGATGCCATCGGCCGAGGTAGTCGCCGATAGATTCCATGTAATGAAACAAATTAATCAAGAGTTAGACGAACAGAGAAAAGCAGAAAAAAGAGCCGTAGAAGCGCAGAAAAATAAAAAACAGAAAGCGGAAAAAGAAGCGAAGCTAGAAGTTTTAAAGCGAAGTAAATATAGCTTGTTAAAAAATGAAAAAGATTTAACGGAAACCCAAAAAATCAAACTAGAAGCTATCAAAGAAAATTTTCCAAATTTGAAAAAGATGCAGGAATTAAAGGAAGAATTTAGAAAGATTTATGAAACCTCAGAGAATCCGACAGAGGGAATGCTATCCATCTCGGAATGGTTGGCAAAATCCTCCAGTGTTTTTACTAAGAGTTGTCAAACAATCCGAAACTGGTTTGGAGAAATAATTAGTTATTTCGAGCAAAGGACAACAAATGGGGTGGTCGAGGGAATCAACAATAAACTTAAACTAATAAAACGGAGAGGCTATGGCTTTAGAAACTTTCGGAATTTTTGGGTTAGAAGTATGTTGTCTTGGCATCTTGTCTGTTGATTTAGCATAAAGGGTAACGAAGAGCCTTAATTTTCTCGCCAGCAGCCAGAATAATCAACCGATCTGGACGATTACTAGACTTATGGCATAATTAACTTTTGAGAGTTCAAAAATGGGAAAATAGGGATGAAGTTGCCTAGAATCTCTTTATGCTTAGTTCTCCGTTCGGCTGAGCTCACGGCCGAAGCCTGACTACTGGCTCCTCTATCTGAGGTTTACTGGTCACTGATTACTGATTACTGATTAGAGAATACCCGCGTTAGAAAGACCGAGAACCAGTCCCGCACCGAGAATATGGCCAAAACTCATGGTAGCTAATAATTCTGGCAGACCGAAGCTTTTTTTCGAGGCTAACTGCGGTAAGGGTAAAGCAGGGCCGGCCCCGGTATTTTGGATGGCAAAATAACCGATAACGAAGGCTACTAGATTAGCTAAGGTCATGGTAATGCCAACGGATAAATTCCAGGGAATGGTTTGAGCGGTGGCTAAAAGTAAGGTGGAAGGGATCATTGGCGCTCCAGTCTTGATAAGATTTTGTTAATCACAGGGCATTATAAAAAGCTCTTGACCCGAAACTGCTTTTTGTTTGAATACTTAACAGTTTTTGTAACGTTTTGCGAATAAGATTAAATGCGAATTAAAATTTGCGGCATTACCCAACCAGACCAAGGACAAGCGATCGCTAATTTAGGAGCTACGGCCTTAGGTTTTATCCTCGTACCGAGTTCGCCTCGTTACGTCAACATCGAGCAAATTAACGCTATTATCGCCGCAATCCCCGACAAAATCGATTTTATCGGGGTTTTTGCCGACGAGCAACCCGAAATTATTCAGCAAATAATTTTTAAAACCCCCTTGACAAGTGTGCAGTTACATGGTAGCGAATCTCCCGAATATTGCCAAAGGTTGCGGCAATTATTACCCGACCGGGAAATTATCAAAGCTTTGCGGATTAAAGACAGAGAAAGTTGGGAAAAGTCGGCAATTTACTTCAATAGCGTCGATACTTTGCTTTTAGATGCCTACCATCCCCAATTGCTCGGCGGTACGGGACATACCTTAGACTGGCAAGCCTTGGCCAGTTTTTCGCCCCCCTTGCCCTGGTTTCTCGCCGGAGGACTCAACCCCGATAATATTGGTGAAGCTTTAACTCGGCTGCACCCCGATGGCATTGATGTGTCTAGCGGCGTTGAGCGATCGCCGGGTGATAAAGACCTGAAAAAAGTCGCCCTCTTGTTAGAGCGACTGCAAAAATTAAGTGATCAGTGATCAGTTAGAAGGTTTTGGTTGTTGGGGTTTTAGGGTTTTAGGGTTTTAGGGTGTTGGGGTGTTGGGGTGTTGGGGTGGTCACTGCGTGCGCGTTGCGGGGGGTTTTGGGGTTTTAGTTGAATTTCCCCATTTCCCCATTTCCCTGACTAGAAGAAATTAGGTTTATGACGGATCAGGTTAAGATACTCCTCGCGGGTTTTCTGCTCGTCTTGGAAGACTCCTAACATGGCACTGGTGACAGTCCAGGATCCCGGTTTCTGCACCCCGCGCATCACCATGCACATATGGGTTGCTTCCATGACTACCGCAACCCCTTGGGGGTCGAGAATTTCTTGAATTGCTTCGGCAACCTGACGGGTGAGACGCTCTTGGACTTGTAAACGACGGGAATACATTTCCACAATGCGGGCCAATTTACTTAATCCGACTACCTTTTGGTTAGGAATATAGGCAACGTGGGCCCGCCCCATGAAGGGTAACATATGATGTTCACAGAGACTAAAGAAGTCAATATCGCGCACTAATACCATCTCATTATGACCTTCATCGAAGATCGCACCATTAACGAGGGTTTCTAGGGATTGTTGATAACCCTGGGTGAGAAACTGCATCGCTTCGGCTACTCGTTTGGGGGTTTTTAATAAACCTTCTCTTTCGGGATCTTCCCCCACCGAGATCAGGATATTTCTGACCGCATCCATCATCTGTTCTTTGTTTTCGTCGGAAGTTGGATGAATTTGAGCGGTTTTGCCATTGTGGGTGTTGCGATCGGGGCGAGTGGTCACGCGTGCTTGAATAGCGTCGGTTAAATTACCGTTTAAACCGTTAGAAGAAGCTATGGTCATAATGAAGATGCCTGTAGGCGAATTGATTGATAAATAGAAGTATTTCGGGTTATAATGCCCCCGCACTGGGCATAATGGTCATCGTTTCCACTACGGCCTGTTTAGGCAGTAACACCGCTTGTAGAATTGCCTGAGCGATGATATCCGGGGTTAACATGGCCGAGCGATCGAAATCTGCTTTGACGCTATCGCCGTCCCAGATGGGAGTATTGACAGCACCGGGGGTGATAATCGTGACGCGAATGGCGTTGGCCCGCTCCTCGATCGCTAGAATGCGAGAAAATGCCACTAATCCAGCTTTGCTGACACTATAGGCCCCCCAATCAGGAAAAAAATTATCGGCGGCGATCGAGGAAACATTAATGATCGTGCCTCCCCCCTGTTGACGCATGGCGGGTAAAATCCCCTGCACACACTGGTAAACACTGGTTAAATTCAGGTCGATCACCCGCTGCCAGTCTGACAAAGGTGTGTCAGCTAAGGGATTTGTGTAACCCATGCCAGCATTATTGATCAGGATATCGATCGGTCCGGATTCTCGGGCGATTTTAGCGATCCTAGGGGCTACTTCCGGGATATCTGCCAAATCTAAGGGGTAAGCTTGGGCTGATACGCCTAAATCTGCCGCCATTGCCGTCACGGTTGCCAATTTTTGCTGATTGCGACCGATTAAAACCAGATTAATTCCCGCCTTGGCGAAAGCGAGGGCGGTTTCTTTGCCGATGCCGCTGCTGGCTCCAGTGATCAGTGCTCGCTGTTGACGAATAACAGAGTTCATGGTATGATCTGAAGTCTCTTAATTCTGGGTAGTTAGGTCAAAATTTTGGCGGTCGGGGGAACCCTAGAAAGGTTTAAGGGGATTGGGTTGGATCGGAGAAATTTTTCTCGCACCAAAACGACTGCCACCACCCAGGGTGGAGGGGAGCATTGACTATCAGGTAGGTTCAAGATTAAGAATCGTTACAAAATTTTACCTAGCTAATTATAGCACTGTTAAGTCAGGGATCACTAATCTTTGTGTATATTCAAATATCTAACCAGCGAGGGAAAAACTGGACTGGTTGGCGAAAATTGTTGAGGCTGCCTTGAAACTTCCTACCCCTGCGCTGAAAACTACTCACCGGGGGAGATAGCAGCGGTGGGTTGAGTGCGATTGACAATCACCACTCGATCGCCGACAACGGGACTTCTAGCGAGGAGAATTCCCTCGTTATCCTTCATTTCCAAGCGCCGAAAATCGAGACTTTGGCAACGTTGAAAAACCGAATTAGCCAATTTATCCTGTTGTGATGCCTCGATACTATACCAATTATCGTCCAAAATAACTACTAGACGACTAGCCAAAAAGTCCGCTTCTATAGTAGAAATAATCCCGGCCGGATAACGAGCAGTTAAATCGGTAATTTCCTCTTGAATAGCTGCGACTAAACTTTGCTCGGGAGTTAATCGCGGTTTTGCTTTAGTAATCGGGACGGGAATCGGTGCCTCTGGTGCGGTTAATTCTGGGGAAGTTGCGATAATTTCCCCAGCAGCCGCTGAAGAACTAGAGACAACTTCAGGCATATTTTCGGCAATTTCAGCCGGATTTTTCGGTAAACTGATCACGGCTACTAAGAGGATAGTGACTAAACTTCCTGTTAACAAGCCAGTGATTAACCAATCGGGAATTTTTTCGCTAATTCCCCCAGGTAAAAGTCGGCGAATTTTGTTTAAAATTGCCGTCCACCACCCTTCCACCTGCTCGAAATCCGGTAAGATGTCGTCGATTCCCTCCGCTGCTTCGATGGGAGAATCTGGGGTTAGACTTTGCTCAACTTCCGCAAATTCATCTAGTTTTAAAGCAGCGGCTAACTGTTGCGTTGAGTTAAGAAGATCATCAACGGCAACTTTTGGGGGTAACACTGTCCCCGTTCCCGTGTTAAGTTGGGAAACGATCAAATTTAATTGCTCGATCGCCTCTTGTAGTCGGATCACCGTTTCTGCTTGGCTGAAATTCTCTCGCTCATTTGGTTGAGTCATAATCTTTCTTAACTCGCTGCCATTCTTTTTCAAAATATCATTGTATGCGCCGTTTTCTCGGTTTTTTAACCATTATTTTCCTTATCCTCCTGACTGCTTGTGGTAGTGTCACTCCTCCGCAAGAATTTGCCCCTGACGGAGAAATCGTCACCAAAGCCCTTTTATTACAATTTCGTCACACATCCGATCGCCTTAGTCAATCTTTACAGATCGATGAGCCGTCGGTAAAAATTGCTAAAATTAATGTCACCAGTCTGGAACCGATTTATGTGGGCAATTTGCCCGCTTATCACTTGCAGGGAGATTACGATCTAACTCTACAATTGCCCCATCAAAAAGATACCAAACAACACAACAATTTTGATCTTTATTTACAAAGACAGATCGAAGGAAAAACTTGGCGTTTACTCGAAGAAGTTGCCTCCCAATGGCGCAGCTATTTAGTGAGATAACCGGAAAAAGCCTGGGGATTTTGCTAAGTAGCTGGTTATAATTAAGTTGAAGATGGATTTTGGGTTCGATCCCCCCTGCCCCCCTTGATAAGGGGGGTGCCGATAGGCGGGGGAGCAATGACAATCCTTAAAGGGAAAGTTTAGCGATTATGATTACCTGTCCTCGTTGTCAGCACAAGGTCGATAGTCAAGCCTTACAATGTCCCTACTGTTCTAGTATTTTAAAGGCTTATGGTCATCCCGGCATGACCCTGCATCAAGCTGTCACCGGCGGGTTTTTGTGTGAAACTTGTCTGTATCATGGCGATGATAGCTGTAATTTTCCCCAACGTCCCTACGCTACCAGCTGCACCTTATACAAAAATAGCCAAATAATAGTAGAAAAAATTCCTCCTCTCCCTCTACCTAGGATTTTTAAAAATTGGTGTCTCAGAAATAGGGGATTATTGCTATTATTAGCCCTAATTTTGAGCAGCATTACCCTAGCTTTTATCAACTCACGTCGTTAATTGTTTACCAGCGATCACACCTTGATATGGATCTAGATCGAACCAGAAAGTTGTGCCAATTCCCACTTCACTAATCAAATTAATTTGACTATAGTGTTTTTCAATAATATTTTTGACGATCGATAATCCCAATCCCGTCCCCTCTAGGGTATGAACGCGATTTTCTACGCGATAGAAGCGATCAAAGATGGCACTTTGATCCTCGGTATCAATGCCAATACCAGTATCGGATACTTCCACGCGAATTTTGATAGTTTCTTGGGGATTGTCTCTAGTTATTTTATAGGCACGAATCACCACTTTTCCACCAGCGGGAGTAAATTTTAGGGAGTTACCGACTAGATTAGTTAATACCTGTAAAAGTAGATCGTAATGACCTAAAATTGGTAGTAAATTGGCTTCAATTTCCGAGCTTAATTCTAGTCCTTTATCCCTAGCATTAAGTTGATATGTCCTCAGGGTTTGTTCGATTAACTGTCCGATATCGATCGCATCTAAGTTATAGTTACGGGAGGATTCTAACCGAGAAAGATCGAGAACATCATTAACTAAACGAGTTAAGCGATCGGTTTCATGATTGGCGGTTTCTAAAAACTCTCTTTTTTCTGTATCGCTGAGATCCTCACCGAATTCTGTTAGGGTTTCAATAAAAGATTTGATGTTAAATAAAGGGGTTCTTAACTCGTGGGAAACATTGCTAATAAATTGACTTTTTGCCTCATTTAATTCTGTTTCTCTGGTGATATCCTGTAGCGTCATAGCAATCCCACGAACATTTTCACGATATTGATCGAATACCTGAGTTAACAAAATGCGAATTGTGCAGGGTTTCGGGTTAGTTAAAGATAATCTAAATTCTGCGGGGGAATAGTTATTATTTTCTTGATCAATAACAGAGTTTTTCTGATTTTGATTAGCGGATTCTTCTGGTTGCAAGGTTTCTCCTGCCGCAATTTGATAGAGAGGTTTAGTTAGTTTAACCGTTAACTCGGAAGGAAAAAGATGTAGAACATTTTGACCGATAATTTCCTGATCTTCCCAGCCAAATATTTCTCGAGCTGCGGGATTGATTAATAACAATTGAAAATTAGTATCTAAGAGAATTGCTCCATCAGCAATAGTGGACATTAACGTGTCTAGCTTGGCTTTTTCGGCGGTCATTTCTTCGATATTTTGTTCGTCGTATCTTTCTAACTTTTCCGCCATTTCATTAAAACTGAGAATTAATTCTCCTAACTCTCCTCCCAGGGGTAAATCAATGCGCTGCTTAAAATTTCCCGCTGCAATATTTTTGACCCCGACTAATAACTCCTTGATCGGTTTGGTGATAGTTAGAGCATTAAAAACTGCTCCGAGAATCACCATGGCCCAAATCGAGACAAAAACGGCAATAGTAACATCACGGGTTAGATTAGAAGAAGCCACCACAATAGCGTTAGGATTGATCCCGATCGCTAATACCCCTAAATATTTGCCTTCATGATTTAAGGGAACAAAGACATCGGTTACTTCACCGTCGGGGGTTTTATGCTGACGGATGAGGGGAGTTTCCCCATTTTTGCCATAATTTTCCGGTAATTGAATGCGACGCTCGATGGTCAGGGAGTTCTTAACTTCGGCGGTAGAATAGGGAATGCCGAAAAATATTTGACCTTCCTCGTTAGCGTAGATCAAATAACGCACACTGGAGGTGCTGCTATAAAAACGGGCTGAAAAACGGGCCAAATCGGTTAAATTGTCCTCTGCAATCAGAGGGGAGACATTAGCGGCTAATAACAGCCCTAAGTCCCGGCCAAAACGGGTATCATTGAGACGTACATCCTGCTGGATCGTGTTAACTGCCCAAAAGGTTAAACCACTCATCAACAAGGAAACGGCTAAAGTAGCCGCAGCCATTAATTTAGTTTGGAGAGTGAATTCAGACCACCAATGGGCGATCGCTTCTCGGAGACTGGGCAGAAAATTAAACACGGTTAGGCAGGATTAATCGGTGTTCTTGGGGATTCTATCGCTCAAATCGCGGGTTAATATGATTATCTTAACTCATTAGCACTAATCAAAGCCTAAGTCTCCGAGAAAGTTAAGAAATGCCCAAAAGCGCCAATAGTTCTAATTTTAGCTACCCCCGGTAATTCTGTGGTGTAAATACTGAACACACCTAAATTTTGCCGTTGACTAGAGGTTTCGATCGCTGGTTTTAAGATTTGATTTTTGATCACATTTCTGGCTGCCACCGGCAAAGAATCGATCGAGTCACAGAGACTGATTTTCTCGCAGGCGATTTTGTCGGCATGAGCGAGGAGTTTTTCGGCGGCGTATTCGCTGTAAAGTTCTTGGGGGGGATTGGTAAATCCCATAATCCCCGCTACTACCCCTAGGGCGATCGCTCCCTTGAAGAAATTACCCCCCATAGCCACTTAGCTCCTTGATTTTGTCTTCTCCACTCTATTTTGACAAGACATTTTCGATCTGGCTAGGGAGCGGTGTTAATTTCTTAAACCAATACCGGGTGCATAGCACTCTAGTACATTTCCTGTGAGACTGCAACTAACTAACAGATAATCACAGTGAGAACAGGCGGTACTAACGAGATGGTGTTCTAAAATATGCTGTCTTTCGGCAAAATTTCCACAATTAGGACAGCGTACTTGTTGCAGGGTGATCATAGCAAACCTCATTAATTAGTTATCTTTTGTATGTAAAGCTAGTTTTTCTTGCTCCCAATCGGTTTAAACCTATTTTTTCTTTGATCCCCATTGTAGTATAGAGTCGATAATCTGATCTGGCTAGTAATTTTTACTAAACTTTGCAATTTTTCTTGAAAAATTTAATAATTTCTTTCTAGTGTTTTTTACCGTGATCGGATAGGTGTCGGTAATTTTGGCGAAGAGAAAGCCGGAAAGTGAACTTTTAAACTGCTGATCCCTTACTGCTATAATTACGGCTGAGATTATTGATTATCCTATGAAGTACGCTCTGGTTCACGAGTGGTTAACCCCAAAAGCGACGGGGGGATCGGAATTAGTGGTTAGGGAGATTTTACAATGTCTAGAGGCGGATTTATACGCTTTGATCGATTTTGAGTCCACTAATCCCGATAGTTATCTTTATGGTCGCTCGATCGGGACAACTTTTCTGCAAAATTTCCCGAAAGCGAGAAATGGCGTACAAAAATACTTACCTTTTCTTCCCCTAGCGATCGAGCAGTTAAATTTAGAGGATTATGATGTAATTTTATCCTCCTCCCATTGTGTGGCTAAAGGGGTTTTAATACGACCGGATCAGGTTCACATTTGTTATTGTCACACTCCCATGCGTTATGCTTGGGATTTAACTTTTGACTATCTAGCTAATAGCAAGTTAGGACAGGGATTACCCGGTATTTTCACCCGTTATCTTTTGCATGGTTTGCGTCAGTGGGATGTGATTTCTGCTAATCGTGTGGACTATTTTCTGGCTAATTCCCACCACACTGCTAGACGAATTTGGCGCTGTTATCGACGGGAGGCAAAAGTGATTTATCCTCCCGTACAAATCGAGCGCTTTTCTTACCAAGAGAAAAAGGAAGATTTTTATTTAGTCGTCTCTCGTTTGGTTAGTTATAAAAAAGTCCCTTTAATTGTGGAAGCATTTAATCAATTGGGATTACCCCTAGTGGTTATTGGAGATGGTCCCCAGATGACTTTAATTCGACAGTTAGCCAGGGATAATATTCAGATTTTAGGTGCAGTTTCTGATCGAATGGTAGCAGAATATATGTCGAGAGCCAAAGCGTTTATTTATGCTGCCTGTGAAGATTTTGGTATTGCTTTAGTGGAAGCGCAAGCTTGTGGTACTCCCGTGATTGCATTTGCTGCTGGAGGTGCTTTAGAAACTGTGCGGGATCTGCGGGAAAATTTTCCCCAGGGGACAGGATTACTTTTTGGGGAACAAAATCCCCAATCTTTGGTAGAAGCGGTTAAATATTTTGTGGATCACGGTGATAAAATTGCTTCAGAAAGTTGTCGGCAACAAGCTAATAGATTTACTCCTGAAATCTTTCAAGGTAACTATAGTTTATTTGTTGAGGAGCATTCAAGATATAAAAATTATTGCTAAGTTTAATTAAATTAAGTTATCTTAATGGAGAGCTACGAGGTTTTCGTTTTAGGAAGTTAGTCATCGGTTGTTGATAACCAATTAGCTTACACTTCATCTTAAGGAGAAATGCTGTATTTGCCCAATGGTGAAGATGCAGCCAATGCACCCTAAAATGTAATACTATGGATATTTCTCGAAAGTGGATATCTAGCCAACGCTGATATCTTACCATGGTGATTGTGATAACAGAAAAGTGAGGATTATAGCCGTGCCTTGGAATCGAATTAATCAATGGGTAGAAAAACGCTCTTTAGGGGCCTTAGAATCAGCTTATCAGAAAGCGCTGAAAATTAAAGCGATCGAAGATAAGCATTTTGGGGGACAAAAAATTTCCCCGGCTGCCGTGGGAGGAAAAAGTGTTTATGATTACTTTCAAAGTACCCTAGAGCGAGAGTTATTACAGATACGTTTCGATTTAACTCAAGTGCGTCTGGGTAATTTTATCAATCCGCAAACTAACCCAGAAAATAATAACATCCTAGAGACTTTAAATGCGATCGAGGATATTATCAGTAAATATCGTCTAGATGTAGGGGAATTGCTGCCCCCATTACCGAATAATCAAACCCCAAATTTGCCTAATACCAATCTCACCAGTGATACCCCTAGCGATAAAACTAACCAGATAATTTCTCCTACAACCAGTAATAAATTTTTTAACTTCCAACAAGAATTAACCCCCGAATACGAACAAACTGTCATCAAACAACTCCGTACCCTGCGACAACAGCAGCGTATCGCTATCCGTTTTATCCTGATTATTATTTTAGTTCCTCTCTCCGTACAGGTTATCAGTAGAAACTTTATTTTTAGCCCTGTTTTAAACTATTTCGGGGTGGATAGAGCGAAAATATCAGAAGTTTATATTTCTCAGGAAATTGGCGAAAAATATCTCAGAGAATTTGCTAGACTTCAAGAAATTGAAGAAATCAAGCACGTTTTAGGAGTAGCAAAAGTAGGGAATGAATCAGAAGAAACCTTTCGGGAACAGGTGCAAGAATTATTCAGAGAAGCGGGTTATGAAAGTCAAGATGGTTGGAAAAACTTACTCTCCGATATTACTGGATTAATAGCCTTTATTGCCATCTTAATTTTTGGTCGTCAACAATTGGCGATTACGCGGGCTTATGTTAGTCGTTATTTTCTCAGCTTAAATGATATCACCAAAGCCTTTATTTTTATCCTCTTTACCGATATATTTGTCGGGTTTCACTCAGCGGAGGGTTGGACGGTAATCTTAGAAACTTTGTTCCGGCACTTTGGTTGGCGCGAGAATATTACATTTATCAGCTTGTTTGTGGCCACTGTTCCCGTTATCCTAGATACCATCTTTAAACTATTAATATTTAATTACCTAACTCGTAAATCTCCCACCGCCGCAACTATCCTAGAAAAGATGAATCAGTAACGCCCTATGATCCTCAGTATTGCCGATACTTTCATTAAAAGACCCGTTCTGACCACGGTTTGCTCGATTTTAATCGTTTTGATCGGTGCGATCGCTATTCCCTTTTTACCCCTAGAAAAACTGCCCCAGTTGGCATTTATTCAGGTAGCGGTGAATGCCAGCTATTTGGGAACCGATGCCAAAACCGTACAGGATAACGTTACCACGGTACTCGATCGCCAGATTAACGGGACAGAACAGATTGTTTATATGGAGTCCCAAAGTACTAACACTGGACAAAGTACAGTGACTGTCTCTTTCCCGGTAGAAATGGATCGAAACATTGCCCAGGTCTTGGTACAAAACCGCGTCAGTACCGCCGCCGCCAGTTTACCGGAAGAAGTGAACCGGCAGGGGGTGACTACCAATACCCAATCCCCCAGCATTACCCTTGCCTACGGTATTGCCGCCAAACCGGACGAAAACGGCAATTATCCCTACGATACAGTCTTTTTAAGTAACTTTGTCGATCGGGTTATCGATGCTGAGATTCTCCGGATCGAGGGGGTTGGTAGTACAACCATCATCGGGGGAAGCGACTACGCCCTACGTTTTTGGCTTAATCCCGATGCTTTAGCCGCTAGGGGTGTATCGGCGGATGAAGTAGTACAAGCGATCCGAGAACAGAATATTCAGGTGGGTGCGGGGACAATTGGCGGTGATCCCAGTCCCGAAGATCAGCAATTCCAGATCGCCATTCGCGCCGTTGGTAGGGTTGTCACCGGAGAGGAAGCAGAAAATATTGTCGTCAAAGTCGGGGAAAATGGCGATTTAATCCGAATTAAAGACGTGGGACGGGCAGAAATCGGAGCGGAAAGCTACAGTACTGCCGCCTATTTCGACAAATCCCCCGCCGTCGTCTATGTGGTCTATCAGTTGCCCGGTTCCAACGCTTGGAATACTGCCAAACTGGTAAAAGAGAAAATAGCGGAACTAGAACCAAGTTTCCCCCCGGGGTTAAATATTGCCATCACCCTCGATAATACCGACTTTGTTGCCGCTTCCCTTGAAGAAGCCTTTAGCACTCTGGTGGAGGCGATTTTACTGGTTATTCTAGTCATTTTTATCTTCCTTCAGAATTGGCGCACCACGATCATTCCAGCGATCGCTATTCCCGTATCTTTGATCGGAACCATGGCCGTCGCCCTCGCTTTAGGCTATTCTCTCAATAACCTCTCCTTGTTTGCCGTCATTCTAGCCACCGGGTTAGTGGTGGACGACGGGATCGTGGTTGTAGAGGCGGTATCGGAAAAATTACGGCAGGGGATGCGGCCATTTCAAGCTGCCCTCGATGCCATGGGTGAGTTAACCTCGGCGGTAATTGCTAGTTCTCTTGTACTATTTGCGGTTTTTATTCCCGTCACCTTCTTCCCTGGTACGGTGGGGATCGTTTATCGACAATTTGCCGTGATCATCTCCGCTTCAATTCTGATCTCCACCTTTAACGCCCTCAGTTTTTCCCCCACCATGTCGGCGATTATCATGAAACCGCCCCAAGCCACCCGCGGACCCTTGGGACTGTTTTTCGAGGGTTTTAATCGGGGTTTCAACGCAGTTAAAGAAGGTTATCGACGCTTGATCGAATTTCTGATCCGAGTTCGGTTTCTAGTCTTACCCTTCTTTATCGCCGCCCTCTTTCTCACAGCTTGGAGTTACAATACCACTCCCCAGGGTTTTATCCCCGAAGAAGACCAAGGTTATGCCTTCGTTTTGGTGCAAGCACCCGCTGGGGTTTCCCTGCGCTACACCGACCGGGTTATCCGTCAGATTAACGAAGAAATTCTCGCCGGTATCGAAGAAGTGGAACACTTTGTCGGTATGGCGGGCTTTAGTTTTGCCGGAAGTGGCAGCAACCAAGGCCTATTTTTTGTCAAGTTAAAAGAATGGTCGGAACGGCCCGGGGAAGATAAGTCAGTTTTCGGCATTCTCAGGAAAATTAACCAACAATTAGCCACTAAAATCCGAGATGCTCGCGCTTTCGCCGTTAATGCGCCCCCCGTGGATGGATTAAGTTCTACTGGCGGTTTCGAGATATATATCCAAAACCGCGCTTCTTTTCCCATGGACTCTTTGATTGCCAACGCTAATAACGTCATGGCCGAGGCTCGAACAAGACCGGAATTATCGGGAATTTTCACCCAATTTACCACCGACACGCCGATGCTGGAACTTTCCATCAATCGCAACCAGCTACAGGCCCAAAACGTCGATATGCAGTCCGTTTTCGGTACCCTGCAAACCTATCTCGGTTCCAACTTCGTCAACCAATTCGTCCTAGGCGATCGCTTGTATCGAGTCTTTGCCCAAGCAGAAGCGGATTATCGTTCTAATCCCGAAGATATTAACCGTCTTTACGTCCGTTCCCGTACCGGGGCCAATATTCCCCTATCGGGTTTAGTTAGCGTCAAACGCTTCACCTATCCACCGATTATCACTAACTTTAACCTCTATCCCTCGATTGACGTTCAGGGTAATCCCGCTCCCGGTTTTAGTACGGGACAGGCGATCGCTGCGATGGAAGATGTCTGTCGGAAAGTCCTGCAGCCCGGTTTCGGTTACGCTTGGACGGGTACAGCTTTCCAAGAAAAAACTTCCGCCGGGGCTGCCCCAGTTATCTTCGGATTAGCCTTTATTGTGGTTTTCCTTGTCCTCGCGGCCCAGTACGAAAGCTACATTGACCCGATTATCATCATGATTACCGTTCCCCTAGCGATCCTGGGTGCCATGGGGGCCCTACTGTTGCGGGCGAATTTCCTGCAAGCAGGTAGTCTCTTCCCGACGGTGAATAATAATATCTATGCTCAGGTGGCTTTGGTCATGTTAATCGGTTTAGCGGCAAAAAATGCGATTTTAATCGTGGAATTCGCTAACCAGTCCCGTACTTTGGGTTTAAGTATTCCCGATGCGGCAGCCCGGGCCTCGACGGAACGCTTAAGACCAATTCTGATGACGGCTATTTCCGGTTTAGTCGGTTTCCTGCCCTTGGTTATCGCTTCCGGCGCCGGAGCGATGAGTCGTTGGTCCCTGGGAACTGCAATCCTAGGCGGTTATCTGATTTCGACGGTGTTGAGTTTATTTCTTGTCCCAGTGTTGTATGTGCTGATCAAACAGTTCGAGGCCCGATTCCTCTCCTCGAAACCCCCGAAAAGTGGCGGTTCTGGCAATAGTAAAACTCCCTCTCTGGGTGGGGAAAGAAATACATCAGAAACCCCCATAGAAGAAGGAGCTATTTCCTCTTTGAAAATCTCTCCTCAGTCGGGGAATGACTAGGGTGTTAGATTTTGGGGTTTTGGGGTTTTGGGGTTTTAGGGTTTTGGGGTATTAGTTGAAATTCCCCCACTTCCCCACTTCCCCACTTCCTAATTCCCGCTCCCCAATTCATAATTCATAATTCATAATTCATAATTCCCACACCCATCTCTGATAACTAATGAGTCTAGAATCTACTGCTAACGAAGCGATCGCTCATAATTTAGAGCAATTCCTGCTGGTTTTGACTATTTCCTTGAGTGTCGCCACTTTATCGAGAACCGTTGCCTTCCTCCGCAAAATTCCCTACACCCTGCTGTTAGTTATTGTCGGTATGGGTTTAGCTTTTTTAGATTTGCGTCTAGTTAATCTTTCCCCGGAATTAATTCTGGAAATTTTTCTGCCTCCCCTCCTTTTTGAAGCCGCTTGGAATATTCCCTGGGCTAAATTAAAGGAATATTGGGTTACTATCGTCCTTTTTGCCGTTATCGGGGTGATTATCTCCGTTTTGGGCGTCGCCTATCCCCTACATATCTTTGCTAATTTACCCCTATCGATCGCTTTTCTGTTGGGTGCTGCCCTAGCTGCCACCGATCCCGTCTCTGTGATTGCCCTATTTAAAGAATTGGGGGCCAGTAAAAAACTGACGATCCTGATGGAAGGGGAAAGTCTCTTTAATGATGGGGTCGCTGTGGTCGCTTTCGTCCTCTTGGTGGGTATTCCCTTGGGAGTCGATACCTTTTCCGTCCCCGTGACGATCGCTCGTTTCTGCACCTTTGTGGGGATTGGCATCGGTGTGGGTTGCGTGATCGGTTTCGGCATTTCCTATCTTACCCAACGCTTTGATTTGCCTTTTGTGGAACAGTCTCTGACTCTAGTTTCTGCATACGGAACCTATCTCGTCACGGAAAAATTAGGCGGATCTGGTGTGATTGGGGTGGTAATTGTCGGGATTATTCTCGGTAATCTCGGTTCGCGCATTGGTATGAGTCCCCGCACGCGCTTGGTAGTTAGCGAATTTTGGGAATTTATCGCCTTTTTTGTCAATTCCATCATCTTTTTACTGATCGGTGATCAAACCCGTTTTGAGAGTCTCGGTAGTCACTTAACCGGGATTTTAATAGCGATCGCCGCTATGGTGGTTTCCCGTCTGTTCTCAATTTTTGGACTAGGGGGAATTAGTAACCTAATTACGGGTAATAAGATCAGTTTCAAGGAAAGAACGGTGTTATGGTGGGGAGGATTGCGCGGTTCGGTTTCGATCGCCCTAGCGTTAAGTGTTCCCACGTCTATCCCCTACCGTCAAGAAATTATTGACGTGGTTTTTGGAGTGGTTTTATTTACTTTATTGGTGCAAGGATTATCTATACAATGGCTGTTAAATTTCCTCAATCTTATTGGTGATCAACCGATTCGCACCGAATATTCGGCCCTAATTGCTCGTCAAATTGCTTTAACTAGGGTGTCTAATTATCTGCAACAACCAGAACGTTTTCCCGATATCGATCCCGAATTTTATCGCGACAAAAAAACTCTGGTGGAAGGACAATTAAAGTCCCTGGAGGATCAGTTGCAAAAATTACTACAGGAACACCCACAATTAAAAGATGTGGTCGCCGAACAATTTCAAGATACTTTACTCGATATCGAAGCTAATACCTACGCAGAATTAATTCGAGCTGGTCGTTTAAATGAAAATCTCGTTCCCCTTTTAGTGGAGGTAGAAGAAGAAAAAGAGATGGTTTAATGATCAAGGGCTGCATCACCTATAGGTGACTTTCTGTCACCTATAGGTGAGCAGTAGAAGTTATTAAAAGAGCGCGAAGGCAATTCGCCCCGATAATAATATTATCGCACCAATGGTAGGGGCGCATCGCGTGCGCCCAAATCTAATATAGATATTTCGACAAAATTGAGATGCAGCCTCATCAAGTCATGGAAAATCAAAGAATTTTTGCTAAAAATTGCTGAGTTCGATCGGATTGGGGATGATTAAAAAATTCTGCTGGGGGAGCAATTTCCAAAATTAAACCCTGATCCATAAATACCACTCGATCGGCCACTTCTCGCGCAAATCCTACCTCGTGGGTGACACAAACCATGGTCATCCCCGATTTGGCTAAACTTTGCATCGTTTCCAAGACTTCTCGCACCATTTCTGGGTCTAAAGCTGAAGTCGGTTCATCGAATAACATCACCTTCGGCTGCATAGCTAAAGCGCGAACGATTGCCACCCGCTGCTGTTGTCCTCCCGATAACTGAGGGGGATATTTAAGCGCTTGTTCGAGAATACCAACTTTTTCGAGGAGTTTTGTCGCTATTTCCTCCGCTTGCGCTTTTTTCCAACCGCGCACCCAGATGGGACCAAGGGTGACATTATCTAATACCGTCAGATGGGGAAAGAGGTTAAATTGTTGAAAAACCATGCCGACTTCCTGACGGATTGCCTCGATATTTTTGAGGTTGTGGGACACAGTTATTCCGTCAATAATAATGCGGCCTTTTTGATAGGATTCTAACCCGTTAAAAGTGCGAATAAAGGTGGATTTTCCTGAACCGGACGGCCCCATAATCACGACAACTTCCTGTTTATTAACGGTGAGATTCACTCCCCGCAAAGCATGAAAGCGGTTATCATACCATTTTTCCACCGCTTCGGCAATTATAATCGGTTCACTGTTGTGAGAGTCCATATTTTTGAGAGTTTATTGATTATCTGTATCGGGAAACCACTGTTTCTCAAGAATTTGTCTCAGAGAGTAGGGACAAATTATCGGTAAATTTTTTAATCCTGTCTTTTTTTCGGCAATTAAGCGAGCGTTTTCATAGATATTTTCTAACTCTAGTTCTAGAAATTTGCTTAAATCGGTGGTGAGCTTATCTTCTAATTGTACTCGAAAAGTGATCATCTTTGCCGCCCAATGATTACTATTTCTTTCTCTTTCTGTTGTCCAAAATTGATAGATTAGGAGATGGATTATTATTTGTAAACTTAAACTTTTAACAGCAGTTTTTTCCCTTCGTCCCCAAGCTGCCAACTCCTCGATTAAATGTTCGTAATCTAACTGATCTAACTGACGATTTTTTAATAACTCGATCGTCTCGCTTAACCAGCGATCGTACTCCCGTTCATAAAGCTGTTCTAAAGCAAGCATTGTCTTTGAGCAAATGGCGACATTATTATTAAAAATAACCCGTATCTAGGAATGATAGCATAAAAGATGCAGTTGATTAGTGTAAATATTTGTGAATCAATGATGATGACAGTCAAAAATGCTTGACCATGAGGTAAAAAAAAGGTTAAATTATGGTTAGGCTGAGAACCCACACATCCTAGATAATGAGGCTATCATGGATTTAATCGATAAACTCAAAGCAATTGCTCAAAAAGTTGAAACCTCTCGTTCTCAAATCCAAAACGAACAGGCAACCAAAACAGCTTTTATTATGCCTTTTTTGCAAGCATGGGGTTACGATGTATTCAATCCCATGGAAGTTCACCCCGAATATAGTGCCGATTTAACTGGATTAAAAGGGGAAAAAGTAGATTATGCTATTTGTTTGGACAATCAACCGATTATTTTGATGGAATGTAAAAGCTGTCATCAAAATCTTGAGCATCCTAAACATAGTTCCCAACTGCATCGATATTTTATCGCAACTGGAGCTAACTTTGGAGTTTTAACTAATGGGATTATCTATCGGTTTTATACGGATATCGTCAAGGATAATATCATGGACGATAAGCCATTTTTTGAGTTTAACATTCTCGACTTTGACGAATCTTCTGTTAACGAATTAAAACGATTTTCTAAATCTACTAACTTCGATCCTGACGCAATAAAAGAGGCTGCTCGCATTAAAAAAGTGATTGCCCAGCAATTAAATGATCCTTCCCCCGAATTTGTTAAGTTTTTTGTTAGTCATGTGTATTCTGGGGTGAGAACTGCATCGGTTGTCAAAAAATTCAAAGAAATTATTAAGCGTTCTCTCAAAGAGTATATCAATGATATCATCAAAGAAAAATGGCTCTACCGAACCTGTCATGCAAAAATATCAACAACTCATGCTTGTAAAGCTTGTACAATAGGGCTTTGAGTTTTTGTTAGATTGATATTTATCAACTTTAGAGCATTGCTGGACTGAGAGGGAGCTTGGGGAATTTTCTACAGTGTAAGTTCGGAAGAACCAGAAAAATTTGAGGAAGTTTTAGGAAAAGAACCCGAACCAAATTCTGCTAATACATCAGTAGTACGAGAGCCTCCACCAGAAAAACCAGAGGAACCTGAAATTAATCCCGAAAAACTGGAAGTATTTTACATTATTAAATCAATTCTACGGGAAGAAATCAATACCGCACGCATTCAATACAAAGACACTAGAAGTTATTTTGGTATCAACTTAGATGGAAAAGTAACCAAAACAGTCTGTCGTCTGTGGTTCAAAAAAACTGGCAAGAAATCAATCAGTATTCCCGATAACGTCGAAACTGGTAAAGAAGCAACCACCAATATAGACAGTCTTGATGAAGTTTATGGAGTCGCTGAATTTCTGAAATCTCGTATCCGCTATCTGACTCAAGATATTTATAAAAGCAAGTCAGAAAAAACGGAAAGTATCTAAAATAATTAGCCCCTATCTCTTTAATGACCGATAGGGGTTTTTAAGGATATGATTTTTAGTAATCGCTGATTATGGTTGTAAAATTTTATCTAGGGATAGGAAGTTACGGTTAATAAGTGGTCATGAAAAGGAGATAGAATATCCGAACATTATAATAAAAGTGTTCTCTCAAGTTAAGGTCAAAAAATTCTAGCTGGGAGTTATCGAAGTGTGATTAAGCTTGACAAACTCAAATTAAGGTGTTACCATATTGGGCATGATTTGTGCAGATGTTGAAATTTTTATTTTGCGGTAGTCTATGAATTTAACAAGTTTAGCAATGTCTCTTGATGAAGTGCCTTTACCTAGTTCTTTGCCACCAGTTATTTTAATAGTTTTTACTCGTCCCGATCTACTCAAGGAAGTTTTAAAGGGTTTAACCCAACAGACTCTATCTCCTCGTCAGATCATTGCCTATGTGGATGGGCCAAGAAGTGAACGGGATCTACCCCTGATCGATCAAACAATTGCTTTACTGCAAGAGTTCTCTAGTAAAATTCCAGTAGATATAAGGTTAAGACCACAAAATTTGGGCTGTGATCAAAATATCATTTTGTCTTTAACAGAAGTACTATCCACTTATGAATCTGTTGTTTACTTGGAAGATGATAACTTTCCCAATCCATATTTTTATGATAGTATGTGCCGTCTGCTAGAGGCATACCGTGAACATAAAAAAATCTTTTCGATTAGCGGATATGCAGCCTTTCCAGAACAAGCATATCATTTGATCGAAGAGGATTTTGCCCTCTCTCATAGAGTCTTTTCTTGGGGATTCGGTATCTGGGCCGATCGCTGGAATGATATCGCTCTCATCAATCAGCCAAAACAATATAATCCTTTTGGAAAGTTCTATAATATACCCGCCACCGTGCAAACAAAAATGACTATAATAAACCAATTCTGGCTAGAGAGAAATGAGCAAACTGACTGGGTTATTACTCTTACTCTTGCATCTTTGTATCAAAATCGGGTTCATCTCATTCCCAAAACTTCTTTGATCTATAATATTGGTTTTGGACACCCAGAATCTAAAAATTACAAAGGTAAAGAACCATCATGGGTAAACTCTGCCTATAGTTCCTCATTCCGCCCCAATAGCTTACCTACCAGTCTTGAGTTAATTGACCTCTTAAAAAATCAGATTAGTGGGGTAGAATTAGCGCATTACCTGTATCGAAAGGGCATTTCTATTAATTTAGAAGCACTATTTTACTACCTGAAAAAATATCATGACCTTCAAAGTCGACTAGAATTTGTGAAGCTATTTATGGTTCACTCCCCCTTTAGTTTCAAAAAAACTCGCCGTCGCCTAGGTTTATAGTTTAGTAGATACTTAATAGAAAATATGAATAGCTCTAGAAAGTTTCTGATTTGTAAAGGTTCCTCTGGCATGGGAAACCGAATTCTGGCCGCCTGTGGTGCAATAATCTATAGTGAAATTAGTAATCGCCAGTTAGTTATTGATTGGCGAGATAATACTTATTGTCATGACGATATCAACTCCTTCCCTCTATTTTTTAACTGTCCAAAGACAAGTTCAGTAGAATCTATACCTGATAGCAAGTCTGTCTATCCTGAGATATGGATTGATAAGTTAGATCAATCTTTTGGTGGACTAAGAAAAGATTTAAGGATTTCGGATCAATCTATGTCGGTTGAATTATCTAGAACAAATTATGAGAGTGAGATTCTGGTTTTCTGTGCCTATACTCATAAAATCAACCAGATGAGACAACTTTTTCATGGAAAGTTCGATTACTTGGCAAAAATGGATGATCGTACTATTATCAAACAGGTATTAAACTCTCATCTAAGACTGAAACCTGAAATTGTTCAGCCTATTGAAGATTTTAAATCATCTCGCTTGGGAGTGAATACCCTAGGCGTTCATGTCAGATATACAGATATGAAGATTCCTTTAGATAAGCTAATTAGTACTACTAAAAAAATCAACAAAAACAATAAATTTAACAGCATTTTCTTGTCCACAGATTCTCAAGAAGTTGTTGAGAAATTTCAACAGGAATTCACAAATATTATCACCACACCAAAATGGTTTCCACCATCGGGAGAAAGAATGCACCAGAACTGGGATCAGTGTCCCGATCGCGTTCAAAATGGCATAGAAGCATTAATGGATATGTATTTGTTAGCCAGTTGCAATGATTTGATTTTTTCTTCTCAGTCCTCCTTTGGTTTAGTGGCATCAATCCTAAGTAAAGCGAGGAAGCAACATCTCCACGATGTGAATTCTTCTTCATTCATTGAAAAAGTAAAAGCTAAAATTAGAGGTATTGTCAAATAGTTTGTACGAGCAATTAACCCGAACCAACCTTAATGATGTCTATGCCATGGCAAACTTGGGAAGTTACCAACTCATGCTTAATTCTCTCAATCGCATTTTCTCGCCTTTAGTATCTAGCGTTTTCCTTACCATAATTATCTCCAGTTGTCAAGGTTCAAGTGTATTAACTTCTGCCAATAATTCCCAGAGAAATCAATGGCAAAAAGTGACCGTAATCGAGGGTTTAGAGCATCCTTGGTCGATGGTTTGGCTACCTAACCGGGAAATCCTGATCACAGAGCGCCCCGGTCGTTTAAGAGTGGTTAGAGAGGGCAAATTAGACCCAAAAGCCATCCCTGGAGTTCCCGAAGTTTTTGCCGTCGGACAAGGAGGACTGCTGGATGTGGCAATTCATCCCCAATTTGCCCAAAATCGCTGGATTTATCTAACTTATGCCCACGGAGACCAGAAGGCTAATCGTACCCGCGTCGCTCGTGCGGTTTATGATGGTGCAAGTTTGCGAGATCTGCGGGTTATTTTTGAAGTTTCCCAGACAAAAACCGGCTCTCAACACTTCGGTTCGCGGTTATTATGGCTACCGGATGACACTTTATTGGTAGCGATTGGGGACGGGGGTAATCCTCCCCTACAATTAGGGGGAGATTTAATTAGAAAACAGTCCCAAAATCTGCAAAGTCATTTAGGTAAAATTATCCGCATCAATGACGATGGTTCTATACCGAAAGATAATCCTTTTGGTGGTTCTAAAATTTGGAGTTATGGTCATCGGAATATTCAAGGAATCAGCTTCGATCCAATGACTAAAAGAGTCTGGGCAACAGAACACGGAGCGAAAGGAGGGGATGAATTAAATTTAATTGAAAAAGGTAAAAATTATGGTTGGCCAGTGGTTTCTGCTAGTCAAGAGTACGGCACTAATAACCCAGTTTCCCTCGAAGAATCTCGCCCTGGTTTGATCGATCCGAAAATAATTTGGACACCAGCGATTGCTCCTTCGGGATTGGTCTTTTATACTGGTAGTCGCTTTCCTAATTGGCAGGGAAATTTATTCGCCGGTGGCTTAGTTTCCAGAGATATTCGCCGTCTGGAAGTGGATAAATCGGGTGAAATTATCAATCAAGAAGTGATTCCCATCGGTCAGAGGGTGCGGGATGTGCGTCAAAGTCCCGACGGATTTTTATACCTGCTCACCGATGAAGGTAACGGCCAATTAATTCGCCTTGAACCGCCATCTAATTTGTAAAAGTTCACAGAAATTATTATGGAAACCTTGAAGATTTTTTAGCGACTTCTAGTATAGTTATGTTTGTACGGGAGTAAGCACTCGATTTATGAAGAAAATTTTACAGTTAGTGGGACTAGGTTGTATATTACCTATGTTCCTCGCCAGTGCGAGTTTAGCGGAAACAGTGGTGGAAAAAGTGGCTCGCACGGGATTTTTGACCGTAGGAACCCGTTTTGATGCAATTCCCTACTCCTACATCAATGATAAGGGGGAATTAGTCGGCTATTCTATGGATGTGTTGGAACGAATTAGAAAACGATTGGAAACTCGTCTCGGTCGTCCCGTCACCCTGCAAATGATTGAAGCTAACCAACCTGGAGAGAAAATTAATCTCATTCGTAGCGGGGAAATAGATATCGCTTGTAGTACGGCTTTTACTTGGGAAAGGGCGAAAGTGGTCGATTTTTCCATCAGTTACAGCATTTCTGGGATTAGGATTTTAGCCAAAAAAGGAAGCAATCTCTCCACTCCTCAATCCCTAATCGGTAAACGCATCGCCTTGGTTCCCACTTCCGCGGCCGTGGATGTGATTAAATTAGTACAACCGCAAGCGACAATTGTTACTACCTACAGCACCGTAGAAGAAGCGATCGAAGCTTTAAAAACCGGTAAAATCGACGCAATAGCAGGGGATAGCATTTCTTTAGCGGGAACAATCCTCAGAGATAACCCTAAAATCTACGAAATTGTCCCCGAAGAAGCTCTAGCTAATTTTGGCATTGCTTGCATGGTTCCTGAAAATAACTCTACTTTTTTGGATGATGTCAACTATGCCATTGTTAAAATGATGCAGGATTACATCACCAATGATACGGCTACCGTTAGTCAAATCGACCGCTGGTTCGGTAGTCAAGGCATGGTTCCCATCCCCCCAGAATTATTAAAAGGGTTTTTTGCCTTCAAAGTTATCGAACACGCCCAAATTAATCCCCAAGAAGCCAAATAGGAGCATAAATTCAGGTGAATATCAGCAATAAAACTGGTTTAGTCGGCTTTCTTCTCGCTTTATCTGCCTTCGGTCTGACTAGTGCCGCCCAGGCCGCCTCAGACGAGGCTAATCCCATTGAGGCGCGTTTAAGTCGTCTATCTAGCGCTGTACGCGAACGAGTTAACAAACTGCCGGAAGGTACTGCCGATCCCAGTTTACAAGCTTTAGGCTGGGGAGATGGTCGCGGTCGCGGTTGGGGGAATAGTCGTGCTGGTGGTTGGGTAGATGGGCGCGGTGGCAGTTTCGTTAATGGGCGGCCCTGGCGTAATGGTTGGTCTGACGGTGGCGGTTTCTTTAATTCCCGACCGCGCTGGGGTAATGGTGGCGGTTTCTTAAATCGTTGGTAATTAGCGACTGTCTTGATTGTCAAGGGGTAACTCAAAAAACAATCAAGGAGTTGCTGTCGAATCCCCGGCACGGTTTTTAGTAAATTAACTTTCTCGAGCCATTGTTGGTTAGCTTGGGTCACTTCCTCAATTTCTTGATTGAGTTTTTCGAGGCAGTTATCGAGATACTCTAAATGGGCTTCGATATCGGCCAAAGTTTTACCGCGAGCGCGTTCCCGTCGGTTTTTTTCGGCAGTCCGCATCTCGACAAGTTGCCGGCGACGACTAATTAAGTCGCCCAATTGACGAGATTCTTCCGACTCAACCGCTAATATTTGTGGTTGCATTGCCTCGCCAAAATGAGCTAAAATTTGAGCGTCAATGGCATCGGTTTTGGCTAATTTACCAGTGGCTTTAGCAAAGTCTCTTCCTTGACGGGGATTAATTAAGGCTACAGGTAAATCCGCTTCTTGTAATTGAATCACCAGTTCAGTTTCTAAACCTCCTGTCGCTTCCAGAACGATGAGGTTGACAGTGTAAGATTTGGCTCTTCGTTACTTGTTATGGTTCGATAGGGGCCATAAATCGACTAAATCCTTATCTGGCAAAAGACTTAATTGATCAGCCCGCTTTAGATAAAAAACAATTGACAAAAATCGCTAAATGCCTTTCTATATAAGGGTTCCATCCCTTATAACTCCCGTACATTGCATGACACAAACCGAAGAGCCTAAGATTTTAGGGTTTCGACCAGTTTAGATATGTCCTCCTTTGTGTTAGCAACTTTCATCGCTTTACCCATCGGACGGAGGTAAACATCTAGGGTCGCTTTACTAATGTCAATGCCTACCCATTGAGAGATATTTTCCATGATTGAACCTAACTAAAGCAAGCAGAATTGATGGTTATTTTGGAGAGCATCCCCTTGATTTTACTCATCCTTGCCCGATACGGTCTCTTAGCTTAACAATTGATTGTTTTCGCCACGACCCCGGCGACTGTTCGAGTTTTGTCAGGGAGATTATGGTGGTGACCCTTGCTACGAAGCGGTCTTTTCCGACCAAGGTTGGGACGGTCTACCAGCTCTCTCAATATACAAGGTTGGGTGAGGGGATAACTTTATCCTCGTCCCAACCCCGGTTTTATACTAAATCCAGTTATTAAAAACTGATTATTTATTCCCCCTTTTGCCTCTTGCCTCTTGCCTTTTGCCTATCCTGATATGTTACCTATACTCAACGGATTTAGTATTACGATAAAATCTCGGGTTATTATTTTGAAGCAGAAAGACTCCATCAAGACGAAAGGAAAGTGGTTTGACTTCCACTGAGTCAAAGCGGTTGGTATTTCTCCAACTGGTACTCTTGCCATTTACCCCACCCCCGTTCGGTGAGGGATTGGGGGTTTCCCAACTGCGCGGCTGCTTCCCGCCAGAATTGTTCAAAGTTCTGCCGTAGTTCTGTCTGGTGGCAATCATTCATTTTAACGCGATAATTTACTCAACAATTCCAAGAGTTTTTTACTATTAGGAGTCAAGAGAGTTCGACGATAGGCATCGGCGGCCTTTTTAATCGCTTCTGCTTGGGTGGGATAGGGATGAATAACAGTAGAGAGTTTACTCAGTCCGATTTTGGCAACCATAGCGGTGGTAATTTCGGAAATCATCTCACCAGCGTGAGCAGCGACGATAGTAGCCCCTAAAATTTGGTCGGAACCTTGTTTGTGAATAATTTTTAAAAAACCATCCGTTTCCCCATCAGTGATAGCTCGATCGACTATACTCAAAGGAATTTTAATAGTATTACTGACCAATCCCCGGGTCTGTGCTTGGGTTTCATCCATACCCACATGGGCGATTTCTGGGTCGGTATAAGTGACCCAAGGCATAACTAAATTACTGAGCTTATCGCGTCCGAAACCGAAGGGAGAAAAGAGAGTATTTTTAATCAGAATACGGGCGGCTGCATCGGCTGCATGGGTAAATTTCCAATCCATACAGATATCACCGGCCGCATAAATTTTCGGGTTAGTAGTTTGCAGATAATCATTGACGTTAACTCCCCGACGAGTATCGTATTCCACGGCCACCGCTTCTAAATTTAATCCTGACACATTAGGCTCCCGGCCAGCAGCGACTAAAATCTCGTCAACGGTGATAGTTGCTCCTTGACCGTTGCTAGTGTATTCAATGGTTTTACCCCGCTCATTTTTTCTTGCCCGTTCAATTTGGCAAGAGAGAATTAATTGCATTCCTTCCCGCAGGAAAGTATTCTCAATAATTTCGGCTGCTTCTTGGTCTTCTTTATTCAAAAGATGGGAATGATTATGAAATAAAATCACCTGTGCGCCTAACCTTTGAAAAGCTTGGGCTAATTCACAACCAATCGGCCCGCCACCGATAACAGCTAATCGGGGAGGTAATTCTGTGAGGGAAAAAATTGTTTCATTGGTATAAAATCCCGCCGCTTGTAGTCCGGGGATATCGGGATGAAAGGCCCTAGCACCAGTGGCAATAACGGCTTTTTTATAAGTGAGGGTTTTTCCCTCCACTGCCACGGCATTTTGTCCTAAAAAACGAGCGCTACCCAAGAAGACATCGATACCTAGTTTTTGGAAACGTTGCACCGAATCATGAGGGCTAATATCGGCGCGAATTTGCCGCATTCTGGTCATTACTCTGGCAAAATCTACTCTAGTATCCCCAATATCAATTCCTAATTTTTTGGCTTTCTCAATTTCCCCGATAATTCTAGAGGAACGAATCAGACATTTAGAAGGAATACAACCAAAATTGAGGCAATCGCCCCCCATTAAGTGTTTTTCCACTAAAGCCACTTTTAAACCTATATCTAAACCCGCCGCCCCCGCCGCTACGACTAAACCCGCAGTACCCGCACCAATGACGACTAAATCATAACAATCTTGGGGTTGTGGATTGAGCCAATCGGCAGGATGAACATAATTAACTAATTTTTGATTATGTTTGTCCATGGGGAGAACATCAACTTTTTTAGAGCTATTTTCAAACATATTAGACCTCTTGTAAAAATCAAAAATTGTTGTTAGGGTTAGGAGTCAGTAGCCAGTAGTCAGTAGTCAGGAGAATTAAGAATGAATGATAATCAGTTAAATGGTCTATTTACAGATTTTATGCAATTTAATTCTTATTTTTGCCGTTTTTGAACCCTGAAAAATTAATTATGCAAGAGGTTTATTAAAGCAGTTATAGCAATTCCCATAGTTGTGAGGTGCAGAGTCTTAGGTTTTGAGGAGTCAGGATTCAGGAGTCAGGAGGCGGCTTTTTTCTCCCCACACCCTACACCCTACTTCCCCATTCCCCCACTTCCCCAACCCCCGACTGATAACTGATTACTATTCACTGATAACTGATGCCAGGGCCTGACGAGCAATTTTTGTGACATAGAGGGTGACAGCAACGGTAGCGATAAAACCGATCAGGCGAATAGTCCATTGTAAAGTTGGGTTAGTGGCTGGTGTTGCAGTGCCGATAGTGGCAAGACTGCCCGCTAAAGAACCAATATAGACATACATTATCGTCCCCGGAATCATACCCACGGAACCTAGTAGATAATCTTTCAGAGAAACCCCAGTAACACCATAGGCATAATTGAGGAGATTAAAGGGAAATACGGGAGATAACCGGGTTAAAAGCACTATTTTTAAGCCTTCTCTCCCCACAGCTTCATCGATAGCTTGAAATTTATGATTACCTTGAATTTTTTTTTCCACCCAACCTCTAGCTAAATAACGTCCCACCAGAAAAGCAGCAGCGGCGCCGATAGTTGCCCCGATAAAGACGTAAAAAGAGCCTAAAACCACGCCAAAAACCACACCAGCCCCTAAAGTCAGGATTGAACCCGGAAAAAAGGCCACAGTAGCCAGAATATAGATAATTATAAACGCGATCGCTCCCACAGACCCCAAACTATCCACCCAAGTTAAGGCATTGAAAAGAATAGTTTGAGGATTAAAACCTGTGGAGGTCATGGATTCAACAGCAAAAGCAGGGGGAGTAGTCAGGAGCAAACTGGCACTAAAGGCGATCACTAAGGGGAAATAACGGGAAATAACCAGTTTTTTCCCGTTGCTGGATTGGGAAATAATCATCACAAGTCCCTCAAGGGAGAATGAAAGAGGTATGAGTTTAGGAGCCTTGCGGGTTTAGAATATCAGGGTTTGTCCCCAGTTTCTCTTTTTCTTTTTAGCACCCGTAGCGTCCTTCTATAGCTGATTACTGATCCAGGCCGACTGATATATAATCGCAGTCAGTACCAGAGGGTGAATTATGGATAAAACCAGCTTGATCGATAAAGTGCAACAAATGGCTAATAAACGGGATTATTTACTGCAATTGCGCGATAAACCCGACATTGGGGGACTGAGATTGGATGTTAATCAAGCTCTTGAGGAGTTGGATGAATTACTCGATGAGTTTCAAGCAACTTTTCCTGAAGAAAAACTTAGTTAACTATCCGACTCGACGGAATTGATCTTTGTCCGATTGTGCTAATTTTCCCAAGTCATCGATCGCTTTGATCAGAGCTTGGGAAGATATATCTTTAGGGTAGTATAGGTCAAAAGCTGTACTTTGATTATTTTTTTCCATTGGAAGCTTTGCCAAGGAACTATAGGCGATAATGCGAATATAAGGGTAGAATTGTTTGATTTGAATAGCGGCGCTGTGTCCATCTAAGACAGGCATCCCTATATCTAAAATAATTACATCTGATTGATAAATTTTCGCCAAGTCGATCGCCTAAAAAACAACTATCTCCCGATAGCGATCGCTAAAGGTCGAATAATTGTAAATTTTTGTCAAGGGGGAGGTCAGACAGAGGAATCATCGCTAGAATAAGCCCAGTGGACAGGCCTCCCAAAACGCTCAGTTTCGCCTTCAGTTCTCCTGCCTGCCGCTCAGGGGGAGCGTTAAGCCGCTTAACCCACTACTGGGGGCGTATGCAAATACATTTTATCGGTGACCAAATTTGATACGTTTCTTAAATCTTTGTAGGTGACGATGGCATCAAGATTTGATATACAAATTCAACTTCACTTTCAAGGAAGGCAACAAGAAGGGTTAGTTGACTCTGGGGATGTGCTGAAATTATTAGATGTGGTTGAGTCTGCGGTATAAGTACCTAGGCAAAATTAATTACATACTCGCCTCCAAAATTGTCCAGCACTTTTTTAACGTAAGCGAGGAGGCTTTTTCGGTCTTTATAGGCGCTAAATTCAATCCATTCATATTTTAAAAATCTCCATAATATTTCAATTAAATTTAAATGAGGTGAATAAGTGGACAACCAAAATATTTTCAAGTTTTTCTTTTCCCATTCCTCAAGTTTCTCGATAAATGCATCGCTGGTATGAATGGAAGCTTGGTCAATTATTATGACAGTTTTTTTCTGTATATTTTGGCAATATTTATCCAGAAAATTGATAACTATCTCGCTAGTAACCGTTCCGACCTGTGTCTCATAAAATAATTGATTATCTCGTTTCATTATTCCTAAAATATTTAGTCTTTTACCTTCAATTGTTGGTAACTTTATCATGGTTTTTTCTTCTTGCCAAGCATAAGGAATACAAGGCTTTGAATCCCATCCCATTTCATCCAAATATCCTATCTCAATCTCTCCTCTTTTTTCCTGTTTTTTGAGTTCTTCTAAAATAGGTAGTTTGACCTCAAGCTCCCACTCATCAGGGGTTTTGCCCAACCCTCTTCTCACCCTTTTCCACCTCATGTTGATTTTTTTTATTAGTCTTTTTATCGTGTCTTTGCTTATGGTTAATTTCCATTCTTCTACAATTTTGATCTGGATTTTTTTTAAGCTTTTCGGTTCTTCTTTTACCCAGTCAATAACTTGTTGACCTTGGGCTTCTGTCAATTTAGGTTTTCTCCCTCTTCCTCGACGATTATAAAAACCAATTAGTTTTCTATCCTCCCAGTTCGTCAACCAATTATAGATGGTCTTTCTCGTAACTCCAAATATTCCGCTCAATTCTTCTATCGTGGTTCCCTGAAAACTTAAGAGTATACATTTCGCTCGCTCTCTTACTTGATGATGTTTACTAGCTCGATAAATTCTCTCTAGCATTTTCTGGCTCTCGGGGTTTAGGTCTCTAATCAATCTCATTGTATTTTCCTGCTACTTCGTTTTTTCATGTATTATACTTCTTAATTTTTTATTTGGGTAATTAATTTTGCATGACTACTTATGACTCAGATCGAGATGATGTCATACGGGCTGCAACAGCATTGCAAATTAGGTCAGTTGAAAGAGATGCCTGTCTTGAGAGGCTCAGACATTATCGACATAAACGATTGTTGTTAGAATCGGCTCGTCCAGGTTCTCTTGAACTCTTTGGGCTGATCGCAGCGGTTGGCTATTTCGTATTGGACAAGACAATTGGGGAATCCTTCAGTGATGGCTATAAAAATAGCGAGCTTCACAGGCGGCTAAAAGAGTTCTTCCAGAGACTGATTGACGAAAAAGCATTAAAAATAGCTGAAAGTATCCGACGGGTAATCGCATCTCGAAAAATCCAAGCCCAAGTGAGGGCATTGCCGCCAGCAGATGATAATTCTCCTCATATTATTGTGATAGACATATCACCAGTTCAAAAGCCTTCAGATGCAGAAGAGCTTATGACACTTGGACGAGCACTTGAATAAGTGTATAATTAGGGATAGCGTTTATGCGTTTTTGTAGGCGTATTTGCCGATATTCAACGATTCTCGATAAATCTGAGTCATTCTGACCAAACCTGTTAATTCGGGTGTTTGAGCGACCAGTGTAAGGGTGGGCGTAGCTCACCCTTATATTTTTGATAGAATACAAGTCAGTGAACGCAGATATTAGGAGGCTTTGGCTATGGCTCCAGCATCTAATGGAAAAACTGATATCATTCGTACAGAGCGAGGATTAACGATCGCAGGTACTCGCATCACCCTCTACGATGTGATGGATTACGTAACGGAACACTATCCACCAAAGTTTATCCGTGCCATGCTTGATCTTACTAATGAGCAGGTAAATGCTGCGCTATCTTATATTGAGACATACCGTGCGGAAGTTGAGGCAGAGTATCAGCTTGTCCTGAAGGAAGCCGAAGAATTGCGACAGTATTACGAAGAACAAAATCGTGAGCGAGTTGCCCGTATTGCTGCTAAGCCGCCAAAACCAGGCACAGAAGCCATTCGAGCAAAACTTCAAGCGGAAAAAGCCAAGTTTGCATCACGGGCATGAATTTTCTAGTTGATCATAACTTACGAGGACATTCTGTTGTCCTCGCCGGGAGCCTTGCTGCGAGTGGTTGGCTTGACTTGATCTCGATTCGCTTTATTCTGTTTGAAGAAGTTGGGTTAGCTGTCACGAGCGATGATCGCGTTGTTTGGCGGTATGCCCAAGCCAATCAGATGATCCTGATCACCGCTAACCGAAGCATGAAAGGCAAAGATTCCCTGGAGCAAGTGATGCGGGAGGAAAATACCCCCACATCATTACCCGTCGTGACAATCGGTAATATTGAGCGACTACTTGCCGAGCCAGATTATCGCGATCGTTGCGTTAACCGTTTGGTTGATATTGTAGTTGATATTGAAGATTATCAAGGCGCAAGACGCATTTTTATTCCGTGACGCGCCGAATGCTAGAGCCGTTGAATTCTATCTGTAGGGACACGGCATAACGGGTTCATTATACTGAATCGGTTTTTAATAGTATGATTAACTGCCAATCCCACTTGAAAAACCCGCTCCCTTCTCCCCACTGCTGTAACAAAAAACAACTATCCCCTGATAGCGATCGCTAAAGGTCGAATAATTATAAATTTTTGTCAAGGGGTGTGGTCAGACAGAGGAATTATCGCTAGAATGAGCCTAAATTGTCAGGAATTTAGTTAAACAAGGTTTTTGGCAATATGCTAATCTGGCTAACAGGCTTTTGGGGGTGATATAGGGAAAAGTTCCGGCGATTGCGCCTAAATGGATTGTTATACCGAAAGTTGACCCATATCGTGGCTCTTCTCGACTTTGTGTGATAATTTTTGCTTATAAGTAGTCGTGCAAAATTAATTTCCTAGTAAAGATAGGCAAAAGGCAAGAGGCAAAAGGCAAGAGGGGGTTAGATATGTGTAATTAATTTTGCTTAGGTACTTAGAATCGTGAAATATTTACCTGGAAAGACTTTTAGGACTATTTTGCTGAACAAACTATCAGTATAGACCCCGTTTCCACACAGAAACCAGAAGAGCCATATCGTTACGCTGCAGAGTTTTATACAGAAAGTTGACCTATAATATGTAGTTAGCCTTCAAGTTTTAGCAGGGTAACGCACTAAGGACTATTCATCTGAGCGAGATACTCTAGAAAGTCATTTTTACCGATACACTAACTATTGACTCATGCTTAAAGCCATGTATTTTAAATTCTCAAGAGTTTTAATTTTAACGGTTTTGTTTTGTATCATTGCTAACTCGGTTATTGACAATACTTTACTGGCACAAACAAATCCAAGTGCTGATATAATCAAAGATTTTATTGACGGAAGAAAAAATGAGCTAAGGATTGGATTCAGAGTACAATCATATCCAATCAGCTTTATAGACCCAAATTCAGTTCTTCCCACTTCAAAAACCTACAATGGATTCTGTAATACTTTTGCCGATCAAATTTTTGCAGACCTGAAAGACCATCTAAAATCAGAATTTCGGAAAAATCAAAACCTTTCTCCTCTAGAAATAGATAGCAAAGTCAATGCCATTTCTCTTACTAAGACTCAAGTTGTCAATTTATCTCAAGGTAAGAGATTTGATGGTGTCATAAAAGGTTTGATAGATGTTGAGTGTGGTGCGAATTCAATTCAATATAATACGGAAGTTGAATTTTCAGATCCGTTTTTTAGTACAGGTATAAGCTTATTAGCAAAAAAGGATAACCTTGAAAAAGTTTCTCAAAATGAGGCAGAGTTGGGAAATTTGAAGGTTGGAGTAGTCTCAGGAACCACTACTTATGATTGGCTTGTTAAAGACAAAAGATATGAAAGTTTGGAATCTTATCAGTCTCGGCCTGAAGCGATTGCTGCATTAAAGAGCGATTTATTAGGAGCTTATGGTAGCGACTACATTATATTAAAAGGTATTTTGGAGACAGATAGTGTTCTTAAAAATAATTACGATGTATATCCCAAGTACCTGAAGGATCAAAGTTACGGTCTTATAGTCAAAGCTGGACAGAGTAAGCTAATACATCTTATCAATGATAAAACGCTCAAGTCCTCTAACGTATTGGACAACATTAAATTCTTAAAGCAAAATTACTCTAAACCAGAATCTGAGGGAATCGGAGGTGATTTTAGCTTTAATCAAGTTGTTAACTTCATTCATAAATTGTTTTCAAGTCCGATTACTAGCTTCTTACTAGGAATTTCAATATCAATTGTAGTTCTCATACTTTCCTTTAAAAAAACTCGGCAATTGATTGCTGAAGTTTTTAAGAAACTTTGGGAGCAAATTCTTCCTGATGTGGTTGGATGGCTTTATAGATTGCTGCAATTTATAGTTCGACCGAAAGGCTAACAATACTGTTGCACACCGACCGTATTCAGCGCAATCGCCGATCTTGTAGGGTGCGTTCCCTAATGCAAGTCCTACCGCTCCAGCGATCGATTTTGGGGAACGCACCATGCCCATGGACTGAAGCTGTGGGTTTAACCCACATTCCGCACCCTAAAGTGTCACATTGAAAATTTTATCCAAATCGTCAAAACGATTGCTGGCTCTGAATTACAGGCTAATTTGTTTGTCTAGCAGATGCACAATTAGCCCTAAAAATCTGATAGCTCTGATACCAAATTATTGAGATAAACTCTCATTAAGCTGGCGATCGCTGACTAGAGTGTGACACTTCATAATTCTTAGTAATCGCTAAAAGTCTTACTATACAAGGGCTAGAGCAACTTTTGATTTCAACGACTAGGGTGCGGAATGTGGGGTTAAAGTGCGATGCCGCTCTTGTAGGCCTAGTTGGGGCAGCAATTCTCATTTTGAAAGGATTTTGCGTTGTTTCAGCGATCTAGAGATTCGTTAAGAATTATTAACCCCTCTAGGTGCAAGGGTTTTAATGTCATGAAACCTTAAGATGAGAATTGCTGCCCGCTCCCCCCCACTCTTGACTTAAAACCCCTCACTGATCACTGATCACTGAAAAAAGCCCAACTTTGGGCAAAAATCTGGTTTGTGTCCCCTCTTAGCGGTAAAATTTCTACATCTGGATCGTCGAAAAGCATAAGTTTTGTAAAGTAAAATTAAGAAGGGAGACAAATTTAAGATAACCAACGTATGGAAGTAACTTTTACCGCTGCCGAATCCCTAGAAATTGTTGTTGCTGAACAAACCATCCCGATTCAGCATTATCTGCGTCAACCGCAAAGATTAGTACAGGCTATCGTTGAGAATAGCTTAACGGAACACTTGTCTGAGCATAGGTTTCGACTGAAAATGCGTCCCCTAAACTTTTTGGATTTGTACTATTTTCAGCCCACGGTTATCCTCAATGTCTGGGCTACCTCTGGGGGGACGATATTTTTGCAATCAGAAGACTGTCAGATCAAAGGTATTGATTATATCAACGATCGCTTTAGCCTCAATGTTAAAGGCAAACTCGCTCCTGTGGAAAAAAATAATCAAACCTATCTAGCGGGAAAAGCCAATCTTGAGGTGAAAGTTGCCCTACCACCACCATTATGGTTAACCCCGCGTCCGCTGTTAGAAATCGCCGGTAATAGTCTCTTAAAAGGGGTTTTATTGCGGATTAAACAGCGTTTAATGAGTCAATTGCTGCAAGATTACCAACAATGGGCTAAACAGGACATTATTGCCCAAAATTACCCCGAAACCATTCTCGATCTCTCCCTTGGTTAAATAAAAATATGAGTTGGACAAAAGTATTATCTGTAGATTCCCTTGCCCCCGGCGCCCGTCAAGTGGTAAAAGTGGGGGAAAATTCCATTCTCTTGATTAATAATAACGGTCAATTCCACGCCGTCGGCAACCGTTGTCCTCATTTAAAATTATCGATGACGAAGGGCAAAATTACCGAGGACGGCGCGATCGTTTGTCCCTGGCATCGTAGTTCGTTTGATCTCTGTAGTGGTGCTGTCAAAGACTGGATTACCTGGCCCCCTGTGGTTAACAAAGCGATGGCGGCAGTTTCTCAACCCCAAGCTTTACCCGTTTATCCCCTTCGCATCGAAGACGGCAGCATCTGGATAGACGCATAACCGCTCACCGAGGGGGGTTTTTGGGCAAGGTAAAGAGTAGTTCACTCGACAATGGGTTAATCTAGGAGAATGCCAAACGCACCTCGCTCGCTTCCGTAAAAACCCAGTTATGGATTGTTCCCCCCGCTCCGGTGATCCCCACTCTCCTGTATATTTTTTAAACAGGATTGCGCGAGGTCATTCTGTTATTCTGACTTCCCCTCCTGACGACCGGCTCCTGACTCCTAACCCCACCAACAAACTTTTTCAGTAAACCCTAATTAGTTCCGTTTAAAAGTTGAGAACGAAGCAAATCGATCGCATCTAAATAACTTGGCATTGGTTCATTACCTAACAGGCAAGCACTGCGATCCACGCTAATCATATCATCACCCCAAAACACTTGACCGAGAGGAATAGATTTTCCTCGATCTGGGCGCCAATTGCTACTAAAATATTTGAGATTAGCGTCCACCACTGCCCCATCAAAAAGATGACCAATACAAAAATAAACATCCTGTAAAATTAGCGGTACGGAAGGGCGATGTAATTGCCCCCGGGAGTTAGGACTACGCGCTTTATAATGACTACGGGGAAAGAGTCCATAGAGATTTTTTAAAGAAGCAGAAATCAAGGGTTTATCCTTTAAATGGGTGCGTTTTAAGGTTCCAATGGTGATCCGACAATCCACTTCTTCGATAATTTTAGGGGCAAACATCGAGGGAAAACGCACAGGAAAAGGAGAAAGATTCGGATATTCTTGCTGGGGTAAACTATCAGCATCAAGGATGGTTATTCCAGTATCGAGAATAGATTTTACCTCCAAAATATCGATAATTTCTCTCAAAGAAATAGCAGAACAAACTCCCTCTAATAAGATGATTTCTGCCCCAGGATTTACCCCTCTCAATCCTCGCAAAACTTGACTTAATACCGGCAGACTAACCGTTACCGGTGGTGGCACAGGATAACCTAAATTAGGTTTAATTAAAATACGTTTAGCTGTGATAGCTGCCGGGGGAGGTTGATAAACAAAATCCGCCATAGCTGAATTTTTTACCCCGGCAGTAATTGAGGATTGGGTAATCATAGAAAAGAAAATAAATTAATGGGAATTGGCCAGATCATTTAGGGAATTTACCTGCTGTAAAGCTTGCCAGATTAGCCCAGAATCGGCCCCAGGAAAATGGCTATTTTCACTAATATAACGCTTCCAGGCCTTAGTTCCTGGCTGACCGGCAAAAAGCTGTAAAAGATGTTTGCTGATCTGGTGTAATTTATAACCTTTACTCACCCACTCATCGATGTAGGGAAGCATTTTTTTGATTACTTCTTCCCGGGTAGGAGGAGTAACCGATTCCCCATAAAAATCTCGATCGACTGTGGCAAATAAATAGGGATTATCGTAGGCTGCCCGACCGATCATAACTGCATCTACTAATTGTAAATGTTGTTTAGCCTGTTCTAAATTAATGATACCGCCATTAATTTCAATAAACAAATGGGGAAACTGATTTTTTAGGCGATAAACATCATCGTAACGTAAGGGGGGGACAGTGCGATTTTCCTTGGGACTTAATCCCTGTAACCAAGCTTTCCGCGCATGGATGGTAAAACGTTGACAACCCGCATCCGCGACAATACGGACAAAATTGGCCATATTTTGGTAACTATCCTGATCATCAATGCCAATTCTCTGTTTTACAGTCACGGGAATCGATACAGCTTGATTCATTGCCGATATTCCCCTCGCGACTAATTCCGGGTTAGCCATCAAACAAGCACCGAAATTGCCCTCTTTTACCCGAGAACTAGGACAACCCACATTGAGATTTACCTCGTCATAACCCATATCTTCGGCTATTTTAGCGCATTCTGCCAAAAGATAGGGATTATCACCCCCTAACTGCAAAGCTAGAGGTTTTTCTGCTAGGGAGAACCCCAGCAACTTATAGCGATCGCCGTGTTTAATCGCCATCGTCGTGATCATTTCCGTGTAGAGAAGGGGACGACGGCTAATTTGTCGCAAAAAATAGCGAAAATGGCGATCGGTATAATCCATCATCGGCGCCACACTTAAAATACTGCCCATCTTTCCCTTGATTTTTTCGCTGATCGGGACATTCTCTGGTGAACCCCAGAAAATAACCAGTCTTCCTCTCAAGATATTTTAGAGCCTTTTGGTAAGTTGACTATCTAAATTACTGGTTAAGACTGCACCGGAGAAAGGAGAAGAGGACTTTTTTGACTTATCTCCGTGGTATATTTGCCCCTCTAATCGTGTCGCGGATGACGATTTTTTGTTCTTTGGAATAACCAGCAAAAGAACGAGTAGCAAGTAACTCGATTTCTACCCCCGTACCCGATCGCAAAGATTCCACAGGTAAAGGTAATTGACCGATATCCAGAATAAATTGATTGCCCTCCTGTCGGACTAAATTAGCAGGCATATCTCCTTCGTAGCGAGTGACAAAATCAGTTCTGGGACTGGTTTGCAGGTCGTCTGCTTGCCAACGAGTGACGCGATAACGCACCTTAAATTTAGTGCCAATTAAATTCGATTGGGAAGCTTTATCTTCGAGAAAAAGCCTTAAATCAGTACCATTTCCTGTAATACCTTTTGCTTCTAATTGGGTGACATCTCGTTCAAAAACAGCATTGTAAACGACAAATTCCGTAACATTATTGCGTTTTTGAGTGGTTCCCTCGATCCACAATTCACTGGGGACAGTTATCTTCATTTCCTTTTGAGAATCAAGGGTTAAAGTAAAACGCTGATTAGCAAATCGGTTAAACTCCTGGGGCGCATTCCAAATTAAAATAAAAGAACGTTCCACTCGATCTACTAAAATCCGATATTGATCATCGATCAGGGAACCGGGAGAAAATAAAGACATTGCCCCGGTGCGAGTTTCCCAACTATTTTTAGAGAGAATATAACCCCGTTCTTTTAACTCCGAAAGGGGAACAGTTGCGCTCGGTTGATCGGCAGTTAAAGGGCGATCGATTTGAATTAAAGTTAACTGTCCTAAACGTCCCTCGCGACCGTTACGACCACTATTACCCGTCGCCCCATCCAGACCATCCTGACAGCTAAATTCTCTGGTGGTACAGCTATAATTGGCATCCCCTGGCCTACCGCTACAGGTTTGAATTGTCCAGAAAGGTTGGGAACAGCGACAACCCTTGCCCCCTTGACCTCCCTGACCCCCAAAACCCCCAGCACCTCCGGCCGCATTGACCGTTACTTGTCTTAAAAAATCTAAATTAGTAGCATAGAGGGTTAAAGCGCCGCCATTGCCCCCATCACCACCATTACCCCCATTGCCACCGTTGCCACCACCGGCAGCCTGAAGATTTCTGGTGACGTTGCTAGGTTGACCGCTACAGTTACCATCGCTGCCGTTGCTGCCATTTTCACCATCGACCCCTTTTTGTCCTGAAATATCGAGTTTTAGGGGAGAACCATCGAGAAAAAGGGTTAAACTGTCACTATTCTTGCCTTGGCCGCCGACCTTGCCAGCTTTCCCGCTTTGGCCCTGTTTACCGAAAGTCTGTACATCGGAACCTTGGGCTAACCAAGAACAGCGATCGCCCGTCACCGTGGCAGTCACCAGGTACGGTAAAGGGAGAAAAAAGGTGAATATTAATGATTTAGCCCAAAAATTCATGATTTTAGCGAATTTATCCGCAAAGACTCCGATCAATTCCCTCTTGATGACTTTTAGATCTAGATTTTTGTTTCCCCTCTATCAATAAGGTGCGCTATCATCCTACACTTACTTTGAGAAGGAAACAGCCAATCGCGAGGGTTACGCGCGTGAAAAAAGTATTAGCTATTATTTTGGGTGGCGGGGCTGGAACTCGCCTTTATCCGTTAACGAAACTGCGGGCCAAACCTGCCGTCCCCCTAGCGGGAAAATATCGCCTAATCGATATTCCCGTCAGCAATTGTATTAACTCCCAGATTGACAAAATCTATGTGTTGACGCAATTTAATTCCGCTTCCCTCAATCGTCACCTCAATCGTACCTATAATTTTACGGGTTTTAGTGATGGTTTCGTGGAAGTTTTGGCGGCTCAACAAACCATGGAGAATCCTCAATGGTTCCAAGGCACAGCCGACGCAGTACGACAATATATCTGGACGATGAAGGATTGGGATATCGATGAATATCTCATTCTCTCCGGAGATCATCTCTATCGCATGGACTACAGCAAGTTCATCGAACGCCATCGGGAAACTAACGCCGATATCACTTTATCGGTGGTTCCCATCGATGAACGTCGCGCCTCCGCTTTTGGGGTGATGAAAATCAATGATTCGGGGCGAATTGTCGATTTTTATGAGAAACCCAAAGGGGCAGAATTGGAAAGAATGCGGGTAGATACGACGATTTTAGGCTTAAGTCCCGACCAAGCTCGTCAAAGTCCCTACATCGCTTCCATGGGAATTTATGTCTTTAAAAAGAATGTTTTAATCGATCTGCTCGATGCCAATAAAGAACAGACCGATTTTGGCAAGGAAATTATTCCCTCGGCGGCTAAAGATTACAATCTCCAGGCTTATTTATTTAAGGGTTACTGGGAAGATATCGGGACGATTGAAGCCTTTTATGAGTCGAATCTCGCCTTGACCCAACAACCAAATCCCGCCTTTAGTTTCTACGACGAAAAAGCACCCATTTATACCCGTTCTCGCTATCTGCCACCCACAAAAATGCTCAATTGTACGGTGACAGAATCGATGATTTCTGAAGGTTGTATTCTTAAAGAATCTCGCATCCATCACTCGATTTTAGGTATTCGTAGTCGAGTGGGCAAAGACTGCACGATCGAGGATACAATGCTGATGGGATCGGACTTTTATGAGTCTTTCCCCGAACGGGAAAGTCTGATCGGAAATGGCAAAATTCCCGTGGGTATCGGCCCCGGTTCCACTATTCGTCGGGCAATTGTGGACAAAAATGCTCGCATTGGTTCCAATGTTTTAATTGTTAACAAAGATCGTGTGGAAGAATCTAATCGCGAAGATTTAGGTTTCTATGTTCGCAGCGGCATCGTGGTTATTTTCAAAAATGCCACTATTCCCGACGGGACGGTAATTTAATCTATCAGTTATCAGTTATCAGTTATCAGTTTTTCTAGTTATTATCGCTTGGATATAGCCGCAGGCTGATGGATTCAGCTAATTACCTAGACAATTCCCTTGAAATCCTATCCTTTTCTAGAAGTGATAGCAAAATCTCCCGATCAGCTCTTCTGAAAATCAGAAAAATTTCTATATTTTTGCATCCGATTCTAGGTTTTCAGTTAACCTTAAATTAAAGTCCTAGGACTTAGATAGAAGCCATTCAGGAGACAAGGATATTTATGAAAGCCAAAATCGCGATCGCTTGTCAGGGAGGTGGTAGTCAAACTGCTTTTACTGCCGGCGCCTTGAAAGCATTATTTGACAATAAAGTGCAAGATTACTTTAATATTGTCAGTCTCAGTGGTACTTCTGGAGGTGCTATCTGTGCCTTTTTCACTTGGTATGCTCTCAAAAAAGGTGATAGCGTCGTTTGGAAAAGAATGATTGATTTTTGGGAAGATAATAGCGCTGGAACTCCCCAAGAACAACTATTTAATGACTCAGCTATTAAAGCTCTAGAATTAGCCAGCAAAGGATTAATTCCCCAGTATAATCTCAGTCCTTCCTCTCCAATTACTAAAACCTTATTTTCTATAGCTACCTACGGTTTACGCAGTCGCTTTACCAACTTTGATCAGTTACTAAGAGCGCATATTGACTTCTCGGAATTAGCCACTTGGGGAGCTAAACCAGAACCCCCAATTTTATTAATTGGGGCCTGTAATGTCCTAACAGGAAAATTAAGTAAATTTAACTCGCGCCAAGAAGCAGTTAAAATTGAACATATCCTAGCTTCTGCTTGTGTTCCTAACATTTTTCCTGCTGTCACTATTGAAACTATGGCCTACTGGGATGGACTGTTTTCTGATAATCCCCCTATCCGTTCTTTAATTCGCCGTGAATTTGTTGGAATCGAAAATATTCCCGATGAAATTTGGGTAATTAAAATTAATCCCACCTCCAGAGACAAGATCCCCGTGCAATCCGATGATATTGCTGATCGCCGTAATGAATTAGAAGGCAATGTTTCCCTATTTCAAGGTCTCGATCAGATTGAGTTGATCAATCAATTATTTCTCAAAGGAGCCTTTAAAGAGGAATTTTTGAGCGAGATCGGATTAACAGAACCATTAAAAATTCCTAAATCTTTCCCAGAAGATACCGATCAGAATTACCATATTCCTATGATCGAAATGTCGGCGGAATTAGCCAATAGTCTCAACTATGAAAGTAAACTCGATCGCTCTCCTGCCAATATCCAGCGTCTGATCGCTGACGGCGAAAAACAGGGAAAACAGTTTCTAGAACATCGACTAAAAGCTATGGGTTTAAGATAGGGTTTGCTAAAAAAAGTTCTTCTTGGTGGCGGTGATAAGTAGCTAAACACAATTAGTTATATATATCTAACTACCTTTTGCCTTTTGCCTCTTGCCTTTTGCCTTTCCTAACTAAGAAGTTAATTTTGTCCTATTACTTAATAATCACGGTTCTTCGTTTTGTGTTATGCAATGCACGGAGATTATAAGGGATGGAACCCTTATATAGAAAGGCATTTAGCGATTTTTGTCAATTATTTTTGATCTAGAGCGAACTAATCAATTAAATCCCTTGCCAGATAAGGATTTAGTCGATTTATGCCACCCTATCGAACCATAACAAGTAACGAAGAGCCATAATCACTGATTTTCATTGACTAATACCCGTCCGGATAGATCGTAAATCATAATATCCCATTGCCCATTTTTTGCCGCTTCAAAAGCCACTTTAGAACCATCGGCACTGATGATCGGATTGCGTACTTCCGCGAGGAGATCGGGAGCAATTTCCCTTCTCTGTTGAGTTTGTCGATCATACAGATAAATAGTCGTTTTTCCCTGACGACTAGCAGTAAAAACGATATAACGACCATCTTCACTAATGGAAGGACTAGAAGCGATCTGATCGAGAGAATTTAGGCCGGGTAAAGGCAATAAACGGCGATCGATGGCATCAAAAAGATAGATAGCTTGGGAACCATTGCGATCGGAGGCAAAAACGAGATAGCGAGAGGCAAGATAGGGAGTTAATTCACTAGCAGCACTATTTAAACTTCTCCCCCCTCGATCGAAAGGAAAAGACAATAAACTGGGATAACCCGCACATCCAGTTAACAAACTAATGACAGCAACAAGACTAATAAAAAAATAACGTTTCACGGTTTGGGACTTTCAACGGGACTGCCATCGGGAAGATCTAACTCGATATTCGGACCGCGATCGAGAACCTCCACATCCCATTGTCCCCGACGAGCTGACTCAAAGACAAGATAACGACCATCGGGACTAAGACGGGGATTTCGCAACCAACCGCGATAATTTTGACTCAATAACTCAGAACGATCGGTAATGCGATCATATAAAGCGATGACGGGACGACCTTCAATAATCACCACATAAGCCAGATAACGCCCCGTTTGGCTTAAACTAGGGCTATCGGTAATTTCTTGACCCGTATATAATCCCCCTAGGTCTTGGTATTGTTTTGTCTGCAAATCATACAGCAGAATCTGATTACTACCGCGACGATTAGACAGCAAAGCCAGCCAACGACCATCACCGCTCAGGGCAGGTTTTTCGTCATTATAGCGACTATTGAGGGTTCCTGTAGATAAACCGGGGTTATTGAGATTACAACCGCCTATAACCCCTAAAAACAAGCAGATAAACAGGAAAAAGGGAGCTTTGGTCATCGGACCTACTCCTTAATAATCAAACCTAGTCGGATGATCATTACTCGACTCCCGTTCACTATTATCCGGTCTCTGCCAATCTTCTCGATCGCTCGTATCGCTAGGATCGATCGGTTGATAATCGACGTATTCCCCTTTAAATGGTGGATCATCCTCAATTATTGGGCGAGGACGACGTTTTTGGCTAGTGCGGGGCGGTTTACTGCTCGTCTCTTCACTAGCGGGACGACGACGGGGACGGGAACTGGTTTCTTCCCAATCATCACCGCTACGGCGCTGATCATAAACATCTCGATCGCTAGTGGGGGAACTATTGCGGGGACGACGATTACTGGTTTTGCGATTGCTAGTATCGGCCGGCCGACGGGTACGGGTGCTACGGGGTTCCTCATCCTGATAACTAGAAGTAGAAGTGCGCGAAGAGCGGGGATCCTCGTAACCGCGTAAACGGGGATTATCTTCGTAACGTTCCTCTGGTTCGTAGGTGTCGAGGGGTTCCAATTCGGCCCGATATTCCCGACTCACAGGACGTTCATCCACAAAAGACGTGCCGCGGCGGGCCTGTTCCGTGGTTAAACCCCTTAGTTTTACCGTCTCGAAGGCAAAAAACACCGCTGCCCCAGTCAGCAAAAATTGTCCGAATTGCAAAATCGGATCCAGTCGCCACCCTTGAAAAAGTAGAATTAAACCGCACAGTAAACCAACGGCGGCAAAAAATATATCATGATCCCTGGAAAGTTCCGGCCGCACCGAGCGCAGGAAGTATAACCCGGCTCCGGCCACTGCCAGAAAAATTCCTAAGATACTGGCCGAATTCAGCCCAAAATTGACCATCTTTATCTCCCTTCTCGGTGCTTAAATTCAATAATCGAGTCTTCATCTATAGCCGTCAGCTTTCACAAGCAATCCTGCTGTTTTTAACTTCTAGAGTCGAGCTATATTCTAACTCCATCTATCATCCTCGATTCTAACTTACTCGATCAAGCCTAGTTTAAACAACTATTTTTAGGGAGGTGGGGAGATTTTATCAGTGATCAGTAAACAGTAATCAGTCAACTGAAAACTCACATCTGATCACTGATAACTGATCACTGAAAAGGCTGACGGCTGCGATTTTAACAAAATCTTTAGAATTTGCCTATTGACAGGATTGACTAAATGTGAAAGAGAGGTTTTGGACATTGTAACGTGATTTCTGGATGGCTTTTGAGCGATCGCTATCGTTGGGAAGTTAATCGCCAGAAGTGAAAGAAGGGATTTTCACTAAGGCACATCATAGTTAATTTGTCAAGTGCGTAAGTTCCAATTTTAATAAGATCAGACAGAAATTTTTCTGTCATATCATAAAATTAACTTAACCTAGCCAAGAGGGAATTAGCATAGAATGTGAGTATAATTCAGGCTAAACACATAGTCTGTTTGTATTCATAGTCCATTCAATCCATAGAATAAGGTGTGAGGATTGACCCATGTCAAAGCTATTCAAGAATTTAGTCAAGGTAACTCCTTTAGTTTTAGGTGCTTCCGTCGCGGCTGCTGGCAGCGCAGTGGCTCAAACTATGCCCGGTACACCTCAACTTAAAGTTGATCCAGCTGCGCAGCAGCAACTTGATCGTATTCAGCGCGCCCAAAATAGTCAGCAGATTAATACGGGTGTTTATCAGGGTTCCATGTCCCAGGTGACTAGCGTTAACCAACTGCGGGACGTATCCCCCACCGCTTGGGCCTACGAAGCCTTAAGAAGCCTTGTAGAACGTTACGGTTGTATCGTGGGTTTTCCTGACCGTACCTTCCGCGGTGATCGCGCCACCACTCGTTGGGAATTTGCCGCTGGTTTAAACGCTTGTTTAAACGTCATGGAACGTTTAATTCAAGATGGTGTGGGTGTACTCAGAGAAGATATCGATAAATTAAAACGTCTTGTTCAAGAATTTGAGACCGAACTAGCGGCTTTAGGGGCTAGAGTAGATAACCTCGAACAGCGGGTTTCTTTCTTGGAAAACAATCAATTTTCTACCACCACCAAACTCAGAGGTGAGGTGATCTTCAGTATCGCCGATAGCTGGGGTGGTCAAGCTTCCGTTACTAATACCAACGGTACAGTGACTGATGGCAGCAATCGAGATGAAACTCAAGCAGTGTTTAATAACCGGGTACGACTCAACTTTGAAACCAGTTTCACTGGTAAAGATTTGTTAAGAACCCGTTTACAAGCAGGTAACTTTAACACCACTTTCAACCAAAACGGTCCGACGGGAACCAACATGACCCGTCTGGCATACGATAACGGTCGGGACAACGATATCACCATCGATGACCTATGGTACAGGGCTCCCATTGCCACTCCCTTCGGTAACATCACCTTTTGGGTTGGTGCTAACGAGTTAAACCTAGATGACGTTTTCATCACTGCTAACCCTTTCCTTTCCGATAGCGGTACAGGTGCTTTATCTCGCGGTCAACGCTACAATAACATCGTCTTCCGCGGTCCGGATGGTGTTGGTGCGGCGGTCAGATTTAAGATCGGGGATGTTTTCCAAGTCACAGGAACCTACCTAGCTAATGGTGGCGCTAATGGTGCCAGCAATCCTAACCCTGGTAGCGGTTTATTTAACGGTTCCTTCAGTACTGGCGCGCAAGTAGGTTTCTCCTTCATCAAATTTGCCGATATTAACTTCGTCTATGTTCGCAGTTATCAAACTGCTGCCGATATTCGTTCAGGTTTATTCGGTAACGTCAGCAGCCCTCTGACTGAGCGTCCCTTCGGCAACGTTGGTACTACTGCTGACCGTTTCGGTCTTCAAGCGAGCGCCCAGGTTATCCCAGGAGTCTTAAACATAGCAGCCTGGGGGGGTTATGCCAATGCCTCGGCCACTGGTGTCAATAATGCGATCGGAGATGATAACACTAGCATCTGGTCTTGGAACCTTAACCTTTCCGTTCTCGACCTCTTTGCCGAAGGTGCAGCCCTTTCTTTCGGTGGGGGTCAAGTACCCCGTTCCGACAAGGAAGATGGCACTTCCTACATGGTAGAAGCTCAGTATAAGTTCCCCGTCACCAAAAACATCTTGATTACCCCCGGTGCTTATGCGATCTTCAATGCTAATAACCGTAATAACGACACCATTTTTGTCGGTGTTCTCCGGACAACTTTCCGTTTCTAAGCTAAGTTGACGGACTTGAAAAAACGGTGGGATTTGTAGATCTCACCGTTTTTTTGCTTTTAACTTTTCACTGGATATAACCATTTATGAGAAGATGGGCGAAGCGTCCCAAACGCTGCTATATTTACTTCGCCTATTTAGTTGCTTATCTATGCACTCTCTGTCTTTCCCCCGTCGCACTAAAATTGTGGCCACGATTGGCCCAGCCTCGCAAAATAAGGAAACATTACGTCAGATGATCAAGGCGGGGGCGACGACATTTAGATTAAACTTTTCCCATGGCGATCACGATTACCATCGTCACACCATTAACCTGATCCGTCAGTTAGCCTTTGAACTCAATCAACCGATTGGCATCCTTCAGGATCTACAGGGTCCAAAAATTCGTTTAGGTAAATTTGCCTGTGGGTCGATTACCCTAAAACCGGGGGAACCCTTTATCCTTACTTCTCGGGATGTGGAATGTAATCAGGAAATCAGTTCCATTAGCTATCCCTCGCTGGCCCAAGAAGTCCCAGAAGGTTCGAGAATTCTCCTCGATGATGGTAAAGTCGAAATGCGGGTGGAATCAGTGGATCGTTTGAAAGGTGATCTTTCCTGTCGCGTGGTGGTTGGGGGTGTCTTATCCAGTAATAAAGGGGTAAATTTTCCCAACGTCTATCTGTCGGTGAAAGCTTTAACCGATAAGGACAAAAAGGATTTAATGTTCGGACTGCTGTGGGATGTGGATTGGATCGCCCTTAGTTTTGTGCGTAATCCCCAAGATATCCTCGAAATTAAAGAATTAATCGCCAGTGCGGGTAAATCTATCCCCGTGATCGCTAAAATTGAAAAACACGAAGCGATCGAGGAAATGGAGGCAATTTTATCCCTCTGTGATGGTGTGATGGTGGCTAGGGGGGATTTAGGAGTAGAATTACCAGCCGAAGACGTGCCAATCCTGCAAAAACGCCTGATTAATACTGCTAATCAGCTAGGCATCCCGATTATTACCGCCACTCAAATGCTTGACAGTATGGCCAGTAATCCTCGTCCCACCCGCGCCGAGGTTTCGGACGTGGCTAATGCGATTTTAGATGGCACTGATGCGGTCATGCTTTCCAATGAAACGGCTGTGGGTCATTATCCCATCGAAGCGGTGGCAACCATGGCCCGCATTGCCGAAAGGATCGAACGGGAACCGATCAATAGTGCCGCTCGCTCTAACAATAAACAATCGATTCCTAACGCTATTTCCTCGGCAGTCAGTCAAATTGCCGAACAATTGGGGGCAGCGGCAATTATTACACTGACAAAAACTGGCTCTACTGCCCGTAATGTCTCCCGATTTCGCCCCAAAACCCCGATTTTAGCCGTTACCCCCCATCGGGAAGTGGCACAGCAGTTACAGCTAGTTTGGGGGGTAAAACCGATGTTATTGCTCGATTTACCCTCCACTAGCCAAACTTTTCAAGTGGCGATGAATCTTGCCCAGGAAAATAACTTCCTCGCGGATGGTGACTTAGTAGTGATGACGGCGGGAACTCTGCAAGGGGTGGCTGGTTCCACGGATTTAATTAAGGTGGAAGTGGTAAAATCCCTTTTGGGTAAAGGTACGGGTATCGGCCAGGGTATGGCTAGTGGCCGGGCGCGAGTGGCTCATAATGCCCGGGAAGTGGGTAGTTTTAGTAGTGGGGAGATTTTAGTCGTTCCCACCACCAGCGCCGAATATGTGGATATGATGCGGAAAGCGGGCGGAATTATTACCGAAGATAATGCGATGAACAATCACGCCGCTACTATCGGTTTAAAATTGGGTATTCCTGTTATTGTCGGGGTTAAAGATGCTACGAAAATTATCCGCGAAGGGGTGATTATTAGTCTCGATGCTCAACGGGGTTTGATTTATTCTGGTATTGGCAATGGCGCGGCGATTATGAAAAACTAATTGATTATTCGGAAAATGGAGAGGTAGGGAAATGGGGATTCAGGGGGATAGGGAAATTTCAGCTTTGGTTGCATACGTCCTGTCCGGTTGAGGAAAGTTGATGAACCAAGAATTCCTCGCGCTCAGTGTCCGGGGAGTGTCAACGGAGATAGAAACTTCAAATCCCCAGAAGATGTCTGCTCGTCCTGCGTTAAATTTTTAAATACTGGCTTTTTTCCCGTATTGATTTAACCATGGCTACTAGCGATATCTCCAATTCTGCTCACTCATCCCCAAAACCTCTGCCAAAACTGGGACTTTTCACCATGTTTCGCTTAGGACTCTTTCAGATGGGACTAGGTATTATGTCCCTGCTGACTTTGGGGGTTCTCAATCGGATTATGATCGATGAGTTAAAAGTTTTACCCTTTCTTGCCGCAGCTGCGATCGCTATGCACCAGTTTGTTAGTCCAGCACGCATCTGGTTTGGACAAAGATCCGACGGTAAAACTATTTTTGGTCATCATCGCAGCGGTTATGTCTGGATTGGGGCGGCAGTTTTTACCGCTTTAGCTTTTATTGCTTTGCAGGTAGTCTGGCAATTGGGACTTAGTATTCAAACTTCGGGATGGAATACCATTTCCTATGCTTGGATTGCCCTCTTAGCCTTAATTTTCGCCCTCTACGGACTCGCTTTAAGCGCCAGTTCTACCCCTTTTGCTGCCCTGTTGGTGGATGTGTCCGATGAAGATAATCGATCGCAATTAGTTGGTATAGTTTGGTCAATGCTAATGGTGGGAATTGTCGTCGGGGCGATCGTTAGTTCTCGTTTGCTGGATACTCCCAATATCTGCGGTACAAATATTTTGACCTATGATCCAACTCAATCAGCCCCTATAGCCAATATTCCGCAACTACAGGCGACAATTAACCCTGTGTTCACGATTATGCCCGCTATCGTTTTCCTTCTCTGTATTTTAGCGACTTTTGGCGTAGAAAACAAATATTCTCGTTTTAGTAGTCGGTCCACTCTTGTGCAAAGAGAGGATCAAATTACCTTCAAGAATGCGTTACAGGTTCTCACCGCTAGTCGGCAAACCGGTTTATTTTTTACCTTTCTGCTGATGATGACTTTGAGTTTATTTATGCAGGATGCAATTATGGAGCCGTTTGGGGGCGAGGTTTTTGGGATGTGTATCGCCCAAACCACCCAATTAAACGCTTTTTGGGGAACTGGAACCCTTTTTGGTATCGCTGCCACGGGATTTATGCTCATTCCCCGCGTCGGTAAACAAAAAACCACTAAATATGGCTGTATTTTTGCAACAATTTGTTTTATTTTGTTGATTTTTGCTGGCTTTTCTGCTAGTCAAAGTTTATTAAAATCAAGCTTGCTCTTTTTCGGTTTAGCTTCGGGAATGATTACCGCTGGAGCTACCAGTTTAATGTTAGATTTAACCGCTGCCGAAACTGCGGGAACTTTTATCGGCGCTTGGGGATTATCACAAGCGATCGCACGGGGATTAGCCACGGTTTTAGGGGGTACGATTTTAAATATCGGTAAAGTTATCTTTTCTAGTCCGGTTTTAGCCTATGGCTTAGTTTTTCTCGTGCAAGCATTGGGAATGATCCTAGCAGTTTGGTTATTAAGTCGCGTTGATGTCAAGGAATTTAAGGAAAATGCCCGAGATGCGATCGCAACAGTAATAAAAGGAGAGATCGACTAGCAAAAGCAAGAAAAATTGAGATAAAAGGAGAATTAGCCCGATCGGGGGAAGTTGGTTAGCAGCTTTTTTCCTATCCTAAAAGTAGAGAAGAAAATGAAAGAGGAGGCTAAAACGATGAAACGGACTTTAATGATTGCCCTAGGTTCCCTAGCTTCCTTACTGCTAATTAACCCCGTCGGTGCGGAAAATCCCCGACAAGTGCAACAATTATTGAATACGCGGGAATGTCCGGGCTGTGATCTCCGGGGTGCAGATTTAAGAGGGGCGCATCTAATCGGTGCAGATTTGAGAAAAGCGAATTTGCAGGGAGCTAATCTAGAGGAAGCTAACTTAGAAGGCGCAGATTTGACCGATGCTAACCTAGAAGACGCAAATTTGACCGCAGCTTTTCTGACTAATGCCAGTTTAAATCAAGCTAATCTCAATGGCGTTAATTTCACCAGTGCCATGATCTATGATGCTGATGTGACGGGTGCATCAATGGAGAGAATTAACTTGACAAATGCTCAGACTTATGGTAGTGGCATCGCTGTGGGTGGTGAGAATCCCTAGGTATTGTTGGGGTGTATCTCGTATTTGCGCCTCGGTCGTGGCTTATGATGATTACGGCCGCTTTTTTCTCCCCGCTACCACCTCCGGCACTCCCTCCCCACGTCATCATCCTACATAAGAAACAGCGATAAAAGCGCGGAAATACGTTCATAAACTACAGTAATCAGTAAACTGATTACTGCTTACTGAACACTGAAAAAAAAGCTCTCCACTTCCCACTCTCTTATTAAACAGGATTGAGAATGACTAACTATTTTATCATCAGTCAGATCTAGGTAAAATTGTAGATTATGGAATCACCGATCGAACGTTTTCGACTATCTCAAACTGCCAAAGATAGCCTCATAAAATTAAAACGCTACACGAAAATTGACCAATGGAATATTCTCTGTCGTTGGGCTTTTTGTCGTTCCCTTGCTGAACCGAGTCTCCCCTCTCCCGTTCCCATTCCTGCCGATAGCAATGTAGAATTATCCTGGAAAATATTCGGGGGAGAAATGGCCGATATTTTCTTAATTGCCCTTAAACAACGTTGTCATCAAGACGGATTAGGAACCGATAAAGAAACTCTAACTCAACAATTTCGCTTACATTTACATCGCGGGATCGGTTATCTTGCTGGGGATACCAAGCTAAAGAAAATCGATAATTTAATCGAATTAGAGAGGGAAAGTCTCAGAGAATCTTAATCAAGAATGATCTATCTTCCTCTCTGTGTTCTTTGTGCCTGTGTGGTTCATCCTTAGTCCTTCTAAGATAACCTGACGGAAAACTGTCAGCTTGGCTATATTTAACCGGTTGTTCGTTACTTGGTATGGTTCGATAGGGGGGCATAAATCGACTAAATCCTTATCTAGCAAAAGACTTAAATGATTAGTTAGCTCTAGATCAAAAGCAATTGACAAAAATCGCCAAATGCCTTTCTATATAAGGGATCCATCCCTTATACCCCCCGTCCATTGCATAATACAAACCGAAGAACCATTTAACCGAGGGTAAGCGCATCTGCAGCAATTCTCATTTTGAAACGATTTTGCGTTGTTTCAGCGATCTAGAGATTCGTTAAGAATTATTAACCCCTCTAGGTGCAAGGGTTTTAATGTCATGAAACCTTAAAATGAGAATTGCTGGCGCATCTGAAACGCTATCGACAATTGGCCAGTTTTGTGATATTACCTAAAAAGGAGGGGCTATCGGGGAATGAGAAAAAATGGAAAATTTAATCAAGGAAGCACTAAACCATCGAGCAATTAATCACCCGTATTTACTGGCTTTAGAAAAAGGAGAATTTCAACATATTGATGAAGTTTTGAAAGATTTTGCCAGTCAATACGGAGGGAGCATCTCACCTTTGCAATAAGCATAAATACTTAGTAGAAAAATAGGCTTTTCGAGGGTAATTCTTGTTTTAATTCTCCATATACGCGGTCTTTAAAAGCCTCTATTTCGTTCCAAGACACGATTAAGAGTGGCTTTTAGGCTAAGTATAATTACTCATCGCGTAAGTGAGATGCTCCCAATACGGAGCTTATAGTGAGTGGTTTTCCCGCTATTTAACAGCAGTAATATCAAAGCTAGAAAATCCCGCTCATCGAAATCATCTGCTCAAGAACTTAGCTGAAGAAAACGGACATCTATACGATCAAGATCTGGAAGCAATCCGTAAATTAGGTATTAAGGATGAGTGGGTACAGGAAATCCCTCACCCAAAGTTATTCAAGCGTTTTCAAGAAGCTATGGGAGTAGATAGCACGCAAACGCCTTGTGTTGAAGCAAAAATCTGGCGTGAATCATTCTTGTCACTGCTCCAGAATGGAAGTTCACTCGAAGCTATTGGAGCGATAGGTTTAGGGACTGAATCTATTGTTAAATTTATCTACAAACACATTATTAAAGCGATTAAAAACCATACATCATTATCCTTGCAGCAATATGTATTTTTTCCTTTACACACAGAAGTGGAGGATGAACACAGCTTAACTTTAGTTGAGATTGCTAAGGAATTAGCCAGTGAAAGCGAACAGGCTGTTCTGGAATTACGGAAAGGAATGTTAAAAGCCTTAAATCTACGTGCTGCTTACTGGGACAATATGTATGAACGTGCGTTGGCACTAGATAAATCTTTGACATCATCAGACCAACTCAGGATTGTTACGCTTTTTACTAAAATAATTAAAAGCAAAAAGCTGTCTAATCAGGAACGGGAACTTTTATTGCATCAAATCAATGATGCGCGGATTGGATTGACGGCAGACTTATCTACTGTTCCAGTGGAAAAACTACTACCCGGATTGAGTTCACTTTTGCTATACGGGATGCAAAGGGAAAAGCACAGGGAAGAAGTTATAAACTTGTTAGATTGGCTTGTGGATCCATCTGGTGAATGCCAATGCTCTCCAACAATATTAAGGCTTGCATCACAACTTTACCATGATTTTCAAACGCTGCGACTAGGAGCATTGACCGAAAAAATTAATCAACAAAAAAGCTTAACTTATGTCCGAGAAGGTAAAGAGCTTATTTCAACAATCAGCGCCAGCAACTTAGAAGCTTTGTACAACAACAAGGTTGATAAACTTAATATTGATTTTAACGTATTTCGGCTGCCATTTGCTCTAGAAGTTTTAGATGCACGCCTAGTTATAGTCAAGCCAGGAAAGGCGAATGAAATGCACAAACACGCACATGAAACCGTATTTGTATTTCTTCAGGGTCAAGGAAAGGTTATTGTTGATCAATACGAAAACGAAGTCGAACCGGGTACTTTTGCTGTTATTCCCCGTTGGTGTGTGCATCAATGTGTGAACTTAGGAGAAGAAGAGCTAATTTTCTTGGCGATAGCTGATTTCGGATTAACTGGCAAAAGTTTTATGGGTAATTACTTACACAGTGCTAGACTAAAACAAAATTAGTGCAAATTTTATCCCGTTAGATAGGTATGAAAGCAACACAAGAAACCAAAAAACTTTACGACGAAAGCGCAGCAGACTGGAAACGAGTAGAACCGATTTTGCTTTCTGATTACTCTGCGCGTCCGTTTGTCATTGATTTATGTGAACCGATTGTCAACAAGAATATATTAGATATAGGCTGTGGGGAAGGTTATGTAGGAAGAGAGTTAATTAACCGAGGCGCTCAATATGTTCATGGGATTGACATTTCATCGCAAATGATCGAGCAGGCCTTAATTCAAAAAAACGAGTATCAGATTACTAATGCTTCTTATGAAACTGGTGATATTCGTGATTTTCTGGTCACTGAGTCCGAACAATACGATTTAGTTCTGGCTATGTTCCTGTTCAACTACTTAAATGTTTCAGAAACTATTAGCACGATGCAGAAAGCCTACCAACTTTTAAAGTTGGGTGGGTATTTCCTGTTCGCTGTCCCCCATCCCTCTTTACCTTTTCTGAAAAAAGATAAGTTTCCCTTTTATTTTAAACCGGAAGCTGGCTATTTTTCTGGACGCGATCAATTATTCCCTGGTGAGATTTGGCGTAGAGATAGAAAAGCCGTCGCCGTGCAATGTGTTCATAAAACTATGGAAGATTACTTCACATCTCTTCGTTTAGCAACATTCACAAAAATGCCAGAAGTTTATGAACTAAAAATTAATCAGAAACATTTAGAACTAGACCCAGAATTTTTTACTCCGCTTATTGACCTTCCCCTTCACGTTGCCTTCAAAATTCAAAAATGATTATACCAATTTCCGATTCTAATATTTCATTACTGACTTGGAAAAAATTGCCCGATCCTTCTCAACTATTTTTTAGTTTACCCAAATCATTAGTCTTGGATTTACTAAAAACAAGCAATCAGAGATGGCTTGAAAAACCCAACGAAATAGGACGGGAAATAGTAAATAAAAATCTTGATTTGTTTCTACCGTTTCGTGAGAAATTGCTCCAGGAACCAGGAATAATTTTTTTTCGATTAGATTCAGCATTAACAGAAACAGAAATGCGGTTAATTTATGCTTTTATTTCTTGCATTTTTGGACTGTTAAACCACCGCTATGGCTATTTTTTTGATGTAATCGATCGAGGAATGGATTACACTAAAGAAGCTATACCCGTTTCGATGACGAATGCAGAAACTGGCTATCATACCGATAGTACAGACAAAAACTACTTCCCTGATATTGTTGGCTTACTCTGTCTTGCTGCCGCGGATGAGGGAGGAGATTCCCTGGTAGTAAACGCCGCCAATTTGTATCAATATTTCTGGCAAAACCATACAGACCTAGTTCCCTGTCTCTACGAACCTTTGGCGCGGGATGTGATTACCCCGGGAGAGATTAATTCTCAAGAAGCTATTCAAAATAATAATTTCCCCTTATTCTCAACAGATTCTCGGGGTCTGGTTTTTCGTTATATGCGGTACTGGATTGAAGTTGCTTACTCCAAACTAGAAATAGCGCAACCAGAAGCTATCACAAAAACACTTGACATCATCGACAACTTTTTTTCAGAACCAGAAAATACAGTCCGCTTCAAAATGAAAAAAGGTGATATATTTTACGTTAATAATCGCTTTTTATGCCACAATAGAACCGCTTTTAAAAATTCAGGAAAACCTCGACAAATGGTGCGTAGTTGGATTAACCTTTAAACAAAATACGTCCCAGCGAGAAAGTGCATCCGTCAAGGTACAGATTACTACGACCTCAGCCTCCTTGTCATCCCTTCAGTGGTTCAAACTCACCCTAAAAAACCTTCGGTCGGCCTAAAGTAGTGATATAGATAACTGCTTCATCGGAGGGAATTCCTAACACTTCATTAACTTGATCATCAAAAAAACCACCGATACCACTAACCCCTAACCCCAGATGAATAGCCGCTAAATTTAATCTCTGTCCCAAATGACCCGCATCTGCATGAAGATAACGATAAACTCGATCGCCGTATTTAGCCACTGCTTTTGACAGATCCGCCGTATGAAAAACCACAGCAGCCGCATCCCGTCCCAAATCCTGACCTAAACAGAGATAATGTAACTCTTGCCGGAAATTTTTAAAGCGAATTTGCCGCAATTCTTGAGCTTTAGGAGCATAATAATAACAGCCTTCCTCTAATCCGGTTACTGCCGAAACAGCGATAAAAGTTTCCAATAAGTCTAGATCAAAATAATCGGGATTGGGATCGAGATTTTGGTCGGTATAATCTTGGGGTTGATAGGTAAAATGCAGCAGCGCTCGCAATTCGTCTAAACTGAGACTAGCACCACTATAAGCGCGGGTAGATCTGCGTTTAAGCATCGTACTTTCCAGATCGATTAAATCTTCCCCCCAATTGACGGGACGGGATGTCACGGAAACTTTTAGACAAAAAGGAAAATTATATTTATCTTCCCAATTAGAGGGGGTAATATTTGCTTCTATCTTCTCATCTGTGGCTATGATAGTCGCTCGGTGTAGAGAGTTTAATAATTCTCCCTCGGCAATTTTGGGATAAAGAGTCGTGGTTGCCGAAGGGAGTGCCGTGGTACTAGGGGGGAGATTTTGCTGGATATTGAGCAGATCTGCCAAAGGAATCACCGTCATGACACTTTCTTTCTCGGAATCGAGATAAAGCAATTCATTCATCTGACTATCGTTAAAACCACCGATTAAATGAGCGCGATAGTCATTAATCGAGGCTGATAGCTCAATATTGCCCAATAAATGCCCTGTATCTAGGAAAATACGCCGATAAGCTCGATCTTCGTAGCGCCAAGCGGATCGATAAAAAATGGCACTGGTAACTAAAGCGATATCGGTATTTTCTAAAACAGGATTCCAGAAACAAGCAGATTGTAGGTTCGTCCAGACATCACTTTCCCAGAATAAAAGCAGCGAGTGACTTTGACCTTGATAACTGTAGAGACCGGCGGGTAAAAATTCCGTACCACGGGAGATCAGATAAACCTCGGCGGGGTATAATCCACCAGCAGAGGGTGCGGAACGCAGGTACAAGGGACTACCCATAGTGGCGATTTTGGCAGTTAAACCATAGCTACAGCCCAAAATTCGCGATATACGTCGCCAAAAGTCTCCTTTTTGGGGAACTGCTTGACGGGAGAGGTAGGGTTTGAGATCGAAAGTCTGACCGATTTTGTATTCTTTGAAGGGATAGGGTTGTTGACTCCAATCAAGACCTTTACTTTTTGAGGCGATCGTCTGGGGGTCGTATTTGGTCCGCTCGTGGTAGTATTGGGCGATCGAGATTGGCTGATCTGGCATGATAAAGATAGGCTGTCTAAGCTTTACTTTTTAGTTTGACATACTCCCACCCCTAGAAAACAGCAATTCTCATTTTAAGGTTTCATGACATTAAAACCCTTGCACCCAGAGGGGTTAATAATTCTTAACGAATCTCTAGATCGCTGAAACAACGCAAAATCGTTTCAAAATGAGAATTGCTGCCTAGAAAACGGGTTTCTTTCAGAAACCCGTTTTCTAAATACTCCCCTTTCCCACCCCCCCTGCTCTACGATTTCGGGTAGGGTTGATTTATGAATCAACAGCAATTCTCATTTTAAGGTTTCATGACATTAAAACCCTTGCACCCAGAGGGGTTAATAATTCTTAACGAATCTCTAGATCGCTGAAACAACGCAAAATCGTTTCAAAATGAGAATTGCTGCTGATCAAGGGTTGCGCTTGCTTTGGTTTAACCTGAGCGACTTAGTTTTTGCTGCGCTTTTTTCTGGCTTGAGATTTTAGGTTCGACAGCAACTCCTTGATTGTTTTTTGAGTTACCCCTTGACAATCAAGACAGTCGCTACAAAACTACAATGTTTGAGAGGTCTGAGTGATAACTGATAACTGATAACTGAAATGACGACACCTAGCTTCACCATTCCCCAATCTGACCTTCCCCTTTCCCCCCGGCAATCCTTGCCGACGATGTACGATTTACCTAGCGACAATCCACTGGAACCCGGTTTGCCTGACGAATTTCACCTATTACAACCTCAGTTATTACTGCTGACTTTCCAGCCCCCCAACTGGGAACCAGACCTAGTTTTTAGCGGCGCTGACCTTAACCTTTACTACAATGTCAGACACCCGCAATGGTACAAGCGTCCCGATTGGTTTGGGGTGGTTGGTGTTCCTCGTCTCTACGATGGCCATGACCTGCGCTTAAGCTATGTGATCTGGCAGGAAGGGGTTTCCCCGACGATTGTGGTGGAATTATTGTCTCCAGGTACGGAAAATCAAGATGTAGGACAAGAACTACGCCAACCCGGGGAACCGCCAACTAATATGTCAAAATCAAGCTATTATCAAACCCGAAAAGGAGAATAGGATGAAATTGAAAGTCACAGAGGAAGGATTGCTAATTCCTAAAGAATTATTGGGCGAAAGCCAAGAAGTCGAATTAATTCAACAAGAAGGTCAAATTATTATTACCCCCGCCCCCCGCCAGACCTCAATCTGGGATTTAGGCAAGAATCCGGTCGAATGTGAGGTCAAAGACGGGGCAATTCACCACGACCGCTACCTCTACGGACAATGAACAAGAGCTATTTCCTCGATACCAGCTATATCATTGCCCTAGAAATAGCAAATGAAGATGCTCATGAGCAAGTCCTACAAAACTGGCTTACTCTCGCCCTGTCTAAACCCTTTTTGGTGACTACCACTTATGTCTTTGATGAAACTGTCACCTTTTTTAACAGTAGAAATCTTCACGGTAAAGCGGTTGAAATTGGGAAGCGGCTGCGGGAAAGTCCCGACATCGAATTAATAGAAATTGACCGAGATTTGTTCGACCGAGGTTGGCAATATTTTCAAAAATATCAAGATAAATCTTACTCTCTGACTGATTGTCTCTCATTTATCGTGATGGAAAACCGCCGCATTTTCACGGCTCTCAGCTTAGATAATCATTTCCTGCAAGCCGGGTTTCAGAAATTACCCTAGCGTGCAGGATGCTCCCCAAAAGACGGGTTTATTTCAGAAACCCGTTTTCTCAAATAAAATTATGACGACACCTAGCTTCACCATTCCCCAATCTGACCCTCCCCTTTCCCCCCGGCAATCCTTGCCGACGATGTACGATTTACCTAGCGACAATCCACTGGAACCCGGTTTGCCTGACGAATTTCACCTATTACAACCTCAGTTATTACTGCTGACTTTCCAGCCCCCAACTGGGAACCAGACCTAGTTTTTAGCGGCGCTGACCTTAACCTTTACTACAATGTCAGACGCCCACAATGGTACAAGCGTCCCGATTGGTTTGGGGTCGTTGGTGTTCCTCGTCTCTACGATGGCCATGACCTGCGCTTAAGCTATGTGATCTGGCAGGAAGGGGTTTCCCCGACGATTGTGGTGGAATTATTGTCTCCAGGTACGGAAAATCAAGATTTAGGACAAGAACTACGCCAACCCGGGGAACCGCCAACTAAGTGGACAGTTTATGAACAGATTCTGCGGATTCCCTACTATGTGGTTTTCAGTCGCTATACTAACCAACTTCAAGCGTTTGAACTGGTAGGTGGTTATTACCAACCCGTAGCTTTAGTGCAGGGACGCTTACCGATTCCTCCACTGGAATTGAGCTTGGGTTTGTGGCAAGGTTCCTATCGGGGGATTGAGCGGCTATGGTTGCGCTGGTTGACGCTGGAGGGAGAGTTGATTCCCCTGGCCGATGAGGAGTTAATTGCGGCGAAACAAGAGGCTTCTGCGGCGAAACAAGAGGCTTCTGCGGCGAAACAAGAGGCTTCTGCGGCGAAACAACGAGCAGAACAACTAGCGGCACGATTGCGGGAATTAGGGATAGATCCTGAAACTATTCCTCAGATTGACTTTTAAATTTAGGCAGAGCCTAAATGTTTGGTTCCAAGGCAGAGCCTTGGAACCAGGAATTAAAAACCCCCCAAAAAAAGAGAGAGGAAACCCGCGTCTCCTCTCCCTTGTAGGCATTATTTCCTTGCTTTGCGGACAGCACCCCCTAGCATTAAACCGCCCAGTGTGATATAACCAAGAAGGCTCGAGGGTTCGGGGACAGTTACAGGCTCAGGCTGGACGGGCACGGTCAACACACTCGACATCGCATATAAACCCCACGAGCTAAAAAAGAGCGAGGAGCTCCTGGCGATCCAACCCGAATCGGTAAGGGAGCGGTCCCCCGTCCGAACGCCCAGCGTACTATCCGACCCCAGATACGCAGCATAACCAGATAAATTCGTCCGCTGGCCCGTTTCGTTAGATCCTGTCCAGATTCTGTTATGAGAGGAGATTTCATCCAGGTTATTTCGATTTATGGGGTGTTGGAGAGACCCATCCCAGAGATCGGCATTATTGTTGGCGACCCGGTTGCCATCTATCAGGTAGATGGGAACACCCGTGCTCGATGGATTAGTACCTGTATTATCACGAGCATCGACTGCGCTCGTAGAACCGATCGCCTTCCAAGTAATCGTACTAAGGTCAAATCCTGCCCCATTTAAAGCCGTATCGAGAGCCGTATCAATCCCTGGGGTTCCTCCTGTGGCTTGATTGGTGACAAAGGTATTGTAGTCGTCGATGTTGAGGGACTGGGCATCCCGCGTGCCAGCAGTCACAAACACCAAACGATACTGATCGCCAGGAGCCAAGTCAGTAGGGACGACCACGAAAGCAGCTTGTGCCGCACTGGTTCCCAGAGTTGCCAGGGCAACCCCGGCGGAGACAATGCCGAGTTGTAATTTCATAACAAAGGGTTAATGGTAGATGATTTGAGTGCTTAGGACATTTAGATTTGGGTTAAGCAATAGGGCAACCCAAAACAATGACCAGCGAACCTAACATTCAAGAGGGTACACACTTTCCCCCCCCGCGTTGTATCAAAAGCTACAATTTAATAAATATTTACATTCTTTTCCCCAGGGGCTGACGCCGCTACAGTAATCACAGTTACAATGTTTGAGAGGTCTGAGTGGTAACTGATAACTGATAACTGATAACTGAAATGACTACACCTACCTTCACCATTCCCCAATCTGACCCTTCCCTTTCCCCCCGGCAATCCCTGCCGACGATGTACGATTTACCTAGTGATAATCCACTTGAACCCGGTTTGCCTGACGAATTTCACCTATTACAACCTCAGTTATTACTGCTGACTTTTCAGCCTCCCAACTGGGAACCAGAGCTAGTTTTTAGCGCCGCTGACCTTAACCTTTACTACGATGTCAGACACCCTCAATGGTACAAGCGTCCTGATTGGTTTGGGGTGGTTGGTGTTCCTCGTCTCTACGATGGCCATGACCTGCGCTTAAGTTATGTGATTTGGCAGGAAGGGGTTTCCCCTGGGATTGTGGTGGAATTATTGTCTCCAGGTACGGAAAATCAAGATTTAGGAGAAGAACTACGCCAACCAGAAGAACCGCCAACTAAGTGGACAGTTTATGAACAGATTTTGCAGGTTCCCTACTATGTAGTTTTTAGCCGCTATACTAACCAACTTCAAGCGTTTGAACTGGTAGGCGGTCATTACCAACCCGTGACCTTAGTGGAGGGACGCTTACCGATTCCTCAACTGGAATTGAGCTTGGGTTTGTGGCAAGGTTCCTATCGGGGGATTGAGCGGCTATGGTTGCGCTGGTTGACGCTGGAGGGAGAGTTGATTCCTCTTGCCGATGAGGAGTTAATTGCGGCTAAACAAGAGGCTTCTGCGGCTAAACAAGAGGCTTCTGCGGCTAAACAACGAGCAGAACAACTAGCGGCACGATTGCGGGAATTAGGGATAGATCCTGAAACCTGAAGCTAAAACCCCCCCAAAAAAGAGAGAGGAAACCCGCGCCTCCTCTCTCTGGGACATTATTTTCTCGCTTTGCGGACAGCACCCCCTAGCATTAAACCGCCCAGTGGGATATAACTAAGAACACTCGTAGGTTCAGGGACACCCACAGCAGAAGAAGCGACGGTCAACAAATGCCGAGAGATTTTTTGAGATTATTCATATCATTGAATAATTTGCTCTACGAATAAAGTTATGTGTGGATTTTAGAAGCAATTTGATTGAATTCAAGATAAAACTAGGGGATTTTACTCTATCATTAACTTACTTTAATTTTCGATGTACCTACACCCTACTAGACTACTGGTCTGTCAAAGTTGAAAATTGACGGATACAATTTAGTTAATTTGATCCGAGCATCGACCGTAATAAAATCTATGGAAATTATCGCTGTTTTACTGGGAGTTTTCGGTTTAGGGACAGGTGCGGGTTTATTAGTCATCCGTAACTACTACCACATCTGTCAACCGAGTGAAGTTTTAATTTTTGCCGGTAGTCGTCGTCCCACGGCCACGGGCAAAACCATCGGTTATCGTTTGGTAAAAGGGGGCAGCAGTATTCGTTTACCGATGCTAGAACAAGTGTATCGAATGGACTTGACCAACATGATCATCGATCTCAGGGTGGTTAATGCCTATTCTAAGGGCGGTGTGCCGTTGATCGTCACTGGGGTGGCGAATATTAAAATTGCCGGGGAAGAACCGATTATTCATAATGCGATCGAGCGTTTATTGGGCAAGAAACGCAAGGAAATTGAACAATTGGCTAAAGAAACCCTCGAAGGGAATTTGCGCGGTGTCTTGGCGAATTTAACCCCAGAACAAGCTAACTCCGATCAGATTGCTTTCGCTAAAAGTCTCCTAGAAGAAGCGGAACAGGATCTGGAAAAATTGGGTTTAGTTTTGGATAGTTTGCAGATCCAGAATATTTCCGATGAGGTGCGTTATCTGGATTCGATCGGACGGAAGCAAAAAGCCGAATTACAGAGAGATGCCCGGATAGCCGAAGCAAAAGCCCGAAAAACATCGATTATCAAGGATTCCGAGAATCTACGTCTAACCGCTTTGCGTCGTATCCAAAAAGATTTAGAAATAGCCAAAGCTGACGCAGAAAAACGGGTGCGCGACACTCAAACTAAACGCGGCGCCATGATTGCTGAGGTAGAATCGGTGGTTATGTCCGATTTAGCTAAGGTACAGGCAGAAGTGGCCGTACAAACTGCCCGAATTAAGCAGGTGAAACAGCAATTACAAGCAGATGTGATCGCCCCGGCAGCAGCGGAATGTCAACAAGCGATCGCAAAAGCCCGGGGGGAAGCGGCCAAAATTATCGAACAGGGGAAAGCGCAAGCGGAAGGAACCAAAAAATTAGCAGCCTCTTGGCAAGGAGCAGGAAATAACGCTAAAAACATCTTTTTATATCAAAAATTGGAGTTATTACTGAAATTAATGGCCGCCAGTGTGCCAGAAGTGCAGGTGCAAACGGTGACGGTAGTGGACGGGGGTGATAGTAATCTTGTCCCGAAAATGACTGCCTTTGCTGAACAATTGCGTCAAGCTACCGGAGTGGATCTGGTACAAATGGCCAATCGCATAGCACAAACCGAGCCATCTGTCAAGGGTAAGGAGACAAATTTTGATTTTAAACAATTGCCCTCTTGAAGCAGTGATCAGGAGACAGGAGTAAGGATTCAGTAGATTATTTTATTTATTCTCCCCATCATCCCATCACCCCAACTTCAAAAAAACTAGCCCTGCACCACCTGTTTAAGGGTGGTAAAGGTTTCTAGGTTGATTAACCCCCGGCGCTGGCCTTTTTGGTTGGAAATGCCCAAAAATACCGATTCTCCCTGTTTGGGATTGCGATCAAATCGAGGTGAAGAATTGATATAAACTAAAGCACTATCGGACTCCATGGCGAATTGACGACTTTCTCGATAGGATTCGGTGACAATGCAATCCGCGTGACCGCTACTATACTTATTAATCCAAGCGATCGCATCAGTAAGGGTATCCACTAACCTAAAGGCCACCGTTTTTTCTAAATAGGGTCTTTGCCAATCATTATCGGTAGCAATGGTTAAATGATCGGGAAAATCCGCCGCTAATCGGGTATCTCCCCGCAATTTAAAGCCCTTTTCCTGCAAACTTTTAAACAAACGACTTAAAGTCGAAGAATTCTGATGGGGACTAATTAAAACTTTTTCGATCGCGTTAACTGGATCCGGTATGCTGCCATGACTATCGATAATTACCTGACGAGCTAACTCCAAATCGCCACTAGGAGACCAATACAAATAACAGTTTCCCATGGCCGCACGCAAAACGGGAACCGTGGCCAATTGACTCACCCGACCGATTAAACTAGGCCGACCGTAGGGAATAATCAAATTAACATAATTTTCCTGGGTCAGCAACTCCTCTAGGGAGGGACTAGAATCACAGGGTAAACCACTGACACAATCCACCGGTAAACCTACATCTTCTAATGCTTCTTGGATAATTTCCGTAATCACCCCATCGGAATGACTAGAGGCATTGGAACCGCGAATAATCAAACTATTGCCACTTTTTAGGGAAAATCCCGCCGCTACCATTGCTAATTCGGGAAAACCTTCATAGACGAAGGCAATCACTCCTAAAGGCATCCTTTGACAATAAGTTTGGGAAGGATTAAGTTGATAGGCCGCGTTAATTACCTGTTGCAGCGGATCCGATGCTTCCGCTAGTTGTTGTAATACCTCCACCGTCGTCTCTAAACGTTCGGGAGTTAATCGTAACCAGCGAATCATTTGTTCTGAGACAGCCATCTCTCGACTGACTTCTAAATCGAGGGTATTGGCTTCTAAAATACGATCAAAGCCAGTTTTAATGGCATTAGCGATCGCAATTACTCCACGATTTCTTTCGTTGCCATTAAATTGACCTAGAGCCAGAAAAGCATTATATGCTTGCTTAAAGATCGTTAGGGGGTTTTTCGGGGAACTTTCGATCATAGATTCTTGTCTAGCGTCGATAGGCTAACCAAAAGATTAACGCGGGCAAAACAACTAATAGCATAACTAGAATTGCCCCAAAAATCACACTTACCCCCGCTTGCCCTGAGCCAAGTCGAAGGGGCGGTGATTTTAAAATTAAGGGTAGCCAAACGATCAATAATAACAGAATTATCCCCACCATCAGGGGTAACACCTCTTGTCCAAGGCGCTGATTGGTACTCACCCAACGAAATCCCGTCCAGCGCCAACTACGTTTGTAGGGATAGTGGGGGGCTAACTGTTCGATAATTTGACCGTTTTCCTGTAGCACAAATATCTGTTGGCAGCGATCGCAACCAAAGGCATCGGTCAATAAAATCGGGCATAATGTCCCTTTCCGACGACAGGGACACGGGTAGTCTTGGTATTGGTCGATTTTGGTATATTTATGCGGTCGCACAAGCTAAATTTTGTTTATAAACAGTTGTTTTTAGTCGTGCGTGGTCAATAGCTAAGGGATTCAACGGTTGCAGAAAATCCTCAACCCTATTGCCCACGGATAACTCTCATCTTAAAGGATATCCCTGTGTTATTCATCCCAATCTTAAGGTCTATTTTATGATTTTTCTAAGCGGGCAACGCGATTCGAACGCGCGACATTCACCTTGGCAAGGTGACGCTCTACCACTGAGCTATGCCCGCAAGCCGTTTTTTTACACTTCCCCAATCATGCCAAATCTCAGAACATTTGTCAAGTGGTTTGGAGCATTTTTTTACAATAATTCATGTTCTGGCCAATCCCCCAAACCGGTAATAGCCTCGATAACCACTTCTATCTTAGCCTCTAGTCGGTTGAACTGATGTTCCAAGCGATCAAAACGCTTGTCAATGGCGGCGAATTTTTCATCCACTGCGGCGAATTTTTCATCTATATGCCGTTCCATAGCAGCAGTTCTCATTTTAAGGTTTCATGACATTAAAACCCTTGCACCTAGAGGGGTTAATAATTCTTAACGAATCTCTAGATCGCTGAAACAACGCAAAATCGTTTCAAAATGAGAATTGCTGGTTCCATAGCGTCAAAAGCTGCCGTAATCCGCCCCTCTGGTTCTAAATCTAATTCCAGAGTCTTGATTCTCTCGAGAGCGGGGAGTGGGGACAACTAAAATTCCAAATGCCGGGGGAATTTTCTTAGCCTTCTATCAGTGCCTGTTGGGGATTATTTTGCAATAATTCTAGGGGTTTATCTTCATTCCGGGGGCGCAATTGACGCATGAGACTAGCCATTTCTAGGGCAGATAGACCATAATTCCAGCCCAAATTACTTTTAATACCGGCCCGTTCGAGGGACTGTTGTAGAGTATCAGTGGTGAGAATACCGAAGACAACGGGAACACCTGTCTGAAAAGCGGCCGCGGCGATACCCTTAGCGGCCTCGGCGGCAACGTAATCAAAATGGGGCGTTTGTCCGCGAATAATTGCCCCTAGACAAATAACGGCATCGTAACGGTGGGAAAGGGCGACTTGACGGGCTACCATTGGCACTTCAAAGCTACCGGGTACCCAGATATAATCCACTTGCGTGCCATCGGGATTGACATCAACCCCGTGACGCTTGAGACAATCTTGACAGCCTGATAACAGTTTATCAGTGACCAGATCATTAAAACGACCAATCACGATCGCAAAGCGCAAGGACGATATATCTTCGGTAAAATTTCCCTCAAAAACAGTCATAGGTAGAAGGGGTTAGGAGTGGGAATTATGAATTATGAATTGGGAAGTGGGGAAGTGGGGAAGTGGGGAAGTGGGGAAGTGGGGAAGTGGGGGAAGCTGTCTCATCACTCTATCACCCGTTCGGCGGTTCGGCTGAGCGTTCGTGTTAGTGAGCCTGTCGAACTACTGAGCTCACGCCGAAGTCTCACCGTCGAAGCCTGAGCTCACGGCCGAAGCCCAAAACCCTATCACCCTACCTCCTCCTGACTCCCGTTCCCCTGATCGAAACTAAATCACTAAAAAGTTTAAAATAGCGACGGCAACGACTAAAATCGCCCAAATTGCCGAACCCACATAGAGGAGAGGTTTCGATTGATCCCAGTTTTGGGGGGAAGCATAGGCAACGGGGACACCAATCACCATCAGCAAGGAAAATAAAACTAGGGCAATGAGAAAAAATTGAAAAACAATAGACATGATTGGGTTCTCCTAAAGCAGTTGATCTTTATCTAGATAATTCTCCCAGATTTGATACTTGTAGGGAAGATACTCGCTTCCACTCAACTTAACTGGACGATCCTTTCTCTAAGTCCTCCCCGAATCAGGGTTTACAAGGAGATATGCCCGTCAGACCGAATCCTCGAGCATATTAATTTTACTGCTAGTGACTACCTAGCCGCAGGGGGGCTGAAAACTTTTTTCCATTGTCTATCCTTGCCAACAGCAGCAGGGCAAGGGTTAGGTGGGGAAAGGGACTCTCTGTGATCCCTTTCCCAGATTAGCCTATTTTCGCGTTTTCGCCAAACCTAGCCTAGAAAGGTCTCCAGACTGCTAAACTACTTAAAAGCTAATGGTCAAGCCCCCCAAACGGATGCCGGCACCGAAAATGACGAGTAATACTGCTAGAGTGGTGACGGCGACTATGTGCAGGGCGAGGAAATTTAAGTTTTCCTCGCTCAGTTGAGGAAGGAGAAAAAAGCGGGAATGAAGGGCCAAGATGAGAGTTAATAGCAGTAAAGCTAACTTAATTCCTATATAAACCGACAAAAAACTATCAAATGACCAAAAATCACGAAAACTGGGCAAATAAATCCAAGTCAGTCCTAGGCCTGTTATTACCTGCAACAATAGCGCAGACAACCCAAAACCTTCAAAATATTGCTCAAATTGACGAATTCGGTCTGCTTCTCGGTTTTTGAGGGCCTGGGGTAGAACGGTGACTGCCAACAATAAATGTCCACCGGCCCAGACGGTCGCCCCTAGGGTGTGGAGAATTACTAAAATTTTGAATAACATGGGTTTCTCTCGGTCATGATTTGCTAACTTATAGTCCTTGACTAGGCTATTTCCGAGTATTCGGTAACAATAGATACAGAAAAAATCTCGATGTATTCTCCTTACTAAAAAACATGGATTTAATTTTATGTCATCAAACGGCGGATTTTGACGCTTTGGGGGCAGCGGTGGGTTTATCGTTGCTGAAAGCGGGTAGTCGTATTGTGTTAACGGGGGGAGCGCACCCGACGGTGAGGGAATTTTTGGCCCTGCATCGGGATGAGTTCGCTTTGATTGAAATGCGTAGTGTCAATCTGGCCAGTATTCGCTCTTTAATTATCGTTGATAATCAGTGGCGAGAGCGTCTGGGAAAAGCCTCCCAGTGGCTCGATTTAGGGCATTTACAGGCGATCGAATTGTATGATCATCATTTAGATAGTGAAAGCGATATTCATGCCTCTAGCGTCCATTTAGAAGCGGTGGGAGCCACCACGACTTTAATTGTTGAAGCTTTACAAAAAGCCCAGATTAAACCAAACTCGATGGCAGCGACGGTAATGGCGCTCGGTATTCATGTTGACACGGGTTCCCTGACTTTTGCCGGTAGTACCCCCAGGGATGCCTATGCTTTGGCTTGGTTAATGACCTGTGCTGCTAACATTAAAACGATCGCCCAATACTGTCAACCGAGTTTTTCTCCGCGCTTACAGGAGTTATTTAGCCTTGCTTGGGAAAATCTAGAGATTAAAACGATCCATGACCGTAAAATCGCCCACGTTCTCCTCCATACTGCCGATTTTATCCCGGGTTTGTCTAGTGTGGCCGAGCGCCTACTGGAATTATCCGATAGTGATGCGCTACTTTTTGGTCATAGTTATAGTAAAGACGAGGAAGATAAATCCCGACAGCGTTTAACTGTGATTGGTCGCTCTAGAATCGATGGGGTGAATCTATATCAGCTTTTTTCCCCCTATAACGGTGGTGGTCATGCTCAGGCCGCTTCGGTGAGTTTTCGCAATGTTCAGCCAGTTCAACAGTTAAATCAACTGCTGGGGGACTTAATTGCTCAAATTCCCCCTTCTCCCACTGCTAGGGATTTAATGTCTTCTCCAGTGCGGACAATTCGTCCCGATACTTCCATATCTCAAGCCGAGCGCATCCTTTTCCGTTACGGCCATTCGGGGTTATCGGTGGTAGATGAGCAGGATCGCTTAGTTGGGGTGATTTCTCGTCGTGACCTCGATTTAGCTCTCCATCACGGCTTTTCTCGCTCTCCCGTGAAGGGATACATGACTTGTAATCCGAAAACTATTACCCCCGACACTTCTCTTCAGGAAATCGAGTCGCTGATGGTAACGTATGATTTGGGGCGTTTACCTGTACTAGAAAATGGGCAGTTAGTCGGTATCGTCACTCGTACAGATGTATTAAGACAGATTCATCAAAATGAGCGGGTGCGTTTTGAAGGGGTTGCTTTGGTTTCTTGTCTTTTACCGGCGATTAAAGAGCGTTTAGAGCCGATTTTATGGTCATTCCTGCAAGCTGCTGCCGCTGCCGCTCAAAAAGGCGGTTGGCATCTCTATCTGGTTGGGGGTGCGGTGCGGGATTTATTGTTAGCCACAGAAAGGGATAGTTTATTGTTACAGGATATCGATTTAGTGGTGGATGGCTGCCATCGTGCCGCCGGTGTGGGTGCGGGGGTAGAGTTGGCTAATTGTTTACAGGAAATTTATCCGGAGGCCCGGTTATCGATTCACGGGGAATTTCAGACGGCGGCTTTGTTATGGCACAAAGATGAGCGTTTTGGCTCGTTATGGGTGGATATCGCCACGGCACGCACGGAATTCTATCCCTATCCTGCCAGTAATCCCCAAGTGGAAGCTAGTTCGATTCGACAGGATTTGTATAGAAGGGATTTTACAATTAATGCTCTGGCAATTCGCCTAACTTCGCCGAAAGAGGGGGAATTACTCGACTTTTTTGGCGGTATGTTGGATTTACGCGCTCAAGAAATCCGGGTTTTACACGCTAATAGTTTTATCGAGGATCCGACGCGCATCTATCGAGCGGTGCGTTTTGCTACTCGGTTAGGATTTGTTATTGAACCCTTGACAGAAAACTATATTAGGTATGCGATCGAAAGTGGGGTTTATGATCGGTCGCGGCAAGAAAATCAGAATGCACCCGCTTTACAGTCCCGTTTAAAAGCGGAGTTGAATTATATTTTAGAGGCGGATTACTGGGAAAGTGCCTTAGAAAAGTTGGCCGATTTGGGGGCTTTGCACTGTTTACACGGGGATTTAAGTTTAAATCGGGCTTTATGGCGACAATTGCGCTGTCTCAGTCGTTGGTTAGATTGTTTAAGTCTGGAATTGCCGGTGAATGCCTGGTTAATGCGGTTGGAATTATTAATCGCTTCTCTGGCTGTGGGGGAAAGAATAGCGATCGCTAATAATTTACAATTGCCCAAAGATAGTGTGGAGCGTTTACAAAAACTAGAAGTTATGGAAAGGGAGATTAGCAATAATTTTGCTTATGATCAACCCGTTAGTCAAATTGTCAGCTTTTTCAAGGGTTATCAGGTTCCTAGTTTGTTATTGGTGGCGGTGAGGAGTCAGACTAGGATGCGGGCTTTAATCTGGCAATATTTAACTAAATGGTCGCAGATTGAGGCTCCTATCGACGGCAATGACCTAAAAGCTTTGGGTTATCAACCGGGTCCCCAGTTTAAATTGTTACTCGCGGCGGTGTTGGGGGCGACTTTAGATGGAATAGTCAGCAATAAAAGCGAAGCTATGGCTTTTATTGCTAGATTAACTCGGGCTTGCTGAATAAATCTAAAAACCTTATTGGGTAAGACTTTTAGACTTTTTGTCAATCAAAAAGTACCAGTTGTGGGAGAGATAGGGGGAAAATTCTGGGACTTTTTCTCTGAAAATTAGGTAATTGACCAGATGAGAATCGGTAAAACCCCACACCCTACACCCTGTCCCCACGAAAAACTTTTTGCCGCAGACCCTAACTAAGTCAACAGATTAGGTATCGGCTGCCCCTTCATTTTCCGAAGATTGTCTTTGATCGCTGGAATAACCGCCTCTACCTCCTCTGGTGGTGGTACGATTAGAAGCAGCCCGGAATTGACGAGCGTAGGCACGGTTGCGTTCCGCTTTTTCTTTTTTCAAATTACGACGTTTAGCCACAAGAATCTCCTTGGGATATTAGATAGACAAGCGGGGAAACGAGCGATCGCTTCCCCTGTTGACAATGAAAACAAGTTAGGTAATCATAGCCTAGAATGGTTACGATCAGGGATTAGTAGCGACGATCTCGATTGCGATCACCACCAGCGAAAGAAGATCTGGGTTCTTTTTCACGAGCTTGATTGACTTTTAATTCTCGTCCCATCCATTGAGCGCCGTCAAGAGCAGCAATAGCCTTCGCTTCTTCCTCTGGGGTTTCCATTTCCACGAAAGCGAACCCGCGTTTTCTTTTCGTTTCCCGATCCATGGGGAGGTGAACGCGCTTAATTTTACCGTATTCGTTAAAAACCTCAACTACGTCGTCTTGGTCAACCTCGAAGGGGAGATTACCAACATAAATTGACATAAAACCTATCCTTGCACAGATAAAAACAACAGATTTGTAGAGAACCAAGATTTCGGGAACTAGCTGAACCAATACTAAACAGAAACGCTTTGACCATTAATACTGACAACGAGCCGCAGTGCCGACTTTTATTCTCAACCTCCATCCTAGCACATAGCTATTAGCTTTGATCGATTCTGCCTGTCTCGCCACGGGAGCAGATAAACTAGACTAGAATGCTGCCCTAGAAAATGCCCTAATTATGAGTTTATCCCCCCATCCGATCGAAACTGCCCTAAAAACCCTGGCCGGGAAAGCGGAAAATTCCATCGAAGAAACAACAACCCTAGAAGACTTAGAACAGCTAAGGGTGAATTATCTGGGTAAGAAAGGAGAATTATCGCAGATTTTACGCGAAATGGGCAAATTAACCCCCGAAGAGAGACCTCACCTCGGTGCAATCGCTAATGAGGTCAAAGAATTAGTACAATCGCTGCTGGAATCCCGGCGAGAAAGTCTAAATAATGCCCAAATTCAAGCGAAATTAGCGGCGGAAACCCTCGATGTCACCCTACCTGCTCTTAGCCGTCCTTTAGGGCGAATTCACCCCTTAAATAGCACAGTTGATCGCATGATCGATATTTTCGTCGGTCTGGGTTACAGCATCGCCACTGGACCACAGGTAGAAAGCGATTATTATAATTTTGAGGCTTTAAATATCCCTGCTGACCATCCGGCCCGGGATATGCAGGATACTTTTTTCTTGAGGGATGGTCGTTTATTGCGGACCCATACCTCCCCGGTGCAGATTCGCTACATGGAAAGTCACGAACCCCCGATTCGGATTGTGGCCCCGGGCCGGGTTTATCGTCGTGATACCGTGGATGCAACCCATTCTGCGGTTTTCCATCAAGTGGAATTATTAGCGGTAGATAAGGGATTAACTTTTACGGATTTGAAAGGAACAATTAAAGAATTTCTTAAGCAAATGTTTGGGGCCGATTTACCGGTTAAATTCCGCGCTTCCTACTTCCCTTTTACCGAACCCTCGGCCGAGGTAGATGTACAGTGGAAAGGCAAATGGTTGGAGGTGATGGGCTGTGGTATGGTGGATCCCAATGTTTTAAAAGCAGTCGGTTATGACCCCCAAATCTATACGGGTTTTGCTGCTGGTTTTGGCGTGGAAAGATTTGCTATGGTATTACATGAGATAGACGATATTCGCCGTTGTTATAATAGCGATATCCGCTTTCTACGACAATTTTAGGGGGATAAACCCGATGGTCATGAGTGAAAATTTAACCAAAAAAAGACTCCTATCCGTGGCTTGTCATGCTTCGATCTTTTTGAGTGCTACGCTGGTATCGGTGGGAATTCCCTTAGCTATTTATTTCATTTCTGATGATGAAACAGTGAAGGAAAACGCCAAAGAAGCTTTAAACTTTCACCTGAATATGTGGTTATACTACCTAATTGCTGGGATTCTACTTTGGGTTTTAATCGGTTATTTGATCTTAGCGATTCTTGCTGTGGTGAATATTGTTCTCCCCATTCTTGCTATCCTGCAAGTCTGGAACGATGCTTATAAGGTTTTCCGTTATCCTTTTATTTTCCGGGTTCTGTAATTAATTATCGGGGTTGAAATCTGTTCAACCCTGGGTGCATCTCATTTTTGTCAATCTGTTGAGTTGGGATTTTTAAATGTAAACTGTCTTCTAAAATTGGTCATTACTTCCGATTTTATCACTCAATCCAAGTCTTTGGGTGGTTCTACCCCCCAAACCCCGGAGCGCATTAGTTTTTCGGTGGGATGCTTACACGCAGCTGCTGATATATCTGTGATAATTTAAGAATCACTGATAATTGCTGATTGTCCGTATTTCTGCAAATATGAGATGCAGCCTCAACCCTTTTTTAGTCCTGTTGCTGCTAGAAAAATAGCCTCTGGAGTTTATGACTAAAATTGTCATCATCGGTGCGGGGATAGTAGGAGCCACTATTGCCTACGAATTAAGCGCCATCGAAGGATTAGAAATTACCCTCATCGATGAAAAAAAACCGGGACAAGGAGCAACCGGGGCAGCTTTAGGGATTTTAATGGGGATTATCAGCCATAAAACTAAAGGTAGAGCCTGGAAACTGCGGCAAGAAAGTTTAAAACGTTACGAAACCCTCCTTCCTGAGCTAGAATCCCTCACCGGACTGACTATTCCTTGTAACCGTGATGGCATTGTCCTCCTGCGATCGAGTGCTGAAGACGAAGAAAATTGGCGCAAGTTAGCGCAAATCCGCCAAGAACAGGGATATTGTCTAGAAATTTGGGATAAAGAGACTTTAAACCAAAAATGTCCCCAAGTGGCCAGCGAGCATCTCCATGGTGCTATCTATTCTCCCAGGGATCATCAAATTAATCCGGCCCTGCTCACGGAGGCTCTCGTCGATGCTGCGGCAAGAAGGGGGGTTAAATGTCAATTTGGGTTAAAAGTTGAAAATTTGGGGAAAACAGAGCTTCAAGGCTCTAATTTGAGGCAATGCACCCACGTTTATACTTTCAATGGTATAGAGGAAAGCGACTTTTTGATTCTTTCTGCGGGAATCGGTTCCACTGCTTTAACCGAAACTCTTAGCCATCCAGTGGAGATCCGACCGGTTTTAGGGCAGGCTTTGCAGATAAAATTAACGCAAGCTTTAGAAAGTTCCGATTTTAAGCCGATTTTAACGGGAAATGACCTGCATATTCTGCCTTTGGCTGGAGCGGAATACTGGATTGGGGCAACGGTGGAATTTATGGACGAAAAGGGCGAAATTATCCCCGATACTGCCCTGTTAGAACAAGTGTATCAAAAAGCGATCGCTTTTTGTCCCTCTTTGGCCGGGGGGGCGATCGTGCGTACTTGGTCCGGTAAGCGACCGCGACCGGAGAAAAAATCCGCTCCCATCATCGAATATTTGCCCGGATACGATAACGTTATTCTGGCCACGGGACACTACCGTAACGGGGTTTTATTGGCCCCTGCTACCGCTCAAATGGTCAGGGAAATGTTAAGCGGTAAGTTAGGGTTGGCTGAAAAAGTTTGTTGATGGGGTTAGAAGTCAGTATTCGGCTTTTTTCTCAGCAATTCTCATTTTGAAATAAATAGAGCATTAACCCCGATTTTGGCAAGGAAAATATAGTACGAAGCAACTATTTTCTAGAAGAGGCGAACAATAAAAAAAACAATTGGGGTTCTTGGGTTTCTGTTATGCAATGGACAGGGGTTATAAGGGATGGAACCCTTATATAGAAAGGCATTTAGTGATTTTTGTCAATTATTTTTGATCTAGAGCGAACTAATCAATTAAGTCTCTTGCCAGATAAGGATTTAGTCGATTTATGCTCCCATATCGAACCATACCAAGTCCCGAAGAGCCACAATTGGCTAGACAAATTAAGTATAAATACCCAAGCAATCAAAGAGGTTGGCTGAGAACGAACAGGGTTAAATCAGGAAGATAGTTCTGTTTTTAGAATAGAGAATTCAAGGGAAATAAAAATTTATAATTATTGTCAGCTAAGGTAAAATGGGTGAGATAGAAATCCACCAGCACGTCAAATTATTCCAAGATGGCTCAAAAAGCGGCAACCCTAGAAATTTCGGAATTAACGCAATTTTTACATCAAGAATTAGATGATTTACCCGATGAGAGGAAACCTGGAAATAATAGAAAATATGAGATAAAAGATGCCGTGATGGCTGCATTTTCAGTCTTTTTTACTCAGTCGCCGTCTTTTTTAGACCATCAACGTTTAATGAAAAGCAATAAGGGAAAAGATAATGCTGAAAGTTTATTTTCAATTAAAAAAATTCCTGGGGATAATCAAATAAGAAATTTGCTAGATCCAGTGCCAGCATCTAATATCTCTAGGACTTTTCAAAAAGTCTATGAATGGTTAAAAGAAAAGGGAGTTTTGAAAAAGTTTCTCTACTTAGATGGAGAAATATTAGTGGCGTTAGATGGCACAGAATATTTCTCATCCAAGAAAATTAATTGCCCTCATTGTAACTGTCGTAATCATCGAAATGGAACTACAACTTATTTTCATGGCTGTGTCACACCGATAGTAGTTTCTCCTAAGCAAAAACAAGTAATTAATTTAGAGCCAGAATTCATTAAAAAACAAGATGGACATCAAAAACAAGACTGTGAAAATGCGGCCGTTAAAAGATGGTTAAATAGGAATCATAAAAATAAGTATGGTTATCCTGTAACTCTTTTAGGAGACGACTTATATTCTCACGAACCTGTTTGTAAATTAGCGGTAAAACAAGGTTATAATTTTATTTTTGTTTGTTTGGAAACGTCGCATAAAACTTTATATGAATGGCTAGAATTTTTAGAAAAAAGTGGCGAAGTTAGGACCGTTGAAAAGAAACAATGGGATGGACGAAAAAATCTAATTTATCGTTATCGTTATGCTTCTAGAGTTCCCTTAAGAGAGGGGGACTCAAGTCTCGAAGTTAATTGGTGTGAAGTGACTGTTATTAATGAAAAAACCCAGAAAACTATCTACCAAAATAATTGGATAACTAATCATAAAATCACGGAAAATAATGTCGAAGAAATTGTCAAAGCTGGACGTAGCAGATGGAAAGTTGAAAATGAAGGCAATAACGTTCTTAAAAATCACGGTTATAATTTAGAGCATAACTTTGGTCACGGTCAGAATCATTTGTGCGAGTTCTTATTGTCTTTGAATTTACTAGCTTTTTTATTTCATACCGTGTTGGATTTAGTTAATTACACCTATCAAAAGATTCGTGAGCTATTAGTAACTCGGACTTCTTTCTTTAATGATATTCGTACCCTATTAAAATTTATTTGGTTTAAGAATTGGTCGGAATTTTTCTCATTTATTCTAACCGAATATGTCCCATTTAAAAAAGTAAATTCTAGTTAAAAATGTCAGAACTCTTGAAGGAGAAAAAGAAAATTGTTTATAAAAAAACTAAAAATTTTGTTAGAATTTCATCCAGATTTATGAGTTGAAATCGATTTTTCGTGGACAAAGTTCTTAAAACCTGTATATCTCCAGCGTTGGATGATAATTATCTGTCAAAAAATAATGCTTCTACACAAGTTCTTTATTTAAATAAGAGAATTTTATCTGATTTTTTTCAAAATGAGAATTGCTGTCTGTATAATTTATAATTAGCCTTAGTCTCACTGTTGTTCATGAAAATTAGCGAGGAAATAGCTCATGGGGAAAGGTTTTGCTCCCGTTCTTCCCACCGGAAATAAAGCTCAACTAAAACCTGAGCTTCCTTTAACATCAATCAATGAAATTCAAGCTAGTTTATTGACTTATCTTCAAGATATTCCTGACCCGAGAGTGTCCCGAACCCAAAAACATTTATTAACCGATATTTTAGTCATTGCTATTTTAGCAGTTATAGCAGGAGCCGAAGGTTGGGAAGATATGGAAAATTATGGACTCAGTAAGCAGTCTTGGTTATCTGAGTTTTTAGAATTACCTAATGGCATTCCTTCTGATGATACTTTTCGGCGGGTTTTTGAACGGATTAACCCGGAAGCTTTGACCAAAGTTTTGTCTCAATGGCTGCCCCATTTAATCGGTTCTCTTTCGGGGGAAATAGTTCCCATAGATGGGAAAAGTCTCAGAGGTTCTTACGACCGTAATCAAGGAATTAAAGCCTTGCATTTAGTGACGGCTTGGGCGGGGGAGCAGAAATTAGTTTTAGGACAAGTCAAGGTGGAAGATAAATCCAATGAGATTACCGCTATTCCCGCTTTATTAGAACTATTAGACCTTCAAGGGGCAATTATCACCCTTGATGCTATGGGAACTCAAACGGCGATTATTAATCATATTCAAGCCAAAAAAGCTAACTACGTTGTCGCCCTTAAAGCTAATCATCCGACTCTTTATACTCAGGTCAAAAACTGGTTTGAGCAAGCTCAAGCACATCAATTTGATGGTATTCAATTTAGTTATGATTACCGTCTGGAAAAGGGTCATCATCGTCTCGAAAAATGTTGGTGTTGGGCTGTACCCTTAGAAGCTTTCGGCGGTCTTTATCAACAGGCTCAATGGCAAGGACTTCAAAGTATTATCATGGTTAAACGAGTTCGTCATCTTTGGAATAAAACCACTTGTGAAGTCCAATTCTATCTCAGTTCTCTCCCTGCTGATGCTCAAAAAATAGGTAATGCTATTCGTAAACATTGGGGCATTGAAAATCAGGCTCATTGGATTTTAGATGTTACTTTTAATGAAGATAAATGTCGGATTCGCTCGGGCCACAGCCCTCGTAATGGGAGCCTTCTTGAGACGAGTAGCACTTAACGCTCTTAACCAGGAATCCACTTACCGACGTAGTCTGGCACAAAAAAGTAAACGGGCGGCCATGGATAATAACTATATGATGGCTGTGCTGAAAGCCTTTTGTCAAGCCTAATTGAGATGCTCTTACCCTGATGGTCTAAAAAAGACGGCGACTGAGTAAAAAAGACTGAAAATGCAGCCATCACGGCATCTTTTATCTCATATTTTCTATTATTTCCAGGTTTCCTCTCATCGGGTAAATCATCTAATTCTTGATGTAAAAATTGCGTTAATTCCGAAATTTCTAGGGTTGCCGCTTTTTGAACCATCTTGGAATAATTTGACGTGCTGGTGGATTTCTATCTCACCCATTTTACCTTAGCTGACAATAATTATAAATTTTTATTTCCCTTGAATTCTCTATTCTAAAAACAGAACTATCTTCCTGATTTAACCCTGTTCGTTCTCAGCCAACCTCTTTGATTGCTTGGGTATTTATACTTAATTTGTCTAGCCAATTGTTTTTTTTATTGTTCGCCTCTTCTAGAAAATAGTTGCTTCGTACTATATTTTCCCTGCCAAAATCGGGGTTAATGCTCTATTTATTTCAAAATGAGAATTGCTGGGCAATACATTGATCTCTTGCAAGAGGGAAGTAAAATGATTATTAGTCTGATAAAAAAACAAGAAACCTAAAATATGTTCCCTTATACCAACCAGCAATATAAATGTTCTACCACTTACTTATATGGATATTCAAACCCTTTTAGAATGGACAGATAAACAGGTATTAGAGAAAACCGGTAAACATCTTGATTCATTGCAAGAATCCATCTTACAGGGTATTTGGGAACATCAAGATTACGAAGAAATTGCCAAAGATAATCAGCGCAGTTATGACCATATAAAAAAAGAAGCATGGAAATTATGGCAACTGCTATCAGATGTTTTTGAAGAAGATATAAAAAAGTCTAATGTTCGTTCTATTTTATAAAATAAAGCTTCATCTATTATTTATCACTTTGTTAACTCTCCTAACAGTAATAACATTAGTAACAGTCGCATTAATATCTGTAGAGAAAATAACCCTTACTCAGAAAAAAACTTAAAAAAGTCTTCAAATTTTCCAGATAATGATCATCAATACCCAATAATTGACCTAACAAAAGCCTCAGAATTAAGGTATAACTATGGACGTAAGGTAGAAATATCAACCTTAAAAGAATGGCTAGATAATAAAACTCGATTAATTACTATTTATGGGTTAACTGGAATTGGAAAAACAGCTTTAACCTTTAAATTAATTTCAGAAATTGCCACACAATTTGATTATATTATTTATCGCAGTCTGGAAAATATTCCTCAATTAATCGCTCTCAAAGATGATCTAAAACAGTTTTTCAACCAATCTCTATCAACCCCCTTACCCGATATAATAGATTATCTAAGCTCCTATCGTTGTTTAATTATTCTTGATGATGTGCAGAATATTTTTAAACTGGGGGAATTAGCAGGTAAATATTTAAGCGACTGTCAGGATTATCATAAATTTTTTCAGCAAATCGCTACCACATCTCATCAAAATTGTTTAATTTTAATTAGTTGGGAACTTCCCAGAGATTTTGTCACCTTAAAATCCGATAAAATTAAAACTTTATACCTGCAAGGTTTAATAACAGAATTTGAAGAAATCTTCAAAGAATACGGTTTAAAAAACGAGGATAAATGGACAGAACTGAGGGAACTTTATCAAGGTCATCCTAACTGGTTAAATATCATCTCCTCAACCATTATTGAACTATTTGATGGAGAAGTATCCTTATTTTTAGAACAAATGAACAATGAAATTTATTTAGGGGATAAGTACCTAAGCAAAATTAATTACACATATCTAACCACCTCTTGCCTCCTGCCTCTTGCCTTTTGCCTATCTTGACTAGGAAATTAATTTTGCACGACTACTTATAGAAAACTCGATCGAATGTCATTTACAGCGTTTATCCGCAACAGAAAAAAAGGTGATGCACTGGTTAGCTAATCAAACTGAAGCGGTAGAAAAATTTCCCAAAACTGCTAATCTTGACCTTTCTCAATCCCAATTTTGGGCAGCTATTCAATCATTAATGAGACGCTGTTTAATGGATAAATTACCATCAGAAACCTCGTCCTATTTTCCTATTAATCCTGTGTTTAAATCCTATCTTAAAATAAATCCTAACGATTGGGAAAAATTTATCTTATTATAAATATATGTGTACCGCAACGCAGAAAACCGCAGGATAGCTTTCCAGTATATCCTATTTTCTATACACCTGATCGTGACTACCAATATCAATTAACAAGATGATAACTTCTAAATATTCTCCATCTTCCGAAAAACTAAAAATAATTCGACAATCGTAAGCTACAGTACAAGACCATAACCCTTCTAAATTACCACTTAACTTATGGGTTTTTAAAGACAGTGTAAATGGGTCTTCTGCCAGTTTTCTAAGTACATCGAAAATTTTAGGTTTTAACTGGGAATTTTTCTTGATTAGCTTCTTAAACGAACGCTTAAACCCATCACTCCATATTAGATCCATTGTTAATCCTCATTCAAATCAGCAATCAAATCTTCTACGGTTCCCCTTCTGGCCGTTCCAGCAGCGATCGCCTGTTTCAATTCCTTAAAATTAGCTAAAATTTCTCTTTCTCTTGCTTTGGCTCTATATTGACACAAAATCTCTAACAATGACTCTTGTTCATCCTCTGATAAATTCTCAAAAGATTTGATCATTTCTTGCAAAGTCATCATTTTACCTCTTAACTCTCGATAAAAACCTGGGATCTCTTATTCTTTGTGTGATCAGTTTAACTTATATAGGAGCGATCAATCTTTGTGTCCTACCAGGACTGTATCTTAGAATACATTTTACCCACCAAACCTAAGAGAGCCAAATTTATCTTATTATAAATATATGTGTACCGCAACGCCGAAACCCGCAGGATCGCTTTCTAGTTTTTCCTATTTTATCAATACACTTCATCATGAGTACCAATGTCAAGTAAAATGATATAGTTATTTCAAATAAGAACGAGACACTAGGCGACACAATAAGTACGAATAATTTCATCAAGGGTTGTCCCCACAGGAGCATACATTCTTGCCCTCTTTAATGCACTAAAATCATGTTCGATATCATTTAAATCAGGAGAGTATTTTGGCAAAAACACTACCTGATGACCTGCTTCTTCTACCAGTTGTTTAATGACTGTCTTCCGATGAATTGGTGCATTATCCATAATTAATACTGATGTTATGGTTAGAGAGGGCAATAAATATAAAGATAACCACCCTTCAAAACCTTCGGCATTCAGGCTTCTCGTAAATACCATCGGTGCGATAACAGCAATTCTCATTTTGAAAAAAATCAGATAAAATTCTCTTATTTAAATAGAGAACTTGTGTAGAAGCATTATTTTTTGACAGATAATTATCATCCAACGCTGGAGATATACAGGTTTTAAGAACTTTGTCCACGAAAAATCGATTTCAACTCATAAATCTGGATGAAATTCTAACAAAATTTTTAGTTTTTTTATAAACAATTTTCTTTTTCTCCTTCAAGAGTTCTGACATTTTCAACTAGAATCTACTTTTTTAAATGGGACATATTCGGTTAGAATAAATGAGAAAATTCCGACCAATTCTTAAACCAAATAAATTTTAATAGGGTACGAATATCATTAAAGAAAGAAGTCCTAGTTACTAATAGCTCACGAATCTTTTGATAGGTGTAATTAACTAAATCCAACACGGTATGAAATAAAAAAGCTAGTAAATTCAAAGACAATAAGAACTCGCACAAATGATTCTGACCGTGACCAAAGTTATGCTCTAAATTATAACCGTGATTTTTAAGAACGTTATTGCCTTCATTTTCAACTTTCCATCTGCTACGTCCAGCTTTGACAATTTCTTCGACATTATTTTCCTTGATTTTATGATTAGTTATCCAATTATTTTGGTAGATAGTTTTCTGGGTTTTTTCATTAATAACAGTCACTTCACACCAATTAACTTCGAGACTTGAGTCCCCCTCTCTTAAGGGAACTCTAGAAGCATAACGATAACGATAAATTAGATTTTTTCGTCCATCCCATTGTTTCTTTTCAACGGTCCTAACTTCGCCACTTTTTTCTAAAAATTCTAGCCATTCATATAAAGTTTTATGCGACGTTTCCAAACAAACAAAAATAAAATTATAACCTTGTTTTATCGCTAATTCACAAACAGGTTCGTGAGAATATAAGTCGTCTCCTAAAAGAGTTACAGGATAACCATACTTATTTTTATGATTCCTATTTAACCATCTTTTAACGGCCGCATTTTCACAGTCTTGTTTTTGATATCCATCTTGTTTTTTAATGAATTCTGGCTCTAAATTAATTACTTGTTTTTGCTTAGGAGAAACTACTATCGGTGTGACACAGCCATGAAAATAAGTTGTAGTTCCATTTCGATGATTACGACAGTTACAATGAGGGCAATTAATTTTCTTGGATGAGAAATATTCTGTGCCATCTAACGCCACTAATATTTCTCCATCTAAGTAGAGAAACTTTTTCAAAACTCCCTTTTCTTTTAACCATTCATAGACTTTTTGAAAAGTCCTAGAGATATTAGATGCTGGCACTGGATCTAACAAATTTCTTATTTGATTATCCCCAGGAATTTTTTTAATTGAAAATAAACTTTCAGCATTATCTTTTCCCTTATTGCTTTTCATTAAACGTTAATGGTCTAAAAAAGACGGCGACTGAGTAAAAAAGACTGAAAATGCAGCCATCACGGCATCTTTTATCTCATATTTTCTATTATTTCCAGGTTTCCTCTCATCGGGTAAATCATCTAATTCTTGATGGAAAAATTGCATTAATTCCGAAATTTCTAGGGTTGCCGCTTTTTGAGCCATCTTGGAATAATTTGACGTGCTGGTGGATTTCTATCTCACCCATTTTACCTTAGCTGACAATAATTATAAATTTTTATTTCCCTTGAATTCCCTATTCTAAAAACAGAACTATCTTCCTGATTTAACCCCGTTCGTTCTCAGCCAACCTCTTTGATTGCTTGAGTATTTATACTTAATTTGTCTAGCCAATTGTTTTTTTTATTGTTCGCCTCTTCTAGAAAATAGTTGCTTCGTACTATATTTTCCCTGCCAAAATCGGGGTTAATGCTCTATTTATTTCAAAATGAGAATTGCTGGTGCAATAAAGTCTTTTTTTCCCTTTCTTCTCCCGGCGACAAGGTTTTCTCTTTTTCCTCGTTTTCCTTGTCTATCTCCCAATACTTTCTTACCTTTTTTTGACCAAGCATAAAGGCAGGCTTGAAATTCTTCAAACCCTGACTCATCAATAAATACAAGGCTTTCACTTCCATATTTTTTAATCAATTCTCTCAGCACTCTGTAGTATTTCATTCTTTCTTCTCGGTTTCTTTCTCTATAACGAAGTTCCTTCTTTTTTCTGGTAATTTTCATTTTTTTTAAGGCATAGCAAATGGCACTTGGTCTCACTCCAAACTTCTGGGAGCATCTCACCTTTGCAATAAGCATAAATACTTAGTAGAAAAATAGGCTTTTCGAGGGTAATTCTTGTTTTAATTCTCCATGTACGCGGTCTTTAAAAGCCTCTATTTCGTTCCAAGACACGATTAAGAGTGGCTTTTAGGCTAAGTATAATTACTCATCGCGTAAGTGAGATGCTCCCAAACTTCTCGGCTCTGTCTCTTAATCTTGCCTCGGGATTTTCTTGGACATCTTTTGACAGTGCTTTCCAGTCCAGCTTTCTCTGACGGTGTTTTACCTTTGTTGCTTCCAGTTTTTCCCTACCTAGCCATCTATATATCGTCGCTCTTCCTATATTAAATAGAGCGGCGGCTTTGGTTATGCTTCCCCCATTCTCTACATAATCGATCACTTTTTTTCTCAAGTCTAGGCTATAAGACATTTTTCTGTATGGATTGCTCGTTTCTCTTCATTTTACCTTATTTTTCCCTCGTCTCACACTTATTTGAAATGACTATAACTTCCTTCTGGGTGTCTGGCTCAATTTTTATAGAAAAAATAATCCGACAATCATAACCGCAAGAACAAGCTTTAAGTCCCGATAATTCCCCTCTTAATGAATGAGTTCCCAAGCTCAAAAAATAAATATCTTCCCTCATTTGTGCCAATGTCTTCTCAATCGCTTTCTGTCGTTGAGGATTTCTGAGAACAAACTTATGGAAAGTCCGCTTAAATTTAGGCGTTAAAACCAGTTCTCTCATAATATCTATTCTAAAGTTTCTCTCAATTCTCTCAGAATAATTTCTAGGGGTTGAGGTTTAAATTCTCCTTGATGAAAAGCATTAATTGACTCCCTAGCATCTCTGGCAATTTCTTGACGGCGAATATCAAGTAAACGATTTTGTAAAATTTCTAATAACATTTCCTGTTGTTCTAAAGATAGTTGCTCAACAGTATTTAAAGCTTGTTCTAAACTAATCATAATTCAACCTCAAACCCAAAAAACCACCTTCTATTCTAACAACAAAAAAGCACCCCCTTGCGGGAGTGCCTTTTCGTTCAGACTAGGAATTAACCATTGATAGCGGGAGCAATCAGAGCTACAGGAGCCTGTTCACCACTAGCCAAATCTAAGGGGAAGTTGTGAGCATTGCGCTCGTGCATTACTTCCATACCGATACCAGCGCGGTTTAACACATCGGCCCAAGTACCGATTACACGACCTTGAGAATCGAGAATCGACTGGTTGAAGTTAAAACCATTGAGGTTAAACGCCATGGTGCTAACACCCATTGCCGTAAACCAGATACCGATTACCGGCCATGCACCCAAGAAGAAGTGCAGAGAACGGCTGTTGTTGAAAGAAGCGTATTGGAAGATTAAACGTCCGAAGTAACCGTGAGCGGCAACGATATTGTAGGTTTCTTCTTCTTGACCGAATTTGTAACCGTAGTTCTGAGATTCGATTTCAGTGGTTTCACGCACTAAGGAAGAAGTTACTAGGGAACCGTGCATGGCACTGAACAAGGAACCGCCGAACACACCAGCAACGCCTAACATATGGAAGGGGTGCATCAGGATGTTATGTTCTGCTTGGAACACGAACATAAAGTTAAAGGTTCCAGAGATTCCTAAAGGCATACCATCAGAGAAGGAACCTTGTCCGATGGGGTAGATTAAGAATACAGCAGTAGCGGCGGATACAGGTGCAGAGTAAGCTACACAAATCCAAGGACGCATTCCTAAACGGAAAGACAGTTCCCACTGACGACCGAGGTAGCAGAAGACACCTAGTAAGAAGTGGAAAATGACTAACTGGTAAGGACCACCGTTGTATAACCATTCATCTAAGGAAGCTGCTTCCCAGATGGGGTAGAAGTGGAGTCCAATCGCGTTGGAGGAGGGAACAACTGCACCGGAGATGATGTTGTTTCCGTAGAGTAGAGAACCAGCTACAGGCTCGCGGATACCGTCGATATCTACGGGAGGAGCGGCGATAAAGGCGATGATGAAGCAGGTGGTGGCGGTGAGCAGGGTGGGGATCATGATGACACCGAACCAACCGATGTATAGACGGTTGTTGGTGCTGGTGATCCACTGGCAGAACTGCTCCCACAGGGAAGCGCTCTCGCGCTGTTGTAGTGTGGTGGTCATGGTTGAATGATTTCTGTATGTATTTAATTGTCAAGGTTCTTTGTTTGACATGAATCAATACTATCGGGTTTTTATAGTTATGTAAAGGGGTTTTAAGGAATGTTTTTTTATCAACGTCATAACTTTTACTTATATAATTGATGTTAAGGTAAACTAGAAGCAGACAAATTCTGCAAAAATAAGCAATGATACCCGAAATTACCGCAAAACTATTGGAAGCGAAGAAGGAAAAAGGCCTCAGTTTCGCTGACCTAGAAGCGATTCTAGGACGAGATGAGGTGTGGATTGCCGCTGTTTTTTACCGGCAAGCGAGCGCTTCCCCAGAAGAAGCAACGAAAATTGTGGCAGCTTTGGGACTGGGACCAGCCTACATCCCCTCCTTAACCGAGTATCCTGTCAAGGGATTGGGTCCGGTTGTCCCCACTGACCCCCTGATTTATCGTTTCTACGAGATCATGCAGGTGTATGGAATGCCCCTAAAATCGGTAATTCATGAAAAATTCGGCGATGGTATTATGAGTGCGATCGATTTTACCCTCGACGTGGATAAGGAGGAAGACCCTAAAGGCGATCGCGTTAAAATTACCATGTCGGGTAAGTTTTTACCCTATAAGAAGTGGTGAGTCCGGCCAAAGTCAACGGTAAGGGATTTATATTCCTTGCCGCTCTTGCTATTTTTCTTAACCAAACTTAACAATTGACGGCAAAATTTTGCTTGCTTTTTTTGGCAGATTTTGGGACAATATTTTTAAAAGAGTTTACTAATAATGGAAATATAACAACTTAAATGTGATCACAAAAGTCCCATTATAAGAAAATCATAAGCCAAGCCGCCGCAAAAGTCAAGGGATCTCTCCTAATTATGCTGTGAAACTTCTAATTCCTTGAGCGGTGAGGGTTTGGGGAATTATGAATTATGAATTATGAATTGGGGAGTGGGAAGACAGTAAACTGATAACTGCCAATTCAGATAAGTCTGATACGCTCTAGACCGATGAAACCCTGATTAACTCTAGCATTGATATTCTCAATCTTAATTGAAATGACTATAACTGCCAATTCAGACTTCAATTGGCGATGTTATATTGAACATTTTCAAGAAGAAGGCGCACCGCAAAGCGGATCTCTGCGAGATCGCTGTTTTTTTACCGCTTATGAAACCAACATTATTGTTCCTTTAAAATCTTTGAGGATTGAGGTAGAGATGGCAGATGTTTATAACAAAGTAATCTTTAGTTAAAGCCTTAAATATGGAGCTTTTATTATCATTAGAATACATAAATATTCGTCATAAAAAAATTAGCGTAGGCAATGATTAATAGAAAAACTGAATATTTGTGCAAGTTGTGGTAAACAAGTTACCTCCGCTATTCGGCGAAGATTAACCATAACGATAGCTCCAAAAAACATTATATTAACAAGAAATGGTGAATAGGGAACTCCGAAATATGAAGAAGCACCAGATAAAAAAAGATGTGCCACAAAATATGATACTATAACAAGCAATAAATCAGTTAAAATTGCAGATATATCTAAACTTAAGCCTAGTACAGGTGTTATAGCATAACTTAGAATAGTCAAGCTAGTACCTACTATAAATAGTAGGGATATTGCTCCAGCATCTTGTGCAAAAAATCCCCAAAATCCCAAATAAATCGCCATCAATGAAAACCCAACAGAGACAGCTTTTACGATCCCATCGTAAACATTTCTCAAAGCATTTCCCCAATCCATAAAAAATTCTCCAGCTAAGTTTGTAAATCTCTAAAGTCATGAAAGTATCAGCAAGATTGAGTAAATCTTAAAAATCTATATTATTTAGCGACCAAACATTTCAAGCAATTGCTCGAAAGTACCACAACTCTTAACTACTTCTGAGTCAAGGATTCCGACCATAAAAAATCCCGAAATTACAAAAACGAGAAGACCCTCTTGAAAATTACTGGTAGGCACTATACTTGGTAACATTCCGAAAGCCAATAATGCAATGTCTCTGGCCAAAGTCATCAGAAGTTGTTCCTGTGATGATTGGTTTAAAAACATCTGTAAAAGAAACTGAAAAAATATTACTATAAGTATATGCCAATTTAGAAAGACTTGGGCAACTAATTCCCGTGCAAATAACCCAACAACAGCAAGTAATACACCATAGAAGAAAAAGGGCTCTTCTGGTTTCTGTGTGAAAACGAGGTCTATACTGATAGAATATCCGTAAAATAGTCTTAAAAGTTTTGTCCAGTAAGCATTTCACGATTCCATAAACAAAAATTATCACACAAAGCCGAGAAGAGCCGAAAAAGAAATATGAAATTAAACAACTCAAGTAATGAGGCATTATTAGCAAACGATTTGCCAAATCCATAAAAAATTCTCCAGCTAACTTTTTAATTTTCCGAAGTTATAAAAGTATCAGCAAGATTGAGTAAATTTCAACAATTTGTGTCCCTCGATTTACTCACCAAATAATTGACTGTGGACAGCGTTTACAAACGCCTCTGCTTCTGATTTTTGCCATGGCAATCCAGTGACAGGAGTTGCTGTTCCTCCGGCCGTAACCACACTTACCGTTGGAGATCCCCACATCAATAGAACACCAAAAATCAAGGGAATAATACCCACTACTACAGTTATCAAGACAATTCCTAAAACAACAAGGAATAGTCCCCCAACAACTTTCCTATCCATTTCATATCGAACTGAAACAACTTGCTTGAGAGGAACATCTTCTCTTCGTCCACCACTAAACCAGCTTTTCTTCGCCATATAGGTAAGTCTTTTGTTCGTTACAATACCAAAACAGTTGTCAACTAAGACATTTTCTTTAGAACTTGATGTCATTTTTTCCTCCCCGTTTGATTTGTGTACTGGTTGATCGTGCGGCCCGGGCTACATTGCCTAAAGCCACCTTAAGCATCCTGACTGTGATATGCTAGAACCTGTACTATTTCACATTTTCTTTAGATTGGCTAAATAAAGCCTTGAAACTGCTTAATTACTTAGGATACATCGCAGTCTTGAGTTTAGTAAGTCGGAAAAGTCGGAACTTACAGCCAAACAATTGATCTGAAATATCGGAAATGTCAGCTAGAATAAGTAAAAAACTACCCCGTGTGCAACTATATTTTTAGTCTTGATTTACAAGGCTCTCAGAAATCAGCAGTGATAAAGTATCATCGGGAACCCTGATTCTGTCGTTTTTAGTTACACATCGCGTAAAAACTCGCCAATTCAAGTCTGAATTGCATCACTGTCTGCTCTACCTTCACATACCTAATCTATAGTCCATGTTTCAAGCTAATCTATCTAATACGGTGTTAAATCTCTTAGATGAGTTGGTTTTTGCCAAAACAGATCAACATCTAGACTATCTTCAAAAAACTATCTTAGAAGCGACTTTAGAAGGTTACAAATACTCAGAAGTTGCCAAAGAATCTCATCTTAGTGAAGGTCATGTTCGAGATACTGCTTCAGAATTATGGAAGATTTTGTCAGAGGTTTTAGGGGAAGATATTACTAAATCAAATATTAGAGCAGTTTTAAAGAAACATAGTTTCATAAATAATAATATGGGACGAGATTTAGTCTCTTTTAATAATGTTCATATTTGTGATCATAATCCATCCTCCCTCAAGAATAATCATCCGTCTGAAATCACGCAGGATCAACCCTATTTAGACTTAGGTCATACTCCTGAAATAACTCAATTTTATGGAAGAATTACCGAATTAAATAACCTGCAAACTTGTATAGTTGCAGACAAATACCGCTTGGTTAATGTGTTAGGTTTAAAAGAAATTGGTAAAACTACACTTTCTCTGAAACTGGTTGATAAAATCAAAGATAATTTTAACTATGTTATTCGCAGAAGTTTGTATTTTTGTCCAAAACTAGATGAACTTTTAAGTGAAATTTTACAATCTATCAATCCTCAATTGAAGCTTTCTCAAAGTCTTGAAAGGCAATTAAATTTGTTCTTACAATTAATGAAAAGTCATCGATGCTTGATTATTCTTGATGATTTACAAAGTCTATTTGATTCTAAAAAACTGGCAGGTAATTATCAAAAAGAGTACCAAAATTATCAACTATTGTTTAACAGCATTGCTGAAGTCAATCATCAAGGCTGTTTACTGTTGTTGAGTCAAGAAAAACCTATTGATACGACTTTTTATGGGCAGAAAAATAAATTCATTAAAACATTAATCATAGAAGGTTTAGGAGAAGATGCCATAGAAATTTTGCGCCATCATAATCTATTAAATGAAGACAGTTGGGAAGCCTTAATTAAATGTTATCAAGGTCATCCTCTTTGGTTAGAATTAGTTGCTAGTTTTATTCAAGAGACATTTTTAGGTAAGGTGGCTGACTTTTTGGAGATTAAATACCCGATTGCCGAGGAAACTTTAGAGCAGACTTTATTAAGTATTTTACAAAATTTAACAGAATCAGAGAAACTAATGCTAACAGAATTAGCAAATTTTAATCAACCTATTTCTATTAAAGAAATGATCGACCAAACTTCTCTAGCTTATACAGATTCTTTGAAAGTCATTCAATCTCTAATCAGACGAATAATAGTGGCAAAAGATGAAAACGCTTTATTATGTTTGAATCCTGTTTTTAAAGCTTATGTAATTAATCATCAAATCTAGGGCTGAGTCGAAAATTTTATCGCAATCATAATAGTTTACGAAATTCTACGACTGTCAAATAGTTACACTTGCATTTAACAATCCTAACATAATATTGAGATTTAAAATAGATATTTTAATCATAATATAACTCTCCGATTCAAAAATTTAAATTTTCAGGTTTTCCATAAATTGACAGGATTATCAACTAGAAACAGAGTAACCATTCAGGGGGAGCAGGAAAAAAACTGATAGCTGCCTCCTGTCTCCTGTCTCCTGAACTGCCTAACCTAAATCTCGGTCTTTAGTGACGGTAATTTCCTTAGATAAATGTCGATACCAAGTAAAATAGAGACCGATGGAAAGCAAAAGAAAAACCAAAGCCAAAATCTTCAAACTTTGCCACTGCTTGATGATTAAAACAATCCCCATCATAAACAGGACTAATTGCCAAGGAACAGTGAGAAAAGCGGCGATGATATCCCGTTGATTTTCCGCTTTAATTTTTGCCTGTAGGTTAGGTTTAACACTGTGACGGACTTCTCCCCAAAAGCCAAAGGGTCGGGTAACATTATAGAAATTTTCCATGACTAAACTATCGGTGGGAGGAGTTAACAAAGTAGCGATAACACAGCCAGCTAAAGCGAACAAACTCGGCACAAGAAAGAGAATAATTTCCTGATATTGACTGTGACGAAAGAAAGGTAAAATTATCGCTTGTGAGGCAATAGCCGCAATCATTCCCGCTAAAGTTCCCACAGCAAAACCATAACCATTAAAGCGCCACCAATACCAACGTAATAGGAGAGGAACTGCTAATCCCACCCCTAATCCCGTGGTTAACCAACCCCAAATATCATTGACATTTTCAATATTAAAACTCAAAACTAAGCCAATTGCGACCACAAAAATCGAGGCTAAACGACCTTGAAAAACTAACTCCTGTTCTCCCGCATTCGGTTTCAAAAAAGCTTGATAGATATCTTTTACCCAATAGGCAGCACTAGCGTTAATAACTGCGTTAAAAGTGGACATAGCTGCCGCTAAAAAAGAAGCAATTAATAACCCTTTCATCCCCACAGGAATATATTGAGTAATCACTGTGGCCAGAATTCTTTCTGGATCTGTGATCGTGCCTTCAGTTAAACCGTAGTGAATACCTAAAACCGCAAAAGCTGTGACTAGAGGCCAACGGAAAGAAAGCAAAATAATCCAGAATAAAGATAATAAACCGGCATCTCGATCGCTTTTGGCGGCTAGATATCGTTGTAACATATAACCACCGCTGCCGCTGCAACCTTCGATGATGGTTTTAACTAAATAAAAGAAAATCACCCCACCAAACAAATTAAAGATGGCATAATCTCCGGGTAAATCCAACGTCAGGGAGGGGAAAATACTAGACCAGTCGCTTAAATTCCAAGTTTTTGGCTCTGCTGCCCCCGGAATTGCTACCGTGAAACTATCGGGAAGATTAACGGTAAAAAAGGCCACTGTCGATACATAAATTACCGCCACAAAAATCAGAAACCCTTGAAATAAATCGGTAATTACCCCACCATAAAAACCACTGGCCACCGTATAAATTAAGGTTAAAAGAATTAATATCACCGAAGCAAGACGATCATCCATACCCAAAAACTGCCCTAAAAATTTCCCCCCCGCAACGGAGAAATAACTCATCGCACCGATAGAGAATAAGAGAGTGGCGACGGCACTAATAATTCGGGCAAAATTTCCCTGTTTTCCCGGTCCAAAGCGAAATTTCATCCATTCCGCCATGGTCATAACTTGGGCCCGGCGATTCCATTTGCCCATAAAAGCCATGAGAAAGGCCATAATTAGGACGACACCGCCGCGGATTTCGATAAATAGTCCTTTGGGGCCGACAGCGTAAATTAGGGCAGAAATGACCATAGTTCCCGCTAAATCGGTGTTAGCTGCCATTCCCGACACCCCTAACATCCACCAAGGCAAATTGCGATTACCTAAAAAGTAGGATTCTAGACCTTGAGAAGCTTTTTTCTCGGCTATAATCCCGATTATTAGGGTTCCTGCCAGATAGAGCAGCACAATTACATAATCAATTAACTGCATAGTTGAAATCAATTTAACTTTCGATCGTTATAGCATCAATTGACTACGATTTCTGGCTAACGGTTTCTTTTTCTAAGATTTGCACCCGTTGCTCCAGCTTTTTTAAATCTTCCTTTAATTCAATTACTAAAGTGGCCAAACGCTGGAACAGTGGGTCAGTTTCCCCGACTACTTCCCCATTTACTATACCCGTTCCCGATCGCCGTTGGGGAATGGGATCGGCATTTTCCCCGCGGATGGTTATTCCTCGGACTTGACTTTCAAGGCGCTCGACGCGATTGCGGAGACTAATTAACTCCGATCTTACCGCCGTATCCGATTGGGCCTGGCTGGCATTAACAAAACTCAGTATTAGCAAAAGGGAGATAATCAGGGTTAAAAAGCCATAAAAAGAGATTTTAGCTAATTTAATCGATTTTACCCCCTATCTATCTGACCCGACTTAATGTTAAGAAACGTGGCTAAATCTAAAGCTTGATTGCAATTCCGCCCCCGGGTGATTAGTTGCTCAAAAGAGGATGATAAGGTGAAAAACACGATTTTGTGGAAATTTGGCCTTATCTCTATGTATAAAAACTCAGATAAAGATTTTCTCGGAGCGGCAATCACAGCCGGTTTAGGTGCGGGAATCGTCACTTCCTTTGCTGTCAATCAAGGACAAGACATCGGTACAGCTTTAGGAATTACCGCTTTAGCGGCTGTTTGCGGTGTTATCTGCCGTCATTTTGATCTAATGTGATGCAATCTTCCTCACACCTCCAATTCTGCCGAAAAATCCTGTTTTTTCTCGTATTGATAGGGACCGAGCAGAGCGCCCCAAATTCCCTTACCGGTGCTGGGATCTAGACCTTTATCGTAGGTTTTTAGGCTATGACTCGTCACCTCGAAACCTAAAGACACCTGATAGGTTGTACCCTCATAGGTGAATTGACAGCGCTGTTCTGGTTGCGGTTGGGCGATAAACTGGTATTGATGATCAGCGAGGGTATGGACTTTGACCGCTAAAGTGCAAGTAGGCAGGAAAGTTAGGTCTTCTAAGCTAATTTTTCGCAGAATATCGGGATTTTTGCCCACACCTTGCACGGATTTCAGGTCATTAAACATATAATGCCTAACCTCTAACCCTCCCGATTCCGAGTGCGTTAATCGCCACAGTCGCGGTCGGTAGGGTTGGTCTAAATTGATTATACTGGCCTGTTCGGCAAAAAGAGCGATGCTGTCTTCCCGAAATAAAGGCAACGGACGCAACCATAAACGCAGGTGAACGTACCACACCGGTTCTGCTTGTGCTTGCCGTTGATTTTCAAATTCACCTGCGAGATACCGACCAAAAGTGATTAATTCAGGGGTCATAGCCAAAAAAATCTCCGTATTGCCTCAAAATCAATCATAACACCCATAGAAATCACTTTTTTGACAAAAATAACCTTCAGTCCACCGGAACCCGCTTAAACTGGGTTATTTCCCCTTGATTGTACCAAGATTCCCAGCCAGCGCTTGAGGTCAAATTTACCGTTAAAAATCGTCCTATAATAATTTAAGGCTAGAAACTGACAATTATTAATGTTGAAGTTGAAAATCGGCGGGCGATATGTTAAATAGACGTTCTTTTTTGCAAGGATTAGGTACAATCGCCTTAGCGGGAGGTTTAAGTGGCTGCGCTTCTGGAAGCGGCAATCTGAGCATTTTTCTCCTATCCGGTTCGATTCCGCCGCGATTACTAACAGATTTTCGGAAAACTATTGCCGAAAAAAAAGTCAATTTTCAGTCGGAAAGGCAGCTGAAAGAGCTATTAAAATTGTTGGAAAAATGGTTAAAAAATCAGGATCAACCAGCCTCACAATTTCCGATTCCTATCCCTTTTAGGGAACAGAACCCAGCGATGGGTAATGTAGTCACCCTAGGGGATGCTTGGCTAGGAAAAGCGATTACTAACGGTTTAATTCAACCCCTAGATACTTCTCAACTCTCTAATTGGTCAAAACTGCCCCCCCGTTGGCAAGAAAATATGACTCGCAATGGCCAAGGACAACCGCAAACAGAGGGTAAAGTCTGGGGTGCGCCCTACCGTTGGGGAATGACAGTAATTGCCTATAATGAGGAAAAATTCGCTCAATTTGACTGGCGGCCACAGGATTGGTCTGATCTATGGCGACCAGAATTAACTGGTAAAATTGCCCTAATTGATAATCGTCGCGAAGTCATCGGTTTAACCCTAAAAAAATTGGGTTATTCTTATAATTCCAGTGATTTAAAGCAAGTGACGGCACTTAAAAACGAGCTATTCGCTTTACAAAAACAGGTAAGATTTTATAGTTCTCAACATTATTTACAACCCCTAATACTCGGTGATGCCTGGCTGTCTGTGGGTTGGTCTAATGATATTTTACCAGTGAGTGATCGCTATAATAAAATTAAAGTTGTTGTCCCCAAATCTGGAACTTCTCTTTGGTCAGATGTGTGGGTAAAACCAGTTTTAACTACTCCTAATTCTCTTGTCCAGCAATGGATTGATTTTTGTTGGCAACCAGAATCCGCTACTAAAATTTCTTTATTTACCTCCGGATTATCTCCCCTAATTCTCACTGAAAATCCCGACCAAATTTCCCCAGATATTAAAAATAATCCTTTACTTGTCAATCCGGAAGCGATCAAAAAAAGCGATTTTTTAAACCCTTTATCGCCAGAAACTGAGCAAGAATACGAGCAGTTGTGGCAAGCAATGCGACAGTCAGTATAGTCATACTAACTTCGTTGAGTACAGGCTACTTATGAGGACAGGCAACAGGAGGAATAAATAATCAGTCTTTAATAACTGGATTTGGTATCAGGAGATACTAGAAAAATTCTGTGAGAATATTGAGGTTAAAAATACATTTACCTAACTGATAACTGATAACTGATAACTGCTCACTGATAACTGATTAAGCGGGTTGACTTTGATTTTTTTGGGAGAGAAAAGTAAGGATAGAAGCTTTCTCAATTAACCCCAAAACCGTGCCGTTTTCTTCTACCACTGTCACTTGAGATAAATTTTCTCCTTCCAAAATTTTCACCACATCTAGGAGGGAAGTATGAGACAAAACCAGTTTAAGACTTTCGCTAGTTTGTAATAACCGGCCGATATTTACCTCTGTCCATTGGGAAGTGGGAATCGTTTTCAGATCCTCTACATTAACCACCCCTAATAGTTTACCTTCGCTATCGGTAACTAGGAATTTAGACCATTGTTGTTTACCGATAACATAATTATTAGCAAAATCCCGCAGGGTTAAATTAATCGGCACTACAGGACTATTAGGAGAGATAACATCTTTAGCAGTATAGCGACTTAGGAAATCTTGAACCTTAGCTGATTGAGCGGAAAAGCCAGCATTTTGTAGGAGGAAAATGCCAATTAATAGCGTCCAAAAACTGCCAAATTGAGTGATTCCGAGAATTGATAGCGCACCGATGACAATCGCTAACCAACCAAAAAATTGACCGAAACGACTAGCGAATAAAACCCCTTTATTAGGATTGCCCGTTACTTGCCAAACGATAGCTTTAAGGATATTACCACCATCTAAAGGTAAACCGGGGATCAGGTTAAATAAACCCAGAGCGAGGTTGATATAGGCAAGCAGAGAAAGAATCGCCGCCATGGGCGCATTTAAGCTAATATTAAGACCAATAATTAGGAAGATACCGAAAAGCAGTAAACTAACTAAAGGGCCAGCAATTGCCACTAGAAAAGCTTCTAGGGGAGTTTTCGATTCTCTGCCGAGAGTTGCCAAACCACCGAATAAAAAGAGGGTAATTGATTTAACTTCAATACCTTGGGCGATGGCAACAAAACTATGACCTAATTCGTGGGCAACCACGGAGGCAAATAGGAGAATAGCGGCCAAAAATCCCAAGAGCCAGGGCATAATTCCCGTTAACTGGGGAAACTGACTTAATTCTCCCCCATAGGTTAAGGTAATTAACCCCAGAACAAAGAACCAAGAAGGATTAATATAAAAGGGAATTCCAAAGAGATTCCCGACTCTAATGTTGCCATTCATTTTGTATCTTCTCCAATTATGGGGGACTAACGCCAAGAAAATTAGGTTATCAATTGCGCCATTCACTTCTGTTAACAATTGTAACAAAACTGAAAATCTCCCCGGCATTCCTTCAGGGAGTAAAAACCGTCATCACTGTGGTTCGGTTATTTTCGTGGGAGAATTAAATCAATGATTAATTATTTACGGGGACAAGCGATCGAGGTGATCAAAACCCCCAATAACCGACTGATCTTGATTTTAGACGTAAACCAGATCGGTTACGAAATCCAAATTCCCTCACGATTAGCCCTAGACATCGGCAAAGATAACAATGATAGTCGTCAGATTTTTACTCACCTACTCCTTCGCGAGGATCAGCCTTTATTGTACGGTTTCGGCACGGCTCCAGAGCGAGATCTGTTTCGTCAACTGCTTTCCGTCAATGGAGTTGGGGCGCAATTAGCCCTAGCTTTAATCGATACCCTGGGGATTGAGGAACTTGTGGTGGCGATAGTGACAGGAAATACCAAAATTTTGAGCAAAACCCCCGGAGTCGGCTTAAAAACAGCAGAAAGAATCGCTTTAGAGTTAAAAACTAAATTGGCAGCATGGCGACAACTAAGAGAAGCGACGACGACAACCACGGCAATACTACCGGCAGCGGCAATCCTTGAAGATGTGCAGATGACCCTTTTAGCTTTAGGATACAGCCAAGAGGAGATCGATCGAGCCATAGCAGTCCTTAGTCAAGATACTTTATTTAGTAAAAATACTCAGCCAGAAGACTGGATTAAACGGGCAATTAATTGGCTAGGTTAAACAGAGCTCAAGAGTCCGGCACTCCGTTGCCAATCCGATAGCTTGCGGTGTTGACAAATTAGGTAGATGCTCTGACACGATGCAAGATCACTGCTTGAGATATTTGTTCTTTAGCCTTGTCTTTGACGATGCTCCCCTAAATCCCTTATCTTGATTCTCTCGCCCCTGTTGGTGATTACTCACATCTGTGTAAAATACCTATACCCCATCCCCACTTAACAACATCTATGCTTAATCTCGTTTCCCTCCCAGAAATTCCCACCGCTGCTTGGAAACGTCCTCTGGGCAAAGGTTGGGAAAAACCCTACAGCGTCCGCTATGCCAGCAATTTAGATGATGGTCCTTGGCATGGGATGCCCCTGGGAGGATTTGGGGCCGGTTGCATCGGACGTTCCCCCAAAGGTGACTTTAACCTCTGGCATCTGGACGGCGGTGAACACAGTTTTAATAGCCTTGCTGCCTGTCAATTTAGCATTTTTGAACAAACAGAAGACGGAAGCGCCCAAGCCTACGCTATGGCGACGGAAAGCCCCACGGATGGAACATTATCGCGCTGGTCGTGGTATCCAGCCGAAAAGGGAAGCTATTCGGCCCTTTATCCCCGCAGTTGGTACGAGTACAAAGATGTTTTTCAGACTCAATTAATTTGCGAACAATTCTCACCGGTTTGGGCGCATAATTATCAAGAAAGTAGTTATCCTATTGCCCTATTTGAATGGACAGCCCATAATCCCACCGATAAACCGATTACTATTAGTATTATGCTGACTTGGCAAAATACAATCGGTTGGTTTACTAACGCGATTAAATCCCCAGTGGTTAAAGTGAGAGATGATGGTAGTCCCGTCTATGAATATCAATCAAAATGGGGGGAAAGTGAGGGTAATTATAATCAATGGATTGTCGATAATTTCCGCATTGGCTGTCTGATGCGTCGAGATTACGAAAACCCCGGGGAAGGAGATGGACAGATGGCGATTGCCAGTATTACTAATCCGAGTCTAGAGGTATTCTATCTGGGTAAATGGAACCCTGCTGGCGATGGGGGCGAAGTTTGGGATTATTTCGCCATGAATGGCTCTTTACCGGATATTGAGGACGAAACCCCCGCCGAAAAAGGGGAACAAACGGCCACGGCCATGGCGATTCGTTTTACCATTCCTCCGGGGAAAACTCGCAAAATTCCTTTTATTCTAGCTTGGGATTTACCCGTCACCGAATTTGCCCAAGCAATTAACTATTATCGTCGTTATACGGACTTTTTCGGTCGCAATGGTCAAAATGCTTGGGCGATGGTACGCACGGCTTTAAAACACGGCGACACATGGCGAGAAAATATTATTAACTGGCAAAAACCGATCCTAGAACGCAGCGATCTGGCCGATTGGTTTAAAATGGCTTTATTTAATGAATTATACCTCCTAACTGACGGCGGCACTCTCTGGACAGCAGCCACGGAACAGGATCCTATCGGTCAATTTGGGGTCTTAGAATGTATTGATTATCGTTGGTATGAAAGTCTGGATGTCCGTCTCTATGGTTCCTTTGGGTTATTGATGTTATGGCCGCGCTTAGAAAAGGCCGTCATGGAAGCTTTTGCTAGGGCAATTCCCAGCAGTGACGACACTCCTCGGATTATCGGTTATAATCAAGCTACTGCCATTCGTAAGGCTAAAAATGCCACTCCCCACGATTTAGGTGCGCCCAATGAACACCCTTGGCAAAAGAGTAATTACACTAGTTATCAAGATTGTAATCTCTGGAAAGATTTAGGCAGTGATTTTGTTTTATTAGTCTATCGGGATTATTTATTAACGGGTGCTAAAGATGAGGATTTTCTGCGGGAATGTTGGCCGTCAATTGTCCTGACTTTGCAATATTTAAAAACTTTTGACCTTGATAACGATGGCATCCCCGAAAATTCCGGCGCACCGGACCAAACCTTTGATGATTGGCGTTTGCAGGGGATTAGCGCCTATTGTGGTGGTTTGTGGATAGCAGCACTAGAAGCGGCGCTTAAAATTGGAGCAATTCTTGGAGAAGATACAGCAATTTTTACCAGTTGGTTACAGCAATCTCGCGCTATTTATCATGATACTCTCTGGAATGGAAAATATTATAATTTAGATAGTGGCAGTGGTTCCGATGTGGTGATGACTGACCAATTATGCGGTCAATTTTATGCCCGTTTATTGAGTTTACCAGATGTGGTAGAAAATCAATACACGCAATCAGCTTTAAGTAAGATTTATGAGGCCTGTTTTCTCAAGTTTCATGGGGGAAAATTTGGGGCGGCCAATGGTTTAAAACCCGATGGTACTCCCGAAAATCCCCAGGCAACTCATCCCTTAGAAGTTTGGGTAGGAATTAATTTTGGGTTGGTGGCTTTTTTACTGCAAATGGGAATGGAAAAGCAAGGATGGCAAATTACGGAAGCGGTGGTGCGACAAATTTATGAAAATGGCCTACAATTCCGCACCCCAGAAGCAATAACATCGGTGGGAACTTTTCGCGCCTGTCATTATTTGCGCGCCATGGCTATCTGGGCTATCTATGGGGTTTTAACGGAATTTCAGGGATAAATTTTCTTAGAGATATCCTGCTTTTCTCAACTAATCCTAATTGAATCACTTCTACCTCAGCCATTTTACGAATTTGAGGCTTAGTTAAACCAGTAATATAGTCTAATCCTTCTATGGGTTTTACTAATTCCTTGATTTTCGAGTTGGTTAAAATTCCTCTAAAGTTAAGGGGGTGCATCCATTGATGGATAAGGGTTTTCGGCTATTATGGTATATATGTATAGGGGAAGTTCAGTTATATAGGGTTTGCCGAAAAAGCCTTTCCTGGGGTTAGGAGTGAGTATTCAGTATTCAGATGCGGGTTTTCAGTTCACTGTTTACAGCAAAATACTCCCCACTTCCCCACTTCCCTATCCCTTTTAAACAGGATTTATTATTATCCTGTATTAGCATTTCTGATTGCATTGTTAAGTTTGGCTAATAACAACCTATTTTTAGTTCCTTGTCAAGCCCCTATTATAATTTTTAATCTTTGACTCGTAGTCCGATTTAACATTGATATTAAAAATCTGGTTTTTTGTAGCGAAGAAAACAGTTTTATTAACTATTATCTGCTGCTATAGAGGGAAATCGAGGGAGGCTGATGATCCTTGAAAGCCTTGTCAATACTAGCGTTATTACCTCTCGACATTTCACTAATTCCCCAAGTTTTCCTAACCTTGACCCCCTCTAGGACACAAAAAAATAAAAACCCTTTATCCTAACCTGGTTTTTAGCGCACGTCAACCCTTTATTTAAATTTTTGATTCTCTTGCCCGATAACGATATAAATTCTCGTAATGACCAACCAATTTTCCGTGATACGGTTGAACAGAACGCAGTCAAGTTAGCTCTGCAAGCAAAAAGGAATGTTAGCAAATTCCTTCAGCTTTGCATTGGGAACTTGCTAACGCACAATAAGAAAGTCTATGAATAAACAACTGATCAACAAATTACAAGCCGTAACCGCGCTGACCATAGTGGGGACTACAGCCTCGATAATTTGTTCCCAGACAGCAGGACACAGCAACAGCTTGACGGATATTAGCGTAGCTCGTCAAACTGTCATCGAGTCAACTACTCAAACCATTCTGCCCGCTTTTTCTAATAGTCGAACAACTGATTCAGATATTAAAGTATCACGTTCGGTTCAAGATAATGCTAACGAAATTCTAAAAACTTTGGAGTCCCTAGTGGACAAAGAAAATACCGTCCCAGCAAGCGTTACACCCCGAACCCAAGAGGCCATTCCTTCGACGATACAACCCCAATCACAACCCAATCAAGTCAAACCGGTCCCGGCCAGCAATCCTGCTTCAGTCACACCGCCAGAGAAGCCAAAAACAACCCAAGGGACAAAAACCAGCAGCCGGCCTCGTAAACAGGGAATGGCCTCTTGGTATGGTCCTGGTTTCCACGGTCGTCGCACCGCTAGTGGTGAGACTTTTAACTCTGGTGGTTTAACTGCTGCTCATCGCTATCTGCCTTTCGGCACTAGGGTTAGGGTAACTAATCTGCGTAATGGGCGCTCGGTGGTGGTGCGAATTAACGATCGCGGTCCGTTTACTGGTGGTCGCGTCATCGACCTCTCCAGAGGTGCGGCAGCGATTATCGGTGTCTTCCAGTCGGGAGTTGCCCCAGTGGTCTTGGAAGTTTTAGGCAGATAATCAGTTATCAGTTATCAGTAAACAGTAAGGGACTTGCGTAGGAATAATATCCCAGCCAGAAAATCGCTCTGTAGAAGAACCAGACCAGCCAGATGGTACATTATCAAAGGGCAAGTCCCTAAGCAGTGAAAAGACAGCACTGTTAATGCTGTTTAGTACCCCTCACTCAATAATGCGTCTTGGAAAATTTAGTACAAATGATCGGAATTATTCCTTATCCCTAACTAAAAACTCACATCTGATCACTGGTAACTGGTAACTGGTAACTGGTAACTGCTATAGTGATCCTATTGGGATTTGACGGGGTTTATGTTAGAAATTAGCGATTTATCGGTTAATTATGGCGGAATAAAGGCATTACAGCAGGTTAGTTTAAGGGTAGAAACGGGGGAAATTGTCACCCTGATTGGAGCGAACGGAGCAGGAAAAACGACGACTCTAAAGACGATATCTCGGATTTTAACGGCAAAGACGGGGCGAATAATCTATCAGGGTCAAGACATTACCCATTTACCACCCCATGAAATCGTTAAACGGGGAATTGCCCATAGTCCGGAAGGGAGAAGAATCTTAGCTCGTCAAACAGTCTTGATAAATTTGCAGTTAGGTGCTTATACGAGGAGCGATCGCCTAGGGGTAAAAAGTGATATCGAAGAGCAGTTGCAACTTTTTCCCAGACTATCGGAGCGCCGAGAGCAGTTAGCGGGAACCCTAAGCGGTGGGGAACAGCAGATGCTTGCGATCGCTAGAGCTTTAATGAGTCGTCCCAAGTTATTGTTACTAGACGAACCCAGTTTAGGACTAGCGCCGCAGATAGTGCGAGAAATCTTCAGCATTATCCGTAAATTAAATGAATCGGGAGTAACTATCCTATTAGTGGAACAAAACGCCAATTTAGCCCTAGAAACTGCCAATCGCGGCTATGTTTTGGCAGCGGGACGCTTGACTATTGCGGGAAAAGCAGGGGATTTACTCAAGGATGAGCGAGTCAAACAAGCTTATTTAGGTTAATCGATGATGCGACGGCAACTATAGACAAAATTCTATGGTAAAGGTAGGCCAAAAAATATTCACAAAATTTTACAAAGTCGCATAAAATGAACACATAACGAAATAGGTATTTTTTCTTACTGCCATGCTAACGGCTAACTTCCCCTGGCTCACTGCCATCATTTTGCTCCCCTTGCTTGCCTCCTTCCTAATCCCTGTAATCCCCGATAAAGAAGGAAAAACTGTTCGTTGGTTCGCTCTTGGAGTCGGACTAGCAGACTTTATATTAATGTGCTACGTCTTTTTACAAAAATATGATTTAAGCAACCCCAACCTACAATTAGTGGAAAAAATGGATTGGGTTCCCCAAATTGGTTTAAGTTGGGCGGTGTCGGTGGATGGTATCTCGGCACCGTTAGTTTTATTAGCAGGATTGGTGACAACCCTTTCTATCTTGGCTGCGTGGCAAGTGGACCGCAAACCCCGTTTATTCTACTTCTTGATGCTGTTGCTCTACGCCGCTCAGATTGGTGTTTTCGTTGCCCAAGATTTATTATTATTCTTTTTAATGTGGGAAATCGAGTTAATTCCCGTTTATTTACTTGTTTCCATCTGGGGTGGTCAAAAACGTCGTTATGCCGCCACTAAATTCTTACTCTACACCGCCGCCGCTTCTATCTTCATCCTCGTTGCTGGTCTAGCCATGGCCCTCTACGGTGGTGGTGCCATGACCTTTGATATGGCGGAATTAGGATTTAAAGATTATCCCCTCGCTTTAGAATTAGTCCTTTACGCTGGTTTATTAATCGCTTTCGGGGTCAAACTCGCCATCTTCCCCCTCCATACTTGGCTCCCCGATGCCCACGGTGAAGCTTCTGCACCTGTATCGATGATTCTTGCTGGTGTTCTCCTCAAAATGGGTGGTTATGGTTTAATCCGCCTTAATATGGGGCTTCTACCCGATGCACATATCTATTTTGCTCCGATTCTAGCGATTCTCGGTGTCGTTAATATTATCTACGGTGCTTTCGCTTCCTTCGGTCAACAAAACATGAAACGCCGTCTCGCCTATTCCTCGGTTTCACACATGGGATTCGTCCTTTTAGGGATTGCTTCCTTTACCGATGTGGGTATTAGCGGCGCTATGTTACAAATGCTCTCCCATGGTTTAATTGCCGCCGTCTTATTCTTCCTTGCTGGTGTCACCTACGACCGCACCCATACCTTAGCTTTAAACGAGATGGGTGGGATTGCCCAAGCGATGCCGAAAGTCTTCGCTCTCTTTACTGCTGGTGCTATGGCTTCCCTAGCGTTACCCGGAATGAGCGGTTTTGCCAGCGAAATTACCGTATTTATCGGGGTCACTAGCAGTGACGTTTATAGTCAAACCTTCCGGGTTGTGACTGTCTTCCTCGCTTCCGTTGGTTTAATCCTGACTCCGATTTATCTACTCTCCATGCTTCGTCAAGTTTTCTACGGAGATGGTTCTTCCTGCGATATCACTAACATTCTCCCCAACAAAGGCAACGAACAAGCAGTTTGTTTCGGTACTAGCTGTGTCCTCCCCCATGAATCAGAATATATTGACGCTAAACCCAGAGAAATTTTTATCGCTGTCTCTTTCCTAGCTTTGATTGTTTCTATCGGTTTTTATCCCCAATTGGCTACCCGTATGTACGATGTGAAAACGGTGGCAGTTAACTCGGAAGTGCGTCAAGCTTACACAGAAATCGCCGCTACTCGTCAAAATATCTACGCTGAAACTCAACCGGACGTGAGCGCCAAAGTTGCCAGTATATTCCAATAAATCGGCAAGTCTAAAGTGAATAGGTTATCAGGAGTAGAAATTCTGCTCCTGATTTTTTTGCTAGGAGATAATTAGGGTTTGCGGCAAAAAGTTTGTTGGTGGGGTTGGACTTCGGCTGTGGGTTGTTTCAGTCTTTGTTGCCTTCTTTTTTGTACCAATTTATGTACTAATAGAAGGATAATACTGGGTTTTTGAGGGTCTTAATCCTATTTTCTGGCACTAACATCGGATTTTAACAGGTCAAAAGCCTTATTTTAAAAGGTTTTTACCATTATTCAGCAAACCCTAATTACAGCCTTTTTCATCAAGATTAAGTGTAAGCTAATTTGGTGACTTTCTACTTCTCATCTTGCCCTTTCATCAAAGCAGCCCGGGCCTGTTCGCGGTCATCGAAATGGATTTTTTCCGTCCCCAAAATTTGATAATCTTCGTGACCTTTACCCGCAATAATTACTCCGTCTCCCGGTTGTGCTGCTTGAATAGCGGTGTCAATGGCCAAAGCGCGATCGCTAATTACCTGAACAGTAATTTCTGGAGGAATGCCAGCGATAATATCCTCAAGGATTCGTTCGGAAGACTCTGTGCGGGGATTATCCGAGGTGACTATGGCTAAATCTGCTAATTCTGCAGCTATTTTCCCCATTAATGGTCTTTTTGTCCGATCTCGATCGCCGCCACAACCAAAAACACAAATCATCCGACCGGAAATAAAGGGACGTGTTGCTTTTAAAACATTCTCTAAACTGTCGGGAGTATGGGCATAATCGACAATAACGCTGATATCTTGGTCAGGAGCGATGCTAACCCGTTCCATCCGTCCCGGTACTCCTGAAAACTGGGGAATTTGACCGATTACTGTCTCTAAATCTACACCACATTCTAACACTGCCGCCACCGCCGCTAACAGGTTAGCCAGATTATATTGACCCACCAGAGGGGAAGCAAAGGCTATTTCCCCTTGGGGAGTCACCATTACCCCTTCCACTCCCGTGGGTTGATAGTGTAAATCTTTAGTATAAAAATCGGCACGAGCATCGGACACACTATAGGTTAAAACCTGTTGGGGAGAGAGGGAGGCCGCTAAACGTTGACCATAGGCATCATCAACGTTAATAATCGCCTTACCTTGCAGATAATCGGGACTAAATAATTTAGCTTTAGCGGCAAAATAATCCTCCATGTCGAGGTGATAATCGAGATGGTCCCGGGTGAGATTAGTAAACACCGTCACCGGAAAAGTACAACCCTGTACCCGTCCCTGGGCCAGTGCATGGGAACTAACTTCCATGACGGCGATTTCATTGCCAGCGCTCACTGCTTTGGCTAAACTGGCTTGTAACTCGTTAGCGAAAGGGGTGGTATGATTAGCAGTTTCTTGGAATCCTTGCCAACGGGTGTAAAGAGTCCCGAATAAAGCGGTGGAAATCCCTGCTTGACTGAGAAAATATTCAATTAAATGGGTGGTGGTGGTTTTGCCGTTGGTTCCCGTCACACCGATTAATTTTAGGGTTTGGGCCGGATAATGATAGAATTTAGCAGCGATCGCAGCAGTGGCAGTAACTAAATCTGCCACAACGATTACGCAAGCATCCTCCGGGGGGGGAAATTTAGCTGCGGCTGCCGGGGAGATAATCGCCGCTAGGGCCCCGCTTTCCAAAGCAGAACGCCAAAATTCGCCCCCATCGACGCGAGTACCGGGTAAACCGATAAATAGATCTCCCGGTTGACAAGCATGGGAATTGGTGGAAATTCCTGTAATCTCGGTAATAGAAGCGATAGGAGAGGAAATCGGGGAAACCGGGGTGATATTTGTCAAAAGTTCTTGCAGTTTCATAGTCAGGATTGAATCTAGGGATTGCTGCTTTTAGATTAGCCGATAATCAAAGAGGTTCCTAGGCCGAAGTGGGAAGTGGGGAGATGGAAATTATAAATTATGAATTATGAATTATGAATTGGGGAGTGGAGAAGCTGTCTCATCACCCTATCACCCCAAAACCCTATCACCCCATCACCCCAAAACCCTATCTCCTACCTTTTGCCTATTGCCTTTTGCCTCCTGATATCTGCGATAAGCTAAAAAAACAAGGCTATAGCTTGTCAACTATTGAAGATTTTCTGCTGACTATTTTCGGGATATTTATATGCAATTCGTCGATTTTCTGACTCTCATTCATCCTGTCCTAGCGATAGTGCTTGTTTTCCCTATTATCGGCCTCGTAGTTAACTTTGCTTGGCAAACCCGTCAACGTCGTCTAGAAACCGCTGCGGGAAATAAAAGTAAAATTCCGCCAGTGGTCGGGCCAGAACATCTACGCTTAGGCCGCTGGTTAACGGGTACAGTGGTAGGGGTGAACCTGTTAGCACTAGCTTACTCGGTCGTTTACGGTTTTAATGGTTTTGTCGATAAACAAAAAGATGGAAAATTAGACTCCTTTCAGGTCATTTTTGTGATTTTGATGTTTTTTGTCACCATTGCATCTTTAGTCTGTCTCTACCGCGCTAGACAAGCTCTCTGGCGCGGAATTTTTGCCACCTTGACTGGCATCGGTTTAATTATTATCGGTTCTCAGGATGGGGTCTGGCGACTCTCGGCCCAATGGTACTGGTCCCACTACTATATCGGCATGGCGGCATCATTACTGATGATTTTCTCTCTGGCCATTGTCGAAGATATCTATAAAGACCGTTCCCATCGTTGGCGCATTGCCCATACAGTCCTCAATTGTATCGCTCTGGCTCTCTTTCTGGGACAAGCCATGACCGGTTCGAGGGATTTGCTGGAAATTCCCCTCAGTTGGCAAAAACCAGCAATTTATCGCTGTGATTTCACCAATAAAACCTGTCCTGAACCGAAATCCTCAACCCCTCTCATCAACCCGATAAGTTAAACTTTTTTAGGGACTGGGAGAGGGTGAAGGAGTTGAGAAAGTGGGTACACACTTAGATGGCTCCGTGGGGGTATCACCATCGTCCGGTATGGGTTCCTGACACCAATTGGCAATCTTACCAAGTTGGGGAAGTTTTTGGGGTCTCAAGTCTTGGATTAATTCAGTCCATTGTACCCCTTGGGTCACAGCAACTGCGCCGCTATTTGAGTCACAGGTAGTAATTTGACCCCAATTTTTACCCCAGGCAGCACCGATGAAAATACCAGTACCAGTTTTACCGAGGGAATAGTCAGGAGCAAAGATAAACGCTTCTAGTCTTTGGTTTCCTCTTAGACAAATTTGCGGATTGGCGGAACCTGATAGATTATAGGCATAAATCTGTAGATTGCCCGATCTACAGCCCGCTTCAGCACCACAATTGTGTTCGATCGCACCGTTAATATTACCTTTAACATAAAAAACTACTCGTCGCCCCGCAGCAATGGTGATGTTAACGCTACTCAAGTTGATATTATCAACGATATACTCGTACACCTGTACGCTTTGACCGTTAATCGTGCGGGTAGAAGAGGTATCAGTAATTGCGCCATACTGATCTCTTCTGGGAAAAGTTCTCTGAGCAAGCGGAAGACTATCGGTAAGTTCCAGGTCTATCTGACCAGAGGGAAGGCCAGTGGGAATCGGCGGTAGATCGGGGAAAGACACACCGAGTGTCTTTCCCACTTGCGCTTTATAGGGGGGATTGGGTGCATCAGATGTGGGCTGTTGAATCTTATCTTGTTCAGCCTCACATTCTGGACTCACCACCTCCTCCACCACATCCCCTTGAAATCTAGCACCATCGTCCGCCGTTCCTTCACTTATCCATAAAGCTGGAACCGTATTGCGGTCAAATGCGGGGGTAGGGGAATTAAAAATACCGACAGTTACCACTACGCGGTTACGGGAGGCGGCGTTATCGTCAGTATCTCTATCGATATTAATGTTAGTTAGGTCTTCTGCGGCACTTGTGCGGGAAAGTCCTTCGAGGGTGAGAACTCCCCAACCCAAACCGTCAGGGGGGGGATTGGTAGGATCGAACCTGTATCCCACCACGCGATAATAACGGTTATTACCGAGATCAAACCATTGACCACTGGCCAAATCTCTTAATCCTGGATTTGCTGCTCGTTGTTCTGTGGGTGCGAGGATTTTGTCGGCAATTTCGTTATTACGACTGGGATTACCACAGGCGGTGGCAATGGCTAATTTTTTTAAATCTCTTTGTAAAAAAGAGTTGGTACTGGGATTACCACTAGGTACTTCAGCGGTCTGCCAGCAGTCTTCCCCAGATTCACAATTACTATTAAACCTCGCCATAACTCGCACGCTATTCAGTAGATCCCGCACGCGAGTTACCCCTGTTTCGGAACTGGTTAAACTATCAGACCGGACTCTTTGGGCAATTACCTTCGATTGGTCTCCTTGGGCGCGCATCATCATAGTCATTCCTGTCACCATCAGGATAAGTCCAATCAACAAGGCAAGGGGCAAGGCAAACCCTTTTTCCTTATTGGCCATCAGGTGAAGGTATAAAAGATTGTTCATAGACCAGTTCATCTAAGAATGGTTACTTCTATTATAATAACAAGTAGCTGGTCATAATTAAATTGAAGATGGATACCCCCTTATCAAGGGGGGCAGGGGGGATCGAACCTAAAATCTATTTTTAATTTAATTATAACCAGCTACTTAAGTATTTTCGACTTTTGACTTAACTAAAGGGCTGTTTTTCGATTCAAAATTGCCTGCCAAATTAAGCCTATCCCCCGAAAAAAGCTGATAATTAACAACCAAAAAGATTGTAATTCTCCTGCCGTATTTTTCGGTTGCCAGCGCTGGGGACGACAGAATAAAAAAGTAATTAGCTTTCTCTGCTCTGATAGGGTAAGTGGCTGGAATTTAAGGGTCGCTTGCCAGATTTTGCCTCGTTTTTCTAGATTGACTAGATGAGCGGATAAGCGCAAATCTTCTCCTAAAATATCTAGGAGTAACTTTTCTGAGTAGATGGGTTCCCTTAGGTGAATTTCTGCTCCTATTTCCGAAAGTTTTTTTAAATTGCCCTGTACAATTATATTCGCTTCTGTGATCAAGTTAACAGGAGATTCCAGCAGTTGGTATTCAGTTTCTAGGGTGAGGGGAGCTTCCAATAAAGCCACCAGAGCAGTCATGATAATAACCACGTTATATATAGCTAAAATCAAGCCAAAATTTAGGGGACTTTCTTGATAATTGTGATGGTGTAAATTAAAGAAAATACTAATTAAGGTAATAGTGATAAAAAACAGCAATGGGTAGGATAAGTGCCAATTATATTGATAATTTTGGCGAGCAAGTCCCTTCGGTGTCACCTGAAATCCTTTGTCAAAGGGTTTCCAAAGAACATGGAGAACTGTTAGGGATGTAGGTACACAAATAATCATCGATAATACTTCAGAAAAAACAATTGAGCGCGAGCGAGAATTTAACCAGTGATAAGTGGCTAACTGCAGCATCATGTAGGGTAAAAAGATATAGATTGTCTCATCGATAGTAATGTTCAAAGGTACTATATAACCAAAGGTATAAAGGAGAGGAATAAGCAGAGAAAATAAACGAGCTAAGGGAGAAAACCAAGATAATATTCCTTCTAAGTGTGCCAATCTTTGGGGTAGGGTTAGTCCCGCAATTTTTAGGGGATTAGCTTTGATAAAAAAGGCCTGTAAAGTTCCCCTTGCCCAGCGCAATCTTTGCCGTAAATAAGCTGATAAACTTTCAGCAGATAAACCAGCACTGAGTTTTTCATTTAAGTAAATAACTTCATAACCTTTGGCAGATATAGCAATCCCAGTGAAATAATCTTCACTAATAGATTCTATATTAAAGTAGCCCACTTCCTCTAAGGCTTTTCTCCTGACAATAAAAGAAGTGCCAGCACAAACAGGACTACCCACCCCATCTTTAGCTGGTTCGATATGACGATAAAATAATTCTTCGTCGGGAGTAACGATATTTTCTAAACCTAAGTTATGAGCGATAGGATCGGCATTATAAAAGCTTTGGGGAGTTTGCACTAAGGCAATTTTAGGGTTTTGAAACCAGCCAACAGTTCTTTCTAGGAAGTTCTGACAAGGAATAAAATCTGCATCAAAAACCACCACTAATTCCCCTTGGGTTTGTTTGAGAGCATGGTTTAAATTACCTGCTTTAGCATTTTTTCTATCCTCACGAGTCAGATAATGACAATTTAATTCTTCTGCCAATTTATGAATTTCTGGCCTCTGGGTATCATCGAGAATATAAATATTTTTATGGGGATAATTAAGGGCTTGACAACCGATAATAGTTCTTTTTAAGATGAAGGCTGGCTCATTATAGGTGGGAATCAGAATATCTACCGTGGGCAAATACTGTTTATCGATTACCGCTTGGCTATAAAAATCAGCTTCTTTGCGTCTATCTTTTGTGGTTAAGGCTAAAACTAACTGAATTATGCTACCACTTAAAACTATCATCTCAACGCCTAAAAGCAGTAAACTAAAAAAGCCATTGAGAGGAGTAGAAAGATTTAAAGTTTCCAGAATCCTCCAGAGTAGATAGCGCAGGGTGATAGCGAGAGTGATAGAAATAATGACTAATCTTGACCAAACTTGCGGACGCGGAGACAAGAACATGATTAACTGCGTAAAAATTAGCAGGATAACCGTGGGTAATAATAATTGATAGCTATGAGCAACTGTGGGAACTTTGATCCAAGCAAAGGGGTTAAAAAAATCTTCTACTAAGCCAAGGAGTAATCGATAAATATTGTCTTCTGGCGAACATAATGATAAACTGACCATCATTAGCCCGCCGATCACTGCTAACATAATTAAGATAACTGATATTATCGCTAAAATAGACTTGAATAGGGAGGAATACACTGGTTTTTGAGGGAATAGAAAAATCGATTCTTGGTTAGACATGAATCCCCTTATGAGTAAATAAATCTAACTACATTTTACAATTCTTAACAAAAACCTGGGCATTTTTGGCAATGACAGGAGCGCTCTCCACCAAAATGCTAAATTTTGTATCAAACCCAAGATGAAACTAGCCAGAAAAAGTCTGGAAATAGTATAATTCGGTTAACCGTGAGGAAAAATTAATCTATGATAGCCGTCAAAATCGCCATTGTTAGCGCTCTCGTTTTAGTTGTGGTCAAATTCGTCGCTTCTGTTCTAGGCAAAGGCAATATACCCCTACTTAATCAGGCTGTCACTGTGATTTTAAGCCTTTTTATCGGTTTTGAGTTGATTCAACTAGGACAAGCGGTGATTGAAAAGATTAATTAAGAGCTAAACGGGCCAGATAGAAGCTAGTAATAGTTTTAGCATCGATCGATTCTCCCCGGGCGATCGCTGATTCCATTTCCTCAAAACTCATAAAAACCACTTCTATATCTTCATCGGCATCTTGAGCGGGGGGCAAGCTTAATTTTTCCAGATCCCGGGCCAGAAAAGCATAGATATATTCATCGGAATAACCCGGTGCCAGGGCAAATTTACCCAAAGATTGCCAATTATGCGCCCGATAGCCCGCTTCTTCCTCTAATTCTCGTTTTACCGTCGTAGCAGGGTCTTCTCCTTCATCAATCGTTCCGGCGGGAAATTCCAAAATTCGAGCTTGCAAACTAAATCGATACTGACGTACTAAAACTAATTGACCTTCCTTGGTGATTGGAACTGCTAAAGCACCCCCCGGATGACGCACACATTCCCATTCTCCCTCGACACCGTTAGGTAAACGCAGTTTCGAGACTTCAAATTGAAAGACGCGACCTTGATAAAAAAGACGTTGTTGGAGCAATTGAGGCGGTTCAGACATAGAAAATTTTCAACTAGGACTTTAAGAATTAATATCAACAAATGTCACCTTTGTCACCAGTGTTAGGAAGCGGGCAGAATTATCGTCTGATAGCCAAGGAGAGATTAAAGTTATACTAAATCTGGTTATTAAAGACTGATTATTCATTCCCCTTTTTGCATGAGTGCATGAGTAGAAAACGGGTTTCTCGGAGAAACCCGTTTTCTGTGCGTTACTCAACGGATTTAGTATTATAATGAAAGATGCTGTCTTTACAGGTTAAATCTTTTTCGAGAAACCCCATGGCAAAAAAATCGATGGTAGAACGCGAGAAAAAACGCGCTCGTCTCAGACAAAAATACGAAGTTAAAAGAGCGGAACTAAAAGAACAATTCCGCACCGCCGAAGATTTTGAAGAAAAACTGGCAATTCACCAAAAATTACAGGAATTACCCCGCAATAGCGCACCTAGTCGTCACCGCAACCGTTGTTTAACGACCGGCAGACCGAGAGGATACTATCGCGATTTTGGTTTATCCCGCAACGTTTTACGCGAATGGGCCCACCAAGGACTCTTACCCGGTGTGGTCAAGTCTAGCTGGTAGTCAGAAACAATATCTAGGGAAAATACCGGGATAGAGGCGTGTTTTTTGCGTCTCTATTGCCGTTTTTAGGTAATTTTAGCGATAAAATAAAAACTCTCGATCGAGCGATCGAGAGTTAACCATGAACAAAAAATTCACCTAGACTACAGTAGCAGCCTTACGGGCAGCGGCAGCCTCATCGGGATGAATACCGAGACGGGTGAGATTGAGACGACCTTTACTATCGATCTCGCGTACCTTAACTAACACCTCATCCCCTACGGCCACTTCATCTTCCACCTTACCGACGCGTCCCTCGGCCAATTGGGAAATATGGATCATTCCCTCTTTCCCCGGCAAAACTTCCACAAAAGCGCCGATTTGGATAATGCGAGTCACGCGACCGAGATAGACCTCACCCTCATTAAGTTTGCGGGTCATATTGTAGATCAGTCGTTTAGCTTTTTCGGCCTGTTCCCCATCGGTAGAGGAAATGGTGACAGTCCCATCGTCATCGATGTCGATTTTCGTGCCGGTCTGTTCAGTAATCCCTTTAACCGTCTTACCACCTGGCCCGATGACTAACCCGATCAGATCCGGATCGATCTTGATCGTCAATAACCGGGGTGCGTGGGGAGATAATTCCGTGCGGGGTTTTTCTAGGGTCGCTAACATCTTCTCGAGGATATGTTTGCGGGCCGGTAAAGCTTGTTCGATCGCCTTGGCCACCACTTCCATGGTTAAACCGGGGATTTTCATATCCATCTGGAGAGCGGTGATGCCAGAATCAGTACCAGCCACCTTAAAGTCCATATCTCCCAGAAAATCCTCGATACCCTGGATATCGGTCAAAATCCGCACTTCTTCCCCTTCTTTAATTAAACCCATGGCCGCACCGCTAACGGGTTTTTTCAGGGGAACACCGGCATCCATCAGCGCTAGGGTAGAACCGCACACGGAACCCATGGAGGTGGAACCATTAGAAGAGAGGACTTCCGACACCACCCGCAGCACATAGGGAAATTCCTCTTGGGGGGGAAGGACAGGTACGATCGCCCTTTCCGCTAAAGCACCGTGACCGATTTCTCGACGGCCGGGAGAACGCATGGGACGGGTTTCACCGACGGAAAAGGGTGGAAAATTGTAGTGATGAAGATAGCGTTTTTCGTCTTCGGGATGGAGGTCGTCCCCCAAATCCTGAGCATCACCGGGGGTGCCAAGGGTGGCGATCGAAAGCACCTGGGTTAAACCGCGATTAAACAAACCGCTACCGTGAACCCGACGGGGTAAAACTCCCACCCGGCAAGAAATCGGCCGTACTTCGTCCAGTTTACGACCATCAACCCGCACCCCATCCTCGATAATTTGGGCCCGCATCAGTTTTTTGGTCAGATCCTTAAAGAGATTACCGATTAACTTCGGTTCTTCCAACGTTGGAGATTTTAAGGTATCTTCATCGGGGAGAGCGGTTATAGTTTCCTTGATCCGATTTTCGATCGCCTCTAATTTCTCATCCCGTTCGGTTTTGCTGAGGGTAAACTGGCCGAGAATCTGTTTAATTTCCTCTTTAGCTTGTTCTTTCAGGAAATTATGCACGGTTTCGTTTACTACCGGCGCTTCTCGGGTGACGAGGGGAATACCCAACTGATCGATCAATTCCCGTTGAGCGGTGATCAGGTCGCGCACTGCTTCATAACCAAAATCGATCGCCTCAATAATATCCCGTTCCGGTAACTGATTGGCTCCCGCTTCGATCATCACCACCCCTTCGGGACTACCGGCCACCACTAGATCCAATTCTCCGTTATGGATTTCCTTGTAGGTGGGATTGATGATAAATTCATCCCCCAGTAAACCGACGCGCACCGCTGCCATCGGCCCTTGGAAGGGAATCCCCGCCAACAAAACCGCCACAGAAGCCCCGGTAACGGCCAAAACATCCGGGGGGACTTCCTCATCCATCGAGAGGGTCGTAGCGACCACCTGAATATCATCCCGTAGCCAACTGGGGAATAGGGGCCGCAGGGGGCGATCGATCAAACGACCGGTCAGAATTGCTTTTTCTGGGGGACGACCTTCACGACGCAAAAATCCTCCCGGGATGCGCCCGGCGGCATATAATCTTTCTTCGTAATCAACGGTTAAGGGCAGGAAATCTACTCCTTCTCTGGCTTTGGCTGTGGTTGCTGTCACTAAAACCGCCGTTTCTCCCGATTGGATCAGAACACTACCGCCAGCTTGGGGGGCTAAAAGCCCTATTTTTAGTCGAATATCCCTGCCATCAAAGGATATTGACTTGTCAAACTCTTCCATGTAAAGTTATATTCCTTTCTTTCACTTTTCTCTGTGCTGTGGCAATCCTAGCATTTTTTGTCCCCCTTTCCGAAAGGTTTAGCATTCAGTGATCAGTGATCAGTTATCAGTTATCAGTTATCAGTTATCAGTGATCAGTTCACTGAGAAAACTCCCCACACCCCACACCCCACTACCCCACTACCCCACACCCCACACCCCACACCCCAATTCCCCACTTCCCTGCTTTTAAACAGAATTTAAGATTACTTGCTCAAACCGTCCAAAAAATGATACTTTCAGATATAGGAATAATCTGGTTAAGAAAAAAATGTCTTCCCTTGCCGCTTGCTGGCCTAAAAATATTTCTAAGTATTAGCAAAACTGACTGACTGTCAGCAGTTGAGCGGGATTTTTCCTAGCTCGCAGAACTCCAGACAAAGAAAATTAAGACAATTAAAAGGATTGCGTCTCTATTATCTGTCAGACGCTTCTAATCCAAAGAATTTGCGGGTTATCTTCAAATTAACCCCGTTTACCCCTATTTGTGGCTATCGATCATGGCTGAAAGTTATTTACTCAACAAACTGCAATCTGTAGAACAGACCTACACAGAATTAACCCGTCGTCTAGCAGATCCCGATGTCACCAGTAATCCGGGTGAATTGCATCGTCTAGCCAAATCTCGCGCTTCCCTAGAGGAAACGGTCAACACCTACGAAATTTGGCAAAAAAGTCAAGAGGATTTAATCGGTGCGAAACAAATCTTCAAAGAATCCGCCAGCGATCCCGAATTACGGGAAATCGCCGCCCTAGAAGTGGCAGAATTAGAGGAAAAAATCGCCACTTTGGAAGACCAATTAACCATTCTACTGCTGCCCCGGGATCCTCTCGATGAAAAGAATATCATGCTAGAAATTCGCGCCGGCACTGGCGGTGATGAAGCCAGTATTTGGGCGGGAGATTTAGTGCGTTTGTACTCAAAGTATGCCGAAACTCAAAACTGGAAAGTTAGCCTTTTGAGTGAATCTCCGGCGGATATGGGAGGATTTAAAGAGGCAATTTTAGAGATTAAAGGCGATAACGTCTATAGTAAGCTGAAATTTGAGGCGGGAGTCCATCGGGTGCAGCGGGTTCCTCTGACAGAAGCAAGTGGTCGCGTTCACACTTCCACCGCTACCGTAGCGATTATGCCAGAAGTGGACGATGTGGAAGTGCATATCGATCCCAAGGATATTGAGTTAACCACGGCTAGATCCGGGGGTGCAGGCGGTCAAAATGTCAATAAAGTGGAAACTGCCGTCGATTTAATCCATAAACCCACGGGAATCCGGGTTTTCTGCACCGAAGAGCGATCGCAATTGCAAAACCGGGAACGAGCTATGCAGATTCTCCGGGCGAAACTGTACGATATAAAGTTACAGGAACAACAGGAAGCGGTCAGTTCCATGCGGCGCTCTCAGGTGGGAACCGGTTCCCGTTCGGAAAAAATTCGCACCTATAACTATAAGGATAATCGTCTCACCGATCATCGCTTAAATCAGAATTTTTCCCTCGATCGCATTTTAGACGGCGACATCGAAGAGGTGATCCAATCCTGTATCGCCAAGGATCAACAGGGAAAACTGGAGGAATTAGCCGCTGCCCAAGAGACAGCTTAATCAGTGATCAGTGGTCAGTGATCAGTTACCAGTGAACAGTAAAAAACTCCCCACTCCCTACACTTTCCCCACTGGTAGGGGTGAGTGCGGGTGGGGACTGATGCTGGTTCCTTCAACTCACAACCAATTCTATGCTTCCACTAAACGAAAAGCCGCACCTAAACCGACAGCGATCTCATCGGGAGAAATTTTCCCATCATGGTTAATATCGATCGCATCGAATACCGCATCGGTTCCCGCCCATTCTTCCCGGGTGATGAAACCATCCCCATCATGATCATAGACTCGGAAAATATCTTCGGCGGCGTGTTCTAGGGTTGACTGACCTTCCAACTGGGTTAAACGTTGAATCAGCAATTGTTCCAATAATTCTAAAGCTTTGGTAAAACCTTGAATACCTTCCGCTAGTTTTTCAGAAGCCATGGCATCTTCGGCGTGCATTTTCTCAAAAGTCGCTTTATCCACGGTAATTTTGACAATATCAAGGGTTGCAGCCAATGCTGGATCGAGCTTACGGGGTAAATCGGCTTCTGTCTCTTGTAATTGTTCGAGCAGTTTCGGAGAAATGGTTAAAAGATCACAACCAGCTAACTCGCAAATTTCACCGATATTGCGGAAACTTGCCCCCATAACTTCGGTTTTATAACCAAACTTTTTATAGTAGTTATAGATCTGGGTAACGGATTGGACTCCGGGATCTTCAGCGCCAACGTAGTCTTTACCAGTTTCTTTTTTATACCAATCGAGAATCCGACCGACAAAGGGAGAAATTAAGGTTACTCCCGCTTCCGCACAGGCGATCGCCTGATGAAAACCGAATAATAGGGTTAAATTACAGTGAATTCCCTCTTTTTCGAGGACTTCTGCGGCTTTAATCCCTTCCCAAGTTGAGGCAATTTTAATTAAGACTCTTTCTCTAGATATCCCCGTTTGTTCATACTGGGAAATCAAATAACGGGCCTTGTCGATAGTAGCTTGGGTATCGTAGGAAAGACGAGCATCCACTTCGGTGGAGACGCGGCCAGGGACGATTTGCAGGATTTGTAGTCCAAAACTGATCGCTAGGCGATCGAAAGCTAATTTGGCCACATCTTCCGGGGTGGCCTGTTCTCCTAATTCTTTTCTGGCCGCTTGCAGAGTTTGATCGACAATCGGCTGATATTGGGGCATTTGGGCCGCAGCCGTGATCAGGGAGGGGTTAGTAGTGGTATCTTGGGGAGTAAAAGCTTCGATCGCTTGGATATCGCCGGTATCGGCAACAACCACTGTAAATTGGCGTAATTGTTCTAGTAAGGTTTTAGCCATGACTTCTCCAGATGCGTGTTAACACGAGACTTCATCCACATCTTAGCGATTCGATCGAGAGGAAGGGGAAAATTCCCGATTGATTTAATTCCTACCCACAGACCTGGCCAAAGTCGGGATAAGCTGGGAATCTTTTGGCCACTCCTTGCCCAAAGTCCTTTATTTGTGATAGTATTAGTGATTGTGTCGATTTAACAAAACGGAGTTTATGCCCAAGCTAAAAACGCGAAAGGCGGCGGCCAAACGATTCGAGGCCACGGGAAGCGGCAAAAAAATCAAACGTCGCAAAGCCTTCAAAAATCACCTACTCGATCATAAAAGTGCCGAACGCAAGCGCCGTCGTTTGTCCCAGATTACCCTAGTGGACGAGCGCGACGAGAAGGAAGTGCGCTTAATGTTGCCCTATTTGTAAGTTTTCCAGAAAAATTGTCTAAAGGATTATCATGTCTAGAGTAAAACGGGGGAATGTCGCCCGCAAGCGACGCAAAAAAGTTCTCAAATTAGCCAAAGGTTTTCGCGGTTCTCACTCGCGCTTATTCCGTACCGCTAACCAACAGGTAATGAAGGCCTTGCGGAATGCCTATAGAGACCGTCGCAAACGTAAACGCGATTTTCGTCGTCTTTGGATTACCCGCATTAATGCCGCTGCTCGTCAACAGGGCATCAGTTACAGCCAACTGACCGGACAATTAAAGAAAGCTAATATTCTCCTCAACCGGAAAATGTTAGCCCAATTAGCTGTCCTCGATCCCGTCGCTTTTGCTAAAGTGGTAGAAACAGCCAAAGGATAATTTAGCCCCAAGCATGACGGAAACTTGGCAAACGATTCAATTCCCCAGTTCAGAAAGTGCGATCGCTTTAGCGGGTCATCAAGAAACTAACCTCAAATTGATAGCCAAGCAAACTGGGGCGAATTTAGTCCTCCGAGGGATGGAATTGCGGATTGCGGGGCAACCAACCCCGGTGGAGCGCGCCACAGCGATTGTGCGCTCCTTAAATATTTTATGGCAAGAGGCCAAGTTAATCGCCGAAGCCGATATTATGACGGCTATCCATGCCCTCGATACGGGGCGTTCTAGCGAGTATAAAGAACTACAGCAGGATATTCTCGCTCGTACCCGTCGCGGGGAGCTAATTCGGGCAAAAACCTTCCGTCAGCGTCAATATATCCAAGCGATTCAAAGTCACGATATCACCTTTTGTATTGGACCTGCCGGCACGGGGAAAACCTTTTTAGCCGCCGTTTTAGCCGTACAAGCTCTATTAGAAGATAAAGTAGAACGGATTATCCTCACCCGGCCGGCCGTGGAAGCGGGGGAAAAATTAGGCTTTCTCCCGGGGGATTTACAGCAAAAAGTCGATCCTTTTTTGCGTCCCCTCTACGATGCTTTATACGAATTTATCGAAGCGGCCAAAATTCCCGACCTGATGGAACGGGGTAAAATCGAAATCGCTCCCTTAGCTTATATGCGGGGACGAACCCTAGCTAATGCTTTTGTTATCGTTGATGAGGCCCAAAATACCACCCCAGCACAGTTAAAAATGGTCTTAACACGCTTGGGATTCGGTTCGCGCATGGTAGTAACTGGAGATGTCACCCAAACCGATTTACCGCAACAACAGGAATCGGGGTTAATTGCCGCTCAAAAAATCCTCAAATCAGTAGAAGGGATCGCTTTTTGTTACCTATCCCGGGCCGATGTGGTGCGTCATCCCTTAGTACAAAAAATCGTCTCAGCCTACGAACAGCACGAAAAATAACAGATTGTTGAGATAGTCGCTCTTGTACTCTTGCGAGAGAGTATAGAATTAGGTTAATTTAACGCGATGTGCAACTAAAAACGACAGAATCAGGGTTCCAGAGGATACTTTATCTCTGCTGATTTCTGAAAGCCTTGTTGTAAATCAAGAGTAAAAATATAGTTGCACACCGAGTTTAATTTAGCTTTTTCTCCTTAAACTAAAACCGACAAAGACGTAGTTTAAGGCGTTTCGGTATCCCCAAACCTCAAGGAATTGATAACGCTGCCATCCTTTCACCGAGCCAGTCTGAAAAGCTCTTAGGGTGTATAGTTGATTAGCCCAGTTGTGATCGTTTGGTGTAGCATGGTGAACACAGTGCGCCCCTAGGCTAACTGGAAGGATGATGACCCGAATAAAGACTGCTCCCACTAATTCCGTGGACCACTTTAACCACTCTAACCAGTGGTCTGAGCGCGGAGGGTAAGCACCCAGATATAGAGCAAAAGATTTACCAATTACCTGAGATTTCGCTCCCTCATTATCATCGGTTTCATAGGCCCAATTATGCTCCGGTAGCTGTTGCAAGAGTGCGGCTGCATAGGTTCCGAGTTGGGTAAATAGCGCCCAGAGTAAGCAGCTTAAACAAGAATGGGTTAAACCCGCACAAATAGAGGCCAAGAAAAGCACAATCAGGGTAGCTATTTGATAGTTAATGGGAGCTTTAAGGAGATTAGTCAGACGAGAAAGGAAGGTTTCTCCGTAAAACTTGGGAGAGAGTAATAACTTGCCCAAATTTTGCCAATAGAAGGCCTCTTCTTCCCCAAATTCAAAACCTAACTCTTCTACTAGGTAGGGGGTGTTCCCCTTGTCATTCATGGTAGCTAGGTTTTTCGGCGGGTGGTGAATTAATAGGTGATCTTTTTTGAACAATGGAAAGGGCTTTTTCCCGGTAATTAAGGTAAGTAAACAACCTAAAAGATGGTTATAAGTGGGATATTGAGGGAAAAAAGCATTGTGGGCGCAAAAGTGGGCTATTTCCTGCAATTGAGCCGCTCCAGCTACGGATAACACCCATCCTAGGGGGATTAATTGCCAGTGGCTAAGAGCGATCGCTAATCCGCCTATATACTGGAGTATGCCATAGATTAGCTCTAAGGAGGGGGTGCTTTTCCAGAGAGGAGGAGCAAGGTAGTAGCCTGTTAGCCAGTCAAAGAAAGCTTGTACGAGACGATTATCGCTGATTTGGAGCATCCCTAGGCGTGGATTATCCCTTAAAGCCGATGCTTGTGTTGGGGTGGTTTTTTTGAGTATCATGACAGTAGAAAATAAGTTGTACTGTCCTGAAAATGGTTAAATAACCAAATTCAGGCGGTTTTATTAGCTGTGCAGCTGTTCGATTTCTCGATAGTGCTGGACTAATTGCCCATCACTAAAAAACGGCTTTGGAGAGATTTCTATCTCGATGGCGAGATTAATTACCCAAGCTTCTTTGGGTACATACCCCAAGCGATTTTTTAGCCTCTGGGTTAGTGATTTAATCTGGTAGTTTGAGATGTACATAAGCTCTGAATTAGACTACACTTTTAGCTTATTTCTAGCCCTTTTAATTGTCGAGGTGGTTTTTGTAGCATTTAGTAGTCAATTTGCCAAAGTATCATTAAGTAGCTAAAAGTAGCATTTTGTGAATTGTATTCTTAAAAGGAGAACCACAAGTACAAATGGGAAATAGAAAACCTAAGTCTAAAAAACCAAGTGATCTGAATGAATCAGATTTTTTGGGCATTGTAATGCAGTTAGTTATAAAAGTAGATAATAAGGGATTATCTGATATACAAAAAATCTTAGTAAATGGATTTCGTCAAGGTTTAACTTATGATGATATAGCAGAGAAAAATTACTTAAATTCAGAAAATCTTAGGAAAGAAGCAAATAAAAAATTATTTCCCTTGATTTCTAAAGCTCTCACAGAAGCTATGAAAACGCCTATAAAAGTTCAAAAGACCAATTTTATTACATTAATTGAGCATTGGAATGCTATCGATAACAAGGGTATCTCTGTAGAAAATAGTTTTGTTAAAAGCAAGACAAAAATTGATATATTTACAAAGCTTAAAAATAAATTGTCTGGACAACAACAATCAGAACTGAATCGGATCATAAAGTCGTACTTGCCAGATAATGACAATGCTAATTTTGAAGAAATCATCGATAAAATCATAAATATTCGAGATGATAAAGATTTATTAAGAATACTTTTTAGACTTACTCAAGATAGCAGAATTAATAGCTACAATCGCTCATACATTGAACAAACAATACAGGAGTTAAAGAAACTATTAAATATTACTGACACAGATTACAATGCTTGGATAGCAGAGATACCAGCAATTAATCCAGAACCTGACAATCGAGAAAATATTAACAACTATCTAATTATCAAAATAGATGAGAGTAAAAGTCAAGTAAATACTTCCCCTGAATATAAATTTGCTGCGTGGTTTCTACAGTTAAATATATCTCAAAGTCAAGGAAATAATTATATACCTCTTCCTGTAGATAGTAGCGTTAGCAAAGATGTTTATACCCAAAAAGATATAACGAACATTTTAACAAAAATTATTGAAGATTGTCATGAGCGAGGAGGTGCAAACTTAAATATTGAATTTTTCACCGATGGTAAGCTACTATATACTAACTTTGAATCTTGGGAATACAATTGCTTTGATAGCCTAACTCAACTTAAGAGAGTATATTTTGTTAATGTTCGCTCTCTTATGAGATTGGAGAATAGATATCGGAATCAACCAGTTTATAAAAATTGGAAAAGTAGATGGGAGAGATTAACAACAAATTCTATAGATACACAAACAGTTACTAACAGCGAGTCCTATTTATGCCAAGAAACAACTCTATGGAGCAATCTTTGCGCTTCAACTCAAGAGGATTTAGAGCAATTCTTTAAAAGAAGCTTAAAATATGGAATACCTTTAGCCGTTGGGTCGCGCTGTCATGCTCAGGAAGCAATTCACAGAACACAAATTAATACACTCTTACAGGGTATTCAAATCAATCAATTGTCCACAAAAGTTCAAGAGGTGAGGCGACAATCATCAGATAATTTAGAAGATGAACCAGAACATCTAGGACATCATCTATTATGCTTTTTAGAAGACCCTAATCGGATGCCCCCCTTCCACTACTTAACATCTCAGCACCTAGGTTAACTAACTATGAATTCATGGAAAATCTTTCAAGGCAATCATGAAAAACGCTCAAGGGATAAGATTACCTGGCCAGAAATCCCACCTTGGCGAAGCTTCGCCACCAACAAATCCGAGGAGCGGGGAAAACAACTCATAGTTAACGATAAAACCATCGAAACCGTAAACGCAGCCATTCACCTACGCCGGCCTATTTTAGTCACAGGGAAACCGGGTACAGGGAAAACCTCCCTAGCCTACGCAATCGCCTACGAATTAGACTTAGGAGAAGTATTAGTCTGGCCAATTAATACCCGCACTACCCTACAAGAGGGATTATACTACTACGACGCGATCGCACGTTTGCAAGATTACCAATTAGAAGAAAAAAAAGACATAGGGCAGTATATCCGCTTGGGTCCCTTGGGGACAGCCCTCTGTCCGAGAAATTATCCCCGGGTACTGCTTATCGATGAGATAGATAAAAGTGACATCGACTTACCCAACGACCTCTTAAACCTTTTTGAAGAGGGAAGATTTGAAATCACCGAACTTTCCCGACTCGCTAAAGATACCAAAAACCAACCAATACCAGTACAAACCAGCAATTCTCATTTTGAAAAAAATCAGATAAAATTCTCTTATTTAAATAGAGAACTTGTGTAGAAGCATTATTTTTTGACAGATAATTATCATCCAACGCTGGAGATATACAGGTTTTAAGAACTTTGTCCACGAAAAATCGATTTCAACTCATAAATCTGGATGAAATTCTAACAAAATTTTTAGTTTTTTTATAAACAATTTTCTTTTTCTCCTTCAAGAGTTCTGACATTTTCAACTAGAATTTACTTTTTTAAATGGGACATATTCGGTTAGAATAAATGAGAAAAATTCCGACCAATTCTTAAACCAAATAAATTTTAATAGGGTACGAATATCATTAAAGAAAGAAGTCCTAGTTACTAATAGCTCACGAATCTTTTGATAGGTGTAATTAACTAAATCCAACACGGTATGAAATAAAAAAGCTAGTAAATTTAAAGACAATAAGAACTCGCACAAATGATTCTGACCGTGACCAAAGTTATGCTCTAAATTATAACCGTGATTTTTAAGAACGTTATTGCCTTCATTTTCAACTTTCCATCTGCTACGTCCAGCTTTGACAATTTCTTCGACATTATTTTCCGTGATTTTATGATTAGTTATCCAATTATTTTGGTAGATAGTTTTCTGGGTTTTTTCATTGATAACAGTCACTTCACACCAATTAACTTCGAGACTTGAGTCCCCCTCTCTTAAGGGAACTCTAGAAGCATAACGATAACGATAAATTAGATTTTTTCGTCCATCCCATTGTTTCTTTTCAACGGTCCTAACTTCGCCACTTTTTTCTAAAAATTCTAGCCATTCATATAAAGTTTTATGCGACGTTTCCAAACAAACAAAAATAAAATTATAACCTTGTTTTATCGCTAATTCACAAACAGGTTCGTGAGAATATAAGTCGTCTCCTAAAAGAGTTACAGGATAACCATACTTATTTTTATGATTCCTATTTAACCATCTTTTAACGGCCGCATTTTCACAGTCTTGTTTTTGATGTCCATCTTGTTTTTTAATGAATTCTGGCTCTAAATTAATTACTTGTTTTTGCTTAGGAGAAACTACTATCGGTGTGACACAGCCATGAAAATAAGTTGTAGTTCCATTTCGATGATTACGACAGTTACAATGAGGGCAATTAATTTTCTTGGATGAGAAATATTCTGTGCCATCTAACGCCACTAATATTTCTCCATCTAAGTAGAGAAACTTTTTCAAAACTCCCTTTTCTTTTAACCATTCATAGACTTTTTGAAAAGTCCTAGAGATATTAGATGCTGGCACTGGATCTAGCAAATTTCTTATTTGATTATCCCCAGGAATTTTTTTAATTGAAAATAAACTTTCAGCATTATCTTTTCCCTTATTGCTTTTCATTAAACGTTGATGGTCTAAAAAAGACGGCGACTGAGTAAAAAAGACTGAAAATGCAGCCATCACGGCATCTTTTATCTCATATTTTCTATTATTTCCAGGTTTCCTCTCATCGGGTAAATCATCTAATTCTTGATGTAAAAATTGCATTAATTCCGAAATTTCTAGGGTTGCCGCTTTTTGAGCCATCTTGGAATAATTTGACGTGCTGGTGGATTTCTATCTCACCCATTTTACCTTAGCTGACAATAATTATAAATTTTTATTTCCCTTGAATTCTCTAAGTACCTAAGCAAAATTAATTACACATATCTAACCCCCTCTTGCCTTTTGCCTCTTGCCTTTTGCCTATCTTTACTAGGAAATTAATTTTGCACGACTACTTATTCTAAAAACAGAACTATCTTCCTGATTTAACCCCGTTCGTTCTCAGCCAACCTCTTTGATTGCTTGAGTATTTATACTTAATTTGTCTAGCCAATTGTTTTTTTTATTGTTCGCCTCTTCTAGAAAATAGTTGCTTTGTACTATATTTTCCCTGCCAAAATCGGGGTTAATGCTCTATTTATTTCAAAATGAGAATTGCTGAGTACAAACCCATGACGGTGAATGGGAATCCATCCCCCAAGGTAAGGTAAGCTGCCAACAGTTCCAGTTCCCCATAGTGATTATGACGAGCAACGGCGAGAGGGATTTTCCCCTACCCTTTAAACGTAGATGTCTGCTCTTAGAAATTCCCGACCCCACCCCAGAGGAACTAAAAAAGATAGTAAAAAGCCATTTTGATTATAAAGAAGCCAGTCCCGAAAGTAAAAAAATAGAAGACGCGATCGCAGAATATGTTAAAAAACGAGAAAAAGGGGAACTAGCAACGGACCAGCTTTTAAACGCCGTCTTTATGAGCATGGGCGAAAATAAACCCACGGGTGCAGAATTAAAGTCCCTTACCAACCTACTATTTACCTACCTCACCGACACAGGCAATACATGACCCAAACCCCTCCCACACCAGAACTGATTGATAAATTTATCACCTTTGTCAAGGGCAGGGGATGGGACCTAGACAGTTACCAGATAGCTGATAGTTTATGGTGGTATGTTCTCACCCAAGAAGAGGAAGGAAAACCCCAACCCCGTCCAGAGCCTAGGGAAGAAAAGGAAGAAACCCCTCCCGCTAAAAACCCCCCCCAGGAGAGTAAAAACGAAACCCAAGAGCCAGCAGCCCCATCCGATGAAGTTCCCTTAATACGCGAGACAGAAGCACAAAAACAGCCGGAGAAGATAGGCGCAGACACCCTACCCATTAGCATCCCCGATGCCAAATTCTGGCGAGAAACCCTAAAATTAGGGCGGGCAGTGCGTCCCCTCATCCAAAAGATAGACTCAGCCACCCAAAGACAAATAAACCTAAACAGCACCGTACAGAAATCGGCCGAGTATAGCATCGGCAAGAAAGATGGCAGTTTAGCCCTAATACCCGTTTACCAAGCCCAAAAAGTCCGTTCCCTAGAGGTGGTTTTACTGATTGAAGAATGGGCCTCCATGGTCTTTTGGAAAGAAATGGCCGGGGAAATCCGCGATTGGCTAGAACAAATCGGGGCCTTTCGGGATGTCAAACTCTACCGCATAGGATGGGACGAAGACAGGCAAAATTTAGCCATCCGTACCTACTCTAACGATACTTGCTCAATTCACCCAAAAGATCTCATCCATCCTCGCGGCGAAAGACTTATCCTCTTCTACAGTGATTGTACTTCCCCAGACTGGTATCAAGGACGCTATAACCAAGCTCTTCAGGACTGGGGAAAACACCAAATCGTCACCCTGCTTTCTCCCTTCCCAGCAATTCTCATTTTGAAATAAATAGAGCATTAACCCCGATTTTGGCAGGGAAAATATAGTACAAAGCAACTATTTTCTAGAAGAGGCGAACAATAAAAAAAACAATTGGCTAGACAAATTAAGTATAAATACTCAAGCAATCAAAGAGGTTGGCTGAGAACGAACGGGGTTAAATCAGGAAGATAGTTCTGTTTTTAGAATAAGTAGTCGTGCAAAATTAATTTCCTAGTAAAGATAGGCAAAAGGCAAGAGGCAAAAGGCAAGAGGGGGTTAGATATGTGTAATTAATTTTGCTTAGGTACTTAGAGAATTCAAGGGAAATAAAAATTTATAATTATTGTCAGCTAAGGTAAAATGGGTGAGATAGAAATCCACCAGCACGTCAAATTATTCCAAGATGGCTCAAAAAGCGGCAACCCTAGAAATTTCGGAATTAATGCAATTTTTACATCAAGAATTAGATGATTTACCCGATGAGAGGAAACCTGGAAATAATAGAAAATATGAGATAAAAGATGCCGTGATGGCTGCATTTTCAGTCTTTTTTACTCAGTCGCCGTCTTTTTTAGACCATCAACGTTTAATGAAAAGCAATAAGGGAAAAGATAATGCTGAAAGTTTATTTTCAATTAAAAAAATTCCTGGGGATAATCAAATAAGAAATTTGCTAGATCCAGTGCCAGCATCTAATATCTCTAGGACTTTTCAAAAAGTCTATGAATGGTTAAAAGAAAAGGGAGTTTTGAAAAAGTTTCTCTACTTAGATGGAGAAATATTAGTGGCGTTAGATGGCACAGAATATTTCTCATCCAAGAAAATTAATTGCCCTCATTGTAACTGTCGTAATCATCGAAATGGAACTACAACTTATTTTCATGGCTGTGTCACACCGATAGTAGTTTCTCCTAAGCAAAAACAAGTAATTAATTTAGAGCCAGAATTCATTAAAAAACAAGATGGACATCAAAAACAAGACTGTGAAAATGCGGCCGTTAAAAGATGGTTAAATAGGAATCATAAAAATAAGTATGGTTATCCTGTAACTCTTTTAGGAGACGACTTATATTCTCACGAACCTGTTTGTGAATTAGCGATAAAACAAGGTTATAATTTTATTTTTGTTTGTTTGGAAACGTCGCATAAAACTTTATATGAATGGCTAGAATTTTTAGAAAAAAGTGGCGAAGTTAGGACCGTTGAAAAGAAACAATGGGATGGACGAAAAAATCTAATTTATCGTTATCGTTATGCTTCTAGAGTTCCCTTAAGAGAGGGGGACTCAAGTCTCGAAGTTAATTGGTGTGAAGTGACTGTTATCAATGAAAAAACCCAGAAAACTATCTACCAAAATAATTGGATAACTAATCATAAAATCACGGAAAATAATGTCGAAGAAATTGTCAAAGCTGGACGTAGCAGATGGAAAGTTGAAAATGAAGGCAATAACGTTCTTAAAAATCACGGTTATAATTTAGAGCATAACTTTGGTCACGGTCAGAATCATTTGTGCGAGTTCTTATTGTCTTTAAATTTACTAGCTTTTTTATTTCATACCGTGTTGGATTTAGTTAATTACACCTATCAAAAGATTCGTGAGCTATTAGTAACTAGGACTTCTTTCTTTAATGATATTCGTACCCTATTAAAATTTATTTGGTTTAAGAATTGGTCGGAATTTTTCTCATTTATTCTAACCGAATATGTCCCATTTAAAAAAGTAAATTCTAGTTGAAAATGTCAGAACTCTTGAAGGAGAAAAAGAAAATTGTTTATAAAAAAACTAAAAATTTTGTTAGAATTTCATCCAGATTTATGAGTTGAAATCGATTTTTCGTGGACAAAGTTCTTAAAACCTGTATATCTCCAGCGTTGGATGATAATTATCTGTCAAAAAATAATGCTTCTACACAAGTTCTCTATTTAAATAAGAGAATTTTATCTGATTTTTTTCAAAATGAGAATTGCTGCTCCCTTCCCGGAAGCAATGTGGGAAAGAACCGCCCTTAGTCGAGGTTGGTTCGTCTCCCTAGTCAACCAAACCCCCCGGAAACCTTCACAAAACTGGAGATTTACCTCTATCCCCCTGCTACTACAAATTGAGAACGAAGAGGAAAATCAACATATTCTCAGAGAAACAATCCAAAAAACCTACTTTCCCCTACCCACCATCTCCCTAACCCCTTCATCCTTAAAAGCTTGGGCGCTCGTTGTCAGTGGTGACAGCAACGCCACCTGTGCGGGGGTACTACTAGAAAAATCCCCCCAAAACAGAGAAATACCCGCAACTATTTCTCCGGAGATGTCTAGGAAACAAGCTCTAGAACTATTCGCTAGTACCGCCTCACCTCTAGCTTGGGAATTACTGAAAAAATTAGCCGCAGCCCCGGTAAATCTTCCCATCATCCGTCTTATCCAAAGCCAACTTTTAAGCGCCTCTAACCCCCTAAACATAGCAGAAGTCATCCTTAGCGGTTTTCTTAAAGTCTATCTAGGAGGGGAACCAGTGAAGTGGGACAAAGGAGGTAAATTTAACTTTCATACTCCCCCCAACAGCCTAGATTTTGAATTTGATGATGAGGACAGAGAGCTTCTGCTCACTGAACTAGGGAATAGCCGCGCCTTAGAGGTAATTTTTGTCCTCTCGGAATACATCGCCCAAAAACTCAACCTGAGTACCACCACCTTTTTTGGTCTTATTCTTACCAATCCCCAAGTTCTCCTCGGCAAAGAAGCAGCTAATCTAGTTCGCGCCTTTGCCAAGGTGTCTGCTAAGGTTTTCCAAAAGCTAGGGGAAGCAAAGTACCAAGAAATTAGCCAAAAGCTGCAATCTATGGTTGACTCACCTCCACCCCCACCGGTTGAGGAAAAGTGGCTGAGGAAATATAAAACCGTAACCATAGCTAAGGTAAAAGAGCTTACGCGAGGAGAGGAAATATTGTTTCAACTGCTCAAGGATAGACTTAAGGATTTCAGCGTAGAAGATGGGGAACTGTATCAGCGCCTTCGTTTAACCCCTGAGCAGCTTAAAATTTTGGCAAGCGAAGAAATAACCGCCGAGACAATGCCAGTCCAGTTTAGGGAAGTCTTGGATAACACAGAAGAAGAAATCATCACCCAGAAATTTAACCTAACCCTGTTCAAGTCTGAAACCGTTTTTGTGGATGAGACGGGACAAATTACCGCCAAGGAACCCGTGAGAGCCTTCTACTTTGAAGAAAATCCCCCTAGCTTAAAAATGCTCTATATTCCTTCGGGGGAGTTTTGGATGGGAACCGAAGCGGAGGAAATAGCGCGGCTAGGGGAAAAATACGGGGGGGGGGATTGGTTCAAAGGAGAATCCCCCAGACATTTAGTAAAAATCGCTCCGTTTTACCTAAGTCAAACTCCGATTACCCAAGCTCAATGGTTATATATTGCCGAAAGGGAAGATTTAAAAGTAGAGCGAGATTTAAAACCAGAGCCATCGTATTTTAAAGGCAGCACAAACCCCGTTGAAAATGTATCTTGGTTAGATGCCATAGAATTTTGCCAAAGGCTCTCTAAAATGACCAAGAAACAGTATCGGCTACCCAGTGAGGCGGAATGGGAGTATGCTTGTCGTGCTGGAACCACCACCCCCTTCCACTTCGGAGCAACCCTCACCTCAAATTTAGCTAACTACAATGGTACGCAACGCTTTGCTAAGGAACCAGCAGGAGAATATCGCCAGCAAACCACCCCCGTTGGGCAATTTCCCCCCAATGGTTTTGGTTTGTATGATATGCACGGCAATGTCTGGGAGTGGTGTCAGGATGACTTCTGGGAAAATTATCAAGGCGCACCTAGGGATGGTAGTGCTTGGCAAGAAAAGAGCAAAAAACAGCAAAATCAGGCAAAAAAAGCTCTGCGGGGCGGTTCTTGGTACTACGATCCGTATGGCTGCCGTTCCGCTTACCGCTTCGGCAGCAGCCGCCGCGTCAGCAACCGCAGCTACGGTTTTCGGGTGGTGTGCGGTGCTGGGAGGACTTTGTAACCCTTTTTCTCTTTTTTCCCTTTTTACCCTTTTTCTCTTTTTCGATTTTTTTGAACAAATGTACTAGATGAGGTTGGCTGATCAGTAGCTGGTTATAATTAAATTGAAGACGGGTTTTAGGTTTTCCCCTTATCAAGGTAGGGTTGATTCATGAATCAACCCTACAATCAAACCTAGGGGCAAGGGGGATCAAACCGGGAGCATCTCACTTACGCGATGAGTAATTATACTTAGCTTAAAAGCCACTCTTAATCGTGTCTTGGAACGAAATAGAGGCTTTTAAAGACCGCGTACATGGAGAATTAAAACAAGAATTACCCTCGAAAAGCCTATTTTTATACTAAGTATTTATGCTTATTGCAAAGGTGAGATGCTCCCGATCAAACCCCCCTTATCAAGCTATCCATTAGTCAGATCTTTCTTAACAAAAAGAGAAGAAACTTAAAAAAAGGGGAAACGATTGACAGGTATAGTTTTGAAAGAAGGAATTAAGGTGGAGGTAAGCAAAAAAATGGAGAAATGGGCAGCCCAAGAATTACAGTATGCAGACCTAGGGGACACCAGAAGAAAGAAAAGGTTAATCAGTATCGTGGAAAACTTGGCCAGCCAACCTAGTACAAGTGTGCCACAAGCTTCGGGAAATCTAGCCGCAGCGAGTGCCACCTACGACTTTTGGAATTCCCCCTATTTTCACCCCTCAGATATAATTGCCGCCCAGGCCAAAAGTACAGTAGAAAGAATCAAAGAACATCCAATAGTTTTGGCAGTGCAAGACACAACAAGTTTAGACTTTACGACCCAAAAAGCCAAAAAAGGAATGGGTTATCTAGATTATAAAAAATCCTTTGGACTCAAAGTTCATACCACCTTAGGAGTGTCACCGCAAGGAATACCTTTAGGACTGATTAATCAATATGTTTGGGCAAGAGAAGAAAAGAATTTAGGGATTGCCAAGCAGCGAAAAAAAAGAGAAACCCAAGAAAAAGAAAGTCAAAGATGGTTAGATTCTGTATCAGAAACACAACAACAAATACCCGAAGATGTTCAAGTAGTAACAATCGGAGATTGTGAGGCAGACATATTTGATTTATTTGCCCAATCAAGAAGTCCTAACTCTCATTTATTAATTCGAGGAACTCATAACCGAAAAGTTAACTATCTCGAAGACAAGCAAAGGTCAGGGCATCCAGAGACTAAATATTTACATCAATCCATCAGAGAAATCAAAGCCTGTGGTAGCCTAGATGTGCAAGTAAAACGCAATCCTAATCACGAGGCTAGACTAGCTAAACTAACAGTTAGATTTGCCAGTTTTGAAATACAAGTACCTAGCCATCACTCGAAAGCGAACCCTCGTCAACCGGTCAAATTACAGGTAATTTTAGCTGAAGAAGAAAATCCGCCTCCCGGGGTTAATCCTATCAGTTGGCTCCTCTTAACTAGCCTAGACATTAGTAGCTTTGAATCAGCGATAAACTGCGTGCGCTGGTATAGTTATCGCTGGTTGATAGAACGCTATCATTTTGTTTTAAAAAGTGGTTGTGGATTAGAAAAACTGCAATTAGAAACGGGTCGGAGAATTGAGATGGCTTTAGCTACCTATTCAATTGTAGCCTGGAGATTACTCTGGTTAACTTATCAAGCACGCTTACACGGAGAGGAGAGTTGTGAAAGTTTTTTGGAAGAACATGAATGGCAATCTTTGTGTGCCACTATTCATAAAAAGAGTCCGCCGCCTGAAAAGCCGCCCTCCTTTAGGGAAGCGGTCAGAATGATTGCTTCTCTTGGGGGGTTTTTAGGTAGAAAAGGTGACGGTGAACCCGGTGTTAAAACTATTTGGTTGGGACTGCGAAGGTTACATGATATCAGCCAGACTTGGAAACTATCTCATCAAATTGGTCCCCCCATAGAACCCCCTTGAGCCATCTTGCACACTTTTCTCTTTTTGTCAAATTTTATGTTAAGAAAGATGTGACTAATGGATAGCTTATCAAGGGGGGTAGGGGGGATCAAAACCCCCCTTATCAAGGGGGGCAGGGGGGATCAAACCCCCCTTATCAAGGGGGGCAGGGGGGATCAAACCCCCCTTATCAAGGGGGGCAGGGGGGATCAAAACCCCCCTTATCAAGGTAGGGTTGATTCATGAATCAACCCTACAATCAATTTTTAATTTAATTATAATCACTTACTTAGGGCTTGCTGAAAAAGTACGGGCGAAGCATTCGGATAGAAAATCTACGGTTTCACCGATAGGTTATGCCCGAATGCTTCGCCCCTACGGGACGCGGGCCGATACAGAACACTAAAACCCTTACCTCGTCTATATTTCACATTTATTCAGCCAACCCTACTTATGCCTACAATAATCATCCAAAAGACCCAAAAACGTCTTTTAATCTATAGAGAAAAACTCACCGATGACCTAGAAATAGAATTAGTCAAAATACCATCGGGAACCTTTACAATGGGTTCTTCAGAACAAGAAAGTAGTAATAAAAGTGAAAAGCCCCAACACAACGTCACCCTGAAAAACTTCTTGATGGGTATTTATCCCATTACCCAAGCTCAATGGTTATATATTGCCCAAAGAGAAGATTTAAAAGTAGAGCAAGATTTAGAACCAGAGCCATCGCATTTTAAAGGCAGCACAAACCCCGTTGAAATGGTAAGTTGGTTAGATGCCGTAGAATTTTGCCAAAGGCTATCTAAATTAAGTAAAAGAAAATATAGGCTCCCAACGGAAGCTGAGTGGGAGTACGCTTGTCGAGCGCAAACCAAACCCTTAAATCTCGATAAAGGAGAAACCTACCCCCCCTACCACTTTGGGGAAATTCTTACCCCAGATTTAGCCAACTATAATGGCAATCTCCAAAAAACTACCCCTGTTGGGCAATTCTACGCCAACGACTTTGGTTTATATGATATGCACGGAAATGTCTGGGAGTGGTGTCAAGATGATTGGTGCGAAAATTATGAGGAGATAAAAAAGAGCAAAAAACAGCAAAATCAAGCATATAAAGCTCTGCGGGGCGGTTCTTGGTACAACAATCCAGATTACTGCCGTTCTGCTTACCGCTACTACTACTACCGCCGGGACTACTACGACGACTACGGTTTTCGGGTGGTGTGCGGTGCTGGGAGGACTTTGTAACCCTTTTTCTCTTTTTACCCTTTTTACCCTTTTTCGATTTTTTTGAGCAAATGTACTATATATGTACTATAAAAGGATTGAGAGAATTATCTTGATACTAAATCCGTTGAGTATAGGTAACATATCAGGATAGGCAAAAGGCAAGAGGCAAAAGGGGGAATAAATAATCAGTTTTTAATAACTGGATTTAGTATGAGTAGAAAAAGGGTTTCTCGGAGAAACCCTTTTTCTGTGGGGTATAAATTGCTTGTTGAGACGAGACAAGAGGCAATAGTAAAGGGATTGGGGGAAGTTCGGCTAATCTTAAGAATAAGCGGTTTAAATGCGTCTTAGCTTATCTCTCTTTTGTCAAAGTGGGTTGCAACCTTGATTTCTCCTAGCCTGAAACGACGTAAATTCGTTAAAATTTTCAAGACTGACAGAAGAGAGTTATAGCAGCAATTCTCATTTTGAAAAAAATCAGATAAAATTCTCTTATTTAAATAGAGAACTTGTGTAGAAGCATTATTTTTTGACAGATAATTATCATCCAACGCTGGAGATAGACAGGTTTTAAGAACTTTGTCCACGAAAAATCGATTTCAACTCATAAATCTGGATGAAATTCTAACAAAATTTTTAGTTTTTTTATAAACAATTTTCTTTTTCTCCTTCAAGAGTTCTGACATTTTTAACTAGAATTTACTTTTTTAAATGGGACATATTCGGTCAGAATAAATGAGAAAAATTCCGACCAATTCTTAAACCAAATAAATTTTAATAGGGTACGAATATCATTAAAAAAAGAAGTCCGAGTTACTAATAGCTCACGAATCTTTTGATAGGTGTAATTAACTAAATCCAACACGGTATGAAATAAAAAAGCTAGTAAATTCAAAGACAATAAGAACTCGCACAAATGATTCTGATCATGACCAAAGTTATGCTCTAAATTATAACCGTGATTTTTAAGAACGTTATTGCCTTCATTTTCAACTTTCCATCTGCTGCGTCCAGCTTTGACAATTTCTTCGACATTATTTTCCTTGATTTTATGATTAGTTATCCAATTATTTTGGTAGATAGTTTTCTGGGTTTTTTCATTAATAACAGTCACTTCACACCAATTAACTTCGAGACTTGAGTCCCCCTCTCTTAAGGGAACTCTAGAAGCATAACGATAACGATAAATTAGATTTTTTCGTCCATCCCATTGTTTCTTTTCAACGGTCTTAACTTCGCCACTTTTTTCTAAAAATTCTAAGCTGTTCAGCATCTAAATAGCGTATAATAGAAACAGTAACCTATTCAAATATCAATAGCTATGCCAGCCCCTAATCACTTGAATTCCGAACAAAAAGAAAAGTTACAAAAAGCACTAAAAAAAGAAGAAAATCCTTACATTAGAGAAAGAGTTTTGATATTGTTGTTGTTAAATGACGGGAAAACTCAAGTCCAAATCTCCAAACTCATTGGGTGTTCACTGCGAACAGTCTCTTATTGGTGTATTCATGGAGATGCCAATAATTTAGATAGCTTGAAAGACAAGAGAATGGAGGGAAATTATCGAAAAGCGACGGATGAGTATATCAAAATATTGTTAGAGACAATTGACAAAGAGCCTCAAGAAATGGGGTATGAGTTTGGCCGCTGGACAGCCAAAAGATTAGCCACTTAGCGTTCGACTGAGCTCACGCCGAAGTCTGACAGAACAGACAGGTATAGAATTAAGTAGTTCTCAAGTTACGAACATTTAAAAAAAAAAGAAGTATGTTTATATTTGGGCTAAATATAGTTTAGAATATCGACAAGATCCTGAAAAAAGAAAAGAATTTAAACAAAAATTAGCCGAATACTTAAAAATAGCAAAAGAAGAGCCAAATAAGCTACAGGTATGATTTTGGGACGGGGCTTTCAAGGTGGCGACGCAGGTTCGCCACACAGCCCCTCACGAAAGTGGATTTAGTTTAAGAGTCATTAGAAGAAAAATATGGGGGAAAAAAAGCCAAAGAAAAAAAGTTAGCGGACAAAGAAGAAGTGGTCGAGTAAATGCGATGGGAGGAGTGAGATATTCCGATAAAAAAAGATTTGTGGAATTCATAAAAAAAGGAAATTCAGAAACTTTTTATGAAGTGGTAAAAGTTTTTTATACAGAAATCATAAAAGAATGGGTGGAAGCGGGAAATAAAGAGGAGGATTTTCGAGAGAAGGGTCCAAAGATTATCCTGATTCTCGATAATGCTAGTATTCACAAAAAAACAGATGTTGTTGGTAAAATTGCTGAAAATATGCCCAACTTAATTTTAGAGTATTTACCCACCTATAGCCCAGATTTAAATATTATTGAATTGGTCTGGCACTCGGCAAAAGAATTTATCGCTCATCGACTTTTTAAATCAGTTGAAGAGTTAGAATCTCTTTTACATCAACTTTTAAATGAAGGAGGTTTAATTATTAAGTGGGATCGCAAGTTGAAAAACAAGGGTAATTCTGTTAACGCAATTTAAATTACGAACAGCTTAGTCTTTTTGTATAGGTTCGTTTCTTGGCGACAAAATCTAACTCTTCGCTAAAGGGTTTTCGACAATTATCGCACTTAAATTGACGACGATTAACTTGTAGGTACACTGGTTGACCTGAGAGCGGTAAATCTTTGACTAAATGTCGATGATTTTGGTGGAGTTTATCGCTCTCTAACCCACAACGAGGACAGATTGCTTTTTGATTTTTCGATTCGACTGGTCAAACTATATCGATATTTTCTAGGTGTCGATAGCCTTGAATACAGGTTCCTTGTAGGTTCAAAAATTTGTCCAGTATCATAAGTAAAATAATCTCGTTTTTGGCTATTATATCAAATCTTAACTCAATTGTCTATCTTTTGGTATTAATTTATTTGTGCCTTAAGTCCTTTCCTGTATGAATTTCAGCTACTTTTAAGCGTAGTTGCTCTCATCGAATTTTATTTTAAGTTAATTATTTGCATAACAATTCCCGAAAAGCCCTAAATTTTTTGTTAAAGTGATAACAATTGTCATTCTACTTGCTAACAATAGCCTTTCTACTCGCTAGAAACTGATCAGGGCATAGTTCGCAGACATAGAGTCGGTTTTCTCTCTACTCGTGCTTAGAAATTAATTGAATGAGAAATTATTGTATGGCTAATTCATGAATTAGCCATACAATTCAGTTAAAACTATTTTTCTATCTCTACTTGCGCTTAGAAATTAATTGAATGGAAATCTGTTTTCCTTTATAATAATTAGTCAGCGCAATAAGAAAAATTAAATCGCTCAAATAAGCGGTAAAATAGGATACATTGCCCTAAAAATCTCTAGCCAATCCATAGATTATCGGTGTTCCAAGCCACTCGCCGCCGTTTAGCCTTATGGTACACTGTTGTCACTGCCATACTACTGCTTTTTCTCGCTACGGGAATGTATTTTTATGTGCGCCATACCCTAGTGGATCGCATTGATGATACCCTCAAACACATCATTGAGGTGGTAAATCGTTCCCTCGTGATCGAATCGATTCCCCCGAACCAAGGACGTTATCGCGTCGATCCCCTCGCAAGTTTTCCCAGTCAGGGTAAATCCGTGGAGGACGATCATATAGATTTGGAATGGTTTGATCCCCAAGGTAATCTAGTTTGGTCAACTCTGGCCGAATCCTTAGATATTCCCCTCCATCCCCACCGTCAGGGGGAAACTATTCACTTATCCGATGATCGTCTGCTGCGACAAATAACCGAAAGGGTGGAAATCGATCATTATGTTTTGGGATATCTGCGGGTAAGTCATCCTTGGTTTGAGGTGACAAAACCAATTAGACAGCTATTATTGGATTTAATCGTCGGAATTTGCCTGATGATTGCCAGTGTCGCTGGGATTGGTTGGTTTTTGTCCGGTTTAGCCATTCAACCAGTAAAAGAGTCCTATCAGAGTTTAAAACAATTTACCGCCGATGCTTCCCATGAATTACGCAATCCGATCGCCACTATCCAAACTAACGTGCAAATGGCGATCGCTTATCCCCAAACTGGCGATCAACGCTTGCGGGTGATCGAGCGTTTAACGGAAAGATTGGGCAATTTAGTCAATGATCTGCTCTTTTTAGCCCGTTCTGATAGTGGCATCGTCCAACCGATCGAGCAAGCTGTACCTTTGGATGCTTTATTGATGGAAGTGGTGGAAGAACAGCGTTTAATCGCCGATAAGCAGGGAATTTGCCTCTCTCTGTCGATTGTGGAACCGGACCAAGAGGATTTTTCCTACAGCGATGAAATGTTTACTATGGAGGGAGATTGGGATCAATTAGCTCGTTTATTCACAAATTTAATTTCTAATGCCCTAAAACACGCTTTTTTGCCCGAATCTGAGCCTAAAAATGTGGCAGTGGAATTGGAAAAAAGTAAACGCGATCGACAATCGGTGTTACTGGTACGCATCAAAGATAACGGAATCGGGATTCCCGAGGCTGCTTTGTCCCATATTTTCGATCGCTTTTATCGTCTCGATCCCGCACGGCAAAATTCCGCCACTTCCGGGGGAACAGGATTAGGATTAGCGATCGCTTTAGCGATTACCCTCAGTCATCATGGACAAATTAGCGTCGAAAGTCAGATCGAGCGAGGAACAGTTTTCACCGTCACCCTACCAAAAAGCCATCAACGGGAGAAAAAAACCGAAAAGTCAGAAGCATTAAGCTTCTGACCTTTTTTGATACCCCCAAGGGAATTCGAATCCCTGTCGCCTCCGTGAAAGGGAGGTGTCCTAGGCCACTAGACGATGGGGGCTTGGATTTCAGACCTTTTTAAATATAACAATAATCTTTCTGGGAGTCAAGGGTTTTGGCAAAAAATTTTTTTTATCCCGCCCTTGCACAATAGGATAGTCTAAATGAAGATGTTATCGCCCAAAATCCATGGCTGCCGATCCCTATAAAAGCCGACTGTTCAACCTGATCAACCGTCGTTTGATCCGTCTGAAAGATAACCTCGGCCGCGTTTCCCGTCGCGGTCAAAATGCGATCGCTCTTGCCCTGCAAATAGCTATCTATCCCGTCTATTTACTGGTACAATCGCTGCGGGTGACGGCTAATCAATTGGGGAACAGTCTCCAGAAACAATTATCACCCCCCGGCAAGGATGGAACGGATGCGATCGCAGAATTTCTCCAGAGCTTATCCGACCAAGAAACGGCATTTATTGGCATAGCAGCCGATCTAGAGGATCAAGCTTTTGTTTTCGTCACTAACGATCACCAGACTGTTAAAATCACCGATAATCAAACCCAAAGACAAATAGAAAAACAAATTAGGACGGCACTGGCTAACTACGCCCTGGAAAAACGGAGAATTAAGCGATTAAATCCTCAGTATCCGCCTTTATTACCAAATTTTACCGATAAAAATTCTGTCTTGCCTCCGATCCGTTGGTTTTGGGACCTACTACGCTGGGAACAACAGGGACAAATAGCGATCGCCATAAATCTCTTTCAGGAATCCCATCTCGTCAAAACCTCGACACCACTCTCCTTACCACTGCCTAATTTAAATTCTCAAGGGATTTTAGAAGTTATTGACGAAAAATTAGCGATTTTCGAGGCTAAATTTCTCGCTGTCTCCCCCGCGATCCCCAGCAGTTTGAGCTACACCTCTAACCCCCCTTCCGATCTCCTTAACCAGTCCCCGAATCTGGAGAAAAATTCCTCCTATCTCTGGCGACTTTATTGGTTAATTTATGCGGCGATCGAGCATTTCTGGGTAAAAGAAAAGAACAATTTAGAATATAGTGCCGATTCAGCCGCTTTATCCGCAAAATATCCCCTAAGTCTTCCTAATTCTCTGCTGATCACCTTCAAGCAACGTCTCCAGGATTGGCTAGAAAAACAAACCCAAGCGGATCCCTTCACGCTCGGCAAACTCATCCAAGCGGCGATCAATCACTTTTTTTCCTCTCGCCAATCCCTAACATTTTCCGCCGTCAGCGAGCAACCTTGGCTAGAATCCGCCGATATATTGGCTATTTCTCCTCAAGACTCCGAAAAGCCCCGCCTTAACCCCGCTAATTCCCTTCCCCAATCCCTAGTCACTCCGTCCGAGTCTGACAGCACAAAAAGAGCTTTTAGTCAAGAAAAACAAAATAAATCTTTACAAAAAATCCCCCCGGCTGCCGCTGAAATTACTGCCAGAGAATCTCCCCCCGCCACCCAATTAGATCCCCGCTATGCTAGGGAGATAATTCAACCAATTAACGAAGAATGGTTAGAAACCGAATCAACCCCCGTCGGTTACGTTAAACACCCCTTAGAACGGATTTTAGAGGGATTAGATGCGATTATTTTATGGGTGGAGGAATTAGTCATTAAAATTTGGCGTTGGTTGCGGTACGATCGACGCATTTCTAAATTACTCAAACGCAAACGCTAAATCAGTTATCAGTTATCAGTTATCAGTGGGTAAGTTATCAGTTATCAGTTATCAGTGGGTAAGTTATCAGTTATCAGTTATCAGTGGGTAAATTATCAGTGGGTAAGTTATCAGTGGGTAAGTTATCAGTGGGGAAGTTATCAGTTATCAGATGAAAAAGGAAGTAAACGACGGGAAAAAGCCAGAAAACGAGTGGCTAAAATCCACGCAAAGATTAAGGACAATCGCACTGATTTTTTGAATAAACTATCCCCTAGAGTTGTGCGTGAAAATCAAACGATAATTTTAGGGGATTTAAACACATCAGGAATGGTTAAAAATCGTAAGTTATCCCGTGCCATATCAGACTACAGCATAAGACTTCTGTTAAAGAAGCAGCGTCCTGTGAAGCGTCAACCGTTCGGCTGAGCTCACGGCCGAAGCCCCATTGACGCGACCATCCTAAAAAGGTGGCGTGGTGAGGAATCACCGTCCGTTTACGGCGGTGAGGATGTCAACGACAAAAATAAGCTAAACTAACGGCAAAGATAATAGGTTTTGATTTTTTCCTTGGGATTACTTATGGACGGTATCTGTACCTTAGCCAACGATCGCATTTACGATCAATTAGTCGCCCTACTCAACAGCATCGAGGTCAATGGAGGAAAAGCTCTTCCTGTTTGTGTCTATCCCTACGATGACAACACCGAACGTATCAAGGCGGAAATTGCTCAACGTCCTAATGTAGAGTTATTTGATGATCGGGAAGTGATCGATCTCTGGGATAATTTCGCTAAATCTGCTTGGGAACCCCATCCTACGGCTAAAGAACGCTGGTTAAAGGCTGGTAGTAGAGGTTATCATCGTTTTGGTACCCATCGTCGTTATTGTGCCTTTGATGGGCCCTTCGATCGCTTTATCTACATGGATGGTGATACCCTCTTGATGAGTTCCTTAGATCGGGTTTTTGCACAGTTAGATAATTATGATTGTGTGGTTTACGATTTTCAGCACAAAGATATCACCCACATTTATGAAGTTACTTCCCCAAAATTATTAGAAATCTTTCCCCAAGAACGTCTTAACCAAGAAATTTTCTGTTCGGGTTTTTATGGCTCAAAAAAAGGTTTATTTGACGGGGAACGCCGTAATTGGCTAATCGAACAATTGCGAGCAGGAGAAGCAGAAATAGTTTATCCTATGGCAGTAGATCAACCTCTGTTAAATTATATGATGATGCGCTCAAATTTTTCTATATATAATCTAGCTCTTCAATTGCCTAAAGAAGAACGCACCGGCTGCTGTGTCACCTCTCCCCATTTTCAGGCTTTAGATAATATTCTTTACGATCAGGGCAAACGCTTGACATACATTCACTACATTGGTTTATCTTCCTCTCTATTCACGCGACTTTGTAGCGGTGAAAATCTCGATTTTCCCTATCGAGATATTTTTTTGCACTATCGTTATCTCTACGAACCTAGTCAACGTCCTATATTTACAGGTAGTCCCAAACCCTATCAACCACCGACCCCAACCTTTTGGCAAAAAGTAACCAGAAAACTCGGACTAGGAAAATAATCATGATAGTCATTTCAATTAAGATTGAAGGTTCTTCGGTTTGTCTTATGCAATGGACGGGGGTTATAAGGGATGGAACCCTTATAGAGAAAGACATTGGGCGATTTTTGTCAATTGTTTTTTATCTAAAGCGAACTAATCAATTAAATCCCTTACCAGATAAAGATTTTGTCGATTTATGCCCCCCTATCGAACCATAACAAGTAACGAAGAGCCAGATTGAATCGTATCAGACTTATCCGAAATGACTATACATTTTCAAGGTCTAATCTTCTGCATAAGAAGAGTCCAGGCGAAAAAAAGCGAAAAAGTAGCGGAATGTATAACGCGCCACTACATCTCAGAAAAAACCTCTTACAATAGAGACAAATCAGAGATCAAAGGGGGTGAACGTCATGTTAGTGATTTTAACCGACGAACACATTCTCGATACGAGTTCTGTCTGTCAGGGCTGTCTTTTAGCCAACCAGCAGGGGCAACCCCGGTGGCGAGAGGGTAAACTAGGCTGTGGTCACTCCTTGGGCAAAGGAGGAAGCCAACAGCCCAATCTCTACGAGTGTCAGATGGGCTTTACAATTGCTAATATTGAAGGCTAATCAGACCTTTTAAATGCTCAACTTAGAGTTGAGTTAGGGGGATTTTCCTGGCAATCAGAGGAAAGAATCAAGGCTATTACTAATCCCCAATTAGATACAATGACAATAATTGCTGAGGGTTTCGTAGCATTGATCGTAGGCTTTTTGGGCTTGGATTAAAACAGTGTCGGAAATTTCTATATTTAATTTTCTGGCTTGTTTAATAATTTTACCCGCTTTGATATTCTCGGAAGAATCTCCTATACCACGGCTGCCAGTGGTTTTTAAAACTCGATATTCTTCAGAAAATCCCGTTTTAGTATCGAGATGACTCTGCAAACTATTAAAGACCAATTGACTTTGATTTAATACCTGATCGTGGGTGATAAATAAACTCTTTTCTTTGCTATTAATCAATCGAGCATAACTTTCTAAGGTGGCTAAACGACCAGTGTAATAGCCTAGAGCGTGTTGCTCATTTTGATGGGGTTTAATATCTAGGATACTAGCTAACGTGCGCTGGGGTTCTCGTAGTAAAAATATGGTCTTAACTGCATCAGCTTGCAAAAAACTGTAATCTAAAAACTTCTGATCGTGAAGAACTTTATCTAAAATATATTTATGATTCATGTTTAAATCTTGCAAACGCCAGTAGATTTTAAACATTAAAGTTTTAAAATCCTGTTCATTCTCATAAACTAGATGAGTTTCGCCAAAACCGATAATTTCAGGGTTAGAATTGAGGATATGGGTCAATAAAGACGAACCCGATCGCATATGGCTAAGAATAAATAAAACCTGATAGGGTTGGGGACGAAAGAGGATTTTATAGGGGTCTTTGGGTATATCAATGCGTGCCTGAAAATACTTATAAGTTAAACGATGGGTTAAACCCTGCCAAGATTGGGGTAAACGATCAAGGGTTATAGTCATAGGTTAATAAAGAATGTGTCAACTTGCCGCTAAGATTCCCTTATAATGTATCCCATTTAAGACCCAAACAAAAGTGAGGTTTATACAAAATGGGATTGCCAAGTTGTTCGCTCTGGTTTTTTACAGCGCGAACCGATGTGTGGTTTATGATCAACACTATCCCCCATCTAGTCAAAATGAGTCAGTTTCCCTTCGAGGAAAAGGTACTCGCTATTGACACGGCCCCTTTAAGCGGGGAAAAGGTTAATCGCCCCGGACTGGGTACAATGGAGGAGTTAAGAGCCTGTGCTGAAAAATTAGTTAAAGATGGCATAATCGATCGCCTAGTGGATTTTAACTATGATCCCAGCTATCGTCAGCGTATCTATCAAAAGCATTTCGGCAGTCCCCTCCGTTCCACCCATAACTACAAAGGTTATCCGATTTTTGGCTCGATCTTCAAAATCGAGTCATGTCGCAGCGACTATATGGTTCATTATGACAGTGACATGATGCTCTACCAAGAACCGGATTACAGTTGGATCCGCGAAGGGATTGAGTTAATGGAAACCCATCCAGAAATGATGTTTGTGCGTCCTTTGTCCGGTCCACCCCGGCCCGATGGTAAGATTGATTCTCAGCATCCCCACACGAAAAATCCCGACGGATTCTATCAATTTAAATTTTTTGGCAGCCGTGCCTATTTACTTAATTGTCGTCGCTATGATCGCCTTTTACCGATCACCCCCCTCTGGCGCTCTTATAAAAATACCTTTTTCGATTATCTACCCGATGCTTTAAAAGCTTGGGGCAATATTTTGACTGGGAAAGGAAAACTCGACTCTTGGGAAATTATGGTTTCTCGCTCCCTAGAACAAAGCAACTACTATCGCGCCACTCTCACCAATGCCAAGGGTTGGACTTTGCACCCCAACGAGCGCTCTGCAGCTTTTAGGCAAGCTTGGCCGACTATTATCGAAAAAATCGAAGCGGGTATTTACCCACCGCCCCAAGCTGGTTATTATGACCTGATACCCGAATTATGGTATTAAAAGAGCGTTAGTTCTCTAGATTTGAGGTGAGGCGATCATTGCTTAGATTTCATAGTAACAGTTATAACCTCGTAAGGACCTGTTGTTTCCGTTAAACGATGTAATATTTTGTGTACACCGCAACTCATTGACGATTGCGTAATGTAGAAAGTGAGTGCGGCGACAATTGTACTTGTCAAACAATGATATAGTACAAGTAAATTGCTAATTATCGGCAGGTAGCGTCTGTCATAGGTATAGATTGTGGAGTTAAAATATGTCTAGTATAAACACTGGTATTGAGTGGACTGATAAAACGTGGAATCCAACAACCGGGTGCGATAAAATTAGCACTGGCTGTCTGCATTGTTATGCCGAAGCTATTACACAGCGTTTTCCCAAAAACTTTCCCAATGGATTCAGCTTAACTTTGCATCCAGAAAGATTGGAAGAACCCTTACGTTGGCGCACTCCCAGTCGAGTTTTTGTCAACTCAATGAGTGACCTTTTTCATGATGATGTGCCTCTCGACTTTATCAGACAAGTTTTCTCAGTTATTCATTCAACACCTTGGCATATATATCAGATTTTAACAAAGCGACAAAGCCGTTTAGGTGATTTAGCGTCTAAATTAGATTTTCCAGAAAACATTTGGCTAGGTGTATCTGTCGAGAACCAAAACCACATAGATCGGATTGAATATCTTCGGACAGTTCCTGTTTCAGTGCGTTTCATTTCATGTGAGCCACTTTTAGGACCCCTAGAACTTAATTTAACTGGCATTGATTGGGTTATTGTCGGCGGAGAATCCGGGCAAAAACATCGCCAGATGAAACTTGACTGGGCAAGGGATATCCGCAATCAATGTCAAAATTCAGGGGTAGCATTTTTTTTCAAACAAGTTGGGGGAAGGACACCGAAAGCAGGGGGTAGATTACTTGATGATAAAATCTGGGACGAGATGCCTAATGCCTGGAATCAGCATATCCAAAAATGGGGAAGTGTCCCACTTAAATCAGCGAGGCGTTCAGAAAAATTAGAGCTTATTGCTTAACTGGAAATGTAACCTTTAAACCATCCGCAAACGTTCCTTTTCGCCGTTTTTTGTCCTCGGGTGAATGTACTGTGATTTTTTCTTGAGATTCAAGATTGCTAAGGGCAGTTTTGTAATTCTTTTTAATGTACGGTTTTCCCGGATGATGCTGGTCGTAAATCTCTGCCATCGTCATAGTTTTACCTGAAAAATTGTCCAACAACATAGATTCCAGTTGATCGAGAGGACGGGTTAGCTCAAAGAGTAATGGTTGTTGAAGAGTTGCAGGATTATACTCAAAAGATGGTACGCCCTGGGTCTGTTCAGAACTCTCTTTAGCCATTATCTCTTTCATAATTTCATAGCCTTTAGGATGCTTGCTTACAAAAATTAGGTGATGGCTAGTACGATTTCCCATTTCATGTCTGAAACGAAATGGAAGAACATATTTACCCCCCATTTCTTTCAAGGCTTCACAGATATATTCTACAACGGTTAACTCACGCTCTTGTGGAGTAAGTGTAAATGTTTTCAATCGTTTGCGGAGTTGATCTGCTCCTACTTGTCCGAATAGCGCATTTATGTGTTCTTTGACTGCATCATTATTTAAACCCATGTTGATGCGATTGTAATTGAAGAAGAAGATGCAATCACAACCCCAATCTTTGACGACCGAATTAACAAGTTGAAGAGATAGCCCCTTGTAACCCCAAGGATCAACAAAAAATAAAGTGGGAACTAATTTCATGCTTTGGAAGGTTTTAACTATGTCCTCTCCCACCTCGTATTTTGATATTTGAGGGCGGTATTTTAAATTTTCTATGCCCGGAATTGAATCTATAGCTTGTTGAAGAGAATTAACATTTTCGACATCGGCATCGTTAAAGATCGATACCAACATATTTCGCATATCTGGATCGGCGATGGCAGTTTCTAGAACCTTTACTGGGGTTGATTTTGAGCCATCTTTATATCGTCCTGCACCAGCAAAAAGGTCAACATAAGCGATTTTCTGGTTTGAAGACGATCCCTTCTTAACTTTTGAAATTATAACTTTTGCCCAAGCCCAGAAATATTTCTCAACAATCCTAGCTTTGATCAAGGACTGTTCTTTTTGCTCAGCAATTCTCATTTTGAAACGATTTTGCGTTGTTTCAGCGATCTAGAGATTCGTTAAGAATTATTAACCCCTCTGGGTGCAAGGGTTTTAATGTCATGAAACCTTAAAATGAGAATTGCTGCTTTTTGCTCATTGAAGAAGGAATTTTCAGTCATAAGCTATATCAATAGTTACGATGCCGAAGGCGCTAGGTAGCAGCAAGTCGCTCTCGTCGGATGCGTTAATCAAATGTAACATACCTTATTTTTGTTTCAATTAGAGAAGACAGGAAGAAACAACCCAAAAGAAAACCCAACCACCGCCGGAGATTGGGTTTTCTGGTTATCAATTGATTTTAAGGGGCTAAAGCGTTACCGCGCAGAAGAGAACCGATAGTTTTAGCAGTAATCTTCATCTGTACGAGAGGATTAGCGGGAACAACGGTTTTATAGAGATAACTGTCAAAAGTCATCTTTTGTACGTCCTTATCGGAACACATTTCCACAAAAGCTTCCCGGGTGGCATCGGTACGGTAGAAAACCCGTTGCAGGATATCTAATACCAGATAGGTCATACCGTATTTCTTATCCCAACGCTTGAGGTAGAGTTTTAACTCGTCCTCTGTGGGAATACGTTGGCCACCGTTGGTGACTTCGACAATGGTTTCCGCACACATCCGCGCTGATTTAGCGGCGAAATAGATGCCCTCTCCCGAAGACTTAGTAACGGTTCCCGCAGCATCTCCCACCAGTGCCACGCGACCAACTACACGACGAGGACGGGGATGTTCGGGGATGGGGTGAGCCTCCACGCGGATGATTTCGCCACCTTCCAGACGACGGGCCGCGCGAGCGCGAATACCAGCCTGTAGGTCTTTAATCATGGCTTTATTGACCTTCATTGTGCCAGTACCGACGGCGACGTGATCGTATTTGGGGAATACCCAAGCGTAGAAGTCGGGGGATACGTCTTTTCCTACATACATTTCCGCCAGGTCTTCGTAGTAGGCCATTTTATCTTGGGGAAGACGGATGCGTTCTTGGAAAGCGATCGCATAGTTGTAATCCCCGGCATCAATAGCTTTGGCAATGCGAGAATTAGCACCGTCCGCACCGATAACCACGTCCACCTTCAGAGATTTCATTTCCCCTTGGGAATTACCGTGGGAGTGATCGGCGTAGTGTAGGGTATAGGGATCGGTGCTATTGGTGGGAATGTCGAGACCGTAAACGGTTCCGTTGATCAAATGCGCCCCTAATTTATGGGCGCGTTCTCTCATAAAACCGTCGAGGACTTCCCGACGACACATACCAATATATTCGTCTTGATTATCGAGATTAATATCGACTTCGACGTTAGAGGGGGAGATCATTTTCATTTTTCTCACCCGGCGATCGATAATTTCAGGAGGTAGGTCAAATTCGCTCACCATACAGAGAGGAATCGCTCCACCACAGGGTTTAGCATTATCTAATTTGCGTTCAAATAAATAGGTTTCAATGCCTGCTTTAGCTAATGTTTCTGCCGCCGAAGAACCGGCCGGCCCTGAACCCACAACAGCGACTCTTAACACTCAGGTTTTCTCCTACATACTATACGAGCGAGTACGCCTTGCAGTGTACCACAGGGGTTTAGCCGAAAGGAACGAGATTCTCCGATTCTGCCCGATCTTGCAACAGTGCTTAACATCCTCTGTTACAAAAGTTTATCTTATCCCACATTCCGCACCCTAGGTGTCACAAAGTCTCAAAAAAAAAAGGGGGTAAGTCAAAATACTTATGAATGTAAGTCTAGACGGTTATCACCTCTCCCAGACAAGCCAGACAAAGTTAAGTTATATTAAGATCACTCAGAATGCGTCCTCGTCTCATTCAGAAATCTCATGACTCAACCGCAAGCGCAACGCATCCTCTACGTTAGACTCCCCTGTAACCCTATTTTCCCCATCGGTGTTGTTTATCTTTCCGACCACGTTCATAAACTATTCCCCGACATCGAACAAAGGATTTTTGACCTTGGGACTGTCCCCCCCTTAGACTTTAACCAGACCCTCGATCGCTGTGTTGACGAATTTCGGCCCACCCTGCTAGTATTCTCCTGGCGGGATATTCAAATATATGCTCCCGTCGGTGGTCGCGGTGGTAATCCCCTACAAAACGCCTTTGAATTTTACTACGCCAAAAACCCCCTAATCAAGCTGCGCGGTGCTTTAGGAGGTTTAAAGGTGACAACCGCCTACTACGGTGAATTATGGCGCAATCAGGGACTAATTCGCCGCGGGTTGCAGCGGGCCAGAAAATACCATCCCGAAGCGCGAGTTATCGTCGGGGGTGGTGCCGTCAGTGTTTTCTACGAACAACTAAAAACCAAACTGCCCATAGGAACAATTGTATCAGTGGGAGAAGGGGAAACCCTGCTAGAAAAATTCCTCTCCGGCCGGGACTTTAACGATGAACGTTGTTATGTAGTCGGAGAAACCACACCCAGGCCGCGTTTAATCCACGAATCCCCCACCCCCTTAGAAAAATCCGCTTGTAACTACGACTACATCGCCAGTATTTGGCCGGAATTTTCCTACTATTTCCAAGAAAACGACTTTTATATCGGGGTACAAACTAAGCGCGGCTGTCCCCATAACTGCTGCTACTGCATCTATACCGTCGTTGAAGGCAAACAAGTACGCATTAATCCCGCAGATGAAGTAGTTAAGGAAATGCGCCAATTATACGACCGCGGCATTCGCAATTTTTGGTTTACCGATGCCCAATTTATCCCCACCAGAAAATTTATCAATGATGTGGAAGAACTATTAGAAAAAGTCCTCGATGCTGGGATGAAAGATATCCGTTGGGCTGCCTATATTCGTGCCGATAATCTTACTCCGAAACTGTGCGATTTAATGGTAAAAACAGGCATGAACTACTTTGAAATTGGCATCACCAGTGGTTCTCAGGAATTAGTCCGAAAAATGCGTATGGGCTATAATTTGCGGACAGTTTTGCAAAATTGTCGAGACTTAAAAGCGGCGGGTTTTAATGATCTAGTTTCGGTAAATTATTCCTTTAATGTCATTGATGAAACCCTAGAAACTATTCGTCAAACTATCACCTATCATCGGGAATTAGAAAATATTTTTGGAGTCGATAAAGTGGAACCAGCTATCTTTTTTATTGGACTACAACCCCACACACATCTAGAAGAATACGCCTTCAAAAAAGAGATTATTAAACCCAGCTATGATCCCATGAGTTTAATGCCCTGGACAGCCAAAAAATTGCTCTGGAATCCTGAACCTTTGGGGTCATTCTTTGGCGAAGTTTGTCTGCAAGCATGGCGACAAAATCCCGATGATTTTGGACGGGAAGTGCTGAAAATTTTAGAAGCAAGACTAGGGAAGGCCGATCTAGAATCCGCTTTAACCGCACCGATAGAAACTAAGGGAAAAGTCTTAACTCCTGCTTAAAAATTCATTTTAGTCAATCCCAAGGCAGCAATTAGCGTTACCATGAGTCTGAAATCAGGAGATGATCAAAATCCCTTTACCGGTAACTGCAAAATGACCGACCATCGCCCCCATTGGCTAGAATTAGCGGAATATATCGCCCTAGGATTAACCCTGCTTACCCTTATGGCCATGGGTGCGGGGTTTTTGCCTTTGTTCCTCCTAGTCGTGACTTTCGGGTTGAATATTCTCAATCGTCTCCGAGAAAGAACTAGGCAACTTCAACGCTTAACCGAGATAACTGGTAATTTACAGAGTCAGTGGGAAGAAGAAAAAGAAGCTTTATCGGCCCAAATACAGTCCCTCGATCCCGCAGCGGCCAGGGGTAATGATCGTGCGGTCGCAACGCGCTCGCTACGCGAGATCGCAGAATTAGAGGAAAATATTCTCGCCCTCGAACAGTCCTACAATCAAATTATTCAATATATCAACCGTAACGGCCTGCTCGAACGCATCGAACATCTGGAAAAATCCTACAGTCGCTTACAAAGAGAAATTTTGCCGATTAAGGAAGAATCGGCGGATATTAACCCCATAAAAGCGGAAAATGAGCCACAAATCACCCTACCTACCCTTAATTTAACTCCCACTTCCCCCCCTATCCCCCATTGGCACTATTATCGCCGTCTGAGCGCCCATCGGGAAATGATTACAGCGATCGCAATTACCGAGGATCAACGGTTTTTAATTAGCGTTAGTTGGGATCGTACCCTAAAAATCTGGGATTTTGCCACAGGAACCCTGATTAATACGATTGAAGCTCATGATCAGGGCATTTTAGCCCTAGCAGTGACCGGAAACGGCGATTATCATCTAGCGACGGGAGGATTCGATCAAACCGTTAAATTATGGACTTTAGCCAGCGATGGCAGTAGTCTGGAATTAAATCAAATTTTCCTCGGTCATCTCGGTTCGATTCATGGCCTGGATTTTGCCCCCCGTTGGCATTTTTTGGTGAGCGGTAGTTACGATCAAACCCTAAAACAGTGGAATTTAGAGCAGGAAAACGAAGAATTTAGCTCCTATGACAGTCTAGGGGCAATTTATGCCCTAGCAGTGGCTCCTAATCAAGATTTTATCGCCGCAGCTGGAGGTGATGGCACTGTCACCCTCTGGCAATTGGGATCGGGAGCAAAAATCGCCGTCCTATCCGGTAACGTTTCTTCGGTGCAGAGTCTGGCGATCGCTGCCGATAGTCAGATTATTGCCGCCGGTTGTGTGGATGGGACGGTGAAAATCTGGCAATACGACCCGGAGAAAAGCGGTCATTTTGCGCCAATTCGGGTGATCAATGCCCATAATGGTCAGGTGACAAGCTTGGTATTTGCAGAGGAGGGTCAGTGGTTATTTACCGGGGGAACCGACGGAGAGATTAAAATCTGGTTAGCCAATTCTCAACAGGCGATCGCAACTCTTAGCACCGACAATGGGCGATCGTCACCGATCTCCAGTTTAGTTCTCAGCCCCGATTATTGTCACCTAGCAGCGGCTGCGGCCGACGGTAGCATCATCATCTGGGAAAATATCACTTAATGGTCGATCGAACTGGAAAAATTGTATAATGTAATGTCCCGGACTCGATCGGGCCAGTTTGACCCCAAGAAAAAGTGACTGAGTTAACCGTCGTTTCTGCCTAATAGTTGTCATCGGGGCATCGAGAACGCGCGAGCGATCGCTTATCCCAGAATCATTACCCATAGTAAAAAATTCAGAATGAAGACTCCAACAGATCAAAGATTTGATTACGTCAAAATCGGTTTAGCGTCCCCCGAAAGAATTCGGCAATGGGGAGAAAGAAACCTGCCTAACGGTCAAGTCGTCGGAGAAGTAACCAAACCAGAAACGATCAACTATCGGACTCTCAAACCGGAAATGGATGGGTTATTCTGCGAGAAAATTTTTGGCCCCTCGAAGGACTGGGAATGTTGGTGCGGTAAATACAAACGCGTCCGTCACCGGGGAATTGTCTGTGAACGTTGCGGGGTGGAAGTCACCGAGTCCCGGGTACGTCGTCATCGCATGGGTTTTATCAAACTGGCTGCCCCCGTCACCCACGTTTGGTATCTCAAAGGTATTCCCAGTTATCTCAGTATCCTGCTCGATATGCCCCTGCGGGACGTGGAGCAAATCGTCTATTTTAATGCCTATGTGGTTCTCGATCCGGGCAATGCCGGCAATCTTAGTTATAAACAACTCCTCAGCGAAGATCAATGGTTAGAGATCGAAGAAGAAATCTACGCGGAGGATTCGGAATTAGTCGGTATTGAAGTGGGTATCGGGGCCGAGGCTATCCAAAGACTCTTACAGGAAATTAACCTGGAAGAAGAAGCGGAAAGACTGCGGACGGAAATTGTCGAAAGTAAAGGGCAAAAACGGGCAAAATTAATTAAACGTCTCCGGGTAATCGATAACTTTGTCGCCACGGGTTCTCAGGCAGAATGGATGGTTTTAACCGTAATTCCCGTGATTCCCCCCGATTTACGCCCGATGGTGCAGTTGGACGGCGGCCGTTTTGCCACCTCTGACCTGAACGATCTCTACCGTCGGGTGATTAACCGCAATAACCGTTTATCCCGTCTGCAAGAAATTCTCGCTCCCGAAATTATCGTCCGCAACGAAAAACGGATGTTACAGGAGGCCGTCGATGCTTTAATTGATAACGGTCGTCGCGGTCGCACGGTGGTGGGGGCCAATAATCGCGCCCTGAAGTCTTTATCGGATATTATCGAGGGTAAACAGGGGCGTTTCCGTCAAAATCTCCTCGGCAAACGGGTGGACTATTCGGGACGTTCGGTTATCGTTGTCGGTCCGAAATTGAAGATCTATCAATGCGGTTTACCCCGGGAAATGGCGATCGAATTGTTCCAACCCTTCGTTATCCATCGTTTAATTAAATTAGGCATCGTCAATAATATCAAGGCAGCCAAGAAAATGATCCAACGGGGGGATGCTAATGTTTGGCACGTCTTGGATGAAGTAATCACGGGACACCCGGTGATGTTAAATCGCGCCCCTACCCTGCACCGTTTGGGCATTCAAGCGTTTGAACCGATCCTAGTGGAGGGCCGGGCGATTCAGTTACATCCCCTCGTCTGTCCCGCTTTTAACGCTGACTTTGACGGGGACCAAATGGCCGTACATATTCCCCTCTCCCTGGAAGCACAATCGGAAGCGCGATTGTTGATGTTAGCTTGTCATAATATTCTCTCACCGGCGACCGGTCGCCCGATTGTTGCCCCTTCTCAGGATATGGTTTTGGGTTGTTATTATCTCACGGCCGAAAATCCCAAGGCCCAAAAGGGTGGGGGTCGTTATTTCGCCAGCATGGATGACGCTATTCGCTCTTTTGATCAGGGATTGGTGGATCTGCACGCTTCTGTGTGGTTGCGTTTACCGGTGGGAGAAAAGGTGAAAACCAATAAACCCGATGAGGAAGTCCTGGAAACGGAAACTCTCCCCGATGGCAGCATCTGGAAATATTATCGGGAACGCAAAACCCGCGAGAAGGATGGTCAGATAATTGCTCAGTATGTGCGTACTACAGTGGGGCGAATTATCTACAATAAGACGATTCTAGAAGCTTTGGTGGTCTAGAGAGAGATTAGGTTAGGGTGGGCATTGCCCACCTTAATTTTTAGGCTAAAGCGGCAATACATTCTATTTCCACTAGGACATCTTTGGGAAGACGGGCCACTTCCACACAGGCCCGGGCTGGGGCGGTTTCCGGGGGGAAATAACGGGCATAAACTTGATTCATCGCCCCGAAATTGGCTAAATCCGAGAGAAAAACGGTAGTTTTCACCACATTTGACCAATTAGCCCCAGCAGCGGTTAAAATGCCCTCTAGATTGGCCATAACTTGTTCGGTTTGGGCGCTAATTTCCCCGGAGACGATTTCACCCGTGACGGGATCTAGGGGAATTTGTCCCGCAACAAAGAGAAAAGGACCAGGAGCGGCGATCGCTTGATTATAGGGACCCACAGGGGCTGGAGCTTTATCAGTACGGATGACCTGATTATTCATGGGCAGGATAGTTAAAAAAGATGACATTGAATTAATTGAATATTTTCCCAGTTTTTCGATCGCTTGTAGTTAATTTTCACCGGTTAGGGGGTTTAATTTTGACTAAGCGATCGTTTGAGAAATAAGTCAACATTATCAAGAATCACTCAAATGGTAGCTCAAGCTGCTTAAAGTTTGGGTAGTTATCTATGTCCTTGTTTTCTTGCATACCCTTATCACCGACAGCACCACAAACTTCTCCCCAATCAGCAAAATATTCGTCAAAGTATCTGAAAGGATATTGGCTGTACTTTTCTATATCTTCTCTGGTTGGTTTTCGTCCTATTTTTACCGCTATATCTCTCACTTCTAGCTGTAAAGTTTTTTTAGAAACATCATATTTTTGTTTTTTAATACGATTAACTCTACTATTTTTAGCCTTAGGAATAATATCTCTTTTAGAAAATGGATCAACACCATTTTCTAACTCTATATGTCTTTGTTCAGCTAAAGAATGATACTGCTCAGAAATTTCAATGCCAATGTATCGTCTGTTCATGATAGAGGCAACCAGAGTAGTTGTACCAGAGCCATTAAAGGGGTCTAATACCAAATCATTTTCCTCGGTAAATATAGTGAGAATACGTTTCATTAGTGTTGGAGGTAGTTGACATGGGTGATCTACACGTTTTGAATTATGCTTTAGTCTATGAATGTCCCACCATATATTAGTTAACGGTTCTCTATCTACTGTTTTATCTTTATTTCTTTTTTTGATACATTGCTCTCTAATACAATACCATTCTTTTAAAGAAAAATTATAATCATAAATACTTTCATTACTAATTTTTTTAATTTCTGGTTCACCTTTGCCTAGGCACAAAATACCATAATGTGAAGGCATTATTTGTCTTACAGGAAGACTAAGACTTTCCCAAACTATCCAATTTTGAAATTCTAAAACTCCTTGGCTAAATTCATAGTATTTAGCCAAGTATATAGGAATATTGAGGAGTGCTAGAGTTTTTCCATTCTTTAATACTCTAGCCAGTTCATTGACCCATTCAATACACCACTTTATGTATTGATTATTATCCTGACAATCATTCCATATATCATATTTTTTTTGGATATTGTAAGGAGGATCGGCAAAAACAAAATCTATTGAATTATTGGGTAATAATCGTAGATAATTTAAGCAATCATCATTAATTAGTAGATTGCTTTTAATCAAATTAATTGGCTGTTTGTATATGACATTATTAGTTGTATTTTCTAGAGGTTTTATTTTTTGATTATTGTCGATGGTGGCAAAATAATTTTGTAGATCTATATAGTACACAAATTGATATGGTTCTAACCCAAAAAGATCCTTTATTCTTTCAAGAATATCTTGAGGTATTTTTTGATGAGAATAACTTATGTCCCTCCACACATCTGACATTAATGTTCCCAATGGACTATATAAATGTTTTTTACCTCCATAATCTTTTGTCGTTTTATTACAGGAGGGACAATAAGAATACTGAATTAAAGTTTTATTATGCTTTAAAGGTGAACGGTATTTAGTAAACATCGTCAAAGATACATGGTTGTCTAACATATAGCTCTCATCCATTAATGCTTGACTTCTTTTGATAGCAACCCATAGCTTAAAATATGTAGATTTTTCTAAAAACGATATGACTTGACAGGCAATTTCTGCATTGGACAATATACACAATACACTTTTATCATCTAATTCATTTGCAAAACTAATTAAGTAATCTTTAAGATTAGATATTTCTTTAATTTTACATTGTTTAATAGTCGGAAGATGAAGAAAATAGACATTAGAGTTTTTGCCTATATTTTGATAATTATCTTCTAACGCAGAGGGCTGTATTTCAATAACTTTTAGTGGTAGACAATTTTCACTTTTGTGGCTCATTTTTAATTGAATCCTCCATAGTTTTAGCTAAACGCTTAAGATCATTTTCACTAAAGTTAACAACACAGTCACTAAAATCAATTAAGTCTTGTATAAAAGAACTTCTGTCAAAATTTCCCGCTCCATCAACTACATAAGCAACCTTATGGTGCTGTCTGTTTAAAATTTCTCGTCTATCTCTAGCCAATTTTCCTTTCCTTTCTACAACACTGTTAGTAGTAAATTGAAATGATACTTCAATACCCCAGTAAGGTGGTCGATCATGAGGTGGTATTCCCACTATATCAAATTTGGTTAGTGTTCTACCCTCATTTTGACTTATTCCTGGTATAGATTTTCTAGAAAAATCCCACTCAGGTAAATATACTTTCAATTTTTCTCTAATGTATTCTTGAGCAAGCTGACCCATTTTATTCGATTTTGCTCCCCCAGTAATTTTACTAACCCAGATGTAACGATGCTTAATATATTCTTCCAGAAGTCTAATGTTACCTATCATAGCACCAATAATACATTTTTCTTCTATTTCATCAGGAACATTTATAGAGGTTGCCAAACCACCGAACATTATTAGCATAATAACATCTCGGATTTCTTGGCTAAGAGAACAAGGTTTTAATATTCCCTCCCCGTCTAATCCCAAATTTTTATTATTCCATGTAGCTCTATTTTTCAAAGAAACAAACTGGTATTGATAAATTTTGTCTCGAAATATAAACTCAAAATCTTTAGAATAAAAATCCCTAGAAAGTTCTGAAGAGAATCTTTTTAAATTTTCTCCACCAATATCAGATAGAACACAGAGATGTTTTAAAAATAGATTAGGATAAAGTTCATCACATAAATCTAAGGCTGTTATCCATGAGAAGGGATCTTTAGATGCTATTCGTAATATACTGATAAAACTTTCTTGAGTTCGTATTAGTAAGGGAATTATACTAGATAGTTTTTCTTTTTCTGCTAATTCAACTGGCCAATATATCAAGGCAGTTTTCTTAAGATCGCTAACATTCATATTTTTCTTGGTCTTTAATTTCCATAAGTTTAAGTTTGTAGAAGCAACTAAGGGTACTTTATTAGACAATAAAGCACCCTTTTAGTTTAGCTTAGAACTCTCCTTTTAAAGCGGCATTACAGCGCTCGCAAATAGTGGGATCATCGGCAAATTTTCCCACTTGAGTGGAATAATTCCAACAGCGATCGCATTTTTCGCCGTCTGCTTTGACAATTCCCACCGAAACAAAGTCCGATTCTCCCTTATATTCTGCGGTTTGAATCGCGCTAATATCACTAACTAATTCCACTTGAGAAGAGAGAAATAGATAACGCAATTCATCGACTTTATTCCCAGTTAAACTATCACAATTGTTGAATAATTCTAACTCCTGTTGTAAGGTTTCATCGGGAACATAAAGTAAAACTTTTGCCTCTAAAGAAGCACCGATCGCTTTATCATTTCTGGCAGTTTCCATCACCTTATTAACTTCGGTGCGTAGCTGCCGGAATTTCGCCCATTTATCGGCCAATTCGCGATTATTCCAAGCATGATCGATGTTTAGCCATCCTGACTCAAATACTGATAAATAAGGAGTTTTGTAGGGGAGAAATTGCCAGATATCTTCCGCTAGATGAGACAGGACAGGAGCGATCGCTTTAGCAAGATTTTCTAAAGCAATAGCATAGACTGTTTGACAACTGCGACGACGGAAAGAATTAGGGTCAGAAATGTATAAACGATCCTTAGCGATGTCAATATAAAAGTTAGATAAATCGACAACACAAAAATTCTGTACCGTCTGGAAAAATCGGAAAAATTGGAAACTTTCAAAAGCTGCCGTAACTTCCGTAAACACCTCCGAGATACGATGTAACATATAGCGATCGATCTCCGGTAGATCTTCATAAGCTACCGCATCTTTAACGGGATCAAAATCATTTAAACTCCCCAGTAAAAACCTGGCAGTGTTACGGATTTTATTACGGATATCTACCAACTGTTTAAGAATATTTTGGCCGATATTCACATCATTGGTATAGTCCACTGAGGACACCCATAACCGAATCACATCCACCCCATAAGCGGGTTCTTTTTTCTGGTCTTTACCACCATTAATGATCACATTAGGATCGATGACATTACCCAGAGATTTACTCATTTTTCGTCCCTGTTCATCCAAAACAAAACCGTGAGTTAACACCGTTTTATAGGGAGCAATACCATTAGCAGCGACACTGGTTAATAAACTCGATTGAAACCATCCCCGATGCTGATCCGATCCTTCTAGATACATATCCGCAGGATAACTTAATTCTGGTCGAGCATTAGCCACCGCATTCCAACTAGAACCAGAATCAAACCACACATCCATAGTATCCATTCCCTTGCGATAACTGCGACCATTATCGCGATAACTGGGAGGTAACAATTCCTCTACCGATAACTCCCACCAAGCATTAGAACCCTTGACTGCGAAGATAGCTTGAACGTGATTAATCGTCTCCTCCGTTAACAGCGGTTCATTCGTTTCTTCGTCATAAAAAACAGGAATAGGAACCCCCCAACTGCGCTGACGAGAGATACACCAATCGCTTCTTTCACTCACCATAGAAGTGATGCGATTCTTACCCGTTGCAGGAATCCAACGCACCGAATCAATTGCTTCTAAAGCTAATTCCCGGAATCCTTCCACGGAAGCAAACCATTGTTCTGTTGCGCGGAAAATTGTCGGTTTTTTGGTTCTCCAATCGTAGGGATATTTATGCTGATATGCTTCTTCTTTGAGTAAGGCCCCCTTTTCTGTCAGTGCTAAAATTATTGCTTCATTAGCATCTTTCAAGACATTTAAACCCGCAAATTGTCCCGCTTCTGCGGTGAAATTTCCCTTATCATCCACGGGAGAAAGTATCGGTAAACCGTAACGTTGGCCGACGATATAATCCTCCTGACCATGGCCGGGGGCCGTATGAACTAATCCGGTACCGGAATCAGTGGTGACATAATCCCCACCGATGAGAATAGCACTTTCTCTGTCAAACAAAGGATGACGATATTTAGTATGTTCTAATTCCAGACCTTTAACCGTTGCTTTAATCGTCAAAGTTGTGTTAAAAGTGTCGGCCAATTTTTCGACTAAATCCGTCGCTACGATTAGATAATTAGACTCGCTAGTTTCCACCACTGAATAGTTTAATTCTGGGTTCAATGCGACGGCCAAATTCCCGGGTAAAGTCCAGGGGGTAGTCGTCCAGATAGCGACGGATAAATTAGGCAAAAATGGCGTTAAAACCGGGGTTGAAACTGACGTAATTGGAAAAGCAACATAGACACTGCGGGAAGTGTGACCTTCGGGATATTCTAATTCGGCCTCAGCTAAAGCGGTTTGAGAACTAGGACTCCAGTGAACCGGTTTTAGTCCCCGATAAATATAACCTTTTAGGGCCATTTTTCCGAATACGGCAATTTGAGCGGCCTCGTATTCGGGTTTTAGGGTTAAATAGGGATTTTCCCAGTCTCCCCAGACTCCATACCTTTTGAAACCTTCACACTGTTCTTTTTGCGTTTGAAGGGCAAAATCGTGGGCTTTCTGACGTAATTTCAAAGGGGTTAGACCCTCTTTTTCCGAGCTTTTGAGACTTTGTAAAACCTTCAGTTCAATCGGCAACCCGTGACAATCCCAACCCGGCACATAGCGCACTTTGTAGCCTTGCAGCAGTTTATATTTATTGATAATGTCTTTGAGAATTTTATTTAAAGCATGACCGATATGCAGAGATCCGTTAGCGTAGGGAGGACCATCGTGGAGAATAAATAATTCTTTGGGGTTATTTTGCGCTAATTTCTCGTATATTTGCTCATCTTGCCAGAATTTCTGCATTTCTGGCTCACGTTTGCTGGCATTTGCTCGCATATCAAAGTCAGTTTGAGGCAAATTAACGGTATCTTTGTAACTTTTAGCGTTGGACATTCTGGCAAACCTATGGATATCAATCGTTTTCGGCATTCATTCCTAAATAACGTCCCTTTGAGAGTCGTTATCTCTATCCTGTCACATAACTGTAATACAAATGTTACAAGTGACAATCATTGATCTATAAGTCTAGCGAGATTGAGTCCAAGAGCGATGATTCCCACAGGCGATAATTTAGTTATTCGAGAATAGGGAGCATGAGGAGCATGGTGACGAATCCTAATTTTTTTTATGTCTCTCCAGAAGTGTATCTAGAAAGGGAAAGAGTCAGTCCGATTAAGCACGAGTACCGAAAAGGACGGATTTATGCGATGGTAGGGGATAAAAAGCCGCATATTGTCTTAAATACAAATCTAGCTACCTTATTGAGTATCCATCTCGATGATAGTCCCTGTCTTGTTCTCACTTCCGATATCAAAGTTCGGTTAGAGGAAGCAAATTGTTATTATTATCCCGATATTGCCGCGGTTTGTGACGAGAGAGAGATTAACAATACCGATGATTTTATTCTCTATCCCGTTCTGATTATTGAAGTATTATCGCAATCGACGGAATCCTTTGATAGGGGTGATAAATTTAGCGATTATCAAACCTGTCCCACCTTAAAAGAATATATTCTTATTCATCAAAACCAGATGAAAATTGAGGCTCTTCGTTACTTGTTATGGTTCGATGGGGGGCATAAATCGACTAAATCCTTATCTGGCAACAGACTTAATTGATTAGTTCGCTCTAGAGCAAAAATAATTAACAAAAATCGCTAAATGCCTTTCTATATAAGGGTTGCATCCCTTATAAACCCCGTCCATGGCATAACAAAAACCGAAGAGCCAAAATTGAATGTCACCGTCGCAAGGATTCCGGAGTTTGACAAGAACAGATCTATGAAGTGGGGGATGGGGTAGAATTTACCAGTGTAGGATTCCGGGGATCGATCGCTTCTATCTATCGGAAAGTCCCCAGTTTGGTACAACTGCAATCTTTTTTTGACTTTACTAGGGGTTGCAGAGCTTATCAGTGAATTTGTCAATCCCGATCATATTGTTTTAGCACCTCGAACAACTTTAGTGCAAAAATTAGTACAAAAAAGAAGGACAACAGTAAAGGGATTGGGGAAGGTTCGACTAATCCAAGAATAAGCGGTTTAAATGCGTCCTAGCTTAGTAACGTCAACTATAACCCCAAACGCTGCTTTTGACGGGCTTTATAGGAAGCTAACAGCCAAATAGAGCCGGAAATCAAAGAAGGAGCAAGGACGAAAAAAGTGGCCATGGTTACGGGATGTTCCCGGGCCCACACCCAATAGATCATCACGACAAAAATTAAGCCACAGTAAGCTAGTCCTAGAAAGGGGATGCCAATGACCAAAACAGCGAATCGAGTGTCTTTATCCATAAAATATCGGAATGGCAGCGAAAATTTAGCTGATGGGTTCCGCTTGTCCCTATCTTTACTTATAATCTTCCTTCTGGGATTGCTTGGGGAAAAATAAGGTATTTTTTAGAATTAGCCGGTGATTATTGGGAGGCCTTCCTTGCCGAAACAAAGATTAGATATATTATTAGTAGCCAAAAATCTCTGTGATTCCCGTCAACAGGCACAGCGATTAATTCGCGCTGGAGAGGTGAAAGTCAATCATCAAATCATCGATAAACCGGCCACAGAAATCGATCCAGAAGCGGCGATCGAGATTAAGCAGAAACTGCCCTATTTGTCAAGGGGGGGCGAAAAATTAGCCAAGGCCTTAGAATTGTTTGCCATCGATGTCAGCGATCGAATTTGTTTAGATGGAGGCATTTCCACAGGGGGATTTACCGATTGTCTCTTGCAAAAAGGAGCAAAACGGGTTTATGGGATTGATGTGGGTTATGGACAAGTAGCCTGGAGTTTACGGCAGGATCAACGAGTTATTTTACTAGAAAGAACTAATTTTCGCTATTTAACCTCAGAAAAGTTATACAAACAGGAAAAACCCGCCGATTTAGCAGTTATGGATCTGTCTTTTATTTCCCTGACCAAAGTTTTGCCGACCCTGTGGACGCTATTAAATCCACCGCGAGAGGCGATTTTATTGGTCAAACCCCAATTCGAGGTGGGACGAGAAAAAGTCGGGAAAAAAGGGGTAGTTCGCGACCACCAAGACCAAGCATCGGCAATTTTTCAGGTTTTACAGGCCGCAGAAGTCTTAGGATGGTTCTATCGGGGTTTAACTTCGTCCCCCATTACCGGACCTGCGGGTAATGTCGAGTATCTTCTCTGGTTATCCACCGATACTGGCCCAGTTAGTCCCAGTTTAACAGCGATCGCAGAAATCACCCAAGCAGCGATCGAACAGTTTTAACCCCAGTGTTTTTTCAAGGATATGGGGTGTGGGGAGATGTATTCTTACATACAAAAACGATGATCGGCGAGTTCAATCTATTGGAAAATGGGAGAGATAACCCGAAAAATTCTTGTTAAATCATGTTAAGTCCCGTAGATACGATTAGAATTCTCGAAAATCATCCCGATCGCATTTTTCAAGCTGGTGAAGTTATTTTTGTCGATGGCACGGAGGGCGAGTTAATGTACGGTATTCTTAGCGGAGAAGTGGAGATGTATGTTAAGGAACAATTGATAGAAACTCTAGAAAAAGGGGATGTATTCGGAGTGGGAGCGCTCCTGCATGGGGATAAACTGCGAGAATCCACAGCTATTGCCAAAACTGATTGTAAATTAGCCTGTCTCAATCAACCGCAGTTTTTATTTGCCGTACAGGAAACCCCCATGTTTGCGATCGAAGTATTAAGAAGTTATTCCGATCGCTTTCGCAAGTTGAAAAAAATCTTCACCGGTGAAGCATAGAGGAGCAAAAGAAAGCCATACCCCGAAAACTATTGACCGAAAATCTCACCGATAGTTAAACGGGAACCATTGACCAAATCCCCACCAGAACGCGGTGGTTTTCCCGATAATTGCACTTCTTTTAATAATAATAAACCCGCTCCCGTCTGCACCACCGGCCCGAAATTTTTCCAGAGAGTCACGATCGATCCCACTTCTCCGCTTAGATGAGAAAGGTCTTTTGTCTGTAATTCTCGAGGCAGTTGACTAGGATCGTCTAGGGGAATAGTGGCCATCACTTTTAGGGGTTGTCCCCGGAAAGTGGTCAGCGCATTAGGATAAAAACCCCGGACTCGATCGTGAATTGTCTGGCCCGAATCTTGCCAGTGGATTAGGTAGTCAGATTTCTGAATTAAAGGGGCATAGGTGGCATCGTCATTATTTTGAGGAATTGGGGTAATTTCTGCTCGATCGAGCTTAGAGAGGGTTTCTAGGAGCAAATCCGCCCCCATTTGTCCTAGGGTTGCTCCCACCTGTTCGGCATTGTCAAAAAGAGCGATCGGGCTGTAGGCTTTCAGTAACATCGGTCCGGTGTCCATGCCCGCATCCATTAACATGGTGGTAATGCCGGTTTCTTTTTCTCCCCTAGCGATGCACCACTGCACGGGGGCTGCTCCCCGATATTTCGGTAAAATTGAGCCATGAACGTTAATACAGCCTAATCTCGGCATCTCTAGAATTTCTGGGGAGAGGATTTGTCCGTAGGCAACCACTACAAAAGCATCCGCTCGCGATTTTCTGAGAAAATCTAAGGTTTTAGCATTTTTTTTCACACTTTTGGGCTGCAAAACTGGTATTTGCTGTTCTATGGCTATTTGTTTCACCGGTGAGGGGATTAATTGATTACCCCTTCCCCGGCGCTTGTCCGGTTGGGTAACTACGGCAATTACTTCTATATCGGGATTGGCTAATAATTTTTTGAGGGTGGGAACCGCAAAAGTCGGGGTTCCGAAAAAAACAATACGCATGGGAGAGGGGGAATTTTTCAGTAATCAGTGAGAAGAAAGGGCGAATTCTTGAGTGAGAATGTCCACTGAGTTATTAACGGCTAACTATACCAGACCATTGAATTTTTTTAGCTTTTTCCCGACGATAGGAGAAAAAATGCTCCTCTTGTTGATAGGTACAAAAAGGAGCGATCGCGATTTGTTCATCCCTAATTCCTAACTGTTGTAGTTGATGATAAATCACCCGTCGCACGTCTAAGCGCACTTTTCCTTTTTCCTCGTCAGCAAATAAGGGGGAAGGGGACAGGTTAAATAAATTCGCCAGAATTTGGTCGGGATTGGTTTCTTGAGGGAATAAACTTAAACCCACTTCTGCGGCAACTTCTCCATCGACTTGATACACTTCCCCAGCAATTGCGGGCCCCAGGGCCAGCAGCAAGTTATCTAAACAACTACCGGAGTTTAATAACTGCTTAACTGCTTTAGGAACTATCCCCTTAGCTGTCCCTCTCCATCCAGAATGAATCGCCACCCCAACACCGCTAGAGCGATCGCCAATTAGTACAGGCGTACAGTCGGCACTGGCTACCCAAATCCCTTGACCAGAAGCATCGGTGATAATCCCATCCGCTTCGACAATTTCTGGGTTAGTAATCCCTTGGGGATTTAATAAGCGATCGCCATGTACCTGTTTGACCCGATAAACTGGTATATTTGCCCCTAGAGCAGCTGTAAAAGCTTCCGGGGTTTGGGGGTAATAATGACGGGTAAAAAAGCCGTGGGACCAATCTTCCAAGAGATTACAGGTAAGATAGGGCAATCCTTGCCATGTTTGCCATTGCCACAGAGAAGTCTCGGTTAATCGGACATCGATCGCTACATTGGTCACAGTCTAAACCTCTCTGGCTGCAATAATACCTTATTCTTTCCTATCCTAGTTCTGAGTTTGGCTAAAAGGCAACCTGAAGATTATTGCTTAAAACCCTTGACAAAAGGCGAGACTTGCTTTATGCTTGTTGTACGATTGGAATCCGTGCGCCCATATATATAATCCTTTTGAGCGAAGATAAGAAGGAAAAAAATAGTCTCAACAATTCCGTCTGCGCTGATTAGAAGTCATTTTTAAAAATTTACCCTTAACAGGTGTTTTGTCGCGTTCTTCGGTTTCTTTCCAGATCACAAAGGAACGACGAACTTGACCATCAATAAATACTCCTAAAAATAAATCAGGTTCTTCCGAACCTGCACTGTAGAAAATTCCTCAAGCTTCCTCTGGGGTTAGCAATGCTATAAAGCTGATAAATATCAATCTAACAAAAACTCAAAGCTTTATTGTACAAGTCTTACAAGGGTACGTTGCCGATAGTTTTACACGACAGGTTCGGAAGAACCATAAATCAGTTACTATTCTTACGGTCTGGATTATTGCTTTAGGTAAAGATACGCCCTAGAGATTTAGATGCTATATTTGATGTTGATTAAAAAAGTTATCGGCTCTCCCAGCTTTGGTGGGTAAAATGTATTCTAAGATACAGTCTTGCGGGCGAGGGAGTGGAAGGAACCACTCCAGACACAGAGGACACAAAGATCGATCATTATGTAAGTTAAACTTATCACACAAAGTCGAGGAGAGCCAGTTATCGCATCCATATAAGGGTATCATTCTTGCCTGCTCGCCAGTAGCATCGGATGGGGGTTTTCTTCTAGAAATTTAAGCTAATCTAAACTTAACAAAAATTCACTAAAAAACTATTGATTTGGAACCGAAAAAGTAGTACAGATTGGTTTAATTGTCTTTGCTCAAATAATGAAAACTGATAAAATATTTTATACCTTATTTCAAGTCTTTCCCGAACTTCTGTTTCAACTGCTAGGAGAATCTCCGAAATTGGGAGATGGGAATGAGCTAGACCAAAATGCTTTTCCAGAGATGATGAGAGAGTTTGAAGAGGAATGGCAAGGAGAAGAACCAGAGGTATATGTAATAGACGCAGCTTTTTATACTCAAGAAAACCTTAGGGACTTTCAGTATAGTATAAGATGGATTAGCCGAGTCCCACTAACTATCCAAGGGGGATTTTTTTACTTGTTTTGCCAACAAGAAATAAGTACCTAAGCAAAATTAATTACACCTATTTTTCCTTTCCGCAGTTCCGCAGTTCCAGCGTTCCCCCTTTCCGGGGTGTGAATTTAATTTTATTGAACTGCTGATAGTTATCAGTTTTTTGTAGAATAGGGAGATTGAGAAAACGAACATCTGCCCCTATGACAAGATTTCCTTTTACTGGTCGCTATTCTGGTTTATGCGTCTTGCTCACTTTATTCTGGTTAAGCGGTCAATCTTTACCGGTGCGAGCGGAAAAAATCTATAATCCCGTCCCCCTCATCCTCAACAAAGAAATTAACGATACTCTCACCGACAAGGATATTCCCACGGGGGAGGGGGGGTTTGCTAGGGATTATACCGTAGATTTGGACAAGGACGATCAGGTGGCCATCGATCTCAAATCGGAAAACTTTGATGGAGTTTTAATTCTCCTGGCCGACGATGGTTCCACTGTAGCGGAAAATGATGATGGTCCCGATGGTGGCACTAATGCTCTCCTCTTTGCACGCATTACCGAGTCGGGTAAATATATTATTCGGGTGAGAGCTTTCGGAGAAACCGGTGGGGGAAAATTTACCCTGAAATTAACCCGTTTACGGGCCGTGGAGGGCAAAAATTAGCTAATTATTGTCAAAAAAACCAAGAATAGAGCCTCTGTCCACTCTACCACCGCACCGTAGGTATCGCCGGTGTGACCGCGAAGACGACGATATAACCAGTAACCAGTAAGCAGAGCGAGGGCGATTCCGGCACTAATGGCGATTATTCCCCAGCTTAGACCACCAAATAGGGCAATTAACCCCCAAATTACTCCCCCACAGTCCCAAGGCAGACAAAAAGCCACTTTATGAAAGGCTCCCTTACCGGTGGGTTTGAGGTAGGGATAAAGAGCGATCGCCATTACTTGCCCCCAACGTCCCCAAATTGGTGCTAAAATTAGGGCTAAAGCTCGATTATCGCTTAAATCAGTCAAAGCGGCGATTTTTAGCAGCAAAGCCATAGTCACGGCCATGACTCCAAAGGCCCCGGTTACACTATCGGCCATGACCGCTAAACGGCGCTGGGGGTCAGTGACAGCTAAACCATCGGCCGTGTCACTAACTCCATCAAGGTGTAGTCCTCCCGTTAGATAAACCCAAACCCCCACAAGGACAACTGCACGAGTCAGGGGTGGCATTCCCAGGCCAGCTAGAGTTATATCGAGCAAAACTAGAATTAGACCCAAAAATAAGCCGACTAAGGGAATCCATCGGGCAATTCTGCCAAAATCAGGCCAAGCAATCGGAACCGGAATAATCGTGTAAAAAGCGATCGCACCTAAAAATGAGCGAATTTCTTGACAAATGAAGTTAAATATGGTAATCAATCCCCCCAATTCGCTCCCGGTATGGCATCCTTTCTCATAAAGATGAAGTATAACCTAATTTTGTATCGGCCACCCTGTGGGATTTTCAAAATAACACGCTTACTTGTAATTTTATAGGAAAAGTTCTTGCGATCGCTCTATAGGAGAGTAATATACGGAAAGATTTTTTTTAAAATGTGTATTTGGCGTAATGTACGGAAAATTTCCGCATAATATATAGTTAGACTGAAGAAATCGGCTCTCTGGGGATTACGCCGAAGACTGTATCCTGTTATACAATTACGATTTGACGTTAACTCAGAAAAGCTGATCCAGTAAAGGTTCTGGCCAATTAGCTCCCTAACTACCAGCCTCATTCCTGGAGAGCCAAGAAATCCTTAAAAATCCCATTCACTTTAAAACTAGGAGGATCTGTATGTTGAGGCTTTGATCTAACTGCTATACTACCCACTCTTTTTAGAGGTAAACCAGATGATTTCTCCCCAACTGATTGCCACCCTCGACAAACTCCCGTCCCCCCTCCAAGCCGAAATTCTCAACTACGCTGAATACCTGGCTGCTAAATACGCCGCCCTTCCTCAACCCGAAGCGCCGCCCAAAATATATCGCCAAGCTGGAACCATGAAAGGGATGTTCAAAATGGCAGAAGACTTTGACGCTCCCTTAGAAGACTTCAAAGACTATATGTAACCATGACTTACCTCCTCGATACCCACGCCCTGATTTGGTTCTTGGAAAATGATCCCCAGTTACCTCAAACCACCCGTAACCAGATCGAGACTACACCCACGATCTTCGTCAGCATCGTGTCTCTCTGGGAAATTGCTATCAAAACAAACATTGCTAAACTTACCCTTTCCGTTCCGTTCAATGCTATTGAAGCTAACCTGATCGCTTTAGGTATTACTCAATTGCCAATCGCCTTTGCAGACCTGGAAATTTACCTCTCCCTGCCGCTACATCACCGCGACCCATTCGATCGCCTACTCATTGCTCAGGCAATCAACTACTCCCTCACTCTCATTAGTCAGGACACCCCCATGGATGCTTACTTAATTCAAAGATTTTGGAAATAGTTAATAAGAAAATATTTTGTGTAAACTGCTACCGAACCATTTGGACTTAAGATAGAGAAGATGAGGACGAGCCATCTTCGAGTTCTAGCAGGGCGACGGTTTGGCTATGGTTTAGGGAGAAGGGGTGATTTCGGCTTTTGAGGAGCGGCGTTAGCTTGGGGGTGGTAAAGTTTTGTTACAGAGTTGTGTCAGTCCGGGAAATCGGCGCTACATTCCAAAAAACGGCGCTTGTCGGCGCTGGAGGTTCTGTTCAAAGGAGGTTGTTTTTAGTACGGCAATCTCTCTAACACGCTCATAGGAGTGATATACGGAAAGTTTCCGTATATTATGTAGTTAGACAGACCAGTTTTGGATTTTGGAGAAAATAATAGTGCTTCAACAACAGTTTGATCAATTGAAGGAAATTAGGAAAGGGTTTGTTTATAAAGACTTTGAAGTGGTAGAAAACAAAATAATAAAAAAGTCTTATTATCGCAAAACCAATGAAAATCCAAATAAAGTCATTGAAGAATGCCGCGAATTTTACTTAGAGGATGACAAAATTTCTGAAAAAATCACAAAACGAGAATGTGATTTTGCTATTTTCAGTAAAAATCAATTCGTTTTACCTGAAGGTTGCTCCTTTGGTGAACCTACAGAAGAAAACTATAAGTATCATGATAATCCTATTGAGTTGGCTTTCCAATTTGGAATAGAGTTTAAGGAGAGCCATGGTAAACTTTCTCCTGTTAAATGGCTGACTTTAGGAGAAATTGTTAAGCAGTTAGAGTTTATTTTGCTAGAAGGTGCAGGATATAGAATTATCTCCAGAAAAGCTGATACCGCCTACTTTTCATTTCAAGATGAGCACTATCTTGTTACTCATTCTAGTGCAGGCTTTACTTTACATAAAAGAGATTCCCCCAGTCATATAAGTGGGCGCGAGATAAGTACCTTTAAAACATTTATGGAGCTAGTCTTAGCTGTTGGCGTTCAGAAGTTTCAATTTGGTATTTCTGATAACGGGGGAGATTAATTGAGTGACTAAGGTTGCATCAAACTCTCATAAAACGTGATCTAATTAGATTTCTATGCAAACGATAAAACTTGGTTCTGAAAACCTTACCTTTGAGGAGATTGTTAGTGAGTCTACACAGACCACCTTAGTATATGGTCTTTTTAGAGATGATGGTACCCACTTAGGTAAAAGTATTTGCATTTCTAATAAGTACAATGGGCAAGCTTGGTACTTAGATAATATTTTTATTTTCCCTGAATTTGAAAGAAAAGGATACGGGTCTCAACTATTAGAAGCAACTTGTCAGGCTCTTTGGATGATTAAACAAATAGACATTGTTTTAGAAAGACCAGGAGATACAGTTGCTTCCGATGGATTCAATCGTCAAGAATGGTACGAACGCCATGGATTTAAATCATCTCCTGAACCGTTAACTTGGATGATTCATAAGTACGAATAAATTCCTGTACATTGCTGAACTTGTTCCTGTCTAACAACCCTGGTGCAGCGGATTGACCGAAGCCGCTTGGGTTGGATACAAAAATCTCGGCAACCGCTGACCAGGCACGTTGGATAGACAAAGTTTTGAGAATTTCAAAGTAGTCCATCGTACAGCCTGAGTTCTGCTACAGTCTGGGCTAGACCTTGCCTTTCATAAGCTGCAAGTAACTCATCAACACTTTGCGGTGGATTTTTTAAACTCATTCGCTGTTGCTTAGCAGCTTCACAGATCACTGAAGGAGCTAAATCAATCAGATGAATAATAAACTCATCGGGATGCTGAGCCTCGATACCATATTGATCAAGAGTTGTAGCCGGAAAATCTGACAGATTGTATGTAACAATCACATCGGCTCCTGCACAAATGGCAGCTGCTAGTACATGACGGTCATTGGCATCTGGTAAGTTTAGCGATGGAATTAGATCTTTATAACCCTGAACGAGACAGTCACGTACATTACTGTTCATCAGAGCTTTTGTGCGGTGAAGACGCTCCTCCGTGAGATCAGGTCTATTCTTCAAAAGATTGCGAATCCACTCATCATGAATTTCATCAGTCCATTTGGCACGGAACAAATCTGTCAATGCTAAACGCATCAAAAAATCCCGTAGAGGAGCTGCATATAAAACACACGCGTCGAATAATGCAGTGAAGTTGGTCACAATCAATAGCCCATGTCCAACTCTTGTGCTTCGCGCGTAAGTTCTTCAAGAGTTTGTAGTCTTTTCTGGTCTATGTCATGCTTATAGGTCATGAGGTCGTCAAATCGAATCCGGCGATGAGTTCCCACTTTTCGGTATGGAATCTTGCCATCATCAATCAGACTGATCAGGAATGGACGTGATACATTCAAGAGGTCTGCTGCTTGTTGTGTCGTTAACTCAGCATATACAGGCATCAAAGTAACTGCATTGCCACGAGCCATTTGCGTCAGAATATCAGTTAAAAGGCGAAATGCAGACATCGGAATAACAACCACTTCTTCTGGCTCATTATCCGCCTGCACACGCAGTCTGAAGTCAGGCAAGTGGTTTCCAACAGGGCGTTTGCCTAGAAATCTTGAAAGCTGACGGCTTGACTCACGCGCAAGCTCTGTATCTGCCGCAGTCGGTGCAATTGTCTCTTGAAAATCAGCGATTCCAGTAGCCATTGTCTTGTCCCGCTCATACTGTTGATTGAACTCTTGTCCAGAGTTACTACGGCCTAGTGTAGCCCACATACGAAATAAATGCAACAAACGCAACAAACGAAAAGTATGTTTTTGTCACAACTTGCTCACCAGCTGTAGGGTGCGTTCCCTAATGTGGCTCCTACTGCTCCAGCGATCGATTTTGGGGAACGCACCATGCAGATTGATTGCAGTGCGATCGCTGCTCTTGTAGGGTGCGTTCCCTAAAGATCGCTGCTCTTGTAGGGTGCGTTCCCTAATGTGGCTCCTACTGCTCCAGCGATCGATTTTGGGGAACGCACCATGCAGATTGATTGCAGTGCGATCGCTGCTCTTGTAGGGTGCGTTCCCTAATGTGGCTCCTACTGCTCCAGCGATCGATTTTAGGGAACGCACCATGCAGATTGATTGCAGTGCGATCGCTGCTCTTGTAGGGTGCGTTCCCTAAAGTGGTTCCTACTGCTCCAGCGATCGATTTTGGGGAACGCACCATGCAGATTAATTGCAGCTGTGGGTTTAAGTGCGATGGCGCACCTAAAAATGAGCGAATTTCTTGACAAATGAAGTTAAATATGGTAGTCAATCTCCCCAATTCGCTCCCGGTATGGCATCGTTTCTCATGAAGTATAACTTAATTTTGTATCGGCGACCCTATGGGATTTTCAAAACATGAGAGTGCCTATAATAATTCGGCATAACACGGTTAAGTAAAGGGGGGTGTTAGATATGTGTAATTAATTTTGCTTAGATACTTATAACCCTGAACGAGACAGTCACGTACATTACTGTTCATCAGAGCTTTTGTGCGGTGAAGACGCTCCTCCGTGAGATCAGGTGTATTCTTCAAAAGATTGCGAATCCACTCATCATGAATTTCATCAGTCCATTTGGCACAGAACAAATCTGTCAATGCTAAACGCATCAAAAAATCCAGGGCGTTGTCAGATAAAAAGATGAGAAGGCAACGCCAGGATTTTAGATTTATTCAGCAAACCCTAACCAGGATAACATCAAGGTTCCAGCTTATTGCCATAGGTTTAGCGCGGGGTAATAGTTACTAAAACCTGATAGGAGTTTGGCGGACTTGTCAATACCAATAAAACTTGGTTGTTATTAAGACTGTTGATGTTTGGAGGTAAATTGGTGCTATTAGAGGTATATGCCCTTACGGTTTGATTCATGTTGACCGAATCCCATAAGAAATTAGACATATCATTCACCTCAATCTTAATGCTATCTCCAGCATTTGCCTGAACAGTTGAAGGGATAGCTTGTCCTTGTCCTGGCATACCCCAATCAAGAACATTATCTAGGGAACCTGTAGCAACTAAACAGGAGGAACAATTGACTCCTTGAATAACTTCAGCCTTAACATTTGCTGCCACGGTAAGGATGGGTATAGTTCCGTCCACAGACCCACCCACAACCGGCAGATCATAAGGAGGAGTCGAGGTGGGAGTCGAAGTGGGAGTCGAGGTGGGAGTCGAAGTGGGAGTCGAGGTGGGAGTCGAGGTGGGAGTCGAGGTGGGAGTCGAAGTGGGAGTCGAAGTGGGAGTCGAAGTGGGAGTCGAAGTGGGAGTCGGGGTGGGAGTCGAGGTGGGAGTCGAAGTGGGAGTCGAAGTGGGAGTCGAAGTGGGAGTCGAGGTGGGAGTCGAGGTGGGAGTCGAAGTGGGAGTCGAAGTGGGAGTCGAAGTGGGAGGAGTCGCGCTAACGATGCAAAAATATTCTCCACATCCGTCGTATCCTGTAGCTCTCGGAAAAACTCTGGTGCTGACAGAGTAGTTAACTTCCTCATTGGTAGTCATCTTTACCTGAGCATTGGCATTCAAAATCACTTGTTTACCATCGTTGTGAACGCAGGCAGAAAAACCAGGATCAGCGGCGATGAGGTTAAAACCCGCAGGACAATTGGTGTTATTAGCAGTCTCTGCTAACATATCGGTGACGGGGGAATTTTGCCAAGTATTAATATCATAGTTGCCATTTTCGTCCAAGCTTGGACCATAGCGCCACAAGACTCGCGGACCGGTCAAGCTATCTTTATCTTCAGGGACTTGGGTATAGTAAACGATCTGTTCACCAAGCGGAGCCTGACTGGGACTGTTGGGATTAGGAATTTGGAAGGCAAGAACTGCTTGCGCTCCCGGGGGTACGTTATCACTCGTGATCGCAGCTGCAGTCTTAACGATAATTCTTGCCCGTCTCAGGTCATCTGAAACAAACTCTAGAGTACGATTAAGATTATTTCGGATTTCACTATCAGCATTAGCTCGATAATTGCTTCTGAGCAGGTTAATTACGCCATTTCCCGCCACCACGACGACAATCAGCATCATTAAACCTGCTAGTAAAACTTCTGTAATCGTGAAACCCGCTTGTCGAACCGGTTGGTGAGCTTGTCGAAATGGTTGGTGAGCTTGTCGAACCAACTGAGCGGATTTTTTCTGCAAACGACCTAAGTGATTGATATACTCTAAATAAAAACGCATAACCTTAACCCATCCTAATTACTATTCTATACACTTCTGACGCACCTGATATTTATTGTAGTCGTAGAAATTTTATTAAACTATAAGGTCAGTCAAGTCGAAAGGGGTTTTCTGAAACCACTAAAAACTTGCTACTATCCACTCCCTTCACAATTCCCCTAGAAAACTCTCGATCGAGAATGTCTTGACCTAACTAGCTTTACGACTAATTACATCATAGCCTAAGAACTGAACTTCCCCGTTGACAAAAAGCCATAACCTGTGCCGTAGAAGGGATTAAGAGAATTTCCAGCACCCTGTTACTGGGTACAAATCAGGGAAACTCTCAATAAATCTCACGCCTGTTGTTGCAGTTGGGTCAGTCGAGTTATATTATAACCGACATTCCGCACATTTTCATATATGTTTATATATTTTTACATTCCCCAAGATGTTTTTACGAAAACCTGTCATTGTAGAAACTACTATTAAGAACTATTTTAAATAATTGATTTTTTCTGAGAAAACAAATTACAATTGTTTACCTTGATAAAATCCAGCATTGTAGATATAGTACTCCTAAAATAAATTGTGAAAAGGCCTCGTATTTTTTTAAGTTTAGGAAAATTAAAGAATTGAAATTTAGCGAAAACCTCTAACAGTTTACTGATTTCTTTATTCTTTTTTTTGACCTCTTCTAGCTCTTTTTTTGGGGTTATTTGTTCCACTTTTTACCAGCTAATTCTCACTTTTTTTAGCAATTGGTAGTAGCTATACCTCGATTTAAACAGAATCTCATAAGCCTATAGTACATAAGTTTTTATCTTCCAAATATCCCAGTGACTCTGGTTGATAATCCATGGCATTTAGATAGAGTTTTGAACCTTTATACTTCAAGATAATCCTCTCAATTTCTGTTGAAATAAATTCCTTTTTCCGTTTAGCAATTAATCCGGGGGTCACTCCAATAATTTCTTGAATTGCTCTATAACCGTATCCCGACAAAGCCAGCTTAACTGCTAAGTATCTTTTCAGTTCTCGGTAGTCGGGATTAGTTTTGATGAACTCTTCGAGAATTTGAAGTTCTGCTTCCATTTGATTCTGCAAACACTTATATTTATCCTCCTTTTATTCTAAAATATTTCGGGATTGTTGTCGGCATTCTAGTTTACATATTATTCAGGCGCACTATATATACATGGCTATCATTTTAGCAAATGGAGAGAATTCTTGTTTATTAAAAAATATTACAAAATACATGGGTATATCAAGAAGGGTTAACGGGTATATCCATTGATGGATAAGAGTTTTCGGCTTTTGTAGTAGATATGTACGGGAAAAGTTCAGATATTTATCTGGCGATAAAGTTTTTGTTGGTAAATCTAATTTTTTGTTAAAATGATAACGATTATCATTCCAGAGGAGGCAAAGTTGCAAACAAATGAACTACTTGACAAAATAAACTAATTGCGTGTTGAAACTCTACCCTAAATTAACAAGGGAGATACTCAAGACTTTTTCGGTGACTAGGAAAATCAATTTTTCCAGATTTCCGCACCGGAGATAAACCCAAAGACGAGGGAATAACCCGATAGCTTTCATTAGTTATCGTCTAGATGCCCAGAAAAATAAATACTCTAGCAAAGGGTATTTATTGACATTGGTAAAATTAGAAAACTTGGCCGATCAATTAACTATTGGAGTCCATAAAAATATCTATGACCTTAGCTAAGTCCAAAGCAATTTTCGACAATGATGACTACAATCACTTTCCTGAAGTGATTACCGAACCTAAATCGCCAGTATCGGAAGCTGAGATGATGCAAGCGGTACGAACACTGCTGTTAGGATTAGGAGAAGATCCCGATCGCGAAGGTTTACGAGACACTCCTAAACGAGTAGTAAAAGCCCTAAAATTTCTCACTTCTGGTTATCAGCAATCCCTGGATGAATTGCTGAATGGGGCAGTTTTTCACGAGAATGCTAACGAGATGGTTTTAATCCGAGACATCGATATTTTTAGCTCCTGTGAACACCATATTTTACCGATTATCGGCCGCGCTCATGTTGCCTATATTCCTAACGGAAAAGTGATCGGTTTATCGAAGATTGCCCGCATCTGTGAAATGTACGCCAGACGACTGCAAGTACAGGAACGTTTAACCGCACAAATTGCCGATGCTTTGCAAGGATTATTACAACCTCAAGGGGTAGCTGTGGTGATTGAAGCGACTCATATGTGTATGGTAATGCGCGGGGTTGAAAAATCCGGTTCTTGGACTTCTACGAGTGCCGTGCGCGGTATTTTTGCCGATTCTGCTAAGACTCGTCAAGAGTTTATGAGTTTGATTCGTCATAGTCCCGATTTTCACTAATTACTCAGGGGGATCGGGATTATTTGAGCGTCCTATCCCCAGTTTTTTCCTAGGTAAAAAACTAGAGCAAAACCAGCTATTTACTGTTTACTTTTTATTTTTAACTCGCTGTTATCATGCTGATTCGTCCCCGTCGTCTTCGTTATACTCCAGAGATTCGCCGTCTTGTTCGTGAAACTGAATTAACCGTTAATGACTTGATTTATCCCCTCTTTATCATGGAGGGAGAAAATCAAAAGGTAACTATTCCTTCTATGCCCGATTGTTATCGTTATTCCCTCGATTTATTGCTCAAAGAAGTGGTTAATGCTTATAATTTAGGCATTAATGCCATCGCTCTTTTCCCCTTGATTGCCGAAGATAAAAAAGATAATTTCGGCAGAGAAAGTTATAATCCTGATGGTTTAGTGCCAAGGGCAGTGAAAGCGATCAAAAAAGAAGTTCCTGAAATAATTATTATTACCGATGTTGCCCTCGATCCTTTTTCAATTTATGGTCATGATGGTATTGTGGAGGACGGTAAAATTCTCAATGATGAAACCCTAGAAGTTTTAGTGAAAATGTCGCTCTCACAAGCGGCAGCCGGGGCTAATTTCGTCGCTCCTTCCGATATGATGGATGGTAGGGTTGGGGCGATCCGTCGAGCTTTAGATGCGGCTGGCTATTTGGATGTGGGAATTCTCGCTTATACGGCTAAATATGCCTCTGCTTATTATGGTCCGTTCCGAGATGCCTTAGAATCAGCGCCAAAATTTGGTGATAAGAAAACCTATCAAATGGATGGGGCTAATAGTCGGGAAGCGTTACGGGAAGCCAGTTTAGACATAACAGAAGGGGCAGATATTATTATGGTTAAGCCCGCTCTCGCCTACCTCGATATTATCCGTCGTCTGCGCGATAGTAGTCATCTTCCCGTCGCCGCTTACAACGTCAGTGGTGAATACGCAATGATTAAAGCGGCGGCAAAACAGGGCTGGATTGACGAAAAAAGCCTGATTTTGGAAACTTTAATCAGTATGAAACGAGCGGGGGCCGATTTGATTTTGACCTATTTTGCTGCCGATGTGGCATTAATGAAACAAGAAAGCCGATTTTAGGGTTTTTGCCAGCGAAATTGATAGAAATTATCCTGCGCTCCCCATACCTGCTGCCCAAGACTATCATAACCTCGATCGCTGGTATCCATGCCCTGGGAATGTAGAATAATTGTATTAGTTATTTTTACCGCACCTCTGGCATTCGTAGGACAACCCTGGGGGGGAGTTTCTCCCCGATATCCCCCCACTATCGCTTTTAAAAATACAGTACAGACCGACTCGGCCAAATCTGATACATTTAATCTTCTTTCTGTCAAGTCTTTGTTACAAAAATTAATAAAGTTAGCGGCATTATTTAACTTATAAGCTTTTGATTCCACAGTGGAATTATCAGCGCTAGGTTGAATGACTAAAATTCTTTGACGATAGGGTTGATTTAAGCGATCGATAATTGCCTGTTCCTGATAAAGATAAATATTATCCTGTTTGGGGGAAAAATCCACCGCACAGGTAGTCATTTGCACCTTAGCAATGCGGGGGTTAGTCTGCGCTTGTTGCGTCGTATCCATGACCCCAATTAAATGATTAGCCACCCCCTGCACTTGCGGATTAAGGGGCAAAGATTGAGTGAGAAAAAATCCTAGGGCGATCGAAGTTTTCAGCATGAGCAGAGGCTTGATTCCGGTTAGTCTCTAATTAGCTTAAACTAATAAGCAGCAAGAGCAAAAATACCCCTTTTCCCATGACTAATCATCTGGCTGCATCTGAAAGTCTTTACCTGCGAAAACACGCCGAAAACCCGATCGATTGGTGGTATTGGTGTGACAGCGCTCTAGAAATTGCCAGGAGAGAAGATAAACCGATCTTTCTCTCGATCGGTTATTCTAGCTGTCATTGGTGTACGGTTATGGAAGGAGAAGCTTTTTCCGATCAGGCCATTGCCGATTATCTCAATCAGTATTTTTTGCCGATCAAAGTTGATCGCGAGGAAAGACCGGACATCGATAGCATCTATATGCAAGCATTGCAGATGATGGTCGGTCAAGGGGGTTGGCCGCTGAATGTCTTCCTAACACCGGATAGTTTAATTCCCTTCTATGGTGGCACCTATTTTCCCGTGCAACCGCGCTTTAATCGGCCCGGTTTTCTGCAAGTGTTGCAATCGGTACGTCGCTATTATGACGAAGAAAAGGAGAAATTAAGCAAATTCACGACCGAAATGCTGGGCGCACTGCGTCAATCGGCTATTTTACCGCCAGCAGAGACCAATTTAGCCGCTCCTTCCCTTTTAGCCACAGGAATCGAGACAAATACGGCGGTGATTCGGGTTAATCCCAATAACTACGGTCGGCCTAGTTTTCCGATGATTCCATATTCTCATCTGGCTTTGCAGGGTAGTCGCTTTGGTGAAGATTTTGACGATTCCCTCCAGCAAGCGGCCTATCAACGGGGGGAAGATCTGGCCCTGGGGGGAATCTATGACCATGTAGGGGGAGGATTCCATCGTTATACGGTGGATTCGACGTGGACAGTTCCCCATTTTGAAAAAATGCTCTACGATAACGGGCAAATTGTCGAATATTTAGCCAATTTGTGGAGTGCGGGTGATCGAGAGGCGGCCTTTGAGAGAGGGATTAAAGGCACGGTTAACTGGCTAAAACGGGAAATGACCGCCCCAGAAGGTTATTTTTATGCGGCCCAAGATGCCGATAGTTTTGAGAAGGCCACGGATAGGGAACCGGAGGAAGGGGCCTTTTATGTCTGGTCGGATTTGGAGTTAAGGGATTATCTCTCGACTGAGGAATTGGGGCTGCTGCAGGCTAATTTTACCGTTACTGCCGAGGGGAATTTTGAGGGTCGTAATGTGCTGCAACGTCGGCAAGGGGGAGAATTAGGGAAGGAGATAGAAAATATCCTCGACAAGTTATTTATTCGGCGTTATGGCAGTTCTCAAGCCCAATTAGCTCTTTTTCCCCCGGCCAGAGACAATCAGGAGGCGAAAACCGTCTCTTGGCCGGGACGGATTCCGGCGGTAACGGATACGAAAATGATCGTCGCTTGGAATAGTTTGATGATTTCTGGTTTGGCCCGGGCTTTTGCCGTCTTTGGCGAACCTTTGTACTGGACAATGGCTACGGTCGCGGCCGAGTTTATTCTCAAGCATCAGTGGTTAGATGGCCGTTTTCAGCGCTTGAATTATCAGGGTCAGGCCTCGGTTTTAGCCCAATCGGAGGATTTTGCCTATTTTATTAAGGCTTTGCTGGACTTGCAAACCGCTAAACCCCAAGAAACTCGCTGGTTAGAGGCGGCTATCGATCTACAGGGGGAATTCGATCGCTGGTTTTGGGCCGAGGATGAGGGGGGATATTTTAATACTGCGTCCGATCATAGTCTCGATCTGATCGTGCGAGAGCGAGGTTATACGGATAATGCCACCCCTTCGGCTAATGGAATTGCGATCGCTAATTTAGTTCGTCTGTCGCGATTGACGGAAAATCTAGAATATCTCGATCGAGCCGAAAAGGCCTTGCAATCTTTTAGTACCATCCTAGAACAGTCCCCCACCGCTTGCCCCAGTTTATTTGTCGCTCTCGATCAATATCGTCACGGTTTCTGTCTGCGCGCCACGGAAAGCTCGATCGAGCCGCTGTTAGGTCGCTATTTGCCCACTGCGGTGTATCGAGTCGATGCCAGTTTGCCGCCTAGCACATTTGGGTTAATTTGTCAAGGGTTATGCTGCCTTGAACCGGCGGAAAATTTAGAACAGTTGGACCGACAAATTGCTGGGGTGATAGCAGGGGGGTCAATACTGCTCGGTTAACTTAAAGATGGTGCGTTCCCCATCATCATCTCTAATCCACTCTTAACTAGCTCCCTAATCATAGTTCATCATTCAATCATCCCAATCATAGTCGATGATTGGTGGTGGGTTACGACGGATTGTTAGCTTGAAGTTAAAGCGGAAATTTTGGCCGTCTAACGCACCCTACATTATCTGGATGTTGTTAAATTTTCTCTTGACAAAGGCGAGTTGACATGATATTGTATTCATAATGCAAAATCCGTGCGCCTACAGACCCTCTTTTCAAATGGTCTTAACTATGATTGGTTCATTCAATCAATCTTCATCTCTAATCCACTCTTAACTAGGTTCCTAATCATAGTTCATCATTCAATCATTCCAATCATAGTTAAGACAGCATCCCCCTATAATTCCGATAAATTGAAAACGATATATAAGTATATTGTTGTCGATAGATGCGGAATTGTTCAATTACTGTGGGATTGCCTCGTAAAAAACAAGAGAGGATATTGGTATCAAGTAATGCTTGTTTCATAAGTCATTTATCCGTTTTAAATCGAGTTGACGATTAGCTTCTGCTTCTTCGACAATCTCTTGCATAGTATTTTCCATATCTGCTGCCATACCAGCAAATTCCATAAAGTCAATGTCTGGATGTTTTGTTTTTATAGATTGGACAAAATGCAGGATTTCCGGCAGCAGAGAAATGGGAGTTGTTTCAATTTCTTTAATAAGTTGTTCTTTGAGTGTCATAGATTTATCAGTTATTAGTGATTAATTCAATTATAGTCCTTCCATAATTATACTATACGGGCTACGTTCATCTTATATTTAATTACACCCATCTACTGAGAGGTTCAATAAGCATCTTTTCGATGAATACTACTCAATATGATAATAAGCATTTCCTTATCTTGAATTCTATAAATGATGCGATAATCCCCGATTCTAATTCGGTAGGTGTCATCATATCCTTTGAGTTTCTTGACTCCGCTAGGACGAGGTGTATCGGTAAGTAGTCTAATGGCAGTAATTAAGCGTTCGCGTTGTTGTTTGGGTAAGTTGTTTAGTTGTTTTTGAACTGGTTTCGGAATAATAACTCTGTAGTTCACCCTTGGGTTGCCTCATATTCTTCGAGGGTTAGATAGTCTCCTGCTTGATAAGCTGATTCAGAAGCGATTATGTTAGCTTGCTCTTCTTCTGTAATTTCTATTTCAGTATGTCGTTCTTTGATAAAGAGCAAAAAGTCAAGTAATTGAGTCAAAAGGGTGTCAGGTGTCTGCTCGATTTCTTTAATTAGTTGTTCTTTTAGTGTCATAGCTTTATCAGTTATCAGTTATCAGTTATCAGTTATCAGTGATTAATTCAATTATAGTTCATCATTCAATCATTCCAATCACAGTCAATGGTGGTGGTGCGTTACGACGGATTGTTAGCTTGAAGTTAAAGCAGAAATTTTGGCCGTCTAACGCACCCTACGTTTTTCTCAGTTGTGATTTGAATGATTGAGTGAATACTATGATTGTGTTGTATTTGGCAAGTCTTTATCAATGATCAATTATAGTCTATCCCATAATCCCATAAATCACAGTTAAGACTGTTTTCAGGGATGAGGGGGTTTTGGTTTCAACATCTCCACCACCTCATCGGGAAACCGTTGTCTTAATTCTGCTTCGGGTAATTGGGATAACATCCTCAGATAATTCTGATAAACGGTTTGGGTATGGGGATGATTTTCCCCTAATGCTTGGATAGCAATATTAATCCCTTCTCGATAGAGAGGTTCCGCTTCTGTGTACCTGCCTTGGAAATGGTACAATCCTGCTAAGTTGTTGAGGGAAGCTGCCACATCGGGATGATTGTCTCCTAAGAGTCGTTTTCTCAAATCTAATGCTTCTAGATGGAGAGGTTCCGCTTCTTTGTACCTGCCTTGGGAACAGTACAATAGTGCTAAATTGTTGAGGGAAGTTGCCACATGGGGATGATTGTCTCCTAAGAGTCGTTTACACAAATCTAATGCTTCTAGATAGAGAGGTTCCGCTTCTTTGTACCTGCCTTGGGAGCGGTACAATGCTGCTAAATTGTTGAGGGAAGTTGCCACATGGGGATGATTGTCTCCTAAGAGTCGTTTTCTCAAATCTAATGCTTCTACAAGGAGAGGTTCCGCTTCTTTGTACCTGTCTTGGGAATAGTACAATGCTGCTAAATTGTTGAGGGAAGTTGCCACATGGGGATGATTGTCTCCTAAGAGTCGTTTTCTCAAATCTAATGCTTCTACAAGGAGAGGTTCTGCTTCTGTGTACCTGCCTTGGGATTCGTACAATAGTGCTAAACCGCTGAGGGAAAGTGCCACATGGGGATGATTGTCTCCTAAGTGGGTTCGAGTTGCGGTTAAACAATCTTGATAGTAGGGTTCAGCAATAGCATACAATCCTTGTCCTTGATAATAACGAGCTAAACCCGTATAGGACCAAAATAAATCCTCATCAGCGATATATTGGGGATATTCCCCGACAGATGCTTGTAGATGGAGAAGGAAAGGTTTAAATTCTTTAACGATTTCTACAGTGGGATTATATGGCATTTCTGCCGATTTTTTGGCCATAATCCCACAATAACGGCGTTTTGCGGGTTCTGCGTGGGGTGATGCTTCTAACTTATCCCGAAAGTAGCGACGCAACAGGGGATGAATTTCATACCAACCATCACGATTATCCTGAACTAAACTCAGGTGAACTAAACTATCGGTTAACCATTCCTCCACTGTATCCCCATCTTCATCGGGAAATAAATCCAGAATCATTCCCTTGGGAAAGGGCGCAAGAGCGAATAAACTGAGGTAAAGTGCCAAAATTTGCGCTTCTGGTTCGCTATGCAACTCCTCCCAACTGAGATTAAAGGCAGCTTTTAACCCTCTTTCCGCAGTCATTTCCCCATGAAACTTGGGATTTTTGTCTAAACTTGGCTCATCTAAGCCGTTTTCGGCTAATTTCTGCCGTATTTTGCTAATTTTCCAATCCTGTCGCCGTTTTAGCAACCTTGCCACCAATTCTAACGCCAAGGGTAAATAACCTAAATCCTGACATAATAATTTAGCTGCCTCGATTTGTGTGTCAATTCTGTTGTCTTCAAGGTAGGAACGCAATAAATCAAGTGCATCTTTTTCTTTTAATACTTCTACCCGAAAAGTCGCAATTGTCGCTGATAAATATTCCTTGCGAGTGGTAATTAAAACCTGAAAACGTTTGTCTTCTTGCGGTGGTAAATAATCCTTAATTTGCTGATAATCCCGCACATCATCAAAAATAATTAGGACATTTCCCGCTAACCAGTTTTGCCAACAATAACGAATTTTTACGTCTAATTCTCCCTCATCCGGTAAAGTTAATTTGAGATGTACCCGCGCAAAATCTAAAATGGAAGTACCGATAAAACCGCCGTCACTTTCTGCCACATTTAACCAACATATACCCCCGGGATAGGCTTTTTCTCGCCATTCTTGCCAGCCAAACCATCTGGCTAGTTCGGTTTTACCTATGCCTCCCATTCCCGTTAAGGTAGATATAGCAAGCTTTTGGGATTGTTGTAAGTGCTTTTTTAAGTCAATTAATTCCTGATCCCTACCAACAAATTTAGGGATATTACTATTAGATAAATTGTGAGGATGTTGTTTAACCTGTTCCTGAACAGGCGGCTGCAGTCAGGTTTTATTAATGCTTATAGTTGCTGCTTGATAAACTTCACCACCCTCAACCTTATTCTGGAAATTTGTCCCTCCATAATTAGTCTGGTTCATACTACTATTATCCTGAATTTTCAAGGATTGAATTTCTGTTGCTAAACCCTTGACTTTTTCGGCGAAATCTGCTTCATCATTCATGGCAACCTTTAAATAATCTGCTACTTTTTCTAGATCAGTTTTTGACCCTTTTTCAGCAGCTTGTAAAGCTTTTTCAGCCTTAGGATTAGCTTTAAGTTTATTCCAGATGATTTGCCGCAAAGTATTAATTTTTTCTAGAGCAGCTTCGGTAAATTTTTCTACAGTAGTCTGAAATACCAAAGCAACAATTGTCGCCACTGTTATCGGTTCCATAGATAAAATCGGGGTGATGAGGGTTGAGTTTATTATATTATTGGGTTTTGATTTTTTGCCACAATATAGGGATTTTAGAGATTGCTTCAGTGGTAAATTCCCGTACTGCTAAAGTAAACTTGTGGTTAAGGGAGCATTCATGATTCAGTCCTTATTTTGGCTTTCATAATTTTATTCTGTCCTATTTTTCTTAATCACTGAGCAGTAAACAGTAGCCAATTCAAGTCTGAATTGCATCGCTGTCTGATCTACCTTCATAGAATACCTCATTAGGTTATACTTCACCTTGAAGAGAAGGGCTTGAAGTTTTATAAAAAACAAAAAACTCTTAAGATATTTGTACATATTTGTCAAGCTTTTTATATAATTCTTAATATTCATCTCGTTTTTGCTCTCCTCGGTTTTCTCGATCGAATCGCTAAAATAATTAGAGGTTTTTGTTTTTGATGTCAGTCCATGAGTGAACCCGTTACCCTTGAGGATATTTACCAGCTATTCCGCGCTTCGGCCGAGGAATTTGATCGCCGTTTAAGGGAAAGCGATCTTCGTCGAGCGGAAATGGAACGTATCTTTGCCGAAGCGAAATTAGAAAGCGATCGCCGTTCTGCTGAAGCCGAGCGCTCGATGGCAGAACTGAAACGCACCGTAGAACGAACCAGCAAAGCGGTAGATAGTCTCACCACTCGCTGGGGTCGATTTGTGGAAGAATTGGTAGAACCGGCGGTTTTACGGCTTTTTCAGGAGAAAGGCATTGATATTAAGGAAATTTACCCCCGCGCTAGAGTCAAGCGTCAAGGTATCGCCATGGAAATTGATATCCTAGGGGTGGATGATACCGATCTTGTGGTGGTGGAATGTAAATCGAGATTATCTCAAGATGATGTGGATGAATTTATCGAAAAATTGACTCGTTTTAAAATTGCTTTTCCCCATTATCAAAACTATCGAGCTTACGGTGCAGTGGCAGGAATTGAAATCAACGAAGGTGTAGATCGCTATGCTTATAAAAAAGGTTTATTTGTGATTAAACCATCTGGGGATACGGTGGCTATTATTAATGATGCTAACTTTCAACCGAACACTTGGTAAAGAGATATAATTAGGCATTATTAGGTAGGTGTTAAATCCCCCCGTCTATCGACCCCCCTGTTAGTCCATGAGTGAACCCGTTACCCTTGAGGATATTTACCAGCTATTCCGCGCTTCCGCCGAGGAGTTTGATCGCCGTTTAAGGGAAAGCGATCTTCGTCGAGCGGAAATGGAACGTATCTTTGCCGAAGCGAAATTAGAAAACGAGCGCCGGGCTGCCGAAGCGAAATTAGAAAACGAGCGCCGGGCTGCCGAACTTGAGCGCCAAGCTGCCGAAGCGAAATTAGAAAACGAGCGCCAGGCTGCCGAAGCCGAGCGCTCGATGGCAGAACTGAAACGCACCGTAGAACGAACCAGCAAAGCGGTAGATAGTCTCACCACTCGCTGGGGTCGATTTGTGGAGGAATTGGTAGAACCGGCGGTTTTACGGCTTTTTCAGGAGAAAGGCATTGATATTAAGGAAATTTACCCCCGCGCTAGAGTCAAGCGTCAAGGTATCGCCATGGAAATTGATATCCTAGGGGTGGATGATACCGATCTTGTGGTGGTGGAATGTAAATCGAGATTATCTCAAGATGATGTGGATGAATTTATTGAAAAATTGACCCGTTTTAAAATCGCTTTTCCCCATTATCAAAACTATCGAGCTTACGGTGCAGTAGCGGGAATTGAAATCAACGAAGGTGTAGATCGCTATGCTTATAAAAAAGGTTTATTTGTGATTAAACCCTCTGGGGATACGGTGGCAATTATTAATGATGCTGACTTTCAACCGAACACTTGGTAAAGAGATATAATTAGGCAGGAGGCTAAAAAGATGGAGTTGTGATTGATTAAGTCTGGGCAACCGCAATAAAATAAACAGGAGAATTTTTATGACTCGTTTAGTGAAATTTACCTCAGAGGAGGGGACTATTTACATCGAGGTGGATGAAAAGTTACCCTTACCCAAACCGAAACCAGAAGATGAACTTATTAGCCGAACAGATCAAATAGCTGTTAAAGCCGCTCAGTCTTTTGAAGACGCATTAAATGGCATAAAACCCGTGGCCAATGCCATAATTAATAAGGTCAAAAGTTTGAATGAACCAGCCGATCAGGTAGAGGTAAAATTCGGGATAAAAATGACTGTTGGATTAGGGGCTATTATTGCATCTGGCAGCGCCGATGTTAATTATGAAATTACCCTAAAATGGGATAACAAGGAAAAAAATAAGCAATCATCTACTCAATAAGGACTTAGATAAAAATAATGGTTGCATCTCTGGAATCTTCTGTGGTCAGAATTTATAAGCAACGACAAAATAAAGATGATAAAATAGAAATTGTTGGGGCAGGATTTCTAATATCATCAGAATACTTGATTACCTGCGCTCATGTTGTCAATGAATCTTTAGGATTAGTATTAACATCTGCTGAGAAACCCACTGACATTATTAAGTGTGATTTTCCTATCATTGCATCGGGTACATCTTTAGAAGCAACCGTAGAAGTTTGGCATCCGGTTAAATTTAACAGCAACGATCCTCAAGATATTGCTATTTTAAAATTAAAAGATTCAGTTCCTTCACAAGCTCAACCAGTTTCTTTAATTACCTCTAAAATAGGGGATTTATCTGATCATAATTATAAAGCTTATGGTTTTTCCAGAGATGGAGGTGTCTGGTCTGATGGTAAGATAATAGGTCATATTGCTAACAACAAAATTCAGATAGAAGATAATAAAAGCACAGGATATGCTGTAGAAGGTGGGTTTAGTGGGACGGCTATCTGGGATGAGCAATTGGGGGGAGTAGTGGGGATGGCAGTAAGTGCTGATAAGGAAAAATTGGTTGCCAAATCTGCATTTTTTATTCCTACTAATGTTCTTTTAAAAGCTTGGGATAAGTTGCTATATATAGCACAAGTAGAAGGAAGAATCCCTAGAATCATCTCCTTGATTAGATGTATATTTGAAAACAAGAGTTATCAAGATCAACTTAATACAGCTTATGAAAATTTAAGAATTGAAGTGAGGGATCATTTAGTGTATTTACCTAGAGTAATTCCTTCCTTTTGGTCTGATTTTATAGAAATAATCTATCAATTAGATGAAAAACATTTGATCTATACTTCTCAATTAAAATTTTCTTGGTTAGAAATATTTATTGGCTATTTAGTCATTCAGTTAAACTCAAGAGATGCTCTGGCGAATTTATTAAAAGATAACTTTACAGAATGGCTAAAAAAATATCAAACAAAATGGGAAGTTTTAATCAATACTTTAGAAAATAATCTTAAGCATCGATCACTAAATACTGCTCAAAAATCAACAGACAAAAATCCCTGCTTATTTGTTACCCTTACAGAAGAAAACAAATCTTTAATGCTGAGAGCTTGGATTGTTAAAGATATCAACAATTATCATCCCACAGAAAAAGAACCTCAAAAACGTGGAGAATATCAATCTTTAACCCCCAATGAAGGAATAAGTCTGGGTAATCATCTCCAAGAAAATGAATTGATTAATCACCTAAAAAAATTTAAACGAGAATCAGAACATATCTGTCAATCTTCCCTAGAAAAAGTTCAATTTTTTCTTCCCTATAGATTTATTGAAAAAGAGATTAAACCGATTGATTTATTTTCAATTGATGAAGTGGCAACAGCTACAGGCTGCGATCCTCATCATTGGGGAGTCGATCATGAGATAATCATGAGATTTTCAGAACGAATAACAGCCGAAAATATCAACAATCAACAAAGCTATTTATGGATGAAAAAATGCCAACTTTTTCGGAATATACAGCAGCAAAATCTCACCCAAATCTTAAAGTGTGAAGAAGAAATCCAAAAACTGATCGAATCAAACAATCAGCAAATAGTTATTTTTAAAAAACCTCTGGCAAATAATGACCATCCGAATAAAATACTCAAATATCATAAATTTAACAATGTTATCGGTTCAAGGTTAACTAATCTCAGTCAAGAAAACTCCTTAGAGTTAAAAAATATTCTAGCCATTTTATACGAAACTGGAATACCTTTATCTCTGTGGATACGACCCGATGCTAACCCAGAACTTAACTGTCAGGAAAAATTAGACCCTATCTGTCAATGTCCACTAGAAAAATTACCAGAAATAATTAAAAATAGACGTTCCGCCGCTTGGTTAGAAGATAATCATATTGGGAATCATCTATCATTACTTTGGGATGACTACCAGCTTGTTCCCCCCAACTATCCACTTTTGATGCCATAAATTGAACTATGACAGACTGGAAAAAATTTACAGGAAATCAAAAACCCACAGACGATTGGAAATTACCAAAACCCCCCAGCTGGCGACCTTTTGGCGAAGAAAAGCAACCGGGAGAAAGTCGTCGTAAGCATCGGGGAGAAACCTTTCTAGTGCGCGAAGAAGAAATTAAAATGGTCAATGCAGCCTTGTATTTACGGCGACCTTTATTAGTAACCGGCAAACCAGGGACAGGAAAGTCATCCCTTGCCTATAAAGTCGCCCAGGAATTAAAATTAGGAGAAGTATTATACTGGCCGATTACCACCCATACTACCCTAAAAGATGGACTTTATAACTATGATGCCATCGGTCGGTTACAGGAGGTTAAATTACTGGAACGAGAGCAAAAAGAATTAACCCCAGAAGAACGAAAAGACCAATTAAAACAGATTGAAAAATATATTACCCTTGGACCCTTGGGAACCGCACTATTAGAGTCGGAAAAACCAAGAGTACTGTTAATTGATGAAATTGATAAGAGTGATATCGATTTACCCAATGATTTACTCACCTTATTTGAAGAAGGACGCTTTGAAATTCCCGAATTAGTTAGGCTAAAAGAAGAAGTCCCAAGGGTTGAAGTACGAACTGCTTATACCGATACAACCGACGTTACCCAGAAAGATATAAAAACAACTATAAAAGATGGTTTAGTTATCTGTAAGGCTTTTCCTTTTGTGATTTTAACTAGCAATGGAGAACGAGACTTTCCTGCACCTTTTTTGCGTCGTTGTCTCCGTTTAACTATGAAAGAACCGGAAAAACCCGACTTAATTAAAATAATTGAGGCCCATTTAGAAGAAACAATTGCTAATAATCCAGACATCGATAAACTTATTGATAACTTCATTCAAAAGCGCAATTCACAAACCCTAGCCACGGATCAATTACTTAATGCTATTTTTATGGTCAAAAAAGGAGCTATATCAACTGAAGATGACCTGATTAATCAACTTTTGAAAGATTTGGGGAGGGTAGAAGATGAGTGAATCCCCATCCAATTCATCAGTTAAAAAACTATTAGATTATCTAGAGCAAACAGGATTACTTGAACAGTTACAACTCAGTGATGAAGATGTAGCTGATAGTATCTGGTTGGCCCTACAAATGGGAGTTGAAGACTTCCAACCACCCCCAAAAAATCCAGAAAATAAACAGCCAATAGATTCATCAACTTCTAATCAAATAGAGGAAAACTTAGATGATATTCCAGAAGATACCCTATCAAAATCTCAGCCAATTGTCGATGTTATTACCGAAGAATCTCTCCCCAAAGAAATAGAAAAAACTACCCCAATCCAAGGCTTTCCTTTTCAAATTCCTGCTGCCGCTGCACTACAGACAGCACTCTTTATTAGTCGCGCTTTGCGTCCTTTCATGGGAAAAGTTCCCTCAGCAACTAAAATGATTTTAGATGAAGAAGCAACCGCTTCTTTTATTGCAGAAAGGGATATTTGGCTACCCGTGACTAAACCCCAACCGGAACGCTGGTTAACCCTCGAATTAGTAGTAGAAGAATCTAGATCCTCTTTCATTTGGCGAGAATTAATTAATGAGTTACAAAATCTCTTAGAAAATCAAGGAGCATTTAAAACCGTCAGAGTTTGGCAACTATCAACCTCAAATAATCAAGAATTACAGTTAGTAAGACGCAGAAAAAAAGGTAAACCCGGACAACGTTATCACCCCCATAAAGAACTTATTCATCCCAGGGGACGGGGATTAGTTTTGCTAGTAAGTGATTGTGTCTCTCCTCTCTGGCAAAAAGCCTTAATTCATCCTTGGTTAAAAGATTGGTCAGAAAAACAACCCACCGCTATTCTGCAACTTTTCCCCGAAAGATTATGGAATAGTACCCAACTAGGACGAGGACGTAAACTCTTCACCACTGCTTTAACTGCTGGTGTTCCCAATCCGAAATTAATCTTAAAAAATTATCCCCAATGGCTACCGATTAACTGGCAAAATACCCTTCTTATTCCCGTAATCACTTTGGAAACAGAAGTCCTCAAACAATGGGCAAAAGTTGTCGCCGGGTCAGGTAATGCTCAGATTTCTGCCTTTTTATTTGATTTAGAATTTATTAAACAACAAATTATCGAAATTCCCCCTATATCCAGAGAGGAAAATAAGCAAGACAGCGAAGATAAAAACAGCATTAAAAATAAGGCCGAGGCAATGGTCGAGCGATTTTTTGCCACCGCGTCAGAACCAGCCAAAAAACTAGCAAAAATGATGGCAGCTGCCCCGGTAAGTATGCAGGTGGTCAATCTTATTCGTAAAACTCTTTTAAACGAAGTGCGTCCCGTTCATGTGGCAGAATTTTATATGGGAGGTTTATTAAAACCGATTGTAGAAAATGAAGAAGGACAGTATCGAGTCTATGACTTTTTACCCGGGGTACGTCAAGTATTAAATGATGCTATCGGTAGGCGACAAACTATCAAGGTACTCGATGCTATTTCCCAATATATTGCTGGGGAAATTAAAAGTCCTATCCGCAGTTTTGCCGCTTTATTAACCCTACTACCCACCTATCCCCCAGAACAAAGAGAAAAAATTCTTCCCTTCGCTCAAGTCAGCATCGAAGTCTTACGCAATCTGGGGGGAGAATACGCAGAATTTGCCGAAGAAATCGCCGTTAATATCTCCAATCCCCCTCCAATCCCTCAATCCTCGCAACCTCCCTTAAAAACCTATATCTTTGATGTTGCCACCATCGAAATTCTAGAAACCCGTACCTTTGAATTTACCCTGGCAACCATAGAACGTCAGTATCAAAATCCTTTTAAAGGAGAAAAACGGGTAATTAAAAAGGAAAAAAGGCGAACAGAAGGCATTGTCGAAAAACTAGCCGAGGGAGTCGAATTGGAATTGATGGAAATCCCCGGCGGCACATTTATGATGGGAACTGAAGACGAGGAAATCGAAAGACTGGTGAAAAAATTTGGTTGGGATGGATTTAGACGAGAAAAACCCCCACACCGAGTAACCGTTTCCTCTTTCTACATGGGGCGTTATCCTATCACCCAAGCTCAGTGGCAAGCTATCGCCGCAACCGCTAAAATAGACATCGACCTAGAGACAAACCCTTCTCACTTTAAAGGGGATGAGCTACCCGTAGAAAGAGTCAACTGGTATCAAGCAAAGGAATTCTGTAAACGACTATCAAGGGAAACAAAACGGGAGTATCGGCTACCGAGTGAGGCAGAATGGGAATATGCCTGTAGAGCGGGGACAACAACCGCCTTTCACTTTGGGGAAACGATAACGGCAGATTTAGCTAACTATCGAGCTACTGAAACCTATGCCGATGAACCCACAGGAAGATATCGACGTAAAACAACCCCAGTGGGCTATTTTCAGGTAGCTAACGCCTTTGGGTTGTACGATATGCACGGCAATGTCTGGGAATGGTGTGCCGATACCTGGCACAATAACTATTATGGCGCACCGACGGATGGCAGTGCTTGGACAAAAAATGGGGATGATAATCGTTCTCCATTGCGGGGCGGTTCTTGGTACTTCAATCCCTATTACTGCCGTTCTGCTTACCGCAACTACCGCCACCGCCGCGTCAACCTCTACTACCTCGGTTTTCGGGTGGTGTGCGGTGCTGGGAGGACTCTGTAACCCTTTTTCTCTTTTTTTCCCGCCCAAAGGCCGGTCGATTTTGTAGGGGCGAACTGTGGTCAGTGAGTTTATCGAACTGCGTTCGCCCACCGGCAATAATCGGCCCACCGGCAATAATTCGCCCGCCCGTTTTTTGGGGATTTGGGACGATTTTTGGGTTATTTGAGCGCACGCGATGCGCCCCTACGGGTTTGGGGGCGGTTTTGGGGGATTTGGGTTTTTTGGGGGCGGTTTTTGGGTTATTTGGGCGCACGCGATGCGCCCCGACGGGTTTTCGGGTTATTTGGGTTTTTTGGGGGCGGTTTTTGGGTTATTTGGGCGCACGCAATTCGATCAACTCACTGACCACGGTGCGCCCCTACCACTGGCGCAATAATATTATTGTAGGGGCGAATTGCATTCGCCCTCTTTGAATAACTTCTGCTGCTCACCTATAGGTGAGGGAAAGTCACATATAGGTGATGCAGCCGATAATTTTCTGGAAATATAGTGGCTCTCTTATTCTTTGTGTAATAAGTTTAACTTACATTATGATCGATCTTTGTGTCCTCTGTGTCTTTGTGGTTCCTTCCACTCCCTCGCCAGCAAGACTATATCTTAGAATACATTTTACCCACCAAACCTAAGAGAGCCAAACATTTGTATAGGTGAGCATTACCTGCCCCAATCCTTGTTAAAAAATGACTAAATTAATCACTCGACTACAGCAACGAGAAGCACAATATTACAGCGAGAATTTAGGGGAAGGGATTAATCTCGACATGATGCTTATCCCTAGCGGTTCCTTTCAGATGGGAACCCCAGATCAAGAAATAGAAAGACTCTGTAAAGAATACGATCTAGACTATTTCCAAAGAGAAAGTCCTCAACACACCGTTAATATTTCAGCTTTTTTCATGGGACGCTATCCCATCACCCAAGCACAGTGGCGAGCGATCGCCGCAACTGCTAAAATAGACATCGATCTAGAACTAGAGCCTTCCTACTTCAAAGAGCCATATCAAGAGCAGGATAGATGGACAAGACCCGTAGAACAAGTAAACTGGGAGCAAGCAACAGAATTCTGTAAACGACTATCAAGGGAAACAAAACGGGAGTATCGGCTACCGAGTGAGGCAGAATGGGAATATGCCTGTAGAGCGGGGACAACAACCGCTTTTCATTTTGGGGAGACGATTACCACAGATTTGGCTAATTACAGAGGAACTGATTGGGAAAAAGACCAAAAAGTTTATCCAGGGAATTATGGAAGGGGACCAAAAGGCATTTATCGAAAACAGACGACACCAGTAGGCTATTTTAAGGTAGCTAATGCCTTTGGTCTGTACGATATGCACGGAAACGTTTGGGAATGGTGCGAGGACGATTATCACCCTAATTATCAAGGCGCACCCACGGATGGGAGTGCTTGGATTAGCAAGAACAAATCTACTACCAAAGTACTGCGGGGCTGTTCTTGGTTCGACAATCCAGATATCTGCCGTTCCGCTTACCGCTTCTACTTCCCCCGCGACTTCAACTTCAACGACCTCATCGCCTTCGACGGCGGTTTTCGGGTGGTGTGCGGTGCTGGGGGGACTTTGTAACCCTTTTTCTCTTTTTTCCCTTTTTACCCTCACATCTGATAATTTTTAACGCCTACCTACTTAGGGTTTGCTGAAAAAGTACGGGCGAAGCATTCGGGCAATAACCTATCGGTGAAACCGGAGATTTTCTATCCGAATGCTTCGCCCCTACAGGACGCGGGCTGATGAAGACGCAAGGTTTTGAAGCACGATTCTCTGAAAATCTGGCACCTGTTTCACAAGAAAAGCCACAAAACCCTTACCTTGCCTACATTTCACCTTTATTCAGCCAGCCCTACTTAGGACTGGCTGAATAAATCTAAAAACCTTGTTGGGTAAGACTTTTAGACTTTTTTTTCTCAAAAAGTGTCAACTATTGGAGTGATCGGGGGGAAAATTTAGGCACTTTTTCCCTGAAAATTAGGTAATTGGCCACCTAAAAATCGACAAAACCCCACACCCGAATTCATAATTCATAATTCCCACACCCCACACCCGTTCGGCTGAGCTCACGGCCGAAGCCTGCCCCCAGGAAAAACTTTTTGCCGCAAACCCTACTTAACTGATAACTGAAATGACCCTACCCAATTCCCTAGAAGAAACAATCCTGCAAGCGAAAGCTGCCACCCAACTGGCTCTAGAATCGGGAGCTAGACGCATACAAGTGGAATTAGTTATCCCAGAAATTGCTCTACAGGCGCAAGCTTTAGCCCTTAATTTTACCTCTATTTTTGACAGTTATGGTTCTGATTTAAGGGTAATTTTTCCCGATACCGGGGCCGCCATGTTAGCCCGACGAGATTGGGGAGAAACAGTTTTTCAACTGGGAGATTTAGGTAGTCGTTTTATTCCCGTCGAAAACAAAATTAAGCCAGAAGATGAAGCTTTTTTAGTTGTTTGTCCCTCCTCAGTCGAGATTAATTCCGTAGAAAAACTTTGTAACTTAGCTGAAGATCGCCCCGTGGTTCTTCTCATTCCCCAATTAGAAGATGTATCGGTAGTGGGTATCGGTTACGCAGCCCGACAATTGCGAGAAAGATTTTTAAGTACCCTAGAAAGTTGTTATTATTTTCGTCCCTTGGAATCAGCGATCGTTTATCGTTCCTATCCCTCCTTGTGGCAAGTTTGGCTAGAAAAAGAAGACGGTTATGAGTTAATTTCTGAACAATCCACTAAACCCATGGGCGAAGCTTTAGAAAATCTGATTCTGAAAGCTTCTAGTAATAATCCTAATGATGGTTCTAATCCTGCTAACAAAGCCAAAAAGTCGGGTTTATTTGCCACTATGGGACGCTTCTTAAAAGCATTGCAGCAGTAAAAAACCATAGGAATTTGACTTTAGATAATTTCCGGCCAACTAGCTACCACCGAGGCCAATTTATCCAAATCCCGACGATCTTCGATAAAGGGAAAAACACCTAAAACCGGACAATTAGTCAAGGATTGAATTAAATCGATCGGTGTTAACTGCTCGATTTCCGTCTCCGTGCGCGGTTCAAGACAATTAAGGATAATTCCACCTAAATTGACCTTTTTCTGCTCTGCTAGGGCAATATTAGCCACCGTTTGGGAAATCGCTCCCAATTTCACCGGCACGACTAAAAGGGTTTTTAACCGCCATTGAGCGGCTAAATCCGCCACAGTTAGCTCGTGGGTGACAGGACAACCTAAACCCCCTAAACCCTCAATTAAAACCAAATCTTGGCTTTTTTGTAGGTTTAGCAGAGCTTGCCACACCGTCTCTAAAGGAATATCTCGACCTTCCAAATCGGCAGCCACAGGAGGCGCTAAGGGTGCTTGATATTGCAGCGGTGTGATCATTTCTAATTGATCCTGAAATAAACCCTCATACCATTCTCGATCGCCTTGACCGGTTTGCATTAATTTCATCAGACCCAAGGCCTTCGATGGATAGTATTTTTGCCAATAAGCCACCAAAGCAGTGGTGACAACGGTTTTACCCGCATCGGTATCCGTAGCCGTAATCAAAAGACTATTCATAAAACTCCCAGGCTAAGTCAAGAGCAGGTACAGTCAGCAATATTTAGGGTTTGCGGCAAAAAGTTTTTCGTGGGGTGTAGGGTTGTGGGGTTTTGTCGATTTTTAGGTGGCCAATTAGCCAATTTTCAGGGAAAAAGTTCCTGAATTTTCCCCCCAATCACTCCAATGGTCGGCACTTTTTGAGGGAAAAAAAGTCTAAAAACCTTATCCAACAAGGTTTTTAGATTTATTCAGCAAGCCCTATTTATCAACTTATCTCCCTTCTCCCCACACCTAATCACCCGACACCCCACTTCCGGGCAAATCTAACTGTCTTCAGATTCCTCCGCATCACTAGGGGGAACTAGGGCAACAGCAGCGATCGCATCGTCCTCATCGAGTTTTTGTACCCGGATGCCTCCGGCCGATCGCGATTGGGGAGTGATAGCATCGACGGATTGACGGATAATAATACCCCGTTCGGTAATAATCATAAATTCCTCGTTGGGGTTAACAACGTGCAGAGCCGCTAATTTATCGTTCTTTTTGCGGAATTTAATCACTCTGACTCCTAATCCCGCCCGATTTTGTAGCCGGAGGAGGGTAACGGGAACCCGTTTTCCTAGTCCTGCCATGGTAATTGCTAACACCCAGGGGCCATTATTAGCCACTTCGGGGTTAATTTCTTCGCTTTCGTCCTCGGTTTCTTCTTGGTTAGATTCAGCGATTTGGGCGACAATTTGGCTAGGCAGGATGTCCATACTGATTAATTCGTCACCTGAGCGCAATTTCATCGATTTTACGCCCTTAGTTGCCCTGCCCAGGGAGCGCAATTGTTGACCATCGGCCTTAAAATGAATTGCCATCCCCTGACGAGAACCGATAATGACGCTATCTTCCTCTTTAGCCAAGCGAACCCAACGTAGTTGATCACCGTCTTCGAGAGAAATGGCGATTAAACCGTTTGATCGAATATTACTAAAGGCAGCGAGGGCGGTTTTCTTGATAAATCCCTTTTGTGTGAGCATAATCAGGTAATTATCCTCGCTGAACTCGCTGACTGCCACCACCGAGGTGATTTTCTCCCCTTTGGGAATCTCTAACAGTTGCACGATCGGAACCCCGCGAGCGGTACGGGAACCGGTGGGGATATGATAGGCGTTGAGACTATAGACAACCCCGCGATCGGTGAAAAAGAGGACGCTATCGTGATCGCGGCAGGTGATAAAGTGATCGATGCCGTCGTCTTCTTTCATTTTCGCGCCAGCTTTGCCCCTTGTCGCCCGATTTTGGGACTCAAAGGTATTAACAGGCATTCTTTTGATGTAACCCTGTTCGGTGACAAGAATTAAGGCCTGTTCGTTGGCAATCAAGTCAGTTTCGGCGATTTCTCCTTCCCGTTGTTCAATATGACTGCGACGGGGGGTAGCGTGAATCGTTTTGATCTGTTGCAGTTCTTCCTCGATAATGCTGTCGATCCGTTCTTTTTTGGCTAAAATATCCTGAAGATCGCCGATTTTTGTCAGTAATTCCCCGTGTTCTTGCTGAATTTTCTCCGATTCTAGGGCGGTTAATCGTCGCAGCTGCATTTGTAGGATTGCGTCCGCTTGCACCTCTGAAAGACCAAAATTCTGCACTAATCCCTCTTTTGCACTAGCTGTGTCGGCAGCACTGCGAATCAGGGCAATGACTGCATCGAGACTAGCGAGGGCAATTAGTAAACCCTGAAGGATATGATCCCTTTCCTCGGCCTTGCGGAGTTCATAACGGGTACGACGGGTGATCACTTCTACCCGAAAATCGAGGAAAACGCGGAGAAACTCCCTTAAGGTCAGTAATCTCGGTTCATTATCGACTAATGCCAACATATTCGCCCCAAAATTCGACTGGAGGGGCGTTTGTTTATAAAGATTGTTGAGGACGACGCGAGGATAGGCATCTCGTTTCAGTTCGATCACCACTCGGATGCCGTCGCGATCGCTTTCGTCCCGCACATCGGAAATACCGTCTATTTTGCGATCGTTGACCAAATCGGCGATTCTTTCGATTAATGCCGCTTTATTGGTTTGATAGGGCAGTTCGGTGATAATAATAGCATCTCGATCGGGTCTTCCCCTTTGTTCGATGGTTTCAAAGGAGGCGACTCCCCGCAGGGTAATGGAACCGCGGCCGGTGGTGTAAGCTTCCTGAATACCGTCTCTACCAAGGATATGCCCCCCGGTGGGAAAGTCCGGACCCGGGATATAACGCTGTAATTCGGTATCGGTGAGATCGGGGTTATGGATGAGGGCAACGGTTCCATCGATAATCTCGGCCAGGTTGTGGGGGGGGATATTGGTGGCCATACCGACGGCGATCCCCGATGAGCCATTAATTAGCAGTTGCGGGACTCTAGAGGGTAAAACCACGGGTTCCTGTTGGGAACCATCGAAGTTATCGGCGAAATCGACGGTTTCTGACTCGATATCCTGTAGTAGGGCGTTGGTGGCCAAGGTGTGCAGACGACACTCGGTATAACGCATGGCTGCCGGGGGATCGTTATCGATCGATCCGAAGTTACCATGACCGTTAATCAGGGGATCGCGCATGGAGAAATCCTGGGCCATGCGGACAAGAGCATCGTAAACAGCAGTATCCCCGTGGGGGTGGTATTTTCCTAATACTTCCCCGACGACTCTAGCGCATTTCCGGAAGGGGCGATCGGGGGTTAATCCTAGTTCGTACATTGCGTAAAGAATGCGCCGGTGTACGGGTTTCAGTCCGTCCCTAGCGTCGGGCAAGGCGCGCCCAACGATGACGCTCATGGCGTATTCTAGATAGGAACGGGACATTTCATTGCTTAAGTCTGTGGGGACGACATGATCCTGGGCGGCGGTCATAGGGGGGTTAACTCCAATAACAAGGCAAAAAAAGCGTTTTTGTGATTAAATTCGCTAAAAATCGGGTTTTTACCCTTTTGATGTGCAGAATATGCCCATTTGTAGGACTATTTTACCATAAAATCCCTCTTTTTTGGGGTTTGAGGCGGCGCTCGCAGGTTTCTTGGCTGGGATGGGGGGGTTAATGGTTTGCTATCCTCTTGACAGAGATTGCAGAAAGTCGAGAAGATCTTTAAAAGAAGGACAACGAGTGGCACAAAGTTCTAAATTTAGCTTTTCGGCCAGTTCAACATTCATGTTGGTACTATAACGGGGTTTTCTATTTTCACCGATTGACAATTGGATCAATTTTTCTTTCGGTTTGATAATTAGGTGAGGGTTTGGGTGATCTTTTCCCTTGCCTCGTCCCACATATTTAACCACCTCTGGATCAGACCAAAACCAAGCCTCTAATTCTTCTATTGGGATGCAGATATATTTCCTGATACCATTAATATTAGAACAGCTTAATTCTAAGTGATCTCGCAATTGTTTTTCATCGTTAAGAGAGTTATTCTTGGGATTACGATCTAAATCATGAACAATGATAAAAGCATCACATCCTTCCCTTGTCATCACTTTAAGTTTTGCTGACAGTTTTCTCTTTAATGTACTAGAGGATTTAGATGCCCAAGATTTTGTCCTAGTATTTGTCCCCAGCACGCGATGGATAATTTGACGAAACACATCGCAGTCCGTCTCATCTTCGGCAATTATGGCGATCAAGTTACTACTCATCGAGAATACCACTGTAAATCCAGTCTCCTAAATCTCCTTCTTCACAGAGGTACTCGACAACTTTTTCAATCTCTCCTTCTTCTAGTTTCCTAACACTTGTCCGTCCCTGGTTACGATAAACTAAGCTAATATTTTCTGGCTTTGTCCAAGCTACTACTTGTGGTGAATGAGTTGATATAATTAAATTTTCATCCCAAGTATAGGATTTAATTTCATTTAATAATTTTGCTAACATTGCGGGATGTATTTGTGTTTCTGGCTCCTCAATTATGGTTGTTGCATTAGGAGAGTGAGCAATTATTTCGATAAGAATTGATAAAACTCGCAAGGTGCCATCGGAGAGTAATCCAATATTGACTCCATCTAATAATACTGAAGCAATGTACTCTTCGTCTTTACCTTGGTCTGTCTGTCCAGAATGCTCACTCAAAACAAACTTCTGCACAGTGATTTTCTTGGCAAGTCCTATTCGTTGACAAACATTTTCTAGTTCATCAAAATAATCCGTACCTACCCAAGAAAATATTCTCCGAGCTAGAGTATCTGCTAGATCAAATCGACTGGTAGAAACCTTCTTACTTGCCACCTTTAGTAAGGAAGGCTGTCGCCTTGATGTGCGACGGATAGGAGCTTTGCCAAGAAGACGAATCCCTTTTAAAATAGCATAAACCCACTTCATTTCTGGAGGTAAATTTAGCGATGAATTTCCAGGTACATTTGACTGTCGCAGCGAGGTAGTATTGCCAAGAATAGCAAATATTGGCTCACCATTATTATTAAAGCTTGTTAGTCCAAATTCGGTTTTCCAGAGAAGTTCTTGATCTCCATCAATATAATGACAAGAATCATTCCAAGAAAAGGAATTTTCCAAGGAATTATCGTTAGTGGTATCGTCTATGTCTGTATCTAGATCGTCCATAGAAAAGGGGATGATTAGCTCATACCTGTATCCTAAGCGCCGGTTAGTCGGTGTTAGAATTTCAACCTGCAAAATTGAGGGAATGCTATCACTGTCAATCATCCGAGATACGATCGATCTACCCATAGCACAGGATGAGATGGCTTCAAATCCTTCTAGGATAGCGGATTTCCCCGCACCGTTTCTCCCCACTAATACCCCAACTTGGTTAACTAGGGATAGGGAAACTGGACCACCTAGCACACCCCAACCATCGAGGGTAAAAGATAATAGTCTAGGCTGGTTCATATTAAAACAATTCTAGTTTTTGGGATCATACAGAGCTTTATTAGTTAATTATATCCCAATCTATCTGATCTTCCCTCAGTTTTCTAGGCTGGTGGCTGGCGATCACCAGTGAAGACCACTTTTAGCAGTTTTTCCCCCGATAATTTAGGATAAAATAAAAATGCGATCGAGAGTTAATATCATGGACCTATCGGCAGCTCAAGAATCGATGATGATTGAGATTAATGATCCCTTAACTCTAGCGAAGACTATTATCCTGATTTTCCCAGCACAAAAATTCCCCCAAAATGCTTAATCCTCTCCTCTGGCAAACTGCCAATCCCAACCCCGATAATCTGGAAAATTTCCAAATTATTAGCCAATGGTGGCAAGATTTAAATCTTAAGGAAGTCTTCTGGCAACAGCGTTTAATTCCCGATACTGGCTCTCGGGAAGATATTAATTGGGAGCGGCAAGGTTTTGATGAAAAGTTTAGCATCCAAATGCCCCAAATTCGCGGGATTACCCTCTATTGGCATAAATCTACTTTTGCTGACGAAAGAAGCATGACACCCAAACAATTAATTTTAGATCGGGAACGGGAGCAGTTATATATTTATCCCCAATCTCAACCTAGTTTAGTTATTCGGGTGACGAAACCCCATCTGGTTTATCAAAAATTCGAGCTAAAAAATCCTCTCCTAGTTGGCAAAAAAGCGGAAAGTGAATATATTTTACTGTTTAGGGATAAAGAACAGCAAATAGAAGTTAAAATTAATCTCAGTCCTAAAAATTATCGGCAATTTCTAGAAACCATGACTGAGGATCAATAAATAATGTGGCAGGGAAACCTAGAACTAATTTACACGCAAAAAAATCTCGCAACCCAAATTAATCACGTCTATGCTACCGCTCCTTTAAAAGTACAAAGACCCTTTTATCCCGAAGGAAAAAACCTTTGTCATACGGTGATTTTACACACGGCAGGGGGAATAGTTGGCGGTGATGTTCTTCAACAAAAAATTCATCTCCAAGCCGCTACTAATGCTCTGATTACCACTGCTTCTGCTGGGAAAGTTTACCAGAGTAACGGTCAGATGGCTCAACAATTAATCGAGATTAAAATCGATGACAATGCCGGTTTAGAATGGCTACCCCAAGAAACAATTATCTTTAATGGTGCGGTATTTCGCCAACATTTACGAGTGGATTTAGGGGAAAATAGCAGTTGGTTGGGATGGGAAATTACCCGTTTTGGTCGCAGTGCGCGAGGCGAGAAATTTTTAGCGGGAGAATGGCATTCTAATTGGGAAATTTGGCGATCGGGACAACCTTTATGGCTGGATCGAGCCTTCCTGTTGGGTGGTAAAATGATCGAGGGATTTTCTGGTTTAAATAATAGCACCCTGATCGGTACTTTAGTTTATATCGGTCAACCGGTGGGCAGAGATTTAATCGAAAAAGTGAGAGATTTTTCCCTAGAAGGAGAGATGGGAGTTACTAGCACTTTAGGAGATGGTCTTTTATGTCGTTATCGGGGCAATTCTAGCGGTGAAGTGCGACAATGGTTTCAGCAGGTTTGGCAAATTTTAAGGCGAGAAATGAGCGATCGAGAGGCAATTATTCCGCGAGTTTGGTTGTCTTGGTAAAGGGGGTTAATTGTCATTTTCTCAAGTCACTTGAATGCCTGTATCGGTGATTGGAGCTATCCAAAATTGTAGATCGGGAGCGACGAGAATTTCCCGGGCCTCTTTAACGATAGTTTCCGCCACTTCCTGAGATGAACAGAGAGTAAAAACCGTCGGGCCGGAGCCTGACATCATCGTTCCCAAACCGCCTAAATCCCCTAGAACCTGTTTTAACTCGGCTACGAGAGGAAATTCGGGTAAAACCACCTTTTCGAGGTCATTATGGATAAATTTGCCGATAGCGGCTGGTTTTTTCTGGGCGATCGCTTGTACCAAAGCCCCAGAACTTACCTGCTGACGACGGTGATGAAATTCCTCTGGAGAAGACAGATAGGTATCCTGAAATTTTTGCCGATAGCTTTGGTAGGCCCAGGGTGTAGAAACGGATAAATGATCGTATTTGGCTAAAATCACCCATAATCCAGTCAGAGGAGCGATAGGATCGAGAATTTCTCCCCTTCCCGTACAGATAACCGTTCCTCCTGTCACACAAAAGGAAGTATCCGATCCCAATTTTGCCGCTAAAGTTTCTAATTCCGGACGGGTTAAGCCTAATTCCCAGATTAAATCGATGCCGACTAACACCGCCGCCGCGTTGGTGGATCCCCCCGCTAAACCGGCAGCCACGGGAATATATTTCTCGATGGTGATATCGATGCCGCCGTAATTGGCAAAGAGGCGGGGGAATTCCTTCGCCATCAAAGTGGCGGCGCGATGGGCGAGATTACTGCTATCTTGGGGGACGAGGGGATGAGAGCAAAAGAGACGGAATTCCTGTAATCCGTTCGGCCGGAGAGTGATGCGATCGCATAATGCCACCGTCTGCATCACCATGACTAACTCGTGGAAACCATCAGGGCGATCGCCAACGATTTCTAGATATAAATTAATTTTAGCGGGGGCTAGAAGGGTATAACTGTGCATTTGTCAAGAAAAAAATTCTAAAATTTTGGCAATTGATCTAATTTTTCCGCCAAGTCAATCCATTGCGATAAACTGAGATCTTCGGCGCGAGCGAGGGGATTAATCTCTAATTGTGTCAGGATTTGGCTTAATCGATCGCTATCTAGACAATTTTTTAGATTATTGCGTAACATTTTGCGCCGGTTGGCAAAACCCCAGCTAATTAAAGTGGACAAAAAAGCGGTATTGCTGACATTTTTCGGGAAAACACGGGGTAAAAGCTGAATTACCGCCGAATCCACCCGGGGAGGTGGGGAAAAGGCCCGCCGGGGTACATCACAAATCCATCGACAATCGGCAAGGTATTGAATGCGGACGCTGAGAGCGCTGTAAGCTTTGGTGGAGGGGACAGCGACTAATCTTTCGGCGACTTCTTTCTGGAGCAAGAGGGTAATACTCTGGTAAGGGGGGGTGAAGGGATGGGCGATCGAACCGAGCAGCTTTTCGAGAATCGGACCGGTGATATTATAGGGAATATTGGCCACTACTTTATTAACCGGCGGCAGTTGCTCCGGTTTAAGGGTAAGAAAGTCCCCTGGGATGAGATGAAAGTTATCTTGTTGGCCAAATTTTTTATTTAAAATTGTCCATAGATCTCGATCGATTTCCACAGCGACAACCAATTGAGCGCCATCGAGAAGACGACGGGTTAAAATGCCTGTACCAGGGCCGATTTCTAATACCCGATCCTCGGATTGTAAATCAGCAGCGCCGATGATGCGATCGAGTATCGATTCATCTTTTAACCAATGTTGTCCAAAACGTTTACGCGGTTGAATTTTCATACCTCTATTTTAAAATCAGAGGGTTGTCCTCGACAATAACACCCCTGAAAATATCGATCATGCGATCGATAAACGCATCAATTATCATAGAGTCTAGGCAAAGATAGCAAAAAAATCAGAAACAATGTCAGATTTGAACGATGTTTTCGCAATTGTAGCAGGAGCAGTTCCGGGGGCGTTATCTCGTTATCATATTACCGAATGGACAAAAGCGAAATTCGGCTTGCGCTTTCCCTATGGAACCTTTATTATTAATTTAACTGGCTGTCTAGCTATCGGCTTTTTTGGGGCTATTTTACCCAGCTTTACCTTTTATTCCCACTCACTAGATTTAATGGTTAGAACGGGATTTTTAGGAGCTTATACCACCTTTTCTACCTATAGTTTAGATATCTTGATCCTCTGGCGCAATCAGCAAAATTTTCTCAGTCTTTTTTTTGCCGTTGCTAGTATCATTTTCGGATTAATTGCCGTTAAAATTGGGGCAGCTATTGCTCAAGTTTTTCTAGGTTAATTCTCCAATTTATTGACTATTGAAGGGCAGGACAGACAGCATGAATTTTTTCAGGGGTCGTTATGGTTTATTCGTAGCAATTGGGGCTATTTTTGGAGCTTTAAGTCGTTTTTATGTTGCGGAATTGATTGACAGCATCTTCGGTAAAGAATGGGGATTTTTTGGGACATTTTTTGTCAATGTTTCTGGCTGTTTAATTATTGCCTATATCTTTACTATGGTTAGGGAAAATATTCGCATAATTGCTCCAGAATTAGGATTGATGCTTGCCACGGGTTTTTGTGGTTCCTATACAACTTTTTCCACCTATAGTTTGGAGTCTAACAAGTTTTTAGAGCAGGGAAACTTAACTTTCGGTTTAATTTATTGGCTCGGCAGTGTTTTTGGGGGGATGATTGCGCTTAAAATTGGAGTTATTTTAGCAAGAACTGGTTTTCCTAGATGAGTTATTAAGGGCGCAAAAATAGAAGGATACCAACTTTTTGGAAATGTTTCATCGATGGCTTATCATCCTAGTTTCTTTCAAGGGATTTCTGGAATTATTTATCAATTGTTACGTCTGGCTTATCCTGAGCAATTTCCTGTTATTTTTTTGTGGAGATAAAGCACTGACTAGCCTAAAAATAAATGGCTCTTCGGGACTTGGTATGGTTCGATATGGGAGCATAAATCGACTAAATCCTTATCTGGCAAGAGACTTAATTGATTAGTTCGCTCTAGATCAAAAATAATTGACAAAAATCACTAAATGCCTTTCTATATAAGGGTTCCATCCCTTATAACCCCTGTCCATTGCATAACAGAAACCCAAGAACCAAATAAATTATAAGTTACGGTATATTCAGGACCGTGGTTAGTAGGCATTCTAAATTGATGTAATACTAAATCTGGTTATTAAAAACTGATTATTTATTCCCCTTTGCCTTTTGCCTCTTGCCTTTTGCCTCTCCTCATAACTAGCCTGTACTCAACGGATTTAGTATAAGTAGTCATGCAAAATTAATTTCCTAGTGAAGAAAGGCAAGAGGCAAGAGGTGGTTAGATGTGTGTAATTAATTTTGCTTAGGTACTTATATCAACCGATGTCCATTTGCGTTCGCCGTCAGAAAGGGCAAGGGTTTTGAGTCCCTCGGAGCGATTTTTCAACGTTTGCCTCTTGCACTTTTTGAGCTAAAAAAATCTCAAAACCGTTTTCCAGTAAGGCTTCCAGTAATTTTCAGCACACCCAAAGGAGTTACTAGGAATTGCAGAGCTTGTTTTTAATCGGGAATCAAGCTTTAGATTTTTTTCTTATTTCTTTGAGGGAAAAATGTCTATCATCAAAGGCGATATTACCCCGCCAATTTATGTTACCAGCGATCGGTCAAAATCATCCTCAATCTGGTAATTATGCCCCCCTAGATAGCCATCTTTGGGCTGATGCTTCTTATCCCCTCGGGGCGCATTATCAAGGCGATAATGTCACCTTTGCCGTCTATTCTAAAAATGCCCGTCAGATTCTTCTGGAAATCTACGATCGCCCGACGGGAGAAAACGCTAAGTATGATTACTGGTTGACAAAAAACCCAAATGATGATATATGGCGGGCAAAAATCGCCGGTATTGCCCAGGGCAGCTACTACGCTTTTCGCTGTTGGGGTTCCAATTGGCAATTTGATCAAAAATGGCAAAGAGGCCACAGTAACGCCGGTTTTCAGGCAGATGTGGACGATTTTGGCCATCGTTTTAACCCGAATAAAGTCCTCTTCGATCCCTACGCGCGAGAACTTTCCCACGACCTTGAAAACCCGGCCATGATTGCGGCCGAAGAAAATGCTGGAATGTATGCCACGGGAGAGGGGGACTACAAAGGAGTAATCCGGCGGCAATACGATACGGGCAAATGGTCGCCCAAAGGCATTGTGATCGCGCCGGATGGGACTTCTACCGGTACTCGTCCCCGTCTGGGGGCCGAAAAAGCGATTATTTACGAGGCCCATGTGCGCGGTTTCAGCAATCACCCCTCCGCTAGTCGTTTAGAAGATATTCTCAAGGGAATTACAGGTTTTGAGGAAGTGGCTAACGTTCCCGACCAGTACAGAGGAACTTATGCGGGAGCCGGCTATATGGCCAAATACCTGAAAGCGCTAGGATTTACCACGATCGAACTCTTACCGGTCCAAGAAACCGCTAACGATAATAACCCCGACGATCGCCCTGGTGGTAACTATTGGGGTTATATGACCTTTGGTTATTTCGCCCCCGATCGCCGTTATGCTTATGATCGCTCCCCCGGGGGACCGACCAGAGAATTTAAGGCCATGGTCAAAGCTTTCCACGACCAAGGTATGGAAGTTTATCTCGATGTGGTCTATAACCACACCGGAGAAGGGGGCAATTGGGGCAGCAACGATGTCACCGGATTTGTTAGTTTTGGTGGTTTTGATGTGGTGGAATACTATCAACTCACCGACGAACATTATCTAGTCGATGGGGCCACAGGCTGCGGAAATCAATTAAACTTTTCCCATATTGTCACCTGTAATCTGGTTCTTGATTCCCTCACCTATTGGTTAGAAGAAATGGGAGTTGATGGTTTTCGTTTTGATCTGGCCCCCGTCCTCGGTCGAATCCCTTCTAGTCATGAACGAGAAGATTGGGGCAAACAAAAACAATTCTTTCCTAAACATCCTTTGTTAGAAAAGATCGAGCAATTAGGCAAGAAATACGATGCTGAAATGATCGCCGAAGCTTGGGATATCTGGGGTTACGAAGTGGGAAATTTCCCAGCAGGTTGGGGCGAGTGGAATGGCCGTTATCGCGATGCAATCCGGCGTTTTTGCAAGGGAAATGGTAATACTTTTAAATTCATCGAACAGGTGAACGGAGATTATCACAATTTTAATGACCAAGGCGGACCACACAAATCGATCAGTTTTATTGTTGCCCACGATGGTTTTACCCTGATGGATGTAGTCAGTTATAACAATAAAAATAACCTCAATCCCTGGCCTTTTGGTCCTTCCGATGGCGGCAATAATAATAACGATTCTTGGGATTCTGGCGGTAATCCAGCCTTACGTCGCCAAAGATTACGCAACTTTTGGACGATTCAGTTTTTATCTCGCGGTGTTCCCATGACTGTCTGGGGTGATGAATTTGGCCGCACCCAAAATGGTAATAATAATCCCTACAATATTGATAGTGTCGCCACTTGGAATAATTATGATATGATTGCCACCCGTTCACCCCATCTACTGCCCACTGGTTATCGGGAAGCTTATCATAATAATTTTGGCACGGGAACTAATCAAGAAGAACGCAATCCTTTATTTATTTTTGCCGCTTATATTGCTCACTTAAGACAGAATCATATCGCCCTTAAACAGCGCCGCTACGGTGATATGGTTCTCGATGCAGGCAATAGTGTCACCTACTTATTTAAAAAACCCGATGGTATTAGCGATTTAACTGCCCATGATCGCTGTATTTGGTTTTTAATTGATGGTAGTGCCGTCGGTGATCACGATTTTTTGGTGTTAATTAATATGTATCATCTGCCGGTGAATTTTCGCCTTCCCCAGTCACCCAATAATCATCGTTGGGTAAGAATTATTGAGACGGCAGCATGGGCAGAAACCAATTATAATTGTTGGTCTGTGGATCAAGGTGCAGTAATTGCCGATAGCTATAAAGTCAATGGTTTTTCGATCATGGTTTGCGAGGAGATTAACTGAACTATCTATACTCCCCTTATTAAGGATAGGGTTGATTCATTCTCCGAATCTAATTCTTTTTTTTTGCTACCTTTAATCCCTTAAGCTCTGCATGAGTAGAAAACGGGTTTCTCGGAGAAACCCGTTTTCTGTGCGTTACTCAACGGATTTGGTATTAGTTGCACATCGTGTGACTTTACCCTCCCATGGCTATCCTACCGAACAAGTGGTTCGCCTCACCCTTCCAGATCATGCCCCCATGATTTTAGCCAGAAACAAGCCTACTCTGCTTTTGCAAAAATTTCTTGCTGAACCCTAGTGGACGGATGCAGGTTAATGACCATCAATAATAGGTATGGAAAACTTATCACTGTCCCGATGGGAAGTTTGGTCTTGCAAAATTGGCAAATAGGGATAAAATCAAAACAAGTTAATTTTTCGGCGACCACATCATGTTAACCTCATCTGACAGTAAATTATCTAAGCAGCAGCAAATTCTCTCAGCTGTTTCCGAAGAAGAACAGCTTAAACAGCAACGGATTCAGGAGGTGCTATTGTTAATAGATAGTTTATTCCAAAGAGAGGAAACCACTTTTAGGATTATCATCGACTGTCTTTATGATGTGGGTTCGTTAAATTTAATTAATAAAAAGTTTCATCATCGTCACTTAAATTTTATCATGAAATCGATAGCTCGTTTTTCTAAGCCTATATTCAGAATTTATGCTCTCTATTGGGTGAAGAAAAATAGCCCCAAATTAATTACTAATTGGTTGGCTAGTCAGGTTAAGTTCTAGCCAAGTAAGTAACTAAAAAGTACAAACTTTGGAGTGGTAGAATCGAGTAACAGTTTTTAACACTTACTTACTTACCGCCGATTCTAACATAGTAATCGTTCCCCGATTAGCATCAAATTCTACTGCAATACCAATAGGAATAGTCTCGATAATCTCTAAATGTCCGATCATTAAACCTAAACAAGCGGGAATTTTTAAGGGTTGAATATATTCTCGGATCACTTCTTCTAAAGTCAAGGAACCATAGTCACTATCGGCACTACAATTGCTGCACTGACCGAAGATAAATCCAGCTAAATTATCGAAAATTCCCGCTAATTTTAATTGATTTAACAGGCGATCAATTTCATAAACATCTTCACCAATGTCTTCTAAAAATAGGATAGCTCCGTTGAAATTAGGTAAATAGGGAGAACCAGCGATCGAGGCTAAAGTGGTTAAATTACCGCCGATTAATTTACCTTTGGCTTGACCATTAGTAATAGTTTGAATGCGGTTTTTTACCTGCATTAAACGATTAGCATCATCGGGATCGGGAAGATTTCTAAAAGTTAACTTTTCCCCAGAAAATAAAACCTGTCGAAAGCTTTCAGTTTGAGCAGTGCGCCAACTAGAAAAGCCATTGGGAGCATGGAAAGTAACTAAACCAGTTTTGGCATAAATAGCCAATAATAAAGAAGTTATATCACTAAAACCACAGATAATTTTCGGATGACGACGAATTAAATCGTAGTCGAGATAAGGTAATAAACGAGCGCTTCCCCAACCGCCGCGAATTGGTAAAATTAGGGCAATATTATCATCAGCAAAAAATTGATTTATATCCGACGCTCGCTCCCTATCTTTACCAGCTAGATAACCATAACGATTTAAAGCGTATTCACCAACTTTTGGGACTAATTTTAAAGCTTTAACTGCTTCGATAACTATATTTAAATCATCTTCTTTAAAAGTTGCCCCCGCCGGACTAATAATACCCACTCCGTCCCCTGGTTGTAGATGTGGTGGTTTAATTAGAGGAAAATTATTGCTAACAACTTTTCTGGGAATTAGGGAAAAACTAACAGCAGTTAGAGCGGAATTAATGAAAAATTGACGGCGCTTCATTCTGATAGTTTTTAGAGAAATTGCAAGGGAAATAAAATTTTAGGGATTAAGTGGATAGGTGTTAAAAATTGTCAGGATACCCCCTTATTAAGGGGGGATTAAGGGGGGATCGAGGGAAAAAAAGTTTTCACAATTGCCCCAGCTAAGAAGACAATTAATGCCCAAACCTGATATTTTTGGGTTCCTTCTAATAAGTTTAGTCGATTTTCTATTCCCTCAACTTTTCCTGTTAACACCGCTTGTCCTACCTTTAAATCCATCACATCTTTTTGTAACGAATCGATTTTTCCCTCAATCCGCGTCAAGATAGTTTCTAGGGAACAAGTAACCGTTTCCTGAGATTGATTAATTTGTTCAAGACCTTTTAGTTAATTCTTGCCCTAAAAAAGCCATTATGCTTCCGATTTTGCCATGTCGCGAATGATATCGCCGCGAGTGATAATACCGATTACTTTGTGGGTTTCTTCCTCAATCACCGGTAAACGTCGCACATGACGACCATACATTAACGAGGCCGCTTCTTTCAAAGGGCGATCGCCTGTGATACTAATAGGTTTATCGGTCATTACTTCCCCCACGGTTTGACCGAGAGCTTTATGGAGTAATTTCTCGTGACGGCTAGGATTTTGTAGATAAATGACGCTATCGAGGAGCATAATGTAAGGAGGAGCTTCTACTCCCGTTTCTTGCCACATAAGGTCAGTTTCGGAGATAACGCCAATCAGTCGTATATTGTCATCCACCACGGGTAAACCACTAAACCGCTTTTCCGCCAAAATCTTCACTGCTTCCGACAGAGAAGTGTTAGCGGTGACGGTGATCGGATTGGGAGTCATGATATCGGCAACTGTTTTCGTCATCTTAGGGACTCGCGATAATAATGCTTTCTCTCTCTATCTTATCATTAGGGTAATCAGTCGCCGCTTAATTATGACTATTCTTCAATCTTCGGCTGAGAAAATGGTATAACATAAAAAGGAAATGGGATATTAATTTAGTTAGTTGACAAGGAGAAAGAAAAATGATCGCTCAACCTCAATACCCAGAAAGAATGACCCCGGAAGAGTATCTAGAATGGGAAGCTACTCAGGAATGTCGCCATGAATATATTGATGGGGAAATTATCGCCATGACTGGGGGTAGTCTGGCCCATAATGATATTACCTTAAATTTTTACAGAACTTTATATTCTCATCTCCGTCCGCGAGGCTGTCGAGTCAATGTATCTGATGCGAAAGTACAAGCTAGTAATAGTCGTTATTTTTATCCCGATTTGGTGATTAGTTGCGATTTTAGGGATAGAGAATCTCGTAATTTTATTCAACATCCACAAGTGATTATTGAAGTGCTTTCCCCTAGCACAGGAAACTATGATCGCACTAAAAAGTTACAATATTATCGTCAGATTCCTAGTTTACAAGAATACGTTTTAGTTGATCCTGAATCGATCAGTGTTGAGGTTTATCGTCGCGGTGAAGATAAAATTTGGTTTTACTGCGCTTATAGTCAAGGGGAAGAAATTATTCTATCTAGTCTCGATTTTCACTGTGCGATCGAGTTAATCTATGAAGGGATAAGTTTCGATTAAAGAAAGTTTACAAACCGGTCAAACATTCCTAGACTTAAAATAAATACGTCCCGATTGTTTCGATAAATTCTATGTTACCGCCCCTATTAGTTCTTGATCCCTTGTTAGAAAACTGGTTACGAGAAGATCTCGGTAGAGGCGATCGCACCACCCAAGCAATTTTCTTCGGTCATGCTAAAATTGGTCAGGCTAGTTGGATTGCCAAAGAAGCGGGAGTTATTGCTGGTTTACCCGTAGCTGAACGCGTTTTTCAACTACTTAACCCCACTATTCACTTTACCCCCACCGTTGCCGAGGGGGAATTCTGCCCCAAGTCTAAAGTTATTGCCGAAATAGAAGGTTCCTTCGATGCACTGTTAATCGGGGAAAGAGTCGCTTTAAATCTTGCCATGCGCTTGAGTGGAATCGCTAGTGCCACTCGTCAGTATGTGGAGAAAATTGCCGATTTATCGACAAGATTGGTGGATACTCGCAAAACTACCCCCGGATTGCGAATTTTAGAAAAATATGCCTCCGGTATCGGTGGCGCTATTAACCATCGTTTGGGGTTAGATGATGCAATTATGATTAAAGATAATCATATTCAAGCAGCCGGCAGCATTGAGGAAGCAGTGCTTCGTGTACGGCAAAATATGCCCTATCCTCTCACAATTGAGGTGGAAACCAGTCAATTAGAAGAAGTGAATCAAGCTCTGCAGCAGCAGGTAGAGATCATTATGTTAGATAATATGGATTTAGAGATGATGCAAACTGCTGTGGAGATGATCCGCAATTTTAATAGTAAAACCAAAATAGAAGCATCGGGAAATATTACCCTCGATCGCATTCGCAACGTTGCCGAAACAGGAGTAGATTATATTTCTACTAGCGCCCCGATTACTCGTTCTACTTGGTTAGATATTAGTATGAGAATTGATTAAAAGGCCATATCAGTTATCAGTTATCAGTTATCAGTTATCAGTGAACTTAAAACGGTTCTTCGGTTTGTGTTATGCAATAGACGGGGGTTATAAGGGATGAAACCCTTATAGAGAAACATCTTAGGCAATTTTTGTCAATTGTTTTTGATCTAGAACGAACTAATCAATTAAGTCTCTTGCCAGATAAGGATTTAGTGGATTTATGCCACCCGATCAAACTATATCAAGTAACTAAGAACCCTTAAAACTCAAATCTGATAACTGATCACTGATCACTGACTCCTATCTATTCTAACCTCGATCGCATCGCCAATATTTAGGTGTAATTGCTTTTGGGCGCTACCACTATTGACGGCAATTTCTAACCCCCCGTGACTACCGATAAAAGCGACTATTTCCCCCCAAGGAACATCACTGTAGGTGTTTTTCGCGGGGATAATTTTTCGACCCAACTGCACTGACCAAATTTTTCCCTCTAGGAGATAATCGGGAATATTACTGATTAAATTGCCAAAAATGTCGATATATTGGATTTGACCCCTGATTTTATCTTCCTCGACTTGCGGAACAGCGATCGCTAATTGTTGCAAGCTATCGGGATCAATAATCTCACCTAACATTTCTAGGGGTACTCCCCGGGCCAAATAAGCGGCCACAGCAGCAAAAATATCACGACCGTGAAAAGTAGTGCTAGGGTTAGGGGTGCGCCAATAGGAAGGATTATCGAGATTAACGGCAGATATAGCAGGAGATTGGCTTAAAATGCCACTAAATAAACCATTATCTGGTCCAACTAAATAACCACCAGCAAAACGAATCCCTACCCCGCGTCTTTTGCTTCCCACTCCCGGATCTATAACTGCCAGATGAATAGTGCCTTGGGGAAAATATTGATAGGCATTCAGGAGGATAAAACGACCAGTGTAAAGGTCTTGGGGCGAAATTTGATGATTCAGATCGATCGTGCGAGCATGGGGGGCAATTCCCGCGATTACTCCCTTGATAATGCCCACATAACCGTCCTGTAGTCCAAAATCGCTAGTAAGGGTTATTAGTGCCTGTTCCTTCATTGACTTGTCCCTAGGGTTGCCAAAAGCGTTAATAAATCTTAACGCTAAATTCAGTAACTAAAGATACAGTTTAACGAGGAGAATGTTATGATTTAGATATAAGGTAAGTTAAGTCGCTCAAAAGTCTGTCCATCATGAACAAAAATCGTCAGCAAGTCCTAACACAGGCCACCGTCGCTCATAGAGAAACACTCCGCAGAAATTTACAACACCGACTGGAAGTAGCTAGAGCGCAGGGAAATGAAGCTTTAGTACGTCAATTGGAAGCAGAGGCGGCCTATTTGCACCTTCGTTAGATTTAATCGGTGTTTAGTCATAGTCTAGTTGTCGGTTTCTAGTGATCGGTATGCCGATCACTTTTTTTTGGGCGAATTTTTAGGAAAAAATTGCTGATATCTCCACTGGCAATCCCTAAAATAGAAAGAACAGCAGTTTAGAGATCAAATAATCATGGCTTTTTTTAGGCAATATATCGCCCCGCTCCTGACTATCTTAGTGTTTTTAGTTGCTTTGGTTGCCACCGGCATCCGGATTTTTTTACCAACAGATTTAGCGGCACCCGCTCCGATCGAGCAATCCCTGGGCATAATTTTCTTTTATCCTTGGTATGGCTAACCTTCCCAAAGATTATCAGCTACGACTGGGAAAAATGGGCGATCGCTATCTACTCATTAATTTTCTCACCCGCACCTATGAAGAATTTTTTCCCGAACAAAAAAACCTCTCCCATCTAGCTGATACAGTCAGACAGTTTTTTGGCCTCGATACTCCCCTGTGGATCGTCGAAGGACAACAAACAGCGATCGCTTGTCTCTGGATGGGGAGCGCCGTCGATCAGGTGACAGGCGATCGCTATGGTCATATTTTCCTAATTTACGTTGATCCCCAGCATCGTCGCCAAGGTATCGCCAGCGCACTAATCGATCGAGCTAAGGATTGGGCAAAAAGTCGCGGACAAACCCGCATCGGTTTACAAGTCTTCATCAATAACGACAATGCTCTCAATCTCTACCAAAATCTCGGCTTTCAAACTCGCTCTTTGCTGATGTGGAAAAATATTTAGAAACTGTTAGGAGCCGGGAGTTATCAGTCAGGAGACAGAAGACAGGGTGATAGGGTTTTGGGGTGATAGGGTGATAGGGATTTAAGGAAATTTCATCCAAATGCTCCACTTCCCCACCTCCCCACTTCCCCACCTCCCCACTTCCCCACTTCTCCACCTCCCCACTTCCCCAATTCCCCACCTCCCCACTTCCGACTTCCCCACTTTCCCACTTCCCCATTTCCCCAATTCATAATTCATAATTTATAATTCCTACACCCCAGACACAACTATAGAGATGGCACTGTCAGCATTAATTATTCTCGATCGAGCCACAAGTATTAAAATTTAGGAGACACTAGAATACACTGACAGTCATCGTGGTAAAAACACGCTATTTTAGTAACCTATACTAACCGCGCTTTAGGAGTAAGCAGTTTTCATGGATTCCGTGATAAACCTCCAATGTCAAAACCTAACCTGTTTAGCCCCGAACGCTCTCACTAATAGATTCTGTGAAAAATGCGGTACTCCTTTAGTTAAGCGCTATTTATGGATGATCGGTGATTGGGTGAGAACCTATTATCGTGTGGGTGAGCTAATTGATAATCGTTATTTGGTCAAACAACCACAAATTGTTCTTGACACTAAACCAGCTCAAGCACCTCAAGCGCCGGAAGAACCTCCCAGCTGGCTCTCCCTCTACCTAAAATTGTTACCCTTCCATCTCCACATTCCCCAAGTCTATGGCTATATTGCCAGTCCCGATGAACGCTTAAATATGGACATCTGGCTGTTAGAATACAGCACTATTCCCCTCGATGAAACAGGAGAATTAATTTATCCGGAACTATTGCCCACTCTGGCCGAGGTTTGGTCGCAAGCTTCCGATTTAAGGCAAATTCACTGGTTATGGCAAATGGCCAAACTCTGGCATCCCCTCCAGAAAAAAGCTGTGGTCTCTAGTCTGCTCAACCCTTCTCTAACGAGAGTGAATAATCAGCTGCTGCAATTGCTAGAGTTAAGCAAAGACGAGGCCACCGCTCCCAATTTACGAGATTTAGGGGCCTTCTGGTCTAGTCTAATCCCGACGGCAGCCGCTAATATTCAAGATTTTCTGGCATCCCTGACCCAAGAACTAGAATCCGGTGATCTCGATCGCCCAGAGTCCCTGATTACGATCCTCGATTATGCTCTACAGCACTACGGTGCGGGTCGAGAACGCACCTATGAGATTTTCACCTGCACCGATACCGGTCCGCTGCGGGAACACAACGAGGATGCCTGTTATCCCCCAGCTAATCAGGCCATAACCCTCGCTCATGGTCAAAATCCCTTCGACAAAGCTCAGGGCAAGCCCCTGGCGATTGTCTGTGATGGCATCGGCGGTCAGGAAGGGGGCGAAATCGCTGCTCAATTGGCGATCGAAACCCTGCCTAGGGAAATTAATCAGAGTCTCACCAGTGATACTGAATTCTATCCCGATAGTTGCAGTCTTGCCCTCGAACAGGCGATTCGTGTCACCAATGATCTGATCAGTCAACGCAATGATCAGGAGTCAAGACAAGATCGTCAGCGCATGGGTACGACTCTAGTTATGGCCTTTGGCCATGCTCAAGAAATGTACGTTGCCCATGTGGGGGATTCCCGTATCTATTGGATTACCCCCCATAGTTGTCATCAAGTGACGGTGGATGATGATCTCGCTTCCAGGGAGGTGAAATTAGGCTATCTCCTCTATCGTGATGCCATACAGTATCCCAACGCAGGGGCCTTGGTGCAAGCTTTGGGCATGGGTAGCGCCACTAATCTCCATCCCACTGTTCAAAGGTTGATTGTTGATCAAGATTGTGTTTTTCTCCTCTGTTCCGATGGTTTAAGTGATTATGATCGGGTAGAACAATACTGGGACAGTGAAATTCTGCCTCTTTTGCGAGGAGAGAAAACCGTGACGGCCGTGGGGGAAAGTTTATTACAACTAGCTAACCAGAAAAACGGTCATGATAACTCCACCATCGCCCTAGTTTATTGTCGGGTAGTTCCTGCAGCTGAACCTGTCACGCCTTTAGTTTATGCTGAGGCCAAAGAACGAATTATTCCCGATCCTAATGACCAAGATTTTGATCACAACAGGGACACCGACCCCGGAGAAAAAGTGGTAACGGCAACACCCACTTCTCCCCCTCCATCTTCTTCTGTTTCTAGTCCCACCTCCCCCCCTGCGCGCACTGCCATTTCTCCCTTCCTCGGAGCAGCGATCGCTGTCGGTGTTCTCGGTTTACTGGCTGCGATAGCTTGGCAATTCTTGAGTCGTGATCCCGCTTCTAATCCATCCATTTCTCCCGCACCCATTACCGCTCCGAGTCCCACGACCGGGACGACACCTTTCGTACCTGTTCCCGCTCCGAGTCCCCCCAATGCTTCCCCTAACTAGGGTTTTACCTGACGATTAATCGGCTTGTCGGGGGTTGCCTGAGCGAGTTAAGATAAAATGCCTGATTAACTGCCGAGTCTATCATATATGGTTGATGCTGCGACGTTCCCCTCCGACACCTCTGCGATCATTGATGCCTTTGAAACGCCTCTAGAGTTTAACTTTCAACTGCCGGATCCCGAAGATGAAACCATCCAAGATCATGATTTTCAGCAGCAACTGGATTCTTTTTGGAAAGTCTGCGATCGCTTTGATTTGCAAACGGAAATCTGGCGGGGGCGAATTTTGCGAGCTATTCGCGACCGGGAGAAGCAAGGCGGTGACAGTCGCGGTACGGGCTTTTTAAACTGGTTAAAACAGCGAGAAATCACTAAAAGTCAAGCTTATGCTCTGATTCAATTGGCTAATAGTGCCGATACTCTCCTAGCAGAAGGACAACTGGATCCCGATAGTATCAATAATTTTAGTAAACGCGCCTTCGTAGAAACGGCCAAATCTGCCCCCGAAATTCAAAAATTAGTCAGTGATGCGGCCCGACAAGGGGAGAGGATTACTCGTCGGGAGGTGAAGCAATTGGCCGATGAATGGACGGCGATGAGTTCGGATTTACTACCCGATGAAGTGAAGGAAAAAGCCAGTGATGGTAGTTTACCGGCGCGTCATCTCGCTCCCCTAGTGAAAGAATTAGAAAAGTTACCCGATACTCATATCGACACTCTCCGTCAAGAAATCGCCGCTAATCCCGATGTAGATACGGTAAAATTAATCACCTCGGAAGCACGCAGTTTAGCCAAATATCTCGACGCGGCGGCCCAAGTACAAACTCTCCGACGGGGTAATTTAGATATTGAGATGGCTCTAGAAGAAGCTTTGCGCGTCGATTGTCTAAATACGGCGGCGGATCTAGTTAAACAAGCCACACAATTAGAGCAGGCTGTGGCTAAACTTTATACTACTTGGAAACGTTTGGGTAGTTTGTCCGATCGCCTCTATGTGGATACGGGAGCAAGTAATCCCCATCTGCGATCGATGTTAACCTGTTTGGAAAGTTTAACCAGTGAAGTGATCGAAGTAGAGCTGGATGAAGGTGGGCAAAAAACGGTACGTTTACGCATTATCAGCGATGGGGGAAGTTAGACGCTTTGTTGGGGTGTTAGGGTGTTAGGGTTTTAGGGTTTTAGGGTTTTAGGGTTTTAGGGTTTTAGCTGAAATTCCCCATTTCCCCATTTCCCCATTTCCCCATTTCCCCACTTCCCCACTTCCCCACTTCCCCACTTCCCCACTTCCCCACCTCCCCACCTCCCCACTTCCTAACACCCAACGGCTTGCTGCTATAATCTCTGAATATCGTCAACTTTTATGAAAACTTATTAACAGATACTTGACTTTATGCTAAAAATCAAGGAAAAAAAACCAATAATTAGCATCGGTTCCATAACTGCGGCGATCTTGCTCAGTTTAACCCTAATTCCTACCGCTATAGCCAAGGATGTGCTTCTGAGAGTGGGCATTGTCCAACGTTTTGGCGATGAAGCCAAGGAAAAATTAACCCTGAGTAGTACCAGTGGTGATAATCTCACCCTGCGCGTGGTGGGAGAAGATGGCCAACCCCAAACCCTGCAAACCAATCGCCTACAATTAGAAGTTATTCCCCGTCCCCTCGCTTCTCCCATCCTCCAAGAAAAAGTCATTTTAAGCGACCACGCCACCTTTGAAACCGCCGAAAATAGCGCCAAAAATTGGGCAAAAATGGGCATTAAAGTGGAAATTACCCAACCCGGACGCTGGCAGGTTTGGGCAAAGCGAGAAGTTTATGAAAATCCCCTAGTGCGACGTTGGTTGCTGACCAGTTTGCAAACCAAAGGCCACAATCAACCCTATATTAATAGTGTTTTACTCAAAGAAAAGCCGCAAGTTTCTTTCCAAATCAACGGGGTGCGCTATTTTCCCAAAGAATTGGAAATCGAGAGCCAAAAAAACCTGATTCAAGTCACCCATAGCCCCGATCAGGTACGTTTGTACGGTGGGACTATGCGCCTACAGCCCAACGCCTACGGCACTTTTACCCTAGTTAATAACGTTCCCCTCGAAACCTACCTGCGCGGGGTTGTACCCCACGAAATCGGTCATGATGCCCCAGAAAGTGCCACCCGGGCGCAAACTATTATCGCCCGCACCTACGCCCTCCGCAATCTCCGCCGTTTTCAAGCCGATAATTACGAACTCTGTGCCGATACCCATTGTCAAGTTTATTATGGATTGACGGGAACTAATCCCCGGGCTGATCAAGCGATCGCAGCTACTCAAGGCCTGGTTTTAACTTACCAAAATGAGTTAGTCGATGCCCTTTATTCCTCCACCACCGGCGGGGTAACTGCCCTCTTTAGTGATGTGTGGGATGGGGAAGAAAGACCTTATCTCCGGGCAGTGGTGGACTCCCCTAATCGAGTCTGGGATCTGTCGAAACAATCCCTCGCTAATGAGACAACTTTTCGTCAGTTTATTAATCTTAAAGATGGTTTTAATGAGACAGGCCGACGGGTTTTTCGCTGGCAAAAACAAGCTTCTTTAGCTGATTTGAGTCAAGACCTAGAAACCTATTTAACACGGAGAAAACATCCCCTCGCCGACTTCCAGAAAATCCAATGGATGGAAGTGACTAAGCGCTCTCCTTCTGGTCGGATTTTGACTATGACTATTCAAACCGATAAGGGGATTTTGGAACTCTATAAAAATGAGGTGCGTAGTGCCTTAGGACCGCCTCGCAGTACCCTATTTTACATCGATCCTATCTACGATACCAATCGACAGATCCAGGGTTATAACTTTATTGGTGGCGGTTTCGGCCACGGGGTAGGATTAAGTCAATTTGGTTCCTATAATTTAGCCCGTTTGGGTTGGTCTCCCGAACAAATTCTCGCTTTCTATTATCCTGGCACCACCATCCAACCTCTCAATAATTCGATTATCTTTTGGCGAGGAAATTAATCAGTTATCAGTTATCAGTTATCAGTTATCAGTTATCAGTCATCAGTTATCAGTTATCAGTTTCTGAAGGCAAGAGGCAAGAGGCAAAAGAAAGGCTCTGATAATTCTCCTACCTAAAAAGAGGATTAGAAACTAAGTAAATCAAATGTTTGACTAAATTTTACATTGGTAAACGCTGAATATCTCGGTTAGAACCAATTACCACCATGGCTAAATCCTTGTATAATCTTTCTTGAGGATTGGGGTTAATCTTGAATTTTTCCGCATTACCGACAGCGACAATATTTAAGCCATAACGATTACGAATTTCTAACTCTGCTAGAGTTTTACCGTGAAAAGCTTCCGGGACTTTTAACTCGACAATACTATGTTCGGGATCGAGATCAAATCGTTCTAAAATTGATGGTCTAGTTAAACGATGCGCTAACTCACAACCAGCATCGTATTCGGGAAAAACTACTAAATCTGCGCCAACTTTTTTGAGTAATTTTCCATGGATTTCTGTGGAGGCTTTAGCGGCGACAAAATTAACCCCTGCTTCCTTACAATTGAGAGTAGTAATGATACTTTCTTCCACGTATTTACCAATAGCAACAATCACCGTATCGGTTTCAAAAATTCCCGCTTCTCGCAGAGCGTTAGGTTTGGTAGAATCAAGCTCGATCGCATTATCTACTATCCGATCAGATAACGCTTGTGCTACTAATCCTTCATCAATATCTGTGGCCACCACTTGATAACCTTGTTTGCGTAAGGTTTCACAAACGGCGCGCCCAAATCTGCCTAATCCGATGACGGCAAATTGGCGATTTTGGGGACGCATACTACTAAAAAATTTAATTGATTGCATAATTTTAAGTTAAACTGTTAAGCATTTAAAATGCTAGTGTCAATAAGTCAGGAGACAAGAGAAACTGATAACTGATATTAATTATCCCACTAAAAGGTTTTCTTCGGGGTAATTAATAACTGTTGGTTTCGGATCGCCGATAATAGCCGCTATTAACAGTATAACTCCTACCCGTCCAAGATACATCATAAAAACGATAATTAACTTAGAAATCGGTGATAAAGCGGCGGTTATTCCCATAGATAAGCCGACAGTTCCAAAGGCAGAAACTACCTCAAAAAATAGTTGAATCATTTTAAAATCTGTCTCCACAAATGAGATAGCTAGGGTGGAGATAATAATCGCTATAACCGAACCAAAAACCACCGCCATTGACTTTAAAATTAACGGCATAGGAATGCGTCTTTGATAAAGAGTCACTTCTTCATGTCCCCGTAAAACCGAGCGAGTACAATTATATAAAATCCTAAAAGTTGTGGTCTTAATACCTCCCCCTGTACCGCTAGGACTGGCTCCTATAAACATGAGAGCCATGGTAATTAATAAACCTTCTACGGAAATTTTACCAATATCAATGGTATTAAATCCTGCTGTTCTCGATGTTACCGATTGGAACCAAGCAGCCAGCAATTTATCTTTCATTGATAAATTAGCCAAAGTGTCACCGTTTCCCTGTTCAGTAAATAGGAAAGCCAATGTTCCTATCACTAATAAAAATATAGTTGTGCTGATAGCAACTTTATAGTTAAGCGAAAAAACAAAGCCTTTTCGTTTATATTGAAAGCGGTAAATAAACCAAGTGTAAAACTCGATAATTACCTGATAACCGATACCTCCAAAAATGATTAATCCTGTGATAGATAAGTTAATAACAATTGAAGAATGATAGGAAATTAAGTTATCTTTAAACAAGCCAAAACCCGCATTATTCCAAGCGCTAATACTATGAAATAAAGATAACCAAACTGCATATCTAAAATCATACTTTTGGGCGAAGACAGTTAACATAACCAAAGTTGCTGTTAACTCAAAAACTAAAGTAGTAGCAATCACTGATTTCATTAAACTTTGACTACCTTGTAGGAAAGGTCGATCAAAGGATTCTTGAATTGCTAACTTCTGTCTCAGGTCAAATTTTCGCCCAATTAATAACATTAAAAAAGTGGTAGTGGTCATATATCCCAGTCCACCCACTTGAATTAATAAAGCGATAAATAATTGACCCCAAAAAGAAAAATAAGTACCCGTATCTACCACTGCTAAACCCGTGACACAGACAGCAGAAGTGGAGGTAAAGAGGGCAACAATTGGATCATTCCAAGTGCCGCTAGTGGTAGAAATAGGCAACATCAATAGGGAAGTTCCCGCTAAAACTACTGCAATAAATCCCAAGCAAATTGTCCGGGCAATCGTCATATAAATTCCTTAGTGAAAGTAGCTAAGAGAAGATTGTTTTTGGGCTAACACTTCTTGATAAACTAACTGTAAGCGATCAATATTTTTGCTAAGAGTGTAAGAGTCTAAAACTCTTTGACGGGCTTTTTGACCTAAAATAGTGGTTAATTCGAGATGATCTCGTAATACAGGTAAGAGCGTTTTTAATTGGGTAATTAGTCCTCTAGTATCTAAAACTATTCCCGCACCTTTTAACACTTCCCCATCGGCCCCCACATCCGTAGCCAGACAAGCAACACCGCAGGCCATCGCTTCCAAGAGAGAGATCGATAAACCTTCCACTAAAGAGGGTAAAATAAAGCCGTCAACCCCGCGCAAAATTTCAATTCGTTTATTTTCATCGCCGATAAAACCTAACCAGATAATACCATATTCTTCTCCATAAAAAGGCTTAAGGGAAGGAGTTAACGGACCATCACCAACAATGAGCAGTTTGCATCTACCCCCCAAATTGGTTTTTTTCCAAGCTTTCAATAAAGATTCTACATTTTTCTCCGGCATGATCCGACCGAGATAAATAAATAAACAATCAGCATTATATTGAGCTTTAATATTCGATGGTCCTGGACAATACTTATTAACATCAACCCCATTGGGAATAATTGCTAATTTTTCTTCGGGAACTCCCAATTTAACTAAAAAATCCCGTTGAGAGGTGGAAAAAATAATTACTTTATCGTAATTAGCTAAAAAAGGAGCGTGTAGTTGGTAGGTTAATAATTGGGTACTGGAGATGATATTGCGAATTTTACTATCAAAAGCCGGGTGAAAAGTCGCCACCAGAGGCAAATCTAAAGACTCACAAATTTCTGGTAGTAGAAAATCGAGGGGAGACAGGGGTAAGGACGCATGAACTAGATCGGGTTTCAGTTCCCTGAGTTTATCCTGTAGAACCCGACTCGATTTCAGGGTGGGAATAGTATAGACTTGGGAACTATAGAGACGTGGCAGGGTGATTTCGTCGTAAAAGTCGGGCCAATCGCTTACGGTGGGTTTTTCAGAAGAAAAATGTAGAAAACTGACTTGATAATCTCGATCGAGCAGGGAATTAGTCACTTCTCGCCCATAGGTAACGTTACCGCAAAAAGGAGATTTTTTTCCTAACCAGGCAATGTGCATTCAGATTCTCTTAAGAAAAAGTTAATTTAGCCAAGTATCAGCTTACTAAATTAGCCGTAAAATTAAAAGCGAATAGAGTACCTCAGCAAAATTAATTATCCATCTAAGTCCTCAGCTAAAAATTGCCTTTTGCAAGAGTGCCTATTTGATAGTTAAAATTCTCGGCTTTTTACTGATTGGCCGAGGACTTGCGACGACGACAGCGTTCCGAACAATATTTGACCTCATGCCAACAGTTTTGCCACTTTTTGCGCCAAGTAAAGGATAAACCGCAAACAGGACAAATTTTACTGGGAAGATCGGACTTCGAGGGCTGACGTGCCATGATTAAAATTAAAAAGTCAAAAACTGCGCCTTATCTATGAGTGTAGATGAAAATAATCAGAGTTCCCCACTCGATCGCCTGAGAATTATTTTAGTTGAACCAGCTGGAGCCTTAAATGTGGGTTCCACTGCCAGAATTATGCGGAATATGGGCTTAAGTCGCTTAATTATCGTCAATCCCGCCTGTGATATCCTTGCAGAAGAAGCGCGACGCATGGCAGTACACGGGATTGAAGTCCTAGAAAACTGTTCACAGGTAGCCACCCTGGGGGAAGCTTTGCAGGGTTGTCATCGCATCATTGCCACCACCTCGAAACCCCGTCACCTGAATACTCCCCTTGAAACACCCCGGACAGCCTTACCCTGGTTACTCACCCCTAACCTGGAATCGGCCCTAATTTTCGGGCCAGAAGACCGGGGTTTAAGTAACAGCGAACTGAACCACGCCCAGCGTTTTGTCGGTATTCCCGCTAATCCTCAATATTCCTCCCTCAATCTCGCCCAAGCGGTGGCAGTTTGCTCCTACGAACTGTACCAAATGGCGACGGAAAATAGGCTCGAACCCCGAGTAGAAACGCTCCCCAATGCCACTTTTGAGGCTCTAGAAGGCTATTATCAGCACTTAGAGAGCTTTTTGCTCAAAATTGGCTATCTTTACCCCCACACCGCCGCCGCTAGGATGGAGAAATTCCGGCAATTTTATCATCGGGCCCGGCCCACGGTGGAGGAATTAGCCCTGCTGCGGGGTATTATCGGTCATATTGAAAGTATCGGGCAACTTTTTCTCGGTCTTGATAGTCTCAAGGGCAAGAAAAAAAATTCTCCTAGCGATCGATAATAAATCTGGATACCCTTGAGGAAAACCGTGACTCGTCAAGTAACTCGTCGTCCTAGTAAAGTCCAATCCGGTCCTGAGTCCCCTGGTGCCATGGACTCAAACAATAACAAAAGGCCTGTACCCGTTAAAAGGGCAAAAAAACAACGTAAACCTAACCTAATCGCTTCTTTTCTCCTTCAGGTTCTTCGCTTCTCTATCCTTGGTGTCGGTTTAGGTGCGATCGCTGGTACGGTTTTAACGGTGGTGGATCCGAGCAAATTACCCCTACACCCAAAATCCACCGCTACTAATTCCCCGACTCCCAAACTTGTCACCCCAAAACCGACCACCTTAGTCTTAAACGAAAATCTCAGCAGTCTTAACCAGAAATTACAGGCTTTAGCGGTCAAATATCCGAAATTACAGGCGGGAGCTTTATTTATTGACCTCGATAACGGTGCTTACGCTAATTTTCGCGGAGATACTATTTTTGCCGCCGCTAGTACGATTAAAATCCCGATTCTGGTGGCCTTTTTTGAGGATGTTGACGCGGGGAAAATTCGTCTCGATGAAACCCTTGTGGCCACTAAGGATGTCATGGCCAGTGGGTCTGGAGATATGCAGTATCTAGGAGTGAATAAAACCTATACTGCCCTAGAAACCGCCACTAAAATGAACGTGATTAGCGATAATACCGCTACTAATATGTTAATCAAGCGGATGGGCGGCAAAAAGGCTCTTAATCAGCGTTTTCAAGCTTGGGGTTTGACCAGTACGGTAATTAATAACCCTTTACCAGACTTGGAAGGAACCAATACCACAAGTCCGAGAGATTTGGTGACAATCTTAGGAAAAGTTAATCAAGGGGAATTACTCAGTTTGCGTTCCCGCGATCGTCTATTAAATATTATGCAGGAAACGCGCACTCGCACCCTGCTGCCCCAAGGTATCGAGAAATCCGCCGATATTGCCCATAAAACCGGTGATATTGGCTCAATGTTAGCGGATGCGGGGATTATTGATATGCCCAACGGGAAACGCTATCTAGGAGCAGTGATGGTGAAACGTCCCCACAATGATAGTAACGCTAGGACTCTGATTCAACAAATATCGCGCACGGCCTACCAACACTTTAAATGGTATCAAACTCAACCCGCAGCCAAACCGCAACCAGTCCCCCAGTCTTCTCCCTCTCCTAGTCCGGTCCCTAGTCCTAGTCCGGGTAATTAGCCCTTAGGTTAAATTATTGGCTAAAAGACGGGCCAATTGTTCGGCATTTGCCCGGGGGGAAAGACGAGGGAGGATTTTTTCCCCCGTGGCTAGTTTTTGACAGAGAACGGGGATTTCGTACTGATAAGCGTTAAACCAATCCTCTCGACTGGTAATGTCCCTAATTTCTAACTGCCACTCCGGTTGACGGATTTTTTCTAGTTTTTCTAGCAACCCTTCGCAAAGATGACAGTCCGGTTTACTGTATAAAATTAGTTCTATGGTAGTCATAAATATTTATGTTCATTACCTCCACGATTAGTCTCTCATCAACAATTCTACAAACTCCCACACCCACACCGACTTTAAATAATAATTTAGTTAATTCAGGTTCTCAAGACATAGTCTATATCGGTGTGTTTCTTCTGGCAATTACCCTAGTCATGGTTATTGGTATTATCAATCAAAAAATTGAATACGCTCTCATTTTTGCCGCCACTCTCACTGTTATTTTAGTGGCTTTCTTCTGGTTTTTATAAGTCCTTCAACCAAGGGGATTGAGGTCATGATATTCTGACTTCCCCAACCGACTCCTAACAGCCTATATACAAGCAAAACGATCGGAATTATAATATAATTGTATTGATTGTCGCTTGTTGCTAGAATCACCCCAAATTGACTCAATGGGTTTATAAACGATGACAACCCTAGATATTGCTACCGATATTGTCTGTCCTCCCACCGATTTATGGAGTGATGAACCACCCGTGGAAAGTGATCTGCATTTACAACAAATTATTTTATTATTATCTTGTCTTGATTGGCTCTGGCAAGATAGAAACGATTACTATGCCTCGGGTAATTTGACTATTTATTATAACGAAAGACAACTAAAACAGCGAGATTTTTGTGGACCAGATTTTTTCGTGGTTTTAGATACAGAGAAACGTCCCCGGAAAAGTTGGGTTGTCTGGGGAGAAGGGGGTAAATATCCCAATCTAATCATCGAAATTCTCTCCGATTCCACCGCTAATGTGGACAGAAAAGCCAAAAAGGAACTATATCAGCATACTTTCCGGACTCCTGAATATTTTTGGTTTGATCCCAATACCTTAGAATGGCAAGGATTCACTTTAATCGAGGGACAATACCAACCGATTACCCCCAATGAAAACGGTTATTTATGGAGTAAGCAACTGGGATTATATTTAGGGATTTTTGCCAATAAATTGCGCTATTTCACCGAATTGGGCGAATTGGTTCCCACCCCTCAAGAGTCGGCCCGACAGGAAAGATTAGCCAAAGAACGGGAAAGATTAGCCAAAGAACAGGAAAGATTAGCCAAAGAAAGAGAACAACAACGGGCGGAAAAATTAGCCCAAAAGCTGCGAGAATTGGGCATTAATCCCGATGAAATTGCTTAAATATCCTGTTGGAGGTGTTAGGGTGGAAACCATGGCGCAATTTTTCCTTAATTGCTAGGCATTAAAACGAGTAATCCGAAACTCTGATTCTAGCCTAGAAATCATGGCAAAATCTCCACACTGATGTTATAATAATGACCAAGGGCAACAATCTTCAAATATAATTAATGCCATGGTGCAAAAAATAGCTTTTTTTAATCATAAAGGTGGAGTGAGCAAAACTACAACCACTTTTAATCTTGGTTGGATGCTTGCTGAGAAGGGTAAAAGAGTAATTATTGTCGATACCGATCCCCAATGTAACTTAACTGGTATGGCTTTGACTAATGAAAGTGAAGATAGGGAGGAAAGACTACAAGCAATCTACAATACTTGCTCTAATATTAAAACAGCTTTAGCACCCGCTTTTGAATCTCAACCGAGATTAATCGAAGCTGTGGACTGTATTCCTATTGATGGTCGTGATGACTTATTTTTACTGCCCGGTCATGTGGGGTTAGCTGAATATGAAGTTACCCTAGGTATTGCTCAAGAACTTAGCGGGTCAATTCAGGCTTTAAAAAATCTCCCCGGTGCGATTACATATTTATTAGACGAAACTGCCGAAAGATTTCAAGCTGACTATATTTTAATCGATATGAGTCCCAGTTTGGGGTCAATCAATCAAAATATACTGATGACCAGCAACTTTTTTATTGTGCCAACCACAGCGGATTTTTTCTCGGTTATGGCTATCGATTCTTTAACTAAAATCTTGCCTAAGTGGCACCAATGGGCTAAGGCAGCTAGTGCTTTACCAATTCTCAAAACCGCCAACTATCCCTTCCCCGAAGTTAACCTACATTTTTTGGGAACTATTGTTCAGAACTATCGAATCAGAGGTGGTCAACAAACAAAAGCTTTTCAAAACTGGATTAACGAAATCGAGAAAAATATTGGCGATAAAATGATTCCAGCCCTAGAAAAAAATGGCATGATGCTACCGAAATTTATCTACGATCAGAATGGTGTACCGGCTTGCTGTACTCTAGTAAAAATACCTGATTTTAATAGTCTTATTGCCTTATCTCAAGAGCATCAAACGCCCGTTTTTGCGCTAACTGCTGAACAATTAGAATGGCAAGGTACAGTGTTAGATCAAGCCCAAGAAAAACAACAAGAATTTAAAAATATTTTTTCTGACTTAGCAGACAAAGTTATCGGTCTTACCTCCGAGATTTATGCAGTTAGCCATTGAACAATTTCGCCTTGGTCTTGCCCGCGTTCGTGACTTGATCGCTATCCACAATTCCCTCAAATCTCAGACTACTTCGGCCCTAGATGTATCGGATATCCTCAGAGCCGCTTTAGTCCTGACTGTGAGCGCTTTAGATATTATGTTCACGAAGTGGTTACTCTAGGAATGCTAGAAATTTATCGAGGCCAACGTTCAGAACCTTCTCCCACTCCTAACAGTTCTCAATCTGCCTTTTCTCGTTTTCAAGTCTCCTTGAATGGCGCACGACAAGAACGATTGATAGCTATTAGTATTGGCTCTTGGTTAGAGAACGAAATTCAACAAAACTACGGTTCTTTTTTTGATCAAGAATCTCGCTCAATTTCCGAGGTACTACCAATGATTGAAAATCTCCTCACCAACAAACTTAATAGTAATTATTGGCTAGAGACTGAAATTAGAGAAAACCTCAGATATAAAAGCTTTCAACAACCGGACAAGATAGCGGAGGCCATTAGATTAATTTCAGCCAAGAAATTGTGGGAAGAAGTGGCCAGCAAACTAAATAAACCAGCCAAAGATATTAAAAGCCAACTTAGCATAATTGTTGAGCGAAGGAACAAAATCGCCCATGAAGCTGATATAGACCCGAGTTATGGCATTGGTAGTCGCTGGAATATCGATGAAAATATGATTAATGATGCCGTTACCTTTATAGAACAGCTTGTTGAAAATATCCATCAGGTACTTGAGGACATCCACTAGCCGAAAATTTCCCCGGCAGTCCAGCAATAAATACTTATGATTTCTCAGGGAATTATAACAATTATTAAATAATGTGTAGTTTTGTATACTGATGTCAAGAACTTAGCTACAATATCAGGTGGCGTAAGATATATAGAGATTAGCTAGTGAGTCGGAATCAAGACAGTCAAACTGACCGGAAACGAGAAGAAACACAGTTCACTCCTTACAGTGCAGAAGCGATCGCTCAACAATACCGTTACAAACCTTGGCAATTGTTTGGTCGCGCTTTCGTGATTACTTGGTCTTTAGGATTATTTCTCCTCAGTCTCCTCTGGGACAAATGGACAAAGCAAGAAGAAGCCAATAAATACCAGCGTGCCAGCGAACTTAGGCAAATTCTCACCCGTTTGGGTCCCACCTTCATCAAAGTCGGTCAAGCTCTCTCTACCCGCCCCGACCTCGTTCGCAAAGACTTTTTAGACGAATTAGTTAAACTGCAAGACCAACTTCCCCCCTTCGATAACGACATCGCTTTTGCCCTTATCGAGACAGAATTGGGAATGCCTGTAGAAAAAGCCTATCGAGAAATATCCCCCACCCCTGTGGCTGCCGCTAGTTTAGGACAGGTTTATAAAGCGATTCTACCCACCGGCGAAGAAGTAGCCGTTAAAGTGCAAAGACCGGGGCTGCGGGCGCTTTTAAGCCTCGATTTATACCTAATGCGCTGGGCTGCCCAAAAATTCGGTCGTTTATTACCCCTCAATCTCGGCCATGACCTCACCCTGATTGTCGATGAATTCGGCACCAAACTGTTTGAGGAAATCGACTATCAAAACGAAGGTCGCAACGCTGAAAAATTCGCCACCAACTTCCAAAATAACCCCGAAGTTAAAGTTCCCAGTATCTACTGGCGTTATAGTGGTCGCCGCGTCCTCACCCTAGAATGGATTGATGGCTATAAACTCACCGATACCGAGAATATCAAAGCTTTAGGATTAGACCCCAATAGTATCGTTAAAATCGGCGTAACCTCCGGATTACAGCAACTCCTCGAACACGGCTTTTTCCACGCTGATCCCCATCCGGGTAATCTTTTCGCCACCTTTGATGGTCGCATGGCCTATATCGATTTTGGCATGATGGACCAGTTAGAGGAGGAAACTAAAGAAACCCTCGCTAGTTGCGTCGTTGATTTAATTAACAAAGACTACGAAAACCTGGCCGCCAACTTTGTCAAACTAGGATTTTTAACCCCAGAAACGGATATAAAACCCATTATTCCGGCTCTAGAACGGGTTTTAGGCAATGCCATCGGTCAAAGGGTCGGTGACTTCAATTTCCGCACTATTACCGATGATTTCTCTGAATTGATGTACCAATATCCCTTCCGGATTCCCGCCAAATTCGCCCTGATTATTCGTTCCCTCGTCACCCAAGAAGGGGTGGCCCTTACCCTCGATCCTGACTTCAAAATCGTCCAAGTGGCCTATCCCTACGTCGCTAAACGTCTCCTGACTGGGGAATCGCCCCAACTGCGCCGGCGTTTACTGGATGTATTGTTCAAAAACGGTAAATTCCAGTGGCAACGTCTAGAAAACATGATTACAATGGCTCGCTCGGAAAGTAACTTCGATTTACTGCCCACCGCGCAATTAGGCATCACTTTTCTTCTCTCGGAAGAAGGTCGTTATCTGCGTCGTCAATTGCTATTAGCTTTAACGGAAGATGACCGTCTCCACACGGCCGAAGTACAACGTCTCTGGGGTTTAATTCAAGGAGAATTGCAACCGCGGCGACTCTTGGATGTGGCCATGAGCGCTTTTCGGGAATTATCGTCCCAAGGTGTGGCCGCTGTCCTTCCGCGAGAAACCAGTTCGCGTTAAAGTGTTTAAGGTCATCATCGCTTAATCACTTTTTCTATGGATTATTATTTTCTGCCCCAACCGCCCTATTTTCTAGTTTTTGCTGGTTTATTTATCGGTATTACCTGCGGGGCTGCTTTTGAAGCTAGTCTCAAGCAAGTGGTTAACAATTGGTATAAAAATAAGGGTTCAGACGATCAAAATCTTTTAAAATCCAGTTCCTTACAAATTCCTTTTATCGGTATTTGTGTAGGAATCTGTCTTTTCCTGGCCTCGGGATTAGATATATTTATTCTCAATGGTTGGGTTGCCTACGCTATCTCTCTCCCCATGACTATCTTTATCGGTGGTTTGGTTTGGAGTCAGTTAGGGGAATTATTAGGCCAATTACAGCGCGGCGGTTCTAAAGAAATTGACCTCGATTATCGGGGATAATTAGGAGGCAGCAAACATTTAGGACTAAGATAATAGGTGTTAGCAGATAGGAAAGATCAACTCCCCCACAACTAACACCAAAACCCTAGTTATACCCAATTTACCAGCTATTTTGTCCCGCGATTTTAGATGCAAAAACCTCTAGCATGGCATTGGCGATCGCTTCCTCTGCATCAGCGCACTGGTTCCGAGGTTTTTGCCTGCTTATTCTCCCAAAATGCGATCGCTACTTTACTAGAAAGTCCCTATCCGGGTAATTCCCTCTCCCGTTACTCTCTTTGTGCTGGTTCCCCGCGTCAGCTTTGGACCCCCGCACTGGGGGAAATTCTGCCCTTTTTAAGCAGTTTACTCCCCCAACCCCGATGTGATCATCTTCCCGATCATCTTCCCTTCCATGGCGGTTGGTTGGGGTGGTTAGGCTATGATTTAGCTTGGGAGATAGAAAAATTACCAGACAGGAAAACTGATACTCTCCCTTTTCCGGTCGCTTATTGGTATGAACCGGATAGTTTTGCCCTTCTCGATCACCAAGCACAAATTCTCTGGTTAGCTGCCACTAAACCCGAAGATTTAGATAAATACGAACAATCTTTAACCACTAACCCTGATTTTGAGTTGATCGATCCTGATCCCTCTCCCTTACTCTTTTATACCTCTCAACTCGACTACGAAAAAGCTGTTAAAAAAGCCTTAGATTATATCAGAAAAGGTGATATTTTTCAAGCAAATTTATCCCTAAGATTTCAAAGCACAACTAGGGCAAAAGGATGGCAAATTTATCGCAGTTTACAACAGATTAACCCTTCTCCTTTTGCCAGTTATTGGCGTACCCCTTGGGGAGAAATGATTAGTTGTTCTCCTGAAAGATTGGTGAAATTAGAAAGGGGAATAGCCAGCACTAGACCGATCGCTGGAACCCGTCCCCGGGGTAAAACCGAGGCACTCGATCGACAATTGGCCGAGGAATTATTAACTAATAAAAAAGAGCGGGCCGAGCATATTATGCTAGTGGATCTAGAACGCAATGATCTGGGTAGAGTTTGTGAATGGGGATCGGTTGATGTGGATGAATTACTGACGATCGAGCGTTATAGTCACGTTATGCACTTGGTCAGTAATGTTCAAGGAAAATTAGATAAAAAGTATCATGCTATTGATTTAATTAAAGCTCTTTTCCCCGGGGGAACAATTACCGGTTGTCCGAAAGTTCGCTGTCTAGAAATTATCGAAGAATTGGAACCGATGCGACGCAATTTATTCTATGGTTCCTGTGGCTATATTGACCTACGGGGTAATTTAGATTTGAATATTCTCATCCGTACCCTATTAATGACCACTCAAGGGAATTTTAACACCGTTTGGGGACAGGTGGGAGCGGGAATAGTTGCCGATAGCGATCCCGAAAAAGAATGGTTAGAATCCCTTCATAAAGCTGAGGCACAATTAATCGCTTTACGTTCTTTTTAATTTTTGGTTTCCACAAACTAACCTAGTTGTTGCATCTAAAACCGATCTTTTTACTTTTTACCTTATCTGCTATTTTGTAGGATAGCTTCCGATCTTGAACCCTATTCATGAATCAAATTTCTATCGCTGTTACTTTTTTTCTTAGTTTAGTCTTGACCTCCCTTCCCTTTTTACTTTTGGGGACAGCCGTTTCCAGTTTTTTGCTGGTTTTCGTCAATAAACAGCGACTAGCGGCGATATTTCCCCGCAATCGTGTCTTAGGAGCGATCGTTGGCAGTGCCATCGGATTAATCTTACCCGTCGGACAATACGGCACGATTCCCGTTGCTAGAAGATTCTTATTAGAGGGAGTACCCCCAGGGGTGGTGTTTAGCTTTCTCACCGCTGCACCTACCCTAAATATCGTCACTCTTTGGCTAACTTGGCAGACTTTCAGCTATTCTAGTGTTTTCTTCTATCGATCGCTTTCGGTGTGGTTAATGGCAATTGTTATCGGAACTCTCTTTAGTTTCTATCGGGAAAAACCCCGCACCGATAGTGAAATTCCCCTAGAATCGAGTTTAGTTCTTTCTGGTAGTTTTTTACCGGAGAAAGCAGCCAGTCAACCTCTACAAAGAGTCGGCAGTCTTGTTTATGAGTATAAAACTAGAGATAAGCAAGCTTGGCCAATTTCTGTGCAGTTATTTCTCGATAACTTTATCGATGAAGCGCTGGAATTAGGGGGATTATTAATTATCGGCTGTGCAATCGCTAGTGTCTTTCAGCTATTATTACCTCAGAGTCAATTAATTGCCTGGGGGAATACTCCCGCTACTCAAATTCTCGTGCAGTTGTTCTTTGGTTTCACCCTCGCTGTTAATGCTAGTCTTAGCACTTTTGTCCCCGGTTCTTTAATTACTAATCTGTCTGTGGGTTCCACTCTAGCTTTTTTACTGGTCGCTTCCCTTATTGATATTAAAGCTTTTATCCTCCTCCTATCAGCTTTCCGTCCTAAAATCGTCCTTTATTTCGGAATTTTATGCCTGTTAATGACTTTTTTAGTGGCTCTGATCCTCAGTTTTTATCTAGGTTGAATTTCTTCCGGATCAGAAAAAATTTCTCTTGACAAAAGCCCCTTGACATGATACTATATTCATAATGGAAAATCCGTGCGCTTGCGAACCCTATTTTCCCAAGTATTTAAGACCTGCTGAATAATGGTAAAACTCTTTAGTGACCGACTGGCTTAGATAATACTCCCCGCAATTTTAACAGATATCAGCAGGGACTTGTTTTAAAATCACGATACAATTATCTCTCTCCAAGGTAACAGTTACGAAACCCGATCGAGTCGTACCGTTTTTACAGATCACATATTCCATAACTCTTATCTTCCCTTACTATGTTTGCGGGGTGAGCATAACCCCCCCCGTCCACAATTAATTACTTAACTCGTATTCTATTTCCTGAATTTTCTCTTTTATCCAGCCGTTAAACAACTCGACACCGATTTGCAAAGCCAACTCCTCAGTTAATTTTGGCTTAAGGATTTCCTCGACGAAAATCAGGTGGAAACCTCGATCGCCTTGCAGCGGTTTCAACAATCGAGAAGAATCCGATGCGAAAATTGCGGACGAAAGATTCGGTCGTAAATCCTTACGGGAAACAGTACCGCGATAACCTCCCTTGCGTCGTAATTCCACATCCTCGATATAGCGATGCGCTACTTCCTGAAAGCTGATTTCCTCCTCCTGAATTGATTCATACAACTCCTCCGCCATCGCCTGATCTGCTAACACTACCTCATAGATCACCGCGCCGGTATAATCTAGCTGGTGTTCCACAAAATAGGATTCAATTTTGTCTGCGAAAAGATGTTCGGCTAATTTACCCGATAGTAAACTGAATTGAACGATCTCCTCGAAATCGTCTAGGGATAAGCCCTGTTTTTCCAACCAATTCCATGTATCTTTGGCGTTATGTAATTTATTGGCGAGACGGAATTGATCGGCCGCCTGTTGTAACTCGTCGGTTGTGTTTTTAATCCCCGCTGCCGTGGCGGTTTCGGTGATGATTTTCCGAGCGATAATTCCCTCGACTATTTCGGGAACTTTTCCCGATAGCTTAAGCTGTTGGATAAGGTCTTGATTGGTGATGTTGATACTAGGCGACATAATGACTCCTGAAAAAAAACTACAGTTTTAAACCGTCTTTTTGCAGATCCTTAAAGGGATCGAGGATGTAATCGATCACCCGACGCTGACGGACGATCGCTTCTGCGGTAGCCGTATCTCCCGGATTGAGGGGAATACATTGATTTCCCTTTTGAATACAGGAGCGATCGAGTTGAATTTCTAGCTCGAAAACGTTAATTTTTCCGTTTGGCGTTTCCTTTTCGATCGCCGTCGGTGATTTCTTGGTGATCTTGCCGCCGATAATGCCGTAATCCTGAAAAGGATAGGCATCGAACTTGACTTTTATCGGCATACCGGCCCGGAGAAATTGACTTTGATCCGTGGGCATTTCTGCCTTGAGAATAAACCGCGATCCTTTCGGTGCTATCTCCGCGATCCGCGTTCCCGACTGCACCACCGCACCCGCGCGTTTAATCGGTAATGAAAAGATCGTGCCGTCGGTATTCGCCTTTAAAACCCTCTGACTTAGCTGGATTTGGAGCGCTTGCCGTTGGCTCTTGGTTTGGGCGATTTCCGATGCAAGGGTTGCGATCTCCGTTTCTAGATTGTTAATCTGCTCCTGTATCCTTAAGAGTGCCAACTCGTTGGAATGGCGGAGACTTTGATAACCCCGCTGCCGCTCCTGTAATTGCAGATGCGCTTGGGCGATATCCGCGCTCGTTTGTTGACTCGTCTGACGGTAGGTGCTTTCTAATTCCGCTAGTTTATGTTGATTTTCTTTTACCTCCGCTTTTCCCCGTTCGTAGAGTTGTTGGCGCTCCTTGGCATTATCCTCGCGCTCGATGAATTGTACCTCCGATATCGCGCCATCCTCCCACGCTTTTCGGTAGCGCTCGACTTCTTTTAAAGCCGTTTGATAACGACTTTTGAGAATCGGGTAATCGGTTTGACTGCGTGCGAGGGCGATTTTCGCTTGATTGACTCGCTCTTGTTGTTCTTCTAGGGATATTTTGGCCTTCTTGATTAATGCGTCCACATTCTCCCGCGCTTGTTCGATCGAGGCTTCTTTTTCCGCTGCTGCCGCGCGATTTTGTTGGCTTTGGGTGGTTAAAGAAATCTCTAACTGACTTTTGACAAGTTTCTGTTGGGAAAGACGGCTTTTTTGTCCTTCTATTTTCTCCTCGATTTGTTGTATTTCCTTGCTGATTAATAGGGAATCTAGGGTTAAAATCGGTTGTCCTGCTTTCACTTCTTGTCCCTCACGGACATAGATTTTTTCCACTTCTCCTGCGGTGATTGCGTCGAGTTTGACTGTTTCCCCTTGGGGTTCCAGTTTTCCTGGACCGACACCCGTTTCATCGACTTTTGAGAATATCGCCCAGGGGAGAATAATAGAGACAAAAATAATCAGAAAATAGAGTAAACCCCGCGTCCAGGGTAGGGGTAAAGTATCGATCAATTCCTTGGTCTGGAAAGACCAGTTATCACGCTCTCTGTCTAGATTGGTGGTCATAGTTATTCACTCAATTGATTAGAATTTAAATTACGGTAAATTCCGGGACGAGCCATTAATTCTTCGTGGGTTCCACTATCGACTAATACCCCTCGATCGAGAACGAGAATACAATCTGCGTTCCGCACCGTAGAGAGGCGATGGGCGATAATCACCATCGTGCGATTCTGGCGAATTTTCTGGAGATTTGTTTGAATAATCCGTTCCGATTCCGTATCGAGGTGGGAAGTGGCTTCATCGAGGATTAATAACCGCGGCTCTCCCATCAATGATCGAGCGATGGCGATCCGTTGTCTCTGTCCCCCGGAAAGTAGCCCTCCACCCTCGCCGATTTGAGTTTCGTACCCCATGGGCAGTGATTGAATAAAGTCATGAATTCCCGCTAATTTCGCCGATTCGACTACATTTTCTAGGGGGCGATCGGGATGTCCTAAACTGATATTTTCCCGAATCGTGGAACCGAAGAGAAAAGTATCCTGATCGACGACTCCCACCTGTTGCCGGAGGGAACTGAGGGCGATCGTACTCAGATCGTAACCGTCGATCGATATTTTCCCATCGGTGGGGGGATAGAGGCCGATCAGTAATTTCGAGATCGTGGTTTTTCCCGAACCGCTCCGACCGACGAGGGCAACGGTTTGACCGGGTAAAATCTCAAAACTGAGGTTTTCTAAAACATTGTGATCGCTGTCGGTGTGGTAGCGAAAGGTGACATTTTCAAAGCGAATATGTCCCTGTAATTCCGGGAGAAACTGACGGGAAAGTTCCTCTAAATTCTCCTCCGGCTTTGCGTCTAGTACATCGTTAATGCGCTCGACGGCGATATTGACTTCTTGAAATTGCGTCCAGAGAACGGTTAAGCGTTGAAAAGGCGCGATGATCTGGGCAAAAAGCATATTAAAGGCGATCAGTTGTCCGATCGATAATTGATTTTGAATCACTAGATAGGCACCGAAACAGAGTAACCCCGTTGTCGCTAAAGATTCGATCAGATTACTGAATATCTGGAGATTATTGCCGATGATCTGCCCAGAGAAATTTTTCTTGATCTCCACCGAGAAAAGGTCTTCCCAGTGCCAACGGGTTGAGCGCTCTGTGGCGGTAGATTTGACGGTACGAATACCGGTTAAAATCTCGATCAGGTAACTGCTTTCCTTAGCGATCGCCTGAAAAATATCCCGGGATATTCGCTGGAGAAAAGGGGTAGAAATTAACGCCAGCAGAAAGAACGGTGGCACGATCGCTAAACTGATGAGGGCTAATTGCCAGCTATAGCGGAACATCACCGCCACATACACGAAAACCGTTAATAAGTCAAGTAAAATCGAGAGAGCTTCCCCAGAGAGAAAACGCTGGATCTTGCGATTTTCCCCGACGCGGGAAATAATATCGCCCACATAGCGGGACTCGAAATAACCGAGGGGAAGGCTGAGGGTATGGCGGATAAAACCGGTGATTAATGCCGTATCGATGCGATTGGCGGTGTGATCGAGGAGATAGGCCCGTAAACCGGTAATTGCTACCCGAAAAACCCCGAAAATTAGCGCACCGATACCCATCGCCCAAAGGGTGGTTAAGGACCCCTGGACGATTACTCGATCGAGGATTAACTGGGTGAAAATCGGCGTAATTAAGCCGAATATCTGGATAAAAAGCGAGGCGACGAAAATTTCCAGCAGCACGAACCAATGAGGTTCCAGTAAGCGATAAAACTGCCAGAGAGAGGTTTTATCCTCTTTTGTGTCCCGGAATTTCTGGTTCGGTTGCAGCAGAAGGGTGAATCCCGTCCATTTACTGGCGAATTCGGCACGACTTAGGGTTAATTGCCCGATCGCCGGATCGCCAATAATCACCTGTTTGGGGGTAATTTTCCAGATCACAACGAAGTGTTTGCCTTCCCAGTGAGCGATCGCAGGTAGGGGCTGTTTCACTAATCCCTCTAGAGTCGCCTTTACCGGACGGGTGGAGAGGCCGATATTTTCCGCCGCAGTGATCAGTCCCTTCAGGGATGCTCCGTCGCGGTTGACGTTGGCCATTTCCCGCAAACGGTTGACGCTGATTCTTTTGCCCCAATAACGGGCGATCATGACTAAACTGGCCGCCCCGCAATCGGAGGCGGACTGTTGCTCGAAGAAGGGATAACGGCGGAGGGATTGACCGATCCAGTGACCTAACCGCCGCGCCGGAGAGGGAAAATAGGTTCGATCGCTTTTTTTGTCCGTTTCTTCTGCCTTCATCCCAAGAAGTTGCTCAATTTCCCGCGCCCGTTGCAGTAATGTTTTTTTCAGGGCGGGGTGTTTTTTCAGGATCGGCCTCAGGGCGGACTCGGGGATAAGAAGTAGTTCCGCCTTCACCGAGACTCGAACCGAGTAGGGTGGTCTCTGAGCTACGCCGAAGAGCAGAAAACCCGATCGGGGAAAGAGGGTGAATTCTCCGAAAAATTCGTCGTTTTTGAGCGCAATCATCTCTTTTTGCTGCGAGTTCGCTATGCGAACTTTGCCGCGAACGACTAGGTATAATCCGGGCTGTAGGGACAAGATCCCTGCTTCGGGAGAGAGGGTGATCGCCGTTTTCTGGAGACTCCGCCACTGGGTTTCGGACAGGAATTCTGGCCAGGGATTGACGAGGCTGTGAGTATCGAGCATAGTTGTTTTAAGCTTTGGCTGAAGGAGAAAGATCGATGATGCGGATCGGCTGTAGCTGTTTGCGGAGGCGATTGATGTGGGTTGGGGTGAGCGCGACCCCGAATTCTTTCTCTAGATGCTGCGCTAACCAAACTCCCGACCATCGGTTAAAGGAATAGCCGAAATCCCGGGGGGATTTACTAATCAGTTCTCTCAGGCGATCGAGGTAAAATTGATCAACTTTTGAGGGGCGACCGCGGCGGTATTTCTGCCAGCGATCGATCTTGCCACTCTCGGCGATCAGTATCCATTTACTAGCGGTGGCGGCAGTACAATCGAGAAGCTTACGGATCTCGTTCTGGGATTTGCCCTCATCAGCGAAAAGAATGATTTGAATCCGTTTGCGATCGATATCGGGGATATTTGGTTCTGTTAAGATTTCGAGAAGTTGCTGACGTTGGGATAGGGATAGATATTTACCAGTGCTTGATGACATAGCCTTTGCAACTATAAGTAAAAGCAGACAGCAGCAGGTCGGAGCGTTGAGGCAAGAAAGTTGTACTAGATTGTACAATGGGCTAAATTCCTCGTGCAACGATCTCTTTCGCTGTCCTTAAATTCTTATTTTGGCTGCGAAAGTAAACATTATGCAGTCTATTAAATTCTTTTTCTCTCCCCCGATCAAACCTCTCTAACACCTAACCCCCATCACCCTATCACCCTATCTCCCTATCTCCCCACTAGCCACTGATAACTGATAACTGATAACTGGTAACTGATAACTGGTAACTGATTGTCAACTACTCAAAATCGTTATGACTATGATATAGTTGTTAAGGAATGTAAAAATAGTTGCATTTTCCCAGAAACTAGATTAAGGAGATTAAGAGTATGACCGCCGAGGGTTGCTTAAGAGTCGGACAAGCGGCGCCGGATTTCACCGCGACCGCCGTTTTCGACCAAGAGTTCAAAACCATCAAATTGTCGGATTATCGGGGTAAATACGTAGTTTTATTCTTCTATCCCCTCGATTTTACCTTTGTTTGCCCCACGGAAATTACCGCTTTCAGCGATCGAGTTAGCGAATTTGCCAGCATCAACACCGAGATTTTAGGAGTGTCCGTCGATAGCGAATTTGCTCACCTAGCATGGATTCAAACCGAGAGAAAATCCGGCGGTGTGGGGGATGTGGCCTATCCTTTGGTGTCAGACCTGAAAAAAGAAATCAGCACCGCTTACAATGTTCTTGATCCTGATGCGGGAGTGTCCCTGCGTGGTCTCTTTATCATCGATAAAGAAGGTGTTATCCAACACGCTACTATTAATAATCTTTCCTTTGGTCGCAGTGTCGATGAAACCCTCCGCACTCTGAAAGCGATTCAATACGTCCAATCCCACCCGGATGAAGTTTGTCCCGCCGGTTGGCAAGAAGGGGATGCTACTATGGTTCCCGATCCTGTGAAGTCAAAAGTTTACTTCGCGGCAGTTTAGTTAAAAGTCCTCAGAAGTCCCTCAGCTATAGATGGGGGGCAGACTTTTAAAGGGGGGCGAAATAATTCGCCCCTTATTTTAATCGGAAAATTTTCTGGAAAATTGGCCCTATTAGCCATGACCTCATCTAGAATACTGGCCAAACAAGTCTAGAAAGAGTCACGGCGATCTATGACTAACAGTAATTATGATTCCGAGTTGACAGTTTTGGGATTACCCGCAGCCAAAGGTAGATGGTTATTAATACCTCTAGGAATGGGCGTTTTACTTTGTTTAGGGACGGTGTACTCTTGGAGTATCTTTAGAAAACCCCTAGAAACAGAATTAAATCTCAGCGCCACGGAAAGCTTACTACCCTACACTGTGGCTTTAGTATTTTATGCCGCTTCTATGCCGATCGCCGGTTTTTTTATCCCCCGGGTAGGCACTCGCAGGATGACGGCTATCGGCGGAATTATCGTCGGTTTAGGCTATATTCTCGCTAGTTTTGCCGCTCAGATCCAGACAATTATTCTTACCTACGGAGTCATTGCCGGCACAGGAGTCGGCATCGCTTACGGTGTTCCCATGGCAGTGGTGGCACGCTGGTTTCCCGACAAAAAAGGTTTAGCGGTGGGTTTAACTATCATCGGATTTGGCCTTTCTCCCCTGATTACCGCACCTTTAGCCAATCGATTGATCAATGAATATAGTGTCAGACCAAGTTTAAGATTTTTGGGGATTATCTTTACAATAATTATTGTGATGATTGCCCTCACCCTGAAGTTACCCCCTCAAGACTGGCAACCTCCCGCCAATTTAGCTAATGGAAAATCCGACTTTCAGGCTAATTATCCAGTGAATATGCTGAAAAGTCGCTCATTTTATGGCTTATGGCTTTGCTACGCCATTGGTGCTTTAATTGGCTTGAGTGCCATCGGTATTTCTAGTCCCGTCGCTGAGGAAATTATCCAGATCGAGCCGGGGTTAGCCGCTAGTAGTGTTGCTCTATTTGCTTTCTTTAATGGTATTAGTCGTCCTTTGTTCGGTTGGTTAAGCGATCGCTGGAAACCCCATTATCTAGCGATCGGGGCCTATACACTCATTTTGATCGGCTGCCTGTTGATGGTCAAGGCCGAAAAAGGGGCAGTTACTAACTATCTAGTGGCTTTTTGTCTATTTTGGTTTTGTTTAGGGGGATGGTTAGCCCTAGCTCCCGCTACCACTCTCCACTTCTTTAATCCTGACCACTACGCCCAAAATTACGGTATTGTTTTTACTGCCTACGGTGTTGGTGCTTTGATCGGAACTTTAGTAACCGGTAGAATTCGCGATTGGTTCGGTACTTACACTTATGCTTTTTATGCTATGGCTGTATTGGCAATACTGGGCATTTTTCTCGCTAGTGCCTTACTGAAAAGACAGCGATCGCAGCTATCAAATCCTAGCTAGAGCTTGCTAAAAATTACTGTAAGCTTTACTAGAAAATGGTGTCTTACACTTTTTTAGCCAAAAAAGTGTAAGACACAAACGTTGAGAAGATGAAAGTAGATTTGGTTGTGACACTATTGCTCGGAATCAACCATAATTAATTATGCAAGAACTCTAATAACCAGATTTAGGATTAAGATAAAATCATTGTACTATCATTACTCCCAGAGATGTTACCAAAATGTCTAACGAAACCGTTACTTATAGTCTTGAATCTGTCCTCAAGGAAATTAAAGACAGCATCAAGGAAGTTAACCAAAAAATCGACACCTTTCAACAGGATGTTAATCAGAAATTTGATAGCCTACAGAAGGATTTTAACCAGAAATTTGATAAGATCGACGAACGGCTAACTAAGCTAGAGTTAGGACAAGCAAAACTAACTGAGAAAGTCGATGGGATGGATAGAAGACTAGAAAAGGTGGAAGAAACCCAAAAAAATCAAGTTTGGACGTTAATTATTCTTTTAGGAGGAGCGATCGGAACAGCAGCGTGGCGCTCTTTCTTTTCTGGTAATCCTTAGAAATATTACCATAATACTAAATTCTAGGCAATAGGTAATCAGTCTTTAATAACCAGATTTAGGATTAAAATAAAATTATTGTACTATCATTACTCCCAGGGATGTTACCAAAATGTCTAACGAAACCGTTACTTATAGTCTTGAATCTGTCCTCAAGGAAATTAAAGACAGCATCAAGGAAGTTAACCAAAAAATCGATACTTTTCAAAAGGATGTTAACCAGAAATTTGACAGCCTACAGAAGGAAGTTAACCAAAAAATTGATACCTTGCAACAAGATTTTAACCAGAAATTTGATAGTCTACAGAAGGATTTTAACCAGAAATTTGATAGCCTACAAAAGGATGTTAACCAAAAAATCGATACCTTGCAACAAGATGTTAACCAGAAATTTGATAGCCTACAGAAGGATCTTAACCAGAAATTTGAGAAAATCGACGAACGGCTAACTAAGCTAGAGGTAGGACAAGCAAAACTAACTGAGAAAGTCGATGGGATGGATAGAAGACTAGAAAAGGTGGAAGGAACCCAAAAAAATCAAGTTTGGACGTTAATTATTCTTTTAGGAGGAGCGATCGGAACGGCAGCGTGGCGCTCTTTCTTTTCTGGTAATCCTTAGAAATATTACTATAATTTCTCACTTTACGGTAGTTATGAGGGTAAATTAGCAGATGTCAAACTCAGGTTAAAAATAAGGGATATCTAACCCCTAATTATGCTTTACTCAACCATCTTTTTAACAATCGCCACAATGCCACTATTATCCCCCCAATTAAAACTAAAGGAAACTTAACCACCCCCAGAAAGAAAGCAACGATTAAGGGATATTTTCGGGTTTATAATCTCCGAATTGCCCGATCGCACTTTTGAACATATCCTGCTAACCCCAATGCTTGAGATAATTCCCGCGACTGAAGAAATGCTTCTTTCGCTTCCGATATACGTTTGAGTTTATAGTAGGTAAGTCCCAGATTAAACCAAGCATTCGCTTCACCCCCCCGATCACCGATTTCCCGTTTGATTGCTAAGGACTGTTGATAAAACTCGATCGCTTTTTGGTATTCTCCTAGGGATTTGTAAACAATGCCTAAATTATTGTAGACATTCGCTTCACCCCCCCGATCACCGATTTCCCGTGTGATTGCTAAGGACTGTTGATGAAACTCGATCGCTTTTCGGTATTCTCCTAGGGATGTGTAAACATTGCCTAAATTATTGTAGGATGCCGCTTCACCCCCCCGATCACCGATTTCGCGTGTGATTGCTAAGGACTGTTGATAAAACTCGATCGCTTTTTGGTATTCTCCTAGGGAACAGTAAACAGTGCCTAAATTATTGTAGGATTTCGCTTCATCCCCCCGATCACCGATTTCCCGTGTGATTGCTAAAGACTGTTGATGAAACTCGATCGCTTTTTGGTATTCTCCTAGGGAATAGTAAACATTGCCTAAACCCATGTAGGATTTCGCTTCACTCTTCCGATCGCCGATTTCCCGTTTGATTGCTAAGGATTGTTGATAAAACTCGATCGCTTTTTGGTATTCTCCTAGGGAATCGTAAACATTGCCTAAATTATTGTAGGATGCCGCTTCACCTCCCCGATCACCGATTTCTTGACTTATTGCTAAGGACTGTTGACAAAACTCGAGCGCTTTTTGGTATTCTCCTAGAAAATAGTAAATACCGGCTAATGAGTTGAGACTCGCAACTAAATCAAGTTCTAGATTTAACTCTTTTTGTAAATCGATCGCTTTTTGATAATACTCGATCGCAAGCAGAAGTTCCTGACGATAATCTGACAATGGCAGATTTAATAAACGATGGTTATAAATTTTAGCTAAACTTGCATATAAACGCGCTAGTCTTGGCTCTTTTTTGCCTTTATTTACCTCGATTTGCTCGATTAGTTCTAACAAGTCTTCCTTAGAGATTAAAGGAATATCTTTATCTATAGTAATTTCGTCAAAAGATTGTAAAATTGGTAAAATTTCCTGACAAGGTAAAAAGTTACTTGGAGGAGAAATAAAGCGAAAAACTCCTTTTCTCCAACTCCAAAAATCGGGGGACTTTTTGCGTAAATTTACTTCCACTGTGCTTGTTACCCAAAGAACGATGGAATAGGGAAATTCTCGCAATCCTTCCCTTGTCCATTGCAGATAACCAAAAAATTTATCTAGTTCCGATTTTTCCTGTTGCCATTCGGTCGCAACGCGCTCGCTACGCGAGATCGAGTGTAATTTTTCCACTCCTGTGGTTGTGATCACAGCGTTTTTACTTTGTAATAACTCTGGTTTTCTGGAGACTAAACTAGCAATTGCTGCTCTTAAACTCGGTTCTTTTTGATCTAAATCAATCCGATAACAAGGGATTACTGGTTCTAATTCTTTGCTATAGCGATCAATGATTTCTTCTCGCAATTTTTCCTGATCACACACACAAATCAATATATTTAATCTCTCTTGATTTGCCTCTAGAGACACGATTAAACCTTCGTATTCTCTTTCATTTTGGTCAATAATTGAAGATGTTTCATTATTCATAATATCCCATTCAAATTGTTCCTCTTTTTTTCATTAACTCAACCACAATCGGATGCACATTATACCAGAGATCGCCATTGCGGTATTCCAAAATATATAAACCATGCAACAGATCTAGAAAATTTTGATCCTTGAGATCCTTCGGTTTTGACTTTTTATAAACAGTTTTAATAATTTCCTCATCTGCTGTACCGATACTTTCAGCAAAATCGAGACTAAGTTCTGTGATTGATTGTTCTAAAACAGCTTGATTAATTTTTAGGGTATTATCATCAGGATAACGACGAACCGATCGCAAACAAACCCGACAGCAATCATTAGTAATGCGAATTAATTCTCGTAACACTCCCCCACTATAAAGACAAATTTTTTCGATGGTGTCAGGATCGATTAAAGCGGGATTGATGCGCTTAGTGATAATCTCGGTTAAAGTAGCAATAATTTGCGGATCGGGTATAGCATTAGCTGAATTAATTTCTCCCCGTTTAAAGAGTTTATATACAGGCATTTGTACGATCTGATCATTAGTTTCTGTTTGGAGAGTTGCCTTTAAAGCTACTTCTCTTAAAGCGGCGATCGGAATAGTCATAATAATCCGAAAACCGGGCAACATAATCGCTTTAATATGGGATTGAAAAATATCCCTTACCTGTGCTAAGTCAATTTTATCAATGTCATCAACAATTACTAAGATTTTTTTCTGACTTTGGGACTCGATCGCACTAGCTATAATGTTAATTTGGGCAACTAGATCGGTAATTCTCCGCTCATACTTTTGTTTGATTTCCTCGCGAATAGTCGAATTAATCTTGAGAATTCCTTTAATGTGAGCTAGTAAAGAAGAAAAGTTAAAACCTGTTTCGATAGTGGCATCTGCTTGATTGGTTTCCGTGCGAATTTGTTCAGCAAACCATTGATAAAAGCTTTTTTTAATAGAATCTTTAATAGTTAAATTTTGGGCTTCCGCTTCTGACATCATCTGAACGGCGATCGAGAATAAAATATTAACATGATTTACGTCTGACATTTCGATCATGTCTGAGATCGAGAAGAAAACAACAAAATAGCGATCATCTAACTTTCTTTTAAATTCATAGAGTAGGGTTGACTTACCACAACCCCGATGTCCTGCTAGAATAATTTTTCCGTCTTCCGAAGGACTATCTTCGACCAATTGTTCTAATTCGTCGATAATTTCTGTGCCGTATTTGACAGCAAAACGCTCTAATTCTTTATCCGATCGCAGGGGTAAAAGTTCCAAATTGCGATAGGCTTCTCGAAAGGGTTCTAGTAAAGGACTAACCATAAGTAATTAGGGTTTGCGGCAAAAAGTTTTTCGTGGGGGTAGGGTGTGGGAATTATGAATTATGAATTATGAATTATGAATTGGGTAGTTGGCTCTTTTAGGTTCTGTGTGATAAGTTTAACTTACAGAGGATCGATCAATCTTTGTGTCCTTTGTGTCTTTGTGGTTCCTTCCACTCGCTAGCCTGAAAGAATGTATCTTAGAATACATTTTGCCTACCAAACCTAAGAGAGCCAAAAAATTAACTGATAACTGATAACTGATAACTGATAACTGATAACTGATAACTGTTATTTTTCTGCTTCCCAACCGTCGGGAGTGTAGGTTTTTAATGCCAAAGCATGGATTGCTTCGGTAGCGAGTGCCGATTGTAAAGCACCATAAACCATTTGATGCTGTTTAACGCGGGTTTTGCCGGCAAATTCGCCAGAAATAACCACCGCTTCCAAATGATCGCCACCTCCCGTTAAATCCCGAATCATCACCTGTGCATCGGGGATTTGTTCTTGAATCATCGCTTCTACTTGGCGAAAGTCAACCATCTTAACTCCTCAAAACAATTTAAAGATACTCTGATCCCATTGTTACCGAAAGCTCGTCAATGGGGATAAAATTCACTGCTTTGGGGGGGGATTGCTAGGAGTTGCGGAGGTGGGAGTCGGTGCGGAGATGGGTGTGCTGACAAATCCCATTTCGTAGAGTTGTTGATAGCTTTTTTGTCCTAATTCACTGGTGGGGTTTTGGGATTGAATCACCTGAATTAACAAAGGAACCGCCAATTCTGGCTGATTTTGCGCCCTATGAACCAAAGCAAGCTTATAGGTGGCTTCATCCCGCATTTGTCCCGTGTTTAAAGCACTTTGACGCTGAGAATCGAATACTTTTGGGTCAATTCCTGAGAAACTATTAGCTAATTGCAGATGATAGTTAGATAGTTGGTTAAAAATCCGACGCGCTTGATTGAGTTTGTCCACAGCGACATCGTATTTAGCGGCATTAATAGCAGTGTTCGCTTCTTCCACTAAACGTTGTCCCCCCTGAAGACTCAGGACACTATCGGCTTGATTTAAGGGTTTTAATTCGTTAGGATCGCTGGCAGGAGTGTTTGAGTCGGGGGTTTGTGCTTGTCCGTTAGGCGCGATCGCAATTCCTAAACCGATCGCCAGAGTGAGCAGATAAATTAAACTATAAGGCTGTTTTCGCTTAACCATAAAATTTCTCGACTGAATGTTCCGGAGGGGAACGGCTATTTTTTTTGACATCGACAACTGACCTATAGTAGCTTTTTTGGGGCAGTTTCGATCCTACCCTAGCTTTCTAGACGTTAGATCTAGCGGTTTTGTCACCATAGCAACCGCTGTTTTTTCCCAAAAAATCAGTACAAGTCCCCAAAAAGTTAGTTTATACCCCTGATTAATGGTTTAGATACTGATAATTCAACCTCAGCAAGGCTGTCAAGATAGAATAAAGAAAAAGCAGGAGTTTAGTTAAAATGTCTTTATCACTGATTACCCGTAAATTTACGGTGGAAGAATACGAAAAAATGGCAACCGAGGGAATAATCAAACCCGATGAAAAAGTGGAATTAATTCGAGGAGAAATCATCAAAATGTCACCGATGGGAACCCGTAATGCTTCTATTGTAGATAGATTAATACAATTATTCTATCAAAAGTTAGGACAGAAAATTATTCTCAGGGTGCAAAATCCGATTAGATTAAATAATAATTCTCAACCAGAACCAGATTTAAGTTTACTAATACCTCGATCGGATTTTTATGTTGCTGCCCATCCTTGTCCTCAAGATATCTATTTAATTATTGAAGTTTCCGATTCTACCCTCGATTATGATCGCTATACTAAAATACCTCTTTATGCGGAGGCAAATATTAAAGAGGTTTGGATTGTCAATCTCAAGGAAGAATGTTTAGAAGTTTATCGCTATCCGCTGCAGGGTAGTTATCAGGATATGCAGAAATATTATCGAGGTGAAAGTATTTTTATTGAATCCTTTCCAGAAATAGAGTTAACTTTCACTGAAATACTCGGTAATATTTATTAAATTAAATTATAGAGCGTTTCTTATACTATTTTCTTTATTTCTGAGTAGGTAGGCGTTAAAAATTATCAGACACCCCCCTTATCAAGGGGAGCAGGGGGGATCGAACCTAAAATCCATTTTTAATTTAATTATATTATAACCAGCTACTTGGCAGGCATCCTACTATTCTTTTTCTAAGAGATGACGGTACTTTTCTTGGAGATTTTCTGTTGCTTTAGTTAATTTTCCCTTTTCGTCTAGGATAGGTAGTTTCATGATTTCCGATGAAGCTTTAATTAAAAGCAGTACCTCCCGAAACTTGGCCACATCTTCCTCTAGATGGAGATTAAAATTAGCTCGTGACTCCAGTTCAGTTAAACTCTTAATAGCTCTACTATTCAGACTATTAACCAGGTATTGTAACTCCTTAATTCTGCGCTGAACTTGTCCTAAAAAACCCTTACTTTTATCTAATTGAGCTATTTTATTATCCACTTCCTTGGCGTATTCGATAGCTTTACTTAGGGCCTTTTTCCCTTCTCCTCCTAAGACAAAACCACCAATCATTAAAGCAGGTCCGACGGTAATACCTCCTAAAACCACTGTTCCTAAAGCCATACCACCACCACCGGCAGCTAAAGAACCACCTCCTAACCATGCTAAGGTAGCATTCCAAGCAGCTGCCCCACTAAGTCCACTAATTGCTGTTCCTGTACTAGCAGTACCGAAAAGACCAATTAATCCTAGGGTTCCCTGACTGGCTGCCGAAGCGACTCCCACTACTTTTAAACCTCCTACAGCCAAACTTTGCGCGTCTAAAACTTCTGCTTTAAATTCCTTGAATTGTTCGGCAGAAAATCCCTCAAACCCTTCTAAGAAGCGTTGATGGGATGGGGAGGAATTTTGACCAATTCTTTGACTATTTCTTTGATCAATTCGTCGAACAAACTTAACAAATCTGCCGATAGTGTTGATTTTGACGTTAATTTGTAGTTGACCGTATTCTTCCGCAAATTTTTGGGTAGCTTGAAACTTTTTTTCTAGGGATTTATTGGCTTTTTTGTATCTTTGTTCGGCACTTTTGCCAATTTTTTCCGCCTTTTGTAGCTTGGAGACACCATCAACACCTGCACTAACACCGACACCAGCAGTAACTAAGGCCGCCGCACCAAGAATAATCGGGATAATAAAGATCATGACCGAAAAGCTCCTAGTCTATCCAGTTTTGGAAAATTCTACCAACATAGTTAAAAAAAATCAAGGATTGTATCGGTAGAATTACGGCCCTCTTATTCTTTGTGGCTCTTCGGTTTGTGTTATGCAATGGACGAGGGTTATAAGGGATGGAACCCTTATAGAGAAAGGCATTTAGCGATTTTTGTCAATTGTTTTTGATCTAGAGCGAACTAATCAATTAAATCTTTTGCCAGATAAGGATTTAGTCGATTTATGCAACCCTATCGAACCATACCAAGTAACGAAGAACCTTCTTTGTGTGATAAGTTTAACTTATATAGAAGTGATCAATCTTTGTGTCCTTTGTGTCTTTGTGGTTCGTTCCATGCACTCACCGGCAGGACTATATCTTAGAACATATTTTACCCACCAAACCTAAGAGAGCCATGAGGATTTATAACTTGCGTTCGTAACTTAACAAGGTATTTTTTAATAACATTGCCACCGTCATCGGACCCACACCACCCGGTACAGGAGTAAGATAACTAGCCACTTCTAAAACCCCAGCATAGTCCACATCCCCCACCAAACGGTCAGCGACGCGATTAATCCCCACATCCACCACCACCGCACCCGGTTTTACCATATCCGGGGTGATTAAATTCGCTTTACCGACCGCAGGTACTAAAATATCGGCACTTCTGGTTATTTCTGCCAGATTTTCCGTGCGCGAGTGAGCAATAGTTACCGTAGCGTTTTCCTCCAATAACATTAAAGCTAAAGGTTTCCCCACTAGAATACTGCGACCCAGTACCACCGCGTGCTTACCAGCTATGGGAATATTATATTCTTTCAGCAGTGCCATGACCCCCGCAGGAGTACAACTGCGGATACAGTCCTCACCCCGCACTAAACCGCCTAAATTGAGAGGATGTAAACCATCAGCATCTTTTTTCGGGTCAATTTGGTAGAGAAGGGAAACCGCATCTAAATGCTTGGGTAAGGGTAATTGAATTAAAATCCCGTCCACCCGCTCATCTTGATTGAGACGGACAATTTCCGCTAAAATTTCTGGTTCACTTGTATTGGTAGGAAAATGACGACCAAAGGAGGCCATGCCGATTTTAGTACAAGCTTTCTCCTTATTGCGTACATAAACGGCACTAGCGGGATTATCCCCCACCATCAACACCGCTAACCCCGGAGGTCTTCCCATTGAAGATTTTAGCGTCTGGATGCGCTCTCCTAGACCAAGCTGGATTTTTTGAGCTAAGGCTTTCCCGTCGAGAATTTGGCAAGTAGTTACGGACATTCTATGATAATACCGAGAACAAAAATCTTTCGGATCTATTCTATGGTCAAAAAGATTGGCTAATCGCACTCGTTAAGGTTAAAGCAAGAATGTCTATTCAGACTCGTGTAGGGCGCATCGGCAGTTTATTATTATTGCTAGGGTTATTCGGTTGTAGTACCCTTGCTGACCTCGGTATTGCCGTTCCCTACATCGGTGATCCTCCCCTAACAGCGATCGAGCAATTACAGGAAAAACCAAAAGGCGCTTTAGTTTATCTTAGGGGAACTGTCAGCAATTATGCCCCTTTTTTAGCGGGAGGGGCCTATCTTTTGCAGGATGGGTCTGGCAAGATTTGGATTCGCACCAATAGCAATAAATTACCCCGTCAAGGCGAAGAAATCGTCATTAAGGGCAAAATTGACTTTGAGGCTATTCCCCAGGGTTCTCAAACCGTTAACGAAGTGTATGTGGTGGAATTAGAACAGATGGATGCAGTAGCGGTTAATTCGGTTCCCACTCCTTCCCCGTCCCCAGAAATTAAACCTTCCCCCACCTCAGAGGTTAAACCCCCAGAAAATAATTCTCCCCCAATCTCAACTAAACCCCTGGAAAATCCCCGACAGGTGACAATTCCCACCGCAGCTGAAACAAAACCTCCAGAAACTCCCGTCGTCACCCCCGTTAAACCCAATCCCCCCGCGCAACCCGTCGCGGAAGCGATTCCCCCCCAACCCCCCGCAGTGGTTAAACCCATCCCAGATCCCCTCGATGCTTTCTTTTTACCCCATAAACAAAGCGAGAAATAGCTAGGCTTGCTGAAAATTACTGTAAGCTTTACTAGAAAATGGTTTTGGCACTTTTTTAACCCAAAAAGTGCCAGAGACAAACGTTGAGAAATCGATCCGAGGGACTCAAAACCCTTGCACTTTCTGGAGACGAACGCAAAGGGTTCCGCTTCCAGGCAGCAATTCTCATTTTGAAATAAATAGAGCATTAACCCCGATTTTGGCAGGGAAAATATAGTACGAAGCAACTATTTTCTAGAAGAGGCGAACAATAAAAAAAACAATTGGCTAGACAAATTAAGTATAAATACTCAAGCAATCAAAGAGGTTGGCTGAGAACGAACGGGGTTAAATCAGGAAGATAGTTCTGTTTTTAGAATAGAGAATTCAAGGGAAATAAAAATTTATAATTATTGTCAGCTAAGGTAAAATGGGTGAGATAGAAATCCACCAGCACGTCAAATTATTCCAAGATGGCTCAAAAAGCGGCAACCCTAGAAATTTCGGAATTAATGCAATTTTTACATCAAGAATTAGATGATTTACCCGATGAGAGGAAACCTGGAAATAATAGAAAATATGAGATAAAAGATGCCGTGATGGCTGCATTTTCAGTCTTTTTTACTCAGTCGCCGTCTTTTTTAGACCATCAACGTTTAATAAAAAGCAATAAGGAAAAAGATAATGCTGAAAGTTTATTTTCAATTAAAAAAATTCCTGGGGATAATCAAATAAGAAATTTGTTAGATCCAGTGCCAGCATCTAATATCTCTAGGACTTTTCAAAAAGTCTATGAATGGTTAAAAGAAAAGGGAGTTTTGAAAAAGTTTCTCTACTTAGATGGAGAAATATTAGTGGCGTTAGATGGCACAGAATATTTCTCATCCAAGAAAATTAATTGCCCTCATTGTAACTGTCGTAATCATCGAAATGGAACTACAACTTATTTTCATGGCTGTGTCACACCGATAGTAGTTTCTCCTAAGCAAAAACAAGTAATTAATTTAGAGCCAGAATTCATTAAAAAACAAGATGGACATCAAAAACAAGACTGTGAAAATGCGGCCATTAAAAGATGGTTAAATAGGAATCATAAAAATAAGTATGGTTATCCTGTAACTCTTTTAGGAGACGACTTATATTCTCACGAACCTGTTTGTAAATTAGCGGTAAAACAAGGTTATAATTTTATTTTTGTTTGTTTGGAAACGTCGCATAAAACTTTATATGAATGGCTAGAATTTTTAGAAAAAAGTGGCGAAGTTAGGACCGTTGAAAAGAAACAATGGGATGGACGAAAAAATCTAATTTATCGTTATCGTTATGCTTCTAGAGTTCCCTTAAGAGAGGGGGACTCAAGTCTCGAAGTTAATTGGTGTGAAGTGACTGTTATTAATGAAAAAACCCAGAAAACTATCTACCAAAATAATTGGATAACTAATCATAAAATCACGGAAAATAATGTCGAAGAAATTGTCAAAGCTGGACGTAGCAGATGGAAAGTTGAAAATGAAGGCAATAACGTTCTTAAAAATCACGGTTATAATTTAGAGCATAACTTTGGTCACGGTCAGAATCATTTGTGCGAGTTCTTATTGTCTTTAAATTTACTAGCTTTTTTATTTCATACCGTGTTGGATTTAGTTAATTACACCTATCAAAAGATTCGTGAGCTATTAGTAACTAGGACTTCTTTCTTTAATGATATTCGTACCCTATTAAAATTTATTTGGTTTAAGAATTGGTCGGAATTTTTCTCATTTATTCTAACCGAATATGTCCCATTTAAAAAAGTAAATTCTAGTTAAAAATGTCAATTTTTCGAGAGAAGGAAAGATTATTTTATTCATTGAAAAAACCACAAATTAGGTCAGAATTTCAGCTAAATTTATGAGTTGAGATAAGTTTTTTATGGGCAGATATTTTAAAACTGTCTCTTGAAGCTAATTATGATGATTATCTTGAAAAAAAATGATAATTAGACAGAAGTTCTCTATGTGAACAAGAGAACTTTATCTTCTTTTGTTTTCAAAATGAGAATTGCTGGATATAGTGCTTTTTGATTGACAAAAAGTCTGAAAGTCTTACCCAACCAAGCTCAAATCTCCTAAATTCACCTGGGGATGAGTGCCGAGTTTTTTTGCGTCCGTCTAACTTGGTCTGGCTCGATACCCTACCCTGCGCCAACAAAAAAACCATCTTGGGCAAGATGGTTAAACACAACGAGTATAAACCGATAAACTTGACTTCAGACCGCTTTTTCTGGCCCCGTAGCGACGGGCAGATCCGTGGTACTATACTCTGTCCAAGAACCCTCATAGATTCGCACCTTGGGATAACCGAGCAGATGTTTGAGGACAACATACTGTAAAGTCGCTTCCCGTCCGGTACTGCAACTGACGATAATATTATCCGAGGGCTTGATGTTGCGTTGGGCAAGAATCTTCCTGATTTCGTCTAAGGATTGCAATTTATGGGGATTTTTCAGGGATTCATCGGGATTATTCGCTTCGGTAAAGGTTGGCCAGGGGATATTTTTCGCCCCTGGAATATGACCATTTCTCAGCCAGATATCCTGTTTCCCCTGAAAAAGTTCTTCGGGTCTGGGATCGATAAAAACCACATCTGGTTTGCCGATCAATTTCTCTACTTCTGCTAAAGTCACCCGAATCGAGGGATTATCACGAACAGTAAAGCTCCCTGGTTGATATTTAGGGAATTCTTTCGTTACCTTTTGTTCAGAAGCCTTATAACCCTTAAAACCACCATCTAAGACGGCTACATCTCGGAAACCCGATCGCTCTAATAAATAAGCCACCATGGTTGCCCCCAAGACATCGCGACCATCGGAATATACTACCACTCGATCGCCATTAGTGATTCCCGCAGCGGCAAAAAGGCTGCCAATTTTATCCTCTTGCCAATATTGAACTGGCAAAAATCCGTTCGGTCCGCGAAAATTATTATCGGCTATATTCACCGCTTTCGGTAAATGACCGGTGATATATTCCAAAGGATTAATCCGCACATCGAGAATTTTTAACTTCGGATCTTTGAGATTTTGCGCTACCCAAACCGGCGATACAAAGTCTATCTTAGTCTCAGATTTAGACGTGGCCATCAGGGGTGATGACGGTGCTAAGGTAAAGGTTAAAATGCAGAGGAGAACTAAAGTGAAAAAAGTAAGGGGACGGCTTTGAAACCGTCCTAGGGATAGACCCTTCCCTTTAGGCATTTTTGGTTTCATGATTCAGTGTCAACGAGGAATATCAAACGATGATCACTATAGGGCTTTGATTAGCTTTATCCAAAAATTTAGGTATAACGTGATATTTTTTTGGCAGCAAGTCGTCAACTAATTATTAATTTCCTCTTGACTGTTGATCTCCTTGGGTGTCTCTAATAACTGTTGCAACCAAATATGAACTAGGAAATATCAGGCGATCGCTAAAAGCCAAGCGGCAAGGATGTCACTGGGAATCTGATCACCACAACTACGGGAGAGCTTTAAAGATTAGCTATTTTTCTGGTGATAGTAACGATGAAAGGTTTCCAAGCAAGACTGATTAAATAACCCAATCCTGCCACTAAAATAATTGTCGCCCCTGAGGTGAGATTTAAACTATAGGATAACCATAAACCAACCAAAGTAAAGATAATTCCTAAAATAATCGCTAGGATCATCATTCCCTTCATATTTTTAACAAATTGTCCACTGATAGCGGCGGGAATAGTTAATAAAGCAATTACCATAATTAATCCTACCACTTGCATTACTGCCACAATAGTTAAAGCGGTTATTCCCATTAAACCTAAATAAATTATCTCCACGGGAATATTACGAATAATCGCAAAAGTTTCATCAAAAGATATGGCTAACAACTCTTTATAAAAGATACTAACTAAGGTTATAATTATTATATCTATTGATGCCATTATCCATAAATCATCCCTCGGTACAGTTAAAATACTACCAAAAAGATAACTCATTAAATCAGCTTTATAACCGGGGGTTAAATCAATAAAAATTACCCCAATCGCCATACCAATCGCCCACATCACCCCGATTAAAGTATCAGCTCTCTCCTGGATGCGACGCTGTAAAAAACCCATGCCTAAGGCCGAAAAAAAGGTAAAAAATATCGCCCCCACCACAGGATTAATCCCGAAAAAATAACCGATTCCTATCCCTCCATAGGCAGCATGAGCTATTCCCCCACTGATAAAAACCACGCGATTAACTACTACCAAAGTACCGACAATCCCACAGGCAATACTAACTAATATTCCTGCGGCGATTGCATGGCGCATAAAATCAAATTGTAAGGCCTCTAGCATAGGGAATTATGAATTATGAATTATGAATTATGAAATTGTGTGTGGAGTGTAGGGAGCTTTTTCAGTAAACAATAAACTAAAAACTCACATCTGATAACTGATAACTGATAACTGATTATTGATAACTCTCAATTACTTGACGAAAATCGCTTTTTTGTTTGACTCCGCGCATTTCCTTGACTAATTCCCGATCCTTAAAGAATTGTACCGTGGGAGTCCCGGTTACTTGACCCATTTTGGCAATTTCTGGGTCAGCTTCGATGTCAATTTCCACAAAATAAATTTTGCCATCGTACTCATCGACCACTTTATCTAAAATCGGTTTCAGGGTTTTACAGGGGCCACAGGTGGGAGAAACATATTTTACCATTAACAAGCGATCGCCATCGTGGAATAATTTCCGCAAAGCATAACCTCCAACGTGACGGGTTTTGTTAATATCAAAAGTTTCCTCCGTATCGGCCGGGGTTTCGCTAACGGTTTTCGTCTCGTAATGTTCAGAAGTGGCTGATTGACGGTATTCTTGGATTAAATTATGCTCCGATAACCATCTTTCTGCCAATAACGCCGCCATACACCCCGTACCTGCGGCGGTGATGGCCTGACGGTATTCGTGGTCCTGTACGTCTCCTGCGGCAAAAACCCCCTCAACGCTGGTAGCAACAGTCCCCGGTTTGACTTTCACATAACCCACCTCGTCTAATTCTAGTTGTCCTTGGAAGAGGGAAGTATTGGGAGTGTGACCGATGGCATAAAATAACCCTCTAACGGCTAATTCACTGATTTCTCCCGTTTGCGAGTTTTTAATGCGTATTCCTGCCATTTTACTGCCTGTACCGAACACATCCACCGCTTGGGTGTGAAAATGAACGGTAACTTTCGGATTATTTAACACCCGGTCCTGCATTGCTTTCGAGGCACGCATCGCTTCCCCGCGAATTAATAAATGGACGTGGGAGCCGTATTTAGTTAAATATACGGCTTCTTCGGCCGCAGAGTCACCGCCACCAATGACAGCGAGGTTTTCCTCTCTAAATATCGGTGTAGCACCGTCACAGATAGCACAAGCGGAAATCCCGTTACTCCAGAATTGGGCCTCGCTGGGTAATCCTAAGCGTTTGGCAGTAGCTCCCGTGGCGATAATAATACTATTGGCCTTAACTTCCCGGTCCGTGGAACGAATGGTAAAAGGACGCTGACTTAAATCCACCGAGATAACATCTTCGGTATAGCATTGGGTCCCCCATCTTTCGGCCTGTTCCTTCATTCTTTCCATCAGTTTCGGACCGGTGATTCCTTCGGGAAAACCGGGGAAATTTTCTACTTCTGTGGTGGTCATCAATTGTCCCCCCGGAATACCTCCCGCTTGGAAACCCTCAAACATCAAGGGTTTTAAGTTCGCACGCGCCGCATAAATCGCCGCCGTATATCCCGCGGGTCCCGAACCAATAATGACTAAATTCTCGACAGTCATAACCGTAAATGCAACTCATAACGACTACGCTTTTTATTATAACAGATAATGTCGGGTGGGTTAGACGACGATAAGTTAGATAGTTTACCTTAATATTTTTCGTTACTGACTCTACCAGTGGGTGAAGTCTGCTGCAAATTGAGATAGGGATAACAGTTTAATGCGGGTATCTTGAGCGACTTTTTGACGCATTTGAGCGGTATTATAACCCCAATCGGCTAAATATAAGCCCACATCGTTTAAATCTGCTTGTTGCTCCACTAATTCCAACGCATCGAGACGATCCTCGACGAACCACAAATTAGCGGGAGATTCCGGTAAATCAGCCAGTATTTGTTGAATAGTGACGTATTTCGGCTGTTTAATTTCCTTGCCAATTAATCTCGCTCCCGGAAAATCAATTGCTACTTTTTGTAACAATTGCTTGACAAAACGACTTTCTTTGGTAGTGATGATATAAACCAAAAAATCCGAGTCTAAAAGAGAGGCCAAGCGATCGATCGCGGGTTGATAAAATTGATGTAAAGTTAACCAAGACTCTAGATCCGACTCAATCCATCGATCCCGAAGACTATCAAGAGCATTTGAGAGAACTTTTTTCGCTATTTTCTCCCTTTCTAGCAGATTTTGCCGAATTGACGGCCAATTATTTAAAGCTTCCCCGTCGGGAATACCGAGAACAAGCGCTCGCAACAGTAAAGGCATTTCCCAACCGGTTTCGATAACGGGACGAAGTTGCGAAAACCTAGGAAAAAAATCCTCGGGAATTATTTCTGGCCAAAGGGTTTCATAGGTGCGTTTGCTAATCTGAAAATACTCGATCATGCCATCACAAAGAACACCATCAAAATCGAGTGCTAGAATGCGGGGGGATTGATTCATAAATGCTGGTTTAATCTCAATAATGGCAGTATAGCGCAGGGAAAATTAAAAAGTTGTCTGGTACATCATGCTATTAGGTGTTCATCGCTTCATCGTTAATATAACATAGCTGTCTGATGATTTCTGTAACAGAATTTTTCAATCCCTCTACATGAATCCAACCCACATATACAGCATATACGATATTTTGATGATTGTCCTGTATATAAACATGATGGACACGATATAAATCTGAGCTTAAATAAATATAACCACTGGCATCTTTGAATTTACCTTCTAGTAATATTTTTTCTTTTAAAGGTTTCATTTTTGCCACATCTTTAGTCACTCCAGATATTTTAGCTATTCTTTCTATGGCAAGATCAACACAAGTGTTATTACTGTAACTATTGCTATGATTATAATCCTGCTGATTAAAATAAATTGTCTCTACGATATTTTTAGCCACTTTATCTGATGCTAGGTAATAGGTATGAGCATTAAGGGAATTTAAGACAACGGCAGCAATTTCTACAGAATCAAAAATATTGCCAGTCGCTTCTAGATAATAATCGCTCATTAAAATCTTGGATACATCGGTTATAGAATCAAAAAGAGGACGAATTGGATAAGCGATAATATCGGAGGAATTGATCAGATTATTCCAGAGCAAACGCTGACTTTTATGCTGGGTAATAAATTTTTCAATTTGATTGGTATCAATGCCTAAAGTTAAATTTAAAAATGGGATCGGTGAACCCATTGTTGTTACACTAGATAGGGAAAGTTTGCCCCGTTCTTTACCGATAAGATCACGAATTTCATGAGCGGGATCTTTAGGATCAAAACGCTCGGAAAATAACAGATCCCAAAGGATTACAGTACCTAAAGAATGGGCGACTATATGTAATTCGGTTTCCTGGGGATAAGCTTGAACAAGATCGATTAATTGATCGGCAATAATGCGGCGAATTTGTTTTCCTCGATCGCTGCCTAAATAGCTAAATGCGTCACCGATAAAATAAGATAAATACTCTTTTCTAAAATTTTGATAGCGAAAGGATTGTTCGGGATTAAAATTACTATTTTTCTGTTTTTGTGTCTGTAATTCTTGATCAATATCTCGCCATAATTTTTCGGTTCCTTTGAGGACATTTCCCCAGAATCCTGCATAACAGTAGGGAATCGCCAGATTTTTGCGTTTACATTCTTCTTCAATTAGTTTAATTAATTTATTGGCATAACTAGCATCTCTTGTGGCCACTCCATGAATAAAATAAATAAGCATAATAGATTTATCTCAATAAGCGTTGATCAGAATCTCTCACCTTCTTACTATACCCTTCTAGCTTTAGAAAAATATCAGGATAGAGCGAGTATATTGAACAGTAATCAGTAAAATAAAAACTCACATCGGATAGCTGATAAGCTGATAACTGACTCGCGATTACTGATTCGACATTTGGGCGGTGATTACGGTGAAATCAATCGCTTTTTCGCCCCTTCTGATTCTTAGGGGTAAAGATTGACCAATCCCAGCTTTTTCCACCATTTCCTGTAACTGAGTGCCATCGCTAACCGGTTGATTATTAACTTTAACAATCACATCCCCGCGACGGATCCCAGCTTTTTCGGCGGGGGTATTAGGTAGGACTTTCACCACCAAAATTCCCGACACTTCCGGCACAATCATGGGGGAATTGGGGTTTTGATTATTAGCCCGGGCTAAATCGGGAGTTAGATTAACCATCTGTACACCGATATAGGGATGGGCTACCTTTTGACCTGATTCTAGGGTTGCTTGTAACTGCTTGGCCCGGTCGATGGGAATGGCAAAACCGATCCCCATAGCATCGGCACGAATTGCCGTATTGATGCCGATGACTTCTCCTTGAGCGTTAAGTAAAGGACCGCCGGAATTGCCCGGGTTAATAGCGGCATCGGTTTGGATAAAATCAATGCGTTTATCGGGAATACCCGCCTTAGCCGCCGAGCGCCCGATCGTGCTAATAATTCCTAAAGTTACCGTATTATCTAGACCGACGGGATTTCCTACAGCGATCGCCCAGTCCCCCACTTGTATAGATGAGGAATTGCCGAGGACGGCTACAGGTAAATTTTCCCCTTGGGGATTAATTTTCACCACGGCTAAATCAGTGAGCCGATCAGTACCGCGGACTTCCCCCTTGAAGCTACGACCATCTTTTAGAGTTACCGTTACCTTATCGGCATTATCGACCACATGGGCGTTAGTTAAGATTAAACCATTGGCATCGATAATAAAACCCGATCCCTGGCCAGCCACTCGCTGTTGGGTAGGAAGACGAAACTGGTCCCCAAAAAACTCCTGAAAAAAAGGATCATCAAAAAAGGGGCTATTGGGACGAGTAATGATCGCTTCTGTGTCAATTCGCACCACCGCCGCACCCGTGCGGGCCACTGCCTTAGCGACAAAACTTTCCGCTGTCATCTCCGGGGGAATTATAGCCAGATCGGCGGCAGTGCTGGGCAGATTTTGGGCATTTACCGCCGCTAAACTGCTAAAACCGAGCATAACTCCCAGAAAAGTTGCTAAAGCATGGGTAATAGTTCGCCGTAACTCTGTAGGAAGTTTCATACTTTGATCTCTGATTCTGATGTTTTAACTGTTTCTGTCCATCGGTTGACAGACCGACTATTAAAAATCTAACAAATCGATCGCTCCGATTAAATCGATGGTTGACACCAAATCCGCCAGCAGACGGATTTGGTTATGGTTTGCCGTTTACTAATCTCTGATCACTAGGGGCGATTGCAGGGTAATATTTAAATCTCGATCGGGGTTAACAGAGTATAACTGCACGGAACTACCACCGACAATTCCCGCCGTCGGTAAACCCCATCCTGCAAGGGTTCCCACGGCTGCCCCCGCTAAAACGTCGAGAACTTCGATCTTGCGATCGCCCGTGAGAGCAGCGATCGCTGTGGCTGCCCCCGCACCGGCAACGGTTCCCGCTAAGATATCTTGAGTTTTTGCCCCTTTACGCAGGGTTTCAGTGGTAGTAATTAATCGCGAAGTGGCATTGAGGGGAATAGTGCGATTACCCCCATCGAGGCCAATTCCATCGGCAATAAACCGCACACCTCGGCCCACCGCTTGTAAAGTACCCTTGACTTCACTTCCCGCTGCAATCACCACACTCCCATTTCGGTCGCGAATATCTCTGGCTACGGTTAAAGTCAGAGGAATAACATCACTTTTAGAAACTAAAATTTTATCGGCTTTCTCGTAATTCAAAGGAATAACTGTTCCGGCCGGAATCGAGATTTGTTGAGTGATGAGACGTTGCCGATTAATATTACTTTGAGCGAGGACCGGAAAAGTACCGGACATGGAACCCATGAGCAGGGTAATCAGTAAAGCTGTACTGGCTCTAGTAACAGGATTCATAGACATAGCGGTTATCCTCTCAAAAAACAACAGTGAACTTTCTCTGTTTCTAGATTATTTTTTTCTGTCTGTCATGTCAGTCCCCTCAACAGGGAATTTTTTCCCTCCCTATAGGGAAAAAAGTAGAATCGGACAATTTCCGCATTTTGTTCATAGACTGCAAAAGAGAGTCGAAAAGCCTAAAATAGTAAAAAACCTCGGATTGCCATCGTCTATGGAACTTGCTGCTGGAAAAATCCTTAGTCATCGCTACCAAATTATCCGTCAATTGGGAAAAGGGGGATTCGGACAAACTTTTTTGGCCTGCGATCGCCAGTTACCCAATGAAAATCGTTGTGTGATCAAACAATTTAAACCCCAGTGCAAGGATGCCGAAACTGTAGCTATCGCTAGACGACTCTTTGAAACCGAGGCAAAAATACTGCAAGAATTGGGCAGTCATCGCCATATTCCCCATTTATTTGCCTATTTTGAGGAAAATGGGCAATTTTTCCTCGTGCAAGAATACATTGAAGGGGAAGATTTAGCCACAGAAATTAATGCCGGTATCTATAGGCAAGATGAGGGGAAAGTGATGGCTTTATTAACAGAAATTCTCTCAATTCTCGAATTTGTCCATCACAAACAGGTGATCCATCGCGATGTTAATCCCTTCAATCTTATTCGTCGCCGTCAAAATCATCAATTGGTTTTAATTGATTTTGGTGCTGTCAAACAAATAAGCACTCAAGTAGTTAAAGATGGTAAAACCGTTTCTACCATCGCTATTGGTACCCCCGGTTATTTCCCCAGTGAACAGGCCCAGGGTTATCCGCGTTTTAGCAGCGATATCTATGCCACTGGTATTGTTGGATTACAAGCTTTAACTGGCAAAGATCCCGAAGATATTCCACTGGATGCTCACACGGGAGAAATTCTCTGGCAACATTTGGCCATGACTAGCGCCGAGTTTAGTTATGTTATCGAGCGCATGATCCGCTATGATTTTCGTCAGCGTTATACCAGCGCTGGTCAAGCATTAATTGATCTGAGAAAATTAGGGAAGATTCATCATCTCGCCCCGAAAACTACCCAGGCAGTGAAACCTCAAAGTCAGGTCGCTCGTCAAGGTAAATCTTGGCTAACAAAAATTTTATTTGTCTGTGGGACAATTGGCTTAATAGCTGGTGCTTATCTGGGTTTTGACTATTGGCAAAATTCTCGTAATTCTCTGGGTTACTATCAAAAAGGTCAGACTTTTTATCAACTTAAACGCTATGCTGATTCCCTCAATTCCTATGATCAGTCCTTAAAAATTAATCCCGATTATCTTGAGGCATTGCAGGGAAAAGCCGATGCTTTATTAGCTTTAAAAAGATACTCTGACGCTTTAAATACCTACGAAAAAGCTATTCAAATTAACCCAGATTCCGCTTGGCAAGCTTGGCTCGGTCGCGGGGAAGCTTTAGATAAATTAGGCAAAAATCAGGAGGCATTAGAAAGTTTTGAGCGGGTCTTATCTCTTAATCCTGCCGCTAGTCAAGCTTGGCAAGGTAAGGCCGATATCTATCTAGAACTACAACAATATTCCGCCGCCCAAAAAGCTCTTGACAAATTGTTAACTTTTCAGCAAAATGATGCCAAAATCTGGTATAAAAAAGGCTGGTCATTACAAAATCTTGAGGATTATGAAGGGGCAGTTAAAGCCTACGATCAGGCTCTAGCGATCGAATCGGATAATCCCTTAATTTGGTATCAAAAAGGTAATAGTTTGTATCAATTAAATAAAGTCAATGATGCTTTAGAAAGTTATAGCAAAGCTGGACAATTTAATCCCCAATTTTCCCAAGCTTACTATAGTCAAGGGGTTATTCTGCAAAAATTAGGTCGTAATTCAGAAGCTTTGGAGGCATTTACTCAAGCAACTAAAGCCAATTCTAATTATTATCAAGCATGGTTACATCAAGGGTCATTACTTCATCAAATGGAAAGATTTCAAGAAGCGATCGCATCCTACGAAAAAGCTCGCCGTCTTTCTTCCCAAAAAGCCGAAGTTTTTATCGGTATCGGTAACGCTTGGTATCGTTTAGGCGATAATTATCAAGCTATAACCGCCTATCAACAGGCAATTCAAAGACAAAAAGATAACCCCGAAACCTGGAAAAGTTTAGGCAATAGTTGGTTTAAAATCGGTCAATACGATCGAGCGATTCCAGCTTATCAAGAATCACTTCGTTATCGTTCCAATGACCGAGAAGTGCAGGCACAAAAACTACTGGCAGAAACTCGCTGGCAAGAACTTCAGCAATCTCCCCAAAACCAAACCCCCAAAGTCGATAAGGAGGAACCTGTTCCCTAACTTCCGCTCTTTTTCGGCAGCTTTATCGCTTTTTACCAGTATTTCTTGGCAATAATTCCCGTCCTTGATAAAACTGTTTTTTCAGTTCCCCCAAGCGCCAATAAACTGCCACCATAATAACAGTTAATGCTGTCAGCACTGTCACGGCAATGAAAGCCGATTGACCGAAAATTAGGGCTAAAAGTGGTAAAGATAGACCAAGAATAATAGCGATCGCTAATGTTAACCCCCGCAGACGATTAATATTTTTTCAGCAATTCTCATTTTAAAAAGTAACAAGTGATACAGACAGAAACAAAGCTTTAAGCAAGCTACAAAATGCGCTCCCGCGAGTGCGACTGCATCGCAGAGAAGTGAGTATATAGAGTATTTATACTCAAAATATTTGAAAGATGGGAGAAATCTAGAACAAAAGTTCTCTACATCAGAAAGAGAACCAAATAAAAATTGATGATTGTTGTCTGTTGAGGTAAAATTATTAAGTTGGAAATATTAATTAATCAAACTGTTCTGCGATGACGAAAAAGGCTGTGACTTTAGAAATTCCTGAATTAATACAATTTTTAGTTCAAGAATTACATGACTTACCCGATGACAGAAAACCAGGAAACAATACCAAATATCAGGTAGAAGATGCAGTTAAGGCGGCTTTTTCGGTTTTTTTTACTCAGTCACCTTCTTTTTTAGAGCATCAACGTTTGATGAAAAGTAGTAAGGGAAAAGATAATGCTTCAAGTTTATTTGGTATCAAAAAAATACCTGGTGATAATCAAATCAGAAACCTGTTATATCCTATCCCAGCTGCCACAATATTTGGCTCTTTTCAACAAGTCTATCAATGGTTAAAAAAACAGGGAGTTATTAAAAAATTTTTCTACTTAGATGAGGAAATTTTAATAGCTTTAGATGGTACGGAATATTTTTCTTCAAAGAAAATTAGTTGTCCCCATTGTAATTGCCGCAATCATCGTAATGGAACGACAACTTATTTTCATGGTTGCGTCACGCCAATTGTGGTTTCTCCTGAGCAAAAACAAGTGATTAATTTAGAACCAGAATTTATTAAAAAACAAGATGGGCAGCAAAAACAAGATTGTGAAAATGCGGCTGTTAAAAGATGGTTAGATAAGAATCATCAAAAGAAGTATGGTTATCCTGTAACCCTGTTAGGAGATGACTTATACTCTCGCCAACCTATCTGTGAGTTAGCTCTAAAACAAGGTTATAATTTTATTTTTGTTTGTCTTGAAACTTCTCATAAAACCTTATATGAATGGCTAGAATTTTTAGAAAAAAGTGGAGAAGTTAAAGCCGTAGAAAACAGCAATTCTCATTTTAAGGTTTCATGACATTAAAACCCTTGCACCCAGAGGGGTTAATAATTCTTAACGAATCTCTAGATCGCTGAAACAACGCAAAATCGTTTCAAAATGAGAATTGCTGCGTAGAAAAGAAACAATGGGATGGACGAAAGAATCTCATTTATCGTTATCGTTATGTTTCTAGAGTTCCTCTGAGAGAGGTCGAGTCAAGTCTCGAAGTTAATTGGTGTGAAGTCACGGTCATTAATGAAAAAACACAGAAAATTATCTATCAAAATAATTGGATTACCAATCATCAAATTACTGAAAATAATGTTGAAAAAATTGTCAAAGCTGGACGCAGCAGATGGAAAGTTGAGAATGAAGGAAATAACGTTCTTAAAAATCACGGTTATAATTTAGAACATAATTTTGGTCATGGTCAAAGTCATTTATGCGAGTTCTTGTTGTCTTTAAATTTACTAGCTTTTTTATTTCATACCGTTTTAGATTTAGTTAATCATACTTATCAAAAGATTCGTGAGTTATTAGTTACTCGCACCAGTTTTTTTAATGATATTCGTACTTTATTAAAATATTTTTGGTTTAAGAATTGGTCAGAGTTTTTCTTGTTTATTCTTACCGAATATGTCCCGCTCAAAAAAATAAATTCTAGTTAAAAATGTCAATTTTTCGAGAGAAGGAAAGATTATTTTATTCATTGAAAAAACCACAAATTAGGTCAGAATTTCAGCTAAATTTATGAGTTGAGATAAGTTTTTTATGGGCAGATATTTTAAAACTGTCTCTTGAAGCTAATTATGACAGCAATTCTCATTTTGAAATAAATAGAGCATTAACCCCGATTTTGGCAGGGAAAATATAGTACGAAGCAACTATTTTCTAGAAGAGGCGAACAATAAAAAAACAATTGGCTAGACAAATTAAGTATAAATACTCAAGCAATCAAAGAGGTTGGCTGAGAACGAACGGGGTTAAATCAGGAAGATAGTTCTGTTTTTAGAATAGAGAATTCAAGGGAAATAAAAATTTATAATTATTGTCAGCTAAGGTAAAATGGGTAAGATAGAAATCCACCAGCACGTCAAATTATTCCAAGATGGCTCAAAAAGCGGCAACCCTAGAAATTTCGGAATTAACGCAATTTTTACATCAAGAATTAGATGATTTACCCGATGAGAGGAAACCTGGAAATAATAGAAAATATGAGATAAAAGATGCCGTGATGGCTGCATTTTCAGTCTTTTTTACTCAGTCGCCGTCTTTTTTAGACCATCAACGTTTAATGAAAAGCAATAAGGGAAAAGATAATGCTGAAAGTTTATTTTCAATTAAAAAAATTCCTGGGGATAATCAAATAAGAAATTTGTTAGATCCAGTGCCAGCATCTAATATCTCTAGGACTTTTCAAAAAGTCTATGAATGGTTAAAAGAAAAGGGAGTTTTGAAAAAGTTTCTCTACTTAAGATGGAGAAATATTAGTGGCGTTAGATGGCACAGAATATTTCTCATCCAAGAAAATTAATTGCCCTCATTGTAACTGTCGTAATCATCGAAATGGAACTACAACTTATTTTCATGGCTGTGTCACACCGATAGTAGTTTCTCCTAAGCAAAAACAAGTAATTAATTTAGAGCCAGAATTCATTAAAAAACAAGATGGACATCAAAAACAAGACTGTGAAAATGCGGCCGTTAAAAGATGGTTAAATAGGAATCATAAAAATAAGTATGGTTATCCTGTAACTCTTTTAGGAGACGACTTATATTCTCACGAACCTGTTTGTGAATTAGCGATAAAACAAGGTTATAATTTTATTTTTGTTTGTTTGGAAACGTCGCATAAAACTTTATATGAATGGCTAGAATTTTTAGAAAAAAGTGGCGAAGTTAGGACCGTTGAAAAGAAACAATGGGATGGACGAAAAAATCTAATTTATCGTTATCGTTATGCTTCTAGAGTTCCCTTAAGAGAGGGCGACTCAAGTCTCGAAGTTAATTGGTGTGAAGTGACTGTTATCAATGAAAAAACCCAGAAAACTATCTACCAAAATAATTGGATAACTAATCATAAAATCACGGAAAATAATGTCGAAGAAATTGTCAAAGCTGGACGCAGCAGATGGAAAGTTGAAAATGAAGGCAATAACGTTCTTAAAAATCACGGTTATAATTTAGAGCATAACTTTGGTCACGGTCAGAATCATTTGTGCGAGTTCTTATTGTCTTTAAATTTACTAGCTTTTTTATTTCATACCGTGTTGGATTTAGTTAATTACACCTATCAAAAGATTCGTGAGCTATTAGTAACTCGGACTTCTTTCTTTAATGATATTCGTACCCTATTAAAATTTATTTGGTTTAAGAATTGGTCGGAATTTTTCTCATTTATTCTAACCGAATATGCCCCATTTAAAAAAGTAAATTCTAGTTAAAAATGTCAATTTTTCGAGAGAAGGAAAGATTATTTTATTCATTGAAAAAACCACAAATTAGGTCAGAATTTCAGCTAAATTTATGAGTTTAAATCGATTTTTCGTGGACAAAGTTCTTAAAACCTGTCTATCTCCAGCTTTGGATGATAATTATCTGTCAAAAAATCATGCTTCTACACAAGTTCTCTATTTAAATAAGAGAATTTTATGGCTCTTCGTTACCCTTTATGCTAAATCAACAGACAAGATGCCAAGATAACATACTTCTAACCCAAAAATTCCGAAAGTTTCTAAAGCCATAGGCTCTCCGTTTTATTAGTTTAAGTTTATTGTTGATTCCCTCGACCACCCCATTCGTGGTCCTTCGCTCGAAATAACTAATAATTTCTCCAAACCAGTTTCGGATTGTTTGACAACTCTTAGTAAAAACACTGGAGGATTTTGCCAACCATTCCGAGATGGATAGCATTCCCTCTGTCGGATTCTCTGAGGTTTCATAAATCTTTCTAAATTCTTCCTTTAATTCCTGCATCTTTTTCAAATTTGGAAAATTTTCTTTGATAGCTTCTAGTTTAATTTTTTGGGTTTCCGTTAAATCTTTTTCATTTTTTAACAAGCTATATTTACTTCGCTTTAAAACTTCTAGCTTCGCTTCTTTTTTCGCTTTCTGTTTTTTATTTTTCTGCGCTTCTACGGCTCTTTTTTCTGCTTTTCTTTGTTCGTCTAACTCTTGATTAATTTGTTTCATTACATGGAATCTATCGGCGACTACCTCGGCCGATGGCATCAATTCTTTCACCAAATTTTTATAGGGCAACCAAAGGTCTATGCTGACTTCTTCAATTTGCTCTAATACCTCTTTTCCCCACCCTGTAAGCGTTTCCCTCAATTCTTCTTGTGTTCGCTTCTCTAGAATAGCTATTAGTTTTCCCGTATCTAAATTTACTAAAACCGCACAGTAATTTTTTTGTCCTTTGACTAGAGCGATTTCATCAATTCCTAGTCTTTTTAATTTCGATAGGTCTGTCTCTGTAATTTCTTCAGCTATGTCCTCTATCATTCTTTGAATCTCTTCTTCCGTTACGTCATTTCTTCGGCTAACATTTAAAATATCTCCTGATTTTAATTGTTCGAGTATATTCTCGGCTAGTCTTTTCGTATAGGTTCGTTTCTTGCCGACAAAATCTAACTCTTCGCTAAAGGGTTTCTGACAATTACCGCACTTAAATTGACGACGATTAACTTGTAGGTACACTGGTTGACCTGAGAGCGGTAAATCTTTGACTAAATGTCGATGATTTTGGTGGAGTTTATCGCTCTCTAACCCACAACGAGGACAGACTGCTTTTTTATTTTTCGATTCGACTGGTCAAACTATACCGATATTTTCTAGGTGTAGATAGCCTTGAATAGAGGTTCCTTCTAGGTTCAAAAATTTGTCAAGTATCATAAGTAAAATACTCTGGTTTTTGGCTATTATATCAAATTTTAACTCGATTGTCTATCTTTTTGTATTAACCAGTTTGTGCCTTAAACCTTTTCCTGTATGGGTTTCAGCTATTTTTGGGCGTAGGCTCTCTCATCGAATTTTATTTTAAGTTAATTATTTGCATAACAGTTACCGAAGAGCCAATTTTATCTGATTTTTTTCAAAATGAGAATTGCTGGACTTGAACAGGTCAAAAGCCTTATTTTAAAAGGGTTTTACCATTATTCAGCAAGCCCTAGGTAATTGACCTCCTCAAAATCGGTAAAACCCTAGGCTCTTCTAGGTTCTGTGTGATAAGTTTAACTGACATTATGATTGATCGATCTTTGTGTCCTCTGTGTCTCTGTGGTTCCTTCCACTGTCCCCCTCTCAGCTAGTTTAACTAAGCCTCAAATTAGGAAACTGACTGAGGTAGAAGTGATTCAATTAGGATTATTTGATCAGGTAAACTTGATGGAATTTGAGAGTGAAGATTATCCCGACGAAAGATTAATTGCTTGTCGAAATCCCTTAATCGCCCAAAAAAATCAACAACCCTTATCCTGAACTGACGTTAAGTAGAACATTGCCGAGAGTGCGATCACCGATTGGCTCGCTCAAACCCCAATCAATTCCTTAACCTCAAAATAGTCTTTTTGTACTAACACATATTCGAGTAGAACGCTCAATTCTTTTGATAGACGACATTTGAGACAATCTATCAAATTTTCGGTTCGAGAAATGAGCGAACGGTGAGTGGAAGTATGTTGTCTTGGCATCTTGTTTGTTGACTCTAGCATAAAGAGTAACGAAGAGCCATTAATAACGGATGCGAGGATCAACATAAGCATTGATAAGATCGATTAAAATACTGGCAAAAACCACAATTGTCGCAAAAAAAGCCATTAATCCCTGGACTGTTGGGTAATCCCGCAGAGAAATGGCGCGATATAACTGATTGCCCAAACCAGGCCAAGAAAAAGTAACCTCCGTCAAGACGGCACCGGCCAAAAGAGCAGCAAAAGTCAAACCGAAGAGAGTAATTAAGGGAATCAGAGCATTTTTAAGCGCATGGGCAATCATAATCGTTTTTTCTGGTATTCCTCTAGCTTTGGCCGCATCAACATAGTCCGCTTGCAAAGTGTGTTTCAGATTAACTCGCACCATCCGTTCAAAAATACCACTCAAAAGAACACCGAGAGTAAAACTAGGTAAAGCTAAATAATAAAAAGCCGTAGGCAACTTATCCAGTTGTAGAGTCATCAGACTATCAAAGGTGTATAAACCCGTAATTGCCTGCGGTGGAGTCTCACTCAAAGGAAAACGAGTCCCCAAAGGAAACCAGCGCAACTGCACCGCAAAAATCAGCTGTAAGAGCATTCCCACCCAAAAAATCGGCAAAGAATAAGTTATCAAACCAAATAAACGCCCCCCCACATCCAAGAGAGTATTCGGACGGGAAGCAGTGATAATACCCAATCCAACCCCCACCATCACCGCAATGAGCATCCCATAAAAAGTTAGTTCCAGCGTCGCCGGAAAATATTGAACAACAATCTCCCACACCGTCACCCCCTTACTAGTTAAAGAGTCTCCCA
>NZ_CP169647.1:0-1372500 GCF_042134685.1 Microcystis sp. BLCC-F210 | reverse complement strand
GTGAAAAAGCCAAAAAAGAAGACCGCAAGGTCAAGCTAATAAGGGCTAACGGTGGATACCTAGGCACACGGAAGCGAAGAAGGACGTAGTTACCGACGAAACGCTTCGGGGAGCGGGAAGCAAGCATTGATCCGAAGATATCCGAATGGGGCAACCCTAAACACGACCACCTGAATACATAGGGTGGAGCGAGCAAACCTGGTGAACTGAAACATCTTAGTAGCCAGAGGAAAAGAAAGCAACAGCGATTCCCCCAGTAGCGGCGAGCGAAAAGGGAACAGCCTAAACCAAGTTCTTCGGAACTTGGGGTCGTGGGACAGTAACAAAAGACTGGGAAATTTAGACGAAGCGGCTGAAAACCGCACCAGAGAAGGTGAAAGTCCTGTAGTCGAAAAAGGAACCAGCTTAACTGCATCCCGAGTAGCATGGGGCACGTGAAATCCCGTGTGAATCTGCCTCGACCACGAGGTAAGGCTAAATATTCCCGTGTGACCGATAGAGAAACAGTACCGCGAGGGAAAGGTGAAAAGAACCCCGGAAGGGGAGTGAAATAGAACATGAAACCGTTAGCCTACAAGCAATGGGAGGACGATTGAACGTCTGACCGTGTGCCTGTTGAAGAATGAGCCGGCGACTTACAGGTTATGGCAGGTGAAGGGGGAAGACCCCACAGCCCCAGCGAAAGCGAGTCTGAACAGGGCGAAAAGTCATAATTTGTAGACCCGAACCCGGGTGATCTAACCATGGCCAGGATGAAGCTTGGGTAAAACCAAGTGGAGGTCCGAACCGACTAATGTTGAAAAATTAGCGGATGAGCTGTGGTTAGGGGTGAAATGCCAATCGAACTCGGAGCTAGCTGGTTCTCCCCGAAATGTGTTGAGGCGCAGCGGTAGTGGAAGTTTAGTCGGGGTAAAGCACTGTTTCGCCGCGGGCTGGGAGACCGGTACCAAGGCGAGGCAAACTCTGAATACGGCTAAAAAAACTACCAGTGAGACGGTGGGGGATAAGCTTCATCGTCAAGAGGGAAACAGCCCAGACCACCAGCTAAGGTCCCCAAATGATAACTAAGTGAGAAAGGAGGTGGGAGTGCATTGACAACCAGGAGGTTTGCCTAGAAGCAGCAATCCTTAAAAGAGTGCGTAATAGCTCACTGGTCAAGCGCTCCTGCGCCGAAAATGAACGGGGCTAAGTTATCTACCGAAGCTGTGGACAGTGAGCGTAAGCGAACTGTGGTAGGGGAGCGTTCTATAGGGGGTGAAGCAGTAGCGGCAAGCAGCTGTGGACTCTATAGAAGTGAGAATGTCGGCTTAAGTAGCGAAAATGTGGGTGAGAATCCCACACCCCGAAACCCCAAGGTTTCCTCCGCAAGGCTCGTCCGCGGAGGGTCAGTCAGGACCTAAGGCGAGGCTGAAAAGCGTAGTCGATGGACAACGGGTTAACATTCCCGTACCGATTAATGATTGTGCCGGAGAACGGAGAAGGTCAACGTCAGCTGGATGTTGGTTACCAGTGCAAGCAGTCGAGGCGATGAGAGGTGGAGAAAACACCAGGAGCTAAGACGCGAGTCCCACCTCCCACGGGAGGGAAGTGGCGCTGATCAAGCTTCCTAGAAAAGCCCGAACCACGTTAATCATTAATTGCCTGTACCCGAAACCGACACAGGTGGGGAAGTAGAGAATACTAAGGGGCGCGAGATAACTCTCTCTAAGGAACTCGGCAAAATGACCCCGTAACTTCGGGAGAAGGGGTACCCTCGCAAGAGGGTCGCAGTGAATAGGCCCAGGCGACTGTTTACCAAAAACACAGGTCTCCGCCAAGTCGTAAGACGCAGTATGGGGGCTGACGCCTGCCCAGTGCCGGAAGGTTAAGGAAGTTGGTCAGGGCTGAGCTTGTCGAAGCCTGAAGCTGACGACCGAAGCCCCGGTGAACGGCGGCCGTAACTATAACGGTCCTAAGGTAGCGAAATTCCTTGTCGGGTAAGTTCCGACCCGCACGAAAGGCGTAACGATCTGGGCACTGTCTCGGAGAGAGACTCGGCGAAATAGGATTGTCTGTGAAGATACGGACTACCTGCACCTGGACAGAAAGACCCTATGAAGCTTTACTGTAGCCTGGAATTGGCTTCGGGCTTCGCTTGCGCAGGATAGGTGGGAAGCTTTGAAACTCTCCTCGTGGGGAGGGTGGAGCTAACGGTGAGATACCACTCTGGCGAGGCTAGAATTCTAACCCTGACCCCTAATCGGGGCGGGAGACAGTTTCAGGTGGGCAGTTTGACTGGGGCGGTCGCCTCCTAAAAGGTAACGGAGGCGCGCAAAGGTTCCCTCGGTCCCGTTGGAAATGGGACGATAGAGTGCAAAAGCAGAAGGGAGCTTGACTGTGAGACCCACAAGTCGAACAGGGACGAAAGTCGGCTTTAGTGATCCGACGGCACCGCGTGGAAGGGCCGTCGCTCAACGGATAAAAGTTACTCTAGGGATAACAGGCTGATCTCCCCCAAGAGTTCACATCGACGGGGAGGTTTGGCACCTCGATGTCGGCTCATCGCAACCTGGGGCTGAAGTCGGTCCCAAGGGTTGGGCTGTTCGCCCATTAAAGCGGTACGTGAGCTGGGTTCAGAACGTCGTGAGACAGTTCGGTCCATATCCGGTGTAGGCGTAAGAGCATTGCGAGGAGCCTTCCTTAGTACGAGAGGACCGGGAAGGACGCACCGCTGGTGTACCTGTTATCGTGCCAACGGTAAACGCAGGGTAGCCATGTGCGGAGCGGATAACCGCTGAAAGCATCTAAGTGGGAAGCCCACCTCCAGATGATTGCTCTCATGGCATTAAGCCAGTAAGGTCTCGGGTAGACTACCCGTTGATAGGCTCTAGATGGAAGCTCGGTAACGAGTGCAGTCGAGGAGTACTAACCGACCGAGGGCTTGACCTCATTCTTCTTTCACCACTTTTTTCCTAGCTTTTGCAGTCTTGAGGGTTCTACCCTTCCTGGTGTCTTTAACGTGATGGCACCACTCCGATTCCATCCCGAACTCGGTTGTGAAACTTCACCGTGGCCAAGATACTTGTCGGGTTGCCGACCGGGACAATAGCTCGATGCCAGGATTATTCTTTCCTACCCCTCAATCTCACCAGATTGGGGGGTTTGGTTTTATCTAAATCTAAGCTATGGTCTGAATTAACACAAAAGGTTGCACGATTAGTGTATTAAAAAGGTTATCGGGATGGGAATTCCAATCGCTTAATTGCTCTTGTGTCGGTTTTTCTAGTAGTTTTTCCCCGATCCAATTCTGCACTTGAGCAACCCGATCACCAGCGATCGCTTCTGCCACTTCGATTAAATTGAGGGAATCGGAAACCAGGATCAGCGCATCCCTTTGAGCATGGGGGATCAAGTCGCTCCACTCCACTTCGGCTAATTCCTCTAATAACTGCTCGTGAATATTACCCATACTGTCAATCCTTGCGAAAAAGCTCGCTCAATAACGAATTAGCTCCTCCTTCTAGCATACAGGCAAAGGGACGACCGCTCTCCATCTATAGTAATTATCTTCAAGGGGTGACAGAGGGGCTACAAGCTAGATAGAGCGGGGGGTCTAGCCAAACGACCCCCTAAAGAAATAGAGTGGTTAGGACAACCACTCAAAATTTTAAAATGTTACCTTCATTCTATCAGGCTTGTTTACAGGCGAACCTTAGCGAGGCGAGCTATTTGACCTTACAGCTCCTAATCCTGCTCTTACAAAGTCATCGGATAGTCCAACTAGAGAAACTGGCCGCTCTTTTCCCGCAACCGATAACCTTTGAAAGTAGAAGACGGAATTTGCAGAGATTTCTTAAGCTCCCGCAACTAAACGTGAAACTCTTGTGGTTTCCTTTGATCAAACAGATCGTCAAGCTAGAATTTAGCGGAAAAAATAAAAATCGAGAGCAAAGAAGAAGGCTCAAAAAACTGAAACACGCGGGAAGATTATTAGTCGTCATAGATAGAACCGATTGGAAGGGGAGAAATTTATTCGTCGCCAGTGTGATTTGTGGTCGGAGAGCTTTGCCCGTATATTGGGTGTTACTGAATAAAAAAGGAAGTAGCGCTCTCGGGGAACAGAAAAAATTCCTCAAGCCAGTCTTAGGGTTGTTGAAACCCTATCCGCTCGTCGTAATGGGAGACCGTGAATTTCAGTCAGCGCAATTAGGGAAGTGGCTTGACGACAGAGGTGTAGCTTTTATCTTCCGTCAAAAGAAAAGTACCTACACGCGATTGAAAGATGGAGAAAACTATCAAGCCCTTTCCGAGTTAGAACCGAACCGGGGCGAGCGAAACTTCTTTCGGGGAGTGACCCACACGAAAAGCCATGAGATCGAGGGGTTCAACCTAGCAACTTATTGGAAAAGAGGTTATCGAACTAAAGGGTCTAAAGAGCCTTGGTATTTATTGACCAACCTAGAATCTTTAGAGATAACTCTCAAGTTATATAAATCTCGATTCGGGATTGAAGCGATGTTCAAAGATTGTAAAACGGGAGGATATAATCTTGAAAAAACGAAAGTGAGCGAGCCTCGCTTTCTCGCCTTAATTTTATTAATCGCTATCGCTTACTCTTTGAATACAACCCGTGGTCAAAATCTCAAGAAATCGGGAACTCGCGATTATATTTGTCGCTCCAAAGAAGCGAAACGCGGTCCGGAAAGACATAGCGATTTTTGGATAGGTACTTATGGGAGCTTCTGGATCGAGTCGATGGACGCGTACTCGGAACTCGCCTTTTCTTTGATCCGCCTCAAGCCAGGAAAACACCCCGATTTTTCTAGGGGTCTAACGGCTATGCGCCTTATCCAGCAAGCCTTTTAGTCGCCTTGTCACCCCTTGAAGTAATTATCACTGTTTACTGATCACTCAAAAAGCTGACGGCTGACGGCTTAGATGTGTAATTAATTTTGCTTAGGTAAGCTAAGACGCATTTAAACCGCTTATTCTTAGATTAGCGGAACCTCCCCCAATCCCTTTGCTGTTGCCTTTTGCCTCTTGCATGAGTGCCTCGTCTCAACAAGCAATTTAAATTACGAACAGCTTACTTATGACCGAAGCGATTCGCTCTTCTAGGAAAGGCAGCGCTTCTCCTTGAGAGTCCTTCCACAGAGTCAATGCCACTGGCGGCTTGACACCTCTCCTGAACGGGTTACGGTTCTTCTGGTTTCTGTGTGGAAACAGGGTCTATACTGATAGTTTCTTCAGCAAAATAGTCCTAAAAGTCTTTCTAGGTAAATATTTCACGATTCTATAAGCAAAAATTATCACACAAAGTCGAGAAGAGCCCGGTTACGTTATCCTTAACTTCTTTCTTAACTTCCTAAACTTAGATTACGTTATCCTTAACTTCTTTCTTAACTTCCTAAACTTAGGTTGTAGTTCCAAAATAATTCGCCGATAATTAGTTTTAAGTTAAAAGAACTTCAGAAATCAGTTGTAGAGGAAAAAATGCTTTGTTTATCTGTAGAGTCAAAATCTCAAGGCGAAATTTTTCAGGACATTTCTACTTTTGTAGATATTTTGAACCATAGAGCATTGCAGCAAGCCGAGCAAACAGCTTATATCTTTTTGGCTAATGGAGAAACAGAAACCGCCAGACTGACTTATCGGCAATTAGAGCAAAAAGCAAAAGCTTTGGCGGCTCAACTTCAGTTACAAATGTCTCCGGGAGAAAGAGCTTTATTGCTCTATCCATCAGGGGAAGAATTTATCATTGCTTTCTTTGCCTGTTTATATGCTGGTGTTATTGCTGTTCCTGTTTATCCCCCCCGACGTAATCAAAAGCTCTCCCGACTACAAGCAATCACTAAAGATGCTCAAGCCAAACTGGCCTTAACTACTACATCTTTATTAAGTACTATTGAGGAAAAATTTTCGAGTGACCCTGAGTTAGTAACCGTACCTTGCCTAGCTACTAATAACATCCCGGATGAGCAAGCAGAAAACTGGCAAAAACTGAATCTTTCTTTAGAAGACATAGCTTTCCTACAATATACTTCCGGTTCAACAGGTATGCCTAAAGGAGTTATGGTTAGTCATAAAAATTTACTTCATAATGAAAGACTGATTGCTTCTGCCTTTGGACACACAAGCAAAACTATTGGTGTAGGATGGTTGCCACTATTCCATGATATGGGACTAATTGGTCACGTATTACAACCCATATACGTCGGATTTCCTTCTGTGATTATGCCTCCAGAAGCATTTATCCAAAAACCGCTCCGATGGTTACAGGCTATTTCTCGCTACAAAGCTACCAGTAGTGGTGGTCCTAATTTTGCTTATGAATTATGTGCCTCTAAAATTAAACCTCAAGAGCGAGAAAATCTGGATTTAAGTTGTTGGGATGTAGCTTTTACTGGGGCTGAACCTGTGCGAGCAGCTACCTTAGAAAAATTTGCTAATACTTTCGCTGATTATGGTTTTAAGAGAGAGGCATTTTATCCTTGTTATGGGATGGCTGAAACTACTCTATTTGTGTCCGGTGGAATTAAAAGCCAATCTCCTGTGATTGAAGCAGTTGATAAATTAGCTCTTTTAGAAAATAGTGCCGTTACTATTAACTGTCAACACCCGAATGCTCAGTTATTGGTCGGTTGTGGTCACGCTTGGTTATCAGAAAAAATTGTGATTGTGAATCCTAAATCTTTAACTGAATGTCGAGATGGAGAAATAGGAGAAATTTGGGTATCTAGTGATAGTGTAGCTCAGGGTTATTGGAATCGACCCGAACAGACAGAAGAAACTTTCAAAGCTTATTTAGCTGATACCCAGGTTGGTCCATTTCTGCGGACAGGAGATTTAGGATTTTTACTAGCTGGTGAGTTATTTATCACAGGAAGACTCAAGGATTTAATTATTGTTCAAGGACGTAATCATTATCCTCAAGATATTGAATCTACAGTCCAACAAAGTAACTCGGCGCTGCGAAAAGATTATGGTGCTGCTTTTTCTATTGAAATAGCCGGTCAAGAGAGGCTAGTGGTTGTCCAAGAGGTAGAGCGGAGTTATCTGCGTAAATTAGACTATCCAGCCGTAATTCAGCAAATTATTAGCTCTGTTGCCGAAGAACATCAACTAGATGTTTATGCCGTGGCACTTCTTAAGACAGCAAGTATTCCTAAAACCTCTAGTGGTAAAATTCAACGAATAGCTTGTCGGACTGCTTTCCTAGCAGGAACTCTTGATGTGATTGGGGATTGGAGTAAGAATCCTGAACACAAGAATGGATTTAAGCAGCTTAAATCAGATATTAACTGTCTGTTAAAACAAGTCAAAAGTTATCAGATTGTTGAAGAATTATCCGAGGATGATCAGAATAAAATTTTGTCAGATACTCAAGGAGCAATTGAAAAGTGGCTAACTAAAAAAATTGCAGGTATCTTACAAATAGCACCAGAAAAAATAGATGTTAAACAAGACTTAGCAAGTTATGGACTAAGTTCTTTAGCAGCAATAAGTCTTTCGGGAGAGCTTGAGCAATGGCTCGGAAAAACTGTATCTCCCACGCTGGTTTATGAATATCCTAGCATTCATGCAGTTGCTCGCTATTTAGCACCAAATGGATTAAGTTCTGAAAAAATAGTAAATACTTCCTTGGTTAATTCAGTTGATTTGACTAACTTTGAGCAAGATCCAGCTTACCAAAAAATCAAACATCAAATTAAACAATTGGAAACTCTTGGCTTACAAAACCCATACTTCAAAATTAATCAAGGGGTAGCTAAAAATATTACCCGAATAGGAGAAAAAGAACTGATTAATTATTCAAGTTATAACTATCTCGGAATGTCGGGAGAACCCAAGATTAGTCAAGCAGCTAAAGAAGCTATTGATGATTACGGAACTTCTGTATCGGCCAGTCGTGTAGTTTCTGGTGAAAAACTCCTTCATCGGGAATTAGAACAAGAAATCGCTAATTTAGTCGGTGTAGACGATGCTTTAGTCTATGTTGGGGGCCACTCCACTAATGTCACTACCATTAGTCATCTCTTTGGCAAAAATGACCTAATTGTATGTGACGTACTCAGTCATAATAGCATTATTCAGGGTTGCATCAACTCGGGAGCAAGTTTGTTCTCTTTCTCTCACAATGATTGGCAAGCTTTAGAACAAATCCTGCAAGAGAAACGCTGTCAATATGAAAAAGCTTTGATTGTTATTGAGGGAGTTTATAGCATGGATGGCGATATCCCTAACTTACCTAAGTTTATTGAACTGCGGAAGCGCTATCGTACTGCATTGATGATTGATGAAGCTCACTCCATTGGTGTACTGGGTAAATCTGGATGTGGTATTGGGGAATATTTCGGAGTTAACCCCAGTGACGTTGACTTATGGATGGGAACTTTAAGTAAATCCTTCGCTAGTTGTGGTGGCTACATTGCCGGAAAAAAAGCTATAATTGAATACCTCAAATATACGGCTCCTGGCTTTGTGTATAGTGTGGGAATTTCCCCACCTAATGCCGCCTCTGCTTTAGCCTCAATTCAATTATTAAAGTCAGAACCAGAGCGTGTAAAACGTTTACACCAAAACTCTAACCTATTCTTGAACTTAGCTAAAGAACATGGCCTGAATACTGGACTAAGTAAAGATTCGGCAGTAATCCCGATAATTGTTGGCAACTCATTAAAGTGTATCCAACTATCTCAATCTCTTTTTCATCGAGGAATTAATGTTCAGCCGCTGATTTATCCAGCTGTTGCAGATAACACTGCACGATTACGCTTTTTTATGAGTTGTACTCACACAGAAAAGCAAGTGCATTTTACCGTTGAAGCGGCAGTTGATGAATTGAAAAAATTCACCAACTCATAGTTATCAAGTTTCTTATTTTGTTCTGTTTTGTTCTCTTGACTTCCTCTTTATATCTCTTAGTTTTCCCCATTGTGAGGTAAAAAATGACCCCCCTTTTGAAAATGCCCAAGCTGCTCTATCAAGTCGCTAAAGTCAAACTTAGTAAAGTTAAATCTGATCAGACTGCTGATTATGATAAAGCCGCTATTTCCTACGACGATTACTACTCTAAGTATCTAGGTAAAAGTGCTTTAACTCTTTGGAAAAAATTACCCGTTAAACAAGGACAAACCATTTTAGATCTTGCCTGTGGAACTGGTTTTTTTACCAGCAAGTTAGCTGAAGCAGTTGGAGGAACAGGACAAATAATTGCAGTTGATCTTTCTCTGGGAATGCTGACCAAGAATCAAGAGAAAACCTTGAGTCAAAACTTAAATAATATTCGCTTTGTTCAATCAGATGGTCTTTCATTTTTAGCTAGTCTCGCTGATAATTCTCTTGATGGATTGGTTTGTGGTTGGGGTATTTGTTACATGAATCATTCTCAATTAAGCAAAGAAATGCAAAGAGTTCTAAAACCTCAAGGATTTTTAGGAATTATTGAAAATCGGGCTTGTTCTCTCAAAGAAGTTTCTAATTTGTTTACCCAAGTTTTAATGGATTATCCCCAAGCTATGAACAAGAGTGTTGATCTCCACCTGCCTAAGGGTAAAGATTACTTAATTAAAGCTTTTTGTCAACGTAATTTTAAGGTGCAAGAAGCATGGAATGGAGAAGTCATAATCCCTTGTATTAATGGAGAACAAGTAGCTGATTATATGCTAAAATCTGGCGCATCAGCAGGGTTTATTAATGCTTTAAATCCTGATTTAGTAGCTGAAGTTTTTGACAATTTTATTCAGTATGCTAATCAGCGATTCGATGCACAGAATCCTGTATTAGTAAAACACGATTTTTGTGCCTTATTATCTCTCAAGAATTAAACCTGCATCGCCAGATAGAGATGGTATCAATATCTGGCTTTTTTAACTTTTACTTAGGAGCTTTGGGTTTATGATAAGTTGGTATTATCTGATAACTGCAATTTTGTTAGAAGCAATAGGAACTATATTTATGAAGTTATCCAATGGATTTACTAATCTTATTTCTTCTGCTTTGATTGTAGTCTTTTATATTGCTAGTTTGTCGATTTTTACTATGTCCCTGAGAGGGATTCATTTGAATGTTGCTTATGCTGTGTGGTCGGGTTTAGGAACGGCTCTAGTTGCTATCTTAGGATTTGTGATTTTTAAAGAAAATCTCAGTACCTTAAAAATTGTTTCCATTGGCTGGATTATTCTGGGAGTGGTGGGACTAAATCTAACCCTGAAACTTCATTGATTAGAGAAAAATACCAAAAATATGAAAAGAAAAATTCAGTCAATGGCTAAACTACAATTAACCAAACAATACTCTAGCTTTTTATATGGCTTACGAGCAGTAGCTGCTTTATTTGTCTTAGTTAGTCATATATGGTATCAAATTTGGCCAGCAGCAGCAGAACCTTTTGGCTATCGTGAACGTCCCACAGGATTGATCTTACATCTGACGAGTTGGCTATACTATGGACACTTTGCCGTTGTTGTTTTTATTGTCCTATCTGGGTTTTGTCTAATGTTACCTGTTGTTGAAGGAAATGGTAATTTGCCAGGTGGAACAATTGAATTTATTAAAAAGCGCTCAAAGCGGATTTTACCACCTTATTACTGTGCGCTTTTACTTTCTCTATTTCTTATCTATTTTTTCATTGGCACAAAAACAGGCTCGCAATGGGATATTAGTATTCCTGTGACTACAATAGGAGTAATTTCTGGTCTGTTAATGGTGCAAGATTTTTTCGCTCCTACCCAAATTAATTATGTATTCTGGTCTTTGGCGGTAATTTGGCAATTATATCTTTGTTTTCCCCTCATTGTTCTTAGTTGGAAACGCTTAGGCGGTTTAGGTACAACAATTGCTGTAGCTTTTTTATCTTATACAACTATCCTGCTGCTTGAGATGGCTCAAATTAAAGATGTCCCTCCTCAATACATAGGTTTGATTTTCGATTTTACTTTAGGTGTCTTGGCGGCAACAATTGTTTTTTCTCAATACAGTATCTGGATCAAAATACGCTCAAGCTTTTCTTGGGAACTCATCGCAGGAATTTTGATTTTATTAATTATCGGACTATGTTATTTTTGGGGCTTCGACCAAGTGGAACAAAATCTGGCGTTTTTAGATAGCTTATGTGCTTTTGCTACTTTATCTATACTGATTGCTGGAGCCAAGTTAAAACATAATAAACTTTCTCAGTTTATTGGCTCTCGATTTCTTGTTTTTATAGGAATTTTTTCCTACAGCATATATTTAATTCATGCGCCAATTTTGGAAATGCTTTGGCGTTATATACTACGTCCTTTAGGATGGGATAAAGTATCAGAATTTTTGGCACTATTAGTTATTGGTGTTCCCGTAATTTTAATTTTATCTCGAGTATTTTTTCAGTTCTGTGAATATCCGTTTTTAAATCGTCGCTCAAACTCAGTATGATTTATCCTAAATTTCTTAAACTATTTTTTCTCATCACTGATTCAGGCTTTATTTTGTATTGGTTTATTACCATTTGCCATTTGCTGCCTCCAGAATATCTTTTTAGAGACTATTATAATCCTATTTTAGTAGCCTGGAATTGGTCTTTTTTACCTCTGGATTTATTAATATCCTTCACCGGTTTTCTCAGTCTTTACTTTATCAAAAACAAAAAAAAATCAAAGAAATTAGCTTTAATTTCTTTGGTTTTAACTTTTTGCTCGGGATTACAAGCAATTACTTTTTGGATAATTAGAGAAGATTTTGATTTAACCTGGTGGCTCCCCAATCTTTTTTTACTAATATATCCTTTATTTTTTATCCCTTATTTAATTAATGATAAGTCATGAAACATGAACAATTAATCATTATCTCAACCTTGTCATCCTTGGCCCTAGCTATTAGCCCTTGCCGTTATGAAAACAAGTGTTACCAGTGTGGGGTTAGTTTACCAAGTTTCGCCCTGGAGATGGGGTAAGTCACCTATTTCTCAACCAAAAGCAACAACACCCCTTATTATAAAAGTAGCTGCGTTGGCAAGATTAGAGCCTGAAAGTGAGGTTATCCGTCTAGATGCTCCCTTACCTTTAGATGGTGATCGCACAAATTGCGATCGATGAACCAAGAGAATTATTAGGTAAAATTCTTACTACTTATTTGCAGAAAAACTCTTAACCGCCAACAATCACTTATTAACTAAAAAATTATGAAAGGTAAAACTTTTGTGAAACCAAATCAAAAGTTAATTATCGGGTTAATAGTATTAGGCACAGGATTATTAGGAATAACCACCTTTTATAGTCTTTCCCAAGTCGCCACCAAACCCGAAACTAAAACCCCTGTAATTGCGTCACCCACACCGCAAAAAATCACCGCTTTAGGCAGAATTGAACCGAGGACAGAAATTATCAGTATATCTGCTCCGATGTTGCTTGATTCCGATCGAGTCAAGCAATTATTAGTCGATGAAGGAGATAGCGTCAAAACGGGACAAATAATCGCCATTCTCGAAAGTCAGGAAAGATTAGAGGATAACCTGCGACAGGCACAAGAACAGGTGAAAGTTGCCGCAGCCAAGCTAGAACAGGTGAAAGCTGGGGCAAAAGTCGGAGAAATCGATGCTAATGCTGCTAACGTGCGGAAAATCGAGGCACAATGGTTAGGAGATCAAGCAACCCAACGGACAACTATCCAAAGATTAACAGCGCAATTAGAAGGGGATAGGGCTGCCCAAAAAGCGACAATTGCTAAATTAGAAGCCGAATATCGCAATGCCAAAGCTGAATTCGATCGCTACGAAAAACTCTATCAAGAAGGGGCAATTTCCGCCTCTAGTTTTGATAGTAAAAGACTGAATTTAGAAACCAGTAATCAACAACTAACAGAAGCAAAAGTTACCCTAGAGAGAATTGAACGCACCGGTAAACAAGAGATAGAAGAAGCCAAGACTACCCTAGCCCGGATTGAATCCACCGGTCAACAGCAGATCAAAGAAGCCAGATCCACTTTAAATCAAGTCTCGGAAGTGCGGGGAGTCGATGTGCGGGCAGCCGAAGCGGAGGTAAATGCTGCCCTAATTGCCGTTAAAAAAGCCCAAACTGAGTTAAATCAGGCTTATATTCGATCGCCAATTTCCGGCAAAGTAATTGAAGTCAATACCCGTATCGGGGAACAAATCAGCGATCAAGGAATTGTTGACCTCGCTGAAACCGAGCGCATGGAAGTAATTGCCGAAATCTATCAAAGCGATATCGGGAAAATTCGCAAGGGACAAACTGCCACAATTACCGGATCGGCGTTTAAGGGCGAAGTTAGGGGAAAAGTGCGCTTAATTGCCTTAAAAGTTGACCAACAAAATATCTTCAGCAATCAACCAGGAGAAAACTTCGATCGCAAAGTTATCTCTGTCCGTATTGCCTTAGATCGCGAAAACAGTCAAAAAGTGGCAGGTTTAACCAATTCCCAAGTAACTGTAACTATCAATGAGTAGGTTTTAGGGGAAGTGGGGAAGTGGGGAATTTTAACTAAAACCCCAACACCCTAAAACCCTAAAACCCCAACACCCCAACACCCCAACACCCCAACACCCCAAAACTCCAACACCCAATGAAACTAACCCATCTATTCAAAAAAACGCCCCTATCTTGGTTACAGGTGACACGAGAGAAAACCCGTTTGATTGTGGCTATTGCTGGGATTGCTTTTGCTGACTTCCTAATTTTCACACAGTTGGGGTTTCGGGATGCCTTATTTGATGCTTCCGTGAAACCCCATTATGTCCTCGATGCGGATTTAGTCCTGATTAATCCCCAATTCGACACCCTCTTTGCGGTGAAAAGTTTCTCACGCGATCGCTTGTACCAAGCTAAAAGAGTCGAGGGCATTCAATCTATAGCCCCAGTTTATATTGCTTCAGCCCAGTGGCGCAATCCCGAAACTGCCCTGGAAAGAACTACTTTAGTCTTTGGTTTTGATCCCAGTCAACGGGTTTTTACTCTCCCAGAAGTCAATCAAAAATCCAGTGATCTAAAGATGTTAAATCGCGTCTTGTACGATCAAGCTGGTAGGCCAGAATTCGGTCCAATTGCCGATTTACTCCAGAAAAACCCCGATTTGACAGTTCAGTTAAATAAAAAAGAGGTACAGGTAGCGGGAATTTTTACCCTTGGTGCCTCCTTTGCTGCCGATAGTAACGTCATTAGCAGTGATTCTACCTTTTTAAGGCTCTTTCCCGAACGTCAACCCCACGAAATCGATATAGGACTGATGAAACTGCAACCGGGGGCAAACATCGAGGCAGTAAAAGCCAATTTACAGGCACTTTTCCCTAAAAATGAAGTAATAGTCCTTACTTTAAAAGAATTTGCTGAAAAGGAAAAAACCTATTGGGCAAATGGTACAGCGATTGGTTTTATCTTTGGTTTAGGTGCAGTAGTCGGTTTTATCGTCGGGATCGTTATTGTCTATCAGATTCTCTATTCCGATGTCACCGATCACTTACCCGAATACGCTACCCTAAAAGCTATGGGTTACGGTGATTGGTATTTAGTCGGGGTTTTGATGCAAGAGGCTTTATTACTAGCGGTTTTGGGGTACATACCGGGGTTTATCGTCTCTCTCGGTGTTTATAATCTCGCTTCCTCCGCTACACTTTTACCCATAATGATGACTACCGCTAGGGCGATCGAAGTTTTAATCCTAACAATTATTATGTGTATTGCCTCTGGAATTGTCGCTATGGGCAAATTAAGGACAGCAGATCCAGCCGATATTTTCTAAGCTATCAAGGGTGAAATAATGCTGATTTTTCAAAAAGAGCGAGAATTAGGCGATTTTAGCCCTAATGAACCCGTAATTGCCATTAAAGGCTTAAATCACTATTTTGGCACGGGGGAATTAAGAAAACAGGTTTTATACGATATCGATCTAGAAATTAAAGCGGGGGAAGTAGTGATTATGACTGGTCCTTCGGGATCGGGGAAAACTACTTTATTGAGTTTAATGGGAGGTTTGCGATCGGCACAAGCGGGCAGTTTAAAAATTCTCGGCCAAGAAATGTTAGGAATTGGTAAGGGCAAAATGCTGAAAATTCGCCGACAAATTGGCTATATTTTTCAATCACATAATTTACTAAAATTCCTGACAGCGAAACAAAACGTTAGGATGTCTTTGGAACTGCACGAGGAGTTTTTAGAACAAGATCTCGATCAAAAAGCCACCGCAATTTTGGAATCGGTGGGTTTAGGGGACCGCGTTGATTACTATCCCCACGATCTATCGGGGGGACAAAAACAACGGGTTGCGATCGCTCGCGCCCTCGTCAGTCATCCCAAATTAGTCCTCGCTGATGAACCGACCGCGGCCTTAGATAAACAATCCGGGCGCGATGTGGTGGAAATCATGCAGAAATTGGCAAAAGAACAAGGTTGCACGATTTTACTCGTCACCCACGATAACCGGATTCTCGACATCGCCGATCGCATTGTCAATATGGAGGATGGTCGTTTAAGCGATTAACTGCCCAAAAATTACTTGCCAAAAATCGACCCTTCATGTTAGACTGGAGTAATGTCATCTTGGAGAGGTGGCAGAGTGGTCGAATGCGGCAGATTGCTAATCTGTTGTACGAATCGTAAGACCGTACCGAGGGTTCGAATCCCTCCCTCTCCGTCTTTTTTCATGTAACGGAATACAAGTTCCCAAACCCGTAAACGCTGAAATATTGGCAATTTGGGCGGAAAAAATCGCCGAGGCCACGGGAATTACCGTGCGCTGTGTGCAGCTTACCGCCACGAGTCTCTAAGGCTTCGGCCGGGGTTTTTCTTCTTTGGGTTTGACATTAAAATAAGCCTCCATTACCTGACGTACCATGGGTGCGGCCACTTTCCCACCACCACCGCCGGAATGTTCTACAAAGGCGACCACAACAATTTCGGGCTTATCAAAAGGTTTACCCTGAGCTACGTCGAAGGGGGCGAAAGCTCCAAACCAAGCGTGGGACTTGCCCGGAGGTGCTTCTGCTGTGCCGCTTTTGCCCGCTACAGGTGGTAAAGCGGGGTCGGATAGAGCCCGACCGGTTCCTTCCGCTACCACGGCTCTCAGGGACTTTCTCAGGGTGTCTAGGGTGCTAGGTTTCATGTTCAAAGACTTTCGCCATTCCTTAACATCCCGGGCATCCTGTAAAAGGTGCGGTTTCACCAAAAAACCGCCGTTAGCGGGGACAGCAAACATCACAGCTACCTGTAGGGGAGTCGCCAGGGTAAATCCTTGACCGATCGACATATTAATCGTATCGCCTACGGACCAATCCCAGTTTTTAAAATTACGCAGTTTCCAATCGCGATCGGCAATTAACCCCGGGGTTTCTTCCGCTAATTCTATCCCCGTTTTCTGACCGAAACCGTAGCGCCGGGCCATAGAAATTAAAGCAGGTCCCCCCACTCCGCGACCAATTTGACCATGAAAAGTGTTACTACTCATGGCCATGGCCCGGACAAAACCGATCGGACCAAAACCAGCGTGATTCCATTCTCCAAAAGCTGTCCCCCCCACATAAAGGGCGGCAAAGGTATTTAAGACCGTATTAGGGGGAAATTTCCCCGATTCCATGCCGGCAGTGGCAGTGACGACTTTAAAGGTGGAAGCGGGGGGGAATCCTTGGAGAGCGCGGTTAACAAACGGGTTGCCCTCCGCTTGTAGTTTTTTCCAAGTGGCGGTGGTAATTGGGGCCGAGAAAACATTGGGATCGAAACTAGGATAACTGACCATGGCCCGCACGGAACCATCCCGGGGATCGATCGCCACGATCGCACCTTTGCGTTTTCCTAAAGCGGCCTCGGCGGCTTTTTGGAGTTTTAAATCTAGTGTCAGGGTGACATCTTGGCCCGGTTTAGCAATTTTTTGGCCGAGAATTTGGATTACTTGTCCCGATCCGTTGACCTCTAACTGCATTCCCCCCCATTCTCCCCGCAATTTTGACTCGTAGGCGGCTTCTACACCCATTTTACCGACGACATCTCCCAATCGGTAGCCCTGGGGTCTTTTGGCTTGATATTCCTCCGGGGTTAGTTCCCCAGTATAACCGAGAATATGCGCCCCGATTTTACCATTGGGGTAGTAGCGCACTGATTCCACGTCCACTTCAATGCCGGTTAATTCGTCTTTGTATTCCTCTAGGGCGATAATTTGGGCCGGAGTTAAACCCCTAGCGATGCGGATCAGGGTGGAGGGGTTTTCGTCCGCTTCGTTAATGCGTTTTTCTAGGTCGCTTCTGGGAATGGCTAAAATACTGGCTAAACGGTCAAGATTGAGTTTTTGGGCGGGATTACGCTGGGATTTGGGCCAAATATAGGCCGCATGGGTTAAGCGGGCCGTGGCCAAAACTTTGCCATTGCGATCAAATAAGTTGCCCCGGACTGGAGGTTTGGGAAGAATGCGAATCCGGTTATTTTCTGCCCTTTCTCGGTTAATTTGTCCTTGCTGCAGTTGTAAATAGGCCAATCGTGAGCCAACTCCTCCTAGCAGGACAATGCTAATTAATCCCATAATTAGCCATGACTGACGCTGACGACCGACTAGACGCTCTTTATCTTTGATTTTATTCTGTAATTTATTCGGTGCTGGCCGCGTCGGCGAGGTGAGCGTTTTTTTCCGTTTCAGTTTGACTTTAGTTTTTGATAGGAGTCCGCTATTACGCATTTGCTTAAAGTTAAAAATTTAAAAGTTATTAGTCATCAGTTAGGGACTTGCGTGGGAATAATATCCCAGCCAGAAAATCGCTCTGTAGAAGAATTAGACCAGCCAGATGGCACATTATCAAAGCGCAAGTCCCTAACATCTCGAAGGCTCTCGCCCTACTTAGGGTGATCAGCAAACCTGATCGATCGGAGGGCGCAAGCTTTGCGCCCCTACAGTAACGGATTTTGTCCACAATGTAGGGGCGAACTGCGTTCGCCCAAAAGGTACATTATCAAAGCGCAAGTCCCGTATCAGATTTGAGTTCTAAGTGAGCAGTATTAAATAGTAGTCTGCCACTGTCTTTTCACTGATTACTGATTACTGTTTACTGTTCACTGAAAAAGACGCAATACTAGGTGATTTAGCTCCTCTGTTTACTAAAGTTCAGGGTATCTGCAATATATCTTAACAAAATAAGTGTAAATACTGGGAGTGGAAGGAATCACTCCAGACACAGAGGACACAAAGATTGATCGCTTCTATAGTAAGTTAAAGAGAGCGAGGAAACTGGCGCATACATATAGTTAAGAGTTTGTCAAGTGTTTCTTAACTATATGTAACATTATCCCTGTTCAAAATGTAATCACACTGCGGATAGAATCCCCTTGGTGCATCAGGTCAAAGGCCTCGTTAATTCTTGCCAGAGGCAGAACATGGGTGATTAAATCATCAATATTAATCTTGCCGTCCATGTACCAATCGACTATTTTTGGTACATCTGTACGACCTCTCGCCCCACCAAAAGCCGTACCTTTCCAGACCCGTCCGGTGACTAATTGAAAAGGACGGGTACTAATTTCTTGGCCGGCCCCGGCTACACCGATAATAGTGGCAACACCCCAACCTTTATGGCAACATTCCAAAGCTTGACGCATAATCTGGACATTGCCGATACACTCAAAACTATAATCGGCCCCACCTTTAGTTAAATCCACCAGATAGGCCACTAAATCCCCCTCGATTTCTTGGGGATTAACAAAATGAGTCATCCCGAATTTGGTCGCTAAAGCTTGTTTCTGGGGATTGATATCGACCCCGACAATCATATCGGCCCCCACCAAGCGGGCCCCTTGAATAACGTTTAAACCGATACCTCCCAGACCAAAAACCACCACTTTTGCCCCCGGTTCCACTTTAGCGGTATTAATCACCGCACCGATACCTGTAGTGACTCCGCAGCCGATATAACAGACTTTTTCAAAGGGAGCATCGGGGCGAATCTTAGCTAGAGAAATCTCTGGCAGTACGGTATAGTTAGCAAAAGTCGAGGTTCCCATGTAGTGATAAAGAGGCTGACCATCGAGGGAAAAACGACTGGTTCCATCCGGCATTACTCCCCGACCTTGGGTAAGACGAATTGCTTGACAGAGATTGGTTTTAAAGCTGAGACAGTATTCGCATTGACGACATTCGGGAATGTATAGGGGAATCACAGGATCACCCACTTTTAGGCTAGTGACACCTTTTCCCACTTCTACCACGATTCCAGCCCCTTCATGGCCTAAAATTGAGGGAAATAAGCCTTCAGGATCGGCCCCAGAGAGAGTATAGGCATCGGTGTGACAAACTCCCGTGGCTTTGATTTCTACTAACACTTCCCCCGCTTGCGGTGGTGCTAATTGTACCGTTTCAATAGTTAGGGGTTTTCCCGCTTTTAGGGCAACTGCCGCTCGAACATCCATAGGCTCAAAGCAATAGGTTTTTTCCAGTATAATATAGAACAATTCTCAACTTATCTCTATGTTAGTCCTCACCATCCGCGAAGAAGAAATTAACGATGGTGGCTTTACTGCTAGTCTCAATTTTGATGACGGTAACAGCTACCCGATTACGATTACTGACCCCTTTACTAACCAAGAAGAAAAGCAGCTAGAATGGTACGTTGTCAATTTTCCCTTCAATCCTCGTCAAAACAGCTTCTAGGGAATAGGTAACGGTTTCGTTAGACATGGTATCAACTCCCATTGGATATATTTTCTCTGTCCGCTATCGGGGACTATTTTAAGACTAAACCAGTTCTCTGAGAAGATCGTTTTTCTGGGTTAACAAAACTTGAAACTGTGACTAATAGCCAGAGATTAATTCTAGGGATTACCTGAAAAAAATACTTTCCAACCAGCTGTAGCGATCGCACTTGCCAAAAGAATAATTAATGTCCAAACCTGATTTTTTTGGGTTCCTTCCACTGATTTTAGGCGATTATCGATGCCCTCAACCTTTTCGGTTAACTTTGCCTGTCCTACCTCTAGTTTATTTAACCGTTCGTCGATTTTGTCAAATTTTTGGTTAAAATCTTTTTGGAGATTGTCAATTTTCCCTTCAATCCTCGTCAAAACAGCTTCTAGGGAATAGGTAACGGTTTCGTTAGACATGGTATCAACTCCCATTAGATATATTTTCTCTGTCCGCTATCGGGGACTATTTTAAGACTAAACCAGTTCTCTGAGAAGATCGTTTTTCTGGGTTAACAAAACTTGAAACTGTGACTAATAGCCAGAGATTAATTCTAGGGATTACCTGAAAAAAATACTTTCCAACCAGCTGTAGCGATCGCACTTGCCAAAAGAATAATTAATGTCCAAACCTGATTTTTTTGGGTTCCTTCCACTGATTTTAGGCGATTATCGATGCCCTCAACCTTTTCGGTTAACTTTGCCTGTCCTACCTCTAGCTTATTTAACCGTTCGTCGATTTTGTCAAATTTTTGGTTAAAATCTTTTTGGAGACTTTCAAATTTTTGGTCAACATCTTTTTGGAGATTGTCAATTTTCCCTTCAATTCTCGTCAAAACAGCTTCTAGGGAATAGGTAACGGTTTCGTTAGACATGGTATTAACTCCCATTAGATATATTTTCTCTGTCCGCTATCGGGGACTATTTTAAGGCTAAACCAATTCAGCACTTTCTTGTAAAGAGTGGAGACGTTGATAGATTCCCTGCTGATTTAATAATTGATCATGGTTACCGATCTCGACAATGCGACCATTATCTAAGACGACAATTTGATCAGCTTCTCGAACGGTACTGAGACGGTGGGCGATAATAATCGTGGTGCGAGTGCCTAAAATGGATTTCATGGCTAGTTGAATGGCTCTTTCTGACTCATAATCTAAGCTAGAAGTGGCCTCATCAAAAACTAACACATCTGGATCAACAATTAACGCCCTAGCAATTCCTAAACGCTGTCTTTGTCCCCCCGAAAGACGCACGCCCCTTTCCCCTACAATAGTGGAATAACCATTAGGTAATTCCTGAATAAATTCATCGACACGGGCAATTTTACAGGCTTCTTCTACCTTCTCGAAGCTAATATTAGGATTACCGTAGGTGAGATTTTCTAACACCGTACCATTAAACACATCTACTTCTTGATGGACAATCGCTAACCGTCGCCGATACCAGGTCACATCCAAGCGACTAATATCCTCGCCATCTATCAGAATTCGCCCTTGACTTGGTTCAAAATAGCGGAAAAGTAACTTAACTAAAGTGGATTTTCCTGAACCAGATCTTCCCACTAATGCCACGGTTTGATAGGGTTCAATCAGCAGATTAATATCCTTAATAATCGTTCTTTCTGGACTATAGCCAAAGCTAAGATTACTTAATTCTACTTTCCCGGTAAAATGATAGGGATTATGTTGAGCATGATCGGCTAAAAGACTACCAGCATCAGTTCCACTAGGCAAGTTAATAAATTTGTTTAGACGTGCCATAGAAGCATAGCGACGAGCGAAAGTTTCTGCCATTTGAGATAGGGGATCTAATTCCGCATAAGCCATACTAGCGAGGGTATAGGTGGTGATAAAATGCCCGATCGAGATTTTCTGTTGAACGGTAGCTAGGAGAGTAAAGAAAAATACTCCAAATAAACTAGCTTGGACGAGGGTTTTTTCCCAAGTAATTAAGTCCACATAACCCTTATGAATGCGATGGATAACGTAGGTAAATTCTCTCTCTAAACGTTGTTTTTGACGATATAATTCCTGTCCTTCTGTGGCAAAAGCCTTGACAGTTTTGATATTAGTAATAATCTCAGAATTGCGACTTTGAGTATTTTCGATGTGCCGATCAAGAGTTCTTTCTTTTTGCATTAAATCTTTTAAATCTCTGACAATAAAAACTACAATTAATACAAAAGAAATGACAAAAGCGAGGGCGATTTGCCATTGAATTATCCAAATAACAATAAAGATACCGAAAACTCTAAACAGTTTTGGGATCATCATTCCCGCTATTTCAGGATAAGTCCAAGTATGATTTTCTATACCTTTGGCGATCCGGTTAGCGATGCGTCCCGGATTATTTTCATCGTAAAAAGATAGGGGTAAGGTGAGAATTTTGGCAATAATTTTTCCGAGATGATCTCGTCGCGCTCTTAAGGATATTTCCCAGTGAAACCAGACACCCACCCAAGGCTGAATTGGTGCTTTAATTACCGTGGTTAGGAAAATTAAGCCTAATAATACCGCCAAACTAACCCACTTTTCTGAGGCAAAGGGAGTTAAAATCATCGTGCGATTAACTAAAGATTGCACGAATCCATCTAAAGGTTGATCAGAAAGAACATTAAGAATCTGTCCGACAGCATAGGGAACCATCAGATCGATAATTTCAAAGACACTGGAGGCAGCAATGCTCAAAAAGGCGGCTTTTTGATAATTGTGATAGTAACTGAGAATATCCCTTAAGGAAGCCATAACATCAAGTAAATTGCCAATTTTTAACTTCTATCTGGTAACTGCTAACTGAAGAGACTGACGGCACTTTTAGGGTTGTTTTTCTGGAGTTACCATTATACTACAATACTACAAAAATCTGCCGAACTAGAAATTTCTAGGACAAAAGCCTTGTTATAGTCTTGTATTCTCGATCAGCTATTAGTCAGGAGACGATGCCAAATCAGCTTATATTTCATCCTCGTCAGAAGCACCACAGATCAATTTATCGGAAATTTTGGCGAATATTATCACAAAAATTAATAAATTTCTGAAAGGTTTTTAAGTGTTCAGTTTTATCGATACGCTGCAGTATAAAGCTTTTTTTCGGTACTTCTTCCTTCAAATAAAAAATAAATATTCATCGATTAACTAATTCCTTGGGGAAATTCTTCTAAGACATTGATAAGATCAATAAAGGCTTTTTGTCGAGTTTTAGAAATATGAAAATCAGCCGCATTGTTTACCTTAATTACTCCTCCTTTACGAGTGACTATTTTCCAATAGGCAGGACTGATATTATTAATTATATAGGGATGATGACTGGTAATAATAAACTGTAAATCTCGATAATTAACTAATAAATCTTCTGTTAAAGTGTCCAAACAGTTAACCCCCAAACTATTTTCAAATTCATCGATTAATATAACGCTGCCATCAGGAGATAATTCGATCGTTGCTAAGAACATCAGGCTTTTTATCATTCCAGAGGAGATATTTGGTTCTACAATCCAGACATGAGAGTTTTTTTCTTTTATTTGTATGCGAGGTAAGTCTTCAAGTAAACCAATTCTAGTTAATGAAACAAGCAAATCACCTAGTTCGGATGGCTCTAAAGATTCTATTTTTAAATCTTCAACTTGAGGGAAAATATCTAAAAACTTTCTCTTTATTATCTCGAACGTATCGGGATATTTTTTATAAGTGATCAGTAGTTTGTCGGAAATAGGAAGTTGACTCGATTGTAATTCAGAGAGAGAGTTATATTTGGCATATTCGTCGTTTTCCAAGATTTTATCAACTGCTGAATATGAGATATTAAACTTAAGTGGATTGAAAATCATTTTGTTAAATTCCTGTCGAACAGGGAAAACATCTTCTTCTTGATTGAAAAGCTCTATACAGCTTAAATAAGATGGTAGTTTTGGTGTCTTTGAATGTTTAAACTCAATTACCTCTTGCTTTCTTTCGATCAAAACCTCTTGATCTTTTAAAAGAGTTTCACTAATTATACTAACCTTATTTTCGCTGTCATTACTATTGACTTCGTCTTCTTCAATCTTGATGAGAGAACGAGCTTTTCTAACCTCAAATTCACCCAACCAATGATAACGAACATGATCATTAGTTAAAAATTCTACATCCCATTTCACCCCATTTACCGATGCACCGTTAGTGATTCTTTTTAAATTACTAATAGCCTTTAAAATCGAGGTTTTTCCGGCACCTGAGATACCGACTAATAAATTCAAATCTGGAAAAAATTTGCAAGAATATATACTTAATCCAGAGGATAAATCTTGATAGGATAATCTCAAAAGTTTCATAATAATTCCCCACTGCTAAAACTAAAAAGGGTGAGGATTGACTCACCCCAAGATTTTACTGAGGATCGAGTTTTAGGACTGCCATAAATGCCTCTTGCGGGACATCAACAGTTCCGATCGCTTTCATCCGTTTCTTCCCTTTTGCTTGCTTGTCTAACAGCTTTTTCTTGCGGCTAATATCACCACCATAACACTTAGCTAAGACATCCTTTCTTAAAGCGGGAATATGTTCACTAGCGATGATTTTAGAACCAATAGCTGCTTGAATGGGAACCTTAAATTGATGCCGGGGAATCAATTCTTTTAACTTTTCAGTTAAAGCGCGACCAACATAATAAGCTTTATCCCGGTGAACGATCATCGCTAAAGCATCAACGGGATCACCATTGACCATAATATCTAATTTAACTAGCTCATTTTCCCGATAGCCAATTAATTGATATTCCATACTAGCATAACCGCGCGATCGAGATTTTAATTGATCAAAAAAGTCCGTCACCACTTCTGCTAAAGGTAACTCATAAATCAAAGCGGTGCGAGTTTTAGTAAAATAACGCATATCCTTGAAAACTCCCCGACGACTTTGACATAATTCCATCAAAGCACCTACATAGGTTTCCGGAGTAATCATTTCCACTTGGATATAAGGTTCCTCAATTTTTTCCCGTTTTTGTGGGGAAGGTAACAAACTAGGATTATCCACTTCGACAATTTCCCCATCGGTGGTAGTAACCCGATAAACTACCGAGGGAGCAGTGGTAATTAAATCTAAGTTATATTCCCTTTCTAGTCTTTCCTGGACGATTTCCATGTGTAGCAATCCCAAGAAACCGCAACGGAAACCAAAACCCATGGCGCTAGAAGTTTCCGGTTCGTAGGATAGAGCTGCATCGTTTAATTTTAACTTTTCCAGGGCATCTTTGAGATCGGCATACTGATCAGCATCGGTGGGGAATAATCCGCAGAAAACCATCGGTTTTGCTTCTGTATAACCGGGTAAAGGCTCTTGTGCTGGTTTAGCGGTTAGAGTAATCGTATCACCCACCCGGGCATCGGCAACAGTTTTAATCGCGGCTGCCAGATAACCCACTTCTCCCGCGTGAAGTTCATTTACCTGTACCTGTTGCGGTGATAAAATTCCCAATTCATCGATCACAAATTCTTTACCGGAAGCCATAAAACGAATTTTATCGCCCTTTTTCACCCGACCATCCATAACGCGGAAATAGACAATTACCCCTCGATAAGCGTCGTAATAACTATCAAAAATTAAAGCTCGGAAGGGTTCTTCGAGGGTATCTTGGGGAGGGGGAACTAATTGGACGATCGACTCTAGAATATCATTAATACCGATCCCAGCCTTAGCCGAGGCCCGAATCGCCTCACTACAGTCTAAACCCACCACTTCCTCGATTTCCGCCGCGACTCGTTCCGGTTCGGCACTGGGTAGGTCGATTTTATTTAAAACTGGGATAATTTCGAGGTTATTTTCCAGTGCTAGGTAAACATTGGCTAAAGTTTGCGCTTCTACTCCTTGGGACGCATCCACAACTAATAAAGCTCCCTCGCACGCCGCTAGAGACCGAGAAACCTCGTAGGAAAAATCCACATGGCCGGGGGTATCAATCAGATTAAGAACGTATTTTTGACCATCCTTAGCGGTATAATCCATGCGTGCCGCCTGTAACTTGATGGTGATACCTCGTTCCCGTTCCAAGTCCATATTATCGAGAAATTGTTCTTTCATCTCCCGTTGGGCTACGGTTCCTGTAATTTGCAGGAGGCGATCGGCGAGAGTTGATTTACCATGATCGATATGAGCGATGATGGAAAAATTGCGAATGCGAGAAACGGGAACGTCAGTCATCGTGGTTCACTGTTGGCAAAAGTCAGGGGTTTATAAAATTTTAGATTCCTTAATTCATTGTAGAGGTAAAGTCTCTAAGGCTGGAGCAAAAGCGAAAAGTAAAAGGTAAAAAAAGCTAAACTGCAAGTATAGTCAGGGTTTTGGCCTTGGCTTTCCCTCTCGGCATCCACAGGAAACTATGGTAGGCTTGATTATGGTGACAAAATCAGGGAAAGGGCAATGGCTAAGGAAAAGCTCTATGATTTGTCCAAATCGGATTACTATAGATAAACTCTTGGATGAGAATCCTCGACTGACGGGTAGAATGATAGATAGCAATCATTAATAGAGCTTATGAACGACAATGCTACACCGACTCAGCGCACGGCGGAGAAAGTTGAAATCGCTATTCACCTTGACTCGGAAGTTTTAGACCAGATTAAACACCTGACTAACGATCCTAGTCGCATTATCGAAACAGCGATTAAACAGTGGCTAAGAGGAGAGAAACAACCGGATGAGGACTTAACCCGTCATCTTCGACGCAATCCCCCCGTACCACCCAAAGGGGAATGGAATGACTAAGATTTTTCAGTCTCTAATAGGTTATTTCCCGACGGAGAGACTGAAATATTTTCTTAGGTCAACCATTGACGGTAATTGAGATTTTTTCCCCAACTAAGCTAGTCATACTAAATTCGTTGAGTATAGGCTACATATCAGGACAGGCAAAAGGGGGAATAAATAATCAGTCTTTAATAACTGGATTTAGTATCATTTTGCTTGGGTACTGACAGGAGGAACAAAACTGATGCAGATAGAAATTGAAGGCCTCGATGCTATCAAAGTTGCTCAGGACATCCTAGATATGGAAGGGGTGCAAGGCAGCTACGAAGTTATCTCCGAAGTGGAGAGAGAGGGAACCCTTGCCACCATTGCCACCATCATCGGCATTATTAGCGGAACAATCGCCATCGCTGAGAAATTGTACCAGTTAAAGCAAAAAATTGACTCTCCTGAAACCCCGAAAATCGAACGAGTGTTAATTGTGAGCAAAAACGGCGATCGCCTGCTGCTCAAAGATGCTACCCTAGAGCAACTACAAAAACTCTTGGAACAAGAAAAATCATGAAGATACTGCATATTGACCTTAAGGAGATGGATAGCAACAGCGTTGAGTTCCGATTTTTCTGGGACAACCCCAACCAGATTGATTTCTACACAAGATCCTTGAGTGAAATAGACAACCTAAGTAAAAAGGCTGACACCGATTACTATACCCGTTTACCGGAAGACCACGCCAAAACAGGAAAAGGTTTGTACCGATGGTTAGATGGTACGGAGCGCATCCTCCAGAACGAATTAGATAGCCACCGGGGAGAGAAAATAGTTCTAGCTATCAGCACCAGCAAAGGATTAGTCCATCTACCCTGGGAATTATTACACGATGGTCAGGGTTTTCTGGTGTCTAAGCTTCCCGCAATCATTCCCCTGCGGTGGATGAAAACGGTTGATAAAAGGCTGTTAACTGTGGACAACAACCCGCAGGATCGAGCCTTAAATGTAGTTTTCATGGCAAGTTCTGCTAAGGGTGTAAAGCCTATACTAGATTTTGAGGCAGAAGAAGGGAAGATCCTCAAAGCAACTAGAGGAAAACCCCTATCTTTAACCGTTGAAGAGAGCGGATGTATTAAAGAATTAGGCGAATTGATAGCCAGTAAAGATAGAGGATATTTCGATGTTATCCACTTGAGCGGACACGCCACCATCAAGGATCAGAAACCCTATTTTATTACCGAGACGGAATACGGAGATAGGCAAGATACCAGCGCCGAAGATATTGCCAGAGAATTACAGTTTAATTTACCCAAGCTGTTGTTTTTATCAGGGTGTCGGACAGGCTACTCCGATGGTGATGAGATCCTTTCGATGGCCGAGAAGTTATTAGAAAATGGGGCTACAGCTGTTTTGGGGTGGGGTCAACCCGTCAGGGATAACGAAGCTGCTGACACGGCGGCCATCCTCTATGAAAAGCTTTCCCAAGGCTTTACTTTAAGCGAGTCGTTAGCTTTTGCCTATCAGAAATTATTGGGAAATCAGGCGAGGGATTGGCATTGTTTACGCCTCTATGTCCGGGGAAGTATCCCAGAAGCTTTGGTAAGGAGAGGACAGAAAAAACCTTTACCTACCGTATCCGTTGTTGACCAATTTGTAGACCCAGAAACGAAATATTTGCGGGTAGCCACAAGGGAAACTTTTATCGGTCGCCGCCGCGATCTTCAGGATTGCTTACAAGTGCTGAAAAAACCCTTTGATAATTCTAAAGCAATTCATAAAGCTGGGGTTTTCCTGCAAGGTTTTGGTGGTAACGGGAAAAGTACCCTCGCTGCTCGTCTGTGCGATCGCCTTCCAGACTATACTAAGCTTGTCTGGCATCAACAAATTGATCAAACTAGCTTGGTTAATACCCTAGCTAAAAAATTAGACCGTCCACAACGTCAAATCCTTCTGGATTCTAATGAGGATCTAGACTATCGCTTAAGGGATGTTTTTGGTCAGTTGAACCAGCCTCTTCTGCTTATTCTTGATGATTTCGAGTGGAACTTGGAATGCCCTTCATCCAGCGATGACTATATCCTTAAAGCAGGAGTCGCTCCCCTATTACAAGCTCTCGTTTGGGCGATACAGGAAACCAATTACTATCATCGCCTGATTATTACCTCGCGCTATACCTTCAATTCCCCTCTATTAGAGGAATTTTATCATCTGGAGTCTTTACCCTCTTTCAAATACAAAGAGTCAGATTTAGAAAAGAAACTGCGGCGGTTAGAGCATTTTAGTTCGGGTAAGATCGATAAAAACTATATAGAAAGAGCTTTAAACCTTGCTGATGGCAACCCCCGTCTGTTGGAATGGCTCAACAATGAGGTTTTAAGTTCAGGGGATATAGATGCTAAATTGCAGTCATTTGAGAATGAATCTGATGTTACTTGGCGCGATAAGATAGTCTGGCGGTTAGAGGAAAAACCTCAACTCTTGACGGATGAAGCTCTTGAAAAAGTGGTCAGTAATTGCCTAATCTATGAAATTCCTGTCCCTTTGGCTGCTTTAGAAGCGGTTTGTCAATCTGTTCCCAACTATCAGAAAAAATTACAACAGGGACAGGATAAAGGCTTGATTGAGGTAATCCGCAATGAGCACAGAGAAACCCTCTACCGCGCCTCCCACATCAAACACATTAACCCCCATATCGAGCTTCCCAAAGATGCAAGTAAGCTTTCTGCTTTAGCGGCAACAGCAGCCAAGGCTTTAACCGAACTATGGGGAAATAAAGAGAACAACAATGAGGAAAGATGGGGGGAGATATTCCGCCTCGCTTTTGCGGCCGAGGAAAATCCAGATCGCTACCGAGAACAATTCCATAAGATGATCGAAGTGCAAGAGAAACCAGCAGCCGATCAAGCTTATGAAAAAGAACTGAGAAAACGAAGGGAGTATCTTGTAGCAAGCCAAGGGCAAATCTATCAAAAGTTAGAGGAGTACCTAGGGCAAAAGGATTGGAAAAAAGCCGACTACGAAACCGCTTTTATTATGTATCAGTGGATGGTCATAGAAAATTATAATGACTTTTATGACCTTTTTAGTCAGGTATCCCTAGATGTAATCAATGAAATTGACCGTCTCTGGGTGAAATACAGCGAAGGGAAATTTGGTATTAAGAGACAGGCGAAAATTTACCGTGACCTTGGGGGGACAGAAGAATATAATCGGGAAGTATGGGGTAGTTTTGGCGATTGCATAGGTTGGCGACAAGGAGGTATATGGTTGGAGCTTGAAAATATAGAATATCCTGCCACAGCAGACTTGAGCGACTTTACATTTCCAATTCTTATATACCATCACTTTTACCAAGGTGGGGGTGGGGGAATTGTTTATGGAGCGAGGAGAATTTCTACGTTAGCTTCAAGACTTGAATCCCAAAATATTTAACTTAGGTGCTAACAATCGGGTAAAATTCTATTTAGAGGCTATAATCAGTGCATCCATATATTGACGTAAGTATAAGGTAACTTCTTGAAATCCAATTTCTGAAAGTTCAGAGATTGTTTCATCTTCATAGCGTATTCTATTAGGTTGTTCATCCGTAGTATAGTGCAACATAACCTCTTTCAGGAGATCGAACCTTTCAGCAGATACAAGGACTTCAAAGAATTTATCATATTGCCACTTTATATCACGGTTATGCTGTTCACCTCTTTGCGCGATTTTATCAGCGTCTAATAACTTACCTCCAATGAGAAGCCGACTATATAATAGTTGAAATACTTGAAAACGATAGAGTGCCAACATATTGTGAAAAGTGAATCCAGAAACAATAAAATTAAAGTTATTCAAAGGATAACTTTGCAAAAAGTTTAAAACATCATCCTGAATAACAACAAGAGTCTCTTGAGATAGGTAATGTGAAAGCCTTGAGCGGATTTTTTGAATCATCGAAGGTTCGTTATCGATAGCGATTATCTTAATATTTTTTGCTTCAGATAGGATCATCTCAGTTAATTCTCCATCGCCACACCCAATTTCTAGGATCAGCGATTCCTTTGGGCAAGAGTTTTGATAGTTAATTAGTAGTTTGACTAACTCTTGTCTTAACTTTTTAAGATGAGGACGAGCAGATTGCCAGAGACTATAATCATCACCTATCTTGCCGTCAAACCTTCTTTCTATAAGTTGATTATTTTCCATAAATTATAACTTAGCTATTTTGGTGTACATAGTCAGAGACTTAATTTTGCTGAAAGACTTGCCGAACATAATATTTAGCTTTTGATGGCAATTCGCTACTTCCTCTAAACGCTTAACTTTGGTACTTTGACTCACTCCAATTATAGCATATCTTTACAATTGCAGAACTTCCACAAGCAAACTTAAGATACATATCTTATTTGAAAGCAAAGCTAGACTCTAGCCTACTATTAATGATGTATTCTCCTCATAATAATGCTGCGGTTTCCAAGATTAAGAATATCAGGTATCCCTTCAATTTCTACAATAAAATGTTCCACAAATTCATGTCGTACATCTTCACGAACTCCTATTTTACTCGTCCATCTTCCAGTGTTTAATTGCCGACAGGCGTGAGAGGGACTACCATTAATAGTATAAATAGCGATTTTTTCAACAAAAAAACCGTTAGGACTAAACTCTAAATTAGGATCACCAATTGGGCAAACTTCAAAATGCTCGGTCCTATAGGCATCTATGAAGGCACTTAGAGTGTTCTCCCTTGGTATTCCAGCTGGCCAATATTCAGTCTCAAATCGATCGGGAAACCACCAACGCTCTTGATCATTTACTGCCCAAGCAAAGGAATTGTAATAAGGAGTTCTCCGACTGGTTATATGACTATCACCGTTAATGATTACAATACACATACTTTTTAAATAGATGATTTAGTGTTCATTAATATATCCCCTTTAATATATCCCTTTCGGATACCCCAGTGCAACCAAGCATCGATCATCTCCTTAGACTTACCCCGGCTGTCTTTAGGAACCGGATCTTCACCAGAAATAGCTTTTAATGCCCAAAACCAACGGCTAGGAAGGCTTTTTGGCTCTTTAAGATTTTTGAGCAAAAATGGTATAACATCTTGCCCCATTCCAATAATTCTCTGATAGTTAGGATGTATAATCGCCTCATGGGTTGAGGATAAATGACTTGTTTCATTAATCCAATCTTCAGCAAGACTTTCAAACTCCCTTAGTCTCTCTGCCCGAGTTTGCTTGTTAACTAATATGGCAAGTAAAGAAGAAAAACTTTGTAAAAAGCTAAGATTATTATCGAATAGCTTGAACTTATATCCAAAAAATAGAGCAATAGCTCCGATGAATTTTCCCTCAAAGAAAAGTGGGAAAACGCCAAAGGCTTCAAGTTTTGAATCTTCAAAATGTTTTAAATCAGTTTGAATAAACCGATTATTGTTTTTCTCCTCATGTACTCCTTCAATAAATTGACAAGTATTTGAAGAGATTTTTTCTGCAAACTCCTTTCCAACCTCTTCAAGATAAACTCGACATGAATTACTTACTCCAGATACTTCAGAAAATCGTAAAACTTCCATTGCTTCAGAAGACAATTTTTTTCTGTAAAGAATGGCAACTTTATATGGAGTCTCGTTGCCGACTAAGTATTTGAAAATTTCGTCATACATCCTTTCTTGATACTTGTCAAAGGAATCAACTGGGATAATATCTGCAAGGTATGTCAAGTAATTGAGTATATTAATCTCAGAATCCCTGTGAATATTAGATAGTTTAGCAGAGGCGACTCCTGCTAAGAAAGCTACTGTACAGGGATCAAAGCTGGCCAGATCGTCAATATTGCCCTGATCGTCAACTTTGTTTATAATTCTCAATACTCCATAGGTTTTGTTTCGTCCATTCAAAGGTAAGGCAATGGCAGAGATTAATTTGCCTAGCTTATCAGAATATTCCTGTCTATACTTCAAATTTTCATACTGGAAAAGCTCTCCAGTAACCTTCCCATATGATCCATCAGATGGATTGGCAGCGCTGCCAGTGAAACTCTCCCCTTTCGCATACCTCTCTTCTTGTAGCCATGTATCATCTATTGGCTCACCATTAACGTCTTTGCCTTGAATGGCAAAACGCTCTAGTACATCATCCTTAGAGATTAAAAAAATCGCTGCAACTTGACACTTAGCTTCTTCACAAACTTTTTTTAGAATATATTTTACCGTATCTTTCTTATTGCTTGTAAAATTCATTAAGGCTTGCTCAAGTTGTTCAAAATCAGAAAGATTGTCTAATCTTTTTGTTTGATAACTTATAAGGTCGTTTCTAGTATTTAAAAATTGATTAGCCTTAGTTGCAGTATCGTCACATTTCTCACCTTGTAAACTCTCAGGCATTTAGTTGCTCCTTGAAATTTAGTCAATTTACTCAAGATTCCCATCACACTCAAACTGAAATGTCGAGGCTGATGAGAATAAAAAAAGTATTATGGTTAATTAAGAACAATCATGCTAATGATAGTTTTATCTATCAATTATTAATTGTAACATGGATTTACAGGTTTGTCAATTGTAGTGTCTTCGGTCTGCCATCTTTGTGCCGATCACTCATCACCGTTACCCTGATGCCCTTGGTATAGTTAAGCCGATCAATGCCCTGGAACTCAATACTTCTCGGATCTGCTCAGTTTCAAACTCCGGAACAAGACGACCCGAAAAGGGAAAATTAGCAATCTGTTCTGAGCGTCTGGTCAATCTTTCCACCAGTCTTTGAGCATATTGAGGGGAGTTTTGTGATATGTAGTTGTAGATGGATGATAAATGATTAACGGCGGTTTCTGTCCAGAAAACTTTCATGGCTCTAGCTTGAACTTAGTGCGTACTTCTGCCACAGAAATAACCTTTTCCGCCTCACTATCGGCTAATCCTGCTTCAATTGCCTGTCTCACATAAATCTCATACATCAAATCATCCCATGTAGAATTATCCGGCAATTTATCGATTAAATTTCTGGCTTTTTGTTTAATGTTTTTTATTTCCATGATGGTTTCCAAAATGACTCCTGACAGTTTACATTATAGCAAGATAGGCTCCTAGAGATGGTGTATTCTAAAACCACCGCTAACGCTCAGAATATCCAAAAAGGCTTTTCCCTCTCGATGTCCTCAACGAAACCTCAACCCGTGATTGGTGTTAGTTGGTGGATAAATGCTGTATATTTACTCTCGTCGCCGCTTAATTCACACGCAGCAGCGCAGAAACTTGCTCAACATTCATTGCTGTATGTAACAATACAGGAGGAGTTTATCTCAGGAGTTCCACGGTGATTAGAGAGCTAGACCGTATTACTGTTAATCCACAAATATGTCTTGGACAGCCAACGATTCGAGGAATGCGTATCACTGTAGGATTTGTTTTGAAACTGTTGGCTAGTCAGTTATCTATTCAGGAAATCTTAGAGGTTTATCCAGAGTTGGAGGAGGAAGATATTCGTCAGGCTCTTAATTATGCAGCTTGGGCTGTATCCGATTATATCGTTAGCTTCACTTCAGCAGCCGTAACGCACCGCTAACTTTAATGATGGTGGGTGATATAATTTAAAATTCTGAGGTAAATCATGCAACTAAAACTAACAAAAATATTCCAGAAAGTTCCCGAAGGCTATATTGGTTTTGTCGAAGAATTGCCAGGAGCTAATACTCAAGGAGAGACTCTAGAAGAAACTAGAAGTAATTTAGAAGAAGCAATTGAGCTAGTTTTAGAAGCTAATCGTATATTAGCTGAAGAGCAACTGCAAGGACAAGAAGTGATTCGAGAGTCTGTTACTTTCTGGGCTGCATGAAACGTATAAACTTAATTCGTCATTTAGAAAATTATGGCTGTGAATTCTTAAGAGAAGGCGGCAATCATACGATTTATGTAAATCGTGTCAATCAGAAATCTTCAGCCATTCCGCGCCATCGTGAAATCAATGAATTCTTGACGCGAAAAATTTGTCGAGATTTACAAATACCAGAACCATGAGTGCGACTCCTGTTAAGCTGCTGATTAAACAGCTTAAGCAAAACCCAAAGGTTGAAACTGAGCATCATTGATAATTTTAACCGTTTCCCCCGACTGCTTAATCACAAACAAACCGCGCCGATAGGCATAGACATCTATCCCCTGATCAATTTCAATTGCTGCCACTGCCCCATAAACCCGAAACTCTCGAAATTGGGGGAAAGCCACCTTAAATCGCTGTAATCGGCTGACAAAATCATCTACATCATCCCTCGACAGTCGAGATTTACATTCCACAGCCACCAACTCGCTCCCATTCACCGCCACAATATCAATCTCCATTGCCGCCCCAGGACGCTTACTTTTCAAGCGACTCATCGTTTGGGTGACATCAATGCCCCGTTCCTGAAATAAACGCACAACCGCAGGCTCTACCATTTCTTCAACGAATCTACCCCAGCGTGTTGTGAGGTTATTAACAGCTTTGGTCGTTTCTTGTACCTGTTTTTTTAATTCTTCCATCGTGCGATTAGCTTCCTCTCTGCGGCGATCAGCTTCGGCATTGCGGCGATCGGCTTCCTTTTGAAACTCGGCAAATTGGGCTTCAGTTCTTTCAAATAACTTGTAAATATCGGCGATCGTTACAGCGTCTGACATAAGAAGATTCTTCAAGATTGAGAAGTCTAGTCCCATTCTAGCGACTTGGCGGAGAAGAAATGTCCCTAGCTTCTCATCCGTGTTTTTTCAATTAATTATTGACTATCAACTAATCAGCTATTGATTATTAATTAAAAGGGCGATCGCAGAATTACATCTTCTTAAAAAAGAGATTAAACAGCTTAAGCAAAACCCAAAGGTTGAAACTGAGCATCATTGATAATTTTAACCGTTTCCCCCGACTGCTTAATCACAAACAAACCGCGCCGATAGGCATAGACATCTATCCCCTCGTCAATTTCAATACCCGCCACCGCTCCGTAAACCCGAAACTCTCGAAATTGGGGGAAAGCCACCTTAAATCGCTGTAATCGGCTGACAAAATCATCTACATCATCCCTCGACAGTCGAGATTTACATTCCACAGCCACCAACTCGCTCCCATTCACCGCCACAATATCAATCTCCATTGCCGCCCCAGGACGCTTACTTTTCAAGCGACTCATCGTTTGGGTGACATCAATGCCCCGTTCCTGAAATAAACGCACAACCGCAGGCTCTACCATTTCTTCAACGAATCTACCCCAGCGTGTTGTGAGGTTATTAACAGCTTTGGTCGTTTCTTGTACCTGTTTTTTTAATTCTTCCATCGTGCGATTAGCTTCCTCTCTGCGGCGATCAGCTTCGGCACTGCGGCGATCGGCTTCGGCACTGCGGCGATCGGCTTCCTTTTGAAACTCGGCAAATTGGGCTTCAGTTCTTTCAAATAACTTGTAAATATCGGCGATCGTTACAGCGTCTGACATAAGAAGATTCTTCAAGATTGAGAAGTCTAGTCCCATTCTAGCGAATTGGCGGAGAAGAAATGTCCCTAGCTTCTCATCCGTGTTTTTTCAATTAATTATTGACTATCAACTAATCAGCGATCGCAGTTCAAGGAGAAGGGGTCAAAGGTCAAAAGGCGATCGCGGTCAATGGATAATAGGCAATTGACAATGGATAATTATCAACTATTCATTATCAACTATCAATTAAAACTGCGATCGCAGTTTAGATTTTGGGGGAAAGGGATTAAGGGCGATTGCGGTTTTAGTTCCTGGGATTGAGTCGAACACTTATACCATCAAGGTATTGGGTTAGCAATCAAGCTATAATTAGCCAATTAACAAAAAACTTTGTGTTCTTTGTGCCTTTGTGGTTTTTTCTTGCCCTTTTTGGTAATCTTCACAACAATACAGGAGGAGTTTATCTCAGGAGTTCCACAGTGATTAGAGAGCTAGACCATATTACTGTTAATCCACAAATATGTCTTGGACAGCCAACGATTCGAGGAATGGGTATCACTGTAGGATTTGTGCTGAAACTGTTGGCTAGTCAGTTATCTATTCAGGAAGTCTTAGAGACTTATCCAGAGTTGGAGCAGGAAGATATTCGTCAGGCTCTTAATTATGCAGCTTGGGCTGTATCCGATTATATCGTTAGCTTCACTTCAGCAGTCGTAACGCACCGCTAACTTTAATGATAGTGGGTTATATAATTTAAAATTCTGAGGTAAATCATGCAACTAAAACTAACAAAAATATTCCAGAAAGTTCCCGAAGGCTATATTGGTTTTGTCGAAGAATTGCCAGGAGCTAATACTCAAGGAGAGACTCTAGAAGAAACTAGAAGCAATTTAGAAGAAGCAATTGAGCTAGTTTTAGAAGCTAATCGTATGTTAGCTGAAGAGCAACTGCAAGGACAAGAAGTGATTCGAGAGTCTGTTACTTTCTGGGCTGCATGAAACGCATAAACTTAATTCGTCATTTAGAAACTTATGGCTGTGAATTCTTAAGAGAAGGCGGCAATCAGCAGACCCTAGATAGTCAACAGCTTACCCAAAAAAGCTAGATTTTGTGACAAAATTTATTATTACTTAGGGCTGTGTATCGAGAAGTTGCGAATTGTTAATCTTAGCTTTGCTAGGAACGCAAAATATGATATTGTGACACCGAGTCCGTAAAAAACGGCAAGGTTTTCAGTCTTTTTAAACATCAGGTCGCTACATTCTACAGCTATTTTCGCTCAAAAAAACCGATTTTCTAGGCATTTCTATGACTTATCTTGTTGAAAATCCTTCTACAACCTTTTATTCCTATACCGATACGGGGGTTGATCCCCTGAAAACCGCTCACGGAGTTTATATCACGGTTCACGGACATTTTTACCAACCACCGCGAGAAAATCCCTATCTAGACAGAGTTGAACGGCAACCGAGCGCCCATCCCTTCCACAATTGGAATGAACGCATCCATCACGAGTGTTATCGTGCCAATGCTTTTGCGCGTATTTACAATGACCGGGGGGAAGTGATCAAAATAGTCAATAACTACGAATATCTCAGCTTTAACATCGGGGCCACCCTCATGTCATGGATGCAATCCCATGATCCCGAAGTTTATCAACGCATCCTGACAGCAGATAAAAAAAGTTGTCAACGCTTAAACGGTCATGGTAACGCCATCGCCCAGGTCTATAATCATATCATTCTGCCCCTAGCCAACAAACAGGACAAATACACCCAAATTCGTTGGGGAAAAGCCGATTTTCAGCACCGTTTCAGCCGCGATCCCGAAGGAATGTGGTTAGCAGAAACAGCCATTGATTTAGCCACAGTGACAGCTTTAATCGATGAAGGGATTAAATTCACCATTTTAGCCCCTTCCCAGGCCTTGCGCTGTCGTCCTTTCCCTAGCGACCATGATCCCCATCCCCAATGGCACGCGGTGGCCGGAGGTCAAATCGATCCCACCCGTCCCTATCGCTGTTACATCCCCGATGGTCGTTATCTAGATATTTTCTTCTACGATGGTCCGATTTCTCGCGATATGGGCTTTAATGATGTCCTAGCCAGTAGTGATTTTCTCGTCGGTCGTCTGGGACAAGCAATTAAAGGGGATCATCGTCCTTCCCAGTTAATCAGCGTCGCTACCGATGGGGAAACCTTTGGCCACCACAAACAGGGGACAGAGAAGTGTCTTAGCTATGCTTTTACGGAATCTTTTCCTAAAAACGGCTGGACAGTCACCAATTTCGCCCATTATCTCAGTATTTGCCCCCCCACTTGGGAAGTGGAATTAAAACCCGTGACCGCGTGGAGTTGTGTTCATGGTGTAAATCGTTGGCAGGATGACTGTGGTTGCGGGGGAGGGGGAAATTACCAGCAAAAATGGCGTAAACCCCTGCGGGAGTCCCTAAATTGGCTCAGAGATGAGTTGATTAAGGTCTATGAGATTCAGGGACAGGAATTTTTCCGGGATCCTTGGCAGACAAGGGATGACTACATTGCAGTTATTTTAGATCGATCCCCAGACGCGATCGAACATTTCTTAGCTGTGCATCAAAGTCGTACCCTGAGTAAAAGCGAGAAAATCGATGCTTTGCGTTTATTAGAAATGCAAAGACAAGCTTTATTAATGTTTACCAGTTGTGGTTGGTTTTTTGAGGAAATTTCTCGACCTGAAGGCACGCAAATTTTGAGATATGCTGGCCGGTCCCTGGAATTAGCCGGAGAAGTGGCTGGAATTCAATTAGAAATGAATTTCCTCAGTCGTCTAGCTTTCGCTCCCAGTAACGTTAAGTTATATCAAGATGGGGCCGATGTCTATCGACAATTGGTCACTTCTGCGCGGGTGGATTTGGAACGGGTGGCGGCCCATTACGCTATTAGTTCTCTATTTACCAATTATCCCAGTCATCATCGGATTTATTGTTACAATGCCCGTCAATTAGATTATCAAAAACAAGCGATCGGATCTTTAACTTTAGCGGTGGGACAGGTGGAATTAACCTCGGAAATTACCCAAGAAAGTGAACATTTTGTCTTTGCTGTTCTACATTTAGGAGGTTGGGATTTTTACTGCTGCATTCAACCGTTTAACAGTCGGTTAATCTATAGCAATCTTAAGGATCATCTCTTTCAATCTTTACAACAGGCCAGTGTTTCGACCATGATCGTAGAAATGGGGCGCGGATTGGGAGAAAACTTCTTTGCTTTACCCCATCTTTTTGCCGATGAAAGACACCGAATTATGCAGAAGGTGACAGCCGAAACTAAAAAACGTCTTGACCAATTATACACCCAAGTTTATCGGGATAATTACGGCATTTTAGCGGCTTTCCAACGGGATGAGCTGCCCGTACCGCAAGAGTTACAGGTAGCGGCCGATATAGCCATTTCTCACCGTTGTTTACAGGTGATTAATGCCCTAGAAAAAGATTTTGAGCAGCGGCAAGCAACGGAAAATAATCTCGATCAATTATTGGCTATTGCTAAAGAAGCCAATCATTTACACTGTCAATTAAATATTCCCGAAGCGCGTCAAACCTTAGAAAGTTTGCTCTGGCAATCTCTTTGGAAATTATTACACGATGGCGATCCTTTAACGGCGGAGGAGGATACTCGCTTAATCACCCGTTTAATTGAAGTTAGCCAACAATTAAAGCTAGGATTATCCCTCGATCGCTCTCAGGAATTATACTATTATTATTTCCACGAGCGTCTAGTTCCTAATTGTTTGCAGTCTAATTCAATAGATGCTGCCTGTCCCTGGCCGATGACTCAATTAAAATGGTTATTACTATTAGGACAGGTGTTAAAAGTTGATGTGAGTATTTGGATGTAAAATCAGTAACAGGGTGGGCAATGCTCACCCTTTAATTATTGAGTAGGTTAGGCGATGATTGCCCCGGAACTCAGGTTAACCCAGAGACTAAACCCTTAGATTTATAATGGATCATAAGTCTCTCATCGAAGGTTTACATGACTATCACGCCGATTTATACCGCCTCAGCCAGCACAGCAAGCCAGTATCCCGATGCTTTTGGGCGTTTTGGACGCTACGGGGGCAAATACGTCCCAGAAACCCTGATGCCAGCCTTAAGTGAACTAGAAACGGCCTATAATCAGTATAAAGACGACCCCGATTTTCAACAAGAATTAAATCAACTGCTCAAAGATTACGTCGGCAGACCTAGTCCCTTATATTTTGCTGAACGTCTCACCACCCATTATGCCAAAGCTGACGGTACTGGGGCGCAAATTTACCTAAAACGGGAAGATTTAAACCATACTGGAGCCCACAAGATTAATAACGCCCTTGGTCAGGTTTTATTAGCCAAACGCATGGGGAAAAAGCGAATTATCGCCGAAACTGGGGCAGGACAGCACGGCGTGGCCACCGCTACGGTTTGCGCTCGTTTTGGTCTAGAATGCGTGATTTATATGGGAATTCACGACATGGAACGCCAGGAACTCAATGTTTTCCGCATGAGACTGCTTGGGGCGACGGTGCAACCCGTGGCCGCCGGGACGGGAACCCTGAAAGATGCCACCTCGGAAGCGATTCGCGACTGGGTAACTAATGTGGAAAACACTCACTACATCCTTGGTTCCGTGGCCGGTCCCCATCCCTATCCGATGATGGTACGCGATTTTCATGCGGTTATTGGTCAAGAAACTCGTCAGCAAAGTCTGGAAAAATGGGGCGGTTCACCGGATATTCTCCTCGCTTGTGTGGGGGGTGGTTCTAATGCTATGGGTTTATTTCATGAGTTTGTTAAAGAAACTTCCGTGCGTTTAATTGGTGTTGAGGCTGCCGGGGAAAGTATCGCCTCCGGAAAACACGCCGCCACCCTTACCCAAGGTCAACCGGGGGTTTTACATGGGGCCATGAGTTATTTATTACAAGATAACGAAGGTCAAGTTATCGAGGCCCACTCGATTAGTGCCGGTTTAGATTATCCCGGAGTCGGGCCAGAACATAGCTTTTTAAAAGATAGTGGTCGCGCTGAATATTACAGTGTTACTGACAAGGAAGCACTAGAAGCTTTTCAAAGAGTTTCCCGTTTAGAAGGGATTATTCCGGCCCTAGAAACTGCCCATGCTTTAGCCTATTTAGAAACTCTTTGCCCGCAAATAACCGGTAGTCCTCGCATTGTTATTAATTTCTCCGGACGGGGTGATAAAGATGTGCAATCGGTGGCTAAACATCTATCGATGAATGGTTAACAGTGAGCAGTTATCAGTTAACAGTTATCAGTGAGAGGGATCACCTATTGTGCATCTAAATTTGATATTAGTTTTGACCTGTTCTCTGTTCTAGACTAGCTTAATATGAAAAGTTCTTTTAAGAAGCGTTATCAGTTAGGATTTTTGATGCTTGTATCCACAAGTTTAATGGCCTGTAGTGCCTTAAACTATAGCTCTTTTACGGAACTCGTACCATCTTTCTCTCCCTCTCCTTCTCCCTCTCCTTTAGATGCGGCAACTTTACTTGTTTTAGAGAATAAAATCTATCAACAGGTCAATCGCTATCGTCAATCTCACAATTTATCTCCCCTACTATTCAATCAGGAAATTTCGCAACAAGCAAGATTACATAGTCAACGTATGGCTGCGGGTTTAGTTCCTTTTAGTCATCAAGATTTTGACAAAAGAGCGCAAACTATTGGTGTTTCAATTCCCTATCAAGCGGTGGGGGAAAATGTGGCAGTTAATCAAGGTTATAATGACCCAGTAATGATTGCTGTGGATGGTTGGATTAAAAGTCAAGGTCATCGGGAAAATATGGAGGGAGATTTTGATAGTACCGGGATTGGAGTAGCGACGGATAGTCAAGGAAAATTGTACTTCACTCAAATATTTTTAAAACGTCAATCCGCTCCCGTTGCTACTAATCCCCTTAGCTATGATCCTATCGGGAATCAAGCTTTTTTTATTACCCTTGAAGAAAACACTAATTATCAAGTTAATCGCTACCGAATTTCTCAAAATTTACCGCCCCTACGTCTGGATGCTCGCGTTAGTCATGAAGCTCGCTTATTTAGTCAAAAAATGGCCAACAAACAGGCTCCTTTTAGTCATGATGGTTTTGAGGGAAGAATTAAGGCAGTACAAAGGATGATTCCTTTAGAAAAAATGGGCGAAAACTTGGCTTTTATGAAGGGATATCCTGACCCTGTTGCTGTTGCTGTCAAGGGTTGGATTAATAGTCCTGGCCATCAAAAAAATATGGTTGGTGATTATAATCTCACCGGTATCGGTATCGCTAAAAATAATGCTGGTGAATATTATTTCACACAACTTTTTGTTAAAAAGCGTTGACAAAATGACCATGATAATATTTAAATTTAACTATCAGTTTTTAACATTAGTTATCAGTTATCAGATTTGAGTTTTCAGTGGACAGTCTTAAGTAAGGAGTATTAAATCGCATTAACAGTGCTGTCTTTTTACTGATCACTGATGACTGATAACTGATAACTGAAAAAAGCTCTCCTATCTTCTAACTATATGAACTTAGACAATTTTCAAGTGTGCGATCGAGATTTAAGCGATGACCTATTATTGCGTTATCTAGGGGTTAATTCGATCGCTGTAGATACAGAAACTATGGGATTAATCCCAGGGCGCGATCGACTGTGTTTAATTCAACTTTGTGATCCCAGTGGTTTTGTCACCGCTATTCGCGTTTTTAGGGGGCAAACAGAGGCTCCTAATCTCAAAAAGGTCATGGAGGATGAGCGGATAGAAAAAGTCTTTCATTTTGCCCGTTTTGATGTGGCTCAATTGTCCCAAACTTTTGGCATTGCCACTAAACCAATTTTCTGCACTAAAATCGCTAGTAAACTCGCTCGGACTTATACCAGTAGTCACGGGTTAAAAAGTCTCGTGCAGGAATTGGAAGGTATAGAATTAGACAAAACCGCTCAAAGTTCTGATTGGGGAAATGCTGCTAATCTCACCCCACAACAACTGAGTTACGCTGCTAATGATGTGCGCTATTTACTGTCAGTGCGAGATAAATTAATTTTGATGCTGCAAAGAGAAGAAAGATGGGAATTAACCCAAAAATGCTTTAGTTGTATCCCCATCTTCACCGCTTTAGATTTACAGCAATACAAAGATATATTTGAGCATTAGTCAGCTTTGATCTTCTTGACGAAAGTTAATTCCCTTAAATTGTTAGGCTGTTCGTAATTTAAATTGCCTGTTAAGATGAAGCAAGAGGCAAAACCCCCCCAACGTCGGGGGGGGCAAAGGGGAGTGGGGATGAAGGTTTAACGCTTTGCTTTGTTGTTTATCTTAGTCATAAATAAAGTATCAAATAGCCCCAACGGGATTCTCAATTTTTTTAGATAAAGATAGTGAGTTAAGCAAATTATTGTTATTAACAAATATTTTACACACTTCATACAAGATAAGCACCATGGCTCACCACCACTACCCAATCATTACCTAGTTGCTTTTTTGCTCGATCGATTTTTATAACTCCCCTAATGGCTTCAATTATTATTTACTCAGACTGAGACTCAGGGAGTAACTTAGGTTGAAATAATTGGGAAGGAAGAAAACGAAAACCGCTTTGATCTTCTTGACGAATTAATAATCCTTGTTCTTCCATCGATTTAAGTTGGGGCAAGAGAGCAACAAAGGTTATAGCATCAAGTTTAGCCAAAGTTTGATCAGAAATATTCTCACTAATGCCACCGGCTTGATGAGCAACGTATAATAAATGACGAAACTGAGGACTTAAATAATCAGTAAAGTCTTTTTGAAGGATTTGCCAAATTGAATAAAAAGCAGTTTCATCAATAATTTCATATCCTTCTGAAGCAGCTTGCCTTAATACTTTTTCACAGATAGTATTCAGTTCTCGAGGAATTCCTTGAGCGTAACCCGTAATTAAATTGATGACTTCCTCTGTGAAAGGATAGGGATCATTTCGCTGTTCGTTTCTGGCACTATTAAGATAATTAATAGCAATGTGACGTAAATCATCTTGACTCATGGGTTCAAGGGGAATATCTTCAGAAAAGATACCAAGGGCTTTTAAGGTTGCTTCTTGAAGCTCGGTAAAGCCTCTTCCTGTCATAATAAATCCTCGATGTTTTCCCATCCGAAATAAATCTAAACTACTTTCTAAAATTGTCTGGACAACAATGGGGTCTTTTTTGTCAAAATCATCAATAGCAATAACAATACGAGAATAAATTTCTTCGGCTCTATTTAATAAACGAATGAGTAAAGGATAGGGATCAGCATTGGCAGTGGGAGTCAGTTGATTAGCAGGGGATTCTTCCTTTTTGCCAAAGGATAAAAAGCCTAATCTAACTTGCCCTTCGATAGTGGTTTTATTACGTTGAATAGAATACCCTAAAAGTGTATTAGCAATGTCTCTTGATTCTTGATCACTATCCGCTAAACTATCGGCTACAGCTAATAATAAAGCACGATAAAATTCCGTGGAACTTTCCCCAGGAATACTGCTAATATAAAGCAATAACATTTTTTCATTTAATTGGTTAACTTCCTGTTGTAACTGGTTAATTAAATTAAAAATTAAGGCGGTTTTACCAATACCCCAAGCTCCCCTAACTAAGATATTACGTCCTTCATAGAGGGTCGGAATAACGACATCTAAAACTTGATCTCGTCCATAAAAAATCTTTGCTAATTTTTTGCGATCATCGGGGGGAGTTGGTCGAAAAGGATTTTCTATAAGTCCCCATTTTTTGAGAGTTGATTGATAACGGCTGAGTCTTGACATTTTTTACGCAGATTGTAGAATTTTTAGTAGATAATTAATTTCCTCTAGTCGTTCCTTATCATTGTTTTCTTGATAATATGTTTGTGCTTCTTTTAAATGACTACAAGCTTGGGAAATCTTGCCAATTTGTATTTCTAGATTGCCCAGTGCAGTTGTCACAGAAGCCACATTATCTTGATCACCTAAACGACGGAATAGACGTAAAGAATCTTTAAAATAAAGTCTTGCCTGTTCGAGCCTACCAGTGCGATGATAGAGACGGGCAAGTTCCAATAAAATTGGAGCCAAACTACTAATATCCTTTTGTTTTTGATAAAGTTGCTGACAATTTTCTAAGTGTTCAATAGCTTCTGTATAATATCCGCCCTCAAATAAAGCTTTTCCTAATTGATAGGAATAGTTAAAATATAAGGTTTTGTCTTCGGTTTTTTCAATAATTTCTCCAGCTTGTTTATAAGAGTTAATTGCTTGTTGAATGTCTGTCACTTTACCAAGAAGTTTAAATCGTTCTCTGAGAGTATTGGCTAAATTATATTGTGTCTCTGCCCAATCTCCTGGAAAGGCTTGACGGGTATAAATTTTTAAGGCTTCTTGATAACAGACAATTGCATTTTCGATATTCTCGGCTTTATTGCCTCTAATTCGTTCACTGTAAGCATTACCTAAATTATTTTGAGTAGTTGCCCAGTCAAGAGGAAAGACATCAAAAGTACGAATTTTTAAGGCTTCTTGATAACAGAAAATTGCGGTTTCTATATTCTCTACTATATCTCCTTTGATTCTGTTTATGTAAGCAGTCCCTAGATTATTTTGTGTTACTGCCCAATCTTCAGGAAAAGCATCACGGGTATAGACTTCTAATGACAGGTTATAAGCAACAATCGCTAACTCTAGATTATCTGCCTTTTCCCCAAGAATGCGCTTATTATAAGCATTCCCCAGATTATTTTGTATCATTGCCCATTCATAAGGAAAAGCATCACGGGTATATACTTCTAAAGACAGATTATAAGCAACAATAGCTAACTCTAAATTTTCTGCCCTTTCCCCTCTGATACGCTTATTATAAGCATTCCCCAGATTATTTTGTATCCTTGCCCATTCATAAGGAAAAGCATCACGGCTATATACTTTTAACAGGGTGTGATAGCCTATAATAGCGATTTCCAGATTATTAGCCCGACTTCCCAAGGGAGACTCTGAAATATCAATTAAACCTGTTGCATAGTTTTCCATCACCTGCAAAAATTGGGGGTCAATCAATTCCTGATTTGCTTGCAGAATATTATTGAGTTCCTCATCATCAGCACGAGCAAGCAACTGTTCAATTAAATTCACATAAGCTTGAGCGCGTTGTTCATTCATTGCTTTGATTGAGATTGATGTGATGATGTGATGGACGATGATTTTTTCGACAGACCGACCCTATGAATATACTAATTAAAAAAAGGTGGGTTAAGTCCCACCTTGATAACTGATTAGGATTTTTGGCTGAAATAGGCCTCTAGCGCCTCATTGATGATTTGATTCATCGGCCGTTTTTCCGTTTCCGAAGCTTCCTTGAGACGGACAAACATATCATCGGGGACGCTGACACGGTTTTGATTTTTACGCACGCGTTTGGGTTTTGATTCAGTGGTAGTAGTTTCGGTCATTTTAGGTGTGTAGGTGGCTGAAAATGCTTGTAAAGCAGGGAAATTGACTCGGTGACAGAATTCTCCGAAGGTTTCGTTATTTTGTTGCTCCTGTTGGAAGTAAACGAAAATCGGTTCTAAGACCTTTTCTAGATCATCGATCGCCATTTTATCCAAATAGGGGCGCGCTAGTCGAGTTTGATCGGCTGTTCCCCCTAACCAGAGTTGGTAGGAATTGGGAGCGCTACCCACAAATCCTAATTCTGCCATATAGGGACGCGCGCAGCCATTGGGACATCCTGTCATGCGGATGACAAATTCCTCTTTGGATAATCCTAAGCGATTAAGCAGGGTGCGAATGCGTTCAATCACGCTGGGTAAAATTCTTTCTGACTCAGTAATCGCTAATCCACAGGTGGGCCAAGCGGGACAGGCCATGGCATAACGGGTTAAAGGGTCAATTTCGGCGGGATTGGTGATAATTCCGTGTTCTTTCAGGATCGCCTCGATCGCTTGCTGATCCTTGGGTTCAATTTCGTAGAGAATGATATTATGATTAGCCGTCAAGCGCATGGGTGGCTCAAAACGCTCGATAATCACTTTTAAGGCGGTTTTTAGCTGAAAACTGCCTTCATTTTTGACCCGGCCATTCTCCACAGAAAGACCAAAAAATAATTTTCCGTCTCCCTGTTCATTCCATCCCAAAAAGTCTTGATATTTCCAATCGGGGAGGGGTTGGTAGGGGGCAATTTTTTGGCCGAAATAACCCTCAACAGTGCTGCGGAATTTCTCTACTCCCCATTCTTCGAGGATATATTTCATTCTCGCATGACGACGATCGCCGCGATCGCCGTAATCTCTTTGGGTTGCCACGATCGCTTTTACCAGATCATATACCTCCTCTTTGCTCACATAACCGATCGCATCGGCCATTCTGGGGAAAGTTTCTTCCTTATTGTGGGTTCTTCCCAGTCCACCCCCCGCAAGGACGTTAAAACCCTGTAATTGACCGTTTGCGTCGGTAATCACCACTAAACCGAGGTCATTGGTGTAGATATCGATGGAGTTGTCTCCCGGCACGGTGACACCGATCTTGAACTTACGGGGCATATAATGTTGACCGTAGATTGGTTCGATCGGATCATTTTTGTTAATGCCATTTGTATCTTTTTGTCTCGATGCCTTGACTTCTGGCGCTTCTTCTGCACTGATCACTTTTTCGCCATCGAGCCAAATTTCGTAGTAAGCTCCAGTTTGGGGAGTGAGCAAATCGGCGATATTATTGGCATATTCCCAAGCATAGCCGTATTCAGGGCGATTTTTGTAGGGGGCTGGCGGTGCAGTGACATTGCGGTTAACATCACCACAGGCCGCTAAAGTGGATCCCATACTGCGGATAATTTCCCCGAGGGTAGCTTTGAGATTTTTCTTTAAAATACCGTGTAATTGGAAGCCTTGGCGAGTTGTCACCCGTAAAGTGCCGTTCCCGTAGCGATCGGACAAACTATCGAGGGTAAGATATAGTTGCGCGGGGATAAAACCCCCCGGACTGCGGGTACGCAACATCATTTGATAGTCTTTTTCTTGACCTTTGGCTCTATTGTCGCGATTATCCTGTTGATAGGAACCGTGAAACTTGAGAATCTGAACCGCCGCATCGGTAAAATGGGTTGTATCTTCGAGGAGTTCACTGGCCAAAGGTTCTCGTAGATAATTACTGCGTTCTTTGATACCTTCGACTTTAGAAACCTTAGCGGTAGGAGAAATAGGAGTTGTAACCATCGTCTAACAGCACGATAACCTGTGGATAGGTCTTAGGAATAGGAATTTAGATAAGCTCGATCGATCCTAAGAAGTTTTACTAACATGATCTCTAGAGTTCGTTCCAGACTCTGAGGTTAACAGTAGCGATCGAGACATTAATTCTATCTTAACTTCTTACCGTCCCCCGCGAACGCCATCTACCGATCAAATTTTTATGACCAATTCTCCCAACATTAAAACGGTTATTAGTCAAGAACCCTACATTATTCTTAACAATCAGGGAGAAATTCTCCCTTCTATTAATCTGAGTCGTCCTAATTATAAATTGGGTCGGGATGGTCAACAGGTGGATTTAGTTGTTCCCCAACACTGGACGGTGGTGAGTCGAGTACAAGCTTGTTTTCGTCGTCAGGGAGATGATTACTATATCTACGATGGAGACGGGACTAATCCTAGTTCCAATCAACTTTTTATCAACAATCGCGTCATTACTCCCAAAGAGGGCTATCTTTTACGAAATGGGGATGAGATTAATATCGGTCAAGATGTCAAAAATTGCGTCAAGATTACCTATTATCATCCTAACCAACAGGTAAAAAGCCCACCTTTAGCTTTTAAATCGGTTTCCCTAGGTAATCGCAGTGTAGTTTTAGGACGAGATAATGCTGCCACTGTGGTTTTAGACGCTCCGACAATTTCCCGACAACACGCGATTATCGACAGCGATAACCAAAATCGTTATATTCTCCACGACAAAAGCACCAATGGAGTCTTTATCGACGGACAAAAAGTATCAGGTAGTGCCATTTTAACTAATGGTTGTACGGTGAGAATCGGACCCTATAGTTTTCGTTTGCAGGGAGATGACTTAGTTTTATTAGATACGGGGGATAATATCCGTCTGGATGCCGAAAATATCGTCAAGATGGTGCGGGATAAAAAGAAACGACCTTTAATAATTCTCAATCATATCTCCCTACCGATCGAACCGAGTCAATTAGTGGCAATTGTCGGGGGAAGTGGTGCGGGAAAATCGACTTTATTAAAGACTTTATTAGGAATTGAACCCACCACCTCGGGAACTGTTTATCTGAATGGGGAAGAGCTGCGCCAGAATTTTAATATCTATCGCACCCAAATCGGTTATGTTCCCCAATACGATATCGTTCACAGGGATTTAACTGTGGGAGAAGTGTTATATTACGCTTCTAAATTAAGGCTACCTCCCGATCTTAATTGCCAAGAAGTGATCGAGAAAACCCTGCAGCAGGTGGAATTATTAGAAAGAAGAAATACTTTAGTCAAAGACTTAAGCGGTGGTCAATTAAAAAGGGTGAGTATTGCGGTAGAATTATTAGCCAATCCCAAATTATTCTTTTTAGATGAACCCACCTCGGGATTAGACCCCGGTTTAGATAAAAAGATGATGGAATTACTGGCAAAATTAGCCAAAGAAGGCAGAACAATTCTCCTAGTCACCCATGCTACTAATAATATCAATCTCTGCGATCGATTAGTTTTTCTTGGTCAAGGAGGCAATTTATGTTATTTTGGTTCTCCGGGGGAGGCCTTAAATTTTTTCTCTTTACCTCAGGGGGATTTTGCCGATATTTATATTCATCTGGAAACTAGGGAAAAAGTTGAGCAAGAATGCCAACGTTTCCAACAATCCGACTACTACAAAAATAATATTGAAGCAAGAATCGCTAAAATATTTCAGCAAAATCATAGTAAACCGCAACAGGTTCAACAATCTTTTTGGCCACAACTACAGGTTTTATGTCAACGCTATAGCCAATTAATTATCCGTGATCAATTTAGTTTAATTTTATACCTATTAACCGCACCGATCGGAATTTTCTTAATGGCTATGGTTTTAGGTGGCAAAAATCCTTTATTTTTGGGAGATAGTCCTAGTTTTGATCAGGCTATCCAATCGGCACCTTTAGCATTAAAAACTCTCTTTGTTTTTACCTGCGCGCAATTGTGGGTAGGTTTTGCCTGTTCCCTACAGGAAATTGTTAAAGAATCAGCCATTTATCAGCGAGAAAGATTAGTTAATTTGGGATTATTACCCTATTTATTCTCAAAAATTCTGGTTTTAGCATCCTTAGCTTTTCTGCAAACAATTGTAATTACCTGCGTGATATCTTGGGGATTTACTGACCCGCAACCGGAATTAATGACCTGGTTAACTGGCTGTTTTATTACCACATTTTTAACTATATTTGCGGCAATTAATCTCGGTTTATTAATTTCTGCTGGGGTTAGTAATATCACCCAAGCAAATAGCGCCTTACCTTTAATTTTAATTCCTCAGATTATCTTTGCTGGGGTATTATTTAGCTTAGAAGGTCTGGGGAAATATCTATCATGGTTGATGATTAGTCGCTGGTCGATTGCTGCCTACGGGGTATTAGTAGAGGTGGAAGCTATGATTGCAGAAGCGAAAGAACAAAATACCTTTAATATCCCTTTACCCTTTGAGGATGTCAATCAAGTTTATCAATTATCTATCAATAATTTGTTATTGAATTGGGGAGTTTTAATTCTTCATTCCCTTATTTATTTTCTCCTTACCTATTGGTTGCAAAAAAGAAAAGATATTTTATGATCTGAATTATGAATTATGAATTATGAATTATGAATGATAACTGATAACTGATAACTGATAACTGATAACTGACTCCTAACCCTACTTAATTTAACTTCAGATCAAGAGCGATCGGACATTCCACTTTCGTTCCCCCTAAACCGCAGTAACCGCCGGGGTTTTTCGCTAAATACTGCTGATGATAACCTTCAGCATAATAAAATTCAGGTGCGTCGATAATTTCCGTGGTAATTTGACCATGGCCCGCTTTATTGAGAGCGTCTTGATAGATCGATCGAGATTTTTCCGCTAATTGCTTTTGCTGGGGACTATAAGTATAGATACCCGATCGATACTGAGTTCCCGTATCATTACCCTGACGCATTCCTTGGGTGGGATTATGACTTTCCCAGAAAACCTTTAACAGTTGTTCGTAGGAAATCACCCTGGGATCATAAACCACTAAGACCACTTCATTATGCCCAGTCATGCCGGTACAGACTTCCTGATAGGTGGGATTGGGGGTGATACCAGCCGCATAACCCACGGCCGTGGTGTAAACTCCTTCTAATTGCCAAAATTTCCGCTCTGCTCCCCAAAAACAGCCTAAACCGAACATTGCGCTTTCCATACCGACTGGAAAGGGGGGCTGCAAAGGATGACCGTTAACGTAGTGGCTGCTAGGTACGGGCATTTTTTCCGATCGCCCGGGTAGTGCTTCCCTTACTGTAGGCAAAGTTAATTTTTTTCCGAATCCGAATAACACCATAATAAGAATTTGTCCAGAAAGTTTTACTTTACTTTACATTATCGCTTAATTTTGGCGATTTCAGTGATCAGTGATCAGAACTAAGGCTGCAGCCCAATTTTTGTCAATCTACTGATACCATTTTTCTAAAGTAATGACAGAGATGGTTAATTACCCTCACCCCCAACCCCTGTCCGGCGAAGGGGAGAGGCGAGTAGGATGCCTGCCACGAATAAATAAAAATGCTATCAGCCAATTACTCTGAGAGTTAAGTAGTAAGCGTTGGGTTTGTTGGGTTTCGCTTTTTCAATCGAATTAATAGGTTTTCTCCCAAGTATTGTTTCGCTCAAACCAACCTACGAGGCTGCCCCCTAATTAGATTTAATTGGGCTAACCTACTTCCCAATTGTGTTAGCATCAGAGATAAGTATAAAACAGCCGAACGATTAAAGCGGGACTATTGGCTCTATAGGGTGTTTAACTGTGGGACAATGTCGGAAGTTTATGTCATTCGAGATGCGGTTACGCTAGGACGGCAACCTGTTCAAGCATTGAACATTATCAGCTTGGACTAGAGGCAATTCTACGGCAGGATGAACGGGAATGAAGATCAGCAAAATTCAGATTAAAAATTTTAAGTCTTTTCAAGATGTTACCGTAGATTTAGATCCTGATTTTAATGTCTTTACTGGGGTTAATAATTCAGGAAAAACCAATTTGCTAGAGGCGATCGCTCTTTGGCATGAGTGTTTTAATAAGCTAATTCGGCAAGCGGGCAAAGGATATAAAGAGTTATACAAAAAAGGTGATTATATTCTCGGTCATACAACAGAAAAATATTTTCCTTACGAAACTATTAAAACGGTTAGAACTTCAAATATTGACGATATCTTTTATCAACGTGATACAACTGCTCCTATTGAATTGTCTATTAATTTAAATAAAGAAAATATAAATTTAGAAATTGGTTTTTCTATCAAGACTTTTGGTTTAAATTATGTTATCGAGCTTTTGAATTATAGCCAATATAACTTTAGAGGATTCAATGAGTTTTTTGAAAATTTTCCCAACCCTATTAGTGCATCTTTTGCCTCTCCTGTAGCCACCATCAGAACTGAGGAGAGATTTGTGACTCGTCCACAAATTATTGAATCTATTCAAAAAAGAGAGTCTGTTGAAGTTGTTCGTAATCGTTTATACAATCTTTATTATGATACAACTCGAAATGAAAATCTTTACGATAATTTTATTGGACATTTATCGTATATTCTCTTTAACAACGAGAAAAGAATTGAGTTTTTTCCTAAAAGTGATATCCAAAAAGATATAAAATCAGTGATTGATTATAAAATCGAGTCAAAAGATATTGAGAAAGATATTTCTCTGTTGGGAAGTGGAACGTTACAAATTATTGTTATTTTATTGAATCTTTACGCACCAGAAAAAACTAGAGACCTAAACTTAATTTTATTTGATGAGCCTGATAGTCATATTCATCGGGATATTCAAAAACGTTTAATCGATACGGTTCTTAGATTTTCGACAAATACTCAAATCTTTTTAACAACTCATAATGAGACTCTAATTCGTCAGGTTCCTCTGTATCAGCTTTTTCATATTGAAAACAGACCCAACTATCACTATACTTCTGTGGTTAAAGATGAACAGAGTTTAGATGTTGGCTCTCGTTTTAAAGGAATTTATCCCTCTAGTCTAAATCCGATTATTAGTTCTTTGGGTAATAGTAATGGTTTAGACGTTATCAATGCTATTGAGGCAGATCATATTTTATTTGTGGAAGGTCAGGATGATGCAAAAGCAATTTATACATTGTTACAAAAAATGACTTTAGGGGTAAATACCAAAAAATATGTCTTTTGGGTGATAGGTGGAGTCTCTCAAATTTTTAAGGATTTACCTAGTTATAAGACAGTTTTTCAGCAAATTAAGAATCAAGAAACGCTTTGGAGTAAGGCTTTTCTCGTCTTTGATCGTGATTTTATTGAAGATGATCACCGTGATAAGCTTATTGAAGCACTGGGTAGTCATTTTAAAATTCTAACTTATATCACTCCGTCTTATACTTTTGAGTCAATTTTATTAATGGATTTGATCAAGTTATCTCATCTACTAAAAAAATGGCTAGAAGCCAAAAAAGATGATATTAATATTGATCGATCTGCTTTGGTACAATCCCTAGAGAATCATTATTTAACAATTATGCAAGAAAAGCTAGAGAGTCTTGATGATAAATATATTGATGATACTTGCCATCGGTATGCCAACGTCAGGGAACAACTAAGTAAAAGGGATTTTTTGAATAACCAAAATCCTATTAGAGAAAAGGATATTAGTCTAAATACTCGATTTAGGAGGTATTTAAAAACCATCAATGACAATCGTGAATTTTATAAAATGGCTAATAAAAATGATGTTCAAGCAATTATCAATCAAGTGACCAAACCTTATAATATAGAGTTCAATATTGAGCAAGATTTTATTTCATTACTCAATCTTGTTGATCGCTCGACTTGGTTTAATGAGTGGGATTTTTTAACCAAATTGTAAAATTTTAACCCTGATGACCTACCCTAAACGCCTGATCGAAGTTGACCTACCCATTAAGCGAATTTCTGCCCATGCGCGGCGGTAAAAATCGATTCGTCATGGGCATATTTCTACACTTCATAGCGCAGCTTGACGGTGGGAGTATGTCAATGAATTTGCCAAGCAAACTGATTACTGTTCACTGTTCACTGAAAAAAGCTGCGCCGCTGCCGGTTCAAATTAACCGAAGTGAGGCATAAGAGTCAAAACTCCCAAGTCTAAATCTTTACTATCGATCGATTTTGCCTCGTAGAGGGCTAACATATCGTTTAATTGGGGATTACCGCAGGAGGAACCCGTTACCCCCATGGCAATAATCAAACCACAATAACCCTCGGTATTTTTGATGCGTTTTTGCCAATTGCGGCGAGCATTACGGTGATCGGGATCATCCTGCTCGAATTCTCCAAATAGATAGAGATCACCATTAGCCATTTTCAGAATCCCGAGATCATAACGGGTATCTTCTAGGGGATCTTCGCCGGGGTTAAAACCAATGGCCGCCAAACCGCCAGCTTGTTCGATTTTTTCGATCAGTTCCTTGGCCTTTGGTCGGGAGGTCTGGATCATGACCACGGGAAAACCCTCCCCTTTTGTGGGTACGGATTGGGGTTGATAATGGATTTTTGGACGACTGCGAATTTTATCCAATAATTGCCAGGGAACCATTCCCAAACTGAGGTGAGCATTATCAGGGACTAGATTTTCTTTGAGTACGGATTCTTCCTCATCATCCTCATCATCATCGTCGTCCTCCTCCTCCTCTAAGAGTTGCATAAATTCCGCACATAGATCGGGCATCGTGGCCACTGTCACGGCCACGGTTTCTCCTTTTGCTTGTTCGGGATCGAGGGGTATGCGAAAACGACGCTGTAATTCTCCGATCGGTTCTTCGGATAAAGCGGATTGATTGCCTTTAAAAAAGCGCAACAGAGCTATTAAAGCTAAATATACCGTGATTGCTTCTTCTTCATCTAAATAGGGTCGAATGCCTTCGTAGGGATGCACGCTGCCGAAAACTGGATGGATTTGGGAAGGGGCGACCGAGGCCAGATCGTAGTCATCCTCATCATCGTCCTCATCATCATCGGCCAATTCGTAGCTTAAAAACCAACAATCTTGGGAAAGAAAGGCTTTTTCTAATCTTTCCATCGATTTTTCTTCTAAAGCGGACTGGCGGAATTGTTTGAGGGATGCTAGGGAACGATAGAGAATGACTCCGTATTCCCGACCGAGCATTCCCATGACACAAGCGTAAAGATGCGGGAAATCGGGGCGATCGAGCTTAATTTCCAAAATATCGTAATCAGCTAAACAGGACCAGGGTTCAGCTTTCCAAATTTCGTGAGCAGTTTTCACTAAAGCAGACTGCCAAGCGGGGGGAATTGCTGGGGGGCGGTTATTTTGGAATTCGTCGAATCCACGAAAGAGATCATCGATCAGGGGCAAATTGGGGACATAATCGATGGTGATATCGAGATCTTGTAGCACCCCACGCAGAAAAAACTGTGTTTCTCGATCGCGGACGATAATTTTTTTCGGTCTAGCTGGCCGGGCGGGACTTTGCGGCGTTTCGATGGCGCGGATTAAGGTTCTCACCATGGCCTCGGGCCCGGTTTCGGGGGAAACTACTTCCATAGAGCGTACACAGCCCTCGCTACCATCCACCCAGATCACGCACTCGCCACCGCTTTCTTGATTTGGTTCTAGGGTAGCCCGGGGCATTCTCTCGGATAAGGATAAAGCACGACGATCTCCTTCCCAAACACTGGGAATTTGTGGAATTTTTTTGAGGCGGCTTTGGGTTGTCCGGGGCAGAAGATTCATCGGGAAATTTAGGGGTAGCTGTGTTAGGATTTTAACCTTTTCTTTTCAAGGATTCCATAAGAATTATTCTATCGATTTAGTCCATAACCTGATAGATAAACCGGAAACCTGACCAAGTTCCTAGATCAAAGGCGTATTCATCAATGACACTGCCAGAATTATCCATTTTTAAGCCTAAATCTAATTTTAGATCGCTCCAGAAAGCTCTGGCTATTTCTAGGGGGTTAGTCAGGGTGAGCAGTTGGGTTGCTTCTCCCTTGAGGCTTTGAGCGGCATTGAGAAGGGTCAAGGTATTCGGGAAAGGATGGCGACTGAGGATCAGTATATTCTCTCTGATGCCCTTGGGTTGACTAATTTTCCAATGTCCTAGGGTTGAATTGGGGATAGTGGCCTTGGTTTTGGCGGCCACGACAAAGGGGGCTAATGGGCTAGAATTGCTGAAATTATCGGGGTTTTCGGGACGGGAACAGTATAAAAGCGGTTGGAGATCGCTGTTGAGGATAAGGATTATTGCGTAGAGGGGTTGTTCTTCTTGATTTTCGATTTGATAGCGAATTTCCGTCCCAACGGGCAGAATTAAGTCATTTTTAGCGGTATTATTCCCCTTGCTACCCGCAATTTTTTGGGTTTGTACCGTGGAGATATAGGTTTGATCGAGGCTTTCTAGGGTGACAATGACGGCTAAACCAGAGGATTCTTGATTGATCAACAAGTGCCACAATTTGCAGGCCAGTAGGGTTTCTAGTTGCGATTGCAGTCTTTTGATTCCCGATTTAATTGCTTCGTTGGCCGCCCCTAAACTACCGATAATTGGGGAGCCATTGGCAGATAATAACTGATAATTGCCAGTTTCTTCGCTACCAACTCGACTTAAGAGACAATCTACCGTTTGTTCGCCAATGTTAACCACGGCGGCCACATCGGGCAAACCAGCAAAGGTACTGGTGGCATCTACCCGTTCAATCCGGGTTAAATTACTATCCAAACCGACGATTAAACCGATTTGACTCGGAAAAACCCGCAATTTTTCCTGTAGAATCTGTCCTATTTCTAGGGAAGCAGCCGGGGATAATAATTGCGCTTTGGCTTTTAAACCCTGACGGGAGAGAATTTGTAGGCTAATTTCCTCCCCAGTCGCCTCAATAAAGCTTAAACAGGAGTTAATTCCGTAATTTTCTAGGATTTCTAAGGGCAGGCCCACCAGATTGACTTCTAGGGTGCGTTCATCAATAAGATTTGTAACAATTGCTGCGCCCCCCCTTGACGTTTCTGACGTTGTATGATAGGGCGGCGCAGAATTATTTTTTTGATTGGTTAGGATTGCCGGCTGCTGTTGTTCACTGCTGTGACTAGCGACAAGATTACGGAGATGGGGAAAAGCGATCGCAATTGTCGGACTGGGGCAAGCTTGCCAGAGATACTGGGTGAGATCATAGGTGAATAAGCCAGCATTGGGGCTATTACCGCTCAATTCCAGGGCGATTTGCTCTGGTTTAGCGGCAGCGAGAATAACGCCGTTACTAAGCTTATTTTTGAGGTTAAAACGGGTTTTAATATCGGCAGCGAAAGTTAACTCGGCGGGGTTAAGATCAGTCAGGGCTTCGGGATAGGAACGAACGCGGAGATTACCGAGATAGGGCTGAGGTTGGGGGAGATGACTACTATCAAAAATCAAGCTAAACTTATCCGTAGCTAGACAGCGAGCCATCAGCAGGATATTTTCCTTAAGTAAAGCATTTTCTGCCCCATGAGCAGTAATAAAAACCTCTTTTCCGGCCCCAACACTGCCATAACCGCTAAAGTGAAAAATGACCACATCGCCTGCCTTGGCTTGGGCGATCAGGTGTTCTAAAAAAGCCGATTCGATCGCTTCTCCACTAGCTTTTTGTCCCGTTAAAGTCACTATATCAGCATCCTGAAAACCAAAACGATAACGGAGAAGGTCTTTTTGTAACTCCACATCGGTAAGACAACCGGGCAGCGGCGGAATATTCGCCCCATACTGGTCAATACCGACTAAAAGAGCCAATTTTCGGGGATTAGGGGCGGCGAGAGCAGCCAAATGACGGTTAAGGGTTCCTTGACTAATGGCCAAAGTCAGCAACCCCCAACCTGTCTGCTGGAGCAATTCTCGCCTAGTTATGTTCATGATCCTTGCATAGCCCGGATTAATTCGGCAGCCACTTCTGGACGGGAAAATTCGGGAGGTGGTAATTCTCCTTTACGCAGCAGTTCCCGGACTTTCGTTCCCGAAAGGTGGATTCTCTCTTCTGGTAAACTGGGGCTAGTTTTGGTGGTTGCCATTCCCGAAGTGCGGGTGCAGTAGAAAGCGTGTTCAAACTTCATCGGCACGATTCCCAATTCCCCCGGCTCGAACTCATCAAAGATATACTGGGCATCGTAGGTTCCGTAGTAGTCGCCGACTCCGGCATGGTCACGACCGACGATAAAATGGGTACAACCGTAGTTTTTACGGATAATAGCGTGGAAAATTGCTTCCCGGGGGCCGGCATAACGCATAGCTGAGGGGTTGATAGCTAGAATAACGCGATCTTGGGGGAAGTATTTATCCATCATGATCTCATAGCAACGCATCCGCACATCGGCCGGCACATCATCGCTTTTGGTAGCGCCGACAAGGGGATGCAAGAATAAACCATCTACCACTTCTAGGGCGCATTTTTGAATGTATTCGTGGGCCCGGTGGATGGGATTACGGGTTTGGAAACCGACAATCGTTTTCCAAGCTTTTTCGTGGAACATCTTGCGCGATTGCAGAGGATCGATCTGATATTTGGGAAACTGAGGATGAGGATCGCGCTGAAGTAACCATATTGGACCTGCGAGGTTAATTTCTCCCTGTTCATAGAGGACTTTTACCCCGGGGTGTTTCTGGTCGTCGGTGCGATAGACGTTAACTGCTTCGTGGGCCTTATTATAACGGTATTTTTGGGTTAGTTCCAGGACTCCGACAAAGTTGCCTTCGCTGTCGTCTAAACGAATCCAGTTGCCTTCTTTGAGAGGATCCGCCACTGCTTCGCTAACGGAAAGAGTCACGGGAATTGCCCAGGGTAAACCATTGATTAGACGCATATCATCGACGACTTTTTCGTAGTCGTCCTGTTCCATAAAGCCTTTGAGGGGACTGAAACCACCAATAGCAATCATAACTAAATCCGAGAGCGATCGTTCATCTAAGGAAACTCGCGGTAGTTTTTCAGCTAGGGCCAGAAATTCGGCTTTTTCGGCAGCGGTAGCAATACGATTAATTAATTGCCCACCGTGGGGCGCGATTCCTTCGGTCAGTACAGTCATAAAAATTTCTTTACATTGTCACGGTTGATCCTATCAGAAGTTGGTTAACCCTTAATCAAGGGGTTGGGTCTGGCGATGATTTTCCAGTTGGAACCGTTTACAATAAGATTTGTAAAAATTTATAAATAATTATGAGCGAAAAAGTTGTTCTGATTGTCGGTGCTACGGGGGGGATCGGTGCCACTTTAGCGCGTAAACTAGCTGTTAATGGTCATAAACTCGTATTAGTGGCCAGAAATGCCGATAATTTATCTAATTTAGCTGGTGAGTTGTCTTGTCCTTCTTTAATTGTACCGACGGATATCACCAATCCCACTCAGGTGGAAACTTTGATGGCCAAAATTGTCTCCCATTACGGCCGGTTGGATGTGTTGGTTAATGCGGCCGGAGCCGGTGTGATGAAACAATATAATAAAATCACGCCGGAAGATTTAGATAAAATGCTCGACCTCAATCTGAAGGGGAGTTTTTATACCTGTCAGGCTGCGGCTAATGTGATGAAGGAAAATAAGGCCGGTCATATCTGTAATGTGGTGGGAATTTTGGGTAAGCATTCTATGGCTATGGCTGCCGCTTATTGTGCTTCTAAGTACGGGGTGGTGGGTTTTAGTAAATGTTTGGCCGATGAGTTAAAACGCTATGGTATTAAAATGACTCTATTCTATTTTGGTGGTGTTGATACTCCTTTTTGGGATCAGGTGAGCTTAAAAGTTGATCGCAATAAAATGTTAACCGCTCAAACCGCCGCCGATGCTATCTATTTTGCCATGAATGCTGAACCCCAAGCTGTCCCGATGGAAATTAATATTCAACCCGATAGTCATCTCTTTTTTTAGTCATCAGGAGTCAGGAGTTGGGGTTGGGTACATCTCATTTTTGTCAATCTACTAAGTTGGGATTTTTAAAGGGAAACTTTCTTGCTACTAAAATCGGGTGTTACTTCTGGTTTTATACCTCAATCCAAGCTTTTGGGGGGTTCTACCCCCCAAACCCCCCGTTGGGGGCGTGGCGCCGCCCCCAAACCCCCCGCGCATTAGTTTTTCGGTGGGATGCTTACACGCAGCTGCTGATATATCTGTAATAATTTAAGGGTCACTGATAATTGCTGATTGTCGGTGTTTCTGCAAATGTGGGATGCACCCGTTGGGGTTTTAGGGTGTTGGGGTATTAGTTGAAATTCCCTTATCTCCCCACTTCTTCATTCCCCACTTCATAATTCATAATTCATAATTCATAATTCCTAACACTCAACCACTTTTTTGACTTTATTTATGTTTATTGATCATATTCATTTTTATGTAGAATCGGCCAAAAAATGGCGAGATTGGTTGGTGCGGGTGATGGATTTTCATGCGATCGCAAGTTTAGTTAATCTCCATACGCACACGGAAATAGTTGGCAATGGCATCCAAAAAGATAAAACTAAACAGATTATTTTTATCTTATCTTCTCCTTTAAATTCTCTCAGTCCCGTGGCGGAATTTTTAGGTAAATATCCTGAAGGGGTGGCGGATGTAGCTTTTCAAGTGGAGGATTTAGACGCTTTAGCTAGGAGAATTAAACAGGATATTTTTATTCAGGAAACTGCTTTTTCTAGGGGGAAGATAAAAAGCTGTCAAATCTCTAGCATTGCTAATCTCAAACATACGTTAATTGAAAGACAGGGAATCACGCCAATTTTAGACGATCCTAATCTGATTGAGTATGATAGTAAGGAACAATATAATCAGGATATTCTGGCGATTGATCATTTAGTTTTAAATGTTTTTCAGAGGAATTTAGAGTTAACAGCCAATTGGTATGAGGAAAATTTAGGCTTTAAAAAAAGGCAAACTTTTACTATTAAAACGGAGCGTTCTGGTCTTTATTCGCAGGTACTTGTTCACCCAGAAACCGAATTAAAATTACCGATTAACGAACCAGATAGTAACAGTTCTCAAATTCAAGAATTTTTGGATATTAATCAAAAATCTGGCATTCAACACATTGCTTTAAAAACAGAAAATATTTTAAAATTAACTCAAAAATTAAAAAAAAGAAAGGTAGATTTTTTGTCAGTTCCCGACAGTTATTATCAACAAATTAGCTATCAAAAAAAAGATTTTAATATTGCTGATTGGGAATGGTTAGAAATTAAAAAACAGGAAATTCTCATTGATTTTGAACAAAATAGTTATTCCCTATTAGAAAAGCCGACTTTATTGCAAATTTTCACTAAACCAATTTTTTCCCAGCCGACTTTCTTTTTTGAATTAATCGAGCGCCGTCATGCCGCTAGAGGTTTTGGAGAAGGCAACTTCCAGGCCTTATTTGAAGCGATCGAACGGGAACAAATACAGCGAGGAACTTTGGATTAGAATCGGAAAAGGGAGCATTTTTACCGTCAGACTATGGACGATAACGTAATTCAATCACATCTTTTTTGATCGTGACATCATAGGAACCAAAAAAAGTTTGTCCCAAGAGTCCTAATCCTTCCATTTGGGGAGAAATACCAACAATCTGATTAGATAAAGCCACCTCGCCAACTTTAACAGAATTAATGCGACCAAGATAAACCGTAACGACACCGCCGGCGGTATGAGCGAGTACTTCCTTTTCCCGTTTGACTTTCATTGCTTTCGCCATGGCATCGGTGAGGACGATACCACTAGCACCTGTATCAAAAAGCATTTCATAATAGTGACGGTTATTAAAAACTACCATCACCGTAGGAATGCCGTTAACCCGGCGTTGAATCGGTAACTGATAAACTTGCGGGGAATTTTTCCTATTTCTAGACGAACCGCCACAGAGACGGCTAAGATCTATGTGTTGTCCATCTGCTCTTTGGAGAAAGCATTCCGATTGAGCGAGAGTCGTAGGAGTGAAGGGAAATAACAGCAGGGTGCTGGCCAATGCGATCGCAGAAATAGACTTATTCATGGGTTCAACATCGAGAAGACCGACTCGGAAAAGAACGCTTCTAGCTCTATAATTCCCCAAAAATGCGGAAAAATAAGAGGAATTTAACCCGGAGGCCAAGCCATTAGGCGATCGCCTAAAAGATGGACATGAAGATGATCGACGGTTTGACCCCCATGTTCCCCATTATTGATCACTACTCGATAACCTTGACTTAATTTAGCTTCGGCGGCCACTTTTTTAACAGTTAGTAACAAATGTCCCAATAAATCGCGATCGCCTTCGCTGGCTTCCTCTAGTTTCGGAATCGGTTTTTTGGGGATAATGAGGATATGGGTGGGTGCTTGGGGATTAACATCTCGAAAAGCGAGAACCAGATCATCTTCATAGACGATCGAGGCGGGAATTTCTTTCCGGATAATTTTGCTAAAAATAGTCTCACTCATAGACAGATTACTTTTTTTTTCAACTATACCATTAAGCTCTCAGCTTTTCTGGCTAGGTTATACCGAGAAATAGGGTAATTTTCAGGTTAAATTCCCAAATAAAAGCATTTTTATGCGGAAAACTAGCCTAACATCCTGTTTTATTTTTCTAAGAACTCACTTTATTTTTACTTGAGCCAAAATGTTAGCAAGGGTTTGGAGTGCGGCAATTATCGGCATCGATGCCATTAAAATCGGGGTAGAGGTGGATGTATCGGGGGGATTGCCCGGAATTGCCGTGGTGGGTTTACCCGATACCGCGGTGCAGGAGTCGAAAGAAAGGGTAAAAGCTTCTCTAAAAAATGCCGGATTTGCCTTTCCCATCCGCAAAATTGTCATCAATTTAAGTCCCGCCGATATCCGCAAAGAGGGGCCAATTTATGATTTACCGATTAGTATCGGCATTTTAGGAGCCTCCGAACAGGTAGAAGCCGATTTATTGGGGGATTTTCTCTTTTTAGGCGAATTATCCCTTGATGGTAGTTTGCGTCCCGTGGCGGGGGTTTTACCCATTGCTGCCGCCGCCGAAAAAATGGGGATCAAGGGTTTAGTGGTTCCCGCCGATAATGCCAAAGAAGCGGCCGTGGTTAAAGGCGTACAAGTGTATGGGTTTCGTCATCTATCGGAAGTGGTAAATTTCTTAAATGAACCCGATCGCTATTCACCAATGACTTTTAACGCTGCCGAGGAATTTGGGCGATCGCGGGTAAATCTCCCCGATCTCAAGGATGTCAAAGGCCAAGCAATTGGCCGGCGGGCCCTGGAAATTGCTGCAGCTGGAGGTCATAACCTAATTTTTGTCGGGCCACCGGGCAGCGGTAAAACCATGTTAGCGCGACGTTTACCCGGTATTCTGCCCCAGCTGACCTTTGCCGAATCCCTAGAAGTCTCCCAGATTCATTCCGTCGCTGGATTACTGAAGGATCGAGGTTCTCTGGTGCGCGAGCGTCCTTTTCGCAGTCCCCATCACTCCGCTTCCGGAGCGGCGCTGGTGGGAGGTGGTACTTATCCCCGACCGGGGGAAATCTCCCTTTCCCACCGTGGTATTTTATTTTTAGACGAATTAACGGAATTTAAGCGCAGTGTCTTGGAATATCTCCGACAACCGCTAGAGGATGGTTATGTGAGCATTTCTCGCACTCGTCTTTCTGTGGCTTTTCCGGCCCGTTTTACCCTGGTGGCGAGTACCAATCCCTGTCCCTGTGGTTATTACGGCGATTCGGTGCAACCCTGCAGCTGTTCACCGCGACAACGGGAACAATATTGGGCGAAATTATCGGGGCCGCTTTTAGACCGTATTGACCTACAAGTGACGGTAAATCGCCTGAAACCGGAAGAAATGACCCAAGAGAGTCGGGGAGAAGCTTCTGAGCAGGTGCGGCAACGGGTAGAAGGGGCCCGACAAAAGGCCAGCGATCGCTTTCAGAATACGGGGATTCGCTCTAATGCGGAGATGAATTCCGAGCATTTGCGGCGTTTTTGCGCTCTGGATGATAGCAGTCGCCATATTTTAGAAGGGGCAATCCGAAAATTGGGTTTATCGGCCCGAGCAATGGATCGTATTCTTAAAGTTGCCCGCACCATTGCCGATTTAGGAGATAGTGAAATGCTGAAAAGTTCTCACGTTGCCGAAGCAATTCAGTATCGCACTCTCGATCGTTTAAGTTAGGGTTTGCGGCAAAAAGTTTGTTGGTGGGGTTAGGAGTCGGTCGTCAGGATTCAGGATTCAGGAGTTGAGAGTTGGGGTTTTAGGGAGTTGGGGTTTTATGGTTTTGGGGTATTAGTTGAAATTCTCCTATCTCCCCACTCCCCCATTTCCCCATTTCCCCACTTCTCCATTTCCCCATTTCCCCATTTCCCCATCACCCTACACCCTCTTTCAAGTCAGGAGTCAGGAATCGGGCGATTCTAAGCGTTTTTGCCATTCTCGATCAATTTTATCTGATCGCTCGATCTCTTGTTCGAGATAGTCTTGATCGGTAGAATAACTAATATCAGCATCTGTAATCACTTTTTGGTCAGCAAATTGACGAGAGTAGGCCAGTTTTTGCTCTAATTCAGGATTACTTTGGGCTAATAAATCTGCTCTTTTTTCTCGCTGTTGATTGCGTTGATTAACCCGATCATTTCTCCACTGTAAAAAGAAATAACGACCGAGGGGAATCCCCAAAAAAGCACCAGCATAACTGAGGAGAAAACCGTAGATTCCTGTGACTATCGACCCCAGAGAACCACTCAAATCCACACTATCACTGTTGAGCAAAGATCCTAAAACTAAAGCGAGGATAAAGTTAACCACCCCTAAACCTAAAGCTAGGATAATTTGACCGCTATCTGCTTCGCTAAATTTCCAGCGTTTTTCCTTTAGATAGGGGGAAACTGTTTGTAATTTTCTCTTTTTGGTTGTCACCTGTAGATCGGGAAAATAATAGATAATATCGCCTCGATCGGACACTTGCGGCAATCCATTAAAGCGGGTTAAAACTGGGAGTATATAATCTTCTGTCTCCTCATTACTGGGAGTAATACTATCGAGATAGGGGGTAATTTGTGGGGCAATAATCGAGCCGCGATTATTTTGAATTACTTTACCGATAGTTTGCCAGCGTCTCTCCTCTAAATTAAAATTAGGATCGCCATCGCCAAAAAGAAAAGAAAAAACTGCCTCGAGAAAATTCATCTTACTAGGAGGTTTTTCTGCCTTAACTTCCCTATCCCTTCTTTCGTAGTAGTTATTACCAAAATTGGGATAAAAAATCCAGAAAAAGTCCGTGGGAAAGAAGTTAATATTAATGTTGTTATTTCCAGAATTGTTATCGGAGTCACTATCTTTGAACATTAAGCCGATCAGGATCGCCAGAATAGCCAGCAACAGGATTAAAATCGAAATAATTAAAACAATGCCAAAGGAAATGCGAATAACATAAAAAACTACTTTCCAGATTTTACTGGCGAAAGCTTTTAACTGCAATTGCCAATATTTATTCAGGAGAATCGAGCGAAAATTTTCGGGGAAAAGATAGATAATCTCCCCCGTATCTGCTACCTGTAAATGTCCCCCCGCTTCCGCAGCTAAAGCTAATAATCCCTGTTGTGCAGCATTAATCTCTAAACCCGATTTTGCCGCCACATCACCCACCGTAACCCGATAGCCTAATTTTTCGATCGATTGTAATAGAGACTCTTGGGGATTCATAGAAAATACTGTTCCTCTCGATTATCCTATTTTCTAGTGTAGTTTTGATTTTGTCTTTTTGGCAGCGGCTATCTGGATTGACAGGTGCGGCATTTTGGACTCGATCGAGAAAATATCGTTATAATTGTTCCAATAGTCGCAAAAAGCAGGGCTAAACTGTATAAATAGTTACTTTATAAGCAATTATCAGAGGTGAGCATGAATGCGTCGGAACAGGCAAAAGGATTAGAATTAACGGCGAAGATCGCCACACTTGTCAACCTGTTTAAACAACAATTCCCCGATGCAAAGGCAGATCTGAAACCTTGGCGCAACGATCCCCACACAAGAGAGTTAACGGATCCCGACTCGATCGATATCGCTTTCCATTTTCCCGGTTGGAGTCCTAGAATTCAAGGGCGCAGTATTCTGGTACAAATTCGTTTTCATCTCGATAGCGAGGATCAGCATCAGCGTTTGATTGGCTTAGAAATGCAGGCTTTTAACCATCAAGGAACCGCTTGGCGACTATCTACGGTGGAAAATTGGCAATTAGTGGGTAATTATCAACCTTCTGCTAAGGTGGCTGATAAGTTAAAATATTTCAGCCGGCAGGTGTTTGAAGTTTTTAAAAATGAGAATCGATAAGGCTCTTTCGGCACTCTCGGCACTCTCGGCAAAAGATCGTGGCTCTTCTGGTTTCTGTGTGGAAACGGGGTCTATACTGATAGTTTCTTCAGCAAAATAGTCCTAAAAGTCTTTCCAGGTAAATATTTCGGCTCTTCGGTAACTGTTATACAAATAATTAACTTAAAATAAAATTCGATGAGAGAGCCTACGCCCAAAAATAGCTGAAACCCATACAGGAAAAGGTTTAAGGCACAAACTGGTTAATACAAAAAGATAGACAATCGAGTTAAGATTTGATATAATAGCCAAAAACCAGAGTATTTTACTTATGATACTTGACAAATTTTTGAACCTAGAAGGAACCTCTATTCAAGGCTATCTACACCTAGAAAATATCGGTATAGTTTTCCAAATCGAATCGAAAAATCAAAAAGCAATCTGTCCTCGTTGTGGGTTAGAGAGCGATAAACTCCACCAAAATCATCGACATTTAGTCAAAGATTTACCAATCTCAGGACAACCAGTGTACCTACAAGTTAATCGTCGTCAATTTAAGTGCGGTAATTGTCAGAAACCCTTTAGCGAAGAGTTAGATTTTGTCGGCAAGAAACGAACCTATACGAAAAGACTAGCCGAGAATATACTCGAACAATTAAAATCAGGAGATATTTTAAATGTTAGCCGAAGAAATGACGTAACGGAAGAAGAGATTCAAAGAATGATAGAGGACATAGCTGAAGAAATTACAGAGACAGACCTATCGAAATTAAAAAGACTAGGAATTGACGAAATCGCTCTAGTCAAAGGACAAAAAAATTACTGTGCAGTTTTAGTAAATTTAGATACGAGAAAACTAATAGCTATTCTAGAGAAGCGAACACAAGAAGAATTGAGGGAAACGCTTACAGGGTGGGGAAAAGAGGTGTTAGAGCAAATTGAAGAAGTCAGCATAGACCTTTGGTTGCCCTATAAAAATTTGGTGAAAGAATTGATGCCATCGGCCGAGGTAGTCGCCGATAGATTCCATGTAATGAAACAAATTAATCAAGAGTTAGACGAACAGAGAAAAGCAGAAAAAAGAGCCGTAGAAGCGCAGAAAAATAAAAAACAGAAAGCGGAAAAAGAAGCGAAGCTAGAAGTTTTAAAGCGAAGTAAATATAGCTTGTTAAAAAATGAAAAAGATTTGACGGAAACTCAAAAAATCAAACTAGAAGCTATCAAAGAAAATTTCCCAAGTTTGAAAAAGATGCAGGAGTTAAAGGAAGAATTGAGAAAGATTTATGAAACCTCAGAGAATCCGACAGAGGGAATGCTATCCATCTCGGAATGGTTGGCAAAATCCTCCAGTGTTTTTACTAAGAGTTGTCAAACAATCCGAAACTGGTTTGGAGAAATTATTAGTTATTTCGAGCAAAGGACAACAAATGGGGTGGTCGAGGGAATCAACAATAAACTTAAACTAATAAAACGGAGAGCCTATGGCTTTAGAAACTTTCGGAATTTTTGGGTTAGAAGTATGTTATCTTGGCATCTTGTTTGTTGATTTAGCATAAAGGGTAACGAAGAGCCTAAAAACATCATATTTATATTCTTGTTGACTGTTCATCTATTCTTTCTCGCAAGTCAAAAGTCAAAAGTGATAATAAATCCGGTTATTATAAAGCTGCCCGATTTCGGGGTTCAGTCAATTGACAAATTGTTGTGGATACCGAGGAAAATTAGGGAAGATATGGGGAAGGAATAATTAGCGATCCTTGAAAAGAGGGCGAACGAGGGGACTCGAACCCCCGAGTGGTGGAACCACAATCCACTGCCTTAACCACTTGGCTACGCTCGCCGTACACTTTTTCAAGTATAGCACAAGGCCAATGGTTGACAAGAGGTTTTTTATCCTAATTCAGGCTATGGTTAGGGTAAGTGAGTGATGATGTGAGAGCTTATGAAATTGGTACGGTCAGGGGGAATGGTGTTAGGAGTGGTTTTAGGGGGAATTGCGGGGATATTGCTGACAACTAACCCCAATCGTCAAGATTACGAACAATACGCTTCCCAGAGGTTAACTAGCTATCTTAAGGATCATGTCTGCGCTCGGGCGCAAGCTTCCATCGAGGTGCAAGCTCTCTTACGGGGTTACTGTAAAATGTTGGTGGATACGGGTCATCCTTTTTTACAAGAAGCGATCGCTACTAACACCACTAGAAGGAATTTTCTCATTTTCAGCGTTTATCAAACGGAATTATTGTTCCCTCCCCCTTTACCTAGTTATCAATTCAGTACCGTCGGTTTTTTGAATAAATTGTACATCTACGAAGCTTTACAACTGTAGTCAGATAATTGAAATTGTCCGAGAGTGATTTCATTGTAGTGGTGATAGCTGAAACTTTTGCTAATTGGGCATTGTAGTTATGAATAAAGTGTAAAACAGCCCCAAGGTGATTCTCAATTTTTTGATCGCTGGTGATTGGGATTTTCCCCATTTACGGAAAAAAGCAGACTTTGCCATTCTAAAAGTACAGGAATCGGGATACTGAGAGAGCGGGGATTGTCTAGGGGTAGGGAAAGCTCGATCGCTTCGGTAACGGGTAGCTGCGTTAAGATATCCTGCATATTGTATTGACCAACGTTAGCTGCGGGTGATTCTTGGGCAAAAGCATCCTCAGCCGCTAAAATTTGACCTTTAGCAGTGGTTATCGTTAATCTTTCCGGGTGAAGAAACTCAATCCCCTCTGGAAATCCCACCAAGCGCAAACTAATTTCTACCGTTTCCCCATCTTTAACCCGTTTGAATAACACCACCTGCCAAGGACTACCGGTATCATCGCGCAAACTATGACGGGATTGATACAACAGCTGCCCGGGTCCTTCTAGCTGTTGTCGAGTTAGAGCTAGTGCGGACAAGGAAAAATCGATTTTAAGGCTGATAAATAGCAAAAAACTCACGAGAACACAAAATAATAACAGAAATCGTTTCATAACTTTATTGACATTAGCTAAAAAATATGATAAGAGCTTCGGCACTTGAGCCAAATTAATATAATTATATCACTATATAGTTATTTATTTAGAAAAGCTGCTGTCCAGGGAAGTGGAGCGGCTTTTTTCCGCAAAGACATTGTAAGTAGTCGTGCAAAATTAATTTCCTAGTAAAGATAGGCACTCATGCAAGAGGCAAAAGGCAAGAGGGGGTTAGATATGTGTAATTAATTTTGCTTAGGTACTTATGATTGATGAGATAAATTGATAGTTGCAAGTTACTTTGGCTCTCTTGGATTTGGTGGGTAAAATGTATTACTAAGATACATTCCTCCTAGCGAGGGGGTGGAACGAACCACAAAGACACAAAGGACACAAAGATTGATCGATCATATTGTAAGTTAAACTTATCACACAGAACCGAGAAGAGCCAACAACCTTTGATCCTAGCCCATCGATCGAAAAACTACTATGGGATGCACTGGTAGAAACAAGGTGAACAGTCAAAGAACTTAACGGCCTATGATTAAAGAGACGAGGAATCAGAACCCGAAAAAAATCCTCGCTCCGCCATTGCCTTGATTCTCCCTGATAATTATGGGACTTTTTGCCCTTCACCAAAACCTCCGTCAGTGGTTTAAATCTCAACACTTCGGACGTAGCGCCACCGATAGTCGTTATGCTTTACTGGTTGCCTGTTTAATCGGAATTCTCTCCGCCCTTGCCGCTATTATCCTGAAATTGGGCATCGGTTGGTTAGGTGGTTGGCGGGTGCATCTAGTAGCCAATTCCTCTCCTTTCCTAGTTTTGCCCCTCGGTGGTTTTCTGCTTGGTTACGGCGCCGGCTGGATTGTGGAACACTTCTCCCCCGCAGCCGCCGGGGGTGGTATTCCCCAAGTAAAAGCGGCCTTAGCCAAATATCCTTTGCCCCTGTCTTGGCGCGTCGCCCTAGTAAAAATGATCGGGGCGATCCTGATCCTTGGCGGTGGTTTAACCCTTGGTCGTCGGGCCCCCACGGTACACATCGGAGCAGCCCTAGCGGCCCAATTAAGCGTCTGGCTGCCCACCAGTCCCGATCACCGTCGTCAGATGATCGCAGCTGGGGCAGCCGCCGGGTTAGCGGCCGGTTTTACTACTCCCATCGCCGGGGTCCTCTTTGTGATCGAGGAATTAATGCGCGATGTTTCTAGTCTGACCCTAGAAACGGCGATTGTGGCTTCCTTTACAGGGGCGGTGGTTTCGATGATGTTGCAGAATACCCCCTCGATCATCACTGAATATGCCAATATTAGCTTCTCTGCCCAAGAAATACCCATTTATTGCCTTTTGGGGGTTTTAGCGGGCTTATTGGGGTCTTTATTCAATCAAGGCATCCTTTTTTGTAGTCAGCTGCAGCGGCGTTGGCGGTTATCTTTAGCTTGGCGCATCGGTCTGGTCAGTTGCTTATCGGGAACGGTAGTGGCTTTTTTACCCGACTTTTTTCGAGATAATACGGGTTTACGGGAATTTTTGCTGGCAGGGGAATTAAACTGGCAGAATACCGCCCTCGCTTTTGTGGTCTATTTTTTCCTGACGATGATCTCCTATAGTTCCGGCGCTCCGGGAGGGCTGCTCGCCCCCGCTTTGGTGTTGGGATCCTGTTTGGGGTTTCTGGTGGGGGGAATCGAGACGAAAATTATGGGTTTCGGCAGCGAACCTAGTTATGCTTTAGCCGGTATGGGGGCCTTTTTTACGGGAGTAGTCAGGGTTCCGGTAACGGCGATCGTAATTGTCTTTGAACTGCATCACAATTTTAATGTTGTGCTGCCCCTGATGTTGACCTGTGCCGTTTCTTATATCACTGCTGAAAGCATTCTACCCGGTTCTCTCTATCAGCATTTACTTTCCGCTAGTGGTATTATTCTCAACGAGGAAACCCCTGCTAATGATGTGCTGGCCCATCTGTCAGCTATGGATGTGATGCAATCCCAGGTGGAAATTCTGCCGGCAGATTTACCCCTAGGGGAAGTGGTGAAAATTATGTCCCGTTCCCATCATCGCGGTTTTCCCGTGGTGGAACAGGGGCGACTATTGGGGATTTTTACCCAAAGTGATCTGGATAAATGGCGATCAAAAAACAGTCAAACCGTCCTGCGGGAGATCATGACTCCCAATCCGATTACTGTGGCCCCCCAGGCAGCTTTAAGCGATGTTTTATTTCTGTTAAATCGTTATCAGCTTTCCCGTTTACCCGTTACCGATGGTCAAAAACTGGTGGGGATCATCACCCGCACCGATATTATCCGGGTGGAAGCTGATCAATTGGGGGGGGTTTGTCAACTGCCTCAACCCACTACCCCTTCCTATGTGGTTTATCAAACTCGTTCCCCGGCCGTGGGAATAGGCCGGATTTTGTTACCGATTGCTAATCCCGATACCGCTACCGCTTTGTTTAAAATTGCCGCTGCTGTCGCCCGTGAACGCAATTATGAGATAGATTGTCTCTATGTGATTACTGTACCTCGTCTTAGTTCTCCGGCGGAAGTCCGGGTAGATACGCGCGAAGGACGCAAATTACTTCATCGCCTGGAAAGATTAGCCCGACAGCAGAATATCTCTGTTCATACACAAATTTCCGTTGCTCAGGATATTGCCGACGGGATTTTGGCCACGATTCGCGAACGACACAGCAATTTATTAATTATGGGTTGGACGGGGGAAAGATCCACCACTGGGGCGATTTTTGGGGTTTTAGTCGATACTTTGATTGCTCAGGCCCCCTGTGAAACTATCTTGGTAAAATTGGGGACAAAGGATTGTTTTCCCAACGATCCTCATCGGGAAAGGATGTGGCTGATTCCCACCGCTGGTGGTCCGAATGCCCAACGCGCCTTAGCATTATTGCCTAGTTTGCTGTCTTTGTCCGAGTCTTCGGATTATCCCAAACTTTGGTTATGTAAAATCTATTCTCCGACGGAGTTACTGCCAGATCTGTCTATTTTGGAAGTTTTACAAGCATCTTTACAGAAAGCGATCGCACAGCCGATTGTGCCTTTACCGATTCCTTCGGCCTCTCCGGCCGAGGCAATAATTAATCTGGTAGAATCGGAGGATTGTTCCTTGGTGCTTTTGGGTGCATCTAGGGAAAGTTTGCTCAATCAGTTATTAAATGGCAATATCCCCTCGACGATTGCCCGTGCGGTTAATTGCACTGTGATTCTCGTGCGAGGGGAATTATCAGATTAGTTGATTAGCTAGGCGGAAGCTAAACTTAAACCGAAGGGTACGGTATTGTCAATTTTCGCCCCTTGACTTTCCTCTAGGGAATGGGGATAAAATATTTCCCTGTCTAATTGACCATCGGAGTCATCGTCATCCCCATCGCTGATATAAAGGCGTTCACAGGGGATATTATCGGAAAGGATGGCGCTGGCCATCATACCCGTATGAATCTCTAAGAAAGCATCCGCTAGGGTCTCAAATACTAAACGCTGCCCGGGGAAAACCACCCTTTCAAAATACCAGTTAGCAATATTGGTGATGCGAACAATTTGAATATGACTGGTCGCATTGACATAGCAACAAAGAATACTATTTTTCTTGCCGTTGGGGAGGGGATCGAGAATCTGTGCCATAGCAATTGAGGTGATCTTAAAGTGGGTTTGTCATCGCTCCTTCACCGTAACATCCTTTGATCCCCGATAGTTGTAAAGATGATTACATTACTCTGATAAAAATCTACTGATCGCTTTTTCTGGTGATAGAAAGCGGTTTTTATTAAAAAATCATTAAATTTAACTAATGCTTAGTTGTGGCTATTTGTCAAGGGGGGAACTACGTTTTTTTGCTGTTTTTCTTGATTTTTTGCTAGGCTACTTATCACTCAATTTTGTTAACGGTTTCAGGATTATAGAAATTGAGGTAATTTTTGTCAAGTTTGATACCGCTTGCTCATGATCCCCTTTCTGGTTGACCAAAAAGGGTTAAGGTGTAGGGTTTTAGCGATTTTCATCTGGTCAATTACCTAATTTTCAGGGAAAAAGTCCCTAAATTTTCCCCTACTAGCCACTCCTAATCCCTAACTCCTAACTTTTGATTGCTCAGAAATAGTCGTAATTTCAATAAACTGAGAGTTTGACCGAGATTGAGGGGAAGGAGAGAAATGCCTTCTAACCGCGATTGTAACCAACCATCGCCCCAATACCATTCGTGATAGCCATCGATACCTTGACTCAAAAGTAAGCGTAAACACTGGTCATTGGCCAATAAAACCTGATGTTGTACGGGAATTAAACCTAACCAAGAGGTAAAAGTCAAGCCTTCCTCTAATTTATCGGGTAGATTAGGCGAGAGCATTTGCGGCCACAGCCATTGACGGAGATGATCAGTTTGGAGCAAACTATCCCGGATAGCCTGTTCACTGGCCGAGATTTCGATACGCAGCTGACTTTGTTGAAAATTGCCGAACATATTGTTGTCTGATAATTTTTGTTAAGTTAGTTAAAGAATAACTAAAAATCGGGACAGCGTTTTCCAAGGATAACAGTAAGTAGTATGGCAGATAAATTAATCCGCGCCACGGCCGCCGATGGCGGAATTAGAGTAGTAGGAGTGATTACCACCCGTTTAACCGAAGAAGCCCGCCAAAGACATAAATTATCTAACGTAGGCACTGCCGCTCTCGGTCGCACGATGGCATCGGCTTTACTCTTGGCTTCCAGTTTAAAAAAACCCGGTTCTAGGGTCAATATTCGCATTAAAGGCGACGGTCCCCTAGGTGGTGTTTTAGTTGATGCTGGACTCGATGGCACGGTGCGGGGTTATGTGGACTATCCCCAGGTGGAATTACTCCCCAATGCTAAGGGTAAATTAGATGTGGGTCGCGCCGTGGGTAACAAAGGTTATGTGCGAGTCTTACGGGAAGAAAAAGGTGAGGAGAGAAATGAACTTCAGGAAAGCATCGTCGAGATAGTTTCTGGGGAAGTGGGGGAAGATATCGCCTACTATCTAGACCAGTCCGAACAAATTCCCTCCGCTTTGCAAGTGGGGGTTTTTGTCGGTACAACCACAGGAGTAACGGCCGCTGGGGGAATTTTATTACAAGTTCTCTCGAAAGAGGCCGCCAGGGATGAGGTCTTAGTGGCTCGTTTAGAGTCGAGATTGCGAAAATTAACGGGATTTACGCCTCTTTTACGAGCAGGAAAAAGTCTAGAAGATATTTTTCAGGAACTTCTCGGAGATATGGGTCTAGAAATTTTTCCGGCTGTGCAGCTGCTGCGTTTTGATTGTGATTGTTCTTTTGAACGGGCCCTAGGAGCTTTAAAATTTCTCGGGGTCGATGAATTAAAAGACATTATTGAAAAGGATAAACAAGCGGAAGCCATCTGTGAGTTTTGCCAGGAAGTGTATAGTGCCAACGAGACGCAATTAATTGAATTAGTCGAGTCTCTACAAGCTGAATCTTGCTGAGAAGTTGGGTAATAAGCGCCATTAGGGTAAAATCTATCTAAAATATCTGTCAGGGAGTCGTGAATGTCTAAAGGAAAAGAATTAACCGAAAATCTAGTCAAACGAGAATCGATTGACTCCCTGACTCGTTGGCCAGAGAAAACTAAGTCTTTTCTTTTTCTCTTTTGGTCCCGATACCAGCATCGTTTCACTTGGAAAGTTTGGGCGGCTTTATTTGTGGTCGTTTTTGGCGGTGTTGGTTTTCTAGCCACTTGGCAGTTATTAAATATGCAGAAGTCGCCCAATTGTCCCAAAATCTTCTGGCCTGTTGCTTCTGCTTCCCTGCGTCTCTACTGCGCTCAACTTTCCGCCGATAGTCGCACCGTGGAAGGACTACTCGCGGCAATTGCCCTGGTGGAAGCTTTACCCGAAGACCATCCCTTGCGATCGCAAGTTAATCAACAGGTGGAAGAATGGGCGCGAGATATCCTGAATTTGGCGGAAAAAGACTATCAAGCCGGAAATTTGGAGCAAGCGATCGCTAAAGCTCGTCAAATCCCCAATAATATGGCAGTAGCGGCAATTATTGAAGAAAGAATCGCTAAGTGGCAAGGAACTTGGACGCAAGGCAACGATATCTTAAGCAAACTAGAGGAAAATCTCCGCGCTTCCAACTGGAATCAATCTTTCCGTCTAGCAGTGGATTTATTGAACTTAAATAACGAATATTGGGCAACGGTTAAATATAATGAAGCGCTCGCTAAAATTACCGTCGCCCGGGAAGATAGCAGTAAATTAGATAATGCCTTTAATCTCTTTACGCGAGGCGGTCTCGACAATTGGTTGAAAGTCATCGAAGAAGCTAGAAAAATTCAAGCCAGCAGTTATGCCTATCAGGAGGCACAAAAATTAATCGGGAAAACCGAGGATAAACTAAAAGAATACGCCGAAAGATTAATTGAGCAGAAGCAATGGCAAGCTCTCCGGGATTTGGCCAACGAAAGTCCCAAAGACCTCAAAATTAAACAAGATGTCACCGATTGGTCTGTCTTGTCCGAAGCGGCCTTAGATGCGGAAACTGGCACGGTGGACGGATTAGAAGCTGGCATACTGGGACTAGAACAAATCGACGCTTCTCGACCCCTCCATCAAACGGCCCTAGCTATGAGGGAGCGCTGGCAGTTACAGGTACAGGATCTAAAAATCTTGTCTGAGGCTAGAGATTTAGCACAAGCAGGTACAATCGAGCAGTATAGCGCCGCTATCGCAAAAGCGGGCGAGGTTCCCCGGAATAATCCCCTCTGGTCGCAAGCACAACAGGAAATTGGCTCTTGGAATCGTCAAATACAAGTCATAGAAGACCGGCCGATTTTAGAACAGGCCCGGGAAATCGCTATCCCCGGCGATATTAATTCCCTCAGTAGTGCTATTATTCAGGCGCGGGCTATTGGTAAAAATCGGACCTTATACCGAGATGCTCAACGGGAAATTGGCGACTGGCAAGTACGGATTGAACGCCTGGAGGATCAACCGATTTTAGATCAGGCTCAAGCTTTGGCTAATCTCAAAGACTATAGCACAGCGATCGGAACTGCCAATCAAATTCCCCCCGGTCGCGCTCTTTCTGCGGAAGTTTCCCAAAATATCCGTCGTTGGCGCCGAGAGTTGCGGGCCCTTCAAAATCTCCAACAGGCTAATCAATTAGCGGCGATAGGAACCGCAGAAGGTTTAACCCGGGCGATTGCTTTAGTTACCAATATTTCCACTAAAACCGATGCGGGTGTGCAACGGACTGAATTGCTGGAACGTTGGAGTTATCAACTTTTGTCCTTAGCCACGGATCAAGCTAATAATGGTCGTTATCTGGAAGCCATTCGCCTTGCTGAATCCGTATCCCCAGAGAGTACTGCTTATAGTTCGGCTCGCTCTCAAATGCAAGGCTGGCGTAATATTCTCCAACCTCCGGCCCCACCGCCAATAGTTGAATCTACTCCCCCTTCCCCAGACAATAATCAGTTTTAGATGCGGTTTTTGCCATGGATTACCCCTAAAAAAAGTCCCTCATCCCCAGGGTCTGTTGAGTTAAAATTGACGGCTCTAAGGGGTTTCTCATTAAAGATGCAGAAATATCTGTATTACACCAAATCCGGTTATTAAAGACTGATTATCTATTCCTCCTCTTGTCCGCTGCCTATCCTGATGATATTTAGGGTTCGCTGAAAAAGTTTGTTGGTGGGGTTAGGCTTCGGCGTGAGCTTTTGTCGAACGTTGAGCTCACGGCCGAAGCCTCTTGCCTTTTGCCTCTCCTCATAACTAGCCTGTACTCAACGGATTTAGTATAACATCGGATTTTAACAGGTCAAAAGCCTTATTTTAAAAGGGTTTTACCATTATTTAGCAAGCCCTATTTACGAGAATATTTTGCGAAGATATGAACAAATTATTCTTTGCTTGTGGGATTTTATCAATTCTCATGACCAAGTTTTTTTTAATCAGAAACAGTGAAGTTGTTGGTCATCGAAGAGATTCCTTGCTCTATACGTTAATGGCAGATCAGAATATTTGGTTTCCTACCGCCAATTCAGACTTGAATTGGCCCAACACTGGCAACTCCTGTAATTCCAGTCATCTCCTCACTACTATTGGCATCGAGGAAACGCTCCAAATCATCAAAAGTGGTTCCGTAGGTAATGGTGCTATCATCGTATCCTTTTAGACTGACGGTATATTGCTCAAAAGCTTGGTGGAGATAGGGTAAACCGATGAGATAACTGTAGGTAGTTGCTCCGATGGCCAAATCCCTACCTATTTCTTTAGTAGCCGACTCTAAACGAAAAGCGGCGTTGACCGTATCACCAATCGCCGTATAATCTGGATGTTCATCACTACCAGTATTACCCACCATGGCATAACCAGTATTCACTGCGGCACCGATGCCTAATTTAAAGGGTAAGGGATATTGTTGGTTCAGGCTGCGAGTCATGTTCTGTATTTGCGTGATTGCTTGAAAAATTTGTAAGATATCGTCTCGATTGACTTCCTGTTGGCCGTGAAACCAGATGGCCATGATTGCATCACCAATATATTTATCGACCCAACTGCCAGAACTGCGGATGATACTCCCAGCATGGCGAAACCAACTGCCAATTAGGGAAGAAAGCACTTTTTCGTCTAATTGTCTCGTTAAAGCCGTAAAATTTCGCATATCCACCACCATCACCGATGTTAAGCGCCGTTCATGGACGGCCGAGGTGAGGGTATCCCATTCTAAATTGCACAGTTGCTTGTCCACATTAGTGCCAGTGGGACGATAGAACTGCACTTCGGTTTTGCCAAAGGTGATCTGATCTGTGTTATGTATAGTCACGGGAACACCTACCCTTCTGCCATTAACAAAAGTTCCATTGAGACTACCGAGATCGATCAGATAAAAATCTCCTGTTTCCGTGGATTGTAAAATAGCGTGATTACGAGAGATGCAGTGATCCTTAATCACGATATCGTTATCTTTGCTCCGTCCGATTGTCCAGTAAGATCTCCCTACGAGAGGGAAAAAACGCTGTCCCTTTTCGCTATGGAGTAATAAATAGGGATTTTGTCTTAGATAGTATATCCACGGGTGCATAAGCGGTAATAGACAGGCGGTGCTAATTGTATAGATTATTCTATTTTCTAGATAGTTTATCTCAAATGTTAGGATGAAAACGTTCGGTGGTTCGGCTGAGCGTTCGTGTTAGTGAGCCTGTCGAACTACTGAGCGTTCGTGTTAGTGAGCCTGTCGAACTACTGAGCTCACGCCGAAGTCTCACGCCGAAGTCTCACTGTCGAAGTCTGAGCGTTCGTGTTAGTGAGCTTGTCGAACTACTGAACTCACGCCGAAGTCTTACGCCGAAGTCTCACCGTCGAAGCCCTAACCGATATAAGTACCTAGGCAAAATTAATTACACATATCTAACCCCGCTCTTGCCTCTTGCCTCTTGCCTCTTGCCTATCTTCACTAGGAAATTAATTTTGCACGACTACTTAATGGTATAGGGAGGCACGATACTTTGACAAAGCTCGGTGGCCACTTTTCGACAATGAAATGATTAGAATATTTTGGTTTTAAATAGGGCTTGCTGAATAATGGTAAAACCCTCAATAAGCTTTCCATTTTTTAGGTAGGAGAATTGTCAGATTTTTTGTTTTGCATGAGTGCCTGTTGCTTTCAGAAGCTGATAACTGATAACTGATAACTGATTATCGCCCCACTTCAGCGAAAATATCGGCTAAAATCTCTCCAGCACCAGCCTCGCGCACTTTATGGGCTAAATCTTGCCCTAGGACTTCCGCATGGCTAGGATCACCGCTGACCGAGTCTTTAATCAGGCGCTGACCGTCGAGACTAGCCACCATACCCGTTAAAGTTAGGATACCATCCTCGATCGCCGTATTGACTCCGATCGGAACTTGACAGCCTCCCTCCAACTCCCGTAAAAAAGCTCGTTCAGCATAGCATCTATCGCGGCTAGGGGCGTGTTCCAACACTTTTAGGACTTCCAAAACCTCTGGGTCATCATCGCGGCATTCTATCCCTAAAGCCCCCTGTCCCACCGCATGGAGAGAAATTGCTGCTGGGATAACCTGATGAACTCGATCGCTTAATCCTAACCTTTCTAATCCTGCTACGGCCAGAATAATCGCGTCGTATTCTTCTGCGTCCAGTTTTGCCAGACGGGTGTTAACATTGCCGCGCACATCTTTAAAAGTCAGATGGGGATAATGGTAACGTAACTGGGCTAATCGACGCAGGGAAGAAGTCCCCACCACTGCACCTTCCGGTAAATTGTCTAATTGATAGTCTTGATTTTTGCTATTTACCACCAAAGCATCGGCCGGATTAACTCTTTCGGTGACGCAACCCAGGGTTAAACCTTCGGGCAAATTAGTGGGCAAATCCTTGAGAGAATGGACGGCAAGATCGATCGATCTATTCAACATTCCCACTTCTAATTCTTTGGTAAATAAACCCTTATCACCGATTTTCGCCAGGGCCACATCGAGAATTATATCGCCTTGGGTACTCATCGTCTCCACCTCAAACTGTCGATGGGGATGGTGTTTACTCAATTCTGATTGTACCCAATAAGTTTGTACTAGGGCTAACTGACTTTTGCGCGAACCGATACGCAGGGAACGAGGAGGACTAGAAACGGACATATCTGAAGTTAGGAATTTAACTAAACATCTATCTGACTGCTCGATCTAGACTATCCTGATCTCACCCCTGTTGAGTAATCACTTTCTAGGTTAGGGCTAAATAGTTACATCTCTTAATATTTTTAGGTAAATGGGGTGATGGGGTTTTCGGGAAGGGGTCAAAGTTTAAAGGTCAGTGGTTGGGTCTGCGTCGGAGAAGTTCACCGCTTTAGCTTGATTAAGTTAAGTGGTTTCAATTGATGGCTCTCTTGGATTTGGTGGGTAAAATGTATTCTAAGATACAGTCCTGCTGGCGAGGAAGTGAAAGGAACCACAGAGACACAGAGGACACAAAGATCGATCGAGCATATGTAAGTTAAACTTATCACACAGAACCTAGAAGAGCCACTATTCTTGCTCAAGAAGTCAGCGATCCTAATTATCAAAAACTGGTGCAGTACGCTCAAAATCAACACCTCGATCGCTTACCGATGGCTGATATAATTCAGAATATCGCCCCTCAATTTTTAGGAGCAAAATATCAAGCAGGATTAATCGATCGCTCGGCAACAGAAAAATTATTTATCTCTTTAAAAGAGTTTGATTGTGTCCTTTTTCTGGAAACAGTTCTCGCTTTGAGTCACAATTTTGCTTTAAAAAATTATCACTATTCTGCTTTTAGTCAGCAGGTTTTCAATCAGCGTTATCGCCACGGTATTCTCGACGGTTATTGTAGTCGTCTGCATTACTTTTCCGATTGGATTAATGACAACCAAAAACGAGGTAATGTAGAAAATATAATTCAAAAGTTAGGTGGAATTACTCTTGACAAAAAGCTCAGTTTTATGAGTAAAAATCGCCCTCTATATCCCCAGTTAAAACCTCAAAGTAATTACGATTGTATTCAACAGGTAGAACGGCAATTAGAAAGCTTATCCTTAACCTATATTCCCACTGCTAAGATTAAAGATATTTATCCACAACTACAAGCTGGAGATATTATCGGTGTTGTGACTAATATCGCTGGTTTAGATACCACCCATACCGGTCTAGTTTATCGCTTTCCCGATGGCAAAATTAGCTTAATTCATGCCTCTCCTGCTGGTCAAGTTACCATTGCTAAAGACCTACAAAAATATATCAGTAAAGTGGACAAAGCCATCGGTATTTTTCTTGTTCGTCCCCTTGATCCAAGAAATAATTAACTCTGAATTGCTTTAGCTAGTTGAACGTGAAGTTTATGACTGGCTTTAAAAGCCATATAATGAGCAGTGGGAATGGTTCCCAGTAAACTTAAATCACCAATTAAGTCTAATAATTTATGTCTTGCTGGCTCATTTTCAAAGCGTAAAGGAGGATTTAACCATTGATTTTGATCGCAGATCAAAGCATTTTCTAAACTGCCTCCTTTAATTAAACCAGCCTTTTGCAGATACTCAATTTGATCAGCAAAACCGAAAGTCCGGGCAGCTGCGATCGCATCTCGAAAACTTTCTTGCTCAGGACTCCAACTATACCATTGATTACCGATCGGTTTATAGGTAAAATCGATGCCGTAGGTAAAACGTAATTCAGGGGAAGGAATCGCCGCTACAAAAGCATCTCCTTCGTACAACCAAATCGGTTGAGAAATAGTTAAATCTGATGGAGAAAAAGAGTTATTTAAACCGGCATTTTCGATCGCTGCCACCCAGATTTTAGCCGAACCGTCAAGGAGGGGAATTTCCGCACCATCCACCTCAATGCGAGCATCCTCTACCCCCAAAGCGGTTAGGGCTGCTAATAAATGCTCAACAGTTCTAACCTTTGCTTCTCCTTGTCCCAATTCCGTTGATAAAGTCGTTTGGTAAACCGAAGAAACTAGAGCAGGAATAATCGGTTGATTGGCTAAATCTCTACGGACAAAATAACGTCCTTCTCCCGGATTGGCCCCACAGACGCGCACCTGGGTTATTTCCCCCGAATGTAGGCCAATTCCCGATAATTCAAATTGTTTAGAGATAGTAGAAACCATAATTATCAAGTAATAAAGCTTTTATCAGTGAACAGCAAAAATAACTAAGGGACTTGCGCTTTGATAATGTACCATCTGGCTGGTCTGGTTCTTCTACAGAGCAATTTTCTGGCTGGGATATTATTCCTACGCAAGTCCCTAAATTTATCGATAACTGGTAACTGGTAACTGGTAACTGGTAACTGGTAACTGGTAACTGGTAACTGATAACTGGTAACTGGTAACTGGTAACTGGTAACTGATAACTGGTAACTGGTAACTGGTAACTGGTAACTGGTAACTGATTAGAATCGTTCCCCGATACCGAAATGGATACGAGAACTACCATCGACATTAAAACCGTAGTCAACCCGAATTTGGCCGACGGGAGATTGTACCCGAACACCTAAACCGTAACCGAGACCAGTACCGGGTAAATCCCGGACAATACCGGGTTGACCGGGGACATCACCTTGGGAACCAATAGTAGTGCCGAAATCGACAAATAATGCCCCTCCGATAATTGCCACAATGGGAAAACGATATTCGGCCGTCGCTTGGAAATAACTGCGACCGCTACCCACTTCTCCCTCGGCGTAACCCCGTACAGAGTTACTACCCCCCACAATAAAAGCATCGTAGGGGGGTAAATCGCCTAATACTGTCCCTGCTTGCACATTAAAAGCGAGGGATTGCTGACCTTTAAAAATATCGGTTTCAAAGAGATTAAAGGAATTAATAAAGCGAACGGGGATAAAGTAACTGTAACTACCCCGAACACGAGTGCCGAAAATACTGCCAGAACCGACGGGGATAGTTTGTTCCAAACCTAGACGCAGGAAAGAACCACTGGTGGGTTGCAGGGGATTGTCGCGAAAATCTTGAATAGCGCCAATATTGAGGGAAAGTAGATCATCAGTCCCAGAGGAACTAAAAGACAGTTGTTGACTGCTAAAACCATTGAGAGGTGCAGACAAGGGGGAGATGTCACCATTGGCATTCTGCACCTGTACCTGTTGATAGTTAAAACCTAGGGAAACCACCCATTTTGGTTTTGTAAACACATCAGGGGCCAAAGGACGGACAAAAGTAATACCGCCACCCGTGCGGACGATACGGGGACTATCATTATCGTTAAGAGTCCGAATTGAGGAATCTTCCCCATCATAAACTAGAGAAATCGACTGTCGCCGGAAAACATTGACCGTGTAGGAGGTGCGGAAATTATCCGTGGCAATCCAAGGATCAGAAAAACTCAGATCGAATAAAAATTCCCGTTCCCCTAACTGAACTTCCGCCCCCAAAGTTTGGTTATTACCGCCAAAATTGCGCTGTTGATAGCTGACAGTGCCGAATAGTCCCGCATTCGAGCTAATACCACCCCCAGCGGCCACGGAACCGGTATTACCTTCCACCACATCGACGTTAACAATCACCTCCCTTGGGTCGCTGCCGGGGGAAAAAGACAGACGCACATCCTCGAATAAACCGAGACCGAAAACACGCTGTAAATCCTGTTGGGCGGTATTGCGGTTGAAAATATCCCCCGCTTTTAGGCGCATTTCCCTAGTAATGATAAATTCTCTGGTTTTACCCTTGACTGGTTCCTGTTCGACATTAAAATAACGTACTTGAATTTTTTCGATTAAACCTTCGGAAATGACCAAAATCACCCGACCATCGGGAGTGACTTGCGGGGACCCGATCACCTGGGCCAGATCATAGCCGTTTTTGCTGTACCAGTCATTGATTTTTTTTACCCCCGCCTGTAGTTCCCGTAAATTCAGGGTTTTGCCGTATTGACTAGCGAAAATTTCCTCGACCACCCCGGCCGGTAAAATCGATTTGTCCACGGTTTCCGGGGCAATTTGAATCTGTACGCCCTGAAAAACGGGGTTAGGTTGCACCTCAAAGGTGACTCGCACCCCTAGGGGTGTATCTTGGGGAACTGCCCGCACATCGGCAAAAAAGCCCGTAGCAAAAACGGCGTTAATATCTTCTTGTAGTTGCGATCGAGTCGTGCTGCGTCCAGGTCGGGTGCGAATGGTGTTATAAACTAGATTTTCTAATTCTCGATTAGCCCCTTGTACTACCACTTCAGCCACCAAAACTCGCGACTCCTCCGCCGGTGCCGGTGGAGCTGCGGTGGCGGGTTCTGTAGGGATTGGGGTTTCCGTCGGGGTTTCCGTCGGTGCTGCCGCGGGTGGCGTAGTTTCTGCCGTCGCAGGAGGAGACTGTACTAGCTGCTCGACGCGGGGAAAAACCGTTTCTTGCGGTTCTTCTTGGGCCATTACAGTCCCGTGAAATAATCCGAAAATAGCCAGCAGCAGGGCCAGCGAGGAGTATCGCCTCGAAAAGTTGAGATTTTTAAGCACTTCCACACACCCGTTAACACCATTATGGTTTTGTTTGTTTTCTCTGCCAGAGAAATTTAACGAACGTTAAAACTCTAGCAGATTGCTTACTCTCAGTAAATCCCAGCTTGACCGGTGACTGAAGAGACACTGCATCAGGTCTGATATTGGTCAGCCCTCAGCATTAAGTTTTTATCTTGCCATATCTTAGCTTTTTCTGGTTTGGCTCCCACTTTTTTACGCCGGGGCAGATGTCAACGTCTCGTTTGTAATAACTGTACCAGTTGCGACACCTGTTGGCGATTGAACATTTGCAGCAGGGTACTAGCTACTAATTCCGGTTCTAGGGTGATCAAGATTTGTGGTAATTTGGCGGAGGCTAATAGCTGCAATTCTTGACTGACGGTGATTTCTTCGCTGCGACCCCATTCTAATAAATCACTAGCTTGTTTTAATTCTTTAATAATAACTGGGGCGAGAGTGCGGTAGGAATGTTTGGGGTTGGCTAGGGCTGATTGGGCATTTTTAACTAAATATTGCCATTGTTGCTGTTCTGAAGCCAATTTAGACAGAGATGAAATTAATTTTTGTAATTGCTGACGGGAAGCGCTGGTTTCTTCCTGTTTGAACAGTTGTAACATCTGTTTGAGTATATCTCTGACGCGGATGGAGATAGAGGAGGTTGCCGCAACAGCTGGGGTAGATTTTTTTTGGTCGAGAAGATAGTTAAGATGGGCTTGTAATTCGGCAAAAGTCGGTTCACCCTTTTTAACGATAACGTTAGCCTCCTCGGCCTGTAAACCCACGGGAGCCCGTAGCTTATTGATCAATGTCTGCAGCAGATCATAACCCTTGAGGAACAAAGATTCTAATTTTTGATCGACTTCTACAGGATTTTCTTTCAGTATTTTGAAAGCATCCTCAAGACGGTGAGCAGTGTTTTGGATACTACTATAACCTAACATGGCCGCTCCCCCCTTGACGGAATGGGCGGCACGAAACACCTCGTTCATCTGTTCAGTGTTGTTGACGAGATTGCCTAAGTCTAAAATCCCCTGTTCCAAAGTTTCTAGGTGTTCTTCTGCTTCTTCGATGAAATAGCCGAGAATTTTCTGATTGTTAGCGGAGTCCAAAGTCCTATCCCCCTAATCACGATGCTGTCTAGTCTTAGATTGCCCAGTTTTTCAGGAAACATATCAGTTATGAGGCAATATCTTGTTGATGAAAAGCCTTAAAATGATTGTCGAAAAACACCCAGATGGTTATATTGCTTACTCTCTAGGTATTCAAGGTCAATCCTAATCAAGAAGCTTGAGAGGATGCAAAGTCACTGTCTAGTTCGCCAATAAGTCCAATTTCGGTTCTGCTCGACTTTGTGTGATCATCAGTGCTTATCATCCCTAGAAGTCTTGCTAGGCAAGGTTTTGCCGACTATATTTCCAGAAAATTATTCCTATTCTTCTTCCTTCTAGTCTAATTGCACTGAAAGATTAATTTAACCTTGATCTCTCGTCTTGCGGGGACTGATTTCTTAACCTGTTAATAAATTGATTTTTTCCCCAGTCAGGCTAGAATCAGTAGGATTAGCATCCAAGATAATCGAGGTAACTTTGGTTAATCTGGGGCAATGTAGCCTAAAAAAACGCCCAAAATAGTCAAATTTAGACTTGAGTGGCTTCTTACTAACTGTTTAATCTATTATTTAGGTATTAGACTCTATGGCTAAAGCTTCTACCGTAACTTCTGAAATTGGCTCTTCTGGTTTCTGTGTAGAAACGAGGTCTATACTGATAGAATATCCGCAAAATAGTCTTAAAAGTCTTGTCCAGTAAGCATTTCACGATTCCATAAGCAAAAATTATCGGCTCTACCGAACCTGTCATGTAAAACTATTAACAACTTATGCTTGTAAAGCTTGTATAGTAAAGCTTTGAGTTTTTGTTAGATTGATATTTATCAACTTTAGAGCATTGCTGGACAGAGAGGGAGCTTGGGGAATTTTCTACATTGTAAGTTCGGAAGAACCAAATTATCACACAAAGCCGAGAAAAGCCTGAAATTGATCTTAAAGATTCGCAATATTACTTTAACCGAGAATTAAGCTGGTATGAGAATTAAACAAATTACAGTTAAGCATCTTTTTGGCATATTTGACCATACAATTAATCTCAATATGCAGGAAAGAATAACTATTATTCATGGTAAAAATGGCTTTGGGAAAACCTCAATACTGCGATTGGTCAATGGTTTTTTTAACTCAAAGTATTCAGAGATAAGAGCTATTCCTTTTCAAAAATTTACTATAATTTTTGACGATAAAAGCTTTGTGGATATTCTCAAACCTTCCACCAGTAGAAATAAAAAAAGTAATGCAAGACCAAAGATTACTTTTAATTTTACTTCCTCCGATCAAAAAGAAGAACCGACTTTTTCTCCTGATTCACCAGACGGGAAAACAATCTCTTTCCCTCTCGGTATGATAGATGATTTCATACCCGATTTAGATAGAGTTGGATCAGAAACATGGCTCTATCCCCCCACAGGAGAAATTCTGTATCTAGAAGATATTTATGAACGATTTGGAGAATATTTACCCAAGCAATTCCAGAAAGAATATCCTGATTGGTTAAAGAAAATTCGAGACTCTATTAATGTTCGTTTTATTGAATCACAACGTCTATTAGATATTGCCAATAGTGCCAAAATTGGCAGAACTATAAGGAGGCCGATGACATTGTACTCTGTGGCCAGCTATTCTGAAGATTTAGCAGAAAATATTCAAACTAAATTAGCAGAGTATGGACAACTATCTCAAACTTTAGACCGAACCTTTCCAGCGAGAGTTGTACAAAAAAAGGCATCATTGACCGATGATGAACTAAGGGAAAAAATTGATCAACTTGAAAGGGAAAGAAATCAATTAATTAGTGCAGGACTGTTGAAAAAAGATGAAGATTCTAACTTTCAAGTTAGAGATAGTATTGATGATAGCACCAGAAAGTTATTATCGGTTTATATTGAGGATGTAGATAAAAAGCTCAATGTATTCAATGACATTTATCCGAAAGTAGAGCTATTTAAAAATATAATTAATAAAAAATATTCTTTCAAAAGTGTTACTATTGATCAAAGTAAAGGGTTTATCTTCACTACCCAAGAAGGGGAGGTTTTATCACCAACAGATTTATCTTCTGGGGAACAGCACGAATTAGTAATTTTATATGAATTGTTATTTAAAGTTAAACCTAATACTTTGATCTTAATTGATGAACCAGAAATGTCACTTCATATTTCATGGCAGCAGGAATTTTTAAAAGATTTACAGGAAATCACGAAACTTTCCGGGTTAGATATTTTGATGGCTACCCATTCTCCTGATATTATTAATGATCGTTGGGATTTGACAGTTGAATTAGAGAAACCAAAGCAAAAAAGCAAAGATGAGAGAACAGATAACACCTGACAGAATTGCTAATAGCATTCGTTTACTACGCAGCGATCATGAGGGAGTTTTTTTAATTGTTGAAGGTCATAGTGATAAACTTATTTATGAGCGATTAGTAAACAAGCAAGAGGTTAGGATCACAATTGCCTCTGGTAAAAATAATGCTATCAAAGCATTATCCATCTTAGAAAAAGAAAATTTTTGCCGAGTTGTTGCTGTTATAGATGCGGATTTTTCGAGAATAGAACAGCAAATTTCCGACAGTAATAATCTCTTTTTAACCGATGAACATGATTTGGAAATGATGTTAATTAAATCTGCTGCTTTCGATAAATTATTAAAAGAACGAGGAAGTGAAGAAAAAATTGCAGCTTTTTCCAAAGATATTAGAGAAACTTTACTAAAGTTAGGGCAGGAAATTGGTAAATTAAGATTGCTATCTCTTAGAAATAAGTTGGATTTAAAGTTTGAAGGATTAAAGTTTGGTAAGTTTATTGACAAAGAGAAGCTGTCAATAAATATTGACGAATTAATTAGGGCTTGCTGAATAAATGTGAAATGTAGGCACTTCATCGGCCCGCGTCCTGTAGGGGCGAAGCATTCGGGCAATAATTTATCGGTGAAACCGGAGATTTTCTATCCGAATGCTTCGCCCGTACTTTTTCAGCAAGCCCTATATACACTAATGATTAATTGGCAATCTAATCATCATCCTTATAAAATATTCTGATTCGGATTATTGCCTGAAGTTGGAGATGATATATTTAACAAGTCAGATCGGCTCGATTTTGTGTTATGATCAAAGCTGGGCTTTAAAAACAATATTCTCAGCAGATCATGCCTATTGTTCTTCTTGGCACTCTAATTTCACCGAAAGATTAATTTAACCTTAATCGGTCGGGACTGATTTCTTAACCTTTTAATAAATTGATTTTTTCCCCAGTCAGGCTAGAATCAGTAGGACTAGCATCCAAGATAATCGGGGTAACTTTGGTTAATCTGGGGCATTCTAGCCTAAAAAAACGCCAAAAATAGTCAAATTTAGACTTGAGTGGCTTCTTACTAACTGTTTAATCTATTATTTAGGTATTAGACTCTATGGCTAAAGCTTCTACCGTAACTTCTGAAATCGATCTTAAAGATTCGCAATATTACTTCAACCGAGAATTAAGCTGGTTAGAATTTAATCGTCGCGTGCTTTATGAAGCACTTGATCCTCGGACTCCCCTACTGGAAAGATTAAAATTTACCGCCATTTTTTGTGCCAATCTCGACGAATTTTTTATGGTACGGGTGGCAGTGCTTAAACAACAGGTAGAGGCAAATGTAGCCGTTTTAAGTGCCGATGGCCGGACTGCCTCGGAACAGCTAATCGAGATCAGTAAACGTCTGCGTCCCCTTGTACAACAGCAGGATCGTCTTTTTGAACACACCCTAAAAAACCTCTTAGTGGAACAGGGAATTCATCTGATTAACTATGTGGATTTACATCAAGAACAGCGCAATTATCTCCACGATTACTTTGAACAAAATATTTTCCCCGTTTTAACTCCTCTAGCGGTGGATCCTAGTCATCCTTTTCCCTATATTTCTAATCTTAGTCTCAATTTAGCCGTAGTCGTTCGCGATCCCGACACCGATAAAGAACTATTTGCCAGGGTGAAAGTGCCGCAGGTTTTCCCCCGTTTTCTGGCATTATCCAAAGAATTACGCCACCAAGACGGAAAAGCTTCGATTTGGACTGGAGTACCCCTTGAACAGGTGGTAATGCACAATTTAGAGGCACTTTTCCCCGGCATGATCATCCAAGAATGTTATCCTTTTCGGGTGACGCGCAATGCTGACATCTCCGTTGAAGAAGATGAGGCCGATGATTTATTATTAGCGATCGAGGAAGAAGTACGCAAGCGCCGCATCGGTAAATCGGCAGTACGTCTGGAAATCCACAGTTCTACTCCTAGCAATATTAAAGACCGGATCATGCGCGATCTGGGACTTGAGGAGATCGATGTTTACGATGTGGATGGACTGCTGGGACACAAAGATTTATTTTATTTTCTGTCTTTACCCTGTCCCGAACTGAAGGATCCCCCTTGGAGTCCCGTCACCCCACCGGTTTTACAGAGATTGCGAGAAATAGTTGACGGTAACGAAGACGGCATTTTAGAACAGGATGGCGAAGATATTTTTACTTTAATTCGCAATAACGATATTCTCGTTCATCACCCTTACCATTCCTTTAGTGCCTCGGTACAACAGTTTATCGCCCAGGCGGCCTATGATGCCCATGTTTTAGCGATTAAAATGACTTTGTATCGTACTTCTGGAGATTCCCCGATTGTCAATTCCCTGATTGCAGCCGCGGAAAATGGGAAACAGGTAGCGGCGTTAGTGGAACTAAAAGCTCGCTTTGATGAGGAAAATAACATTAGTTGGGCGAAAAAGCTCGAACAAGCCGGAGTTCACGTTGTTTATGGCTTAGTTGGTCTAAAAACCCACACAAAAGTGGTTCTCGTGGTCAGAAAAGAAGGGGATAAAATCCGTCGTTATTTCCATATTGGCACGGGCAATTATAACCCAAAAACTGCCAAATTATACACTGATTTGGGTTTACTTAGCTGTCGCGAGGATTTAGGGGCAGATATCACCGATTTATTTAACTTTCTGACTGGATACTCCCGTCAGCAATCCTACCGCAAACTTTTAATTGCTCCGGTGAGTTTGCGAAAACGGATGTTAGCAATGATCGATCGCGAGGCCAAAAACTGTAAAAATGGCGGTACGGGGCGCATTGTGGCAAAAATGAACGCTCTTGTGGATAAACCGATTATAGAAGCTTTATACGCCGCTTCTCGTGCCGGTGTGCAGATTGACTTGATTATTCGCGGCATCTGTTGTTTACGGCCCGGATTGCCAGAAATAAGCGAAAATATCCGAGTAATTAGCATTATCGGCCGCTTTTTGGAACATTCCCGCATTTTTTACTTTTACAATGGTGGTCAGGAGGAGGTGTATATTGGTAGCGCCGATTGGATGTCGCGGAACCTGACTCGTCGCGTGGAAGCAGTGACACCCATCGATGAACCAGCGATCGCCAAGGAACTGGAAGAAATTCTCGGCATTATGTTGTCAGATAACCGACAAGCATGGGAATTACAATCCGATGGCAGTTATATTCAGCGTCGTGCTGACAATGAGGGCCAGGAAAGCAGTACCCATGTAATTTTAATGGACAAAGCCCTTAAATCTGCGGGTATTAGTCCATAGGATCAGTTATCAGTTATTAGTTAAGTAGGTAGGCGTTAAAAGTTGTCAGATGCCCCCTTATTAAGGGGGGATTAAAGGGGGGACTAAGGGGGGATCGGCACCCCCCTTATCAAGGGGGGCAGGGGGGATCGAACCTAAAATCCATTTTTAATTTAATTATAACCAGCTACTTATCAGTTATCAGTTATCAACATTTTTCGCGGGTTAGACACAATGGCTGAAAATCTAGAGTTTTCGTTGAGGTGCGTCGATGCCTTGTCCAGTAAGGCTTTGAGCCTGATGACCGAGGTGACTATTGACAATTATTATTAATAATGTCTATGCTTTTCAATATCCCACGAAAAATCGTTGTACAATCCTTGTACAGCCTAGCTTTGCAAAGCTAGTCTTGCTTCCAATTCGTGAAGCGTATGAATGGAAACTAGCGAGAGGATTAGAGAATTTTACTCCTCTTCTTCTGCTTGCTTCCAATTCGTGAAGCGTATGAATGGAAACACCAAGCAGAAAATTGACAATCCTCAGGTGCGACAATCTTGCTTCCAATTCGTGAAGCGTATGAATGGAAACGAGAATAATTGGTCGGGAGTGACCTCCATGGCGGTTATCTTGCTTCCAATTCGTGAAGCGTATGAATGGAAACTAAATCTCGCCCAAGAGGGCGACCAAAACCGCTATTCTTGCTTCCAATTCGTGAAGCGTATGAATGGAAACCACACAGCAGCCTTGGCAAAGGCGAGGCGCGCAGCCCTTGCTTCCAATTCGTGAAGCGTATGAATGGAAACTCTTATTAAGCGACCCGCACAAGGGTGCGGGTGCTACATTCCGCTTGCTTCCAATTCGTGAAGCGTATGAATGGAAACACGCAGCCCTTCTCCAGCAAACGCTGGATTTGGGGGTTAACTTGCTTCCAATTCGTGAAGCGTATGAATGGAAACGATGTGTAGGGTTAATTCATGAATTAACCCTACAATTTTTTTAATTCCAATTCGTGAAGCGTATGAATGGAAACAGAATGCCAGGGATCAATCCCATCTCATCGGTTAAGAAAAATCCGAGATTTCAGCAGGATTATGCGTCAGTGGGGACAACAATTTCAGAGGAACTTTAACCAGACTGAACTCGGCAGAATAATTTATGCGGGAGGAGATGATTTTTTAGGCATCGTTTATAATAGCCAATTTCCTGATCCACAACTCGATCGATCTCGATCGAGTTCTCCACTGGCTACAAACCCCTCATAAGTAGGGTTTGCTGAATAAATGTGAAATGTAGGCAAGGTCAGGGTTTTGTGGCTTTTCTCGTGAAACAGGTGCAAGATTTTGAGAGAATCGTGCTTCAAAACCTTGCGTCTTCATCGGCCCGCGTCCTGTAGGGGCGAAGCATTCGGGCAGTAACCTATCGGTGAAACCGTAGATTTTCTATCCGAATGCTTCGCCCGTACTTTTTCAGCAAACCCTAAGTAGCGATCGCACTTTCAAAAGACCAAATAATCACATTTAAAGGATTTTGCTTTAAATCTTTTCATCGGAAGCAATAAAATCATCTCGTGAGATACCCGCTTGAGTGCAAATAATCCTTAGTGTAGAGCTTTTAATTTGCTTGTGATTGGGTAGCGTTAAAAGTGTTGTTGTTCCATCTGGATTTTTTCTAATCATAGAAATATGCTCTTTTTATCTAACAATTGAAAAACCAAATTTTTCAAGAACTTTAATCACTTTGGCTTTAGGGGCATCAGCCGGAAATTTTGCCATTAGACTATTGCTTCTACAACAAAGGCTTCTAATAAAGATGAGTCAGCTTCGAGAACTGATTCCCCAAAGGTTTCAACATGAAAAGCGATCGCCGATTGCACATCAATAAGAGCATCTTCATGGGTATCACCCTCACCGACTACTACGCCTTGAATTCCCAATGGATAGGCGATATAGCCATCAGAATGTTTTTCCACAATGATTTTAATGGATTTCATAAATTCTTGACACTTTACAGGAATTTCCTGATCCTATCTCATTTCTATAGGACTTTGATAATAAAACGATCGCCTCTCCTCCTCATCAAAATCTCCAAAAAAGTTGACTCTCCAAAAGTGATCGCTATTCCTCATCATCAAAAAGCGATCGCATCCTCCAATTGTATCCCCACAAAACGTGATCGCTATTCTTAAACGATGCTATAGTCAGAATAGTGAGTTCTAATTACAAGAATGCAAGTTAAAGACCTAAGTGTTGAAGATTTTAAGTTTTTGATTCAAGAAACTGTTACAGAAACAGTTCAATCTCTACTAAATGATCCTGATGTTGATAAACAACTTAAAACCGAAGTCTCTCAATCTCTAGCTGACTCTTTACAGCGAACTCGAAATGGAGAACGGGGAATTTCTGCGGAAGAAGTAGCTCAAAGATTAGGATTAGATTGGTAATGCCTCGCCATATAGAATTTACCGATAAAGCTTTTGAAGGTTTAGAGTCGCTTACAGCAGTTGTTCGGGAGCGTGTCTTTTAAAAAAGTTCGTTGGATAAATGAAAATTTTGATGATATTAGACATCAAAGTTTAAGTTCTAATTTAAGCGGTTTGTTTAAACTTAGAATTGGCGATTACAGGGTGATATATTCTTTTGATGATGACTTTATTACGATTCATCAAGTTGGTCATCGTCGAGATATTTATTCTGATTAGTTTTAGTTTAATTACTTCCATTCCAAAAAAATGCTCCTTCCAAAAGCGATCGCACTCCTCCTCATCAAAATCGCCAAAAAAGTTGCTTATCCCAAAAGTGATCGCTATTCCTCATCATCAAAAAGCGATGTCGTCCTGACAATGAGGGACAGGAAAGCAGTACCCATGTAATTTTAATGGACAAAGCCCTTAAATCTGCGGGTATTAGTCCATAGGAACAGTGATCAGTTATCAGTTAAGTAGGTAGGCGTTAAAAGTTGTCAGATGCCCCCCTTATTAAGGGGGGATTAAGGGGGGATCCGCACCCCCCTTATCAAGGGGGGATTAAGGGGGGATCGGCACCCCCCTTATCAAGGGGGGCAGGGGGGATCGAACCTAAAATCCATTTTTAATTTAATTATAACCAGCTACTTATCAGTTATCGGTTATCAACATTTTTCGCGGGTTAGACAAAATGGCTGAAAATCTAGAGTTTTCGTTGAGGTGCGTCGATGCCTTGTCCAGTAAGGCTTTGAGCCTGATGACCGAGGTGACTATTGAAAATTATTATTAATAATGTCTATGCTTTTCAGTATCCCACGAAAAATCGTTGTACAATCCTTGTACAGCCTAGCTTTGCAAAGCTAGTCTTGCTTCCAATTCGTGAAGCGTATGAATGGAAACCGAATGTAGCCGGTATGCAGTGAAACTATTTCAGTTACTTGCTTCCAATTCGTGAAGCGTATGAATGGAAACTATCCGCCAATCCCTAAAGCTATATCCTTTTGACTTGCTTCCAATTCGTGAAGCGTATGAATGGAAACCCGTTGTAGATTTGGGTTGCTCTTTCGAGCTTTTGATCTTGCTTCCAATTCGTGAAGCGTATGAATGGAAACCAGAGGAGGCGGGTCTCGCCGCTTTTTTCTAGATCCTTGCTTCCAATTCGTGAAGCGTATGAATGGAAACCTGTTTCCAGCTTAAATTCAACAACTGCTTTTGCCTTGCTTCCAATTCGTGAAGCGTATGAATGGAAACTTAACATTTGGTCCTCACGGAGCAACGAAATGTTAAGGTAAAGCTTGCTTCCAATTCGTGAAGCGTATGAATGGAAACTCGTCGTTGCACCCAGTGGTCCACTGGCTACCCCAATGCTTCTTGCTTCCAATTCGTGAAGCGTATGAATGGAAACCCGCGATTGCGATATTACCATCAGCGAATGAAAGATTATTCTTGCTTCCAATTCGTGAAGCGTATGAATGGAAACGTCGGCACTGCCTGGGGACACGTACACATCAACAACAGGTTTCTTGCTTCCAATTCGTGAAGCGTATGAATGGAAACACGGATTCTCTTCAGCATCCTTAGCATCCTTCATCCGCCTTGCTTCCAATTCGTGAAGCGTATGAATGGAAACGCATAAACTTGATTTCATTTTCAGACAGTTTAGAGCTGGCTTGCTTCCAATTCGTGAAGCGTATGAATGGAAACTATGGTGTTTAGAAAGACTTGGCGGCCTTTCTCCACCTTGCTTCCAATTCGTGAAGCGTATGAATGGAAACTTTTCGTCCTCTATTGTGCACACTACCTCCTCTTTATCTTGCTTCCAATTCGTGAAGCGTATGAATGGAAACTAAATAAGCGCAAACAAAACACAAAACAGCAATACTTGCTTCCAATTCGTGAAGCGTATGAATGGAAACCTGTCGTATTCGTATATTGCGGACGTGCCCGTGGGCAGGCCCTCGTCTTGCTTCCAATTCGTGAAGCGTATGAATGGAAACATTTACAAGTGGAACAACCACTTGATAAATTTTTTGAGATCCTTGCTTCCAATTCGTGAAGCGTATGAATGGAAACGATATCGCCTTGATATCATCCTCTGTGATTTCGTACATTTTTTCTTGCTTCCAATTCGTGAAGCGTATGAATGGAAACGATATCGCCTTGATATCATCCTCTGTGATTTCGTACATTTTTTCTTGCTTCCAATTCGTGAAGCGTATGAATGGAAACAGCAAGTTCCGAGGGAAGAAAGCACTGATAATAAAGCTTGCTTCCAATTCGTGAAGCGTATGAATGGAAACAGTATCTTGCCCCCAACTTCTCCCTTTTTTAAGATAGCCTTGCTTCCAATTCGTGAAGCGTATGAATGGAAACGATTTCGTCCAAGGCGGCCATGAGGGCATCCTTGAGGTCTTGCTTCCAATTCGTGAAGCGTATGAATGGAAACACAACACACACCGCGGCCAACTCCGCAGAACCAAGACTTGCTTCCAATTCGTGAAGCGTATGAATGGAAACAATGTGTAGGGTTAATTCATGAATTGACCCTACAATTTTTTTAATTCCAATTAGTTAAGTGCCTGAATAGAAACGATGCTTAATTAATAAAAATCAATAAAAATAAAGATTGTTTAAGAAAAATTATTTAAAATTAACACAATAATTAGAAATTTAGTGATAGATATAAAAGTACAAAAGAGCCAATTAATCTAACAATCCTATTTTTTTAGCCAGAGATAAGTCTTTTCTAGGTCTTTTCAAGGCTGTTGAATATACCTCTTAAACAATCGAGTTTTCTATAGCTTTATGCCCAAATATATAGCGATCACCTTCTCCCCCGTCCAAAGCTTTATTGAAAAATCCCGCAAATTGAGGGACCTGTACGGAGCCTCTCAGATTCTCTCGGATCTGACCAGTACAATCGTCACCCACCGGCCCGAGCAGTACCACCTAATTAGCCCCGGACTCCTAAACTCCCAACAGGGAATGCCCAACCGTGTTCTCCTGAAAATCGATAGCGAAATGCAGTCCTCCTCCTCCGAGGAAATCATTGCGGAACTGCAACGAGCCTTTTTAAATCGTTGGAAAAATATTCTCGCAACCTGTAGAAAATGGGTCGAAAACGCCCTCGCGCCTTACTATCGATCCTCAGAATGGAATTGGCAAAAAAGCTGGAAAAAGTGGGAAAAACGCACCTGGGAATTTTTCTGGGGCATGGGGGACAATCTAGAGTCCGCCATGGTCGATCTAGAAAATCGTAAACTCGCCCGCAATTGGCAAGGGGTGAATTGGGTCGGGGAAAGCTCTAGTCTGTCCGGGACTGACGCGATCGCTTGGTACGGGATGGATCGGGAAAACCAAGATATGAAAACGCTTGACTGGAGCGAAGAAAACCGACATATCGCCCTATTCTACCGAAGATTAGCCTTCCTACTCGATGGAGTTAACGATCCTGACGGTCAACCCAAAGATAAACAACCGGAAGGCAAATACATCGATGGAAACGAAAGATTGAATATTCCCGAATTAACCAAACGGTTGATCACTCTCCCACATATCGCCCGCTCTCTAGGAGTCGAACTTCCCGAAGAACTTCGCCAGCGAGGATTTCGAGACCTGATCAGGAGACCGCAAGATAACCCCGCCTCAGTGGGACAAAAAACGGGCTGGTTCATGGGAGATGGCGATAAAGTAGGCGATTACCTGAAAAACCTCGGCTCAGACCAAAAAATCCGAGATTTCAGCAAGATTATGCGTCAGTGGGGACAAAAATTTCAGAGGGACTTTAACCAGACCGAACTCGGCAGAATAATTTACGCGGGAGGAGATGATTTTTTAGGCATCGTTTATAATAGCCAATTTCCCGATCCACAACTCGACTCGATCGATCTTGATCGAGTTTTTCACTGGCTACAAACCCTCGATCAACAGTGGAAAACTGGAAAAACTGAAGAGATCAATCAACGGGTGACTCTAAGTCTCGGCTTCGTTTGGGCAGCCCACAGCATTCCCCAGAGAGACGTTTTACAGCACTGTCGGGAAGCAGAACAGCGCTCGAAAAAACTAGGACGCGATCGCCTCACCATCCGCGTTTTATTTAACAACGGGCAATATGTTCAATGGACAACCAGATGGAAATACTTGAACACGCTAAACCACTATCGAGATCGGGACGGTGGGAAAAACTGGGGTCATATCTATAGCGACTTCGCCCGACTAAAAGCCCGTCACGCTTTTGGTCTGGGCTATCTCGATAACCCTAGAAGCCATTCCGATGGCGCAGACTTGGAAATCCTCGATAACCTCTCCACACTCCTACAGTTTTTCGATCTATACTTTAGCGGCTATAAAGAAATTTTAGAAGAAGAAGATGATCAGATCGTCTCCCTCCCAGAGGGCGCGCCATCGAAGGACTACGCTAGGGCGATCATTCGCTGGATAGACGAACTGATCGCGATCGGTTGGCATCTCTCGATCGGGGAAACGATCAAAAAATAATCCTAAATCCGAATCTATTGCCTATTGCCTATCCTAACCAAGAAATTAATTTTGCACGACTACTTAGGGTTTGCTGAATAAATCTAAAAACCTTGTTGGGTAAACCTTTTAGACTTTTTTTCCCTCAAAAAGTGCCAACCATTGGAGTGATCGGGGGTAAAATCCCTGAACTTTTTCCCTGAAAATTAGGTAATTGACCAGATGAAAATCGCTAAAACCCCACACCCCACACCCCACACCCCACACCCTGCCCCCAGGAAAACCTTTTTCAGCAGACCCTACTTATGTTTTCCCATCTCATCATCATTAAACCCCTCGGCATGATGTACGGCAGTTCCGGCGCGTTCCTCTCCCCAGAAAACCTTGTCGGACGTTCTGGCTCTAAATTTCCCCCCGATGCCGCCACCCTATCCGGACTATTTTTCAGCGCCAATAAAACGACCCATCAGTATAGCCATCGGGAATTAAGAGACAACCTCTTCATCGCCGGCCCTTTCTGGGCCAAAACCAATAGTCTTCGTAACGTCTATATCCCGATTCCCCGCACGAAAATAATCGCCACCGACAAATCCGACGAATGGCGAATCATAGCTGCACCCGATCGACAAGTCGTCTGGGAGCGAGATTGCGACAAGGACTCAATAGAACCCGAATTTTCCTGGATTTCTAGTGAAGATTGGACAGAATTGGCGCAATACATCGCCGACAACGGATTGGCGGAACTCTCGCCGTGGGAATTTACCCCGATCCTACATCCCAAGCTAGAGATCGATCGACGCTGTACCGTCGAGAAGGACGGTCTGTTTTTAGAATACGCCGTGCAGATGAAGGAGGAAACCTGTTTGATCTATCTAGCCACCCATCCCCTCGATCCGGGATGGTATAAATTCGGCGGAGAAAATCATCTAGTCGAGATCGAGAGCGTTGAGATGAAACCGGATTGGGCCATCTATCAATTGCTGAGACAGCCAATCGAACAGGCCTTTGCGACGATTACTCCGGCCATCTGGGGATCGAAACGATTTTCCTCCCGAATTCCCGAACAACCCGATTTCCCCTCAGTTCAACTGCTGCTCACCGACAAACCCATCCCCTACCGTTACGGTTTAGGTGGACGCTTGGGACGGGGTAGGTATTCCGTTCCTTCGGGAAGCGTGTATGTGCTGGAAGAACCGATCGGGCGATCGTGGTGGGACTGGCCGGAAGACTGGTTTCCTAGAGAGGGGTTTCCCCTCAAACATATCGGCTGTGGACTATCTCTACCGCTCACAATAAAAGGATTGAATTGAATGTATCTAAAAGCCTACGGCATCATTGAAACCCTTGCCCCACTCCATCTGGGAGCCGCCGCCGGGGAAGAAAGCGGCAACCTTAACCTAATCTTTCGCGATCAGTTCACCCAAACAGGCATAATCCCCAGTAGTTCCCTACGCGGTCGTCTCCGCTCCGATATGTTAGCCCGTTTAACAAGCCAATACAAGAAGCGAGGGCAATCCCCAGAACAGGCCAAAACGAGCGCATTACAAGAAGTGGAACGCTGGTACGGCCGCGGTGCGGAAAAAAACCGACAGGAAAACTACGATTACGAATCGATTATCAAACCAGAACACGCCTCGATCGTCTGGCTGCCGGTTTTCTGCCCCGGACAACCGATCGTTTGGGTTAGTTGTCCGAGTTTACTACGACGCTACCAACGCATTGCCGACGTGAAGGCAGACATCCCCCCCGCGTACACCGGCTCGCAAACTCTAAAAACCCGTTCCAAAAACAACTCTGACCCCGTACTTTTCTTCAACTTGGGGTTTATCACGGTGAGTTACCCGAATCGGGATCTAACACCCTGGTTTCCCCTCAAAAACCTGCCCGCCGTGGTGGTCGATGACAATGATATGGGTATGATCCACGATATGGCCCTCTATCGTCAGAGTCGCGTGCAGTTAGAAGAAGATCGGAAAGTGGCGGCTAATAAAGCGTTTTTTAATGTCGAGGCAATACCAGAAGGAACAGTCCTCGCTTTTCCCCTTGCCCTTAAACCGATCGATGATAACGTTTGGGACAACTGGAAACCACTGGAACAAGATAAAACGGGGGATATTTATCTAGGGGGACTCGAATCGGTCGGCTTCGGCCACTGCATGATGACCTTGAAAAACTTATCGGGAGGTGCTTCATGACATGGAATCCTTATAACCTCGATCGGGCTGCCCAGGAATTGGTCTTAAAATACCGAGACAGCGAGAAAGTGTTAAATGAATCCCACAAAATGAGAACCACCGTCGCCTACGGTTTAGAACGTTTTTGGGGTGAACACCTGAGATTGATCGACAAAAATGACGCTACTGATCGACAAAAAGGACGATACTGGCGAGATGTCTGGCAGAAATTCGTCGATATCTTAGAAGATGCGGGATTACGGGTTCCCCGTGGCAAGATTAATCCTCAAGATAAACCGGAAGCTCAAACCAAAGCTATCCAAGCGATCGCCAGAGAGTTCTGGAATCAAGAAACTTTTCCCCTAGAAGATCAGAGAATCGCTCTCTACGTCCTCACCCAACTTTGTGATAGCTTGGTCTGGTGGACGCAACGATACAAACAATCTAGCACCAACCCCCAAAATTCCAAGATCGAGGAGGAAGAATAAAATGCCAGACTGGTCAGATGTACCCCTCCTCTATCAAGCACAGATCGAGGGAAGATGTCAACTACAAAGACAAGAAAATAAACAAAAATCGCGAGCCTACGATTGGGTCGATCAGTGGACAAAATTTTATCATTCTGCTGACGATAGTGGGGGTAAATCCCCACAACCCGATAACAGTAACCAATGGAGACGAAATTTATCTCCCGTCAACAGAAATAACTCCCCCGAACCACCGCAATTTAGCAGAGAAGCCAAGACGCGACCCTATACTATGACTTGGCGACTCGTCACCAATGGAGGTCAAGATGATGGCATTATCCGACCAGCTATCGGTGCGCGAGGCTATCCCTACTACCCCGGATCATCGATGAAAGGGGCTTTCCGTCGTGCCTGTGCCTGTACTACCGAACAAGCTTTCAGATATTGCGGCAAACCCTCCCAAGGCGATCAGGGTTCCGAACCAGGTATTCTGCGCTTTCTAGGAGGCTATCCTACGGATAATAACTGGACTAAAAACTTAGTCGATATCGCTCATCCCCAGCAGAAAAAACAAGTTATTCAAGACGAAAAAACTAACGCTAATGTACTCTTATCTTTTCACGAGGTAACTCTCAACTTCGGGATTTCCAGTACCATTCCCCTCGACGAACAAGAATGGCGAACGATCTGGCAAATTTGGGAGAAAGCGCTCGGCAATGGACTCGGTTCCAGAGTTAGCGCCGGATACGGTCGCTTTAAAGATGTACCCTCACCAGAAACCCTCTTACAAGTTCATCTCAAAGGACAGGGAATCGCCGCTACATTACTCGACAAAACTCCCGAATTCCGTCCCAATATGTTTAAAGCAGCCCTTCGAGGTCATACCCTACGTTTACTAGGAGGAATGACCGATGAAAAGACCGCTAAACATCTGACCCAAATCCTCTGGGGGGGTATCGACGGAGCGGCGATTCTGGGACAACTCGGCATCAGTTTCACTTATGAAGATGGTGATTTAAAATTTGACAAACATCGTTACACTCCTCCGGGTAAAAGCGAGCAAATTATGCCTCTATACAATCTCAAACGGGGAACTTTACAAATTTCCTGTATGAATCCTCGCACTTCCTCGGAAGAACGACAAGAACTCGCGGAATTAGCCAAGGCAATAGTGCAATTCTCTCTCTTACTCGGTGGATTCGGCAAATCGTGGCGAAGAGCGGATCACTGGCAGTTTTTCCATCCCTATTTAGAAAAAGGCAATAAACCGATGATCGGGTGTCATTGGAAATTTATAGACTCTTCAGAATCTCTTTATCTTCCTATCACCGATTTACAACAAGATCTATCACGATTTATCGATCGCCTTCGGATACGATTCCAGAATTACGCCGCTAAACAAGGCTATACTATTCATCCTGATAATCCTGTACACTGTAATTGGCGAGAAGCTTGGTATCCTTACGATAATCAAGGTGGGGTGCAAGTCTGGGGAAGAATTGTCGAGGATCGGATTAAAGCGATCACGTGGTTTCATCAACCTTACGGGGGAACCCACACCCTGCGGAACTTACAAGGAAGTATCGGACGGGACTCGCAAACTGGAAGACTTTGGCATCGAATTTACCCTTATTATCAATTGAATTCTGAAGGTAAACTGCAACAACAGAAACCACCGATCGAACTATTGACTTTCTTTCCCGAACCAACCGAGGATAGCGCTCATTTTATCGCTTTTCTCAACGAGCGATCGGACTTTGTAAAAATTTGGTAATATTTGTCATATTTATCGGGTATGCTGAAAAAGTACGGGCGAAGCATTCGGATAGAAAATCTACAGTTTCACCGATAGGTTATTGCCCGAATGCTTCGCCCCTACAGGACGCGGGCCGATAAAGACGCAAGGTTTTGAACGACGATCAAAATCTTGCACCTGTGAGAGCAAAACAGAACCCTAAAACCCTTACCTCGTCCATATTGCCCATTTATTCAGCAAACCATATTTATCGGGTAAAACCATGACTACTTGGATTATCACAACGGGAAACAGCGATATTCAATTAAATACCGATGCCAATTGGACGAGAGGGCAGAAATTCTTTACCACGGCTAGAGAGAAAGAACCTCTCTGTCATTGCCAAGGAACGGGTCAAGATTTTATCGAGCCAAAAAAAGAAAAAAATACTAACTTTTTTCCCGTTGCCGCTAGAGTTTTGGGATTAGTTTATAAAGATCATGAACATTGTTATTCAGATTTAGTATTCCCTTTGCTTGATGTTTTAATTCAAGCATTTCAAGATAAAAAATCTCCCGATCGAGTTTATATCATCCTAACCGATCAAGAAAAGCTTTTTAAAACATCGGACATCAAAAATTCTTCCTGTCCTTTCTGGCAAGATACCTGTACCTTAAAACCGCTTTTTGAATGGTACTTCCAGACCAAACTTAAGCTAAAACCGGATTTTATCACTTTACAGCCTTCTGTTAATAATAGAGGACTAGATCACTGGGATCAAGTGTTAACTCTTGTCACCGAAGAGTTAACAAAAATACAGCAAGACGATGTTTTTTACATCAGTCATCAAGCTAGTACCCCCGCTATTTCCTCGGCTGTTCAATTTGTCAGTATTGGTTACTTCTCTAACGTCAAGTTCTTGATAGTTAATCGATATTATGAAGAAAATAATATTAAAACAAGCCCCGAAATTATTCCGAGTTCTAGCTATTGGAAACAATTACAAATACAGAAGGCTAAAAAATTAATCACAGATGGTTTTCCGGGGTCGGCATTAGCATTATTAAAAGAGGTAGGATACAATAACTCAGAAAAAATTAAGGAGCTAGAAAGCTACATCGATCTTTTTAATATTAAAACCATAGATACTGGCGATGAATTTGATCCGACACAAGCGATCAAGAGAGTTCGTAAAACCTTAGATTTAATCGAATATTTCTTGAAACAAGAAAACTATCTTCAAGCAATTATTCTATTATCTGCCGCTCAAGAAACGTTTTTAAAAGCTTCTATTTCACTCTATTTACAAAAACATATACCCGGAGGTTTTAAAGAATGGAACGAGAAAGGATTATCACTTAACTTAAAAGAAACAAATGTCGAGCAAGTGATTAAGCAACTTAAATTAGATAAAGGTGACAATTATAAATTTCAGAGTCCTCATGAACTTTTTCCTTTACTCAAAGAATTTACGAAAATTGGAGATGATAATGATTGGCAATTATTAATTTGGTCATCCACAAGAGACAGAGAGCATGAATTTGATCGCCGTAACCAACTAATGCACAATTTACGGGGAGTAAAAAAAGAAGAAGTGATTCTTTATCTCACCAATCCCGAGGAATTAAGAAAGTATCTTGAAGACAAGGTTAGCTATTGCAATTCTCAAAGGATTAATCTAAATCAAAACGTAGATGAGGTTTATAAAACGAAGATTAAAGATAAATTTATTTCTGCATTGGAAACCCTATGTGAATGGACGGAAAATGATTATACCCCTTTAAAGCATCGTCTCGAAAAATTAGCCAAATCCCTATAAAAAATACGTTCCCCTAGTTTTTATTTAAACTAGGGGATATTGATTACTTATTTTTCATCTTTTGGCTTTCTGTTGTTGATGCAGATTTCGATCGATCCCCAGACCAGAACGTTTAGCGTAGGTGCGATCGCTGGGTGAGGTGCAACTAACGAGACTACATTACAGACAACTAACGCGGAAAGCTTAATGCCGGCGATTTTGGTGATTTTCATACTACGTCTCCATGCGTAGACAAAAATCAGGTCTTTTCGCGATGGATAATTGTAGTCATTTATGCCACACCTCTAACTAATATAACACATCAGATCGCAATCTGTGCAAAAGAATTAGACTTTTGGCTTCAAATAAACAAGTCGGTTAGTCCAATCCTGCTTTCCTTGCAGTTCCCACAAGGCTAAAAGCGAACGGATCAAAAGACCGAAATTGCTAGGGGGAATAGACTCATAATCGATAAAAATAACGCCGCTATGACTTTTCCAAGCTTCTCCCCATTCCCACAAAAGCGGGGGAATACTGTTCTGGTCGTAGGTTACTAGAGTTAATCGGGCTTCAGCCGCCGCTTTTAAGACAATTTCATCCGAATAGCCCAAATATCTACCTTTTTGCCAAGTTATCAAAGGAAAAATCGAGATTTCTGGACGTTTATAACTAATTTGTTCGGCAACCGTCGGAGAAATATGTTCATCCAATAAAAAAGATAGCATTTTAGCTATTCCCCGCTCAAATCAGCAGAAACCGTCATTGTTTCCAATTGCGGTAAGAGCCGCTTTATCGTCGTTTCATTCATCGCTTGAGCATCGGAAATCGCAGTTTGGACTTCGGACCGATAGGCTTCGGCATAGAGCAGGGCAGAGCGTACCCATTCCAGGGGTCGATGAAAATGTGCCGCCGTTTTTTCTTCATCTAGTCCGTAGCTTTGAGCGATTTGAATTACTTCCCACAGAGCCAAACTGGAGTTTTTTAGGTAGGGCTGCCGCCCCAAAGGAGAATGGCGAAATTCAATATAGGGGAACTCGCTTTCTCGGAGGGATTCCTCGATTAAAATCGCGCCGGTTTCGCTAGGGGTTTTTCCTAATCGGCGGGCTAACCGTTTCAGTCTTTCTGCTGTGTGGTCGGGCAGTCTGGTGCTAACAACTTGGGACATCAATTTTTTTAACTTTTAATTACACTGTTTACAGTGTAACTCAACTCATCCTGCCAATGCCATTAAAGAATTGACCGTTCACCGAAAAAGGAGGACTAATACTAAATCCTTTGAGTACAGGCCAGTTATGAGGAGAGGCAAAAGGGGGAATAAATAATCAGTTTTTAATAACCAGATTTAGTACAAGGTAGTGGCGCGGAGAAAAACCTTTTCTTTGAGTATTACCATAAGCTAAGTTTATGTTGTTGTGACAATCTATAAGCATCTGAGGGGGTAAGACAATCGCTAAAATCCTTATTCTCTCGTTGAACCCCTCCGATGCCCTTCTACTTCTTTTGCCGTTCGGCTATTCTGATATGTAGCCTATAATCAACGGATTTAGTATGACTAACTGGTTGAGAGGTTAAACCATCTCAAAAGCTGAGAGCAAGCATCTTGATCTGTATTTTCTCAACCAGTCAAATCAAGCAAGAATCCTAATAATAATTACCGACTTTGCGATGGTGAACGGCCGTTAAACTATCAGGTTTAGAAACGCGACCATCGGTGACTTTATTGTAAACAATCCAGTGGTCAGCACATTCCATGCGACTAACGACCTCACATTCTAAATAAGCGAGAGCATTGGCTAAAATTGGGGAACCATTATTAGCTGTGTGAGTATTGACTCCTGCAAAACGATCTTCCCCTGGTCTGAAACGTTTTAAAAAGTGTTTCATCAGGGTTTGATAATTGCCTTCTTCCAGAATATTTAAAATGAATTGATCCCCCACTTGCATTAAAGACTCGATCGCCCGATCTTTGGCCACAGCAACGGTAAAACCGGGAGGATCAAAACTTGCTTGCGTCACCCAAGAAGCGACCATTGCACCGCTTCTGTCTCCTTTCTTGGTGGTAATAATATATAGACCACCGCTAATCCGTCCGATGGCTTTATCAAGGTCAGTATCGAGGGATTTTCTTTGTTTAACTTTTACCTCTTGGGTTAATAGTTGTCCCATGTCTGTACCCGCTTCTTCACAGCGTTGATAGAGACTTTCGTTAGGAGTTTCTGTGCTACGAATGGGATCAAAAGCTTTGGTTAAACCAACTTCACGAAACTTATTAAATAGAGGTAAAATTGATTCATCGTCACCCCCTTGAGATTCAAACATTCCGATATATTGTTTGGGGTTAACCGAGGCGAGAATTGTGCCTAGATTTCCCGTAATTTCCTGGGTATTAATACCAGAAACAGGGGGAGTACCGATAACGATTCCCACCGCAGAAGAAGCTAATTCTTTTACCTCTTGGGGATCGGCGGATTTCAGGTCTAAAGTTTCTACAGCTAAACCAGTTTTAGTAATACCTTTGGCAATCGATTGACAGAGGCGATCGCTATAACCATAATCGGAAATATAGAAAACAGCGACGGTTTTTTCTGCCTTAGTTTGTGCCTGACTCCAATCACGATAACGGGTCAATAATTCAGTAACATTATGTTTTAATAACGGTCCATGACCATTAGCCACGAGATTAATATTACCTAGGGGTTCCATCCGTTTCATCGCCGCTAGTACCGAACGAGCATTAGGACCCATTAAACATTCATAATAGAAGCGATAATCCGGTTCAATAGCACTTAATTGCTCATCGTAAAGATCATCGGAACAGTAGTGCATTCCAAAAGCATCACAGGTAAATAAAATTCCCGAACCGTGATCGTAGGTAAAAATAGTATCGGGCCAATGTAAATTAGGAGCGTTAACAAATTCGAGAATGTGACCATTGCCTAGGTCTAACTGATCGCCATTTTTGACCAGTTGACGTTGAAAGGGATGATGAACTAAATTCTCTAAAAACTGAATTGCTACCTTCGACCCAACGACGGTAATATTGGGAGCGAGTTGTAGCAGATCTTTGACTAAACCACTGTGATCGGGTTCGGTATGACTGATAATTAAATAATCGATTTCTTGGGGGTTAATTAATCCGTTGAGACTATCAAAATATAGTTGACGGAATTTTTCATGAGAGGTATCCACAAGGGCGATTTTTTCCCCACGAATCAGATAGGAGTTATAAGTCGTACCGTTTTGTAATCCGAATTCAATATCGAAGCGATCGCGATCCCAATCGAGGGAACGAATAGCGGTGATGTCTGCGGTGAGATCGGCCACCTGCACGGTGAGACGTTTTGTTTTGACTGGTGTAGCAACCATCGAACCCCTCCTTATTGTTAAGTTTTTTATACTTTCTCTCTATTGTGCCACGAGAAAATAAGGTATGGAGATTTATTTTCTCAATAATTACTGATAACAGTTATCTTAATGCTCCGGTGGGAGTCGATCGTCGATTTGATCAGAAACACTCTCTAGGGATCTGTGTGGGGAAATGGCTGTTATACACTTGAATCAAGTTAAATTGGACAACTAGCGATCGCTTTTCGGCGGAAACAGGGAATTAGAGAAGAAATGCTAATAAGCTAAGACGCATTTAAACCGCTTATTCTTAGATTAGCAGCCAGATTCAGACAAGAAAGGCTGAAAATTTGCCATGTCCCTTGCCTACACTCTATCACTTGTTCTAGATGTCTGTATAATTTGCTACATTTTTAGATGCGCTTACCCTGATTTCCCGATCCAATCCATCCAGTAAGGTTACTTTAGAATTTGGGTTACAAGTTGAGGATAAAACGGGGATTCCTTTGGTGACAAAAGGTTCAGCACAAGCTAATATTAAAGTTGCTATTGAATGGCAATTTAACCAAGATAAGGGAGGTTAGTATGCAAGTTCAAATCGAAAAACGCTATTACACACCTGAAGAATATTGTCAGCTAGAAGAAACAGCAGAATACAAAAATGAATATCTAGATGGAGATATTATTCCTATGACGGGAGCAACAATCAATCATAATCTGATTGCTGGTAATTTTTATAAAAATTTTCCGACTAAGATTAACAATCAAGATTATTGGGCTTTTATGAGTGATGTACGGTTATGGATGCCAAGATATCGCTTTTATACTTATCCTGATGTCATGGTGATTAAAGACAAACCATTATATGAAGGAAAAGGCACAAACACTGTAACTAATGCGTTAATCATTGTCGAGGTTTTATCGAAATCAACTAGAGATTATGATCGTACTGATAAGTTTAAGTTTTATCGCTCAATTCCTGAGTTTAAAGAATATATTTTGATTGATCAATACCGTTATTATGTTGAACAATTTTATCAACAAAATAATGGGGAATGGTTGTTTAAAGCCTCTGAATCAGACAAAGATGCTTTAAGGTTTCATTCTGTGGATTTTCAAATGTCATTGCTGGATATTTATCAACGCATTGATTTTAATTTAAGTGAAGAATAATGGTTCTTTGGTTTGTCTTATGCAACGGACAGGATCATAAGAGATGAAACCCTTATAGAGAAAAACATTTGGTGATTTTTGTCAATTGTTTTTTATCTAGAGCGAACTAATTAATTGAATCTCTTGCCAGATAAGGATTTAGTTGATCTATGCAACCTGCTCGAACCATACCAAGTAACGAAGAGCCGAAAATTTTAACACCTACCTAGTTATAAAGTATAGAATAATCTCAGAAAAAGCCTCCAGAAAATGTCAAATCAACCATGAAAAAAATTATTTTGATTTCTAGTCTATCTTTAACAATGATAGTCGGTACTTCCTGGGCAAAACCGAATATAGTTTTGGCTCAAACTTGTAATTACTTTGCTGGAACTGCTGTGACGGGAAAAAGCGTTAACATCGATTTATGTTCAATTGTTCCGGCTAGTTCCCGTAGTGTTGACTTTGTTTATTATTTAGGAAATCAACGACTGGTTAGCCAAGCTAATTGTGATAACGGAACTTGGACGACTTTTCCCGAAAGACAAATTCATCGTCCCCGCTCTCAGGCGACTCAAACGATGCTAGAGGTGGTGTGTAGTTACAGATTCAATAGTTCTCAATCCACATCAAGAATCGCTACAGCAATAGTCTTTTCTCCACCATCAAATGTGAGAACATCCCCCAATGGCAATATCATCTGTTCAGTCAGAGAACGTAGAACCATCAATATTTATGGTTCGGTTGGCTCTTGGTATTATACGAATGTCTGTGGGGAAATGGGTGTTATACATTCCAGTCAAATTAAATTTGCCAACTAGCGATCGCTTTTCGGCGGGAACACAGAAACGGGTAGAATCGATCAATGCAGTTGTTTTCTTTCGAGGTGTCGTCATTAATAAGAAAGCTACCCGTTCCTTAGCCGGTATTGCCGGAATTGTCGCCATTGCCACCTTAATCAGTAAGGTTTTTGGTTTAGTCCGCGAACAGGTAATCGCCGCTGCCTACGGTGTTGGGCCAGTGGTGAACGCCTACGCTTTTGCCTACGTTATCCCCGGTTTTCTGTTAATTCTCCTCGGTGGTATTAACGGCCCCTTTCACAGCGCTTTGGTCAGTGTTTTGGCCAAAAGAGATAAATCCGAGTCCGCACCGATTGTCGAGACTATTACCACCCTAGTCAGTGCGATTTTATTAGCTGTCACCGTCTTTTTAATCGTTTTTGCCAATATTTTTATCGATGTTCTCGCTCCCGGTTTAGATGCCGCCACCCGCAGCATGGCCATTCAACAACTGCAAATTATGGCCCCCATGGCGGTTTTAGCCGGTTTAATCGGCATCGGTTTCGGTACTCTCAACGCAGCGGATCAATACTGGCTACCGAGTCTCAGTCCGCTTTTTTCCAGTGTGGCGGTGATTATCGGGGTGGGTTTGCTGGCCTGGTTCGTTGGCGATCGCATTGATGAGCCGCAATATGTGCAACTGGGGGGTTTTGTCCTCGCTGGCGGTACTCTCGTTGGGGCGCTTTGGCAATGGCTAGCACAAGTGGGCGCACAAGTCAAGGCAGGTTTAGGAAAATTAACATTTCGTTGGGATTGGCGGATTCCGGGGGTGTCGGAGGTGTTGCGGGTGATGATTCCGGCGACCTTATCTTCGGGAATGTTGCATATTAACGTTTATACTGACCTCTTTTTCGCTTCTTTTATCGAAAATGCCGCCGCTTCCATGCGTTACGCCAGTTTTATCGTTCTCACGCCCTTGGGCATCATGTCTAACATGATTCTCGTGCCGTTTATGCCGATATTTTCTCGACTGACGGAACCGGAAAATAGGGGGGAATTGAAGCAAAGAATCCGTCAGGGTTTATTATTGACGGCTTTAACCATGTTACCCTTTACCGCTATCTTTATCGCCCTCGCTTTCCCGGTAGTGCGAGTTATCTATCAACGGGGTGCCTTTAATCTGGCTGCCTCGGAACAGGTGGTTCCCGTATTAATGGCCTACGGTTTCGGGATGTTTTTCTATCTCGGTCGCGATGTTTTAGTACGAGTGTTCTATGCTTTGGGTGATGGCGAAACTCCTTTTAAGGTGAGTATGGTAAATATTTTTCTCAATGGTGCGCTGGATTTCCTCTTGTATAGACCTTTTGGTACTCCGGGGATTGTTTTAGCAACCGTGGGGGTTAATATCCTTTCTATGGGCATTTTTACGGTGATTTTAAATCGTCGTTTAGGAGGTTTACCCTTAGGAGAATGGGGTTTATCCCTATTGGGATTAACGGTAATTACAATGCTTTCTGGTGTTGCTAGTTGGGGTGCTAGTTGGGGTTGGGAAAAGGTTTTCGGTGCTGGTAATATTTTCCTACAATTATTACAGTTAGGTTTTGCTTCGACCGTAGCAGTGGGTTTATTCCTCCTCGGTGCGATGTTATTGAAGTTACCTGAATTAGACCTATTAATCTCGCGAGTTCGTCAGAAGTTCTTGAAAAAATCTTAGGTTTAAGTTGCTGCCTTACCTCATCGTTACATACTATAAGGGACTTGCGCTTTGATAATGTACCTTTTGGGCGAACGCAGTTCGCCCCTACATTGTGGACAAAATCCGTTACTGTAGGGGCGCAAAGCTTGCGCCCTCCGATCGATTGGGATATTATTCCCACGCAAGTCCCTAAGGTTATTTATTTTTAGGAATTGGGGGCAGTTGCGGTGATTTTCGGCGAGAATTAGAACCGGATATTTTCGGGGGTAGGGGTGCAGAATTGCGATTAGATAAACTTTGAAGGCTCTTTTTCATATTAGCAGGTTCCGGCAGTTCTAGAGTTACCCCTTCCCTAGCAGTCATTGTTTCCTCTGGTAGGCATAAATCAAAAACAAAGGCGGAATTATTAGTTAAATCAGCCAATTCTAATTTTACCATCTCTGGAGAGGATTCTTGTGCTAAGAAAGGTTCAATTTCGGTTTTAATTAACTGTTCTAATTGAGCCAGATAATTGATCTTAACAGGAGTAACAATTAAAGTTAACATTTCTTGCCAACCTTGCCCCCCTAATTCGGCCAAAATATCCCCATAACAGCGAATTTGCCAGCTACCTATTCCTAAATCTCGATAGGAAAAAATTTCCAGCCAACCCCCGGCATCCGATCGATAATAATGGGTATATCGTTCGCTACTTTCGGGAGATTCGTAATCGATACGCACTTCAATATGAGCAAAAGGAGAATCCAGACGGGCCAAAAGACGATAGTTTCCCGAGACAATTTCTAGGGAATTAGTAGAAATTGTGCGTCCGTGATTTTCCCCTTGTTTTTGCAGTATAAATTCCATAATCTTAGCCTAGGTCTAATGTTTGGCCTCTTAGATTTGGTGGGTAAAATGTATTTTAAGATACAGTCCCGCCAGCGAGCGAGTGGAACGAACCACAAAGACACAAAGGACACAAAGAATAAGAGAGCCTAATGTTTCCCCATGACGCTAAAACTTAGGATTTGTGCCGAGAGATTTGCGCTTTTAATTCCCCTGCTTGTGTCAATAAATCCGCTTGGGTTAGACTAATTTGTTCTTGGGTGGCCATCCATTTCAGTTGTACCGTGCCATTTTCAGCCTCAGCATCCCCCAAAATTATACAGCCCACGGCCCTGGCTCGATCGGCCCGTTTAAATTGTTTCCCGAAAGCGCTGCCACTCAAGTCTAACTCGACGCTAAACCCCAATCCGCGTAATTGTTGCGCTAACACCACGCTGCGGGCCTCAGCTTTTTCTCCTTTGGAGACGAGATAAAAATCGGGAACCAAAAAAGATAAAGACTGCTTTTGTTGTAATAATATAATCAGACGTTCTAAACCGATCGCCCAACCCACTGCTGGTGTGTCTGGTCCGCCTAATTGAGCTATTAAACCATCATAACGACCACCACCGCAAACCGTAGCTTGAGCGCCTAAATCATCGGATTGAATTTCAAAGGCCGTATGGGTGTAATAGTCCAATCCTCGAACTAAACAGGGATTAAGATTATAGATAACTCCCAAATCAGTTAGTAAAGATTGCACCCGTTCAAAATGCTTTTGAGAATCACTGCCGAGATGTTCAAGAATACTGGGAGCATTCTCACAGATAATCTTGGTTTTCTCGTCCTTACTATCCAAAATTCGCAGGGGATTTTTTTCTAATCTCTGTTGAGAATCCGCGTCTAAATCAGCTTTGTAGGGAGTTAAATAATCTAGCAAGGCCTGACGATAATTTTGCCTATCTTGGGCATTTCCCAGGGAATTAAGGTCTAATTTTAGGTTTTCTAGCCCCACAGCTTTTAATATCTCGCTGGCAAGGGTAATTACTTCCACATCCGCCCTAGGATCATCACTTCCCAACAATTCGACCCCGATTTGATGAAACTGTCGCTGCCTACCCGCTTGCGGACGTTCATAACGAAACATCGGCCCCTTATACCAGAGTCTTTGTACTCCTCCAGCTGCCTGTAATTTGTGTTCAATGTAGGCGCGAACGACCCCAGCCGTTCCCTCCGGTCGCAAAGTCAGGGAACGTTGACCGCGATCGAGGAAACTGTACATTTCTTTACCTACCACGTCCGTCGCTTCCCCGATACCCCGTTCAAAAAGTTGCGTCTGTTCAAAAATGGGAGTTCGTATCTCTTGATACAGCGCAGTTCCTAGAATTCTGCCGGCAGTTTCCTCTAACCACTGCCAGTAACCGACCTCCGCCGGTAAAATATCTTTTGTGCCTCGGATTGCCTGAATTTCGCCCATAGTTCCCTGTATTTTTATCCTTAATTCAACAATCTTAAACCGCTGAGAGTCACTAATACCGTCGATCCTTCATGACCGATGACACCTAGAGGTAAAGTTATATCACCAACAAAATTGGCTATCAGCAATATGCCGATAAATGCGAGGGCGAAAGTGATATTCTGTTTAACGATGCGATTGGCACGACGACCAAGGTTAATTGCGCTGGGAATTTTGGCTAAATTATCGGACATAAGGATAATATCGGCCGTTTCCAAGGCCACATCACTACCCGCTTTTCCCATGGCAATCCCCACATTAGCCATAGCTAAAGCGGGCGCGTCATTAATGCCATCTCCTACCATAGCGACAGTGTGATATTTTTCTTGCAGATTTTTGATCACGGTTAACTTATCTTCGGGCAGTAAATCAGCGTAAACCTCCTCAATGCCGAGTTTTTCAGCGACTTTATCAGCACTTTGTTGATTATCACCCGTAATTAAAACGATATGTTCGATACCGATCTTTTTTAGCTTCTCCACCAGATTAACTGCCGAGTCACGAAGGGTATCGGCCACAGCGATCGCACCGAGCATCTGATTCTCTTGTACTACCCAAACGAGGGTTTTACCTTCTTTTTGTAAACGTTCGTGGGTAGCTAAAATATTCTGGTCAAGATCAGTAATATGGTCACGAATATAGGCAAAATTGCCCACAGATACCGACTTATCGGCAATTTTTCCCGTGATACCCCGTCCCGATACCGCTTGTACCTGATTAGCACTGAAGAAATTTATACCACGTTCCCTGGCTGTGGCGGTAATAGCGGATCCGATGGGATGTTCGGAACAGGATTCTAGGGCTGCAGCCACCGCTAACACCTCATTTTCGCTGACTGCATGAATAGGGATAATTTCCACCACTTGCAACTTACCAAGGGTGAGAGTGCCGGTTTTATCAAAAGCTATCGCTCGTATGCGGCCGATCATCTCCAATCTTGCGCCATTTTTGAATAAAATCCCCTGTTTTGCCCCGTTAGCGATACCCGATAACAAAGCTGGCATAATTGAGGCCATTAAAGCACAGGGAGAAGCCACCACGAGAAAAATTAAGGACCGATAGATAGTGGTTTCCCAGGTCCAACCCCAGAGAAAAGGCGGTAAAATCCCGAAAATTAAGCCCAAAATCACGATAATTTTCGCATAACCCCGCTCGAAACCTTCGATAAACTGTTGGGAGGGAGGGGATTCATTTTGCGCTTTTTCTACCAAACGAATCACCCTCTCAATTAAGCGACTTTCGGGGGGAGTTTCCACCTTTAAACGTAGCACCCCCGCACCGTTGAGAGTTCCCGCAAAGACTTCTTCACCGATGGTTTTATCCACGGGAAGCGATTCCCCAGTAATGGGCGCTTGATTAATGGGACTGTTTCCCTCCATAATAATGCCATCAATGGGGATTAATTCACCCGGTTTGACTAAAACTGTATCACCGATGTGTAATTGCTTGATAGGAACCTCTTTTTCGCTGTCTCCCGTGATTAATCTAGCAGTATCGGGAGTCATGGCCATGAGAGAACGAATATTGCGATCGGTTTTTGCCAGGGCAATCTGTTCTAATGCGCCACTAATGGCGAAAATTAGGATTAAAATGGCTCCATCGATGATCAGATAGTAATTACTGTCCCAGAGTCCCAAAATCGCCGCCCCCAACGCCGCTACAATCATTAACAGGTCCACATCCAGTTCTTTTTCCTCGAATAAAGTCGTTAATCCTGCTTGGGTACTCTCGTATCCTCCCACCACATAGGCGATCGGTAGTAGGATTAAAGCTAGGCCGATCAGATTAAGGTGTAGGCATAACCAACCAAAAAAGACTAAAATAGCGCAAATTCCTGCGGCAACTGCCGAGGAATACTCAGACAACCAAGAGGACGAAATATTCTGAATCATGGATCGATGGTAATTACTTCTCTCCCCATTCTAGAAAAAATTAGTCCACTGGAATTATTGAAAATAATTATTAATATAGGAGGAAGGATAGTTCGCTTTAACAGGGATGAGGGTATTTTTATTTTGATAAAGATTAGTAAGAGTGATGATAAAATTTTCCTTGATCTGGAAAAAAAGTCAAAAATCATCCTCCACAACCTCGTGATGTGGATTACTCGATATGCGTGTATTTCAGGAAGCTATAAGCTCTATTGCATTTAAATTTTGTACTAAAATTACCAATAGTCCGTTTAAATGCAGTACATCTTATTGACAGTTCTGATTAATTTTCTATTAAGATAACTTCGGTTGACGGAATTGATAAACATCAGTGATTGCGCGTACCCAACCGTTAGCAACAGATTCTAATAATCGATCGCCTTTTTGTTTACTTGCATTAGTAGCATCCCCCATGACTCCACTTTTAGTTAATTCTTTAGTTAACCAAGCAAAGGGCAATTTTCCTTCCATAGTTAATAAACTATTTTCTGGCAAACCTTGGGGATATTCTCGGACGGCGCGCTCAATTTTTACCTGTTCTGGCATTAATGATAACATAATGCTAGTTTCCACATCTCCTGCATGAATACCGTATTCTAATTCATATTCCGAGAATAATTCAGCCCCATTGTGGGGAACTCGCCAAGTGAACAAAGGAAATATTAAAAAATCGGGATATTGTTGATGGATATCCCTAGCGGCAATTTCCATAACTTGGGGTTGTCCACCGTGAGAGTTCATTAATACTAACTTGCGAAAACCGGAACGATAGAGACTTTCAGCTATCTCTTGAATGACCATTAATAAGGTGGCTGCCGAGAGGGTAATTGTGCCGGGAAAAGACCAATGTTCGTTAGATTTTCCGTAGTAGATACAGGGTAAAGCAAAGGCGGCAATGTTTGTATCTAATTTCTCGAAAGCTTTACCTAAAACCCCTAAACTAATGGCAGCATCAACGGCAATAGGTAGATGAGGTCCATGCTGTTCGATCGCACCAATTGGCTGAATAATTACCACATTTTCTTTGTCTGGCATTGAATCTATATCAGTCCAAGTAAGATAGGGAAAATAACGATGTGGGGGAATAAAGCTGTGCATCATAATTTTATTGTTGGTGAGAGATTATGGTTAAGGAAAAAATTACTGTTTATTTTGTCACTTTATCACTAATTCGTGGAAAAGTTGCCAATCGTTTTTAAAGATAAGGTTCATTTGCAAGACTTCTAATTCTTGTTAGTAAATCGTTAGGCTCTCTTGGGTTTGGTGGGTAAAATGTATTCTAAGATACAGTCTTCCCAGCGAGCAAGTGGAAGGAACCACAGAGACACAGAGGACACAAAGATTGAACGATCCTCTGTAAGTTAAACTTATCACACAGAACCTAGAAGAGCCATCGTTACACTGCTTACCAAGTTCAGGAAACTAAGATAATATAGAAAATCTTTGAAGTCGCTGTTTTCCAAGCATCTTAATAGTTTCTAATAAACTAGGTAATGAGGATTATTTATATTCAGTATAATCACCCTGCCTGAGTTGTTCTATTCCTAGATCGATGTTGCGTTTAAATACCTCCTATTGACGTTAAATTTCCTTGGCTGCTAGTGCTGGATGCTGAATTTTATGATCGAGAAGCTGTTGTTTTTGGTCAGTTAAGAAAAGGATAATTGGAGCAAGAGAATCAATTAGTTTAGTATTGATTGCAGCAGCAGCTTGACTCATAAATAAATAAACAAATGATTGGGTTTAATTAATTATTTTAATTTAGTCTAGCCCGAATTAGCAATCCCTAGGAATCGCCTCTTAAACTGATAAATCAAAAAGATTGGGATTGAATGGCCGTGATCACCACCGTATTGATAATATCGGGAACGGTACAACCGCGACTGAGATCATTGACGGGTTTTTTTAATCCCTGTAGGATTGGACCGATGGCTAAAGCTTTCGTTTCCCGCTGCACGGCTTTATAAGTATTATTACCTGTATTCAGGTCAGGAAAAATAAACACTGTTGCTTGGCCGGCCACCTCTGATCCCGGCATTTTTTGGGCGGCTACTTCCCTATCTACCGCCGCATCGTACTGAATCGGTCCTTCTAGCTTCAAATCGGGGCGTTTTTCCCTAGCGATTTTAGTCGCTTGTCGTACTTTTTCCACGTCTTCTCCCTGGCCTGATTGACCCGAAGAATAGGAAAGCAGGGCGATTCGCGGCTCAATTCCGAATTTTTGGGCGGTTTCGGCAGAAGATAGAGCAATTTCGGCTAATTCCTCGGCGCTGGGGTCGGGATTCACCGCACAATCCCCATAGACCAAGACTCGATCCTCTAGACACATAAAAAAGACCGAGGAGACGATCGCACAATCGGGCTTAGTTTTGATAATCTGGAGTGCAGGCCGAATCGTGTGTTGAGTGGTATGCACTGCCCCCGATACCATACCATCAGCATCGCCTTGATACACCATTAAAGTGGCAAAATAGGAGACATCCTGTGCATAATCCCGGGCCATGTCGAGATTCATTCCCTTGGTTTTTCTCGCTTCGTAGAGGATCTGCACATAGCTTTCAAAATGGGGACTAGCCACGGGGTTAATAATTTGCAGGCGATCGAGATCGAGAGTGATACCATGTTTTTTAATCACCATTGCAATCTCGTCCGGTTGTCCCAAGAGGGTTAAATCGACGATATCCTGTTCGATTAAAACTGTGGCTGCCTGGAGGATGCGCGGTTCGGTTCCTTCGGCCAAAACGATGTGACGTTTTTGCGCTTTGGCCTGTTGTACGAGATTATAGGTGAACATCTTCGGGGTAATCCCCTGGGTCCGCAAAGTGCGAATTTGCGCTTCTAGGCGATCGAGATTGATGTTACTGTGAAAAAGCTGCAGACTGAGGTTGATTTTATCGTAGTCCGTCGAGGTCAGGGTGGTTCGCACATTGTGGACGCGTTCGGCCGTGGTGTAGGTATCGGTGGTGACGGAGAGAATCGGTAAGGGATCGGGCAAACCTTCAATTAAACGGGCGATCGAAGGATTGAGGTGATGACCTGCTGTTAAGACTATACCAGCTAATTGGGGATAATTGGCCGATTGGTGGGCCTGTAACATCCCGATAATTACATCGCCGCGATCCCAAGGGGTGATAATTAAACTATCTTCTTTTATCCGCTCTAGGGCATTTTGCATCTGCATGGCCACCACCAGAAAGTTACTGGCTAAACTATCTAATCTGTGCTGTCCGTAGAGAACTTTTGCCTGTAATTGTTGGGCGATTTCTGCTACTCGCGGGCTGCTAAGTTTAGCATTATGGGGAATCACTCCTAGGGCATATTCTTGGGGGGGGAAAATTTTAGTGAGGGTTTTCCGTAATTCCTCTGTTTTTTCCTCTTCAGCTTGATTGATAATAATGCCAATCACCTTACAACCTTTATCTTGGTAGGTGTCGCAGGAAATCAGGATCGGACTAAGGGCATCTTCGATACTGCGCTGGCGAGCATTGCCTAATATTAAGATGGGATGGCCGAGATTTTTGGCGATTTCTGTATTTAGTTCAAATTCAAAGGCGGAATTTTCTTGCAGATAATCGGAACCTTCACAGAGGATAAAATCATACTTATTTTCTAAGTTTTTAAACTTTTTGATAATTTTTTCGATGATTTCATCAAATTTTTGTTGTACCAATAACTCCTTCACTTCGTCATAACATAAACCAAAGGCCTCTTCGTAGGTTTGTTCTAATTTAAAATAATTGAGGATTAAGTCAATGTCTTCATCCCGATGACCTTCGGAACAGTCGAGAACAATTGGCTGAAAAAAAGCAACTTTATTAGTTTTGCGGAGAATTAAGTCAATAATTCCTAAAGCTACTAACGCTTTACCGCTTCCCGTTGCTGTCGTGCTGATATATAAAGAGTTAGTCATGGGTATATGAAGAATAATAATGAATAACGAGGTGGGTTTTTATCCCCCCTGCCCCCCTTATTAAGGTGGTTTTTATCCCCCCTGCCCCCCTTATTAAGGTGGTTTTTATCCCCCCTGCCCCCCTTATTAAGGTGGTTTTTATCCCCCCTGCCCCCCTTATTAAGGTGGTTTTTATCCCCCCTGCCCCCCTTATTAAGGGGGGATTAAGGGCGTGAATTGTTGGGAAATTTTCAGGTAAACTATCTTTATTTGTTGGCTAATCCAGAGATTTTTATCACAGAGCGATCGCTGTTTGAATATCTACTAGAGAGTGATCGGCTATATGTAATCTAGCAGTTATTTTGTCCGATGGCTGTTCACTGGTAACATTTTTTCCATCGACTTGATTTAATTTCCTCAGACTAAAATAAAGACTCCAGAAAATCCTATCACCGGCTTTCCAGCTAGGGCTTGATTTTTCACAAAAATTTAAGCTTATCTCTCTACGATTGCCATTAAATTTTAACTGGAAGCAATTACCCCAGATTGTTGAAACCATTGGCTAATTCCGGCGGCTAAAACCTGCGCTAGTTGTTTTTGTGCTTGAGTATCGGTAATCCATTCAAATTCTTGAGGATTACTCATAAATCCTAACTCTAATAACAAAGAAGGACTACTATAGGGACGAGTTAAAGCTAAATTATTCCAAAATACTCCATAGGAAGGACGGTTAAGATTTTTAGTTAAATAATCATGGAGAAAAACTGATAAATCCGCTGCCTGGGGATGATACCAAAATATGCCAATTCCTTTGGTATTTAAGGCATCTCCATCATCGGGTAAAGCATTATAGTGAACCGATAGTGCTAGGGTTGGTTGCAGATTATTAATCATCTCTACCCGTGCTGGTAGGGATAGCTCAATGTCGGTTTCTCTGGTTAAATAAACTGTTGCCCCCAATTTTTCTAACTCCCGTTTAATCAATTTAGACATAACTAAATTAATCTCTTTTTCCGTGTAACCCGTCGGACCGACAGCACCGGTTTCTTTGCCTCCGTGTCCGGGATCTAATAAAATAACTTTCCCCTGTAAATTAGCACTTTTTTCTGGGGGATGACGCAGGGTTAAGATTAAATTTGTCCCTTGATAACGAAGACTATAACCCCACTGTTGTTTTTGATTAAGATTAAAAGTGTATTCTATCGTGGTCGGGTTAATTTGTCGCCAATCTAAACGTCTAACTAAAGGATTATCCACCAGAAAAATTGTATCGGTTTGGGCAATGGTATTATAGAGAGTCAAAATAAATTTATCATCTTCTTGTGCCACGGCGATGGGTACAGGATGGGAGAGAGGAAAAATAATTTCCGTTGCTTGATTGACACTGCGAGAAGAGAGACCACGAATATTAGCATTATCTAGGACTTCATTAACTATTAAACGGGTTTCTCGCTCTAAAATCCAACCACCATAATCTAACCGCAACCAATCCCCTTCTTTCCCAGTGACTCTCGCTTTTGTGCCTTGGGGTAAAGGAGTTAAACGGGAATAATCACTACCCGGTCCCGTGCGTGCTACCCCTTGGGCAGCTATAATTTCAATCACTGGTAAATTTTGATCGCTAATAATATTAATTTCTCCTTGACCTTGTTGACTAATTGATCGATTATTTAATTGTGCTGTAAAAATAGGTTTTCCTAAGTTAGCCTCTTGCTTAAACTGCTGACAACCTCGATAGTAACCAGTTTTATCCTCGGAATTCGCTTGATTAAGATTAGTTAAAACTGCGGCATTACTAGGCAGTTTTGTGGTTTGAGGTTGGGGTAAAAGAGGCAGAATTTTATCTCCTAACTGCACAGAAACCTGAGCTTGGGGAGTGGCAATCGCACTAAAACAAATCCATTCCCCCACTAACCTCGTCTTCTGGACAGAAGGACTGAGAGAGTTATCAGCAAAAGCTAAGTCTTGGGGAATAACTGCTTGAGTATCTCGACGAATTATTTGACGATTAATAGTTTGGTTTTGATAGCGAATAGTGAAATTATTTTCGCCAACTTCTAGGGGAAAACTAGGGGCAAAATATCCTTTAGCACTGCGTTGAATCGGTTGATTATTGAGCAAAACTTGACCCGATGGAGGAGCAGAACCAATAAAAAAGATTCTAGCGGCCGTGGTTTGATGATTATCGGGAGGATAAACAATCATTAATGAGGTAGATTTAGCGCTGATACTGTGATAAAAACCGATTAATAGCACTAAACCCCAACCAATTAAGATATTTTGCCCAAAAGTTCTCACCTTTAACCAGAATAGCCCCATATTATCCCCCTCTTAGCTGACAAATAGGCTCTTCTGGTTTCTGTGTGGAAACGAGGTCTATAATGATAGTTTCTTCAGAAAAATAGTCCCAAAAGTCTTTCTCAGTAAACATTTCACGATTCCATAAGCAAAAATTATCACAGAAATTCGAGAAGAGCCACAAATATTATCCTAGGACAAATTCTGGAGGTTTGTTGTTCGTCTTCTAAGCTGTACTGTATTTAAACTGATCAGGAAATTTAGTACAAATGCTCTGACTTCTTCTCCCCATCACCCCATCACCCCATCACCCCATCACCCCTCTCCCTGTTTTTGACCCTAATCCTTTATGATCGATATAGATTAACTTTTGTAAAGGAATCGGAGTTATGGCTTTAACCGTTGGAACAATCGCACCGAACTTTACCACCACCGACGATACTGGAAAAACCGTTTCCCTGTCGGATTTTCAAGGTAAAGTCGTAGTTTTATACTTCTATCCCAAAGATGATACCCCCGGCTGCACCAAGCAAGCGCAAAGCTTCCGGGATAACTACGAACAATACCAAGACAAGGAAATAGTAGTCTTCGGGGTGAGCAGGGATGACCAGGGTTCCCATGCACAATTTAAAGAAAAATACAGTTTACCCTTCCAATTGCTCGTAGATACCGATGGTGCTATCACCAAAGCTTATGATGTCGATGGTGGTGGCTATTCTAAGCGCGTCACCTATATCATCGATGCAGAAGGCAAAATTAGCCATGTGGATGACAAAGTGAATACCGCTAGTCACGCATCGGATATTCTCTGTGTGGTCGGTTAATTTTTCCTAAAATCTTTTCTGGGTGTGTTAGGGGGGCCTAATACACCCGATATCTATTTTTTAGTTCACTGATAATCAGTTTTTAATAACCGGATTGAGTATGACTAAATAGGGCCTGCTGATGATGAACTGAATATCAAAAATCGGACTAAAATAATACTATTATCAAATATCTTGGTGGGATTAATCGGCAATCATGGTTAAGTTTAGCAAGTACCTAAAGAGGTTTGGGATTGTTGTTGGAGTGGCTTTTTTGTTGTTGGTTACTCACCGAGCGGCTCCCCGAAAGGCAGTGGAAAATGAGCAGATGAAGGGGGTTTGGTTAACCAATATTGGCACGATATTGTTACATCACACTACGTCCTTAGACGAGGTGTTAAATCATCTTTCGCGATCGGGTTATGACCGGGTGTATTTTAGTGTTTATGGGTTTAGGGGAACGCTTTATCCGACTTCCCAACGTCCGACGAATTGGTTGTTTGTGCCGCCGTTGAGCAATCCTTGGAGAGCGGCGGTTAAGGAGTCTTTACGGCAGGGTTTGAAGCCCTATGCTTGGTTTGAGTATGGTTTGATGTTATCCCCTAATGATCCCATTGCCAAAAAGCATCCGGATTGGCTATTAAAAACGCCCGCAGGGAAGACGGTGGTGGAAACCAATGTCTGGTTAGATCCGGCGAATCCGCAGGTACAAGCCTATCTTTTGGGCAATATGGAGGATATTTTAAAAGAAAAAGATTTGGCGGGGATTCAGTTAGATGATCATTGGGCAGTTCCGCGTGTTTTTGGTAATAAAAGTCAGGCTTTAACGAATTTAACTCGCAAGTTACATGATCATGTCAAGGCGATTAATCCCAAGTTGGTGGTGAGTCTTTCGCCTAATCCTCACTCTTTTGCGGTGAATAAATATAATCAAAATTGGTTGGCTTGGGTGCGTCAAGGGATTGTGGATGAGGTGGTCTTACAGATCTATCGGAAAACTCCCAATCAGGTGGCGGCAAGTCTTTCGGGATCGGGACTGGCGACAGCTTCCAGGTATGTGCCAGTGGGGGTGGGTTTATATGCGGGTTGGAATCCTGATTTTTCCTTAAAGGGTTTACAAGCTCAGGTGAGGACGGTGGAGCAGCAGGGTTATGGCTATTCGTTATTTTGTTGGGAGTTTGTGGTCATGCGTTATCTTTTTAATCATATTCCTCAGTTTTAAGTGAAAAGGCTAGTATAATTAAGGCTGTTCTAAGTAAGTGGTTCTAATTACATAGAAGATAGATTTTGCCTTCGATCTCCCCCTGCCTTCTAGGGTTGATTCATAGTAGGGTTGATTCATGAATCAACCCTACCCTGCCCCCCTTGATAAGGAGGGTGCCAATTCCCCCTTAATACTGGGGCTGATTCATTCTCCGAATCTAATTCTTTTTTTTGCTACTCTTAATGGCTTATGAGGTAAGCTAGGGAGTAGAGGAGTACAGGTTTTTGCTCTCATAGTAGATTGATTCATGAATCAATCTACCGTTAGAGGAGCCTCATACACCCAATGTTTATTTTCCAATTCACTGATACAATCGACCGCGCCAACTTTGGGGACGGGTAAAAGCAGAGATAAAAATGCGGATAACTGCCAGCGGATCCGCGAGGGGAGATAGCCAAAATAATCCTGAAGATAGATTGACTTTTTTCCCTCGATAGTAGCTGGGGAAAACGGCAAACAACAGGGCAAAACGAATCAATAACAGCAGCAGGTTTAAAGTCAAAACAATTTTTAAACTCAGGAAATTGTAGCCAAAAATCAAAGCTGTGAGCAGTAAAGGGGTGATAATTATCGGTAATCCCTGAGTAAGAGCTAATAAAGCTAAATCGCCCCATAATTGCCCCTGATAGGAGGCATCTTTGAGGTCAAGAGATCTGCCCCATTCGCGCCAAGTTTCCTTAAGTCCTTCGTACATCCGCACGCGAATCAACTTCGCCCCATCGAGAAATCCCACCCGATAGCCTTTCGTTGCCGCTAGACGGGCCAGGGTGACATCATCGCAAAAAGAACCTTTTGCCCCGCTATAACCGTCTAAAGCCGCTAAAACTGACCGCCGGCAGAGAAAACATTGACCATTGGCCATGACTCGTTGGGGATCTTGCCCGCGCACTCCGGCCGCATCAAAGCGATAGAGCAAAGTCATCAATAAAGCCGGCTGTAACCACCATTCTCCCGGATAGGAGAGGATAAATTGCGGCGACAGGGAAACTAAATCGTAACCTTCTGCGATCGCAGCTTTGACCAAACTAGCGACTAAATTTGCTTGGGGTTGGGTATCGGCATCAATGCCCAAAATCCAGTCACTTTCAGGAGAACTAAACAAAAAACCATTGTGTAACGCCCAGGGACGACCTACCCAATCGTAGGGCAAAGGATCATCGGTTTTCAGGCGAAAGCGGGGGTCTTTTGCCGCCATCTCTTTGACTTTTTCCCGCGTACCATCTTGGGAATTGCTATCGACAATCAGAATTTCTCGCACTTCGTAACTCTGTTGACTCAATCCCTGTAAACAACCGTCAATCCTGGCCACTTCGTTTAACGTCGGCACAATCACGCTTACTGTCCCTAACATCTCCGGGGTGGGGGGTTGGGGAGTCAGGGGAGGACGACGACTCGCCCCTTTTAGCAAACGGGAAAGAAGGATAAAAAAGGCAACAGCCTGAGACAGCAGTAGCCCCAGGCAGAATGCACCGAGAATTATCTCAGTTAACAACTTATTTGGCTCCTCTCACCGAAACAACGGGGATTTTTAGGGTTGTTACTTCGCTTGTCGGCACTGTTTGCCCGGAAGCAACAGTCTTGGCGCGATTATAGAGGAGTGTTAAAGGCAGAATACCGGTGAGTAATCCTAAGAAAATCGGCGGATAAATACCAGCGCCCATACTCATGACCGTAGCAAAGCCAAAATTACCTAAATACATCACAAAAGGCAGGGTTAAATCTTGACTTGGCAGTTTCACCGGTTGCACTTGCCAAATTAAAGTGGCTACCGTCATAAAAACACAACCCGTGCCAAACCAACCGGCAAAATTTTCGTAGGGCATCCCAAAAAAAGCCCCCGGTTGTTCCCAAATCCAGAAGGGGATGGTAGTTTGACTCATGGCCGGATCTAGGACAAAATCCCAGGAAGTTAATAATACCGCCCCGATAGCGATCGATCCTAGATTTTGTAGCCACTGGGGTATAGCAAGAGTGGATAAACCAACACGAGCGATGATATAGGCACTAAAACCGAGATAAAACCAAGATAGGGGGATAGTAAAGGGGACTAAACCCGCAATTTTGTAACCTAAGCCCGAAAGATAACGATAATGACCGAAAGGAAAGCCGGTACTGGTTCCCAAAAGTTCGCTACAAAGGGATAAACTGATAGCAGGAACCATGAATCCTAACCAGTGCCACACTCCTAGAGTCCGATAGGCATAAACAGCCACGGCTGCCATTCCTAACACCATATACACCACACCCCCCCCGGCCATTGACCAAGCAAAGAAGGTTTTGCCAAAATCTGGTAAATTGGCCACAAATTCGGGATGGGGCAGAACTAGCAACAATCCTGCTAGTCCAAAAGCCATCGATACAATATGACCGATGAGCAGAGCTTTTTCGATCGCAATTAGTCGTCTCATTAAATCTCTAGCGCTGCGAAGGGATAATCATTTTCAAGTTTACAAATCTTTATTAAAGAATTATTACGCAGATCGGTCACTTTCGGCAAAAAAGTTTCCCAGGGGCTAGGGATTGGCCTGTATTAGTTGTTTAGGAGTCAGTAGGCAGCAGTTAGGAGGGAGAAAAATCAATTAAATGGTCTATTTAGAGATTTTATGCTACTTTATACTTAGTTTTCTCATTTTTTCAACCCCCGAAAATTAATTATCCCAGAGACAAGGACTGAAAATGCCTGAAAATATATGTTAACAATCATGCTTTTAGCCTAAAAAAAAGGCCATTCTAGGGTTAAGTCCTTTCGATTACCCAAGGATGACAGCGGTTCTTAAAAAAACCCTCTCCATCAGACTCACCATAATTAAAACGGTAGCCTAGTTATGTCGGCAGAATCTAGACATCGGCGCTTACTTGCCAATCGATACCAACTGGTCGAGTTGATCGGTAGTGGTGCCATGGGACAAGTATATCGAGCAGAAGATAAACTCTTAGGTGGCGTAACCGTCGCCGTGAAATTCCTCTCGCAAACTCTTCTCAACAATAGAATGCGTGAGCGTTTCGAGCGAGAGGCAACTATTTCGGCACTTTTAGGCGAAAAAAGTATCCATATTGTTAAGGTTCGTGATTATGGTGTGGATGAAAAGGAAGTCCCCTTCTACGTCATGGAATTTTTGCAGGGGGAAAATATGGCTGAAATCATCAAATATCACCCGCTGCCTCTCCCGCGCTTCTTTCATCTCACCCGTCAAATTGGTTTCGGCCTAGAATGCGCCCATAAGGGTATTATCTTCCAAGGCGAAATCTGTCCAATTATTCACCGGGATATCAAACCAAGCAACATTATCGTCATTCAGGACTCAGGATTAGGGGAATTGGTGAAAATTCTCGATTTTGGCATCGCTAAACTCATCCAATCGGGAGAATCCCAAACCCAATCGTTTATGGGAACCTTAGCCTATTGTTCCCCAGAACAGATGGAAGGGAAAGAACTCGATCATCGTTCCGATATCTACAGTTTCGGGATTATGATGTACCAGATGATCACGGGAGAAACGCCCCTTTTTACCGATAATTCCTCCTTTGGCAGTTGGTATGAGGTTCACCACTACGCTGAACCCCGTCCCTTTAATCCTAGCTTGCAATTACCCCCAGAATTAGAACAGTTAATCCTGCGCTGTTTAGCCAAAGCACCCAGCGATCGACCGCAAAGTGTTACAGATATACTACAACGTCTCGAACGACTTGAACCCCTAGTTAAAAATGAAATAGTCAAAAAAACCGATAATGACACTGGCAAAACTAAAACCCTTGATGATTTAGATCGAACCAGTGTTGCTGCTAGTGCCAGGGATATCTGTCTCAAGTCCATTTGGCCCGAGGATAAACCGCGCCAAAAAATTGTCTTTCCACAATGTCTCTGGGCTGCTGACGGCGTTTTTGCCAGTTTATGGGTAATGTTGGATCGAGAAGATATCCCCGTCCGGGTTGCTAGTGTCCGTTATAATCAATTCCTCTTCTTACCCACACCCCACCCGATGATTCTCTGGATTACTGTCCTCTATCATCGTCAACAGGGTCCCCGTTGGTTGCCCTGTTATTTGGACTTAAAAACCCCCCAGGGTCAAAAAATGACCAAAACCCTTGGCGAAACTGGTCAATACTGGATTTTATTTTTCTCCCTCGAAGGCGGCCCGATCTGTGAAAATGTGATCACCGCTAATATTCCCCCCAATCAATGCCAAATTTTGCAGCAATGGGTGAGAGATAGTCAATTATCCCCAGTGGGCAGCCCGCAAATTAGCAAGCGGACGTTAAAACGGAAACTTGATGAACTTAAACCCCAGATTCTGGGCAAATTGGCTTCAGAATTACCCCCACAGCCCTAAAAAATTAGGGAGGCATTAACTAACCCCCCTTTTTATCTATACTACTCACCCAGATTACAGAGGTCGATAGACGCGATAATCAATATTGGGAAAAATATTGTCGATTTCCTCGACTTTTTCCAACCAACCAGCGTCAATCTTCTCGGATTTCACATCTTCATAGATTTTATTTAACCGCAGCAGATGGGAACGAGTGCGCCGGACAGCGTAGGGAACCATCGTACCGGTTCGCATAATAAACGCCCAGTCAGAAGATTGTGCTAATAATAACTCCCGGGCCGCCTGATTTAAAGCCCGTTCCTGCAATTCATCCTCCGCTTCATGATGACTTAATTCAATCATCCGTTCCGTGCCTTTGTGCAGGTGAGGATAGATCCAAGCGTTGGTTTCATTCAGCCAGTATTCGTGAAAACCCTTATAACCCCAACTGGATTGGGAAGGACGACAGACCTGCTGATGGGGGTTAGTCCGGAGATAATCGGCTAAATGGGTCATTTGATAGATATTTTGGTCATACCAGGACTTACGGAACAGAAAATCAATAAACCAGGGTCCCTCATACCACCAGTGACCAAATAACTCGGCATCGTAGGGAGAAACAACCAGAGGAGGACGGCCCATAATTCCGGCTAAACTCTCCACTTGCCGCTCGCGATTATACATAAAATTGCCCGCGTGTTCGGCGGCCTTTTCTTTGGCCCAGTAGGGGTCATAAAGCCCTTTTTCCGATAAACCACCGTCCCGGCTAGTAATTTTGTGGTATTTAATGCCTATATTCTTGCGTTGACCGTTGGGCATGATATAAGGCTTAATATATTCGTATTCCGCTTCCCAGCCCAAATCTTTATAGAATTCGCGATAGACCACATCCCCCGGATAACCAACTTGGGAAGACCAAACCTGTTGGGAAGATTCATGGTCACGACCGAAAGCGGCCACTCCAGTTTCTGTGAAAATGGGCGCATAACTGCCGTAACGGGGGCGCGGACGACCGTAGAGAATACCGTGGCCATCGACGAGGAAGTAACGAATGCCCGCATCGGCTAACATTCTTTCTACCCCTTCGTAGTAGGCACATTCCGGCAACCAAATGCCCTTGGGACGACGACCGAAATTTTCTTCGTAGTGTTGACAGGCCACCTCAATTTGCGCCCACACCGCTTGCGGGTACATTTTCATCAGGGGCATATAACCATGAGTCGCACCACAGGTGATAATTTCTAGGTTATTACTGTCGAGGAATTGTTTAAAGGCTTTGACCAGATCTCCATCGTATTTTTCCCAAGTTTGTCGGATACTTTGGAAGGATTCAGCGTAATATTCGGCTAAGTAGCGAATATGGCCATTATGTTGATTATGGTCGATTTCTTTAGCAATTAATTCTTCTAGCTTACCTAAGTGTTCTTCATAACGCTCTTGCAGTAACGGATCCCGCAGCATCGACACCAACGGCGGAGTCATGCTCATGGTCATTTTAAAATCGATACCGTCCCGCTTGAGACCTTCAAAAACTTGCAGGAGAGGGATGTAGGTTTCTGTGATTGCTTCGTATAACCATTCTTCTTCGAGGACGTAATCGCTTTCGGGATGGCGGACGAAAGGGAGATGCGCGTGGAGAACTAGGGCAACATAGCCAAAAGCCATAGGATTTCTTCTTAGAATTAAGGAATAAAACTTTAAGATTAGGTTGAGTAGATTTTATACTATCTTAAGCTTCTACAATAAAGAATATGATAAAAGTCGATCGACGATCGATCGATCTCCGCAATCCCTAGGTTTACTAATTTTCCGATGCTCCCATCTAACGAGCCACTGACTGCTTTAGGGAGAGAGACGACAACGCCTCTCTCGATTCAACTTTTGCTATTTGTTGATGACCGTCCCAGTTCTCAAGAAATTATCCGTCAAATTCAGGCCTATCTCCAGTCTTTAAAGTCTGATTACCCGATTGACCTACAAATCATCGAAATTCGCCAGCAACCTCATTTAGTCGAACATTTTCGCCTTGTAGCTACCCCAGCCTTGGTCAAAATCGCCCCCGGCCCCCGCCATACCCTCGCGGGCAGTAATCTGGTGGAACAGTTTAAAAAATGGTTGGTACGCTGGCAAAAAGCGATTAAAGAGGAGGTCAAAAATCATCACGCTGAGGATGAACAACGTCAAGAGGTGGAACATTCGGGCGAACTCATCCGCATTGCTGATGAGGTTTTTCGTCTTAAACAGGAAAAGGAAGAATTATTAGAACAATTAAAATTTAAAGACCAAATTTTGGCTATGTTAGCCCACGATTTACGCAGTCCTCTCACCGCTGCTTCCATCGCTGTGGAAACCCTCGAATTAGCCTATCATCAACCAGATACGGAGCGCAGTCTGCAATTACGAGAACAACTGCACCAACAGGCCCGCAAACAGTTCCGGATTATGAACCGTTTGATCACGGACATTCTACAAGCTTCTAAGAGCATGGCGGCGCAATTCACTCTCCAACAAAGTAAATTCTATCTGCAAGCCCTCTGTCAGGAAATTTTGTCTCAGTTTACCGATATTTTTCAAGAAAAGACTTTAATTTTCCAAAGCGATATCCCCCAAGATCTGCCCCCCGTCTATGCTGATGAGGAGTTAATCCGACAGGTGATTATTAATCTCTTGGAGAATGGGATCAAATATACCCCCCCCGGCGGCGCAATTACCCTTTCTGTTCTCCATCGTACTACTCAAAAAGTACAGGTGAGCATCAGTGATACCGGTCCCGGCATTCCCGAAGAAAAACAAGAGCATATTTTTGAGGGTCATGTGCGTCTCAAACGGGATGAGGGTAAAGAAGGTTATGGCATCGGTTTATCGGTTTGTCGCAAGATTATTCGCGCCCACTACGGTCAAATTTGGGTGGATAGTGTCCCTGACCAGGGCAGTAGTTTTCACTTTACTCTGCCAGTTTATCGCTAAAATGCTCGGCTAACCAAGCATCAATATCCCCTAAAACTAGGTCGGGGATTTCCCAGGGGAACAGATGCGCCGTATCGGGGTAACATTTCCACTGAGACAGTTTCAGGTTTTCGGCTGTTTCTTGGCTCGAAGCACTGGTAATATGGCGATCATTTGCCCCTGCCAGAACTAAGCAGGGAATTGTGATTTTGTCAAGAGATTTTAAACAATTGTAACCTTTTTTTAAAGCCCGATTTAAAGCGCGATTAGCAGCTGGAGAAGTGCCTAAGTAGGCGGGAACAGCATCTTGAGCGAGATATTTATAAGATATCGCTTGATGTTGTGAAAAAAGGTACTGAAACAGGGAACGACGGGCAAAAGTATCAATATTCCAACGCCATCCTGGTTTGATCTGATTGAGAATTGCCGCTATCCCCGTCAAGATCAGATCCGTGGTGGTGATGGGAGGATGACTACCCCAAGGCCGTCCGGCCGAGGCCACTAGAATTAAACCGGGAAAGCGATCGGGATGCCGCAATACTAATTCCAGGGCGATTATACCCCCCAAAGACCAACCGAGAATTAAACATTGCTGGATTTTTTGGCGATCGAGCAGCTCGATTAAATCCTCTAGATGTTCTTCTAGCTGAAAATCCAGGCGATAACGACTTTTCCCGTAGCCGCGCAGATCCGGGACCAGGGTTTGCCAGCGTTGGCAAAAATGATCGGTAAATACAGACATACTAACAGCCGAACCGGGATGACCGTGCAGACAGAGAATCGGATAGCCATTGCCTTTGATCTTAACGTTGAGAGCGATCGACATGGAGCAGTTATCAGTTATCAGTTATCAGTTACCAGTTATCAGTTATCAGTTATCAGTTACCAGTTATCAGTTATCAGATTTGAGTTTTAAGTGAGCAGTAAGTAGTCGTGCAAAATAAATTTCCTAGTGAAGATAGGGAAGAGGCAATAGGCAAGAGGCAAAAGCTTTATCGAAATGTGTAATTAATTTTGCTTAGGTACTTATGTATTAAACCTCTTGCATAATTAATTTTTCAGGGTTCAAAAATGGCAAAAATAAGGATTAAATGGCATAAAGTCTGTAAATAGACCATGTAACTGATTATTATTCATTCTTAATTCTCCTGACTACTGACTACTGGCTACTGACTCCTAACCCTAACAACAATTTTTGATTTTTACAAGAGGTCTATTAAGCGAGCAGTATTAAACAGCAGTTTCCTGCTGTCTTTTCACTGTTCACTGTTTACTGTTTACTGATCACTGATTATTGACTAGGATATATGAGCGATCGAGTCTCTGGTAAGTCATACTAGAGAATAGGAGAGAGTTGGTCTAGAGGTTGCGGAATCATTTTATCAATGATTCCGAGGAAAGTCCGAACTCCCGAAAGACCACACTTGCTGGATAACGTCCAGTGCGCGCGAGCGTGAGGATAGTGCCACAGAAAAATACCGCCCCCTTTTTCAGTGTTGCCAAAGGCACGGTGTAGCCGTCCAGTAAACAGTGATCGGTAAACAGTAACGAAAGTAAATTCACTGATAACTAATAACTTTCCACTGATAACTTTCCACTGATAACTGATAACTGATTGGGGGTAAGGGTGCAAAGGTGCGGTAAGAGCGCACCAGCAGTATCGAGAGGTACTGGCTCGGTAAACCCCGGTGGGGAGCAAGGTGGAGGGACAAAGGTTGGTCTTTTTCCTGTCCCGTTTTTAGGAACCGCTTGAGGTAATTGGTAACAATTATCCCAGATAGATAACCTCTATTCCAACAAAGGTAAAAGCAATTTTACTGCTGTTGGAAAATACAGAATTCGGCTTATGTCTGACTCTCTCCTTTATCAGTAATCAGTAATCAGTAATCAGTAATCAGTTACTGAAGGCAAAAGGCAAAGGCTCCAAAAAAGAATCTGGCAAATCTCCTACCTAAAAAGAAGGGTAGAAACTAAGTACATCAAAGCTTTTAGCTTAACAAATTAGGTTTTAGATTCGGCCTTTGTTACCAGTTCACTGTTTACTTTTTACTTTTTACTTTTTACTGATCATTGAAAAAAATCTCCCCACTTCATAATTTATAATTCATAATTTATAATTCCCGCTCCCATGTCCTTAAGTGATCTGCGTCGCCAAAAACAATTAAAAACCCTAGTGGAAAAGCTGGGTTTATCAGCTGATGTCCCCGTCAGGTGGGATTTATTGGATTTAGCTCTAACTCATCCCAGTGTTTCCCGTGATAAGAATTATGAACAATTGGAATTTGTGGGCGATTCTGTGGTAAGACTCGTGGCGGCGGAGGTATTGTTAGAAACCTATCCAGAGGCACTCGTGGGAGAATTTGCCGCGCTGCGATCGATGATGGTTAGCGATCGCACTCTGGCGGAATTTGCGGATCGCTACGGTTTCGAGCGTTATTTGTTGGTGTCAAGTAGTACGAGTATTGATCAAGCGGGGCGAATTTCCCGACTAGCAGACGCTTTTGAGGCGGTCTTGGGAGCTTTATATCTTAGTACAAAGACGATGGTTTTAGTGCGTTCTTGGTTAGATGAACCACTGCGGGAAAAAGCGGCCGAAATTCGTCGAGATCCGGCCCGACAGAATTATAAGGATGCCTTGCAGGAGTGGACACAAGCAAAATACAAAAAACTGCCGCAATATTTAGTTAAAGAAATCAATGGTTTAGAGCAAGAGCGTTTTTGTGCGGAAGTGTGGTTAAATGAGCAAAAATTAGGAGTGGGAACTGGCAGAAGCAAAAAAGCAGCGGAACAGGCAGCGGCGAAATCAGCTTTTCTAGAAGTGTTTAAAGGCTAAATGGAGGCATTTTTACCTAACGGACGAATTGCCAGAGGCGAATTTTAAAATCATAATTACCACTAGCCAAATACTGCCCATCGGGACTAAAAGCTAGGGATTCCACCCAGTCGGAATTATTATCAAACCAGGCCAATTGTTTACCCGTGGTCACATCCCATAAACGCACACCGTCATTACTGGCACTAGCGAGAATTTGTCCGTTAGGATGGAGTGCGAGGGAACGAATTCGGGCTGTATGACCGATGAGGGTAAATAATAACTGATTATTGCTCGTATCCCAGATTTTAATCGTGCGGTCTAAACTACCCGTAATTAAATTTTTACCGTCGGGAGTGTATAAAAGCTGGCTAACCGCTTGGGGATGGGCAGCAAATTTCGATAAAAATTTGCCCTCGCGGATGTCCCAAAAATGTACCTCACCGTCTTCATGACCACTAGCAAGGGTGACACCATCGGATTTCATCCCTAGGGAATAAACAAAATTACCCACCCAATTTAAACGATAGAGGGGACGACGGGGGGGTTGCACTGTCCAGAGGCGAATTCCTTCCAAACCACCACTAATTAACGTTTTACCATCGGGAGTAACGGTGAGGGCGAGGACAGTATTACCATGTTCGAGGGCAATTCCTAAATACTTGCCTTCCACCAGATTCCAAAAATTAATAGAACCATCTAAACCGCTACTAACTAATAATCTTTCGTTAGGACTAATAGCTAAAGCTTTGACGCTGGTTCTTTGGGCGCGAGTTTGGGAGACTTTTTGCCCTGTTTTTACCGACCAAATTCTCAGGAGAGGATCCGTATCACTACCACCAGCGAGAACTAATTGGTTATCGGGGCTGAAAATCACAGCATTCGGGGTGGATTGTTGCCCTTCTAAGGTTTTAGCGAGGGTAAGTCTGCCTAAACCTTCTACTAGGATAGTTTCTGGGGTTTTTTCGCCACTTTCAGCTGCGGGTTTAGGGGGGGCAATAGGACTTTGGGCCTGAGTAAGCTGATGTTGCCCGATTGTCAGCGTGGTTAGAACACTGACCACAATTGCCCCGACAAGTTTCTCCCCACCCGTAAATCGGAATTTCATAAATTTAGTTGAATATTAACAAATGAACGGTGCTATAGATTCTAGCCTTTGAGGGGATTGATTGCCAAGCAAGGTGGAATTTTTGAGCTAAGAAGGTCGATTTTTTTCGTTTTTCAGGTTTGGTAAAGCTACTTGACCTGATTGGGGCGGTAAATAGTATCTCGCCGCTTCTTCTCTGTTGATTTGCTCGGTTTTTTGGCTCTGTTGCCACCTAGCGAATATAGCGATCGCCATAATCGTTGCCCCTAAAGATAGCAGTGTCCATCTTTGTCCTAGAACCCCGATGATGACATCTACTGCCGCTGCGGTAAAGATAAAGCTAGTTATTGGTTCTTGACGGTAAGCTTTCTTGAGAAAACGCGGCCAGAGGAGATTACTCATTTTATCTATATATTTCTACGGTTTCGATAATTCCAGCTTATCCTAAATAGTTGGACAAAGGTAAAGTTAACTGTGGGGTAAGGAGCCGGTCGTCGGTCGTCAGTAAGAATTGCGGCAATTGAACTCCCAATACTCACCACCGGAGAATCCGATCCTTTAACAAATACAAAGAGACGATACCCTCTCAAAACCCGTTGATAGGATTATGGTAGTGACCGAAATTAACTTTTAAGAATCTATAATGGGCTTTATTGTCGATTATTATCTAAATAACGGCTAAATAGTCTGTTATATGCACTTTTTCTCGGTATTATCATGACCCATCCTCTGTACGTCGCTTTTATTTGGCATCAACACCAACCCCTCTACAAATCCTCTCAAACTAGCACCGATGCTTCGGGACAATATCGCTTACCCTGGGTGCGACTGCATGGAGTGAAAGATTATCTCGATTTAATCCTGATTCTAGAACGTTTTCCCAAATTACACCAAACCGTCAACCTTGTCCCCTCTTTAATCCTGCAATTAGAGGATTACGTCAACGGACTAGCTATAGACCCCTATCTTGCTCTCACCGTCACCCCAGAAGCGCAATTAACCCTGGCACAAAAACACTTTATCCTCGAACACTTTTTCGATGCTAACCATCGTACCCTGATCGATCCGCACCCCCGTTACGCCCAATTATACGCACAGCGTCAAGAAAACGGTCATAGTTGGTGTATTAACCATTGGCATCTGCAAGATTATAGCGATCTTTTGGCTTGGCATAACCTCGCTTGGATCGATCCTATCTTTCACAGTGACCCAGAAATCGCTACTTGGTTAGAACAGGGAAAAAACTTCACTTTAAGCGATCGCCAGCGAATTATCTCTAAACAGCGTCAAATTCTGCGTCGTATCTTGCCGCAACATCGGTTAATGCAGGAAACAGGACAACTAGAAATCATTACCAGTCCCTACACCCATCCGATTTTACCCCTGCTGGCCAACTCGGAAGCCGGCCGGGTAGCGGTGCCGAATATGACCCTTCCTCGCCAATATTTCCACTATCCTGAAGATATTTCGCGCCATCTCCGGAAAGCTTGGCAAATCTATATCGATCGCTTTGATAAACAACCTCGAGGACTTTGGCCCTCGGAACAATCCGTTAGTCCCGCAATTCTCCCCGCTGTTGCTAAACAGGGTTTTCAGTGGTTATGTTCCGATGAGGGAGTGTTAGGTTGGTCCCTGGGACATTACTTTCATCGCGACGAAAAGGGCAATATTAGCGAACCGGAATTGCTTTATCGTCCCTACCTTCTGGAAACTAGCAACGGCAATTTATCGATGGTTTTCCGGGATCATCGTCTCTCGGATCTGATCGGATTTAGCTATAGTGGCATGAAAGCGCAAGAGGCCGCTACAGACTTAGTTAAACACCTAGAAGCGATCGCCGAGCAACTGAAAACCAACGCAGAAACCACGACGCTAGAAAAACCCTGGTTAGTTACCATTGCGCTAGATGGCGAAAACTGCTGGGAAAACTATCATCAAGACGGTTTACCCTTCCTAGAGAACCTTTATCAACTTTTAAGCGACCACCAAGCGATCGAATTAGTCACTGTCTCGGAATATCTCGATCGCTTTCCGGCTAATGCTAAAATCCCTGTCAATCAACTTCATAGCGGCTCTTGGATCGATGCCAATTTTACCACTTGGATCGGCGATCCCGCTAAAAATAAAGCTTGGGAATATCTAATTTTAGCCCGTCAAACCCTCGCTAATCACCCGGAAGCGACGGAAGATAATAACCCCGATGCGTGGGAAGCATTGTATGCAGCGGAAGGTTCCGATTGGTTTTGGTGGTTTGGTTATGGCCATTCCTCCAATCATGACGCAATTTTTGACCAACTTTTCCGCGAACACCTAATCGCTCTTTATCAAGCTTTAAATGAGCCAATTCCATCTTATTTGCTCGAACCAGTGGAAGAACACGGGGATAAACAAAGTAATCGTCCACTAGCTTTTATTCACCCCATTATTGACGGTTTTGGGGACGAACAGGATTGGGATAAAGCTGGACGGATCGAAATTGGCGGCGCCAGTGGTACGATGCACCGGACTTCCTTAGTACAAAGGCTCTTTTTCGGTTGGGATCACCTCAATTTTTATCTGCGTTTCGATTGGAAACTGGGGGCAGAATTAGGCAAAGATATCCCGCCTGAAGTGCATTTATATTGGTATTATGACGAAGTGCATCGTCTGCAAAGTCCAATTCCTCTAACAGATATTCCTCCTCGATCGCCCCTCGATTACGGTTATCATCATCATCTAGGAGTTAATTTAATCACGGAATATACTTGGTTAGAAGTCGCTCAAGAATATTTTACGTGGCAACGAGTTCCTAGTAGTGCCAAAGCTTCTTTTAATCAATGTTTGGAGATTGCTGTCCCCTGGGAAGGATTACACATTGAACCCGATGCTCGTCTCCATCTAATCGCAGTTTTAGCTAATCAAGGTCAATACTATGATTTCCTCCCCGTTGAAGAATTAATCTTCCTGCAAAGACCTTAAATCAGTAATCAGTGATCAGTTATCAAACGTCAGCTAAAATTAGTTAAGTACCTAAGCAAAATTAATTAAACATATCTAACCACCTCTTGATAAGACCTCTTGCATAAGTCGAGACAAAATAAGATAAAATAGTCCAAGAGTTAAGATTGAAAGATGACTTACGAACAAGTAAAAACTTTACAGCCAACAGAGTTCAAACGCTTGTGTGGCATCTATCCAGAGACATTTAAGGATATGGTAACAGTCCTAAAGGCAGAAAAAGTTTGGCAAAAAAAGACAGGTAGACCGAGCAAATTGAGTACGGAAGACCAACTACTAATAACATTAAAATATTAGCGAGAATATCGCACCTATTTTCATCTGGGAAATAGTTGGGGTGTGAACGAATCAACGGCGTATAGAATTGTTAAAAAAGTAGAGAATATTCTCATCAAATCAGGTCTGTTTAATGTACCGAAAAAAATCCCTATTAGAAATTAATAGTGAAATAGAAGTAATAGTGGTGGATATGTCAGAACAGGAGATAGAAAGACCCCAAAAAAAACAGAAATCATACTATAGCGGGAAGCAGGGATACCACACATTAAAGTCCCAAGTCATTGCCGATCTCGCGCAGCGAGCGCGTTGCGACCAAAAAAGCGAGCAGGTAATCTGTGTCCGTTGTGAGAAAGGAAGAGTCCATGATTTTCGGTTGTGGAAAGAGAGTAAAATAGGGTTAAATAAGGAAATAGAAATATTAGGGGATAAAGGCTATCAATGGATTCAGAAAATCCATCAAAACAGTCAAATCCCTCATAAAAAAAGAAAAAAGAAAAACTAAGTAAAGAGCAAAAAAAAGCCAATCGTCAGTTATCACAACGGCGCATAGTTATAGAACATATTCATCGTCGTCTCAAAATATTTCGGATACTTTCATCAAGATACAGAAATCGCAGACGGCGATTTGGTCTGAAATTGAATTTGATTGCTGGTATCTACAATTACGAACTTCGTTACCGAGAAAAATATATATCTTGATTACTTTTGCAAGAGATCTAGTCATGTTCGGTAGTTTAAGCAAACGGTCAAGGTGCCAGTCCATGGTCTTACCTCCGACTCTGTATCTCCATTATACCTTTTCCCCCTCAACTCCAGTTGAGCCCATAAATAGTATTTTGTCAACCATTGCTTAAAATTACTAAGTAGTCGTGCAAAATTAATTTCCTAGTGAAGAAAGGCAAGAGGCAAGAGGTGGTTAGATGTATGTAATTAATTTTGCTTAGGTACTTACCAGGGCAAGCGCATCTTAACAATCCTTAACAAAATGAACTTTGTGTGGGTTGCTTGCCCAGAGGACGATTCAGGCATATTTGAGGAGAATTTGCCATCTCAATTGTTAAGCAAAAATCGACCAAATGTTAAGATTTCGTAACTATTCTGATTGACTGGTATCACCTGAAATGACCACACAGCAAGCGGATCACAAAATTGGCCAATTGTCAATAGATTTTGAGATGCTCTCACCCTGAAATTACTAACTCTTGACTTTTTCACAAAATTCATTATTTATTTTAACCATGGAGACAGGTCCCTTTGAATCAATTCTTGAAGATTTAATATATCTTCTCGATAAATGTTTATTAGTTGTTGCCTTAGGGTTTGTGTTAGTTGATGCTTGGCTAGATTAGAATTTATTACATTGTTAATTATTTTCTGTCGAAGGGAACGTGGAATAAGATGTTTAACAGAGGTGGTGATTAGATTTGGCTTTGACAAAAATTCATGCAATAATTTGTTTTTAGGGATACCAGTGACATTATATTTAGCAGAAGTATCTGGGATAAAATCTTGATCAACTCCAATGAAATCAAAGACATCTCTAATCAAGCAAGAGCGGTTGTTCACCAAATCTTCGTATAAATAAACTTTAATTTGATGGCTATCAAAAAGCCCAAAATACCGTTTTAGTTGCCGATAATAGAAGCCTTGATCTTGATAGCGCCACAGGAGAACCCAATTAAGTTTTATTCTCTCTTCTTCTGCTGCTAATGCACTAGAAAAATCAGTAATAGATTCGTAATTATCTCTAAGAGCGTGCATAAAAGCTGAATAAGCACGATCAGCAGGATATCTAAGAATTGCTATTAGTTTAACATCAGGTATATGGTATTGTATTCTCTCGGCGGCTTTAGGGAAAGAAAGATATAAAGTTGATGCCTCTCCAATTGCTACCTCGTTGGAAACGCCTTGAAAAAGATGGCGATATTCCTCTAGATCAACCACCACAGCACTGTTAATTATGTGGTCTTTCCCTTGAATTCCAGGACAAAGAAAATCTACTTGCTCATTTTCAAAAGCGAAAAAATAGGGTTCTTTCTTAGGACTTATGTAAACTTCTGGGTGTTGCGCCAAGTATTGAGCTAGGGATGTGGTGCTAGACTTTGGTGAACCAATATCTCTACCAATAACAGTAATTAATTAGAAATGATAACCCAATAAACTAGCAATATCCTGACTTGAATCTTCTATAAACTTTCTATCTGAATCAGATAACTCCCGTCCACGATTCGCTAACCCTTGACGAACAAATGACATTTTTTCATTAACCAAATTTAAAGATGCGTGCTTTAATTCTGATTCCTTCATTCGTTCTTTTGAGCTTAATGTGATCGCTTCTTCCAGAGAAGCATTATCCATTATTATACCCAAATACTCCATTAAAAGAAAGAGTTGTAATTTAGTGTCTTCGAGAAAATCTTCATATCTAAATATTTTGATTCTCTGACTGGCTGGGTTGTGCTCAAAATACCAAGACTTGCTGTGTTTTACCCAACTCATAATTCCGTACTTATCGTCTCTGATTAGCTCTGATATGGTAGTTGTCTCAGAAATTTGCTTTAGTCCTTGGAGATAATGATAATAGGAAACCATTACATCTCTTGGATCTCTGACTAGGAGGATGACTCTATAATAGTATGGATGATAGGCAGAGTGACTTTTAATAATTCTAGATAAGTCTGTTCTTCCAAAAGGACCAGTTGGCTGTAGGTTTATTTTGCCTCGTGGAGAAGGTATGATACCATCGATAGTAAAAAAGTTGACATCTTGATCTATTCGATAATGAACTTTGATAGCATTAGCAATTAGAAATCTGAACCAGGTATTGCCTGATTTGGGATAGGAAACGAGGAAAACATCCTCTACCACATGATTTCTGTGCAGAGAACGCCCATACTTGATCTTTTTTGCTATTCGACTAGGCAAGGTCAATATTTTTAAAGAATTCAGTGGAAAGGATAGTATGTTTTTCATAAGGTTTTGTCCTTAGACTAATTCAAGTTTGAATTGCATCACTGTCTGATCTACCCTTATAGGATACCTCATTCGAGGTACGATAGTCAAGACATTTTCGAGAACGATTGTTAATTAAGTTTACGGCTCTTTCTACCACCTCTGGCTTAAGGATTTTCAAATTCGTTCCCTTGGGAGAAAATTGTCTCAATAGTCCGTTGGTATGCTCGTTTAATCCCCTCTTCCACGAATGATAAGGAATAGCAAAATAAAAATATGCTCCTAGTTTCTGACTCAACTTTTGATGTTCACAAAATTCCCTGACCTTGTCACAAGTAAAAATTTTTCTTTGGTCAGGGGGAATCTCTTGGAAAAGTTTTTCGGTGACAAGGGTTGATTTCCGATGCGGTTTTGTTCTTGGCTAATCCTGCTACTAAAAATTTCGAGGCTTTGTCCATATATGTAACGAGAACTCCTAGATGATTGCCTCCAATCATTGTGTCACTTTCCCAATAACCGATTAACGAGAACTCCTAGATGATTGCCTCCAATCATTGTGTCACTTTCCCAATGACCGATTTCGGTTTTCTGGTCAGCAATTGCTGGTCGCTCGCTGATATCTACACGCCATAGAATCCCTCCACGCTTACTTTTTGCTCCATTTCGACTCTTTCTTTTTCCTAGTCCTTGACGTAGGTATTCTTGATATTTTCCACAGTCAAGGGTAGTTTTGATAGATGATTTGATAGATGGTTTCATGGCTGAGCTATTCTTGACCAGCTTTTTTCAGACGACCTGCTATTTGTTCGGGACTATGATAATTTTTCAATCCTTATTTCACCAACTCTAAGGCCGACTCGCTGACATTTTTAAAGGGTTGTTTGGCATTTTTTCGGCACGTCTCGCTTTCAGCTTGTGCTGTGTCAGGTAGATAGGAGCCGAGGGAACTTTGATTCCTTCTTAATTCTCGTGATATCGTGTTTTGATGACATCCGAGCTAGAGGGGCATTTGCCGTTGAGATAAATTTACCTCTTGACTAAGTTGATAGAGCAAGTTTCTTTGTTCTATGTTAAGACGTTTTTGGCTCATTTTTGGGTCTGATTTGTGTTTGTTAATGATCGAACAGTACCTGATGAGCCTTTCTCTGTCAACTCTTGAGGTTGATGCGTTTCATTTTTGAATTGGCATCCGTTTATAGAATTGAAGTCATATTTTATGTCCTTTGTATTTCTTGTATTTTTTTGTGTAGTATTCTCTGGTTAAAAGTATCAACCAAATAATCAAAAAAGGAACGGTATAGCCTAGGCTTAATGATAGCAAATATATAGAAAGAAAGGAAGTACAAATAATCAAGAAATTATTTCTTGTAGAATCTCCAAATCTACAAATTAATGCAATTGTCATCGGACCGATAAACGCTCCTACCCAACCAAAATTAGACAAGGATTCCGCCAACCAAGTCCCTGTTAGACCGAAGATAACATCTTTGGGAGATATTTTAAAGGAGACCGCTGTTATATATACTTGGTAATCATAAGGAATGGGCTTATCTAACCACAAAGAGCGAGGAATAGTATATAAAATTAAAGCATGATAAACTGTCTGAAGTCGATGATCCAGTATCTTAAGTTTATCAGGATTTAATTCTGAATAAATAGACGTTTTAAGCACAGCGTCTCTAGCATAGTCAAAACGGGATATTTCATAGACTTGCTTTGTGGCTATACTCCTGACCAAGGAAGTTTGATAAGAATAGGAAAAAATGGCAAAAGTCAATAATAAACCCAAGAAAAATACTAAGATTTTTACTCTACTAAAAGCTTTTTTTAACAGTAAAGTCAGAATCAAAGCAAAAATCACGAAAGCAATGATATGTCGCTTGCCGTTAAGCCATACCGTTATGAATGTTGGTATTAGAACACTTGCCCAAAAATACAAATTCATTAATGACAAATTTTTATCTTTTTGCAAGATAATTATTGTTATTAGTCCACCTAAACTCAATAAAGAAGAATGATGTATAAATTGGTGAAATTTGTACTCTGCTTCCGAGAATGCAGCAGAACCTGCTACTCCGTAAGTACTGTAGATACCTGGATTAGGACTAAATGTCCAAACAATGAAAGGTAAGAATAAAAGAAAGTAACCAATAAGTATGATTAATAACTTAAACTGTTTACCGAGCTTATACCCATTGCCAAAACCAGCTAAGTCAACTAAAAATGTTTGATTATTGACTAATAATCGCCCGTGATTCTCCTTATCTTTAGGTACTCCATTGTACCACAATACTACTGGCACGATAGCAATGTACATGCAGTAAACTAAAAAGGTTGTTTCATCCCTAACAGCCACTCTTAGATTATCCATTCCAGGGAAAAAATTGTACTTAGGTTCACCGATTACTAAATCTAATAACAACGGCACACCAAAAAACAGAAAATTAATGATAATTACTAAGTAAGCGGAGTAGTAGCGCTTAAATATTATATTCTTGACAGACAAAAAAGCCCAAAATAAAAGCCAGGCAAAGGTTACTATTTTAACTAAGTTAATCTCATTTTCGCTCATCATATCTCCTTAGTAAGTTTTCCATGATAACACCGAAACGCAAATACTTAAATCGCCGTAGATTTGATTCCCAATTTTTGGCGTACCCAGATAACACAGATAACATTGCTAACGATCATGGCAATTGTAGTGGCAGTGGCCGCCCCATTCACACCCCACTTCGGGATTAGTAGCCAGTTAAGACACACATTTAACGAAGCGGCAAAGGCCATAGTTGCCGCAATAAATTTAGTATGGCGCGTCATATTAAGCAATATACCAACGGAACCCGTCAGAGCGTTAACCAGATAGCCAATACTTAAAATTATCAAAGCTGTTTGTCCTTGTATAAACTCAGCACCGAAAAGCTGTAAAACCCAGTATCTCAATGTAATCAATCCCAAAGTCATGACTAGAGCAAACAAACTGATTAAACGTGTGCTATGAGTAACCAGCTTTTGCAATTCTTCCCGTTTCCCCTCGGCATAAAGTGTCGCAAAAGTTGGCGAAAGGACATTATTCAAGATTCCCAAGCCAAAAACAATCAGAGAAGTCACTCGACTGACCACTGCGTAAACTCCCACAGCACCTGCACCCTTCAAGGCACCGAGCATCAACATATCGATACGCGAGTTAATCAGCATTAGTCCTCCCAACAAAATAAATGGCAAGCTATCCTTCAGCCAAGTCAAAATTTTGTACTCAGGTTTAGCCTGTTTAACCTCTTGGGGAAGCACTCTGGCTAATAGTACCACACCAACGACAAAAGTGGTGCCAAGAGCTATCAATTTTAAGCCCACCACCCAGACGGTGATATTTTCTTGATTTCTAAGAAACCAGTAGCTAGAAATCGTCAGAATAATAAAAATTAAAGGAGATAGTAAATCTTCTGGCATTTGCCCTAAAACCACTCGGTGTAAACCCTGCATCGTCGCTAGTCTCAAGCTGGTTAAAGAGACAATTGGTAAGGAAATCATCGCTAAACATAGGGAGGGTAATAAACCTGGTTCACCGACTTGCTCTAGATTCCAAAAAATAACAATAGTAACTAATGCAATTAGGCTAGAAACTATTAAGACAATTGCATTTGCCCATTGCAATAAACCACGCATTAATCCCCAAGCTGACTGACTGCTATAGATAGCCACTTCTCTGACTAATAAGTCATTAAAGCCCAGAGTCGCAGGAATGCCTAGCAAAAGCGGCCAAGTCATCGCATAGGTATAAACCCCAAAGCCACTTTTGCCGAGCCAGCGGGCTAGAATAACACTGGTTAGAAAACTAAGAGCCACAAAAGCAACTCTTAAACCAAGAGAACCCGTCGCATCTCGAATTAAACGTTCTTTTAGTTTTAAGGGAGTTTTTTTCATCTTTTTCGTTGTTTTAGAGATGTTACTTAGTCCATCGTGAATAAAATTTTTTGATTTCTTCCTTCGTATAAAAATAATTAAAGTATTTAGAACTGCATATCTACTCTAAATAAGATAGTGGTAATTCTAGATTTGTGCTTAAATTTTTCATACATATCTCGATAATTTTTATCTTCTCCTGCTTTCGTCCTTACTAATTTAAATTTTTTTAACCCCAGAAAACTGTCAACCCTAACTCGATATCTTGCAGAATAATGCTCAGCAGATAGGTCAAGTTATCAAGCAATTTAGACACATTTTCCGATGATTGTATTTTAATTTTTTACTCTAGACCAGTGATACAGACGATCCGCTCTTGGTCAGTCTAATCGATTTCAGCCTCCTTGTCAACTCAGGATGGTAGTTTGGGCAATTCTCAAGATATAGCCTTTCCCGCTGGCAAGAGGTACATTATCATCGATGTTGAAAAGCTTAATCAGCAAAGGTTTAATTGTGCCACACAGGTGCGAGAAACGCCATAGGTGAGCAACTGTCTTGAAAATTGAGCATATTAACTAGATAAACAGCTTTTACTGGTTTAAAAGCTGTTTTTAGGCATTAATTAATAAATTATTTTTCTCGGCTCTATCCGTTAATTGTCTCTCCTTATCCTAATTTTCCCCCTTTACTCTGAAAAAATTCTTGGTCATCTAACCGATTAACTATTTACGGCGGCTCCTCTATCCATCCAACACAGACAACTCCTTATTGCATAAACCTTTCCACTGAGAAGCTCTACGAGACTCAGCCTAAATCCACCGTATTCCTGAGTGTGGAATAGCTACCTATGGATTTTCTGATCTGTTGTCAAGATTAAGCTATTCTGAATTTAAGCTGCGTATTGGAAATTTTAGTACAAATGCTCAAACTTCCTTTCCCGGCTCCCTTATCCCAACTCTGGTGCAGTCTTGATGAGTAATTTAGATAGTCAACAGCTTATCAGCAAGCTTGACTATAAGACGAGGCGGGACAAAAATTAGCGGTTCTGGAAAAACTAGGGTTATCATCGTAGCACGGTGTTATGATTGAGCGGTGACTGATCGAGCCAGATTGCTACCGCAAAATCTTTTAATAAAGTTATCCCTTGACTATTCGATTAATGATGAACAACCAACAAAACGGGGCTTTGAAAACCCAAAGCCAAGGAAATCTGCCAGTTTTCACTCAGGCTGCTTTTATCTCCTCCGTGGCACAGGAAGAAGATGAACTCAACCTTCGCCAAGTTTTTTCTGTCGTCAAGCATCGCTGGTGGTTAATCGCCGGCATCACCCTAGGGGTGACAGGAGCGATCGCTGCTTGGACTTTCTTAAAAACCCCTATCTATGAAGGTAGATTCCTGCTGCTCATCGGTCAACCGATTGAGGAAAATAAAAATTCTCTCAAAGTGGCAGCCCAAGATATCCTGCCTCAGTTGGGTGGAGAGAACATCGATTATGAAACCCAAATCGCTGTCCTGAAAAGTCCTCAACTCCTTAACCCCATCCTTAGTAAAATAACTCCTAAATATCCCGACTTTACTTACAGCGATTTAATTAGTAAGACTGGCAAATCTGATCTTAAAATTAGTCAATTAGAAGATACGAAAGTTTTAGAAATTTCCTATCAGGATGCGGAACCGGAAAAAATCAAGCTGGTTTTAAACAATTTAGCTAGTCACTACCTAAACTATAGTTCTCAGGAACGCAAGACCGAAATTAATCAAGGGTTAGATTTTGTTAACGATCAATTGCCCGTGCTGCGAGAACGAGTCAATACTCTACAAAAACAAATGCAGCAATTCCGGCAGCAATATAATTTCCTCGATCCTGATAAAGAAGCGACTCGTTTATCACAACAGTTAACGGCTACCGAACAAGATTATCAGGCAGCCCAAGTCGCCCTTAACGAAATTAACTCTCGCTATCAAGCTTTACAGCAACAGGTTGGATTGGCGCCTAATCAAGCAATTATCGCCACTTATCTCAGTGAATCTCCCGGTTATCAAGATTTGCTCAAGCAGCTGCAGGAAGTGGAAGTGGAATTGGCCAAACAATCGGCAGTTTTCGCCAAAGATAGCCCGATAATCGCCACCCTAGAGGAAAAACGGGCTAATTTACTACCCCTACTGCAAAACGAAGCCCAGAGAACTCTAGGGGAAAAACTGCCCCAGACAGTGGGTGACTCCCCTGCTTTGGTGTCACAGAGCGCTCTGCGGGTAGAATTAACCGAGCAATTGGTAGAAGCCGCGAACACTCGCCAAACCTTAGAAATTAAAGTCAAATCCCTTGCCCAAGCCCTCGAACAACAAAAAGCATCGGTCAAAAATTTGGCGGTTTTAGCTCGTCGTTATACGGATTTGCAGCGAGAATTGGAAATCGCCACCACCAGTCTCGGACGTTTTCTGGAGGAACAACAAAAACTCCAACTCAAGGTGGCACAACAGGTCGTCCCTTGGCAACTAATTTCCCCACCAGAGGTAGAGGAAGAAGTCGTTTCTCCTAAACCCGTGCGAAATCTGGCTTTAGGGGTTATCGGTGGCCTTTTATTAGGACTAGGGGCGGCTTTTTTGGCTGAAAGATTAGACCCCGTTCATCATAGTGCAGATGAACTAAAAGAAGATGCTAATCTACCCCTTTTAGGCGCAATTCCCTGGCAAAAAGACCTTGGCATGCTCGAAAAAGTGATCACCGCCGCCCTACCCCAGTTAACAGTCGGCGATCGCAGAATTACTGTCCCTAACACTACCCCAAAATCGGTCTACGAAAACCCTTCCCACTATAATTTCTCCCCTTTTTCGGAAGCTTTCCGCACTCTTAACACCAATATTCGCCTCCTCGGTTCCGATTCCCCCCTCAAGTCCCTTGTGATTAGTTCTGTGTCACCGGGAGATGGTAAAACCACCATGGCAATAAATATCGCTAAGGCCGCCGCTAGTATGGGACAAAAAGTCTTGGTGGTGGATGCCGACCTGCGACGACCTCAGATTCACCATCGACTTAATCTCGATAACAACCACGGCCTTAGTAATGTCATTGCCGAGGGTCTCGATTGGAACGAGGCAATTCAATCCCTACCCTGCTACGAGAATTTATCAATTCTTACTGCGGGTTCAATTCCCCCAGACCCAACCCGCTTGCTTTCTTCCCAGAGAATGCAGGAAATTATTTTGCAATTACAGCAAGATCACGCCTTCGATCTAATTATCTACGATTTACCACCGATCGCCGCTTTTGCCGATGCCAAAATTCTCGCCGCCATGGCCACCGGACTGATTCTCGTCACCAAACTGGGCAAAACCGATCGCTTTGCCCTGAAAAATCTGCTCGAAGACCTGAGACTATCCCATATTTCCGTATTAGGTTTAGTGGCTAATAATGTTAGTCGGAAAGACCACAATTATAGTTACTATGGTGATTACTACGCCAAAAGATAATTAAATCCCATCCTAGTTACTATTTATTAGTTAATTAGGTAGGTGTTAAAAACTTTCAGGCACCCCCCTTATCAAGGGGGGCAGGGGGGATCGGCACCCCCCTTATCAAGGGGGAATTAAGAGGGGATCGAACCCAAAATCTCTTTTCTATTTAACTAGAACCACTTACTTATCGACTTTTAATTGATGTTAAATGCGGGTTTTAATTTGGTATCGCAACGATCTACGGGTTCACGATCACGAGGCAATTTATCAAGCCATTCAAGAACAATTAGAGATAATTCCCTTCTATTGTTTTGATGAGCGTCAATTTGGTTTTACTTCCTACGGGTTTCCAAAAACTGGCAAGTTCCGCACCAAATTTTTATTAGAAAGCGTAGCAAATTTACGACAATCTCTAGAAGGTTTAGGCAGTAATTTAATTATCCGAGGAGGAAAACCTGAAGAAATTATCCCGCAATTAGTTCAAGAATTGCAGATAGCTAGGGTTTATTATCATCAAGAGGTGACAGCAGAGGAATTAGCGGTAGAAAAAGCTGTTGATAAGGCTTTATCTGAGTTTCCCGTGCAGATAAAAACTTTTTGGACAGCCACCTTATACCATCCTGATGACTTACCTTTTGCCCTTAATCAACTGCCGGAATTATTTACTAATTTTCGTAAACAAGTAGAACGTCATTGGGAAATAAGAACAACTTATCCCAGTCCGAGAAAGTTGACAAAATTGCCTAACATAGATTGGGGAACCCTCCCTAATTTTAATGATTTAGGCTTAACAGAACCCATTCTAGACCGGCGAGGTGTTTTGTCGTTTCAAGGGGGTGAAATGGCAGGAAAATCACGGGTTAAAGAATATATTTGGGATAGTGAGTGCTTAAAGACCTATAAGGAAACCCGTAATGAAATGTTAGGGACTAATTATTCCTCAAAATTCTCAGCTTGGTTAGGTTTTGGCTGTCTTTCCCCCCGTTATATCTATGAGGCAGTAAAAAAATATGAGCAAACAAGAGTAAAAAATGACTCTACCTATTGGCTGATTTTTGAATTATTATGGCGAGATTTTTTCCGATTGATTTGCAGTAAGCACGGGAATAAAATCTTCTATAAATCTGGTTTGCAAGAACTTAATTTACCCTGGTTAGAAGATTGGCAAAGCTTTAATCTTTGGTGTGAGGGAAAAACCGGTTATCCCCTTGTAGATGCTAATATGAGAGAGTTAGCCGCTACAGGATTTATGTCAAATCGTGGCCGGCAAAATGTCGCTAGTTTTCTGACCAAAAATCTCGGTATTGATTGGCGCATGGGAGCAGAATGGTTCGAGTCATTATTAATTGATTATGATGTTTGTAGTAATTGGGGTAATTGGAATTACACTGCTGGTGTCGGCAATGATGCGCGAGCATTTCGTTATTTTAATATCCCTAAACAGTCGAAAGATTATGATCCCAAAGGTGATTATTTACGTCACTGGTTGCCCGAATTAGCCCTAATAAAAGGCGATAAAATTCACGAACCTTATAAATTATCTCCTGAGGAACAAAAGCGTTATGGGGTGATGTTAGGGGTTAATTATCCTCGTCCCATTGTCGATTTTTTTCAATCAATCAAACATAATGAAAAAATTTATAGCAGTTATCTGGCTCTCCCCGGTTTGGTGGGTAAAATGTATTCTAAGATATAGTGTTGCGGGCGAGTGAGTGGAACGAACCACAGAGACACAAAGGACACAAAGATCGATCTCTACTAAGTAGTCGTACAAAATAAATTTCCTAGTGAAGAAAGGCAAAAGGCAAGGGGGGGTTAGATATGTGTAATTAATTTTGCTTAGGCACTTATATAAGTTACACTTATTACACAAAATCGAGAAGAGCCGTTATCTCAATGATGAGGTAAGCGGTTGACTATCTAGAGTTTGCTGAAAAAGTTTTTCGTGGGGTGTCCGGTGTGGGAATTATGAATTGGGGTGTGGGGAGAATAAAGCTGCCGACCGACTCCTGATGACTGATTACAAAGGAAAAAAGAGAAGGGAAAACAGCCCCTTCTCCGCCGTATCTAGACAAAAATTGTTCTAGTTGCCAACATAGACCGGTTGTGCTTGCAGAGATTCGACTAAACCGCGCACGGCTGCCACCATAGCCACTTCATTATCCAATTGATTGATCGCCGAACCAACACCGATGCCGGCCGCTCCAGCAGCGATCGCCATCGGTGCAGTGACGATGGATAAACCCGAAGCGCAGAGGACGGGAACTTTAACCGCGTGGGAAATAGCGTGGGCTGCCGCTAAAGTCGGGGCAGCTTTTTCAATCAGTCCCAAAATGCCGGCGTGACGGGGTTGACTGCTAGTGCCGCCTTCGGTTTGAATAATGTCAGCACCCTGACTAACTAAAGCTTCCGCTAGTCTCACCTGTTGATCGAGGGGTAGGAGATGGGGAACTGTCACAGACAGGGTAACTTCGGGCAGTAAGTTGCGAGTTTGACGGGTTAGGGCTAAAACTTCCGCCGCTTCAAAAATGCGTCCTTGAGCATAAAAACTATCGAAATTACCGATCTCAATTAAATCGGCTCCCGCGTCCACTGCCATCACCAACAATTCTGGCTCGACGGCCGATACACATACGGGTAAATTTGTCAAGGCTTTTACCGCCCGAATTAGGTCAGCATTAGCGGCAATATCGACGAAAGTTGCTCCTCCGGCTGTAGCGGCTTTAACTACGGAGAGAACCTGCGAGCGATCAAAATTATTTAACCCACTGATCACTTTCAGGGCATGACGACGGGCGAAGGCTTGCTGTAAGGCAAAATTGATCATTAATCTACACCTATCTGGAATTCTCAAAAAACATTTTCCCACCTTCTCGCCGATCAGAGGGTGGGATTTGAGAATTCTTAGGGAAATTTTCTTTAATTTAGGTGTTGATTCTCTTGGTTTTTGCGCTTGAGGTTTTGCAGTTGTTGCAGCAGTACCTCGATTTCCGCTTCTAGATGCAGGTATTTAACCTGTTGGTCAGCTTGGTAGGTGGTGCGAATCTGTTTCATGGCGGAGGATTCCTTAGTTAGTACAGTTGTCATAGCGGTATCTATAGAGTGCTGATTATGTTCAATTGTTTCAATTTGTGTATAGTACCTTAACAATGTCTTAAAGAAAACCTTTTTATGGTAGTTTCTCAACTGGCACAGGATCAAAGAGGGAAAAAATTCTTGCAACCAAGGGGATCGGAGTGCGATATACTCAGTCGCGAACCATATTGGCAAGCATGACCATGGTAGCGGTAGCAATTTTAGCAGCGGGTAAGGGAACCCGAATGAAGTCCAGCCTTCCGAAAGTTTTACATCCCCTCGGCAGTCGATCGCTAGTGGAACGAGTCCTTAATGTCAGCGAATCCTTACATCCCCGGCGAAAACTGGTAATTATCGGTTATCAAGGGCAACAGGTGCGAAATACTCTACAGCATCTTGCGGATATCGAATTTGTCGAACAAAAGGAACAGTTAGGCACTGGCCATGCTATTCAGCAGTTAATCCCCCATTTAGAGGATTTTCAGGGGGATTTGTTGGTCTTAAATGGCGATGTTCCCCTGTTGCGTCCCGAAACCTTGCAAAATCTTCTCCAGATTCACAAAAACCATGGTAACGCTGCCACCCTCCTAACTGCTAACCTCCCTAACCCGAAAGGTTACGGTCGAGTTTTTTGTGATGGCAATAATCTCGTTAAGCAGATTGTCGAAGAAAGAGACTGTAACGATGGCCAAAGACAAAACCACCGGGTTAATGGAGGTATATACTGCTTTAATTGGTCAAAATTAGCGGCAATACTGCCTAATTTAACGCCCAATAACGATCAAGGTGAGTATTACCTCACGGATGTGGTCAATTTTCTCGATCCTGTCATGGCCGTGGATGTGGAGGATTGTTTAGAAATTAGCGGCATTAACGATCGTAAACAATTGGCCGCCGCCTATGATATCCTGCAAACTAGAGTCAAAGATGATTGGATGGCCGCCGGAGTCACCATTATTGACCCCGATAGTGTCACCATTGAGGATACTGTCACCCTCAGTGCCGATGTGATTATTGAACCCCAAACCCATTTGCGCGGTGAGACGATAATCGCTTCTGGTTGTCGTATAGGTCCGGGGAGTTTAATCGAAAATAGTCGCATAGGCAGCGATGTAACGGTCTTGTTTTCAGTTATTTCTGATAGTCAGGTGGATTCTGGTTGTCGCATCGGTCCCTATGCTCATTTGCGCGGAGAAGCGAAAATTGGGGCTAATTGTCGAGTCGGTAATTTTGTTGAAATTAAAAAAAGTGACATCGGAAATAAAACCAATATTGCCCATTTATCCTATCTGGGAGATGCCACTTTAGGGGAAAAAGTTAACGTTGGTGCGGGAACAATCACTGCCAATTACGATGGTGTGAAAAAACATCAAACTATGATCGGCAGTGGCACAAAAACTGGTGCAAATAGTGTTTTAGTGGCTCCTCTAGAATTAGGAAAAAATGTCACTGTGGCCGCTGGTTCAACTATCACTAGAAATGTCCCCGATAATGCTTTAGTTATTGCTCGCGAAAGTCAGCGTGTAATCGAAAATTGGTCAAATCAGTTTCAGTAAATTATGGCAGTTATCAGTTATCAGTTTTCAGACGTGAGTTTTCAGTTATCAGCTTTTTTTCTCTCATCTCCCCACTTCCCTACTTCCCCATTTCCATGCAGCTCTAACCAGCAATTTAGATAGGTCAATGGCTTATCAGTTCACTGATAACTGATAACTGATTACTGATTACTGTTTACTGATTAAGGCGTTAAATTTGCGCGATGAAGCATGAAATGCTATAAAAATCTCAGTCTTCCCTATAGAAAAGAGTAGAAACTTTATGGCACGCACCGAGTCCACAATGTTAGATTTGGGGACAAAAGCTCCCAGTTTTGCCTTACCTGATGTGGTTTCGGGTGAAACTATCTCTCTGGACAGCTTTGCGGCTAAAACCGCTCTGTTAGTCATCTTCCTCTGTGAACATTGTCCCTTTGTCAAACACATTCAAGAAGAACTTACCCGTCTAGGTCGCGATTATGCTAACACCAATCTCGGCATCCTCGCCATTAGTTCTAATGATGTGGAGAAATATCCCGATGATTCACCGGCAAATTTGAAAAAAATGGCGATAACTCTTGACTTTAAATTCAATTTATGCTATGACGAAAGCCAAGAAGTGGCGAAAGCTTACACGGCAGCCTGTACTCCCGATTTTTTCCTCTTTGATAGTCAGCGCATTCTAGTCTATCGCGGTCAATTGGATGATAGTCGTCCTAGTAATGGTGTACCAGTGACAGGCAAAGATCTCCGGGCCGCTATTGACAAGGTTTTAAGCGGTCAACCGGTGCCGACAGACCAAAAACCCAGTTTAGGCTGTAATATCAAATGGAAACTGGGTAATGAGCCACCCTATTATGGTTAATTAACGAAGGGTGTGGGGAAGTGGGGAAGTGGATAAGTGGGGAAGTGGATAAGTGGGGAAGTGGATAAGTGGGGAAGTGGATAAGTGGGGAAGTGGGGGAATTTCAACTAAAACTCTAACACCTCAACACCCTAAACCCCCAAATCCCTATCACCCTATCTCCTGAATACTGACTCCTGACGACCGACTCCTGACGACCGACTCCGTTATGAGACTATTTCAATAGCGTAACCGATTGCTGGGCTAATAAGGCAGTACCATAGGCTGCTTGATCCTGTTGAGATAAAAGCACGGGAACCCCTAAATGATGCTGACGAATTATTCTCCAAGTCGGATTTTTTGCCCCACCACCCGCACTATAAACTCGCTCTAATTTATTGGCCCCCAATTCCTGTAAACGCTGATAACCTAAAGCTTCAATGCGGGCAATACTTTCTAGTAAACCATGCAAAAATTCTAAAGGATTATCGGGGCGAGGAGTCAGTTTTGCGGGTAAAAAAGGATCATTAATGGGAAAGCGCTCGCCCGCTTTTAGGAGGGGATAATAATCTAAATGACTTTCTTTTTGTCCATCTATTGCTAAACTATAATTTCTCAATTCTTCATGAGAAAAAAACTTCTTTAACACTGCTCCCCCCGTATTAGATGCTCCACCAGTTAACCACAAATTTCCTAAACGATGACTATAGATACCATAGTTACTATCATCAACTTTCTGGCTACTTAATAATTTTAAAACTAAAGTTGAACCTAAAGATGTCACTGCAGCCCCTAAAGAATTAGCACCACTGGCTAAAAATGCCGCTATACTGTCGGTGGTTCCCGTATAAATTAAACAATCTTTCGGGATAGCAAAACGAGTCACTAAATCTGGTTTAATAGTATCGATCGCTGTACCCGGTGGAAAAATTTGCGGTAACAAATTAAACATCGGTAAATTCTCTAACCAATCGGGATAACAGAGATTTTCGAGATCATAACCTAACTTTAAGGCATTGTGATAATCACTAATTCCCAGTTTACCGTGCAGGAGAAATGCTAACCAATCCGCTTGCGAGAGAAAATAACGCGCTTGCGAAAAAATTTCTTGTTCACTCCACCAAAGTAATTTGGCTAAACTAGAGGTGACACTAATCACGGGATGGTGAGGGGGTGCTATAGCTTTAATTGCGTCTAAAAATGCAATTCCTCGCCCGTCATTGTATAATATGGCCTCAGAAAGAGGATTACCCCAATTATCACATAATAACACCGTCGAGGAAGTACCATTAATCGCGATCGATTTAAGTTCTGAACGCACCGAATCCCCTAGATTATCCAATAAATAAAATAGGGACTTTTGCCAATCCTGAAAATTGGCATTAGTGAAGGGATAATGAACCTCAGCGACGATATTTTTGCTAGAATCAATAGCAATCGCTCGCGCTCCCGATGTGCCAAAATCAATACCTAAAGATAAACTCATTGATGTTTTCACAACCCCCTCATTCTGGCTACCATTGGGATGGTATCACTCCCCGATTTTTTGAAGGTTGGTACTTCCGAGTCATGATTCCGCAATTAGCCGACGGATTCGCCTTTATGTATTCTATTCAAGATCCAAGCGGCGGTCAAGTCAATAGCGGCGGAGCAGTACAAATTTTAGCCATAGAATCTAATTATCTTTGTCGCACTTTTCCCGATACGGATAAATTTTGGGGAAGTCGTCAGGAATTAGCTATCATCCATTGGGGAAAAACTAACTTAAAAATCCGTCCCCGTCTGCTTTCTCCGTCAGATTTTTTTGAGTCTATTCAAGAGGGTTATCAAGCAACAGCAAACCAGCAGCAAGGACGAATTTATGATCCCGTCACTGGAGAAATCTGTCAATGGGATTATTGCGTTGAAACTAGGTACAGTTGGGGAGATAACAAGCGTTCACCCCAAGCAACAGCAGGAATATTATCTTATTTACCGATTTTTGACCCGGGTTGGCAGATTTTAACTGCCCATGGTTTAGCAACGGGAATGATTACCTATGGGGGAAAAAATTACCCATTTGAGAATGTACCTTTTTATAGCGAGAAAAATTGGGGTTATTCTTTCCCTGAAAAGTGGTTTTGGATTAATTGTAATGCTTTCCCTGAAAATCCCGATTTAACCTTAACCGCAGTGGGTTCTACCCGGAAAGTTCTCCACTGGACGGAATCGGTGGGAATTATCGGCATTCACTGGCAAAATCGCTTTTATAAGTTTGATATCTGGGATTCTCAACTAACTTGGACAGTGCAACCCTGGGGATACTGGGAAATGAGGGCAACTAACGAGAATTATACCATTGTCTTAATCGGTATCAGTGAGCATCCTCCCGATCGCGTGCGTGTACCCACAGAAAAAGGTCTCTGTTTTGCTTGTCAAGATACTCTCAAAGGTCAATTATCAATAAAATTGACTGATGGTTGCGGTAAAATCCTTATAAATACTTCCAGTAGTCTAGCTGCTCTGGAAATTGGCGGTATTTGGCCATCAGCTTGGATAAAACAGTGAGTTAAATCACCATTACGACGGGATAATATCACCCTATTATTTATCGATCAGTATTAATATAGAATCACTTTCTGATCGCTAAGAAATTGTTTCATGAACCAACCTCCTCTAAATTTTGTTGAGCAGTTAGTGATGGCAGAAGTGCAGGAACAGTTAAGGAATTTACCCGATTCTTTTCGCCAGTATTGCTCGGAAATTAAAGTCGATCAAGTCATTGATAATGCTATCCAAATTCTGCCCCGTAGTTTCAAAACTTTGGGAGAGAAATATCACGATCCCCACACCCGAAGATTAAGAATAAGAATTGCTGTGGAAAAAGCGATCGCCGATAGCCTGCATGAGCTAGAATTTTATTATGTAGAGCAGACAGAAGTGGAAGATGAAGAAAATATTCCCACGAAACCATATTATAACAATTGAGATAACAGTCATCTGGCTGCATCTCAGACAAAATCGAGATGCAGCCTCTAGATTCTCTAGAAGTGCTCGATTTACCAGCTAATTACTTTAACCGTTTCCTTAAATAAATTTGCTTCTAGGGAGTCCGGGGAACTTGTCACCACACCAGCAATTAGATCTTCGGGTTTTATTGCCGCTTGTTTCATACAGGAAGGACAAATTAACACTTTTCCCCCTTGACTGATGAAATCTACTAACATTGCTTGCAGGGTTTTACCGGTGATACCGTTAGTGTGTTGAGGAATTGTCGTCGCGGCAAGGTGTACCCCTGTAATATTCAAAAAAATGGTGGTTGAGTGACCTTTTTTCAGCATATTAGTAGCGACACCAATGGCCATTGCAGCTCGCCAAGGATCATCGGTGGTTAAATTAACAAATAAACCGGATTTTTGTTGACCGACAGCAATTATTGCTTCGTCAGTTTGTACTGGAGAAACGGCAGGATTTGCCAAGACTGGGACAGATGTAACTAAGGATAATCCCACAAGGGAACCAAGGGTTAGAGATTTTAACAACATTTTCTTGTCCTCTTGCTGCTAGGTACAATGAAAACACTTTACATTGTGATAATTTTTGGAAAATCTTGTCAACAGACAGCCTGTCAAACTTTAATTTTTGTTGCGAACAACAAAAACAATACAGTGAGACAACAGTTATCTAGGGTCTGCTGAAAAAGTTTTTCGTAGGTGTAGGGTTTTACCGATTTTGAGGCAGACCCTAAATATTATTGCATCAATGGTAGGGGCGCACCGTGGTTAGTCAGTTTATCAAACTGAGTGCGCCCAAAATAGATATTTCTTTAAAATTGAGATGCAGCCGTTGCCAAAGACTAATACACCTAGGCTAATTAACGAGAGATCAAAGAAGATTTGAGAGCAAAAATTTTCTCGATCACCTCTTCTACCACCTTATCAGGAGTGGAAGCACCGGAAGTCACTCCGACGATAATTTTTCCCTCATTTAACCAGTTATCAGTGATGATTAAATCGCCACCTAAAGGTTTATGTTCGATGCGATTACTAGGGAGAATACGCTCGGCACTATCGATATGATAGGAGGGAATACCACGCTCGATCGCTATTTCCTGTAGGTGAGTGGTATTAGAGGAATTATAACCACCAATTACCACCATTAAAGAAAGCGGTTCTTTCACCAGTTCAAACATAGCATCTTGACGCTCTTGAGTGGCATCACAGATGGTATTAAAACTCATAAAATGATCTTTAAAATTGATCGGTCCGTACTTTCTCAACATAGTATGCTCGAAAAGTTTGCCAATTTCCTCAGTTTCACTTTTCAGCATCGTGGTTTGATTGGCAATACCGATATAATCCAGATTGCGATCGGGATCGAAACCCGGGGAATGGGCATTTTTAAACTTCTCTAAGAACTCATTTTTATCGCCACCGTGGAGAATATAATTAGCGACATAATTAGCTTGAGCCAAATTTAAAACAATTAGATAGGTGCCGGCAAAAGAGCTAGTGGCGATCGTTTCTTCGTGATTATATTTCCCGTGAATAATCGAAGTGTGGTCGCTTTTTTTGTGTTTTTCCACGGAATTCCACACCTTAGAAACCCAAGGACAAGTGGTATCCACAATCATGCAACCCTTGTCGTTAAGGATTTGCATTTCCGAGGCACTGGCCCCAAAAGCAGGTAAAATCACCACATCCCCCGATTCCACCACAGTAAAGTCTTTTTGGCCATTTTCCATCGGAATAAAACCCACGGCCATGGAACGCAGACGCTGATTAACCGAGGGATTGTGAATAATTTCGTTAGTAATCCAGAGACGTTCCTGGGGAAAATGTTGACGAGTTTCGTAGGCCATAGCGACAGCGCGTTCTACCCCCCAACAAAAACCAAAAGCTTGAGCGAGATAGATCGTCACGTCACCCCGTTGTAAACGATAATTATTTTCACGAATTTCTTGGATCAGGTCGCTTTGATACTCATTGGTCATCGCATCCATCACTTCGTCCTTATGACCGAATCCCTTGCGGTTATATTTATCCGATTGCTGTAAGGTGCGTTTAAAGGATTTTGTATCCATGATTCTCTGATAGGGGTATTGGTGGCGCTAAATTGGGCGAGACAGTAGCTTGCCATATATTTAAAATACCCTATCTAGTCAGCCAGGGGAGTCTTTAGAGACGAGAGAGAAATTCCTCGTCGATATCGTAACCAAACTGTTGAGCGAAAAATTTTAAGCGAGATAAAGCGGGAATTTGCTGACTTTTCAGCCAATCAGACAAAATAAAGATTTTTTGCATCACAAAAATCTCTAAAGCTTCGGGGTTATATTGAATTCCTTCCCCGCGATGGAATTGATGGGGAACCAACATAGCAGCATAGCGAGCGATTTCTCCATGTTTTGGGTCAAGAATAAAGATTAACCAAGGATAAACCGCATCTAAACGCAGAAACCACAGCCTAACTTCTGGTATCTCTGATAATTCCCGCACATCACCCTCCGCACGAGGATAATCTATCTCTAATTGTAGAGCTTGTTCCAGTTTGGCGATCGCTGCTTGCGACTGATAATCTTGAATAACAGTCTCTAAAGATGAGAGATCGAGATTTTGAATCTGATTGGGTTTAAGAGCAATTTTGACAGTCATAAGGGCAAATAAAAGGTTATATCGGGTGAAATGACAGTTTTTTATCCTTAGATTGATAATGATCTATCTCAGAATATACTCTCGTTCGGGACAAAAAAACTAAGTTTGACTATTCTGCTTCCAAGTGGGGGACAAAATGAAGTAAGGTAAAAAAGCTGTGCCTATAACCGAGACTATGAGCGTTGAATGGCAATCCGTAAAAACTTACGAGGATATTCTTTACCATAAATGGGGGGGAATCGCCAAAATTACCATTAATCGCCCCCATAAGCGTAATGCCTTCCGTCCGAAGACAGTTTTTGAGCTTTACGACGCTTTCTGTGATGCTCGCGAGGATGCCCGCATTGGGGTAGTATTGCTCACGGGTGCAGGTCCCCACAGCGACGGCAAATATGCTTTTTGTTCCGGCGGCGATCAGACGGTGCGCGGTCAGGCGGGTTATATTGGCGATGATGGCGTACCCCGGCTCAATGTGCTGGATTTACAGAAATTAATTCGCTCTATCCCCAAGGTAGTTATCGCGCTGGTGGCAGGTTATGCGGTCGGGGGCGGTCATGTTTTACACTTGGTTTGTGATTTAACCTTAGCAGCGGATAACGCCATTTTTGGCCAGACCGGTCCGAAAGTGGGCAGTTTTGACGGCGGTTTTGGCTCTAGTTATCTGGCCAGGGTAGTGGGTCAGAAAAAAGCTCGCGAGATTTGGTTTCTCTGTCGGCAGTATAACGCCCAACAAGCTCTGGCAATGGGTTTGGTTAACCATGTCGTCCCGGTGGCGGAATTAGAGCAGGAAGGGGTTAAATGGTCTCTAGAAATTCTCGAAAAAAGTCCCTTGGCGATTCGTTGCCTAAAATCGGCTTTTAATGCTGATTGTGATGGTCAAGCGGGTTTACAAGAGTTGGCGGGTAATGCCACTTTACTCTACTATATGACCGCCGAAGGAGCCGAAGGTAAACAGGCTTTCCTCGAAAAACGTCCCCCCGATTTTAGTCAATATCCTTGGCTGCCCTAATCAGTGATCAGTAAACAGTAATCAGTAATCGGTGGGAAGTTGGGGAGAAAAAAGCTGACGGCTGATAGCTAAAAGCTTGGCTGCCGCTTCAGATTCAGGCTCGCAGGCTATCTTCTCGCTGAAATTGCTATTAAAATTTCAATGCCATATATATATCTTATCAATTGAATAATATTCAATCAGAAATATTGAACTTAATAAAAATTGCTTGACAGATTAAGTAAAAATACTTATCATCGTTTCACATCGGCTTACAACAACTTCATATCACCATGAAAAAACTCCCTGCATTAGGTGTTGCATTGGGCGTCAGTTTAGCATTGCTTAGTAGTGCCAAAGCAGATGCGGCTATCGTCAGTTACGAAAGCGAGTTTTCTCGCTTTTTGCCTTCTACTTTTAAGCCTGGCGATACTTTTGATTTAAGTTTCAGAATTGATAATTCTCGAAGACCAAGACCAATTCGTATTCACAAGATCATATATATTGTTGTGACTCCTCGGGGGAAGATAATAATTACATTGTTCTTTGAAAAATTGTCATCACAATCCTCTTCTAAATTTACAACTCCCCCTGGCGCGATCCCAGCAGATGGTATTGATCTGACCTTAGCTGGTTCCAATGCTTTTGCTATAACCAATGGCTTTGTACCCTTTAACTTCAAAATTACCCGTTCAGATATACTAGCTGCCTATTTATCCTTGTCATTGGACACAGATGGTTTAGTTGCAGGGGATGGGTTTGTTGCTTCTCTTAATTTAAACGGAAAAAGCATCGGTTCACAAGCCTTTGAACCTGATTTAAACGTTATAGAAAATATCGGTATCGCTTCACAAGCCTTTGAACGTTTGGACACCTCTGAACGTTTGGACACCGCTGGTTTAGTTGCAGGGGATGGGTTTGTTGATTCTCTTAATTTAAACGGAAAAAGCATCGGTTCACAAGCCTTTGAACCTGATTTAAACGTTATAGAAAATATCGGTATCGCTTCACAAGCCTTTGAACCTAATTTAAACGCAAGAAGTATCGGTATCGCTTCACAAGCTATACCAGAGCCTAGCACAGTGTTGGCAATTTTAACTCTTGGTGGTGCCATGGCCACATTCAAGAAAAAATCTCGGCCTTTAGGGATGAAAGATTCCCAAGATAATGCCGCCTAACGCGATTTTTCACAAGCAATGGCAGAGATGGTTAATTGCTCTCGCCCTCTCCCAGAAAGGGAGAGGGCGACGAATAAAGAAAAATGCTATTAATACTCCCTACTCCCACTGATCACTGATAAGCTATGCTAGTTTAGAGAGAGTAGTTAGGTTCGGTAGCAGCATTGGTTTCAAACAGAAGTGGTTTTTCCCTGATGGCCTTGACTGGGTTGTATCCGATCTCCTTCTCGAAATGGCTGTGATATTGGGAGACAATCCATGACGATTTACGTTGGTAATCTGGTTTATGAAGTCACGAAAGAGGACTTGCAGGGCGTATTCGCTGAATACGGCACGGTTGTTCGCGTTTACTTGCCCGTAGATCAAGCAACGGGTAAAATGCGCGGTTTTGGTTTTGTGGAAATGTCCTCCGATGAGGAAGAGGCAAAAGCGATCGAAACTCTTGACGGGGCCGAATGGATGGGACGACAGATGAAAGTCAACAAAGCTCGTCCCAGAGAAGATAATTTTGGTGGTGGTGGCGGCGGTGAGCGGAAAAACTTCGGGCGCCGCGAACGTTAAAGATATTCTTGTAAAATTCCAGAAGCGGTTATCACAAATAACCGCTTTCCTATTGATAATTAATCAATCTGCGTTTGTTTTCTAACATCCTAATACTCCATAGGGATATTTCATCGTTTTGACGAAAAAAGCCAACGGACGCGAGGATATCCGTTCGTCCATAGATTCATAGATAGGAAAAATCAAGATTTGATTCGCACCTACTCCTGTCCACCTTATTTGTTCTGATTTTCCCATCATCATCCAACCGCTGCCATAAACTTTGACAAAAAATGAAGATAGCAATCATCACAGCAACTCCCCAAAATGTCAAGCTCGGAAGTGGTACTTTCGTCACCAATATCCATCTGACTAACGAGTTACGCTCCCAGGGTCATATCGTTGATGTCTTCTCGCCAACCAAAGCATCGGGGCCGTTAGGCTATATGACGCATCGTTTTCTTTGGAATTGGCGACTCGATCCCCGTCGCTTTGACCACTATGATGTGGTGGTGGGTTACGATATGGATGGTTACGCCATAAGCGATCGCCTGAAAGTCCCTTTTATCGTTTATATTCTTGGTATTATTGCCGATGAAGCTACCTTTGAGCGGGGTTGGGTGCGAACTTCCTTAGAATTGATGGCAAAGGCCGAGAAAGTGAGCGTCCATCGTGCGGATCTGGTCGTCTCTATCAGTGAGTATTCGCGTACTAGACTCAAGCAACTTTATCAGTATGATGGCAATATCGAAATTGTTCACTCTCTAATTGATCTCAAAGGTTGGGATGCAGCGGTCGCCTCAGTCAAGTATGAGGAAAGAAACGGCGAGCAGAGGAGGCCGACTGTGTTTTGTGTCGGTGTCCAGTATCCCCGCAAAAATGTTGCCACTTTGATCCGCGCCGCCGCAATTCTCCGCCGTCAAATACCTGATGTAGAGGTACGAATTGCCAGCAAAGGTCCTGAATGGAATAATTTACGCCGTCTGGCACAAGAACTCAATTTAGAGCAAAATGTTACTTTTCTCGGCTATCTTTCCTATCAAGAACTAATTCAAGAATATCTTGATTGTCAAGTTTTTTGTTTACCTAGTCTGCAAGAAGGATTTGGCATAGTTTTTGCTGAAGCTATGGCCAGTTATAAACCGATTGTCGCCAGTCGTTCTTCCTCGACACCAGAGTTGATTGAAGATGGTGTACAAGGTCTATTAGCCCATCCCTTAGATGCTGAAGATTTGGCCAGTAAATTAGCAGAAGTGCTTCTCAATCCAGAAAAAGCTCGTTCCTTAGGGAAGGCAGGTAGAGCAAAAGTTTCAGAATTTGATGCGCCGATTATTGCCCAACGTTTCAGTCAGTTATTAACCAATTTTCTGGAAAAATAGATTAACTTTGAGAATAAAAGTTCAACTACTAACGCACAGCGTATAAATGGAAAATATCCACGAATGTCAAAGGTAGTAATTCTCTTTTTTCTAGTTGAACTTTGAAGCCATTGTCTGCCAGCATTTGGCTTATTTGCTTTAAGCGTCCCTTTTTATCGTGAATTTCAGCCACTATTTGCTTAATTTTTGGCCAGTCTTTAGCTTCGATGCTTTCAAATACTTCGTATTCTTCTCCTTCCACGTCAATTTTCAATAAATCGATTGAGTCAATACCGAGTTCATTAATTACGGAAGATAGAGTTCTTACTTCACAGGCTACTTGTTCTTTTTCTTGGAAAAACTCTTCAAACAAATTTTCTATTTTTTGGGAATTCTGATCGACTTGAATATCTTCTAATTCAGCCAAGGTATCCTCTGGCTTTGTGGTTGAATTAGCAGACATATTAGGATAAAAAGTAAAGATTTTTGCTGGGTTATTCTCTGAACTTAATCCACAGTTAAATAAAACAACATCCTCTAAAGAATGCAAATGAATATTTTTTTGCAAAACCTCAAAAGTTGCCTTGATTGGCTCAAAGGCGAAAACTTTTGCTGTTGGTTCAACTCCCTTGACAAAAATAGAGAATAGACCGATATTAGCTCCAACATCAAAGATCACATCGCCTTCTTTGATGACGATATTATGGCCTTCATATTGCCTTTCAGTAAATATTTCCGAAAAAATGTATTCTGTTTCCTCTTTGCTACTACTGTAGTAACATTCCAATCCATTAGAAAAAGTAATTTTTTTGGCTATCACCGTTGATGTATATTTGTAATCTTGGACAAAATTATATTAACACCATGAATCCCTCACCGTCAAGAATCAGGTAATAAGCCTTCTTTTTAGGTAGGAGAATTGTCAGATTCTGTCTTTTGCCTGTTGCCTTCAAAAGCTGATAACTGATAACTGAAATGACGGACTTAAGCCACCTTTTTCCGTGACTCAAGGATGGGGTGAATAATTGTCCAGGCTAGGACGATAATTAAAGCCAAGATACCAAAACGAGCCATAGAACTAACTAACTGGTGCAAGGGGAACAAACGGCCTAAAAAGAAAGATAATGTCACCATAATCGTCGCCCACACCGTCGCCCCACCCAGATTACAGAGGAAAAAGCGACCGTAGGGCATTCGGGCAATTCCCGCCATGGGACCTGCAAAGATTCTTAACAAAGCCACGAAACGACCGAAAAAGACCGCCCGGGGTGCATTTTTACTAAATTGATCCTTGGCTAATTCTAGTTTTTGAGGCGAAATCCGAAAGAATTTGCCAACTTTTAACAAAAACGGCCAACCTCCAGCGCGACCGAGCCAATAGCCAAAATTATCGCCCAAAACTGCTCCTGTAATTGCGCTGACTAAAACTAACCAATAGTTTAAATCACCGCTACCGGCAAGGAAGCCGCCGACAATGGTGATGGTTTCTCCTGGGATAGGAATCCCGGTATTTTCGAGGGTGATACCGATAAATACTGCCCAGTATCCGTATTGGTGGGCGATTTCTTCAATATTTTCTAGGGATAATAGCTCTAGGGACATGGAGCGCTTTCTTAACAAAGGTTTACGAATATTCTAAGATATTTTTACAGTATTTAACCGTGGCTGAACATGACTTTTCCCAGTATTGATTTATTAGCAATTCGTCGGGGTGAGATAAAAGATCTAGCGGGCATGAACTTGTCAGGGGCTGATTTAGCGGGTGCAGACTTAGCAGGGGCGAATTTACGCGCAAATTTGCGCGGTGCTGACCTGACAGGGGCAAATTTAAGGGGAGCAGATTTTCGTAATGCCGATTTACGCGGGGCAATTCTCCTTGATGCGATCATGACTGGGGCAAGTTTGGCCGGCGCTTTTTTAGCCGGGGCGGTTTTTAATCATCTAGATTTGTCTGGGGTGGATTTTCGCGGTATCGATGGCCGGGGAGCGAGTTTTGTCGGGGCGATTTTAACCCAAGCGGATTTTACTAGCGCTAATCTGTCTGGGGCAGATCTGTCAGCTACCGATTTAGAGGAAGCAATTTTTTTCGGGGCGATTTTACGCGGAACAAATTTTACTGATGCCAATCTTCTTTGTGCTAGTTTAGCCTCGGCAGTAACCACGGGGGCAATTTTCGATCGAGCTTGTTTAGAAGGGACAGGATTAACCTAAGTAGGTAGTCGTTAAAAATTATCAGACACCCCCCTTATCAAGGGGGGACTAAGGGGGGATCGGCACCCCCCTTATCAAGGGGGGACTAAGGGGGGACTAAGGGGGGATCAGAGGCAAAATCTATCTTCAATTTAATTATAACTACTTACTTAAATGGCTGATAGATAAAAGAAGATGAGTTTCTAATCAGTTGCTATCTACCTCCACGTCTCCAGCTATTCTGAACCATTTAACCCCTTTGCTGCCTTGGGTCTTCCTCTTGGTCAAATTGATCAAGTTTTTGCCATCCTCCACCAGAAAATTTAGTTTAATTGTCTGGGTAATCAGTGCAGTTATTGAAGAATTTTTCCCAACCAATTAGGCAATCAACCTAGTTCCTTAAGGGAACCTAGAAGGAAAGATTATGCACAAAAATGATAGGATTGATTGATACCTAGCTGCCGTTAATAGCCATCGATGAGACCTTTACGCCAACTTTATCGCTATTTAAGTTTATTTTGCCTATGTCTTCTTCTGACTGTGGGCTGTCAGTCCACTAATTCCAATTTACCCCAAGGGAATAGCGATCGCCTGATAATTGGGACAACCCTAAAACCACGCTCGCTCGATCCTGCCGATAGTTATGAGTTAGCGGGACTTTTTATTATTTATAATCTCGGTGAAACTCTCTACACCTACGCCGAAGGAACCACTAATTTAAAGCCTCTCCTAGCCACGGAATTACCCAAAATTAGCCCCGATGGTTTGACTTATACTATCCCAGTACGTCGAGGAGTTATCTTTCATGATGGCACGGTTTTTAACGCAGAGGCGATGAAGTTTTCCCTAGAAAGATTTATTAAAAATGGTGGCGAACCTTCCTTTCTGCTCCGGGATACAATTGATAACATCACCGCCAGCAAAGAAGACGAAATTACTATTAAATTAACCAAACCTTTTGCTGCCTTTCCCGCTCTTTTAGCTTATCCCGGAGCCTGTGCAGTTTCACCCAAATTTTATCAAATTGGCGAGGGTAAATTTAAACCTGAAGAATTTATCGGCACAGGACATTATCGATTAAAAGCAGTTACTAGCGATTCTTTTAGTTTAGAAGCCTTTGATCGCTATTGGGGAGAACCAGCCAAAAATAAGGGAGTTAATGTGCAAATTTATCTCTCCAATCCTGCCAATTTATTTAACGGTTTTCAGACGGGAGCGGTGGATATTGCCTATCAATCTTTACTGCCTCCTCAAGTGAGAAAATTACGCACAGAAGCAGCCCAGGGAAAATGGCAAGCGATCGAATCTTCTGGGTCAGCAATTAACTTTATGAGCGTCAATCTCAAAAGTGAACCCACCGATAATATTTTAGTGCGACAAGCAATTGCTTCTCTAGTAGATCGAGATTTACTTAATGATCGCATTTTACAAGGTCAAGGCATCCCTCTTTTTAGTCTCATTCCTACTACTTTTTCCGAGTCACAACCGGTGTTTAAAGAGCGCTATGGCAACCATAATATAGAACAAGCCAAACAATTACTAAAAACTGCTGGTTATAGTCCAGAAAACCCCGCAATTGTAGAAGTTTGGCACTCCTCGGGATCGATCACTTCCAGCAGCGTGGCAGCAGTGATGAAAGCTCTAGCAAAACGGGATTTAGATAATATGATTCAATTTGAACCCAATAGTATTCTAGGAGCAGCCTTTTTTCGTAATATTAGCCGGGGACTTTATACCACTGCTCTATCTAATTGGTATCCCGATTTTTTGGATGCAGATAACTACATTTATCCCTTTTTAGATTGTGCTAAAGGTTCTCCAGAAACTGGCTGCGAAGAGGGAGGATCCCAAAGTCAAGGCTCATTTTTTTATAGTCAAGAAATGAATGAATTAATTGCCCAATCCCGTCGGGAAAGTAACCCAGCCAAAAGAAGGCAAATTTTTGGTAAAATTCAAGAAATTCTCGCCGATGAAGTTCCTTATATTCCCCTTTGGCAAACCAAGGAATACGCTTTTGCTCGTCATGGCATCACGGGAGTTATCATTAATCCCAGTCAAACTTTTCCCTTTTGGACAATCGCCAAAAAACCCTGATAATTAATTATTAGAAGTCAGCCTTGAATCAGTTATCAGATGTGAGTTTACTGTTTACTGTTTACTGTTTACTGTTCACTGACAAAACTCTCCACTCCCTAATTCATAATTACCTTCCCCATTTTCCTATGAAACTAACAGCAATGTCCTTGAATATTCGCTACGATAAACCCGATCCTGATGAGCGTAATTGGCGAATAAGAAGGGAAGCAGTAGCGGCTTTAATTGCTCACTATTCTCCTGATATAATTGGTACTCAGGAAGCTCGCGCTAATCAATTATTAGATTTACACCGTCTATTGCCAAAATACCAAAGTTTAGGATGCGATCGTAGAGGTACAGGATTAGATGAACATTGTGCGATTTTATATCAACCAAGTCGGTTAAAATGTTTAGAAATATACGAATTTTGGCTATCAGAAACTCCCGATATCATTGGCAGTATCACTGAAGCTTGGGGTAATCGTTATCCCCGCATGGTAACGGGGGCTAAATTTAGCACTCTTGAGGGGCAAACTTTGCAGTTTTATAACACCCATCTCGATTACTATAGCGACAAAGCTAAGGACTTAGGGGCTAAGTGCATACAGGAGCATTTTTGTCAACTAGATTTAACAAAAGATTACCTATTTTTAACGGGGGATTTTAATGTTAATTCTCAGCAATTACCCCGTCAGATTTTAACTCAACCTCTCCAGTCAGAAATTAAATTAAAGGATGCTTTAGCCGATTTGGAATTATCAGAACAAATGAGCTTTAATAATTACACCGATACCCCTTATTTAGCCATCGATACCATTTATTATGATAGCCGTTTGCAGTTAGATTGGGCAAAAGTCGATCGTTCTCGTTGGTTGAATCTTATTCCTTCCGATCATTATCCTGTAATTGCTGCTTTTACCTTGCCATAAAAATAGATTATTTTTGTATTTAGCAAATATATAGAGGGTAAAAGTTTTAGCACACTTTGTTGATTTGATGGTTAAACTTGTTCAGTGTTTTCAACAGGAAAAAACTCAAGAACTGCTATTTTTGCCGCTATTATCGAAGCAATTCTGTTTATTTTGCTCTGGGGATTAGTTACCAATTATCTGTTTATTTGATTAATTCCACTCCATCTTTACCGTCAATCTCTTGTAGATAAACTTTTACCTGTTCCTCGGCTGCAGTGGGGAGTTTTTTGCCCGTAAAATCCGGGTGAATTGGTAATTCCCGATGACCACGATCAACGAGGACTAATAAGCGGATTTTTTGCGGTCTGCCATACTCAATAATAGCATTAAAAGCGGCGCGGATTGTGCGACCTTTGTAGATAACATCATCGACTAAAATCACAGTTTTTCCCGTGACATCTAGGGGCATTTTGGTTTTAGCAGGAGTGCGGGTTTTAATGCGATCGAGATCGTCGCGATAGAAGGTAATATCGATCGCTCCCACGGGAACTTTTACCCCTTCTAAGCTCTCAATTTGACTAGCAATTAAATTAGCTAAAGGCACTCCTCGCGTGTAGATACCGATCAAAATCAAGTTATTTAAATCGCCACTTTTTTCGATAACTTCGGAAGCTAAACGGGTAATAGTGCGACGAATTTCGTCAGCCGAGAGAATTTCAATTAACTGTGAGGTCATAATTTTCCAAAACAAGGTGGGATAGGGAAATTGTTATAGTAATGGTCTTTTTTACTTTTTCTTTTTTCCTTTAAAACCATCTCTATCATTAAAGAATATAATTGTTTTCATCTACTTATTTTACCTCGATCGCTCATGAGTGATGAATTATTGCAAAAATCTGCCCTAGAATTAGCCCAACTGATTCGCACTAAACAAATCTCCCCCCTAGAATTAACCCATTTATACCTCGACAGAATTGAAAAATTTGACAGTCAAATTGGTAGTTTTGTCCATGTCGCCGGGGAAAGCGCCCTAGCCACCGCCAGCACCCAAACGGAACAATTAAGTCAAATCACCGATACTGCCGAATTACCGCCTTTTTTTGGAGTTCCCACCGCCATTAAAGACTTAAATGCCGTCGCTGGAATGCCGGTTAGTTACGGAGTCGCCGCTTTACAGGGAAATATCGCCCAATACGACGAAGGAATCGTCACCAGAATGAAAATGGCGGGTTTTATCCTTCTGGGCAAAACCGCCACTTCCCAGCTAGGTTCCTTTCCCTACACCGAAAATCCGGGTTTTTTGCCAACTCGTAACCCCTTCAACCGCAATTATACCGCAGGAGGTTCCAGTGGCGGCGCGGCGGCGGCGGTAGCGGCGGGTTTCTGCCCGATTGCCCAGGGTTCCGACGGTGGTGGGTCCATTCGTACTCCGGCGGGTTGTTGCGGTTTGGTGGGGATAAAACCCAGTCGTGGGCGCGTTTCCTATGCCCCAGTGGGGGAATTTCAAAGCGGTATCGCCACTAACGGCACTCTTTCTAAGACGGTGGCAGATGGGGCGGCGCTGCTTACCGTGATTTCGGGCTATACGACGGGCGATCCCTACTGGCTACCCGATCCGCCCTTTTCTTTCCTAGAAGCCACTCAGAGAGGCGTAAAACCCCTGAGAATCGCTTTTTCTACTTCCATATCCCCCTTCGGTGAGGCGGCTTCCGTTTATAAAAATGCTGTCCTCGCTACGGCTAAAATTTTAGAGGGTATGGGGCATCATTTAACCGAATATTCCCCCGATTTACAGGCTTTAATCGCTCCTTTTCGCTGTATTTGGCAAGCGGGAACGGCAGCGACAGGAATTCCCAAGCAGTTATTAAGTCCCCTTAACCAATGGTTATTAGAGAATTCTGGCAGCGCGGGGGAGTACCTGCAAGCAGTCCAGCAGATGCACGTTATTTCGAGGCAAATTGTGGCGATGTTTGATAATTTTGATGTCTTACTTTTGCCCATTTTCCTACATCAACCTCCCGGAATTGGTGAGTGGGAAAATTTACCACCGCAAGAAGCGGTTGACAGAATGATTCGTTGGATTGCACCTTCTCCTATTGCTAATGCGAGTGGTTTACCTGCGATTGCTTTACCCACAGGAGTGGATAGTCAGGGTTTACCTGTGGGAATTCAGTTAGTGGGTAAACCTGCTGATGAAATCACTTTGTTAGGTTTATCGGCACAATTAGAGGCAGCTAATCCTTTCAGTTTGACTGCTAATTTTAACTAGCAAGACTTTCGGTAAATTGGGGAATAGAAGCGATAAGCTTACGGGTGTAATCGCTTTGGGGAGAGTTGATAATTTCGTTAGCTGTACCAATTTCCTCAATTTTACCTTTATTCATCACCATAATTCGATCGCTCATAAATCTGACAACACTTAAATCGTGGGAAATAAAGATATAAGTTAGATTAAATTCCTGCTGTAATTCTTTGAGTAAATTTAAGACTCCCGCTTGCACAGAAACATCTAAAGCAGAGACAGATTCATCACAGATAATAAACTGAGGATTTAAGGCTAAAGCGCGAGCAATACAAACCCTTTGTCGTTGTCCTCCCGATAATTGATGGGGATAGCGATCGAACCAATTAGGATCAAGTTTAACTCGTTCTAATAAATATTCTACTCGTTGCCGTCGCTTTTGGGAATTGCCGCCGGTATGATGAATAATCATCGGTTCTAAAATTGCTTTACCAATGGATAAACGGGGATTTAGGGAGTTGTAGGGATTCTGAAAAACTATCTGTAATTCCCGGCGTAGTGATCTTAATTTTGGCTCACTGGGGTTTAATTTAGCGAGATTTTCTCCTCGGAAATAGATATTTCCAGAAGTGGCAGGAATTAAGCGCAGAATTGTCCTTGCTAAGGTGGATTTTCCGCAGCCCGACTCACCGACTAAACCGAGGGTTTCCCCCTGTTTAACGGCAAAACTGATCTGATCTACGGCATTAAAAAAGGTCTTTACTTGCCCGAAAACTCCCTTAACTGGAAATCTAACGGATAAATTTTCTACTGATAAAATATTCTCGTGATGTTGTAAACCTTCGATTCTGCTTTCTTCTTCTTGGAGAGTAATAAATTTAACTGCTGGTGGAGTAATTTCCTGTAGTTCAATAATCTTACCTTCGGAGTCTTTTTCCACTTGTAAAAAATCGCTGACGGTGGGCAATTTTTCGGGACGAGAGTTTAAGCGGGGACGACAGGCAAGTAAACCTTTTGTGTAGGGATGTTGGGGATAATTTAATACTTCTTCTTTAGTTCCCTGTTCGACAATTTCTCCTTGATACATTACGACAATTTGATCGGCAATTTCGTTAATAACTCCTAAATCGTGGGAGATAAAAACCATCGACATTTCTCGATCACTTTTACATAAATCGCGTAATAATCTTAATATTTCTGCTTGGACAGTCACATCTAAAGCGGTGGTTGGTTCATCGGCAATTAATAGGGTAGGATTACAAGAAATCGCCATGGCAATCATTACCCTTTGTAATTGTCCCCCCGATAATTCGTGGGGATAACGCTTGAGAATTGCCTCTTTTTGTTCCTGAATATAAGTTCTAATTTTTTCCCTGACATGACCCTTATTTTCTAAGGGAAAAGTTTCTATATACTTCTCCTCTAACTGTTCATCACTGGGTAATAAGCGCACTTCTTGCAGTAGAGAGATGGCTTGATTTTTTGCCTGTTCAGTGCTGACTTTTTGATGCAGTAAAATGGCTTCGGTAATTTGAAACTCGATGTTATACACTGGATTAAGAGAACTCATGGGTTCTTGGAAAATCATCGCCATTTCTCCCCCGCGATAATAACGCAATTCTTCCGGAGGAATAGATAATAAATCTACTGCTTGCATTGACTGACCTTTTGCCGGACGAAAGCAAATTTCTCCCCCGGTAATTTTCCCCGGAGAGGGAACCAATCCCATGAGTGCGAGGGAGGTGACAGATTTTCCTGAACCCGACTCCCCCACACAACCGAGAACTTGACCTTTCTGCAAGCTAAAACTAATGTTATTAACGGCGACTGTTGTTCTTTTCTGATTGGAAAATTCAACGGTGAGATGGTGAACGTCGAGAATTTTGTTATCCATAGGTCTTTAAACAGAAAGACAGATTCGATTTACTTATTAAATATAGCTTTTTCTGTTCCCAGTCGCTGGGTGCAATTAATTGGTAGATAGCTGGGGGAATCTCCCTTGCAAGAGAGAATTTTGGCTCTCTTATTCTTTGTGTGATAAGTTTAACTTATATAGTAGTGATCGATCTCTGTGTCCTTTGTGTCTCTGTGGTTCCTTCCACTCGGTCTCGCGTAGCGAGCGCGTTGCGACCGCCAGCAGGACTGTATCTTAGAATACATTTTACCCACCAAACCCAAGAGAGCCGAATTTTTCGGCATTAAGAATATTTTCGTCCCTCAGCGATCGCCATTTACCAGAGACTGGTGATTTTTTTAAAGAAATATTTTTCTTTTCTGTCTCCCCTTTGGGATTACACTGGTAATTGAGAATAATTAGCATTTATTATAGCGATCGCAATTCTGAGACAGTTCAAAAACCGTTGACTGAGGCTGACGTTAGCGCAGTTCTCACCTTTTGGCTACTTCAGTAAACTCGATGAGCTATCAAGAAATTATTGTCACTCTTGAATGAAAGACCTTCATTACCTTTGGAGATAAGAAAAGCATGGACGATAAAATTAGAGCTAATGAACCAGAAAAACCAGAAAACTGGCAAAAAGACGACCAATTCTCCTATTGGGGCGGTACAGAGGCAGAATTAGATAATGTCACTCCCCGGGGTAATGACTTGGCTGCCACTTATCCTTTAGCACAAGTGGAAATGGGAAAAACCGTCTGGTTAGCGGGATTTCAGGGGACGGGAGGGATTAATCGACTACTAGGTATGGGATTAAACCCCGGTATTCAATTACAGGTCATTAGTTCCCAACCAAGGGGGTCAGTTTTAATTGCCATTCAAGACAATCGTATTGGTATCGGGGCAGAAATGGCCGAAAAAATCCTCGTTAGTGACAGTCAACCGAAAAAACTGGAACCCAAAAAAGACCTACCTGAAGTAAGAACATTTCTGCGGGAGATACCCATAGGAAAAGCGGGTAAAGTCGTCGGTTATGACCGAGCATTACGAGGATACAAAGGAAAATTGTTATCAATGGGATTAACTCCGGGGACAGAGTTTACCGTCATTCGTGTGGCACCTTTGGGGGATCCTGTCGAGATTCAAGTGCGGGGATTTCATCTCAGTCTGCGTAAACAGGAGGCAGACGCTTTAATCGTCGAAGAAATAGACCCAGAAAGCTAAATTTAATCATCTCAGCTTATTCGTCACTTAATATCCTAAATTATGGTCAAACCGATTATCGCCTTAATTGGCAATCCTAACTGTGGCAAAACTACCCTTTTTAATGCTCTCACAGGGGCCAATCAACGGACCGGCAACTGGCCGGGAGTAACAGTCGATCGCAAAGAGGGACGATTTCAAGTTAACGGGGAAGATATCACCCTTGTGGATTTACCCGGAGTCTATTCCCTCGATGTGGAAGAAGGGGAAACGGGAATGGATGAATTAGTCGCTAGGGACTATCTGCTGTCAGGAGAGGCGGATTTAGTGATTAATATCGTCGATGCTTCTAATTTAGAGCGGAATCTCTACCTGACTACCCAAATCATGGAGATGCGTTTACCGATGTTGATTGCCCTAAATATGATGGATGTGGCCAAAACTAGGGGTATTCTGGTTAATCCGCAACTCTTAAGCGTTCGCATGGATGCAATTGTCGTGCCGATTAGTGCGGTTAAAGGGGAAGGAATCGGAGAATTAAAGCAAAAAATTGGGGAATTAGTCAGTAATATTAGCCATACTGCCGCTTATGTCGCTTATCCTGCGGTAATTGAGGAAGCTCTTAACGAGATTGTTGCCTACATTGACGACCATAGCAGTAAAAGGATCGTTGAGCCAAGATGGACTGCTTTAAACCTACTGCAATACGAGGATCGCATCGCCCCAGAATTGCGCTCCCAGGAACTATTAAGCATTATCGTCAAGCATAGACGACAAATACACCAAGTTTTAGGGGAAGACCTTGATATTTTAATTGCTGATACTCGTTATGGCTTTATTCAACAAGTTACCCAGGGAGCCACTCAACGGACTGGACAGATAAATGATACCATGTCTGATCGCCTTGATCGGATTGTTCTCGATCGCTGGTGGGGAATTCCGATATTTTTGGGCGTAATGTACCTAATGTTCTTGTTTACCATCAATGTTAGTGCTGCCTTTATCGATTTCTTCGATTTAACTGCCCAGACTATCTTTGTCGATGGTTTTGCCCAAGTTTTACAAACAATCCATACCCCGGGTTGGCTAATTGCTCTGCTCGCTGATGGGGCGGGGGGAGGTGTGCAAACCGTCACCACTTTTATCCCCGTAATTGGCTTTATGTTCCTCTTTTTGTCAATTTTAGAGGATTCTGGCTATATGGCCCGGGCAGCCTTCGTCATGGACCGATTGATGCGTTTGGTGGGATTGCCGGGTAAATCCTTTGTTCCCATGCTAGTGGGATTTGGTTGCAATGTGCCGGCAATTATGGCCACCAGGACTCTGGAAAATTCTCGCGATCGTTTAATGACGATTATGATGAACCCTTTTATGTCCTGTGGGGCCAGATTACCTGTTTATGCCCTATTTGCGGCGGCTTTTTTCCCCATAGGTGGTCAAAACATCGTTTTTGGTCTTTACATCTTAGGAATTCTCGCCGCTATTTTGACGGGATTGGTGATGAAAAAAACCCTACTCAAGGGAGAAGTCAGTCACTTTATTATGGAATTGCCTCCCTATCATCTACCGCGTCTAAAAGGGGTTTTAATTCGCACTTGGGAACGTCTGCAAGCGTTTTTATGGAAAGCTGGACGAATTATCGTTTTAATGGTGATGATTTTGGGACTACTCAACTCCGTCAGTTTTGATGGTTCTTTTGGTAATCAAGACAGCGAGCGATCGGTTTTAAGTGCCACCAGTAAAGCTGTAACTCCTATTTTCTCACCCATGGGACTAGAGCAGCAAAATTGGCCGGCAACGGTGGGCATTTTTACGGGAGTTTTTGCCAAAGAAGCGATGGTAGGCACATTAAACTCAATTTACAGCCAACTAGCGGGGGAAGATAACCCTAATCAGGGGGTAGCAGCCAAAAAATTCGACTTTTGGGGGCAAATTAAGGCAGCTATCGCCACTATTCCCGCCAATTTAGCGCAATTACCCAATCAATTACTTGATCCCTTGGGTTTGAATATTGGTGACCTGCAAGATCAAAAAACGGCTGCCGAGAAGCAAGAGGTAGATTTAGGAATCTTTGGAGCGATGGCGAAAAGATTTGATGGTCAAGCGGGTGCTTTTGCCTATCTTTTGTTTGTTCTGCTCTATTTTCCCTGTGTTTCGGCCACATCGGCCGTATATCGCGAAACTAATGCCGGTTGGACTGTTTTTATTGCCCTCTGGACCACAGGAATGGCCTATATTGTTGCCACTTCCTTCTATCAAATCGCCACTTTTTCTCGACATCCGGGATTTTCTCTCTTTTGGATAGTCTTGATGGGTTTAACCGTAGTCGGGGTTTTATTCACCTTAAAAAATCTCCCTCCCCGAAAAATCAACCGTCCCGCAATTTAATTTCAGTTATCAGTGGTCAGGTTTTGGGGTTTTAGGGTTTTGGGGGTTTAGGGTTTTAGTTAAAATTTCCCCACTTCCCCACTTCCCCACTCCCCACTCCCCACTGGGAGCATCTCACTTACGCGATGAGTAATTATACTTAGCCTAAAAGCCACTCTTAATCGTGTCTTGGAACGAAATAGAGGCTTTTAAAGACCGCGTACATGGAGAATTAAAACAAGAATTACCCTCGAAAAGCCTATTTTTCTACTAAGTATTTATGCTTATTGCAAAGTTGAGATGCTCCCTCCCCACTTCCCCACTTCCCCATTTCCCATTCCCCCAACTTTATTTGAAAAGATGATTTTAACCGATATACAGGCTTATCTTGCCAAAAATCAGAAAGCATCTCTGGCTGACTTATCCAAACACTTTCGGATGTCAGCGGATGCCCTAAGTCCCATGCTCGATCGCTTGCTAAAAAAAGGGCGAATTCGTCTGATTTCCCTAGAAAAATGCGGAGGATGCAGCCGTTGTTCCCCGGAATCTATGGCTTTTTACGAATGGATTGAGGGCAATTCCACAGGAGCAAACAACTAAAAGTTTAATACTACAGAGGTGATCTCACCATTAAGATAACTGCTCTATTATCAGTCGCTTTCAACTGGGATAGTTAATTTCTGGCGAGGAACCAAAGTCACTCAACCCGCAGAACCTCAAAGTTGTATAATCTTTAAGAGTTATTAAGCTTTGTGTCAGTTTGCCCAGCAGGATTGAATGAATATACTTTTGGTGACATCATCTTTAGGGTTACTCCTAGCGATCGCTATCGTCGTCTATTTTGTTTCCTCTCGCAAGTACCAATCGTCGGACTCGGTGGCCAATTCCTACGACCAATGGACCGAGGACGGCATTTTAGAATATTATTGGGGGGAACACATCCATTTAGGTCACTACGGTTCCCCACCAGAAAAAAAAGACTTTCTAGCGGCAAAAGCCGACTTTGTGGCGGAAATGGTCTCTTGGGGAGGTTTGGATAAACTACCCGCCGGTGCAACTCTCCTTGATGTCGGTTGTGGTATTGGTGGCAGCAGTCGCATTCTGGCCCGCGACTACGGATTTGCCGTTACCGGTGTCACCATTAGTCCCAAACAAGTGGCACGGGCCAAAGAACTAACACCCCCAGATTTAAATGCTCGCTTTTTGGTCGATGATGCCATGGACCTTTCTTTTCCTGACGAGAGTTTTGATGTGGTCTGGTCAATTGAAGCCGGTCCCCATATGCCGGACAAAGCCGTTTTTGCTGGGGAATTACTGCGAGTTCTCAAACCAGGGGGAGTCCTGGTGGTAGCGGACTGGAATCAGCGAGATGACCGTCAAAAACCGCTTAATTTCTGGGAACGTCCCGTCATGCGCCAACTTTTGGATCAGTGGTCTCACCCCGCTTTTGCCAGCATCGAAGGTTTTGCCGAACAGTTAGCGGCCACGGGATTGGTAGATGGGGAAGTGATGACTGCTGACTGGACAACAGCCACTCTACCCTCTTGGATTGATACCATTTGGCAGGGGGTGATTCGTCCCCAAGGTTGGTGGCAATTTGGTCTAACTGGGTTGCTTAAATCCGTCCGAGAAGTGCCGACAATTCTGCTGATGCGTTTGGCCTTTGGCACGGGTTTATGTCGTTTTGGGATGTTCCGCGCTGTTCGCGCTCAATCCCATCTGCAACCAAGTCAGCAAGAGTCTCTTACCTCAGTTATGTAGGGTTTGCTGAATAAATCTAAAAATCTTATTGGGTAAGACTTTTGGACTTTTTTTTCCTCAAAAAGTCCCAACCATTGGAGTGATCGGGGGGAAAATTCCTGGACTTTTTCCCTGAAAATTAGGTAATTGACCCCCTCAAAATCGATAAAACCCCACACCCCACAGGAAAAACTTTTTGCCACAAACCCTAACTAGAGGCAATCCAATTAATTATTGATCGGGTTGTGGGGAATAGTAGGAGTTTTGATTAGTGACGATCGAGCTTGGAGAGATAGGCCACTTTTGATAATTTGTTTGAGAATTGGTCGGCCTAATTTGACCGCAGCTGGCAGCACAACCGCACCGATAACAATTGTTCCCAAACCAAAGAGAGCCGTTCGATCTCCTGATTCGTGATCTTCGATAATTTCTTTGAGATGAAAAGTCAGAATCGATTTATCCCAGTGAATAATCGCCATAGGTTTATCTCCTAATAAGGATGAAATTGGGTGTCAGCAGAAGGTAAAACAATAATATGTCCTCCCGCACGAGAAATCAGACCTTGTTGCTCGAATTCATTGATGAGTCGGGTAATGCTCACTCTGGTCATCCCGACCATTTCGGCTAATTCCCGATGAGTGAAACGGATATCGATACGCTGGCCCGTTTCTGCGGGACGACCGAACTTTTGCGATAATTGAATTAGAGTTTTCAGAAAACGCAGCCTAGGCCGATCGCGACGCAGGGAACAGAGCCAATGCTCAGTTTGTTGAACGTGACGACAGAGAGCCGAGGAAAGACTGCTACCCCGTTCAAGAGGAAGACAAGTAGCTTCAACGCTAGTGCAGCACTGCATCTCGTAGGGTTGAATCTGCGATAGGGGACGGCCGACCACATCATTTTCTCCCCAATAGCCGAGGATGACGATTTCTCCTTCCTCATCCCACGTCATCACCTTAACCACACCGCGATTGATTAACCAAAGAGCATCCAGACGCGAGGGTAGGGGGTCACGGGGTTGAAATAGACGAGTGACGAGAGGTTCCCGCATAAGTACCACCGCTAGTAGAATTACCTTCCCCTCTAATTATTGCATGATTTTCTCAATAAAATCAACAGGGATATTCCAGAAAAATTTCCTCCAACTGATGGGACTTACCAAAGATGAGCTTCCTTATACCCCTCATTCAAAGCTGTCAACAGCCAAAGACCAAGATTTCACCTCGAAATATCCCCTCGATCGAGACTGAGAATGATCGCAATTAGCTTTCAACCAATTGATAATTATTTGCAACTGTGTGATAATGAAGTTATAATATTTCCCCCGCAACCATGAATAGTCCCCCCGAAAAACTCCTTTACTGCCCACCTCTCTCCTCTGGGGAAAGACGGGAAGTCTATTATCGTCTTCTTTCCCTTGGTATTTGCTGTCAATGTCCAATGTACTCCCCCCTGACGGTGCAGATCGAGTCACCCTACGATTTAGTTCAGCTTTTGGGTGTGTTGCGTTCTCTCCATTGCTCTAGAGGGGAATTAATTCAATTATTGAAAGATTGCTGGCGCTTAGAAGTTAGCGGTGTCGATCATTAATTAGGGTTGGCTGAATAAATCTAAAAACCTTGTTGGGTAAGACTTTTAGACTTTTTGTCAATCAAAAAGTACCAAATATGGGAGTGATTGGGGGGAAAATTCCTGGACTTTTTCCCTGAAAATTAGGTAATTGACCCCGGCGGTTCGACAAGCTCACCGTCCACTCGACTGAGCGTTCGACTGAGCTCACGCCGAAGTCTCGCCGAACGTCCTCAAAATCAGTAAAACCCTACACCCCACACCCTGCCTCCACCAACAAACTTTTTGCCGCAAACCCTAATTATGACGATTGCCATCATAATGAATTCTCGCCCCGGCCCATTGCAATTTTTCCTGTAGAGTCTGATAAAAAGAATAACTTTCCCGCAGGATGATAAATTGGGCGAATTTTTCGGCTTTAGTAACTCCCACCCATTGCCCGGGCCAAATGGAAGTGGCTAAAGCACCATCCATCCAAAGTTTAGTATTTAATTCGTAGTCTCCTAGGGGCCAAATACTAACCAGAGATGCTGGGGGAATGACAATCGGCCGACTGGAGAGACTCAAGGGACAAATCGGGGTGACAGCGATCGCTTCCATGCCGGGGTGTATAATCGGACCATTAGCGGAAGCGGTGTAACAGGTGGACCCCGTGGGAGTAGCCACTAATAAACCATCGCCTTGGTACTGATCTACTACTTCCCCGTCCACTTCGATTTCGAGGATCGAGGTGGGCATCCTATCGATACTAGCGGGTTTCACACACATCTCATTCAGGGCATAAAATGCCTCGCTCACTGGCTGCGGGTTTCTTTTATCTCCTTCATAGATTCTGGCCATTAACATCATCCGTTGTTGTACCGCATAGCGATCGGATTGTAAACGCTCCCAGACCGTCTCTGTATCTTGAAAAATCTCCAAAGGTTCCGTTAAAAATCCCAGATGGCCGCCAACATTCACCGCTAAAATTGGAATGTCTTCGTGAGCTAAATAGCGAGCGGCGGCTAAAATGGTTCCATCTCCCCCCAAAACGATGGCAAGGTCGATTTTTTCCGATGCTGAGGCTAAAAATACCGGATAGGGATTATCTTTAAAGCCACTGGGTCCCATTAAAACTTTACACTGACGGGCTTCTAACTGTTTAGCGCATTTTTCCGCCCATGCTTTACTTTGGGGATGGTTGGCCTTATGAGCGATGATGACTTGTTTTAACTGCACAGAGTTGAGACCTTTTTCGGAGGTTCTATATTTTTAACAATAGCAAGACTGGACAGATCGGGTGACAAGTAAAAAGTAAAAAAGGGGTTGGGAGATGGGGAAGTGGGGAAATGGGGAAATGGGGAAGTGGGGAAGTGGGGAAGTGGGGAAGTGGGGAAGTGGGGAAGTGGGGAAGTGGGGAAGTGGGGAAGTGGGGAAGTGGGGGAATTTCAACTAAAACCCCAAAACCCCAAAACCCCCCGCAACGCGCACGCAGTGACCACCCCATCTCCTGCCTCATCTCAACCGGCAATTTAAATACTTAACAGCTTATAATTGTATTAAGATGTGTAACAGTTCTCTGGCAAACTCTTGACAAAGGATAACAAATCTGCTCTACCAAAAAACAGGAAAGGTTTTATTTCTATGACATTAATTCAAACCGCCCAATTATCCCTAGAAACTTTGGCTTTAGCCTTTTTTAAGCAGACAGAAGGACGCTGGCAATCCCAGAGACGTTATTACACCCTCACCCAAGAAACGGAACCCCAAGAAGTTATCAGCGCCATCGAGATTAAATATTTACCCCAGGGCAGCGAACCATTAATTCAACTGGCCCGTTTACATAATCTGGAAGATACAACTTTATTAGGTGGCACGGAAGTGACTTGGCAAAGTAATTATCTCCGTCCCCAGAGTAAAAAACCCTCCAACGGTTCCACTATATTCGGTATTTTAGATAATATTCTCTATCGCGATCGGGGATTTGCGACGGATAAACCCGTTAGTGCCATTTATACCTTTCCTAACCCCTCTACTCTCTGTCTGAGAACAGAATACGCCGGTTCTGTCTTTGAAGAAGAAATTAAACTTATCGGTCAACAATATCGCACTCGACAAACTATTATCTCTCGCGCCGGTCAAGAATTGATGATCGGTCAATATCTGGAAAAACGGGTCAATTAGTCAAAAAAATGGCGGCTATTGCCATAATTTTGAATTTTATCCTAGGAATAGGGCTGAAATCAAGTCAGCCCTTCCCATGACTCCCGTTTAAACTGGGGTTAAATTGTCTTGATTCTGACTAGCGAGAAACTTTTCCAATTCCGTAATCGCATCGGCATCGACCTTAGTTTGCATAGGACAGAATTTCGGTCCACACATCGAACAAAACTCCGCAGTTTTATAGATATCTGCGGGTAAAGTCTCATCGTGGTATTCCTTAGCGCGATCAGGATCCAAGGATAACTGAAATTGACGGTTCCAATCGAAGTTATAACGAGCAATGGAGAGTTCATCGTCACGATCGCGCGCTCCAGGACGATGACGGGCGATATCTGCCGCATGAGCCGCTATTTTGTAGGCAATTAAGCCATTTCGCACATCTTCAGCGTTGGGTAAACCGAGATGTTCTTTCGGGGTGACATAACATAACATCGCCGTTCCGTACCAACCCGCCAGAGCCGCTCCGATCGCCGAGGTGATATGATCGTAGCCTGGGGCAATATCGGTGACAAGGGGACCAAGAACATAGAAAGGTGCTTCGCTACACTCCTCCATCTGTTTTTTCACATTAAATTCAATTTGGTCCATGGGAACATGGCCCGGTCCTTCCACCATCACCTGTACATCGTGTTCCCAAGCGCGACGCGTTAGTTGACCGAGGGTTTTCAATTCCGCTAATTGGGCCGCGTCGGAAGCATCGTGGGTACAACCGGGACGCAGGGAGTCACCGAGACTAAAAGAAACGTCATAACGCTGGAAAATCTCGATAATTTCGTCGAAATGGGTGTAGAGAGGATTTTGCTTGTGGTGGTGTAACATCCACTTAGCAATAATACCACCACCCCGGGAGACAATCCCGGTCAGACGGGTTTTGACTAAAGGCAGGTGTTCGATGAGGATTCCCGCGTGAATCGTCATGTAATCTACCCCTTGCTGGGCGTGTTTTTCGATAATATGGAGGAAATCTTCGGGGGTGAGTTTTTCAATATTGCCGTGAACACTTTCCACCGCTTGATAGATGGGTACAGTACCGATGGGGACAGGAGAAGCATTGATAATCGCGGTGCGAATTTCGTCCAAATTACCGCCACCAGTGGAAAGATCCATCACCGTATCCGCGCCGTATTTGACCGCTAGGTGTAATTTTTCCAGTTCTTCGTTAATATTCGAGGAGTTAGGGGAAGCCCCGATATTAGCATTAACTTTACACTTAGAAGCAATACCGATCGCCATAGGTTCGAGGTTGAGGTGATTGATATTAGCGGGAATAATCAGTCTTCCTCGGGCGATTTCGCTGCGAATCAATTCGGGAGAGAGATTTTCCCGTTTTGCCACATACGTCATCTCTTCGGTAATTATCCCCTGACGGGCGTAGTGCATTTGCGATACATTTGCCTGTCCGCGCCGGGGGGCAACCCATTCTTGTCTCATAATTTTATTTCCTCTGTAAACAGCTTCCCTACGCTGGAATTACCCAGTCTCAGGTTCTAAGGGTCTTTCTCAGCCTGATTATCTCAGACACCCCTAGCTATGAGGGCAATTCTATCACTGTTGAGGACTGAGGAGATAAAGCTTAAGATTGTTGTTTGATTAGGCAGTAATACTAAATCCGTTGAGTAACGCACAGAAAACGGGTTTCTCGGAGAAACCCGTTTTCTACTCATGCAAAAGGCAAAAGGAAATAAATAATCAGTTTTTAATAACCGGATTTAGTATCAGTATTCAGTTTTTATTTATTATCCCATCTCCCCGCTCCCCAATTCATAATTCATAATTCATAATTCATAATTCATAATTTATAATTTATAGCGTTTCTGATTCACAAGAGGTACATTCCCGATTCTGAACAGCTTAATCAGCAAAGGTTTAAGTGTGACGCACAGATGCGAGAACCGCTATATAATTTATAATTTATAATTCATAATTCATAATTCATAATTCATAATTCATAATTCCCCTGCTGATTCCGAAAAAAAGGGGCAGGCAAAAAGCCTACCCTAGGATTGATGATTATTCAATCAAACCTTAAACATCGTAGTAGAGAGAGAACTCGTAGGGGTGGGGACGTAAGCGCATCGGGTTAACTTCGTTATCGAGTTTGTAGGTGATCCAGTTTTGGATAAAGTCTTCGGTAAAAACACCAGAATCGGTCAAGAAAGCGTGATCTTTTTCGAGACTTTCTAGAGCTGCTTCCAGAGAACCGGGGGTAGAGGGTATTTTTGACAATTCTTCGGGACTGAGTTCGTAGATATCCACATCGAGAGGTTCTCCCGGTTCAATTTGATTTTTAATCCCATCGATACCCGCACAGAGCATAGCTGCAAAAGCGAGGTAGGGGTTAGAAGTCGCGTCAGGACAACGGAATTCTAAACGTTTAGCTTTCGGGTTGCTTCCCGATAAAGGAATCCGAATCGAAGCGGAGCGATTACCTTGGGAGTAGGCCAGGTTTACTGGGGCCTCAAAACCGGGGACGAGACGCTTGTAAGAGTTGGTGGTGGGGTTAGTTAAAGCTAAGAGTGCAGGAGCGTGTTTAAGCAAACCACCGATGTAGTACAGTGCCATTTGGCTGAGTCCAGCGTATTTATCGCCAGCGAACAGGGGTTGACCATCTTTCCAGATAGACTGGTGAACGTGCATCCCAGAACCATTATCACCAAAGATGGGTTTAGGCATAAAGGTGACGGTTTTACCGTATTTCTTAGCCACGTTCTTGATGCAGTATTTGTAGGTCATCAAGTAGTCGGCGGCCCGTACTAGGGTAGAGAATTTAATCCCTAACTCATTTTGACCACCGGTAGCGACTTCGTGGTGATGTTTTTCGATGGGAACTCCGCAGTCGGCCATGGTTAAGAGCATTTCCGTGCGAATATCTTGAGAGGTATCGGTGGGACTAACGGGGAAATAACCCTGTTTGTAGGCGGGTTTATAGGCAAGATTTCCGTCTTTTTCGTCTTTACCGCTATTCCAACGACCTTCGACACTATCCATGTAATAATAGCCGGCGTTGGCGGTTTGGTCAAAACGAGCGCTATCAAAAAGGAAAAATTCTGCTTCCGGTCCAAAATATACGGTATCACCTAAACCGGTAGTGCCGAGATAATCGATCGCTTTCTGGGCAATAGAGCGAGGATCGCGGCTATACCATTCACCGGTTCTCGGTTCTTTAATGCTACAGATCATGCTTAGGGTCGGTTCCTTGTAGAAGGGATCGATCCAAGCGGTGGTAGGATCGGGAACCATGGCCATATCAGATTCGTTAATTGCTTTCCAACCGCGAATACTGGAACCATCGAAAGCAACACCATCGCTGAAAGAGCTTTCATCGATTTGGTCGTAGTAGAACGAGCAATGTTGCCAGATACCGGGCATATCAATAAATTTCAGGTCAATAATCTTAATATTGTTGTCCTGAATCATTTTCAAGACTTCTTGTGGCGTTTCGGGCATGGAAAACTCCTTTGATGTATGGATCGGTTCTTAAGCTTCTCAAAAAAACCATCCTAAACAGTCACTTTCGCAGGTTTTGTATTTTTCGATACAAAATCTTTGATCCTAGCTTGAAAAAATCTGTAATTTCCTTGTTGAGGTCGGTAATGGAGCCGAATGACGATTTCTTTTCCTAACCCGCGCTTCCCTTAGCGATCGGGTTGGGCTATTATCTCAATTTGGGAAAGGCAATCCCTCTGCCCTAATGTTTCAGAAAAACGATAGAGTTGAAAGGGTTTTGGTTTGCATCTTTCAAAAATAACTAGAGAATTAATATGGCCATCAATAATGTTGGACTTCGAGAAACCTTAGAAGCATTGCGGGTTGAACTGAGTAAATCTATTTTAGCCTCTGAGGGTGAGCAGATTCGCTTTGAGGTGGGTGAAATTGAATTAGAGGTTCAATTTGTGGTTGAGCAGTCGAAAGAAGGCAAAGGTGGGCTAAAATTTTGGGTAGTAGAAATGGGTGGGGGTGTCACCAACAAGGATACGATAACCCATAGAATTAAAATTCCCCTTAAACCCATTGGGAAAGATGGAGGACCTATCAAGACAGCAAGTGATGATATTCCCGATTAGAATTTTATACCCCTAGGGACGCAATGCTTGCCCCCAAAGCAGTTAATTTGTAGGATGGGTTAGCGAAGCGTAACCCATCGCCATCCCAGAAGAATAGGTTACATCAATCCGATAAGTTATGCCCCAATTCCAACCCGATCGCGCTTTAGAAATTGTTGCCCCTAAATACGGCACTGCCTATCGAATTGGGGGACGTTTACTCTTGACTTGTCGGCATCTATTTGATAATAGTAACGACTGTAAAGTACGATTTAGATCAGCATCAAACTATTCTGATAAGCAAGACATAGACGCTAAGGTAATTTGGAAAGCTCCCGATAATATCGATATAGCCTTAGTAGAATTACCAGAAACTATCGAAACTTGTAATCCTGTAGGTTTTGGGGTGTTACCTGATGCGAGTAGCACCCAAAAAGTTAAATTTGACTGTTTGGGCTTTCCCCAATTTTTACGGTATTCTGAAGATGGTATAAAATACGCCACAGGGTTACATATTGAGGGAACTATCGATGTGTCTAATCGTGCGCCTCATAACCGTTTGTTATTAAATATTAAAGATAGTCCAGATATTCAACCAACAGATAAACAGTTAGAAAGATTAGCAGAAAATCAATCTCTTTGGGAGGGAACATCGGGATCAGCAATTGTTTGTTATGGGTTAGTGATTGGGGTACAATCTAAACAGCCAATTAGAGAGCGTCTGGCATCTTTAGAAGCTGAATCTTTGGCAAGAGTTTATGATAATCCTGAATGGTGTGAAATATTAGAAAAACGTGACATTGATCCAAATCCTACTACAACAGGTTTAGGTCATGAAGACGAAACAAGATTAAGTTCTAAAGACCCCTTGAGTCAAGTTCGGGACTATGTGCCGACTGAGTTTGAGTTGTTAGATCATGATTTTTATAAGAAACGAAAAGGGGAAAATATTCCGATTTTACGTTTGCCTTCGGCGGCAAAAAATTGGTCATTGATTACTCAAGGTAGTTATATTGAGCGCGAGCAACAAGGAGAAGCCTTAAATTTAGCCAAAAGTTTGAAAGATTATCAGGGAATTTCATTTTTTTTGATTCGAGGAAACCCCGGAGAGGGTAAAACGGCATTAATGAAATGGTTGGCTTATCAGTTAACGGAGCAGAATGAAATTGTTTTACAAAAGCAGGAAGATAATTTTGCCTGGTTGGATTTGCTTTATGAGTTTTCGCAACAAGTTCAGCAGAAACCGATTTATTTAATTGCGGATGATTTGTTTCGGGAAGATGAGTATTTTCTGGAAGCATTGGAGGAGAATGAGCTTCAGTTTCCGCTTATTATTATCGGCACGACTCGCTGGAATGAGAATCAGCAAGAGCGATTAGAGTATCAGGGTTATCGGATTGAGGGTTTAGATTTAAAGTTATCTTCAATTGAGGAAAGAGAACGCATTTTAAGGCAAATTCGCCAAGCTGATCAAGGAGTTAATGAACGCTTGAATCGTCTTTCTATGAATGAGTTAGCTCAATTAATGAATGCGCCGACGATGTTGACGTTAATGTTACAGCTTTCTGAGGGAAAACCGTTTGATCAGATTATTGCGGATGTGATCAAAAAGTTACCGAATGAACCAAATTATCCTGTTTATCAAGCATTTGGTGTAGTTTGTGCTTTTTATCAGTATGGTATTGCTGTTTATCCAAATATTCTTGCGCTATGTTTGCCCAATTATTCTCAAGATGCGATTGATAATGTGGTTAATCTAGCACCAGATACTGATTTAAAAGGATTAATTCAAATAGGTTCTTATGCAGGTTACGAGGGACTAACAGCGATTCATCAAGAAATTGCTAAATACGCCATTACTGTCACCTATAAACGGCGCAATAATCAAGAGAATTTGCCCTATTTATTTAATTTATTGGAAAAATATTTGAGAGTAATAATTCCTAATTTAGAGAGTGAAGTTGAAACTCATCAACGCTGGTTTTGTCATCAATTAAGAGATTTAACAAGCAATAATCAGCAGGATTTAGTCAAGAAAATTCTACGAGATTTTTCTGAAAAAGTAGCAATTCTTCAACAGAAATGTAGAGTTAGTAATCTGATTAGGTGGCAAGATATTTATCGAAACATTGATATGAAAGAGAAGAGCGAACACGTTTTCGATTTACTTCTTTCTCTTAAACCAGAGGATGGATATGAATTTCAGTATAAATTTAACTGGATAAAAAAGAGAGGAAAAGCAGAGCAAATACGAGAAATAATTGTTGAATTCCAAATGTGGTTAGAATCTCATCCTGATGATTTTCATGTCCGACAAGGCTATCTGGCATTAATAGGAAGCCTAGGAAGCCATGGAACCTCTGACCAAAAGCAGAAAGCCATTATCCAAACAAACACTTGGTTAGAATCTCATCCTGATGATTTTCATGTCCGACAAGGCTATCTGGCATTAATAGGAAGCCATGGAACCTCTGACCAAAAGCAGAAAGCCATTATCCAAACAAACACTTGGTTAGAATCTCATCCTGATGATTTTCATGTCCGACAAGGCTATCTGGCATTAATAGGAAGCAATGGAACCTCTGACCAAAAGCAGAAAGCCATTATCCAAACAAACACTTGGTTAGAATCTCATCCTAATAATGTTCATGTCCGACAAGGCTATCTGGCATTAATAGGAAGCCATGGAACCTCTGACCAAAAGCAGAAAGCCATTATCCAAACAAACACTTGGTTAGAATCTCATCATGATGATTTTAATGTCCGACAAGGCTATCTGGTATTAATAGGAAGCAATGGAACCTCTGACCAAAAGCAGAAAGCCATTATCCAAACAAACACTTGGTTAGAATCTCATCCTAATAATGTTAATGTCCGACAAGGCTATCTGGCATTAATAGGAAGCCATGGAACCTCTGACCAAAAGCAGAAAGCCATTATCCAAACAAACACTTGGTTAGAATCTCATCCTGATGATGTTCACATTCGACAAGGCTATCTAGCATTAGTAGGAAGAAATGGAACCTCTGACCAAAAGCAGCAAGCAATTGTTCAGACAAGTAATTGGCTAGAATTTAACCCAAATAATCGCTTTATTATGAGTTTGTTTTTTGGTTACTATCGGGATTACCTTGACTATGAAACTTGCTATCAATTGGCTGAATCTTTGGAGTTTATACAGCTCCCTATAAATCAATGGCAAATCAAAATATACATAGCTAATTTCTTTCGAGATTATGGAGAATTAGAAAGAGCTAAAAATCTATATCTGCCTATCATTAAAGGTGCAACCTATCAAATCAAGAATAAAAATAATAAGAGTCTTGAAAAAACATTAGATTTTGCTTCTCTAAATCATGCTTATCTCTTGCTTTTATTAACTCCACCTCAATGGAACGAAGCCATTAGAAAACTTCACTGGTTGCTGTCAAAAAACCCAGAACATTGTCTTATCAACTTGTATTTAGCCAAAGCATATCAAGCTAAATCCAAAAGCTATCTGCAATTTTCTTCAAAACAAATACATCAACAAGCCATTGATTATTACAAAAAAGCGATCCAATATGATCAACAAAAAAACGGTTACATTTGGTATGAATTTGGTTGTTTTTATCGAGAAAGTATGAATAATATTCCCCAAGCTATCACCTGCTTCAAGAACTCTTTAGAGCAAAATATTAACCTACCTGCCGCACTCGAACTCGCAGAAATAGAGCTACGAAGAGGCAACAAACAAAAAGCTCAAACAATTCTTCAACCTGCCTTAGAACTTCCACTTACAACTCGTCTTGAGAGAGAACAAAGAGAACATCTAACCCCTCGAATTAATGCCATCTTTGCTTAGACTTATACTGGATTATCTTAAAGACTAGAAGATAATTATTTCTATGTGATCGCGGTTAATTGATAATGGACAATTGACAATAGATAACTATTAACTATTCACCAAAAAGGCGCTCACAGGGGGGAGGTTGCTTTAAGAGAAGTGTATCAAGGGATTAGGGATGTTAGTCGCTGGTGGCGGTGATTCTCCTGTCAATAATTGCTATAATAGCTAAAATGGTCATAATGGCTAGTTTCTATAAAGGTTAGTTATGAAAACATTAGGAGCCTCAGAAGCAAAAAATCGCTTTGGCGAACTGTTAGACTTGGCTCGAAGAGAACCAGTAAAGATAGCAAAAAAGGGACGTAATGTTGCAGTCGTGCTGTCAATCGAGGAATTTGAGAGATTTTCCGAGTTAGAAAATCAACTTTTGGCTTTACAGGCAGAAAAAGCTCATCAAGAAGGTTTTATCGGAACAACAGAAAGTGAGGCTTTACTGTCAGAAATTTTAAATGCTTAAGATTAACCTATCTCGACAGGCAACTAAACGCTTAAAAAAACTGCCAGATAAACACGCCAAACAAGTAGCCACAAAAATAACCGAACTGAGAACAAATCCCTATCCCCAAGATTCTCTAAAGTTAAAAGGATACTCTTATCATAGAGCCGATATTGGTGAATATCGAATCGTTTATCGTGTTGAGGAGCAAACAATAGAAATCTTGCTGATTGACAAACGAAACGATGATGAAATTTATAAACAACTAAAGAGAACAATATAGAGAATATTAATTATCAACCATCAATTAATTAGCGATATTATTCCTGCTAAAATCAAGAAAAACAAATTATTTTTAAACACTCATGAACATTAACGTAACATTTCCCGAAGAACTCCTCATTGCTGCCAGAGAAGAAAAAGAAACATTCTCTCGTAAAGTCATAATTTATACATTAGGGCATCTTTATCAAGAAGGAAAAATTTCAGCAGGAATCGGCGCACAAGTATTAGGCTGCGATAAATATACATTTTATACACTTCTCTCTGAGTATGGTTTTTCCATTATTGATTACACAGCAGAAGAATGGTAATCAGAAATACAAACCAGCCGTAAATTAGCCCAAAAAATCCAAGATAATGAAGATAATTGTTAATTCTATTCCCAATTTAGCACCTTTAATCCTTCATTTTGGGAGGAGGTCGCCTTAAGAGAAGTGTATCAAAGTATTAAGGATGTTAGTCGCTGGTGGCGGTGATTCTTGTCCTATTAATTAACAATGATTAATTAATAATTAATCGGCAAAATTCAGTAAAATAGTAATAGACCAAATTAGAGGGAAAAAATTATCTATGGCAACTACATCCGAAGACGTATGGCGAATCTTAGCCGAATTAGCGACTGCTCAGGCCGAATTAACTGCTGCTCAAGCCGAATTAACTGCTGCTCAAAAAGAAACTGACAAACAACTGAAGGAAGTTAGTCAACAACAGAAGGAAACTGACCGACAACAGAAGGAAAACGCCCAACAACAGAAAAAAACTGACAAACAACTCAAAGAATTAGGTCAGCAAATTGGGGGACTCGGGGCAAAATTCGGCAGCTTTACCGAAGGACTTGCCCTTCCTTCAATGGAAAAGATTCTCAGACAACGGTTCGGCATGAAAGTTGTTAGTCCCAGTGTCCGAGCAAGCGAAGATGGAAAACACCTAGAAATTGATGTCCTTGCCTATACCAATGGTGAGCTAAATACTGCCTATATCGTCGAGGTTAAAAGTCATGCTAGAGAAGAATCTATTACACAATTAAAAAGTATTTTGCAACGTTTTCGCAGCTTTTTTCCTGAACACAAAGATAAAAAACTCTATGGCATACTAGCATCGGTTGACTTATCCAACGAATTACGAGAAAAAATTCTGCAAGAAGGGTTTTATGTGGCTCGGATTCATGACCAAGTATTTGAACTCGATATTCCTGATAATTTTCAACCTCGACCTTATTAAAAATTTAAATGTAATCGCTCTATCTTAGCTAAAGGAAAAAACACCCTCTTATTCATGAATCGGCAAAATTCAGTAAAATAGTAATAGACCAAATCAGAGGAAAAAATTTATCTATGGCAACTACATCCGAAGACGTATGGCGAATCTTAGCCGAATTAGCCACTGCTCAAGCTGAATTAACTGCTGCTCAAGCTGAATTAACCGCTGCTCAAAAAGAAACTGACCTACTATTGAAGGAAGTTAGTCAACAACAGAAGGAAAACGCCCAACAACAGAAGGAAACTGACCGACAACTCAAGGAAACTGACCGACAACAGAAGGAAACCGAGCGACGACAACAGGAAACCGACCGACAACTCAAAGAATTAGGACGGCAAATTGGGGGACTTGGTGCAAAATTCGGCAGCTTTACCGAAGGACTTGCTCTTCCCTCAATGGAAACGATTCTCAGACAACGGTTTGGTATGGAAGTTATCAGTCCCAGTGTGCGAGTCAGTAAAAATGGACAACACCTAGAAATTGATGTTCTTGCCTATACTAATGGTGAGCTAAATACTGCCTATATCGTTGAGGTTAAAAGTCATGCTAGAGAGGAATCTATTACACAATTAAAAAGTATTTTACAACGGTTTCGCAGCTTTTTTCCTGAACACAAAGATAAAAAACTCTATGGCATACTAGCATCGGTTGACTTATCCAACGAATTACGAGAAAAAATTCTGCAAGAAGGGTTTTATGTGGCTCGGATTCATGACCAAGTATTTGAATTAGATATTCCTGATAATTTTCAACCTCGACCTTATTAAAAATTGAAATGTAATCGCTCTATCTTAGCCAAAGGCAGCAACACTTTTTTTTCATGAATCGGCAAAATTCAGTAAAATAGTAATAGACCAAATTAGAGGGAAAAAATCATCTATGGCAACTACATCCGAAGACGTATGGCAAATCTTAGCCGAATTAGCGACTGCTCAAAAAGAAACTGATCTACTATTGAAGGAAGTTAGTCAACAACAGAAAGAAAACGCCCAACAACTCAAAGAAACTGACAAACAACTCAAGGAAACTGACCTACTATTGAAGGAAGTTAGTCAACAACAGAAGGAAAACGCCCAACAACAGAAGGAAACCGAGCGACGACAACAGGAAACCGACCGACAACTCAAAGAATTAGGACGGCAAATTGGGGGACTCGGTGCAAAATTCGGCAGCTTTACCGAAGGACTTGCTCTTCCCTCAATGGAAACGATTCTCAGACAACGGTTTGGTATGGAAGTTATCAGTCCCAGTGTGCGAGTCAGTAAAAATGGACAACACCTAGAAATTGATGTTCTTGCCTATACTAATGGTGAGCTAAATACTGCCTATATCGTTGAGGTTAAAAGTCATGCTAGAGAGGAATCTATTACACAATTAAAAAGTATTTTACAACGGTTTCGCAGCTTTTTTCCTGAACACAAAGATAAAAAACTCTATGGCATACTAGCATCGGTTGACTTATCCAACGAATTACGAGAAAAAATTCTGCAAGAAGGGTTTTATGTGGCTCGGATTCATGACCAAGTATTTGAACTCGATATTCCTGATAATTTTCAACCTCGACCTTATTAAAAATTGAAATGTAATCGCTCTATCTTAGCCAAAGGCAGCAACACTTTTTTTTCATGAATCGGCAAAATTTAGTAAAATAGTAATAGACCACATCAGAAGGAAAAAATCATCTATGGCAACTACATCCGAAGACGTATGGCGAATCTTAGCCGAATTAGCGACTGCTCAAAAAGAAACTGATCTACTATTGAAGGAAGTTAGTCAACAACAGAAAGAAAACGCCCAACAACTCAAAGAAACTGACAAACAACTCAAGGAAACTGACCTACTATTGAAGGAAGTTAGTCAACAACAGAAGGAAAACGCCCAACAACAGAAGGAAACCGAGCGACGACAACAGGAAACCGACCGACAACTCAAAGAATTAGGACGGCAAATTGGGGGACTCGGTGCAAAATTCGGCAGCTTTACCGAAGGACTTGCTCTTCCCTCAATGGAAACGATTCTCAGACAACGGTTTGGTATGGAAGTTATCAGTCCCAGTGTGCGAGTCAGTAAAAATGGACAACACCTAGAAATTGATGTTCTTGCCTATACTAATGGTGAGCTAAATACTGCCTATATCGTTGAGGTTAAAAGTCATGCTAGAGAGGAATCTATTACACAATTAAAAAGTATTTTACAACGGTTTCGCAGCTTTTTTCCTGAACACAAAGATAAAAAACTCTATGGCATACTAGCATCGGTTGACTTATCCAACGAATTACGAGAAAAAATTCTGCAAGAAGGGTTTTATGTGGCTCGGATTCATGACCAAGTATTTGAATTAGATATTCCTGATAATTTTCAACCTCGACCTTATTAAAAATTGAAATGTAATCGCTCTATCTTAGCCAAAGGCAGCAACACTTTTTTTTCATGAATCGGCAAAATTCAGTAAAATAGTAATAGACCAAATTAGAGGAAAAAAATCATCTATGGCAACTACATCCGAAGACGTATGGCAAATCTTAGCCGAATTAGCCACTGCTCAAGCTGAATTAACTGCTGCTCAAAAAGAAACTGACCGACAACTCAAGGAAACTGACCGACAACAAAAGGAAACCGAGCGACGACAACAGGAAACCGACCGACAACTCAAAGAATTAGGACGGCAAATTGGGGGACTTGGTGCAAAATTCGGCAGCTTTACCGAAGGACTTGCTCTTCCCTCAATGGAAACGATTCTCAGACAACGCTTTGGTATGGAAGTTATCAGTCCCAGTGTGCGAGTCAGTAAAAATGGACAACACCTAGAAATTGATGTTCTTGCCTATACTAATGGTGAGCTAAATACTGCCTATATCGTTGAGGTTAAAAGTCATGCTAGAGAAGAATCTATTACACAATTAAAAAGTATTTTGCAACGTTTTCGCAGCTTTTTTCCTGAACACAAAGATAAAAAACTCTATGGCATACTAGCATCGGTTGACTTATCCAACGAATTACGAGAAAAAATTCTGCAAGAAGGGTTTTATGTGGCTCGGATTCATGACCAAGTATTTGAACTCGATATTCCTGATAATTTTCAACCTCGACCTTATTAAAAATTGAAGTGTAATCGCTCTATCTTAGCCAAAGGCAGCAACACTTTTTTTTCATGAATCGGCAAAATTCAGTAAAATAGTAATATAGCGGTTCTCGCATCTGTGCGGCACACTTAAACCTTTGCTGATTAAGCTGTTCACAATCGTGAATGTACCTCTTGTAAATCAGAAACGCTATAGACCAAATTAGAGGGAAAAAATCATCTATGGCAACTACATCCGAAGACGTATGGCGAATCTTAGCCGAATTAGCGACTGCTCAAGCTGAATTAACTGCTGCTCAAGCTGAATTAACTGCTGCTCAAAAAGAAACTGACCGACAACTCAAGGAAACTGACCGACAACAGAAGGAAACCGAGCGACGACAACAGGAAACCGACCGACAACTCAAAGAATTAGGACGGCAAATTGGGGGACTTGGTGCAAAATTCGGCAGCTTTACCGAAGGACTTGCTCTTCCCTCAATGGAAACGATTCTCAGACAACGCTTTGGTATGGAAGTTATCAGTCCCAGTGTGCGAGTCAGTAAAAATGGACAACACCTAGAAATTGATGTTCTTGCCTATACTAATGGTGAGCTAAATACTGCCTATATCGTTGAGGTTAAAAGTCATGCTAGAGAAGAATCTATTACACAATTAAAAAGTATTTTGCAACGGTTTCGCAGCTTTTTTCCTGAACACAAAGATAAAAAACTCTATGGCATACTAGCATGGGTTGACTTATCCAACGAATTACGAGAAAAAATTCTGCAAGAAGGGTTTTATGTGGCTCGGATTCATGACCAAGTATTTGAATTAGATATTCCTGATAATTTTCAACCTCGACCTTATTAAAAATTGAAATGTAATCGCTCTATCTTAGCCAAAGGCAGCAACACTTTTTTTTCATGAATCGGCAAAATTTAGTAAAATAGTAATAGACCACATCAGAAGGAAAAAATCATCTATGGCAACTACATCCGAAGACGTATGGCGAATCTTAGCCGAATTAGCGACTGCTCAAGCTGAATTAACTGCTGCTCAAGCTGAATTAACCGCTGCTCAAAAAGAAACTGACCTACTATTGAAGGAAGTTAGGATCGTGGATTAAATAAAATGTAAAACTAGCGAGTTAAGCTGATAGGATGAGGAGACAAAGAACAATACAGTGGGTAAGATGAGTCCCTATCCTCCTGAAATCGAAACTCAAATGCAACGATTCTATCAGTCGTTATCGGAGAAAGATAGTCGCCGCTATGCGGCGATTGAAGCCTTGAAATTAGGGTATGGGGGCATTAGCTATCTCAGCCGACTTTTTGGATGCAACTACCGGACAATTATCTTTGGAATGGAAGAGTTGACCGATGAGGAGTCCATGAGTCTCGATTTTCAAGGGGTGACAAGGCGACTAAAAGGCTTGCTGGATAAGGCGCATAGCCGTTAGACCCCTAGAAAAATCGGGGTGTTTTCCTGGCTTGAGGCGGATCAAAGAAAAGGCGAGTTCCGAGTACGCGTCCATCGACTCGATCCAGAAGCAGCAATTCTCATTTTGAAAAAAATCAGATAAAATTCTCTTATTTAAATAGAGAACTTGTGTAGAAGCATGATTTTTTGACAGATAATTATCATCCAAAGCTGGAGATAGACAGGTTTTAAGAACTTTGTCCACAAAAAATCGATTTCAACTCATAAATCTGGATGAAATTCTAACAAAATTTTTAGTTTTTTTTATGAACAACTTTCTTTTTTTTCTTCAAGAGTTCTGACATTTTTAACTAGAATTTACTTTTTTAAATGGGACATATTCGGTTAGAATAAATGAGAAAAATTCCGACCAATTCTTAAACCAAATAAATTTTAATAGGGTACGAATATCATTAAAGAAAGAAGTCCTAGTTACTAATAGCTCACGAATCTTTTGATAGGTGTAATTAACTAAATCCAACACGGTATGAAATAAAAAAGCTAGTAAATTCAAAGACAATAAGAACTCGCACAAATGATTCTGACCATGACCAAAGTTATGCTCTAAATTATAACCGTGATTTTTAAGAACGTTATTGCCTTCATTTTCAACTTTCCATCTGCTACGTCCAGCTTTGACAATTTCTTCGACATTATTTTCCGTGATTTTATGATTAGTTATCCAATTATTTTGGTAGATAGTTTTCTGGGTTTTTTCATTAATAACAGTCACTTCACACCAATTAACTTCGAGACTTGAGTCCCCCTCTCTTAAGGGAACTCTAGAAGCATAACGATAACGATAAATTAGATTTTTTCGTCCATCCCATTGTTTCTTTTCAACGGTCCTAACTTCGCCACTTTTTTCTAAAAATTCTAGCCATTCATATAAAGTTTTATGCGACGTTTCCAAACAAACAAAAATAAAATTATAACCTTGTTTTATCGCTAATTCACAAACAGGTTCGTGAGAATATAAGTCGTCTCCTAAAAGAGTTACAGGATAACCATACTTATTTTTATGATTCCTATTTAACCATCTTTTAACGGCCGCATTTTCACAGTCTTGTTTTTGATGTCCATCTTGTTTTTTAATGAATTCTGGCTCTAAATTAATTACTTGTTTTTGCTTAGGAGAAACTACTATCGGTGTGACACAGCCATGAAAATAAGTTGTAGTTCCATTTCGATGATTACGACAGTTACAATGAGGGCAATTAATTTTCTTTGATGAGAAATATTCTGTGCCATCTAACGCCACTAATATTTCTCCATCTAAGTAGAGAAACTTTTTCAAAACTCCCTTTTCTTTTAACCATTCATAGACTTTTTGAAAAGTCCTAGAGATATTAGATGCTGGCACTGGATCTAACAAATTTCTTATTTGATTATCCCCAGGAATTTTTTTAATTGAAAATAAACTTTCAGCATTATCTTTTCCCTTATTGCTTTTCATTAAACGTTGATGGTCTAAAAAAGACGGCGACTGAGTAAAAAAGACTGAAAATGCAGCCATCACGGCATCTTTTATCTCATATTTTCTATTATTTCCAGGTTTCCTCTCATCGGGTAAATCATCTAATTCTTGATGTAAAAATTGCATTAATTCCGAAATTTCTAGGGTTGCCGCTTTTTGAGCCATCTTGGAATAATTTGACGTGCTGGTGGATTTCTATCTCACCCATTTTACCTTAGCTGACAATAATTATAAATTTTTATTTCCCTTGAATTCTCTATTCTAAAAACAGAACTATCTTCCTGATTTAACCCTGTTCGTTCTCAGCCAACCTCTTTGATTGCTTGGGTATTTATACTTAATTTGTCTAGCCAATTGTTTTTTTTATTGTTCGCCTCTTCTAGAAAATAGTTGCTTCGTACTATATTTTCCTTGCCAAAATCGGGGTTAATGCTCTATTTATTTCAAAATGAGAATTGCTGCTTGTACAGAAACGGCAAGAAGGTTATATTTCTTTCAGTTATGTTCCCTCTAAATCTAAAACACCATCACAGTATCGATGTCAACCCGATTATTCAGATTCACGATCAGAATTATTACAACCCTTTTTTGTTTCACGGATTTATGGTAATCCAGGGTATGCACAACTTAGTTATATGACACCTAGTGAAATCTTCAGAGGGGCTGAAAATGGCTCACAAATGGGGATTTTAGGCACTCTCTCCCTTTCTGAAAAGTTAACTAATCTACAGGCTGTCTTTCAGGATAATTTTCCAGCAATAAATACCTGACGGAGTGACGATGTGGCTAAACAGCTTGCTGTATAATGACCCAGCAATTATCATTTTGAAAAAAATCAGGCTCTTCTGGTTTCTGTGTGGAAACGGGGTCTATACTGATAGTTTCTTCAGCAAAATAGTCCTAAAAGTCTTTCTAGGTAAATATTTCACGATTCTATAAGCAAAAATTATCACACAAAGTCGAGAAGAGCCAAAATCAGATAAAATTCTCTTATTTAAATAGAGAACTTGTGTAGAAGCATTATTTTTTGACAGATAATTATCATCCAACGCTGGAGATAGACAGGTTTTAAGAACTTTGTCCACGAAAAATCGATTTCAACTCATAAATCTGGATGAAATTCTAACAAAATTTTTAGTTTTTTTGGCTCTTCGGTTTGTGTTATGCCATGGACGGGGTTTATAAGGGATGCAACCCTTATATAGAAAGGCATTTAGCGATTTTTGTCAATTATTTTTGATCTAGAGCGAACTAATCAATTAAATCTCTTGCCAGATAAGTATTTAGTCGATTTATGCCCCCATATCGAACCATACCAAGTAACGAAGAACCAAAAAAGCTAGAATTTAACGAATAATCTCTTTTAACCAAAGGTTTACAGGTCATTAAAGAAGAGTTTACCAGTCATTAATCCTTGAACTCTAGGGTAGTAAAGGCATCTTCATCACTACAGTATGAGTAACGCTACCTTTACAGAAAATTTTAATACTTTTACTGGTTCAGGATTCGCCCCGATTCCGAGTCTGGGTCAGCTAGATTCCGACCTTTGGATTATTTCCGGTCTTTCCGATGGCAGCATGACCTATGGGGACACCCGTACTTCTTTAGGAGATTTTGCCAGAGGACAGACATCTAACCCTGTCACCACTGGGGGAGTTTATGCTTTCAGCGTCGCTTCGGGAAATAATGCTTTTGGGGTACAACCCACAGGAGATGATTTTACCCCCGGCGCTATCACCCTACGCTTACAGAATGTCACTAATAGCTTAGTGGATTCGATTACTCTTTCCTATATCATCCGCTTTCGCAACGACCAACCTAGGGCTAATTCTTTCAATTTTTCCTATTCTGGGGACGGAAATATTTTTACTGCTGTTAGCAGTTTGAATTTTATCACCCCGGAGGCTTCCGATACCTCTGGTTGGCAGTCGGTAACTCGTTCTATCACTCTTTCTGGATTAAGTATCGCCGCTAATAGTAATTTTTTCCTGCGTTGGACAGGAGATGATGTTAGTGGTAGCGGTAGTCGCGATGAATACGCAATTGATGATATTGCCGTGACTGGTTTAGCCGCTTCCGGTACAATTGTTCCGCCCACTCCTACCCTCGTAAAAATCCATGAAATTCAAGGCACGAGTTTAGTCAGTCCAATTTTAAATCAATTGGTGACTGTAGAAGCGATCGTGGTGGGAGATTTCCAGGGTAATACGGGATTAAGTGGTTTTTATCTCCAGGAGGAAGATAGCGACAGCGATAGTAATCCTCTGACTTCCGAAGGTTTATTTATTTTTGAAGGCAATATCCCGATTATTAACGTTACTATCGGCGATAAAGTTAGAATTACAGGAACAGTTAGTGAATTCGGTAACGCGGGGGTATCCTTAACCCAACTGAGCAGCATCACAGAAGCGTTAATTATTTCTAATAATAATCCCTTACCCACGGCCGCCACTATTAGCAATCTCTCGAACGCGAATGCTCAACCGCAAGTTTTAGAAGCTTTTGAGGGAATGCGGACAACTTTCGCCGAAACTCTCTCTTTAACCGAATATTTCCAACTTGGTCGTTTTGGTAGTGTGGTTTTATCCTCCGGGGGACGTTTACAACAACCCACTAACGTTACCAATCCGGGGACAGATGCCAATACTTTACAAGCGAGTAATAATCTGCGACGAATTACCCTAGATGATGGTAGTAATCTCACTTTTCCGACGACTTTATTCGGACGTGGTGGCAATCCCCTCAGTACCAGTAATATTTTACGAGCAGGGGACACAGTAACGGGATTAACCGGAGTTTTAGACCAACGTTTCGGAGTCTATCGCGTCCAGAATAACCAAGGTGTGGACTTCCAAGCGGTCAATAATCGCTCAGAAACGCCCACTAATGTGGGTGGTCGCCTAAAAATTGCCAGTTATAACGTCCTTAATTACTTTACCACCATCGCCAATGGCACTAATAATGCCAGGGGTGCCAATAGTGTCAACGAATTCCAGCGTCAAGAGGAGAAATTAGTCACGGCGCTTATCGGTCTTGATGCCGATGTTTTCGGGTTGATAGAATTGGAAAATAACGGCGATGGGGCGATATCTGCCCTTGTTAACGCTTTAAATGCCGTTGCGGGTGCAGGAACCTACGCTTTCATCCCCACAGGTACAATTGGCACTGATGCGATTAAGGTGGGATTGATTTATCGACCCGCTAAAGTGACCCCTGTAGGTGATTTTAAGGTCTTAGACAGTAGCGTTGATCCTCGTTTCGATGATACTCGCAATCGTCCCGCCCTAGCACAAGCCTTCCAAGAGGTCAATACCGGTGCCAAATTTAATTTAGTCGTCAATCACCTAAAATCAAAAGGTCAATCGGGTTTAACTAATACAAGTGATCCTAACTTCGATCGAGGGGATGGTCAAGGTTTCTGGAATGCCAGTCGTACCAATGCGGCCTTAGCCTTAAGGGATTGGATAGCCACGGATCCCACTAATAGCGGTGATAGGGATTATTTAATTATCGGAGATCTCAATGCCTACGCCCAAGAAGACCCAATTCGAGCGCTCGAATCCGCCGGATATACAAACTTAGTCAATCAATTTGGGGGTATTAACGCTTATTCTTACGTTTTCGATGGACAAGCTGGTTATCTCGACCATGCTCTCGCTAATGCTAGTTTAGCCTCCCAGGTAACGGGAGTGACGGAATGGCACATTAACGCTGATGAACCTAGTGTTTTTGACTACGATGACAATATCGTTGACCCCGGAGAAAATCCCTCCAATCCTCCCTTAAACCCCTCTGCACTCTACCAAGTTAACCCCTATCGTACCAGTGATCACGATCCCGTTTTAATTGGTTTAAATTTAAGCACACCTCAACCCTTTAAACTGCAATTATTCCATTTTTCCGACAACGAAGGCGGAATTTCAGCCCTTGATGATGCCCCGCGCATGAGTGCGGTGTTAAATGCCCTCAAACAGCAGGACATCGATAACGATGGTGTAGCAGGTTTTGCCAATACCCTCACCCTTGCGTCTGGAGATGCCTACATTCCGGGGCTATTTTTCGGGGCCAGCGAACAGGTATTCGGGGCAGTTGGCCGCGGCGATATCCAGATTCTCAACAATTTGGGCGTACAAGCGAACGCTTTTGGTAATCATGAATTTGACCAAGGTACAGCAGTTGTCCGTAATCTAATTCTTGCCAGTGGCAACTATCCTGGTACAAATTTCCCCTATCTCAGTTCTAATCTTAATTTTGCCCCCGATACCAACTTAGCCAGTTTAGTGACTGCCGATGGTCAGGAAGCGAGTACCATTGCTAATAAAATCGCTAAGAGTACGGTGATTACTCTGCCCGATGGTGAGAAAATTGGCATTGTTGGGGCAACTACCCCAATTTTACGCTCAATTTCCAGTCCGGGTAACGTGGGAGTTTCTCCTGCTAATCCAGATGACCTTGATGCTTTAGCGGCCATTATTCAAGCTTCCGTCGATGCACTTGTGGCCGCTAATCCGGGGATGAATAAGGTCGTTTTGTTAGCCCATATGCAACAATTATCGATCGAACAGTCCCTAGCAGAACGTTTACGCAATGTCGATATTATCGTCGCTGGTGGTTCCCATACTCGTTTAACCGACGAAAATGACCGTTTACGCGCCGGAGACACCTTCCAGGGCGTTTACCCCATTATCAAAACTAACCCAGAGGGAAAACCGGTAGCGGTAGTTAATACCGATGCCAATTATAAGTACGTCGGACGCTTAGTTCTCGATTTTGATAGCAGTGGTCATATCATTCCCGAAAGCTACAATCCCAATATTAGCGGCGCTTACGCCACCGATGCCCAAGGGGTGACGGAAGTGGGGGGAACAGGATTAGAAGACCCCGAAATTCGGGGGATTACCAATGCCCTCAGAGAGGTTATTAACGCTCAAGAGGGCAATTTCTTCGGTTTTACCAGGGTTTTCCTCAATGGTCAACGGTCGGGGACAGGATTAGATGGAGTTCGCCAACAGGAAACCAACCTCGGCAATATTACCGCCGATGCTAACCTAGCTGAGGCCAAAAAAACCGATGCTAACGTGGTTATTTCCCTGAAAAATGGCGGTGGTATTCGCAATAGCATTGGCAGTATCATCGTTCCCACTGGTGCGGAAGCAGTACGGGTAGCACCGGAAGAAGTACCGGGGGTGAAACCGGCCGGGGGAATTTCGGAAGTAGCGATTAAAAATGCCCTCAGTTTTAATAATTCCCTCAGTCTCACCACTGTCACCGCTACTGAATTAAAGGGGATTTTGGAATACGGACTGGCGGCTAGTACAAACGACCCTGCTAATTCCCAAGGACGTTTCCCGCAAGTGGGAGGAATAGCCTTCAGTTTCGACCTCGATGATCCTACGGGTAGTCGGATAAAATCTTTGGTAATCAAGGATGAAAACGGCACAGTTATCGATGTGGTGGTGCAAAATGGCGCAATTGTCGGTGATGCTAATCGTAGCTTCCGCATGGTAACGCTTTCTTTTCTTCTTGATGGCGGGGATGGTTATACCATTCCCCAGCGCAATCGCGTCAATTTGCTAGGCAGTACACCCAACTTCACTGGAAATGCAACTTTTGCCCCCGATGGTACGGAACAGGACGCTTTTGCAGAGTATTTACGGGCGAATTTCTTCAATCAACCCTTTTTAGGGGAAGATGCGAGCAGAGAATTTGATACCCGTCTGCAAAACCTCAATTTCCGCAGCGATGAGGTTCTTCGTTCCACTCGTTCGGGTACGGCCGGCATTGATAATCTAATAGGTACTACCGGTGATGATGTCTTAGTCGGGTTCCAAGGTCGCGACACCCTAACTGGTTTAGGTGGTAATGATTTCTTTGTTTATGTCAGTTTGAGCGATCGCAGTGATACTATCACTGATTTTACCGTCGGCAGCGACAAAATTGTTCTCACGCAACTGCTTAATAGTTTGAATTACACCGGCAGTAATCCCATTGCTGATGGTTATATCACTTTTACTGCTCGTGGTAGTAGTACGGTTCTCAATATCGATGCTGATGGTTTTGGAACTGCCGCAAGTCCTTTATCCCTAGCGTTAATTAATAACGTTGCGGTGGCGGCCTTGAATAACCTTGCCAATTTCCTGTTCTAGTTTTTTTGGGTGGGCTATCAATGCCCACCGTTTTTTTTAAGGAGTAATTTCCATGAATAAAGTTGCTGTAATCACAGGTTTAGCCCTAGCATATTTTGGTTCCAATGTCAATAGTTTACAAGCGGCAAATATCACCTACAATTTTCAAGGTGTTATAACTTCTGGAAGTCTGAATGGGACTTATTCCGGTTCGGCCAGTTTTGATGATGCGGGGATTACAGGCATAGATTTTGAATCTACCCCCTTGACCAATATTAGTTTTAATCTCCTCGACCATAGCTTTAATCTCGCTTCGGCCGATGCCCCTCCTGTGGCTAATTATTTCGATGGGACTTTTCTCGGCATCGATTATAGTGTCACCTCTACTAATGCTTTCTTTCCCATCGCTAATTTTGCCCTGACTAGCGGATTGTTTAACCTCAGTGAAGCGGCTTTTACCTATACTCCTCGCTTGGGTATTGCAGGACAAGGTAGCCTAACTTTTAGCAAAGTTCCTGAACCTTCTATCGTTATCGGTTTAATTACTTTGGGAGGAATAGGTCTTGTCCTCCGCAAAAGTCCCTAACTAATTTGAGACTTCCTTAGCTAAAAACGCCTACCTCAAACTAATGGGTAGGCGTAGTTTATCGGTTACTCTACCTAAACTTTCTGTAAAACTCTGGCATAGACAAAATCAGCCAACTGTGTACCCGACCAGAAACCGTGGTCACCGTCCCATTGGAAGTGAACCCCCAGATAAACACGGCTGCGACCATTTTCCAAAGCTGCCGAACTAAAACTATTATAGGTGCGTTTAATCCCCTCGGCGTTAGGATCGTCCGTGTCGGCGGTAAAAGTGACGTTATCAGTGCCAAAGAAATTACGCATAATCCCGGCGTGGGCCGCCCCAAAAGTGGCATGACCCGAAGTATAGGCAGGGAAAGCGGGACTAAAACGCTGACCAGCGGTATTAATTGATAGGGGTTGCCAATTGGGATCAGCTTCGGTTAAAAGATTACCATCTTGATCGGCCAGACGGATCGCTGTTTCCGGTCGCCAGAGATTAATCGGTAGCCGGTACTTAGCATCCCAAGCGACAATAGCGGCATCACCCATGACTAAACCCACTAGGGCAAATAAACGCGCTGTTTCCAGTAGAGATAAATTTCTTTGTTGGGCGACAATTTGGGTAATGCGGAACAGATGGCCGGGGGGTTTATAGGTTCCGTCCACATCATTGGCCCAGAAAAAGGCAATTCTAGTCTGTGCAGCAGTACGCGCAGAGGAATTGGCCGCCCCTAACAGTTTGACTTCGTTAAACTGGGCCGCATATTCAGGACTACGAAGAAGGTCGATTGTATTAGCATAGTTACCCGGAAAGGGTGGCCGAAATTGACTACCAGAAGTCATGACAAAGGGAGTCACGTCTGGCCATTGGGGGGCAACTGCATCCCCAGATCCTGTCGGTCGCCAATCCCCCGGCTGATTACCCGGTTTATACAGGGGAGGTTGGCCAGAACCGTCATTCTGACGCAGGGTGAGAATCGAATCGGCCACGGCCTGCCCAAACGTTTTACCTTTGGTATCGGCATCGGACATCTTAACCACGTTTAATCTTTGCAGGGATGTATCCAAAGCAGTATTAAAAGTCATGGTCAGATTGACATAAATCCGGCTAAGAATACGATGGGCCGCATAAACCGCCGCTATTTCAGGAGAAGTACCGGGATGGGGCGTTAACTTTAAATTGCTGGGATAGGGACTGTATAAATTCCCCGAAAGGGCATTAATGGCGTTAAACATCGCCACCTGTAACATCGCCCCCGCCCGGGCAATCGGTGTCGGACCGCCACCAATTTTCCGAATGGTTTCTAAAAAAACGTCATTCCACTCGATAATTACGTTCATCTCCTTACCTCCTTTAATTAATAGCCCCAGTCTATTGAATAAGTTCAATAGTAACCATAGAAGTTTAGGCTATTAACAAGAAGTTAAGTGACGTAAATCCCACTTGAAAGCACTGGCAATTTGTCAACTACTTTTTACAAAAATTAACTATTGCAGTTATTACTTATCAGATTTGACTGTTCAGTTCACTGATGACTGTTTACTGATAACCGAAAAACCTGCTACTTGCCACTTTTCTATAGCGATTTAGTCTGATTGACGATTCGATCGTAAAATAGCAACAGATCAAGAGAGTACAGGTCAAATATGCCGAAATTTGTTGTCTGGGGTAGTTATTGTGAAAATGTGCTGGAAAAACGCGCTCCCTATCGTCAAGCGCATCTAGAGGGATTAAATCAACAGAAAGAACGGGGAATTCTCGTTACTATCGGACCAACGGCAGATTTAAGCCAAGTTTTCGCAATTTATCAGGCAGCCAGCGAGTCAGAAGTGCGAGAATTAGACGATGAGGGTTCAGTTGTCATTATTCTCAGTTGTAAACATCGAAAAAATGCTTAAGACAGACTATAATATAAGCCACTCTCCTTTAGATTGATCCCCAAAGAGTGAAAAAATGGTAAATAACCAAATTGATTTACGGTGGTGGCTACTTAGTAACTTGGCAAATGTTCAATCTTTGTCAATTATTTACAGAATATCGGTAATAGTCACTTTTATTATCTTCATTTTTTTAGCTTTTTCTCCTCTCATATTCCTGAGAACTCCCACGAGTAAGCTCCAGAAATTTTTATTGTCAAATCTAATATTTATTACGTCTTTAGTGACTTTTATTTTAGCAGCACGCTGGCCAGGTTTCTTGCCACCAATGCTAAACCCAGATGAGGCACTATTTACCGCAGGTGCAATAAAACTGTTGAAAGATCCAGTTTTCTGGCGTGCGGTAGATACAGGTTCATCTGGACCGCTCAATGTCTATCCTCTGACTCTACCAGCTTTTTTCGGGTTCAGAATTGAATATGCTAGTAGTCGAGTGATCGGCTTAATCATGATCATTGCTGCTATTGTTTGTCTTTATTATACTTTATCCACTCTCTACGATAAGAGCCTTTCTCGCCTAGCAATAGTTCCTGTGGTTACCACTGTCGCCTTCATGACATTTTTCGACTATGTGCATTATACAAGTGAACATTTTTCGGTGGCAATATTAAGTGTGGCTTTGTTAATCGTTTGTAAATATTATGCTGGTAATTCATCTAATCCTAATCGCCTGATATTTGCCTTGGGTTTTATCCTGGGAACTACTCCTTTTGCCAAAATTCAGTCAGTTCCTATAGCTTTCTCAATTGCTTGTATATTTTTGCACATACTCTGGCTAAAAAGCAGCGCAAGCGGTCAATTTATCAGGAGTTTTGCTGCTTTCTTTCTTGGGGGAATGTTGTTCTCGGCTCTGGTCATACTATATCTAACAATTTTCTCAATCTATGATGCTTTCTGGAAATCTTATATACAACAAAATTTATTGATTTATTCTACCCATGGTTTGATGGGAAACGTAAATCAACTAAGCTTTTTCAGAAAAATCAACATATTTATTCGGATGTTAATAAGAGTGCCAGATACAAGGATATTATTTTTACTAACAGCAATTGTCTTGATATTAGGAGTACCATTTCTAATATTAAAGCGTGTTTCCTTAAGCCAAAATCAAGAAAAGTCCCAGACATTTTGCTTTGTCTATTACAGTTTATTTATTTGGGCAGCATCGAGTTATTCAATTATTAGACCGGGGAACGGGTTTACTCATTATTTACTGTTTCTAATCATACCTATTGGATTTCTCATCGGTGTTTTTATAGGTGAACTGGCACAAGTCTTACAAGTGTCAAAATTAACCCGTTCAAACTTAAATTTCTCTCTTTTAAAAGGTGTCATTTTTATTACAGTTGCTAGTAGTTTTTTAGAATTTGCCACAACGATAACATCAGATAATGTTTACCTCGATAATCGCAGAGTATTTGCTAAAAATTATCTTAGTCCGATTGCTAAAACTATTCTAAAGTATGCTTCTCCTGGTGAATCTATGGCTGTCTGGGGATGGGCATCAGAGTTATATGTTGACACGGGACTGGTAACAGCGACAATAGATAGTGTTTCCCTTTGGCAAATCCTACCAGGTTCACTGCAGGAATATTTTCTGAAAAGATACGCAGACGATCTTATTAATTCTAATGCTAAGTTATTTGTTGATGCTGTAGCTCCAAGAATGTTTTTCTTTACCGATAGAGAAACTCAGGGACACGAAGTTTTTCCTGAAATTGCTAGGTTTATCAAGAAAAATTATCGGCTAGTTGATGAAGTTCAAGGAGTTCGTATTTATCTTAAAAAATAATTATAGGCTGCCTTTTTCCTGATTTGAGAACCCCGTAAACGATCCGAATAAGTTTGTAAATCATCACCCCAACCATCTCCATTCTACAGTATCTGTGTACTTCACCCACTTTTCCATAGCAATTTAGCCTGATTGACGATTCGATCGTAAAATAGCAACAGAGCAAGAGAGTACAGGTCAAATATGCCGAAATTTGTTGTCTGGGGTAGTTATTGTGAAAATGTGCTGGAAAAACGCGCACCCTATCGTCAAGCGCATCTAGAGGGATTAAATCAACAGAAAGAACGGGGAATTCTCATTACTATCGGACCAACGGCAGATTTAAGCCAAGTTTTCGCAATTTATCAGGCAGCCAGCGAGTCAGAAGTGCGAGAATTAATCGAAGCGGATCCCTACTGGCAAAATGGCATCTGGACAGAGTACCAAGTCAAGGAATGGATTCAAGCCATCTAAGGGGGCTATCAGCTATATTTTTCTATAAGGGTATCTTGATAAAATTTTCCAACTACGCAACTAATCAAACTCATCTCCGGTCAAGTCTGAGGATATTGTCAAGGATAAACCGGATTTATCCCTTATCGATTCAAGCTGACAGCTGATAGCTTGCCTACTTTTTGCTTATTGCCATGGTTTACATCAAAAAGGTCGAACTCTCACACTTCAAATCCTTCGGGGGAACAACTCCCATACCCTTTTTACCGGGGTTTACGGTGGTTTCCGGTCCAAATGGTTCAGGAAAGTCGAATATTCTCGACGCATTGTTATTTTGCTTGGGATTAGCTACTTCCAAGGGAATGCGGGCCGAAAGATTACCGGATTTAGTCAATCATAGCTATAACAGTCAACGTCATAGCTCAGAAGCGAGTGTTTCGGTGACTTTTGATATTGCCGATATTCCTGACGCAACCGATAGGGATTGGACGGTTTCCCGACGCTTAAAAGTGGCTAAGGGTGGCAGCTATACTTCTACCTACTATATCAATGGGGAAACCTGTACGGTTAGCGAACTTCACGACCAATTAAACCGTTTACGCATCTATCCCGAAGGGTACAACGTGGTGTTACAGGGGGACGTAACCCGAATTATCAGCATGAATGCTAAGGAAAGACGGGAAATTATCGACGAATTGGCAGGAGTAGCTGAATTTGACCGCAAAATTGAGAAAACTAAGGAGAATATCGATTCGGTTAAAGAAAGGGAAGAACGCTGCCAAATTATTGCCACAGAATTGCAAAAATCTCTGGAGAAATTAGCACTCGATCGTATTAAAGCCGAAAAATACCAAAAACTCAAGGCCCAAGTCCAAGAAAAACAACAATGGGAAATTGTCCTCCATTGGCAAAATCTCCAGCAGCGCTGCCAGCAAGTACAAGGACAAATTCAAGCTGGAGAAAGGGAAAAACAGGTTTTAACGGAGGCTATCGCCAATTTATCCGAACAAATCGCCCAAAATAGTCAAGAATTAGAGAAACTCAATCAACAGGTCAAAGCTTTCGGGGAAGATGAACACCTGTCCCTGACTTCCCGATTAGCGAGTCAACAGGCCAAACGACAACAACAGCAACAACGACAAAAAGAGCTAGAAAACCTCGAAAAAGAATCTCAGGCACAGAAAACCAGACTTTTAGAGGAAATTAATCGCTACAATCTCGAATTAAACCAGATTACTGCTGAAAAAAGCCGTTTAGAAACTGAAATTTTACCCAGTCTCCTACGGACAACCCAAACCGCAAGGGAAACCCTAGAAACCCATCGTCTGCAAGCAAGTAGTCTCGCGGAAGCGTCAGAAGCTTGGGTAAAAGAACAAAGCGACCTTTCCCGCAATATTACCCGTCTTCAGGAACAATTAAACCCCTACCGTAGCCAACGGGCCCAATTGACCGAAAGATGTGATCGATTGCAAACTAATATAGTAGAAGCTGGTCAACGTCTGCAAGAATTAGAGCAAGTCACTAGCACAAAAACCGAAGAAAGTCAAGAAATATTACAAAAAATTAATCAAGCAGCCCCCGATATCCAAAATTTAGCCCAAAAACTCACCCTTGCTGAACAAAATCACGTTATCAGTCAGGACACCCAAAAACGTCTGCTCAAGGAACAACGGGACAAACAGAGGGAATTAGATAAACTGGAAGCGACCAAGCAAGCGCAACAGGAGGCCCAGGGAACCTATGCCACTCAAATATTATTACAGTCAGATTTGCCCGGAATCTGCGGATTAGTGGCACAATTGGGCGAAGTAGAGGAACGTTATCAAATTGCTCTTGAAATCGCCGCAGGAGGTCGTTTAGGTCATGTAGTCGTTCAAGATGATAGCGTTGCGGCCGCTGGAATTGCCTTACTAAAACAGCGTCGCATCGGTCGGGCCACTTTTTTACCCCTGAATAAAATTCGTCCCCCCCGTCCCCAAGATATTTCCTCTGTGCGTCATGCGCGGGGTTATCTGGATTTAGCGGTGAATTTGGTTAAGTTTCAACCCCAGTATCGGGAGGTTTTTAACTATATTTTTGGCAGTACGGTGGTTTTTGAGGATATAGACTCTGCCCGTTATTATATCAATCAATATCGCATCGTTACTTTGGATGGCGAGTTATTAGAGATGACTGGCGCTATGACCGGAGGCAGCCAACCGACGCGATCGGGGCTGCGTTTTGGTAAAATTTCTGCCAAGGAGTCTAGTGAAGCGGAATCTCTACGGGAAAGATTAGCAGAAATCGATCGCATTCTGACCCGCAACGAAGAAAAAATCACCCAAGTTAATCATCTTATCAGTCAGTTAACCCAACAGTTAACCGAAAGCCGTCAAAGTCATCGGGAAAATCAATTATCTCTACAACAATTAAGCAAAGATTTACAACGTTTAACCACAGAAAAAGAGGATTTAACCCGTCAATTATCGGGACAGCAAGAGGAAATTACTATTTCTCGTCAACGGTTAGAGGTATTAACCAGAGAAATTCCTGAGTTAGAGTTATTTTTACAGCAAGAACAGGAGAAATTAACTGCTTTAGAGGCCAATCATACCCATAGTGAATGGCAACAGGTACAGGGAATAATTCGCGCTCAAGAATTGCAGTTACAAACCCAAGAAAATCACCTCGCGACAGTCCGCGAACAGTTAAAAGATCTACAAAATCAACAGATCAGACTAGAGGAAAAAAGTCAAGAGTCTGCGGATAGAATTACCGAGATTGAGAAAATAATCACCGATGCAGTTAATCAGAGAAATATCGGTAATCTGGAGATAGAAAAACTTGATCGCCATATTTTAGAAATCAATCAAGCTTTACAGCAATTATCGCAACAACTGGGGGAAACCAAGCAAAAAAGAGACCAATTAGAGACAGTTTTACGACAACAACAAAACCAACAACAACAGGCCATCTGGCAATTGGAAAAGTTAGTCAACAATCAAGAGGAAAGACAAGCATTACTAACCACTTTACAGACAGAAATTAGTCAACTAGAAAGCGACTTACCCAATCCCTTGCCCGAAATTCCTGAAAGCGATCGAGATTTCGAGAAAATCCAAAGCGATATTCGGCAGTTACAAAAGAAATTAGAAGCTTTAGAACCTGTGAATATGTTAGCTTTAGAAGAACACCAAAAAACTAAAGAGAGATTAGATGAACTATCAGAAAAACTGCAAACTCTAGAAGGAGAAAGAACCGAACTACTTTTACGCATAGAAAACTTTACTACCCTCAGATTTAATGCTTTTCAGGAAGCATTTACTGCCGTTAACGAAAACTTTAAGAATATATTTGCCACCCTGTCCGACGGTGATGGTTACTTACAATTAGAAGACGAAAATGACCCCTTTAATGGTGGCTTAAATCTGGTAGCCCATCCGAAAGGAAAACCCGTACAGCGATTAAGTTCTATGTCTGGAGGTGAGAAATCTTTAACCGCTTTAAGCTTTATTTTTTCCCTACAAAGATATCGTCCTTCTCCCTTTTATGCCTTTGATGAAGTGGATATGTTTTTAGATGGGGCTAATGTAGAAAAATTGGCTAAAATGATCCAAAAACAAGCACAACAAGCGCAGTTTATTGTCGTTAGTTTGCGTCGGCCGATGATTGAAGCATCGGAAAGAACCATCGGTGTCACCCAAGCGCGGGGAACCCATACACAAGTATTAGGAATTAAAGTTTAACCTAATACCAAATCCGGTTATTAAAAACTGATTATTTATTTCCCCTTTTGCCTCTTGCCTATCCTGATATGTTACCTATACTCAACGGATTTAGTATAAGATACATTCCTCCTAGCGAGGGGATGGAACGAACCACAAAGACACAAAGGACACAAAGATTGATCGATCATATAGTAAGTTAAACTTATCACACAGAACCTAGAACAGCCACAGATTTAGTATAAACCCCTCTCCCAAAACAGGAAAAGGGGATAAATGCAAGGATTGTTAAGCTCTTGCTTTTAACCAATCGCTAATAGCGGGGGGTAAATCCCGTTGCACTTTGCCACTGACATACATTCCGATATGTCCGACGGGGAAAGCACAAGCGGTATAGTCAGAAGTACCGATATAATTCCCTAAAGCGAGGGAAGAAGCGGGAGGGACAAGGTGATCTTTATCCGCATAAAGATTGAGAATTGGCATAGTCAGATTGTGTAAATCTACCCGTTTATCTCCTAACATCACTTCCCCTTTAATCAGTTTATTTTGCTGATAGAAATCCTTGAGAAACTGTCGATAGGATTCTCCTGCTTGGTCGGGACTATCAAAAATCCATTTTTCCATACGCAGAAAATTAACTAATTTCGATTCGTCTTCCATGATGTCAGGAAAATCGAGGTATTTCTGATAACCTAACTGTAAAGGTTTCAATTCCAGAAACTCTAAGTTGAGAAAATCTCCCGGAATATTACCCATGGTATCTACCATTAAATCGATGTCTAATGCTTCGGAACCCAAGGAACATCCCCCGCGCATATTTAAGAGGGTTTCGGTTTGATAAAAGTCCACCGGTGTCACCATTGTCACCAGATTTTTTACCTTATCGGGATAGAGGGAACTGTAGCATAAACTAAAGGTTCCTCCCTGACAGATTCCTAAGAGATTAATCTTGTCGAGATGGTGACTTTGACGAATAAAATCGACGCAATTATCCACATAACCATTGATATAGTCATCAAGGGTTAACCAGCGATCGCTTCTGGTTGGATATCCCCAATCAATTAAGTAGATATCTAAGCCTAATTTTAGCAGATTTGCCACTAAAGAACGCCCTTCCTGTAAATCTACCATATAGGGACGATTAACCAAAGCATAAACCATCAGCAAGGGAATCTCGAAGGGTTTTTCAACCACAGGTTTAAAGTGGTAGAGAATGATTTTATCTTCCCGATAAACTGCTTCTTTTTCTGAGATTCCACACTGAATATCTTCTTCTTTAACTCGTTTGAGATTGTCTAAACCTTTGAGATTTTTCTGAGTTAATTCTAGATAATCTTGGGTAAAGTCTTCCAGTTTAACTTGCGTCAAAAATGGCCACATAATTTAATTCTCCTAGGGAAGTAGGGTGATAGGGAAGTGGGGAGTGGGAATTATGAATTATGAATTATGAATTATAACTGATAACTGATAACTGGTCACTGATAACTGATTATCAAGCACAATTAACTAATTGTTACTTTCTACTGCTGGTTTTTCTCCTAAAGCTTTTTTGAGACTTTTTACCTCTTTGCGTAATTCATAGATAGTCCGATGAATTTCATCGACTTCGCTGCGGGTAGGCAGATTCATTGAGCGCAGGTAAATTTCCATTAAATCCTGCTGTTTGAGGCGATAATCATTGAGGGAATTAATAAATTTTCCCCTTACTTTTAGGTTTTCTGGTTGACAAAAAGCCTTTTCAAAAATATCATCAGCGACGACACTCCACACATCTTGAAATTCTCGCCAATCCTTGACAGGTTGACCTTTTTCTGCTAAGAAAACTAATTTTTTAGTTAAAGCTTCAAAGGATTTAACTTGAATATCAGCCAGCACAATTTGATAGTTAATACTAGCTTGATAAAGAACGCGCCAAGTTTCAAAACTATCGAGTAATTTGCGGTTAAATTCTCGTGGCAATCCCAATAAAGGCATCTGTAACCATTGGCCAAAAGTCTCATCATAAAACTTCTGCCAATAGATATTATTGAGTTCGATCAAGGAAGAAGTGTTACCTAACCAAGCTTTGGTTATTGTGTCATTTGACAGGACGAAAGGATCGAACCATAAATGATTGAGACTTTGTAATTGTTGCAGGTAAATTGTCCATAGTTGACTGACATCTTGACTACTTTGGGAAGTGGTGGTAGTAAAACTATTCAGTTGGCCGCGCATCTGTTGGGTATAATTATCTAAAATTGTTTGCCAGTCTTCTCCTGTTTGCATTTTCGGAAAGATACTTTCCCAAGCTTCCATCGATAATTTTAGGAATTTGATCAATAAATCCCGATTATCAAAATAGCGCTGGGTTGCCTCTTGCAATTCTGGTTTAATATTGCCCATAGGAGTCGGTATCGCTCCCATCATATCAAACCAACTTGACCACATTTTTGCTCCGGTTTCCGTCCAAAGATTGACGTAATCGGCGGCCATTTCACTCCAAGCTTGTGTCGGTTTATCCATTATTTTTGCCCTTTTCCTTTAACTCTAATTTCTCTAGTTTACTAACCCACCCTACACCTGATAACTGATAACTGATAAGTCATATTTTTCCAGACTTGACAATTTTTGCTAGTAATCTTAACGCTTCATTGACTGAGGCTGAATCTTGAAAAATTTCCGCCACATCGGGATCGAGAATTATCACATTACTAGCCTGTCGATAAGCTTGATAATATTTGCCACGAATACCACCGGAAAAGTCATATTCAGTTTGCATCTCGTCATTAATCGTTTCTTCAGACTCCTGATTCATAATTTTTTCTCTCCTGTTTACTAGCTAAACGGGCGCTAATTAAGCGAATCTCATTTTCTCTTTCTGTATGGGATATGACTAACAGCTTTTGTGATTTTGACTGTCCTATTGTCAGAAAACGAAACTCACCCACTGAATCAAGCAACTTAGCAGGGACAATAACAAACACATTTTCCATCTTTGAATTAGATAACTGATAACTGATAACTGATAACTGATCAGGTGTGATGGGCCCCATTAACTCTGAGGACTTCTCCAGAGACATAACTGCTGGCAACAGGAGAGAGTAAATAAGCAGTTGCCCAGGCGATATCTGCGGGTTCACCGAAGCGACGACAGGGAATTTCGGCGGTGATTTTATCGCGAACTTTATCGGGAATCGCTAAAGTCATTTCCGTGTTAATAAACCCCGGTGCGATCGCATTGGCGCGAATATTATAACGGGCAGCTTCTCGCGCCAAGGATTTGACTAAACCGATAACTGCCGCTTTTGTGGCCGCGTAATTAGTTTGGCCGGCATTACCGCGATCACCAGAAATAGAACTAATACAAACGATCGATCCCGCTTGTCGTTCGTACATTCCCTCAATAAACGGTTTAATCGTGTGATTAACCCCTTTTAAGTTGACATTAATCACCAAATCCCAATCTAGCGGCGTTAATTTAGGGAAAAAGTTATCTCTGGTAATCCCCGCGTTAGCGACGATACCGTAAACCGGTCCCAATTCCGCTTCAATTTGTTGAGCTGCCGCCTCCATGGATTCCAACTTAGTCACGTCGGCGACAATGCCTAAACCCTGGGGATTATCGGCGACTAAATCCGTGTAGGCCACCTTGGCCCCCAAATCTATCAAAAGAGAGACAATAGCCGCCCCAAGGCCTCGATTTCCGCCCGTAACGACGATAACTTTTTCCTCTAGTCCCAGAGATACCATAGCTTTTTCCTCCTAAACTCTTTCAATTGCGATCGCTGTTCCGCCACCGGTCCCATGACAGATGGCCCCCATACCGAGGGTTTTATCCTGTACTTTCAACGCGTTAATTAACGTCACCAGAATCCGCGCTCCGGAAGCACCGATGGGATGACCTAATGCGATCGCACCACCGTGAACGTTTTGTTTTTCCCTTGCTAACCCCAGATCCATCTCAAACAGGAGATTATTTAAAGCAAAAGCTTCGTTATTTTCCACTAAATCGAAATCTTCGATCGTTTTATCTAGGGATGCCAGTAATTTTTTCACCGCGAGGACGGGAAATTCTGGAAAGCGATCGGTTTTTCCAGCACCCACAGCACCGCCAAGGATTTTGGCAATTGGTTTTAAACCGTACTGATCCACAGCTTTTTGACTGGCTAAAAGGATAGCGGCGGCCCCATCGGAAATCTGACTACTATTCCCCGCGGTTAAAACTCCCGACGGATTAAAAGCCGGCCGCAGTTTTCCTAAACCTTCCGGGGTACTATCGGAACGAATACCCTCATCTTGAGCGATAATTGTGGAACCTTTCTTAGATTTAAGCTCAATTGGCACGATTTCACCGTTAAACCAGCCTTTTTCTGTGGCTGTGGCCGCTCTTTGGTGGGATAAAGCGGCAATTTCATCTAATGCTTGCCGAGAGACACCGCGATCGAGACAGAGGCGATCGACTTGGGAACCCATGCCCTCAGTCGTGGTAGCATCGGTTAAGCCATCGTGGAGTAATAGGTCGGTTAATTGTTCCGGCGCCCCCATAAGGAATTTATAACCCCACCGGGCCCGATGGGAGAGAAAAAAGCCAGTTTGGGACATGGATTCAATACCACCAGCGAGGACGAGATCCGCTTCTCCGGCGCGAATTGAGGTGGCAGCGTTACTAACGGCAATCATTCCCGAAGAACAAACCATATCCACCCGATATCCGTCCACGCTTACGGGAATTCCCGCTTTAATCGCCGCTTGTCGGGGGATTAACTGACCATGACCCGATCCCAAAACATTGCCGAAAATGTACAAATCGAGGGCTTCTGGGGGCAAATTAGCGATTTCTAGGGCGGATTTCATCACTGTTGCCCCTAAATCGGCCGGGGATAATCCGATTAATCCCCCACCAAAACGACCAATTGGAGTCCGGACAGCGGCCACGATATAAACTTCTTGCATAGACTTCTCTCTATTGGGAAGCGAAGATAATAGATAGAATTTACTTAAGAATATCGAGTCCGAAAAGATCAAAATCCCAATTGACTGTCATTGGTTAAAAGTTCCTGGCCCCGATGTCTTGAGTTTTTGTCTATCTACCCTCGATCTTGCAACAGAATTTCTGTGTCAGAAGATATATTCATTAGAATTTAACTTTTCCGCCAGCAATCCCCTTTTTTTATGGATTTAGTCAAGCGTCTAGTTTTTATCGGTGGTGGCCATAGTCATGCGATCGCTCTTCGTCTTTGGGGGCAATCACCCCTAAAAAACGTTCAATTAACTTTAATTACCGATGTCACCCATACCCCCTATTCGGGAATGTTACCCGGCCACATCGCCGGTTTTTATGATTTTGCCGAGACTCATATCGATTTACCTTCTCTAGCTAGGTATTCTCAAGCACAATTCTGTTTAGCTAAGGCTAGTAGCATAAATACAGAAAAATGTCAAGTAATTTGTCATAATTCTTTACAGATTCCCTTTGATTATCTCTCGATCGATATCGGCAGTATCCCAGCAGTGGATAATGTTATCGGTGCTAAAGAGTACGCTATTCCCGCCAAACCAGTACCGATTTTTCGGCAAGGATGGCAAGAAATCCTCAAAAAAGCGGTTAGTAACCCCAATAATACTTTAAATATCGTCATTGTTGGTGGAGGCGCAGGCGGAGTTGAATTGGCTTTAAATATGCAGTCCCGTTTGGCCAAAATTCTCAACTCTAGCAGTAATTTGAATTTATCTCTAATTCATCGAGGAAAAAAACTCCTACCAGCCCATAATAATTGGGTCGGTCAACGTTTAGAGAATATTTGTCAACAAAGGGGAATTAGATTATATTTATCAACGGATGTGACGGCAGTGCAAGCAGATCAGATTATCTGTTCATCGGGGTTAGTTTTGCCCGTAGATTATACAATTTGGGTAACGGCTGCCTCGGCCCCTAGTTGGATTAAAGCTTCGGGATTACTGACAGATGAAAAAGGGTTTATTTTAGTGAATAATTATCTGCAATCTCTTTCCCATCCCCATATTTTTGCCGTGGGAGATATTGCCACGATTCCAGATTATCCCCGTCCGAAAGCGGGAGTTTTTGCCGTCCGACAAGGAAAACCCCTGTTCGATAATTTAGTCAGAATTCTGCAAAATCAGCCCCTAAAACCCTATTTTCCCCAGAAAAATTATCTAAGTTTAATCGGGACAGGAGACCAAAAAGCGATCGCATCTTGGGGCGGTTTTGGCTGGCAATCACCGTTATTATGGTTATGGAAAGATCGGATCGATCGAGCTTTTATGAGACAATTTGAACAGAAATGATGACTTGCTTTGTCATAGAATTGAATGGCAGTTTAAGTCGGTTGGGAGGTGTGAGAAGCATAACTTAAAGTTGTTGTCTAAATGTCCAAATCGTGAGAAAAAGTTTAAGATTTCTGCTTTGTGGGAGTTTGAAGAATTTGAAGGCGCAGTTTGCGATCGCTGTTTTCTCTCTTTTGCTGAGATGAGAAACTGCAAACATCGAAAGAATCTTAAAAAATTTGGCTCTAAGGGAAAAATAAACGGCAATATAGCTCTAATATAGATTTAGAGCCAAGAGGATATTTATGCTTAATTTTAACATAGAAGACTATTTAACGGATACAAAATTAATTAAAATGTCGATTTCCTATGCAATGTATAGTAGGCTTAATGACGATCAATTTTGTGATTTTTTTGAACTAAGTATTAATTGTAAAAATCAAAATAAAATCAACCTTTTAGTTGAATATATTAAAAATATCTACTCTTTAAAACAACCTTATATACCAGATGAGTCATTTGCTTATGCTTATCCCAAAGAAGATTTCTTTATTAGAAGATGTGTATATTTGCCTTTCAAAGAATATGCAATTAGATATCATTTGATTAATGTCCTTTCCTTGGCAGTTGAAAATTCTTTTATTAAAACAAGCTATGCTAACCGAACTCGACGATCACTCAGTGGATTTATCCATTTGTTTAAACCTTATAATGATCAATATAAAGAATTCATCCAATGGGGGGAAAATCTTATTAAAGAATTTAAAAAAGAGCAGAGAGAGTCTTATTTATTAAACGCCGACATAACATCATTTTATGATAGTGTATCACCTCATTACTTAATCAATAATCTTTTTGATTTAACAGGGAGTATTCTACCTCAAAAATATAAACCGTTGTTGCAGAAAATATTGCAGCCAGAAATTGAATTTTACTCAGTTGCTGATAAATTATTAAAGTTAGAAAAAAAAGAACAAGGACTTTTAGTAGGTAATGGAACTGATGGCTATTTGGCAAATATTTTACTAAGTAAAATAGATGAATTGATGATTGCTTATGGCTTTCATTATGCTCGATACGTTGATGATATTAAAATTATTACTAATACTAAAGATGAAGTAATCAAAGCGGTTAATATTTTGCAAGAAGAACTACATAGGATAGGACTAAACTTAAACTCGGCAAAAACGGAAATTATACATAATCCTAAATATGTCAAAGATTTTTTTAGAAAAGATCATCAAATAGCTTATGGTAATGAACTTATAAATGAGGAACATTGGGAAGATAATCAGAAAACAGAAAAAGATGAAGATGAAGATTTTGACATAAATACTATTAATCTTACAGCCAACCTTCAAGAAAAAGATTGTCATCGAATAACTAATTATTTATTTTATTTAAAAAATGATCATGATTACGATGAAAACTTGGTTATACAATTAATCAATAAAATCCCAGAAATCATTTGTAAGTATCCAAAAACAATCAAAAAAAATACTTGGACTGTTGTTGAATTTATTATCTTTGGATTTCCTAATAACATAATATCTTCCGCATACAAAGCAATGAATGATATTTTTAAGAATCAAAATATCATGGATTATGCCAGAACAAGATTAATTCATCATTTAGTAAAACCTCGAAAAAAAGATCCGCCATATATTCTCATGATGATTAAAAATCGTGAAAGATTGCGTGAAAAACTAATTGCTCAATTTCAAACCTTTCTTTCTACAAAATCCATTGACTTAAATCTCAACTCATTGTACGCATTATGGATCTTATCTCATCAAGATAATGGCCAGACTTTTGATGAAAATTTATTTCGTAAAAATGTAGAAAATTATTTACCTCGACCAATTTCTCATACTATTTCAAGGGTTTTGTCATCAATTTTTTCCCATAAAGATAATTTCAACTTTTGTGATTACTTTGATTTTACTGAGCTATCGAATAATAGTGAGAGTGAAGGATTAGAATAGTGAGAGTGAAGGATTAGATGACTTAATGACTTTTACAAATTTTAAAATATATCGGCAATATCAATTATATCTGAAGACATATCTTTTCTTAAAAAGATGTATAAAATACTACAAGCTCTTGAGCGACCAATATATCTTAATCTTCTTAAGCGAATGGTCTCAGAAATGGGTTCTGGTTCTAATTCCACTAATAAAATTATATGATTTTCTAAGCCTTGAAAATCGTAAATAGTTGACCAAGTAATTGTTTGTGGATGAAGAGGACTAGCGAGAGAGAATCGCTTAAATTTGAAAGTAGAAATTTTTGATGCTATCGAGTCAAGAAAGTTTTGACTTGGTTGTTTAGAAAAGAGGATTGTTATGTGTTTAGGTAAAACCTTTTCATCCTTTATTAATGCCAAAATATTGCTTTTTATGGCTTTAATTAAGTCTTCATCAGTTATGTAATAATCTGTGATGACTTCCTTAAACTGTCTGACAGGCTTTTTTACTTTATAGGTTGGACTAATATATTCTTCGTAAGAATCAAAAATATTAATTGTGTTTCTGATTACTTTTTGCAGGGTATAATTAAAGGGTTTAAATATCTCTTGTATATAATTTTCATTAGTTTTTTGAGAATCATCTTTAAAAATTAAAATTGATAGATTAAACATTTGACTAGCATAGTCAGCTATTTTTCTCAAAAAATCACCATCTAATTGTTGTGCCTCATCAATAATAATTCTGACTTCTTCTAAATTTTCTTTATTTTCTAAAACTTTTTGTAATAAACTAAGTTCTTTAAGCGTAAATATCTTTAAAAGATCATTATTAATTTCAACATTAAGCGAAATTTCCTTATAGATATAATCTTTTGAATCCTGAGAATTAGTAATGAATAAAACCAATCTATCAGATTGAATATCTGAAATAGCTTGTGAGATTGCGAGTTGAGTTTTTCCTGTTCCCGCAGGTCCATCAATAAGGATTGGAGTTTTAACTTTATAAAAACCATCTAAAATTTCTTGTTGCTCTTTAGTCAGCTTAATTATAGTTTGTTTCTCATCTTCTAGTTCTGCACTGAGGGATTTTCTAAATTCTGAATTACGGGTAATTAAAGTTTTAATTTCTTCTACTATATTTTTACCAAGATGTTTATGACTATTATTACTATAATGACTATATATTTCGTTGATTTTCTCACCTAGATTTTTCAGATCATCTCTAAATAAAGTAACTTCTCTTTCCATAAAGGGAGCTAAATTTCCCTCTAAAATATCAATATGAGGAAAACAAATTGCATATCCACAAGTTATCCAATGATTTGTCAAACTAGGTAGTTTACTTTTTAGGAATAACGGCAAATTATTTGAGTTAGCTAATTGTTTTTTGTAGGGATTTTGATAAGAAATATTATCTCCCGATTTCCACTTATCATGTTCCCCGTCGTAAGAAAATCGAGTTCCTCCCTTGACTTCAATAATCAATAGACCTTTCTGGGGATGAACTAACAAGAAATCCGTTTCTCTTTCAGTTCTAGCTCCATATTTATTCTTAAAAATCCAGTATCTGTCTTGAAAAATGTAAAAATCATCGTCAAGTTGAGATAGTAAATGATATACGTCTGATTCTCCCCGTAAATCAGGATTAGAAGGCGCATCTGGGGGAAACATTTTAGCCATAATTGATATTACCCATAATTGAAAACGAGTGATCACACAGTGTGCCTTCGGCAACGCAACTCTCTAAATCCTAACTTACCAAAAAATGCCTCATACTTATCATGACTTCCAATAAAATAAGGAAGTAAAGCGATAAATCAACAAAATTCTATGGTCATCAATCTCAATATCCCGCCCTCCCAACCATCAGCTAATCTAAAGGTAAAAAGGGAGCATCCCAATTTTGCAATAAGTATAAATGCTTAGAGACTAAAAACGTTAGCTAAGGCAAAATAAAGAGAAACAATTAAACGGTAGAATCATGAATACAGACCAAAAAGAACAACTATATCAACATTTAAAAGCCATTGCTCAAATTCTAGTCGATAATACCCCAGAAGAACAACTACGTAGCTTTGAGGGCATTGAAACCGCCCTGCGAGACCATTGGCTGACTACATTTGGTCCTGCCATAGGCAATTTTTTTTTGAATCAGCAACAGGAACCCAAGCAGGGCGAACCAAAAGCGTAAGCAGTATCATAGGGAAAGTCAAGATAAGCGAGAAACAAGCCGATAAACTAGGATTAAGCAAGAATAATCGATTAAGTCCCATGCTGGAGAAATGTTGCTTAGGAGCAGTGGCTAAAGTCTCGGCTCTTCCGGTTTTCGTGTGTTAATTTTTGTTATGAATTAAAGCAAGCAAACAGCTTAAGTCGAAGATGTTCAAAATTGGTAAATCCATAACTCATTCTTTTAATAAGCTTTATTTTGGTATTCATTCCCTCAATTAATCCGTTGGTTGTATGATTTTCAAAGTAATTACAAATACCTGGCAAATGCTTCTGGATCATGCTGGCACTACTTTGATATAATATCCCGCCTATTCTTATCCATTTTTCCAATTTTCTCTCAGCACCTCTGAACGTTCTACAACTTTGATAAATTTATCTAATTTCTTCTTTCATTTCCCAGGCTATTCCTAAGCATGGATGTTCTTTCAGGATAACTTCTAGTTGTTGTTTTTGCTCATCCTTTAAGTCCTCTTTATTCTTCCATAATAAATGAGGTAATCCTTTTTCATGCACCCCCATTAACTTTCTCAAGTTATTAAGCTCGTCATTGATGATAGCCATTACATGAAAACGGTCATAGATGATTTTAGCATTGGGAAATAATTCCTTGATCACTGCCGTAAATCCTGACCACATATCGACGCTCACTTCTTTCACCTTCTCCCGAACTGCGTCTGGCTGTGCTTTTAAGGCTTCCATTAATTCTTCTTGCTTATGTCCTTTCATCACATCTAGTAAAATTTTCTTGTCCAGATCTACGACCGTTGTTATGAAATCTTTATGTCCTTTTAAGTTACTAAATTCATCTAAGCTTATTCGTTCTGGTGCTTCCCACTCTTCCTTTTCTAGTTCTTTAGCACAGTGATTAAATATTAACTCAACTTCTTCCCATCCTAACCCTTCTTCTCGACTTATTTCTTCGATGCTACAATTTTTTACTCTCTCATAAATCATCGATTCATAGCGAATTGTATGATGCTGTCTTAATCTCATAAAACTCAGTCTTTCGCTGATATACTTTTGGCACTTTTGACAATGAAACTGACGGCGTGGTACTTCTAAATATAGCGTTTCTGATTCACAAGAGGTACATTCACGATTGTGAACAGCTTAATCAGCAAAGGTTTAAGTGTGCCGCACAGATGCGAGAACCGCTATATACTGGATTACCTAATATTGACAAGTCTCTGACTAGATTATACTCTGTCTGATTGATTCTGTCTAAGGTTTGATGGCAATTCGGACATTCAATTGTTTCATTTAAAAGAGCAAGCTTTAGGAAAATTGTCTGAGCAATTTTTTGATAATTGACCACTGTTACATTTTGTAAATCGAGGAGTTGATCAAAATTTATCCACATAACCCACCTCCTGTTCTGTGTTACCATTATACCATGCTCACACAGAACCTAGAAGAGCCAGGTTTGTTACTGCTCGACCATTTTTAAAAAATAAAGGCTAACCAGAATTATGATCAAAGAGCTAGATGTAATTACTTTAACCCATGACATTCAAGAACATGGTTTAAAAAAGGGAACTCAAGGAGCGGTTGTTCATTGTTATGATGATCAACAAGCTTATGAGGTAGAGTTTATCAATGATGAAGGGGGAACTTTGGCTTTATTAACTTTAGCAAAAGCTGATATTCAACTAGAACAAGAATTAATCATTGGCGAAGTTTTAGAAATCATCAATGCTTTATCCCCTAATTTATTAAGAGAAGTAAGAGATTTTGCTAAAGTTTTAGAACATAGAAAGTGATGAAATCGGGCAAAGTTTACTACCCCAGTATTTGCATCTGGTGGTTTTTTTCTTCGGGAAATTTAAACAGAAAAACTGTAATGACATTAAACATATATAAAAAACTATAACAAAGATAGATAAAAACTCAGAATAAAACTATTGAATCAGCAGAAAAAAGGTGGTATGACTGAACTCAACAACAATAAGGTCGGAATTACCCCATGAAAACCAAAAAATTGACACCCCGCAATGCTGCTCCTGTCCAACGGGAAAATACCGCTACCGTCTCTCGTGATGGCAATGCGATCACCCCCTTGCTGGCTGACCACCGGTCACGGTACTTCAGTAATCCTTTTGCGGGAGACGACGCAGAGTAGACCCCCCGATTCTAGCACGAACCTCAAATCAGGTCAAAAGTCTTTTTCTCCTTGCCAGGGCGCACGGTTTGCCTCAAGGAATTGACGTACAACCCTAGTTAACTCAGGGCAGCAATTCTCATTTTAAAAAGTAACAAGTGATACAGACAGAAACAAAGCTTTAAGCAAGCTACAAAATGCGCTCCCGCGAGTGCGACTGCATCGCAGAGAAGTGAGTATATAGAGTATTTATACTCAAAATATTTGAAAGATGGGAGAAATCTAGAACAAAAGTTCTCTACATCAGAAAGAGAACCAAATAAAAATTGATGATTGTTGTCTGTTGAGGTAAAATTATTAAGTTGGAAATATTAATTAATCAAACTGTTCTGCGATGACGAAAAAGGCTGTGACTTTAGAAATTCCTGAATTAATACAATTTTTAGTTCAAGAATTACATGACTTACCCGATGACAGAAAACCAGGAAACAATACCAAATATCAGGTAGAAGATGCAGTTAAGGCGGCTTTTTCGGTTTTTTTTACTCAGTCACCTTCTTTTTTAGAGCATCAACGTTTGATGAAAAGTAGTAAGGGAAAAGATAATGCTTCAAGTTTATTTGGTATCAAAAAAATACCTGGTGATAATCAAATCAGAAACCTGTTATATCCTATCCCAGCTGCCACAATATTTGGCTCTTTTCAACAAGTCTATCAATGGTTAAAAAAACAGGGAGTTATTAAAAAATTTTTCTACTTAGATGAGGAAATTTTAATAGTTTTAGATGGTACGGAATATTTTTCTTCAAAGAAAATTAGTTGTCCCCATTGTAATTGCCGCAATCATCGTAATGGAACGACAACTTATTTTCATGGTTGCGTCACGCCAATTGTGGTTTCTCCTGAGCAAAAACAAGTGATTAATTTAGAACCAGAATTTATTAAAAAACAAGATGGGCAGCAAAAACAAGATTGTGAAAATGCGGCTGTTAAAAGATGGTTAGATAAGAATCATCAAAAGAAGTATGGTTATCCTGTAACCCTGTTAGGAGATGACTTATACTCTCGCCAACCTATCTGTGAGTTAGCTCTAAAACAAGGTTATAATTTTATTTTTGTTTGTCTTGAAACTTCTCATAAAACCTTATATGAATGGCTAGAATTTTTAGAAAAAAGTGGAGAAGTTAAAGCCGTAGAAAAGAAACAATGGGATGGACGAAAGAATCTCATTTATCGTTATCGTTATGTTTCTAGAGTTCCTCTGAGAGAGGTCGAGTCAAGTCTCGAAGTTAATTGGTGTGAAGTCACGGTCATTAATGAAAAAACACAGAAAATTATGGCTCTTCGTTACCCTTTATGCTAAATCAACAGACAAGATGCCAAGATAACATACTTCTAACCCAAAAATTCCGAAAGTTTCTAAAGCCATAGGCTCTCCGTTTTATTAGTTTAAGTTTATTGTTGATTCCCTCGACCACCCCATTTGTTGTCCTTTGCTCGAAATAACTAATTATTTCTCCAAACCAGTTTCGGATTGTTTGACAACTCTTAGTAAAAACACTGGAGGATTTTGCCAACCATTCCGAGATGGATAGCATTCCCTCTGTCGGATTCTCTGAGGTTTCATAAATCTTTCTAAATTCTTCCTTTAATTCCTGCATCTTTTTCAAATTTGGAAAATTTTCTTTGATAGCTTCTAGTTTAATTTTTTGGGTTTCCGTTAAATCTTTTTCATTTTTTAACAAGCTATATTTACTTCGCTTTAAAACTTCTAGCTTCGCTTCTTTTTTCGCTTTCTGTTTTTTATTTTTCTGCGCTTCTACGGCTCTTTTTTCTGCTTTTCTTTGTTCGTCTAACTCTTGATTAATTTGTTTCATTACATGGAATCTATCGGCGACTACCTCGGCCGATGGCATCAATTCTTTCACCAAATTTTTATAGGGCAACCAAAGGTCTATGCTGACTTCTTCAATTTGCTCTAATACCTCTTTTCCCCACCCTGTAAGCGTTTCCCTCAATTCTTCTTGTGTTCGCTTCTCTAGAATAGCTATTAGTTTTCCCGTATCTAAATTTACTAAAACCGCACAGTAATTTTTTTGTCCTTTGACTAGAGCGATTTCATCAATTCCTAGTCTTTTTAATTTCGATAGGTCTGTCTCTGTAATTTCTTCAGCTATGTCCTCTATCATTCTTTGAATCTCTTCTTCCGTTACGTCATTTCTTCGGCTAACATTTAAAATATCTCCTGATTTTAATTGTTCGAGTATATTCTCGGCTAGTCTTTTCGTATAGGTTCGTTTCTTGCCGACAAAATCTAACTCTTCGCTAAAGGGTTTCTGACAATTACCGCACTTAAATTGACGACGATTAACTTGTAGGTACACTGGTTGACCTGAGAGCGGTAAATCTTTGACTAAATGTCGATGATTTTGGTGGAGTTTATCGCTCTCTAACCCACAACGAGGACAGACTGCTTTTTTATTTTTCGATTCGACTGGTCAAACTATACCGATATTTTCTAGGTGTAGATAGCCTTGAATAGAGGTTCCTTCTAGGTTCAAAAATTTGTCAAGTATCATAAGTAAAATACTCTGGTTTTTGGCTATTATATCAAATCTTAACTCGATTGTCTATCTTTTTGTATTAACCTATTTGTGCCTTAAGTCCTTTTCTGTATGGGTTTCAGCTATTTTTGGGCGTAGGCTCTCTCATCGAATTTTATTTTAAGTTAATTATTTGCATAACAGTTACCGAAGAGCCTTAATTGTTAGATAGTGGAACAGGCTTCCAGCCTGTGGACGGGCAAGATGCCCATCCCACATTTTATATTTAATTGCAACCAGCTACTTTTGTCAGGGAGAAGCTTCTTGAGCAGGGGAGAGAGGGAGCGGGGGAGTACAGGTTTTTGCTCTTCTGCTGTCTCCCTTTTCCTTGGCTCACGAGTGCTAGAAGATTTAGATTCAGGGAGATGAACCTGTCTATCTCGCAGTTTGTCCAAAATCTGTTAAAATTATAAGATGCTAAAAAGTCTGCGCTATAATAATCAGCTAGGATGATATAAAAGTAATTATGGAGAAGCAATGAACACTATCCAACTGACACCAGAAATAGAAAATTTGATTGCTGAACAAATTAAAACAGGCAAATATCAAGATGATTTAGCCGTTATTCAAGAGGGATTGCGTTTATTGGCAGAAAGAGACAGAATTTATCGAGGAAGATTTGAGCAATTGAAACAGGAAGTCATGATTGGTGTGCAAGAGTTAAGGCGTGGGGAAAGTTTTGATGGTAGAGAATTCATTAACAGATTAAAAGCCACAAATCTTCAGGATAGTGGATATTGAATTATGACGGTTATTTTAATATCTTCAAAGGCTAAAGAGGATTTAGAAATTATCAATGATCGGATTCCTTATTCTAATATTCAAGCTGCCAATCAGTTGTTAGATAAGATTCTTGATAAATTTGAAATCTTAGCTAGTTTTCCTAATATGGGAAAAAACAGGAATGAATTGATTATGGGTTTACGAAGTTTTCCTGTAGAAGATTATCTAATCTTTTATTTTCCTCTTGAAAACGGAATTGAAATCGCAAGAGTAGTTAGTGGATATAGAGATTTAGATGCTATGTTTGATCTTGATTAAGAAAGCGATCGCATCAAGCTAAGGGTATCATTCTTCCCTGCTCCCCAGTATTTGCATCTGGTGGTTTTTTTCTTCGGGAAATTTAAACAGAAAAACTGTAATGACCTTAAATATAGATAAAAAACTATAACAAAGATAGATAAAAACTCAGAATAAAACTATTGATTCGGCAGAAAAGAATTAGTATGATTGGAATCAACAACAATTAGGTCTGACTTACCCCATGAAAACCAAAAAGCTGACACCCCGCAATGCTGCTCCTGTCCAACGGGAAAATACCGCTACCGTCTCTCGTGATGGTAATGCGATCGCCCCCCAGTCTGATTATTCGGACGGATTTTGGATTTTTTGAGGAGCGATGGGAGTCCTGGAGTCCTTTTGCGGGAGACGACGCAGAGTAATCTCCCCGATTCTAGCACGAACCTCAAAAAATGTCAAAAGTCTTTTTCTCCTTGCCAGGGCGCACGGTTTGCCTCAATGAATTGACGTATAACCCTAGTTAAAGCAGGGCTTTCGGATACCTGGCACGCTGAGCAGGGGAGAGAGGGAGCGGGGGAGTACAGGTTTTTGCTCTTCTGTTGTCTCCCTTTTCCTTGGTTCACGAGTGCTAGAAGATTTAGATTCAGGGAGATGAACCCCTGCCAATAGCTTACTCCCCCAGTGGCATCGGGTAGCGGTGTTCTTCTCCTTGGGTTTGTATTTCTGGCAAAAGCCTTTGTACTTTCTGGCACATTCTTCTAAGCTGTCACCCAGTTTAAGAAAAGCAGGATGCCATTGAGTTAAGCCATCATCGGTTAAACGTTCATAACTGCCGTAGTTACTGAAATCGTAGAAAAAACCAGAACGCATTTTGGCGGCTTTCGGGTTGCCGTGAATGTAACGTAAGGTATTTAATGCTCTTTCTCTATCTGAAGGAGGGAAACCATCGCAAAAATAACGCTTTTCCCAAAAGTGTCCTGTCCTTCTGAGCATCGGATTAAAACACATCGCCGTGTACCAGTTGAGGAAGTGCATGATTTTGGGTAAATCTTCAGGTTGGGCAGGTTCAATGAGATAATGGACATGATTAGACATGATACAGAGAGCATAAAGCTTAAACTGGTGTTTGTCTAAAGCCTTCTTGATGGCATAAAGAAATACCTCCCGGCATTCCCGCTTGGATAATTTGAATTCTCGGTTATTGCAGCGTGTGGTGACGTGGTAGGAATAACCAGCTTGAAGATTTCGAGGTTTTCTAGGCATATTTAAATTCTGTAAAACGGAGTAAGTTTTATGTTAATCACAAAACCCCGCTTTCAAACCTTCGTTGAATATCTACATTATGAGGATAATTCAGAGGAACACTATGAATTATTTAACGGAGAATTGGTAGAAATGCCACCAGAATCAGGACTTAACTTTGAAATCGCTAACTTTCTTTTTCTCAAATTTGCCTCACTTGTTGGACATCGGAGAGTCAGAGGACATGGTTTAGAATTAGAAGTGAGAGGCGAACCGAAAAACCGTTACCCTGACTTAACCATTATTCGAGAAGAACATATTCAATTACTCTCCCAGAGAAATACGATTCTTCTTTCCATGTTACCCCCCTTATTAGTCATTGAAGTGGTTAGTCCCGGGGAAATCCAAAGAGAGAGAGATTACATCGCCAAAAGAAGCCAATATCAAGATTGTGGTATTCCCGAATACTGGATAGTTGATCCTCAAACTCAAACCATTTTAGTCTTAGAATTAAGAGAAAATACTTATACAGAAATTGGTAATTTTAGCAATGATGACTTAGTAAAATCTTCTACATTTGGTCAACTTAATTTAAAAGTTTTTCAAGTATTTAATCAAGAAAATTCAAACCAATGATTACTGTCGAACCTATTACCTTTTACAACAATCAAGAGAGGATAAATTATGATGACATTAGAACAAGCTCTTATGACAGTTAATGAACTACCTATTGAACAGAGAGAAATGTTAATAGAAATTGTCAAAAATCAAATGATAGAATCCTATCGAGACGAAATAGCCCGAAATGCTAAAGAAGCGAGGGAAGCTTTTCAAAGAGGGGAATTAAAACCGCAACCTTTAGAAGATATTATTGATGAATTAAAAACCTTATTAACAGAAGATGAATGAAAGAGATTATTGCAACAAAAAAGTTTATTTGAACTTATGATAGTTGCTGACATTCAAAAAAACTCCCTCAAACAACAGCGATCATTCTAAAAAGTGCCAAAAAAGATTAGAGAATTAAAACAAATGTTACAAAAAGCAGGATTTACACTATTACCTAAACGAGGAAAAGGCAGTCATTCCTATTGGGTACATCCTTTAATGTCAAATCCCATCGTTCTTTCCGGTAAAGATGGTAAAGATGCCCAACCCTATCAAGAAAAGGATATTATGACAGCAATTAAAGAATTAGAACAATTAGAACAAGGAGATAATTAATCATGAAATATAGCATTTTAATTCAATGGTCTGAAGAAGATAATGCCTATATTGCCAGTTTACCCGAATGGGGAAAATACGCTCGAACTCACGGCAGCACCTATCAAGAAGCCCTTGATAATGCCCAAGAAGTTTTAGAAGATTTGGTAGATATATATACCCAAGAAAATAAACCTTTGCCCTCGCCAAAACTATTACAAATAGCTTAGAAAATTACTAATGACTAATCTCCCAACTATTCCAGGACTAAAAGAACTACAAAAACAAACCAAAGGTACATCAGAAATAACCATCGCCATTCTTGATGGTGTAGTTGATACCGACCATCCCTGCTTCAACGGGGCAGACCTAACCCGTTTATCCACCCTCGTCCAGCATCAAGCCACCGCGGGGCAAATGTCCACTCACGGAACCCATATTGCCAGCCTCATCTTTGCACAACCCAACAGCGAAATCCCTGGCATCGCCCCCCAGTGTCGAGGCCTACTCGTCCCCGTCTTCTCTGACGATAACCGCAAACTCTCCCAACTCGATTTAGCGAGGGCGATTGAACAAGCCGCCGAAAACGGAGCAAAAGTGATTAATATTAGCGGCGGGGCCCTCACTGATATGGGAGAAGCCGAAGATTGGCTAATTCGCGCCGTCGAGATGTGTAACGAGAGAAATATCAGCAATTCTCATTTTGAAAACAAAAGAAGATAAAGTTCTCTTGTTCACATAGAGAACTTCTGTCTAATTATCATTTTTTTTCAAGATAATCATCATAATTAGCTTCAAGAGACAGTTTTAAAATATCTGCCCATAAAAAACTTATCTCAACTCATAAATTTAGCTGAAATTCTGACCTAATTTGTGGTTTTTTCAATGAATAAAATAATCTTTCCTTCTCTCGAAAAATTGACATTTTTAACTAGAATTTACTTTTTTAAATGGGACATATTCGGTTAGAATAAATGAGAAAAATTCCGACCAATTCTTAAACCAAATAAATTTTAATAGGGTACGAATATCATTAAAGAAAGAAGTCCTAGTTACTAATAGCTCACGAATCTTTTGATAGGTGTAATTAACTAAATCCAACACGGTATGAAATAAAAAAGCTAGTAAATTTAAAGACAATAAGAACTCGCACAAATGATTCTGACCGTGACCAAAGTTATGCTCTAAATTATAACCGTGATTTTTAAGAACGTTATTGCCTTCATTTTCAACTTTCCATCTGCTACGTCCAGCTTTGACAATTTCTTCGACATTATTTTCCGTGATTTTATGATTAGTTATCCAATTATTTTGGTAGATAGTTTTCTGGGTTTTTTCATTGATAACAGTCACTTCACACCAATTAACTTCGAGACTTGAGTCCCCCTCTCTTAAGGGAACTCTAGAAGCATAACGATAACGATAAATTAGATTTTTTCGTCCATCCCATTGTTTCTTTTCAACGGTCCTAACTTCGCCACTTTTTTCTAAAAATTCTAGCCATTCATATAAAGTTTTATGCGACGTTTCCAAACAAACAAAAATAAAATTATAACCTTGTTTTACCGCTAATTTACAGACAGGTTCGTGAGAATATATAGCGTTTCTCGCATCTGTGCAGCACAGTTAAACCTTTGCTGATTAAGCTGTTCAGGATCGAGAATGTACCTCTTGTGAATCAGAAATGCTATAAGTCGTCTCCTAAAAGAGTTACAGTATAACCATACTTATTTTTATGATTCCTATTTAACCATCTTTTAACGGCCGCATTTTCACAGTCTTGTTTTTGATGTCCATCTTGTTTTTTAATGAATTCTGGCTCTAAATTAATTACTTGTTTTTGCTTAGGAGAAACTACTATCGGTGTGACACAGCCATGAAAATAAGTTGTAGTTCCATTTCGATGATTACGACAGTTACAATGAGGGCAATTAATTTTCTTGGATGAGAAATATTCTGTGCCATCTAACGCCACTAATATTTCTCCATCTAAGTAGAGAAACTTTTTCAAAACTCCCTTTTCTTTTAACCATTCATAGACTTTTTGAAAAGTCCTAGAGATATTAGATGCTGGCACTGGATCTAGCAAATTTCTTATTTGATTATCCCCAGGAATTTTTTTAATTGAAAATAAACTTTCAGCATTATCTTTTCCCTTATTGCTTTTCATTAAACGTTGATGGTCTAAAAAAGACGGCGACTGAGTAAAAAAGACTGAAAATGCAGCCATCACGGCATCTTTTATCTCATATTTTCTATTATTTCCAGGTTTCCTCTCATCGGGTAAATCATCTAATTCTTGATGTAAAAATTGCGTTAATTCCGAAATTTCTAGGGTTGCCGCTTTTTGAGCCATCTTGGAATAATTTGACGTGCTGGTGGATTTCTATCTCACCCATTTTACCTTAGCTGACAATAATTATAAATTTTTATTTCCCTTGAATTCTCTATTCTAAAAACAGAACTATCTTCCTGATTTAACCCCGTTCGTTCTCAGCCAACCTCTTTGATTGCTTGAGTATTTATACTTAATTTGTCTAGCCAATTGTTTTTTTATTGTTCGCCTCTTCTAGAAAATAGTTGCTTCGTACTATATTTTCCCTGCCAAAATCGGGGTTAATGCTCTATTTATTTCAAAATGAGAATTGCTGATTGAAGTTCCCTCTAATCCCTACGATGCCCGTCAGATGGTGGATTACCTGGCTGACCACCTCTCGGAGGCTAAATCCTTAATCTGGACTTTGAATTTGGAACTTACGCCAATTTACGCGATTGAACTCCTTGGCTCTTTTTCCCGGGAAGTTTATGCGGCTTTACAGGAACTTCTTTCAGGACAAGTGCAAGCAGAAGACAGCGCCGAATATATCCAGCGGGTCAGTATTCCGGGACGGATTACTGGGCGGACAGTACGCCTGTTCTCAGGACAAGTTGTTCCCGTTATTGAACCGGATAGTCCCCGGGGAATTTATGGTTGGCACGTTAATACTTTAGTCAGTGCAGCAATAGAAGCCGTGCAGAACAAACAGAAGCCCAAGAAAGCCAAATGCGCCGCACTTTGAGCAGTTTCCTGAACCGCATCTACTACGATTTACGCAATTTAGGGCAAACTTCCCAAGACCGCGCCCTCAATTTTGCCGCGACTAATGCTTTCCAAGCAGCGCAAACTTTTTCTGAGGCTGTGGGTGCAGGGATGGAACTCGATAGTATTAATGTTTCTAAGAGTCCTTTTTGTCGGCTGGATAGCGATTGCTGGGACGTACAGTTAAAATTCTTCGACCCGGAAAATAGCCGCCGCGCTCGTAAAATCTTCCGTTTTACCATTGATGTCAGTGACTTAATTCCTGTCACCTTGGGCGAAGTTCGTTCCTGGTCTTCTCCTTATTAGTCCTCTCCCCTGCGCTGACTTCTGACTTCAAGTACGGGGGAAGCATTCGGATAGGAAATCTAAGGTTTCAGCGATAGGTTATGCCCGAATGCTTCGCCCCTACCCCCATTATTTACCCGAAAACAACCATGAGACTTCCCAAACAGTCTGCTCCCGTCAAACGACCCCATTTTATTCATCCCCATGAATGCGTCGATATTATTCACGGTGATGGCGAAGACTTGGTATCTATTTTGGTTAAGTTAGTTCATGGCGCTAACTACAATGATCCGGCTCAGTTTCAATACCCTCACTATGGCTATCTGAAAATGTCCTCTTTTGGCGGTTTCCGTTATTAGTATCGACTTCTAAAACCTAGTAAAAAACACTGGAGGAAATCAAACAATGGCTAGTAAACCTAAAGGTGCGCCAGAATCAACACCCGCTGCTGCGAATGTTGACCAACCAACCACAGAAAAACCCAAGATTGAGCAACCAGAAACAACTCAACCTAAAGCTAAATATATTCCCGCCACTGGTTTAGAAGATTACGGACGTTGGAAATTGATGTTCCAAGACCGTAAAGCGAATCCCAATGATCCGCCGTTTCGTCGGGGTCGCATCTGGTGTTAGACACATTCAATTAATCTTCCGGTTCTATCCCCAAGGCCCTTAACTGTTCCGCTAGGCGATCGGCTCGTTGTCGTTCCTGTTCGGCTCGTTGTCGTTCCTGTTGAGTAGATTCCTGGGAAGTTAACAACAAGTTACCTTCCGCATCCCACCAGCGAAGCCAGGGAAAGAACTGATTTTGGTATTCCCCTTGCCAAATTCCTAACTCTACCTTTAAAGGAGTAATGGGATAATGACCGCGCTGATTAGGAGTCATTTTTTGGTAACGACCATTAACTAACTGGTACATCTCGATCTGGGCCTTGTTAACTTCATAAATCCCATAAAAAGGAATTTGAATCGCTCGCTCATAGATCCAAAATTTACCCTTAACAGGCGTTTTATCCCGTTCTTCTTCACCATTACCAGAGACAAATTCTAAGGCAATAACCGGTTCAATGGTTTCTTTCCACATCACAAAAGAACGGCGAACTTGACCATCAATAGTCGTGGGGACATGGGGAACATAAAACCAATCGGGAGCAACAGCACCCTTTTCTAGGGATTCTGGATACTCTGGTAATCGCCAATAAATCCCACAATCTCGACCCAGACAGTAATTACCGTCAGGATGTAATTGCTCTAAAAGGGGTGTAATAGTATGCGTTAAAAGGTCTGCTTGGGGAGGCTCTTGATAGTTTTTCACAAAACTTCCATCTTTATCGGGGAGTTGGGTGTGGTCGGGTAAAGGGGAAGCGCAATACGCCGTGGTCGAAGGTTCCTGAATTGTGGTTGAGGATTGTACCGTTTGGGTCATTGAACTCATCTTTAATTCCCCTATTTTTGTTGTCTAGCTTTTATTCTATAACTGTTCTTGAAAACCTGCAAAAACTATGCCTGATCTCAATGCTATCCCCGGGATGACCTCTCTTCGCTCCCAGACAAAAGGCGATCCACGCATCAAAATCGCCGTTCTTGATGGACCAATTGATTTAGATCGCGCCTGTTTCCAATCAGCAAATATTACCCGCCTTGATCCCTATTGGTCGGAAGAATTTCCCATCGATCCGCAACACTTACAAGCCTTTTTAGATGTAGAAAAAAGTGGCAAAAGTGATGAAGAAAAAGAGGCTCTGCTGAAAGAAGCAATCCCCGATGAAAACATCCGCGCTAGTTTACATTTGCGCTTCCATGCTAACCATATTATCAGCACCATTTGTGGACAGCCAGATTCACCGGTAGAAGGGATTGCTCCTAACGCTACTGTAATTAATATTCCCATCACCTATAGCAACGATGATTTTATTAATCCTCTCAATCTTTCTCGCGCAATTAGTACCGCGATTGAACAGGGAGTGAATATTATTCATTGTGCCGCTTGTCATCCAACTCAAAGCGGATTAGCGCACGAATTTATTGATAAAGCAATTCGTCAGGCTCAAGCTAATAATATCCTGGTGATTGCTCCTGGAGGTAATGATAAGGGAGAGTGTTGGTGTGTTCCTGCGGTGTTAGAAAATGTCCTGACCGTAGGAGCGATGAAAGATACAGGTGAGCCATTTAAATTTAGTAATTTTGGCGGTAAATATGCAAGTCAAGGGATTCTCGCTCCAGGCGAAAATATTTTAGGCGCTCAACCCGCAACCGATGACCCCATCCGCAAAAAAGGTACTAGCTGTGCTGCTCCAATTGTGACAGGAACAGCCGCTTTATTAATGAGTTTACAATTAGAACAGGGTTTATCTCCTGATGCTGAAGCAGTAAGGGCCGCTTTGACAAATAGTGCCATCCCTTGCGACCCTAAGGAAGTAGAAGAACCGGAACGCTGTTTATTGGGAAAAATCAATATTGCGGGTGCTTATGAACTGCTGACGGGAGAGAAATTACAAACTGTTGAAGCGGATAACAATTCGTCGAATAATATCATAGAATCGGCGGTAATTCCGATGACCGTGACAACCTCTGTTATCCCATCCAATACAACCGAGATGGCGACTCAGGGAACAACTGTAACCACCCCAACAGCAGCGACACTAGAACTGGTGATCGCTCCTAGCAATGCTTCAGAAAATGTTTCCTCAACCGGATTGATACAAAATAATCAAGCAAACAATAATATTGTCTTAAATAATGTAGTTCCTAGTCAACGTTCAAACCTCGTTTATGTGTTAGGAACTTTAGGCTATGATTTCGGCACAGAAGCGCGTCGGGACACCTTTAAACAATTAATGCCAACCATCGCGATCGATAATCTTGAATTACCATCCAATCCCTACGATGCGCGGCAAATGGTAGATTATTTAGAAAGTAATTTATCAGAAACTAAGTCTTTAATTTGGACAGTCAATTTAGAACTAACTCCCATCTATGCAATTAAACCCGTGGGAGCTTTTGCCGCCGAGATTTATCAAGTCATGCAATATATGTTAGCGGGTCAAATATTGCCAGAAGCTAACGAAGATTATATTGAAAGGGTGAGTATCCCGGGTATGCTGACCGAGGAAACCGTGAGACTTTTTTCTGGTCAAATTGTTCCCGTCATTAAAGTTAATAGTCCGCGAGGAATGTATGGCTGGAAAGTTAATACTTTGATTGAATCAGCCATAGAAACTGTTCGCACCGAACATGAAATCGCCGATGAAGCGAGGATGCGGCGTTCTCTAACCAGTTTCTTAAATCGCATTTATTATGACTTACGCAACGTCGGACAAATCGCCCGCGATCGCGCCTTAAATTTTGCCGCTACTAACGCCTTTCAAGCGGTACAAACCTTCTCCCAAGCAGTAGCAATGGGAATGGAATTACACAGTATTGAAGTGGAAAAAAGCCCCTTTTGTCGCTACGGAAGTGAATGCTGGGATGTGAAATTAAAATTCTTTGATCCCGAAAATGGTCTGCGCGCTAAACGAGTTTTTCGCTTTACTATTGATGTTAGCGATCGCACCCCTGTAACTCTAGGTGAAGTGCGTTCTTGGGCTGTTTCTAAGTGAGGTTTTAGCTTAGGATTAACTTACCAATATTGAAAAAAGCAATAAGCGATCGCTCTTAACTGTGCTGGAAATTTGTCAAGATTAAATTTAACAAACTTAACATCCGAGTCAGCGTCGGGATTAGCAATTCTCGCCGGCACTAGCGATCGCTGTTGGCACGAGAGCAGCGGGAGTAATTGCCCGAATTTTTAGCCCACAGAGACGAGGTATTTTTTAGGCATTCATTGCGAAATTTGTCAAATTATTTAAGAAATGTAAAGGAGCGCAAAGGAAAATTAAAAGAAGGGAAGATATAGATGTTGGGGAGAATACTAAGTGCTAATCTAGGGTTATCCCATCTATTCCGAGGTTAACCGTCCCACGGGAGAAACAATCACCAGATTCCCCTGCCGGCGGCCAAAATCGGTTTCTTTAAATAAAAGTTAACAGAACTTCGCACTTCTGTTAAGAAAAGGTTTAGAGAAACTTGTTAGAATAGAGGTAAATAAATCCAGTTGCAAATAGGCGCTCGACCCGATGAATTTTCCGCGCGATCCGACAAAAAAAGGAGAACGAGAACACCGACAATATCTAGACTGTGACCTCTAATTGACTTTCACTCAACAGCGCGATTGAGCAGTTTTTTGAGGATTAAATTCCTAGCATCAACACCCCTTAAAAATAGTTGATGTGGGCAGTCCATAGCAAAATTTTTAGATGGAGTAGTGAGTATGAAGCTATTGATTCAGGGCAATAATATCGCTGTCACCGAACCTATTCATGATTATGTGGAACAAAAGCTGGAGAAAGCGGTGAAACATTTTAACGGCATAACCACAAAAGTCGATGTTCACCTCTCCGTGGAAAAGAATGCGCGCATTCCTGATCGCCACAAGGCAGAAGTAACGGTTTATGCTAATGGAACAGTGATTCGCGCTCAAGAAGGAAGCGAAAATCTGTACGCAAGTATTGATTTAGTTTCTGATAAAATCGCTCGTCAACTCCGCAAGTATAAAGAAAGACTGGTGGATCATCGCACCCACACCACCGTTAAAACTAGCGAGGTGGTGCAAGAGAAACCCTTAGATGATAACCTAATTGGCGATCGCACTCCTGAATTACCTGCGGAAGTAGTGCGGATGAAATATTTTGCCATGCCACCGATGACTATTGAGGAAGCACTAACACAATTGCAATTAGTCGATCACGATTTCTTTATGTTCTGCAACAAAGACACTAACGAAATCAATGTTATCTATCAACGCAATCACGGCGGTTTTGGTGTTATTCAACCCCGTCCCGTCAACCTAAATAGCAAAGAATCCAATTAACAGTTAGCGACTACAAATAAAACCAAAGACTGGAGAAATTCTCCAGTCTTTTTCTCATCTAACCAAGATTAACTTTAACCACTTTATTTTTTTCTGCCACCGCTTTCGGTAGGGTGAGATAAAGAATACCGTTCTGATAGTTAGCGGTAACTTGGCTATTTTGCACCTCCACTGGTAGGGTAATCAAGCGACTAAATTTACCATAATAAAATTCGCTGTTTTCTACCTCGGCAGGGCATTCACGTTGCCCGTTAATCGCCACCATTTGCTTGCTAACCTCTACATCGATATCTTTAATATCCATGCCAGGTAATTCGATTTTTAATTCCACAGAATCCTCGTTAACAGAGATTTCCACTGGAGGACGAGATCCGAAGGAAGTTGTCGGTAATACTTCTTGAAAAAGTTGGTCGATTTGACGTTGGACAGAATTAATTTCGAGGAAGGGAGAATAAAGAGTGAAAGCCATAGTAATAATTTCCTTGAGAGGTTTTCTCTGACTGCGATTACCTCTATCTTAAGCAACTAACTTGACTTCCACAAGGCGGTTTTCAGGAAATAAAAAGTCGCAATAACCGATACAGTTTCAGTTATCAGTTATCAGTTATCAGTTATCAGTTATCAGTGGGAAGTTGTGGGGTGTGGGAAGTGGGGAAGTGGGGAAGTGGGGAAGTGGGGAAGTGGGGAAGTTGTGAGGTGTGGGGTGTGGGGTGTGGGGAAGTGGGGAAGTTGTGGGGTGTGGGGTGTGGGGTGTGGGGTGTGGGGAGAGCAAAGCTGCCTTTTGCCTTTTGCCTTTTGCCTTTTGCCTTTTGCCTTTTGCCTTTTGCCTTTTGCCTTTTGCCTTTTGCCTTTTGCCTTGTGCCTTTTGCCTTGTGCCTTGTGCCTTGTGCCTTGTGCCTTGTGCCTTGTGCCTTTTGCCTTCGTTATAACCATTGTTGTAATTCCGGCCAACCCAAACCCTGACGCACGATATCCGGTTGATCGCCGGTAAAATCAACAATTGTTGACACTTCCGAACCGGGAGCCGAACCATCTTCGATAATTAAATCAACGATATGATCGAGGTCATCGAATAGCCTAGCGGTTTCTAACCCCTTAGTGGGAAAATCCCCCTCCTGATCGGGAAGATGAGCAGAACTAGAGATAATGGGATTTTCTAGGGTTTCGAGAATAGTGTGACAGATAACGTGATCGGGAACCCGAATACCAGTGGTTTTCCGCTTCGGATTCATCACAACTTTCGGTACTAATTTAGTCGCCGGTAAGAGAAAAGTGTAGGGACCGGGTATAACTCGTCGCATAATCTTATAAGCATGATCGCTGACCACTGCGTACTCGGAAATATTCGACAAAGAAGAACAGAGAAACGTCAAGGGTTTATCATTAGATAGTTGCTTGATTTGGCGAACTCGTTCGACGGCGGATTTCACATTGAGATCGCAACCGATCGCATAGACGGTATCGGTAGGATAAAGCATAATTGCCCCATTTTTCAGGGCATGACAGATCTCTTGGATATAACGTTGTTGGGGATTTTCCGGATGGAGAGAGTAAATAATAGCCATGATAGCAAAATCGTCGCCTATTGGGATTGTCCCACGGGAATCGCCGGGGATATGTGTTTAGGGGCATTGGTAGATTTAGGAGTTCCCTTAGAATACCTGATCGCACAACTAAAAACTTTAGGAATCGAGGATGAATATCAGTTAAAGGCCGAAAAAGTGCATCGTCGCGGTCAAATTGCCACTAAGATTCACGTCGATGTCACTGCCGAGAAGTCCTCTGATCATCACCACCATCACCATCATACTCCCACTCGCCATTTACCGGAGATTGAAAATTTAATTAAACAGGCAAATTTACTCCAGAAAGTCCAAGAATGGAGTTTAGAGGTTTTTCAACAACTTGCGATTGCAGAAGGATCTGTTCACGGGATCGCACCGGAAAAAGTCCATTTTCACGAAGTCGGGGCAACCGATGCCATTATCGATATCGTCGGGACTTGCTTGGGTTTGGATTGGCTATCGGTGAGTGAATTATACTGTTCTTCTCTACCTACCGGCGGCGGTACAGTTCAGGCCGCTCATGGTCGTTTACCAGTTCCCGTACCAGCAGTAGTACAATTGTTAAGTAAGCGACAAGTACCAATTTATAGTAATGACATCGAAGCAGAATTAGTAACACCCACGGGGGCAGCTATTGTGACAACTTTAGCTAAAAGTTTCGGTAAACCGCCGAAAATGCAGTTAGAAAAGGTCGGTTTAGGAGCAGGGACAAAAGATTTACCGATTCCCAATCTTGTCCGGCTTTGGTTAGGAAAAAAAACACCAGAAAAGCTAGATGAAAGCGAAACTGTGGCAGTGTTAGAAACTCAAATTGATGACTTAAATCCGCAAGCGATCGCTTATTTAAGTGAGGCTTTATTACAAGTGGGTGTCTTGGATGTATTTAGTCAAGCAATTACTATGAAAAAATCTCGTTTGGGGATACTTTTGACAGTAATTTGTGCCTTGGATAAAATTGCTATTTGTGAAAATATGATCTTTCAGGAAACCACAACTTTAGGCATTAGAAGGACAATTCAAGAGCGATCAGTCTTAAAAAGAGAGATACAATCGATCGATACTGTCTATGGACAAATTCGGCTAAAAGTTGCCTACAAAGAGTCAATTAATCAACCGATTACCGTACAACCAGAATACGAAGATTGTGCCGCAATTGCCCGTCAGCATCATCTACCTTGGCGATTTGTTCATCAAATGGCCTTAGCTATTTGGCAAGAAAAAAAGCAGTCTTGACAGCAGGGCAATTTTATCATAAAACTGCTATTGTTCAAAAGCTATTTTCAGGAAAATAATCCCAATTTAAAACCTGTTCTTGGCTAAAAGGACAATCAACCGGAAAAGTTTCTTTTGGTAAATTAGTTTCATTTACTGTCCCTCGCACTGCTCTTTGATAACATTCTGTGAAAATATCGGTCAAATAGGTTTTTAAGCTAGGACTATCCCTTAAAATAAGCTCTAATTGTTCTCTTTGCTCATCAATGGTATTTATCCAGCTATTAGTGCATTTTTCCGGTTGATATTGCCATTTAAGTAAGTACATCAAGAGAACTTTTAAACGACTAAATACCTCCCGTCTATTATTACATCCCATATCAGATATTTCTTTGATTAAGTTATCTAAATCAAGGGCATCTAAGTGGCCTTTTTTTAAGTGATTTACGGTTTGCTCAATCCACAAATTAAAATCAGTTTCATAAAGCTGAGATAATTTAGTTTTCATGTTGAAAATATCCCATTTAGAAGTCGATAGAAGCACTTTCTGGGACAGCAGAGAAAGAACGAGTTGGTTCTCTAGGTTCAGATCTTAATACACCTAAAAATCTAATTATCGCTCTTTCGGGAGTCTAGGAATATCCTGATTGTGTCTAATACTAAATCCAGTTATTAAAAACTGATTATTTATTCTCCCTTTTAGTAAGTAGTCGTGCAAAATTAATTTCCTAGTAAAGATAGGCAAAAGGCAAAAGGCAAAAGGCAAGAGGGGGTTAGATATGTGTAATTAATTTTGCTTAGGTACTTATTTAGAGGAGCAATTCCTTAATAATCAAAAAATCCCCCCTTTACAGGGAGATTTTAGCCAAAGTCTAGCATTATTACCCGACAAATTACACCAATTTTAGATCGGGATAATTAGCGAGAATGTCGTCTTGACTGAGAATATCACCCTCGCTTTGAGGAGTCCAAATCACTTCTACTGCCAAAAGTCGATCGCCTCCCATACTACCAATTTGTTGCAGGGCCTGTTTCAAGTCTTGGGAATCATTGATTTTAGGTAGAGAAAATCTACCGACAATGCCAGCCAAAATAGTCACCAAAATATAGCCTTCTGGCGCGTTTTTCGCTAATTCTCCAGCCGATTCGGGTAAAATATTTTCTGTAGAACCTTGACGCAATTGATTATTGTAATTAGTTAAGGTTTCCGCCGTTAGTTTACCGCGTTCGTTGAGAGACCACTGATTAAACTTTGCTTCTGCACTGCTGAGGCTGGTTTGTTGGCAATCGACGTTACCATAAACCCAGTATTCTGGATGACGTAATAGGGCCAGAGCCGATTCTTGTAAGACTTCGACCCGTCCCTCAGAGGTGCTAGTATCTACAGTTAGGGCGATTTGATTTAATTCTTGTTGCAGATAACGGGCATTAGCCAACAAACCCACCTGTACTTTAGCCACGGAGACGGTTTCATATCCCTGTTCAACAGCCATACCATTCTCATCACTGCCTCCACGACTACGGAAAGCATTAACGAGGAAATTGGCAATAGCAAAAAAGATTAACAGAGAAATTAAACCACCGCCACCACCACCCCAAAAGAAGGGTAAGAGGAAGGGAAACCCAATACCTCCACCGTAACCCGGGGAACTGTAACCACCACCTCTAGAAGGACTAATACTGCGACTAGGGGCGCGAAAACTACCGCCACCCATTCTACCCCCCGATGCCGCTAAAGCACTGGGAATATTGCCTAAAATCAGCGTTGTCACTAATCCTAGAACTAATAACGGCTTGGCAAGCGATCGAACTTTAGTTAAAATTTTGTCAATCATAAGAACACCGAAGCAACCCTTTATTTACTAGCATAACCAGTTTCTCGGTCAGGGATAGACAAATCTTGAAATCAGTTATCAGTGATCAGTTATCAGTGATCAGTGATCAGATTTGAGTTTTCGGTTCACTGATTACTGTTTACTGTTTACTGATCACTGAAAATTTATGACTTGGAATTTTTCCTCTCCCACGGATTCAGACTTAGGCGATCGCGAAGTACCCTTAGAAAATCATCATCTCTGGGGTAAACGGATTGCTTTACTGGTGACAGGAGGGATTGCGGCCATGAAAGCGCCGCTAATTGCCCGATCTTTGCGGAAATTCGGGGCTACAGTCGTGGCTTTTGTCTCGGAAGAAGCTTTAAGATACGTCACTAAGGAAGCTTTGGAATGGAGTACGGTTAATCCCGTAGTTAGTCAATTAACGGCAAAAGCAGAACATTTAAGCGATCAATCTCCCTTTGATCTTTATTTAGTCGCCCCTGCTACCTATAACACGATTAATAAGTTTCGTTACGGAATCGCTGACGGAGTGATCACTTCATGCTTGGCCTCGGCCTTGGGACGACAGGAAAAGGGAAAAACTAAAATTCTGCTCGTCCCCACCATGCACGGCAGTTTACATAATGCTATTCTGAGCGAATCTTTACAAACTCTCGATCGCTTGGGAGTCGAGATTATGCCACCCCGGGATGATTACGGTAAGCACAATCTCCCCGGAGAAAAAGAGATTACCGTGGCAGTCTGTGGGATTCTCAGTAATTCTGTGCTGAAAAATAGGACGATTTTAGTCACCGGTGGACCTACACCCGTGATTATCGATAATATCCGTCGTTTAACCAATCGTTTTACTGGACAGTTAGGAGTCGCTATCGCAGAAGAATTGTACCTGCGCGGGGCTAAGGTGCAGTTAATCCACGGACGCGGCAGCTATACACCCCCCGCTTATTTACCCCACGAAATTATTGAAACTTATGACGAGTATCTAGGGAAGGTGATGGGAGAATTAGGGAGTAAAGATTATCAATTTGGGATTTTCTCGGCAGCCGTGGCCGATTATCGCTTAGAAAGCCCTTTTTCTGGTAAGATTCCCAGTGGAGGGCAGTTAAATCTTAATTTTGTGCCGACGGAAAAAGTGATTGACAAGGTGAGAGAAAATTTTCCCGATTTAGAGATGGTGACTTTCAAGTATCAGGAGGGAGTCAGTCAGGAGGAGTTACTGGAAATCGCCCGTAAACGCCTAGAAAAGGGCTATCAGGCGGTCATTGCTAATAGGGGTGAGGAAAAGGGCGATCACGGGGAACAGGTGGCTTATTTGGTCACAAAAGCGGCACTGGGGAAATTTATCGGTAAAAAAGCGATCGCTATTGCCATCGCCGAATATTTAGAGGAACGAGCCAAAAATGTTACAATCAAAAAAATTTAATATTTTTTAATATTAATTTGCAAAAATTTAGGGTAATACAGTCATGGGTAACATCAACTTCGTCAAAGAGAATAAGATCGTAGTAGCGGCAGATGGAGCGAATTTACGAGAGAAAGCAATCCAGAATGGCGTTGATATCTACACTTTTAGCGGTAAATTGATGAATTGTGGCGGTTACGGTCAGTGTGGTACTTGTATAGTGGCAATTGTCGAGGGTCTGGAAAATCTCTCCGCTAAAACCGACTTTGAACAGCGCTGTCTGAAGAAAAAACCCGAAAATTATCGTTTAGCCTGTCAAACCATGGTTAATGGCCCTATTAGCGTCCAAACTAAACCAAAATAGCATTTATCGGTTTTTTAGCTGCGGCCTGGTCGGTGATCACTGATAATTGATCAGTGATCACTGATAAAAACTAACTAGGAACAATATTTAAGAAAGCGTCGAAGTCTTTTAATGCTTCTTGGAATTGATTAGCAGCGAGACTAGCATCTTTTTCTTTGGCTGCCGCATCGATACGTTCAAAGTGAACGAAAAGATTTTTCGCTAACTGCTTGGCTTTTTCTTGGTCTTTGGGCAGTAAATTACGGGATAATCCTACCATTTCCTGACGCAATTGCCCCAAAGGACCGTGGATATAGGTGCGAGTATCTACCCAATTTTTGTCAGCGATGAGGTCTTGCAAAACGCTCATTTTTTCGCGAAATCCTTCTATGGGTTGGATGTAAACCTGTAACTGTTCGATTTTTTGGGGACTGTAAACGGTGGGGATAGTTGCTTGGGGACCACTGCAACTAACCAGCAGGGTAGTAACTAGGACTAAAACTAGGGAAATAATCGAGCGAAGACGTAGCATTGGTTTATATGTACTATTTAACAAACTATTGACGTTCTCTCCCTTAACCAGTCAAGGTATTGGGACGATTTTTACTTTATCAGAATTTTGGGTTTAAAACCTCGCCCCTTTTAGGGCATCCATTGGTCACATCTTTGATTAACAAAAAGATAAGAAACTTAAAAAGGGCTCTTCTCGACTTTGTTTGATAAGTTTAACTTATATAATTACCTAAGCAAAATTAATTACACATATCTAACCCGCTCTTGCCTTTTGCCTCTTGCCTCTTGCCTTTTGCCTTTTGCCTATCTTTACTAGGAAATTAATTTTGCACGACTACTTACTAAAAGGGAGAATAAATAATCAGTTTTTAATAACTGGATTTAGTATTAGACACAATCAGGATATTCCTAGACTCCCGAAAGAGCGATAATTAGATTTTTAGGTGTATTAAGATCTGAACCTAGAGAACCAACTCGTTCTTTCTCTGCTGTCCCAGAAAGTGCGGCTCTTCTGGTTTTTGTGTGTTAATTTTTGTTATGAATTAAAGCAAGCAAACAGCTTAAGTCGAAGATGTTCAAAATTGGTAAATCCATAACTCATTCTTTTAATAAGCTTTATTTTGGTATTCATTCCCTCAATTAATCCGTTGGTTGTATGATTTTCAAAGTAATTACAAATACCTGGCAAATGCTTCTGGATCATGCTGGCACTACTTTGATATAATATCCCGCCTATTCTTATCCATTTTTCCAATTTTCTCTCAGCACCTCTGAACGTTCTACAACTTTGATAAATTTGTCTAATTTCTTCTTTCATTTCCCAGGCTATTCCTAAGCATGAATGTTCTTTCAGGATAACTTCTAGTTGTTGTTTTTGCTCATCCTTTAAGTCCTCTTTATTCTTCCATAATAAATGAGGTAATCCTTTTTCATGCACCCCCATTAACTTTCTCAAGTTATTAAGCTCGTCATTGATGATAGCCATTACATGAAAACGGTCATAGATGATTTTAGCATTGGGAAATAATTCCTTGATCACTGCCGTAAATCCTGACCACATATCGACGCTCACTTCTTTCACCTTCTCCCGAACTGCGTCTGGCTGTGCTTTTAAGGCTTCCATTAATTCTTCTTGCTTATGTCCTTTAATCACATCTAGTAAAATTTTCTTGTCCAGATCTACGACCGTTGTTATGAAATCTTTATGTCCTTTTAAGTTACTAAATTCATCTAAGCTTATTCGTTCTGGTGCTTCCCACTCTTCCTTTTCTAGTTCTTTAGCACAGTGATTAAATATTAACTCAACTTCTTCCCATCCTAACCCTTCTTCTCGACTTATTTCTTCGATGCTACAATTTTTTACTCTCTCATAAATCATCGATTCATAGCGAATTGTATGATGCTGTCTTAATCTCATAAAACTCAGTCTTTCGCTGATATACTTTTGGCACTTTTGACAATGAAACTGACGGCGTGGTACTTCTAAATATACTGGATTACCTAATATTGACAAGTCTCTGACTAGATTATACTCTGTCTGATTGATTCTGTCTAAGGTTTGATGGCAATTCGGACATTCAATTGTTTCATTTAAAAGAGCAAGCTTTAGGAAAATTGTCTGAGCAATTTTTTGATAATTGACCACTGTTACATTTTGTAAATCGAGGAGTTGATCAAAATTTATCCACATAACCCACCTCCTATTCTGTGTTACTATTATACCATGCTCACACAGAACCTAGAAGAGCCTAATGGGTTTTAGCACGATGAATATAGATTAACTTCTGTTCATCATTAATGGTGTAAATTATTCTATCTTGATAACTTAAGCGAATTGAATAGAAACCCGTTAAATCTCCTACTAATTTTTTGCCACTATAGGGAGAAATACTCAGGGTATCTTGGATAATTGATTTCAGTTTTTTCTTAAGTTTAGGGGTTAGCTTATCAACATCTTTTTTAGCTTCTTTGGTAAATCTAACTTCATAAACCATTAATCAATGTCTCCCAACACTTCCTCAAGAGAATAGGTTTCATTTTCATTAATTTGCTGTAGAGATAGTTGTAAGCTTTCTCTTAAGTCGGGAATAGATAGTAATTCGATGGTTTCTTGTAAACTTTCATAGTTTTTTTGGGAAATCAAAATTACAGAGTCCTCCTGATTCTCAATGGCATAAATTTTGTTATCTTCTGTAACCGATTTAACGAGACTCTGTAAATCGGTTTGAGCATCGGCGATTTTAATTTTTTTGATCATAATTAATCCTTTTTTTGATGATGAAATAATAAAAATTATTGTAGGGATTTAACAATCTCTCCTAATCACAGTCCAGACAGCATCCTCCTATAATTATCCATCATTGTAGTCCATCATTCAATCATTCCAATCATAGTCAATGGTGGTGGTGCGTTACGACGGATTGTTAGCTTGAAGTTAAAGCAGAAATTTTGGCCGTCTAACGCACCCTACGTTTGTCTAAATGAATAGTTCTAAGCTGAAATGTGTATCTAAGTAGTCATGCAAAATAAATTTCCCAGTGAAGATAGGCAAGAGGCAATAGGCAAGAGGCAAAAGCTTCATCGAAGTGTGTAATTAATTTTGCTTAGGTACTTATCTTTGCTAATTCAATTTCACTGAAAAAATATGAGACAATTAAGGTCATTTTTATTTGGTTAGATTCCGGCTCTTCGGTTTGTGTTATGCAATGGACGGGGTTTATAAGGGATGGAACCCTTATATAGAAAGACATTTGGCGATTTTTGTCAATTGTTTTTGATCTAGAGCGAACTAATCAATTAAATCTCTTGCCAAATAAGGATTTAGTCGATTTATGCTCCCATATCGAACCATACCAAGTCCCGAAGAGCCCTTAATTTGTGTGTTTTTGAACTTAAAGCAAGTTTGTGTCTCCAAAGAATTGTGGGCAATGTTTGTTAACTTTTCTTTTGAAATTTAAAAGTTAAACCGCCTTTAATGCCTGTTTCCACTCCAGAACCAAACAAAACCAGTTTGCCATCGGCAGAAACTTCTGCGGAAACGGAAAACTCGGTAAAGTGAAAATTGCCTACTTGATCAGGAGCCTTTTGCAGAATGGTTTCAACTTGAGTTAAAAAGAGGTTTACGTTTTCTGCAAGAACTTCCACTTTCAGTTCTTTTGGCCCGTCACCTCGTCTTACGGTGGCATCACTAGCTCGTACTAAAATAGTGTCATCACTCATGGTTAATCTCCTGCTAATTGAATATTGGGAGGGGCATACATAGAGTATAGCAAACCTGAAGGATTATTATACTCGTTTAAGAAGTATTGTCTTGTTGCTAGTAGGCTTTCTCCTAGTGGTCGCTTCTGCTCTAAAAAGTATTCGTAAAACTTTCTTGAAAAGTCAGCCGCAAACTGATCAGGAACCGTACATTCTGTTGCAATAGCTCCCCTTGCTCCAAGATTTAAAAAAATATTGACAAAATTTGAAACAGATAACGAATTCATTATTCCAGCTTCGCAAGCATTAATGATCACCAGAGGCTTGTCTTTAATTTTAATACCAAAAGTACGAAGTTCCTGAATGGTAACATCAAAATTTTCATTAATACGAATATAAGATCTTCCATAAGCATTATCATGTTGAGCATGGCAAGCAAAATGCGTTAAGTCAAAATCATTTTGCCAAAATGTTTTAAACTCAGTTCTCAAATCTTCCGCTTCTGTTGTTGTAAAAACTAAGTGTATGAGATTGATAAGACTCTGGTTTTGATAATCATAAAATTGAGGAACTTCTGAAGATTTTACGGTCGGTAGTCCTTCATAAGCCAATAGTCCTAATCTTGGACAGAAATTTATCAGTGATGGTGATGGTATTTTCAAACAAAGTACGCGATTAACGATATGTTTTAATCCCCAAAAGCTTTTAATAGAAAGCGTCTCTTTTTCATGGGGATCGTTAGGATAAATTAATTCCCAAGGAAAAAGAAATTCATCAGAAGTAATTTCAAGACATTTATCTCCATCCGCAATAATTTCTTTAATAATTTCTAAAAGAGCTTCATCAATATTACCAAAAATCTGTATAAAAGCATCATTTCCTACTTTGGCAAGAGAATATAAGTCCTCATTTGTTAAATCAATATCACCGTTATTCCTGACCATATTACTAAGTTTTTTATGCAGTTCTTCACTGAGTTGTGCTAAATCATGTTCTCTGATTTGCAAAGAAAACTTTTTCGATTCATAGCCACTTATTCTAATCAATAATTCGTATCTACCATCAGATTTTTCAATTCTAAAAGCTATATCTATTGGATAACTTTGATATTTTATTTTAGAAAGTTTTCCTTGCTCAGGCATGATTTTATTCCTCAATGTGAAGATAGACGTAATAGTTTAGATATTCACAAGCTGTTTTGCTTCCACCACTTGGGTTTCAAATTTGACTTCACCTAACCAATGAAGTTCATAGTAAAATTCAACGCGAATTTTCTTCTTTCCTAAGCTAGTCGGTTTTAGCTGAAACTGTATCAAGGATAATTCTTGATTTTTGTTTAGCAAATAAGTTTGTGTCCATTTAGGTAAGATTTCCATTCCTTCGGCCCAAACGACAACATCTAATTCAGCAAGATCTGGATCTTCTTCGTCTAAACCTTCATTTTTAATGCCAGTCTGAAGACAATAGGATTGACCCATTTGTAAGGGCTGTTCAGGGGCATGATCTTTAATTTCAGCGATCGCTATCATAGTTTCAGGGGATTCTTGGGAAGTTTGGGCAAGCCTTGTTTCAGCTTTTTTAAATAAGTTTTGAATCTCCTGATCATTATAGGGCGGTTTACCCTTAACGTCTTGTATCAGAGATAACCCATCGCTTATTCCTGAGTCTAGAAACCACCAAATTGCTTTCTTAAAGTTGTCTGAAGTATCAGGATAAAAAAGCTGTATCTTTCTGGATAAATATTCATGATGATTTCGTAAATCTTTAATTTCTTGTTTAAGTGCGGTATCCGTTTTAAGAATTTGTCCATGCTCCCCAGTGGTAACTTCACTTAGCAATGACTGAATTTTTCTGTCCAACGTTTCAAGTCTTTGTGTCTCTAATTTTTTATTCCCCACTGGAGAAAGTAAATTTTCAGAACAAATAAGAGTTTCCGAAACTTTAATTGCAAGCTCCTTAACATTAGATTCAATCTCTTGTTTTTGTTTTTTAAGATGTTCGATTGTTATTGCAGGCATATCAACCTCTATTTTTGATTAAAATAAATTGTGAATAGTGTATTTTCATGAATTTCATTGAACTCAATCAGTTAAGATTTTTTGAATTTCTTCTGCTAGTTCAAAAGGTAATAAATCTTGTTTATAAAGAATACGTAGCTTCTTAGAATCTTCTGCTTTTTTTGTCATGTCATTACGTGTGTTGGTAAAAATAAGGATTGAAATGCAATCGCTGAACCTTTCCCGAACCTTTTCTAGAAAACGAAGTCCGGTTTCTACTCCATCTGCTGTATCCATATTTTCAGTAATCTTTCCCGATGGCATAAGAATATCTAAGATCAGTAATTTAATCTCGCCATAATTCTCCTCAAGATATTTAAACGCAGAATCTACATCTCTCTTTTGAACAACTTCATAATCTGTTAATGTAAGTTGTAGTTCCAAAATGAAACTATTCATGTTTGTAAGTTCATCATCTACAAATAAAATTTTGGATTTCATAGTCATTATCCTCTAGTTTCTCATTAATTTGTAAATTAAGCTTTAGCTTTAATGGGAAATGAAAATTTTTTAGGTATGATTAAATGAAACTCTGTAGGTTCAGCAAGATTAGCCAAAATTAGATCACCCCCTAAATTTCTCATGATGCTTTTAGAAATAGCCAATCCTAAACCAGACCCAAGAACATTTTTAGTGATGGCTTCGGAAGAGCGAAAGCCCTCTCTAAAGATATTCTCTTTATCAGCGTCCTTAATACCAATACCCCAATCTTTAAATTTGAGAATATAGGCATCTCGGTTTTTATTGTCAATATCAACAATGATTTTAAACTGATTAGGATCAACCTTAGCATATTTGATGGCATTAATCAATAAATTATAAACAACTTGATTGATTTTAGGTTTATCGGTTTGAATTTGAACCTTGAACAAAGAAGGATCAATCTGCTCATATTTTATGTTATCAGTTGAAAAACCAGCTTCTACAATAAGGGGACGCAATTGATTAATGGTTTTAATAATTACATCTCTAAAAATAAAAGTTCTCTCGATTTTAGCTTTTCCAGTAATATGACCCTTCAGGATATATTCTAGATCGGCGAACTGATATAAGAGAATAGCACTGTCAGTCAAAATATCCTCTAGCTTGCGATCAATTAAATCGTCGGGTAACTCTGACCACCTTTTTTGTAGAAAACTGGCATTGCTTCTTATTCCGACTAGAGGAGAGCGAATTTCATGAGCAATTTTGTCTAAAAATCCCGATCTTTTACGTTCTAAAGTATAAACGACATGATCAACGAAATTTTCTAGGATTTGTACATCTCGTTCATAAATATCCTCTCGATAAGTCTTAAGATAGCCTGCTTCTAAGGTGCCAATTACCCGACTGCTAAAAGGGTCAATCATCGGCATAAAAACCCTAATTAGCCTCTTGTGTCCAAATTTATCACGAATTGTAGTGTTAAAACGCGAATCATTTACGTCTTGGGGGACAACAATCTTTTTTTCGTTAACAACCCAAGCTTGAATATCAGTACTCTCCAAGGGGTGATCAGCCGCTTTTTTAAATTGCTCTATTACTAATAAATCATCTTCTCCTCGAATTTTAACAAACTCTGTTTTAATCCTTTTAGCTTCAAAATTAACTAAGGAAATGTTAACCATGTGAAAATCTAAAACATCAAAAACACTATCCATTACTTTCTCCATAATCTCATTATGTCTCACTAAATTAGTGATTTCTCTCTCTCTTTCTCGCAAGTCACTCAACTTGTGATCGAATTGTTGCTTATCAATTAAAATCGCCGCATATCGAGCTAATAAACCGAGATACTTTTCATCTATTTCTGAAAAAGCATCTAATTCTCGGCTTTCGATATTCAAAACACCGATCAGCTTAGAACCTAATGTAACCTTATCTTCCCGTCTAACAGGAATATTTTCTACAAAAATTGGCACAGCAATCTCTGAATGTGCCTCTTGCCAGTATTGCTTATAGTCCTTACTATCAGAAAGATTATTGACTCTAACGACACTCTTTTCTTTTAATGCTCGACCCGTTAAACCTTCTCCCAATTTTAAGTGAGGATGTTGCTCTATATTTTTACTCTGGCAAATAATTTCTAATTCTCCTGTAAAATAATCTAACATACTGATTTCACCAACTAAGCTTTCTTTCTCCGGAGAATTGATACCTAAACTTACTAAATCTAATGCCCCAGTTAAAAGATAGTTGATAATCTCATGAATCTCCTTCGCACTAAGCATAGCTATCATGATATTTGTTAACTTTTTTAAAGTTTCCTTATCTTGGTATAAAGCCTTCTCAAAAGATAAAGCAACCAGATTTGCGTAAAGTTTGAAGGCTTCTTGTTCTGTGTCTGAAAAATGATGTTCACTGCTTGTAAAAATATCTAAAATACCGATAATTTCACCACCCACCACTAAAGGAGCACTTAACATTGAAATCCAACCTTGCTGTTGAATTTGTTCCCGATGGACAAGCTTAACACACTTTCCTTGAAGATTAGAAGACAAGAAAATACCTTTTTTCTGATAACCTTTTTGGATCTGCTCAAGATTCCCGTCTAATTTTAATAGCTTGTAATCCTCACTTACTTGTCTCGATTTTGCTAGTACAGTAAAAAAATTATCTTTATCCTTTTGCCAAAGAACACAGGCGTCTGCCTCTAAAATGGTACAAAGCTCATCAGGCAAATCACGAATAAACTGCTCAGGAGGAACCTTTGTCAATTTCTGAGACAAACCAGATATTTGTTTAATTACATCTTGAGCAGTTCGCATGGCTTAGTTTTCTCCAAAATCGGCTCTTCTAGGTTCTGTGTGATAAGTTTAAATTATAGAGGATAGATCAATCTTTGTGTCCTCTGTGTCTCTGTGGTTCCTTCCACTTGCTCGCCAGGAATAATGTATCTTAGAATACATTTTACCCACCAAACCCAAGAGAGCCAAACTTTTAGTCTTAAGATAATATTAGGTCGAGGTCTAATAGGCAGTTTCAATGCAGTGCAGCTGATAACCAGATGACTATTCCGGGGAAGACAAGTCGCGAAAAATCTGGCTGGCAATGGCTGCACTCCGGCGAATTTGTTCAATTTCGGAAAGATTTTGCCAATTTTCGGTTTCTATATTGGTTTTGCTCTCGCCATTACGCATAGTATAGGCGTAGGGACGAGCAAAAACCTGTAAATCTTCTGAAGACCATTGGGGAAAAAGCTCGCTAAGACAAACAACAAGGCGATCAAGGTGGTCTAATTGACTATTAACTAGATTTTCAGCACTTTCTACTAGACGATTTAAATATTCGTCCGGTAGTAAAGAAGCAAATTTATCAAAGATATTAGACTGGGGTGAAACGGAAACTGTCGGGAATTTTTGGTGTAAACTGTCAAAGAATCTATGAGCTTGTGATGCGATCGCTGCTGTTTCCAAACCTTCACACAGAGAAAAAGGAGTTTCTGTCACGTCTAAGGGATCATGACTCTCAACAGCGGTTACATCCCAGGGATAGGTGTCTTCTTCTTCGACCAGGATTGCTAGAAGTTCCTCGGTAATCTGTTCGGATAGGGATAAATGGCTCATAAATAACAATCCATGTTTTAGCCTTTGTGGTGTCCAATCTTAACTACATCTCGGTTTTGACGATTCCCGAAGCTATAAACAGACTTCTGGTGGAAGTCAGACGAGAGGTACTATTGCCATAGTAGCAGTAATTAAACAGGATTTAGGATGCAGTGCGCTACTGTTATGATGGTAGGGGGCTAGTTTTTCCCAATTGCGATCAACTCAATTGGAGGGAATTTCTCGATCAAGGCTTTTGTATGGTGGCTTGTTATCAAAGCTCCGATACAAGTGTTAATAGTAGGAGGATGGGGCAGCTGGTAGCAACCCAGGGGATGCTTTCCTATTGTTTATCCGTCTCGATTATTGCTATATTAATTGTTTTTTTGCTATGGTACAGGGTTTAAGTTGGCAGAGTGATGATCTGTTAATTTGGATTCCTAGTACCCTTATTTTCCTTCATTTCTGCACCGCTAGTTATTTGGCTATTGTCGAAGTTTCTCATAGTTATTGGTCTTGGCATTTTCAAGATATAGAATGGTGGATAGTGGTGTTAAATTTAGGTGGTTCTCTTGGCTTTTTGAGTGGCAGTATTTTCGGCTTTTTTGGACAAGGAACAATGATTTGCTGTCAGGAATGGGGAACAAATTTCTCCTTTTTATCGGGTTCACTTTTGTTTTTAGGAGGTAGTTATTTAATGATTCCCGAAATGTTGCAAGAATAGCTTTCCTATATGAAAATTCTCCTCCTGTCTCAATTCAGTACATCCGTATCTTATTGAAGATAGTAATCGCTGAATCTTACCCTACGACAAAGATCAAAATCTGACTTAATCCTATGCAATTTGTACCATTGTTCGATATGAATCAAAGATATTTCATGCCAACTATACCATCTAGAACTAGAAGATGGATGAAAAAAACTGGGCATATCTTGGTAATATTTATCTTAGTTTTATTACTGACTCTAAGCACCCCTTTTATGGGAATAGCGCAAAATCCGACACAACTGGAAAACAAAATTGACGGTTTTCCAGTTATGTTAGATGGAAAACCCCTCTTTTTTATCCGGCGGGGAGTTTCTTCATTTTCGGCGGAGGAGAGAGCTAACGCTATTACCCGGAGAATTGAAAGAATTGCTCAAAATGATTCTATTCCTGTGGAGAACCTGACAATTAAGCAGCTCCCTGATGATAACTCACTTTATTTAAGTGTAGATCAAGAAGTAATTCTAACGGTGACGGAGCGAGATGCAAAAGCCTATCGTTCGACACCGGAGCTTTTAGCTCAACAAGCTTTACAAAAAATTCAGGTCGCTATCGCTCAATATCGCCAAGATCGAAAACCCGAACAACTACTTAAGAACATAATTTATACGGTTATAGCTAGTTTTGCTTTCTTGATTATTAGCTTTGCAGTTATCAAAATTTCAGGAAAACTATTTCCCTTCATTAGACGTTTGATTGAATCCTTAATACCGGGCATTCAAATCGGGAATGTTGAGATCATATCTTCCTCTAAAATCAGCTTTTTTTGGTTGCGATTTCTTCGGATAATTCGCTTATTTTTTCTGTTTTTATTATTATTTAATTATGCCACATTTGTACTTCGTTTATTTCCCTGGACAAGAGTTTTTGGCGAGAGTATTTTAGGTTATTTTTATCAATCATTAGAACTGGTTTTATCGTCCATTGGCCAATATCTTCCCAATGCCTTTATTATTGCCATAATTATTTTTATAACCTACTACTTAATCGGGCTAATCAAGCCCTTTTTTACAGCAATAGAAAGAGGAAATCTGATTATTCCGGGTTTTTATACTGATTGGGCTACACCTACTTACAATATCCTATTAGTCATAATTATTGCCATAGCAGCAATAGTGGCTTTTCCCTATTTGCCCGGTTTTAATTCTCCAGCTTTTCAAGGCATTTCTGTTTTTCTTGGTCTTCTTTTATCCCTTGGTTCAACCTCAGCAATCGCCAATGTTATTGGGGGAATTATTCTTATCTATACCCGTGCTTTTCGCATCGGAGATCACATTCAGGTAGGAGAGGTAATTGGCGATCTAATTGAAAAAAACTTCCTAGTTATTCGCATTTGCACTCCCACTAATAAAATCATTACTATTCCTAACTCATCTTTATTAAGTAGTAATGTGATTAACTTTAGTATTTCCTCGCGGGAGTTAAACAGAAATCTTATTATTCAGACAACGATTACCCTAGGATACGATCTGCCCTGGCGAAAAGCCCACAAAACTTTAATTGAAGCTGCTCTAGAAACTGAGCATATTCTCAAAGAACCCGCACCTTTTGTCCTGCAAACTAGCCTAGATAATTTTTACATCAGTTATCAATTAAATGCTTACACTAACCAACCCAATTTGATGGTAATAATTTATTCAGAACTCCATCAAAATATTCAAGATAAGTGTAATGAAGCTGGGATTGAGATTCTCTCTCCCAGTTACACCTCCCTACGAGATGGAAATACAACAACCATTCCCGAAAATTATTTACCTTCCGATTATGTCGCGCCTCCCTTTCGCGTTCAATCTTCAGACAATCAGGAAAACAACACATTATGACACCACAAATGTAATGTTAATTGAGCTGGCTCTTCGTTACCCTTTATGCTAAATCAACAGACAAGATGCCAAGATAACATACTTCTAACCCAAAAATTCCGAAAGTTTCTAAAGCCATAGGCTCTCCGTTTTATTAGTTTAAGTTTATTGTTGATTCCCTCGACCACCCCATTTGTTGTCCTTTGCTCGAAATAACTAATTATTTCTCCAAACCAGTTTCGGATTGTTTGACAACTCTTAGTAAAAACACTGGAGGATTTTGCCAACCATTCCGAGATGGATAGCATTCCCTCTGTCGGATTCTCTGAGGTTTCATAAATCTTTCTAAATTCTTCCTTTAACTCGTGCATCTTTTTCAAATTTGGGAAATTTTCTTTGATAGCTTCTAGTTTGATTTTTTGAGTTTCCGTTAAATCTTTTTCATTTTTTAACAAGCTATATTTACTTCGCTTTAAAACTTCTAGCTTCGCTTCTTTTTCCGCTTTCTGTTTTTTATTTTTCTGCGCTTCTACGGCTCTTTTTTCTGCTTTTCTTTGTTCGTCTAACTCTTGATTAATTTGTTTCATTACATGGAATCTATCGGCGACTACCTCGGCCGATGGCATCAATTCTTTCACCAAATTTTTATAGGGCAACCAAAGGTCTATGCTGACTTCTTCAATTTGCTCTAACACCTCTTTTCCCCACCCTGTAAGCGTTTCCCTCAACTCCTCTTGTGTTCGCTTCTCTAGAATAGCTATTAGTTTTCCCGTATCTAAATTTACTAAAACCGCACAGTAATTTTTTTGTCCTTTGACTAGAGCGATTTCATCAATTCCTAGTCTTTTTAATTTCGATAGGTCTGTCTCTGTAATTTCTTCAGCTATGTCCTCTATCATTCTTTGAATCTCTTCTTCCGTTACGTCATTTCTTCGGCTAACATTTAAAATATCTCCTTCTTTTAATTGTTCGAGTATATTCTCGGCTAGTCTTTTCGTATAGGTTCGTTTCTTGGCGACAAAATCTAACTCTTCGCTAAAGGGTTTCTGACAATTACCGCACTTAAATTGACGACGATTAACTTGTAGGTACACTGGTTGTCCTGAGATTGGTAAATCTTTGACTAAATGTCGATGATTTTGGTGGAGTTTATCGCTCTCTAACCCACAACGAGGACAGATTGCTTTTTGATTTTTCGATTCGACTGGTCAAACTATACCGATATTTTCTAGGTGTAGATAGCCTTGAATAGAGGTTCCTTCTAGGTTCAAAAATTTGTCAAGTATCATAAGTAAAATACTCTGGTTTTTGGCTATTATATCAAATCTTAACTCGATTGTCTATCTTTTTGTATTAACCAGTTTATGCCTTAAACCTTTTCCTGTATGGGTTTCAGCTATTTTTGGGCGTAGGCTCTCTCATCGAATTTTATTTTAAGTTAATTATTTGCATAACAGTTACCGAAGAGCCATTGAGCTTAGAAGGAGACAAACCGATGATGGTATCCTACGAGCAAGACTGTGGACTTTGGGAAGAACAAATGGCTGATTTATTAGCCTCTGGTCGGTTTTCCGACTGAGATATTGAAAATTTAGTCGAAGAGGTATGAGATTTAGGGTTGGATGCGTCATCGGACGCATCCTATCTTTCCGGAGTTTCTTACATTTTGCTAAGAATACGCTGGACTATATCCATTCCTGTGAAGGCTTGCCAGCCAAAAAGACCTAAAATGACGACATTAAGGGTAATATGGGTGATTCTAGCCAATTCGTTGCCTTTTTGCATTAAAGGCACTAAAGCGGCACTGATCGAGATTAAACCCACCATTCCTAAACCGGCCAGTAGATGGGGACCAACAAATAATTTACCGTTATTAATATAAGTCACCGCCATACCCCCGATCGTTCCCAACACCATTAAAGCGAGGATTAGGGAGCCAATTTGATAGTGTTTGGTGCGAAAATTTTTGGGTAATAATTCTTTTTTTAGGTCTTTATCTGCTGTCCGCGTCCGTCGCCATTGTAGCCCCGAATAGAGCGCATAGATAGTTAATCCTAATAAAACCCACATGAGAATGGGATGGCCAAATTGTGACCAAGTTTTTACGGCACTGGGAATCTCGAAGTTCATAGTTGTCTGTTCTCATCAAAGATCGCTTCTTAATAAAAATTAACATGAATCGCTCGCGCTTCCTTGTTTTCTGGGTCACTAGACCGGCCATAAGCTGTTCCTAATTTAAATTGCTTGTTGAGACGAGACAAGAGGCAAAAGTAAAGGGATTGGGGGAGATTCGGCCAATCTAAGAATAAGCGGTTTAGATACGTCTTAGATTGCTAAATCCCGTTTAAAAGCTATAGAAGAGTGGGGAAGTGAGGTGCGGGGAGAATAAATAAAAATAGTCTCCTGACTATCTTTGTGCAAACCAACATTTAAATCAACCAAGTTCGATCGCAAATCGCTATGATAGAATATTGGGCCTTGAATTTACGCCCCCTCCCCCTCTTATGAAACTGCCTGTCGTCGCTATTATCGGTCGTCCCAATGTGGGCAAATCCACCCTCGTCAATCGTATCGCTGGAGATCAACAGGCGATCGTTTTTGATCAACCCGGGATTACCAGAGATCGCACCTATCAACCGGCTTTCTGGTGCGATCGAGATTTTCAAATTGTCGATACAGGAGGGCTAGTTTTTAACGATGACAGCGAATTTCTCCCTTTAATCCGCGAACAGGCTTTAATCGCCCTAGCAGAGGCAAGTGTGGCGATTTTTGTTGTCGATGGCCAGGCAGGAATTACCGCCGGCGATCGAGAAATTGCCGCTTGGTTACGACAGCAAAATGTCCCGATACTTTTGGCAGTCAATAAATGTGAATCGGTGGAACAGGGTATCCTGCAAGCGACGGAATTCTGGGAATTAGCCATCGGTGAACCCTTCCCCATCTCGGCCATTCACGGCTCTGGTACAGGCGAACTACTTGATACTCTAATTAAATATTTGCCACCAGGGGCGGAAATTCCCGAAAATGAAGAGATTAAAGTGGCAATTATCGGCCGTCCTAACGTGGGTAAATCCAGTCTCCTCAATGCTTTAACCGGACAACAACGGGCGATCGTTAGTCCGATTTCGGGAACCACCAGAGACTCGATCGATACTTTAATTGAACGAGAGGGACAGGTGTATCGGTTAATTGACACGGCAGGCATTCGCCGTAAGAAGAATGTGGACTATGGAGCCGAATTTTTCAGTATTAACCGTGCTTTTAAGGCAATTCGCCGGTCTGACGTGGTGCTATTCGTCATCGATGTGCTAGATGGTGTCACCGAGCAGGATTTAAAATTAGCGGGAAGAATCATTGAAGAAGGGCGTGCAGTGGTGCTAGTGGTCAATAAATGGGATGCGGTGGAGAAAGACACCTACACCATCAATACTTACACCAAAATGCTCCAGGATCGGTTGTATTTCATGGATTGGGCAGAAATGATCTTTGTCAGTGCTATGACGGGGCAAAGAGTCACCAAAATCCTCGAATTAGTCGATATTGCCGCCGAATCTCACCGTCGTCGCGTTAGTACCTCGGTAATCAACGATGTGATCGAAGATGCGGTTAAATGGCACAATCCCCCCACCACCAGAGGCGGAAAACAGGGGAAACTATACTATGGCACGCAAGTATCGAGTCAACCCCCCACGATCGCCCTTTTCGTTAACGATCCCCAGCGCTTTAATGATAACTATCGCCGTTACATCGAAGGGCAATTCCGGCAACAGTTAGGCTTTAAAGGAACCCCGATCCGCTTAATCTGGCGCGGCAAACCGGCGCGAGAAGTGGAAAAAACGGTTAACAGAGCCACCAAGGTCTAATTTATGGATTTATTGCGAAGTTTGCCCATCGGTCTTTATCTCGATCAACCGATCACCCGACTACATCAACTAGATGCCAGGGTAAAATTTATCTGGTTAATGGCGTTTTTAGCAGCACCTTTATTGGCTAATGCTTGGTGGCGTTTAGCTTTGGTGGGATTATTAATATTATTAACCCTGCTTGCACCTATCCCCCCCCGGGTCTGGCGGCAACAGATGGGCTGGCTGATATTTTTAGCGATTATCGTCTTTCTGATTACTGCCATCACTCCCGATGGTTTAGCGGTGAGTATTCAGCCGCGTTTACCAGATGAAGGGCTGAATTTACCGCCAGCAAGTGATTATCAGTATGTTTTATGGGATAAAGGCCGTTTATTTGTTACCCGACGTTCTTTGGAATTAGCAGTGAGAATTAGTACCCTAATTTTTACTTTAATTTATAGCACTAATCTCTTTTTATTGACGACGGCCCCGGAAGAAATTACCGAAGGTTTAGAGAATTTAATCAGTCCTTTACGGCGATTTAATGTGCCAGTGACAGAAATTTCTCTGACTCTGACCCTCTCTTTGCGCTTTATTCCTCTGGTTTTAGAAGAAGTGCAAAATCTAGCCAGGGCAGTGCGAACTAGGGCGATCGATTGGCAAAAATTAGGGATTAAAAGAAGTTTAAACGTCTGGTTAACAGTCGTGGAAAAATTACTAGATAATTTGCTTTTACGCGCGGAACAAATAGCGATCGCTATGGAGGTTCGCGGTTTTACCAGTCCCGATCAGCATCAAGTACGCTGGCACGAATTACAGTTAAGATGGGCTGATTTTATTGCCTTATTTTTGTTAATTCCCTTTTGGGTATCCCGATTAGTTTGGGGGGGGTTATAGCAGTTATCAGTTATTTCAGTTCACTGTTTACTGTTTACTGCAAAAAACTCCCCCACACCCTACCAGCAATTCTCATTTTAAGGTTTCATGACATTAAAACCCTTGCACCCAGACGGGTTAATAATTCTTAACGAATCTCTAGATCGCTGAAACAACGCAAAATCGTTTCAAAATGAGAATTGCTGCTGATCAAGGGTTGCGCTTGCTTTGGTTTAACCTGAGCGACTTAGTTTTTGCTGCGCTTTTTTCTGGCTTGAGATTTTAGGTTCGACAGCAACTCCTTGATTGTTTTTTGAGTTACCCCTTGACAATCAAGACAGTCGCTACGAGGCTAGTTTTAGCAAATCCGATTTATCCCCACTCACCAGATAATCGGCTCTCTTGGGTTTGGTGGGTAAAATGTATTCTAAGATACATTCTTCCTAGCGAGGGGGTGGAACGAACCACAAAGACACAAAGGACACAAAGACTGATCGATCATATTGTAAGTTAAACTTATCACACAGAACCTAGAAGAGTCAATTTTCCAGGCTCTCTTGGATTTGGTGGGTAAAATGTATTCTAAAATACATTCCTCCTAGCGAAGGGGTGGAACGAACCATAAAGACACAAAGGACGCAAAGAGCGATCATATAGTAAGTTAAACTTATCACACAGAACCTAGAAGAGCCGAAAATTTATTAAAAATAATTATAACCCTGATTTATGATCAGGGCTGTAGGGTGATTTAGCAACAATGTAACCTAGGGAATATTGGGAATTAGTTAATCAATAGGCCCAGGTCATTGGCTCCTAAAAATTAGGATTTCTGTAACAGATTGCGGTAGTCAAACACGCGAATGAGCGTCCCTTTTTTCGGTAAATCGGCGGCACGAATCCGTAATTTATTGTCCCCGATTAAACGGATATTTTTATCCTTGACTAACTTGAGAAACTCATCTACAGACACCAATTCACAGGCCTTTTTATCGGCGGCACTGGTGAAGTATTGCGTCGGGACAGCAATTCGCGGCTGTAAAACTTCGATCGCCTGTTTTGCTTCTTGGGGATTATAATTTTTTGGACCACCTCCCACGGGAATAAAAGCTAAATCCGGCGAACCTAGTAGAATTCTTTGTTCTAATTCGAGCGGGGCTGCTGCCCCCCCTAAATGGACAATACTAATCCCTGCTTGGGTCCAACGCCAGGCCACATTCATGCCGAAACGTTTCCCTCCCATGCGATCGTGGGCGATATTAATACCCTGGAATTTTAATTTACCCAGATCGTAGGCCCCCGGCTCAAATAAAATTTTCGGATTACCTGGTAAACCCTCGGCAGCCCCTTCATCCCAGAGTTGACTACTAATTAAAACGATATCTGCTTCTACTTTTGGCAAAGGAAAACCCGCCGTACAACCAATGGACCGGAAAGGATTAACGAGGACTCTTTGTCCTCCTCCAGTGAATAAAAAGCAACTATGACCCAACCATTGAACTAAGAGGGAATCATCGGGTTTTTGAGCGGGAGTGGGGTTAGTGGGTTTGGGTTTAGTTTCCGCTAAAACTGAGCTTACTGCCACGGTTAAGAAACTTGTCCCCACCGATAAGATAAAATCTCGCCTTTTCATAAATGTAGATGCAGAATTAATCAAGTTAAGGTTAATTTCAGGGGTTGGGGATTAGTAAACACTAGAGGGATCGGAGAAAGTTTCTTAAAAGTTCCTTGCCGGCAGTGGTTAAAATACTTTCGGGATGAAATTGTACCCCTTGAATCTGGGGGTAATCCCGATGACGGACTCCCATGACCGTACCATCTTCTACCCAGGCCGTGATCTCTAAATTATCCGGCATGGTGGAGCGATCGATCACTAAACTATGGTAACGGGTGGCAGTAAAAGGATTTTCTAAGCCTTGAAATACCCCTTCACTGTTGTGATAGATTGGGGAAGTTTTGCCGTGCATCAAGACCGGGGCCGAGACCACATCCCCCCCGAATACCTGACCGATACTTTGATGACCCAGACAAACCCCCAAAATTGGCAAATGGGGGCCAAATTTGGCGATTAATTCCAGAGATATGCCCGCATCGACCGGACGACCAGGACCGGGGGAAATGACAATCCCATCCGGCCGCATTTGTTCGATCGTGGCCAGATCGATTTTATCATTACGATAGACCTCGATCGGCAAGGCGATCGGGAACTCAGCTGCTAATTCTCCCAAATACTGGACCAAATTGTAGGTAAAACTATCATAGTTATCGATGACGATTATCAAGAGTCTCTCTCCTTTCTCTAGCCTCGCTCAGTATTTTCATTCTACACCTCTGCTGTCTCGATCGAGATAGCCGGGGTGTAGGGGGTAGGCTATTTTTGAGCAGTCAGCTAGAATCTGCTCGGAATTGCTAATTACAGCCTAAACTATCTCTGGTGGCCACTCCCGTGACGGGATTAATGCCATCGGCCCGTTCACACATTAACTTGACCTGATAGTTATCAATTACCGCGTTGGTGAAATCGGCCCCGGTAATAATTGTGTCATAAAAACGGCTGCGAGTAGCGATCGCATCGGTAAAAATAGTATTAGTTAAATCGGCAAAATCTAGGGTAACTCTATCCACTAAAGAGGCGGTTAAATCAGCCCCTTTTAAGTTAGCTTTTAAGAGGACAGCCTCGGTGAGAATGCTATAGGATAAATCGGCCCCTTCTAGGTTAACTCCCCGCATTGCGGCAGCCGCAAAAACCCCTCCGCGCAAATCCTGATGGGAAAAATCCCGATCTTGCAGCTGTGCAAAACTATAGTTAATCGTTTTATCTTGGGCCAAGGCCACCGGACGGGCCGCGAAAAGTAGCCACAGAATCGCCAGCAAAATAATTAAAACCAGACTGAAAAAATTTTTCAACATTGTTACTGTTGAGCGTCGAGAAACTGGGCCACATCATCACCCACCCGAATAGTTAGGTCTGAGTCTAAAGCACCAGTGGAGGATGATTCTACTTTACCGATTCCCAATTGATTTTTCAAGAGGTTAGCGGACTGAATATCACCTTTTTGGGCAATAATTGCGGTGGTTTCTAGCTTTTGGGAGGAGTCGTCGCTAATATAAACATTTGTGTAGCCCCGTTTGGCCAGATAATTACGAGTACGACGGGCTAAACCTTTGGTATGGGTGGCATTTTGAATGGCAATCCGCAGACTATAAACGGAGGTTTCTCCCCCCGCGTAGTTATCGGTAAAATTATTAGCCACGATGGTTCTAATTTCGCGACGGTTCAAAATCCAATAACTGCGACCATCGTATTCCTCAAGGCTATTAAACCGGCCAGGGAGTAGGATCATTCTTAAGTCATCCTGTTTAATTTCCCGGCCAAAATTAGCAATAGCCAGCATTTCCTCGACGCTTAAGTTCGTATCGATATATTGTTGTAAAACCTGTACTGCTTTCGGGAGACTGGGGAGAATTGTCGGACTAAAAATCTTTTTTTGGAGTGCTTTTAATAAAATTTGTTGTCTTTGTACGCGACCAATATCGCCGTATTGCGGGTTACGAAAACGGGCAAATTGTTCTGCTTGGTCGCCGTTGAGATTTTGCCAACCCTCTTGTAAATCAATTTCTAATTTTTGGGTGACATCTTTATGATACATTCGTTCGGGTACATAAACTTCTACACCCCCGACTAAATCGACTAATTCCTTAAAAGCATCGGTAGTCACCCGCACATAGCGATCAATGGTGACATCCCCTAAAGTATTATTGACCACTTCTGCCGCTAGAGTTGGTCCGCCGTGAACGTTAGCATCGTTGATTTTAGTGAAACCGTGGCCGGGGATTCTGACGCGGCTATCGCGAGGGATAGACAGCATTCTCACGGTGTTATCGCTGGGATCGAAGCGCACTAGGAGCATGGTATCGCTGCGACCTTTAAATACATCGTCGCTGTTTTTGGCATCTAAAACTCGATCGATGCCCATAACTAAAATATTAACAGGACGAGAAAGCTGCTGATTAATTAAGCTATTCCAAGCTTGATCCTCAAGGATGTCTGTTTGGGTGGGAAAAGATGTTTTTTGGAAGATGGCCCCAATTGGTGCGGGTAAGGGACTAATTAAAGCGACGGCAGCCCCAACAGTGGCGGAAACTAGGGCTGTAAAACTGAGGGTTATTCCCCAAAATAAGCCCTTTTGCAAGGGAGATGCTTTTTTTAAACCGGACATGACTGAACTGACCACCGCGACGGTATTTTCTGAGTTTTGGCTGTATTCTTGCTTTTCAAACCGCCCCGAAACATTGGCCATAGACTAACCTCAACATCTGATTAAAAGCTTACTCTAGGAGGTGACTGTTGATCGATAGAATCTATCTCTAGCCCAAAAGTTCCAGATATTGGCCACCCCCCTCTCGCCGGCTATTGTAACATATTGTTAAGGAACGGACCATCCTAGACCTGTTGTAAAAATCAAAAATTGTTGTTAGGGTTAGGGATCAGTAGCCAGTAGCTAGTGCTATTTTTTATGCAAATCATCTCCCTTCCCCCATCATCCACCCAGGAATATCTCTGTCTAAGAGACTTAAATCTCTACAATTCTCCCAGTTGTCAAGAGTTAGCTACCCAAGCACAACAGGGAAGACAATTAAAATTTATTTCCCTAGAAATTACCGAAAAAGGGCTACAAATTCAGCTAAGGGAAGATAATTATTTAGCTTGGTTATCCCGAGAAGATTTAGATGCAATTGCAGCGGCCGCCACAGCTTATCAAAAAATTCCTCTAACTCGTTCGGACATAGAAAAACATATTCCTGAGATTATCACTTTTACTCAGGAAGCAATGAATCGTACCAATCATTATCTCTGGGGTGGAACCCTTGCACCTAATTACGATTGTTCAGGATTAATCCAAGCTGCTTTTACCACTTTTGGCGTTTGGTTGCCGAGGGATTCCTATCAACAGGAGGCTTTTTGTCAAAAAATAAACCGAGAGGAATTACTCCCAGGAGATTTAATTTTTTTTGGTGATAAAAGAGTTAATCATGTGGCTTTATATCTAGGGAATAATCAATATATTCACAGTTCAGGAAAAGAAACAGGTAATAATGGTATCGCTATTAATCTACTCACCGATGATAGGGATAACGTCAGTCGTTATTATTATCAAAAATTATGGAGTTTCGGTCGAGTTATGCACAATTAATCAGTTATCATTGGGAATTATGAATTATGAATTATGAATTATGAAGTGGGAAGAATAAGCTAAGACGCATTTAAATCCCGCTGGTTCTTCTCGGTTCTGTGTGATAAGTTTAACTTACAGAGGATCGATCTCTGTGTCCTTTGTGTCTTTGTGGTTCCTTCCACTAGCTCGCCAGCGGAACTGTATCTTAGAATACATTTTGCCTACCAAACCTAAGAGAGTCCTGTCTCGACTAGGAAATTAATTTTGGACGACTACTTAGCTAGAGAGAATAAATAATCAATCTTTAATAACCAGATTTAGTATGATAACCAATAACTAAAAAACTGATAACTGATGACATTTGTTGCTTTGGCGATTTTAGAACAGGACGGTCGCTTTTTAATGCAGTTGCGCGACGACATCCCGACAATTCTCTATCCGGGGGTGTGGGGTTTATTTGGTGGTCACTTAGAAGCGGGTGAAAGTCCAGAAATAGGGTTAAAACGAGAGTTACAAGAAGAAATTAACTACGAAGCTCCTAGTTTACGCCATTTTCGCTGTTATAACGATGATAATCTCTCTCGTTATCTTTATCATGTACCCCTGACCGTGGAATTAGAAAAATTAGTGCAAACGGAAGGGCAAGATTTAGCATTATTACCCCCGGCTGCCATCCTTCAAGGGGAATACTATTCCCAGAAGATTAATCAGACTCGTCCTTTAGGAAAAATTCATCGCCAGATATTGCTCGATTTTATAGAACTAGAATTATAGTGGATACTAGAGCCAGACAAGGAACTCCCTTATCTATACGAAAGTCGTAGTTAACACTGCTCCTCACCTCCCTCGAAGGCAAAATGCTCCCGCTTTTTGAATGGCTTTATTGAAACGTCAATCTTATTTTGGCTTTGTCTTTATGAACCAGTCGCGTCCCTCGTTCGTTTCCATGCAGAAACTCCTATCTGGAGGTGCGATCGCTACCCTAGCAGTTAGTTCCCTGATGGTCTTCACCCCCGCAGCCAAAGGGGAAAAACCCTTAGAAGATAACCCGAAAGCAGTCATCGACCAAGTTTGGCAAATTGTTAATAATGAATTTGTAGATCGTGGTTTCCATCAAATTGACTGGCAAAAAAAACGTCAAGAATTGTTAAGTAGAAATTATACTAATCCCCAACAAGCTTACACAGCAATTCGCGAAGCTTTAAAGGAATTGGGTGATAGTTATACCCGTTTTTTAACTCCTAGGGAATTTGCTGTCCTCACTAGTCAAACTTCCGGGGAATTATCGGGAATTGGGGTACGTTTAGCTCTCGATAAACGCACTAGCGATCTGGTCGTTGTCGATACGGTGAAAAAATCCCCCGCCAAGGAAGCGGGAGTGAAAAGCGGTGATCGCCTAATCAGAATTAATGGCAAACCCACCGCTTTAATGACCCTAGAACAGGCAATGGAGGCACTACAGGGAGAAGTGGGTACTAGCGTTAGTTTACAGCTTGCCCGTCCCGATCAAGGGGTATTTGAAGTGACTTTGACCCGGGTAGATATCGAAATCCCCTCCGTTAGCTATACCCTTAAACAGGAAGGTGGGGTGAAAGTTGGTTATATCAAACTGGATGAATTTAGTTCCCACGCAGCCGAACAAATGAAAGAGGCGATCGAGGAATTAAGTCAACAACAGATATCTGGCTATGTTCTCGATCTGCGGGGCAACCCCGGCGGTTTACTATTTGCTAGTGTCGATATCGCTCGTATGTGGATGAAACAGGGCAAAATCGTTAGCACCGTTGATCGACGGGGCGGAGATCGCCAATTTATTGCCAATAACACCGCTATTACCGATTTACCCCTAATAGTCTTGGTTAATAAAGGTTCAGCGAGTGCCAGCGAAATCCTCGCCGGAGCGCTAAAAGAAAATGGCCGGGCGACTTTAGTAGGTACATCGACCTATGGCAAGAGTACCGTCCAATCGGTACACACCCTCTCCGATGGTTCTGGATTAGCGGTGACAATTGCCCGTTATTATCCCCCCAACGGCGAAAATATCTACAAAAAAGGCATTAAACCCGATGTGCAGATCGAGTTAACCCGGGAACAACAGCTGCGCTTCCGCGATGATCCTTCTTTGCTGGGAACTAAGGATGATCCCCAGTATCAACAGGCGATCTCACTCCTACAATCCCATAGTGTTAAACGTCCAGGCACTGGCAATCTCAATAACCCGTTGAGTAGTCGGGCCGAATAATTGTCCTAGGAAATCTGTGGAAACGGCGACTGTTTCGGCGAAATGGCGATTCTAGAACGGCCTTTAAAGTCTTTAACAGCGATCTCTCTTTCTCCCGTGCAGTTGCTGGTGATTCCCCCCCAAAGATTTCTGCAGCTACAAATTCTGCAACTATGCATAAGACGCAGTATAAAACTGTATCTTCGGCTACAAATGCTCGATTATTCGCCAAGAAGTCAACTGATCAAAACCTCATACTAAATCCGTTGAGTAACGCACAGAAAACGGGTTTCTCCGAGAAACCCGTTTTCTACTCATGCACTCATGCAAAACGGAGAATAAATAATCAGTTTTTAATAACTGGATTTAGTATCACACCCTGCTCTATAATTCCCGACGACCTTCTAAAGCTCTCGCTAAAGTTACTTCATCAGCGTATTCTAGATCGCCGCCCATGGGCAACCCAAAAGCGATACGGGTAACTTTAGTGAAGGGTTTTAGTAAACCCCCGATATACAAAGTCGTGGTTTCCCCCTCGACACTGGGACTGATAGCTAAGATAACTTCCTGAATTTTTTTCTGGCTGACTCTGGTGACTAAAGACTGTATATTTAATTGATCCGGTCCAATACCATCCATAGGTGAGATAACACCCCCTAAAACGTGATATTTGCCCGAATATTCCCTAGTTTTCTCCAAAGCAATCACATCTCTGGAGTCAGCTACCACACAGATAGTCCCCGTTTCTCGGTTGGGATTGCGGCAAATTTCACAGATCGGTTCGGCCGAAAGATGAAAACAAACCTGACATAATCCTACTTGTTTTTTCGCTGCTACGATCGCCTGGGCTAATTCGATCGCATCCTGTTCCGGTCGTTTGAGAATATACAGGGCCAGACGTTGGGCGCTTTTTGGTCCCACCCCGGGTAATTTTTGTAACTGCTCGATCAAACGAGCTAAAGGCGGTGTATAAATAGCAGTTAATCCCCTTATCAGTTATCAGTTATCAGTTATCAGTGGGTAAGTTATCAGTTATCGGATTTGAGTTTTCAAGTGAGCAGTGTTATTAAATAAGTAGTCGTGCAAAATTAATTTCCTAGTCAAGATAGGCAAAAGGCAAGAGGCAGGAGGCAAGAGGTGGTTAGATATGTGTAATTAATTTTGCTTAGGTACTTAGAAGTTTCCTACTGTCTTTTCACTGATTACTGGTCACTGATTACTGGTCACTGATTACTGGTCACTGATTACTGGTCACTGATTACTGGTCACTGCTCACTGGTCACTGATTACTGATTAAGACCTTTTTGGTAAACGGACATCGATAACACTGGTGTTGAAATTATAATTATCTCCTTCCAACTCGATTAAAGTGCCAATTTTCACCTTTTGACCGCCAACAACCGCACCGGTATCGGTAACTTCCGCTTGACCACTGAGAGTCATAATCATATCTTGAGAATAGTTTTCTGTGCGGGGATCGGGTAGGACTTTCACACTACCATCTGGCTGCGGAACTAAGACATTTCTCGATAAAGCTTTAACATTTTTTATATCCACTTGACCGGCCGGTTGATTACGAATAACAATATTAGTTTTCTTCTCGGTATTGAATTGATTAATCAAAGCATTGGGATTGAGAACACTTAAACCTCGGACAATAACATCCACTTCTATGGGTTCTTTGGTAACTTGAGCGATCGTACTTTTACCACTTGTCCCCGGTACAACAAAAATACCGATAATTGTCAATAAAATTACTAAGGCCGCTCCAATATCAAGCAAGCTAAATTTACCGAATAAACGTCCTTTTGAGTCTAATAAATTCATAAGCAGTTCAGTATAAAATTTTTGGTAGAAGGGTGTTGGGGTGATGGGGGAATGGGGAGATTGGGGGGTGGGCTTTAGGGTGTACAAAGCGGCCCCTTGCCTTTTGCCTCCTGATGGCTAATAGATTCTATCACGATCGGAATCTTGGTCGCAGACAGGAAGTCTGACTTAAGATAGAATATCTGAGTCTCACACGGAGCGATCGATAGACAATGGCGGGTAAAACTCAACTTAAGAAACTAGAAAAGCAATTATCTCCAGTCGATCTGACCCCTTCTGACGGTGACAACCTCGAAAAAGTTGCCCCCGTTAAACACTGGTCGATCGAAGATAGCGAAAATCTCTATCGCATCCAAGGATGGGGAGAACCCTATTTCTCGATTAATGCCGCGGGAAATATTACCGTTTCGCCCCAAGGAGAAAGGGGAGGTTCTTTGGACTTATACGAGTTAGTTTCAGGAATTAAGCGGCGAAATATCGGTTTGCCCTTACTAATTCGGTTTAGTGATATTTTGGAAGACCGGATCGAGCGTCTGAATGCCTGTTTTAATCGAGCGATCGCCCGTTATAATTATCCCAATGTCTATCGCGGTGTCTATCCGATCAAGTGCAATCAACACCGTCACATCGTCGAGTCTTTAGTGCGTTTTGGCAAACCCTATCAATTTGGGTTGGAGGCTGGTTCAAAACCAGAGCTAATGATTGCTTTAGCTACCCTAGAACCTGTCTTAAGCGGCAAAAATGATAAAACACAACCATTGCTAATTTGTAACGGCTATAAGGACAAAGAATACCTAGAAACTGCTCTTTTGACCACTCGTCTCGGTCATCGGCCTTTGATTGTCATCGAACAATTGGAAGAATTATATTTAACCCTGCGCGTCAGTCGTCAGTTAGGAATTGCCCCACATTTGGGAGTGCGTGCGAAACTGGGGACAAAAGGGGTGGGCCGTTGGGGATGTTCCACGGGAGACCGGGCAAAATTCGGTTTAACCGTCCCGGAAATCTTGACGGTGGTGACGGAATTAGAACAAGCGGGGATGTTAGATTGTCTGCAACTGCTGCACTATCATATCGGGTCGCAAATCTCCGCTATTAGCGTCATTAAGGATGCCATTCGCGAAGCTAGTCAGATTTATGTGGAATTAGCGAAATTAGGGGCAAATATGACCTATCTCGATGTGGGGGGTGGTTTAGGGGTCGATTACGATGGCTCAAAAACTAACTTCTACGCCTCAAAAAACTACAATATGCAGAATTATGCCAATGATATCGTGGCTGAAGTCAAAGAAGCTTGTGAAGATGCCCAGATTTCACCCCCAATTCTCATCAGTGAAAGTGGCCGGGCGATCGCTTCTCATCAATCGGTGTTAGTCTTTGATATCTTGGGTAGTAGTGAGGTTCCCCAAAATCCCCCCGATCCCTGCAATGGGAAAGAACACCTCATCCTCCGTAATCTCTGGGAAACCTACACGGGTATCGATGAGCGCAATTATCAGGAAGCTTATCACGATGCGGGACAGTTCAAAGAGGAGGCGATTAGTCTGTTTAATTTCGGTTATCTCAGTCTCAAAGAACGGGCGAGAGCCGAACAATTGTACTGGGCTTGTTGTCACAAAATTCTGCAAGTGGCCCGACAAGAGGATTATGTTCCCGATGACTTGGAAGACTTAGAGCAAATTATGGCCTCAATTTATTATGCCAATCTCTCGGTTTTTCAGTCAGTTCCCGATAGTTGGGCGATCGATCAACTATTTCCAATTATGCCGATCCATCGTCTCGATCGAGAACCTACTCAAAGAGGAATTCTCGCCGATTTAACCTGTGATAGTGATGGGAAAATTGCCCAGTTTATCGATTTGCGCGGGGACGTAAAATCTGTTTTAGAATTGCATCCGTTGGAGTACAAAAACGGGAAACATTCTCCAGAACCCTATTATCTAGGAATGTTTTTGGTGGGTGCTTATCAAGAGATTATGGGCAATTTACATAATCTTTTTGGCGATACTAACGTGGTACATATTCAGATGAGTCCCAAGGGATACGATATCGAGTATCTAGTCAAAGGAGATACGATCACGGAAGTATTAGGTTATGTGCAGTATTCTGCGGAAGACCTGTTAGAAAGAATTCGTCTTCGTTGTGAACAAGCTTTGCAGGAAAATCGCATGACGGTGGAAGAATCCCAATTACTCCTACAGGATTATGAACGCAGTTTGCGACGTTATACCTATCTAGTGGGTGGGGATTGATGATTGCTCTTGCCGATCGAGTAATCGATCGAGGATGATAGAAAATAGACAAAATAGATAGGCAGTAAGGGGAAGCAGTGGAAAAGGGAACGCTGGTAGAATTTCGGGTGCAAGGAGAAAGGCGCTTAGGGGTGATCGATCGCCCAGAAGGGAAAAAAGATTGGATCGTCATCGATCAAGGGGGAAACCCGCATAAACTGCGTCCCCAACGCTTCGATTACATTATCAAGGGTGGTCCGTCCAACCATAAGGAGATTGGCAATTTTCTGCGGGAAGTCCAACCCTATCTAGACCCTAGTGGTTTAGAAGTGGCCTGGGAATTATTAGCTGGGGAAAATCAGTTAGTCACTCCCGAAACCATGGCCGAGATCCTCTTTTCCGATCGCAGTCCCCAGTTTTGCTATGCAGCCCATTGTCTCTTGAGTGATGATAAAGTTTATTTTAAAAATAAAGGGGATGGTTACGAGGCCCGCTCGGAAAATCAGGTAGAGGAAATCAAACACCAGCTAGAGGTGGAACAACAGCGTCAACGGGAAAAAAGCCAATTTCTCCAACGTCTCCAACAGGCCCTAGCCGGTGAAACGGTAGAATGGTCAGAAAGCGATCGAAGTCGTCTGGAATCTCTAGAAAAATTTATCCTCCAACCCGAACAAAAATATCCGGCAGTCATGGACATACTCTCGCTGCTGGGCCGTTCCCAAACCCCCGAGGCTGCTTTTGAATTGTTAGTCGATTTGAAATGGTGGAGTAGTCACGAAAACCTTTTCCTGCGACGCAGTTCCTACCCTGTTCAATTCTCGAAAAAGGTACTTGATGTGACGCGTCTTAATTTACTCAATCCCCCTGCGGATGCGGATGTCAACAATCGTCTTGATTTAACCCACCAAAAAATTTATACCATCGACGATGAAAGTACCGAGGAAATCGATGACGGATTATCGGTGGAAATTCTCGCGGATGGTGGTCATCGTCTCTGGATTCATATTGCCGATCCTAGCCGTTTAGTGCTTCCCGATGACGAATTAGACCTAGAAGCGCGTCGTCGCAGTACCAGTCTCTATCTTCCCACGGGAATGGTTCCCATGTTTCCCCTAGAGTTGGCCGCCGGTCCAATGAGTTTGGTACAGGGTAAACTTTGTCCCGCATTGAGTTTTGGGGTAATCCTCGATGAAACGGGGGCGATCGCCGATTATCGCATCCATCCTAGTACAATTAAACCTACCTATCGCCTCACCTACGAAGATGTGGACGAAATGTTACATCTGGATCTGCAGCATGAACCGGAAGTGAAGATTCTCAACCGTTGGGCAAAACAACGCCACGCATGGCGCAAATCTCAGGGATCGATTAACATCCAAATGCCAGAATCATCTATTAAGGTGAAGGCTAACGACGAAATTATCGTAGAATTGCAGGAAGTTTCCCCATCTCGGCAATTAGTAGCGGAAATGATGATTTTAGCCGGAGAAATCGCCGGTCGCTACTGTCAAGAACACGAGATCCCCGTGCCTTTCCGCGGACAACCACAACCGGAATTACCCCCCGATGAGGAGTTAATTTTACTACCTGCGGGCCCGGTGCGTTCCTGTGCCTTGCGTCGCTGTATGCCGCGCAGTGAGATGACGACGATTCCTAACCGTCATGCTAGTCTGGGATTGAATACCTATTCCCAAGTAACTTCGCCAATTCGCCGTTATACTGACCTTTTAACCCATTTTCAACTAAAAGCCCATCTTCGGGGCGATCAACTGCCTTTTACCCGGGATAGAATGCAGGAAATTCTCTATAGTGTCGCTAGTTCGGCCGTGGAAGCCACCTCGGTGGAACGACAAACTAATCGTTATTGGAGTTTGGAATTTTTGCGACGACAGGGAGATCAAGTCTGGCAAGCTCTGGTATTACGCTGGCTGCGGGAAGAGGAAAATTTAGGCTTGATTTTATTGGAGGAATTGGGGTTAGAATTACCCCATCGTTTTGAGCGCTCGGTATCTTTAGGCGATCGCTTTCAAGTACAAGTTAGTCGCTCTGATCCCCACCGCGATGAGATCCGTTTTCGCGAGTTATCGGGTTTTGAGGTTTCTTCCCAAGCAAGTTAATCCCTCGCGGAGCAGCAATTCTCATTTTAAGGTTTCATGACATTAAAACCCTTGCACCCAGAGGGGTTAATAATTCTTAACGAATCTCTAGATCGCTGAAACAACGCAAAATCGTTTCAAAATGAGAATTGCTGCTCGCGGAGTCAGGAGTCAGGAGTCGGGAGATAGGGTGATAGGGATTTAGGGGTTTAGGGAAATTTCAGCCAAATGCTCCACTACCCCACTACCCCACACCCTGCCACCACCGAAAAGCTTTTTGCCGCAAACCCTAAATAAGGTTCTTCGGTTTGTGTTATGCAACGTACAGGATTATAAGGAATGAAACTTTTATAGAGAAAGGCATTTAGCGATTTTTGTCAATTGTTTTCGATCTAGAGCGAACTAATCAATTAAGTCTTTTGCCAGATAAGAATTTAGTCGATTTATGCCACCCTATCGAACTATACTAAGTAACGAAGAACCATACTTGTCAATGTAAAGTTTTATTACAGGATTCAACGTTTCTGACCCTGATGTTCTCTATTCTCTGGTTACTCATCAACCCATTCAACTCTTACAAAAAAGCCAGAATCAAGATTCTCTAAGTCAGGTAGTTGTTTGAGAGTCATTGACAAATTGAGATGTTCTCGTTAGGGTTGGGGTAGTTTTCTGCTATTCAATCAGTTTTTTCTACCATAATCATCTGTATTTCACTATGCAACAATTATCTCTTTCTCCCCCCGTACATTTGAACTAAATTGCGTTAAAAGAAGTTCTCGATCGATAGAGCTTGCCTTTTTTATTCGCTAAAATTAGCAACCCCACCTGAAACCCCATCCGCTACCCATACATTGCCATAAAACCGCAGAGGTTTGGTTTCCAAATCCTTAAAGACAAGATAGGCTGCACCTGCCTATTCTGTCGGTTGGAGGGGGGAAACCCGTTACTGATTCTGCTCACAGAGAAGGACTAATTTTATTGGTGTAGAATAGAGACAATTATTGAGAGAGAAAGAAAATGAGCACTATTTCCCTGGAAATCCCTGAAGAAATCTTAATTAGTCTCAAAGAAACTCCTGAAAATCTATCAAGAGAATTAAAAATATTGGCAGCCGTTAAACTTTTTGAACTTGATAAGTTATCTTCAGGGCGAGCGGCACAATTAGCCGGTATGTCACGGGTAGAATTTTTAACTATTTTGGGACGTTATCAAGTCTCCCCTTTTTCTTTAACGACTGAACAATTGGAACAAGATATTGTCAATGCCTAATCCTCAAATCATTGTCAACACCTCTCCTCTACTGTACTTACATCAAGTGGGCTACTTGGAATTACTCCAACGCTTGTATTCTCAAATCCTGACTCCTCCAGCAGTGGTCGAAGAATTAGCAATCGGTAAAAATAAAGGAATTGATGTTCCCAATATTCAGGCAATTGAAGGGATTTCAATTACTCTGGTTAAATCAGTCAGTCTAATTCCAGCTATTATTGATTTAGGGCAAGGAGAAGCAGAGGTATTAGCTTTGGGATTAGAAAATCCAGATAGTTTACTGATTTTTGATGATCAATTAGCCCGACGTATTGCCAATTTATATCGCTTAAAATATTCAGGAACGCTTGGTGTTTTAGTTAAAGCGAAGCAGCAGGGCTATCTATCTTCTGTTGCTCCCGTTATTGCTAAGTTACGCCATCAAGGAATGTGGCTAACTGATAAAGTTGTCAATGATGTTCTTCGATTAGCTGGAGAGTAAGTATGCTAAAAAAAAGGCTCTTCGTTACTTGGTATGGTTCTATAGGGGAGCATAAATCGACTAAATCCTTATCTGGCAAGAGACTTAATTGATTAGTTCGCTCTAGACAAAAATAATTGACAAAAATCGCTAAATGCCTTTCTATACAAGGTTTACATCCTCTATAACCCCCGTTCATTGCATAACATAAACCGAAGAGCCAGATAACTAAAATTCTTTGATATAACTGAACTTCTCTAGTGTAAATGTACTAGCTATCTAAACATGGCTACAGAGGAAATCGCTTACTCTAGAGATTGATGACACTATCTGTTACGATCAAGTTAGCGATCGCTAGACAGCCAACTCCACAGAATCGCTCTACTTCAGATACAGTCAACGGTAAAGCGGCTCGACGGCTCGACTGAGCATCGCCGAACGTCCATTTTCAAGTGAAAAATGTACCCAGTAGCCTCTTTTGAATTTTTTCTGAGAAGCTCCATAAGGGTTTTGTTAATTTTTTAGTATTTCTGTACGTCGAGATTGACTCCTGTCCATTACCCCTACCTAGCGGTTCAGGGGGGATTGTGTAAAAATAAGAGAAGATCGGTTTTTTTTTACTAAACCTATGGCCACTTCTTCCATTGCCGTTAGAGAATTACCTCTCTTTCCCCTACCCGAAGTTGTTTTATTTCCGGGTCGTCCCCTGCCCCTGCACATCTTCGAGTTTCGCTATCGGATTATGATGAATACGATATTGGAAGAGGATCGGCGTTTTGGGGTCTTAATGGTAGATCCGTCCACGGGAGAAATCGCTAAAGTGGGAAGTTGTGCGGAAGTTGTCCGTTGTCAACGTCTTCCGGATGATCGCTTAAAAATTCTCACCATCGGTCAACAGCGCTTCCGCGTCCTAGAATACATCCGGGAAAAACCCTATCGCGTCGGTTTAGTGGAGTGGATTGAAGATGTCCCCACCACCCAAGATCTGCGACCTCTGGCCAAAGAAGTGGATCGACTGCTGCGGGATGTGGTTCATTTGTCAGCAAAATTAACCGCTCAAAAAATTGAACTCCCCGACGATTTGCCTAGTCTTCCCCTCGAATTATCCTACTGGGTGGCGGGTAATCTCTACGGTGTGGCCGGGGAGCAACAAGCTTTATTAGAAATGGTCGATACAGTCAGTCGTCTGCAACGAGAATCGGAAATTCTCACCTCGACTCGCAATCATCTGGCCGCTCGCACTGCTCTTAAAGATGCTTTAAATCAATGAACTTTAGGTTTTTAAGCTTCAGGAGATGGCAACGGAAAACGGCAATTTTCCACTTAAGACTATCCACAGCTAATAACTGATAACCATGCTCGATCGCCATGCTACCCTAACTGTAGGGGAACCTCGCACACCTTACCAATTAACCACAACTGGGCAACTGTGGTTAGAGGTTTTGGTCGATCGCCCTTATCCCAGAGATAGTCAAGAGGATCAGCAAATATTAACCTATAGTGTCCCCTCGGATTTAACGGTAGAAATCGGCGATATTTTAAGCGTTCCTTTCGGTTCTCAGGTCATAGGGGGAATTGCTCTTAGATTTCTCGAAAATTTGCCCGCAGGACTGGAAGAAAGTCAAATTCGTCCCGTGGAAGATGTGATTGCTCAGGGCTTTTTCCCCGATAATTATTGGCAGTTATTGACGAAAATCGCCCAATACTATGCCACGGATTTAATCACCGTTGTTCGCGTCGCTTTACCTCCTGGTTTACTGCGAAGTTCTCAACGTCGCATCAGATTAAAACCAGAAGCGATTCCTCCCGGTGCGGAAGTTTTTTGTACTCCCTTCTCCCGTCAGATTTTATCCCTGCTCAAAAATCAAAAAGAAGGCGATTATTCGGCGAAATACCTGCAAGAAAAAGTAAAAAATGCTAATTACGGTATCCGAGACTTAGTTAAGCGCGGTTGGGTAGAAAGTTATCTAGAAGCACCCAAAAGTCCTAATATTAAGCTAAAAAAAGCTATTACCTTGCTGATAACCGACTTTCCTACGGATTTAACCGAAAATCAACGCAAAATTGTCGAAATTTTACGTCACCAGGGAGGGGAAATGTGGCTGCCAGAATTGGCACAACTTGCGGGGACAAAACATTTTAAACCACTCATTGACAAGGGTTACGTAGTTGTTCAGGAGCGGGAATTTCTCCGCTTATCCTCGGCGATTATGAGCAGGGATCAACCAAAAACACTCACTTCTAGCCAAAAACAGGCTTTAGAAGCTATTCAAACCCTAAAAGGTGGTGAAAGCACTCTCTTACATGGAGTGACGGGATCGGGTAAAACAGAAGTCTATCTACAGGCGATCGCACCTATCCTAGCAGCGGGTAAATCTGCTTTGGTTTTAGTCCCCGAAATTGGATTAACACCGCAACTAACCGATCGTTTTGTGGCCCGTTTTGGCGATCGAGTCTATGTTTATCATAGCGCCCTCTCGGAAGGAGAAAGATACGATACTTGGCGACAGATGTTGACAGGAACCCCACAAGTTATTATCGGGACGAGATCGGCGATTTTTGCCCCTTTACCCCATCTAGGCATGATTATCCTCGATGAAGAACACGATAGCAGCTTTAAACAAAGTCAATTACTTCCCACCTATCACGCGCGTACCGTGGCTAAATGGCGCTCTCAATTAAACCATTGTCCCGTAATTTTAGGCTCGGCCACGCCATCCCTAGAAACATGGCTAGAATCCCAAGCTAATCCCCCTCTTTACCTATCTTTGCCCGATCGTATTCAAAATCGCCCCTTACCGCAGGTGGAAATCGTCGATATGCGACGAGAATTGCAGCGAGGTAATCGTTCTCTTTTCAGTCAATCCCTGCGTTCAGCGCTGGAAACCCTGCGCGACAAGGGAGAACAGGCAATTTTATTTGTCAGTCGTCGGGGACATAGTACCTTTGTATCTTGCCGAAGTTGCGGTTATGTGCTGGAGTGTCCCCACTGTGATGTCTCCCTCTCCTATCACCACACCGAACCGGGAGCGCAAGAATTACTCCGCTGTCACTACTGCAACTATGGTCGCATCCATCCGAAACAATGTCCTGAATGCGGTTCTCCCTATCTAAAATTTTTCGGTACTGGTACTCAGCGCGTCACCCAAGAATTAAGCAAAGAATTTCCTGATTTGCGCTGCCTGCGTTTTGATAGTGATACCACCCGCAACAAAAATGCTCCCCGGGAACTATTAAAACTATTTACTGATGGTGAATTCGATGTCTTAGTCGGAACCCAAATGCTCACCAAAGGATTAGATATCGATCGAGTTACTTTAGTAGGAGTAATGGCAGCCGATGGTTTACTTTATCACTCCGATTATCGCGCCTCCGAACGCGCTTTTCAAACCCTCACTCAAGTAGCAGGGAGAGCAGGAAGGGGAGACACAGAAGGAAAGGTAATTATCCAGACCTATACTCCCGAACATCCCGTGATTAGAGCAGTACAAACCCACGATTATGAGGGTTTTGTCGAGACGGAATTAATGCAGAGAGAGGGGTTAAATTATCCTCCCTACGGCAGTTTAGTCTTAATTCGCTTTAGTGGTTTAGATGGGGAAGCAGTGCAGAAAAGTGCTGAAAATGTCGCAGAGGAATGTGTTAATAATTTCGGTTCCGATTGGGATATTTTGGGACCCGCACCCGCAACAATTATGCGCGTGGCTAACCGTTATCGCTGGCAAATTCTGTTAAAATTATCAGGAGACAAGGCTGATATCAGTGGTCTTTTGCGTCCTTTGAAAAGCTTAGTTTTAGCCAAGGTAAGTATGGCGATCGATGTTGACCCCTTAACTATAGAATAATCAAGGATGAATGAGATGATCGCCATTGCTCACGGATGCAACCAGTCATCTAAATCCGTCAGATTGTCAAAGTCTAATAAAGCGAGTCCTAAGTCTTCTAACCGCTCCACAGGAAGGTTACGGATGGTTTCCTCAAGATTTTGCGGTATTTCACCGAAACGTCGTTGAAGAAGTCTAATAACCAACTTTAATGCTTCCTGCTGTACCCCTTCTTGAACCGCTTGTTCCCTATCCTGTTGGTAAAGTGGAGCTAAACGCATAATAAACTCCCTATCCTCCTGTGTTTTTTTCGATAACGCTTCTAGATTTCTACTCGAATTATACAATAAGTTTAAGGAAGCCGATTTTAGGGGATTATTCGGCGATAATCTGGCTAATTCATCGATAGCTCTCTCTCTTGTTCCTCCTCTACCCAATAATCTTAGCCATAATGTCTCTGGGATTGGGGGTAATTGATGAATGACGACAATAAGCTAAGACGTATTTAAACCGCTTATTCTCAGATTAGCCGAATCTCCCCCAATTCTCCCGAAGTCGGGAGATTCGATATATGGTTCTGCTCGCTGTCTATCCTGGGGAAAAATTCCTCTGGCATTTCTCCAGTGAGGAATGTAGGCTAAAAATTGGCCCCGTCAGGAAATCTTGATGTTAAATTCCTCAAAAATTGCGCTAGGATCGGCTTCATAGCACAGGAAAGGCGATCGAGTGGGATAACCGATCCTATGGTTTGAGAAGGTGACTGTATAATTGTTAGAGTGTCAATAGATCAATTCCAGAGGAATCATGAGCAATATCCAAGATAAAATTCAAGAAGAGCTAGAAAACGCCAGAACCGTCTGTAGTACGGAAGGTGCCACCTCTGGCGAATGCGCCGCCGCTTGGGATGCGGTGGAAGAATTACAAGCAGAAGCCGCTCACCAACGTCAGGACCACCCCCAAAAAACCTACTTCCAAAAGTATTGTGATGATAATCCCGATGCCGCCGAGTGTCGCGTTTATGACGATTAATGGAGTCGGGCAACGGTTTTTTCTCTCCTCACAGTAGAATCCTAGCTTTAGGGCGATCTCAGCTATAAAGGGATCGCCCCTCGTTTTTTTGTTTGTTGGTCAAGCTGTGGCCGATTTTGGCTCCCGCACCGGAAGACAGTAAAATGTTGACAGTGTAATTATGTCTAAATAATTTATGAATCAACTTTGGTTTCGTCCTCTCGTTTGGATAGATTATCGTTTAGCCGTCCTATTTACGGTGATTATTCCGGCAATTTTGTTAATTTGGTCTTTATTTGCAAAAATCGAATCATTACAAAAATTGTTGATTATCTATTGGCGAGTGGCTAGTCTTTTATTAATTACCGTATATTTAATGATCGCTTCCTGGCCGATTGGTTTTGTCACCAGTTTTTTAGCTAAGATTTTAATCCCGATTTCCCTCTGGTTTTGGGTGGATATTAACGATGAAATTAAAGATTTACCCTCCAGTCCAATTAAATTTGTCACCACTGCTTGGCGTTGGGCAGTCACGATTTATTGTCCTTTGGGCGCGATTTCTACCTTACCTTTTCTCTCCTGTGCTATGTCAGGGGAATTGCTAAATTCTCCCTATTGTCAGGTTTGGCAGGAAGCACCCTGGCAGTTTCGCGAGATTTTTCATTCAGAAGCTACCGCTAATGTTTTGGGCTTTTTTGGTTTGGTTGGTCTCTCTTTTTATACTCTCTATTTTTCCCATTTTCTTCTTATTCGCCTTGGCAAACAGGGACGTTCAGCTTTACAACAGTAAGTTTTTAGCTATCGATGATTAGCCATTTTTCTATGAATATTGGTCAACAACTCGAACAATACACCCTCAAAAATCCCCAGGAGGTTTTATTAGTGACTATTGCTGTGGATGAGGAGGAGGAAGAAATCTCTATTTTTAAAGGTTTTTCTAGTTCCCTTACCCGCAGCACTCCCTACGATCCCGATATTCCGATCATTCCTGAAACGGCTAGAATTATTAGGATAGATCGTCTTGCTAGTCCCTATCATCCCCTTAATCCTCGCTATATCCAAGAAAATCTTAGCTTAGAGGAAATGCAGTCTTTACTGATTAATTAAACCAGTAATTTTACTTGAATAACATCAGCACTCATCTTGAGCGATTTAACAGCTTTTATTGAGGATCCATAAACTTTGTTTATCTAGACGAGAGAGAAATTTTGCGGCGTTTTAGTGGTAAGATTATCCGGGAACAATAATCTCTGCCAGCATTGAAGCTGTCCAAGTGGATTTCATCCTCGGTATCGATCGAGAACAATCAAAAAACTGGAGAATAATCGAAGAATCTATGCAACTTAAACAACCTAACCAAGAACTGTTACAAATTGAGTATTTAGCCACCGTTGCTACGGGACAAAATATAGTTAGAGATGATGGTAAAGATGTGATTGAAGGATTAACTAAAACTCCCAAAAGTTTACCATCTAAATATTTTTATGATCGGCAAGGTTCGCAACTTTTTGAAGAAATCTGTCAATTGCCAGAATACTATCCCACTAGGACAGAAGCGGCTATTCTCCAGGAATATGCTCAAGAAATTGTCGCTTATACAGGAGCATGCGAATTGATCGAATTAGGTAGTGGTAGTTCCACTAAAACTCGTCTGTTATTGGACGCTTACTATCAGCAAAAAAAATCCTCTAAATATGTACCTATTGATGTTAGTGAAACTATTCTCCAAGCTAGTGCCATAGAATTACAAAAAGAATATCCTAATTTACCAATTCAGGGGTTAATTGGAACCTATGAACAGGCTCTAGCCTACTATCAAAATGCTGCCGATAATACCAGAATGATTTTTTTCTTGGGAAGTTCTTTCGGTAATTTCTCTGCAGCTGAATGTGACAAATTTTTACAAAAAATTGCCACTGTATTAAAAGCTGGAGATTATTTTTTATTAGGGATTGATCTGCAAAAACCAGCGGCAATTCTAGAAGCAGCTTATAATGATGCTCAAGGGGTAACAGCCGCTTTTAATTTAAATATACTTTCCCATTTAAATTGGCGTTTTCAAGCTGATTTTAACCTTGACTTATTTAGTCATCAAGCTATCTATAATCAAGATAAATCTCAAATTGAAATATATTTAATTTGTCAAAAAAATCACCCTGTGCATCTCAAAAAACTTGATTTAACAGTTAATTTTCAAGCATCGGAGAGTATTTTAACGGAAATCTCCCGTAAATTCAACCTAGCAACTATGCAAAAAGACCTAGAATCAAAAGGATTAAACCCGCTCAAGGTTTTCACCGATCCTGAAAATTTATTCGGTTTAATTCTGTGTCAATTACCCCTGTAAATAATGAGAAAATTATTAGCAGTAATAGAGGCATTAAAACATGGAAAAGATGCAAGCACAGGCTCCTATTTCTCTAAGTAACTGTAGTCGAGAAAATATACTAGACTATTTTGAAAATGCTTGGCAATTAGAGGAGCTGCTGTTAAAAAGCATCATCAAAGAAGAAGCTTTTTATTGTAACCCTGACGATTTAAGAAATCCCCTCATTTTTTATTTAGGTCACGCTGCCGCTTTTTATCTGAATAAATTGCAACTGGTTAACCTATTAAAAAAAAGCCCTAATCCTGACTATGAATTATTGTTTGGAGTGGGAGTAGATCCAGCAACTCCTGAAGAATTAAACTCTGCCATCGCTCATATTCAGTGGCCTAGGGTGGATAAAGTTTGGGAATATCGGCAACAAGTCTATGAAATTGTGGTCGAAATAATTAAAAATGTACCCCTCAATCTTCCTATTCATCCGCAGCATTCTCTCTGGTCATTAATGATGGGAATTGAGCATCAGCGTGTTCACTTTGAAACATCTTCAATGTTACTCAGACAACTGCCCTTAGATTGTCTGCAACGTCCTTCCGGTTGGCATTATGCCCCTTCTTTTGGTCAAGCTAGTCCTAATCAAATGGTGGAGGTTTCTGGGGGAATAGTAGAAATTGGTAAACCCCAGGATTCTCCTGTTTATGGTTGGGATAACGAGTATGGTTATCGTCAAGTTCAAGTTAACAATTTTCTGGTGAGTAAATATATGATTACCAACGGAGAATTTAAAGAATTTGTCCATGATGGTGGCTACGAAAATCCCTGCTATTGGGATGAGGAAGCTTGGCAATGGAAAAATCATTATCGAGTCAAATATCCTAAATTTTGGCTGGTAGATGAGCGCGGAAATTATCAATATCGAGCCATGTTTGATGCTCTCGATTTACCTCTCGATTGGCCAGTAGAAGTGAACTATTATGAAGCGATCGCCTACTGTCGTTTTCAAGGTCAAGGAATACGTTTAATGAGGGAAGCTGAGTGGAATTTAGCTACCTATGGCAGTCAAAAAAATCGATGTTATACCCTAGAAAACGATAACTTTGATGACTATAACCTCAATTTAAAATTCTGTTCTCCCAATCCCGTGGGAATGTTAAAAAATACAGGCAATAACTCAGAAATTTATGACTTACGCGGTAACGTCTGGGAATGGCTAGAAGATGATTTTAATCCCCTAACTAACTTTGAACCCCATTACCTCTATACTGACAATTCCACTCCTTTCTTTAATAGTCAACATAAAATGATGTTAGGAGGAGCTTGGGTGACTAACGGCACAGAAATTCTACCCTACTATCGCAATTGGTTTCGCCGGAATTTTTATCAACACGCTGGTTTTAGAATTGCGCAAAGTCTTTAGGTAAGGTGTGGGGTGTAGGGTGTGGGGTGTAGGGTGTGGGGTTTTATCGATTTTCAGGGAAAAAGTGCCTAATTTTCCCCCCCGATTACTGCAAAGGCCAGCACTTTTTGATGTCAAACAAAGCCTAAAGATATTATCCAATAAGGTTTTTAGATTTATTCGGCCAATCCTAGGTAATTGCCAATTTAAAAAAATTCTTGGAAAAGTCGTCCCTCGATCGCTAGAATGGAACCTAGTAGAATGCCGATAAACTTGATCGCCATGAATCAACCCGCAATTTTTCATCTCGCTATTCCGATTACCGATGTGTCCACTGCTAAAAGCTTTTACTGTGATGGTTTAGGTTGTTTAGCAGGAAGGGAAACCGAGAAAGCGATAATCTTAAATTTCTATGGTCATCAGGTAGTCGCTCACGTCACCGAAATGCCTCTTACTCCCCAAAATAGCATTTATCCCCGCCATTTTGGTCTAATTCTGCCGGATGCCAGGGATTGGGACAATCTTCTCGAAAAAGCACGAGTCAATCAACTAAAATTTTATCTAGAACCAAAAACTCGCTTTAATGGGGAGATAACCGAACATAAAACCTTTTTCCTAGAGGATCCTTTCTATAATCTCCTCGAATTTAAACATTATCGCCACTACGAAGCTATTTTTGCCAGTCGGCAATTAACAGCGATCGGCGATCGAGCTTAAAATAAACAACAGGTGACTTTTTGTGACTGGTTAGTCCTATTCTCAATCGAGACAAAAATAGGGGAACTTCCCTCAGATTTTCTCATCGAAACTAAAAAAACCTTGGCTTGTAATGATCCATTCTTAGGAAATCTATGAAAAAAATTTTATTGTTAGCCCTATTTGTTATCGGTCTGGGATTTGCTCTCTTTAACTTTACTGGATTAGCACATCGGGGCGAATATCAATCAATTTTAATCGATTTTAAGGACGATGTACCAGTCAGCGTCCTCGATGAGCAGTTAAATACTGTTAACAAAAAAGCGGGAAAAACCACTAGTTTAAATAGTATTTTTTCCATTGATGAACATCTTTACACCGTGGCAGGAGATAGCAAACTACTGAAAACTCTCCGCAATTCCGACCTAAAAAAATACACCGAATCGATCGAACCCGATTATATTTATCATGCTTTTATCGCCCCCAATGACCCCGACTATAGCAAACAGTGGAACCTGCGGGGAATTAACATCGAACGCGCTTGGGAAGAAAATCACGGTGAAGGAATTACCGTCGCCGTCATTGATACAGGTGTATCAAAAGTTCCCGATCTGCGAGAAACCGAGTTTGTGGAAGGCTACGACTTCGTCAATGATCGCAGCAATTCCGAGGACGATAACGGTCACGGAACCCATGTAGCGGGAACAATTGCCCAATCGACCAATAATAACTATGGGGTAGCTGGCATCGCCTACAAAGCCAAAATTATGCCCCTCAAGGTGCTTTCCGGGACGGGTGGGGGAACCGTGGGAGATATTGCCGAAGCGATCCGTTTTGCCGTCGATAATAAAGCCGATGTCATCAATATGAGTTTAGGGGGTGGAGGCGAAACCCAAGTAATGAAAGAGGCGATCGAATACGCCTATAGTAAAGGTGTGGTAATCGTCGCCGCTGCCGGTAATGCCGATGATAATTCCGCCGCCTATCCTGCCCGTTTTCCCCACGTTATCGGCGTTTCTGCGGTAGATGCTTCCGGAAATAAAGCCCCCTATTCTAATTTCGGAGCCGGAATCGATATTGCTGCCCCCGGCGGCTCCGATACGGGTAAAATTATCCAAGAAACCATCGATCCCGCTAAGGGGGGTGAACCGGCGTTCCTCGGTTTTCAGGGAACCAGCATGGCAGCCCCTCACGTTGCTGGGGTGGTAGCTTTAATTAAGGCTACGGGAATTAAAGAACCCAATGCAGTTTTAGAGGTTTTGCAACAGTCAGCCCGTAAGATCAATGATGATCCCTTTAATCATTTTGGTGCCGGACAATTAGACGCAGGCAATGCCGTACAATTAGCATTAAAAGGACAGATTACTTTCCGGGATTTTTGGCGTTGGTTGCGCGATAACGGTTATCTCAATCCCCGTTTCTGGATTGATGGCGGTGCGGTGGCGGTTTTACCCAAAATGGCTATGGTTTTGGGTTCTTATCTCCTCGCTTGGTGGCTGAGAAATTATTTTCCCTTCCCCTGGAACGGATTTTTGAATGCTGGTCTAATTTTTGGCAGTTCTGGCTTATTTTTCCTCAGAGGTCTTTATATCTTCGATTTACCCCAATGGCCTTTCCGAGTGATGGGTAGTTCTCTTTCTGACCTAGGAGGCGTTATTCAGGGAAGTTCTGCCCTTAATCCGCTTTTTGCCAGTGTTATCCTGCCCTTTGTCCTGATTGCTCTGCTTTTGAGTCATCCCCAAGCAAAATGGTTAGCGGTGGGAGTCAGTTTAGCCATGGCGGTGACTTTAGGTATCAGCGCTATTATCCATCCTACTCTGATCTGGTTAGGTTCTGGTGCGATCGCTCAGGCGTTTTTGGGCGTAAATGCGCTTTTATGTCTCGGTTTAGGTTATTTAGCCCTAAAAAGTGCTACTTCATCCCGATAGGCTTGAACAGGGGTTACAATGGGACAACGAAGGTGATTTACCGATAAAAACCTCTTTGGTTTTGGTATCTTCCTTTGTTTTGCATTGAGTTCTCCTACAACAGCAGCCTCGGACATTAACCGAGGTTTTTTCTTTATGATGTATGTTAACTTCTAAGGGGTTTTTGGGAATCCTCGATGCCTATCCCGAAAGTTTTCCTCAATACCCCCTCGAATCATCGAGCTTATCTTTTGTCTCTTTTCTAAGGTGTCTATCGTGTCAAATCATAAAATTATCGTTATCGATGACAGTAAAGTGATCAGGATGCACATTCGCGATATGTTACCAGAGGGTAACTTTGAATTTCTCGAAGCTAAAGACGGATTAGAGGGTTATAATCTCATCCGTACCCAAAAACCGAATTTGATTATTTTGGACTTCCTTCTCCCGAAAATGAGCGGTTGGGAGGTGTTTCAGCAAATCCAAACCAAAGATAATCTCAAAAGTATCCCCCTAGTGTTAATGTCGGGAAGGAAAGAGGAGGTGGTAGAGAAAATCCCCGAACCTTTCCAATATTTTGCCTTTATTGAAAAGCCTTTCGACCAAAAACAATTGCTAAAAGCGATTAAAGAAGCGATGGCTAAGGCAAAACAGTATTCTCCCAAACCAACAGTTTCTAGCCCGAAACTACAGCAACTCACTGGGGATTATAGCACTGATATTCAGACTCTCCATGCCCAAATTGCCCAAATGCAAACAGAAATGGAAACTATCAAGAAACAAATGTCGCAATTAGTGGCTTTTATTAAGAAAAAACTGCCCTAGAACTATTCCTACCGATTTTTTATAACTTGGGCGAACAGTTATCCTGATCCGGCGGGCTGCTCTCTGGCTAATCTCCTAAGCTGTTCGTAATTTAAATTGCTTGTTGAGACGAGGCACTCATGCAAGAGGCAAAAGGCAACAGCAAAGGGATTGGGGGAGGTTCCGCTAATCTAAGAATAAGCGGTTTAAATGCGTCTTAGCTTATCCCTTTTCCACAGGATTTAGTATAATAGGGAGTGGTCTTTATTTGGTGAGTGACTAAGAAGTTATTAATTCACTGATAACTAACTATGAATTGGCAAGAAATAGCGGGTAATTGGGTTTTTCTCCCCCGTCGTCCCAGGGGTATCATCCACTTTTTAGGGGGGGCATTTGTAGCGGCAGCCCCGAATATTACCTATCGTTGGTTATTAGAAAGTCTTGGGAATTCAGGATACGCTATTGTCGCGACTCCCTTTGTTAATACCCTCGATCACAAATCGATCGCCCGCACAGTTTTAAACCGTTTTGATAATATTATTGAACGTCTGCGCTGGAATCATAGTCTGCCCCAAGGTTATCTCCCCATCTACGGATTGGGTCACAGTATGGGGTGTAAACTACATTTATTAATCGGTAGTCTCTACGAAGTGGAACGGGCGGGAAATATCCTCATTTCCTTTAATAATTATCCCATTCGTCGGGCTATTCCTTTTATCGAACCTTTGCAAATTGACACCACTTTTAACCTCGAATTTACCCCTTCCCCCGAAGAAACAAACGAGTTAATTTTCCAAGATTATGCCATTCGTCGCAATCTTTTAATCCGTTTTCAAGACGACACGATCGATCAATCTCTGGTATTAAATCCCCTGCTAAAAAAACGCTTTAATGATTTAATTGCCCTGCGAACTCTCCCGGGTAATCATCTCACTCCCTTGAGTCAAGATGTCAGTTGGCAAACCGGAGAAGTATTTACTCCCCTCGATGCGATCGGCCAATGGTTAAAACAGGGACTTGCCCGGGATAATTCCCGTCTCAAAGATGAGATTCTCCACTGGTTAAATCCCGTCCTTCCCGCCTCTCGTTAGCTTTCCTCTAGATTAATCCCCATTGCCCGTAATTGCGCCTCTAAGCGGGCTAATTTTGCCTCAGCTTCCCGGGCCCGTTGACGTTCTTGTTGGGCTTGCTGTTCGGCGGCATCGGCCCGTTGTTCGGCTAATTCCGCTTTTTGCTTGATTTCTAGGGTGGTCAAAAACCGCGAGCCATCGGGATAAAAAATAGCTAACTGGGGACTCTCCAGTTGAAAACGAATCTGTAGAAGCGGACTCTGCCAATTATCGATCGCGGGAATCATCTCCAATTGATCACCCCTGCGCCACCAACCCTGTAGATAATTAGTATCGGGATCGTAGAGATAATATTCTTCTACGCCAAAACGCTGATAAAATTGCCATTTTCGGCGCATTTCCGCTTTAGTGTTGCCCGGAGAGAGAATTTCAAAGACCACCTGCGGCGCAATCTGGTTTTCTAACCATTGCTTATAGGAACCTCGATCGCCCTTGGGTCTGCCAAACACCACCATAGCATCCGGCGCTTGACAGATTTTATTATCCCCCTCGACCGGATACCACAACAGATCGCCGGCGATAAACACATGGTCATTGTCTGCGAATAAACATTCGAGATTTTCCTTAATCGTCACAATCCAGCGAAACTGTTTGGTATTATCGGCCATCGGTTTACCATCACTATCGGCATAGATAATCTCCGACTCAGAGAAAGATTGGGCTTTTACCATTGTTCTACTCCCTAGCGTACTAACTATTTAGTATAACATTAAATTCCCTGACGAAAGAGGGCAAAGGCCGAGGTATAACCGTGTAAAAAAGTGCGACCGGCCACCGGCCCGATTTCTCCGTTGCCAAAGAAACCAGCGAGGGGAACATTGGCGAAATAACGCTGAAAAAGACCCGAATCAAAGTCGGGTTTTTCGTAGAGATTTTCCCCGCGACCGAGACAGGAAAAGATTAAAGCCCCTAGTACCTCTGAACTATCAGGTTTTTCTTGGGGAAAAGCTTGCAAAAGTAATTCTAAATCTAGGGCGGAAGTGTCAGCATCGCGCAGGTGAAATTGTACCCGCTGCCCCGGACGAACTCGATCGCCAATTGCGATCGCACCTTGACGAGGATCTACTCCCAAAACACTGCGAATTAAGAAATCCCCGGCCCGCAACTGCATTTTGAACTCATCCCTAGCAATACCGATAAAAAGGGAGTTTTGCACTAATTCTCGGTCTTTTTCCCTTAAGGAGGGGATTAAATCCCGCAGTAGATTTAAAGGTGGTTGCGGAGTCCCATCGGCCTCTTTACTGGTCATGGAGATGACAATATTGCGTTCTCCCTCACTTACCTGATAAATCGGCCCAATGGGACGACAACCCTGGGCGACGATAGTTTCGACGATAATATTGCCAGAAAGGGCGATTCCTACGGTTCCCTGACGATAGAGATAGCTATTACGGGGTTTTTGTTGATCGTGGTAGAATAGACCCCCAGAACGTTCGATCATGCCACCACTGACTAAACCGCCGATTTTGGCCGAACCGGGGTAGGCAAAATCTAAACCCTCTAACAGATCATTGATGCGACTGGAAAAAGGATCGGCTAAAAGGATAAATTGGGGATTTTTGGCCGCTTCTACCCCTAATAATTCTGTCCAACTAGAGGGGGAACTGTCGAGATCGGGCATTTCCGCCGCTTCGATATAGAAGGACTGCACTTCCACATTAGGCAAATGGGCGACGGTGAGACTTAAAGCCGGACTCGCTTCGATTTCTCGCGCTTTTTCCCTGTCACCCATGCCGACAATCCCCGCCCCACCGCAGCCGATCAGGACAGGAACAGGGAGTTTATCTAAGATTAAGGGAACTAAACGGGGATAGTCGCTGGCATAGGCAGAAGAAATAAAAATTATGGCTATATCTGCCGATCCAACTAACTTATCTCGCACTTTTTCCACTACTTCCGTCACCGCCGCTTCTAGGGAGGGACGGGTTGATAGGGCATTAATCCACTCGATGCGATCGCTCATGTTTCTTGACCCCAAATTTGGTCTCAATGGTCAAAGATGATCATCTTAACAATAAATTAACCTAAAAATCCTATCCTCGCCCCTAGATGTGGGGATAAATTGTAGAATTGTCATGACGTGAGCCAAGAGGGCTGCAAGGGATTGTCAATTTAATCATATTTAATCTTAAAATAGAGAATTGTCCCCGCTAAGATAAAAGTAACAAAATTAGCAATAATAATCGGTTTACTGCTCATATAAATCCCGTAGATTAGCCAGAGAAAAACCCCCAGACAAAAGCAAATAAACATAGTGAGGGACAAGTCCTTAGCCGAACGATAACGCCAAGTTTTAATCACTTGGGGTAAAAAGGAGACAGTGGTTAATATTCCCGCCACGATCCCGATTAGTTCAATAATATTCACCGCTTATCCTCTTGGCTTAGTTTCTCTCATTTTAAACTGTTGACTATCTAAATTACTCCTGACTTGAAAGAGGGTGTAGGGTGTAGGGAAGGAAACCTCTTTCATCTGTGGGGGTGAAAATTTTTTCATCGGGACTGACCACCGACGACCGACTCCTAACCTGACCAAGAAACTTTTTGAGCAGACCCTACTTATTGAGCGATTACTATCACCGAAGTGCCGATTTTTACCTTTTCAAATAAAGCTTTTATATCTCGATCGCGCATCCTGACGCAACCGTGGGAGACGGCCTGGCCGATGAGATTTTCTTGGGGTGTACCGTGAAAACCGATAAAATTCGCGCCATCAGTCCAAAATCCAATCCAACGGGCCCCCAAGGGGTTGTTTTTTCCCGATGGCACCAGTTGACCGCTGAAAGGATGTTCCCAGACTGGTTCCCGCACCATCTGAATCACCCTAAATTGTCCCGTCGGGGTTTCCCAACCCGGACGACCGATCGCCACTGGGTAAGAAGCGATTATTTTCTGTCCTTGGTAAACAAAAACCCGTCTTTTTTTTAAATTCAGCAGCAAACGGGTTTCCGTTCGAGTTACCGTGGTTGCGGGAAAGGAATTGACGGGACTAATGGGGGGATTGAGGAAAAATTCCCCTATTCCTAGACATAAACAGAGAATTGGCAGAAAAACTCGCATCTGATACCAGCAAAGTCAAAATTTTTTATCCGTATTCTAATCTGATTGTGATGAGATAAAACCAAAGTCGATAGGATGATCCCGAGGGGAAGGATAAAATCGCCGTCGAGTTGGGCTAATTCGGTTACACTAATCCATAGCTAGAATATTAACTTTTGTAACTATGACCGCCGCTATTGCTCTCGATCGAGTTTCTAAAATCTATAACAATCTCCCGGTAGTTAACGAGCTTTCCTTTGCCATCGAAAAAGGGGAAATCTTTGGTTTACTCGGTCCCAACGGTGCGGGAAAATCGACGACAATCCGCATGATTATCACCCTAACCGAAGCAAGTCAAGGAGAAATTGAAGTGGCGGGGTATGATGTGAAAAAATACCGCGATCAGGTGAAAAGAAATATAGGGGTAGTCTTGCAACAGATTAGCGTTGATGGGGAATTAACCGTCTGGGAAAATATGGAATTTCACGGACGGATGCACCATATCCCCAATCCCCAGAGGCAGGAATTAATCGATCGCTATTTAGATTATGTCAGTTTAAGCGATCGAAAATCTACCCTTGCCAAAACTCTTTCCGGAGGGATGAAACGACGTTTACAGATTGCTCGTGCGCTTCTTCACGAACCAAAAATCCTCTTTCTCGATGAACCGACTGTCGGTTTAGACCCCCAAAATCGTCGTCGTTTGTGGGAAGTAATTCGCGATTTAAACCGGCAAGGAATGACAATTTTGTTAACCACTCACTACATGGAAGAAGTGGAATTTCTCTGTCAGGATAATGCTATGGGAAAACCGGGCAGAATTGGTATTATGGATGCGGGCAAATTAATCGAATTAGGAACTCTAGCGGATTTTCGCACTAAATATGGTGAGGGTTTAGTTATGAAACAAGTTGGCGATAAAATCGATTATAAATTCTTCCCCACTGTGGCTGATGCTAATGCCTATCTTGACAGTTTGAGCGATAAAACTGGGGTGATGTGTCGCCCTTCTAACCTCGAAGATATCTTTGTTGCACTGACGGGACATCAATTAGATTAAATTATTAGTTGATTCGTAGAGAAATTGTTCAGTTACTAGTTTTTGACTCCAGTTTTTCTGAGATTAGCTCTGTTTAAATCGGCATTTCTTGACTTTGATCTGGTGTCTATTTTCTGGGCAAAACTGCTAATTAAGTAGTTGTCAAAAATTGTCAGATTCCCTTATTAAGGGGAGCAGGGGGGATACCCACCCCCCTTATCAAGGAGTTCAGGGGGGATCAAAGGCAAAATCTGTCTTCTATTTAATCAGAACCACTTACTTAGAGTCTAGGTCAATTAGCTGAGGCTGCCCCTAAAAAACGAATTCAACCCTACAAAAAGAGACTTTTAGCGGTTTTTCAGCTTTTTGAGCCGGATAAATAGCCCAGCAGGGGAACTTTTTCCCCAAAGGGAGAGTCGTCGGGGACTGGACAAAAATTAGAGTCCCCTCTCGATCGATAGACAAGATTGACGGTAATCGTTTAGAATAAGGCACTGAATACTGAAGAAATGACAATTATCCCTATGACCGATCTCCAGACAAAAACTAGATGGTCAACAGCGCGGCGATATTACGAATTGCTTAGTGTTTTAGTGGAACGTAATCTCAAGGGACGCTATCGGGGTTCTTTTCTGGGGGTTTACTGGTCTTTGTTAAATCCCGTGATTATGACTGCACTATACACGGCAATTTTCGGTACGGTTTTCGCCTCTTATTTTGATAATTCTATAGTTAACTATGTCCTAGCGGCTTTCACTGGTTTAGTCGTAATAAATTTCTTTAATGCTTCCACTAACCAAGCTTTACCTAGTATCGTTGGTAATGGCAGTATTTTAAATAAAATTCGCCTGCCAGTTAGCATTTTTCCCGTTTCTATGGTAGTGGCAAATATTTTCCAATTTGCTATTAGTATCTTTCCCCTTTTGGCTATAGTAACTCTCTGGAAGTCTCAAAGTTTAATTAATGTAATTGCTCTGATTCTTCCTGTGACTGGTCTTTCTCTTGTTTGCACGGGAGTGGGTTTTTTCGTTAGTACCCTATACGTTTTCTTCAGAGACTTACCCTATTTCTACGAAATTGTTTGTTTTGTCGCTTGGATTAGCAGCCCGATTTTTTATCCCCCAGAAATTATCCCTCCCTCCGTACAACCATTTCTGCTATTAAACCCATTATTACCAGTAATTGAAAGTATTCGCCAATTGTCCCTTTCCCCGGGATTACCGGATTTTGGTTTGATTTTTCAATCTCTACTTGGTGGGATTATCATCTTAGGAATTGGTTGGACTTGCTTCCGACTATGGCGACATTTATTTATGGATTTATTATAAATGACAGAAGTAATTCGACTCGATCAAGTGTCTCTCCAAAGACGTACTCAAGAAGAATTCTCCTACGATCTGAAAAGGACAATCTTCTCTCTCCTTGAAGGTAAATATCGTCAACCAGCCAAAAAATTAGTTCTAGACAATATAGATTTAGTCATTAATTCTGGAGCAAAATTAGGTATCATTGGAGCTAATGGCGCAGGAAAATCTACCCTCTTAAAAGTTATTTGTGGTATTCTAGAACCGACAAAGGGAATGGTGAGAGTTAGGGGACAAATTGCCTCTCTAATTGAATTAGGGGCAGGTTTTGATGCAGATTTACCAGTAAAAGATAATATTATTCTCTATGGGGTAATGCTGGGATTCTCGCGTCAGGAAATGAAGGAAAAAACCAAAGATATCCTTGACTTTGCTGAGTTAGAAGAATATATAGGGGCGCCGGTGAAATCTCTTTCTTCTGGTATGGTGGCTCGTTTAGGATTTGCGATCGCAACAGAGGTTCACCCCGATATTCTTATTCTTGATGAAGTCCTTTCCGTCGGGGATGAAAGTTTTAAAAATAAGTGTAAACGACGTTTAAAAAAATTCTGGAACTCTAACGCTACTATTTTAGTCGTTTCCCACGATTTGACTTTAATTCAAGAGTCCTGTGACCAAGCAATTTGGCTAAATAAAGGTCAGTTGCAATGTCAGGGTACATCAGAAGATGTGATCAAGTTTTATTTGGATTCCGTGCATCAAAACGAAGTTAGTTTTTAATTAAGTAGAGCTTGCTGAATAAATCTAAAAACTTTAAAACGTCACACTCTAACCTCACCAAGACACTTTTTCAGCAAACCCTATCTAGGGTTTATTTGCTCAAAAACACTGTAACCAAATAAAAAACCTCGGTGTCCAGCCGAGGTAGCGCTAAGTTATGTAGGAGAACTCAAGCAAATCTGTCAAGGGGGCAAACCCAAACCCCGAAAACTTTTTAAGCTAGTAAACCCAGTTTTTCACCGTTGTATCGAGACAAACGAACCATAAGTTGTTTGATACTCCTCGAGACGATCTGAACTGGCTTGCTGTCTTAGCTGTTTTGCTTTAACTTTTAGCTCATGTGAATAAATGTAACAACATTTTTACAAATTGTAAAGAAGGATTGACAAAATAAAACTTATAGCTCCCATAAGCTAAATTAATATTTTTCGCCGATCGAAGCGAGGGAGGTAATATATAGGGAGATTGGTTCACTTGCGTAACAAGGTGAGGTGTACCCAGAATGTCCTATTTGTTTTTGTTGCCACTATTCACCGCTGCCTTGGCTGCCTATTTCTGGCAGAAGTCCAGCGATGAGATCGCTTATCTGGCCAGTGCCGCTACGGTAATTAGCCTAGTTTTGAGTCTAGTTTTAGCTCCTTGGCAGATTCAGCTATTAATTCTCTTGACAGTTGTGATTGTCGTCACCTTTTTATGGCAAGGACGAGAAGAACAAAAGAATGTCCCCGTCCCCACTCCAGAAACTGCTGGCGAGAAAAAGTACCGTGGCGCCGCCTATATTGAGCCAACAGTTGCCGAGGCTCCTGTCAAGGAGCGAGGGGGTAAATATCGCGGTGCGGAGGTTAAAATCACCAATAATCCCACAGTGGCTAACCCAGTTCGTTCCTCATCTCTCAAATATCGCGGCGCTAGTTCAGCAAACAAGGATCGGTAACCAGGAACTTGCAGGAAAATAAAGTCCCATTTGTCTGCTTGGCGGAATCGTCACATCCCATGACAGTAATTCCTCTAATCGAGGCTTTGTCAAAGGGTTAGTCAAGTTATCAGGGACTTCAATTGCGTTGCCGACGAGAGTGACGGAGTGCCTAGCAGAAGTCAGAATAGTTCCTAAATGTGATTGTTATGTAATCGAGGTAATTTATGAGAAAACTGAACAGTTCTTCGCTCCTAATGAAAAGATAACTGCGATAGATTTAGGTATAAATAATTTGATGGCTGTAACTTCAAATCAACCGGATTTTATCCCTTTGTTGATCAATGGCAGACCGTTAAAAAGCCTGAATCAATTTTATAACCAACGTCGAGCTAAGTTACAATCTCTGTTAAAAGGTAATCGTCAAAGTTCCCGTTCTTCGGTTTGTGTTAGGCAATGGGCGGGGGTTATAAGGGATGGAACTCTTATGTAGAAAAACATTTGGCGGTTTTTGTAAGTTGTTTTTGATCTAGAGCGAACTAATCATACTAAATCCGTTGAGTACAGGCTAGTTATGAGGAGAGGCAAAAGGCAAGAGGCAAAAGGCAAAGGGGAATAAATAATCAGTTTTTAATAACCAGATTTAGTATCAATCAAATCTCTTGCCAGATAAAAATTTAGTCAATTTATGCCCCCACATCGAACCATAACAAGTCCCGAAGAGCCACTAATAAAACGGCGAGGCTATGGCTTTAGAAACTTTCGTAATTTTTGGGTTAGAAGTATGTTGTCTTGGCATCTTGTCTGTTAATTTAGCATAAAGAGTAACGAAGAGCCTGATTCTTTTATGTCTATGTCTTGGAAATATGTCATCAATCTCCGAAACCTTTACTTGAGGTTGTTTTGAGAACATATCATTAATTTTAGGTATAGCGATTCTACCCTTATTTCCAAATATATTGCTAATCCCATCCTCTAGATATCCAAGCATTTTATTGATATCATCTTCAAAAACTTTATCAATTTTTTTAGTTAAAGAAAACTTCTGATTTTTTCTCCATTCCCAGATTAGAATATTACCATCATCTCCGGCACTAGCCAAAAGTTTACCATCTTGGGAAAAAGTTAGACATTTAACCTCACCTTCATGGCCTTTCTAGTGACTTAAAAGATACTAAGGGATTAAACATAGTGAAAACATTAGTTAATCAAGATTTTTCGGCATTACCAGATATTAGTTTTTCTCTGGGGGACTACTTCATCCCTGAGATAACTTTTTCTGATCAGCACAAGTACAGGGAAGCTATTCTTCCGTGATTATAACTAATTACAGTGTTTTTCGTCAAGGAGATTCATAGCTTATAAGTACCCGTTGACAATCCTAGTCGTAGGGTGGGTGAGGGGACAATAATCGAAAAAATTGCCCGATAAATTAAGTATTGACCGTAACCTAGCCCAAAAAGGCTGCTATTTAGGGGCGCTATAGGGTAAGATTAACTATTAGGGTGGACTTTATTGTCGATTTTAATCTTGTCCTAACCGAGCAAAATTGACAATTGAATGTGTAATTTTAAAAATATCTATCCCGTCAATCTCATCTAACCGCAAATGCTCAAAATTTTAGTTGATGGTACACCGATAAGACAGAATCCTAGTGGAATTGGATTATATGCTTATCACCTGATTGCCGAATTAGCTAAATTACAAAACCAAGAAAACTTTTCCCTGTCCCTCTGTTTTCAACCATCGGTAAAAAACTGGCTGCGGGGTAATCTTTCTATTCCTGAAAAACTGCAATCCTATCCAGAGGTTAAATGTTTACCAATTCCCGTCAGTCTTAGCAATATCTTAACCCGATTTCCTAATCCTCTAATTCCCTATCTAGAAAACTTTCTTGATTCTCCCGATATTCTCCACGGATTGGATCATGTGGTGTATCCTTGTCGTCAGAGTCGCAAAGTTATGACTATTCATGATGTTACTTTTATTAAATATCCTGAGTTTGTCACGGGGATTGTCAAAACCTACACCCAACGGATTAAACAATCTCTACAATGGACAGATTTAGTTATTGCTAACTCCGCAAGTACCAAACGAGATATTATCGAATATTTAGATGTAACTCCAGAAAAAATTTTTGTTACTCCCCTCGCAAGTCGTTATTCTTCCCTCCCCAATTCTCCCCCATCTCTACCTATCACTAAACCCTATTTACTCTTTGTTAGTACCCTAGAACCACGAAAAAATATTATTAATCTCATCACCGCTTTTAACTATCTCAAGGACAGGTATAAATTAGACCATAATCTGATTCTGATTGGCAAAAAAGGATGGAAGTATCAACCAATTTTCGATAAAATATCTCAGTCTCCCTTCCGAGATAGTATCCAACATCTTGATTATCTTGCTGATGACTTAGTTGCGGATTATTATCAAAAAGCCGATGTTTTTGTCTATCCTTCTTTTTATGAAGGTTTTGGATTACCGGTTTTAGAAGCGATGACTTTAGGTTGTCCTGTGGTAACTGCTAATACGGCATCCTTACCCGAAGTCACCGGAGACTCGGCAATATTAATTAATCCCGATAATCCCCTAGAAATTGCTGCGGCAATCTATCAAGTTATTAGTGATACCTCTCTCCGTCAAGACTTAATCACGAAAGGAAAAAAACAAGCAGTAAAATTCTCTTGGCAAAAAACCGCACAAGCTACTATAAAAGCTTATCGTTTTCTTTTATAATAACTAGCTAATATCTATGAATAGAAATCATCAATTATTAATCAATCTCGCTTTTCTTGGTACTAAATATACTGGATTGACTACCTATACTAAAAATATCATTCCCCAATTAGCTAACTTAAATCCTACCCTAATCACTTCTAATAGTTACCCAGATTTTAACACCTATCCTGTGTCGGCAAACCTCACCCAAGAACAGGGAACTAAAGGCAATATTAGGCGCTTAATTTGGACAGAAACCCAACTCCATCAAACCTATCAACAATTAAAGTCTTCCCTATTATTTACTCCCATTCCCGAAGCACCTATTTATCGAAATTGCCGCTATATTGTCACAGTTCATGATTTAATTCCCCTGCGATTCCCGAAATTTTCTCCCCTAACTTTTTATACTAAATACTATTTACCCCAAGTCCTGAAAAAAGCCGCACATATTATCGCTGTTTCCCAAGCAACTGCCTCCGATATTAATAAGTTTTTTAACATACCTGTTGACAAAATAACCGTGATTCTTTCTGGATATGATTCTCACAATTTTCGTCCTCTAAATCTGGCGACTCGTCCCTATTTTCTCTATCTTGGTCGTTATGATCCTCATAAAAATCTCGCTCGTTTAATTACTGCTTTTTCCCAAATCGATCCCGCATATCAATTATTAATTGTCGGTCAATTTGACCCCCGTTTCACCCCGGCTCTACAGGAACAGGTAGAAGCATTATCAATCTCTCAACGAGTGCAATTTTTAAACTATGTTTTCTATGAAGAATTGCCGCAACTTTTAAACCAAGCAACTGCTTTAGTTTATCCCTCCCTTTGGGAAGGTTTCGGATTACCTGTACTAGAAGCGATCGCCTGTGGAACTCCTGTAATTACTTCTAATCTTTCCTCTCTCCCGGAAGTCACAGGAGATGCGGCAATTTTAATTAATCCCTATAGCATTGATGAGATGAGAGAGGCAATGCAGCAAATCGCTACTAATGAACAATTACGTCTTAAATTACAATCCTTGAGTCTCCAACGCGCCGAGCTTTTTAGTTGGGAAAAAACTGGACAAGAAACCGCCACAATTCTGCAAAGTTTTCTCTAAAAATGGTGACAAAAAAACTTATCAATCATTGTCAGATGAGTTATACTAAATCCGTTGAGTAACGCACAGAAAACGGGTTTCTCCGAGAAACCCGTTTTCTACAGGGGGAATAAATAATCAGTTTTTAATAACCAGATTTAGCATCAACTCATAGTAGATGGATTCATAAATCCATCTACCTGGGGGGGAGATTCAGTATTACTTCCTATATATTATTGTGCCATTCTTCGGGAATTTGAGCAACTTTTTCCTTACCATTAGGCTGATGAATAGGTTTTCCTAAAGGACGAATTTTGAGATTTCCTTGTAAATAAGCGGCGATTCTTTCCCTGGCAATTTTCACATATTCTGCTTCTTTTTCACTCCCCATCACTCGACGATTGTGCATAATACTAGCAATCAGAGAAGTTCCGACTCCAGCAAAGGGATCAAAAACCCAATCCCCCTCATTTGTCAAGGCTAAAACACATCTTTCTACTAATTCGATCGGGTATTGACAAGGATGGATAGTTTTCTCTGGATGATTAGATTTAACGTTAGGAATATCCCATAGTAACTCATCCCATTCTTGTGCTAAAAACTCCCAAACATCGCTCGGATTTTTCCCTAAAGGATTACCAGAGGGTTTACCGATATTTTTACCTTTAAAATGACGCTTACCGGGGTATTTAGCGGGGATTCTCACTGGATCAAGATTAAAGGTGTATTTATCGGTTTTTGTCAACCATAAAATAGTTTCATATCTGCCAGAAAATCTTTTAGAGGTATGTAATCCATGGCCAAAATGCCAGACAATTCTATTCCTTAAAAAGAAACCCATTTGTTTAAATAGCTGATAATAAAAAATATCTAAAGGATAAACTTCACCCTCTTGAACAAAATTTCCCACCTGCCAGCAAATACTACCATTATCTTGCAATATCCTAGAGAATTCTCGCAGAATTTTGGTTTGGGTTTCCAGATAAGTATCCAAAGAGATTTTTTTTTCGTAGTCTTTTCCTAAATTGTAGGGAGGAGAAGTAATAATCAAGCTCACAGAATTATCTGGTATAGTCTTGATAAAATTATTGCTATCTCCTTGACAAAGAATTATTTCGGCATCAGGTTGATAAAAGTCTCGCACTGATTTTAACTGAGAAAATAAGGGCAACTGATTCATAGATAATTTAGCAGAGAAGAGCCACTTTTAATTAGGGTTTGCTGAAAAAGTTTTTACTAGGGGTAGGGTGTGGGGTTTTACCCATTTTACATCCAATATTCAAGAGAGCCAGTTTTTTCAAACAATTAAAAAGTTCTACTGTTTTAGATAAAAATCGGGAAGAAAGTTTTAACTTTTTTCTATTCTTCCCTTAAATCAGATTAGCTCAAACCAGGGACGCACTCGCCTAATTCCACTGTAAAAGGTTGCCAAGGACGAGGATCAATTACTTTTGTCGGCAAGTCATGGGATGTTAATAATTCTTGAAAAGATTCGGGACTACCCCCAGCACTTAACACCGCCATCAATAATCCTTTAAACTCGATATCACCACTGGCAGCCGTAGAAATAATATATTGAGGCTGCAAGCGTTGACAGACTGCTAAGGCGCTTTCTTGTCCTTTGATTACCGGTCCAAGGAAAGGTATTTTTAAGTCAATCAAAGGAGTAATAATCACGGAGATTTTACCAAGAGAATCGAGGCTAGGAGAATGATAACCGTGGGGTTCGTAGTAGATACTCTGATTTGTCGCTAATTCCTTGATAACATAACCATTTTCCACCAGAGTCGGCCCGATTGGAGAACCGGGGACAGCAGTAATTTTGATCGCATTGTCAAAGATATAACTAGCACCGTGGGTTAAAGGGATGCGATGGGTATAATTGAGCGCTCGAACCACTTTTTCGGCATTCGGAGAAGCTACCACGGGAATTTGGCGATCGAGTACCTGTAAAGTAGGAGGATGTGCGTGATCTTCCAAACCTTGGGAGAGAAGAATCAGATCGATATTTTCGGGAATGGCATGATTAGCGGTTTTTTTACCCTCAAATAGCCAAGTTAAATTACCAAAAGTCAGGGAACCTACCAACCAAGGATCGAGAAGCAGGCGTTTTCCCCCGATTTCGATTAACCAAGAATTACTATCAAGCCAAGTTAACTGCATATAACAAGAATGAGGATTTTCTTAATTTAATTTAATTTAACATTACCATTAATTTTTTTGAGGAATTATGAATTATGAATTATGAATTATGAATTGGGGAGATGGGGAGCAGGGAGTTGGGAGAATAAAAAAAATAATCTCCTATATCCTGACGACCGACTACTGACTCCTATATCCTGACGACCGGCTACTGACTCCTATCTCCTGACTCCTGATTAGTCAAGGCTTAAGAAATAGGGAAAGTTTAGCTATCTTAGGGAAAGTAGGCGCTAAAAGGGGAAGAAGAACGCATCAGCCGAGACTGAATTTCTATGACTAAACGTACCTTCGGTGTTATCGGACTAGCTGTCATGGGAGAAAATCTCGCTCTCAATGTGGAGAGTCGGGGTTTTCCCATTGCTGTTTACAATCGCACCGCCAGCAAAACTAAAGAATTTATGGAAACTCGCGCCGTCGGCAAAGATGTCAAGGCGGCCTATAGTTTAGAAGAATTCGTCCAAATTTTAGAGCGTCCCCGCAAAATTCTGGTCATGGTAAAAGCTGGCCCGCCGGTGGATGCCGTGATCGAACAATTAAAACCCCTTCTCGAAGAAGGAGATATGATTATCGATGGCGGTAACTCCCTCTACGAGGACACGGAAAGACGCACCCGCGACCTAGAATCGACCACTAAACTCGGTTTTGTCGGCATGGGGGTCAGTGGTGGCGAAGAAGGCGCTCTGCACGGTCCTTCCCTGATGCCGGGGGGTACAGAGTTCGCCTATCGGGAATTAGAGCCGATTTTAATTAAAATTGCCGCTCAAGTCGATGATGGTCCCTGTGTCACCTATGTGGGATCTGGTGGTGCGGGCCATTATGTGAAAATGGTTCACAATGGCATCGAGTACGGCGATATGCAGTTAATTGCGGAAGCCTACGATGTGCTGAAAAATGGTCTAGGACTAAGCAATCAGCAGTTACAGGAAACTTTCACCGAGTGGAACCGCACCGATGAGCTTAATTCTTATTTAATTGAAATTACCGCCGATATCTTTAAGTACGTTGACCCGGAAACTGGTCATCATCTGATAGATTTAATCTTGGATTCGGCGGGACAAAAGGGAACAGGACGCTGGACTGTGTTAAGTTCCTTGGAGTTGGGGGTGCCAATTCCGACCATTTATGCTGCGGTTAATGCTCGCGTGATGTCCGCTTATAAGGATGAACGGGTGGCCGCCGCAAAAGAGTTACCAGGACCTGGGGAAACCTATCTGGGGGATGCGGCACTATTTGTGGATAAGGTGCGTGATGCTCTTTACTGCTCGAAAATGTGTTCCTATGCCCAGGGTATGGCTTTAATCGCTAAAGCTTCTCAGGAGTTTAACTATAATATCAGTCTGCCGGAATCAGCCCGGATCTGGAAGGGGGGCTGTATTATTCGGGCTGGTTTCTTGGATAAAATTCGCAAAGCTTTTGCGGAAAATCCGGGCCTGCCGAATTTGTTGTTAGCGCCGGAATTTAAGCAAAGTATCCTCGATCGCCAAGAGGCATGGCGTGAGGTGTTAGTCTTAGCTAATAAGTTGGGAATTCCTGTTCCAGCTTTTAGTTCTTCTTTGGACTATTTTGATAGTTATCGTCGGGCCAATTTACCGCAAAATCTCACCCAAGCACAACGGGATTATTTTGGCGCTCATACCTACGAACGTACTGATAAACCCAGAGGCGAGTTTTTCCATACGGAATGGATGACTGAATCCTAAAGCTATCTAATATTTTCTCCCCCTTTTTATTTCCAGTAAAAAGGGGAGATTTTTTGGCGATATTAACGCTCAGAAAACGGGTTTCTCGGAGAGACCCGTTTTCTGCTCACAAAAGGCAAAAAGGGGAATAAATAATCAGTCTTTAATAACCAGATTTAGTATTAACTATCGGTCAAGAAATTGGTAGGGATACCCAATCAGTTTTTAATGGGATAATGGCTTTAAAAGTCAGAAAGAGGAATAATTCCACAGGCTTGAATTTTGCTGAAAACGAGGTGAAGTTGCCATAATAACCAATTACCAACTCTCCAGAAAGCCACGGAGTTTTGATGATCAGAAGCTTTCGCAGATGAATAACCAAGATTTTCCTCAAAAATCAACCAATGAACCGGTAAATGACCGAGGGGAGAATTCAGCTCTAATTGAAAGTTTAGTTGCTCATAATTGAGCCATTGACCTTCCTTCCGCCAACCTAAGCGATCGCCAAGTTTCTTTTGAGTTTCATAATCCACTAAACCACCGAGACTAGAGAAAATAGCCTGCTGAATACTAAACCCGAAATGACCATGACTATAATGCAGCCAAAGTTGATCAATTTTTTTCAGTTCTGAACAAGGTAATTGAGCAATATCTTGAGGATAAACCTCATTCCAGTAGGTTCTACCCAAAATTTTTAATAGTAGTTTGGTCGTTTGGCGATCGGCCGCTTGCCACTGTTGCTTTTTTAGCAAATCTTGTAATTGACTATAATCAAGATCCGCCGATTCTTGAGTTAAGATATTTGGAGAAGTCGGGGAATTTTTAGAACTAGAAGATTTGTCAAGATTGTTTTGAGGGAATTGAGAAACAACTATTGCCAGGGGAATTTTGGGGATAGTGTCTTTTTGACAAACCTCTTGTTCCGCTAAATGAGCAGATAATTTATTGATGGTTTTTTCTAGGGAAATAAATTGTGCTGACCATTCACTTTCATTGAATAAGTAATCATCAAATTGCTCAGAGGAAAAAGCCTCTTTTAACCTTGCTTCTTTCTCGTAACCAGTTGCTAGAAAATTTAACAAAAACTCAGAATTTATGGCGGAATCTGACGTTTCTAAAAGATCAGGTTGAGGTGGAAAAATATTATCTACCAAATACTTAATTTCTCCCACTGTTGCATAAAATTCTTCATCCACCTTAAGGACTTCTTCTATTAATAATTGAAAAGGAGCAAAATAGTCCTGTAAGTAGTTTTCAAAATTAATCGCATTTTGGGCAAGATTAGCAATTTCTTGGCGAACTTGTTGGGATTTGAGTTGGTAATGATTTAATTCCTCATAAATTTTGAGTTCTTGAATAATTGCTTGCACAATTTTTTTCTGCTTTTGAGTATCCTCGGCTAATTTCTGCACTCCTTCCCCTAGTAATTTCGTTTTTCTCAACATCAAAAAAGATGTTTTTCCCAGTAGCAAAATTGCCCGAAAATTTTCCTGTTTTTCTAGCTTGAGTTGATTGAGAATATTTTGATTATTATTATTTTTAATCTCTAACTTTATTCTCTCGTAGTCTAAGATTTTTAATTCTTGATATTTTTGGGAAAATAAAATTTTGAGATTGTCACTGAGTTGGAGTAAAAAACGATAGTATCCGTCTTGATAGATTTCTAGTCCGTTAATTAATAAATTATAGTCTTTAATTAATAACTGCGTCTCCATCAGGATTTCTTGTTGAGTAATTTTTTCTTTTCGTTTAATAATCTTACCAAAATAGTAATGGTAGCGAACTCCTTCTTGAATTAATTTTCGACGTTCTTTGATGATTTTCTGAAAGTTTTTTAGGTATCTATTTTTAAATACAGGAAGTTGATAGCTTTGCTCATAAATGGCAATTTTTTTATAGGTCATCAGATGTGGAGAGTTCCTATTTAGCATAGCTATCTTAGACCAAAAAATTCCTCAGTACTTACCAATAATCATCGGCTGCTCCCAGCTATTACAAGAGGGAGCAATACCTAATTAAACATTTTCAACTTCAATAACTGGTTCATTTTCAATAACAACTGTTTGAGGATTTTCAGGAGTTGGCTCAGTTACCGTTTCTTGCTGCTTTACCGTCTGTTCTTGATGGTCAGTCAAGTGTTTTTTGGTTTTTAATTTCAGGTCATCAGTCAGAGGTAAAGTATCAATTTCAGCTAAAAGTGTTTCCAGGGATTCTTTTTTACTTCGCTCAGTGTAAAAAGAATTCAGAACCGCTTCAATTCCGTACTCGGCGATCGCATCTCCCAAGACAGTAACTAACCCCATCGCTCCGATACTCAGAAAAACTACAAAGGGTTGTCCGAGGGTCACAATTAGCACGATGACGGCAATAATAGCCGAAGCTAAATAAGCACCTGCTACTTTTTTAATAATGTTATCGAGTTCCATAAAAATCACCTCAAATTTCTAGCGCAGGATTCATTTAATTTTAAAGCAAGGTTACTCTTTCTTCTGATCGCTGTCAAGTAAGGCTTGAAGAAACGGTTCAAGATTTTTGGGACGATAATCGGAAAAAGCTTTTAATCGTTTGACTACACTGTGATGAACGGTAACAACTTTTGTGTTGAAATGTCGCGACTGCTCACCTCCCAAGGCCGACAATCCCTTGACCGTATTATCGAACTTGATGGTCGGGTCTGGTTTAATTTGGAATTCCTCGGATTCAGAGGTATTTGAGTTAAACTCTAATCCCAATTTTTTGGCTTGATTAATCATCCATTGTAAGGGGTAGTCGGAAAGTCCTTGATATTCTTTTTTGCCACCACCTAGGCAGGTATGTTCACCGACAAATAAAACTTCTTTGACAACTTGTTCAGGATTTTCGGGATTGGCTTTGATCGCAGTGGAAGGGAAGTTTTTCCGTTTTTCATCAATGGCAACTGCATGAAAAGCATTTTGGATAATCGGACTTAATTTTGTATTACTAAATTCATATTTTTTATGATAAAACTTCGCTAGGGGAAACCAGGGAGTTAAATCGGGAATACCCAAATTGCCAACTGTATCCCAGCAACCTAACATCTTGACTGGAATACGATCTTGAAAATCTTCTTTTTCTGTCTCAATTTTTTTGGCATTAGCGGCACGAAATTGTTGAGCTTTGGCACTATCGGAACTAACGGTGTGATCTCGATATAGTTGATAAGCTTGGGGAATTTCTTTAATCTTAGAGGGTTTTAGGATTCCGCATTTATCGATAAAACTTGCCAAACATCGAACGATATATGCTCCGCGACTAAAACCTAATAAATAAATTTCATCTTCGCTTTTGGGATTGTAGTTAAGGACAAGAAAACGATAGGCATCTTGAATCATTCGATCGAGTCCCCAGCCAAAAGTTTCATTTCCTAAACTTTTGATGAATTCGTTATCTTCTGGGCTGCCAGAACCTGACAGAAAGACGATTTGAGGGGTTTGATCTTCGGCAATATATTTAATGGATTCGGCGAATTTAACCACGTTGGTGGGGTAAGCACTGGCCGAGTCTTCCCAAGAACCATCACAACAAATAATTAACCGTTTTTTCTGGTTTGAATAAGTCAGTATATCTGGTTGAGAAATTGCTTTTTCAGTAATTTCCTCCATTTCATTGCTGGTAAGGGCAGCTTCTTCGGTGATTATAGTTGATTCTGGATTCTCTTCTGGGGAGGGTTCTTGATGTTCGGCTGGAGCATCCTGTTCAATTACTTCTTCTTCTTCAAGGGAGTTAAATATTTCGTTGACCATTGTTATCCTTTTTGCATTCCTTCTAACTTTACTGCTAGTCTGAGTTTTTGATTTAGGGGGCGAGGTCGGTTTGGCGGGAAGACTATCTAGTTGCCAGGTTGTCCCATAAAGAATACCATGATTGCTATAACTTGTTTGATCTTCTGCATTGCCATTGAGTGATAAATAAGTGACTAGGCTAAGGTCATCAACCCTGGGAGATTGATACATCGTTTTTTCGATTTCTTCTTGGCTAAGTGCTTGATTCCAAACAGAAAGTTCGGCGAGACAACCTTGCCAATAATGGGAGAGATTAACAGCGGCTCCTAAGATGATTTTTTCAATTCCGGTTAAGGCACGGTTATGACCGTTGCCACGATGCCATATGATCCCGTTACGGTGGATTAACATTCGGCCTGTGGTGGCATTTTTGACAAAGGCCCAGTGAGTCCAATCACTATAATCTTTAATCTTGACTTTTTTTTCAATTCGATCGAAACCTTCTTCATTTCCCGCATCCCAAAAAATCGCAGGTTTCACGGGATCGCCCCAGGGCAGGGTAATATGTAGAACGCGGTTATTTTCCCGATTAACAGCTTCTAAAAGAGTCGTTTCTGTGGATAAATTATTTTCCCCTTTTGCCCAAAATGTAATGGTAATACTCTGATCGATGTCAAGAAATCCCTGGGATAGATCAATATGATCATCGATGCCATTAAATTTTAGTACAGAGCGTTGTTCAGCCATTGGTTTTGTCACCGACCGGGGGAGAAAGAGGTAATCAGGGGTTCAGGGATTCTGACTAATCAGAGACTGATCTATCGGTCGTGATTTCCCAGAATTCTACCCCCCAGTTTAACACATTTTAGTTATCTAGCGATACATATATAAATAAATGTGTAAGTAGATGGGCGTAAAAAACTCTCAGATCCCCCCGCCTGTCGGCACCCCCTTTATTAAGGGGGGCAGGGGGGATCGAGTGCAAAACCTATCTTCTATTTAATTGCAAACAGCTACTTAGAAGTCAACGACTAATATTCCCAGTCCGGCACTTGCTGTGGCCAGAAACTCAGAGGAGTTGACCCCAATCCCCATCGCCATCAATAGGCTTTGGTGGGATGCACATGGCTGATTGACATCCCTCCCCTGGCCGGTTATCAGCAAACCCCAGGTACTTATTGTAACTCTGACCAAATTCCGCGGCATCGCTCTACAATTAGTCCCTGAAAAATTAATTGGGTTGCGGGATGAATCTCGACTTTATACAGAGCAAAAAGACCCGTTGGACTATTTAGATTCAACTCCCTTCGCGTTAGAGACAAAGCTTGTGTTCGGTGCATTTCTACCGCTTTTAGTAAGCCTGGATAACTAACATTACGCAGGGCCAATTGACCATTTTTTGTGAGATAAATAGCATCATTTTGCAAGAGATATTCCAAACTGATCAAACTAGCGTGGACATCCACATCTTTTTCTAAACCCCCTAAACGGTGAGCATCTAAACCGAAGCGAATACAGAAATTAACAGCGACTAATTTTCCGGCTTCTTCAGCAGGTAAAGCACAATCGGCAAATTCAAAGCCTAAACTATCTGAGCGCCACTCCTCAACTCCAGCATAGGTATAGTTTTGAAACAGTTTATTTTTGAGTTTCAAGTCAAATCCTAACCCACTAGCATGACCCGCTTCATGGAATTGGGTATCGAGATGACGATAGCGTTCACCATTAATTTGATCCTCTAGGGGTCCTAATAGTAAATCGGCCGTTTCTGGCTCAAAAATTTTTCGGATACATTCGTAGCTAGAACCAGAAAAGCGTCTTTTTTGCTCACTGGCATTATTTAAAGCTGGCCCCTGAACACTATCTGGAAAAGTCCATCTATGGGGAACGATAAAAGCCTCACCCTTTTCACCTTTAATCGTGCCACAAATAGCAATTTCAGTAAAGGATAAATTTCTGGGAATCGGTTGTCTTAGACTGCCAAATTTTTCATGAGTTAAGCTTTCTAGTTGTTCGATAGAAGGTTGATTATTTTGGTGAATTTTTCCGTAAATCGCACTCAAAGTGAGTTGTCTTTCTCCCTGACGATTGATGCGATAGGGAGCAATCATCAGGAAATAACCATTTTTCCCGATAAAATTCAAATTAATGAAATCTTCTGATAAAATGCTCCAGTCGTTGGTTTCCAAAGCTGCTGCTGTTTTCCAGAGCCACTGAGCCGGAATTTCACAGCTATCTGCTTCCTGTTGACGCAGTTTTTTCGCCGCAATTGCAATTTTATTTTGCTCGATATCTTGGACGATTTCTTGGAAGAACTGTTGTTGATTGACCAGGGTTTGATTCATTTTTTTGGTAGCTAATTTATGTAATGGTTTAACGTTGTTTTTTGGCTCTACCGAACCTGTCATGTAAAACTATTAACAACTTATGCTTGTAAAGCTTGTATAGTAAAGCTTTGAGTTTTTGTTAGATTGATATTTATCAACTTTAGAGCATTGCTGGACAGAGAGGGAGCTTGGGGAATTTTCTACATTGTAAGTTCGGAAGAACCTGTTTTTTGACCCGTTTCTCATCGGCTAAACTCTTAGCCATTTTAAGATTTTAGGGTCTTTGTCATAGCGATAGGTCAGTCCATCTTTACCCGTAATTGATTTTCCCTGACTGGCTTTGCTTCTAATGCTACTAAGAGAATAGTCGCTTAATTCCTTCATTTGTGCATGGGAAAGTCCTTCTAGGGGTTCTGTTAAGATTGTTGTCGTTGGCGATTCGGGGGGTGGTTCCCCGGCAGGATTGATTTTAGGATTGACCTCGGTTTCCTGATTCGGTAAATCTTCGAGCCTAGCTTGAGAATTATCCACAGAAATATCAATAATTTCTTTCGCTTTTTGTCGGCGATATTCCTCCACTGTCAGCAGTTGCCAATGGGAATTACTAGAGAGTTCTAAAACCCATTGATGATAGTTAAAGAGACTTTCCCGATGTCCGACACTAATAAAAGTTGTGTGAGTTTTCTGCAATTGCCGATATAAATTTTCCTCATTGTTTAAGTCCAAAGCACTTGTGGCTTCATCTAGGATAGTAAAACTGGGACGGGTAATTAATACCCTGGCAAAAGCCAAACGTTGTTGTTCTCCTAGGGACAAAATGTTTTCCCAAGGCTCTTCTGTATCAAAGCTATTGACTCGATTTAGTAAATTTTGGAGATTGACTTCTTGCAAAACTTCCCTCAATTTTATCTCATTGGTTTCTTGATTGCGATTGGGATAAAGTAACTGTTCTCGCAAGGTTCCTAATATTATATAGGGACGTTGGGGCAGAAACAATACTTCTTCTAGGGGGGGACGCACTAATCGGCCGGTTCCGGCATTCCATAAACCGGCAATTGCGCGTAGCAAAGAACTTTTACCCCGACCACTCGGACCGACAATTAATAAACCTTGTCCAGGCTGAACAGAAAGGGAGAGGTTTTCGACAATTACCTGTTCATAATCGGGGGTTTGCAAGGTGACATCTTCAAAGGAAAATTGGGTTTCTTCGATAGTTGTAATCGTGCTTAAATTTTCTGGTTGTTTAATGACTTCTTCTAAGGCTTGGGAAAATTGCGATAGACGTTCGACATAACTGCTAAATTGTGCCGAAGTGCCAAATTCATTAATTAATTCCGCCAGTGCCGTAGCAAACAAATTAGCTGCTAAACAGGCTTGCCCAACCTGTCCGAAACTAATGCCCTCACTATTGATATACAAAGGACCCAAAATGACGAAAGTAAATACTTGAATTGCCGCCTGATAGCCTCGACGAAAAATTTCTGTGCCTCTCTCCCAATCAATTTTACGTTTAGCACTGTTTAAGAGTTTATTAAATCTCCGCTGAATAATATTTAATTCCTGATTTTCTCCCTCAAAGAAAGCGATTGACTCCGCATGATTACGAATGTGGGTTAGAGCATAATTATAGTTAGCCTTAAGTTCTAATTCTTCTTGAGTAATTTTATTTAGAGCTTGGTTAAAATAGATAGCAATGACGTTACCGAGAATTGTCCAAACGACTAAAATAATGGCAACAGAGGAAGAAATTGACCAGAGAATCACTAAAAAAGTGATCATATCTAGGACATTTTCTAGAGCAACTGCAAAAAAGGAGAGAGCTTTACTGGTAATCGGCTCAATTTCCTGGGATAAACGCTGATCTGGGTTGTCGATATCGGATTTAAAATTAATTCTGTAATAGGCGCGATTATGCAAATATTTTGTGAGAATCCAGTCATTGAGCCAAGCATACCAATCCAGGGCGATTCTTTTTCTGAGAAATTTAAGCAAGCCAACTAAAATGGTGACAAAGAGCAGTCCAACCGCAAAAACTACCAAAGTTCTGACAAATTTATCAAAATCATTTTTTTCAAGAATGACATCAACTAAGTAATTACTAATAAAGCTATTGAAGGCATTTAATCCCACAACTCCTAGGATTGCCCCGATTAGTAGGATGAGCATTGCCCAAGCTTTCATCACATCGGAAAAAGCCCTTCCCCCCGATTCTGTAGGATACCAATAGGGAGCAGCGATCAGCTTGACACTGTGCCAAAATTTGCTGACATCGGAAATAATATTAGTCGTCGATCGATCTTGAGCTTGAGGGACTTTGGCGGACATATAGCATTTATATTTGAGTTGTGGACATTTTGCCGGAATGATTTTAGATTTTGGTTGGATTGGCGGAGTTAATCCTGAGGTTGTCTGTTGGGTTCTAGTTTCAGGAGAAACCCTCCCCTGTGTAGAAGGCAATTGGCGAAAATCTAAGGCTCCCCGACAATTTTAAGGTTATTGTGTTTGAGTTGTGCTAAGTACCTAAGCAAAATTAATTACACATATCTAACCACCTCTTGCCTCCTGCCTCTTGCCTTTTGCCTATCTTGACTAGGAAATTAATTTTGCACGACTACTTAACATACTTCCGTGCTTCTTTAACCCTCGTTATCTTACTACAAGTGACCATTGTTTTGATAGCAAAAGCTAGTGAGCGCTTCTCAGAATACCACATATTAGCGGATTTCGTTGACCATGACAAATTTTTTTTTCTGTGATAGGATTTCGGGATACAGGTTTCACAGCAATGAGGTGCGCCGATTATGTTCCTCGTTTCCTCAAAGCGATAACAGATTTTGCGGCATCATGGTGATAAAGTTATGGCAGCAGCCTCAGAAAATTATGAAGAAGGAGAATTATGAAAATAGCTTAACTAAAACTTAAGCTTTTCAGAGCCATTTTGGAAAAAATGTAAAAAATTGTATCCATCACTAAAATTTATCATCCAGAATGTGCTATGAATAGCTTCGGTTTAAAACAGTCTTTTTATGGAGTATGTAAGCGGTTGCTCCCATAGCAACTGATTTTAACAATAACCACCGACTCCCTACCATTGATAATTTTTGTTTGGTCTATATTGTTTAGTCTTTGAGGCTACTTAAATTTATGAAAAACGTTGATTATATCTCTAACAGTAGCTCAAGCTAGGGCTACTGAACCCAGCCAAACATCACCCCCATTCCAAAAATATCAGAATATTAATCAAGGAAAAGGATACTATTAATGAAAGTCGCAGAATTTTTATCTTACTTAAATAGTTTAGACATCAAGCTTTGGCTTGAGGAAGAAAAGTTAAAATATCAAGCTCCCCAGGGAGCGATGACACCAGAAATTAAGCAAGAAATCAGGACAAGAAAACCAGAAATTATCACTTTTTTAAGAAGCGCAACAACACCATCTAAACCCCTTGAATCGGTTATTAATACCGTTGCCAGAACTGAAGATTTACCCCTATCTTTTGCTCAACAGAGAATGTGGTTTCTCTATCAGATGGATCAGCAAAATTCGGCTTATAATGAAGCCTTAACTATCCGTTTAACGGGACGCTTAAACATTGATATTTTAGAGCAAACAATTAATGCTATTATTCAACGCCATGAGAGCTTACGCACAACCTTTCCAATGGTTGCAGGAAAACCTATTCAAGAAATTGCTCCATCTCTAAAGATTAAATTATTAGTTATTAATTTAAAAGATATTTCCCAAGATCAAATTGATAAACAGATTATTGAAGAACTACAAAAACCCTTTGATTTAACTCAAGCTCCCCTATTACGATCTACTCTGTTTGATCTGGGATATGAAAATTATATTTTGGTTAACGTTTTCCATCATATTATTATCGATGGTTGGTCAAAGGGCATTTTATTTAAAGAATTATCTGAATTTTATCAAGCATTTTTATCTAATTCAACCGTAGATTTACCCGAATTAGCCATACAATATGCGGATTTTGCGGTATGGCAAAGACAATGGTTACAAGGTGAAATCTTAGAAAATCAGTTAAATTATTGGAAAAAACAATTAACGGCTGCTCCTCCTTTATTAGAACTTCCAACCGATAAACCCCGTCCAGCTACTCCCAATTTTCGAGGTCATAGTATCTCGTTTCAAATTAACTCAGAACTCACCGAAAAACTGAAACTGTTGAGCCAAAAGTCGGGGGGAACCTTATTTATGACCTTACTGGCTGCTTTAAACACTTTACTCTTCCGTTATAGTGGTCAAGATGATATTTTAATCGGGACACCCACCGCCAACAGAAACCGACAAGAAATTGAACCTTTGATTGGTTTTTTTGTCAATACTTTAGTGCTGCGGAATTCCCTAGAAGGAAATCCGACTTTTTCGGGATTATTACAGCAAGCTCGGAATGTTGTTTTAGAAGCGTATGCTAATCAAGATGTCCCCTTTGAGCAAGTAGTTGATGGGTTAGAAATCGAACGAAGTTTAAGTTATAATCCCTTATTTCAGGTCATGTTTGCGCTGCAAAATGCCCCCCTCAATGCTTTAGAATTACCTAATTTAAAGGCTCAATATTTAGCCGTCGAAAACCAGAGAATTAAATTTGATCTCAGCTTAGTTTTAGAAGAAATCGAAACCGAAAAAGGAGCTTATTTAGAAGGTTTTTGGGAATATGATAGCGACCTATTTACCCCTGAAGGAATCACCCGCATGGTAGGTCATTTCCAAACTTTGTTAAAAGGAATTGTAGCCAATCCTCAGCAAACCGTCGGGGAATTACCGTTACTAACTGAATCGGAAAAACAGCAATTATTAGTAGAATGGAATCAAACTCAAACGTCTTATCCTGATCATTACTGTATTCATCAGTTATTTGAAGAACAAGTAAAACGCACACCCGAAGCGGTAGCAGTTGTATATTCAGAGCAACAATTAACCTACAATGAATTAAATTGTCGAGCTAATCAGTTAGCCCATTACCTGCAAAAATTAGGAGTAAAACCAGAGGAATTAGTGGGAATTTGTCTAGAACGTTCTTTAGACATGATTGTGGGGTTATTGGGGATATTAAAAGCGGGTGGTGCTTATGTTCCTCTTGACCCTGAGTATCCGCTTGAACGAATTAGTTTTATGTTAGAAGATGCTGCCGTTAAGGTGTTACTAACTCAACATAAATTGATTAATAAATTACCTGAACATCAAGGGCAACTTATCTGTTTAGACAGTGATTGGACTTTTATTTCTGAGTCAAGTAAGTCGAATTTAATTAATACTGTTACCTCTAAAAATTTAGCCTATGTAATTTATACTTCAGGTTCTACAGGATTACCCAAAGGGACTTTGATTCCCCACCAAGGACTGGTTAACTACCTTAGCTGGTGTACGCAGGCGTATAATGTTGAACAGGGAACAGGGACACTGGTTCACTCTCCCCTAGGTTTTGACCTGACGATTACTAGCCTTTTTTCGCCGTTATTGGTGGGTAATCAAGTAGAAATCCTGGCTGAAGACCAAGACGTTGAGACTCTAAGTAACTCTTTACGTCACCATTCTCACTTAAGCTTGGTTAAAATCACACCTGCTCATCTAGAGTTGCTTAATCAGCAATTATCGCCACGAGAGGCAGCAAGTCGAACCAGGGCATTCATCATCGGTGGTGAAAACTTGTTAGGAGAAAACATCGCTTTTTGGCAAGAATTTGCTCCAGAAACCCTGCTAGTCAATGAATACGGACCGACAGAGACAGTTGTAGGTTGTTGTATTTACCAAGTACCTATGGGGAAATACATTTCCGGTTCAATTCCTATCGGTCGCCCTATTGCCAATACACAGTTATACATACTAGACCAAAATTTACAACCAGTACCTATAGGTATTCCAGGAGAAATACACATCGGTGGAGCCGGATTAGCAAGAGGTTATCTTAACCGTCCCGAATTAACACAAGAAAAATTTATTCCTAATCCTTTTAGTAATTACTCAGATTCTCGTCTCTATAAAACAGGAGACTTAGCGCGTTATTTACCTGATGGTAATATCGAATATTTAGGACGCATTGACAACCAAGTTAAAATCCGGGGATTCCGTATCGAATTAGGGGAAATTGAAACAGTATTAACTCAACATTCTCAAGTGCAATCATCGGTTATTATTGCCTGCGAAGATACACCAAGAAATAAACGTTTAGTTGCCTACATTGTCCCTCAAAAAGAGGCAACACTAACTCCCAATGAATTACGACAATTCTTAAAAGAAAAGCTGCCAGAATATATGATTCCCAGTGCTTTCGTAATGCTCGAATCATTACCCTTAACACCTAATGGTAAAATTGACCGTCGCGCTTTACCTGCACCCGAACAAAGTTACGAAAGAACAGATAAATTTATTTTACCACGTAACCCCGTTGAAGAAATACTGGTAACAATTTGGTCTGAAGTTTTAAAAGTCAAACAAGTAAGCATAAATGATAACTTCTTTGAGCTAGGAGGACACTCATTATTAGCTACCCAACTTATCTCCCGCATTCGCACTAATTTACAAATAGAAATCCCTTTGCGTAGTCTATTTGCAGCACCAACAATTGAAGAATTATCCCAACAAATTCAACAATTACAGCAACAGGATTTAACCCTATCCGCACCCCCCATATTCTCAAGGGATAAACAGTCTGAATTATTGTTGTCTTACGCTCAAACTCGCTTGTGGTTTTTAGACCAATTAGAACCTAATAGTGCTTTCTATAATATTCCTGTAGCTTTACGTTTGCAAGGCCATCTTAATCAATCTGCTTTAACACAAAGTTTAGAGGAAATTATTCAGCGTCACGAAGCATTAAGAACCAACTTTGTTAACGTTAATGGACAACCAACTCAAGTTATTCAAACAGTAACAAATTGGACATTATCAGTAATTGACTTACAATATTTATCACTGGAAGAACGAGCAATTGCTGCTAAAAAATTAGTCAAAGAAGAATCATTTAAACCCTTTGACTTAGCTCACGAAATATTAGTAAGAGCCACCTTAATCGTGCTGAATAATCACGAATATTGGTTATTATTATGTCTGCACCATATTATTAGTGATGGTTGGTCAATGGGTGTATTTATTGAAGAATTAACAGCGTTATATAATGCTGTTAATCAAGGTCAATCTTCACCCTTAAAACCCTTACCAATTCAGTACGCTGATTTTGCAATTTGGCAAAGACAATGGCTACAGGGAGAAGTCTTAGAAAACCAATTAAATTACTGGAAAAAACAACTAGCAGAAGCACCAACTTTCTTACCACTACCAACAGATAAACCTCGTCCAGCAGTCCAAACATTTACTGGGGCACATCAAGAGTTTCAACTATCCCTTGAACTCACCCAAAAGCTAACAGAATTAAGTCAGCAACAAGGGGTAACAATGTTTATGACATTGTTAGCAGCTTATGGGATATTACTTTATCGTTATACAGGACAATCAGACATCTTAATAGGCACACCTATAGCTAATCGTAACCGTCGTGAAATAGAGAGTTTAATCGGCTTTTTTGTGAACAGTTTAGTAATGCGGACTGACTGTTCAGAAAATCCTAGTTTTCAGGAATTATTGATGAGAGTGAGAGAAATGTCTTTAGGTGCTTATGCTCATCAAGATTTACCATTTGAAATGTTAGTAGAAGCCTTACAAACAGAGAGAAATCTTAGTCATACTCCTCTATTTCAGGTAATGTTTGTCCTTCAAAATACTCCCCTATCTGAAATAGAGTTAACGGGTTTAACTATTGATTCTTTACCCTTAGAAGGTGAAATAGCTAAGTTTGATTTAACCCTATCAATGCAAAATACAGAGACGGGATTAATGGGGGTTTGGGAATATAATACTGACCTATTTAATAGCGAGACTATTGAAAGAATGAACGGTCATTTTCTGACTTTGCTTGAGGGGATTATTACTAATCCAATTGAGGAAATTTCTCAATTACCTTTATTGACTAAAGTTGAACAACAACAGTTGCTAATCAACTGGAATAATACTGAGGTAGATTATCCTACTGACAAGTGTCTTCATCAGTTATTTGAAGAACAGGTAAAACGCACACCCGATGCGGTAGCAGTTGTATATTCAGGTCAACAATTAACCTACAATGAGTTAAATTGTCGAGCTAATCAGTTAGCCCATTATTTGCGGAAATTAGGAGTAAAACCTGAGCAATTAGTGGGAATTTGTCTAGAACGTTCTTTAGACATGATTGTGGGGTTATTGGGGATATTAAAAGCGGGTGGTGCTTATGTCCCTCTCGACCCAGATTATCCCAGTGAACGGTTAAGCTTCATGTTAGAAGATGCTCAATTATCAGTGCTGTTAACGCAACAAAAGTTAGGAGAAACTCTACCTCAACATCAAGCTTCGATTATTTGCTTAGATACCGACTGGGAAAAAATCGCCGAAAACAGCCAGTCAAATCCAGAAAACACCGTCACTCCAGATAACTTAGCTTATGTTATTTACACTTCCGGTTCCACAGGTAAACCGAAAGGGGTGTTAGTCAATCACTCCAAGGTCGTGCGATTATTTGCCGCTACAGATGCTTGGTATAATTTCAATAGTCAAGATGTCTGGAGTCTATTTCATTCCTACGCTTTTGACTTCTCGGTGTGGGAAATGTGGGGAGCTTTGTTATATGGTGGACGCTTGGTAGTTGTACCCTACTTAGTGACCCGTTCCCCCGAAGCATTTTATCAGCTATTATGTCAAGAAAAAGTTACAATTCTCAATCAAACCCCTACCGCTTTTCGTCAGTTAATTCAAGTTGAAGAATCCTTAAAAGGAAGTTTTCCCCCCTTATCAAGGGGGGTTAGGGGGGATCGTTCATCGACAACAGATAACGATTTAAGCTTACGTTTAGTTATTTTTGGAGGAGAAGCTTTAGAAATTAACAGCTTACAACCTTGGTTTCAGCGCCATGGCGACCAATGCCCCCAATTAGTTAATATGTACGGAATTACAGAAACTACCGTTCATGTCACCTATCGACCATTAAGTATGACCGACTTGGATAGTACAGCTAGTGTGATTGGTCGTCCCATTCCCGACTTACAGGTATATCTACTAGACCAACATTTACAACTTGTACCGGTTGGTGTACCTGGGGAGATGTATGTGGGGGGTGCAGGAGTAACAAAAGGTTATCTCAATCGTCCTGAATTAACAACAGAAAGGTTTATTTCTAGTCCTTTTGAGAAGGATGAAGTGATCCCCCCAACCCCCCTTAATAAGGGGGGCAATGGGCCGTCAAAATTGTATAAAACGGGAGATTTAGCCCGTTATTTACCCAAGGGAGAGTTAGAATATTTAGGACGTATTGACAATCAAGTTAAGATTCGGGGTTTTCGGATTGAGTTGGGGGAAATCGAAGCATTATTAGCATCTCATCCCCAGATTTGGGAAACAGTAGTAATAGTGAGGGATGATACAACAGGAGATAAGCGTCTTGTGGCCTACATTGTGCCACAATCGGAAAAAACGATTACCATTAACGAAATACGGCAATTTCTGAAAGCTAAATTACCCGGTTACATGATACCTAATGCTTTCGTTATTTTAGATGCCTTACCCCTTACTGCTAATGGTAAGATAGATCGTCGAGCTTTACCGCCACCAGAATCTAGTAGTGAAACATCAGACAAATATGTTGCGCCGCGTAACCCAATTGAGGATATATTAGTAACTATTTGGTCAGAAGTGCTAAAAGTCGAGAAAGTGGGTATAAATGATAACTTCTTTGAACTGGGAGGTCATTCCCTACTAGCCACTAAATTAGTAGCACAGATACGCGATCGCTTGAAAGTTGAACTTCCTTTACGTCAGTTATTCAACTCGGCCACACTAGCAGAATTAGCCCAAGGGATTGAACAGTTAAAACAGAAAAAATCCGATACCATCGTTCCAACTATTTTACCAAGAAAAAGAAAATGAATTTTGAAGAATTACCCCTATCTTATGCTCAACAGCGTTTATGGTTCTTAGATCAATTAGAACCCAACAGTCCCTTTTATAATATTTCCCTGGCCTTGCATTTAACAGGAAGTCTTCAGGTAGATGTCCTCGAAAAAAGCCTACAAGAAATTATTCAGCGCCATGAGTCCCTCCGCACAAATTTTGCCACTATTGAGGGAAATCCTGTACAAATAATCAAACCAGAAAGTAATTGGCAATTAACGCTTATTAATGGTAAAGACAGCCCAAAATATCGAGAAGAACAGGAAATCAAAAAATGGCTAGAAATTCACAGCCATCAACCCTTTGATTTAGCCAATGACTCCCTAATTAGGTCCACCCTACTTAAGTTATCAGACACAGAACATTTTTTGCTGATTTGTCTGCATCATATTGTCTCTGATGGTTGGTCAATGGGGGTATTTATTGAGGAATTGACAACCCTTTATAATGCCTATACTAAAGGTTTAGAACCTCTTTTACAAGAGTTACCAATCCAGTACGCAGATTTTGCCATTTGGCAAAGGGAATATTTACAGGGAGAAATCCGAGAAAACCAGTTAAATTACTGGCAAAAACAGTTAGCGGACGCACCAGCTTTATTACATCTACCCACGGATTATCCCCGTCCTCTAGAACAAAGTTTTCAGGGAGATAGGATCAAATGTATCCTTTCTCCAGAACTTAGTCAAGGGTTAAATAAGCTGAGTCGGGAAAAAGGTGTCACCTTATTTATGACCCTCTTAACCGCATTTGGGACCCTACTCTATCGTTATACGGGACAAACAGACATTTTAGTCGGTACTCCCATCGCTAACCGTACTCGTAGTGAACTAGCTGGGTTAATCGGCTTTTTTGTCAATACCTTAGTCTTAAGAACAGATTTAGCTGGAAATCCCAGTTTTAGCGAGTTATTAAAACAGGTACGAGAGACAGCAACGGATGCTTACGACCATCAAGATTTACCTTTTGAGATGTTAGTAGAGGCCCTACAACCTGAAAGAAACATGAGTTATACTCCTTTGTTTCAGGTAATGTTTGGCTTAGATAATGAACCTATCAATGAAATAGCTTTAGAAGGAATAAAAGCCACTCATCAACCTTTGGAATTTAAGACAGCTAAGTTCGATTTAAGTTTATCTATACAGGTAAAAGAAGCTGGATTAACTGCAATTTGGGAATATAATACAGATTTATTTAATCAAAGCACAATTGAGCGACTATCAGGACATTTTGTTAACCTATTAACCGGGATTATTGCTAATCCAGAACAAGCAATTAGTCAATTACCCTTACTGACAGAAAGCGAGACTAATCAGTTATTAATTGAGTGGAATAATACTCAAGTTGACTATCCTGAGTATAAGTGTATTCATCAATTATTTGAGGAACAGGTAAAACGCACACCCGACGCAGTAGCAGTGGTCTGTTCAGGTCAACAATTAACCTACAATGAGTTAAATTGTCGTGCCAATCAATTAGCCCATTATTTGCGGAAATTAGGCGTAAAAGCTGATACTTTAGTCGGCATTTCCCTTGAGCGTTCCCTAGAGATGATAGTGGGATTATTAGGAATCTTAAAAGCGGGTGGTGCTTATGTCCCTCTCGATCCAGATTATCCCAGTGAACGGCTACAATTTGCCATCGCTGATGCTCAACTGTCATTCTTGCTCACTCAAGAGGGATTAATCAATAAACTACCCGAACATCAAGCACCGCTAATCTTGTTAGATAGATTCACAGAAGAAATCAACCAAAATAGCCAAGATAACCTCACAGGAGTAGTAACAGCCAATAATTTAGCTAATCTCATTTATACCTCTGGTTCTACAGGAAAACCCAAAGGGGTAATGGTGGAACATCGGGGACTATTTAACCTAGCCACAGAGCAAATTAAAACCTTTAACTTACAGTCAAACTCTCGCCTTCTCCAGTTTGCTTCCCTCAATTTTGATGCTTCTATCTGGGAAATTATCATGGCAATAGGAGCAGGTGCAACCCTTTATTTAGACACAAAAGACGCTTTAATGCCTGGGTTGCCATTAATGGGGCGATTAAAAGATTATGGTATTACTCATATTATTTTACCCCCCTCAGCCTTAGCAGCTTTGCCCCTAGAAGAAATACCAGAGTTACAAACAATTATTGTGGGGGGAGAAGCTTGTTCAGAAGAATTGAGTAAACAATGGGCCAGAGGGAGAAATTTCTTTAATGCTTATGGACCGACAGAAACCAGCGTTTGTGCCACGGTAGAAAAATGGACAGATGAAACTGTGAAAGTAACTATTGGTCGTCCCATTGCTAACACCCAAGTTTATATCTTAGACTCCCATTTACAACCTGTTCCGATTGGTGTAGTAGGAGAATTACATATTGGGGGTCTGGGATTAGCGCGGGGTTATCTTAACCGTCCCGAATTAACCCAAGAAAAATTTATCCCTAATCCTTTTGAGAAGGATGAACTGATCCCCCCAACCCCCATTAATAAGGGGGGCAATGAGCCGTCAAAATTATATAAAACAGGAGATTTATGTCGGTATTTACCCGATGGTAATATTGAGTATTTAGGACGCATTGACAATCAAGTAAAAATTCGGGGTTTTCGCATTGAATTGGGAGAAATTGAAACCGTTCTTAGTCAGCACAATGCAGTAAAAACGGCTGTTGTTATTGCCCAAGAAGATGAGACAAATCAGAAACGTTTAGTCGCCTACATTATTCCCCAAATAGAGATTATTTCCACTCCAAAAGAGCAAAATTCACTTAATATTACTCAACTGCGGCAATTCCTGAAAGCCAAGTTACCAGAGTATATGATTCCTAGTGCCTTTGTCATTTTGGAATCCCTACCCTTAACGCCTAATGGTAAGACTGATTACCGTGCTTTACCGGCTCCCGAATTTCAAAGCCAAGAACAGTATATCGCGCCGCGTAACCCCATTGAAGAGATATTATCCTCGATTTGGGCAAAAGTATTAAAAGTTGCACAGGTGGGGATTCACGACAACTTCTTTGAGTTGGGTGGACATTCATTATTAGCAACGCAACTAATTTCGCGCATCCGTGAGGCTTTTCAGGTAGAAATACCCTTACGCAAGTTATTTGTTGCACCGACAATCGCCGAATTGTCCCAAGAAATAAAACGGCTTTCCGAAGGAGAACAAATCACTGAACTGCCGATTTTACCCAGGGACAAAGCAGCAGAATTACCCCTATCTTTTGCTCAGACTCGTCTCTGGTTTTTGGCTGAATTTGAGTCGAATAGTTCTTTTTATAATATCCCCCTGGCCTTGCGTTTAGAGGGAAACCTGAACTCAGAAATCTTAATTCAGAGTTTAGAAGAAGTTTGCGATCGCCATGAAGCTTTACGCACCAACTTTATTACCGTTGATGGTATCCCTACCCAGGTTATACAAGCACGAACCTGGACAGTTACGGTTGTGGATTTACAGCATTTATCTGGTAGTGAACAAGCAATTGCGTCCCAAGAGTTAGCACAAAATCAAGCGATTCAACCCTTTGACTTAGCTGGTGAACCCTTAATCAGAATCACTTTATTGGTGTTATCTGAAACGGAACATCTCTTATTAGTCTGTATGCACCACATTGTCAGTGATGGCTGGTCAATGGGGGTATTTCTTCAGGAACTAACCGCCCTCTATAATGCCTATATTCAGGGTTTATCTTCGCCTCTCAATCCCCTATCTATCCAGTATGGAGATTTTACCCTTTGGCAAAGACAATGGCTACAGGGAGAGGTATTGCAACAGCAACTAGACTACTGGCAAAAACAGTTAGCCGGCGCACCGGCCCTTCTATCTTTACCAACAGATAGACCTCGACCCAATCAACAAAGTTTTGCTGGGGGACATCTACCCTTTAGCCTTTCCCTAGAATTAACCGAAAAACTAACCCAATTGACCCAGGAACAGGGTGTCACCTTATTTATGACCCTGCTAACAGCTTATGCTGTCTTACTTTACCGTTATACAGAACAGGAAGACATCTTAATTGGTACTCCCATTGCTAACCGTAATCGCAGGGAAATTGAAGGTTTAATCGGCTTTTTTGTCAATACTTTAGTCCTGCGAATTGACTTGTCAGGTAAACCCAATTTTAATCAGTTATTAGGTCGAGTACGGGAAATGGCAATGGATGCCTATGCTCATCAGGATTTGCCCTTTGAAATGTTGGTAGAGGCCCTACAACCTGAACGAGATTTAAGTCACGCGCCTTTATTTCAAGTGGATTTTCTGCTGCAAAATAGTCCCCCATCTCCCTTAGAACTAATAGACTTAACTGCCACTCCCCTCACCACAGAAAATGACACCGCCAAATTTGATCTAACCCTGGCTATGGAGAATACCGGTGCAGGATTACAAGGGGTATGGGAATATAATACCGATTTATTTGATCGCAGTACCATTGAACGATTAACAGGAAATTTCATCACCCTACTAGAAGCATTGGTTGTTAACCCACAACAGCCAATTTTCCAACTACCATTATTAACCGAAGTCGAGGCAAAAGAATTATTAGAAGACTGGAATGCCACCGAGAAAGACTATCCTTTCCATCAGTGCGTTCATCATTTATTTGAAGAACAAGCAGCACGAACACCAGCTGCAGTAGCAGTGGTCTTTGAGGGTCAAGAATTAACCTATCAAGAATTAAATATTCAGGCGAATCAATTAGCCCATTATTTACAATCTTTGGGGGTAAATTCAGAAGTTTTAGTCGGCATTTATCTAGAGCGTTCACTGTTAGTTATTGTCGGATTATTAGCAGTTCTCAAAGCTGGGGGAGCCTATATACCTTTAGACCCAGATTATCCTCAGCAACGGTTGACTTATATGGCAGAAGATGCCCAAATTTCTCTACTGCTAACTCAAGAAAGTTTACTCGATTCTTTGCCAGTAGAAGATGTGGGGGTAATTGTCTTAGATAAATTAGCCGAAAAATTGACAGTTCAAAGTCGAGAAAATCCCCTCAGTGAAGTGGTTCCAGAAAATCTACTATGCCTATTATATACATCTGGTTCCACAGGTAAACCTAAAGGAGTGATGTTAACTCACGCAGCCTTAGTTAATCATAGTTGGGGCATTAGTGAAGTATTCGGTTTAACAGAATCTGATCGCGTTTTACAGTTTGCTTCCTTTGGCTTTGATGTCGCTGCCGAAGAAATTTTTCCCACCTGGTTAAAAGGTGGCACAGTGGTTTTAAGACCGGGGCAAATGTTCGCAACTTTGACTGATTTTGCTGATTTTATCGAACAAGAAAGCCTCACTGTTTTAAATATTACCCCCGCCTATTGGCATGAATGGGCAATCGCCGTTTCCCAATCATTAGCTACTGTACCATCAAGTCTGCGAGTTGTCGCCGTGGGAGGGGATGCAGTGTTACCAGAAACCGTCAATATTTGGCGACAAATGGTCGGGAAACGGGTTGAATGTATTAACGTCTATGGCCCCACAGAAGCGTCTGTAACTGCCATAGTTCATGACTTGCTAGATTATCAGTCAGAAAAAATCAATTCGGTGCTGATTGGTCGTCCCATTGCTAACACAAAAGCATATATCTTGGATCAAAATCTGCAACCTGTACCCATTGGAGTTAAGGGAGAATTGCATTTATGCGGTGTTCGTTTAGCGCGGGGTTATCTGAATCGTCCCGAATTAACTGCTGAAAAATTTATTGATAATCCCTTTGCTAATGCGGCTTTCAATCGGTTGTATAAAACGGGAGATTTAGCGCGTTATTTACCCGATGGTAATATTGAATGTTTTGGCCGGATTGACAATCAGGTTAAAATTCGCGGATTCCGTATTGAGTTGGGAGAAATTGAAGCGGTACTTAACCAAAATATTGATGTACAAACATCTTGTGTAATTATTCGGGAAGATACTCCGGGGGATAAATATTTAGTCGCCTACATAGTAGCTCATTATGAACGGATACCGATGATTAGTGAACTGCGTCAGTTTCTGTCCAGTAAATTGCCTTTGTATATGGTTCCTCAAGCTTTTGTTTTTCTGGAATCTTTACCCCTTACTACTAATCGTAAAGTAGATCGTCGCGCTTTACCCGCACCAGATACGATAGGGAATCGCCGGGATCAATATGTAGCACCACGCAATGGAATTGAAGAGATGTTGGTGCAAATTTGGACAGAAATACTCAAAGTAGAGCAAGTGGGAATTTATGATAATTTCTTTGAAATTGGCGGCCATTCTCTCCTCGCAACTCAATTAGTCTCCCGGATTCGGAGTTTATTTAAAATAGAACTACCTTTGCGGAGTTTATTTGGTGCAGCGACGGTGGCCGAATTAGCGCATCTTATTGGACAATTACAGCAGCAAAATCTGACGCTAACAGTACCCCCCATTTTACCGAGAACTAAGGATACAGAAATGCCTCTATCTTTTGCTCAACAGCGTTTATGGTTTTTAGATCAATTGCAACCAAATAGCGCTTTATATAATATACCGATGGTGTTGCATTTCCGAGGCAACCTCAATCAAAAGGCCTTAGAACAAAGTTTGCAAGAAATTTGCGATCGCCATGAGGTACTACGGACTAATTTTGTCACGATTGATGGACAACCGACTCAGATTATTCAAACAACAAGGGAGACAATATCGGTCGTTGATTTACAAGATTTACCCATCCAAGAGCAAGCAGAAAAAACACAGCAATTAAAGCAAAAACAAGCCACTCAACCCTTTGATTTAGCCAAAGAGTCTTTAATCAGAATCACTTTAGTGGTGCTATCGGAGACGGAACATCTCTTATTAGTCTGTATGCACCACATTATTAGTGATGGTTGGTCAATCGAAGTGTTGATTCACGAATTGACCAGCTTATATAATGCTTATGTGCAGAATCAACCCGCAAATTTAGCTCCCTTACCGATTCAGTATGGAGATTTTGCACTCTGGCAAAAACAATGGTTACAAGGGGATGTCCTACAAACTCAATTAAATTACTGGCAAAATCAACTAACAGCTGCACCCCCTTTATTATCTCTTCCCACAGACCACCCTCGACCTGCGGTGCAAAGCTTTGTCGGTACTCAGCAAGAATTTTCCCTTTCCCCCAAACTTAGCCAAGCTTTGAATGAATTGAGTCGCCAACAAGGGGTGACATTATTTATGACGCTGTTGGCTGCTTTTGATGCTTTATTGTATCGTTATACAGGGTCAAATGATATTTTAGTAGGAACTCCCATCGCTAATCGTAATCGCGGTGAAATTGAGGGTTTAATCGGCTTCTTTGTTAATACTTTAGTGATGCGGACGGATTTATCAGATAATCCGAGTTTTAGTCAGTTATTAACCCGTGTTCGGGAAGTGACAATGGATGCTTACGCGCATCAAGACTTACCCTTTGAAATGTTAGTCGAAGCGTTGCAACCGGAACGGGATTTGAGCCATACTCCCCTATTTCAAGTCGCTTTTGTCCTGCAAAATACACCCAAGTCTGAGATTGCAATGACGGGATTAACGGTGACAGATTTGCCTCCAGAAAATACTACAGCTAAGTTTGATTTAACCTTGGCTATGGTTAACAACGATGATGGCTTAAAAGGTATCTGGGAATATAATACTGATTTGTTTGAGAGTAGCACTATTGAGCGATTATCAGGGCATTTTCTCAACTTATTAGGGGGAATTGTGGCCAATCCTCAAGCGCGGATTTCCCAATTACCCTTACTGACAGAAAGTGAGACTAATCAGTTATTAATTGAGTGGAATAATACTCAAGTTGACTATCCTGAGTATAAGTGTATTCATCAATTATTTGAGGAACAGGTAAAACGTACACCCGACGCGGTAGCAGTGGTATGTTCCCAGCAACAATTAACCTACAATGAGTTAAATTGTCGTGCTAATCAACTAGCCCATTATCTGCGGAAATTAGGCGTAAAAGCTGATACTTTAGTCGGCATTTCCCTTGAGCGTTCCTTAGAGATGATAGTGGGATTATTAGGAATCTTAAAAGCGGGTGGTGCATATCTACCTCTCGACCCAGATTATCCCAGTGAACGGCTACAATTTGCCATCGCTGATGCTCAACTGTCATTATTGCTAACTCAAGAGGGATTAATCGATAAATTACCCGAACATCAAGCGCCGCTAATCTTGTTAGACAGATTCACAGAAGAAATTAACCAAAACAGCCAAGATAACCTAACAGGAGTAGTAACAGCCAATAATTTAGCTAATCTCATTTATACCTCTGGTTCTACAGGAAAACCCAAAGGGGTAATGGTGGAACATCGGGGACTATTTAACCTAGCTCAAGCGCAAATTAAAACCTTTAACTTACAGTCAAACTCTCGCCTTCTCCAGTTTGCTTCCCTCAATTTTGATGCTTCTATCTGGGAAATTATCATGGCAATAGGAGCAGGTGCAACCCTTTATTTAGACAGCAAAGATGCTTTAATGCCCGGGTTGCCATTAATGGGAATATTAAAAGATTATGGTATCACCCATATTATTTTACCCCCCTCAGCCTTAGCGGCTTTGCCCCTAGAAGAAATCCCCGAGTTACAAACTATTATTGTGGGGGGAGAAGCTTGTTCAGAAGAATTGAGCAAACAATGGGCTACGGGTAGAAATTTCTTTAATGCTTATGGACCGACAGAAACCAGCGTTTGTGCCACGGTAGAAAAATGGACAGATGAAACTGTGAAAGTAACTATTGGTCGTCCCATTGCTAACACCCAAGTTTATATCTTAGACTCCCATTTACAACCTGTCCCGATTGGTGTTCCAGGAGAATTACATATTGGTGGTATGGGATTAGCGAGGGGTTATCTTAACCGTCCCGAATTAACACAAGAGAAATTTATCCCTAATCCTTTTGAGAAGGATGAACTGATCCCCCCAACCCCCCTTAATAAGGGGGGCAATGAGCCGTCAAAATTATATAAAACGGGAGACTTAGCCCGTTATTTACCCGATGGTAAAATCGAATATTTAGGACGGATTGACAATCAGGTAAAACTGCGTGGCTTCCGCATTGAATTGGGAGAAATTGAATCGTTACTCAACCAAAATGAGGCGGTACAGTCTTCTTGTGTGATTGTTCGTGAAGATAATCTAGGGGATAAACGCTTAGTTGCTTACGTTGTACCGCAACCCGAAATCAACCTGACAATTAACGAAATACGGCAATTTTTGCGAGCAAAATTACCCGACTATATGGTTCCAACGGCATTTGTCCTTCTTGATACTTTCCCCTTAACTCCCAATGGCAAAATAGACCGCCGTGCTTTACCTGTTCCCGATTTACAGAGCCAAGGTGAATATATAGCTCCCCGTAATCCCATTGAAGAAAAAATGGCGCAGATTTGGGGTGAGGTACTGAAATTACAACGAGTCAGTATTGAGAATAATTTCTTTGAATTAGGGGGCCATTCTCTGTTGGCAACTCAAGTTATTTCTCGTTTACAGGAAACCTTTGAGATTGTTTTACCCTTGCGTTATCTGTTTGAATCGCCAACCATTGCTCAGTTAAGTGGGGTAATTTTAAAAGAACTGCAAACAGGTTTAGGGTTAAAGCTACCATCAATTGTCCCCGTTAATCGAGAGGATGATATTCCCCTATCCTGGGCCCAGGAACGTCTCTGGTTTGTGAATCAATTAGAAGGAGAAAGTGGGGCTTATACTATTGATTTAACGATGCGTTTGCGCGGAAATCTCAATGTTAAAGCCTTAGAAAAAGCTTTCCAGGCAATTATTCAACGCCATGAACCCCTACGGACTCAATTTAAACTCAAAGATAACAAACCAATACAAGCGATCGATCCTAATGTAACCTTCACCTTACCAGTTGTCAATCTGCAAAACCTCAGTCATTCTGAGCAACAGGTAAAAAACCTGTTATTAGCAGCAGCATCCGAACCCTTTGATCTCGAATCAGGTTCAGTATTACGAGTCAAATTATGGCAAGTCAAGACAGAGGAATATGTACTATTATTAGCTATTCATCATATTGCGGCGGATGGTTGGTCATTAGGTGTTTTAGTTGACGAATTATCGGTCTATTATCGAAGTTTCTGCACCGATACAAAAGCAGATTTATCTGATTTATCAATACAGTATGCTGACTTTGCCGTGTGGCAGCGTCAATGGTTAACTAATGAAGTATTAGACCGTCAATTAAGCTACTGGAAGCAACAATTAACCGGGGTTCCCCTACTACACCAACTTCCCACAGACCGTCCCCGGCCAGCAATCCAAAGTTTTCGCGGAGGGACGGAGCGACTGCAACTAGATAGTCAACTAACGCAACAACTGAAAAAACTCAGTCAAGAGTCCGGTAGCACTCTCTTTATGACATTACTAGCGGGTTTTGCTGTGTTACTATCTCGTTATAGTCAACAAACAGATGTGGTAATTGGTTCACCAATTGCTAACCGTAATCGCACCGAAATTGAAGGGTTAATCGGCTTTTTTGTCAATACTTTAGTGTTAAGATTTGATTTATCTCAAGACCCGACCTTTGAAGATTTTCTCGCGCAGGTCAGACAAACTACTCAAGATGCTTACGACCATCAAGATTTACCCTTCGAGATGTTAGTCGAAAAATTACAAATTGAGCGTCATTTAGATCGTAATCCTTTAACACAGATAGTTTTTGCCCTTCAGAATGCTCCTAGTTCTCCCTGGGATTTACCCGGAGTAAACATTGAGGAGATACCATCAGGACTTGATTCAGTTAGGGTTGACCTAGAACTTTACCTCTGGGATGCAGCCGAAGGATTGGGCGGTTTTTGCTCTTATAACAGGGATTTATTTGATGCTGAAACCATTGTCCGTATGATGACTCATTTTAAGACTTTGTTAGCGGCAATTGTAGAAAATCCCCGTCAATCATTAGCTTCACTACCCTTATTAAACCCAGAGGAAGAGTATCAACTATTAGAGGGTTGGAATGAGACAAAAGCTGATTACTCCTATAACAAGTGTATTCATCAATTAATCGAGGAACAAGCAGCGCGTACCCCTGATGCAGTAGCAGTAGTCTTTGAAAATCAACAGTTGACCTATGCAGAATTAAATAGTCGGGCCAATCAACTAGCTCACTATTTACGATCTTTAGGTGTAGAAACCGAGGTAATAGTCGGTTTATGTGTAGAGCGCTCTTTAGACATGATTGCGGCATTAATAGGCATCCTTAAAGCCGGTGCTGCCTATCTACCTCTTGACCCGGAATATCCTCAAGAACGCCTACAATTTATGTTAGAGGATAGTCAAGTACCCTTATTACTAACCCAAAGTTCACTGATTGATAAACTCCCAAATCATCGAGGCAAAACCATCTTTTTAGCTGAAACTTGGCAAGAAATTAAACCAATGAACCGGGATAATTTGACGGGGAAGGTAACAGCTTCTAATTTAGCTAATGTGATTTATACTTCTGGTTCTACGGGTAAACCTAAAGGGGTGATGGTTGAACATCAAGGGTTGTGTAACCTTGCTCTGGCACAAATTCAGACTTTTGCTGTGTCTTCTCAGAGTCGAGTGCTTCAGTTTGCTTCTTTTAGTTTTGATGCCTGTATTTGGGAAGTTTTGATGGCTTTGGGAGCAGGAGCGACACTTTATTTGGCAAGTAAAGAAAATTTAATGCCCGGTTTACCCTTAATCAAGCAATTACGGGAGAATAAGATTACTCATATTACTCTACCGCCATCAGCTTTAGCGGTACTACCTTGGGAAAATCTTTCCTCTCTGCAAACTATTATTGTCGCCGGGGAAGCTTGTTCTCCTGAATTGGTGAAAAAATGGTCCCAGGGACGAAATTTCTTTAATGGTTATGGACCCACAGAAGGAAGTGTTTGTGCAACGGTAGCTAAATGTACGCCGGTTGATGAAAAAATAACTATTGGTCGGCCAATTCCTCATGTGCAGGTTTATATTTTAGACTCCCATTTACAACCGGTTCCTATCGGTGTACCCGGGGAATTACACATCGGAGGAGCCGGGGTAGCCAGAGGTTATTTGAATCGCCCAGAATTGACAGCAGAGAAATTTATCTATTTAGAAAATAAGGAACAGTCAAAAGGCAAACGTTTGTATAAAACAGGGGATTTAGCTCGTTATTTACCTGATGGAAAAATTGAATATCTGGGACGAATTGACAATCAGGTTAAAGTAAGGGGTTTCCGCCTTGAATTAGGGGAAATTGAAGCAGTTTTGAGCCAATATCCCTTAGTACAAGAAGCGGTTGTGATAGCTCGCGCTGATCAGGCAAGTGATCATGATCATGACCAGCTTAATACTAATTTAGTAGCCTACTTAGTTCCGGCTCTCAAGGATCAAGTATTGCCTGAACAGCTTGCTCAATGGCAGAGTGAATATGTTAGTGATTGGCAAAAGATTTACGAAGAATCCTACAGTAAACCCCAACCTCAAATTGAAGACCCCACTTTTAATATTAGTGGTTGGAATAGTAGTTATACAGGACAAGCTATTCCCCCAGCAGAAATGCGGGAATGGGTTGATCAGACAGTGATCCGAATTTTAGGAAATCAACCACCACAACGAGTGTTAGAAATTGGTTGCGGAAGTGGATTATTGCTATTCCGTGTGGCGAAACATTGTCAGGAATATTGGGGAGCCGATTATTCCGCTGCTACCATTAATAACCTCGAACATTTATGTGGCACAATTGAGGGTTTAGAGGGCAAAGTAAAATTATTACACCGAACAGCCGATGATTTTACCGGCATTCCCCAAGCTACTTTCGATCGAGTAGTAATTAACTCTGTTGTTCAGTATTTCCCTAGTGTGGATTATCTATTACAAGTTATCGCAGGAGCAGTGAAGGCGATTGCAGATCGGGGTAAGATTTTCTTAGGTGATATTCGTAGTTTGTCCTTACTAGAGCCTTACCACGCGGCGGTACAATTAGCTCGCGCTGAAGCTAATAAAACCCTTGAACAATGGCAAAAACAGGTGAATCAAAGTGTAGCTACCGAAGAAGAATTGTTAATTGCACCTCAGTTCTTTATCGCGCTTAAACAACGCTTTCCGCGAATTTCTTGGGTAGAAATTGCCCCGAAACGGGGTCAGGCTGACAATGAGTTAACCCAATTCCGCTATGATGTTACTTTACATCTGGATACTGATGGGCAAAAAACGACAATTCCTTGGCTAAATTGGCAGCGGGATCGGTTTTCTTTAGGGCAACTACAAGATAAACTGAAACTGGAACAACCAGAATATTTAGGTATCAGAGATGTACCCAATCAACGATTACAAAAGGCACTACAAATTTTAGACTGTTTAGAAAATTCTCCCGGGGTAACAACGGTGGGAGAATTGCGGCAATTGTTAGCAAAAAATAGCGGTATAGGGATTAATCCTGAGCAAATGTGGCAACTGGGAGAACAGTTAGGTTACACTGTTCATCTCAGTTGGTGGGAAGGTAGTCAAGATGGTTCTTTTGATGTGGTTTTCTGTCGCCAGAATGCCATCCTAGAACCGATAATAAATAAAATTGATGAAAAACCATACCCCAATTTTTGGGATGATGAGACGATTATTCCCAAATCCTGGACTGATTATACGAATAATCCCCTATATGGTAAATTAGTCCAGAAGTTAGTGCCACAGGTGCGGGAATTTGTCCAACAAAAGCTACCTAGTTATATGGTTCCCCAGGCTTTTGTTTTGCTTAATGCCCTACCTTTGACTCCTAATGGTAAAGTAGATCGACAGGCTTTGCCTACCCCCGATACAGCTACACGCAATTTAGCTACGGGATTTCTCGCACCTCGTACCCCGATTGAAACTCAAATAGCTCAAATTTGGAGTGAAGTTTTGGGAGTCGAACGTATTGGGATTAAGGATAATTTCTTTGAATTGGGAGGACATTCTTTGTTAGCAACTCAGGTTATCTCCCGTTCCCGCGATCTTTTCTCGGTGGAATTGTCTTTACAAAATCTGCTGGAATACCCAACTATCGCTAATTTAGCCCAAATTATTGAAGTTCTTAGCGTTACTCCCGGAGAAACAGCTATGACTGAAAGCTTGGAAGATTATGAGGATGGTGAATTATAAAAACAGTTAAAGTTTTAGCTGCTCTTAATAGTTTAGCAAGACCGCTAAAACGGCAAAGGACAAATATTGATCCTAATCAATAGCAATCTGATCGACTTTTTCATCCTCAGAGCAAACTTCGTGATTTAGAGCTAATTTAACAACAACTTTGGAGGCAATTGGTAAGTGAAAGTAGGAGAATTTTTAGCCTATTTAAAGGGTTTAGACATTAAACTATGGCTGGAAGGCGAAAAACTTCGTTTTCAGGCTCCCAAAGGGGTTATGACCCCAGAAATTAAAGAAGAAATCGCCGCCAAAAAACCTGAAATTTTGGCCTTTTTAAAAGCGGCTAAAATCCCGACTAATGCTGTTGATTTAGAGATTATTCCCGTGTCACGGGATCAGGATTTACCCCTCTCTTTTGCTCAACAACGACTCTGGTTTCTACAGCAACTTTCTCCCGATAGTCATTCCTATAATCTGTTAGACGCTTTACGGTTAGAAGGAAACCTCAATCTGTTGGCTTTAGAACAAAGTCTCAGTGAACTAATTCGCCGTCACGAAATTTTAAGAACCACTTTTCCTATGGTAGACGGGCAACCAATTCAGCGCATTGCTCCCCCTTCACCCGTCAGTTTACCCCTGGAAGATTTACAAAATTTATCAAAGAATGAACAAACAGAACATCTGCAAGAAATAGCGATTGCTTTCTCCTTAAAACCCTTTGATTTAGCCAAGGAATCATTAGTCCAATTTAAGTTACTTAAACTGGGTTCTCAAGAGTATGTATTGCTGTTGAAGATGCACCATATTATTTACGATGGTTGGTCTTTGAGCATCTTCTTTGGTGAATTATCTCAACTTTATGCGGCCTTTGTCCGGGGGTTGCCTTCCCCTCTCCCTGAATTATCGATTCAATACGCCGATTTTGCCGTATGGCAACGTCAATGGCTCACCGGTGAAGTCTTGGACCGTCAACTTAATTACTGGCAAAAACAGTTACAAGATGCGCCTACTATTTTAGAATTGCCGACGGATTATCCCCGTCCTCCAATTCCTAGTTTCCGGGGTGATGGACAGGTTTTTCGACTGAATCAAGACTTAACACAACGCCTCAAACGGTTAAGTCAAGAGTCAGGAGCAACGCTATTTATGACTTTACTGGCGGCCTTTTTTGTCCTAATTTCTCGTTATAGTGGTCAATTAGATGTTTTGGTGGGTTCTCCCATCGCTAATCGTAATAGTTCGGCAATTGAGAAATTGATGGGATTTTTTGCCAATACTTTGGCTTTAAGGGGTGATTTAGGGGGAAATCCCAGTTTTCTGGAGTTATTAGAACGAGTAAAGCAAACAACTTTATCAGCTTATGCTCATCAAGATTTGCCTTTTGAAATGTTAGTAGAAAAATTACAATTAAACCGAGATTTAAGTCATAATCCTTTGGTACAGGTAATGTTCTCACTGCAAAATACTCCCCAATCTGAGGCCAGTTTATCTGGCTTAAAGATGGAGAATTTGCCTTTATCTGTGGAGCTTAAAGCGCGATTTGATTTAGAGGTAAATTTTTGGGAAGTTTCTGATCGTTTAGAAGCGGTTTGGTGTTATAGTACCGATTTGTTTGCTGCTCGCACCATTAACCAAATGGGGCAACATTTTCAGAATCTCTTAGCTGTGATCGCAGCTAATCCCAATATGGGAATTTTTGAGTTATCGATGTTAAGTGATGCAGAACGTAATCAATTGTTATCATCGTGGAACGAAACTCATACAGATTATCCCTCTGATAAATGTATTCATCAGTTATTTGAAGAACAGGTAGAACGCACCCCCGACGCAGTAGCAGTTGTATATTCAGAGCAACAATTAACCTACAATGAATTAAATAATCGAGCTAATCAATTAGCCCATTACCTGCAAAAATTAGGAGTAAAACCAGAGGAATTAGTGGGGATTTGTCTAGAACGTTCTTTAGACATGATTGTGGGGTTACTAGGAATCTTAAAAGCTGGTGGTGCTTATGTTCCGATTGACCCAGATTATCCCCAAGAACGCATTAGCTTTATGCTCCAAGATACTCAGGTTAAAATAATATTAACCTGCGAATCTTTACAGACTTCCCTGCCAAATCATCAGGCTATTGTTATCTGTTTAGATAAAGATTGGTCACAAATTAATCAGGCAAGTCAGGAGAATCTTAACAGCGCAGTTTCTGCGGATAATTTAGCCTACGTTATTTATACTTCTGGTTCTACAGGTAAACCTAAAGGTGTTGAGGTTATTCATCGTAGCGTTAATCGTCTTTTGTTTGGCATAAATTACGCACATCTAGATGCAACACAAAGATTTTTACAAATGGCTCCCATTGCTTTTGACGCTTCTACCTTTGAGATTTGGGGCGCTTTATTACATGGTGCGAGATGTGTGATTTTTACGGAAGATATTCCTACCGCTACAAGTTTAAGAAATGCAATAGACAAACATGGCATTACTATTTTATGGCTAACGGCTGCTTTGTTCAATAAGATTATTGACGATGATTCCCAAGCTTTATCAGGAATTAAACAGCTACTAATTGGTGGAGAAGCACTTTCGGTTGCTCATGTTCATAAAGCACTAGAAACCTTGCCATTGACGCAAATTATTAATGGATATGGACCAACAGAAAGTACAACTTTTACCTGTTGCTATCTTATTCCTAAACAACTAGAGGCAACAATAAAGTCAATCCCCATTGGTTGTCCAATCTCCAACACACAGGTTTACATTTTAGATAACTATCTCCAACCTGTCCCGATTGGTGTAGTAGGAGAATTACATATTGGGGGTCTGGGATTAGCGCAGGGTTATCTCAATCGTCCCCAATTAACCCAAGAAAAATTTATCCCTAATCCTTTTGAGAAGGATGAAGTGATCCCCCCAACCCCCCTTAATAAGAGGGGCAATGAGCCGTCAAAAATATATAAAACGGGAGACTTAGCGCGTTATTTACCCGATGGTAATATTGAATATGTAGGACGGATTGACAATCAAGTAAAACTTCGCGGCTTCCGTATTGAATTGGGAGAAATTGAGGCTGTACTTAGTCAAAATCAGGCGGTACAGTCTTCATGTGTGATTGTTCGTGAAGACAATCCCAGAGAAAAACAGTTAGTTGCTTATATTGTGCCTAAGCTAGGAGTAAAGCTAACAAGTGGCGATTTGCGTCAATTTCTTAGCGATAAATTGCCCAGTTATATGGTTCCGGGTGCGTTTGTGCTGCTGGAGTTTTTCCCTTTAACAGCTAACGGAAAAATTGATCGCCGTGCGTTAAAAGCTCCTAGTAACCCCAGTGATTCAGACAGATTTATTGAAGCGCGTAATCAGTTAGAATTAAACCTCGTGCAAATTTGGTCAAAAGTGCTAAAGATTGACAAAATTAGCGTGCAGGATAACTTTTTTGATCTCGGTGGCCATTCCCTTTTAGCTCCTTATTTAATCACCCAAATTAAAGAACAGTTAGGCAAAGAAATTGCCGTAACTACAATATTTCAAAACCCAACTATTGAACAGTTAGCGACCATTATCCAAACCGAGGCAGATTCCTCTAACCAGTCTTGTTTAGTTCCCATTCAACCCCAGGGTTCAAAGCCGCCTTTCTTCTGTGTTCCAGGCGCTGGAGGAAGACCATTTTATTTTTACCATTTAGGACGTTGTTTAGGAAAAAATCAACCTTTCTACAGTTTTGAAAATGATCTCTATCAACAGTTTGGAGAAATCAGTCGCATTGAGGATATAGCCAGTATTTATCTTCAAGCCATGCAGGATTTACAACCCCAAGGACCCTACTTTTTGGGGGGACATTCCTACGGTGGTAATGTGGCTTTTGAAATGGCTCAACAGTTGGTTAATCAGGGTCAACAAGTGGCATTACTAGCAATCATTGATTCTTCAGCACCCACTTATAAAGACAAACAAATTTTGCTTGATTATATTAATTGGGATCATGCGCGGTGGTTAGCTGAAGTCAGCAAAGGTATCGAAGTTTATTTAGATAAAACCATCGATATTTCCTATAAAACTCTTCAAGTCTTAACAGTGGAGGAACAATTAAAATACGCCTTAAACTTTTTTAAACTGGCTAATATGCTTCCTCCCAATGCGGAAACTAGGCAGCTTGAAAAAATTGTCCAAGCCTATAAAAATAGCTGTTTATGTCTGATTGATTATCTCCCTAAACAGATTTATCCCGGTAAAATCACGATTATACGGGCCAGTGAGGAATTAGCTGATGATCCAAATAAAGATTTAATAGCTGGAGATTGCGAGGATTCCTCCTTAGGCTGGAGTGAATTTTCTACAGAGCCAGTTGAGATTCATTTCGTACTAGGAAATCATGTCTCGATTATGGTGGAACCCCATGTCCAGATTTTAGCCGAAGAATTAAAAGTTTGCCTTGAGATTTGATAGCAAACCCGTTTTTAAGTAAGTAGTCATGCAAAATAAATTTCCCAGTGAAGATAGGCAAGAGGCAATAGGCAAGAGGCAAAAGCTTCATCGAAGTGTGTAATTAATTTTGCTTAGGTACTTATGGTTAACTGCCAATTCAACTTTAAAAACTCAGTTATCAATTGTTTCTCCCCAATCTCCTCTATCTTTTAAACAGAATTTAATCTAAGAATTGACGACTTTCTACAAGTTGTGTGAACGGTAAGACTAATGTAGAATGCTGCAAGGCATCTGATTGCTAGACAGCCGATTTGTATTCTTTTGCCTTACCATGGATTTTATAAGTACCTAAGCAAAATTAATTACACATATCTAACCCCCTCTTGCCTTTTGCCTCTTGCCTTTTGCCTATCTTTACTAGGAAATTAATTTTGCACGACTACTTATGACTGAAATCCCGACCAACCAATCCAACCTAGTGATTTTAGGAGTCTCATCAATGACGGAAACTACTGAAACAGCCATTCCCAATGATTTTCTCGGAATTAATCCCACAGAAATCAACAAAAAACTTGTCTCCTGGGGAATTTCTCTGGATGAAGTTGTTCAAAAACTTGCTTCTCTTGGACTCCCCGGCATTATTTTTATTATTGCCGTTGCCGCCTCCAGCACTACTGCTTATCCTATGATTTACGCACTTTTTGGGTTAGGCAGTCCACTGGGACTAATTGGTGGACTTGGGGTCTTAGGCCTCTCTATCATTATTGGCGACATTGTGACGGGTTATGGCATTGAGGCACTGCTTAAAACGGTCTATCTAAAACGTCGTGAAACAGAAACTCAAGAATATCTCATCAATGAGGTGGAAGGTTTACCAATTTCTCAAGTTCTAAAACTTAACCTAAAAAAGGCTATTGAAGTCGAAATTGCTGCCGAAGAACCCGTTGCTCCCAAAGCAGTCGAAATTGCTGAAGAGTAGTTATAACTTAACTAAGCACTTTCTCCCTTCTCTACCCTGCTGCCTCCACCGGCCAATTGACTTGTTTAGCAAACCCTAAATGCAACAAAAAACCGCCATAAATCCTACTCCTGCTTGACTTATGGCGGCAGTTTATTTCTGTCTGAATTACTGAAAGCAATTTTTAAATTAATTAACTATCTTCCCAGTCAGAAGGCCATTTCCAAGTCCAAATGGGAGCCGGTTTAGAATCGGGGGGGGAATCGGGAGTCGGGGCCTCGTCTTGGTCCGCAGATAAAAAACGAGCAAAGAAGGGGATTGCTTTACTTTGTTCGGTATTGGGATAATTCATGGTCATTCCTAGTTTTGAGTGGCAGCTTTTTCAAGATAGCTGCGATTACCTTGTGATAGTAACATACATTGCCGTCTTACTCAAGTCAAATACTTACCTTACCCGCACTCCCATCGGTGACACTTATAGCGGTATTCAGAGTCATCATATCCGCAAATTTTCTTCCCTGTTCTCTGCTCCCCATTGCTAATTCAAAAGCGATAACTTCTGTCCCTCACCAGATAGGATAATTGCGATAAGATACTCTGACTCTGTATTGGTTGGTTTATGAGTTGACGAGGATTTCAGCGATCGCTTGGGAGATAGAAAAATAAGGAGGATAAAGTTCTAGCCAGAAAAACTCGCCAACGGGATTAATTTCTAAAAAGATATAACGTTCATCTGGTGTAACAATCATATCAATTGCACCATAATTAAGACCGAAATATTTCATTAATTCAAGTAGTTGTTTTTCAATAGTTTTCTGTAAATCGTAGGGTTGCCATTGTTGATGGAGCGCTCTTCCCTCTTTTCGCCAATCGTAGATAGCGCCGTCTAATTGTTGAGAATTAATCGCTGCCGTAAATATTTGTTCACCGACGATAGTAATGCGTAATTCCAAAGCTTTAGGAATGTTTTCCTGAAAAGTCATTGGACAAAATTGCAAACCTTCCAAATTATCTAGGTCTTTCTTAGTAACAGGACTGGTAAAAACAACCATTTCCTCTTGGTTGTCTCCATAAATAGCAAATTGAGAAAGCATTTTAGTCACAATTCCCGTCGCTTTAAACTCCTGAGCAAATTGCTTGACAGCTTCAGGATTATTAGAAGTTAAAGTCCCCGGAATTAATAAACCTAATTGTCGCGCCACTTGTAACTGCAATTGTTTATGATTAGCATGATCTACCTTAGCAATTGGATCAAGATGAAACCCAGATAAACTAGCAATCATTCCTCGAATACTTAACCGACATTCTTTAAGAGAAGCTTCGCGAAATTGACGATCCATCCCATCGGGTAATTTTTGTCCGTATCTCATGCGTCGATACCAGACAGCAGAAACTTCTTTTAGCTCTAATTTTTGGTCTCCATCGGTAATAATTCCGCCTTTTTTATACCCTGAGTAAAGATCAACTTTTACCTCTGTCGGGAAGCGATCAGTATCAAAACGGAAGGCTTTTTTACCCATGGTTTCTATGGCTTTGATTACCAGAGGAATACTTTCATTATCGTGGCTAAAAGTAACAAGTAAAACAGTCATAAATCTCCCTGATGATTTTGGATTTTGGATTGAGAATCCTGATGAGATTTGGGATTGAGAATCTTGATAATCCTAAAATCCTCAAAATCCCGATGAGATTGGGGATTGAGAATCTTGATAATCCTAAAATCCTCAAAATCCCGATGAGATTGGGGATTGAGAATCTTGATAATCCTAAAATCCTCAAAATCCCGATGAGATTGGGGATTGAGAATCTTGATAATCCTAAAATCCTCAAAATCCCGATGAGATTGGGGATTGAGAATCTTGATAATCCTAAAATCCTCAAAATCCCGATGAGATTGGGGATTGAGAATCTTGATAATCCTAAAATCCTCAAAATCCCGATGAGATTGGGGATTGAGAATCTTGATAATCCTAAAATCCTCAAAATCCCGATGAGATTGGGGATTGAGAATCTTGATAATCCTAAAATCCTCAAAATCCCGATGAGATTGGGGATTGAGAATCTTGATAATCCTAAAATCCTCAAAATCCCGATGAGATTGGGGATTGAGAATCTTGATAATCCTAAAATCCTCAAAATCCCGATGAGATTGGGGATTGAGAATCTTGATAATCCTAAAATCCTCAAAATCCTGATTAGGTTTTGGTTTGATTTTTAGCATACTAAAAAATCAGCGATCGCATTGGAAATAGGTAAATCTAAATCCCGTTCTAACATTCCCCACTCACCCCCCGGATTAACTTCTAAAAAAACGTATTCACCCCCAGGAGTTAAGATAAAATCAAAGGACCCAAAATTCAAACCTAAATTAGCCATAAAAATCTGAAGTTGCTGCAATAGTGAATCGGGTAAAGTATGATGTTGCCAAGCACCCGGATCAATACCCGGTCTTCGCCAATCTACGGCTGAATGATTATACTGAGAAGATTCTAAAGCACCCACAAATGTTTGTCCATTAACCACGACAATTCTCAATTCTAATTGTTTAGGAATTTCCGCTTGAAAAACCATAGGACAATAACGTAAAGATTCCGCTTCCTCAAGGTCTTCTGCTTTCACCCTACTGGTATAAAGAAAAAATTCTGGCGACTCCATACTATGAGCGATCGCAGTTAACAATTTACTAACCATTCGTCCCTGAACCTGGGAAAAAAACTCCCGGGCAGCATCAGGATTATTGGTCACTAAAGTAGGGGGAATAATCAAGCCAACTTCTGAGGCCAAACGAAGTTGTAATAACTTATTTTTAGCCTTCTCAATTTGCGCTAAATTATCTAACCAACGCGCTGACCTTAAACTATCCCAAAAACCAGCCAAAGTCGTCTGGGATTCTCGCACACAAGCCTCCCGAAACTGAGGGTCTAAATCCCCTGTTAGTTCAGGCTGCCAAATACGTCTTGTCCAAACAGATTGCACCTGTTCACTATCAATAGATTGATGGTTATAGGTTAATTGATAAAAACTTTTTTTCCCATTAAATTGGGCCGTTAGTTGAACCTCTAAGGGAAATTTATCAGTATCTAAGCGAAAAGGTGTTGCTCCTTTTTTTTCTATCGCCTCAGCCACGCGGTCAATAGTGAAAAAATCGCCACTATGGGTCAACAATAAAACAACTTTAGGCGATTCTTTCATATCAGCTAAAAATATCTATACGTTTACCTATTTTAATGCTCACAGGTCAATATTTATTGGTGTCAATAAATTCCTGTAAAAAGCCTAGATTTATTCAGATAATTTTGCTTGATTCAGGTATTCCAGTCCATAATAATCCTTCGTGGGACAAATGTCAAGCAGTTAACAGAAATTTCTTCCAGATCACTTTCTCCTTGTCCCCCTAAACCCAATCGTGTTAGACTAATGTAGTTTTCCTCCGAGAGAGTAAGTGACTGTAAAAATGGATAAAAGTGAATGGATTAGTAGATTTGATGATTTAATTTGTACTCCTTCGATTCGAGAGTTTTATGGTAAAAGAGAGTTTTTTAATGTCGGTTATTGGCTCTCCCATACCCAAGATCAACAGGAAGCATCCTGTACTCTGATGGAGAAACTTTTAGAATTTATTCCCAACAAACAGGGAACAATTCTTGATGTTGGGTGTGGTTTAGGAGCAACTACCCATTATCTTCTCAAATATTACCCATTGACAGCAATTGTGGGGATTAACATTTCTCCGACACAAATTGCCAGAAGTCTCTTGAATTTTCCCGAGGGTAAATTTCTGTTAATGGACGCAGTGGAGATGGATTTTGCCGATCATTCTTTTGAGCAAATTATTTGTGTAGAAGCGGCTTTTTATTTTAATACTAGACAGCAATTCTTACAAGAAGCTTGGCGAGTATTAAAGCCGGGGGGAACCTTAATTCTCTCAGATCTGAGTTTTGCCACAACAGAACTTTTAGGGGATTGGACAGTTCCCCAAGCAAACACGGTCAAAGATAGGGCAGAGTATCAAAATCTTTATCAACAGGCAGGGTTTAAAGATGTTCAATTTGTCGAGGTGACGGAGGAGTGCTGGTTCAGACATTTTCGCCATCTTAAGTCTTGGTTAACAGAGGAATTGCAATCGGGAAAATTAGACGAAGAAACCTATAATTTAAACCTTAAGCCTCTCGATAATTTGCTAAGTTCCTCGGCCATAACTTATTGGTTAGTTGCTGCCCAAAAGCCAGTCAATATACTGTAATAGTTGTCAGTTTTTCTTGAATTTTTGGAGACAAAAAAATGTTTGATTCCTTATCGGGTAAAAAAGTCGTTATTATTGGTGCAAGCTCCGGGATTGACCTAGCGATTGCTCGAAAATTGCTCTCCCTAGGGGCAAAAGTCGTGCTTTCCCATGCTTCTGAAGAGAAATTAGCTGCCGCTGTTGCCCTAATTTCGGGGGAGATTGAAGCCAAAACTGTTAATTTTTTACAAGAAGATTCTGTTAATACCTTTTTTGCAGAAATTGGCAACTTTGACCATTTAGTAGTCACCTCTCTGGGAGACAGAAATATGCCGCGAGCCTTATTAACTGAAATGACCACAGAAACGGCCCAGGGAGGTATGGATAAATTCTGGGCAACCTTTTTAGCAGTGCGCGGCTCCCTGAAAACTTTGGCCAAGGACGGTTCTATTACCCTGACATCCAGCGTCACTATGTTCAAATATTCCAAAATGGGCGGAATTTCTGTCATAGCCGCCGCTAATAGTGCCGTAGCCGTATTTGGACGCGCCCTCGCCCTAGAACTCGCTCCTATTCGCGTTAACGTTGTTGCCCCCGGATTAATAGAAGATACAAGCATCTGGACCAGTCAAGGTGATTCGGAACGCTCCGACCTGAGCAAATGGGCGGTTTCTGCTCTACCTGTCGAACATTTAGGGCAACCCGAAGAAATCGCCCTAGCAGTATTGAGTTTGATTATCAACCCCTATATGACCGGTGTGGTTTTACCCGTGGACGGTGGAGTTATTCTTTAAATCTCTAACCAGACTCAAACCCTCAACCCGGGAAAGTGATGCTAAATCCTGTTTAAAAGGTATAGGAGGGAGTGGGGAGCGGGTTTTTAAAGTTGGATTAAGGGTTGATCATAGTACATAAGTTCCGTAGTGTGCGATCGCTCGTTAGCCGCACTCGATTGATGTTATTATGACGACCTCTGTAAGCTTTCTATATTTTTCTATCTCGCTGGGATGTTTTTCTGTATGCTGGTAATAGTTTCCTTTTTTTACCCGCATATCTCCCCCCCCCCCTATGGTCGATAGTCTTCCCCTACGCAATTTAAAATATTATTGTGACTTATTTTCCAAAATTAAAGTCAATAAGTCTAAGCAAAGTGGTGAAGCACCTTATAAGCCTATCTTATTATTATCAGTAATTGAGTTAATTAGTGATTCTCAAATTCAAGACAATAAAATATATATTTCTGATGACTTAATCGATACTTTTGATAAGTATTGGAAGCGTTTAAACCCAGATACTTTTAAAGGTGGGTTAGCTTTACCATTCTTTCATCTAAAAAATGACGGATTTTGGAAGCTAAAGTTTAGTGATATTTATAGTGGTGGCCGTCCTCAAACTATTCCTAAAATTAGAGCAGATGTAGATTATGCGATTTTAGATCAGGAATTGTATAAACTTTTACAGGAACCGGAAGCTAGACGACAGCTAATTGATACTCTAATAGAAGCTTGGTTTTCTTCTAGTCAAAAGCAATTAGAAGATATTTTAGAAATTAATCAAGTCTTACAACAAAATGATGACACTGAACTAGATCGTAGCGTTTTAGATGCAGGAGAAACACAGATAAAATATTATTTTAGAAAGTCTATAGTTAGAGATGCGTTATTTCGCAAGTCAGTAGTCCATTTATACGATTATCAATGCTCTTTTTGCGGTCTTAAAGTAATCCACTCCTTGACACAAAGTATTGTCGATGGCGCACATATTAAACCTTTTGCCAGATTCTATGATAACCAGATAAACAATGGTTTATCTCTTTGTAAAAATCATCATTGGGCATTCGATCAAGGACTATTTACTATTGACGATCAATACAAAATTATGATTAGTAAAGACTTTCAAGAAATTTCTCCTAATGCTAAAGCCATTAAAGACTTTCATGGTATGAATATTTTATTACCCAATCTAGAAAATCACTATCCAAAACTTGAAGCTATCCAATGGCATCGTCAGAATATTTTTAGAAATTAGTTTATCTTTTTGTTGATAACATTATGCTTGAAAAAACAACTTCTATTTTTCCTAATCGTGCTATAGAGGAGTTCGTAGAAGATATCAAAAGTATTACTCAAGAAATACAAGAGTTATATTGTCTAGACAGTATTCCCTGGATCATAGGTGTATCTTGGGGAAAAGATAGTACGGCAGTTTTACAATTGGTTTGGAATGCGATCGCTAGTTTGCCAGAAGAAAAAAGACATAAAACAATTTATGTTATTACAACAGATACTTTGGTTGAAAATCCTATTGTTTCTGGTTGGGTTAACAAATGTATAAAAAAATTGGAAATAGCGGCGAAAGATCATCAAATACCTATTAAACCTTATCAGATCAATCCTTCTGTTAAGGAAACTTTTTGGGTTTGTTTGATTGGGAAGGGCTATCCTGCACCACGACGAGGATTTCGCTGGTGTACTGAACGGATGAAAATACAACCTGTTAATTATTTTATTCGAGATGTTGTTAGAGAAAATGGTGAGGCAATAGTTATTTTAGGTGCGCGAAAAACGGAAAGCTCCGCACGATCAGTAACCATAGAAAGACATAAAGTAGGGAGATTAAGGGAGCGTCTTAGTCCTCATACTCACTTGATTAATTCTCTTGTTTATACTCCCATAGAAGATTGGCGTACTGACGAGGTATGGATGTACTTAATGCAGTGGGAAAATCCCTGGGGAGGAGATAACAAAGAATTATTAGCAATGTATCGAGGAGCGACTGCGGATAATGAATGTCCCCTAGTGGTAGATACTTCCACTCCTAGCTGTGGAGATTCGCGCTTTGGTTGTTGGGTGTGTACGTTGGTGAATAAAGATAAATCGATGGAGGCAATGATACAGAATGACCAAGAAAAAGAATGGTTACAACCGCTTTTAGACCTTCGCAACGAATTAGATATAGAAGATGACCGACCAAAACGGGATTTTCGCCGTATCTTTGGGAAAGTACAATTATTTGAAAGAAACTTAAATGGAGAAATATCGATCGAACCCATACCGGGCCCTTATACTAAACAATGGCGAGAATATTGGCTGAGAAGGGTATTAGAGGCTCAGGAGAGCGTGCGTACTAATGCCCCAGAGGAGATGAAAGATATTACCCTAATTACCACGGAGGAACTCAGCGAAATTCGCCGGATTTGGAGGGAAGAAAAGCACGAATTTGATGACCAATTACCGAAGATTTATAAACAAGTGACTGGAGAAACTTTTCAAGACCCGCGACCGGGAGCGGATAATAATCTTTTGGGGAGTGAAGAATGGGATATACTCGCGGATATCTGTGCCGAGGATTCCATGCACCTAGAATTATTGGCTAAACTAATCGATACAGAACGTCAATATTTTCTCAAAATCTCTCGCAAGGGTATTTACAAAGATCTAGAAAAATGCTTTGAATCTAGTTCTCGTAGTAAAGAGGAAGCGATCGAAAATGCTCGTTATGTCTATGATCTAAAGAATGCCGCTCAAAGTGGCAATATTGCTCAGGTGAAAGAACAACTCAAAGAGAGTTTTAGTGAACCAGAAAAAGACCCACAAAAACAGTTAACTTGGGCCAGCATGAAATTCCCGACAACCGATGAGGAGGAGGAATAACGGGTTTATTGTACCCGTAAACTGGCGATCGAGTTGACCATCAATAAAATTACCATTTCCCGACCACGCGATGAAACCCTACCAAAAAATTCCTATTCGTGAATGTGGGGAACCCCTAGTACCTATACCCGCAGATAAGTTTGTTATCCCTTCTCCCCATGCTTACGAGAAATTGGGGGCTAATTATCGGGGTAAATCTCCCTATTTTTTGCGACAAGGGGTGTTAAATGCTCTGATTGACGCTCAAAACCGTCTGCAAGTCTATCAACCCGGTTGGCAAATTTTGATTTTTGATGCCTATCGACCGGTGGAAGTGCAACAATTTATGGTCGATTATACTTTTCAGACTCTCCTAGACACAAAAGGATTAGCCAAAGAGAAACTATCGGAGGCAGAAAGTCAAGCAATTTTAACAGAAGTTTACACTATTTGGGCAATTCCCAGCGATAATGCCGCCACCCCACCCCCCCATAGTACCGGAGCGGCGATCGATATTACCCTAGTGGACGAGAAGGGACAAGCCATCGACATGGGGGGAGAAATCGATGAGATCGGAGAGCGATCGCATCCCGATTATTACATCGCCGCAAAAAGCCCACGAGAACAGAGTTATCATCAAAAACGAGTTTTATTGGCGAAAGTGATGGAGGAGGCGGGATTTAGCCGACATAAGGGGGAATGGTGGCATTTTTCCCTAGGGGATCAGATGTGGGCCTGGTCGCTCGATCGAGCCTACGCCATCTATGGCAGAGTAGAGGATTAGGGAGATAGCTGTTAGGGACTTGCGCTTTGATAATGTACCTTTTGGGCGAACGCAGTTCGCCCCTACATTGTGGACAAAATCCGTTACTGTAGGGGCGCAATGCTTGCGCCCTCCGATCGCTCAGGTTTGCTGATCACCCTAAGTAGGGGGAGAGCCTTCGAGATGTTAGGGACTTGCGCTTTGATAATGTGCCATCTGGCTGGTCTGGTTCTTCTACAGAGCGATTTTCTGGCTGGGATATTATTCCTACGCAAGTCCCTTAGGAGTAAACTGAAAGCAGCTGATCTAGATCAATACTGATATACTAACAAAAGAAGACTCAAAGCTTAGACCGGCTTCTGATCGATAATCGCCAAAATTTGCTCAACAAAAGCTTGGTGATCAACCACTGGTTTAGAAATATAACCATCGGCCCGACTCTGCTTGAGAAAATTTTCTCGATCGCCTTCCATAGCGTGAGCGGTGACGAGAATAACAGGTAAATCGGCGGTTTCGGGGTTAGCTTTGAGAATTTGGCTGATTTTAATACCATCCACCGCTTTCCCTTCATAGACACTATGGGAGAGAGAGACATCCATTAAGATCACGTCCGCTTCCTTATCCCGAGCAATACGAAGCACTTCTTCCACATCTTCAGTCCCTTTGACCTCTAGACCACCTCGTTTGGTCAAAATTTTGGCAAAAACGCGAAAATTTATCGGGTCGTCTTCTACAATCAAAACAGTTGTCATAGGGATGCTCAGGGATAAACAAGGTTAAAAAGGGCAAAATGCCTTATGATTCACAGCTAGACAGATTAAAAACGAGAGACTCATGGCCAAACAACTGGATTTCTTAGCTAGTGGTCAAATTATACCCACGGCCTTACACCAAGAGATGGAACGCTCCTATCTAGAATATGCCATGAGTGTGATCGTGGGGCGAGCCTTGCCGGATGTACGGGATGGCTTAAAACCAGTCCATCGTCGCATATTATACGCTATGCACGAACTGGGTTTAACTCCCGATCGCCCTTTTCGCAAATGCGCGCGGGTGGTGGGGGATGTCTTGGGTAAATATCATCCCCACGGTGATCAGTCAGTGTACGAAGCACTGGTTCGTATGGTACAGGATTTTTCCAGTCGTTACCCACTTTTATCGGGCCATGGTAACTTTGGTTCGATCGATAACGACCCCCCGGCAGCCATGCGTTACACAGAAACCCGTTTGGCCGGCATCGGTGATCAGGCGGTTTTAGGGGGAATTAGCGAAGCGATCGTTAATTTTAGCAATAATTTTGATAATTCTCAACAGGAACCAGTTGTTTTACCCGCTCAGTTACCGATACTGATTCTTAATGGTTGTTCGGGTATTGCGGTAGGGATGGCGACTAATATCCCTCCCCATAATTTAGGGGAAGTGGTGGAAGGTTTAATCGCTTTGATCGATAATCCCGATTTAAGCGAGGAAAAGTTAGTAGAAATTATCCCTGGTCCCGATTTTCCCACGGGAGGCGAAATTTTAGATGATACCGGCATTCGCGAGGCCTATCGCACCGGTAGGGGGATTATTCCCGTGCGCGGAGTGGCGAAAACTGAAACCATTATCATTGAGGGCAAGCGCCGAAGGGAAAGGACGGCAATTGTGGTTACTGAGTTGCCTTTTCAGGTAAATAAGGCGGCATGGATTGAAAAAATCGCCGAATTAGTCAATTTAGGGAAATTGGAGGGAATTGCCGATATCCGCGATGAAAGCAATCGCGAAGGCATTCGGGTGGTGATTGAATTAAAGCGGGAAAGTCAACCGCAGCAGGTTTTGGCCGCTTTATACCAACAAACGGCGCTACAGACTAATTTCGGGGCGATTATCCTCGCTTTGGTCGATAATCAACCCCGGCAGTTGTCTTTAAAAGAAGTTTTACAGGAATTCTTGCGCTTTCGAGAAACGACTCTCACCCGTCAGTATGGCGATGAGTTGCAACAGGCCAGCGATCGCTTACACCTAGTGGAGGGTTTATTATTAGCTTTGCAGAATATCGATCGAGTGGTGGATATTCTCAAAAATGCTCCCGATGGGACGACGGCTAAGTATCGTTTTCAGGCAGAATTGGGCATTAGTGACCCTCAAGCTGATTCTATCTTGGCTATGCCCCTACGTCGTTTAACCGGTTTGGAAAGACAAAAGTTAGAGACGGAAGCGACGGAATTGCAAACAAAAATTCAACAGTTGGAAACTCTCCTCCATAACCGTCAGGAGTTTCTCAAGTCTCTGAAAAAAGAATTGCGCTCTTTAAAGAAAAAATTCGCCGATAGCAGACGGACAAAAATTCGCACCGGCAAGTCGGGGGACAGGAAACAGGAGACAGCAGGGAAGAAACAGGATTCTGTGGTGAAAAAACAGGAGACAGTCCCGATGAAAAAATTTTCACCCCCACAGACGAAAGAGGTTTCCTTACCTACACCCCACACCCCACACCCCACACCCCACACCCCACACCCCACACCCTCTTTCAAGGCAGAAGTTAAAAAACAGGAGAATAAAGTTAAGAAAAAGTCCGAGAGTGAGAATACACCCAGTTTAAGCCTATTTACGCCTCAAGAACCCCCAGAAAATGCGATTTTATTGCTTGATGCCGAAGATAAAATTAGTTGGACGACACCAGAAGAGCGAGCGCCAGACCAGGGTTTAATTATCTATCAACAGGCGATCGAAAAACGGGAAAATTTCCTAGTTATCCTCGATAATGCCAAAGCTTACCCGATTACGACCCGGGAAGTCCCCCCGCAAGCGAATCAACCAGTATTAATCTCTAGTCTGCTGACCAAAACCGCCCAAAAAGAGTCAGAAGCGGTGTTAAATCAATTTTTCTTGACAGAACCTCAAAAAAATCAAGAATTGCTTTTGCTGAGTCAACAGGGGCGAATAAAACGACTTCCCATCAATGAATTAGAGGGGGTTGGTAGTCGTGGTTTGTCCCTGATGAAATTGAAAGAAGACGATCGCCTATATGCTGCTATTTTTACTCACGAGGGCCAGGACTTAGCGATCGCCACCAGTAGCGGTCGGGTGTTGCGTTATCCCGTGCGCGAGGAATTATTGCCAATTATGGGTAAATCTGCACAGGGTGTAGGAATTTTGCGGTTGCGCTACGGGGAAAATCTGGCTGGCTGTGTTTCTCTCCCTCATCGGGAAAATCTGCTGCTGATTTCGGGATTAGGTTACGGGAAAAGACTGGCGATCGAGAATTTGCGCCTATCACAATTAGGCGATCTTGGTTCACCCGCTTTACAATTCGTTAACAAACAGGATAGTTTAGCGGCCATGGTAGCAGCCAGGGCGGGGAGTATAGTATTATTAAGTACCAATCAGAATCGAAAACTGTCCTTAGAGGTGGAAACTGTGACAGTTACGGGTAAAGACGGAACAGGTTCACAATTAGTCAAACTCAACCCCGAAGAAAAAATTATCAAAGCACAATTGTTACAGGACACATCGAATAAGAGATTTTTTTAACAAAGTTTCGGTCGAGGAAATCTCCCCGATATACAGTGGTGAAGAGGGAATAACTTTAAATAACTAACAAGAGGCTCCGTCACTCAAAATTTGATTTTTCGAGCTGTCCCATAAATAACGCCTTGGTTATTGAATAAAGTTAAACTTTTTTGCCCATCAACTTAAAAACTTGCGTTTTTTGGATCATCTTAGCATAGAGGACTGAGTAGTATGAGTTACAGCAAAGTTGATTTATTAATTTTGTCTATCAGTGTAATCTGGGTGAAATCTCTTACTTTTTTCCCTTATCAATTACTAGGGGGTAAGCTTAGACGCACTTAAGTTACATATCTTGATAATTCAAAAAACTCTCAACCGCTTATTACTCTTGCCTCCTGTCTTGCTAAAACGCATCTTAGATGCGTTTTAGCTTACCTCGATCAATTGGAATTATTGAGAAAATCTTCGCACTAATTGAGAATAAACTAAGGCTTCATAAGGGTTTTAGGCGGTGCAATACTGAAGTAAATCTATTTTTTGAGCTACCCTACACCGTCTCTAAAACAATGGCGAAAAAAACAAAAAATCTTGCTCGTAAACACCGGCATTGGCAAAGATGGTTAAAACTAACTCTGATTGCGGTTTTTGGGTTTATTATCCTTAATTTAGTGATTAATCTAGCCATCTGCTGGCCAATTAATCAACAAAAACCCGTTGATGCCATTTTAGTTTTGGGGGGCAGCATTCGTCGGGAAATTTATGTAGCCAATCTAGCCCGGCAATATCCCAATATACCGATTTTAATTTCCGAAGGCTCGAAAGAACCCTGTATTTTATTACTATTTAAACGCGCAAAAGCACCAAAAACTAACGTCTGGTTAGAAAAGTGCGCCGATTCTACCTTCGACAATTTTTTCTTTGCTGTGCCAATTTTAAAACAATGGGGAGTACATAAAGTAAAAGTTGTCACCTCTCCTACTCATTTACCTCGCGCTAAATGGTTAGCAGCAATTCACTTGCAATCCCACGGTATAGCAGTAGAAATCGATGCAGTTCGAGAAATTGGTATTCCGGGTAATCAGGAATCAAAGCTAAAAACTGGGTTAGATCTGACTAGAAGTATAATTTGGGCTTTTGTCGGACAATTAATCTCTCCCCCCTGTAGGCAAGTCATTCCCTTAAATTCTGTTGATTTAGAAGCTTGGCGCGATCAGGGTTTTAAATGTGAATCTCAAGGTAAGATCAAGTCAACAATCCTCTCCCAGTTAGTTTTTTAGCGACTGCATACTAAATCCGTGGCTGTTCTAGGTTCTGTGTGATAAGTTTAACTTACTATATGATCGATCAATCTTTGTGTCCTTTGTGTCTTTGTGGTTCGTTCCACCCCCCCGCTAGGAGGAATGTATCTTAGAATGCATTTTACCCACCAAACCCAAGAGAGCCAATCTACTAAGTTGGGGTTTTTAAAAGCAAACTCTCTCTTCCCACTTTCCTATACCTTTTAAACAGGATTTAGTATCAGAGGCCTATCGGGTATTGGCGATCGCATCTAGAGCCAGATTCAGTTTCAGCACGTTAACCCCCGGTTCGCCAAAGATACCGAGAAAGCGATCGTCGGTGTTTTTGATAATCAGGATCTCCACTTGATTCGTCGGTAATCCCCGCACCCGCGCCACCCGCTCGATCTGCGCTCTAGCGGCCTCTGGGGTGATATGGGGATCGAGGCTGGAACCGGAGGTATATACTAGGTCCGCAGTGGGTTTAATTGCCGCTTTCTCTAATCGGGGAATCTCCCCCTCTATAGCTTTTGCCGGATCGGGATCGGGTTTTCCTTTAATGCGATCAATCAATACAGGGTTACTGGGAGCTAGGTTACTCGCTCCCGAAATTCCGGTTTGCAGGGTCTTGTTAGGATCGTTTTTTGGATCGGCCGTACTGTAGGCGGTGGTACTCGGACGACTATTAAAATAGCGATCGCTGGTGAAAGGTTGCCCAATTAGAGCCGAACCCACCACTTGACCTTGATTATTGGTAATTAAACTCCCGTTCGCTTGCCAGGGAAAAAGAATTTGACCGATGGCGATCATCGAGAAAGGATAGATCAGGGCAGTAATCACCCAGAGAACTAGGGTAGAACGGATGGCTCTACCGGCCTCGCGTGCAAAACTCATAATTAAAACCTCTCCGGTATAAAGATGACAAAAAATAGGTAGATAAATAAAGCAAAGGCGACCAATCCTAAAAGAGTTAACGCGGAAGCTTGCCCCCTATCGATAGTGCTTCCCGTAGAAGCTTGAACGATGGAGGAGAAGAGAATTGTTAGACAGAAATTTAAGAGAATATACCAGAAAAATCGGTGTTTTCTAAGGGATGCTTTCATAATAATTAGAGTTTTTGGGAGATTTGTTTTTGCCAGTAAATCAAGAAAATAGCTGTAGTTGTCGATAGGTTATCTTTTTCCCCTTTTTCAATTCATAGTTAAGAATACATTGGCCCACATATCTAGCCAAATTAACAGGGACAGCATTGCCAATCATTTGTTCTAGATTAGATTTTGTTCCAGTAAAAATAAAGTCTTTAGGGAAAGTTTGGATATAGCTTCGCTCCCTCGTTGTTAACGGTCTTAATTTTTCATTGAGATGACAAGCATCACCGGGATGTTGTCGATAGGTTTTGGGAACTGGTCGATTTACTCCTCGAATAGTAGGGCTAGGTTCATAAATACTGAATATCGCCCTTCTTTGATAGCTTCTAGGATGTCTATAATAGTATTCTATATCTAATTCTTTGCCCATATAGTCAAATACAGTCAGAGGTTGACTTGATAAATTGTCATTGATTTCATCGATTAAAAAATCGTCTTCTTCCTTCATTTTACCGATCAGAAAATATCTTTTTCTAGTTTGAGGAACTCCGCAGTAACAAGAATTAATAACTTTTCCAGTTAAACCATAACCATGGCTTTTAAAAATTTGTTTTGCTTGAATGAGTATTTTACTTTTCTCAATTCTAGCCACATTTTCCATAACAAACCATTGGGGACTTACTCTGGTGACAATTTCAGCGAATGTGAGCGTTAGATTCGCTCGTCCTAAACCCTCGTCTCTCTTACCGGCACTGGAAAAGTCTTGACAAGGAGGGCTGCCGACAATAATCTCAGGACTATATTGAGCCAATATTTCTTGATTAGATTCTCTAGATAAATCGACATTAAATATCGGATGACTAAAGTTATTTCTATAGACATCTATAGCAGGTATCCAATTATCAAATGCAGCCACAATAGTAAACCCCGCTTTCTGGAAACCTAAAGATAAACCACCACAACCAGCGAATAAATCGATTGTGATCATTTTGCTTTTTCCTCTAAATTGACTCTCGAAAGCGTAAAATAAATTATCGGAATCGGGAGCTAGACCGTATAACTCTTTTGTACTTAACTCCGCAGGTTGAATTTTTAAATTTTCATCAAGTTTCAGATATACATTTTTCAGTCCTTTCCCATCTAAGTAAGCGCACAAAGAAGCTGGAAATGAGGAATTAAATTGATTTTTCCCCCAGGTTTCTTTTTGGGTAAAATCCCGATTCGAGTGCCTCAATCCGAATAAACTAGGCTTAAATATTGCAGATTTTGCCATTACCTCAACCCGATCGCTGAAATTATCTCATCAATAATCTTAATCGCAATAAACGGCGCAATCATGCCTCCCACGCCGTAGATAAGGATATTGCGTCGCAATAGTTGGTCAGCGGTGAGGGGGCGAAATTGAACGCCTTTAAGTGCTAGGGGAATCAAAACGGGGATAATCAGGGCATTGTAGATCAGGGCTGAGACGATCGCCGATTGAGCGCTTTTCAAACCCATGATATTTAAAGCACCGATCCCAGCGGCGGCGAAAATTGTCGGGATAATGGCGAAATACTTAGCAATATCGTTAGCTACCGAAAACGTGGTCAGGGCGCCGCGGGTAATTAATAACTGTTTGCCGATGGTCACTAAATCGATCAGCTTGGTCGGGTCAGAATCCAGATCCACCATATTAGCCGCCTCCTTCGCCGCTTGGGTTCCAGAGTTCATCGCCACACCGACATTAGCCTGGGCCAGTGCCGGTGCGTCGTTAGTGCCGTCCCCCGTCATGGCAACTAACTTGCCCTGGGATTGCTCGCGACGGATCACCTCGATCTTATCTTCCGGGGTAGCCTCGGCGATAAAATCATCCACCCCCGCCTCCGCCGCAATCACCGAGGCCGTGATCTGGTTGTCGCCGGTGAGCATGATCGTTCTCACCCCCATGCGCCGTAATTGGTCGAAACGCTCTTTTAATCCCGGTTTCACGATGTCTTTGAGATAGATAACCCCGTAGATATCGTTACCCCGACAGACAGCCAGGGGAGTCCCCCCCAAACGGGAAACCCTTTCCTGTGCCTGATCAAGGCTGGCGGGAACGGAACCACCCCTAGAACGGACGAAACCTTTAATCGCTTCTACAGCACCCTTACGGTATTCCTCTCCGTCTCTATCGGTGCCGCTCATGCGGGTACGAGCCGAGAATGGGATTGCCTCGCCGGGTTGGCCATCGATGGGGGGGGTTGCGCCCAAATTCCGGGCTAAGGCAACGATCGAGCGTCCTTCCGGGGTTTCGTCGAAAAGGCTGGCCGCGAGACAGACCTGGGCTAATTCCTCGAGGTTATGACCGTTGACGGGGATAAATTCGTCAGCCAGCCGGTTGCCGAGGGTAATCGTTCCCGTTTTGTCGAGAAGGAGGGTGTTCACGTCGCCGCAGGCTTCCACCGCGCGTCCAGAGGTGGCGATGACATTAAACTGGGCCACACGATCCATGCCGGCGATGCCGATCGCGCTCAATAAACCGCCGATCGTCGTGGGAATGAGAGCGACGAGGAGCGAGATCAAGATGGCGATACTGGAACTGGCTCGAAAGGTATTCGCAACCGCAGGACTGAGGCTCGTTTCCAGAAAACCAGCGATATAGTTCCCGATCGGCGGAATTGTGGCGACGACAATTAAAAAGACTTGGGTTAACACGGCTAGAAGTACCGTCAGCGCGATCTCGTTGGCGGTTTTCGTGCGCTCGGCCCCTTCCACCAGGGAGATCATGCGATCGATAAAACCCTGGCCGGGGTCTTGGGTGATCCGCACTGTCAACTCGTCCGAGAGAAGCCGCGTACCACCGGTGACGGAACTGGCGATGTCGGTGCCGGGTTGTTTGAGGACGGGGGCCGATTCTCCGGTGATCGCCGATTCATCCACCGAACCGATTCCCTCGATCACTTCCCCGTCGGCGGGAATCACGTCCCCGGCCAGCAGTTTTACCCGATCGCCCCGATGCAAGGCCGTGGAACTGACCGACTCGATCGATCCGTCGGCTAGGATTTTTCGGGCGATCGTGTCGCTGTGGGTCGATCGCAGGGCATCGGCCTGGGCTTTCCCCCGTCCTTCGGTGACCGCCTCGGCGAAGTTGGCGAACAGCACCGTGGAGAAGAGGATCAGGGTGATGATGCCGTTAAGTAGGCATTGCTGTCCGCTGTCTGCGGCGATTGTGCCGAATAGATTCGGGTCGATTGTGACCAAGGCCGTGACGATCGTTCCTAACCAGACGACGAACATGACTGGGTTACGCACGGCGATGCGCGGGTCGAGTTTGACGAAGGACTCTCGGATCGCGCGTTGATAGAGACCGGTCCGGTTTACCTTGGGGGTATGGCGGCGGTCGTCCCGGCGACCTCTCGGCACTCGCAACGGTCGGGGGGACTTAGAATTTCCTTTGTTCGTTCTCATAAATTGTCTAAACTCCTAGCCGATCATCCGCGGGATTTGAAAGGCTTCCGCAATCGGCCCGAGGGCTAATATCGGGAAGAAAGTCAGCGCTCCGAGAATTAAAATCACCCCCGCCGTCACGCCGCTAAAGAGTCTGGTATCAGTGCGGAGGGTTCCAGTGGTGGCGGGAACTGGTTGTTTGCGGGACATCCCATCGGCTAACAACAGCAGGGCGGCGATCGGGATATACCGTCCGGCCAGTAAACTTAAGGAGGTGCTGAGATTCCACCAAAGGGCTGTGAGCGTCGGTTTTGCTCCATCTGCGATTGCGATTGGCGAGGGTTGGGAATCCCCTAGTCCCTCAAATCCCGACCCGTTATTGGCGGCGGCGGAAGCGTACTCGTAGATAACTTGAGATAATCCGTGAAAACCGGGGTTACTGATGCCCTGAAAGTCGGGAAAGGCAAGCGCGATCGCTCCGGGGATGAGGATGGCGATCGGGTGAACCAGCAGAATTAAAAAACTGGCTAATACCACTTCCCGTTTCTCAATTTTGCGCCCGAGGAATTCCGGGGTTCTTCCCACCATTAGCCCGGTGACGAATACTGCGAGGATTAGATAGGCAAACAGGTAGGCGGTGCCGGTTCCCTGGCCTCCGAAAACGATTTGCAGGAACAGATTCGAGAGGGTGGCGAAGCCACCGTTCGGCATCAAGGAATCGTGCATGGCGATCACCGCACCGCACATGGTGGCTGTGGTAGTTACCGCATACAGGGCCGATTGCGCCCAACCGAAGCGTACTTCTTTGCCCTCGAAGTTAACCGCTTGATCGACCCCTAGCAGCGAGTTAACCGCTGGATTGCCGTTATATTCCCCGATCGCGGTGATGATCGTAAAGCCGATTAAAATACTGAGGGGAATTAGATAGATTAACCGAGCTTGCTTGAGATTATCGGCGAAAACCCCGTAGGTATAGATCAGGGAGGTGGGAATCGAGAGAATCGCCACCAACTGCACCAGATTGACGAATCCATTCGGGTTTTCTAATGGGTGGGCCGAGTTGCTGGTGAAGAAGCCGCCGCCGTTTTCTCCCAATTCCTTAATAATCTCGAAGTGGGCCACTGGACCGCGGGCGATCGCCTGACTCAGGTTGGGGTTTTCTAGTGTCGGCAAGATCGCAGGGCCAGCGAGGGTTTCCGGGACTCCGGCGATGATCAGGGCAATTGCCCCCACGATCGAGATCGGTAAGAGGATCCGGGTGATCGCTCGGATCAGATCGACGTAGAAATTGCCCAACGGTCGCCCCGTCAGTCCTCGAATAAAGGCGATCCCCACCGCTAGACCGGTTCCGGCCGAGGTGAACATCTGGTAGCCAAGACCCCAGATCTGACTCCCGTAGCTGAGGCTGGTTTCTCCGGAATAATGCTGTTGGTCGGTGTTGGTGATAAAGGAAATGGCAGTATGTAGCGTGGTGTCCCAAGTGGGGGCGGGGATCCCCGTCGGGTTGAGGGGAAGGACTCCTTGGCCCGCAATCAGGGAAAAAACCAGAATTGCTATCACCGCGTTACTGTAGAGAACGGCGCGGACGTACTGCCAGCCAGTCATATTCTCTTTTCCTTTCACCCCGACGAAGCTGTAGAGAAGATTCTCGGCTCGATCGCACAGTGGGTCGAGTAGGGTTCTCCGTTCCATGAACACCCTAGCCATATAGCGCCCGAAAAAGGGAGTGATTGCCACGATTATCAGGATTGTGAGCGCGATTTGAATCCATCCTTGCAACATGGTTCGATCAACTCCAAAAAAAGCCAGTGGTCATTGAGCTTGTCGAAATGTGGTCATTGAGCTTGTCGAAATGTGGTCATTGAGCTTGTCGAAATACAGTTAACTGGTTCTTCTAGGTTCTGTGCGATAAGTTCAACTTACATTATGAGGGATCAATCTTTGTGCCCTCTGTGTCTCTGTGGTTCCCTCCACTCCCTCACCAGCAGGACTGTATCTTGTGAATACATTTTACCCACCAAATCCAAAAGAGCCGTTAACTTTACTTTTGTCCAACTACTTAGCAGTTATGATACAATCATCGCCCCGATTGTTCTCCAGTTGCCCAGTGCGGTTACTCGGTACTAACAATCAGAGCTTAATCAGTACAAAAAAACTGAAAATTGCTGCTGGCAACCTGCGCTGAAAACTGTCAGTTTGCTGGCTGGATAATTTTCTTAATTTCGCCAGTTTGCCTAGGTGAATTTACAATAACATGGGATATCGTTGCCGCAAAAAACCTAGGAGTTAGATCGTGACAGTGAGAGTTCGTATTGCCCCGAGTCCCACGGGAAATTTACACATTGGAACAGCGCGTACAGCAGTGTTTAACTGGCTTTTTGCCCATCATCACCGAGGGAAATTTATCTTGCGCGTAGAAGATACAGATTTAGAACGTTCTCGACCAGAATATACGGAAAATATTCAAGCGGGCCTACAATGGTTAGGACTGAATTGGGATGAAGGTCCTTTTTTTCAAACTCAACGCCTTAATTATTATCGTCAGGCCATTCAAACCCTGCTCGATCGAGGTTTAGCCTATCGTTGTTATTGTACCCCAGAAGAATTGGAAAAAATGCGGGAAGAACAAAAAGCCCGCAATCTTGCCCCCCGTTATGATAATCGTCACCGTTATCTCACCCCCGAACAACAAGCGGAATTCGAGCAAGCGGGGAGAAAAGCAGTAATTCGTTTTATTATTAACGACGATCAAGAAATTATTTGGCAGGATTTAATCCGGGAAAAAGTCATCTGGAAAGGTAGTGATTTAGGGGGAGATATGGTGATCGCTCGTACCTCCGAAAATGCCGAGAAAAACTTCGGTCAGCCTCTCTATAATTTAGCGGTAGTTGTTGATGATATCGATATGGCAATTACCCATGTTATTCGTGGGGAAGATCACATCGCTAATACGGCTAAACAAATTCTTTTATACGAAGCTTTAGGGGCAAAAGTGCCGGAGTTTGCCCACACTCCTTTGATCTTAAATCAGGAGGGTCGTAAGTTATCTAAACGGGATGGAGTCACTTCGATCGATGATTTCCGAAAACTGGGTTTTTTGCCGCAAGCTTTGGTTAATTACATGACTCTCCTCGGTTGGACTCCTCCCGATTCTACTCAAGAAATTTTTACCCTTGAAACGGCTGCTGAAGTGTTTAGTTTAGAACGGGTAAATAAAGCGGGGGCAAAATTTGACTGGACTAAATTGGACTGGATTAATAGTCAATATCTCCATCGTTTAAGCGCTGAGGAATTAGTGCCTTTACTTCTCCCCTACTGGCAAGAAGCAGGGTATAATTTTGATGCTGAAGCCGATCGAGCTTGGTTGATCGGTTTGGCTACTCTCATCGGTCCGAGTTTAACTCGTTTAAGCGATGCTGTCGCTGAAAGTCGCTTACTTTTAACCCCTGTGGCTAATTATAATCAGGAGGCTTTAAGTCAATTACAATTAGAGGGAGTTAAGGATATTATTAAGGATATTCTTGCCGCTATTACTCCCGATTTGACTGGAGAAGTTGCTAAGGGTATTGTGGAGACAACAACTAAAGCCCATCGGGTGAAAAAAGGTCTAGTGATGAAGTCTCTACGCGCCGCTTTGATGGGGGAGTTACACGGTCCAGATTTAATGCAGTCTTGGCTACTTCTCAATCAAAAAGGTTGGGATATATCCCGTCTTCAGCAAGCAGTAAATAGTTAAATTGATTGGCTATCAGTTATCAGAAAATTTCTCGTATATTAGGGTTGACAAATACCCTAAGATTGCTATATAATTTCTAGTATAGTGGGAATCCGTGTCGCCCTGCATACCCTGCTCGTGATCGATTACTGAGGGGATAGAGGCAAATTTTTCCCCTAGCTGTCAGGGACGATCTAGAAACTTTCTTAATTTTTAGGCATTATCCGCAACTTTTCCCTAAATATAGATTTGTTAATCTCCTGACAAAAAGCTAAAGCTATGGGTGAAAAAAAACGAATTGGACTTCTCACCAGTGGTGGCGACTGTGCGGGTTTAAATGCCGCCATTCGTGCCGTTGTCCACCATGCCACTGGCAATTATGGCTGGGAAGTGGTGGGTATTCGAGAAGCAACTAACGGATTAATTAACCGTCCCCCCAAAACAACTATCTTTGATATTGAAGGAGTCGATCGCCTGTTAGTGATGGGAGGAACAATTCTCGGTACTACCAATAAGGGGGATCCCTTCGCTTTCCCGATGCCCGATGGAACCCTGATCGATCGCTCTCAGGACATCATCGACGGCTATCATAGTCTAGGACTGGATGCCCTGATCGGCATCGGTGGCGATGGTAGTCTGGCGATTTTGCGCCGTATTGCCCAACAGGGAGGCATTAATCTGATTGGTATCCCCAAAACCATCGATAATGATGTGGGAGCTACAGAAGTCTCCATCGGCTTCGATACAGCTACTAATATCGCCACAGAAGCCCTCGATCGCCTCCATTTTACCGCCGCTAGTCATAACCGGGTGATGATTCTAGAAGTTATGGGTAGAGATGCCGGCCATATCGCCCTGGCTGCCGGTATTGCGGGGGGGGCCGATATCATTCTCATCCCCGAAATTCCCTACCGATTAGAGAAGGTCTGCGAGAAGATCCGGCAGCGGCAGCGTATGGATAAACAGTTTTCTCTGATTATTGTCTCCGAGGCTGTGCGTACCGAAACTGGCGATCGCCTAGTGGAAAAGAAAGCCCTAGGGGAAGATCGTCTCGGGGGTATCGGTCGCTATTTAGCTGAAGAAGTTGCCAGGGAAACCGGGGCCGAAACGAGAGTGACTTTCCTGGGCCACATTCAACGGGGGGGCATTCCTTCTCCGATGGATCGCTTACTGGGGGCGGCTTTTGGTGTGGCAGCCGTGGATCTAATCGCCAGGAGAGAATTCGATCGCATGGTGGCCTGGCAAAATCGGCAAGTGGTCAGTGTTCCCATTGAGGAGGCGATTAAAACCTATCGCATCGTCGATCTCGAAGAAACTTTAGTCAAAACCGCCAGGGGTTTGGGCATTTGTCTAGGGGATTGAGATTAAATCTAGGGGAATCGGTGCGAGAATTAACCCTTAAGTAGGTAGGTGTTAAAAACGATCAGTTCCCCCCTTATCAAGGGGGGATTAAGGGGGGATCGAACCTAAAATCTATCTTCAATTTAATTATAACCAGCTACTTAAGTATCGCCCTTTCCCCACTGATTAAAATTACCGATCAAATAAAGATAAACTCTGATAATTATTTTTCGGCAATTTCGCCAGTAAACCTAAATGATTAATAGTTCGGTTAATGTAGCAGAAAGATTGTTAGAAATCAACCATCTCGATCGAGAATTATTTAATTATTTTCAAGACAAATTACTTGATTCTGAGCAATTATCTCGTACTCTAGTGAGTTTTCAAGGTAATAAGAACCAACCGGTTTATCGCTGGTATAAATATAAAGAGGGTTTTTCCGTTGATCTGATAGTTTATCTTCTAGAAAAATATGGTATCAAACAAGGAAAAATACTAGACCCTTTCGCCGGCAGCGGAACAACTTTATTTGCGGCGGCGGCTAGGGGTTTATTAGCAGATGGAATAGAACTATTGCCGATTGGACAGGAATTAATTATTACTAGACAAATTTTAGAAAATGGCTTAAATAGTGATGATATACATCGTCTAGAGTATTGGTCTAACCATAGCCTTTGGCAACAGGTAGATGACAAAGTTCAGTTATTAGAATTACCAATTACTCAAGGAGCATATCCCCAAGAAAATCAGGCTTGTATAGAAAGTTACTTAGGTTTGATTGCCCAAGAGAATGAGCGAGTGCAAGCGATATTAAAATTTGCCTTACTTTCTATTCTCGAATCAATTAGCTATACTAGAAAAGATGGTCAATACCTCCGTTGGGATTATCGTTCTGGTAAACAACAGGGCAAAAATATATTTGACAAAGGAAAAATTTTAGACTTTAAAACTGCCCTACATAGCAAGTTACGAGAAATTCTCGCAGATTTAGAGCCTAGTCAGCAACAATTGGAACTTTTTTCTAGAGATTATCCTCGGGGAAAAATTCAACTATATCAAGGTTCTTGTCTTGAGATTTTGCCAGAGATTTCCTCAGAAAAATACGATTCTATTATTACTTCTCCTCCTTATTGTAATCGCTATGATTATACTCGTATCTACGCTTTGGAATTGGCTCTATTGGGAATAGATCAACTACAATTAAAACAATTACGTCAACAAATGCTTAGTTGCACTGTTGAAAATAAACCGAAGGAGTTACTAAAAATAAATGAACATTGGTCGCCAGCCATTGCCATAACTGATCGTCAAAAATTATTAGAAAGTATCCTGGGTTATTTAGAGGAATTAAAATCAAGCAAGGCCTTAAATAACCATGGTATTCCTCGGATGATCAGGGGTTATTTTCTGGAAATGTCTTGTCTAATTTATGAATGTTTTCGGGTTATGAAATCCTCTGGTATTTTTTGTATGATTAATGATAACGTTCGTTATGCGGGAGCTAGTATTTCTGTAGATTTAATTTTGTCAAAAATCGCCGAAGAAATTGGATTTAAAGTAGAAAATATTTTAGTAGTTCCTCAGGGAAAAGGTAATAGTAGTCAGCAAATGGGATCTCATGGTAGAGAATCTTTAAGAAAATGTATTTATGTGTGGAGAAAGCCTTAATGGAAAAACCCTATCTCTTGCATTTAAATCAAAGTTGTGATTTGGAGACTACCTATGAAGCTATCCGTTCAGGATTTATTGCTCTAGCCTTAGAAAAAAATCAGAGAGCTACTCCTTTAATTGCAGAAGCAAGAACCTTAAAAATTATTGCCCAAACCGCAAACAATCCTAGAGATTTACTAAACATCCCAGATATTCAATCGGCTTTATTAACTGCATCGGGAATTTCTGATAAAGCTAAAAATTATTTACATCCCCAAGACAAGGTAGAAGCAATTCAAGAATTAATTGTCAATTTTCTGGAACCTGCGGGGACTAATTTTGTCGAGGAGTTAGTCTATAGATTTCTATTGATTCGGGGTGACACTTTAGGAGGAATAATGAGAAACGCGGGTGGCTCCTTAGCTCAAAGTAAATTTACTCGTTCTCTATTAGCAACTTTAAGAGTAGCAGGGATTACTTATGATTGGCTCAATTCTAGTAATAATCAATGGAGAGAAGCTGAAGAAATGACACCTAATCTAGAAATCTTGGTTAGAGGTGTTAGCTGGTTAAATAACAGCCAACCAAGAACAATAATTTATAATGTCAATGTTCCCATTGTTAATAACAACAATATTGATTTGTGCCTTTTAAAATGTGATTCGACGCAATTAGCTAATCAAAAAAACAAAAAACAAACCTTACAATCTGCTGATTTATACATTGCTTTGGGAGAATTGAAAGGTGGGATTGATCCCGCAGGAGCAGATGAACATTGGAAAACTGCTCGTACTGCTTTGCAGAGAATTGATGATGCTTTTAGAAAAATCTCTAAGCATCCTTATACTTTTTTTATCGGCGCTGCTATTGAAACAAAAATGGCCAGGGAAATTTATCAGCAATTAGAGACAAAAAAAACTCACCAATGCCGCTAACTTAACCAATGATAATCAACTGGTTTCAATTATGCGTTGGCTATGCCATCTTTAAGCTTAATTAATATCTAGACAATTACCCCTCAAATAAAGAAGTTATTTCACCATTAAGATAACTACTGTAATTAACTCCCTTTATGGTATAGAATTACAATATTTATTAAATTTTACTCTATCGATCCAAAAAATCTTGTTTTACCACAAGAAACTACTTTTGAGCAATTAATTAATAAAATTTAATAAGTAGAAGCCCAGGCAAAAAAGGCAAAAAATAAAACGCCATCAACTGACTGAATGAAGGGGCATTTATAGTATTTTATAAGCAATTCAGCCGACTTTTATGGCTTCAGTTTGCGCTTGAGGGTTGAAGCTGCACCGAGAGTGCCGAGGGCGAGGAGACTGAAAATAGAACTGGATTCTGGTACATTAACTTTACTGAGTTTAATTTCAGTAATCTGAGTCGACCATTCCGTACTACCAGCAGCAAACTCCTGGAAAGTCCAGAAAGTTCTCCCCGTCGGATCAGAAGGATCGAGGACAGTAGCACTGTAGTCGCCCCAGCGGTTCCTGTTGCTGCTATCTAATCGTTGGTAAGAGGCCGATCCCTGCTTTAGGAGAAGACGATTACCAAAGGTTGTCGTTCCGCCAGAATCTTCACCAACCACAGCACAACTGCTAATAAATAGGGTTCTTCGTTACTTGGTATGGTTCGATAGGGGGGCATAAATCGACTAAATCCTTATCTGGCAAGAGACTTAATTGATTAGTTCGCTCTAGCTCAAAAACAATTGACAAAAATCGCTAAATGCCTTTCTATATAAGAGTTCCATCCCTTATAAACCCCGTCCATTGCATAACACAAACCGAAGAGCCATAAATAGGTTAGGCCCTGAACAACTAAAACCGATGACCACTTCCCTTTGATCATTGACTGCAAGGGAGCCATAATAATAATCTTCTAGTCCGGTCGGATCATAAATTAATCCCTCTTGGCGGAGCGAATTGGTATTAGCATCAATCTCAAACCAGCGCAGTGCCGAAGCTGCTCCACTGACAGGACTTTTTACTGTTTGAACACCCCAGAAGGAATTAGACCCTAGAGAGTCGAGTTGATAAACCACATTGGAACTGAAGCGAAGATCTCCCGTATTGACGTTATTGGGTCCGCCCGGTTGTCGCGCCGTCAGCGGATTATCATAGGCGGTAACAGATATGATTCCTCCAGTCGTGCTGAGTGTTGCTGTGGCTGGGTTTCCGGTAATATCTGATCGCTTGAACTGGCCAGCTGGGGTATTGTAGCCGGATAACAAGGGATGGGGGTTGTTGCGGTTATCCAGGTCAACCACTGGCTGGACCGTGAAGCCGGTATCATTGGGGTTGTTATTTTGGAAAATTGTCCCGGTGGGGTTTCCTGCTATTAGTTGCGCTTTATCCAAAGTTAGGATGGTTGTTGTGATAGTACCTGAACCAATGGGGAACATATTGGCAGAGAGGGTGACACTCTGTCCGTTGAAACCCAGGGTGTCAAAATCAGCCCAGCGGGTATTAGCGGGAGTATCGCTAGGGATAGCATAGCCATTCCAACCGTCCAGTGGATTGGACGACTGAGAAACAGCAACCAGGAAATTGTTGATCCCCCTAGTATTGTCCACCGACGCAGCAAACCAGCGCCCACTGAAGGGGTCGTAATTTACTCTCGGATCGAAAGCGAAATTACCCGCAGGCGTTGCCCCTGCATTCTGCCAGAACTGGTTGAGGGAGATGCGGCTTAGAACGGAGCCATTTTTGTTATAGACTGTGTAGGAACCGTTAATTAGCTCGACGATGTGGTTTGGTCCGACTGCTCCCATCGTGTCTGGAGGAAAGAAGCCACTTTGGGAGATGGAAGTTCCCGTGAAGTTTGTTCCCACTGTTGCAACTGTTGTTGCTTGTGCTGTCATCGAGATAGCAAAGGTACCCATGCTTGCGATCGCCACTGAAGTCGCAGCCGTCTTTACTCGAAAATTTTGCATGAATAAATTTAGCATCCCATGAACCGACTTTCCGATAACTTCATACATACCCTAAAAAACTGTATTTTAAGCGAGAATTTAATGTACATTTACATTTCTCTCCCTAACTATCCCTATATCCCGTATCTCGTATCTCAAAAGTTTGTTGGTGGGGGTGGGGTATGGGGTGTGGGCTGCGGCCGTGAGACTTCGGTTTGAGCTTTTGTCCAACGCTCAGTAGTTTCGACAAGAGTTCGGCGAGACTTCGACGGTGAGCGCAGCCGAACCGCCGAACCGCCGAACCGCCGAACCGCTGGGGTCAATTACCTAATTTTCAGGAAACAAGTCTCTGAATTTTCCTCCCGATCATTCCCATATCCAGTAATTTTTGATTTCCAAAAGATATAAAAGTGTTGCCCAACAAGGGTTTCAGATTTATTCAGCAAACCCTATGTATGTACGAACTAAGTCGAGATACGTTAAAAAAACCTGTCCACTGTTCCTGAGAAACGTTAACATAAATTAACAACCCCTTGACAACCGATAAGATCATCCTCAATTTATCAGGAGTTCGACAGCGTGAACAAAAACGGTAATAACAAAAAATGGCGCAATGCGGGACTATATGCCCTATTGTTAATCGTAGTCCTTGCCTTGGCCTCAGCTTTCTTCGATCGCCAGCCAGCAGTGCAACAAACTTGGAAGTATAGTGAATTTTTACAGGAAGTACGGGAAGGTAAAGTAGAAACCGTGCGCTTAAGTGCCGACCGGCAACGGGCGATCGTACCCACCCAAGACGGTACAAACGTATTGGTTAACCTACCCAACGATCCGCAATTAATCAACATCTTGGCAGAAAATAACGTTGATATTTCCGTACTGCCTCAAAGAGAAGAAGGAGTATGGGTAAGAGCCTTCAGTAGCCTCTTTTTCCCGATTTTACTTCTTGTTGGTCTATTTTTCTTGCTCCGTCGCGCCCAAAGTGGCCCCGGTTCCCAAGCGATGAACTTCGGCAAATCGAAAGCAAGAGTACAGATGGAACCCCAAACCCAGGTTACTTTCGGTGATGTGGCCGGGATTGAAGGGGCAAAATTAGAATTAAACGAAGTGGTGGACTTCCTCAAAAATGCCGATCGCTTCACGGCAATTGGGGCAAAAATCCCCAAAGGAGTCCTTTTAGTCGGTCCTCCGGGGACAGGTAAAACCCTGCTTGCTCGCGCAGTAGCTGGAGAAGCGGGAGTCCCGTTTTTTAGCATTTCCGGTTCGGAATTCGTGGAAATGTTCGTCGGGGTGGGTGCTTCTCGCGTCCGCGACCTATTTGAACAAGCGAAAGCGAATGCACCTTGTATCGTCTTTATCGATGAGATTGATGCTGTTGGTCGTCAACGGGGTGCCGGTTTAGGGGGTGGTAACGATGAACGGGAACAAACCCTCAACCAATTATTAACGGAAATGGACGGTTTTGAAGGTAATACAGGTATTATCATTATCGCCGCCACTAACCGTCCTGATGTATTGGATGCCGCTTTATTACGTCCGGGTCGTTTTGATCGCCAAGTGGTGGTGGATCGTCCCGATTACGCTGGCCGTAAGGAAATCCTTAATGTCCACTCCAGAGGCAAAACTTTGGCCCAAGACGTGGATCTCGATAAAATCGCTCGTCGTACCCCCGGTTTTACTGGTGCAGATCTGGCTAATTTGCTCAACGAAGCCGCAATTTTAGCGGCACGTCGCAATTTAACCGAGATTTCCATGGATGAGATCAACGATGCGATCGATCGTGTCCTGGCCGGTCCTGAGAAGAAAAATCGCGTCATGAGCGAAAAACGCAAAACTTTAGTTGCTTACCATGAAGCTGGTCACGCTTTGGTGGGTGCTTTAATGCCGGATTATGATCCTGTCCAGAAAATTAGTATTATTCCTCGCGGTCGCGCTGGGGGTTTAACTTGGTTCACTCCTAGCGAGGATCGCATGGAATCCGGGTTATATTCTCGCGCTTATCTGCAAAATCAGATGGCTGTAGCTTTGGGGGGTCGTTTAGCTGAAGAAATTATCTTCGGTGAGGAGGAAGTGACTACGGGTGCTTCTAATGACCTGCAACAGGTGGCACGAGTAGCGCGGCAAATGGTCACTCGTTTCGGCATGAGCGATCGCTTGGGACCGGTGGCTTTAGGTCGTCAAAATGGTAATGTTTTCCTAGGTCGTGATATTGCTTCCGATCGAGATTTCTCCGATGAAACTGCGGCAGCTATTGACGAGGAGGTGCGTAACTTAGTGGAACAGGCCTATCGTCGCGCTAAAGAGGTTTTAGTCAATAACCGCGCCATCTTAGACCAGTTAGCGCAAATGTTAGTGGAAAAAGAAACCGTGGACGCGGAGGAGTTACAAAATATCCTCGCTCACAACGATGTGAAAATGGCGGCTTTAGCTTAAGTTTTGTAACATTTTCTTGACAAACAGCATCCTTATGGGTGCTGTTTTTTTTGTTGAACGAAAATTAATCACAAACTTAATTTCTTGCTGATCAGCTGTTAATCAGCTTAACAATACCCTGTTTAAATGCGTCTTAGCTTAACAGTCCTGTCTTTTCACTGATTACTGATTACTGTCATGTAAAATCGATGACTACTTCCTCTTTCCTCTTGGCTGCATCTCACATTTGCAGAAATACCGACAATCAGCAATTATCAGTGACTCTGAAATTGGTACAAATGTATGAACAACTGCGTGTAAGCATCCCACCGAAAAGCTAATGCGCTCCGGGGTTTGGGGGGTAGAACCCCCCAAAAGCTTGGATTGAGTGATAAAATCGCAAGTAAAGCCCGATTTTAACCGAGAGTTTCCCCTTAAAAATCCCAACTTGGTAGATTTACGAAAATGAGATGCAGCCTTCCTCTTTACCTATTTTAATTGTTATTTGTGGGGCAACTGCCACAGGAAAATCCAGTTTGGCCCTACAATTGGCTGAAAAGTTTAATTCAGTAATTCTCAGTGCCGATTCCCGACAAATCTATCGAGAATTTAATATTGGTACCGCTAAACCTAGCTTAGAAGAATGTCAGCGGATTCCCCATTATCTAATTGATATTTGTGATCCTCAAGATAATTTTACCCTAGCACAGTACCAAGAACAGGCTGAGGATTTAATCAGCAATCTCCACTATTCTCCTCTGTTTTTGGTCGGTGGTACAGGACTTTATATCAAGTCCATTGTCAAAGGTTTAAAAATACCGAGGGTTTCTCCTCAACCGGATTTAAGACGGCAATTACAAGCTTTAGGACAATCCTATCTTTATCAAATTCTGACCCAGGTAGATGAAGATGCCGCTAAAAAAATTCATCCCCATGATCAGGTAAGGACTTTACGCGCTTTAGAGGTTTTTTATCTGACAGGAAAACCTATCTCTAGTCAGCAGGGAGAAAATCCCCCCACTTATCCAATTTTACAAATTGGTTTAGATTGTTCCCCAGAAAGTTTAGACAAGCGGATCACTGTTCGTACTGATCAAATGATTGCAAAAGGATTAGTAGCAGAGGTGCAGAATTTGGGGGATAAATACGGTTGGGATTTGCCACTTTTGCAGACTTTGGGTTATGCAGAGATTAAGCAATATCTCCTCGGGGAAGTTTCTTTAGAACAGGCGATCGATCTAATTATCCTCCATACCCGTCAATTTGCTAAACGTCAGCGCACTTGGTTTCGTGCCGATGCTGATATTGTCTGGTTTCCCATCGATAAAGAAAATTTATTGAAATCGGTGGAACGAAAAATTATTTTGTTTCTTGAGGGGTTGTCAAGGCCCGATATAAAAACACATCATCCTGATTAAGGATTAACCGGAAGTTCTCATTTTGATTCAGTTTATTTAAGTGATCATTAATTAGTTCTGGTGAACTAGACCAACCGGGATGACGGCGATCGAGTAGGATATAATTAAATTGATTTAAATCTAGGGATTGGGAACCTTTGATCGCTAATTTGATCATTTCCCGATGGGTAAGATGGGGGGCAATTCTAGAAGTAGTCAAGACACTCTCACTGGTGGTAATTTGAGTGAGAGCTTTTTGGGTAGCGGACCAAGTATCGAGGGAATTTAAATATAGTGACCAAAAATAGCCGTATTTAGCTAAGGCAAAAAAGGCAATAATTGCCCAAGTAATTATCCATTTAGGCTGCTTCAACCAGTTACTATTATGGGCTAAAGTGGCGATAACCGCTAGAAATAAAAAGGGCAAAATTGGCAGGGAATATTGAGTGGTTAAGTTTTTTTGTGGGGCATGATCTGCTAATAAATTTAAAGCGAGTGCGGGAATAGCGGCAATTATTGGGGCAGAATAGCGCCAGGATAAACCCCAAACTAAGGGAATAATTAATAGGATGAGGTATTCTAGATTATTGCCAGTAAAGATTTTTCCCAAGACAAGATCGGGTTTGAGGAAAAGATTAAAGATAATTGCCGGTAAACTATCTCCTAGATAACTATATCGAGAATCAGCCATTTCAATAACTGCCGATTTTCCTGTCAGAAGAGGAATTAATAATTTCGTGGTGATAATAAACCAAAGAATGCCAGTAATCATGGCAATTATTCCGGGGATTTTTTTCTTTTCCCAGAGAAGTAACCAGATACCCATTCCCAACAATGTTAAAGAGAGAATTGCTTTACAACCGAGAATAATAATGATTCCTAGACAAAATCCCCAGAGATTATTTAATCTTGCCGCCAAAATTGTCCAAAAAATGGCTGGCACTGCTATAACCTCTGGATGAAAATCAAAGAGATTAACATTAAAAATCAGGGGATAGAGCAGATAAACTAAGGCTAATGTATAAGCTTGTTTTTCTTTTAATCCCGCTTGTATAGCCAATTGCCAGAGGGGAAAAATGGCAAGGGAAAGGGAAAAAGCTTGTAAGAAAAGCAGCCAATAAACGCTAGGATAAATTTTATAAAGTAAGGCTATAGGATAGAGAATAAAAGCGATATGATCGCCTAAGATATGGTAGCCAACAAAAGATATAATCGGTGGTTTACCTTGAGAAATTAGGTAAACTCCTTGATCGAACCAACCAAGATCGAGAGCATTAGATTGAAATAAAATATGTCTGATAGCACTGCAAATAAACAGAATTATTGTCGCGCAACCAATCAACCAAAATAAATCATTTTTTTTGTGCATAATCGTTAAGTTTTACTGGGATTTTTCGGTATTATTACGACAATACTGCCAGGTATCTCTAAAATAGGCAGCAACTTCAGCAAACCATGCTTTAAAAATATTTCTGTTCTCACTGGTGACGATAACCCCATTAATAAACTCTTGCCATTGGGTATCATTAGCGGGAAGAATAAAACCATAATAATCACAATTTAAAGGATTGCGGGGGATAAGTTGATAATCTTTTCCTAGGGATAAACCGAGAATGACAGCTTCTCCAATTAGCAGAATCCCATCACTAGCAAAAGCATCTATTCTATTCCTTCTTAAACTTTGGATACCTCGCAGTCTTCCCGTCACTCCTTGAAATTCTTGATAGGTAGCAAGAGGATATTTTTGTCTTAATAATTCTTGAGTGGTGGTATCTCGCAAAACTCCAATACTTATACCTTCTAGGGACGAAGAAAAGTTAAAATTCTTCTGATTATCACTCCGAACTAAAAACTGAGTTCCCGTGACAAAAAAAGGACGAGAAAAACTGACACCATCAGGTATATTTTTTCTGATACTATTCGGACCACACTCAAAATCAACGGTTTTATTTTCCAATAACTGGAAGCGATTAAATAAAGTCGATTTATAAATTTTGACACTGATGATCTGGAGGTTTAATTTGTGTTTAAGTTCCTCTCTAAGCAATTGGATAAAATCTAAGCACAATCCCTGTAAATTATTATTACTATCTCGATAGCCAAACGGAATGGCATCTTCTCTCATCGCTACTTCTAATAATCCCGTGCGTTTAATTTTTTCCAAAACCGTTTCGGACTTAGCTGGGAGAGCAGCAAAAATATTAGATAAAATAACGAGAGTAAGAATGATTAATTTCATGACTTTTGCTGAGATGATTTAAGATTTGTTATGGACGTGATCCCATTGATCTAAAATGTCTTTGAATAATAATTCATCTAACCATGTTTTTACTACCACTGTCAAAGGTAAAGCCAATAATAAACCCAAGATGCCAAACATTTGAGCAAAGAAAATTTGAGCGATTAGGGTAATTGCCGGTAATAAAGATACCTGTTTAGCCATGACAGTGGGTGTCAGCAAATAACTTTCGACATTTTGGATAATAAAATAGAGAATCAGAATAGCGACAATTTTCCAAGGTGCATCGATAACAGCAATGAGGATGGGAAAAATCACACTAGCAGTCGGTCCGATATTAGGGATAAAATTGAGCAATCCTGCTAGGATAGCATGAACGAGAACTAGATTAATTTGTAGAACGAAAAGACCGAAACCACTGAATAATCCCACCATAGTTGAACTAATGGCAATTCCCAACAACCAATTACCCAAACCCGCTTCCGATAGGGTAAGAATTTCCTCGGCACGACGACGATAGAAGTTAGGAAATAATTTTAGGAAAGCTTGTCGATAGGGTTGGGGGTTGGCTAACATCATCATTGCTAACACCAGCACGAATAATAATTGTAAAATTGCCGCAACTGAGTTAGAAAAGAAGGTAAAAAAGTTACTAAAAACAAAAGTTCCTAAAGGTTGTAACTGCTGGACTAAATCAGTTAAATTTGGCAGCGATGGCAACCAATCAAATTGAAACTGTTGTCGCCATTGAATCGAGTTATTGCGGACTAAATCCCAAGCTTTCGGTAAAAGCTCAATTAATTTGTGAAACTGTTCGATAAAGGGGGGAACAATAATTATAAAAAATAAAATCACAATTGCTAGACTCGTCAGCAGGGTAATTAAAATAGCCAAACCTCTTTTAATCCCCAATCTCTGCAATCCTTTTACACATCTATTTAAGGCTACGGTAAACACGATCGCCATAAAAATCAATAATAATAGCTGTCGAATCTGCCACAATACATAGAGAGCCATTATTAAACAGATAAACCCCACCCACTGACCAAATTTCACGACCTTGATTTATCCTATCGGGACAAGTTTTATCATACAGCAGTCAGGAGGCAGCTTTTTCAGTTATCAGTGATCAGTTATCAGTTATCAGTGGTTACTTGGGATGGTTCCATCGGGTGGCATAAATCGACTAAATCCTTATCTGGCAAGAGACTTAATTGATTAGTTCGTTCTAGAGCAAAAACAATTGACAAAAATCGCTAAATGTCTTTCTCTATAAGGATTTCATCCCTTATAACCTCGTCCATTGCATAACACAAACCGAAGAACCTGGAGTGTTAAGTGAGCAGCATATGGACGACAACAACAGTGCTGTCTTTTCACTGATTACTGTTTACTGTTCACTGATAACTGACCAAATCTCCCCACTTGATAATTCATCATTCCCCACAGCAAAAATTAAGTTTTGTATCAAAAGTTTGCTAATTTTGCTGTTATGTGCTATACAGTTACGCCACAAAACAGGATAGAAAAACGAGATTTTCTTAATTACCAGACATTTTTTCAAATTTTATGGCAACTCTCCCAGAGTCAAATTATCCTAAAAGAAATCCTCTCCTAGAAAATCCGACAAGACTCAGAGAAATTGTGGCCGTTAATGCTTTTATCCTTGTATTAGGACTTCGATGATGAAAGAATTGGAGCGATACTATAAAGTTTTAGGGTTAGATCATGGGGCATCTCTCGATGAGATCAATCAAGCCTACAAAGATTTGGTGTTTATTTGGCATCCCGATCGCATTCCCAAAGATAATCAGCGTCTTTTGGAAAAAGCCACCGCTAAACTGCAAGAAATTAACCACGCTAGGGAACAATTGCGGCAAATTCATCAAAATTCTCCTAAACGCTCCAATTCCCCCCCTAAAACTGAAAAACAGCCCGCCCACGCCTATAAAACTGCGTCCCCCTATCAGCCTCACTCTAGCCAACCCAGCCAAAATTCCCAAACCCACAGTCATAAAACCCATAGTCAACAAACCCATAGTCAACAAACCCATAGTCAACACAGCCACTCCCAGAATAACCATCAGGTCCACAATCATGCCGCCTGGCGCCCTCACTATCGGGATTTAAACGGAGCCGATTTACAGGGAGCCAACCTGAAGGAAAAAGATTTCTCTAGTCGCAGTCTCATCGGGGCAGATTTAAGCCATGCCGACTTAAGCGATAGCTTCCTGCACAAAGTTAACCTAGAAAAGGCTAATCTGTACAAAGCTAATCTTTTTCGCGCCAATCTCCTCGAAGCTAACCTTAAAGGCGCAAATTTACAGGAAGCCAATCTCATCGGAGCGGATTTAAGTGGGGCAGATCTGTCGGCGGCAGATTTACGCGGGGCAAAAATTGGCTTTGGTAAGCGTATTATGGTGAAATTAACTGGAGCAATTTTAACGGGAACAATTCTCCCCGATGGTTCGATTCATCAATGAATAACCTCCTGCTAATTTTGATTTTTCTTTAATAGGAACTATCACCCGATGGGCATTTATTACACAATTGCTGCTGTTTTTCTAGGGATACAATTAGCTGCGGGAGAAAATTTAGCGGCGGCGAATCCTGATTTTTTACGGCTGCAAAAAGCTTTAGAAAAACACAATTTCATCGTCAAACTTGCCCCACCACCAGTGCGAGGAGCCTACGGTTTATTTGATAGTAAAACTAGAATTATTTGGATTCATCCCCTAGTTTTTGACTTAGGTATTGCCCGACCAACATTAATTCATGAAGCTGTCCATGCCGCTCAACTTTGTCATGGGGGCCAAACAGTTAAAGCTCTTAATTTAGCCATAGAACCACCGGCAATGACCAGAAGATTTTTTATGAATTATCAGGGTTTTAGCAGACAAATTGAAGCCGAAGCCTATACTATTCAAGTTCAGCCCGATGGTCTAGATTTAGTGATTTCTTTACTGCAAAAATATTGTCCTTAGAAAACCTGTCCATAAATCTACCAATCCCTTTCTAATTCTTCGGCTACACGACGATAATCGGCGCTGGCTTCTTGGGCATTTTTACCCCGCCAATTGGTAATAGCTACCCCGTCTAAAACGGCTTTTTCGTGGGCCTTATAATTTCTGACAAAAGCATGACAGGCGGGAATACCTAATTCTAATAAAGTATTTTGTGCTTCCAAAGTTTCCTTAAGACTACGAGAATCCACTTTTGTTAACAAAACCCGATAGGCAATTCCTAGGGGTTTAACTGCCGTGCGTACCGTGTCAATTAAAGCCATTAAATCCATCGGTGCGGGAGGAGTCGGTAAAATTAAATAATCTGATTCTGCTATTACTGCCGTAAGTAATTCGGAACGCAAAGCCGGTGGTGTGTCAATCACGATCAGATCGTACTCGATAATTTGACGCAATTCTCCTAATTTCTCTGTATTAATTTGCTTGGCTAAATCAAATACCATACCCGCTTGATTTCTTTCTACCCACCAAGTGGAGGAACCCTGCGGATCCGCATCCACCAGCAAAACACGCTGATTCTGCCCCCAAATTGCCGCTAAATTGACCGCAGTGGTGGTTTTACCCACACCACCTTTACCATTGACAACAGCGAGAATTTTTGGGCTATTAGGCTTTAATTGCGAGTTTGTTGGGGAATTTGGCATTTTCAGTTATCGGTTATTTTAGCTGTCAGGAGATAGGAGACAGGAGAGTGTTTTTATTTCTTCTCCCTCCTCCCCAATTCATAATTCATAATTCATAATTCATAATTTCCACTGATTACTGATCACTGAATATAACTAACCAGAAAGTTTTTGATCTAAGATTTGGCTAGTTAATTTAGGATCGGCTTTACCGCCACTTTTTTTCATGACTTGACCGACAAAAAATCCCTTAAGATTGGTTTTACCAGCCCGGAATTTTTCTAACTCGCTTGGATGGGAGGCGATAATTTCCTCGATCAGTTTTTCGATCGCAGAACTGTCAGAAATTTGTATTAATCCTTTCTTTTCCACCAGTGTTTTTGGTGAACCGCCTTCGGTGAGAAGTTCTGGTAAAATTTCCTTAGCAATTTTGCCGCTAATTGTTCCCGTTTCGATCAGTTTAACTAATTCCGCCAAGTCTGACGCTTGCAGGGCAATTTCTGTGATCGTCAGCTTATTATTATTCAAGTAAGCGGCGATATCTTGACTGATCCAGTTAGCGACTAATTTCGCATTTGCCCCCGCAATTACCGCAGTTTCAAAATATTCGGCCACGGTGCGATCATCGGTTAAAACCCTGGCATCGTAGGGAGAAAGACCAAATTCTTCTTCATAACGACGACGTTTACGAGCGGGTAATTCTGGTAATTCTTCCGCCCAAGCTTTTAACTGTTCGGGGGAAACTTCTAGGGGGGGTAAGTCCGGTTCGGGAAAATAGCGATAATCGCTAGAACCTTCTTTTTTCCGCATACTAATCGTCCGTTGAGTAGCTTCTTCCCAAAGACGGGTTTCCTGTACGATTAGTTCGCCATTTTTGATCGCTTCAATTTGTCGATCAATCTCGTATTCTATGGCTTTTTGGATAGCACTAAAGGAGTTCATATTTTTGATTTCTACCTTAGTCCCGAACTTTTTAGCGCCTTTTTTGCGAACGGAAATATTGACATCGCAGCGCAGGGAACCTTCCTGCATATTACCGTCACTGATGCCGAGATAACGCACTAAACGCCGTAATTCTTGGGCATATTCCGCCGCTTCGGTGCCGGTGCGTAAATCCGGTTCCGAGACAATTTCCAATAATGGTACACCTGTACGATTAAAATCTACGAGGGAATGGGTAGAACCGGAGAGACGTTCGCTGCCAGCATGAACCAGTTTTCCTGCGTCTTCTTCCATGTGCAGACGGGTAATGCCGATAATTTTGCGGCTAACTTCCTTAGTTTTTTTATCGACGATCTCGATTTCTAGTTGACCCTGTTCGACAATAGGGAGATCATACTGGGAAATTTGATAATTTTTCGGCAGGTCGGGATAAAAATACTGTTTGCGATCAAATTTGCTATGAGATGTAATTTTACCATCGATAGCTAATCCCAGTTTAACGGCACTGGCCAGGACTTCTTGGTTAAGGACGGGTAACACCCCCGGATAACCCAAACAGACAGGACAGACGTTAGTATTGGGGGGACTATCGAAGTTGGTGGGACAGGAACAAAATATCTTGCTGCTGGTGTTCAGTTGACAGTGGGTTTCTAAACCGATAATTGCTTCGTATTCAGTGGCAGACATATTTTCTCGCTCTCGCCGACACAGGAATGATCTGTTTAATCATTATAGTCGCGATTCTGGATCATTCCCTCCCTTCATAAAACTTAATACTGTAGTTACTAATCACTCTAGCCCACATTCCGCACCCTCAACTGTCACAGATCAAAAAAGCCATTAAAGTAGTACATAGTAACTAAAATTAATTCAAAGGTTAAAAGGGTTAATGAGAATATATAGCATTAAAAGGGGTATGGAGCGAGAAAGAGAAAATTCAAGAGAAAAAAATAATTGTTCAGAAAACAAGAAATAATTGATTACAATAGAAGTAGTGGAGGAATCTGTTGTGAAATTAAAACCCCAAGAAATAGAAATTCAGAACATAGACCATCTAGGGATAGTGGCAGGAATAATAGACTCAATCGGAATAGTAGAAATAATAAACGAATTGATAGGAGTCGAAAAAGACGAAAAAGTAAATGCAGGTCAAGTAGTAAAAGCCATGATAATCAACGGGTTAGGATTTGTTTCCAAACCCTTATATATGTTTCCCGAATATTTTGAAACAATCGCCTGTGAACATCTAATAGGAACAGGAGTAAAACCAGAATATCTCAACGACGATAAGTTGGGGAGAGTCATGGATAAACTATTTATAAAAGGATTAGATACAATCTTTTTTATCATCGCAGTAAAAGCCGCCAAAAAATTTGGAGTATCACTATCAACATCACATCTAGACTCATCATCAATGCACGTACATGGGCAGTATAACGCTAGCTTACCAGAAGTAATATTTGAGAGTCAAAAAATAGGAAATAACCAAGAATTAGAAGAAATAGCAGTAAAATCACCAAAAGAAATAACCATCACTTATGGTTATTCTCGTGACCATCGGCCGGACTTAAAACAGTTCATCATAGAAAGGATATGTTCAGGAGATGGAGACATCCCAATATTTTTAAAACTAGCATCAGGAAACCAAGGAGATTCATCATGCTTTGGTCAAATAGCAGTAGAATATCAAAAACAATTAGAAGTTAATAGTCTCATTGTTGCTGACTCAGCATTATATACAGAATCAAACCTGAAAATGATGTCGGATTTACAGTGGTTATGTCGAGTACCATTAAGCATAAAAACAGCAAAATCATTAATATCAACAATCCCAGAATCAGAATTTATTGATAGTACAATACCAGGATATAAATTAGTATCAAAAACGGAAAATTATGCAGGAATAGAACAAAGATGGTTAGTAGTACAAAGTCAAGAAAGAAGAGAATCAGACCTGCGTAAACTCACCCAAAAAATTACCAAAGCCGAATCAAAAGCGGTTCTTGATTTGAAAAAGTTATCACAAGAGAGATTTGCTTGTGAAGCCGATGCTATCAAGGCATTATCAAAATTATCAACCCAGTTCAAATATCACCAAATTAACGAAAGTAAGGTGACTCCAGCCAAATCTAATAAAAAAGATTCTCTCAATGAAATATCCTACCAAATATTAGCTACAGTCTGCCAGGATGAAAGTAAAATTAATACAGAATTGCTGAGTGCAGGACGTTTTATTATTGCTACGAATGTTTTAGATTCACAGGAACTTAGTGATGATTCTATGCTCAGGGAATATAAAGCTCAACAATCATGTGAACGGGGGTTTGGTTTTCTCAAAGACCCATTATTTTTTGCCGATAGTATTTTCCTTAAAAGTCCTGAGAGAATAGAGTCTATGGGAATGATTATGGGTTTATGTCTCTTGGTTTATACATTGGCTCAACGTCAAATTAGAAATGCTCTGAAAGAGTCTAAATCAACAATTAAAAATCAATTAGGTAAAGCAACTAATTCCCCTACTTTACGCTGGATTTTTCAATGCTTTCATTGTATTCATTTGATTACACTCAATCAGGAGGAACATATTTCTAATTGGAATAAGGACAGAGATTTTATCTTGCGTCTTTTACCAGATGATTGTTTACGTTACTATCAATTAGTCACCTAATTATTATCTCTATCAATTTAATTTCTATAAGTGAAGATGAGCTAATCTCTTTGATTTATAGCTCCATTTTACTATGTCTATAATTTCGTTTTTTACCTTAATTGATTAGTCTAACTTATGATTTGTCTCTTGAATCTCTTCATTTATTTATCTGTTGAGTCCTCTAGGTGGTGTTAATTCTTATTGCTCCTTATTGAGAATAGGTTTTGATGCCATTTTTGGTGCTTTACTGTTTCTCAAATGCCTTTTTTCGCTCCTTATGTTTATTTTTATGCTCACTTTGATTTTTTCTCTCCGTAATTTCTCTCTGTGACAGCTTAGGGTGCGGAATGTGGGATTCAATTGTAGCCTGGAGATTACTCTGGTTAACCTATCAAGCACGCTTACACGGAGAGGAGAGTTGTGAAAGTTTTTTGGAAGAACATGAATGGCAATCTTTGTGTGCCACTATTCATAAAAAGGAGCCGCCGCCTGAAAAGCCGCCCTCCTTTAGGGAAGCGGTCAGAATGATTGCTTCTCTTGGGGGGTTTTTAGGTAGAAAAGGCGACCCTTCGGCTTCTCTCAGGCTTCGGCCGTGAGCTTTTGCCGAACGGGTTAACGGTGAACCAGGTGTTAAAACTATTTGGTTGGGACTGCGAAGGTTACATGATATCAGCCAGACTTGGAAACTATCTCATCAAATTGGTCCCCCCATAGAACCCCCTTGAGCCATCTTGCACACTTTTCTCTTTTTGTCAAATTTCATGTTAAGAAAGATGGGGAGCATCTCACTTACGCGATGAGTAATTATACTTTGCCTAAAAGCCACTCTTAATCGTGTCTTGGAACGAAATAGAGGCTTTTAAAGACCGCGTACATGGAGAATTAAAACAAGAATTACCCTCGAAAAGCCTATTTTTCTACTAAGTATTTATGCTTATTGCAAAGGTGAGATGCTCCCGAAAGATGTGACTAATGGATGGCTTGATAAGGGGGGTGCCGATAGGCGGGGGGATCTGATGATTTTTAACGCCTACCTACTTATGAGTTAGTCTCCTGACTTAGCTTTTCAGCAATAAATCGCTAATTTCCGACTGACAATGACCAATTAAACGATTAATCGCTTTTTTTCCTTGTTTACCTTGATAATCTGAGCGATCGCTCTCAGTAATTTCGTAGGGACGACCGATCGCCACCTTGACACGATGATAAAATACAACAGGATGCCAGCCATCTTGATCGAATAAAGGTTCTGTGGTATCTAATAAGCGCAGCAAACGCACGGGAAAAGGACTAATAGCAGTTTCCGACTCGGAGAGAATAGCCACAGGTAAGACCGATAGATTCTCCACGGGACAACGCAGGGCTAAATGGGCAAATCCGCTTTGAAAACGGCTAATTTGACGAGGATAAGTCAAATTTAACATCGGCGATCCACCTTCCGGAAATAAACCGATCCATCGTCCAGACTGTAAAAAATCCGTTGCTTGCCGAAAAAAAGTCCTGTGGCGTTTTTCAGGGGCATCAAAGGGAAAACAGCCCAATTCTCCGATTAATTCCCGCAAAAGCGGCGTTTTTCCCATGTAGTGATGACAGGCGATCGGGAGAGTTTTGCCCAAAGCTTGAATTAAAATCGGCGCGTCCAAAAAGCTGCGATGGTTACTTACCACGATCGCCACTCCTTGGCCGGGTAGATTTTCTTGACCGACGGTAAACAGACTCGTGCGTGTGGTATCAAGAATTAAACGAGAGGTAGATAGGGGGGTAAGCAGCGTCATGGAGAAAAAAATCGGCCTTAAGATTGTTTTTATTGACTTAGATCACAACTAAAGGATAAAACAGAATTAGAGGATCATAAAATATCGGGATTATCTCCCAATCATCTACGGATCAGCCTTACGGCGGCCTCGTCTATTTAAAAAAATAAATTTCATGAATGATTTGAATGAGCGAAAAACATTTGCTTTGACAACACCCCTTTATTATGTCAACGATATCCCTCACATCGGTAGTGCTTACACGACGATCGTAGCGGATGTTATGGCACGATGGAAGCGGTTACAGGGCAATTCTGTCCTCCTAATTACAGGAACCGACGAACACGGACAGAAAATCGAACGGACTGCGGCAGCCAAAGGACTCAATCCCCAGGAACACTGCGATCGCATTGCCACCAGTTTTGCCAATCTCTGGGCAAAGCTACAGATCCAGTATGATCGCTTTAGTCGTACCACTGCCCCGCGTCATCAGGCAATTGTTAACGAATTTTTTGAAAAAGTCTGGGAAAAGGGCGATATCTATCTCGATCGCCAACAGGGTTGGTATTGCGTTGCCTGTGAAGAATTTAAGGAAAAAAGAGAACTGTTAGATAATGGCTGTTGTCCCATTCACACTAACCTGGCCGCCGAATGGCGCGACGAGGAAAACTATTTTTTCCGTCTCTCTAAATACCAAGCACAACTAGAACAACTTTACCAAGAACAACCCAATTTTATTCAACCAGAAAGCCGACGTAATGAGGTTCTTAACTTCGTCAACCAAGGACTACAGGATTTCTCTATTTCTAGGGTTAATGTCGCTTGGGGGTTTCCTATTCCCCACGATGGTCAGCACACCATCTACGTTTGGTTTGATGCCCTTCTTGGCTATGTTACCGCCCTTCTCGACCCCGAAGACGAACCCACCCTAGAAAATGCCTTGGCCAAATGGTGGCCGATCGATCTGCATCTGATCGGTAAAGATATATTAAGATTCCATGCCATTTATTGGCCAGCTATGCTAATGTCGGCTGGTTTACCCTTGCCCAAAAGAGTATTCGGCCACGGCTTTTTGACCAAAGACGGGCGGAAAATGGGCAAAAGTCTCGGTAATACCCTCGATCCCTTCGATTTGGTTGAGCGCTATGGAGCCGATGCCGTCCGTTACTATTTCGTTAAAGAGATTGAATTAGGACAGGATGGCGATTTTCAGGAAACCAGATTTGTTAATATTCTTAACGCAGATTTAGCCAACGATTTAGGCAACCTCCTCAATCGCACCCTAGGTATGGTTAAAAAATACTGCCAAAATATCCCTCCCCAGTTGACTGGCGTAGATATCCCCAACGATAATCATCTTAAGAATATGGGGATCAATCTAGGGGTTATTGTTGAACAGAAGTATGATGCGCTACAATTTAACCAAGCCTGTGAAGAAATATTGGCGTTAATTCGCGCTAGTAACAAGTTTATCGATGAGAGTGCGCCCTGGAGTTTATTTAAACAGAAACAACAAGCAGCGCTAGAACAAGTTCTCTACGCAGTTTTGGAATCCGTAAGACTCTGTGCATACCTACTCTCACCGATGATACCGACCTTGAGCAGTAAAATTTATCAACAACTAGGTTTTGTTATTGATTTTAATGCTTTCAGTTCGGAAGATGGGGAAAACTCCCCTGATAGTGTCTCTTTTTCCCAACACTGTCAATGGGGATTACCCACAAATCCACAACTAGGAACACCTGAACCGATCTTTTCTAAACTAGAACTACCGTTAAACGATTCCTAATGGAATTTTTTAATAACTCTATTTTCTAAGGTCTGTTGTCCTTTCGGACACAACTGGCAAACACCCAACACTAAACTTTTAACAAACGAGGAAAAATAAAATGTTTGATGATTATGACACAGCCCCAGTCTTCACCCCCGAACAAGTGCTAGAAAATCGCGGTCGTGTGGCGATTTTCATCGATGGTTCTAATTTATTCTATGCGGCTCTGCAATTAGGTATCGAAATTGACTACACCAAATTACTTTGTCGTTTAACTGCCGGTTCTCGTCTCCTGCGTGCCTTCTTTTATACTGGAGTTGATCGCACTAACGAAAAACAGCAGGGATTTCTCCTCTGGATGCGTCGCAACGGTTATCGAGTCATCGCTAAAGATCTAGTACAATTACCCGATGGTTCCAAAAAAGCCAATCTCGACGTGGAAATTGCCGTGGATTTAATGGCCCTAGTGGGTTCCTATGATACCGCAGTCATTGTCAGTGGTGATGGGGATTTGGCCTATGCTGCCGATTCCGTCAGTTACCGTGGTGCGCGAGTGGAGGTGGTTAGTTTGCGATCGATGACCAGTGATAGTTTAATTAATGTAGCCGATCGCTATGTTGATCTAGATCAAATCAAAGAAGAAATTCAAAAAACTAGCAAACATCACGTTAGTTATAATAATTTCCCCGTCAGCGTCTTAGACCAAGATCGTAGCAGTCGCTAGACAAATTCAGCAAAAATTAAGTTTAAGGTGGGTAATTCCCACCTTTTTCAGTTATCAGTGACCAGTTATCAGTGACCAGTTATCAGTTATCAGTTATCAGTGACCACTCCCCATCTGCTGCCTCCTCAATTAAGCAATACTACTGCGCTTTCTCGCTTCCTTATAAGATGTTCCCACATCCTGTAAACCGACTTTAATCATCTGTTGTTCCAAAAGGGCAAAAAAACGCAAGCGATCGCCACCTTTAATCACCGCTAAATTGTGCGCTTCCGCTAAGGCGATCGGATAACCATAACCTTTTAACACCTGGGCCAGTAAAATACTCAAAGAGCGATCGAGTAATTCTCCCTCCTCCACCACCCAAGCAGGAACCTCTACTCTAGCGATTTCCGTCCCCACATGGAGATAACAGAAGTAAATGCGATGCTCATCCCCATAAAGATCGAGTATCTTCAAAGAACTGCGCCAAAAAGGACTTCTTTGCCCCGGTTCCAATAAATAACCCCAGAGAGAAGCATCCCGGAGAGGATCGACAACGCGACAAGGAGTTTTTTCTGGGTCTAAATCACCGCAATTGATCAGGCAATTGGGAGTATCATGGGGACAAGATTGTAAACGCAGGAAATTTAAGCTTTCCGTGCTACGAGAAGCACTAATATAACCCATAAGCGGGATTTTAGCCGAGCGCAAATCGTCCCAAGACTGAAAAATCGGTGGCAAAATTAAATCTTTTGCTTCCGGGGGGAGACTATCGATAAACCAATAGATCAAAGAACCATCCACAAGGGCTAAATTTGGTTCATAATGGGCGCCGGGGGGTTTTACCCAACGAGTAGCCATTTCCGCTAACATTTGGCTTTCTAATACCGTCCGACGATAACTCATCCACTCATCCACGCGAATACCCCACTGTTTAGAAATGTAGAGATCTTCTGATTTGTAATAGACTTCGGGAATGCTATCGAGGAGCGGGTGTAAATTTTGACCATAGTGCAACATGATCCTACCGATATTAATTAGATAACAGTAGGCGATTTCGTGGTGAGAAGGGGCAATTTGGGAACCATCCGTGGCAAAAACGCTATGACTTTCGGGAGCGGGAAGGATAGTAATGCGGGTGTCGAGAGGTTCGATCGGTAGCGCGACAGAGAAAATTAGGCGATCGTGCCAGTTATGATAGAGTTCTAGCAGTTTTTCCTGTTGCCGTTGAGCCTGTTCTAAAAGAATTTTAGCCCTTTGCACTCGCTCACGACTAGCTGTCACTTCCTGTTGAAAATGTTGACTGATTCCTGGCATTTTTGCCGCTAATTTCGCAAGATCGAGCATAGCTATCCTCTCCCTGACTTTTTTTGATTTTATTGCAATTTTGTCAATTATTGCCAAATTTATCCGTAGTAATCTCCGCTTACAGCAGTTATCTCAAGGGTGAGATAGGAAGTTTTCCTTTTGGGGAGTCGCTCGTCAATACCAAAAAGGAATCCTGCGTATTTAGACAATATTTGTCCTTGAGATCATTACAGTTTTGATAAGAAATAATTTGCTCATGTTGCATTCTACCAACAATAATACCAGGGTGTATTCCTAGTTGTTCGGCAAATTGATTAATAGCTTTTTTACTAAGAGAATTATTGGCGACAAATCTCTGCCAATCTCTGGAATCAATTAAGAAATTAGCCGCAAAAATATCCGCCTCTTTTTCTTTAATTGTATCTTGAATATCTTGCCCCTCTAAAAATAAAATTCGTTTCCCATGTAATAAAATATGACCAGCTTCATGAAAAAAAGAAAACCAAAAATGATCATTTGTTTTGTATCGATCGCTCAATTGAATTAAAGCTTTCTGAGAACCTAACCAACGGGTAGCACCGCATACCCTTGTTTTCGGAAGTTCAGGAACAAAAACCAAGGCAACTCCCGCTGCCGCACAAAGCTCGATCATTTGCGGTTGAAATACCTCGATAGACTTAACAGTTAACGAACGAATTTGTCGCAAGGCATCTCTGAATTTTAACTCGTTGTAATCAGCACAATTAATTTTCGATGCTTCTATTTCTCCTTGACGTAACCATGCCGTTATTGCCCCTTTATCGCTATCAAATGCTTGAGACTTTCTAAAATCAATCGATAAATTTATCCCCCAAATCTCCTCCCATTGCTCAGGGGAGACAACGGCAAAAAAATTCAAGCTCTCTCGTAATTGCTCTATTTTATCCTCATAAAACTTGAGCCAGCCTAATTCAGTCATCTGCCGATAAGGAATTTGTTTTAACCAGCCTAAATAACCTTTTAATCTTTGATTCTCGTTTTTTCTTGCTAAATATTCCCGATAAAGTCTTTCGCGCTCTATCCAGAAACTGGCGGGAGTTCCTAACACTAACTCTATCTGTAAAGCGGTATCGATAGTAATCTCCGCTTTACCTTTTATGATCTCATTGATAGTCTTTTTCGGTCTGCCCATACGTTGGGCAAGTTCCGATTGAGACATATTTCTTTCTTCTAGGATTTCGGCAAGGGTTTCTCCCGGTGGAGAAATAAAATCCGGTGCATATCTGTTCTCAATAGTATTAGTCATGGGTGTCATCTATGCCAATAATTACGACTGCGGTTACTTTCTTCCAATCAATTCCCCCGTCTGCTTTTCGAGGAATCGGTATATTAGCTGGCTCAAAAATTAGTCTGAGGGGATGAACTAAATCTAGGGATAGTTGTCCGGCCCGGTTATATAATAATTCGTGGCAACGTCCCGGCAGCGCTCGCATTTCCTCCAGGACAATAACTGCTTTTAAGTCGTCGAGTCTTTGCCTGATTTTCTTAGCCATCTTCTCTCCATACTGTTTTTTCAGTAGTCTTTGGCTATTGCATTCGTTCTCAAATTTTTTTTCCTTAAAGACAATATCCATTGTAGATGACCCTTGTAATATTGTTAACCTTTGAGGTTAACAATATTTTATGGTAGCCTCTGGTGCATCCAGTACAAAAGCTCTAAATATAGCGTTAAGAGCTAATAGTCTAGACACCAGTTCTGAAAATAAGGTTAGCTAGAGACAGTTTTTCAGATATTAGCCGATAAATCAGGTGATAATTATTGCTAAAACTGCACTATCAAGCCAAAACAACGAAAATATGGTTTTATAGCCTAATAACGCTCAAATTAAGTGCCGCCGCTGCCCAAGAAAAAGACAATCTCTAAACCTCTAAACCTCAGAAAAGCACGATAAGCGACTTGACAACAACAGCGACAATTTGCTATAATGGCCTTTTGTCAACGATTTGACCTTCGGTAAAAGGAGTTCAGAGTAACCTTAGATACAGCCCTATCATGCCCACCATTCAGCAATTAATACGCGACGAAAGATCCAAAGCGAAAAGAAAAACCAAATCTCCCGCCCTCAAACAATGCCCTCAACGTCGGGGAGTTTGTACAAGAGTATATACCACCACACCCAAAAAACCCAACTCAGCCCTACGGAAAGTGGCTAGGGTACGTTTGACCTCTGGATTTGAGGTGACAGCCTACATCCCGGGTATCGGTCATAACCTGCAAGAACACTCGGTCGTCCTGATTCGGGGCGGTCGGGTCAAAGACCTACCCGGAGTCAGATATCACATCATTCGCGGCACCCTCGATGCCACTGGGGTGAAAAACCGTCAAAAGGCGCGGTCTAAGTACGGAACCAAACGCCCCAAACCCGCCGCTAAATAAACAGGGAATTGATTAACCAAAAAAAATACTCCCACCGAGTCGGTCAAAGTTAACCCAAGAGACTGAAAACTCGCAGGAGAGGGTTTGAGATGGGCTGTAATCATCCGACTGTCAAGCAAAAGTTAAAGTTAACCTAGAAAATTCAGGAATATTCCGATGTCTCGCCGTAAAAACGTCAAAAAACGTCCTATTCCCCCCGATCCCGTTTACAATAGCTGTTTAGTCAGCATGACCATCCGCCGGATCATGCGATCCGGCAAAAAATCCCTAGCCGCTAACATCGTTTACGATGCCCTGAAAACCGTCGGCGAACGTACCGGTCAAGAACCCCTAGAAGTATTTGAAAAAGCCGTTAAAAACGCCACTCCCCTAGTGGAAGTGAAAGCCCGCCGGGTCGGTGGAGCCACCTATCAAGTCCCGATGGAAGTACGCACCAACCGTGGCAGTACATTAGCGCTACGCTGGTTAGTCCATTATGCCAGAACCAGAGGCGGCAAAACCATGGCAGGTAAACTAGCCAACGAGATCATGGATGCGGCCAACGAAACTGGCGGCACAATCAAAAAACGGGAAGAAACCCACCGGATGGCAGAGGCGAACAAAGCCTTTGCCCACTATCGTTACTAAGAAAGATACTTTAAAGATACTTTAAGGGCGGTGGACTACACTGCTGCCGCCAAAAAACTGTCAAGAAAAGTATAGAATTGTAAATAGTGTAAAAAATCCTAGAACAAAACCCCATCACTGGCAAGCAAAGCAAGGAGGTTGCTGTGGCACGGACTATCCCGCTAGAGAGAGTGCGAAACATCGGAATCGCCGCTCACATAGACGCGGGCAAAACAACGACAACAGAAAGAATCCTGTTCTACACGGGAGTCGCCCATAAACTGGGTGAAGTCCACGACGGAACAGCAATTACCGACTGGATGGAACAGGAACGGGAGCGAGGAATCACCATCACCGCCGCCGCCATCAGTACCAGTTGGCAAGATCATCGCATCAACATCATTGACACCCCCGGCCACGTCGATTTCACCATTGAAGTGGAACGTTCCATGCGGGTACTCGATGGAGTAGTGGCGGTTTTCTGCTCTGTTGGCGGTGTACAACCCCAATCAGAAACCGTCTGGAGACAAGCCGATCGGTACAAAGTACCCCGGATTGCCTTTATCAACAAAATGGACAGAACGGGAGCGAACTTCTTTAAAGTTTACGAACAATTAAGAGATCGCCTTAGAGCTAACGCCGTTCCCATCCAAATGCCGATCGGCGCAGAAAGCGAACTGAGCGGGATCGTTGATCTCGTCAAAATGCGCGCCTACATATATAAGGATGATCTAGGGAAGGACATAGAAGAAACCGACATTCCCGAAGACTTATTGAAAAAGGCCGAAGAATTCCGCGTACAGCTGGTGGAGGCTGTAGCAGAAGCGGATGAAGAACTCCTAGAAAAATATCTAGAAGGTGAAGAACTCACCGAAGCCGAAATCAAACGCGGTCTCAGAGAAGGGACGATTGCTGGTACAATTGTTCCCGTCCTCTGCGGATCGGCTTTCAAAAACAAAGGGGTACAACTGCTCCTCGATGCCGTCGTCGATTACCTACCCTCACCCTCGGAAGTAGCCGCCGTTAAAGGGATTCTTCCCGATGGCAGCGAGGCAATCCGGGAAGCTAAGGACGATGCGCCCTTCTCGGCCCTGGCCTTCAAAATCATGGCCGATCCCTTCGGTCGTTTAACCTTCCTGCGGGTCTATTCCGGTGTACTAGCCAAAGGCAGCTACGCCTACAATTCCACCAAAGGAACCAAAGAACGGATCGCTCGCCTGATCGTCCTCAAATCCAACGAACGGATCGAAGTGGATGAACTGCGGGCCGGTGATCTAGGGGCGGCGATCGGACTGAAAAACACCATTACCGGGGATACCCTCTGTGATGAGAAAAACCCGGTTATCCTAGAATCCCTCTTTATCCCCGAACCGGTTATCTCCGTGGCCGTGGAACCGAAAACCAAACAGGACATCGAGAAACTCAGCAAAGCTCTGCAAGCTCTCTCCGATGAAGATCCCACCTTCCGGGTCAAAGTTGATCCCGAAACCAATCAAACGGTAATCGCCGGGATGGGAGAACTGCACCTAGAGATCCTCGTCGATCGAATGCTGCGGGAATACAAAGTTGAAGCGACGGTGGGCGCTCCCCAAGTTGCCTATCGGGAAACCGTCCGCAAACCCGTGCGGGCCGAGGGTAAATTTATCCGTCAAAGTGGCGGTAAAGGACAGTACGGCCACGTCGTCATTGAACTGGAACCGGGTGAACCGGGGTCAGGCTTTGTCTTCGTCTCTAAAATTGTCGGTGGTGCTATCCCCAAAGAATACATCAACCCGTCAGAACAGGGGATGAAAGAAGCTTGCGAATCGGGGATCGTAGCGGGTTATCCAGTCATCGACCTGAAAGCAACCTTGGTAGATGGTTCTTTCCACGATGTGGATTCCTCCGAGATGGCCTTTAAGATTGCCGGTTCCATGGCGATCAAAGAAGCGGTGATGAAAGCTGGTCCCGTTCTCCTAGAACCGATGATGAAGGTCGAAGTGGAAGTACCCGAAGACTTCATCGGTAACGTCATCGGTGATCTTAACTCCCGTCGGGGACAAATCGAAGGTCAAGAAACCGAGACCGGCATCGCCAAAGTCTCCGCTAAAGTTCCCCTAGCGGAAATGTTTGGTTACGCCACTGATATTCGCTCCAAAACCCAAGGACGGGGCATCTTCACCATGGAATTTAGCCACTACGAAGAAGTCCCCCGCAACGTGGCTGAGGCGATTATCACCAAAAGTAAAGGAAACGGTTAATTAGTGACCAGTGAGCAGTGAGCAGTGGGAATAAACCGATCATTTAAATTCGATCGGTCAACCCTAATAACTGCTAACTTAAAACTGATCTCTGGCGACTGATTACTGTTCACCCACCTGAAGAAGAAAAAAAACAAAGGAACAGAAAGTAAATGGCACGCGCTAAATTTGAACGGACGAAACCCCACGTTAACATCGGTACGATCGGTCACGTTGACCACGGCAAAACTACCCTCACCGCCGCTATTACTATGACCCTAGCGGCTCTGGGTAATGCCCAAGCTAAAAAATACGATGAAATCGATGCAGCTCCCGAAGAAAAGGCTCGCGGGATCACCATCAACACCGCTCACGTTGAGTACGAAACTGCCGATCGCCACTATGCACACGTGGACTGCCCTGGCCACGCCGACTATGTAAAAAACATGATCACCGGTGCGGCACAGATGGATGGTGGTATTCTCGTGGTCTCGGCCGCTGATGGCCCGATGCCCCAAACCCGGGAACATATCCTGCTGGCTCGTCAGGTGGGTGTACCTAACCTCGTGGTCTTCCTCAACAAAAAAGATATGGTGGATGATGAGGAATTACTGGAACTCGTGGAACTGGAAGTGCGGGAACTTCTCACCAATTACGACTTCCCCGGCGAGGATATCCCCATTATTGCCGGTTCTGCTAAAGAAGCCCTCGACTACATGACCAAAAATCCCAAGGCCCAAAAAGGCGAAAACGAGTGGGTAGATGCGATTTATGAATTAATGGACGCGGTAGATAGCTATATCCCCACCCCCGAACGGGCGGTAGATAAACCCTTCCTGATGGCGGTAGAAGACGTATTCTCGATTACCGGTCGGGGGACGGTAGCTACCGGTCGGATCGAACGCGGTATTGTGAAAGTGGGCGATAACGTGGAATTAGTCGGGATCAAAGAAACTCGCCCGACCACCGTCACCGGGATCGAAATGTTCAAGAAAAGTCTCGACCAAGGGATGGCTGGTGACAACGCTGGTATCCTCCTGCGTGGTATCCAAAAAACCGACATCGAGCGCGGCATGGTGATCGCTAAACCGGGTACAATCAAACCCCACACCCAGTTTGAAGGTGAGGTGTATGTGTTAAGTAAAGAAGAGGGTGGTCGTCACACTCCTTTCTTTAAAAACTATCGTCCTCAGTTCTATGTGCGGACAACCGACGTAACTGGCACTATCCAAGACTACACCGCCGATGATGGCAGCAGCGTAGAAATGGTCATGCCGGGAGACCGGATCAAAATGACTGTGGAACTGATCAACCCGATCGCGATTGAAGAGGGTATGCGCTTCGCTATTCGCGAAGGTGGTCGCACCATCGGTTCTGGCGTTATCTCGAAAATTATTAAGTAGGCTAATCTACTAATTAACGGGGCAGTTAATGACAAAAAACTGCTCCGTTACTGTCTTGATCTTGTACCTTGACAATTGCAATAGGTGAAATTATGGCTACGTTACAACAACAGAAAATTCGCATTCGTTTGAAAGCTTTTGACCGGCGCTTACTTGATACTTCCTGTGAGAAGATTGTCGATACTGCCAATAGAACTAACGCCACAGCGATCGGACCAATTCCCCTACCGACAAAAAGAAAGATTTATTGTGTCCTGCGTTCCCCTCACGTTGACAAGGACTCCCGTGAACATTTTGAAACCCGCACCCATCGCCGCATTATTGATATTTATCAACCCTCTTCTAAGACAATCGATGCTTTGATGAAATTAGACTTACCCGCAGGGGTTGATATTGAAGTTAAATTGTAAAAAATGCCAAAAAGATGTTATCGCTAACATCTTTTTTTCTTACCCACTATCCTATAGTTTTTAAACAAGATTTAGTATAAATGGGATTTTTGGTAAAAGGGAAGTGGCTCTCTTGGATTTGGTGGGTAAAATGTACTCTAAGATACATTCCTCCTAGAGAGGGAGTGGAACGAACCACAGAGACACAAAGGGCACAAAGATCGATCAATGATAATGTAAGTTAAACTTATCACACACAACCTAGAAGAGCCAGGAAGTTATTAAAAGAAGGGCAGTACATTTGCTAGGGGTGCATCTTTGGTGATGCACCAGATTGCTAAACCGTTTGTAGGGGAAAACCTAAAGCTTCTCGTTGCTGTAAATACAATTGAGCAACCTGTCGAGCTAAATTGCGAATTCTGCCGATATAACGGGTTCTTTCCGCTACAGCAATTACACCTCTAGCATCGAGTAAATTAAAAGTATGGGAACATTTGAGAACATAATCTAGACTGGGAATCACCAGAGAGCGATCGATTAATTGTTTAGCTTCCTGTTCATATAAACTGAATAAACTAAATAATAACTCAGGATTAGAAGCCTCAAAATTATAGGTACATTGTTCGATCTCATTTTGCAGAAAAATATCGCCGTAGAGTATATTTTCATTCCATTGAATTTTATTAATTGCCTCTACATTTTGCAGATACATGGCTAATCTTTCTAAACCATAGGTAATTTCGATCGCCACGGGACGACAATCGATACCCCCACACTGTTGAAAGTAGGTAAATTGGGTGATTTCCATACCATCTAACCACACTTCCCAACCCACACCCCAAGCACCAAGGGTGGGAGATTCCCAGTTATCTTCCACGAAGCGAATATCGTGATCTTCTGGGTTAATTCCTAACACCCGCAGGGAGTCTAAATAGATTTCCTGAATATTATCAGGAGAGGGTTTAATTAGGACTTGATATTGATAGTAATGCTGAAAACGATTGGGATTTTCGCCATAACGGCCATCCGTAGGACGACGACAGGGTTCCACATAGGCAACGGCCCAAGGTTCCGGACCAATTGCTCTTAAAAAAGTGTGGGGACTCATGGTTCCTGCACCTTTTTCGGTATCATAGGGTTGAGCAACTAAACAACCGCGATCAGCCCAAAATTCATTTAATTTAGCGATAACAGCCTGGAAAGTTAAAGACATGGGAAAAAGTAAAAAAGCAGATTAGGGGTTGGGGAATTATAAATTATAAATTATGAATTATAAATTATAAATTATAAATTATGAAGTGGGGAAGTGGGGAAGTGGGGAGCTTTTCAGTTATCAGTTTACTGATCACTGATAACTGATAACTGTCTCCTGACAGTTAAATTCATTGACTTAATTTTAACTGTAAGCGAAAGTGGACGGGGGTAGAAGACTGGGGGAGAATAACTAATTCATAAAATCCTTCTTCGGGTAATTGACCAGACCATTGCCGATCGCTAGACTTGTCTAAAAGGGTAATATTACCGGTGGGAGAGTAGAAATAGATAAAAACTTCGCCTTCCGCCTCTAAATTTAAGTCTAACCGATTACTGGAACGCAATTTTATCGCATATGCTTTTCCTTGTCCCTCGCTGATAATTGCCTCGATAACCTCCTCTCCCCCTGCGTCTAAACTTTCGATCGCTTGGTAGGATAGGCCGGACTGTAAAGATTGTAACTGATTCCAGGCCAAGCCGCTCCACAATTGCCCCAGACTGCCATCAAAATTTGGTCTTTCTGTCAATTCAGGAAATAGCTGAAAAAAGGCAGTATCAGTAAGTAAATTAAGGACTCTACTGCTTAATCGTAATTGATTTACTTGTTCTCGCCATTTTTCTCGCTGTTGTTCGTCGTAGCTACCTAATGCTTCTCTAGTGCCAAAATCAAGACGTTCCAAGCGATCGAGTATTTCTGCTGCTAGAATATCTCTTTGTTCCTGTTTCTGTTTTTCCTCTTTGATATCTCCATAGCGGAGGCTAAACAATTCATTGACGAGATTTTTAAAAAACTGACTATCAATTCCCAACTCTAGACGACGCTTTCTCATCTCAGCTTTCCGTTGCCATGCCCGATCTGTGGCAGAATTAAAATTATTTTCTTCTGTGGCAAAAACGGGTTTAACGGTTTGGGTTTGATTGCTGTGTTTAACCCACTGTTTCCCGATTAACCAGCCTATTGCCGCCGATAATAGCATCAAGAGGCAAAAAATAGCGATCCTGCCAGAACAGCCGAGAAAAACAGGCGATTTATTCCGAGAATTAGCGGCCATTGTCTCCTTAGACGATTTAGGGTTTTGATCTGTAAAGATGAGATTAACACAAATAAGTAGTCGTGCAAAATTAATTTCCTAGTAAAGATAGGCAAAAGGCAAGAGGCAAAAGGCAAGAGGGGGTTAGATATGTGTAATTAATTTTGCTTAGGTACTTAATAGGCTAAGACCCACTTTAACCACCTATCCTTAGATTAGCTGAATCTCCCCCAATCCCTTTACTGCTGCCCCTTGTCTCACCTCAACAAGCAGTTTAAACACACGGACAGCTTATTATTCACGGCAGATAACCATGACTACGACTCAACCCCAGCAGTTCTCATTTTAAGGTTTCATGACATTAAAACCCTTGCACCTAGAGGGGTTAATAATTCTTAACGAATCTCTAGATCGCTGAAACAACGCAAAATCGTTTCAAAATGAGAATTGCTGACTCAACCCCTATCCCCTAGCCAAACCGCCCGAAAAGATGAGATAATCTTCTCAAAGGGCGAATTTTGGATTGATGAACCGCCATTGGAAAGTAATTTACATCTAACTCAGATTATTTTGTTGATAAAATGCCTAGAATGGTTATGGCAAGATAGAGAAGATTACTTTGCAACCGGGAATTTAACCATCTACTACAGTCCCAATCAGAAAAAATCAGAATACTTTAGAGGACCCGACTTTTTTGTAGTATTGGGAACAACTAGAAACCAAAACCGGAAAAGTTGGGTAGTATGGCAAGAAGAGGGAAAATATCCTAATGTGATTATAGAAATCCTCTTTTGAAAGTACCGCTAAGACTGATAGGGAAGAAAAGAAAGAAATTTATCAAAATACATTTAGGACTCCTGATTATTTCTGGCTTGCCCTGAGCTAAGTCGAAGGGTTTGACCCCTATAGTTTAGAGTTTGAAGGACATACGTTAATTAGGGGAAAATATCAACCGATTGAACCCAATCAGCAAGGCTTGCCCTGAGCCAGGCCGAAGGGTTGGTTATGGAGTGAAGAATTGGGCTTATATTTAGGGATCTACGCCGATAAATTGCGTTATTTTAGTCCTAAAGGTCAGTTAATCCCAACACCTGAGGAAGCCGCTCTTCTGGAGAAACAGGCCAAAGAATCTGAACGTCAACAAAAAGAACTGGCTTTACAACAAAAAGAACATGAAAGACAACAAAAAGAACATGAAAGACAACAAAAAGAACTGGCTTTACAAAAAATTGAGCAATTAACGGCAAGATTAAGAGAATTAGGCATTAATCCCGATGAAACCTTGTAGGGGTGCAAGATGGTCAGTGAGTTTATCGAACTGCTTGCACCCTCACCTCTCATTAACCCTGTTTCTTACCTCTAGAAGTCAAGGCACCCAATCCTAACCCCAATAGGGCCACAGGGTAATGTCAAGTGTTTTATAGAAAATTAATATAATTTAATTAATTACGGAGAATTAATCAGATCCTCACCCTGATCATCTTTGAACAGGGACATCTCGTCTGAGGTGCTAACACCTAACATTTTTGCAATTAAAAGTCAATAGATTAAATATTAATTTTTGTAAAGGAAAGCCTGAGTAGTTACTCAAAAATCTCTTTACCATCTGTTACAAAATATGGCAAGATATTTATCGAATTGTGTCAAAACCCAGAGTAAATACTCACTTGGGTGACATTTTCTGATACAAAACAGAAACATATATATCTAAATACCTTAAACAAAGGGCGATCGTCATCTGATGACGAAAATCACTTCATACCAGACTCAGCAATCCTAAGGAGAATCATCATATATGTTCACTCACGTCAAGTCCACCATTCGTCACATAGTTCCTGACGCGTTGAATGGTCGATCGCTGGTCAAGGTGGTCTATGTCGTGCTAGAACCTCAGTACCAAAGTGCGCTGAGTAGTGCGGTCAGGGAAATCAACGCTAACAACCCGAAACTAGCGATCGAAATTAGTGGTTATTTAATCGAAGAACTGCGCGATGGGGAAAATTATCGCAATTTTCAGGAGGATGTAGCCAAAGCTAATATTTTCATCGCTTCTCTCATCTTTATCGAAGATTTAGCCGATAAAGTTGTGGCCGCTGTCGGTCCCCATCGGGATAAATTAGACGCGGCGATCGTCTTTCCCTCCATGCCCCAGGTAATGCGCTTAAATAAATTAGGCAGCTTTTCCATGGCTCAATTGGGACAGTCTAAGAGTGTCATCGCTAACTTTATGAAAAAGCGCAAGGAAAACTCCGGTGCTGGTTTCCAAGACGCGATGTTAAAGTTATTGCGAACCTTACCGCAAGTCCTGAAATACCTCCCCATGGAAAAAGCTCAGGACGCACGCAACTTTATGTTAAGTTTCCAGTATTGGCTAGGGGGTTCGGCAGAAAATTTAGAGAACTTCCTGTTAATGTTGGCCGATAAGTACGTCTTCGATAACAAGGATGACAGCGTAGTTTACAAGGAACCGGTAGTTTATCCAGATATGGGTATCTGGCATCCTTTATCCATGAAAATGTGGTCGGATGTCAAGGAATACTTCGCTTGGTACAATAACCGCAGTGATATTGCCGATGACTTAAAAGACCCCTTGGCTCCCTGTGTTGGCTTAATTTTACAGAGAACTCACCTGGTTACTGGGGATGATGCTCATTATGTCGCTCTCGTGCAGGAATTCGAGTCTATGGGTGCGCGAGTCCTTCCCGTTTTTGCCGGGGGATTAGACTTTTCTAAACCGGTAGAAGAATATTTCTGGGATAAAAGCTTAAAAGGAGTGGCAGCGGTGGCCATCGTTGACACGGTAATTTCCCTGACAGGATTTGCTTTGGTGGGAGGTCCAGCGCGACAAGACCATCCGAAAGCGATAGAATCCTTAAAACGTCTCAATCGTCCCTATATGTGCGCTTTACCGCTAGTTTTCCAAACCACTCAGGAATGGGAAGAGAGCGATTTAGGGTTACACCCGATTCAAGTGGCGCTACAGATTGCTATTCCGGAATTAGACGGTGCGATCGAACCTATTATATTATCAGGCCGGGATGGGGCCACGGGTAAAGCGATCGCCTTACAGGACCGGATAGAAGCGATCGCTCAACGGGCGCTAAAATGGGCTACCCTAAGAAAGAAACCGAAACTAAACAAAAAGGTCGCCATCACTGTCTTTAGTTTCCCCCCCGATAAGGGGAATGTGGGAACCGCAGCCTATCTAGATGTGTTCGGTTCCATCTACGAGGTGATGAAAGCGTTACAAAATAATGGTTATGACTTGCAGGATCTACCCGCATCTCCCCAAGAACTGATGGCAGCGGTAATCCATGATGCCACCGCACAGTACCATAGTCCGGAGCTAAATATCGCCTATCGGATGTCTGTACCGGAATATGAACGCTTAACCCCCTATTCCGTCCGTTTAGAGGAAAATTGGGGACCACCACCTGGACACCTCAACAGTGATGGACAAAATCTATTAATCTACGGGAAAGAGTTCGGTAATGTTTTTATTGGGGTTCAACCCACCTTCGGTTATGAAGGGGATCCCATGCGTCTGCTCTTTTCTCGTTCTGCTAGTCCTCATCACGGTTTTGCGGCCTACTATACCTATCTCAATCAAGTCTGGAAAGCAGACGCGGTTCTCCATTTTGGCACCCACGGTTCCCTAGAATTTATGCCGGGGAAACAGATGGGGATGTCTGGGGAATGCTACCCCGATAACCTCATCGGGATGATTCCCAATCTCTACTATTATGCCGCTAATAACCCCAGCGAAGCGACGATCGCTAAACGTCGTAGTTATGCGGAAACTATCTCCTATCTCACTCCCCCCGCAGAAAATGCCGGACTCTACAAGGGGTTAAAGGAATTAAGCGAGTTGATCGGTTCCTACCAAACTTTGAAGGATAGTGGGCGTGGGGTGCAAATTGTCAATACCATTGTCGATAAATGTTTATTGGTCAATCTCGATAAAGATATAAGTTTACCTAATAGTGATGCCGCCGATCTCAGTCAAGAGGAACGGGATCATATCGTCGGTTCCGTCTATCGTAAACTGATGGAAATTGAGTCGCGCTTGCTTCCCTGCGGACTGCACGTTATTGGGAAACCCCCCTCGGCGCTGGAAGCGGTGGCAACTTTGGTCAATATTGCCAGTTTAGACCGGGAAGAAGACGATTTACTTTCCTTACCCCGAATTATTGCTAACAGCATCGGCCGGGATCTAGAGGAAGTTTATCGCAATAGCGATCGAGGTGTGTTAGAGGATGTGGAATTACTGCAAAACATCACCCTCGCGACTCGCGCTGCCGTTTCCGCTTTAGTCGAGTCCCAAACCGACCCCTTCGACTTAGCTCAGGGCAAGGCAGAAGGTCGGGTATCAATGCTTTCTAAGCTGAATTTCTTGAATATAGGCAAAAGATCGCCTTGGATCGACACTTTACAGTCGATGGGTTATCCAAAAGTTGATCCGGTGGCGTTAAAACCCCTGTTTGAATACCTAGAATTCTGTTTAGAACAGGTTTGTGCTGATAATGAATTAGGGGCCCTATTAAAAGCATTGGAAGGGGAATACGTTCTTCCCGGTCCCGGTGGCGACCCCATCCGTAATCCGGGGGTTTTACCGACGGGTAAAAATATCCACGCTTTAGATCCCCAGTCTATCCCGACTCTAGCGGCGGTAAAATCGGCTAAAATCGTGGTGGATCGTCTGTTGGAACGGCAAAAGCTGGATAATGGTGGTAAATATCCCGAAACCATCGCTTGTGTTCTCTGGGGAACGGATAATATCAAAACATACGGGGAATCCCTAGCACAAATTCTCTGGATGGTGGGGGTTCGTCCTCTTCCCGATGCTTTGGGACGGGTGAATAAATTGGAATTGATTCCCCTAGAGGAGTTAGGAAGACCGCGCATTGATGTGGTGGTCAACTGTTCTGGTGTCTTCCGGGATTTATTTATCAATCAGATGAACTTGCTTGACCAAGGCGTAAAAATGGCCGCGGAAGCAGAGGAACCGATGGAGATGAATTATGTCCGCAAACACGCTATTGAACAGGCAAAAGATATGGGTTTAACGGTTCGACAGGCAGCCACCCGCATCTTTTCTAATGCTTCCGGTTCCTATTCTTCTAACATCAATCTCGCGGTGGAAAATAGCAGTTGGGAAGAGGAAAAAGAGTTACAGAATATGTATCTCAACCGCAAGGGTTTTGCTTTCGATTCCGATAACCCCGGGATGATGGCCGATAATCGTCAGTTGTTTGAAGCATCCTTAAAAACTGCGGAGGCAACTTTCCAAAATTTGGATTCTAGCGAGATTAGTTTAACCGATGTTTCCCACTATTTCGACTCGGATCCGACGAAAGTTGTCGCTAGTTTACGCGATGATGGCAAAAAACCGGCGGCCTATATTGCTGATACTACCACCGCTAATGCTCAGGTGCGTACTTTATCGGAAACCGTGCGCTTGGATACCCGCACCAAATTACTCAATCCCAAATGGTACGAGGGAATGTTAAGTCACGGTTACGAAGGAGTCCGAGAATTATCGAAGCGTTTGGTTAATACCATGGGATGGTCGGCAACTGCTGACGCGGTGGATAATTGGGTTTATGAAGATGTGAACACCACCTTTATTCAAGATGAGGAAATGTGTCAGCGTCTGATGAATCTCAATCCTAATTCTTTCCGCAAGATGGTGGGAACCCTGCTAGAAGTTAATGGTCGCGGTTACTGGGAAACTTCTCAAGAGAATTTAGACCGCTTACAGGAACTTTATCAAGAAGTGGAGGACCGTATCGAAGGAATCGAGTAGAATAGATAGATAAGACTTGAGAGACTGGCTAATCGCCGGTCTCTTGAGTTTTCAAAAAAGATGAAAAATAACTTTTGGGGGTTAATTTGGTCTAGTTTTAACGAAATTCAAGGGGTTTTACTCGGTCTTCTTGGATTTTTAGGAGGTATTGCCTTAATTCGTTATCCATTCAATACTTCTATTCCTCTAGATCTAGTAATTATTGTCAGTTTCTTCACCCTACTGTTTATAGCCACTTTGTTAAGTGCTGTTAACACACTTCTTAGACAGAAGCAAAAATTAGAGGCAGAAGTTAAGCAACTTCAGGAGGTAAACCAAAAGCTAGAGACTGAAATTAAACAGCGCATTATCCCTAAAATTCTAAGAGTTCAAAAGGATGCGAATAATAATATTCTATGCTTACTGGAAGCATCAGATCTATTTGCGAATGATATCTATATTTCTTTCTACTACACGGATGATGACGGGTTTGAAAATTTAATTGCAATAGGTTTCGTAAACGTGATCCAAAATGATGGAAAAATACAAGCTATTCTAAATCAGCCGTATCCTAACTATCAAAATATTATCGATGCCCTAGATGGAAACGATCCCAAATTAATTGAAAAAATAATCATCAAGCCTAGCATTCCTAGAAATTTCAATACCGGTCAACCCTAGAAGAAACATGGAAAACCTAACTGAAACGACATTATTATCGCCTAAAGGTACATTCCCCGCCCAGATAGTTAATATCCTTGATCCGTATCGATTAGTCATGAATCGAGGCGAACGAAATAGAATTCAAGTGGGTCGCCGAGTATTGATATATGGGATAAGCGAGGAAGAAATTATAGACCCTAATACGGGAGAATCTTTAGGGTTTCTCGAATTAGTAAGAGGTACGGGAAGAATTATTTTGGTTCAAGATAAAATATCTATTATAGAATCAGACAAAAAGCCAGACATAGATTTAAATAAACTTTATTATTTGATCAGAGAATATCATTTGCTGCAACCTAGAGACTTGTCTGAATTATCTTATATCCCTCCCTTGACTCCTTCTGGAATTGAATACTTAGCAAAGAAAGAGTTACAATCAAAAAGAGAAAGAGAGTTAAAATCAATGATTGATAAATTAGGAGAAAGACTACCGTTTGAAAATCCTCAAGTTGGCGATCTAGTCAAGCCTATTTAATCGTTATAATCAAAAATTAGTCCGGTTGTGCATTTTATTCAGCAAAAAAAAGGATTAAGAGGGTTTCTGTCGGGTTGTCGGGTTTCGTAGCCTCAACCCGACCTACTAATTTACTACTTTTTTGCCCACACGAACACGACAACGATAATCTAGATTGGCACGATAAGTCCCCCCTATATCTAGAACAGAGACCAGACCATCCATAAAGTACCGTCTAGGAATAGAGTAATTTTGGGAAGAAATGTCACGATAGTATTTTTTTACCATAACACCCTCGTTTAAGTTATGCCTACCCCTTTATTCTAGCATTTTATCATAGCAATTTTTTGAATTTATAAGAAATTATCACACTTAACCCATTTTTTGCAGTTACAATACATCGCTCCTACATTGGTACTATTAATGATCAAGGCAATTGACCGACCTTATCATTAAATCCTGACAAATATAAGTTTAAATTATAGCTATTGCGCCCTAAGAGCGATAATATTTAATATTAACCAGATTTATACCAAAGATAAATCATTATGGAAAACGTCACAGAAACTACCCTTTTATCTCCTAAAGGAACCTTTCCCGCCAAAGTTGTTAAAGTTATTGACGACTATAAATTAGTGATCAATAGAGGTGAAATTAGTGGAATTCGAGAAGGTCAAAGAATGTTAGTTTACAATACAAGTGAAGAGGAAATAAAAGATCATCAGACTGGTGAGTCTTTAGGCTATCTTGACTTAGTGAGAGGGACGGGGACAATTACTTTTGTTCAAGAAAAAATATCGATTTTACAATCGGATAGAGCCAATAATAAAGGATCTAGATTGCTGGAGTTGTTGCTTAAAGAACAAGAAACCCCGTCCGATTTGATAGGAAAATTCTTAAAAAGAGCCGTAGGAGCGAATTCTAAGAACGATAAAAAGCCAATATCCGAGCTAATAAATCGTGAATTGTTAAATAAACTGCTAGTACGGGAATTATCCGAAACGTTACCTTTTGAAAACCCTCAAATTGGCGACTCGGTTAGACCTATTTAGACCTATCAATGGAACAACCAATATTAGAATACTTTTTATCTCTTAAATATCCGATTTCAATTTATCCCGAAGAAGAAGGCGGATACACGGCACTAATTCCCAATTTACCCAGATGTATGAGTCAGGGTGAAACTTTAGGGGAAGTGATTATTAATATTGAAGAAGCGGTGGTAAAAAAGCAATTACTTTGCTTTCTAAAAGATAAATAAATATCCCCATAACTTGTTGCGGGAATCTAGAGATGAAGAGATTGAAAAATGTCAAAATAATGAATAATTAAGGTTTGCTGAATAAATCTAAAAACCTTGTTGGATAAGGTTTTTAGACTTTTTTTCCCTCAAAAAGTGCCTACCATTGGAGTGATTGGGGGGAAAATTCAGGTACTTTTTCCCTGAAAATTAGGTAGTTGACCACCTGAAAATCGATAAAACCCCACACCCGTTCGGACCTCGGCGTGAGACTTCGGACGTTCGGCGAGCTCAGTCGAGCCGCGTGAGCTCAGTCGAACGCTCGGTCGAACGCTGAGCTCACGGCCGAAGCCCACACCTTGCCCCAGGAAAAACTTTTTCAGCAAGCCCTAATTAGGGCTTGCTGAATAATGGTAAAACCCTTCTAAAATAAGGCTTTTGACCTGTTAAAATCCGATGTTCATGCTGCGAAAATAGGATTAGAACCCTCAAAAACCTTGCATCATCCTTTTTATAGTACGAACACTGGTACAAAAAAAGAAGGGCAACAAAGCTTGAAACGACCGACTCCGTTCGGACTTCGGCGTGAGACTTCGGACGTTCGGCGAGACTTCGGACGTTCGGCGAGCTCAGTCGAGCCGCGTGAGCTCAGTCGAACGCTCAGTCGAGCCGCGTGAGACTTCGGCGTGAGCTCAGTCGAACGCTCAGTAGTTCGACAAGCTCACTAACACGAACGCTCAGTCGAGCCGCGTGAGACTTCGGACGTTCGGCGAGACTTCGGCGTGAGCTCAGTCGAACGCTCAGTCGAGCCGCGTGAGCTCAGTAGTTCGACAAGCTCACTAACACGAACGCTCAGTAGTTCGACAAGCTCACTAACACGAACGCTCAGTCGAGCCGCGTGAGACTTCGGACGTTCGGCGAGACTTCGGCGTGAGCTCAGTCGAACGCTCAGTCGAGCCGCGTGAGCTCAGTAGTTCGACAAGCTCACTAACACGAACGCTCAGTAGTTCGACAAGCTCACTAACACGAACGCTCAGTCGAACGCTGAGCTTACGGCCGAAGCCTGAATCCTGACTCCTGACCCCACCAACAAACTTTTTCAGCAAACCCTAATGGCTCTACCAAATCTGTCATGCAAAACTATTAACAACTCATGCTTGTAAAGCTTGTAAAGCAAGGCTTTGAGTTTTTGTTAGATTGATATTTATCAACTTTAGAGCATTGCTGGACAGAGAGGGAGCTTGGGGAATTTTCTACAGTGTAAGTTCGGAAGAACCACCCTAATTAGTAACTTCGGAACGGGAAATACGCAGAACTTGATCAGGATAGTTGTTTAGTTCAGCTAACGGCTAAGTTATGCCCTGCTTCTCTCCCACAAGATGGTGAGTGCCTCCTACCCAATCGGCTTTTAATAGGATGATTAACCCCCAATCCAACTTTAAAAAACTCGCTCCCTGCTCCCCTATACCTTTTAAACGGGATTTATAGTCATTTCTCTATCTGTTGTAAAACTCTTGCTTGTACTTGTTGATAGGCAGTTTCCACATCTCCTAAATCGCGACGAAAACGATCCTTATCGAGAATGCGCGCTTGGGTATCCTCTTGGGTTTTGTCCCAGAGACGACAGGTATCGGGGCTAATTTCATCACCTAGACAAATTTTGCCGGTTTTATCAACTCCAAATTCTAACTTGAAATCGACGAGAATAATCTGGCACTTATCAAAAAATTCCTGTAGATATTGATTGATTTTCATGGCTAAATCTCGTAACTGATTGACTTGCTCCTCGCTGGCAATATCAATCACTTTTATGCGATCGGTTGTTAACAAAGGATCGCCTAAAGCATCATCCTTGAGGTAAAATTCTACAAGAGGAAAAGGTAAAACTTTCCCCTCCTTTAATCCCGTTTGCTTGCACAAACTCCCGGCGGCGATATTTCTGACTACTACCTCCAAAGGAATAATTTTAATCGCCTTGACGCGCATTTCCCTAGAACTAGGGCGATCGATATAATGGGTAGGTATTCCTAGGGATTCTAACCATTGAAATAGGGCAGTGGAGATGGTGCAGTTAATTGCCCCTTTACCGACAATTTGCCCGCGTTTTTGGGCATTAAAAGCCGTGGCATCATCTTTGTAATAAGTGAGGAGAATATCGGGATCATTGGTTTGATAGAGAATTTTGGCCTTACCTTCATAGAGTTTTTCCATAGTTATCATCCTCGGCAATTGATAAAAGAAAATCGATGGTTAATCAGATAGTGGCATCAGCAAATTTTGGCGATCAACCTAGACAAAAAGTTTATCTCATCAGGGAGATGATTGTTGAGAAAAAATAATGTATAATTGCTGCTTAAAGATAAATGCCAACATTTGGCGACTGAACCTTAATCTATAACCAAAAACTGTCAGTATCCCAGGGGTCAACTTTTGGCGAATCAGTCAAGTTTTTACTTAAATCCTCAATGATAGCCAACAATTGATATTATCTCCCATTACCATTACCGAAAAATCTAAAGAAATTCCGCACAATTACCCGCCGTCGCCCTATGAACCAGAGTCCTCCTAACGATGATAACCCGAATCTCCCCGATCGCCGCAAGGAGGATTTTCTCTATCCTCGCGCCCCCTACTATGGAGAATTTAAGCCAGAAAACTTGTTATTTAACGCCAATTTACAGGAATTTGCCCAAAAAGTCAGTTTTATTTGTAATCTGGAAACGGGGGGCAAAATCAGTTCTCTAGAAGCCTACCAAAAAATTAAAGCCCTCTGGAAAGACTTAAAACAGAGCAAAAAAGGCCTGGGTATTGGGGAAAATCCCTTTCAAAAAGATGATGATACCTAAAGGATAATCAGGAAAAATCTCCTGGGTTGCTCAAAAATGCTGGGACAGAAATATTTTCTGCCCCATATAATTAGATGAGCAAGCGCTTAAAAATTACCGTGATTTTGGATGGCAGTTTCTAATTTTGCCACCACTTCCTCGACGCTAATTACTCCTAAATCGCCGGTGGCACGGGTGCGAATACTTAAACTATTAGTTTCCATTTCTTTTGCCCCCACCACTGCCATCACGGGTATTTTTGCAGTTTCAGCATTGCGAATCATTTTACCCAAACGTTCGCCACTGGTATCGGTTTCGGCGCGAATTCCTAACAACTGCATTTTCGCTGTCACCTCTTTAGCGTAATCCAATTGACTATCACTAACCGGTAATAATCGTATCTGGACAGGAGCTAACCAAAGAGGAAAATTGCCTGCGTATTCTTCGATTAAAATACCGATTAAACGTTCCAAAGAACCAAAAGGTGCGCGATGAATCATCACCGGACGTTTACGATTACCATCTTCGGCAACGTATTCTAATTCAAAACGTTCGGGTAAATTATAATCTACCTGTACCGTTCCTAACTGCCATTCTCTTTCGAGGGCATCTTGGAAAATAAAGTCTAATTTTGGACCATAAAAAGCCGCTTCTCCGGGGGCTTCAAAATAATCCATCCCCAAAGTTTGCACCGCTTTTCTAATCGCTGATTGTGCCTTTTCCCAAGCTTCATCGGAACCGATATACTTATCTGATTCGGGGTCACGAAAACTTAATCGCGCCTTAAAATTCTTTAATTGTAAACTCTTAAACACCGTCAAAATTAAATCAACAACGCTTAAAAATTCCTTGTCTAATTGTTCGGGAGTGACAAATAAATGGGAATCATCGACGGTAAAACCGCGAACTCTAGTTAACCCTCCCAATTCTCCCGATTGTTCGTAACGATAAACCGTCCCGAATTCTGCCAAACGCATCGGCAATTCCCGATAGGATCTCAAATCACTTTTATAGATTTGAATATGAAAAGGACAGTTCATCGGTTTGAGGACAAATCCTATTTCCTTACTAGCAGATTCCTCATCGTCTGCCATCATGGGAAACATATCTTCTTTGTACTTTTGCCAGTGACCAGAAATTTTAAACAAATCGACGCGAGCAATATGGGGAGTAACTACGGGTAAATAACCGCGTTTTAACTGTTCTTTTTTCAGAAAATCTTCTAACAAAGAACGAATTAAAGTTCCTTTCGGTGTCCATAAAGGCAACCCTGGCCCGACAGAATCAGAGAAAATAAATAAACCTAATTCTTTGCCTAATTTCCGATGGTCCCGTTTCAGTGCTTCTTCCTTACGCCGCTTGTATTCGGCTAATTGTTGGGGATTTTCCCAAGCTGTTCCGTAAATGCGCTGTAATTGGGCTTTATTCTCATCCCCGCGCCAATAAGCACCCGCTACCGTCTCTAATTCGATCGCTTTCGGCTCTAGTTCACTTGTATTGCTTAGGTGCGGACCGGCGCACAAATCCCACCAAGCGTCACCAAGATGATAGAGAGTGATGGGTTCTTGAATTCCCGCCAGAATTTCCAGCTTATAGGGTTCATTAATCGCTTTAATGCGCTTTTCCGCCTCTTCCCGAGAAACTTGCTCGCGAATCACCGGCAGTTTTTTATTGATAATTTTGACCATCTCTTTTTTGATGTCCTTGAGATCCTTATCGGTAAAAGGTTCCGGCACATCAAAATCGTAGTAAAATCCGGTTTCAGTCCAAGGCCCGATAGTAACTTGGGCTTTCGGGAATAATTTCTGCACCGCCATGGCCATAACATGGGAGGTGGTGTGACGAATGCGCTTGAGGTGGTCGGATTCGCTGGTTTTCGGTAGTTTAATCGGGGCTTGGTTATCCATATCTCTATACTATGCCGTCTCTATCTATCTTACTGTCCGGGTGCCTGGTCTGTCTCGAACAGACCAGGTAGTCACCCCAAGCGAGAGATAGCGATTAGCCCATCCCCTATATTTTACAAGGCATTGGGAAACCTATAGCCGGTTCGAGCGATAAAGGACTCTACATTGCGAAGGGCGAATAAATCCCCATTGTATTGGGATACTTGATCGATGTCTACAGAATACATGGTCTTATTGGCTCCTAATTTAAAAATTTGAAACCCTCGATCGAGCAGGAACTGAAAATTTTCTCGAACACTATACTGATAATGCTCCGTATTGGCGGGGATCGATTCAAACATCACCACTTGACTATTTTGAATCGTTTTTTCCGCTCCTTGAAATACCCATTTTTCATATCCCTCTACATCGATCTTGAGAAGATCGATCGGTGTATCGGGAATTACCCGATCCAAAGGCTGTTTTTCAACCGCAATCCCTTGATCCGATAGGTGAACCCGACTGCGATCATCCGATTTATTCAAGGCAAAATAAATCGTACCATTACTATCTCCGACGGCTAGATTATAAATTTTAATATTGGTGAACTGATTCAATGTCTGATTATCTTTAATAAATTCAGAGAGTGTTGGATTGGCCTCAAAAGAGAACACTTCTCCCTCCGCTCCCACTAATGTGGAAGCTCTTAGGGAGAGAGTACCGATATTCGCCCCTACATCTATCATCCGATCGCCCAGTTTTAAATAATCTTCCAAAAACCTCTCTTCCCATCGCATACGAGCGGGATCGACCCACAATTGAGCGCTGATACCCGAGGGATTAAATCGAATTTTATAGCCTTTTCTCTGGACGATAAATAACTTACATAAACCGGTTCTCATCAAAATTCTAGACAGCAAAAAACGAACGGGGTACTTTTGCTCGGATAAGGTTTTCATTAAAGACATGGATTGAATAGTAGGTCTCCTAGCTTATAGATGAATTTGTGGTTCTTCGTTACTTGGTATAGTTCGATCAGGTGGCATAAATCGACTAAATTCTTATCTGGCAAGAGACTTAATTGATTAGTTGGTTCTAGAGCAAAAACAATTGACAAAAATCGATGAATGTCTTTCTCTATAAGAGTTTTATCCATTATAACCCCGTCCACTTCATAACATGAACCGAAGAACCGAATTTGTATAGTTTTTTCCGACTAAGAATAAGCCTACACGGTTCCACCTCGAAAATACCATAACCACTTACTCGATGTCAAAATATCTATCCATATCGATAGATGACAGAGAGAGACCGAATCGAAAGCCCTGTTCTTTCTCGGGATCGAACTTACAAAAATCCCCCCCATTCGCTTCAGGGGGTAAAGAATTAATCTACGGTCGGTAAAAGGTTCCGGCACATCAAAATCGTAGTAAAATCCGGTTTCAGTCCAAGGGAGCATCTCACCTTTGCAATAAGCATAAATACTTAGTAGAAAAATAGGCTTTTCGAGGGTAATTCTTGTTTTAATTCTCCATGTACGCGGTCTTTAAAAGCCTCTATTTCGTTCCAAGACACGATTAAGAGTGGCTTTTAAGCTAAGTATAATTACTCATCGCGTAAGTGAGATGCTCCCCAGTCCAAGGCCCGATAGTAACTTGGGCTTTCGGGAATAATTTCTGCACCGCCATGGCCATAACATGGGAGGTGGTGTGACGAATGCGCTTGAGGTGGTCGGATTCGCTGGTTTTCGGTAGTTTAATCGGGGCTTGGTTATCCATATTTCTTCAATTTACACCTTCTCTATTCTCTATTTTAATAGTAAAAGGAGTCTTTAGTCAGGAAAAAAATTAAGATAGATATCAGTGCCATTTCCCCCCATCTCTAACCGCTAACCCCTCATCTCTATTTCCCGATGAAAAAACTAATTTTATCCTGTTTATTTTTGGGATTGGTTGCTTGTCATACCTCGGTTAATACCACCGATAACCAAAAACCAAAGGTAATATCTACTAGCACAATTATCGCCGATTTAACCGCACGAGTGGGCGGTGAAGAAATTGACCATCAAGACATTTTAAAACCGGGGGATGATCCCCACGTTTATGAACCGGTTCCCGCCGATAGTGTGGCTTTAGAAAAAGCCGATTTAATTCTTTATAACGGTTATAATCTCGAACCGGGGTTAATTAAAATGATCAATTCTACGGGAATTAAAGCTAAAAAAGTGGCCGTGGGAGAAGCAATCAAGCCTTTACAACTGGAAAAAGAGGGGCAGAAAGTCCCCGATCCCCACGTTTGGGGTTCGGCGAAAAATGGGATAATTATGGTGGAAAAAATCCGAGATCAACTGATTAAATTAAGTCCCGAAGATAAAGAGATTTTTACCCAAAATGCCGCCCAATTAATCGCAGAATTAGAAAATCTTGATCGCTGGATTACTGCGGCTATTGAAACTATCCCCCCTTCCCAAAGACAATTAGTCACCACTCATGACGCTTTCCAGTATTATGCTCATGCCTACGGTTTAAAAGTTGCGGGAACTTTAATTGGTATTAGTACTGAAGAACAACCAAGCGCCCAAACGGTGAAAAATTTAGCCGATGCTATTAAAAATCTCCAGGTTGCTGCTATCTTTGCCGAGACGACTATTAATCCCGCTTTAATTACCACTGTAGCCGAAGAAGCGGGGGTGAAATTAGCACCACAACAATTATATTCTGATTCAATCGGCGCGGTGGGTACTAGGGGGGATAGTTATGTAAAAATGCTGAAAGAAAATACTCGATCGATCGTGGAATCTTTAGGGGGAAAAGTACCCACAGAAGCTCAATTAGACCTCTTGTAAAAATCAAAAAATTGTCCTTAGAGTCAGGAGTTAGGAAGGCAGAAATACCGACAATCAGCAATTATCAGTGACTTTTAGATGATGACAAATGGATCAGCAGCTGGCTGTAAGCATCCCACCGAAAAGCTAATGCGCGGGGGGTTTGGGGGGTAGAACCCCCCAAAAGCTTGGATTGAGGTAAAAAATCGAAAGTAACGACCGACTTTAGCAGAGAGTTTCCCCTTAAAAATCCCAACTTAGTAAATTTACAAAGCGGGGTTTATTTACCAAATCCTTTACCGCGATTGACAGCAGGTAAAATGAGACAACTGTTAATCTGTTCTTTTAGGGTTTCATGATCGAGATTTTGACCGATAAGAACTAGCTGATTTTTCGGAGTACCTTTCCATTCGTCATCTTCGAGAGTAAAACGTTTACCACTGAGGTGAAAAATATGACGTTTAGGACTTTCATCAAACCAGAGAATACCCTTAGCACGGAAAACACTTTCTGGTAACTGATTATCGAGGAAATATTGGAACTTCCGAATCGAAAAAGGTTGGTCACTAGCAAAGGAAATAGAAGTAAATCCATCCACCTCTAAATGATTGGAATGGTCGTGATGATCATGATCATGATCGTGGTGATGATGATCGTGATCATGATCATGATCGCAATGGTCGTGATCGTGGTCGTGGTGATGATGGTCGTGATGTTCTTCTTCTGTGTCGAAATATTTATCCGATTCAAATAGTCCGACGCTGAGAATTAAGGGTAAAGGAATCTGACTTTTGCTAGTGCGAATAATTCTTGATCCTTCCTTCATGTCCCGGATTCTTATTTCTAAAGAATCCACATCTGCTTCATCCACTAGATCGGTTTTATTAAGAACAATAATATCACCGTAGGTGATTTGACTTAAGGCCGCTTGCGAGTTGAATAAATCGAGACTAAAATTGGCACAATCCACCATAGTGACAATGGAATCTAAACGGGTCATTTCTCGTAATTCCGTCCCTAAAAAGGTTAAAGCTACCGGTAAAGGATCGGCTAATCCCGTGGTTTCTACGACTAAATAATCGATTTTTTCGGGACGTTCGAGAACTTTATAAACTGCTTGAATTAAATCTTCGTTAATCGTGCAGCAAATACAGCCATTATTTAATTCTACCATGCTGTCATCACTGCTGATAATCAGTTCATTATCGATACCGATTTCACCAAATTCATTGACAAGAACAGCAGTTTTTAATCCCTGTTGATTGCTGAGAATATGATTGAGGAGAGTAGTCTTACCACTACCAAGAAACCCAGTAATAATTGTTACTGGAAGACCTTGTTTTGGCACTGACATCGTGTTAATAGCTTGTGATTCGACGGTTTGCATAATGATTTGGGGGTGAGTATTCTGTCACTAAAAAGCGATTTTTCGGGATGAGATAGCTAGTTTTTCTCGATCAAACAGTCTCCACTCGATCGCCGACTATTTTTATTGTAGATATTTTTGGACCACATCCCATCCTGTTAGGGTAACAAAAAGAAAACCCAGAAACAATAAAAGATTAGTGCCGATGTGGAGAGACCGCGCTAGAGGTGGACGAGTTGTAATGTTCAGGCCGCTAATTGCCGAAACAAAAACCAGAAAAACCACCGATAAACCCGCTATCAGGTGGGAAGAGTGGCCTAAACTGCCATAATGACCGATTGTTCCCACTAATCCGATTCCCAGCAGAATTAAGACCAAAGCAACCATGATCAGGCCGCTGAGGAGATGAAAAGGTCTTAACCATTTCGGTCGAGATTGGCCCGCAAGTCGTCGATAACCCATGTTTACCCCCGAAACCGCTAGTAAAAAATAGGCAAAGAGGGAAAATCCCATCGACCAAGCGGCAATTTTCCATAACCAGAGAAAGGAGGGGAGATTCATAGGGGGGGATTATTGTTAGCAAGGAAAGGGACGACCGATCGTGTTAATTTAAGTTTACCGGACAAAAATCAGCAAGTTAGGGCTAATATGTCTCATCTCACCATCGACACGGAAAATAATCAGCGTCAACCCTTTGAGTTACCGGGGGCTAAACCCCATTATAACCCCGATCGACCCGGACAAGTTAATCATATTTTTCTCGATTTAATTATTGATATTCCCCGACAAAGTTTTCAGGGCAGCTGTCAGATTACCCTCACCCCCATTCGTCAGGGAATTAGCAGTTTAACCCTGGATGCGGTGGATCTAAATATTGATTCTGTGTTCATTGAAGGTATCAGTCAACCCTTTGACTATGATCGTTTTCTACTGACCATTCATCTGCTACAACCCACCACCGATAAACCGATTATCCTGACGATTAACTATCAAGTTAACCAACCACAACGGGGATTATATTTTATCGGCCCCGACGAATATCATCCCGACAAACCGATGCAAGTTTGGACCCAGGGAGAAGATGAAGATTCTCGCTTTTGGTTTCCCTGTTTTGATTACCCCGGCCAATTAGCCACCTCCGAAATTCGGGTTAAAATTCCCCAACCCTATATCGCTATTTCTAACGGGGAATTAATCTCGGTGGAACCCGTTGGTGAGGACAGAATTTATCACTGGTCACAAAAGCAAATTCATCCTACCTATTTAATGACTCTTGCGGTGGGAGATTTTGCCGAATTATGCGACTCATGGAATGGTGTTCCTGTTACTTATTATGTGGAAAAAGGACGGGAAGAAGAGGGACAAAGAAGTATGGGTAAAACTCCCCGCATGATCGAGTTTTTTAGCCAAAAGTTTGGTTATCCCTATCCCTATCCCAAATACGCGCAAGTTTGTGTAGATGATTTTATCTTTGGTGGGATGGAAAATACTTCCACCACAATTTTAACCGATCGCTGTTTAATTGATCAAAGAGCCAGCATCGATCATACTTGGACAGAAAGCTTAGTTGCCCATGAATTAGCTCATCAATGGTTCGGTGATTTAGTGGTAATTAAACACTGGTCTCACGCTTGGATTAAAGAGGGAATGGCTTCCTATTCTGAGGTTTTATGGACAGAATCGGAATACGGAAAAGCTGCTGCTAGTTATTATTTATTAGGGGAAGCAAGAAGTTATTTAGAAGAAGATACTTCCCGCTATCGTCGTCCGATTGTTACTCATGTTTATCGAGAAGCGATCGAACTTTATGATCGTCATCTCTACGAAAAAGGTGCCTGTGTTTATCAGATGATCCGCTCTATTTTAGGGGAAGATTTATTTGAAAAAGCGATTCATACTTTTGTGCGGGATAATGCCCATAAAACCGTAGAAACTGTGGACTTATTACGGGCGATCGAAAAAGCGACCGGGTACAATTTATTATTCCTCTTTGATCAGTACGTTTATCGCGGTGGTCATCCCGATTATAAGGTGGCCTACAGTTGGGACAATCAGAATAATTTAGCCCAATTAACCGTCACCCAAACCCAGGATGAAAAGGAACTATTCGACTTGAAAATTCCCGTCGCTTTTGCCTATCTCAACTCTGAGGATATTACCTATAATCTGCGGATTCACCAAAAAGAACAAAGTTTCTATTTTCCCCTAGCACAAAAGCCCGATTTTGTCAAGTTCGATCGGGGTAATAATTTCCTCAAAACCGTCACTCTTGAGTATCCCATCGCCGAATTAAAAGCGCAATTACAACAGGATCCCGACCCGATTTCCCGTATCTATGGAGCGACGGCCATTGCTAAAAAAGGCGGTTTAGAAGCGATCGAAGCTTTAGGGACATCCCTAGAAAATGAGCCTTTTTGGGGGGTGCGTGTGGAGGTGGCCAAACAGTTAGCAACTCTTGGTTTAGATCAGGCAGTTACTGCTTTAATTAAAGGTTTAAACGACGAAAAAGCGCAAGTACGTCGGGCAATTGTCGAGGGATTAAGTGAAATTAAAACCTTAGATAGTTATAACGCGCTTAAATCCCTACTAGAAGCCGGAGACGCTAGTTATTATGTGGAAGCAGCCACCGCGCGAGGATTAGGCTCCATGGCCGTGGGACAATTGCAAAATAAAGAAGGGGAAATTATTGACCTGCTCAATCATATTTTACAGTCAAGAAAGGGGTGGAATGAGGTAGTAAGAGCGGGCGCAATTGGGGGTTTAAGCCAGTTAAAAACCTCGCCGGCGGCTTTAGAGTCAATTTTGACCTACACGGCTTTAGGCACACCTCAACCCCTGAGATTAGCCGCTATCCGCGCCCTAGGAGCAATTTCTTCGGGACAAACCACGGATAAATTAACCGTAATTTTGGAACGTTTAGAAACCATTGCCAAGGAAACTTTTTTCTTGACGCAGGTGGCACTGTGTAACGCTTTAGGACAGATAGAAAATGCCAAAGCTATCGCTATTTTACAAGCCTTGAGCGATCGAACTCCCGATGGTCGCGTCCGTCGTGTAGCGGAGGAAGCAGTACAAAAAGTCCAGAAAAAATTAGGTTCCGAGAAAGCAATTCAGGAAATTCGCGAGGAATTAGAAAAAATGAAACAGGAAAATCAGGAACTTAAAAGTCGTTTGACCAAATTAGAGGCGAAAAATAGTTAGTTAACCTGAGTTATCAGTTATCAGTTATCAGTTATCAGTTATCAGTTATCAGTTATCAGTTAAGTCGGTAGGCGTTAAAAATTATCAGACACCCCCTTATCAAAGGGGGGATTAAGGGGGGATCCCCCCGCCTACCGGCACCCCCCTTATCAAGGGGGCAGGGGGGATCGAACCTAAAATCCATTTTTAATTTAATTATAACCAGCTACTTATCAGTTATCTGTTTACTGTCTTGAGAGAACCATGGGATTAGGAGAAACAGACACCAGAGCCAAATTAATTGACCCCGTCCTGCATCAAAGAGGATGGACCGAGGATTGTCTCAAGCGAGAAGAAACCCCGGGGGCCATTCAAATTATCGATGGGGAAGCCGAACGCGCCAGGGGAAGGATTGATTACACCCTGCGAGTGGCCGTCAGTAGCGACAGCCAACCCTTAGCCGTCGCCCTAATAGAAGCAAAAAAGGAAGATGCGCCCCCCACTGAAGGCTTAGAACAGGTTAAACGCTATGCCAAAGGGTTAAATGTACCGTTTGTGTACTCCTGTAACGGTCATCTTTTTGTCGAATATGATCGCACGACGAATATAACTTCAGCCCCTCAACCCCTCAGCCAATTTCCTACCCCGGCCGAACTGAGGGGGAGATACGAGCAGTATGTAGGCTTCAGCCTAGCAGAGGAGGTCGCCCGTCCCCTGCTGACTCCCTATAAGGGGGGAGAAGGAGGACGGCGTTACTACCAAGATGCTGCCATCCGCGCTGCTTTGGAAAAAATTGCCCGCTGCCAGCAAACAGGCTCCCCGGCGCGAGTCCTTCTAACCCTGGCAACGGGCGCGGGTAAGACTTTTATCGCCTGTAACCTACTGCGAAAAATAGCAGATGCCGGACAGTTGCGGCGGGCGTTATTTGTCTGCGATCGCGATGAGTTGAGAACCCAGGGGGCGGCGGCTTTGCAAATTGCCTTCGGTTCCGATGCGGCGGAAGTAGAAAAGAACCAACCCCACAAGAATGCCCGTGTTTTAATTGCCACCTATCAAACCCTGAATGTGGACAAGGAAGAGGACATGGGGAATTTTTTAACCACCCATTACCCGGAAAATTACTTCAGCCATATCATCATCGATGAGTGTCACCGTTCCGCATGGGGTAAGTGGTCGCAAGTTCTCACCCGCAACAGTGAGGCGGTACAGGTGGGATTGACGGCAACTCCCCGGGAATTGGAGTTTACAGAAGACTCGCCCGAATCAGAAGCCGATAGACAAATCACCGCCGATAATATGGCCTATTTTGGCGAACCCGTCTATGAATACGACATCGGACAAGGGATAGAGGATGGCTATCTTGCCGCCTGCGAAATTGTTAGGAGTGCCATCAACCTCGATGACACGGGCATTACAGTGGAGGAGGTCATCAGCAGAAATCCCCTTGATGCCAACACGGGACAGCCCATCCCAGAGGCAGAAATTAGGGAAATGTACGAGAAAACCAGTTATGAGCGGTCAATTTTGCTCCCTGACCGTGTGATGGCGATGGCGGGGGATTTATTCAATCATTTGTTAACAACGGGGGAAGTGGAACAGAAAACGATTATCTTCTGTGTTAATGACCGCCATGCTGATGCTGTAGCCATTGAGATGAATAATCTCTATGCTCGTTGGTGTGCCGCTAAGGGGGAAAAGCCGAAGGATTATTATGCCTTCAAGTGTACGGCCAAATCTTCGGGTAATGACTATTTGCCGGATTTAAAGGGCAGTTCCCGTTCCCATTTTGTCGCGACGACGGTAGATCTTTTAACCACCGGTGTTGATGTCCCCAATGTGAGAAATATTGTCTTTTTTAAATATGTCAATTCTCCCATTAGTTTCTATCAAATGGTAGGGCGGGGGACGCGGTTGGATCTACCCACTAATAAGTTAATGTTTCGGGTGTATGACTACACTAATGCTACCCGTTTATTTGGGGAGAAGTTTCTCGATAAGTTAGCCACCAAAAAGGGGACGGCGGCGGAACCAAAGGAAAGGCAGCAACGCCGGGTTATCTCCGTTGAGGGGTTCGAGGTAAATATTACTCCGGTGGGGCGCTATATTCTGACGACGGTAGGCGGAGAAACGAAGCCGATAACGGTGGAGGAGTATCGAGAGAGGCTGGCGGAATCCTTGGTTAATCAGGTGACTAATTTGACTTTATTTCGTTCGATTTGGGTTCAGCCGGAGGAGCGGGGGAGGTTATTACAAATACTGCCTGATGGGGGGCGATCAGCAAGTATAATTAGGACACTAGATGAGTTGGAAGCTTGCGATTTATTTGATGTTTTGGGAGAGTTGGGTTATGGTTTGCACCGTCTGACTCGTCTGGAAAGAGCGGAAGCTTTTAGTTATAAACAGGAGGATTGGTTACGCGAAATGCCAGAAGAAACGGCGGCGACAGTGAGGGCGATTGCTTCTCAGTTTGCTAAGTCGGGGACGGAAGGATTGGAAAATAAGCTCATTTTTCAAGTGCCGGAAGTGACTAAGGCTGGGGGTTTATCGGCGTTAAAGTTAGTAGGTAAACCCTCTGAGATCATACAGGAAACTAAGATAAGATTGTTTGCCGCTTAGGGTTTTTAATTGGGGATTGGTATTTGAATGTTTATGATTGGGCAAGGGAGTTATTATGAGTCAGGAAAATGATCGGCAGTTGCCCGATGGTTGGCAGTGGGTAAAGTTGGGGGATGTTTGTGAACTAATTATGGGACAATCTCCACCTAGTTCTAGTTATATAAATGAACCCCGCGGACTACCATTTTTTCAAGGTAAAGCCGACTTTGGTAAAATATCACCTATTCCACGATTTTGGTGTTTTGAACCCATTAAAATCGCTGAAGTAGGAGATATTTTAATTTCAGTTCGCGCCCCTGTTGGACCAACAAATATAGTTGACGTTCAATGCTGTATTGGTAGAGGATTAGCAGCTATCCGTCCCAATCAAGATAGTGAACGTGATTTTATTCATGCAGCATTGAGGTTATATGAAAATAAATTAGTATCTCTAGGTAGTGGCAGTACATTTGAAGCTATTGGCAGAAAAGATTTAGAAACATTAAAAATCCCTCTCCCACCCCTAAGCGAACAAAAACGAATAGCCGCCATTCTTAATGAACAGATGGAAGCGGTAGAAAAGGCACGAAAAGCAACAGAAGCACAGTTAGAAGCTGCCAAGGCTTTACCTGCTGCCTATCTTCGGGCTGTTTTTGAAAGTGAGGAGGCTAATTCTTGGGAGAGGAGAAAGTTAGGGGATATTGCTCGTCTTATTAGTGGTGGTACACCCTCACGAAACAATTCCTCAAGCTTCAAAGGCACTATAGCTTGGGTTAAAACTTTAGATCTTAATTGTGAGGTTGTTAAAGAAACAGAAGAATATATTTCTGAAACTGCTTTTGATGAAATTCGAGGGGAAATGCTGCCAGTTGGCTCTGTGATGATTGCCATGTATGGTGGTGGTGGAACTATTGGAAAATCTGGAATCTTAGGCTTACCTGCTGTTACTAATCAAGCAATTTGTTCGATTTTGCCAAACTATAATGTTTTTATTCCTGAGTTCCTACACGCATGGGTATTAAATTTTAGACCTAAATGGATGGACTATAGTAGCGGCAACCGAAGAGATCCCAACATTAAAAAAGGAGTTATTTCAAATATTGAATGCCCTTTTCCAACAGTTGAAAAACAAAAACAAATCGCCTCAACTCTAACCGAACAAATGCAGGAAGTGGAACGACTAAAACAGAACTTAAAAGAGCAACTCGACACCATCAATAAACTCCCCGCCGTCCTATTGCGCCGCGCCTTTAAGGGAGAATTATAGTTATGCAAACAATAGACATAGAAAAAACACAGCAAGCATGGACAAACTTAAACCAAATACTGTTCATACCTCGTACTGAATCAGAAGAAAATCGCTATTATTTTACTAAATGACAGAAAACCTAATTATCAAATATGACCCAACGGGAGACATTCTCTATATCAATAAATGCGCTCCCTATCCCGAACAAGAATCAGAAGAATGAGGAGATGATATTATTGTGAGAGTCAACCCCCAAACCGAAGAAATCGAAAACCTAGAAATCCTATTCTTTTCTCAAAGACTGCAAGAAAAAAACGAACTCCAACTCCCCCTCATCGCCAATCTCCGCTTGGCAGGTTAGACAAATTAGGTAAACTCAATGGCTAAAAAAAACAGCAACGACAACGGTAAAACCTTCACCACCCAACAGGGACTTAACAGCTACATCAAAGGCATCTGCGACATCATGCGGCGTTCCAACTGTGCCGGTGCTTTACAGTACGTCCCCGAACTCAGTTGGCTACTGTTCCTCAAAATCCTTGACGACACCGAACAGCGAGAAGCGGAAGAAGCGGAAGCCGTGGGGGACTCTTTTGCCGATTCCATCCCCGAACCCTACCGTTGGCGAGATTGGGCGAACCCTGAAGGCAACCGCCGCCTTAACCTGCAAATGGGGGAAATGGGTCAATTTCTGCCCTTTGTCAATGAAGAAGTCATTCCCTACCTCAAAAGCCTCAAAAACAAACCCCAAGCCACCCCCCGCCAAAAAATTATCAGTGAGGTCATATCCAGTGTCGAACGAGTCCGCATCGACACCGAAACCAACCTGTTAGACATCCTCGATAAAATCCACGAAATCGACTACATTGACCCTACCCACATCTTCCCCATCTCCCAAGTTTACGAGGGATTGCTGTTGAAAATGGGAGAAAAAAACAACGATGGCGGTCAATTCTTTACCCCCCGGGAAGTCATCCGGGCAATGGTCAAAGCCATCACCCCCCAAGTAGGAGAAACCATCTATGACCCCTGCTGCGGCACGGGCGGATTCCTGGCCCAATCCTACGAATATATCCGCGATTTCCTAGCAGATGACATCACCCCCGAACAGCTAGAAACCGTCAAACTAAAAACCTTTTACGGAAGGGAAAAAGAGAACCTCATCTACCCCATTGCCCTCGCTAATTTAGTCCTACACGGCATCGATTACCCCCACCTCTGGCACGGCAACACCTTAAACCGAGAAGTCATCTATGGCGACCTGTTCCAAGATGCTCCGCCCCAGTTCGATATTATCCTCACTAACCCCCCCTTTGGCGGCAAAGAACACAGGACCGTACAGGCACAATTTGCCTATAAAACCAGTGCTACTCAAGTCCTATTTTTACAGCACGTTATCGATAGTTTGAAACCGGGGGGACGCTGCGGTATCGTCCTAGATGAAGGGGTGTTATTTCGCACCAATGAAAATGCTTTTGTCCAGAGCAAACGAAAACTATTAAACGACTGTAATCTCTGGTGTATCGTTAGTTTGCCCGCGGGGACTTTTGTGGCTGCCGGTGGGGGTGTTAAAGCTAACATCCTCTTTTTTACTAAAGGCAAACCCACTGAAAAAATCTGGTATTATGACCTGTCCGATGTTAAAGTTACCAAGCGCAAACCCCTGATGATGAATCACTTTCAGGAGTTTCTAGAACTATTACCCAACCGAGAAGATAGTGAGAGAAGTTGGACAGTCACCCGTGAAGAAATCGAAGCCAAAAACTTTGACCTCAAAGCTGTCAATCTTAACACCAAAGTAGATGAAGATAAAAGCACCGCCAAGGAATTGCTAGATTTTATTGAGGAGAAAGGTAAAGAAGTTGCTCTAACTCTATCAGTGCTGAGAAAGTGGGAGCGGTGAAGGTCACTTACAGCTTTATGAAAAACTCTTTAATAAACCTGGAGTTTTTAAATTGAGTAATCGATAACTTTCTCACTTTTATTGTCAAAATCAGTGAGTAAAGTCGCTTTTCTTGGTTTTAAATGTACCGTTTGTTCTGGTTGTAACTGTAATTGCTTGTATTCCTCACGATTGAGATAAGCCACCACCATTTCCCCATCGGCTAACATTAATTCTACTTGTATTTCCCAGCCTAAATGAATAACTCTTTTTACCACTGCCCAACTATTCAAACCATCTTGTTCGGGCATAATTTCCAGGTCGTGGGGACGGATAAAAACGGTGGAATTATCACCCGGATGATGTCCATTTCCTAATCCTGCTAAACTGGGTAAGATATTCACTTCCCCAATAAATTGCATCACAAAAGGTGTGGCGGGATGATCGTAAATTTCGGCGGGAGAACCCACCTGTTCAATTTTACCATGATTCATCACGACAATCGTATCGGCTACCTCCATTGCTTCCTCTTGATCGTGGGTAACAAAAACACTGGTAACGTGAACTTCTTCGTGTAAATTTCTCAGCCATACCCTTAATTCTTTTCTAACTTTTGCATCTAAAGCTCCAAAGGGTTCATCTAATAATAATACATTCGGTTGAATGGCTAAAGCGCGGGCTAAAGCTACTCGCTGCCGTTGTCCTCCCGATAATTGGGCGGGATAGCGATCGCCTAATCCTTGTAATTGAATTAATTCTAATAATTCCTCAACTTTTTTCCTAATTACTGGCGATTTTTGCTGGCGAATTTCTAGACCAAAAGCAATATTTTGACGAACAGTTAAATGTTTAAATAGGGCATAATGTTGAAAAACAAAGCCGATATTTCTCCGTCTAGGATCCACATGGGTGGTATCTTGTCCGTTAATAATAATCGCACCACTGTCGGGAGTTTCTAATCCGGCAATTGAACGTAATAAGGTCGATTTTCCCGATCCCGATGGTCCGAGGAGGGCGACTAATTTACCTTCAGGAATGGTTAAACTGATATTATCTAAAGCCTGAAAATTGCCGAAACGTTTAGAAACTTGCTGGATAGTAATACTCATATTTTTAGGTTTTTTGTAGTTAGGTAGTGTGAATTTTGTGGGCGGTTTTACGTTCGAGAATTTCTTTGATAATTAAAGTAACTCCTGCTAGTAAAGCTAGGATAGCCGCCGCACTAAAGGCGGCAGGAGTGAGATAATTTTTATAAGCCTGTTCTACGAAAATTGGCAGGGTGGCAGTTCTCCCTAAAATGCTGCCAGAAACCACAGAAACCGCCCCAAATTCTCCCATCGCCCGGGCATTAGTTAACAGCACGCCGTACATCAATCCCCAACGAATATTGGGTAAAGTGACGCGCCAGAAAATCTGCCAATCATTTGCCCCCAAAGTGCGCCCGGCTTCCTCTTGTTCTAAGCCAATTTCTTCTAAGACTGGGATAACTTCTCTGGCGACAAAAGGCATAGTAACAAATATAGTTGCTAATACCATTCCGGGTAAAGCGAAAAGTATTTTTATATCGAAAAATTCTAAGAAAGAACCTAACCAACCATTGCGCCCATAGAGCAGTACAATCATTAAACCCGCTACCACGGGAGAAACGGCAAAAGGCAAGTCAATTAAACTAATTAATAACGTTTTGCCACGAAATTGATTGCGAGCAATTACCCAGGCTGCACAAAGTCCGAAAATTGTGTTTAAGGGTACAGTAATTAGGGCAATAATTACTGTTAATCTCACCGCTTCGATAAAGTCAGAAGTTCCCGCCGCTTCTAAAAAAGCTTGGAATCCATTGCGAAAAGCATAGTAAAATACTGCCGCTGCTGGAATAAAAAGCAAGAAGGCAAGATAAACAAGGGCGATAATAATTAGTAGGGGTTTGTAATCCCATTCTTTCGTTTTAGTTAAGGCTTTTGGATTCTGCATTTTTGATCTGTCTCCAGTCATACTCTAATATTTTTTTACTTTTTACTTAACTCTGTATTTTTGCCCCCATTGTTGCAGAAAATTAATTACTACTAACATCAACAAAGAAACCAGTAATAAAACCATGCCAATTACTGTCGCCCCTGTGTAATCATATTCCTCTAGTCTTTGGAAGATTAAAACTGGGGCAATTAAATCCTTAAAGGGGATATTAGAGGAAATAATAACTACGGAACCATATTCACCGATCGCTCTGGCAAAACCGAGGGCAACTCCTGTTAAAATAGCCGGTAGTATTGTGGGAAAAATCACTCGCCAAAAGATTTGCCAAGAGGAAGCACCGAGGGATAAAGCCGCTTCTTCTACTTCTTTTTCCATTTCCTGTAAAACCGGCTGTAGGGTGCGGACAATGAAGGGTAAAGCGATAAATAACATCGCCACAAAAACCCCTAAAATGGTAAAGGATATCTTAATGCCAAAGGGGGCAAAAAATTGACCGAGCCAACCGTTATCACTGTAAACTGTGGCTAGGACTAAACCGGCAACAGAAGTGGGTAAAGCAAAGGGCAAATCCACACAAGCATCGACAATTTTTTTACCTGGGAATCGATACCGCACTAATACCCAAGCGATAATAGTGCCAAAAACTCCGTCAATTAATCCGGCGATTAAGGAAGTAAAAAAAGTGACTTGGTAGGCGGATAAAGAAATCGGTAAAGTGGCAATGCGCCAAAATTCGGCAAAACCAAGAGTTAGGGATTTAGCAAATAGTGCCGCTGCCGGTAAAACCAACAAAACCACTAGATAACTAATGGTAATTACCCAAGGAATAGAAACTTTTTTCAGGGGTTGACTGGGAGATAAAGATAATTGTGGGTTAGCCATTGTTAATTATTGCTAGAGATTACCAATTGTCCGCTTCTTCAAGAACTTGTGCTGAATCATACCAAACTTCTACATCTAAATCTGCCAGATAGGAAAGGGCATTTTCTATCCCTTGAGAGTTGCCTTGCAGTTGTAGATCGAACCAGCCATCTTGATTATTATTGGCAGCTAACAAAGCAGAAAATATATTCACTTTTAGACCGGGAAAAGACCCCAAACGTGCTATAATTGGCTCGTTAACATATTGTTTAGGAATCCGAATTTTTATTCTTCGGGAAGTGGGGCGATCAAGTCCTGATTGATCGAGATGTAAGTCACTTTGGGGATGATTAATAGTTTGCCATTGAGGTTGATTATCCATGGTTTTTCTCCTTTAAGATTTACCAGCTTTAGTCAGAATTTTATCGAACAAGCCTCCATCATCAAAAAATTGCTTTTGTACCTGATCCCAACCGCCTAAATCCTGCACGGTAAAGAGATTTTTTATCTCAGGAAATTTACTCTCAAACTCTTTCACTACCGTCGGTTCAACGGGACGAAAACCCACCTGAGCAAATTCTCTTTGCGCTGCGGGAGTAAATAAAAACTGCACAAAAGCCTCGGCCACTTTTCTCGTACCTTTTTTATCCACATTGGCATCAACAACCGCCACGGGATTATCAATAGAAATATTATAATCAGTGGGAACAGTATAAGCTAACTTCTCACCTTTTTGATTAGCGAGAATCATCTCGTTTTCGTAATTAATTAGCACATTTCCCTGGCCTTGTTTAAAAAACACATCACTAGATTCGCGAGCGTCTCTAGGTAAAACTGGCGCATTTTTAAACACTTTTTCGACAAAAGTTTCCGCCGCTTCTTTACTACCTCCTGCTTGCGTCACCGAACCCCAAAGAGCGAGAAAATTCCAGCGCGCTCCGCCAGAAGTTTTGGGATTAGCGGTAATAACTTTAATATTATCCTTGGCTAAATCTGACCATTGATTAATTTTAATATTGGCATCGCGAGGAACAAAAGCCACCACAGATTTATGAACAATAGATTCATTCGGAGCTTCTTTTTCCCAACCGGGTTGAATTAATCCCGCTTGCTCAATTTTCGTGGTATCCAAAGCTAAAGCCAACGCTACCACATCCGCTTCTAAACCATCGATAACGGCGCGAGTTTGGGAACCAGAACCACCATAACTTTGTTCAAAAGTTACTTTCTGCCCCGTTTTTTGTTGCCATTCCTCGACAAATTTGGGAATGATTTTTTCGTAGGCACTTTGGGTAACAGCATAGGAAACAAGCGTCACAGTCACGGGTTTTTGGCTGTCATTGCCGCTATTGGTGGGGGATGAGGTGCAAGATACCAGCATTCCTCCCGTCAGGACAGTTGCCATGAGTAGGGACAAACAAGACTGGGATGACTGCATCGGCGGCGCTCCTAAAATTTACTCTGAGGTTGTATCTGTTTTCATGCGTGGTTTAATCCTACAACACGGGAAACAAAATTTCAATACATTTATAAAACAAATTTGAAACCAAGTTAGGAGAAGAGAAACTGTGAGAAGATAGAATCAGTGCTACATCTAGGTTTGAGACTATGGGCAAGAGCGTCAAAGCCAAAAAAACAACCCTCCTACAACAACTGATTAACCAGAGTTTTCTCTTTCGCGGACTAGAGGAAGCTTGGTTAAGTCAGTATCTCGATGCCGACAATCTCAAGTTAGAGACGCTATTTTCCAATCGTCCCGTCTATACGGCTTTTCTCCCCGATGAATTTCTAGATGTTTTGTATGTGATTTTGGATGAGGGTGTAATCGTTGTCCGCAGCACTCCCCTCGACCGGATTATTGCCATTACCTACCCCGGTGGCTGTTTTGGTATGAGGAGTTTACCCTTTAGTTATGGTTTAGCCAGTCGCGCTTTTCCCTGTTTGGTGGAATCCTATAAAACTACCCATGTCCTAAAAATTCCCTTATCGGCGCTAGAAAAGATTTACAACGATAACGAAAGTTTTCGTCAACGGTACTGTTTTTTATTTGAATTACAGCAAAAATTCGAGTATCATTTGCTTAATTGTAGTAGCTATCCACCCCAAGCTGTCGCCACTTTACTGAGAGCTTTAATCTATCAAGAAAGAGAATTAGGCAGTCAACCGAGTGCCGAAAATATCTATACTTTTGATTTATCCGTCGATGTGATTGCTCGCGCTTGTCAACTCAATCAACGTACCGTCGAACAGGTATTAAAAGGATTGCAAAACGTGGGATTAATTGCCTCAGAATCGACGGGGGATTTAATTCGGGTACTGGATGCGGAGGGTTTAAAAGAAGTTTACAGTGCTACCAGAGATAAAGTTAATTGGTGGCCCCTAAGATAAGTAGAATTTGCTGAATAAATCTAAAAACTTTGTTGGATAAGAATTTTAGACTTTTTTCCCATCAAAAAGTGCCAGAAATTGGGGTGATGGGGGAAGAATTCAGGGACTTTTTCCCTGAAAATTAGGTAATTGACCCCCTGAAAATGGGTAAAACCCTACACCCCACACCCCACACCCCACACCCTGCCCCCACGCAAACCTTTTTGCTGCAAACCCTATTTATTATTGCCATTGACAGCACTTTAAGGCATCTTCGGCAGCCGCTTTGGTGGCATCCTGTTTCCGTTTACCTTTACCTGTACCGTAGAGAAGGTTATTAACCCGCACTTCAGCAGTAAATTCCCTAGCGTGGGGGGGTCCGGTAACATCAATGATCGCATATTCTGGATTAGAGGCGAAATTAGCCAGCGCCCACTGTTGGAAGAGATTTTTGGCATCGATAAAAGATGGCGATTCCGATTGTTGAGAGACTAAATGAGAGGCAACAGGGATAAAAAGCCCGTGCAGATAGTTTTTAACCGCATTTAACCCAGAATCTAGATAATAAGCCCCAATTATCGCTTCAAAAGTGTCCGCTAATAGGGTAGGATTTGATCGCCCCCGATCTTTAATTGCTCCCTTGCCTAAACGCATTAACTCCCCCAGACCGATTTCAATGCCCAATTGCGCTAATTGTTCTTCTTTGACCAAATTTGACCGCAAACGGGTTAATTCGGCCTCGTTCATGGTGGGATATTTTTGATACAATAGTTCGCCCACCAAAAAAGCCAAAATCGCGTCGCCCAAAAATTCTAGGCGCTCGTTATTTTCCGTCAATTCCGACTGTTCATTGACATAGGAACGATGGGTTAAAGCTTGGGTGAGAAGGAGAGCATTTTGAAAAGGAGGCAAACAAGACATTACAGAAATGATCAAGTCAAGAGCATTTCTTATCTTAATCCGACCCCACCGCGAATAGATGAGACGAACGATCCTTTTTTTACTGTTTTTTCCGGCTAGTTTAGGTATAATCTCCCAAATCTTCTCACCGGAAAACCTATCCGCTGCTATTCTTGCCCTAGGTACCCTGGGGATGTGTATTGAACAGGCACGCATGGCAGCGGTGGACTTGGCAGAAATTGCCGAATTTCAGCAAAAAACCAGCGATCCTCGCCTTGATCGCTTTTTTGTGGTTACAATTAGTACAATTGTCTTAGAATTATCGGGCTTTTATTTGGCTGCCCTCTGGATAGGATGGGGAGCTTTAATAGTTTTAGTTAGTCAAATTTGGTTTCATTGTTTAGCCAAAATTCAACTGCAGCCAAGCACGGAAAAAATTATTGACTATGGTATAGTACCACGTTTACCCATCCTACTCGCCGACGGAATTGGCATAATCTTCGTGGCTTTCTGGTTAGCCAAAATCTCCCCCCTAATTATGGCCATAACTTTAACGACAATGTTATTAATCTACGGCTCTCTTAAGTATCTTTTCAGAACTGAGGAGGGGAGAGAAAGGAAAATCCAGAGGCTGCAATCCCTATAAATGGGCGCTCAGAGACTCTGACGCAGTTTAAATTCAGTACAGCTTACCACAACCAACATCGAGGACAGTTGCACCAGAGGATAGTTTATCTAATTAAGAAAGCGATTTCAGATTGACAATCCCATCGCTAAAAGCGAGGCATTCTTGGTTCATTGAGTTTCCTTAATCTGGCAGTGTGCTATTCTACCCTATCTGTAGTCAGATTTTGGAGAATTGCTATTACTTAATGAACCAAAACCTGGCTCTTCGGGACTTGGTATGGTTCGATATGGGAGCATAAATCGACTAAATCCTTATCTGGCAAGAGACTTAATTGATTAGTTCGCTCTAGATCAAAAATAATTGACAAAAATCACTAAATGCCTTTCTATATAAGGGTTCCATCCCTTATAACCCCTGTCCATTGCATAACAGAAACCCAAGAACCCAAAACCTAGTAGATTGGGACTGAGAAACTTTCCTCCCTGCTCAACCCAAAAGGAATTGATATTGGTGCGGATAGACATTGGGTGAGTGTTCCCTTGGGGACAGATGAAGAGCCAGTTAGAAATTTTAGCTCCTTGACTGGGGATTTATCTGCTACGGCTGACTTTTGGAATCCCCGTCTCTTGAAAGCGGGGATATCTCAAAAAACTTATTTGACAGATCAGCAGTATTTGCTGTACGATGGATGATCGTGACCTCAATTGGAGAGATGGCCGAGCGGTTGAAGGCGCAGCACTGGAAATGCTGTTTAGGGGTAACTTTAACGAGGGTTCGAATCCCTCTCTCTCCGTCCCTAAAGCACCTCCTAGGAGGTGCTTTTTATGGCAGACTATAGGAGTCGGGATTCTCAATTCAGGAGATTACTCTTATCGATTATCTTCTCCCCTGCTCCCCACTTCATAATTTATAATTTATAATTCCCACTCCAGGCTCTTCTCGACTTTGTGTGATAATTTTTGCTTATAGAATCGTGAAATATTTACCTAGAAAGACTTTTAGGACTATTTTGCTGAAGAAACTATCAGTATAGACCCCGTTTCCACACAGAAACCAGAAGAACCCGCTCCCCACTTCATAATTTATAATTTATAATTCCCACTCTCCTATACTTTTTCAACAGGATTTAGTCTAATTCCTCGTCGGTAAACCATCTTTACACTTAGCTAACCACTCCAATAAACTATCTAACTGCTGTTGCGGTTTTAGCGTTCCTAAACCCCTAACCGTTACCTGTTTGGGACTATAAACAAAGCGTGATTGTATATGTTGGGGTAGGTGTTCTTGTAATAATTTCCACGCTGGTTCTTCCATGGGAGTTTCTAGGATAATATGCTGTTTTCCATCGGGTTTAATGCGCGAAAAACCGAGGGATTTAGCCAGATGTTTTAACTCGATTACCTTAAATAATTGTGCCACTGGGGAAGGAATTGCCCCGTATCTATCCACTAAATCCGCAGCAATTTCTCCTAAAGTTTTCTGAGAATTGGCAGTAGCGATCGCCCGATAGACATCCATTTTCTGTTCCGGATCGGATATATAATCATTAGGAATAAATGCCGTCAATTTCAGATCGATTTGGGTATCCTCCACTTGCGGAATTTCTTGACCTTGAATTTCCCGCAAAGCTTCCTGTAACATTTCCATATATAGATCAAAACCGATCGCTTCCATTTGTCCCGATTGTTCCGCACCCAATAAGTTACCGGCGCCGCGAATTTCCAGATCCCTAGTCGCTAATTGATACCCCGATCCTAACTGGGTAAATTCTTGAATTGCCTTTAATCTTTCCCGAGCGGTTTCTGTTAGTTCTCCCTTAGCTGGATAAAGTAACCAAGCGTGCGCTTGTACTCCCGATCGCCCCACCCGTCCCCGTAGTTGATAGAGTTGCGCTAAACCGAACTTTTGGGCATCTTCAATGATAATTGTGTTAACTCTGGGAATATCTAACCCCGACTCCACAATAGTCGTACAAACTAAGATATCCGCTTCCCCATTATTAAAAGCTAACATGGTGGTCTCTAATTCAGCCTCATCCATACGACCATGACCAATGGAAATTCTAGCACCCGGAATCATCCCTTGAATGGCTGCCGCTTTTTCTTCAATTCCCTCGATTCTGGGTACTACATAAAAAATCTGTCCCCCCCGATCCAATTCATTGCGAATTGCCGTTCTAATCGCATCAGAATTATAACTAGAAAGGTGGGTTTGGATGGGACGACGAGAGGGGGGAGGTGTGGTAATTAAACTCATTTCTCGCACCCCAGAAAGGGACATATAAAGAGTCCGGGGAATCGGTGTCGCACTCAAGGTTAATACATCAATATTACTCTTAAAAGCCTTAATTTTCTCCTTTTGATTAACCCCAAAACGCTGTTCTTCATCAATTACCAATAACCCCAAATCCCTAAACTCCACCGCTTTACTCAATAACAACTGCGTCCCCACCACTATATCCAATTCCCCCGTTTTCAAGCGCTGGACGATATCTTTTTTCTCGGAATTGGTGCGAAAACGATTTAATAAACCCACGTTGATGGGATAGGGAGCAAAACGTTCCTTCAGGGTGTGATAATGTTGTTGGGTTAAAATCGTTGTTGGTGCTAATAAAGCCACCTGTTTATGACCCGTGGTGACAGCTTTAAAAATAGCACGAATGGCCACTTCTGTCTTACCAAAACCCACATCCCCACAGACTAAACGATCCATCGGGCGATCGCTTTCTAAATCCCGTTTCACATCCTGTATCGCTTTCAGTTGATCCGCAGTGGGTTGGTAGGGAAAAGAATCCTCTAACTCCCGCTGCCAGGGATTATCCATCGGATAGGCAAAACCCGATTTTTGGGCGCGTTGGGCGTAAATATTGATTAAATCAACCGCTAACTTCTTAACCGACTTCCTAACGCGGGCTTTCGTCGCTTCCCACGCTTTGCCAGAGATTTTATGTAATTCGGGTTCTTGACTACCTGTATGACGATAACGGGAGAGATTATCGAGAGAATCGGCAGGAACCCGCAATAATCCATCGGCATACTTAATAACTAGATAATCTCGACCTTGCACTACTCCGCTAATTGTGCTTTCTTGCTTTTCTAGTTTGATAAACTGTCCGATGCCATGGTGTTTATGTACTACAAAATCGAGGGGACGGAGTTTATTCACATCCACCTGTACCGAGGCTGCTTGCCGACGTTTGCGGACGTAACCAGCAGTATTTAAAAGATGTTGTCCGAAGAACTCTCGATCGCTAACGACGACTATGCGATAGGTGGGGAGGATAAAACCTTCTAATTCAGCTAATCCTGAGTATTTTAGGGCTGTAGCGGTGTTTTGAATTATTAAGCGCTCGATCGCCCCAAAATCGAGGGGATTGGGGATAAATTGGGCCGGGCAGTCGTGTTCCTGTAATAACGAGACTGTGCGGGAGGGTTGGGCAGATATTAACCATGTAGCGTACTTATTTAGTTTAATACCGCTATAAATCTCTCTTTTTCCCCGTAAAATTTCCGCTAGTTTGGCGAATTGCCCCGGATTGGTGGGAATCGGACGACTGGAGAGATTAAGGCGATTTTCGGACAGGTGATCGTCTATTTCCGAGAGGTAGAGATGGGGAAATTTGACCGATATTTGCAGAGATTCGCCAAAAGAACGGTGAATTTGCGGTAAAGCTGGTTCTATCTCTTGCCAGCGTTCCCCAATATATTCTATCCAGCGATCGCTTCTAGCTTGACAGCTTTCCAGTTCATCAAAGGCAATAAGGGTATTTTCAGAGAGATAATCCAATAAAGAGGCAGGTTGAGGGAATGCCAAGCCTAAAAATCGCTCAATTCCCTCTGGATAAATGCCATTAGCCAATTTTTCTCGATCTTCGGCCCCCAGATAATCGGCCACTGTGGGGGGAAGAGAAGGGGCAATCATTGCCGCAAAGCTAGTGGGAGTAAGAAGCAGATTGGGGATAGAATCCAGCGATCTTTGGGTTGCGGGGTCAAATTCTCGCAATTTTTCCAATTCATCGCCGAAAAATTCTAACCTGACTGGTAATTCGGCCGAAACTGGGAAAATATCAACGATATCGCCACGACGACTCCATTGCCCTTCGGTTTCTACCAGTGGAACCCTTTCATATCCTAATCTAGCTAGGGTTAGATCGAGGTTTTTGGCTTCTATAACCCTTCCTACCGCAAAATTATCGCTATATTGCTCGAAAACCTCTCTAGGGGGTAAATGGGGCTGCAGGGCCTTTTCGGTGGTAACGATCGCAATTCCGGCATCTTGATGACTGATTAGGGTTTGCCCTGAGCTACGTCGAAGGGTCGATAATACCTGCATCTGTCCCCAAATCATCTCGGATTCCCGATTAAATGTCTCGTAGGGGCAAGCTTCCGAGGTGGGATAAAAGAAAACACCTTTCCACGTCATCGCTTCTAATTGTGCCGCCCAACGTGCCGCTTCTTCTAGATTGACACAAATAATTACCAGATTTTTTCCTTGACAACGGGCGAAAGCTGTGCTTATTAATCCTTTCGGTAAGCGGGCAAGGCCAGTTAGGGTTAAATTGCCGTTTTTCTCCAGTTTTTGGATAAGTTCGGCAGTTAAGGGCGATTTTTCAATGTTGCGAATAACGGAGGCAAAAGTCATTTTTTAGTGATCGGCGCTCGGTTTTTAGTTAAGCTCTCCTGAATTTAAACTGTCTCTTGGGAGTTTTAGTACAAATGCTCAGGTTTCCTCTCCCTGCTCCCAACTGTGGTGCAGTCCTAACGAGTATCAGTTATCAGAACGTAGGTTGGGTTGAAGCATGAAACCCAACGCCCGCATGGGTTACGCTACCGCTAACCCATCCTACAAATAATTGTGCCTCCCTACTTATCAGTTGTGAGTTTTCAGTTCAGCGACTACTTTTTGGGGTTAATTTTTTTGGGCTTTATTTGACTTGACCAGAGGGGGGTCGCAGGCGCACGGATTTTCCATTATTTATATAATATCATGTCAAGCGTTGGTTGGCAAGAGAAAATTTTTTAATTGCCAGCAAAATCAGTTCATCTATACGGAGATATTTTCAGAATGATAACGATTCTCACCGAATGTGATAAGATGAGAATCATAATCAGACTCAGTTAACTCCGATGGGTAAAAATTTCCAGTTAACAGCGATCGCTTTAACCCTGACTATAGCCAGCTTAACAGCTTGTAGCGATTCCTCGGTCAAGGAAGAGGAAGCAAAGACACCCTTACAGGTGACAGTCAGTATCGTACCGCAGGAATATTTCGTCAAACGCATCGGCGGTGATAGAGTCAGTGTTAATGCCATGATTCAACCCGGGACAGATCCCCACACCTATGAACCAAAACCCGAACAATTAAAAACCACAGCCCGATCGCAAGCCTACTTTAAAATTGGTGTATCCTTAGAAGATGCCTGGAAAGATCGCTTAAACAGTGTTAACCAACAGATGTTAATCGTCGATACCAGTCAAGGGGTAGATAAAATCCCTTTGACAGCAGAACATAATCACGATCATGATCATGATCACAGCAAGGAAGAAAAACATCAAGCCGGAAAAAACACCCTAGATCCCCATATTTGGTTATCCCCAAAACGAGTCAAAGCACAAGCAGAGACTATTTATCAAACCCTAGCACAACTCGATCCCAGTCAGGAAGCTATCTATCGGGCTAACTTGGAAAAATTCAGTCAGGAGTTAGACGCATTAGATCAAGAAATTCGGCAAAACTTGGCAGGGATTAAAAACAAAAAGTTTATGGTATTTCATCCTGAATGGGGCTATTTTGCCCAAGATTACGGTTTAGAGATGATTGCAATCGAAATCGACGGTAATGAACCCAGTGCTGCCCAGTTGAGTCAACTAATCAAACAGGCAAAAAAAGAGAATATTAAAGTTATTTTTACTCAACCAGAATTTAGCCAGAAAAGTGCCGAAACTATTGCGAGGGAAATTGGGGGACAGGTAATCCCTATCAGTGCCTTTGCTGAAAATTGGAGTGAAAACCTGCGACAAGTTTCCCAAAAAATGGCCACAGTTTTAAATCAGTAATTGCTTGTATATGTCAACGATCATTACCATTAGTAATCTCTGGGCTGGCTACGAACAGGAACCCATCCTCGAAGATATTAATTTAACTATTCAAGAACTGGATTTTCTAGGAATTATCGGCCCGAATGGAGGAGGAAAAACCACCCTACTTAAGGTTTTACTGGGATTAATTAAACCTTGGCGGGGAGAAGTCAGTATTTTGGGGCAAAGTGTCGAAAAAGGTCGGGAATTAGTCGGTTATGTGCCGCAGTTTGTTGAATGCGATCGCTCATTTCCCATTACTGTGGGTGAGGTGGTGAAAATGGGGAGATTGAGCAGCAAAAAACTCTGGCAAGGCTATAGTAAAAAAGATGAGATAAGGGTAGATAAAGCTTTAGATAGTGTGGGAATGTTAGCGTTGAAAAAAAGATCGATTGCTGAACTTTCGGGGGGACAGCGCCAACGGGTTTATATCGCTCGCGCTTTAGCAGTAGAACCCCGTCTCTTGATTTTAGATGAACCCACTGCCAGTGTCGATCCCCAAATGCGTGCTAGTATTTTTTCCCTGTTGCAAGAATTGAATGAGTGGATGACCATTTTAATTATTTCCCATGATCTGGGAACCCTATCTACCTATGTTAAATCGATCGGTTGTCTCAATCGTCGTCTCTATTATCACGGCCAAAAATCTCTCACTACCGCTATGTTAGAACAAGTGTATTGTTAAAAGTTTTCTCCCTTTGGGTTAAAATGGATTTTTGCTCAAGCTCATTGTTGAATGGCATTCACTCGTGTCTAAAAGGGATAAACTACTAGAACTACTCAAGAATAGTCCTAATAACGCAAGATTCAACGATGTTTGTCAACTGCTAGAATTAGAAGGGTTTTCCCTTGATAGAATTACAGGTAGCCATCACATTTTTAAAAGAAATGATATTATTTTGGTCATACCTGTTCATAATAAAAAAGTAAAATCTGTTTATATTCGTCGAGTCCTTGAAATCATCGGAGATAACTAAAGATGAATTATCCAATTATTATTTATCCCTGTGAAGAAGGCGGTTTTGTCGCTGAAATTCCAGCACTATCTGGCTGTTTGGCTCAGGGTGAAACCTTAGAAGAAACCCTACAAGAATTACTGATGGTAAAAGATTTATGGTTAGAAACAGCCCAAAAATATAATCAAAAACTTCCCAACTTAGAAACAGAGATAGCGAAAATCAAAGCATTAAGCACTGTATAGAGCATTTTTGGGGGAATTGCGATCACTAATTGCCGTCTTGACTTAAAAAATAGCCAACTGCACGCTGAAGCTGTTCCATCCCTTTTTGCAGTTGGTCAATACGAGCCTTAGAGTCTTCCATTTGTTGAGCAGTAGCCTCCACAAACCGATCAATACGCCGATTCGTTGCTTCACTGATTTCCGCCAGACGTTCTATTCTTCCATCAATACGCTCCATATTGGCTTCAATACGGTCTAATCGAGAACTTTGCCACCACATTGACTTACCACCTTTAAAATAAGCCTTTATTGCCCCCAGTCTAGCAAATTTTTAGACAAATTAATCTCTTTTCATCGTGTGGTCGCTTTTTGGGGATGAGAAAGGGCGATCATTTTTGGGGATGAGAAGAGGCGATCGTTTTTTGAGAAGGAGGGGCGATCGCTTACAATAGGGGGAAAACTTTTAGAAAGCAACCTTGATTACTATTCTTACTCATGCCCACTCTATCAAGCTTCTATGGAATAAAAATCACCATGAACTATAACGATCACAATCCGCCTCATATCCATGCCGAGTATCAAGATTATGAAGCGGTTATAATGATTCACACAGGTGAAGTTTGTGGTCAAATGCCCAAAAGAGGACTAAATTTAATATGGGAGTGGCTTGATCTACACCAATCTGAACTATTGGAGAACTGGGAAAATGCGCGTCAAAGAAAACCTCTTAACAGAATCGATCCCCTTCCCTAAAAAGGAGCTATTTCTTCATGTTATCTGTGTGGAATATCTGGATAAGTATCAATTAAAGCTAACCTTTAATAATGGAATAGAAGGGATTGTAGATTTAGAACAAGAATTGTATGGAGAAATCTTTGAACCCTTAAAAGATAAGAGTTTATTTCAAAAAGTATATGTCAATAGTCGGACAATAGAATGGCCAAACGGAGCAGACTTTGCCCCTGAATTTTTATTTGAAATTGCTCTCGACAAGCAACCAGTTAGTATGGTCGGTGATCCTGTAGGGTACGCTAATGAAATGTAACAAACCAAATTGTTTTCTTAACAATAATTATCTGATTTGCGATTATTTTGGACTTTAGTGCGATCAGGTTTTCTTCTCATGGTGTGATCGCTTTTTGATCAGGAGGCGCGATCGCTAATTGCCGTCTTGACTTAAAAAATAGCTACTTAACGGGCTTTTTTGCTTTTAATCATGATGAATTTGTAATTATTCTGCGTTACGCTAAAACATCCTAGCGTGCTACTATTCTGGTCAGTGATTCTTGACAGTAACCAGACGCGATCGCAGGTTCAGACGGATCAACAGTTTCCCAGTGTCGGTAGTCAGACAAAGGGACTTTTGGTTAATGCCGATGGCTCTGTGGATATCTATTTCGGGCCGAAACCGCCTGCGGGTAAGGAAAATAATTGGGTGCAGACGATTCCTGAAACGGGTTGGAACACGATTCTTCGACTTTATGGCCTGCTTGAGCCTTGGTTTGATAAGACTTGGCGACCAGGGGAAATCGAGTTATTGAAGTAGTCCTATCCAGAATATGGCTGGATCGCCGATCTGTTGCTTGGGTTGAGGTGATAAAATTTGGCGATCAAACTTTGTCAGAGAGAATGATTGCAGTAACTCGACAATGATGTTATCATCGGGTTGTATTCGTTAACCCTAGTTACAAAATCGGTGATCGCACTACAGAATAAGTCTATTTATAACTTTTATGACATTGCTAATAGTACTTGAGTATCTTGCTATACGTGCAGCAGTAGGAATTGTAAGAATTTTTTCCCAGCCAGTATCTCTTACCAGTGATGATGCTCAAAATATTGCAACTATCATTAGAGCAGGAAGAGAGAATAATGTGAAAAAATTTGAGATAGAATTAAACAGCGAAATAGTTCAAGGTATTGATTTAAAAGGTTTAGAAACCAGTGAAAACGTAAATATAACACTGGGACAAAAAGGAAAAAGCAGTTATAAACTTACAATAGAGTACAAGGAATAATTGCGATCTCTAGTTAGGTTGTGTTGCACTTTGTTTAACTTAACCTGCTTTTAATTGAGAGGGCGATCGCTGTTTGGGAATGCGGTTGCTTTTTGGGGATGAGTGTGATCGCTTTTTGGGGATGAGAAAAGGCGATCGTTTTTTGAGAAGGAGCGGCGATCATTTTTGGGAGGAGCGCAATCACCGATCTTGTAATGCGATCGTTTTTTGATGATGGGGAGGGGCGATTGCTTTTTTGGGATGAGAAGGGGCGATCGTTTTTTGAGAAGGAGCGGCGATCATTTTTGGGAGGAGCGCAATCACCGATCTTGTAATGCGATCGTTTTTTGATGATGGGGAGAGGCGATCGTTTTTTTTTGGGAGGAGAAGGGGCGATCGCCTGTCCTGAGATTAATCTCTCAACAAAGCTCGAAAACCAGCTTGCTGAAAATGAATATCCGTTGTTAATGCTTCCGTTATTCTACGCTCTTCCATTACAATAAAGGAAATACAGTCAACAATTCCCCAATTTTTATCGTTTCTTTGACAATATAGTTGAAAAGCTTTTTGATAAAGAATTTCCGATAAGGGAATAACTGTCACTGTTCTGTCCTTTTCTAATGAGGACAATAATTTAATTGACTTAGAGCGATATTTTTGTTTAGATAAAGCATTGCCAATCTCTAAAATAATGGCTCTGGTTGTAACTAAAGGTGTTTTTGAAGTTTTTAATTGTTGGGCAATGGCAAGTGCTTTATGATGATAATCGTCCGTAGATGAAGATAAAGCGATCGCATAACTTGTATCGAGAAATTTCTCAGGGTTCATGCTCTTTTTCTTCACCATATAAATATTTATCTAGATTTTCTGACCAATCAGAGGGGCCGTCTAGTTGTAATGATTCTGCTGTCTCTAAAAAAGAAGTGAGTTCATTATTTTCATCCGATAAGTTATCAACAATAATGCGGACACGAGTATTAGCCTTCAATGTAACGGGTTGCTCTGGATGAAAGACCTTTCCGTCAAATAATGCGTTAATAGAATTAAGCATGATCTGTTGGTGAAATGATTTTTACTTGAAATATCTATATTATAAATGTAACACACCAAATTGATTGTTATTCGCTGTCATCTTGTTGGTTAAACTTTAAAGCTGCCGCTTGGGATAGGAACGCAAAGGGCGATCGCTTTTTGATGAGGAGGAGAAGCGATCTTGTAGGTGGCTCTTCGGGACTTGGTATGGTTCGATAGGGGGGCATAAATCGACTCAATCCTTATCTGGCAAGAGATTTAATTGATTAGTTCGCTCCATATCGCCAACAATTGACAAAAATTGCGGCAATGTCTGTCTCTATAAAGGTTTCATTCCTTATAACCCCGTCCATTGTATAAGACAAACCGAAGAACCCGAAATCCTCGTGAACTTTATTTTAAGTCACCATGCCGAAGAAAAAATTATTCAACGCCAAATCTCTTTAAAAATATTGCAGGACATCCTCAATTATCCTGAGCAAATTTTAGAAGAAGATGGACTCAAAGTTTATCAAGGTACGTTTGTCGCCATTAACAATAAAACTTATCTTCTGAGAATTTACATTAATGACTTAGTTGAGCCTCAAAAAATTGTTACACTATATGTTACCAGTAAACTTAGAAAATATAGGCAGCTATCAAATGAAAGCTAAATATGATGCTGAAGTTGACGTTTTAACAATTACCTGGCATGACACACCCGTAGAAGAAAGTGAGGCAATCAGTCCGGGGGTTATTCTTGACTATGATCAAGCAGGTAATGTAATCGGGATTGAAATTCTTAATGCTTCTCGAAAAATCGAGAATTTTTCTCCGAATGTGCAGGTAGCTATTTCTTCTCGATAAAGGTGATCGCTGATCCTGTAGTGCGATCGCTGATCTTGTAGGTTGGGTTGAGGTGACAAAACCCAACACTTCCTTTATTTCTTACCTTAATTTTTTGGGTTTCACTTCTACATTTTATTCCATACCAATATCACTATCAAAGATCAGCTTTTCTGAAGCTCCCCACATCTGATCATAAATTCGGCTCTTCGGTAACTGTTATGCAAATAATTAACTTAAAATAAAATTCGATGAGAGAGCCTACGCCCAAAAATAGCTGAAACCCATACAGGAAAAGGTTTAAGGCATAAACTGGTTAATACAAAAAGATAGACAATCGAGTTAAGATTTGATATAATAGCCAAAAACCAGAGTATTTTACTTATGATACTTGACAAATTTTTGAACCTAGAAGGAACCTCTATTCAAGGCTATCTACACCTAGAAAATATCGGTATAGTTTTCCAAATCGAATCGAAAAATCAAAAAGCAATCTGTCCTCGTTGTGGGTTAGAGAGCGATAAACTCCACCAAAATCATCGACATTTAGTCAAAGATTTACCAATCTCAGGACAACCAGTGTACCTACAAGTTAATCGTCGTCAATTTAAGTGCGGTAATTGTCAGAAACCCTTTAGCGAAGAGTTAGATTTTGTCGGCAAGAAACGAACCTATACGAAAAGACTAGCCGAGAATATACTCGAACAATTAAAATCAGGAGATATTTTAAATGTTAGCCGAAGAAATGACGTAACGGAAGAAGAGATTCAAAGAATGATAGAGGACATAGCTGAAGAAATTACAGAGACAGACCTATCGAAATTAAAAAGACTAGGAATTGATGAAATCGCTCTAGTCAAAGGACAAAAAAATTACTGTGCGGTTTTAGTAAATTTAGATACGGGAAAACTAATAGCTATTCTAGAGAAGCGAACACAAGAGGAGTTGAGGGAAACGCTTACAGGGTGGGGAAAAGAGGTGTTAGAGCAAATTGAAGAAGTCAGCATAGACCTTTGGTTGCCCTATAAAAATTTGGTGAAAGAATTGATGCCATCGGCCGAGGTAGTCGCCGATAGATTCCATGTAATGAAACAAATTAATCAAGAGTTAGACGAACAAAGAAAAGCAGAAAAAAGAGCCGTAGAAGCGCAGAAAAATAAAAAACAGAAAGCGGAAAAAGAAGCGAAGCTAGAAGTTTTAAAGCGAAGTAAATATAGCTTGTTAAAAAATGAAAAAGATTTAACGGAAACTCAAAAAATCAAACTAGAAGCTATCAAAGAAAATTTCCCAAATTTGAAAAAGATGCACGAGTTAAAGGAAGAATTTAGAAAGATTTATGAAACCTCAGAGAATCCGACAGAGGGAATGCTATCCATCTCGGAATGGTTGGCAAAATCCTCCAGTGTTTTTACTAAGAGTTGTCAAACAATCCGAAACTGGTTTGGAGAAATAATTAGTTATTTCGAGCAAAGGACAACAAATGGGGTGGTCGAGGGAATCAACAATAAACTTAAACTAATAAAACGGAGAGCCTATGGCTTTAGAAACTTTCGGAATTTTTGGGTTAGAAGTATGTTATCTTGGCATCTTGTCTGTTGATTTAGCATAAAGGGTAACGAAGAGCCATAAATTCCTTCTTCAACCTAACGGTGAAAACTGGAATATTAGATCTCTTGCAAAAGTAATCAAGATATATATTTTTCTCGGTAACGAAGTTCGTAATTGTAGATACCAGCAATCAAATTCAATCTCAGACCAAATCGCCGTCTGCGATTTCTGTATCTTGATGAAAGTATCCGAAATATTTTGAGACGACGATGAATATGTTCTATAACTATGCGCCGTTGTGATAACTGACGATTGGCTTTTTTTTGCTCTTTACTTAGTTTTTCTTTTTTCTTTTTTTTATGAGGAATCTGACTGTTTTGATGGATTTTCTGAATCCCTTGATAGCCTTTGTCCCCTAATATTTCTATTTCCTTATTTAACCCTATTTTGCTCTCTTGACCCAGTCGAAAATCATGGACTCTTCCTTTCTCACAACGGACACAGATTACCTGCTCGCTTTTTTGGTCGCAACGCGCTCGCTGCGCGAGATCGGCAACGACTTGCGACTTTAATGTGTGGTATCCCTGCTTGCCACTATAGTATGATTTCTGTTTTTTTTTGGGTCTTTCTATCTCATGTTCTGACACATCCACCACTATTACTTCTATTTCACTATTACTTTCTAATAGGGCTTTTTTTCCAGGTAGATTAAACAGACCTGATTTGATGAGAATATTCTCTACTTTCCTAACAATTCTATACGCCGTTGATTCGTTAATACCCCAGCTATTTCCCAGATGAAAATAGGTGCGATATTCTCGCCAATACTCTAATGTTATTAGTAGTTGGTCTTCTGTACTCAATTTGCTCGGTCTACCTGTCTTTTTTTGCCAAACTTTTTCTGCCTTTAGGACTGTTACCATATCCTTAAATGTATCTGGATACACGCCACACAAGCGTTTGAACTCTGTTGGCTTTAAAGTTTTTACTTGTTCGTAAGTCATCTTTCAATCTTAACTCTTGGACTATTTTATCCTATTTTGTCTAGACTTATGCAAGAGATCTATTGCCAATCTTTCGGAGCGTTTACTAATCCATGATGCACGGTATTCGAGATGATTAACAAAATCTCAATAAAAAAAACTTTGACAAATCCCCGCTCTTGACAGATAATTATAAGTAGTCGTGCAAAATTAATTTCCTAGTAAAGATAGGCAAAAGGCAAGAGGCAAAAGGCAAGAGGGGGTTAGATATGTGTAATTAATTTTGCTTAGGTACTTATATAGAGTGGCAATTCGTACCTACCTGCGAACCCTCTTTTTTAAGGTCAAATAATGCGATTAAATTTACTCCTGCTCCCTGGGGTTGAGTTCTGGCTTAAGCAGTTTTAGGAGATGGGAAATATGGCAGCCTGGATTATCGCTATTGTGAGCATAAAATCTTCCTATTTGTAGTGCCAGTTGTTCTCTATATCTTTCTGGGGTGATGTATTGTCCTCTGGAGGGGCTTTTCTGGGTTCTGTGTGATCAGTTTAACTTATATTACGATCGATCTTTGTGTCCTCTGTGTCTCTGTGGTTCATTTCACTCCCTCGCCAACAGGACTGTATCTTAGAATACATGTTGCCCACCAAATCCAAAAGAGCCGACAAAAGCTCACCCCGAAGTCTCACCGTCGAAGTCTTTTGCCTATCCTGAATATCCCACGTTTTGGTCGAGAAACTTCTGAGTATTTATAATCAGTTAGTCTTTTCCTTTGTTTGTAACTTTTTGTGTTACAAACCGAAGTGCAGAATGTAGGTTAGATAGTTTAGGAATCGATCGCTGTTGTGGGCAAAGTTAGACAGTTTTCCTCCGCTATTCGAGTTTAATTTCTATTAGCTGCTCTGCTAATTTTTCTGTACGAATTGGGTACTGCTCATTTAAAAAGTTAACAAAATCTTCTTCGGGATGTGCCACGACGATATTACTGTAGTTTTGGGCTAATTCCTTGAGATTGAGTTTTTGTCGCCAGGATTCCACATCGCTATCCTGAAATAATTGAAACTTAACTCGATCATTAACTAAATAGGATAATGCCAAAAAGAAACTAGGGGTACTATCGCTAATAACTATCGGCTTGGTCATGGAGTTTAAAACAGGGGCGATTTTTAGATTAGCTCCACTGCCTGTACCTCGTTGATCGTCTAAACCCGCCTCAGGATTTAAACCCAGAAATACACTAGATACTATACCTAGTAGCAGGAAAATTAGCAAGATTTGTTGTCCTAAATAGTGCAGCCAATTTTTTGGCGACTTTGAGCCGATACAACTGGCAATCAGGTAGGATATAGCCATCTGTATTCCCAAAAAAACCGGTAGATAATATCTTGCCTGTAGGGAGCGGATCGATGGTTTTAATAAATCAGGTACAATTTGAAACAGTGTCGGAACAACAATCAAAGTTATGAGGAATAACCAAACTTTCGGCGATGCGTATCGGATCAGATGGTAAAGAGAATAAACCACTAACAATAATATTAATAAATGTAAAGCCGACTCTAATCTTCCTTTGAGGTGAAAGAAATTTACAAATACATGACCAGTATGACGAAATAAGGTTTTAGATATTTGGATGATATTAGTCTTAAACTGTCGATAGTATTGGGTGTTGCGATCAATTTTGTCTAGGTTGGTAAAAATCACGAATAGCCAAGGGCTAAATAAAACTAAGCTGCCAACGGCTGCCAATACATAGCTAACAACTGTTCTTGTAATTTTCAATCTCTCTAGAAGAATCACATATAAAGCTTGGGCGATGGCGACGGGAGCAGAAAATAAATGAGTATAAAAAGTCAAGGCTAAACTCAGGCTATACCAGAGCCAACTTTTAAGCGTATTTTTACGGATTGCTCGTAAAAGGGCAATTCCTGATAAAAGAATTGTCACTGTCCAGCAACTATATTGGGTTGCGTTTTGTGCCGAAAGTATCCGAACCGGAGAAACAGCGAATAAAGCGATTGTAATCCAGGCCGTTAGCGAAGAATTGAACAATTCTAGGGATAGCCAATAAAGACAGGGAATGGCTAGGATGCTTAAGAAAATCGAGAAAGTTCTGGCGGAATGTTCGATGGGGATTAACTGCATCCAGAAGCGCGCTAACAAATTGTATAGGGGTGGATGTTCTGGATTGCTCGTCAGAGAGCGCAAGGCGTCGGATAAAGAGCGTTCGGGATGAGGATGTTGAAAATATTGTAGGTCTTTCCTGCCAATAATTTGACCGTTGAAAGCCTGCTCTCGCAGCTCTTGAGTCGTGTATCCCGAAAAACGCATAATACGTCTAACTTCATCGGCACTATAGACTTTTTGCTCTAAATTGAAAAATCTTAGGCCAATTCCGATTAATAAAATAGCAATAATCAAAAACTTGCCGAAATTAGCGGCTGATTGATAGGGTAAATATTTTTTTGGGTCGATCATAAGTTTATCTATCCGTAGGTCATCAATCGACAAGAATTAATCGATAGTTGTTGGAAAGGTTTAATTGATTTCCAACCCAGCGATCTCAGCGATCGTATAAGCGGGTCTGCCTTTAACTTCTTCGTAAATTCGCCCAATGTATTCCCCTAATATGCCAATACTGATCAATTGTACCGAACCTAAGAAAAACACAGCGATCAAGATAGTAGCTAAACCAGTAACGGGAGATTCGGGTTGATGCAGTCGCCAGTAGAGAACCAGTAAAGCCATCAATAGGGCAATTAAAGCAGAAAATAAGCCTAAATAAGTGGAAAGACGCAGGGGAATCTTAGAAAAAGACACCAAGCTATTAATCGCTAAAGCTAGGGATTTTTTAAAAGTGTACTTAACTTCCCCAGCAAACCGGGGATCCCGCTCAAATTTAACAGCAGTTTGTCGGAAACCAATCCAAGCGCGCAAACCGCGAATATAACGATTCCGTTCTGGCATAGAATTTAAGACCTCCACCACCTGACGATCCATCAGACAAAAATCCCCCGTATCCGCAGGAATATCCACGTCGGCTAATTGTCGCAGCAATCTATAGAAAACGTAGGCAGTTAGGCGTTTAAACCAACTTTCTTTTTTCCGTTTTGTTCTCTGGGCGTAAACCACATGATAACCTGCTTGCCAAGACTCAATCATTTTGGGAATCAATTCCGGTGGATCCTGCAAGTCGGCATCGAGGACAACAATAACTTGACCCCTAGCGAAATTGAGTCCTGCCGTCACTGCTGCTTGATGGCCAAAGTTACGAGCCAAGCTAATGTAACAGACCCTAGCATCTCTTGCCTGTAGTTCCCGCATTAAATTTAAGGAGCGGTCGCGACTACCATCATTAATCAGAATCAATTCCACAGAATCGTCTAAACTATCCATGACATCACTGACACGGCGATAGAGTTCCAGAATGGTTTCTTCCTCGTTATAAATCGGGATAATTAGCGAATATTTCAGCATTTTCGAGAGGTTGAACGGACGAAAGCAGTGTTTTGATGGCGGCCGCTACGCTAAATATTCCGTCAAAGTATTCCTTTTGTCAACTTAATAGATTCCTGCTAGACAGTTCCTATGAACTACTCTCAACTCCTTTGAGAGCTTCCTGTTTTCCAGGGGATTGCCTTAAGACGGACTCACGCCCAGCTTTTGGTCTTACATCCCCCCAAAAGTTTTTACAGTGAATTTGCCATCACTAACACCGTCAGTGATTTAACTTTAGATAGTTTAGGGATCGATCGCTGTTATGGCCAAAGTTAGACAGTTTTCTTCCGCTATGGGATTAAATTGCCAAGGAATGATCGACCATTGCTTGCCTACGTAAACAATTCCAGTAGGCTGCATAGAGATCCGTCTGTTGACCGCGCAGGGAAGCGATCGCAGGTGCGGCGGGAAAAGGCCAGAGACGATCAAAAACCACTTCTCGATGAGCCAGACGAAACTGTAGCAAATAAACAGAAGCAGGAGCCTGTAAATTATCCAGTAATTGCGCTGCCAGCCGATGTAAAGACTTAAGAATCTCTCTTTCCAGACTAATCGGTTGACTGTAGGCATTAGGGATCATACCCTCTCCGATGACCTCACCGTATTCTAAACCCTTAGATGTCACCGTGATCGGCAACCAAAGATCTCCAAAAGAAGAATCTCCCTGACTGGTTTTATAGTGCAGGGTATGGGCAACCCAAGCGCGTCTTTCTTCGATATCCCGACAAGCTTGATAAACTTTTTTACCCGGAAAATTCACCCAATTGGGCAATTGAATTGTTAAGGGACACCAGATTAAATTATTTTGGGCGGTTTTACCCGACTCCATTTTTGACCACAAAGAAGCTGTTCCCGTCACCTCCACCGCCAAGGATTTAGGAACCGCATTTTTTAAGGCAATCACCATCTTTTCGGTAACGGGCGATAGCCGAGACATCTGACCACTGGCTTGAGCTTCGGCATTAACGAGAATGATAACTTTGTCCATTTCTTGTTGAGGGTTGGGTGAACTTGAACGATCAGCGGTGAGGTTGGTTAAGAATGCGAACTGACTGGGGTTCAATGCTTCTGTAGTCGCCATGGCAAAAGCTATTTCTCTGGATTTTAGCGAATTATACAAGAGCGCAACTGTTTTTTACAAATTTTTTTGACGACAGCCATCTTCGAGGCGGGATTTTTCTGCTCCCCCTCATAGAATACCCTAAGTAATCAGTGATCAGTCGTCAGTAATCAGTGATCAATAAACAGTGATCACTGATTACTGAAAACTCAACTCTGAATAACTGGTAACTGATCACTGAAATTACTCGTCTTCTGCGAAAATAAAGCGAGTTAGTTCACTGGGATCGGGTTCGGGGCTAGATTCGGCAAATTTCACCGCTGCCTCGATTTCAGCTTGAATTTTCTCCTCGATTTCTTTTAATTCTTCTCTCGTGGCCAGATCTCGCTCGTAGAGGTAGGCGGCAAAGCGAGTGATCGGATCTCTTTCGCCCCAGAATTGTTTCTCGTCAGCACTGCGTAACTCGTCGGGATCTGCCAGAGAGTGACCCCGGAAACGATAGGTTAAGGCCTCAATCAAAGTCGGCCCCTCACCGGCGCGGGCGCGGGCCACGGCTTCTCTGGCGGCGGCATGAACGGCGACCACATCCATACCGTCCACTTCCACACCGACCATACTAAAAACACTGGCTTTTTTATAGATTTCCGGTTGAGAAGTGGCTCGATCGTGGGCCATCCCGATCGCCCACTTATTATTTTCCACCACATAGATAATCGGCAACTTCCAGAGGGCGGCCATATTCAGACACTCAAAAAACTGGCCATTATTGCTCGCCCCATCCCCAAAGAAACAAACCGTTACCTGATCGGCACTGGCATCACCCATGGCCTCGCGACGGTATTTACTCTGAAAAGCCGCCCCAGTAGCGACGGGAATCCCCTCGGCCACGAAAGCGTAACCCCCTAAAAGCTTATGTTCGGCGGAAAACATATGCATGGAGCCGCCCCGTCCTTTACTACAACCGGTAGCTTTGCCAAATAACTCCGCCATTACCTCCTTAGCGGGAACTCCGGCACTGAGGGCGTGGACGTGATCGCGATAGGTGCTAGAAACGTAATCTTCTCCCTGACGCAAGGCTTTAACAATACCGCTAGATATGGCTTCCTGACCGTTGTAGAGATGGACAAAACCGAACATTTTGCCCCGATAATACATTTCGGCGCATTTATCTTCAAACATCCGCCCCAAAACCATATCCTCGTATAGGCGAAGACCTTCAGCTTTGGTGATAATGATGGAAGCAGGATTAAAGGTTGGTAAAGTACGTTCGGAAATCATAGGGTCTGTAGTATCATTTAGACAACAAAAAGGCAAGGGGAGAGGAAGCGGTAGATTTTTCGAGAATTCTGGCAGTGAATTTTTTGGTCTTAAACCAAGGGGTTCTTAGTATTTTCTCTCTCAAATCTAATCTTAGTCAGTCAGAGATTGGCTAGGATAAGATGGTATCTTGTTATTTTACTCGCTCCGCTCTCACTTACATCATTTAATTCACTAAGGACTCTCCAGAGTTGAGGTACAGCTAACCGTGCGAATTCCTCTCGACTACTACAGGATATTGGGAATCCCTTTTCAGGTGAGTGCCGAGCAGATTGATTTGGCCCACGCCGATCGGGGACGGCAATTGCCGCGTCAAGAATACAGTCAAACAGCGATCGTTGCCCGTCAGCACTTGTTAGATGAAGCTTACCAAGTGTTAAGTGATTCAGATCGCCGTCGTGATTACGATGCCCAATTTTTCGCTCCCAATCCCCTGCTTCTCAACCCAGAAAGCAGCACCGAAAACCTCGATTCTCAGGATGGGGAGGTGGCTGCGACTTCCGCAGAATATCCCACTCCCCAGATTACCATTGCCCCCGCCGATCTAGTGGGAGCTTTGCTCATCCTGCAAGAGTTGGGAGAATACGAGTTAGTGATTCGTTTGGCCGAAACTTATCTAGATTTAGAGCCAACTACTCGTCCAGACATGATCTTAACCTTGGCTTTGGCCTACGGGGAATTAAGTCGGGAATATTGGCAGGATAAAAATTATGAACAGGCGGCCAGCACCGCAGCCAAGGCCCTGACTTGGTTAGAACAAGAACAAATGTTCCCACAAGTGGCCAGCGAGATTCGTCATGATTGCGATCGCTTGCGTCCCTACCGGGTTCTGGAATTGTTATCCCAAGAAAAAAACCCCGGTCTTGCCCGTCAGCGCGGCTTAAATCTCTTGGAGGAGATGTTGGCCGCTCGCGGCGGCATTGATGGCCAGGGCGACGATCGCTCTGGGTTGGGGGTGGATAATTTTTTACGCTTTATTCAACAGTTACGGGTTTATTTAACTCAGGCCGAACAGGAGAAAATCTGGGCAAAAGAGGCAGAACGCCCCTCGGCGGTGGGTAATTATCTGCTGGTTTATGCCTTGATTGCCCGCGGTTTCGCCCAAAAACAACCCGCCGCTATTGTGGCAGCCAGCGATCGCCTGCAGCAATTACAAAAACATCAGGATGTCTCCCTCGAGCGATCAATCTGCGCCCTACTGCTCGGTCAAACCGAACAAGCAGGCACAATTTTAGAAAAAAGTCAAGAGCAAGAAATATTAAATTATATTAAGGAACAATCGGGGCAATCTCCCGATCTCTTACCCGGGTTATGTCGTTACGGTGAGCGTTGGTTACAAACAGAAGTTTTCTGCCATTTTAGTGATTTAGTTGAGCGGAAAGCCTCACTCAAAGAGTATTTTGCCGAGGAAGAGGTACAAAATTATTTAGAAGAATTGTCAGGTTTTCCTGACGAAAAGGTTCCCGTGTCGGTCCGAGAAAAGGTTAGCGAACCTTTAGAATCGGAGGTAACTGTTCTCAAAACCCACACCCCCCCCACCCATTTAAACCCAGTGCTAGGAGCGACACCGATGAGGGAATCTGCTTATTCTTCTTCCCACTCTCGTCCCCAAAAACCGTCTTTAGCTAGAGTTAACGGTGAGCGGACAAGCTCTGCTTTACCTGCCCTGAGAGCCACTGCTCAGGAGGAAACTCTTACCCCCTATACTCAGGGCAGTGTAGTGGTGACAGCAGCCTATCGTCAACCGGCACTTAATCCCCCCCGTCGTCGTCCTAGTCGCTCCCGTCCCCTGGCAGCGGGTAACTCCCAGCAGGCAGCCCCAGAAACGCTAAAAACTGCCCTAGTCCCACCGAAACGGAGACGACCGGCCCGCAGAAAACTACGACTCGATCGAGTGGCAATATTGGGGGTAGGATTAGTGGGAACGCTCGCAGTCTTAGCCCTGGGGATAAAGGCAATTGTCGATAGTCAATCTCCTTTGGCAGCCCTGCAAGGGGAACAGTTACCGATTTCTTTAAATACTCCTATACTAGAAATTCCTTCGGCTAACGCGGAGGTGATGGAAAGGACTCCCTTAGACAAGGAAACGGCCAAGGAGACGATTCAAGCTTGGTTAGAGGCAAAATCGGCCGCTTTTGGCAGTGAACACCAAAAAGAGCCATTGAAAGAAGTTTTAACGGGTTCAGCTTTGGAAATTTGGCAAAAACGGGCGGCGGCTTTACAGGGAAATAACTATTGGCGCTACGATCATCAAGTGGATGTGCGATCGGTCACTAATAATCCGAAAAATCCTAATTTAGCGACAGTGGAAGCGATAGTCAACGAAAAGGCCATGTATTTCCATAATAGCAAGGAAATTGTCGAGCGTTCCTATAATGAGTCCTTGAAGGTGCGCTATGATTTGGTACGGCGAGGAGATAAATGGTTGATCGAAAAAACCCAAGTTTTACCCTGATTTTTCGCGATTGAATCCCCAAAAAACGTGGGAATTATGAATTATGAATTGGGAAGTGGGGAGATGGGAGCAGAGGAGAAAAAAACTGATAACTGAGGACTGACTCCCCCAAACGAAAACTTTGTACCTCACTATTGAGATAACTTCTATATCTTTAGACTGATAAATGCCCGATTCCCTTAATATTTTTTAACATAAAATCTGCTCTTTGATTGCTGTAATTGGTTCCCTAGAAGTCAAGCTAATGAGTTATAATCGTAGGTAGGGATCTATAGTTCTTAGAGGAAAAAAGCGGGGCAATCTCAATGTTTTGCCCACCCACAAGACCATGATTGTGATGTTTTAAAAATCTCGCATAAGTCTTTAAGAACTTTTAAAATCAGCATTCACACAGGAGGGATATTATGACAGGTAAGAGTAAACGCGGTTTTGCCTCTATGGATCAAGCTAAACAAAGGGAAATCGCTAGTAAAGGTGGTAAAGCTGCTCATCAAAAAGGTACAGCCCACGAATTTACCTCCGAAGAAGCTCGCGAAGCGGGACGAAAAGGCGGTGAAGTAGTTAGCCGAGATCGCGCCCACATGGCAGCTATTGGACGGGAAGGGGGTAAAAATTCCCACAAAGGCAGTCGCAAAAACCTAAACTCTGGGGAAAATTCCCCAGTTGACGAGTCTATGGCTGAAAATTTCTCAGATTTTGGCAACTCGGAAGCAAATAGTTGACTTCTTGACTTTTTCTGGGACTGAGAGGGTTTTGGGGTGTTGGGGTTTTAGTTAAATTCCCCATTTCCCCATTTCCCCATCCCCAATAGGGACTTGCGTAAAAATAAGATGCCAGCTAGGAGGGCAGAACCGTCACATCCCATTTCGGCAAAGTTTCAGAACGCTAATTTTCATCAACAGGTGGTTCTAATAAAAAGAATCGATAAACAAGTATCTCTTGAATTTGACGAGCTAATTCTCGGTCTTGTTTTATCTGATCGATAGATAGGATAGTGGTATCGGTTACATTTTCAAGTCTCATGGTTCTCCATACTCCTAATAACACTCCTGAGAGTAACGACATAGGTAAACTTTTCGTATAACACTCTCCAGACTAACGATATGGGTCAACTTTCGGTATATCACCCCATTTAGGCGCAATCGCCAGAACTTTTCCCTATATCACGCCCAAAAGCGTGTTAGCCAGATTAGCCCACATCGCACTTTAACCCACAGCTTCAATCAATGTGCATGGTGCGTTCCCCAAAATTAATCGCTGGAGCAGTAGGAGCCACCTTAGGGAACGCACTCTACGGCGATAGGGATTTGCTGAAACCGAGCTCAATACATATTGCTTTCTCTATTTCTTCCCAATAAACGTCTTCTAAAACACCCTGTTTATTCTTAATTCTTTGAGAATCTACAGCCCTCATTTGACTTAAGTTGATGTATCGATCTCCGTCTAGTCCATTCGGCACTGTCGGGGTAATATTGACAACAAAAGGATAAGTCCTTTTCCCGGGCAACAATGGAGCAACTACTGTCGTTGTTCCATTTTGATTGCCAATATCGTTTTGTAAAATCAGGCAAGGACGTTCTTTATCGGTTTCACAACCAACAACGGGTTTCAGATCGATCCACCAGATCTCTCCTCGCTTGTAGGTTAGTCTTCCATTAGGCATTTAGACCGTCGCCCACTGCAATATCCCAGACAGAGATTTCTGCTTGCATCTCTGGATCATTGGCCTGATCTTTATAAGCGTCTTCTAGCTCTTTCATAAAAACCCTTCTCTTCTCTTGCCAGAGAACGTCATTTATGAAGCTGCTACGATTGCTTGCTAGTCGATCTACAAATTCCAAAACTTCGTCATCTAAGGTTATGCTAACTTTCTTACTCATTGCCATAAACTGTTTACGACAGCTTGGTAGGATTAGATCATCATACTAACTAATCCTACATTAATTGTCAATGCCTGCCTCTGATCTGTAAGTAGATTGAATGCCTAACGACATCTAGGGGTGCTACCCAATGCCTTCGGTATCGTACATGGTGCGTTCCCCAAAATCTATTAGTGGAGCAGTAGGACTTACATTAGGGAACGCACCCTACGGCAATGACTGACGGGAGCAAGCAATTAATTTCTAATTTTAAGCACTTGCATAGGAGTCAAACGTCTTTGCTCTGTCCTGTCAAAATCTTGATCAAAACTCACAATAGTAGCTTTTTCAAGCTCGGCAGCAACATATTGGTAAGCATCATCAAAATCCAAGCGAAAGAGATCCATTATTTCTACGACTCTCTTCATTTGGTTAGCAGGAACACCGATCAGTACAACACCAGCATCAATCAAAACGTCATCCACAAATTTGATAAAAACGTCTCTTTGATTCAGCCGATTACAGATCACCCCGATAGAATGTAAAGTAAAATCAGTCATACACATATCAGAGGGTGAGAGCGTATCAAGTAGCTCCGCAACAACCTCCGCCTGTCCTTGTCCTAATAAACGTTCTAGCCAAATATTCGTATCCAGAAGAAACACTAGCCATTTCTCCATTCAACTGCAAGATGCTGTAACTCAATTGATGTGTAATCGGTTTTAAGCATCCCTGCCCAGTCTTGACGGAGTTTGGGTCTTATGGGTTGGTTAGATTTACTTAAAAGTGACTCTACAAACGTTTGTACTTCAACCTTTAACTGGGGCGATAATTGTCTCACCAGTTCTTCTAGTGATTTTGCTGATGTACTCATGTATTTTACCAATTCAACTTTTTGTAGTAGTTGATAACTAATCTAGCACCAGTCTAGCATAGGATTTGATGAGAAATAGCACTAATCTTGAAAACCCCTATAACCCAGTATAGCGCCCTAAAGCAATCCCTCCAACCCCATCTAGGGGTGCTACCCAATGCCTTCGGTATCGCACTTTAACCCACAGTTTCAATCAATGTACATGGTGCGTTCCCCAAAATCGATCGATGGAGCAGTAGGAGCCACCTTAGGGAACGCAGCCTACCAGCTGAATTGACTACGTTTACATGATTAGGAGTTATCTAACACACGGTCGGGTGCAATCATTTGTTAGACCTCAAATTCGATTACAGTAGCAATGGCGGCTACAATTTCCAGCATTGTAATTTCAGAAACGCTTCCTAATTTACGCATAAACCTTTGTAAATCCACCCCCCTTAGTTGAAGAGTATCAATTGCAGAAGCTTTATTCAATCCATTGATACTGTTAGGTTCAATTTTAACGTGCCAGAAATTTGCGGAAAAATATGTTTTCCAGTCTGTAATAGGAGCAATAAGCTTGATAGGAAGCTTTCCTACTGAATCGGAACTGATGACGACAGCAGGACGCACTTTTTTGATTTCTGCACCCATAGTAGGATCGAAGTTGACTAACCAAATTTCTCCACGTTTTGGCAGCTCAGGGTTAATAGTCAATGATGTCACCTGCCATTAACTGCTGCCATTCAGAATCTTGTTGATAGTGAGAGAGCATTATATCAGCCTGACTTTTGAGAAGATTCCTCCGTTCAGTCATTGGTAACTTCAGAAAAGCAAGACGCTGTTTTAAGGATGGAGATATATCTTCGGTGGTGGAATAATCAGAACTAACTTCTTCAACCAAAATAACCACCTCAACAGTTTGTCCTACAGTCAGATCTGGAGATTCAATTTCAATTCTATTTCCCGGTAGGACTTTTGCTGTCGTGTACAAAGTTGATTTAACCATTTTAAGCCTTCTCTTTAAGTATTGTTGTTAATGTAGCTTATTAAGATCGGCGACCGCACTTAAACCCACAGTTTCAATCAATATACATGGTGCGTTCCCCAAAATCGAGCGCTGGAGCAGTAGGAGCCACATTAGGGAACGCACCCTACGGCTACAAGATTGCGATCTGCTACGCAGTGCCTTCGGCATCGCACTACGCAGTGCCTTCGGTATCGCACTACAGCTTATTGGTTTAGCATAACGGATAAGTTCAGCGGCGCGCTTTAGCGCGTCCGCTGGAACGAATTGTTAGAACCCCGTTTGGCGATGTAATGTCAACATCTTTAGGCTGAATGTTTTCTTCCGCAGCCTCTTCAAAAAGTGTGAAGTCGGCAATGCTGAATAATGGCAATGAAGCTTTTTTGGATTTATCATTGACAAAATCACCCATACGATCCGAGCCATTAGCCATCCTATGCAATATTGTTGTAATAGCCTCCTGGCTACGATCAACACCAATCCATTTTCGCCCAAGCTCTGATGCCACCACTAATGTGGTTCCAGACCCTGCATAGCAATCTAGGACAAGATCACCGGGATTTGATGATGCTTCAATAATTCTAGAAAGAAGTGCAGGATTCTTTTCCGTTGGATAGCCGGTTATATGAATGTTTTGATTATGCGCGTCACGAAAGTCCATCCAAATGTCTTGCACTGGAATTCCAGCGCTATTTTCAAGATAGATTTTTCGGCGCGGGTTTCCCGTTGGCGACCAATAAATCTCTCCACGGGCATCCATCTCATCTAGGGTTGACGGTTTATATTGCCAATGCTTTCCGGGTGGCGGCAGCCTGCCTTTCCACTCCCCACCTGTTTCCCCGTTACGGACACCGGGAGCATGGACGGGTACTTTTTTGTATCTGCGCCCATCGGGATCAAGGCATGGATACTCCTTTACTGATTTAACTTCATCCCATGGTTCAATTGGTCGGTTCCATACATAGTTATCGCTCTTTGTGTAGAAAAGAATGTAGTCGGCTACATTTCCGTATGTCTTTCTCGTGTAGTTCTTAGGATTGCACTTCTTGCGCGTTATGCAATTTCGGAAATTTTTCTCTCCGAAAATTTCATCTAAGACGACGCGAAAATGAAAAATCATTCTTTCATCAAGGTGAAGGTATAGCGAACCATCATCGGCCAACAAACGGTGAATTAAAATTAGGCGTTCGCGTAACGTTTCAACAAAATCAGGTCCAACAAGATGATCGTCATAAGCATGGTTTTGTTTTCTTGACTCAAAGGATGATGCCGTTGCAAATGGAGGATCGATGTAAACAAGTTTCACTTTTCCGCTTACGGCTTCATCCTTAGCTAAAGCCGCAAGTACAGCCAAGTTGTCCGCGTGGTAAAGCCTATTATCGCCGCCTGAATATGCCGAATTTGGCGAGTAGTGTCCTGCGGGAAGCGCAAGAATATCTTCTTGTGCCTTTTTTCCGGGGTACTCTAGGCGAAAACCATTAGTGTCCACAGGCGACACCCTTTCTCCTTTTGTACGATTTCCCATGCCTGGAATTGGAACCGCCATACTTAAGACCTCAACCATTCAGATGTGATGCGTTCTGGAACCATGCGCAGCGTGACCACCTTTACTCGGTCTGGCCATTGATCTTCGATGTAAGCGTAATCATTCCACATAGAACCAAGTAAGAGGCCTGGGCCGTCATTCACATAAATTACTTTGATATGTGGCAATCCATGACTGTCTGCATAGCCAAGAATCTCTTGGGCAACTTCACGATATTGACCCGTGCGATCATCCTCCTGTGCGCCACCGCGATCTGAGTCGTAGCGCGCCAAACCAATAGCAAGCACTTTCTCGCCTTCACTGATAACGAAATCTACTGGACGATCTGGCTTCGGGTAATCATTAAAAACATTTTCTAGCAGTACATCTTTACCCGCTCTTTCAGGGCCCGTAACAACCAACCCGATATGCTGGCTGCGCAGAACATCGAATAACCTTTCAGTTAAGTCATAGCCTTTTTTACCGCGATCCTTGTATTCCCAAAGTACTGCGCATAAAGCTTCGTCGGGCATGGGGCGACTGTCAAATTTTTGTTGGACTTCGACAATATTCCTGAAAGCATCACCAAACTGAGCGCATATTTTATCTGCGTCTGTTTTTCGTTTTAACATTTCCACTGGTGTTTGTGGGCTAACGTACTTCTTAAATACACGGCAAAGCTGCGTGCGCATCCACTGATTCCTCGTGTCCATAATAGAGGTGAAAAAGTTAGTGGAAGAATGCGATGTCTTTAGCAATAGCCCAAACTCGACTAGAACTGGCTCATATAATCGGCAAGCGTCCGGAAGAATATCTGGGTAATACTCACCTGTGGCGAGTGTGATCCACGCCTCAGCTTCGGATTTGTAGTCGGAAAATTTTTGTCCTTTTTTCATTGAGCTTGCAGACCCACTATTTAAGAGGTTCTAACTACATATTATACGCCAACTTTATGTATAACACTCTCCAGAGTAACGATATGGGTCAACTTTCGCCATATCAACCCATCTAGGCGCAATCGCCAGAACTTTTCCCTATATCACGCCTAAAAGCCTGTTAGCCAGATTAGCCCACATCGCACTTAAACCCACAGTTTCAATCAATGTGCATGGTGAGTTCCCCAAAATCTATTAGTGGAGCAGTAGGAGCCACATTAGGGAACGCACCCTACAAGATTGCGTACTGCTACGCAGTGCCTTCGGCATCGCACTAGCTTTGGAGCATAATGATCGAGTTCACCTACATTTTGGATCGTAGCGGAAAAATGTCAGATGCAACGATTTGTTATACCTTATCTTTCTTGGTCAGTTAAATCAATATATTCAGTTTGTATTCGTTTATTCTTGATTAGTATTCTAAAATACGGACATTTACCATTTACTGATAAATCTTTATCATCATTCCCTTTCCTGAATTTAATTATTTCAAATTGTTCGGGATTAAATTTATGTAAAAATGTTATTGGCACCCCCATATATCCCTTATAGTCTATTGGTATGTCTTGTGTTTTATTAACATTAATTCCATCATAATTGTCATACTTTGGATATTGAACTTCGTTGCCAAAATATCTTTTTGTAAGTTCTATATCTTCGTGCCGCTTAAAATTATCTAAATTAGTAAGCCATAAACAATTGTTCGGTGAGATTATTCTATTACCAGAGTTATCTATTCGAGTTTCTGTTCCATATAGTTCATAGTGTTCAGGTACAATAAAACCTGAAATACCTCTACCAAGATTTATTCCTAACCACGCCTTGTTTTCTTTAATAAGTTTGAAAATTTCTTTATAGGTTATTGCATTAATATTTCCAATTATCAAAAACTTTTTATCGTATTTAACCAATTGAGCTACATACTCTCTGAATAATGAAAATGGGGGATTGGTAACAACAATATCGGACTGCTTTAATAGTTCAATGCTTTCCGAACTACGAAAATCACCATCTCCATTAAAGTAAACTAGGTCAGTTGAACTTGGTTTGTTTTTTTCGCCTTCTGTACCTGTATATTCAAAGAAAAAACCTTTTTCATCTTCTTCTGTATTAAATAAATTTTTTACTTGCTCTCTATAACAAGATGTTATTATTTTTTTAAGACCTAATTCCTTGAAATTTGAGGTAAAATAATTAAAAAAGTTACTAATTCGGGGGTCATCGCAATTGCAATAAACTACTTGATTTTCAAAATGACTTTTATAATGCTGTAATTCGCTTTCTATATCTGAAAGCTGTGTATAAAACTCGTCGCTTTTTGATTTCTTAGCTTTTTGTAATAATTCGTTTGTTGCATTTCTTACCATTTTCAACCTATTTTGATTTAATAAATCTTTGTTTTAGTTATTTACTTTTGGTTATCTGATTAAATATCTCACTGCCTAATACTTTAAGAGAGGTTTTAGAAATTTCAAGCATAATATCAAACATTTTTTTGACATCCCGTTTTTCGCCATTTCCTTGTGTGTATATAGAAGTTGCTTGAAGCATAATTGTTTTATCTTTATGCTTGACAAACTTATTTTTACACAAATTGGTATTAATGGGCATTCCATAATTTGCAGAAGTTAACCTATCTAATCTATTTAGCGTTCCTGAATTGTATTCAAGCGTTACAACCCTTCCATCGGGTCTTTTAATTGAAATAGTTTCTGTTAAAAAATTTGAGCCTTCTAGAAATAATACATAGGGAAAATGAGATTCAGATAACATCAAATTAGCGATTTCAGATATGTTTTTATGGGATCTTTCTATCGCATTACCGGCAGCCATCAAATCTTGATCATTTTTTGCTCCTACAAGTTTTCCTGCTTTGATGTTTTCAATGTCTTTCCCCTGATGTTTAGCTTCCGAAACTAAAACGATTCTCCAATTACCGTTATCATCTTTTACTTCTATTATTCCACCATCGGGTATAATACTTGAATTTGATACAAAAAGTGTTTGTCCTAATTCTGGGTCAATTTTCTTTAATGCTTCGTTTATTTCTTCTTTTTTTATGCTCGTTTTGTATTGAAAAGATAATTGAGGAAACTCCTTTTCAAGCTGTTCAATTACAAAAAGTGAAATTTTTCCAACAGTTATGTCGTGTGATTTTGCTTCATCTCCAAATATACCAACTACACCTTTAGACTCTTTATGTTGATTCGTTAATCTTTTTGATTGATTCTTTTTAGTCATATTGTGCCTTTTCTTTACTTAAATCTTCCACTTTCTGCTACAGATAATGTATGTATAACTAAAAATTATACACCAACTTTATGTATAACACTCTCCAGACTAACGATATGGGTTAACTTTCGGCATATCACTCTATTTAGGCGCAATCGCCAGAACTTTTCCCTATATCACGCCCAAAAGCCTGTTAGCCAGATTAGCCCACATCGCACTTTAACCCACAGCTTCAATCAATGTGCATGGTGCGTTCCCCAAAATCGAGCGCTGGAGCAGTAGGAGCCACCTTAGGGAACGCACCCTACGGCGATGGCGATCGCACTGAGGGCTGACAACCGCGCTCAGGGGCTGCCATTAACCTCAAACTCAGCACCAGCGGCGTCTGCAAGCCATTAGGGAGAGAAAAGACACCTCCGGTACCTTGGAGGTCAGAAGTTCAAATCCTCTATCAAGTAATAACCAGAGGCTTGCATGAAAATTCTGGGGCATGTTTTAAAACAGATCCCAGTAGCCGAACCAGTAAGAATAGGTTTAAAGAGGGAACCATCCTGACCACGCTGGGTTTTCAACGCGAGGATCGTAATACTGGCTCCACACCTTTCGGTCATAGCCGACCACAAACAATGTCACCCCACCAGGCACTCCGCTGATGGCAGTTACCACCGATGTTGGTGGAAATGTGTTATCTCCGAGGGGGAACCAATCAGACCATTTAGCATCTGCAATTCTGGGATCATAGAACTTGCTCCAAATTCGGCCATCTAAACCGACAACGAAGAGACTGGCTGCGCCGGGTAATGAGCTAACGGCAGACACGTTTGTGGTTTCTGGGGAAACGCCACCCCCTAACTCAAACCATCCTGACCATGCTGGATTCTCAACGCGAGGATCGTAATACTGGCTCCACACCTTTCGGTCATGGCCGACCACAAACAATGTCACCCCACCAGGCACTCCGCTGATGGCAGTTACCACCGATGTTGGTGGAAATGTGTTATCTCCGAGGGGGAACCAATCAGACCATTTAGCATCTGCAATTCTGGGATCATAGAACTTGCTCCAAATTCGGCCATCTAAACCGACAACGAAGAGACTGGCTGCGCCGGGTAATGAGCTAACGGCAGACACGTTTGTGGTTTCTGGGGAAACGCCACCCCCTAACTCAAACCATCCTGACCACGCTGGGTTTTCAACGCGAGGATCGTAATACTGGCTCCACACCTTTCGGTCATGGCCGACCACAAACAATGTCACCCCACCAGGCACTCCGCTGATGGCAGTTACCACCGATGTTGGTGGAAATGTGTTATCTCCGAGGGGGAACCAATCAGACCATTTAGCATCTGCAATTCTGGGATCATAGAACTTGCTCCAAATTCGGCCATCTAAACCGACAACGAAGAGACTGGCTGCGCCGGGTAATGAGCTAACGGCAGACACGTTTGTGGTTTCTGGGGAAACGCCACCGCCTAACTCAAACCATCCTGACCATGCTGGATTCTCAACGCGGGGATCATAATACTGGCTCCACACCTTTCGATCACCCTTGATCGCAAACAATGTCACCCCACCGGGCACTCCGCTGATGGCAGTTACCGATAATAAATCTGCCAGATCTACTTGAAGAGCTGATGAAGAGCTGCCAATCTTAGAAAGAGCAGCAGCGGATGTTCCTAATGGGGACGGTTTTCCATCGCTGTTTAAGGCGACACCGCCCGAAAATACGATGTAATACAAGGAATTTTCTTGTTTGCTTCCCACAAATATACCTGTAGCAGTGTCAGGTTCACCCCCTCTCCCTGCAAGCTCATGGCTAATCACAGAGAGACTACCAAGAATATCATCGTCACTTCCAGTATCTCTTTCCCAAAAATAGACTGTTATCGTCCTATCGTATGGAATTGTTAGATCAAGAGTGATTCGAGGTCTTTCATTACCCAATTCAAAATAGTCTTCTTGTAAAGGCCATACCTTCTGCTGTCTCTCCTGGTCAGAAAGACTTATATAGAAATCATCTGAGCCGTCAAGACCGAGGCTTTCAATCAGATCGGTCACCTCCTTCCATACGTCTCCCGCCACGTTTATTGCATCTTTCAGCACCTTCAAAGGCGTCAACCCTGTTATCGCTCCAGCCGTTCCTAGCAACCTATTCTGAGCGTCCAAGATGTTACCTAGAAGTTTCGAGAACGCTTTATCATTCTCTTTCCAGAAAAGACCTGTACCTGTTGTTATACATTCTATATACAGAATTCGAAGTGTCGGCATGATTGCATCCTCCAGTAATTTCTACTTGATTTTCAAAGATAAGCTTAGCACCTAATTTCTGGGCTGGCGTCCCCCGGATCTGACCTGTCCTTTAGTCACATCTTTCTTAACATTTCAAACCTTTGTGGCACAAGGCTTTCAAGACTCGGTTAACAATCTGTAATATTCCTTGTTGACACCCTTACTGACAAAGAAAAAACTGAAATCAAGTCAGGATAAGGGTTGGAGTGCTTACTGCAAAAATTGTTAAGAAAGATCCCTATAATGGATAGGGATCTGACTGAGGGACACATCTCTGAGAACCCTTGCAAAAGTATGGGTCTCAAGTCAATGGGGTGGGCAGGGAGCCATGGGAGGTTGGGGCTGCGAAACCAATCCACAGCCCCTCTCTAGGCGACCGAATCATAGTGACTGTCTAACTAGGGATTATACGGAAGCTTTCTGCATAACACTCTCCAGACTAACGATATGGGTCAACTTTCGGCATATCACCCCATTTAGGCGCAATCGCCAGAACTTTTACCTATATCACGCCCAAAAGCCTGTTAGCCAGATTAGCCCACATCGCACTTTAACCCACAATTTAAATCAATGTACATGGTGCGTTCCCCAAAATCGAGCGCTGGAGCAGTAAGAGCCACCTTAGGGAACGCACCCTACGGCTCCAAGCGAGTCTTAGCTATCGTGTCAGCGTGGATGTATGTATTGAAGTAATGAGGTTCTTCCTTGAATGAATAATACTCTTACTTGCATGACCATGCCATTACAGTCCTCAAGCTCAAAAGGCTCATCAACAATGAATGTTCCAGGTTGTTGAACACCACCATTAATTGCAATATTGTCCGCATAGAGATAAGTCCGATTAGAGGTATCTAAAATTGGGTTTAGTCGCCCTTCAAGTCCAGGAATGTAGCAAGTGCTTTGACAAATTACCGAACCAGTATTTTCTGATTCCAATAAAGTAACCTTTAAGTCATCGCTCGGATCCCAAGAATGAATCAAGGCACCAGGATACTGAGGGTGAGCTACTAGCAAGCGGTATAACCGTCTAGTAGGGATTTCGATCACGGCTTTGCCGTCAGAAGATGTCACGGCGCTTTTTGTAGTACTGTTATCTGCGATTGCCGTTAAAGATGCGCGTTCAATCGGCAAACCTTCAGTTGAAACTACCTCTATCTGTCCACATATTGGATTGATTCGTAGACCCTTATCTACTGAAAAAAAAGCTCTGCGTGTTGACTCCGAGGGGATTGAGAGACCACTGTTAATGAGTTTCTTTTTAATTATCCCAACAAAGTCAGGAGGTTTTTTGTCCTTTAGAGAGATGTATCCAATTGTTGGCAAGACTCCAGGAATTGGTGTTTCATCAAAGCGTGCAGGCAGTATATATTCTTGGTTCTCCTGGAATGCCCTCGCCTGCATTGCCTGTCGTTCATGGTTAGTCCACATTTTTCGGGCGTAGTGTTCCGAAATAAACATGATTGTATAACGAGCCTTATCCTTGTAAATCTCTGTTAAATAGTCATAAAGATTCTTTCCCCAAAGGTTTGCCTCTTCAAATAGGTCATAAAAAATCTTGACACCTGAATCTCGCAGTAAATTCGCAACCTGATCTACATACTCGCGATCCTCGCCAGCAAAGGAAAGAGCAAGCTCAAAAGGTTTTGGCTCTTCGTTACTTGGTATGGTTCGATAGGGGGGCATAAATTGACTAAATCCTTATCTGGCAACAGACTTAATTGATGAGTTCGCTCTAGATGAAAAACAATTGACAAAAATCGCCAAATGCCTTTCTATATAAGGGTTCCATCCCTTATAACCCCCGTCCATTGCATAAGACAAACCGAAGAGCCAAGGTTTTGTCATTTGAAAACGGATATTTCTATGGGAGGATAGTACAGCTAACTATATATTATACGGAAACTTTCGGTATATCAATCTATTTAGACGCGATCGCCAGAACTTTTCCCTATATTACGCCCAAAAGCGTGTTAGCCAGATTAGCGTATTGCCAAAAACCTTGTTTAACCAAATTCCTGACAATTAGGCTAATTCTACCGATGATTATTCGATCTGGTCGCACCCCTTGACAAAAATTTATAATTATTCGATTCGTTTAACTGTCGGGGGACTCTGTAAAGATTTTTTACTGGGAAATACACACCAACCAACAAACTTTTTGCCGCAAATCCTAATTCAACCTTTTGCTCCTGTACTTTTAGCAGCACAGGAGCAAAGTTGAAAATAAAAATTAATAAATGTCCTCATCGGTGATAACTTCCACGGGAATCACTTCTTCTAACACTTTTTCCTGCATTTCTTGGCGACGAATCGGTATTTTGGTTTTTTCCAATTCCGGTAAAGCGACTAATTCCCGTTGTTTTTCCCGGACAGTATTGGGTAACAACATCGGTAAAGGTTCGGGGGTTTCTAACCAGTAGCTGGCCACCGGTAGGGTATGTTCTAAATCCTCCAATAAACGGGGAATAATCATCACCGCGTGCAGTTCACCGATTTTCTCTGCTTCCCGCATTCCCGCGTCAATGGCTACGGCCACATTAGCGACGGAACCCCGGATAATGGCCGTACACAAACCATCCCCGATTGTTTCGTAGGAAGCTAACTGCACATCGGCCGATTTTAACATGGCATCGGCTGCCCCCACCATAGCAGGAAAACCGCGGGTTTCCAAGAGACCGATCGACATATTGCTCAGTTTGCTGAAACCCCGTTGACTTTGGGCAATTTCGGCTAAACGGCTACCAATTGGGAAAATTACCTCTAAATTGGGCATTGGTCGGGGAATAACCGATTTAGATACCAATTGTCCGAACTGTGCGGCGGTTTTTGCCCCTTCTTCCACTGCTAACCGCACATCGGCAATATTACCACGCACGATCGCCGTACAGTGACCACCGCCAATTTTTTCGTAACCCACGAGGGTAACTTCTGCCGATTTTAACATCATATCCGCTGTCCCGACGATCGCCGGAAAGCTGAGGGTAGAGACTAAACCCAAGGCGCTATCTTTGGGGTGACGCTTGGTTTTCATCGTCCTTTGACTGGGGTTAGTTGTGGACGAGGGGGGAATGCTTCCATTAACTCTTAATCTAGACATTGAAGATAAACTTGCCCTAACAGGTACGAAGGGGGTGATTGTCAGCTATCCTGTTACTATCTAGTCTATCCTGTTAACCTTAATTGCTATTGAAGATTTTTTAGGGATTAGATAAATTTTAGTTATTGTAGCTTGATCAAGTTGTCTATGACAGAACAGCCTCGCAGTACAGATGATCGAATCAGCGAAACGGAAGCGACCGAATTAATGCGATCGCTGCTTCATAAGGAAGGAAATTGGGTGAATTGGGGGCAAAAATGTCAAAAACTGCAAAAAGCTGGCTACGATTCCCAGTTAATTTTTGAACAAACCGGTTTTCAAAATGCCCAACAAAATTTAATTATTGTCGCTGCCCAAGTTTTTGAGAGTTTAATCAAAGCGGGGGCAGCTGAAGATTTGTTAAGTTACTACATCGGGCCGCGCAGTGATGTGCTATACGAATTGCGGATTCTCAACCAAGAACAAAGACTAGGGGCAGCGAAATTAGCGGCAGAAAAAAGGATTGAGGTGGCTGAAGCACACGATATCGCCAAAGCTATCCAAGATTTTTCCCGTTTATCCCAGATTCCCAGTGAATTTACTCGTCATCCTGGAGATGCGATCGCTTATCAGTGCTGGAAACGGGGCAAACAAAAGCGAGATTTAGCCGAAAGAGCAAAATTAATCGCTAAAGGGTTGAAATTTGCCCATTCTGACTCGGCCAGACAGGCGATCGAGTCTTTACTACAAGATTTTACCGTTACTCCCACCCGTAGCGCACCGTTGCTACCCGTCCATCGTTTACAGGATGAGGACGAATTAGCCAGAATTATTCCTTTAGTAGGAAGATTTCCGGTGACGGTAACTGATATAAAATGCACAGAAAGTTTGAGCGTCGAGGAACCTTTTCGACTGGTAACGGTGGGGGATAAACAAACGATTGTCCCTCTCCCCGGTTGGCAAGCAATTCTCAAGGCGATCGATCCTGTAGCTATTTTATGGCCTAGTGATCAATTACCTCGATCGATTGCCACCAGATCCGAGGAAGTGTTATTAGTGATCGATCGAGTTTTTGCCGAATGGGACGTGAACAATTATTATCTAGTGGAGAGGGATAATTCTGTCTTTTTACAATGGTTTGATAGTTCCCCCGATGTCACCATACTAGGTGAATTGGTCTTGATTTTAAGAGCAAAAAATATCCTTGATGAAAAAAACATCACCGAACCCTGGCAAATGGACGACTAAATCAGTGATCAGTGATCAGTAACCAGTGATCAGGTTTAAGCTATTAGTTATGAGTGGGAATAATAAAATAGATATAAGTACCTAAGCAAAATTAATTACACATATCTAACCCCCTCTTGCCTTTTGCCTCTTGCCTTTTGCCTATCTTTACTAGGAAATTAATTTTGCACGACTACTTAGCAGTTTTCATCAGAATGAGGTATGAGCAAGGAGCTTAAACCCTTTGTTGGCAAAACTTGTCGATACCTCAGTAACGTGAAAAGCACTATTAACTGATAACTGATAACTGATAACTGATAACTGATAACTGATAACTGATAACTGATAACTGATAACTGATAACTGATAACTGATAACTGATAACTGATAACTGATAACTGATAACTGATAACTGATAACTGATAACTGATAACTGATAACTGATATATGCGTGCAGTAATTTGTGGATATTATGGGAGAGGAAACGGAGGAGATGAGGCATTATTAGTGTCTCTATTGCAGATGCTGCCGTCAGAAATTAAACCTATTGTTTTGTCAAATAATCCCAGAGAAACCAGTCAACGTTATGGAGTGGAAACCTGTCCTAGTCGGGATTGGTGGCAAGTTTTTCAAACTCTTAAAAAAGCCGATATATTTATCTGGGGTGGTGGCAGTTTAATGCAGGATGTCACCAGTTTTGCCAGTCCAATTTATTACGGTGGGTTAATGGCTCTTGCTCAATTATTGGGCTTAAAAACTATTGCTTGGGGCCAGGGAATTGGACCATTAAATAGACCTTTTACCCGTTGGTTAACCAAAAAAGTTTTGCAACAATGTAGTTTAGTTACTGTGCGCGATGATATATCGGCTCATTTAGTTGCCGATTGGGGTATTAGTCCCATTGTTGCCCCCGATCCAGTATGGGCTTTAGAAGCTCAATCAGTCAAGGGATTATCGGATTTACCCGCCCCAAGAATCGCCGTCAATTTACGTCCCCATCCCCTATTAACCCCGGCAAAATTAGATAAATTAACCCAAGCTTTAATTGATTTACAAATTAGTACGGGGGCGTTTATTCTCTTAGTCCCTTTTCAAAAGTCACGGGATTTGCCCCTCTGTGAAGCTGTAGCCCGTCAATTAAGGGAAAATCATCAAATCATTAGTTTAGAGGATCCAAGACAGTTAAAAGGCTTATTTCGCGGGGTAGAAATGGTGATCGGAATGCGCTTTCATAGTTTAATTATGGCCGCAGCAGAAGATTGTCGTTGTTTTGCCCTTAGTTATGATCCGAAAGTGTCGCGATTAATTGCTGAAGTCCCGATGCAGGGTTGGGAATTAGATCAGTTACCAGAAACAGTTAATGATATTAGTAATGCTTGGATTAATTTTTATGCCAATGGAGAGAGATTAACCAGCGATCGCAAACATTTTTTAATCGATCGAGCTTTAATTCATCGAGAAGTTTTATCTAGATTGGTGAGCTAATTTTTATGTCGAGCGCTATTACTGAAGCGATCACGACTATTGCCCTAGCTGAGACAAGATTTAATCTCTCCTTAACAGAAGATAGGGCATTTTTTCCCGAATGGCAAAGTGATTTACTGTCTCTATCTAGCCATGAAAAAAAGAGTTTGGATGAACTAAGACAAAGATATTTATACCAAAGATCGGCGGGACAGTTATTAGAAGGAACCGTGACTTTATTGTTAGTTTCTCCCCTACTAGCGATTGCGGGTTTTTACGATCCGCTTTTGCGAGTACGCACAGAGGAATCGGTAAGCTTAACCATCGATGATGGGGAAGAAATACTATCGGGTAGAATCGATGTGTTAGTCTGGTTAAATCAGTTTTGGGTGGTAATTGTAGAATACAAAAAAACTGCCCTATCGGTTTGGACTGCCTTACCGCAAACCTTGGCCTATTTGATGGCTAATCCCCGGCCAGAAAAACCTAGCTTTGCTCTCGTCACCAATGGAGATGATATTTTATTGGTCAAATTGAGAGCTAATGTCCATCATTATGCCCTATCTAGGATATTTGCTCCCTTTATTTCCAGAGAAGAACTATATAGGGTTTTGCAGATTTTAAAACATATCGGTGCAGCGGTCAAATAAAATCAAGATTAGAGCTTATTAGCGAGGAAAAACCTAACCGGAAGAATTTTTAGGTGAATCCTAATTGAGATGGGAGTCTTTGGGGATAACATCCAAACCAAGGAGAACCTTTTGAGTATTGGACATATCGCCGATAATTCTTTGTAGGGGTGGGGGAAGTTGTTTGACTAAAGTAGGAGTTACGAGAATTTTATCCTGTTCCGCTAATTGCGGCTGTTCGAGAACATCAATTATTTCTACCGTATAAAGATCAGATAACTCCTCGCGACAGATCCGAAAAATATTGGCGATCGCCCTCTGGGATTTACTTGAATCACCCATAATGTAGAGTTTGAGAAGATATTGACTCATGATTGCGTGTTATTGAACAGTTTAATGTTGCTGAGACCGATATAGTATTTACGGTAGAAAGAGACGAGATAACCCATCAATTCCAGAACCATGAGACGACCTTCGCTAACGTAGGCCTGCGCTTTGGCTAGGGTGACATCCTGATTTTTTTGGCGTAGGGTGGTAGTATGAATGTCCACCACATCGCGAGGACTAGCTTTTAAGAATCCTAACTTATCGGCCAAGCTTCGCAGTCGTTCCGATAGATTATGTTCCACTTTGTATGCTTGTTCTTCTAAAGCTAAGTCTAATAATTCTCCGTAATTTTGGACTAATTCTTGGAAAATATCGGGAATACTCTGCCTTATTGCCTCAGAACCGAACATTTTCGCCGTGATGCTAGTTTGTCCTCCCTTGATTAACTGTTCCAGTTCGCGAAATTCTTCTTCCTGTTGTTGATGTTTAAGATTGAGGATATATTGCTGGCGCTCGATCGCCACACGAATTTGATAGACTAAAAGACTACTATCGATATTATTTAACTGAATATAACCATCAGCCCCCAGTTGAAAGGCTTTAACGACTAATTTTTCATCATTGCTAGTGGTTTGAACCACTATCGGTATAGTAGAGGCTAATTCTCTGGTTTTGACTAGGATATTTAAACCGGGGGGGACAGAGATTTCCAAGCTTAAGAGGATGAGATCAAATTTCTCCCCAGCTAGTTTTTTGGCAGTTTCCTCTAGATCCTGAGCTTGGGTGAGGGTAAAAGTCAACCCCTCAGCTAGGGAACATTGGGGGGCCTTTAACAGCAATCTTTGGATTAGTTTAACAGTCGTCGGCTCATCCTCTATCAATAAAATCCTACAGAGATCCCTAGTCATTGTTAATCGATCGCTAAAATTATCTTTTTTCCCCTACTCTCATAGTACGCTCATCTTTGGGAAACTCAAGGACAAAATCACAATAGATAGATTTCCAGCAAAACTGAGATTTTAGGTTGAAATTGCTCTTAAAGTCTTTAATTTAAGGATTTTTAACCCAAAAAATCGCTTTTCTACTCCAAGCAAACAATCTATTTCTTTCTTTTCCCCACACCCCATCTCCCCACGAATTATACTAAATCCAGTTATTAAAAACTGATTATTTATTCCCCCTTTTGCCTGTTGCCTCTTGCATGAGTGCCTATCCTGATATGTTACCTATACTCAACGGATTTAGTATTACTGTCTTCTCCCCTGCTGTCTTAACGGGTAATTTAGATAATCAACAGCTGATCGAGCCGATTAGGGAAATAGGGAGTAGAATAGAAAGGTTGTGAGTCTATAACTATCGTTAAAATACTATGGCTTGTCCCAAGAAGAAAACCTCAAATGCCAAGCGCGACCAACGGAGAGCGCACTGGAGAAAGCAAGCGGAGCGGGAAGCCCAAAAAGCCTTATCTTTGGGTAAATCTGTTCTTTCTGGTCGTTCTAACAGCTTTGTCTATCCCACTAAAGAGGAAGAAGAAGGGGAAGACGAGGAATAATATTCCTATCAGTCTTCAGTTACCGGAAAAATTTGGCTGTGGTTCGCTGTTAACACCGAATAAATTTCCTCAAGGTCTAGGACGGTGTGATAACTTAATGGTGGGGAGTGAAGTATGGAAAACCTTTTCGCTCCCTCATATTTTAAGATTTGTTTAGAATTTTCGTCGCGAGTCTCAAACAATGTTAGGCAAATTTTTTAAAAAACCAGCATCTCCCGATAAAGACCGAGTTCCTCCGGGCCAATATCTCGCTAGTGGTTTTCCTGTGCTTACCTACGGGGATACTCCCCAAATCAAGACCGAGAACTGGTTATTCAAGGTTTGGGGAAAGGTGGCCACGACTAAAACTTTTAACTGGTCGGATTTTATGGCCCTACCGCAGTCGGAGTTTACCAAGGATTTTCACTGTGTCACCCGTTGGTCAAAATTAGATGTGACTTGGACGGGAGTTAAGGTATCGGATTTTATGACCTTAATTGACCTGCTGCCGGAAGCTACCCACGTCATGCAACACTGTTATGGCGGTTATACCACTAACCTGACCCTAGAGGAGTTCCTGCACGAGGATAATTTTTTCGCTTTTCAACTGTTTGGTCAACCTTTACCCCCCGACCACGGTGGTCCGCTGCGTTTAGTTGTTCCCCATCTCTACGCTTGGAAAAGTTCTAAATGGATTAATGGTTTAGAATTTCTCGATCGAGAGCAATCCGGTTTCTGGGAACGTAATGGCTACCATCGACGAGGCGATCCCTGGTTAGAGGAACGTTATAGCGGTTTTTAACCAGTTTTGGCTTAAAATCGGGTGAGATAAGCAATCAAGTCCGCTAATTCGCATCATTAAAACAAGCAAAAGTCAAGGGGTAAGCAACAAATTTTTACTCGATCGCAACTGGTTAATTATAATCTCCGAATTGCCTGATCGCACTTTTGAACATCCGCTGCTAACCCCAATGCTTGATATAATTCCCGCGCTTGAAGATATGCTTCTTTCGCTTCCGAACCTTTCAACAGGATGTTAACCAGAAATTTGATAGCCTACAAAAGGATGTTAATCAGAAATTTGATAGCCTACAAAAGGATTTTAACCAGAAATTTGAGAAAATCGACGAACGGCTAACTAAGCTAGAGGTAGGACAAGCAAAACTAACTGAGAAAGTCGATGGGATGGATAGAAGACTAGAAAAGGTGGAAGGAACCCAAAAAAATCAAGTTTGGACGTTAATTATTCTTTTAGGAGGAGCGATCGGAACAGCAGCGTGGCGCTCTTTCTTTTCTGGTAATCCTTAGAAATATTACCATAAGACTAAATACTAGGCAATAGGTAATCAGTTTTTAATAACCAGATTTAGGATTAAAATAAAATTATTGTACTATCATTACTCCCAGGGATGTTACCAAAATGTCTAACGAAACCGTTACTTATAGTCTTGAATCTGTCCTCAAGGAAATTAAAGACAGCATCAAGGAAGTTAACCAAAAAATCGACACCCTACAAAGAGATGTCACCCAAAAAATCGATACCTTGCAACAGGATGTTAACCATAAATTTGACAGCTTACAGAAGGAAGTGAACCAAAAAATCGATACCTTACAACAGGATTTTAACCAGAAATTTGATAGCCTACAGAAGGATTTTAACCAGAAATTTGATAGCTTACAAAAGGATGTTAACCAAAAAATCGATACCTTGCAACAAGATGTTAACCAGAAATTTGATAGCCTACAGAAGGATCTTAACCAGAAATTTGAGAAAATCGACGAACGGTTAACTAAGCTAGAAGTAGGACAAGCAAAACTAACTGAGAAAGTCGATGGGATGGATAGAAGACTAGAAAAGGTGGAAGGAACCCAAAAAAATCAAGTTTGGACGTTAATTATTCTTTTAGGAGGAGCGATCGGAACAGCAGCGTGGCGCTCTTTCTTTTCTGGTAATCCTTAGAAATATTACCATAATACTAAATCCTAGGCAATAGGTAATCAGTTTTTAATAACCAGATTTAGGATTAAAATAAAATTATTATACTATCATTACTCCCAGGGATGTTACCAAAATGTCTAACGAAACCGTTACTTATAGTCTTGAATCCGTCCTCAAGGAAATTAAAGACAGCATCAAGGAAGTTAACCAAAAAATCGACACCTTTCAACAGGATGTTAACCAGAAATTTGATACCTTGCAACAAGATGTTAACCAGAAATTTGATAGCCTACAGAAGGATCTTAACCAGAAATTTGATAAAATCGACGAACGGTTAACTAAGCTAGAAGTAGGACAAGCAAAACTAACTGAGAAAGTCGATGGGATGGATAGAAGACTAGAAAAGGTGGAAGGAACCCAAAAAAATCAAGTTTGGACGTTAATTATCCTTTTAGGAGGAGCGATCGGCACAGCAGCGTGGCGCTCTTTCTTTTCTGGTAATCCCTAAAAATATTACCATAATACTAAATTCTAGGCAATAGGTAATCAGTTGTTAATAACCAGATTTAGGATTAAAATAAAATTATTATACTATCATTGCTCCCAGGGATGTTACCAAAATGTCTAACGAAACCGTTACTTATAGTCTTGAATCTGTCCTCAAGGAAATTAAAGACAGCATCAAGGAAGTTAACCAAAAAATCGATACCTTTCAACAGGATGTTAACCAGAAATTTGATAGCCTACAGAAGGATTTTAACCAGAAATTTGATAGCCTACAAAAGGATGTTAACCAAAAAATCGATACCTTGCAACAAGATGTTAACCAGAAATTTGATAGCCTACAGAAGGATTTTAACCAGAAATTTGACAAAATCGACGAACGGCTAACTAAGCTAGAGGTAGGACAAGCAAAACTAACTGAGAAAGTCGATGGGATGGATAGAAGACTAGAAAAGCTGGAAGGAACCCAAAAAAATCAAGTTTGGACGTTAATTATCCTTTTAGGAGGAGCGATCGGCACAGCAGCGTGGCGCTCTTTCTTTTCTGGTAATCCCTAGAAATATTACCATAAGACTAAATACTAGGCAATAGGTAATCAGTTTCTAATAACCAGATTTAGGATTAAAATAAAATTATTATACTATCATTACTCCCAGGGATGTTACCAAAATGTCCAACGAAACCGTTACTTATAGTCTTGAATCCGTCCTCAAGGAAATCAAAGACAGCATCAAGGAGGTTAACCAAAAAATCGATACCTTACAACAAGATATTAACCAGAAATTTGATAAAATCGACGAACGGCTCACTAAGCTAGAGGTAGGACAAGCAAAACTAACTGAGAAAGTCGATGGGATGGATAGAAGACTAGAAAAGGTGGAAGGAACCCAAAAAAATCAAGTTTGGACGTTAATTATTCTTTTAGGAGGAGCGATCGGCACGGCAGCGTGGCGCTCTTTCTTTTCTGGTAATCCTTAGAAATATTACTATAATTTCTCACTTTAGGGTAGTTATGAGGGGAAATTAGCAGATGTCAAACTCCGGTTAAAAATAAGGGATATCTAACCCATCCTACCCCTAATTATGCTTTCCTCAACCATCTTTTTAACAATCGCCACAATGCCACGATAATCCCCCCAATTAAAACTAAAGGAAACTTAATCACCCCCAGAAAGAAAGCAACGATTAAGGGATATTTTCGGGTTTCTAATTGCCGAATTTGATCATCGCACTTTTGAACATATCCTGCTAACCCCAATGCTTGAAATAATTCCCGCGACTGAAGAAATGCTTCTTTCGCTTCCGATATACGTTTGAGTTTATAGTAGGTAAGTCCCAGATTAAACCAAGTATTCGCTTCACCCCCCCGATCACCGATTTCCCGTTTGATTGCTAAGGACTGTTGATGAAACTCGATCGCTTTTTCGTATTCTCCTAGGGATTGGTAAACATTGCCTAAATTATTGTAGGAATACGCTTCACCCCCCCGATCACCGATTTCCCGTGTGATTGCTAAGGACTGTTGATGAAACTCGATCGCTTTTTGGTATTCTCCTAGGGAATAGTAAACAATGCCTAAATTATTGTAGGATGCCGCTTCACCCCCCCGATCACCGATTTCCCGTTCGATTGCTAAGGACTGTTGATGAAACTCGATCGCTTTTTGGTATTCTCCTAGGGATTGGCAAATATTGCCTAAATTATTGTAGGATTTCGCTTCACCCCCCCGATCACCGATTTCCCGTGTGATTGCTAAGGACTGTTGATAAAACTCGATCGCTTTTTGGTATTCTCCTAGGGATTGGCAAATATTGCCTAAATTATTGTAGGATTTCGCTTCACCCCCCCGATCACCGATTTCCCGTTTGATTGCTAAGGACTGTTGATGAAACTCGATCGCTTTTTGGTATTCTCCTAGGGAATAGTAAACATTGCCTAAATTATTGTAGGATGCCGCTTCACCCCCCCGATCACCGATTTCCCGTTCGATTGCTAAGGACTGTTGATGAAACTCGATCGCTTTTTGGTATTCTCCTAGGGAATAGTAAACATTGCCTAAATTATTGTAGGATGCCGCTTCACCCCCCCGATCACCGATTTCCCGTTCGATTGCTAAGGACTGTTGATGAAACTCGATCGCTTTTTGGTATTCTCCTAGGGAATAGTAAACATTGCCTAAATTATCGTAGGATTTCGCTTCACCCCCCCGATCACCGATTTCCCGATCGATTGCTAAGGATTGTTGATGAAACTCGATCGCTTTTTGGTATTCTCCTAGGGAATAGTAAACATTGCCTAAACTGGTGAGGGATGCGGTATATTTCCAGTTGGTTTGCTCCTCCTGTTGTTGGTAAACAGTGACTAATTCAAGGTAATAATCGGCTAGGGTTTGATAATACCCCCGTCGGGTGAGAAAATCCTCGATAGCACGGAGAATATCAAAAGCATTGTCGTACTCGGTTAACTGATAGCAATGATAGAAAATTTCTAGGTAAGGTTGCACATCGTTGAGGATTTCCCAGGAGTCGGGTTGAGCAATAGAAAGATAATAGGCGATCGCTTTTTGGTGTAATTCCCTTTGATCGCCGGCTTTGTATTGTGCATATTCCCAAACTAAAGGCTGAAAACTAAAAATTCGCTGGCGATTTTCCTCTTTTTCTTCTAATAATGATCGTCGCTGTAATTCTCGCAGATCTGCCGTGATCTCGGATAGTGCGATCTCTGGGTAATTATCCATCACCGCTTTGGCTGCCAGAGAATCAAATTCTCGGCGATAAATGCTGGTTTTAGTGAATAATTCCTGCTGTCTTTGGCTAAGTCGCTGAAAACTAGCATCTAAAACTAAAGCAATTCCCACTGTCTCTTGACGATGGCTCCCCACCACCTGCGGATCGCTCAAAAGTTGCGATAAATTTCCTAATCCTAAATCCGCTAACCTTTCTAAACTGGGGTTTTGCGGAAATTCTGCTAAGATTAAATCCGCCACCAATCGCAGGAGTAATGGATGACCATCCACCCGTCGAGAAAAGTTCTCTAGATCCCCTGTTATTTGCGATTCTGCTAACAATTGCGCCCCTTCAGGAGGGTTCAAACCTTTTAGCTCAATCCAACGGTTAAAACCCTTAGTTTTTGGCTTTTCTCTGGTGGTGACTATAATTTTGCTGGTGTCACCTTTTTCTATCCAAGCAGTGAAAAACTGCTGATAAAATTCATTATTCCAAGAACCATCTTCCCCTAATAAACTCTCTAGATTATCGATAATAATTAGGTGGCGATGGCGTTGCAATTGTCTGATTAAAGCTTCCTGTAAATCTATTTCTTCTTTGGGGACAGGATAACCAAATTCCGTCAGGAGTTGGCGAGCTAAACCACTAAATCCGCCCAGATTTCCCGCTTCCCACCAAAAGCGTTTTGGGAATAAATCTTCATCGTCCCCTAGGGAAGGATCGAGGGTAATTTCCTCCTCAAAAATTTTGCTGGCTAGGGTAGATTTTCCAATTCCTCCAACTCCTTTGATGCCAATCATCGCAACATTTTGATCAGTAAACCACTGCTTAATTTGGGTGATTTCCTCCTTCCTTCCTTGCCAATAGGCGAGACGTTTTCGAGCATTTCCTCCCTTGAAAATACCCCCCGATGGAGTTTCCAATCGGTTTAAAAGTTCCTCGGAAAGTATTAGATTTTTAGTCTCGATTTTGCCAATTAAATTTACTTTAGATTGATCCTGGGCCGTTGCCGATAGATTAATCTCGTTGGAATTAGTTTCTGAAGTCATGAGAAAAATTGGGGTTTTTCTTGAGATAAAAATTAGGATGGCTCTCTTGTCTTTCCTGTGATAAGTTTGATTAATCGATCGCTAGTTACTCTTTGTGTCCTTTGTGCCTTTGTGGTTCATCCTTCTCTTCTGGCAAATAGGGAATAATAAAATGTATTCAGTGATACATTTTACCCAACTAACCCAAGAGAGCCATTAGGATTTAGAAATTAACTGTATCAGCCTCGATTTTTCCTACCATTTTAACGGTACTATTATCATAAGCTGTGGCATTCATGGCGATACTTTCTTGATTGCCACTGTTGATAACTTGTTTAATTTGTTGTGCTAGGATTTGGATTTCTTGGGCAAAATTGGGGTCTTTGAGCATTTCTACCTGTAAAAAAGGAACCACTTGCTGTTCAATCATCGCCTCGGATTTAGTTTGTTCGGCTGCCGCTAAAACCTTGGCTGCGGTGGGTTCCTTTTGTAACTTTTGCTTAATTTTTTGCCACAATTCTACACCTTTATCCATTGCTCCTTCCGTTAATTTACCGATAACAGCTTCAAAGGCGATTTTAGCGATTTCGGCGGCGGCTAACTCTGCTAACATAATTATCAATGGCGAGAATTTTTCGCCATTCTAGCACAACGGCAACAGCAGTTGTGGACGGTTTAAATGTTTGGTTGACTGTTCAAAAAGTAAAAAACAAAACTCTGATATCGTTGCCACAACAGGATTGAGATTAGAGCGAAGCGGACGCGCTGGTAAGCTAAGACATATTTAGGGTTTGCGGCAAAAAGTACGGGCGAAGCATTCGGATAGAAAATCTCCGGTTTCACCGATAGGTTATGCCCAAATGCTTCGCCCCTACAGGACGCGGGCCGATGAAGACGCAAAAATCTTGCACCTGTTTCGCTCGTAAAGCCACAAAACCCCTACCTTGCCTACATTTCACATTTATTCAGCAAACCCTATTTAAACTGCTTATTCTTAGATTAGCCGAATCTCCTCCAATTCTTTTACTGTTGCCTCTTGCCTCGTCTCAACAAGCAATTTAAATTACGAACAGCTTATTAATGCTTGAGCAGCCCTCAGAAGCCCTTTTATTGAAGCCCGTTATTCCCTAAAGTCGTTGACAATAAAGCTATAGACAAACTTAAACCGTTAGATTGCAAGAGTAGAAAAAGTAGTAAAATAGTTCAATACGCGTAAAACATGAACAAAACATGACTACTCTATTGCAAAAAGCATTCACAGAAATCCAGAAACTGCCAGAGCATCTTCAAGATGAACTTGCTCAACAATTGCTGGAAGATATTGAAAGTGAATTAAAATGGCAGAAAAGCCTTTCCAACGAGGATCTGGAATTGGGAGCTTTAATAACAATGGCACAGGAAGCTCTGATAGAAGAACAAGAGGGGAGAACAGAAGATAAAGGCTTTGGGGAAGAATGAAGTCATCCAGAACCAAGAGGTTTCGTCAACTTTTTCTAAGTTTGCCGCAAAGGGTACAAGAAACAGCCAAGAAAAATTACCAGATTTGGAAAGAAAATCCATTTCACCCCAGCCTAGAGTTCAAAGAGGTGAAACCAAGAGAAAAAATCTGGTCAGTCAGAGTCGGCATTGGATGGCGAGCATTAGGGATTAAGAATTCAAACGATGACTATAATCCTAGAGAGGATTCTTTTTTTCCTATCACTGCATAGAAGGGATCAGCAACCATAATTCCTAACATTTGTAGGAAACTGGGGGTAGTAGCAGGACGAACGATCGCCTGTACTTCCCTAAATCCCGCCACCGATTTAAAATAGGATTTCACTAACGCTACCCGGCCTAAATCGCTATTATCGCGCCAAGCAGCGATCGCTTTTTGGTAAAACATCCGATTGGAAAAACTAACCACCACCAGACCATTAGGCTTTAAAATGCGATACAGTTCCGCAAAAATCGCCTCTGGATACTGCAAATACTGCACCGACACTGTGATTAACACCGCATCAAAAGAACTATCCCCTAGGGGCAATTTTGGCTGTGCATTGAGGTCCTGGACAAAATAACTATGCAAGCGGGGATTTTTGGCTAACTCCTCCCCATTCATCCCGTGACCTTCGATATGCTCAAATTCCATCTCCTCCGGTAAATGGGACACCCAGCTGCTCATCAGGTCTAAAATGCGCGTATTCGGCGATAATATCTCTCGGTAGAGAGCGGTTAATCGATCGATAAAACCCTCATCCACGTGGGTGACAAAGCGGGGAAAAGCATAAAAATCGCTGTCTTTCGTCGGATCGAGTTTAGTTCTTTCTTCGGGTCGGAGCATTTTTGTCAAGTTAATTTTACTATTCTTAACATACCCCACAGACAGAAAAAAGGGTTAACCGAACTGGTCAAAGTTAGATGGCACAAAGAAGACGATACCCTGAACCCAGGCCAAAAATTTACACCTCATCTCGACCTACTCCAGATAACTGAGTATGTCAAGTATTGGATATTCCCTTAGAATGTAAAATGTAAAGACTGTAGATACATAAGGTTAATTCATGTTTTGGGCCGACAAAATTGCTGCGGATGCACAAATAAACCAAGTTGTCAACGATTCAAAAACCCCGTCTGGAAGAGTTCATGTTGGATCGTTGAGAGGGGTTGTGATCCATGATGTGATTGATCGAGCCTTAAAACATGGTGGTAAATCATCGAAATTCCTCTATGGTGTTGATGATTATGATGCACTTGATACTGTTCCCCATTATCTCGATCGAGAGAAGTTTGCACCTTACTTAGGGTTTCCCCTTTGCAATGTCCCTTCACCGGACAATAGTGCCAGCGATTATGCAAAGTACTTCATGGGGGAGTTTCTAGAGGTTTTCGAGCATTTGGGGGTTAGACCAGAGGTTTACTACTTGCGTGATCTATACCGCTCAGGTCGCTTGAATTCCTACATTGATACCTTCCTCAAAAACGCTCATTTGGTCAGAGAAGCCTATCTAGAGGTGAGCAAAGCGCGTCGGCCAGATAACTGGTATCCCTTTCAGATCGCTTGTGAAAATTGCGGCAAGATTGCAACAACGGTTGTGTCAGATTATAACGGGTCAGAAGTTTTCTATACTTGCAAACCTGATGCAACGGATTGGGTTCAAGGTTGTGGTCATTCAGGCTGGGTTTCTCCTTTTGATGGCAATGGTAAATTACCTTGGAAAGTTGAGTGGGTGGCAAAGTGGGATTTATTGGGAATCACCATTGAGCTTGCGGGTAAAGATCACTCCCAGAAAGGAGGATCTAGAGATGTTGCGAATGCAATTTGTCGAAAAGTGCTAAGAAAACAGCCACCTTTCCATTCACCCTACGAATTCATTTTGGTCAATGGCACAAAGATGAGTTCATCAAAGGGGGTTGGTTCAAGCGCCAAAGAAATCGCTGAGTTACTTCCTCCTGAGCTACTTCGATTTCTAATGCTACGAACTCAGCCTAAGACGGTTATTAACTTTGCGCCCAATTATGAAACGACAACCAGGCTATTTAGAGACTACGATTCTCTAGCTGATAAGTATCAAGCTTTATCAGCAGATGCCCAGCAAGAATCTGCTTTGCCTGAAGAGTTAATGCCACTGTTTTACTCTCAACTTGATGGAGTGATTAAGCCTTACCATCCTGTTGATCTCAGCACGCTGATTTCTTTACTGCAAGTGCCTCACCTCGATATTCGTCAAGAGATTGAAAAACGTAGTACTCAGCCTTTAAACGAATATGATTGGCAAATTGCCAATCAAAGGATTTCAGTTGCCCAAAAATGGTTGGCGGATTATGCTGACGAAGAAGAGAAATTGGTTCTTTATCTTGACAGGGTTCCTGAGAAAGTTAGGGACTTGACTCAAGAGCAGGTTGCTTATCTCAGACAGCTAACTCATAGCTTGACAGATGTTAAGGTTTGGGAAGCTGACGAATTGCAAACAACTTTATTTGCAACAGCAAAAGAGTTAGAAATGCAGCAACCCCTTGCATTTAAAGCTGTTTATTTATCGTTCTTAGGTAAAGAGCGTGGGCCAAAAGCTGGAGCTTTGCTGTCATATTTAGAGCGTGATTTTGTGATTACTCGTCTTCAAGATGTTGTGCAAATAAATGAATCTCAGCTTGCTCTTATTTCTGAATAGACAGAAAAAAGGGTTAACCGAACTGGTCAACCCCTAGGCTTGGGAACGCGCTGTAAATCTTAGCTTTGAACGACTAGCTTAACGTTAGCGTTTTGCAGACCGCGCTGTTTCACTTCGGATAGGGTTTTGTTCACAGCGTATTTTTGGTTGATCGAGTTGATCAATTCGGTTTGATTGTGTTTTTTGGCCACACCCCAGAGGTCAGCAATTAAATCGAAACTGCCGTCGGTATTGCGGGACCAACCGAGATCATATTCGCCATCGAGAACAGCAACGATGTCAGAGCGAACCCGTTGACCGTTGTAACCACGAACATCGGCTTCGGTTTTCACGCTGATGCCGAGGTCGCGGAGAGAAGCTTTGAGGATTTCGGCATCGGTGATTTTGGTCCGGAGAGTGCTGAAATGAGACATTGGAATTTCCTCTTTGTAGATTAAGAATTAACAACAACAGATTGAGAGTTAAAGAGTGCCGCCAAGCGGCTTTTCGAGGCATTGCTAGTTCCTGAGAACTAGCCTTTCATCCCGTTGGGAGCGGGCGAAAGTCTGTTAGAACTCCAATCGCTGGTACTCAGCGACGGAGGCCGAAGCAGGTCGGGCGCGTTGTCTGGCCCAATCACGCAGGGCAGTTACCTGTTCGGTCATGGTGCGAGATAGGGGCAGAGTCGCCTTAATCGCCGCAATAATGTCTAATTGCGTGAATTCGCGTTCTTGGGCGAAGGCCTCATACATGGCGGCAATCAGCGCCTGTTCTATTTCCGCACCGGAAAACCCATCGGATACCTTGGCTAACTGCTCCAAATCGAAGCGAGAAATGTCGGAGCGTCGTTTAGTCAGGTGAATATTAAAGATATCTTGTCTTTCTTCGGAATTGGGCAAATCGACAAAGAAGATTTCATCGAAGCGCCCCTTGCGGAGAAATTCCCCCGGTAGCCGTTCAATCCGGTTAGCTGTGGCCATAACGAAGACGGGCGAGGTTTTTTCCTGCATCCAAGTCAGGAAGGAGCCGAAGATGCGGCTAGAGGTTCCCCCATCGGAATCGGCGGATCCTGTACCACCGGCAAAAGCTTTATCTAATTCATCGATGAACAGAATGGCCGGAGAGATGGATTCGGCAGTTTTTAGGGCATTACGCAGGTTGGCCTCGGATCGTCCCACCATGGAACCATCGTAAACCCGTCCCATATCTAAGCGCAGGAGCGGTAAACTCCAGAGGCGCGAGGTGGTTTTAGCAATTAAGGACTTACCACAGCCCGGCACTCCTAAAATTAGCATCCCTTTCGGTTGGGGGAGTCCGTAACCTCTGGCTCTTTCTGTAAAGGCGTTCGAGCGCTGTTTTAACCATTTTTTTAGTTCTTCCAGACCGCCGACGGCATTGATGGTTTCGTCCTCTTCAATATATTCTAGGATTCCGTTGCGGCGAATCAGTTGTTTTTTCTCGGAGAGGACGATTTCTACCTCGTCTTCCGTGAGTTTGTTCGCTTTTACATAGGCTTTGCGGTAAACTTTTTCGGCTTCATCTTTGGTTAAACCTAAGGCCGCTTTCAGGAGTTTTTCCCGGACTTCTGTGGTGGTACGACGATTTTGATTTCTGGCTAGGTGTTGCGAGAGAACTGTATCTAACTCTCCCATGTCCGGCAGGGGAAAATCCAGAACTACCACATCTTTCTCTAGTTCTATGGGGACTTCTTGCAGGGGAGACATTAAAATAATGATTTTTTCAGTTTCTTTAAAGCTGGCGATCGCATCTCTTAACCAGCGAGTCACCGGAGCAGAAGTGATGAACGGATGCAGGTCTTTAAATATATAGATGCCCGCTTCCCGTTGACGCACTACCCATTCGATCGCCGCTTCTGGCGACACGGTATTATGTTGACTGGTTTGGCGCGGTTGACCTAGTTCGATCATGCCGTGGGTGACAGTCCAGACAAACACCCGTCGATGTTGTGTATTTAGTTGGGCTATTTTGCTGATGGCTTCTTCCGCCCTTTCCTCCTCGGAGGTGACGAGGTAAATCAGGGGATACTGAGCCTTGACGAGAATTTCTAGCTCTTCTTTCATAACATCGACCCTATTTGTGGTAACGGTTTTGACCTTGGGCGGCTGATGGCTGTAGATGCCTTGTTCGGCTACTGCGAGTTTAGCAGGGAACTAAGGCTGCTTCTCCCTCTGTGGTTCCTTGAACGCCAACGGGTTCGGGAACTTCGAGCGGGAACTCGTCGCCGACTATTGCGGGCTGGCGTTTGATCGACCTTAGCCGATCTTCTTTCATTACTAAGGCGGCATCGCACTCGGGACAGACATGAACCTGATAGGTTTTGCCATAGGCGGCGGCTTCGATTTCTTCTACCTTTTCGGGGTATTTTAGGTAAAAAGCGATCGCTTTCTCCACCAGCCCTGACATCGATTCTTCATCGATCGCAGCTTTTATCTTTAGTTGACGATGGACTCCAGGGGGAAGGTACAGTGTGACTTTTTGCTTGTCTTGCATATCACTAAATTGGTTTACCCGGGTATGTGTCCCTACTATAACCACTGTCTTTCCTCCCTGTCAAGATGGTAAGCTGTTATAACGGCATAATTGTAATATTTCTTTACAATTGTTGAGGAAGTGGGGAAGTGGGGTGTGGGGTGTGGGGTGTGGGGTGTGGGGTGTGGGGTGTGGGGTGTGGGGAGAATAATACCAAATTTCTAAATCCATGACAGACATCCACGCTCGAATGCTTGCCAAGCTTGCATTCGTTGTGACGCAAATAAAGAAAAATGGTATAAAGCTGCCTTTTGCCTTTTGCCTTTTGCCTTTTGCCTTTTGCCTCCTGAATTCAGCCAACCCTAATTACTATGGATGCGACTTAAAAAAGCTTGTAGGCGCTCGCTGTGGGGATGATTAAAGAAGGTGTCGGGATCAGCTGCTTCTTCGATGACACCTTGATTAAAGAACAAAACCTTGTTAGAGACTTCCTTAGCGAACTGCATTTCGTGGGTGACGACTACCATAGTCATACCCTCATCGGCCAATTGACGCATAACGTTTAACACTTCCCCGACTAATTCTGGATCCAGGGCCGAAGTGGGTTCATCAAATAAAATCACCTCTGGTTTCATGCAGAGACTGCGAGCGATCGCCACCCGTTGTTTTTGGCCTCCTGATAATTGGTCGGGATAAACATCGGCTTTTGGTGCTAATCCCACCTTTTCCAGATAATGAATTGCGGTATCCTTAGCCTCATTTTCCGAGTGGTGTAACACCTGCTTGGGGGCTAACATCAAGTTTTGTAAAACGGTGAGATGGGGAAAAAGATTAAAGTGTTGAAACACCATACTTACTCGGCTGCGTAACTTGCGGAGGACTGATTGATTTAACTTCGGGGAAGAGATGTCAATTCCCATCACCTCCAAGCGGCCACCGTTAATTGTTTCCAAACGATTGAGACAGCGTAAAAAGGTACTTTTGCCGCAGCCAGAGGGACCGATTACCGATACCACATCCCCTTGATAAAGAGTGCCTGTAACTCCTTTAAGTACCTCTAGAGAGCCGTAACTTTTGCGTAAACCTTCGCTGACAATCACAGGGGGGGTAGTGGTCATAATATCCTCTCGTCAAAAATTTTACATTTTGTATAAAAGTATCCAGATTAGTTTCTACTAAATTGTATCCTTGACGACATTTTATCAAAGGAAATAATCATAATACTCAAATAGTCTCTCTACATCTGTCTTGGGTGGCAAGTAGGATGTAACCCATAACTTAGTTGAGTAAAAAAATCAAGGAGAAACAATTAAAAAATGATTAAACTTTGGCGAGGGCGGGCGGTGCAGAGAGTCATCTTTGCCTTGTTAGGATTAGTTTTGGCACTCGGATTAAGTGTTATTCCTGCTTTTTCTCAGACCCCTCCTAATCCTTTTCGAGTTGCCACAGAAGCGACTTTTCCGCCTTTTGAATTTCAACAAGGGGGACAATTAACTGGGTTTGATATTGATTTAATGCGGGCAATTGGCAAGGAAGCTGATCTCAACATTGACTTTAGAAATTTACCCTTTGATGGCATTATTCCGGCTCTACAAGCAAGAACAGTGGAAGCCGCTATTAGTGGCATGACAATCACCGCCGAACGCGCCCAAGCGATTTCTTTTTCTCGACCTTATTTTAGGGCTGGTTTAGCGATCGCTGTTCGGGAAGATAATCGGACGATTAAAAATTTTGAAGACTTAAAAGGCAAAAGAATTGCCGTCCAAATTGGCACAACGGGAGCCTTAGAAGCAACAAAAATACCTGGAGCAGTGGTTAGTCAATTTGACTCGGCGGCCTTAGCTTTGCAGGAATTAATTAATGGTCGAGTTGAGGCGGTAGTTAACGATAAACCCGTGACTTTGTATGCAATTAAAGAAGCGGGTTTAAGAGGAGTAAAGGTAGTCGGAGAATTATTAACGGAGGAATTCTACGGGATTGCTTTACCCAAAAATTCCCCCTATCTCCAATTAATTAATGATGCTCTCGGTCGAGTTATAGAAAGTGGTCAGTACGATGTTATTTTTCAGCAATGGTTTGGAGAAAAACCGCCAGTCTTACCTTTGGTTGCTCCAGCTTTAAAGAATTTACAGGAATCGAGGTTTAACTGGGGAGAATTATTCTATAACCTGATTGTGAAAGGGGTTCCTTGGACAATTCTGTTAACGGTTCTGTCTTTTCTTTTCGGGTTAATCGGTGGAACTTTAGTGGCAATTGCCCTGATTTCTCCCTACAAATGGTTAAAAATAATTTGCCGTATCTATGTAGATTTCTTTCGGGGAACACCGATGCTGGTGCAATTATTCTTGATCTATTTTGGTTTGCCCGGATTGTTCCGAGAAATTGGCTTAAATATTGACTTAGATCGTTTACCTGCGGCTCTATTTGCCCTAAGTTTAAATGTGGCGGCTTACTTAGCTGAAATTATGCGCGGCGGTATTCAATCGATCGATAATGGTCAATGGGAAGCTTGTTCTAGTCTAGGAATGTCCCCGTTGCAAACCATGCGCGAGGTGATTTTTCCCCAAGCTTTTCGCCGGATGTTGCCACCCTTGGGGAATGAATTTATCACCCTAATTAAAGATACCAGTTTAGCGGCAGTAATCGGTTTTGAAGAGTTATTCCGGCAAGGTCAATTAATGGTAGCCACTACCTATAAAGCTTTCGAGATTTATATCGCTGTCGCTTTTGTTTATTTGGTTTTAACTACCCTTTCCTCTGTGGTATTTAAGCGCTTAGAGATTTATATGGATCCCCTACATAAATCTAAACAGGAACAGAAAGCCTAAGCTTTATCGTATTTATCGCTCTTTTATTACTCTCGGAAAATCCTCCCCTTGCTTACCCGAAGTCGGGGGGATGGGGATTCTTACCCCCTGCTTCGTCTCAACAAGCAATTTAAATTATGAACAACTTAAGTACCTAAGCAAAATTAATTACACATATCTAACCCCCTCTTGCCTTTTGCCTCTTGCCTTTTGCCTATCTTTACTAGGAAATTAATTTTGCACGACTACTTACCCTGTCTCCTGTCTCGGAGTCTCCCCTCTCGACTAAGAAATTAATTTTGCACCACCACCTATTGGCTCGATCGGTTAATATTTAGCAGGGATTGACGAACTGGTGCGTGCAAGTCTAGCATAGAGGAGTCCAGGCCAAAACCCCAGTTAGCAAGCAACGGATCGAGTCAGCCTCGCCGAACTTCTCTATACTGATAAGTTGCCAATAGGATAACTGAGCGATGACGTAACATCCAAGGTTAATTTTAGTCGATAACCAGGACAGCACGTCAGTTCATGTCTCTAAAACCAAAGGTTTTAGACTTTGGGAGATAACCCCTTTTGAGAAGATTCTCTCAGAGTGTATTGTCAACGTATGTTAACAAAAAAGTATCGCTGGTTTACAGTGTCTTATACTTTCCACATCCATCTCATGAAAAGGAGTTAAGGGTAATGTCAGACTTAAATCGTGGCATCATGAAATTCGAGGGAGCCGATAAACCAGCAGTAGTGGCGATATCGTCAATTATCGTTATCGGTAGTATCATTGCTCTGATCCTTTGGGCAATGAAAGTCGCCTACATCTAGTTAGGGTTTGCGGCAAAAAGTTTCTCGTGGGTGTAAGGTGTAGGGTTTTACCCATTTTCATCTGGTAAATTACCTAATTTTCAGAGAAAAAGTCCCTAAAATTTCCCCCCGATCCCTCCAATGGCTGGCGCTTTCTGATTGACAAAAAATCTAAAAGTCTTACCCAACAAGGTTTTTAGATTTATTCAGCAACATATAGTTAACTAGAATAATCTCGCTCACTTTTGGCATCACTCAGTTTAAATTTTTTGCTGTCACGATCTCACCTCTTGTCCCCTTGAGCCTGTAGGATAGGGTCAAGGGAAAAATTGCTAGTTCCCTCTATTGCGCTTGCTAGTCACACCCGACTCGAGACAGATTATCGATGAGCAGATCAACTTCTGTTTTAACAGAACTGTTGCAGTTACTCCCCCATTGGCGATCGCAGATGTACTTCAAAGCATCCCTGACTGCGCTATCCCACGCTATGGAGGATCAGGTTTTAGCGGAAGACGATCAACCGTTAGTGATTGCTAGTTTTCAGCGTGAGCGGTTTTATCGTCAAGAGGCCCATCGCTATCGACGCATTGCCCAAAAAAGCGGGCAAGTTTATGTTCTTTCCGCTCCAGAAACCGATTTTAAGCATAGTTCTGACATTTACGAGACGATCGCTTTTCAACCGGAGGACAGTTTAGCCCAAGAATGGCATCTAGTGGTTATCAGTCGCCATTATGCTAGTTGTTTAATCTGTCGAGAACGAACCCATCTGACAGCAGAAGGGGAAAATGAGGCAGTTATGGATAATAATCGTCGTTTTGAGGGGATTTGGACGAGCGATCGCCACCTGAGTCAACAGGCCGCCCAAATTCTTTTCAATCATATTCTCGATTATCGTCCCGAACTGGCCAAAAAAATTAGGCGCGCTCAAGAAGAATACCTGATCTGTGAACTGACGGACAGGGATCATCAAGAGGAACCGGATCCCTTTGTCCAGCGATTGGTCACTTATTTGCAAGCGGGACAGTATAAACTGTTGAAAGCCAATCGCTCCTTGGCATCGAAAGAACACAAGGAAAGACTGATCAACTCAGTGACAGCGGCGATCCGTCGTTCCCTCGATCCAGAAGATATCCTCCAGGTGGCAGTGCAGAAATTAGGGCAGGGATTGGGAGTCTGTCGCTGTGTGGTCTATCGTTGTAACGAGGCCGATATTAACGCTACCATCGAACACGAATTTTTAAACCCCGGGATTACTTCCATCAAAGGACAAAAATGGCCTCTGAAAAATAATCCTATTTTTCAGGAAGTGCTGGAATTGAGAGAATCCCTAAAAATCGAAGACGCTATTCACGATCCCCGTCTTCCCGGGGATTCCATTCAAAATCTGGTGCGGGAATGTTCCATCTATTCTTGGTTATTAGTACCGATTTTTTACCAAAGTCGTCTCTTGGGAATGCTGGAACTGCATCACTGTGGACCCTATACCACCACTTGGAAAAGCGAGGATGTCGCCCTGGTGGATGCGGTGGCCACTCAAATCGGAGTCGCTCTCATTCAAGCAGAGGCCTACGCTAATTTACAGGATTTAAATGAACAATTAGCCGCCCTCGATCGCACTCGTTCTAATTTAGTCGCTATTACCGGCCACGAATTACGCACCCCCCTGTCCACCATTCAAGTCTGTCTAGAAAGTTTGGCCTCGGAACCGGATATGCCAGCGGAAATGCGCCAAATTATGCTTGATACTGCCCTGAAAGATGCGGAACGAATGCGTAAATTAATCCAAGATTTTTTAACTCTTTCTCGGTTAGAAAGTGGCCGGGTTAATTGGAATCCCGAAGCTTTATCCTTATCGGAATGTGTGGAATTAGCCATCAGTCACGTTCACTCCCGCAATCTCGACAACGAAAATCCAAAAATTAGCAATCTTGTTCCCCCTAATCTGCCCTTTGTTTTAGCCGATGGCGAGTGGTTAGTGGAATTACTCTCCAAACTTCTCGATAATGCCTGTAAGTTTACCGGTCGCGGGGGAAATGTCTCGATCGAAGTCGCTTCCGGAAAGCCAAAAACTCTAGAAGTAACCATTTCTGACACTGGACGCGGGATCGAACCCAATCGTTTAGACAAGGTTTTTGATCGCTTTTACCAAGAGGAAGGGGCCCTGCGACGCAGTGCCGGGGGAACTGGTTTAGGTCTAGCTATCTGTCGTCAGATCGTTAATGGTTGGGGTGGCGAAATCTGGGCAGAATCCCAGGGGAAAAATAACGGCAGTCAGTTTCATTTTACTATTCCAATATTTAAAGATAAAACTAATGATAATCCCCAAAATACCGCTCCGAAAAAATCCTCCCGTCGTCCTGCCAGTAAACGTAAATAGTGGCTGGTTGCCCGTTGAGTTTTGGTTCTCTACTCGTGTAATAAATCCAGTTATTAAGAACTAATTATCTATTCCCCCCTTTTGCCTGCTTGTCTCTTGCCGTTCGGACTTCGGCGTGAGCTTTTGTCGAACGCTGAACTCACGGCCGAAGCCTTTTGCCTGTCCCGATATGTAAGTACCTAAGCAAAATTAATTACACATATCTAACCCCCCCCTTGCCTTTTGCCTTTCGCCTTTTGCCTTTCTTCACTAGGAAATTTATTTTGCACGACTACTTAGCATATACTCAACGGATTTAGTATGACTTCATATTCCGTTTCTTCATCAAAAACTAAACAAAAAAGCATTAAAAAAGAAGCATCCAATCCCCAAGATATATAATAAACTGAAAAGAGTAATCAATTAATCGTTTTTAGGTGAAAAAATTATGGGACGCGCCAAGAGAGTGGTTTTAGCCTATTCCGGAGGAGTCGATACTTCCGTTTGTATTCCCTATCTCAAACAGGAATGGGGAGTAGAAGAAGTGATTACCCTAGCGGCCGATTTAGGACAGGGAGACGAATTAGGACCGATTCAAGAAAAGGCTCTGCGCTGCGGAGCGATCGAATCCTTAGTGGTCAATGCTCAGGAAGAATTCGTCAAAGAATACGCTTTTCCCTCAATTCAAGCTAATGCTCTCTACGAAAATCGTTATCCCCTTTCTACCGCCTTGGCTCGTCCTTTAATCGCTAAATTATTAGTAGAGGCCGCCGAGAAATACGGGGCCGATGCCGTCGCTCACGGTTGCACCGGCAAAGGTAACGATCAAGTGCGTTTTGATGTGGGCATTATGGCCCTTAATCCTAGTTTAAAAGTTCTCGCTCCCGCCCGGGAATGGGGCATGAGTCGGGAAGAAACCATCGCCTACGGGGAAAAATTCGGGATCGAGTCTCCTGTGAAAAAATCCTCGCCTTTTAGTATCGATCGTAACCTGTTGGGGCGCAGTATTGAAGCCGGTCCCTTGGAAGATCCAATGACGGAACCCCCGGAAGAAATCTATCTAATGACTAAAGCGATCGCCGATACTCCCAACGAGCCGGAATACGTCGATATCGGTTTTAATCAGGGGATTCCTGTCAGTTTAAACGGAGAAAATCTCGATTCTGTCACGCTAATTAGTCAATTAAATGACCTAGTGGGTAAACACGGTGTTGGTCGTTTAGATATGATCGAAAACCGGGTAGTGGGAATTAAATCGCGAGAAATTTACGAGGCCCCGGCTTTATTAGTTTTAATTGATGCTCACCGGGACTTAGAAAGTTTGACTTTAACTGGAGATGTTACCCAGTATAAACGGGGAATTGAAGAGACCTACGGACAGTTAATTTATAAAGGATTGTGGTACAGTCCCTTAAAGGAAGCGATCGATGCTTTTATCCTCAAAACCCAAGAACAGGTAACGGGATCGGTGCGGGTGAAACTGTTTAAAGGTAACGCTAAAGTGGTCGGTCGTCAGTCAGTCAATTCTATCTATTCTCCCGATTTAGCTACCTACGGGGCCGAGGATCAATTTGATCATAAGGCTGCTGAAGGTTTCATCTATGTTTGGGGATTACCCAGCAAAGTTTGGGCCGAAAAAACTAGAGGGAAGTAATCAACAATCCTCCCCTAAGTAAGTGGGTGTTAATTCAGATTCCCCCAGCGATTAACACCCCCCTTATCAAGGGGGCAGGGGGGATCAGTACCCTTATCAAGGGGGGAAGGGGGGATCAGTACCCTTATCAAGGGGGGAAGGGGGGATCAGTACCCCCCTTATCAAGGGGGGAAGGGGGGATCAGTACCCCCCTTATCAAGGGGGCAGGGGGGATCAGTACCCTTATTAAGGGGGGAATCAACAAAAATTAAATTTCAACCAGACTCGATAACTGATTTAAATTTGATTACCGATTTTATCAGACTTAGGATTGTTAATAAAATTAAATATAACTAATGAAATTACTTTTTTAGAACCATGCCAGCAAAAGATATTTACCATGAAGCCGTGAAAAATGCCTTAATTAAAGACGGTTGGAGTATTTTAGCTGATCCTTATAAAATTAAATATAAAGATGTTGAATTTTTGCTGATTTAGCAGCAGAAAAACCTCTGGCTGCTGAAAGAAATGGACGTAAAATTGTTGTGGAAATCAAAAGCTTTTTAAGTCCCTCACCTATGAGAGATTTTGAAATAGCTTTAGGACAATATATTTTATATCGAAATTTAATCAGTCTATCTGCATTCCAAGCTATAACCTTGCAACGAGTCAATAATCTAAAAATATATTAAGTGCAGAAATCAATAAAAAATGATGATTAAATAACCCTTGACTCCCCCCCCCTTGTGATAGCTTCTGTTGTATGATATTGGCGCAAAACTAGCGTTAAATATGACCATATTTCCGTCCTATTATGGCCATCAAATCCATGAAAAAATTACTGACAATTTTAACCCCCTTGACTCTGATGGGGTTAGTAGCTGGGGTTACTCCTGCTCAAGCGGCAATAGTAGCTGGTTGGAATCATTTTAATGCTTCTACGGCAACCTATCCCAGAGCGGCGGATAATGTGGGTGCGAATATAACCAGCACTGGGTTAAACACCGCCGGGATACATCGGCGTAATACTTCAGCAGATTTCAGGTTGGGTAATGTGACTCTCAACCCTTGGAATGCAGGTAGCACTGTTAATACCAACCAATACGTGGAATTTGCCGTACAACCGGGTGCAGGTTTTCAAGTCGATTTTACTAACTTACAACTCAATGCGCGGCGGGATTCAACGCGGCTAGATTTGGTATTGCGCTCTAGTGTTGATGGGTTCACCAGTGATTTAGGGACACAAGTTAGCCTAACAACTAGCTCTAATACCTACAGCTTTGACCTAAGCAGTTTAGCACCCCAAACCGGCCCGGTACAGTTCCGTCTCTATGGACTGAATGCTTCTGCTGGTGTCTTCTTCTATGGTGAAAACTCCGCTAATGTTGCCGGGGGTGGGTTTGTGGCTCTTCATGGGGATATCACTCCTACTCCAACGGTTTCAACCCCCGAACCTAGTGGTATAGTGAGTTTAATCGCTGTTGGTGCGTTGGGTGCCGCTTCCCTTCGTCGTCGGGGATAAATTATCCTTGGCAGGGGCAACTACAGAGGGGTTGCCCCGAAATGCTATCATCAATTTTAGATTTGATCACCAGTTAATCAACATTATGTCATACAAAGATATTATTACCATAGAACCGGGAAAAAGGAGCGGAAAACCTTGTATTAGAGGAATGAGAATTACTGTTTATGATGTTCTCTCCTATCTGGCTTCGGGAATGACTTATGAGGAAATTTTAGAAGATTTTCCTTACTTAACCAAGGCGGATATTTTAGCCTGTTTGAGTTATGCCGCCGAGCGTGAACGTCAAACCATTTTAGTTAACTAATGAAGTTACTTTTTGATCACAATTTATCACCTCGCTTAGTTAGTCTATTAGTTGATATTTATCCCGATTCTAATCATCTTTACTTGCTGGGATTAGACCAAGAATCTGATTATTATGTCTGGGAAATAGCTAAAATACAAGACTATATTATTGTCACTAAAGATTCTGATTTTAATGAATTACTAATTTTTAAAGGTTTTCCGCCTAAAGTAATTTGGATTCGTTTGGGAAATTGCTCTACTAAAACTATAGAATCATTATTAAGAGATAACTACGAAGCTATTTTATCTTTTGAGCAAGATCAAAATCTTGGCATCATCGCTTTATCCTAATCCTTTGAGAGCAGAGCAAGTGTTCGCTTGTTTACATTTATGTGGGGAGGGTTATTGCGCGGCGCTATAGGAGCGAAGGAAATAATTAGGGTTTGCGGCAAAAAGTTTTTCGGGGGTGTGGGGTTTTAAGCTAACCTTGGAACGAGTCAACGAGTCAAAGAAATAAGTAGAGGTAGAACCTCACTTATCTGCGTTGCAAGCTATAACCTTACAACAAGTCAAAAATATTTATATAATCTAAAACTATCTTAAATACAAAAACTATAACAAATAATGATTAAGCAACCCTTGATTTCCACCCCCCCTTTGTGATAGCTTCGGCTGTAGGATATTGGCACAAAACTAGCGTTAAATATGATCATAATTTTGCCCTGTTACTGTCATCAAATCTATGAAAAAATTACTGACAATTTTAACCCCCTTGACTCTGATGGGGTTAGCCGGGGTTGCTCCTGCTCAAGCGGCAATAGTAGCTGGTTGGAATTCATTTGATGCCGCTACCGCATCCTATCCCAAAGCGGCGGATACTGTGGGTGCGAATATAACTAGCACTGGGTTAGACACCGCCGGGATAGATCGCCTGGTTCAGTCTTTCGTCTTGGGTTCTACTGTTAGTACATCGCCGGGTCGGTGGAATGGAAATAGTACTGTTAATACCAGCCAATACGTCGAATTTGCCGTACAACCTGGTGCGGGTTTTCAAGTCGATTTTACTAACTTGCAACTCAATGCGCGGCATGATGACACGGATCTAGATTTAGTCTTGCGCTCTAGTGTTGATGGGTTCACCAATAATTTAGGGACACAAGTTAGCCTAACAAATAGCCTTAATACCTACAGCTTTGACCTAAGCAGTTTAGCACCCCAAACCGGCCCGGTCCAGTTCCGTCTCTATGGACTGAATGCTTCTGGACTTAATGTCTGGTTCATTGCTAATAACTCTGCTAATGTTGCCGGGGGTGGGTTTGTGGCGCTTAATGGGGATATCACTGCTACTCCAACGGTTTCAACCCCGGAACCTAGTGGTATAGTGGGTTTAATCGCTGTTGGTGCGTTGGGTGCCGCTTCCCTTCGTCGTCGGGGATAAATTATCCTTGGCAGGGGCAACTAAAGAGGGGTTGCCCCGAAATTGGTTAAATATTATCAATATTCTTTTACATTTCCTCGGCAATTTGTTAAGGTGATAAGGTGAAAGAGGAATAACAATCAATAGAGCCAATGACTCCCCAATTAATGATTCAACCTTCGTCTTTAATGAGAGAAGGGGTTGAACTCCGCGAATTTGGTAACATTTATTTATTCAGGTTTACTTCAGAGCTACAATCTCGTTTTGAGCAGTTATTAGCTAAGAAGAAAACTGACAGTCTCTCTGTTGACGAAGAAGCGGAGTATGCTGGACTTTCTGAACTAGAGCGAGTTTTTACGCTTATTAACGCCCAACTTGCCACAAAAAGTCAATGGTGTCCCTATCAACTCGAAGAATAGTCCGACAACGAGCCAAATATCTTTGTGAATATTGTCATTCTCCAGAATACTTGAGTCCAGACCTTTTTACCCTTGACCACATATTGCCAAAGTCCTTGGGGGGGACTGATAATCCTGACAATCTTTGTTTGGCTTGTCATCGTTGTAACGAGCGACACTATAACTTTACCACAGCGATTGACCCTTCTACTCAAACAGAAGTCTCTCTATTTAATCCCAGAGTGCAGCAGTGGGGAGAACATTTTATCTGGACAAAAGACGGACTAAAAATTATCGGCATAACTCCTATAGGTAGAGCGACTTGTCATCGTTTTGACTTTAATGATGAACAAAGGGATGAACCATCTATCCAAACAGCGCGCCAGTTTTGGGTTGTGGCAGGGTGGCATCCTCCCCAGTCAGATCCCTGTCAGGATTGAAACCTTTCAAAGAGGATTAATTTCAACCTTAGAAGCATAAATCCTAACCCTATTCCCGACTATATTCCCTGTCCTTTACGTTTCCTCGGCAATTTGTTACAATGTTTCTTGAGTATGTTTCTATTTTTTAATTAGAGAAAATATGCAGATAAAAGACATGACTCCCCAAGAGTTACAAAGTTTAATCCGTAATACAGTAGATGATACTCTAGATGAATACTTTGGTGATCCGGATGAGGGAAAACAAGTTAAGGAGTCTTTTAGAGAAAAGTTATTAGAAATCCAACAAAAAAGATTACAAGGAAGAGCGACTGTTCCCGCAGCTGAGGTGGATAAAAGATATGGGATAGAATCTTAAATGAGCTATTCTGTTACTTTTGAACCAGAGTCGATAACTGATTTAGATTTGATCACAGATTTTAAGTAGCTGGTTATAATTAAATTAAAAATGGATTTTAGGTTCGATCCCCCCTGCCCCCCTTGATAAGGGGGGTGCCGACAGGCGGGGGGATCTGAAAGTTTTTAATACCTACCTACTTATCAGACTGAGGATTCTTAATAAAATTAAATGGTTAGCTATCAACTTTGAACAGATAACTCCCCTACCTCTTACGAGAGAATGGTCAGGGTTTTACAAATTAAGAGGAGGAGATTATCGGGTTATTTATGAATTTGATCGAGAGAGTAGGATAATTATTAGAGTAGGTCATAGAAGTGAAGTTTATGACTAAATACTTACTAAAATAATTGGGATCAGCAATAAGCTAAGATACATTTTAAATGCCTATTCTTACTTTATTGCCTGTGCTTTAAGTCGGGTAACAAAGGGAGAATCTCCAGCTTTTTCTCGCATTTTTTGGGCAAATTATCAATCAGCTTGGATAGCTTGATCTAATTCCTCTCTATGTTCCCAATAGTAAGCTAATGCTGAGTGAATTTGACTCATACTTAAATCATGATGGTTAATGTGAATTTCTGCTGGAGTGCAACCGTAGGCTATTTGTGCCATAACTAAATCAATCACTTTCAGGGTAGAACCCGCAATTATTGGTACTCCCCGATGATCAATTGCAATATGTTTATAGTCTGTGAGATTTGTTGTCATGTAGAGAAAGTTAAGCTAAAACACATTTAGGACTATGCCGCTTTTTTTCCTGGCTCACTACTTCAGATGTACCAAGTCTAAAGCAGCAGGAAATGCCGTCACTCTAGGCATCTAGAGGACAGAACTAGGGTTATTACCAAGAGGCTAATCCTCTAAACGTCTTACTGTCTAGTTTCTAGCCAACGAATCGCACCATGCCCCACACCCCACTTCCCAATCACCAGATCATTCTCAAGATAGTGATGGTGAGTTAAACTAGCAGGTAAAAGTAAAAAGCGATAAAAATCACACAATGATTTTATAGTCCTTCCATCATTCTTAACAAACCCCGTGACCATTCTTTGCTGGCTTGATCGCATTAGTGCTTCTGATCGCCCCCTAGTGGGGGAAAAAGCTTTTATTGCCAGTGAATTACACCAGCGAGGATACCCAATTATCAGGGGATTTGCCATTTTTAACCGCATTTTTGCGGAATTTTTGGAAAGCATCAACAATGCTGACTCGTTTCTGACTGATTTTCCGCAATCTTCTCTCTATTTAGACGTAGATAACGCAAAAGCTTTGCAATTAGTCGCCAAAGAAAGTCGGCGCGCCATTTTACAAGCTAAAATTCCTCCTCTCTGGTTAGAGGAACTGGCAGCGGCCGTGGCACAATTATCCATGGATAGCCTAGTATGGCGCTTTTCCTTACCTGCTCATCTGTCTCGACGAACTCTCGGTTTATTTTCCGCCCCCATCAGTGGAATTAAAGCAGATAATCTAGAAAATGCCCTAAAACAAGCTTGGGCGGAGTTATTCACCGCCAGAAGTCTATTTTATTGGCGAAAAATGGGAATTGGTTTAGAAAAAATTCAATTATCTTTACTGGTACAACCGTTATTACCAGCCAATTGTGCGGGAAATGTGTTGATTAATGAGGATAACTGGCAAATTCAGGCAGTTTGGGGATTAGGACACAGTTTAGTTAATGGAGAAGTGGCACCGGATGCCTACATTATCGATCGCTCCGGTCAATTACGCAGTCGGCAATTAGGCAATAAATGCCGCGCTTATTATCTCAACAGTGACAGTAATCTGCTTGCACCACAATTATTAGCACCCAGTTTACAGGAAAGCTACTGTTTAGATAATTTCGCCCTCGATCGCCTTTGTCAACTGGTTCAATCTCTACTGGCGGAAAAACCCAGCCTAACCAGCATAGAATGGCTGATGATGCTGGATGGTCAAATTTATATTCTCAACTGTCACAGTCAGGAAATCACCCCCACTACCTCCAATTATCCCTTAAGAGGATTAGGGGCATCCCCAGGGTTGGCATCGGGAGTGGCAAAAGTGATCAGCAATTTCGACTCCCCAGAGGCAAATTTTCAGGATTGCATTCTGGTTACTGCTAATTTACCTCCGAAAAAACTGCCCCATTTACGCCAAATTCGAGCAATGATCACGGAACAGGGGGGATTAACTAGCCATGGAGCCATCTTAGCCCGGGAATTAGCCATTCCTGCCATTGTCGGGGTGAAAAATGCCACAGAAATTATCCGCTCAGGGGAGATAATTTTAGTAGATGGCACGAGGGGAATTATTTCTCTGGCATCTCAGGAACAGATTTCCTTACCCCCAGCACCCCCCAGAGAAACCGACGGGACGGCAATTGCTACCCGTTTGATGGTTAATCTCAGTCAAACTGAAAGTATTGTCAGAATCCGAGAACTGCCTATTGATGGGATCGGTTTATTGCGCTCAGAATGGATGATTTTAGAGTTACTTTCTCAGCGTAATCTAGAAGAATGGTTAACTCCAGAGGATCAAGAAGCATTTATCGAGAGATTAAGTGGTTTAATCGCACAATTTGCCCTTAGTATCCAGCCTAAGCCTTTATTTTACCGTTCTTTTGATGCTCAAGATTCGGCTAAAGACAGTCGGGGAACCCATGGTTATATTTTAGATCCGACTCTATTTGATCTAGAATTGCAAGCTTTACGACGGGTACAAACCACCAGCGCCACCAATATTAATTTACTGCTTCCCTTTGTCCGCGGGGTTGAAGAATTTATTTTTTGCCGGCAACGGGTACAATCAGCTTTACTCACTCAAGTCCCTTCTTTCCAATTGGGGATAATGGTGGAAGTACCGGGGGTAATCTTTCAATTGAGGGATTATGTGCAAGCGGGCGTACAGTTAATCGCTATTGGTACTAATGATTTAACTCAATTACTGTTAGGCAGCGATCGAGAAGATTTCTCAGAATATTTTAATGCCCGTCATCCCGCAGTCAGGGCAGCTTTAAAACAAATTATCACCCAAGCAAAAGTTTTACATATCCCCTGTTCCGTTTGCGGCATGGCTATCGTCCAGCATCCTGAACTTATCGATGATTTGATTGCTTGGGGTGTGACTTCTCTTTCGGTGGATACAGAAGCAGTTTTAGCCACTAGAGAGGCAATTGTTCGCGCCGAAAGAAGGTTTTTATTGGAAAATGGCAGATAACCTCGGCAAAAGGAGCGTTAGGGGTTGGCTGTTGGGGAAGATGTTAAGTAGGGTTTGCGGCAAAAAGTTTGTTGGTGGGGTTAGGAGTCAGTTATCAGTTATCAGTTATCAGTTAGAAGAGGATAGGGAAATGGGGGAATAGGGTAATGGGGAGATAGAGTAATTTCCACTAAAACCCTAAAACCCTAAAACCCCACTCCCCCAACACCCCACTTCATAATTCATAATTTATAATTCATAATTTATAATTCATAATTTATAATTCCCATGAGCTTCGTGTTAGTAAGTCTGTCAAACTACTTAGCTTCGCCGAACGTCCGAAGGTTGCGCACGAAGTGGTCTCCCGAATTCATAATTCATAATTCATAATTCCCCACTTCCCTGCTCTTCTTAAACAGGATTTGGCATTAGATAGCGAACAGCCTGTCCCCTAATGCCTAGAGAATTTCAATAATTCCTTGACTGCCATCGAGACGAATTAATTGACCATCTTTTAACAATTTCATGGCATTATGCACATCCATAACCGCTGGAATTCCGTATTCTCTGGCAATGATAGCACCATGGGATAATTGTCCCCCCACCTCGGCAATAATGCCCACAGCCTGGGATAATAAAGGGGACCATCCTGAGTCAGTATAGGGAATAACGAGAATAGTATTAGGGGGAATTTCTAGATTTTGTAAGGTGGGCATAATTTTGACTCGTCCCTCCACTGTCCCCCCACTAGCTGCAATTCCCTGTAAGCGTTTTTTGGCAGTTAAATTTGAAACTAAAAATTCTTTTTTCGGTGGTTGTCCATAAACGATATAGGGAATATCGGTTAATTGAGAGTTTTCTTGGAATTGTTGACGACGCTGACGGATAATCTGGTTAAGATTGGCGATTTTATTATTCTGACCTAACTGGGTAACTTCTGAGTAATTTAGATAAAATATATCTCCCGTCTCTGATAATATTTGCTGCTGTAACCAGAGGGTTTCCAAAGCGAGAAAATGCCAGCGTAGGTGAGCTAAAAGACGGGAGTAAATTTCAGTCACTTGGTTTTTGATATTTAATCTTTTTTGGACATTGTGGGAAGATTTGACTTTTTTCTGGCTATTATTGCCTGGAATATCTAAGGGTAGTTGTAGCAGATATGGGGGATTTTCTCGCCATCTCGGTATCGAAATATCGGTCCCCACTTCGCTTAAATAACCGTAGGTTTCTAACCAGAGGGAAAAAGCTGAGTCAAAATCTCGATCAAGCGTATTTTTTCTCAGTTCAGATAGCGATCGCATTGAGGCTATTTCTGGTGCTTGGGAGTTATCCAATCTCTCAAAAGGTACTTGCGAAATACTGCGACGCAAAGCGAAGCTAAGAGGGGCAAGAATACTATAGTAGGTGGCTTTTTTTAAGACGGTTAAAATCTCCTCAATTTGCTCTAAAATCTCCCCTGAAGATAAAGCTTCTAGGGAAGTAGCGTTAATTTTTTCGAGCGTTGGGATAAAATAGTTTTTTTGATCTTGGCTAAAGTCTTTTTCTAACTGTAATTCCCGTCCTAAAAGTTTTAATAAACCAGGGGAATTAGCCAAAGTTGCCGTTAAAGGTGGTTTGGTAAACTTTGCCCCTTTGGTCAGGAATTCTAAGCTTTCTGGAGGTAATCCCATGCGACGGAAAATTGTTCCTAACAAAGAAGCATTAAAATAGGCTCTTTGATAGTGTAAAGTCGCTGTTTCATTGAAATCCAAATCGAGGGCTTTTTTGTCTAAAACTAACCGGAAAATATCTCCCCAAACTCCACAGGTTAAAGGACGATTGATTGACCAAGGCAAAGGACGAATCACACCAGGGATAACTTCAGCCGCGATTTTTCTTGTCCAAATTGGCTGTAAATTAGTGATAGGACGGCACTGTAATAACCATAATTTTTGTCCGTCATGAGTCCATTCTATATCTTGGGGAATGCCATGTTTAAGGGTTTCTAATTCCCGACAAAGATTAGCTACCTGTTGAATAATAGCCGGGGGAATATCTCCCTCTCCAATGATGATATTTTCTTCTAAATTAACTCGATAACTTTCGGGGGTGATTCTTCCCGATACAACTCTGGTGGCATCTCCGGGTAAAGCTTCAATAACCACATCTAAACTGAGAGGATTAATCGGATCACGACTGAAGGCAACTCCCGAAAAAACTCCTCGAATTTGTTCTTGAATTAACACAGCCATGGCCGTGTTTTCTTGACCTCGATCGAGTCGATAATTAACAGCATTAGGACTATTATAGGAGGTTTGGCAACTTAAAATCGCCGCCGCTAAATTTTCTCGATCAACAACGTTAAGAATTGTGGTATATTGTCCCGCAGATGAAGCAGTTTCACTATCTTCTCCAATAGCGGAAGAGCGCACGACTAAGGGATGATTAATATCAGGATTAAGAGATTCTATTAACGGTTGTGGATCATCCCCTGCTGGTAAAATCCACCCCCTAGGAATGGGATAACCGGCACGCTTAAGATCGGCTAGAGTAGCGGCCTTTTGTCCCACTTTTAAAGCTGCCAGATTGTCATCAAGAGTTCGGATCGATCGATCTCCACGAAAAAAACGAAACATAGTTTTTGATTCATTGTTAACACTTGCTTCAGGTAAGTCTAAATCATCGGCGATTTTTTGAAAAATTGCCCCTAATAAACAGGCTAAAGCAATGGCAGTTATAATATAACCTGAATCGTGGGGACGGCGCAAGGTGAGAATTAAAGCTAATAAAAATAATCCTACCAATCTACCCGTAGATTTTTCCCGAAAAATAGTAAAGCTAATCCCACTAATAATTGAGGTGAGAAAAACAGCGGCAAAATCGTGAACGATTAATCCCCAGAAAACATTAGTAGTTCCTGCACCTTTTCCTAACCAATAGCGTCCCATGACTAAGGCAATTAAAGCTAATAATTCCCAAGTGGAGCCGGTGGGAAAAAAGCAACGGGTTAGGAGAATAACGATAATTCCCTTGGCTGCTTCCGAAATTACCGCCAAAATTCCCACTAATTTACCCCCATGGTAAAAAGCGGCAGTTACACCGATATTACCAGTCCCTAATTGGGATAATTTACGTCCAGTTACGACATAATTTATCCAGTCGATCAGAGGCAGTCCCCCGATTATGGGACAGACTAAAAAAATAAATAGGGAACCCCAAATTTCTGTCATTATATTTTCTGGCTCTAAAAAATAGTTACTTCTCGGTGGAGTCCTGTCGGGTATCGAGGTTAGAATAATTCCGTTAACACTCCCTTAAATCTTATATGGTATTCTAGCTCTATTAACCTACGACATTATTTATTTTAAATTTTACTTCATAAATACTTACAGTTTTTCTCGGACAGATGAGGTATAATGACAGAGATTGCAGCAATTACGGGTGTCTTTCTTGGAGACTGACCTAAAAGCTTCTTCGAGAGCCTTGTTTAAGTCTCGATAATTTTTCGGTTGCAATTTTCCCAAGATAGACTTGGCTTTTGGGCAAAAGTTTTCAATAGTTTTCAATCGAGGTAAAGTCGAGAGAGTAAGACGGACTTCTTCGCTGACATGAATTTTATCGCTCACCGTTGGCTCATTTCTGGAACCGAAAATTTGATAAATTGTCTCAAATGTAGTCTGGCAAAAGCATTGAGTGTTATACTCGAATATTTGTTGGTACAAAAAAACATTTTGAGTTTAAGAAATCGCCACTGTTCTGCTTACCTTATTCGCTAAAAAGCATACACTATAAAGGTTACGGCAATTTTAAAACCCTTACCTTAAAAAATTAAGCCAACAATGAGTTATAGTTGATAGCAATTACACAAAATTATTATCTTAAAAATAAAATAAAACTAGGTTTATGTTGCTTGATTCTTTGGCAATGTCTTCAGTAGAACTAGATAATCTAAATCAACTTCCTGATTGTTCAGCAATATATTTTGTTTGCTATCGATTCTCAAAATAAAATTCTTTATATTGGTCAAGCAGTTAGTCTTTTAAATCGCTGGAAAAATCATCATCGTATATATCAATTACAAGAAATTAATCAAGATTATCCTGTAAGAATAACTTGGCAAGTTGGCAATAATGAAGAGTTAAATGAAATTGAACTATATCTAACTAAACATTTTCCACTTTTGCTAAATAGAACAGAAGTTAAATCTCCACTAGAGCATCAATTGCATATCCTCCTTGGGGAATTCCAATAATAGGACAGCCTATATACAATGTTCCCTCTACATCTGTTCTTTCCTCAAAATATTTAGCTAATCTTTGAGAAAATACAGGTTTAGCTGAAGAACTGCGAATAACGTTAATCATAATTTTTACATTGTAAGTTCTTTTACCAGAATCATTAGATACCTATTGATTCTTGAGGAGGGCAACAAAATTACTATAGCATTTTTTTAACCATCAAGTTATGTTATGATCATCCGTTAATCCCCAGTTCTAATCTAAAGCTATAAATATAGGTATTAACCTCTCACAATAAACCGCGATAGCGGATAAAAACGAGGACTACTGCCCAGGAACCTAAAGCTACTTTAACGGCGACTAAAATGTTTAGTATCGGTAAAATACCCCCACTAAATAGCGCCCCTAATTCCCCGTGGGGTAACTCAAATCCCGATAGAGTAATGGCTGCTAAAACAATAAAAACTAAGACGGAAATTTTCTCCCATGTTGCCGCTTGCCAACGGCGATAAATTGCCTGCATCCATTCGGGAGACGAGGTAATTGCTATTAAACCAATTGCTGTACCTCCGGCGACTCCAGCGGCAAAACCTCCCCCCGGACTTAAATGGCCGCGGATAGCTAATTCAATGCCCACTAAAGCGGCAATTGTTGACCCTAAACGGGCTAAAATAATTGAAGGTTGGTCGGTAAATTGATGGATTTTACTGGCGGGTTTTTCGGTGGCTAAAAGAAAATTCGCCCCCATAATGGCAATGGTAAAAACCACCACTTCATAGATAGTATCGTAAAGACGATTACGAAAAATAATCACCGAAACCGCATTAGGAACACCACCGTCGCGCACCAGCGATTCAACAATTTCTAAGGATGATATAGAGGAGGCAGTATTGGGAATAATTACCATTTTGACAGCGAAGGCAATGGCGGCTAGAGTATAAATCCATTTCATTAGTGTTTCTCCTCTAATTTTGGGGTTTCAATACAGGTTAAAATCGTGTTGGCTACCGTTAATTCATTTTTAAAAATATCGTAGAGATAGGGTAATCTAATTGTGGTTTCGTAGGGGATAGTTTCTGGATTGTCTTGACGGATACAGACGGCATGAACATCTTTATCCCTAAGTGCCTGTTGCAAAGCTTGTTTGTCACTGTAGGCAACTAATTCTAAACGCATAAAACGTTTACTTAAAACCGTTTGTAGTTGAGTTTTTAACTGTTCTAAAACTGTATCAGTTTCCTCGGCAATTACTCCTAAACGCATCACTAAAGAGGAACGAATCGCCACCGCGTAGAGAGTTACGGCTAACATGGTTCCCATCAAAGCTTCGGTTAAAGACACATCTGCTGCCCCTAATAAAGCATAAACTAAAGCGGCTATTGCCCCTAAAACCCCGCGAATTACTAAAGCTTGGTAGGGATTGGATTGTAACATCACCATCGCCGCAGTTAAAGGCAAGAGGGCAACAATAACATAGAGATAACTTTCATTCATCTTTAATTTTACTCTCGATCGCTAGAAGTATAAGCTAAAACGTAGCCTAACATGGTGTTCCAAATTGCTAGGGAAATTATTGCCAATAATAATAAAGGCCAATTTTGGGGAACTTTCAAAAGTAGCCCGAAAATAATCGCCATGGAACCCAAAGTATCAGCGACAGATAGACCGTGTAATTTATATAATACCGAGCGCTTGTCTAAAAGATGCGCCGTTCCCCAAAACCAGAAAAAAACTCCGATAGCGATGCAGATATAACTGAAAATGTCAATCATGATTCGTTCAATCGTTTAAGAATTTGTGCTAATAACATAAAACCGGCATTACCGACACTGAGAATAATCACTGCTACCACTCCAATCATCCAATCATCCCGCAGAACTGACACCACTAGAATAATAATCGATGATTTACTGGAAGCACTGGCAAAGGCGGCCATTTTTTGCCAGATGTCATCATTTCTTGCCACTTCATAAAGGGGAATTAATAAAGCGACAATCATGGCAATGAGAACAATATTCATCCCTGGGAACTCCGTTTAATTACATGAACTTCATAACCCTCATTTTCCTTGTATTCGGTGACGATAGTTTTCGGGGTAAAGGTAATCAGAAATATATCCCAAAAAGCTAATCTGGGTGAACGTTTACCAGAAATTCTCTCGAAAATAATTTCTTCTTCCTTGTGAGGACGAAAGATAATTTCCAACGCTTCTTTATAAGCTTGGGGAATAGCCATAAAAACTTTAATTATTACCTTTAACCAATCGCCTAAAGTTTCGCTAGAGGCGAAATTACGGGGCAAAAGAAAAGCAATAGCCACCCCGATTATGATATTAGCGGGGGTAAAATTAGCGGTGAGTAAAAACCACATAGTTAAACGCAGAATTATATGTCCGATCATGCTAAGACCATCCAAAACAATAGAACTAACATTATACTCATCATACCGACGAGATTATCAAATTGTTCCCAAGCTCGCGATAATTTTAGGGATAACTTTTTGAAAACTCCCAGATATAACCACCACCCAGCACCAATGACAGCTAAAGCTTTGATAATATTGGGGATATTATAAGCTTCAACATAGACGGCATTGGCTAAAAATAGGGCGGCAAGGAGTAGAATTATTGCTATCCAGAAACCGATAGTTAGCTTCTGTTTACTTTCGCCACCGGCGTGGGGTAAAAAGATAAATTTGGCAGTGGCGATCGCTGTACCTACGGCTGCTAAATTGATGGCTACCTCTTGCCAAGGTAATAAATTTTTCATCGTTAACGCTTTCGCCCCAAAACCGGATAATAAGGGGAATCCAGAGATGGAAAAACTGGCGATAACAATAGCAATCCAGAGGGAATTAGGGATCGCTTGTTGCTGTAATTCTTTAAAATTGCGACTGGGTAAAACTCCCACTAATAGAAATAGGGAAGATTTAACTAATCCGTGGGTAAGGGTATAAAAACCGCTTACCGGTGGGGCAGCCAAAATAAAACCCAGCTGCACGATCGTGCTAAAGGCTAACATCCGCTTGCTATCCTTTTCAAAAATCATATAGGGTACGCCAAAAATCGCCGTTAGCACCCCGAAAAGCCGAATTAGTCCATCCAAATCCTCTAGGATTAAAGCACAGCGCAGGAGGGGAAAAATGCCAGCTTTTACCACCACCCCCGACATCAGCGCCGAGACGGAGGTTTCCGATTCCGAGTGTGTCATCGGTAGCCATAATCCCGAGACAAAGATTCCCCCTTTGACTAATAATCCCATGAAGATTAAAGCCAAGGCTTCGGGAGGTGCGCCCTTTAAACCAGCAAAAGCAAAGGAATTATTGGCTTTATAGACTAAAACTGCGCCAATAAGGTAAAATAACATCGCCACATTGCTGATAAACAGATAACGCAGGGCAACCCAGAGAGAGCGATCGCTGCGAGGATAGGCAATCACCAGAAAAGCGGCAATACTAATTACTTCTAAGGCAACGTAAACGCTAATAAAATCCTCACAGACGAAGACAGAATTAATGCTGCCGTGGAGAATGATAGCTTGGGCGTAAAAAAAGGCGGTTTTGCTACTTTCCCAGTTATAAAGGATCACCGCCATCGTCACTAGGGCATTAGTGAGGATAAAATAGGCACTTAACTGATCGGCTACCAGTTTCACGCCATAATTATCCAGTAGGTTGAGGGTTATGGGGGAGGATTGGCTAAATAGAAGGAGAGAATAGGCGAGAGAGATAATAGTGGCGGCGAGAGCCAGATATTTGTCTAATCGCGGCAATAAATAGATGATAAAGCCGATCAAAAAGGGTAAACTTATCCAAGCGATCGTTAAAGTATTCATGGTGTGTTATTTTTTTCTATCTCGCTGCTGTCGAGGGTGGGGTTATCTTTGGCTAATTTCATTACTCCCACCAGCATTAACGCCTGAATGGAAAAACCGATGACGATCGCTGTTAAAATCACTGCTTGGGGTACAGGATCGGCGTAATCTTGCTGTTTAACTGTACTGAGGATGGGAGTAAATAAACCGTCACGGGAAGAAATCACCACATAGTAGGCGATAACGCCCGTACTCATGACATCCATGGCGATAATCTTCATGATTAAGTTTTTTTTCAGGAATGTTCCTAAAAATCCGCACAAAACGGTGGCGAATACAAACAACTCTAGCGGGGGGATCGTCACTGGGCTTCTTGATTAGATTTGGTTATGAGTCAAAATACTTTTTCTAATTATCCTCGATCGAGTCCCAATTGATCAAAAAAATCTCAAGATTATGGGGGGAATTTTCGGGCGGCCAATAGATTGTTTTAGATCTATAATTATTATTGAAAAAAATAAAAGCAAGCGGTTTCGCTTTAATAATGTATATCTTGCCAGAGAGCGCAATCAGTAATGTTTTGGAAATCTTTGATATTTTTGCTGGGCATAATAACCCGAAGATATCCCGCCCGTCCGCTTCATCAACTTGTTAGTATTTGTGTAAGAATAACCTGAAAAATTTTTATAGGAAATATAGATTCACACTACATTTAACATAAAAGTTGTAGGTTCTTCCGAACTTACACTGTAGAAAATTCCTCAAGCTCCCTCTCTGCACAGCAAGGCTCTCAAGTTGATAAATATCAATCTAATAAAAACTCAAAGCCTTAGTATACAAGCTTTACAAGCATGAGTTGTTGATAGTTTTACATGACAGGTTTGGTAGAGCCAAGTTGTACAACTTATTTTTACATAATGCCTTAGCCTGCGTTGCCACTCACCGACAACTCCTACAACTCATCGATCATTACTAACCCAGCTTCTGTAACGTCATTAATTTAAAGGTTGAATTTTTTGTAAGGGTTGTTGTCTGGCGAGTTGCCAATTATTTTGTAATTCTAATTGATGAAGAGTGATCGCATTTAGTTGTCCTGGAGTTTGTCTAGGCGATTCAACTGAAGCTTAGGAGAGGCTTTTGGTAGGTTAACGAAATAATTTTTTATGATTGATAAATCGCCGATATCAAGAAAATAAAATTAATAATTTATCGTTTTAAAGTATTCTTTAAAAACTGGAGCAATAGTGTAATTATTTTCATTTTTTGATGTGGTGGAATGGTTCTCAATTAATGAGCGTCTAATCAAGGATTGAACGGTATTAATAATCTGGTTTTTAGGTTGGGGAAATATCTCGAATAATTGGATCAAAGAGTTTGGAGTATCGTTAACAGCCAGATGGGTTAAAATTTCTTTTTCTAGGGGAGATAATCTATCAATTTGGCTTCGGAGAATCAGTTGTAGTTCTTCTGGCAATAGACAAGTTGTAGTTTGAGGTATTGTAACCCGACCATTAAATAATTGATTGAGTAACGTGGCAACTAATTTGAGATAAAGAGGATTACCTTGATAAAGGGTGATAAATTCATCCCAGTTTTCTTAATTATTTAAATCTTTTTCCTTGAGAATACTTTTTGCATCTTGACCTAAGCCTTTAAGAGGAAAAACAGAAACGCCAGGGTACTTCTCGGCTAGATAAACAATATCTTGAGGAACTTCCCAACTATTCACAATAAAGCAACTACTTTGTTTAATTTTGCTGAAAAATTTGAAAAAGTCTTGATAGTCAGAGTTTTGATAATGACCAGCGAGTTGTCCATCTTGTAAAAGCGATTGCAGATTATCTAAGATGATTAAACAGCGATGTTGTCGAAGTAGTTTAGCTAGGTGACGCAGCGGATTATTGGTATTTTTTTCGTTTGGAGTTGTCGAGGCTAGTAGTCCATCAGCAAGAATTTCAATTAATTCCTGTTCTAAATTTTTGAGTTCAGGAAAGTCCTGTAAATCACGCCAGATAATAATATCAAAATGATTTTTAATTTGTTCAATTAGTTCAAGGGCTAAGACGGTTTTACCAATCCCTGTCATACCCGCAATTATAATAAAATGAGAATGTTGTTGTAATATCCAATTTTGTAGAGTATCTAATTCTTGAGTACGACCATAAAAAAGGCTACGGTGGGGGGCATCATCTAAGTCAAGGTAGGGTCTTTGTGTTAACTTTGCTTGGGGATTTTTGAGAGATTTTAAGTCACTGCCACAAATATTAATATGGGTTTGGGAATTAGGAGAAAAGTTTGAGGAAATGATTGAATAACTGGCTCTTTCTAAAGTAGTACGAATGTTGGACTGGGTTATTTTTTCTCCGACTTCCTCAGATAGGATTTTCCAAAGACTAGCAGCAACTTCTCTAACGTAATTAACGGTGCAATCATGTCTTTCTGCAATTTTATTGTACTTACTACCCTGTAAAGTCTCTTCTAAAATATCACGTTGCAGATCATTTAAATGCTTATTTGTCTTGGCCAAAACCACATCATCGGCAAATCTTAAGATTTTCTTAAGTTCCATAACAGTGTTAATTGAGTGAGTTTACATATCTTAACGGCACATTATCTCATATTTTCCTATTTTTGACAATATTCTCATGAGAGATTAAGCAAAAATTATCCTAGATAATCCCAAATTTATCGATATTTTAGTTTTTTATGTTACAAAATTTAATATTTTCTGCGGCGGTATGATCAACTAAGAATTTTTTCATATCTAGTCATGGCTCACAACGGCGACGAAACAAAGGCAAAAGAAACAAAGTTAATCAATAAGACTTGGGTTAAGGTGGTTGGTGTTCTTGCGCTAATTGCAATTCCAGTGTCATCGTTTCTTCTCTGGCGAAACCAAAACGCGGGTATTTGGCAAGACCAAAACACGGGCGGAATTCAAAAAATCACAATTGCTCAATTTGGTGATGTTTTTATTTATGCTCCTCTTTACATTGCCATTGATGCAGGGTTCTTCCAAAAGCAAGGCTTAGATGTGTCTCTGATCAGTACTGGCGGTGATGAAAAAACCTGGGCGGCTGTTATTAGCGGTAATGCAAGTTTTGGTGTTGCCGATCCTACGTTTGTAGCGGTATCAGAATCTAGGGGACAGCCAGGTAGGGTGATTGGTAATATTGTAAACGGTGTACCATTTTGGGGTGTGACACTCAACCCTAAAATTAAGGTTAGCAAACCGCAGGATTTAAACGGTTATTCCGTTGCAACTTTTCCCGCACCATCAACAGCTTATACTCTACAAAGACAGATGTTTATAGATGGTGGGCTTAAGCCAAACATTCGTGAAACAGCCTTCGGAACGCTTTTGACAGCATTAAAAGCAAAACAAGTAGATATTGCATTAGAATTAGAACCAAATGTTTCTCAATCTGTTCTTGGAGGTGCTAAAATCGCCTACTCTTTAGCTAGTTTATACGGAGATTTTGCTCTTACAGGCTTAACGGCAACACCTGAATCACTAAAGGAAAAACCCGAATTAGCTCAGAAGGTAGTTTGTGGTATTCAAATGAGTTTAGATTTAGCAAGAAAAGAGCCTAAATCTGCTTTGGCAATCCTTCAAAAACGCTTTCCAGAAGTCGATCCTAAAGTGGCAGAAGAAGCATTAAAAAGGCTAGTCAATGAAAAAATTATTCCCGCAAATGCTATTACTCAGCAAACTGCTTGGGATAAGGCAATTAAGTTAAGGTTTCAAGCCGGAGATATTAAAAATCCTAAACCTTTTGGAGAATATGTTGATAATACATTTGCGGAAAAAGCGGAAAAAGATTGTCGCTATTCTACCCCTTCAAGTCCTTAATTTTGTATTTGTAATCATTACCTTTTGAGATACCTATGGCAAAACTTCAAGAAGTTAATCGAGAAGTTAAAATTATACAAATTGATTTTTACTTTGTTTATTTACCCTTTTATTACGCCACGAGTAATAAGTTCTGGTCTAGTAAGCTAGATAACTATAGATTTAGTTATACTAATGATTTAGCTAAAACAGATAAACAGGTAATTGAGCGTCTTATGAATAGCAATGGCTCAGATATTGTCTTTGCCATTGCTGATCCCGCTTCAATTTTTGAATATCAAGCTCAACATGACGCTAAAGATATTGTTATTTTAGCCGCATTATTGACCAATGCCGCATTCTGGGCAGTCGATCATGATAATCATACAGTAGAAAACTTACAGCACTTAGATCAATTTGACAAAATTGTTGCTTATGGAGAAGGAACAACAAGTCATCGAATAGCTAGAACTATTAATCCACAAAAAACACAATCGGTTCCTCCAAAAACAGAAATAGAGGTTTTAACTCAAGGTAACAGACAGGAAAGTGTTATAGTTCTTACTCCTGATCTTGTAGGATTAGAAAAGACTTTGTTTAATAATAATGAATACCAAGTTAAGTTGAATGTTGGAAGTACGACCGAATTTGATGAGGTTTTAATTACTGCTCTTATCACCCGCCGTGATGTTATTAATCATCATCCAGAACTTGTTAAGGAAGTTCTCAAGGGTATTCAGAGGGCTTGCTATCTTGTCCAAATTGATGATGAGGGTTCAGTAGAATTTGCTGATCATTTTGCGGCTCTTCATCCTTTGCAGCAAAAAACTCCAGAAACAGAAGAAATACTTAGAAGTGCGCTAAACCGTGCAAACTGTTGTCGTGTTTTTCCCGCGGCAATTACAATTACAGAAGCTCAATGGAAAAGGGCTGCACAGGCATTTTGGCGATCAAAAGGAGAGGAGTTTACACAAGAAGTAGAAAATACAGCCAATAGAATTTATGAAAACAATATAAAACCTTATTGTGATTATTCACGAAACGCGACCAAGACTGTTTTAAGAACTATGTCTAAAGTCCCCATCCAGAATGATCCTTTTACACCGAAACAAATTTTATCCATAATGTCAAACTTACCAAATCATCTAAAATATCTTTTAATTCCGGTATTGTTGATTCTAGCAATACTACTTATTCGAGGTTCTCATTCAATAATAATTGATTTTAAGAATTGGGTTCTTACCTTGAATCCTTCACCGATAAATCCTGACCCTTCTCGTCCAATACAAGAGATGGTTTCTGTCTCTATGAGACTAAAATGGAGAGGTACTAACGAGCCAATTCAAAATGCTTACATTACTTTTTTTGATGGTGCAAAACCAATTGAAGAAGCGGCAACAAGGACTAACTCTGAAGGGAATTTTACAGTATTTCTTCCTAAGAAGACAATTAAATGTGAAGTAAAGCATCAAGATTTATTCAACAAAATAGAATCTTTTGATTTACTTTTAATATCTCATCTTGGGAATGAAATTAATATTCCTGAAAAACAATTTCAAAAAAGGAAAAATTAAATGAGTAATTCTACAATTGATATTAAAGTTAAAAATTTGAGTGTCAAATTTCAAAAAAACTCTAAGTCTTTTTTTGCGCTAGATGGAGTTGATTTTGAAGTTAAGCGTGGTGAATTTTTCTGCATTGTTGGCCCTAGCGGTTGCGGAAAATCTACCTTACTTAAAACTCTGTTAGGATTTTTACAGCCAACCACTGGAGAAGTCCATATTTCAGAAGAACGGAAAAAAGCTGGTATGGTTTATTTACCCCAGTCTCCCTCTCTATTACCCTGGAGAACTTTGCTACAAAACGCCGCATTAGGTTTAGAAATTAAAGGAAAACTAAATAAAGATAGACAAGATACTCTTAAATTTGACATTAGTAAATTTGGATTGGGTGATTTTGAAAAACATTTATCTACAGAAATTTCTGGTGGAATGAAGCAAAAAGTCGAGTTAATTCGTGCCTTAGCGAGTGGGCCTCAACTTCTTTTTTGCGATGAACCCTTTGCCTCTATTGATTTTGTTAATCGTTTTGAATTAAATACTGAATTTAAACATCGTTGTACAATAGCAAGAACAACTACGGTTTTTGTAACTCACAACATAGAAGAAGCGATTTTCCTTGGTAACAAAATTGCTGTCATGAGTCAACGCCCTGGACAAATTATGAAAATTTATGAACCGAAATTATCAAAAAATGCTCACGATGCTATCAAATGTAGGGAATCCCCTGAGTTTGAAGATTTGTTTCAAAAAATCTGGGAAAATCTTAAAGGAAATTATGAATAACAAACATCAAAAATGGAAAATTCTATTTATTCAAACTTTAATTATCCTACTTTTTGCCCTGATCTGGGAAGGATTAGGCAGAAGTTCTAAAAATATCTTCTTTCTGATTGGTACTCCTCTAGCTGTCGCAGGTGAGTTTTGGCAACTTCTCATTGCAGGTAATTTCATCGGCAATTTTTTCATCACAGGTGCAGAAGCAGTTGTGGGCTTATTAATTGGTACTTTAATTGGGACAGTTCTTGGACTTTCTTTATGGTTTTCTGAATCGGCTGCTTTTATCGCTAAACCTTTTGTGACCGCACTTGGTGCATTGCCTGTCTTTGCTCTAGCTCCATTGATGATTGTTTGGTTTGGTGTTGGTTTTGGTATGAAGGTGGCCATCGCAGTTTTTTCAACTGTGTTTGTAGCCTTTAACCAAGCTTATAAAGGAGCCAATTCTGTAGCCCTAGAATATGTTGACACACTTAAAGGAATGAATGCGTCTCGTTCCCAGATTTTTCAAAAAGTAATCATTCCTGGTTCCTTAGATTGGGTATTAAGCTCTATTCGGTTAAATGTTGGATTTGGATTATTGGGGGCATTTATTGGAGAATATATTTCATCAAATGAAGGTTTAGGTTATCTGATTCTTCGTGCCAGTAATCTGTACAATATTCCAAGAGCTTTTGCCGCAGCGATCGGGATTATCGCCCTTGCCTTGATTTTGGATAATATTGCCCAGTTTATTGAACGACGACGTTATACGATTGTCCAATGGATCAGTGTTCCCCCGCAACTTTGGCATCGTTGAGGTGAACAACAGTCTGTAAAGATACCCTCAATTATCATTACAGAAAATTAAGTTGCGATCACCATATAAACAGAAAAAGCTGTCGGTTCTGATATGGCTAACCCTTCCAAACGCATTCCTTGCTGGTGGAAGGCGATCGCCGTAAACTAGAGGATTAGCGCAATCCCCCTATGTAAACGACCAAAACCGCCAAACCAATCGCTATACTGTTACAAGAGCTATTTCCCGCAATTAGACCGCCAAGAAAAATTGAATGCCAACGATAACAAAAGAAACCCTTAAGCAAGAACTCGATCGCCTTAATAATCAACAACGTCAAATCTTAAATATTCAACCTTAAAAGGAGCAAAACTAATGACAACTAGAGAAAGACTGATCCAAGAAATATCTCAAATCTCCGAAGAAATTGTTGAAGAACTGCTTGACTTTTTATTATTTACCCAAGCCAGAAGGAATCAACAAAAAGAGCCAAAAACCCCTAGACCCTACGCCCTCTGTCAAGGAGAATTTACCGTTCCTGCTGACTTTGACGATCCCTTACCCGATGAAATCCTACAGGACTTTGAAAACCCTTTATAAAAATCATGCGACTTTTACTCGATACTCATATCTTTCTCTGGTTTCTTAATGGAGATACTCAACTTTCACAAGATTTTTGTGATGCCATTAAAGACGCTAAAAATAGCGTATATTTGAGTGTAGCCTCCATCTGGGAAGCCATTATTAAATATCAATTAGGTAAACTTCCCTTGCCAGAATCACCAGAAGTTTATCTGCCCAAACAACGCGATCGCCATCAAATAACGAGTTTAACGATTGATGAAGAAAGCATCGCCTATTTAATGAAATTACCTCCCTTGCATCGTGATCCCTTTGATAGACTGCTAATTTGTCAAGCAATGCAAAATGATTTAATCATTATTACAGTTGACCAAAAAATTCGCTCCTACCCAATCATTACAACCTTATAATTAATCAGACAAAAATGGCAGAAGTAAACGTTTATTATGATCCAATGGGTAACACCTTAACCGTTGGGTTTGGCGCACCGCACGATCATTAGAGTATTCATGGTGTAAGATTTTCGGGTTGTCTTATGCAAGGTATGTCTCTATAAGGAATGAAACCCTTATAGAGACATACCTTGCTGTGGTTTTTGCCAATTGTTTTCGATCTAGAACTAGCTAATCAATTAAGTCTCTTGTCAGATAAGGATTTGGTCGATTTATGCCACCCTATCGAACCATAACAAGTAACGAAGAACCAATAAAACTATAAGTTAAACTCGATCGCGATGACGGCGATCAGCGATAAAAGACTCTACTAATTTAACATCTTCGATACTACCGATCACTAAAGGTGTGCGGGTGTGTAATTTATCGGGAACGATATCTAAAAGATTTGTCACCCCATCACTAGCTTTACCTCCTGCCTGTTCAATTAAAAAAGCAAGGGGGGCAGTTTCATAAATTAAGCGCAATTTTCCCTGGGGATTTTTAACAGTACCTGGATAGAGAAAAACTCCACCCTGCATTAAAATTCGATGGATATCTCCCACTAATGCCCCACTGTAACGGGCTGTGTAACCATCATGACGGTGAACATAACGAGTATAGTCGCGAATTGCCTCATCCCACTGCCAAAAATTGCCCTCATTGGTACTATAAATCGGGCCATGGTCGGGGATAATAATATTCTCTTGGGCAAGGATAAATTCCCCTAAACTGGGGTCAAGGACAAAGGCATGAACACCGCGACCGATCGAGTAAACTAAAATAGTCGAGGGTCCGTAGAGAATATAACCGGCGGCTATTTGTTTACGACCATTTTGCAGTAAATCCCGCGCTTCTCCGTCTAAATCATTGTCTTCCTGTTGACGGATGGCAAAAATCGAACCCACATTTAGGTTAATATCCACATTGGAAGAACCATCGATCGGGTCGTAGAGTAGGGTATAGCGACCGATGGGACAGTTTTCTGGGATATAATAGGGTTTATCCATTTCCTCGGAAGCAAGACGGCAAACTAAACCACTTTGCTTAAAAACCGAGATAAAGACTTCATTGGCAAAAACGTCCATTTTCTTGACTGATTCCCCTTGGACGTTGGTTTCTCCAGTAAAACCTAGCACATCCGCCATTAATCCCGCTTTACTGAGACGACGGGCAATTAATTTCCCCGCTAGGGCAATCCGACTCATAATTGCGCTTAAATCCTGTGCGTCTGGGGAAAAGCTTTGTAGTTGTTGCAGGACGTGACGGGAGAGGGTGGTACAATCTCGATCGAGGCTATATTCGGGGATAGAAAAGGGAATATTGCTAACCATAACTGTAATTGCCAGTAATAAAGTAAAAAAAGGGAAACTCGTCTAGTCTCAATTATGACTATGATTTGATCCTAGCCAAAATTTTCCCTATTGCGGGCTAATTTTTAGATCAGTTTTAGAGTTGGCTAATTTTTCTCTCATTGATAATTAAATCTCGGTCAATAGTTGCCCTCTTAATTTAAGTCGATGGGGATACACCGGGCAACCGTTTATATTTCAAGTAATAGGCAAAAACTGTTATTAAAACAATAATTATTGTGCCGATACCTAAATAGTTAGGAACCCAAAAAGCCGCCGCAATGGTGTTAATTTCTCCCGGTTTTAAATGCCAAATTAACTGATTATCAACTTGTTCTACCGGGGGATTTAATCCTGAGTCATCTTCAATATTTTGACCAGCTAAGGGAGTCTTTAAAGCGAAGTCGATATCGACTAAGGAACCGGGGCTAATGATAATATTTCCCTGTTCGGAAAGTACACCTAAAGCCCGCAAATCAACGGTTAATTTTAAGTTTTTCTGGCTCAAAAAGAACCAATCTTGTTCTGTCACTGCCAGTTTTGAATCTAGTTGCAGTAACTTTATATCATCAGTATTAGCAGAGTTTTTGATTTTAAAGGAAGAACTAGGATCAAAAAATTGATTGAATTTTTCCTCTAATTCCTGACTATTACTAAAGGGAATAGTGACAATTATTTCTCGTTCGGAAATATGATCGGTTTTCCCCTTAAGTAATTTTGCCCTCTGTTCGATACTATTTAACCATTTAGTGGCTTCGGTTTGACTGAGACTAGTTAAACGTTGTCCGAGGGTGATATGTTGAATAATTTCCCCGTGGTGTTGGTGGGGAAAATTAATGCCCACATCGTAACGGACACAGCCAGTTAAAAAGAGAAAAATACCGCATAAAAAGGGCAGAATAAAGCGGTTTTTTCCGCTTTTTTCGGTGGTTGATTGATTCATAATTAATCTTCTTCTAAGTCGTCATAACTTGCTGAACTGCCACCGCTAACCGTAACTAGATCGATTTGCTGACGATAATAGTCTACATCTTTTACCTCCACTTCTACCTCATCACCGAGACGATAGGCAACGCGATTTTTCCGTCCTACCAAACAGCTATGACGGGCGCGATATTCGTACCAATCATCCTTGAGAGAAGAAACATGGACCAACCCTTCCACTAATAAATCGGAAATTTCCACGAAGAAACCATAGGATTGTACACCGGTAATTAAGCCGCGAAAAACTTGACCCATTCTTTCTTTCATTTTCTCGGCTTTTTTCAATCCTTCTAGGTCTTTTTCCGCATCTTCAGCAATTTTTGAGCGATCATTGAGATGGGAAACAATTAGATGGCTTTCCTCTTCTAACTCCTCCTGAATTTGACTTGGGAGAATATTCCAATTAATCTGTCCATGACAGCTATTACTGCCCAAATTAACCCCAACTTTGACGATTTTGCTGCGGCGATCTTTCCCCTCGGTTAGTAGGAGTTTTAACACCCGTTGTACCCAAAGATCGGCATATCTTTGTAGGGGGGAGAGACAGTGGGTATAATTGCTAGGATAGGCCAAACCAAAATGGGGTAGAGGATGGCTGCTATATCTAACTAATTTGAGAGTTTCTTGCAGGAGATAATTGAGGACTTTCACCGATGAAGAAGCGGAAAAAGTGCGGGTGAGATTTTGATAGTCATTGGGTTTAATCTCCTCCTCGGCAGTTAAATTTAATTCTGCCCCTAAATTATTGGCTAATTTGAGTAAATCCTCCAATTCATCCCAATCCGGTTCCGATTGTCCACAGTAGATACAGGGCAATTTTAAGGCCTGTAAATGTTCAGCGACAACTTTGCCGGCTAAAATTGCCACTTCTGTCAGTAAAGAACGGGCCGGTAAATTATTAGAAGCGAGAACAGTCCCCCCCCGTCCTTCGTCTTTGTAGGGAGAGATTTTGTCTAATTGAATATCAAAACTACCCCGCTGCAGACGTTGGGATTTTAGGGTGGGGCAAACGCTGAAAAATAAATCTTTCAGGGTTTCAACGGTATCGGTGGGGGCAGCTGCGCTATCTTCTTCACTGAGCAGATCGCGCACCTGTTGATAGGTAAAATGTTGATCCACTTGGATGAGGCTGCGGGTGATTTCGTACTCCACTAGCTCCCCCTTATCATCGAGGGTGACGAGGATAGAAATAGCGGGGCGCTGTTCTTGGGGTGACAGGGAACAACGACTGGTAACGGCAGCCGGGACTAATGGCAGCACTTTTTCGCCTAAATAGACAGCAGTTCCCCGTTTTTTGGCAACTTTATCCAATAATCCGCCCCGTTCGATGTAACGGGTGACATCGCTAATATGAATGGCGACTTGCCAGCGATTTTGGTTGATTTTCTCTAAAGAAAAGGCATTTTCAATGATTGGGGGATAATCCAGGGGGGTGTCATCTTCGATGGTAAAGGTGAAGAGTGGAGTTAAATCTCGCAGTTGTTCTTTTTCGCCACTATCGAAGAAATCTGCTAAATTATCGGCAATTTCAAGGGCTTCTGGCGGAAAATTATGGGGTAGATCGTGTTTACAGGAGACGATATCTGTGTCGGCAGCGGCCTCGGCCGTGGAACCGAGAATGCGAGTAACTTTACCGATGGGAGGCATTTCCCCTAGGGGATAACGGAGGACGGAAACATGAACGAGGTGATCGATATTTTCTTGGAGATTTTGACCATTTTCGAGGAGATTAAGCGTAAATTTCAGGCGATCATCGAGGGGAACCGCCACAAACTGCTCATTTTCCTGTTTTACTTGCGCTAGAAGCGAAGGATTAGCTCGTTCGAGAATTAATCTCACCTCTCCTTCTGGGGAACGACGACGGGTTCCCTCACGGATGATTTTGACTAAAACTCGATCGCCATTCCAAGCGTTACTGAGATGATTTTTCGAGACGTAGATGTCATCAGCATCTTCGATATCTTGGATAGCAAAGCAAAATTCTTTACTGGAACAGCGCAGCTTTGCTTCTACGATATTTTCCTCGATCACACGACGATAACGCCCCCGTTCTTTGACAACCATTCCCAGACGTTCCAAAGCATCGAGAATCACTTGCAATTTTTCGCAGCTTTCGGGATCGTCTTCGCATCCTAATTTTTTTTCGAGAAGTTTACCCGTAGCTAATTTATCATCACTAAGATGAGAGAGGAGTGTGGCGATCGAGAAGTCCATCTAACAATAATCCTTACTTACAAGACACTGACGGAATGGTGGACAATTAAGTTTAAATACTTATATAATAAAAAGATTGATTTAAACCATTGACTCGAGAGATTATCTCTATCGGGCTAATTGCGATCGCTCTAGGTGACAGTGAAGGTAAACTAAGCAAGCATCGAACACCCGAACCTACCTTGAGAATTATCGAATCCTTCCTTAGGATAAGCCAATAGCGAACACTGGCAAACTTTCTGGCGATCGCTAGTCTTTCTGGCAGAAGCTTCAGCCTAGTAGAATCTTGTTACTATGGGCAAGACTAATCCTAGGACTAAAAATTTTATCTAACCTTCAATCTTAGCAAGAACTTGCTACATTTTTCCATAATTACGATAGAGTGTTCTAATATAAGTACAAAGGAACTCGAAAAAGTCACCATGTTGCAAAAGTTACGCCAACGTTACCCCCAAGTTGCCCTGATTAGCGAGTTAGTTCAAATCGATCACGGCAAGTATATTGTGAGAGCGATCATCGAAATTGAGGGAAAAACGGTCGTTACAGGTTTAGCAGCGGCAGATACGGTGGAAATCGCCGAAGATAGAGCCAGAGAACGAGCTTTACTGCTTTTAGAAGCTGAAAACACCCCCGATCTCCAGCTTGTGGAAAAAATCAGCCCCAATAATATTTCTCTACCGTCCGATTTACCTAAAACCGTCCCCAGTACCAAAAAATCGACTAAAACGGCTAAAGTCACTGAAATACCTCGTCCTGAAGCTAAAATTGAACCGGAATTACCCCAAGTTCAGGATATTCCCCCGGCTAAAATTGAACCGGAATTACCCCAAGTTCAGGATATTCCCCCGGCTAAAATTGAACCGGAATTACCCCAAGTTCAGGATATTCCCCCGGCTAAAATTGAACCAGAATTACCTCAAGTTAAGGATATTCCTTTACCGGAACCAGAACCTTTATTATTAGAAATGGAAACCGATAATTACTCCTTATTATCAGAATTGCCAGAAGAAGCGAGTTTAACTGAAGAAGAACCCCCGGCACTGGAACCAGTTGTTATTATTCCCGAAGAAATCGATTATTCAGTGCTTAAAACTAAAATTGATGTGGAGATGAAACGATTAGCTTGGACTACAGAAAAAGGTCGGGAATACCTGATTTCTACCTATGGCAAAAAGTCCCGTTTACTACTAACTAATGAGGAGTTATTAGAATTCTATAACTACTTATCTAGTATCAGTGCCTAATCACTAAACCTGCTGCAAAAATCAAAAATCTTCCGTTAAGTGAGGAGTCTCCAAGTCAGTATTCTCCGAGTCAGGAGAAGCAGAAAGAAATAGATTATTTTCTAGCAGTAGAAAAGCGATCTTTTTCTGGAAAATGCGATTAAAAACTCACTTTTGCGGGAGATATAATAAAGAAGCTATTAGCTGCCAGTCTTTTTCTCCCTATCTCACTGATAACTGATAACTGAATTAGTTTCTTACTGCTTCTGTTTCCGCTTCTTTGGGAACAACCACTGGCACTCCGCTGACTGTTTCGATTTGATAAATAACGCGACTTAATTGGGAAGGACAACAGAGAGGATCCGTATCTTTATAGCGATTAAAAACCACAATAATTCGATCGCTATTTTGTAAAACAATTCTCTGAGATGCACCATCAGTGCGGGAATCCATCGGTCGCGGGGAAAGAGTGCCAGCGAATTTACCATCGACAAAAACAAAGTCTTGATAACCCATTGGTCGGCACATTCCATCCACTCCACTCATGGCCGAAATAACGCTAGTTTTACCATAGGTTTGCACGGCCCCGTACAGTAACCATCCTGCTTTATTAAGCGCTTGATCATTGGCAGTAATTGCCGGACGAACCTGTTCACGACACTGGTTATCGATCACGGTTTTAACGGGAGATTTTGGGATAGATGCCTTTGCTTTATTCCAATTAGTTAACGGTCGATCAAACCAAGCTCGCGGAGTCTCTTTTTCTGGGGTTTGGCTAATAACTTCTAATAGCTTCCATGTCTCCGAATTTTGATTAGTAGCTGGATTGGAGACGGTTTCAACGCTAACTTTAATTTGATAGAAAAATCCCGGTTTATAATCAAATCCCTCGATAGTATTAGGTAACAATTTCCAGTTTTCCTCTGGTTTCTCTCGCATCTGTAAACAGTCTTTGGTGGGTCCTTGGCCACAGGGTTGTTTCCGAGAATGGATATAGATTGTCCTTTCCGTGCGCGTGATGGTTGGTGCGGGGGTAAAAGTGAGTATTCCTAAACCTTCGGGAGTACGATAAAATAATTGTAAATCGCCTTTAGCTGTCACTTGGAATTGTTCCACTCCTTGCAAGGCAGCAAGATATTGATTTTCCTGTTTCATCTGCGGTTCCGGACAAGCTTTTTTAGTAGTAGCGATCGCTTGGTTGATCTCAAGCGTGTCATCATTGACTTGATAGCCAGTATTATACTGGTTGCATCCGGCCGAACCACTGAGGATATTTTTCTGGAAAGCGGCAGTAATTTCCGTTTCTTTCACCAAACTTCCGGCTGTCCACCCCCTTAGTTTCCATCGAGTCCCGTCCAAAGGGGAAGTATTAGCGATCGCCACTTTCCCTGCTAAAGCACAACTTAGGGCAATTGTCAAGAAAATTACCGTTTTTTTGGCGTTCAAAATTGCTATTCTCCTCGTCAAAGCAACAATTCTATTATGGCGTGGGGTAATCGACTCAGTGGTTAGGATAATTTTTCAGAGTTCTCTTTCTGACCATCCCGTGACGGATTAAGAGAGAACAAGTTCCCGCAAACCTTAACCCAGTCATAAAGTCAACGTTGTCATTAATTATTTTTTGCCCTCACAGGACCAAAAGTTGACCCGGTTCACCTTAAGCAGTACAATAAAAACCTTGAATGACCCCTTAAACAAAAAAAAACACCATGGCACAAGGACAAGGATTCGGATTCGGTCTCGGTAAGATTAAAGAATTACAAGACGCTTTCCAAAAAGCGCAACAGGTGCAACAAGGGGCGAAAGTTCTGCAAGAAGAACTGGAAAATATGGAAATTTCCGGCCAGAGTGAAAATGGCTTCGTGACAGTCTATCTCAGTGGCAACCAAGAACCCCGGGGTATTGAAATCGACCCTGCTCTCCTCTCCCAAGATCTGGAGATTGTGGCTGAGTCTATTCTAGAAGCCATGAAAGTCGCCTATAGTGCCTCCACGGAAACCATGCGCGCCAAAATGGAAGAACTGACCATGGGTTTAAATATCTCCAGTATGTAACCGCTTTTGACCGCAATGGTAAGATGGAAAGTTGGACTAACAAACAAGGAGGTTCAACTTTGCTGACTTTGGGTGTCAATATCGACCATGTGGCCACAATTCGCCAAGCTCGCCGTACCGTGGAACCAGATCCCGTGGCGGCGGCGGTTTTGGCTGAAATCGGCGGTGCTGATGGTATTACCGTTCACTTGCGCGAGGATCGTCGTCATATCCAGGATCGCGATGTGCGGATTCTCCGGCAAACGGTGCGGACTCATCTAAATCTGGAAATGGCCCCGACGGAGGAAATGATCGCCATTGCTCTCGATATTAAACCCGATTATGTCACCCTTGTCCCCGAAAAGCGCGAGGAAGTGACCACGGAAGGGGGGATCGATATGCTGGGCAATTTTGACCGTTTTTGTCGGGTTGTCGAGCGCCTGCAATCGGCTAATATTCCCGTTAGTTGGTTTATTGATGCCGATTTTGCCCAAATTCAAGCGGCCGCTAATACGGGGGCGAAATTTATCGAACTCCATACCGGTCAATACGCCGAAGCACAACAGGAGAGCGATCATCAAGCATTGTTAACAATTCTTAAAGAAGGTTGTGAATACGCTTCCTCTCTCGGTTTGCGGGTGAATGCTGGTCACGGTTTGACCTATTGGAATGTTTATGCAGTCGCCTGTTTGCCCAATATGGAAGAATTGAACATTGGTCACACAATTATCAGTCGTGCGGTTTTAGTTGGGTTAGAAAGGGCTGTTAGGGACATGAAATTGGCTATGCGTGGGCAATTGTAAAGGCTATCAGCTATCAGCTAATCTCCCGACTAGGGAATAATTACAGTGAAAAATTAAAGGAAAGATGATGACAACTTATTATTATTTGGTCGCCAGTCAAAAATTTTTAGAACAAGAAGCGATCGAAAAGGAAGTTTTGAAGGAAAGAATCAGGAATTATCAAGAAAAAGGTCAAGAAATTGATTTTTGGTTAATTGCCAATCCAGCTTTTTTAGATACCCCCGCTTTTGCCGATATCAAAAAGAAAACTCCCCAACCAGCAGCGGCAATTGTTTCTCTCAACCAACAGTTTATTACTTGGCTGAAATTGCGTCTAGAATACGTTATTACTGGACAGTTTGAAGCTCCTTCCGATAGTATTCCAGATCCGTTAAAATAACCCTTTTTTCTCTGTGGTAGCGGGTGCATCTCACTTATGCAGAAATACCGACAATCAGCAATTATCAGTGACCCTTAAATTATTACAGATATGTCAGCAGCTGCGTGTAAGCATCCCACCGAAAAGCTAATGCGCGGGGGGTTTGGGGGCGGCACTTCGACACGCTCAGTGACCGCGCCACGCACCCAACGGGGGGTTTGGGGGGTAGAACCCCCCAAAAGCTTGGATTGAGAGAAAAAATCGCAAATAACCCCCAACTTTAGAGGAGATTTTCCCTTTAAAAATCTCAACTGAGTAGATTTACAAAAATGAGATGCACCCGGGGCAAAAAATACAGACGAGGCAATCATCACCAGCTAACTTTGCCTTTGAGCTTGTTAATTTTTCCCTTACCGATTCCCGATACTCGATCCAAATCTTCTAGGGAAGTAAAGGGTTTTTCTTGCCGGGCTGCGATAATTTTTTCGGCTAATTTGCCACTGATACCGGGTAAAGTATCTAGTTCCTCTTTTGTGGCAGTGTTTAAATTAATTAAGCGATCGCTTTTAATTTTTACATATTGGGGACAGTTTTTTCTATCCTGTTCGATCCGATTTTTAATAGTTTCCGGCAGTCCTAATTTAGCGGTACGGTAAAGATATTGAAATTCTCGATCAAAATGAGCGGCAACGGTGGGATTATTGATAATGACTAAAGCTTCATCGTTTTGGTGGTTAGCAGCTTTTGACCAATTATGAGAACCAGTGATCACAATTTTATCATCGATTAAACCGAATTTATGGTGTAATTTATCTCCCGCTGCTAGAGCGGGAACTCCTAGGGTATTAATTGGGTTTTTCCAAGGTTGATTATCTGGTTCATAACGACATTTATTACTGAGAGCAACTCCTAATAAATCTAATCCTTCGCTATAGTATCGGAAGGCAAAACTAGGATCAATTAAAGCTTTAATTTGTATCCCTTTTTGATGTCGTTGGGCGAGAATATTAGCTAAAGGCTGTTCCGTAAAGACAAACAGGGCTAAATCCACGGATTTTTTAGCTTTATTTAAAGTTTCACCAATCAGACCATTGCTAGTAACTGCCCAGGGATAAGCGGTAGAATCGGGGGAAAATTTGATCGTTAGACTACTATTACCGATAGTAATTGTTTGCGGTTTTCTGTGGGGTTTATCTAAGCCAAATCTAGGACGATCTTCCCTTCCCCACATCAGATTAAACTCTTTTTGAAAAACTCTAGCTAGTGGGGGATTAGTAATTACTAATAAGTGATTGGCATTCCCGACAGTTTTGGGATTAGAAAAGTCTCCATGAATATCACTTAAGGTATAGTTAGCTGAACTGATTAAAGTAGTGTGATTATCAATAACCATGAATTTATGGTGCATTAAACCGCTACCTTTTGAGCGATCTGTACTATCATCAATTAGGGGAATACCAGCTTTTTTGAGGATAGTAATCGCATCTCTTTGGGCGATTTCTTCTGCACTTAATTTACCATCTCGATTTAGATCAACTAAATCAAAAAGGTTTTGATAACGTTCCTGTTCTCGATCGCTTAATTGTTCTTGGTTTTTTGCTAAAGTATGAATAGGTTTATTGTAAATATTTTCGAGGATAACCCTAACTTTAATTCCCTGCTGCTGACGAGAAACTAAAGCTTGAGCAATAGCGGGTAAACGTAACTCTTGCACTGCTAGATCGATCGAACTTTTGGCCGAGTTGATATTATCAATAATAACCTGTTCTAAATTATCCCCTGGACGATTAATTCGACGATAGGGATCGGTATAATTTGAACCCTGGGCCTGATTATAATTAAAATAGACTTGCATATATTGATCTTCGGGCAAGGGTTGGGGACGATTTTGGATAGCATTCAGAGAATGACAACCCCCCAAAAGAAAAACTGTCCCTAACAAAAATCCTAACTGTTTCATGGGCTGAATTTTTTCTAATCTCAATTTATCTATTGCCATGTTTGTCCACATAATTATCATTATCCTAGAATTCAGGAGGAGTCAGGAGAGAATTTTTACCTAAGGAGGTTCTCGGAAATCGGTATGTACTAAATTGATTATAAGTAGTCGGACATAAATTCTGTTGTCTATCTTAAGAAATGTAAATTGCCGCAATTCTTACTGACTACTGACTCCTTACCCCACAGTTAACTTTACTTTTGTCCAACTACTCAATCAATCCTGATTTTAGATTGAAGATGATGACTTTGTCCTTGATTGCTTAAATCGTTGACCAAAGCTCTGACATATAGTCAGTGAATTTTGTTATAATCTAGGGAATAATAGCACTGTTCTTCTAGATCTGGGTTTTACCATGACTGAACTTTTACCCCAATGCAGTAATCTGGCTGGTAATGTTAACAGTATAATTGAACTACTAAAAGGCGAATCCTCTCTCCGCAATCAACAGGATACCAGCAAGATAGAAATTGCCCTACAAAAAGCCATTTCTCCCAAATTTGAAATCGTTTTCGCCGGTGCTTTTAGTGCCGGGAAATCAATGTTAATTAATGCACTTTTAGAGCGAGAATTGCTGTATAGTGCCGAAGGACATGCAACGGGTACAGAATGTTATATTGAGTACGCAGAAGCTGATGAGGAAAGAGTGGTTTTAACCTTTCTTAGCGAAGCAGAAATTCGTACTTTAGTCGATACCGTCTGTCAAAATCTGGAATTAACTAATCCCAGTAACATTAATTCCCCAGAATACTGTAGTCAATTAAACCAATACTGTCAAAAAATTATCGAACAGGAAGGGGGAGAAGGCAAATCCGAGCGAGCTAAACAAGCTCAGGGTTTAAAATTATTAATTGAAGGATTTACCCAAAATCGTGAGCGGATCCATACGCTGCATAATGCCACCTATTCCATGGAACAATTTCACTTTTCTAATTTAGCAGAAGCCGCTAGTTTTGCCCGTCGTGGTAGCAATAGTGCCGTCTTAAAACGTCTAGAATATTACTGTCATCATCCTCTCCTTAAAGATGGTAACGTTTTGGTAGATTTGCCCGGTATTGATGCCCCAGTCCAAAAAGATGCCGCTTTAGCCTATCGTAAAATAGAACATCCTGATACTTCGGCAGTGGTTTGTGTTTTAAAGGCTGCTTCTGCGGGAGAATTAGCCACAGAAGAAACGGAATTACTCGAAAAAATTCGCTCTAATGCTGGTATTCGTGATCGAGTTTTTTATGTTTTTAACCGCATTGATGAAACCTGGTACGCAGCCCAACTAAAACAACGTTTGGAAAACCTGATTCAAACGCAATTTCGTGATACTTCCCGCCTCTACAAAACCAGCGGACTTTTAGGATTTTATGGGTATCAGGTGAAAAATCAAACCAATATTAATCAGCGTTATGGTTTAGATTCTATCTTTGCCGAAAGTGTTAAAAATTTAGGAGGACAAGAAGAAACACCGCAATTTGTCAGCGAGTTTAATAACTATTGTGCCAACTCCGGTAAATTACTGGCAACTCCCTTTAAAGTTTCCATCCACGGTTATGAAACTCCCAATAAAAATTATTTCCGAGTTTTAAGTGAGTGGGGAACTCCTTTACTAGAGCAGTTAATTGCTGATAGCGGTATCGCAGAATTTCGCACGGCAATTACTCGTTATCTCACCGAAGAAAAACGTCCGCAATTGTTTGCTAATTTAGCTGATGATTTACAATCTCTCTGCATTACTCTCAAAAATCATTATCAAGGGATTTATCGTGATTTAGAAAGTCAACCACGAGAAATTGAGGCGATGAAAGCTCTGGAGTTAAATCACCTCAATCAAGAGTTAAAGGAAGTGGGAGAGAAATTAACTAAACATATCGATGGTTATGTCAATGCTGTGGTGGTTAATAGCGATGAAAACTTCGAGGAAGACTTTAAGAAACTGAAAGCGAGAATGGTATCAAGATTGGATGAGTTATTAAATACTTTTTCTGTCAAAAATGCTTACTCGCAAGCGACTTTAAACCATCCCCGCAATGCCACAGCACCTTTATTAGCAGTATTAGTAGAAGCTTTTTATTATCTGTCTAACCAGCTAGAAGATGTGTTGATTGAGGAGTCAATCAGTTTAATTAGTCGCTTCTGTCAGCGTCTTTTAGATGCGGTAAGGCAAGGTGATTATTATCGGCAAATTTATCGTTTATTGGGTAACGATAGTGGCATAGAAAATCAGCTAAAACAGCTAGAAGATCAGTTAATTCATGCCTTAGTTTCCGAAGCGAGAACAGAGTGCGATCGCTATGTAAGAGAGAATCATAATTTTTACAACGAAGGCACTTTTTCTATCTTTCAATTTCGGCAAACTGTCCAACAAACTGCCCAAGGTTATGACTGTGAAAGTATTCTTGATGCTGAACCTGCTATCCGTCAATTACTTAAGTTAGATTTTGAGCCAAAAGTATCAGCGACAATTCAGAAAAACTTCCGTCAAACTATTAATAATACCCTAAAAAATCAATTGATACCAATGGCAAAAAAACAAGCGGATACTATTCTACAACAGTTCAATCAAGCTCGTTCTTATCTAGAACAAACATTAGAACAGGAAGCGGCGGAAAAAATTGCTAATAATGCCCACAAACAGGAAGAAATTAACCAAAAAATTGAAAATTATAACCAAGCGATCAACTCTCTCAATACTTGTTTAACTGCTATGAGTTTACAGAAAAATCATTTACCTATAATTGGTGAACAAGAATTAGAGATTGTCCCAGAAGTTGTTAATTACTCCAGTGATTAATATGGCGAGTGGGAAGGTGAGAAGTGAGGGGAAACAATCCATCTGTTAAAAACCGATTTGCTCTCAAAGCAAAAAATTAATTAAAATAAAAACTCATCAGGGGATAAGCGATCGAAGTCTTGTTATTCTTATAACTGGTAGGTTGCGAGATTTTTCTAGGCCCGCAGCTTAACCCGATCAACCGATAACCGATAGAGGGGTGCAGAATGGGAGAATGGTTAGATTTTACCGATGAGGTGGTCACTGTTAATGGCAAAGGTGAGGAAATTAAACGGGAAAAAGTCACTAATCGAGGTTATCAGTATTTTTTAAGCAAAAAAACCTTTTTAGAAATGATTTCTATCCCTAGCGGTCAACACCTCATCGGTGCGCCCAAAAGTGAGTTAGGCTGGAAATTGAGTCAAAGTCCCCAATCTCTGGTTAATATTCAGGCTTTTTGTCTGAGTCGCTACCCAATTACCCAACGACAATGGCGCGAGGTGGCAAAATTAGAACCAGTAAATATTGAACTTAATCCCTATCCGGCCCATTTTGAAGGTTACGATCGCCCTGTAGAACAAATTAACTGGTGGGAAGCAGTGGAATTTTGCGATCGCCTATCCCGTCTCACAGGACTGAATTATCGTTTACCCGCAGAAAAAGAATGGGAATACGCTTGTCGGGGAGGTACATCAACCCCCTTCCACTTTGGCCCGACAATTTCCACGGATTTAGCCAACTATTCTGGGGTGGACTGGGATTATGGCGGGAAAGTGTGCAGTTCTGGTCGTTATGGGGAAGGTTCCCTAGGATGCGATCGCAGGGAAACCACACCAGTGGGAATGTTTGCCGTCGCTAACCCTTTCGGACTCTACGATTTGCACGGAAATGTCAGGGAATGGTGTGCAGATTACTGGCGCGATAACTACGAAGCGGCCACCATAGAAGATAGGGACAGACGAGTTTTGCGCGGGGGTTCCTGGAATGATGGCCCTAACAAATGTCGCTCGGCCTACCGAGTCAAATTTATGGCTACTGCTGGACTCTATGATATTGGTTTTCGTGTCGTTAGCGATAATTCCCCTTAAATCTGAAAACCGATCAATCTTTGTGTCCTTTGTGTCTTTGTGGTTAGTTCCAGTCGCTCGCTGGCAGGAATGTGTCTTAGAGTACATTTTACCCACCAAACCCAAGAGAACCGATAGTGTTTCTTGGGGACTTCTGGAGTTTTCGAGGATGAAACGGGAATTAGAGAATTTATTGGGACGGAAAGTTGATTTGCTAACGAAAAAATCGATCGAGCAGAGTCATAATTGGATTCGTCAACGAGAGATTTTAGAGACAGCGCAAGTGATTTATGTGGCGGGATAAGGCTTTTTTACTAGATATTGTCCGAGCAGGTAAATTAGCTCAACAATTTGCCAATCAACCAGCAAAATTTGCAGGCGTTTGTCAGAAAATTTTTGAAAATGTACCGCTCCTCGATCGAGAGTTAGAATTGATTTTAGAGACAATAAAGGTGATTTAACCAAATGATTGCTAACTTTGACCATAACTATCTTTCCCCGGAAGATTATTTAGCAACGGAGAGAATAGCCAAGGATAAACACGAATACATTCGTGGTCAAACCTACGCCATGGCTGGTGCAAGTAAAGCCCATGGTATGATTATTATCAACTTGGCCACACTTTTAAAAAACCGGCTGCGGGGTAGTGGTTGTCTTGTCTATGCCACAGATATGAAAGTTCGTCTAGAAATGGCTAATAGTTATTTTTATCCCGATCTTGTAGTTACTTGCGACTCGCGAGATAATCAGTCTTTCTCGGAAGATTTTATCCGTTATCCGCGCTTGATTGTAGAAGTATTATCCCCCACTACTGCTGCCTTTGACCGGGGCGATAAATTTGCCGACTATCGTTCCCTTGAAACTTTAGAAGAATACGTTATTATCAGTCAAGAACGCATCAGTGTGGATTGTTTTCGTCGCAATGATGAAGGATTTTGGGTTCTTTATCCCTACAGCAAAGGAGCAGATATTTATCTAGCTAGTATCGATTTTCACTGTGCGATCGAATCTTTATATGAAGACATAACAGAAATCCGTTAAAAAATCAGATCAGTTTTTTTCTATGTACTATTTACTTTTTACCTGATTAATGCTTGTCATCCTCTCCGCTATTATTCCAGTGGGTTTTATCATCCTCATCGGTGTGATAGCAGGAAAAATTCTCACTGTGGAAGTGCATTCCCTTTCCCAAATCACGGTGTATATTCTTGCTCCCGCTTTGGTGATTGATGGACTCTATCACACCACTGTATCCGGCAGCAATATCGGTTTAATTCTCCTAGGTTTTGCTCTTATTTCACTGGTAATGGTGATTATCGTCGAAATTATCGCCTCTTGTCTTAGTCTCGATGCTAATACCCGCAAAAGCCTCATGGCTGCCGCTGTGATACCCAATAACGGTAATATGGGTTTACCGGTGGCTAGTTTTGCCCTGGGTGCGGCTGGACTGGAAAGAGCGATAATTTATATGATTGGTTCTAGTATTCTTTTATTTGGTATTAGTCCCGCTTATTTGCGAGGAAAAAGCTCTCTTTCAGGATTTCGCCTAGTTTTTCAATTACCCTTAATCTGGTCAATTTTTATCGGCATTAGCTTTCAAACTTTCTCTTTTCATCTTCCCCTGCAATTAGATAAAAGTGTTAGCTATCTAGGACAAGCGGCAATTCCTTTGGCTTTAATTATCCTAGGTATCCAATTATCTCAGCAAAAATTAGCGATCGGTAAATTAGAATTATTAGGGACCTGTTTGCGTCTTTTAGTCGCTCCTCTTTTGGCATTTGCGATCGGCAATAGTTTAGGATTAACTGGTATGGATCTAAAAATTCTGGCTCTACCGAACCTGTCATGTAAAACTATTAACAACTTATGCTTGTAAAGCTTGTATAGTAAAGCTTTGAGTTTTTGTTAGATTGATATTTATCAACTTTAGAGCATTGCTGGACAGAGAGGGAGCTTGGGGAATTTTCTACATTGTAAGTTCGGAAGAACCAAAATTCTTATCCTACAAAGTGCCATGCCCACCGCCGTTAATACTGTCATTTTAGTCACAGAATTCGGTGGTTCAGCAGCTTTAATGGCCCGCACAGTTGTGGTCACTACCCTTGCTAGTTTTCTGACTATTCCTTTCTTTCTTTGGTTATTAAAAGTCTATTTATAAGTAGGGTTTGCAGCAAAAAGTTTGTTGGTGGGGTTGGGAGTCAGTTATCAGTTATCAGTGAGCAGTTATCAGTTAGAAGAGGATAGGGAAATGGGGGAATAGGGTAATGGGGAGATAGAGTAATTTCCACTAAAACCCTAAAACCCTAAAACCCCACTCCCCCAACACCCCACTTCATAATTCATAATTCATAATTCATAATTCCCTCTCCCCACTTCCCCACTTCCCCACTTCCCCACCAGCAATTCTCATTTTGAAACGATTTTGCGTTGTTTCAGCGATCTAGAGATTCGTTAAGAATTATTAACCCCTCTAGGTGCAAGGGTTTTAATGTCATGAAACCTTAAAATGAGAATCGCTGCTTCCCCACTTCCCCACTTCCCCACTTCCCCACTTCCCCACTTCTCCACTTCCCCACTTCCCCACTTCCCCAATTCATAATTCATAATTCATAATTCATAATTTAACCTTTGACTGACCCCAGCAATGGCAGCCAAGAGAAGCCAAACAATAGTATTAATCTTGACATCGGAGAGGGTGACATCGACGAGATTAAATAAAACGCAAGCACCAAAGGCCACCAGATAGGTAAAGATAATTAACTCACCCCCGGCTTTTTGTTGCCGTAGAAAGATAAATAAACGCCACCCTTGGGCATAAATCCAACCCACCCAAACAGACAATAAAATTAAGCCAATAATTCCCGTTTCTGCCATTAACATCAAATATAAATTATGGGGATGACCTAACCACAATCCCTGACTTTTTTCGTAGAGAGGTGTAAAACTGCGTAATCCCCAACCGAATAGGGGTCTTTCTTGGGTCATTTCTAGAGTAAAACGCCATTGAGTCGATCTGAGAGTCGCTAGAGGGCGATTGGGGAACATTTCATCGGATAATCGCGCCCAAATCGCCCTAGGAACCAAAAAACGCAGACTATCCCTGAAAGGATTTGGTCCCCAAGAAGCAAGGGAAATCACCCCCCCCAAGAGGACAAAACCAGCGACTAAGGCATTCCAACCCAGATAAAGGGCAAAAATTAGGCAACCTAAAAAGGCTAAGGCCCAAGCATTGCGAGAATTGCTGAAAAATAGCCCTACACTGTCGATAAATATAGTTAAAGTTAAAAACCCGACTTTGAGATTTAAAAGCTTATTTCTTTGTCTGTGCCACTGCCGCCAAGTTAGAATTAATAAACCGATCGCTAAAATCACAGTTATGAGTAAATAAGCCCCCAAAAGATTAGCATACATAAAAACCGAAGACATTCGCCCCAAAGGTTCACCCCCCGCTCCGTAGGGCCAGGTAAAAATCCCTTTTAATGCTTCCGGTTTTTGCCAACCGAGAAAAATTTGTCCCCATCCCATCACCACTACCCAAACCGACGGAATAACCATCACCCAAGCTAGTTGACGCAATTGAGAGGGTTTTTTAATTAGTTGTCTGATATTGCTAAAAAAGAAGAAAAAAGGCAGGAAATTTCCTAAACCAATCCAAGCATCCCCCGGAGTTGGGGAAAGACTGGCACTAATCATTAACCAAAGTGTGACGATACCGAGACCTTGATTGAGACGTGACTGAATAATTGCCCGAAAATTGCCAGTAAAAACCCTAATTAACACGATAATAATGCCGATACCCGCCAACTCCGGCAGCATCATGGCGATAAAAACTGAAAAAAGTATTAAATTCCACTCCCACCCTTGACAAAAAATCTTTTTCATGCTAGGCAGGCTGCCAACAATCCTCACGAGTCAGACGAATTTGGGCAAGGGCAAAAATAGTCGGGATAATCCGGCCGTAATCAGTAGCGATCGCTTTCCAACCGAGATCAGCAATAAACCAACCCCATAAAGCCGGTCCGACCAAACTTAACGCGGTTCTGACGGCTCCGTAGCGGGCTGCCGCCCTCGTCATGCCCTGTTTAGCCGTTTGTAGGGCAATTTGATTAACAATTGTCCCACCCTGGACTAGGGCAGTTTTTGCCCCTTGATAGCGGGCAAAATGGAGAGCGAACTGCCCGGCGATATGTTTGAGCAGAATCGGTTTCAGGATAGAATTAACGGCGATGACGCTACTGCCTTTGAAGACTATATCAAGGGGATTGTGTTGTAGGTGAACCGGTAAGGGTTGGGGAGTGTGGCAATCCGCGAGCGCCTTTTGAATTTGAATCGAGAGGGATTTTTGTTCCGATGGGGGGAGACGTTTCCAAGCTTTGTTAACGAGGTGAAGATAGATTTCTGCTTCAATTTCCGTTGTCGGCATTTTTTGGGAGTAGGGAACCTTGAGAAAATGACAGACACGAACTAGAATTTGACGATAACTAACTTTTTCCGTTTGACCTTTTAACACTGTCACACCATCGGCAGCCAAATAACGAAAACGATCCTCGACGCTATCTAACCAACTTTCCCAATCTTGACTTTGAACGGCAATTGCGTCCGGCGCTCGTAGATAATCGAGAGGGTTAAAACGACGGCAAAAGAGGATGTTAGTGATTTGCTGTAGTTCCTCCTCGGTGGCTAACTCCAAAGCTGTGCGTAGTTCGTCCAATGTAGTTTGTCCTCCTCAGCCCCAATAATCAAATCAGTTTCGCTAGTGCTGATTACTAATAATATTAACTCAAGGGTTTACAGGATTAGGAAGGCTAGTGACAAATTTTTCGATTAAGATTGGGATCATTGGTGCGGGTTTAGCCGGGTTAACCTGCGCTCGTCAGTTGTGCGATCGAGGTTACACTGTTAAGCTATTTGATAAGTCTAGAGGCATTGGTGGTCGTTTAGCCACGCGACGGGTTAATCGAGCTAATCAAGAGATGGCTGTGGATCATGGTTTGCCTTTTTTGACTGTTCAGGGCGAAAAAACGGCGGCTTTAATTGATAATCTCCTGAGAGAGAATCTAGTTACTTCTTGGTTTGATTCTAGCTATGTTGCTCCTTCTGGCATCAATAGCGTGGCGAAATTTTTAGCTCAAGGTTTAGAAATTGAACGAGATTTTCTGGTTACTCGTCTGGAAAATCGTCAAGGAAAATGGGTTTTAAACAATAACGGTCAAATTTGGGGAGAGTTTTCCGTGATTGTCCTAGCTATTCCCGCCCCGCAAGCAGCGTTATTGTTAGAAAACTCTTGTATAACTACTATGCCAGAATTGCGATCGATCCTTTACGATCCTTGTTTAACGGTAATGGCAGGTTATGGCGATTCTTTACCCGCAGTTACTCCCTCCACTGCCATCGCTTGGTTAGGACTCGATAGCAGTAAACGGCAATCATCCCCTGATTATGTCTTTGTTGTGCATAGTAGTGCCGATTTTGCGGTTAAATATCTCGATAGCGAGGATTTAGAAGCAGTTAAGCTAGATTTACTCACTCGTGCTTCTTTGCCTCTCCCGGATTGGTCTCAGATTCACCGTTGGCGTTATGCTTTAGTCCGTCAGGGTTTAGCTGTACCCTGTTTAAGTGTTAGTAGTCCTTTACCTATAGTTGCCTGTGGTGATTGGTGTCAAGGGGGAGATTTATCGAGAAATTCTTCCCTAGAAACGGCCTTAACTTCTGGGATAGCGGCAGCTAATCAAGTTCAGCAGCTACTCTCTTAAGTAGTCGTGCAAAATAAATTTCCTAGTGAAGAAAGGCAAAAGGCAAAAGGCAAGGGGGGGGTTAGATATGTGTAATTAATTTTGCTTAGGTACTTAAGAATCTAGAGACAGGTTCAAATTCTTAGGTTAAGCTTGAGTTAACAAAAGGTTAAGTAATATCATAATGTAGGTATCCTAATACTGGGGGGTTGGTCACAATGGAAAAATTCAATTCTAAAGATAACTTTCTCTACCCTAAAAACAGCTACAGGGGTTTATTCACGCCACAAAATTTGGTTTTTAACGCTAATTTGCAGGAATTCGCCCTGAGAGTCTCTTTTATCGCTGGTTTACACACCGGGGGAAAACTTACCTCCACGGAAGCTTACGAGAAAATTAACCAGCTTTGGCAAGAGTTAAACACCAGTCAAAAATTCCTACTAGCTAATCATTTTGAGGATGACGGAGATTGAGAGACGGGGGTTTTTCAGTGACCAGTAAACCCTAATTATACTAAATCCGTTGAGTACAGGCTAGTTATGAGGAGAGGCACTCATGCAAGAGGCTTCGGCCTATCTTCACTAGGAAATTTATTCAGCAAACCCTACTTATCAGAATAACAGAATGACCTCGCGCACTGGGAAACAGAACCTTTGTAATCGCTTCCGGAAAGTGCAAGAGTTTTGAGTCTCTCGGATCGATTTCTCAACCTTTATTTCTTGCACTTTTTCAGCTAAAAAAGTCCCAAAACTGTTTTCTAGTAAGGCTTCCAGTAATTTTCGCCAAGCCCTAATTAACTTAACAATATAGTTCTTGAATCCACTGCCATTCTTGGGCTAATCCTTCGGCTAAAGAGACTTGCGGGTTATAACCTAGAATAGTACGGGCTTTGGTGACATCGGCGGCGGTGTGACGGGCATCTCCTCGGGCTAATCCTTGATGCGATCGCTCGATCGGTTTACCGATGACTTTTTCCATCGTATCCAAGACATCCAACAAAACCGCGCGACTACCACCACCAATATTAAACACCTCCCCCACCGCTTCTGGTACGACGGAAGCGGCTAAATTAGCGGCTACAGCATCGCTAATAAAGGTAAAATCGCGGGTTTGTTTGCCATCCCCGTAGATGCCGATGGCTTTACCTGCGATCGCTGCTTGAAAAAACTTATGAAAAGCCATATCAGGACGTTGCCGCGGTCCATAAACGGTGAAATAACGCAAGGCAGTGACGGGAACGTTAAAATTCTGGTGATATAGCCAACAGAGTCTTTCTGCCGCTAATTTGGTGATGCCGTAGGGTGAAACCGGTTGGGGACAAAGGGTTTCCGGAGTCGGCATCGTTTCCGCATTGCCATACACCGAGGAAGTGGAGGCAAAAACCATCCGTTGTAAAGAAGAGGTTTCCTTAGCGGCCTCAAGAATAATTTGAGTAGCATTTATATTTCTTTCGGTATATTGACGAAATCCATCACCCCAGCTTGCTCTGACTCCTGCTTGGGCTGCCTGATGGAATAATACTTCTACTCCTTGCAGCAGTTGTCTCCAGTCGAGGGCTTGTATATCCGCTTCAATTAACTTAAATTCGGGATATTTTGCTAGAATATGGGCATTTTTGCGCTTTAAACTGGGGTCGTAATAATCGTTAAATTGATCGATACCGATCACCTGATCTCCTTGTTCTAAAAGCTTTTCTGCCAAGTTAGAACCGATAAAACCCGCGACACCAGTAACAATATGAGTAGCCATTTAATCCTAGTCGTTGATATTTTGTATCGATTGTAAGCTAAGACGCATTTAAGTAGGGTTTGCTGAAAAAGTTTTTCCTGGGGTGTGGGGGAATTATGAATTATGAATTATGAAGTGGGGTGTGGGGTGTGGGGTGTAGGCTTCGGCCGTGAGCTCAGCCGAACGGGTGTGGGGTGTGGGGGAATTATGAATTATGAATTATGAATTATGAAGTGGGGTGTGGGGTGTGGGCTTCGGCCGTGAGCTCAGGCTTCGACGGTGAGCTCAGCCGAACCGCCGAACGGGTGTGGGGTTTTACCAGTTTTGAGGACGTTCGGCGAAGCTCAGTCGAGCCGTGGTTAATTACCTAATTTTCAGGGAAAAAGTGCCTAAATTTCCCCCAATCCCTTTACTATACCAGCAATTCTCATTTTAAGGTTTCATGACATTAAAACCCTTGCACCTAGAGGGGTTAATAATTCTTAACGAATCTCTAGATCGCTGAAACAACGCAAAATCGTTTCAAAATGAGAATTGCTGCCGTTAACCCGTTCGGCAAAAGCTCACGGCCGAAGCCTGAGAGAAGCCGAAGGGTCGCCTTTTCTACCTAAAAACCCCCCAAGAGAAGCAATCATTCTGACCGCTTCCCTAAAGGAGGGCGGCTTTTCAGGCGGCGGACTCTTTTTATGAATAGTGGCACACAAAGATTGCCATTCATGTTCTTCCAAAAAACTTTCACAACTCTCCTCTCCGTGTAAGCGTGCTTGATAAGTTAACCAGAGTAATCTCCAGGCTACAATTGAATAGGTAGCTAAAGCCATCTCAATTCTCCGACCCGTTTCTAATTGCAGTTTTTCTAATCCACAACCACTTTTTAAAACAAAATGATAGCGTTCTATCAACCAGCGATAACTATACCAGCGCACGCAGTTTATCGCTGATTCAAAGCTACTAATGTCTAGGCTAGTTAAGAGGAGCCAACTGATAGGATTAACCCCGGGAGGCGGATTTTCTTCTTCAGCTAAAATTACCTGTAATTTGACCGGTTGACGAGGGTTCGCTTTCGAGTGATGGCTAGGTACTTGTATTTCAAAACTGGCAAATCTAACTGTTAGTTTAGCTAGTCTAGCCTCGTGATTAGGATTGCGTTTTACTTGCACATCTAGGCTACCACAGGCTTTTATTTCTCTGATGGATTGATGTAAATATTTAGTCTCTGGATGCCCTGACCTTTGCTTGTCTTCGAGATAGTTAACTTTTCGGTTATGAGTTCCTCGAATTAATAAATGAGAGTTAGGACTTCTTGATTGGGCAAATAAATCAAATATGTCTGCCTCACAATCTCCGATTGTTACTACTTGAACATCTTCGGGTATTTGTTGTTGTGTTTCTGATACAGAATCTAACCATCTTTGACTTTCTTTTTCTTGGGTTTCTCTTTTTTTTCGCTGCTTGGCAATCCCTAAATTCTTTTCTTCTCTTGCCCAAACATATTGATTAATCAGTCCTAAAGGTATTCCTTGCGGTGACACTCCTAAGGTGGTATGAACTTTGAGTCCAAAGGATTTTTTATAATCTAGATAACCCATTCCTTTTTTGGCTTTTTGGGTCGTAAAGTCTAAACTTGTTGTGTCTTGCACTGCCAAAACTATTGGATGTTCTTTGATTCTTTCTACTGTACTTTTGGCCTGGGCGGCAATTATATCTGAGGGGTGAAAATAGGGGGAATTCCAAAAGTCGTAGGTGGCACTCGCTGCGGCTAGATTTCCCGAAGCTTGTGGCACACTTGTACTAGGTTGGCTGGCCAAGTTTTCCACGATACTGATTAACCTTTTCTTTCTTCTGGTGTCCCCTAGGTCTGCATACTGTAATTCTTGGGCTGCCCATTTCTCCATTTTTTTGCTTACCTCCACCTTAATTCCTTCTTTCAAAACTATACCTATCAATCGTTTCCCCTTTTTTTAAGTTTCTTCTCTTTTTGTTAAGAAAGATCTGACTAATGGATAGGATAAGGGGGGCAGGGGGGATCGAACCTAAAATCCATTTTTAATTTAATTATAACCAGCTACTTAATTCATAATTCATAATTCCTAACTCATAATTGATAGTCCTTTTTCTATTGCGCTAATATTCTGACTAGATCTGCTTTCTTCATCTTGCTTAAACCAACGATTCCCTTTTCTTTGGCTAGACTCTTTAATTCAGAAACAGTCTTGAGTTTGAGAGTTTCTTCTGAAAATTCCTCAATCACTGCATCTTGTTGAGATTGAGGAGTGAGATAAAAGACGGTTTTGAGTAAATCTAATCCCTTCCCTTTTGTAATTCCACACTTGAGGGCAACAATTGAGTCTAAACTCTTCCAGAATTGACGGGGAGCCTCATCAATCCTAGCAGTAGCAGTAGCTAATTTAACTGTTTTTATTGGGCTATTCGGTTGTTCAATCAAGAACTGTAAAGCAGATTTAATTTCTTCTCTTGAAGCTGTTGACAGATTTAGTTTTGGGGTTTCTTCTCTTGCCAAAGCTCTGGATATATTCCTAGCATCTTCTGTTCTATCGGCAATAATACACCAAATTCTTTCTAGTCCAGCCCTTTCAGCCACAGCATAAACAAATGAGTTGCCGATAACTTCATAGCGATCCTCTGATAGTTCTTTGACGATTACAGGCAGCCAGTTGCGTCCACCTGTCTGCTGTAATAGTTTAGCAGTAACTTCAATTAAAAAACTATCAGCATCGGTCCCATTGGTAATTTCTATTTCATCTAGGTATAGGTACTTTAAAGTACCAATATCGGTATATTCCATCATTGTAAAAAATACTCCTTTGCTAAGTCTTTGTAATAGTCATAAGCGGAACGATTTTTATAAACGGCTGGCACGCGAGCGAAAGCAGCACTGGCTATAATAGCGTATTCTGGCAGGTGATGAATATGTAAATCTTTTTTGGCAGGAGCGAGTTTGGGATAAAAATAGGGTACAAGGTTTTTGTCATTTTTGAGTATTTGATTAATTTCTTTTTGGGCAAGTTCTAACTGTGGTTGAGTAATCTTCTCACCGTTGAAAAAAATTGGTAAGGCTATGGGAGTCCCATCTTTTTTTAATTCTTGCATTTGCGGCAGAAACTCCTTGATGGCAGTGGCTGCATTATTAAGGGAGAATGAATTGTTATGTTTTGTGGGTAAGAGGACAACATCGGCAGCATAAACAGCCAGCTGGCTAGGAAATCGCCAATTGGGAGCTGCATCTATAAAGATGTAATCATATTCATATCTAGCTAAGTCTAATTTTCTATGGAGAGTGAATATTTTCATTTGAGAATTATACTGAAATTCCGGATACTCTGCCATTTTAGGATCAGCAGGAACAACATCGAAGGTAATTTGTCGTTTTGAATTCTTAAAAATATAGGGAATGATCACTGATTTTATATCAATATTGCGGTCAGTTAAAGCCTTTTCTAGTAGTCCATCTTCTGGGTTTATAGTTAGGATAGATTTAGTTAAATCTCGTTGATTAAAATCAAAGTCTAAAACTAAAACTTTTTTACCTAAAAGGGCAAGGAAAGCTGCAAGATTTACGGTGGTGGTGGTTTTGCCTATACCGCCTTTATTATTGTAAACAGTAACCGTTAGTGCTTTGGGAGTGCTGTCAATTTTTGTCTTGATTAGAGCTATAGTGTCATCAATGTTATCAGGAGTTAGCTCTATGCAAGTAGTGGCAGGAAAAATGGTTTTACCATGTTTTCTAAATAACTGGATGTGTGAACTATTATTGATAATTCCCCATTGGGCTGCTTGACAGTTATTCCCTAATAACTGACGCTTTAACTGATTGACAGTTGCCCTATAACTTGGACTATTTTCAGTTAGGTTAATATCTCTACCTTTTAACTCTATCAGCAGAAAAGGATTACTCTTTGTCTGCAAAAAAATATCGTTTTCTAGGTTTCTGCGAGTGGCAAAGTCGGTAATCCCACCGCCTCCCGTGTCGTACTGTGGAATTCTCTCCTTGTCTGAAAATCCTAAATATGATATCAGGTAAGGTGCAAAGTTGGTGCTAACGATCGCTTCCGACGCATCTTGAGGCAAATGCTGAAGATAAGATTTGAGACTTTTTACTTTGGGGGTGTTATCTTTCATTTGAGTTCACAAACTATAGACTAAAGTTAATGAATTACTGTTTTTTTGAGTATAACACCCCATTTCCTCAACCCCTAAACCATTATGGAAAAATTAACTAATCTCGATCGCATTGCTGAAGAAATTTTAGGTTTAATTCCAACAGAAACGGTTATCATTGCCGAATTTGACGGTGATAGTATTTATTATCGGGCGGGTGCGGGTAAAAACACCGGGGCAATTGTGGGCAAAAGGGGTAATATTGCCACGTCGGGATTGTGTACGGTGGTTTACCAGGGGAGTTGTCCGGTGGTGGTGGGACAAACTCTAGGAGATAATCGCATTCGTCAGGATATAGCCGTCGCTTTGGGGATAAAAACGGCTTTAGCTGTGCCAATTAGAGTTAATAATCAGTTATTTGGCGCAGTAATGCTTTTAAACCGTCTCGATGGTCAGGAATTGACCGATCGAGATAGTTTATTAGTGGAGGAATATCTGAACTCGCTATTCAGAAATGAGGGATAGAAGCGGTTGGGTAATCCAGTTGAATGCTACGGCGATTTGATGGTTAAGGGTGGGCAGACGGTAGAGATAGACTAAGCGACGGGTAAGATGGGCAAGGGGACCGGCTAATTCTAGTCCTAAACCGCTAATCGTAGCCTCATCGATGCCGAGGGTCAACATTTCGCCTAAAGGTTGATAACGGAAGGGTAAAGCCGGTTTATCGTGGAAACTCGCCCAAATATTCCAAGCGCAGTAGTCGGACTGTTGAAGGGCCACTTGGGCCGTGGCAGCGTATGGTTTATCCTCTTGGTCGCGACTATCGGCCGCATCGCCGATCGCGTAGATGCTGGGGTTTTCGACAGTTTGTAAATATTGATTAACTTTTAGTAATTTGCGCTCACTATGTGCTATGGGCAAATTAGCGATCAGTGGAGAGGCGATCGGACTAACGGTCCAGAGAATTAGATCAACGGGGATATTGTCGATCTGTCCTTTGTAGTCAAGGGAGAGGCAATCAGCTTGGATGTCGGCGACGGTGGTTTCTAGGTCTAACCAAACTAGACGTTTTTCTAGGGCTTTTTTGGCGGTGTCGCGGTTAAATTGGGTTGAAGGGCCAAGTATATCGCTATTTCTTTCGATCAGACGAATTCTTCCCCTTTCTCCGAGACGATCGGCCAGCTTACAGGCTAATTCTACGCCGCTATAACCGCCCCCGATAATGGCGACCCGGATTTTATCGCGATCGGATTGTTCTAGGGTTTTAAGTCGATCCCGAAGACGATAGGCATCCTCTAGACTACGAAAGGGGATAGCGTGGGTTCTGGCCCCGGGTAGGAATTCAAGGGAAGATTGACCACCGAGGGCGATCACGAGGCGGTCATAGCATATATCGTTTTGATTGTCAAGGGTTATTTTATGATTATTAACATCGATCGCCGTGACGGTTCCCTGTTGGAAGTTAACGGGGGTATTGGCGAGTAATTCGCTGAAAGGGGGAGCAATTTCCCAAGATTGTAGTTCTGAGGTGACTAATTCGTAGAGAAGGGGAGAAAATAAAAAGCGATCGCTTTTATCAATTAAGGTAATTTGGGGGGGGTGTTGATCTTGCCAAGGCAATTGACTCAAACGTAAAGCAGTATAGAGTCCACCAAAACCACCACCGAGAATACAAATTTTTGGGTTTGAGTCAGTCATAAGTAGTCGTGCAAAATAAATTTCCTAGTGAAGATAGGCAAGAGGCAATAGGCAAGAGGCAAAAGCTTTATCGAAATGTGTAATTAATTTTGCTTAGGTACTTATCGATCGCTGAGGGTTTTGTTTCTTATTTTGACACTCCCTGCCGTAAAATGGACGGGGAAACTTAAACCCAAATTTTCGGTAAAGCAAGGAAAGAAAAATAGTTTTTATTTATCTACCCAGCCAAATCGTCAGCAAAGCCAAAATTGTAGCCAGAAAAAGGATATGATTCATCCAATCATCGAAAGACCAATTTTTAAACATAATTTAGTTCCTTAAAATCGAGGCTTACTGCTCAACAGCTTACCTTAATTTCTAATAGAAGTGCTATCGGGGGCAGCCGGTTGACTGGGGCAATATATGAAGATTAGTTAAGGGTAGTAAAGGAATCGTTAAATCAATCATAAATTGTTATAGTCCATTTCTCCCAGAGCCTAGCATAGAGGGGAAGCCTCCTTTATCCCCAGGTAATTGCATGAATGGACTACAACAACAGATTATCAGTCTTGATCGGAAAGTCGATCATCTACAGGATATTGTCGAAAGCCTCAGCCGGCAAATTGCTATCCTAGCTGGGGAGAAATCGAGTCGTTCCCCGCGAGAATCGCTAGAAATAGTTGGTTTTTCCGAGTTATCCGATAATAGCCTCTACGATCACAAAGATATTCTCCGAGATCACGGTGGCAAACAATCCCCGACTGTCAATGGCGATAATTCTTTTTCCGATGAAATCCAAATTCGCCGATTAACCGCACAATTGACGGCAGCCTACAATCGCATTGCAGCTCTCGAAGAACAATTACTCAGCTATCGCATCCATTCCTAGTTAATTTCTGCCTAGAGGATTGGGTAAACTGGGTAAGGTGGGGTTAGTCGGTAAATTGGGCAAAGGATTACTATTTTCTATTGTGGGATTGTTAGCTTCCCCCGATAGAGTAGCTAAAGCCACGCGATCACCGCCCACCTGTCGCAGCAGATCTAAAACCCCAACCACTTCGTTATAACTGGCATTACGGGAAGCATTCAGTACCATCAGTCCATTGGGACTATATTGATGATAATTCTTAATCGCCTCGAATAACTGGGGGCGAGTCACCATCTGTTTTTCGACGTAGAGTTGTCCGAAATCATCGAGACTAACCACCAACATTTCCCGCATCGGGGTGGTGGCGGTACTAGCTTTCGGTAAATCAAGACTGATAGCCTGTTGGCGAGATAATCCCACTGCACCGAGAATAAAGAAGGTGAGAATACAGAAAATTACATCGATCAAGGGAATGATGTTAACCTGCACATCCTCTTGAATGCGGTGTTGATCATGCCATAATTTCAGGGGACGAGCCGTAATATGGCTACTTTTTGGCTTTTTGTGGTTAAGAGATTTAGTTTCGGCCATGGCTATTAGCGATCGAGGGGTTTTTCTAGGTTAGCACTGAGGGCGTATTGTTGGTCTTCTCCGTCTAGCCAACGTTGACGGTAGATAATTTCTAAATCACTGCCGGCCTTGCGAAAAATTCTAGCTTGATTGAACCAGAGTCCCTGAAAAATGCGATAGAAAGCGAGGCTAAAAATAGCGACAATTAAGCCGGTAGCGGTGGAAATTAAAGCTTCACTAATACCTAAAGTTACTCCGGCTGTGGAGGAAGTTCCCAGGTCACTCAGTTGAATATTGGCCAAAGAGGTAATTAAACCGAGTACTGTCCCTAATAATCCTAGCAGGGGAGAAAGGGCGATGACTGCCTCCAGGATTTTATCGCCCCGTTTCATTAAGGATAATTGTTCATCGGCAGCCGATTCGAGGGCAAAGTGAAAAACCTCTGGATCTGGATTTTCTAAGCGCAGGGGTGCGTAGAGATAGCTACCGATGGGGTGATTGCGGGAATCCCTAGCGACTTTTGCCGCTAAGTCCCAGTTACGGGTGGCCGATTCCATAATACGATTTAAAATCTGGCCTTCACTAAGGAGGGTGCGACTCCAAAACCAAATTCGTTCGATAATAGTGCTAAGAGCTAAAATAGACAGAAAAAGCAGCGGCCACATGGCCACTCCGCCTTTTTGGATTAAATCAGTTATACTCACGAGTTGTTTTGTCCCTCCTGGGCGATCGGGTAATGATTATAGTTTAAGGATTATAGTTTAAGATTTAGCTTAATCGATTGACATTTATAGTTATCACGCTGACTTACAATACAGGATGATATGGGGCTTTTCAAGGGGCCAGAAGATATCAGAAAAGGGATTGCCCCTGAGTAACGCACAGAAAACGGGTTTCTCCGAGAAACCCGTTTTCTACTCATGCAAGGGGCAAGAGGAGAAATAGATAATCAGCCTTTAATAACTGGATTTAGTATTAAGCCAGCTAAAATAAAAAAAGGAGTGAAAATAATCACTCCTACTGATAATCAAAAGAAAAACAGGCTTAAATCTAGAGAGCGTTGGCTCCCGCCACTACTTCTAACAATTCTTGCGTAATAGCGGCTTGACGCGCTTTGTTGTAGGTACGGCTTAAAGTGCCAATTAACTCGCTGGCGTTCTCGCTGGCGTTACTCATCGCCGTCATCCGGGCTGCTAATTCACTAGCTGCCGATTCCTGGAGAGCGCGCAGTAATTGGTTATTTAAGTACAAAGGTAGGAGAGAATCGAGGATTTGGACGGGATTCTGCTCAAAAATCATATCTTGGGGAAAAACCTGCGCCGGTTGGCTGGCCATTTTTTCCCGTTGTACCTTAAATTTTCCCTCTTTAGTCACCAAACGGAAAATCTCGTCATCCTGTACCGCTAAACCTTGGGTGGTTAAAGGTAACAGGGTTTGAATCACCGGAGTGGAACTGATTAGGGAGATAAAGCGAGTATAAACCAACTCGACGCGATCGACTGTTTCCGATAAAAATAAGGAAAGCAATTCATCCCCAATCGTGCCAGCTTCATCGGCAGTGGGAATCTGTTCGAGGTTAATAAATTTAGCGGCAATGGGAGCATTCCGGCGCTCGAAATACTGTGCCGCTTTCCGGCCAGCAATAACTAATTGATAGTTAATCCCTTGCTCTTTTAATTCATTCATCCGTTGTTCGGCACGACGGATGACGTTAGTATTATAACCGCCACAAAGACCTCGATCGCCTGTCACTACCAACAGAGCCACGGTTTTTACTTCCCGTTGGGCCAGCAGGGGTAAATTAACATCACTAAAGGCTAAACGACCTTGGAGATTATAGAGTACCTGAGCGAGGGCATCGGCAAAAGGACGGGTACAGAGAACTTGTTCTTGGGCGCGACGCACTTTTGCTGCCGCCACCAGACGCATGGCCTCGGTGATTTTTTTGGTATTTTTGACCGATTGAATTTGGTCGCGAATCGCTTTGAGATTAGGCATAATTCAGTTATCAGTTATCAGTTATCAGTCATCAGTCATCAGTCAAGATTCAGGGTTTAGGAGGGAATGGAGAGGTGGGGAAATAGGGAGATCGGGAAATTTCAACTAATACCCCAAAACCCCAAAACCTCAACACCCCATCCCCTAAAACCTAACCCCCATTACCAACATTCATTTACTGATTACCAAGATTATTTAAAAGCCTGTTTGTACTCATTGATACCATCTTTGAGCAGGCCTTCCGCTTCGTCGTTGAGTTGTTTTTCAGTGCTGACGATCTCAACGTAGCGAGGTTTGCTGGTTTTCAGGTATTCGCGTAAACCAGCGCAGAAATCGATAACTTTATCGGTGGCGATATCGTCGAGATAACCGTTTAAACCGGCATAAACCACCGCCACCTGTTCCCAAACCGAGAGGGGGAAGTTTTGAGGTTGTTTGAGGATTTGACGCAGACGTTGACCGCGAGCGAGTTGTGCTTGGGTGGCCGCATCAAGGTCAGAAGCGAATTGAGCAAAAGCTTCTAATTCGTCAAACTGGGCTAATTCGAGTTTTAATTTACCAGCAACTTTCTTCATCGCTTTCGTTTGGGCCGCCGAACCCACGCGGGATACGGAAATACCAGCGTTAATTGCGGGACGGAAACCAGCGTTAAAGAGGTCGGTGGAGAGGAAGATCTGACCGTCAGTAATCGAAATTACATTGGTGGGAATGTAGGCAGAAACGTCACCGGCTTGGGTTTCGATAATCGGCAGGGCGGTCATGCTACCACCACCGAGGGCATCGCTGAGTTTAGCAGCGCGTTCTAGTAAACGGGAGTGGAGATAGAAAACGTCGCCGGGGTAAGCTTCCCGACCGGGAGGACGACGCATGAGCAGGGATAGCTGACGATAAGCTTGAGCCTGTTTGGTGAGGTCATCGTAGATAACTAGGGTCGCTTTGCCTTTATACATGAAGTATTCGGCGATCGAAGCTCCAGTGTAGGGGGCGATATACTGGAGGGTGGCGGGGTCGTTAGCGTTAGCGGCCACCACCACGGTGTAATCCATGGCGCCTCTTTGGGTGAGGGTGTCGATTACTTGGGCGACGGTGGAGGCTTTTTGACCGATGGCGACATAGACACAGATCACGTCTTCGCTTTTCTGGTTAATGATTGTGTCAATGGCGATCGCTGTTTTACCAGTTTTTCTGTCACCGATAATTAACTCCCGTTGACCGCGACCGACGGGAATCATGGCATCGATAGCGGTGATGCCGGTTTGCATCGGTTCACAGACGGATTTGCGAGCGACAATACCGGGGGCGGGGGATTCCACCAGACGGGTTTCGCTGGCGAGGATGTCCCCTTTACCGTCGATGGGACGACCGAGAGCATCAACGACGCGGCCGACTAAAGCGTCACCCACGGGAACCTGAGCGATTTTACCGGTAGCTTTCACCGTACCGCCTTCTTTAATCCCGAAACCGTCACCCATTAACACCGCACCGACGTTATCTTCTTCGAGGTTAAGGGCGATGCCGACGGTTCCATCTTCAAATTCTAATAGTTCTCCCGACATGGCCTGTTGTAGGCCGTAGATGCGGGCAGTACCGTCACCCACTTGCAGGACGGTTCCCACGTTGGAGACCTGTACTTCTTGGTTATAGGATTCGATCTGTTGACGAATAATTGTGCTAATTTCGTCGGGTCTGATAGCTACCATAGTTTAATCTGGGAAAAAGTAAAAAATTAGAAGGTGAAAAAACGGCAAAAAAGAGAGATTAGAGGACCTTAGCGCAGGGAGAGGCTGAGGCGTTGTAGTTGACCGCGAATGCTGGCATCAAAGACCTGAGAACCGACTTTGATCACCACACCACCGATGAGGCTGGTATCAACTTTGGTTTTCAGTTCGACCACATTTGCCCCAGTTAGGGTTTTCACTTTGTCGATGACGATTTGTTTTTGGCTATCGTTCAATTCGGTGGCCGAGGAAACTTCCGCTAAAACGGTGTTAGTCAGCGCTCTGGCCAGGGTGAGATATTGTTGACAAACGGGTTCTAAAAATTGAATCCGACGTTTATCGACTAATAACATCATGAAGTTAGTTAAATAGGGATTGGCACTGGTTCCCATTACTTGGGAAAGAACGGCTTTTTTAGCCTCTTCTTTGATGACGGGATTGCCAATAAAAGCTCTTAGATCGGGAGCATTTTCCAACAATTCTAAGAGGGATTTAATTTCGCCGCCGATCGCTTCTAATTGTCCGCTGCTTTGGGCGACGGAAAGTAATGCTTGGGCGTAGGGTTCGGCTATTTCTGAACTGATTAAACTTCCCTGCATCTATTTACCTCCTAGGTTGGCCAAACTGCGATCAATTAGGGTTTGTTGTACCGATTCTTCCAGGCCAGCGCTTAATTGGGATTCCACGTTAGCTAAGGCTAAAGCGGTAATTCTTTGGCGTAATTCTACTAAAACGCGATCCTGTTCCGCTGAGAGATCTTTAGCGGCACTTTCGCGCATTCTTTGAATATCGAGTTCAGCTTGGGCGGCGATGTCGGTGGTGACAGTTTTAGCTCTATCTCGAGCATTATTGATAATTTTTTCGGCCTCTTGTTTTGCCAGGGCGAGTTTTTTCTGTTCTTCGGCGAGGGCGTTAGCGGCAATATTTTTCCGGTCTTCAGCTTCGGCTAAAGCTTCAGCAATCTTCGACTGACGTTCTCCGAGGATTTGTCCGAGAACTTTGCGGCCGTAGAAGATGACTAAACCGAGCAGAATTGAGAGGTTAAATAGGTTAGTTCCTAGGATATCGGTGTTGATGCCGAATCCTTCTGCTGCCGCTTCCTTCGCCTCCGTGGCTAATAATAAAACTGTGTCGATGATCATGATTATTGAGGGCGGGGAGTAGGTTATTCAGTTATCAGTTATCAGTTATCAGAGGTAAGTTTCCAGTCTTCTAACTTCTGACGACTGACTTCTATCTTTTCACTGATCACTGTTATTAACCAAGGGCTGGGGTTTAGCGAACGAGTTCGGGGCCGAGGAGTTTTTCGAGAATTTGACGGGAAAGAGAGGCCACTTGTCCTTCTAGAGAACGAAAGGCTTCTTCTTTCTGTTGGGCAATTTCGGCGGCGACGGCTTCTTTACGAGCGATCGCTTCTTTTTGGGCTGCGGCAACTCGTTCGCTGGCTAGTTTTTGGGCCTCGGCTTGCGCTTGGGCGATAATCTCTTGGGATTGTTTACGAGCCGAAGTTAATTGCAATTCGTACTCTTGTACCAGTGCTTCGGTTTTGGCTAGTTGTTCTTTGGCTCCGCCTTCGGTTTGCCGAATATACTCCGCCCGTTCATCTAAAACTTTACTGAGGGGTTTATAAAAAACGGCGTTCAGGATCACTGCCAAAAGAATAAACTGTAGTGCCATCACTGGCAGGGTGGCATCGAAATCAAACATTGATTTATTCCTGATAAATAGAAGCTATAGACAGGTTCAAAAAAGGAAGATGATCCCCCTGCTTTAAAAGTAAACAGTCAGGGGTAATCACTAAAATTCCCTTAATTAGCTATCAGCCTTCCGTCCCAAAAACCAGATTTTTTAGTTGGCTCCCTTGGCGTTTTTTCGAGTTTTTAAAACTCTGCTGCCAAGCTGGGGACTGGGGGCTGATAGCCCACTGCTTTTTTAATTAGGCGAAGGGGTTAGCGAACAGTAAAACGAGAGCGATAACCAAGCCGTAGATGGTTAAGGATTCCATGAATGCCAAGCTGAGGAGAAGGGTACCACGAATTCTTCCTTCAGCTTCGGGTTGACGGGCGATACCGGAAACAGCTTCTCCAGAAGCAGTACCTTGACCAACACCGGGGCCGATAGCGGCTAAACCAACGGCGAGGGCGGCGGCGATAACGGAAGCGGCAGCTACTGTGGGGTTCATGGTGATTTTTTCCTCTATTTACTAATCAATTTCAATCTGTTGTTTACAGAGCGCGTTCTCAGCCTCAAAAAATGGCTGGTTTTCTGCTCAAAACTCCCGAAAGAGTTTTTGGGAAAGAACGATCCTGGAATTCAGTTGCTCATCCTGAATTCGACCAATAATTTCTTAGTTATTATCCTATTATTTGGACACTTTTTCCTAAGAAATTTTTCTTTTTTTCGTCCCTCGCTTTTAAGCGTGTTCCTCTTCGTGTTCCGATTCCAGGGCCTCATGGATATAGGCCCCAGCAAGGGTGGCGAAGACAAGGGCCTGAATAGCGCTGGTAAATAAACCGAGAGCCATCAGGGGTAGGGGTACGACTAGGGGGACAAGGAAGACTAATACGGCTACTACCAACTCATCTGCGAGGATGTTTCCGAAAAGACGGAAGCTGAGGGAGAGGGGTTTGGTAAAGTCTTCTAAAATTTTGATCGGTAATAGCACGGGAATCGGCTCTAGGTAGTGAGCGAAGTAACCGAGTCCTTTTTTACTGATGCCTGCGTAGAAGTAAGCGAGGGAAGTCAGTAGGGCTAACGCCACCGTGGTATTGATGTCGTTAGTGGGGGCGGCTAATTCTCCTTCGGGCAGTTCGATTAACTTCCAAGGAATCAAGGCCCCTAACCAGTTAGAAACGAAGATAAATAAAAATAGGGTGCCGATGAAGGGCAACCAGGGTCGATATTCCTTTTCTCCTAGCTGGTTTTTGGCTAAATCGCGCAGAAATTCGAGAACGTACTCCATGAGGTTTTGAATACCGCTAGGGACTTTCTGGATTTTGCGGGTAGCGGCGATCGAGGCGATGATTAAGATAGCGAAGACGATCCAGGAGACCGCGATCACTTGCCCGTGAATTTTTAGTCCGCCGATGTGCCAGTACCAGTGTTGTCCCACTTCCAGGGAAGCGAGGCTATAAAAATTAAGCACACTTAAACTGTCTAACATTTCCACCTTGGAGAGATTCGGTTTCGCAAATCAGGGTTATTTTTAACGGACAAAAGGTTTAGGAATCGGCTTTCTGCTCCAGCTTGAAGATGGTTTGCAGGGTATAGACGATGATCGCGCCTTTATAGGTTAAAAAACCCAAAAAAACTGGCACTATGTGCAGTTCTTGCCAACGACTGGCGATGATGATTAATCCAGCGAATAGGGCTAATCCTTTTTTGCCTACCCGATTTTTCGTTACCCCCAATTTTTCCACTTCCCCGGCGAGGAGTTTTAGGTAAACAACTCCCACCATTGCCCCTAATAGGTAATTAAGGGCGGTATTGAGGGAATAAAACAAGCACACGGGGATAAAGATCACACCGCTTAAGATCAGGGTGGTGATCAATAGGGTGTTTTGTAGTTGATAGTATTCCCGCATCGGATCTGACGGCGGGGTGGTTTCTGGGGTTGGGGGAGATTCGATCGATGGATCAGACAAGGTACACCTAAATCAGCGATAGACTAATCTCAATATCTGGATTGCTTTCCCAGCTATGACGCTCAGGTAAGCCACAAGACATATTATCACGGCAGCGGCAACAATTATTAAGCAATTGTAAATTGTCATGATTCCCCCCGCTCTCAGCCATCAGCCTTGAATCAGTTATCAGTGGCTCTCTTGGGGTTATAGTGATGAGCAGCTCTTATCGAAGAAAGAGCGTAGGCTATAGGTCCCTACCAATCACACAGGTGCAATGTAGGGGCGCAACGTGGTCAGTGAGTTTATCCAACTGCTTGCGCCTATAATGTGACATTGTGAACATTTTTCAGCCAATATCCAAGAGAGCTTTTCCAGTTCACTGATTACTGATTACTGTTTACTGGACGGCTACGCCGTGCCTTTGGCAACACTGAAAAGCTCCCCACTTCCCCATTTCCCCAGAATTAGTCTCAATCAGGTTTTTTTAAGAGTTTTGCGCCACAGTTTTTACAAAAATTGGCATCTATATCGTGACGGGGTAAACTACAATCTGGACAAGGATAATCAGTTTGAGTGCCAGATTTTAATAGTTGTTTAGTCAGAGTGCTAATTTGTAATGGAATTAATAAAACTCCCGTTAAAATCATTAAAACTGTCACCATTTTGCCCCCATCGGAAAGGGGAGTCACATCCCCAAATCCCACGGTAGTCATGGTCACAACGGCGAAGTAAAAAGCATCAAAAAATGTCCGATAAACTTGGGGATTAATTGGGTGTTCGATCTGATAAATTAAACCAGCATAGACAAAAATAATCGAAAATAGAGTTAGTAATATGCGAATAAATACTATCTGATCGGAAGTTTTAATTTGAAAAATAGAAAGATCGGAGCCAAAAAAACGAATCACTCGCAGAATTCTAAACCAGCGAAAAATTCTAAAAAACCTAATATCAAAAAATCCAAAGAATAGGGGCAGAATTGACAATAAATCTAGGATCGAAAAAATATTAAAAACAAAGCCTAGTTTTGATTCCGCACACCAAAACCTAATTAAATACTCTAGGGAAAATAAGCTTAAAATTCCCCAATCAAGCTGACGTAACCACATTTGCCAAGTGGCGGATAAGGGATAGGTTTGAGCCACATAAATCCCCAATGAGAGTAAAATTAATGCTAGGATAAGCAGATTTACCGTCAGTCCGATCGCCGTGGTGACATCCTCTAAATAAAAAGCTATTTTGGCGCGAAAAGAGAGCATAAATTCAGCGATCAGTAAACAGCAACCAGTAATCAGTCAACTGAAAACTTACATCTGATAACTTACATCTGATAACTTACATCTGATAACTGATAACTGATAACTGATAACTGATAACTGATTAAGGTAATTCCACCGAAGTTGGTTTAGCAATATGAGGCAAACCCCAACCCAATTTTTCTCGGAGGATGCGGAAGAATTCCGTTGATTGCAGACGAATAAAATGGACTTGGTGAGGCGATTTCTGCACATTAATTCGATCTTCTGGCAAGATATAAGAACCGCCATTACCGTCCACTACCATCACCATCCGATTAGCAGTTGCTGGAAAAATATTTACTGTTTCCTTGTCAGAAAATACCAAGGATCTGGAAGCTAAAGAATGGGGACAAATGGGGGCTAATTGTAATACCGGCACATCGGGAGTTATTACCGGGCCACCGGCGCTGAGAGCATAGGCAGTAGAACCCGTGGGAGTGGAGAGAATCACCCCATCAGCAGCGATATCGACGGGTGCGTGTTCACCAATTTGAATCTCAAAATGACACATACTGGTGAGGGGTTCCCGGTGGACGACTACCTCATTGAGAGAAAGTGCCTCCCAGAGGAGGGTATCTTCGCGAAACAGTCGCACCGTGATCATCGAGCGATTTTCGATGGTGTATTTCCCCTCTAAAACCTGCTCTAGGGCGGGTTCAAGCTGATTTAGGTAAATTTCGGTCAAAAAGCCCATGTGTCCCGTATTGACCGTTAACAGGGGCAAATTGAGGGTGGCCAACTGCCGGGCCGCCGATAGGACTGTACCATCGCCACCCAGCACGATCGCAAAACTTAAATCTTGCTCGAAATGGGGGGGGACTAACTGATCGATCGGGGTAAAACAAACGGGACGAGAGGGTTTAGAATGGCCTAGCAGGCCACCGCTGCCGGTAGCCATAAACACCTGCCAACCTAAAGAAAGTAGCTGATCTTGTATCTGATGGGCTGTTTTACAAGCGATAGGCTTAATATCGTTGTAAATAATGCCGATTTTGGGCATTGACAAATTTTCCTACTGCTGGTTCACGCTTTCTTTTTGAAAGGGGTTTTCTTCTTCTTCTGAGCTTTTTGTTTCTCGAAGTCGATTTCCTTGAGCTTCTTGAGAATGCGGCTAAAGTATTCTTGTAAATAGGATTCTAAAGTAGTTGTTTGACTCGGATCAAGGCCAAATACTTGATAAACTTCTGCCATGGGGGCATCAAGAGCTTGACCACTAGCGAGAACTTCCGCAAAAGCTAGTCGGTCAGATATATTATAAGTCCATTGGAAACAACGGGTTATTCCTCGCATAAAACGCAGTAATCCCATGGGTAAACGCCAAATTTTCCCCTCTTTAGCCGATAGGCGCTCGCAAACTTCGATAATTTCTTCAGCTTTCCAAGCTTTGCTGCCGACCACGGGATAGGACTGACCGACGGTTTCGGGGACCTCTAAAGCGCGAACGGCGAATTTAGCGATATCTTGGGTGTCCATGTAGGCGATCGCTGTACTTTCCCCCGTGATCCAGACGGTTTGATTATCTAACATCGGGATGGCGTATTGGCCGATTAAACCCTGCATAAAGCCACAGGGACGGAGAATTGTATATTTTAAACCCGATTCTGCTAGAAATTTCTCGGCACAGCGTTTTATCTCCATCAAAGGCACGTTGGGATATTTTTCGGCATTGAGAATCGAAAAGAAAATAAAGCGATCTACTCCCGCAGTTTTGGCCGCTTGAATCAGATTAACTTTACCATCCCAATCCACCTGTTTAATGCTGGCTGAGTCCGTCGCCCGGGCCGTAGCGGCATCGATCACCGCGTCCATTCCCTCTAAAGCGGTAATAATGGTACTCTTATCCCGCAGGGTTCCCCCGACTAATTCCGCGCCCCATTCCTTCAAAAAAGCCGCTTTTCTCTGACTGCGGACCAAACAACGCACTTTATGTCCCTGATCGATAGCATGACGCACGATCTGTCGTCCTAGGGTTCCCGTCGCACCGATAACTAATACTTTCATCTATAATTAATTTTTTGTTACATTTGTTAACACTTCTCTAAGATAGTATCAAAAAAGTGGCTCATTAGGGATAGAAAAATTCTAAGATTCCCCGATCCCCGTCCAGTTCTACCATTGTTCCCACTGGTAAAGCGGCATTATCGCCATCATGACCGAAAGGTAACTCAGCAATAACCGCAATGCCTAAATCGCCCAAACGCTCTTTTAAGACTTCCTCTACGGTTTGACTATCACTACCGGGGGCTGCCAGACAACGGCTAAAACGACCGAGAGCAATGGCTTTAATTTGCGAGAAAATGCCCAGCATTCGCCACTGAGTTAACATTCGATCGATCCGGTACGGGGCCTCGGTTACGTCCTCTAGGGCTAAAATTACCCCCTCTAGGGTGGGTTGAACCGAGGTTCCGAGGAGGTGGGTGGCTACGGTTAAATTAGCTGGTAATAAGCGTCCCCGCACTTTGCCCCCACCCCAACCTTGACCGACAAGAGGGGCTAAAGGACGACCTTCCAGAAGAGAAAAGAGGCGATCGATTGATTGGGGACTTTCTTGGGCTAAGGTGGTTAAAACTGGCCCGTGAACGCTACAAATGCCCTGTTTCGCTAAACTCCATAAAATCCCCGTCACGTCGGAAAAACCGATTAACCATTTTGGGTTAGTTTTTGCCCATGTCCAATTTTCCAAGAGGCGAGCGCTACCGTAACCCCCCCTCGCGCACAGAATTGCTTGACAATCGGGAGCTTGCCATGCTTGGGCTAAAGCTTGACGACGTTCCTCGTCGCTACCGGCGAGATAACCGAGACGATTCGACCAATTCTCGCTAAATTCCACTTGATAACCCCTCGATCGCCAGATTTCTACGCCTTTTTCGAGGGAGGCTAATTCCTTGACGGCACCACTGGTGGCCACCAGAGAAACTTTAGCACCGGGTTGCAGAAAGGATGGGATGATCATAGGCAGATTAAGCGGAAATTACAGGTAATTTTGTGACAGCATGAAAACTGACAGCATATTCTATCGAATGTTTCTCGATTTTCCCGATTCGTTCTTTGAATTAATTGAGCGACCCGATGCTAGGGTTAGCAATTATCGATTTACTTCCCAAGAAGTCAAACAACTAGCTTTTCGATTAGATGGTTTATTTTTGCCGCTCGATAATCTAGAAAATTCACCCTTTTATCTGGTAGAAGTGCAGTTTCAAAAGGATGAAGACCTATATTATCGATTATTTTCGGAACTTTTCCTGTATCTTAGACAGTATAAACCTTTATCACCCTGGCAGATAGTTGTTATTTATCCTAGCAGCAATTCTCATTTTGAAATAAATAGAGCATTAACCCCGATTTTGGCAGGGAAAATATAGTACGAAGCAACTATTTTCTAGAAGAGGCGAACAATAAAAAAAACAATTGGCTAGACAAATTAAGTATAAATACTCAAGCAATCAAAGAGGTTGGCTGAGAACGAACGGGGTTAAATCAGGAAGATAGTTCTGTTTTTAGAATAGAGAATTCAAGGGAAATAAAAATTTATAATTATTGTCAGCTAAGGTAAAATGGGTGAGATAGAAATCCACTAGCACGTCAAATTATTCCAAGATGGCTCAAAAAGCGGCAACCCTAGAAATTTCGGAATTAATGCAATTTTTACATCAAGAATTAGATGATTTACCCGATGAGAGGAAACCTGGAAATAATAGAAAATATGAGATAAAAGATGCCGTGATGGCTGCATTTTCAGTCTTTTTTACTCAGTCGCCGTCTTTTTTAGACCATCAACGTTTAATGAAAAGCAATAAGGGAAAAGATAATGCTGAAAGTTTATTTTCAATTAAAAAAATTCCTGGGGATAATCAAATAAGAAATTTGTTAGATCCAGTGCCAGCATCTAATATCTCTAGGACTTTTCAAAAAGTCTATGAATGGTTAAAAGAAAAGGGAGTTTTGAAAAAGTTTCTCTACTTAGATGGAGAAATATTAGTGGCGTTAGATGGCACAGAATATTTCTCATCAAAGAAAATTAATTGCCCTCATTGTAACTGTCGTAATCATCGAAATGGAACTACAACTTATTTTCATGGCTGTGTCACACCGATAGTAGTTTCTCCTAAGCAAAAACAAGTAATTAATTTAGAGCCAGAATTCATTAAAAAACAAGATGGACATCAAAAACAAGACTGTGAAAATGCGGCCGTTAAAAGATGGTTAAATAGGAATCATAAAAATAAGTATGGTTATCCTGTAACTCTTTTAGGAGACGACTTATATTCTCACGAACCTGTTTGTGAATTAGCGATAAAACAAGGTTATAATTTTATTTTTGTTTGTTTGGAAACGTCGCATAAAACTTTATATGAATGGCTAGAATTTTTAGAAAAAAGTGGCGAAGTTAGGACCGTTGAAAAGAAACAATGGGATGGACGAAAAAATCTAATTTATCGTTATCGTTATGCTTCTAGAGTTCCCTTAAGAGAGGGGGACTCAAGTCTCGAAGTTAATTGGTGTGAAGTGACTGTTATCAATGAAAAAACCCAGAAAACTATCTACCAAAATAATTGGATAACTAATCATAAAATCACGGAAAATAATGTCGAAGAAATTGTCAAAGCTGGACGTAGCAGATGGAAAGTTGAAAATGAAGGCAATAACGTTCTTAAAAATCACGGTTATAATTTAGAGCATAACTTTGGTCACGGTCAGAATCATTTGTGCGAGTTCTTATTGTCTTTGAATTTACTAGCTTTTTTATTTCATACCGTGTTGGATTTAGTTAATTACACCTATCAAAAGATTCGTGAGCTATTAGTAACTAGGACTTCTTTCTTTAATGATATTCGTACCCTATTAAAATTTATTTGGTTTAAGAATTGGTCGGAATTTTTCTCATTTATTCTAACCGAATATGTCCCATTTAAAAAAGTAAATTCTAGTTAAAAATGTCAATTTTTCGAGAGAAGGAAAGATTATTTTATTCATTGAAAAAACCACAAATTAGGTCAGAATTTCAGCTAAATTTATGAGTTGAGATAAGTTTTTTATGGGCAGATATTTTAAAACTGTCTCTTGAAGCTAATTATGATGATTATCTTGAAAAAAAATGATAATTAGACAGAAGTTCTCTATGTGAACAAGAGAACTTTATCTTCTTTTGTTTTCAAAATGAGAATTGCTGTTATCCTAGTCGAGAAATTGAGCGAGAACATCCCCAGCAATTTGCCGATTTTTTATCCTTGGCCAGGATTAAAAGAATCTATCTGGATGAATTGCCAAATGACGAGACTCCTTCCTTAGCGATCGCTCTGATCAAATTGGTTACGGAAAGTGAGAGTCAAGCTGTTAATTCTGCTAAGATTTTAATTAAACAGGCTCAAAGAGAAGTCAGCGATCGCTTAGTGCAGAGAAATGTCATTGATTTAATCGAAACCATAATCATTTATAAATTACCCCAAAAAAGTCGAGAGGAAATTGAAGCTATGTTAGAACTAAAAGACCTCAAACAAACTCGTTTCTATCAAGAAGCTTTTGGAGATGGAATTGAACAGGGAATTGAACAGGGAATTGAACAGGGAATTGAACAGGGAATTGAACAGGGAATTGAACAGGGAATAAACTTGCAAAAATTGAAAACAATTCCTCTACTGCAAGACCTCGGTTTAACCCCACAACAAATCTCGGAACGCTTAGAATTAACTCTGGACACAGTGCTTAACTATTTGGCACGACAGCAACAATGATCAATTCTGTTTTAACAGTCTAGAAAAACAGCAGTCGAGAGGAAATAGAAGCTATGTTGGAACTACAAGACCTCAAACAAACTCGTTTCCATCAAGAAGCTTTTGGAGATGGAATTGAACAGGGAATTGAACAGGGAATTGAACAGGGAATAAACTTGCAAAAATTGAAAACAATTCCTCTACTGCAAGACCTCGGTTTAACCCCGCAACAAATCTCGGAACGCTTAGACTTAACTCTGGAAACAGTGCTTAACTATTTGGCACAACAGCAACAATGATCAATCCTGTTTTAACAGTCTAGAAAAACAGCAGTTGTTAAGTAGTGGACAAATGGATAGTAGCGAATCAGTGACCTTTAACCTATCAGCGATGACATGAAAACTGACAGCATATTCTATCGAATGTTTCTCGATTTTCCCAATTCGTTCTTTGAATTAATCGCTCAACCCGATGTTATTGTTAGCAATTATCGATTTACTTCCCAAGAAGTCAAACAACTAGCTTTTCGATTAGATGGTTTATTTTTGCCGCTCGATAATCTAGAAAATTCACCCTTTTATCTGGTAGAAGTGCAGTTTCAAAAGGATGAAGACCTATATTATCGATTATTTTCGGAACTTTTCCTGTATCTTAGACAGTATAAACCTTTGTCACCGTGGCAGATAGTTGTTATTTATCCTAGTCGAGAAATTGAGCGAGAACATCCCCAGCAATTTGCCGATTTTTTATCCCTAGCAAGGGTTAAAAGAATCTATCTGGATGAATTGCCAAATGACGAGACTCCTTCCTTAGCGATCGCTCTGATCAAATTGGTTACGGAAAGTGAGAGTCAAGCTGTTAATTCTGCTAAGATTTTAATTAAACAGGCTCAAAGAGAAGTCAGCGATCGCTTAGTGCAGAGAAATGTCATTGATTTAATCGAAACCATAATTATTTATAAGTTACCCCAAAAAAGTCGAGAGGAAATTGAAGCTATGTTGGAACTACAAGATCTAAAACAAACTCGTTTCTATCAAGAAGCTTTTGGAGATGGAATTGAACAGGGAATTGAACAGGGAATTGAACAGGGAATTGAACAGGGAATTGAACAGGGAATTGAACAGGGAATTGAACAGGGAATAAACTTGCAAAAATTGAAAACAATTCCTCTACTGCAAGACCTCGGTTTAACCCCGCAACAAATCTCGGAACGCTTAGACTTAACTCTGGACACAGTGCTTAACTATTTGGCACAACAGCAACAATAATTAAACCTGTTTCAACAGTTTAGAAAAACAGTAATTGCTAAGTAGTGGACAAATGGATAGCAGCGAATCAGTGACCTTTAACCTATCAGTGATAACTCGATGAATAACGACTTATTGACTTTTCTCTTTGGTGTTGCCCTTCTCATTCTCTATCTAGTTTTTTCAGCTTTAACCGAGATGGGAACAAAATGGCCTTGGACAAAAAAATAGAAATACTTATAGAGGTTAATAAACATAACACTGGCAGGGATTCGGCCATTGGAAAGATTCTATTCGCTCTACTGATAAAATATGAAACTAATTGCTGATATTTCCCCGAGCTTAGATTTATTCTTGTTGCTTTTTTTCTGGCATTGTCTCATCGGTACCATTGCTACAATCATCGCTATCAATAAAGGCTATCCAAGATTAAATTGGCTAATCTTCGGCCTTCTGGGAGGAACCTTTACCTTTTTTATCGCTCTTTTCCTGAAAAAAAGGCCAAAATTTAAGGGATGATATTGCTTGATTATCCTTTAATAGTTCCCATCAACACCTCTAAATCTTCTGCGTCTAACTCCTCTGGGATACCATTGCGAATTAATTCCGAAAAATCCTCATTGGGAACCATAAAACATAGTGCATAAAGTCTTCCGTCCCCCACATTTCTAATCTCGTGAATACCCGTGGGACGGACTAATAAACTATCCCCTGGACCTAGGGGAATCGGTTTACCATCACAGATAGCCATTCCCTCCCCTTTGAGGATAAAAAACATTTCTACCGCAAAATGATGACGATGGGTAGGGGTGCGACCGTGGGGATCGAAAATTTCCACACAGACGGTCAAGGAATCCCCCGCTACGGTAGAATCGAAGACGATCGCTAAACGATTCGTATCCCCAGCGCTAATGCGAAAAACTTGATAATCCCGGGGAGATCGAATCACGGGTAACATACAATGATCGCTGGTTAGTTGGCTATTCATCGCTAATTTCGATCGAACTGTGGATGATTCTAAGACTAGCAAAAATTTTCAACTTCGCTCGATTGCGTCCACCACTTTCCTCACATCTACGATCGCGGCCACATCATGAACCCGCAGGATATCGGACCCCTTAGCGATCGCTATAGCACAGGCCGCCGCCGTTCCGAAAACTCGTTCTTTTGGGTCATCTTTGCCTGTAATCTCGCCGATAAAGCGTTTTCTCGACAATCCAATTAAAATAGGTAAATCTAAATCCCGAAATTGCCCTAATTCTCGCAATAACTCAAGATTTTGTCTTCCAGTTTTGGCGAAACCAATCCCCGGATCGATGATAATATTTTCCCTAGCAATACCCCACTGTAAAGCTTCCTTAACGCGATCCTGTAAAAATTCTTTAATTTCCTTGACTAAATCATCATAATGTGTTAGTGATTGCATGGTTTGCGGATTGCCTCGCAGGTGCATGAGGATGATGGGAACGGCCAATTTAGCCACCGTAGGCAATAATAGGCGATCGAAGGTTCCCCCAGAAATATCATTGATCAAATCGGCCCCGGCGGCGATACCCTGGGCTGCTACAATCGCCCTAGTGGTATCGAGAGAGATAGGAATAGAACTTTGTTGTCGAATAGCGGTGATTACGGGGATAACTCGCGATAATTCTGCTTCTAGGCTAATTTCTTGCGCTCCCGGACGGGTGGATTGACCACCGATATCGATTATATCAGCCCCAGCCTCGATCATTTTCATCGCTTGTAGCATGGCATTTTCAACATTGTCAAATTCTCCCCCATCACTAAAACTATCGGGAGTAACGTTCAAAACACCCATGATATAGGTGCGTTTTCCCCAAGCAAAAATATGTTCACGAATTACCGTTAAATTAGACATAATAATAAATCCTGTTGAAAAAGTATATGAATTATGAATTATGAATTATGAAGTGGGGAGAATAAATAAAAATAATCTCCTGATAACTGATAACTGATAACTGATAACTGATAACTGATAACTGATAACTGATAACTGATAACTGATAACTGATAACTGATAACTGATAACTGATAACTGATAACTGATAACTGAGGTTCTTCGGTTTGTCTTATGCAATGGACGGGGGTTATAAGGGATGGAACCCTTATATACAAAGGCATTTGGCGATTTTTGTCAATTGCTTTTGATCTAAAGCGAACTAATCAATTAAATTCCTTGCCAGATAAGGATTTAGTCGATTTATGCCTCCTATCGAACCATACCAAGTAACGAAGAGCCATAACTGATAACTGATAACTGATAACTGATAACTGATAACTGATAACTGATAACTGATAACTGATAACTGATAACTGATAACTGATAACTGATAACTGATAACTGATAACTGATAACTGATAACTGATAACTGATAACTGATAACTGATAACTGATAACTGATAACTGATAACTGATAACTGATAACTGATAACTGATAACTGATAACTGATAACTGATAACTGATAACTGATAACTGATAACTGATAACTGATAACTGATAACTGATAACTGATAACTGAAGGTGATAGTTAATTTTTAAGTAGAGAAGAATCTTTTAATTCAAAATAAGCTTGTACTTCTTCTTTCCAGAGTTGATATTTTTCTTGAATTAGTTGATATTGACTAGCAAAATCGAGGTGACAATCAACGAGATTGCTATCGATATCGGATTGCACTAATTCCCTTTCGATTAGGGTTTCTCGGATAAATTTTAAACATTCTTGTCTCAAAGTTTCCGCTTGATCGATAATTAGCTGGACTTGATTAATTGCTCGATCATACAATGGGGTTTGTGAATGAAAAATTTCGGAAGATGCGGCCAGATTTCGCAGTCTATGGAATTGATTTTTCTTTTCTACTAAACTGGCAATTTTGGGGTTAATTTCAAAAAGCAGGGTTTTCACCAGAGGAGCCAAGCGTCGAGTGTTAGTATAATCGTAGTTATTAAGGTCTGATTTGATTAGGTGTACCTGTGGTAAATCGACCGTAATATCGTGAAATTGAATCTCGGTTTCAGTGATGGTGGGATGAATTGTTTTAACTTTCCAAGTAGTAATAGAAGTCAACTGCTGGCGATCACTATTAACCATTTGCTGCTCCATTTTCAGCACATCGAGGGGAATACTATAAAGTTTTTTATCAGGAATATAGATAACATCGCTACCGAGAATGCGATCGATTTTAGGACGACGATATAAATAATGATACAGCAATCGATAAAAGCTTTTACTCCCTTGAAATATCTGGAGAAATAACCAAATTTTCCAGCTAAATAACCCGCTAAGAAAGCGTCCGAATAGATGGAAGTTCGAGGAGGGGTTATTCATGAAATTCCGTGATCAGTTATCGGTGAGGAATCGGAGGTTTGGTTCTTTTCAGCGATCGGTAAACAGTAATCAGTAATAAAGATGAAGATAACTAACTAATTAACCTAAAACTTACGTCTGATAACTGATTAAGGACGTTCTCCGGGTAGATTTTTTGGCGATGTTGGTTTCGATCTTACCTGTTGACGACCGTTGCGGATAACCTGTAACATTTCCCCTAATTGTCGATCGAGATGTTCTAAAACCGCTTCAGCATAGTCATCAGCACCTTTTTGAATTTCATGACATTCAGCTTGGGTTTTTTGTCGTAACTGTTGCACTTCCTGCATGGTGCTGTGACGCATCTGTTCGATTTCATCGAGGGTTTGTTGTTGCAAGGATTCGCACTCCTGCTGAACCCGTTGACGAATTTGGGATGCTTGCCGTTCTGCTTGTTGAATAATACCAGACTCGTCGAGAATTTGGGCGGCCCTTTGTTGAGCGGAACGAAGAACTTGTTGAGCGTATTCTTCTGCTTTAGTGATAATTTCCTGTTCTTCCTGCAAAATTGCTAAAGCTTTCTGTACTGCTGGTGGCACGGTTTCATAGATGAGATCGATTTGTTCGGCTATCTGTCCCTCATCGATCATTGTCCAACGGGTTAGGGGGATATGGAAACTATCAAAAATCATCTCTTGCAGACGCGCCAGATCCTGATAGATATCGAAATCGACGGGTGGACTGGGAACCCCACTATTAGAAGTGTTAGGTACTGCTTTTCTGCGATCATTAGATTCTCGGCGCGCCATAGGTTCAGATCGTCCTCATTGCTGTATTTTAGTATGTTAGCTATAGTATGAGTAAATATCTCTAGAAACATTTTCCGGGACTAGATGACTGACGGAGCCACCGAATTGAGCAATTTCTTTAACCACGCTACTACTTAAAAAACTATATTCTTTAGTGGTGGCTAAAAAAACCGTTTCGATTCCTTCCCAGAGAGTTTTATTGGTGTGTGCCATTTGCAGTTCTTTTTCAAAGTCTGAGAGAACGCGCAACCCCCGCAAAAGTACCTTAGCACCTTTTAATCTGGCATATTCAACCGTCAATCCTGAAAAACTGTCTATCTCAACGTTTTTCAGGTGTTTTGTACAGTAACTGATCTGTTCTATGCGTTTTTCGACGGTAAACAGGGGGTTTTTATGGGGATTGCAGAGAACTGCCACGATTACTCGCTCGAATAGTGGTACACTCCGTTCGATAATATCTAAATGACCGAGTGTAACTGGATCGAAGCTGCCGGGGTAGATGGCGATCATTTCTCAACCTTCACACCTCGCCAAAAAGCGATATATCCTTTAATATTTTGGGCTTTTGGCTTAGGATCGAGATAATACCAAGCGGCATCTTTATTGTCCTGTCCATCTACCCTGAGAGTATAATAACTAGCCTCTCCTTTCCAAGAACAAATGGTATGGGTGTTACTGGGTTGGAAATATTCAGCTTTGATGGTATCGGGGGGAAAATAGTAGTTTCCCTCGACAATTTCGCAGTTATCGCTTTCCGCTACCACTGCACCATTCCAAATCGCCTTTGCCATGACACTAACTCCTAGTTCTGGTTCAAAATCATCTTACAACAGAGTTTGTAAATGTTGAACCAGTTGGTTAACCTGCATCACTCCCTCGATTCGATCGATCGGTTGACCATTTTTAAAGACTACTAAAGTGGGTAAAGCTTGAATACCGTACTTACTGGCTAAATTGGGATATTTATCTGTATCAATTTTGACAATTTGCAGGCGATTTTTGAAATACATTCCCGTTTGTTCTAGAATCGGAGCCATCATTTGACAGGGACCACACCAAGTGGCATAGAAATCCACTAACACGGGAAGATTAGTGGTTTGCAACAGTTCCTGAAAACTGGAAAACTCTTTTTTGACTGCCATAAATTGTCACCTCGCCAGAAAAATAGCCTTTTCCCTACTATAGCTTTTCTAGATGCTCCTTAGACCTCCTGCAAAAGTAAGTTCTCGATGTGCTATCGGCTCAAAATATCTTAAAAGTCAGATAAATTTGCGATAATTTTCGGTTTTATGGCTAGGATAGTTGTCTCTTGTCTTTTTTATCCTCATCTCCCCACTCCCTATCTCCCTATCTCCCTACCTCCCCATTTCCCTACCCCCCCATCTCCCCACTCCCCTCTCCTGTCTCGGAGTCTCCTGTCTCCTCACCTAACGGAAGATTTTTGATTTCTTCAGAGCAGTCATCGATCGCCGGGAAAATGCTAAGTTAAGTAAAGACTCGACAGCCAACTTTCCATGAACATCCTAACCAAGCTGCTTTTTCCCGAAACTAAAACCCCAGAGCAAGTAGGTTCACCGCGAGTACAGAAAAGCCGCCGGGGAATCGAGACCAAATCCGCCGCAGAAATCGTTATTATGCGACAAGCGGGTAAAATTGCCGCCACAGTCCTCAAGGAAATTGCTGAGATCGCTCAACCCGGGATGACGACCGCAGATCTGGATGTCTATGCGGAAAAACGTATCCGCGCAATGGGTGCTACTCCCAGTTTTAAAGGTTATTATGGCTTTCCTGCCTCGATTTGTGCCTCCGTCGATAACGAAGTCGTTCACGGTATCCCTAGCGCGAAAAAACGCCTCAAAGCCGGTTCTGTGTTAAAGGTAGATACGGGGGCTTACTATCAAGGTTATCATGGGGATTCCTGTATCACGATCGCGATCGGTTCCGTCTCTCCCAAAGCCAAAAAATTAATCCGCGTAGCGGAAGAAGCTTTATATAAAGGTATAAATCAGGTAAAAGCTGGCAATTATCTGCTCGATATTGCAGGAGCGATCGAAGATCACGTTCAAGCTAACGGTTTCCAGGTGGTAGAAGATTTTACCGGCCATGGAGTTGGCAGAAATCTCCACGAAGAACCCTCGGTATTTAATTTTCGCACTAATCAGTTACCCAATGTCAAACTCCGCGCCGGGATGACTCTGGCAATTGAACCAATTGTCAATGCGGGATCCAAACATACCAGAACTTTGCGCGATCGTTGGACGGTGGTGACGATGGATAATGCTCTCTCTGCTCAGTTTGAGCATACTGTCCTAGTAACCGCCACAGGTTACGAAATCCTAACCGATCGCAATAACCTATAAAATTGTCTATAGATTTTTTGCTCCGGAATCTTAATTGAAAATTTATTTAGCGGCAGGATTTAGTCAAAATGTTTAAAAATATCGTTGTTGCCTTAGATTGTGGGGAATCATCCCATCGAGTCCTTCATGCTTTGAATTCCCTCTCGCTAACGGCAAATTCTTACATCATCATCACCCATATTCTCAGCAAGAAGGGAGATGAATCGGCAGTGGATCGCCCTCACCCCTCCCGTGAGATCATTGAAGATCAATTGCGCTGCTATCAATCCCAGATTGCTACCCCTAGTGAAATCGAAGTCATCTTTGGCGATCCCGCGGAGGAAATTATTCGTTTAGCTAATATCTATCAAGCTGATCTGATCGTCATCGGCAGCCGGGGATTAACGGGAGTTCAACGGGTGATCGAAGATTCTGTTAGTAGTCTCGTGGTGGCAGAAGCTACCTGTTCCGTATTGGTGGTAAAAGCATAGCAGCCAGTATTAAGCGTCGAGACTCCCAGACTGGTGAGACAGCTATCAGGGATCGGATTTGAGCAGCACTGCTGACTAAAATTTGCAAATCTTATTTTTCCCCGATGTTTTCCCCCATACATTCCCCAGTATTTCCCCACTCACTCCCAATGTTTCCACAGTTTACCCAGACTTTTCCACAGGCAACAGCGATAGAATCGGCACTTGCTCCTAGAAAAAATTAATCTTGATTGTCAAAATCTCTATGGATAGATACTGAGTTACTGTTAAGTTAAGTAAATAAAATCTAGCTCTAACCCTTATTCCGTCGTAAATATTAAGTTTTTCTAAAGCATTCCTTTACATCTGGTAATATTGCAACTCCCCCCAACTTGGCTCACAATAGTCCTTACTGTCCACTACACGAGTCAGGGATTTCCCCACTTCCGATCAGAGGTAAACGATATGAATACATCAGTCAGTATCTTGGCAGAAATCCCCGAAATTCTCCACCAATCCCTACAACAATACCTAGAAGCTCACCCCGGTTGGGATCAAGATGGTGTGTTTACGGCGGCCTTGTCATTTTTTCTACTTAATTGTCAATCCCCCGAAAGGATGAATTTTGAGGAACAAAATAGCTGTGCCAAGGTTTATCTAGAAACTTTGTTCCAGCGCTCGGAGTGCTAATTCGGTGATAATAAGAGTCGGGTCCTGGTTAAAAGCCCGATTTCTCCATATGAATTCCGATAAAACCCATAATTTAATCATTCCTCGGCTAATTATCGGTTTGGGTAATCCCGAACCCAAATATGATCGCACCCGTCATAATATCGGTTTTGAAGCTGTGGACTCATTAGCGCGAGATTGGGGGCTATCTTGGCAGGAAAACAAGCGATTTCAAGGTTTTATTGCCGAGGGTGACGGTCCTCTCCCGGGCAAAATTCGTCTTTTGAAACCCCAAACCTATATGAATCGCTCCGGGCAATCGGTGCGAGCGGTGCTGGACTGGTATAAACTAGCTCCAGAGTCGATTTTAGTCATTTACGATGATATGGATCTGCCCCTAGGCCGGTTGAGAATCCGTCTATCGGGATCGGCAGGCGGACACAACGGTATTAAATCGATGATTGCCCACGTTGGTACGGAAAACTTCGCTCGTTTACGCATAGGAATCGGTAAATCAACCGAAAAAGCGACTATTTCCCACGTTTTAGGCCGATTCACTGCCGAAGAAAACCAAGTGATCTTGAAAGTGTTAGACTTGTCCAGAAAAGCGATCGAACTTGGTCTCAAACAAGGGTTACAAAAGGCAATGAGTCTCTACAATAATCAAAGTGTAGAGATTGGCTCTAATCTATGCTGATAGCAAATGAGCCTGATTTTAGTAATGGTTATAATCGTCATTTTCGTCTATACTCTTACAGAACCCTTGCTTAAATTTTGATCGCCCTTTGCTAGATTAGGTCAATTTTTATCATCGATATTAGCAGTTTAAGTATGATTAATCGCCAAAGTTTGCTGAGATTCATCCACAGGTTTAATCTCATTTTATTGATAATCGCTACAGTTTTTTGTCTTTGGAGTAATCCTGCTTTTGCCCATCGTCCCCATGATGTGATTAGTCAAGTGGAAGTTTCTCCCGATTTCCAGACAGATAATACAGTATATATCTTGGTGCGAAATAACTTTTATAAGTCTAGCGACGGAGGTAGCAACTGGAAAAGATTAATTCAAGGTTTAGATTATACGGGGGAATTAAGTTCCTTATCCCTATCTCCCCTCAATAAAAATATTCTCTATCTAGCTTCAAGATCCGATGGTATTTATAAAAGTAAAGATGCGGGGGAATCTTGGCAGCAAGTTAATCAGGGTTTAGCAACTAACTTTATTAACTTTGTACAAATTGCCCCTTCTGATCCCAATATAGCAGCAGCAGTGGGATTAGAAAAAGGGGTTTATTTAACCGAAGATGGTGGTAAAAATTGGTCAAATATTTTCCCCACCAAGGCACTGATAACCTTTCTCGCTATTACTCCCAACAATCCTAATCGCATTTTTTTTGGGGATGAACAGGGTAAATTATACACTTCCTCCGATGGGGGTAAAACTTGGCAGAATCTCCCCCTACCCGCTAATGTGGGGGCAGTAGATACCATTGCTTTTTCTCCTAATCTAGACAGGGATAAAACCTTTTTTGTCGGTACAAGAGAAGCAGGTATTTTTAAAACCGTTGATGATGGTAAAACCTTCCAAGCTGTTAACGAAGGAATTAAGGATAAAATCATCGAAGACATCGTTATTTCTCCCCAGTATGCCCAAAACTCCACCCTTTACGCTATCACTTGGCATGACGGAATGTATGTTTCTCAGGATGGCGGCAAAAGTTGGACAAAAATGAGCGAGGGTTTAACCAAAGACAAACAAGCAGATGATTATAAAGTTCCCCATTTTATGGACTTAAAAGTCGTTGAAGATACGATGTTTTTGGGGGGATTTAATGGCTTATTTAAAACCACAGATAGCGGCAAACAATGGCAGGAAATAGAAACTTTAGCCCGGGCAACAGTTATCGCCATGGCGGTTTCTCCTAATTATGCCCAGGATGGTACTGTCGTCATTGCTAATTATGTAGGCAATATCTTCATCAGTCGCGATCAAGGGAAAACTTGGACACCAATTAATCGCGGTTTAGAGGTTTATCGACTTGGTAAAGATCCCGAAGAATCAGGACAGGATCCCCGTCGTTTCTTTGACATTGCCTTTTCTCCTAACTATGGAGAAGATAGAACTATTTTTGCTGGGTTTTTACGCAATAGATTTGCCAAATCTGATAACGGTGGTGATTTATGGAAAATTATCGAAATTGATCAGAAAGTACGCGGTCCGAGAATAGTTATTTCCCCAGATTTTGCCAAGGATAAAACTCTCTTTCTCACCAATCAGCAGGGTAGAATATTTCGTTCTACCGATGGAGGAAATACGGTTAAAAATATCAGTGAAGTGGGCAGAATTTCCGGTAATTATGCCCCTGCTATGGTAGCTTCCCCCGATTTTGCTAAGGATAAAACTTTGTTTGTCACGGGAACAGAGGGAATTTATCAAAGTGTTGATGGTGGACTAACTTGGAAAAATGTCACCCAAGGAACACCCCTATCAAAAACCGCTAATGTGCAGTTGGCAATTTCTCCCAATTATCCCAAGGATGGAACTATTGTTGCTGGGACAATTTCTGGTTTATTTGTCACCAAAGATGGGGCTAAAAGTTGGACAAAGCTAGAGAAACCGGGGTTTAATCCGCAAGCATCAGTAGAAACCATTGCTATCTCTCCTGATTATGCTAATGATCACACGGTAATGGTTAGTTTACAGGGAGATGGTTTATTTAAATCTACCGATGGTGGGGAAACTTTTAAGCTAATTGGTGATCCTAAAATACCTCTAGTGAAAATTCATAGCATCCCTTCCTCTGGCATCTCCGTCCAGTTTTCTCCTAATTATGCTCAAGATAAAACTTTATTCGGTTTTGGTGGCGCTAAAACTACAGTTTTTCGTTCCACCGATGGGGGAGAAACTTGGACAAGTGTAACTATTCCTCCTCACGCGGAAGAAAATACACCCCGCTATAAAATCGGTGAGTTTTTCTCTGGTCCCCTTGGCACAATCCTACGCTTAGTTATCCCGATTCTCCTAGCAATCGTCGCTTATTTTCTGGTGGGTTTCCTGAAACTGGAGAAAATTATTAATCTTCCTAAATCCTTCTTCCGCATGACAGGAGCATTGATGATTTTTCTGTTTGTTTTCTTCGTTATCATTACCCAAGTTTAGGAGAAATTTTGACCGGCGGGGCTTGACAAATCCCGCCGCTTGCCCTATACTTATATGTATAGTGGGAATCCGTGCCTACCTGCAACCTCTAATTTTTACAGCAGTTATCCCCTGAGAGAATTAACCATCAGCAACGTAGGGATTAACCATCTTAGCAGGGTCAACAATGCGATCAAAATCATCTTCCTCGATGTATCCTAGTTGCAAGGCTGCCACTTTCAGGGTTAAATCCTTTTCTAGGGCATAATGAGCGACGTAGGCAGCCTTTTGGTAGCCAATCACGGGACTTAAAGCAGTCACCAGCATCAAGGATTGATTTAAAAAAGTCTCAATTTGTTTTTGGTTAGCAGTCATCCCCTTAACCAAAAACTGACAGAAATTACTGCAACCATCCGTGAGCAAACGGATAGACTGCATGAGATTATGAATCAACAGCGGTTTATAGACATTCATCTCCAGATATCCCCCGGCGCCTCCCATCGTCACCGCTAAATCATTAGCTATCACCTGCACTGCTATCATCGATAAAGCTTCGCATTGGGTGGGATTAACTTTCCCCGGCATAATTGAAGAACCAGGTTCATTTTCCGGCAGCTGTAATTCTCCGATTCCACAACGGGGACCACAGCTAAGTAAACGGATATCATTAGCAATTTTATACAGAGAACTAGCGATAGTTTTCAGTCCCCCGCTCAAGAAAACGAGAGCATCGTGGGAACCCTGCACGGTAAACTTATTAGGAGCAGTAATAAAGGGTAATTTGGTCAGATTAGCGATTTCGGCAGCCACATCTCGATCAAAATCTGGAGGAGCATTAATTCCCGTACCCACTGCTGTTCCTCCTAAGGATAAACGATAGACTTTTTCTAGACATTTTTCTAGCCAATCGCTGCCGTCATCTAATAAACCTACATAACCGGAGAACTCTTGTCCCAGGGTTAAAGGAGTGGCATCCTGTAGGTGAGTACGACCAATTTTAACTATATTTGCCCATAATTGCACCTTTTCATCGAGACTATCCCGTAATAGTTGCAGACTGGGAATTAATTTTTCTTTGACTGCCAAGGCAACAGCAATATACATGGCCGAGGGAAAAGAATCATTAGTCGATTGGGACATATTAACATGATCGTTGGGATCGACGGGAGTTTTGCTCCCCAGAGGATTCCCCGTCAGTTGACTACAACGATTGGAGATGACTTCGTTGATGTTCATGTTAAACTGGGTGCCACTTCCCGTCATCCAAACGTAGAGGGGAAAGTTATCTGCGTGTTGTCCGGCTAAAATTTCATCGCAGACTTGACAGATAAGGTTTTTTCTCTCCTGACTGAGACGATTTTTTTGCTGATTGACAATTGCACAGGCTTTTTTGAGAATGGCATAGGACCAGATCATCTCCCGGGGCATGAGATTATCACCGATACTAAAGTATTGTAGGGATCTTTGGGTCTGCGCTCCCCAAAGTTTATCGGCAGGTACGGGAATTTCTCCCATGCTGTCTTTCTCGATGCGAAATTCTGTCATCTTTAAGTTACTTCTGCGGTCAGGAAAAGATGGTCGTTATCTGGCCTGAAAAAGGGAGGTCGCAGGGCGACACGGATTCCCATTATAAAAAAAGTATAAGTCAAGTCTGGCTGGTTTGTCAAGCCCTATGGGAACTTTTTCTGGCGGCATTTTTACCCGGGAGGTTGACAAGAATAACTGGCAGGGTGCTGGAGTGATTATGAGACAAAAACTGTTATATTTTAGGGAAGATAATCAGTAAAAAAGACGGGATTAGAGACTATGGACACAGCGATCGCATTAAGTTGGACATTGGGAATTATCTTAGGGTTGATGACCCTTTTGTTTATCTTGCGGATCGTGCTGACTTGGAATCCACAGGTAAATTTAAATAGCTTCCCCTTTAATATTATTGCTTGGCCCACAGAACCTTTTTTAATCCCCGTGCGTAAACTGATACCACCCTTGGGAGGAGTTGATATTTCTCCGATTATTTGGGTGGGAATTTGTACGCTGCTGCGGGAAATTCTTCTCGGTCAACAGGGTTTGATTACCATGGCCTTAAAATAATTATTCACGCGACTAAAATATGCTGACATAATTTATGTTCTAACTCTCGTTCCTGTTTTTCTAGGGTAATAATCGCCTGTTTGATAATACTTTTAACATCCATCCCTTGGTCGGATTGTTTTAACCATTGTTGTGCGGTGTTACCTTCACGGAGAATTTTTTGTAGGGGAGAGAGGAAACAACTAAAACCCTTTTCTTTAGCAACGGGATAAACTTGAACATAGAGGTCTTTAATCCAATCCCTAGCCAAGATTTCCCGGCCATCGTACCAATGTTTCAGGGTGGCATCAAGACTAAAACGCGCAGCAGCCTGTTCGTTTTCTTGAGTTAAAGTTAATAAATCTTCGCTGCGATTGCTACTAGGTAATTGACTTAAAATTAAGGGGTCTAATTGGGGATCTTGTAAAAGTTGAGTTAAACGGGCCTCTAAAAAAGCCATAACTGCTAATAAACTAATAGGATCAGCAATCAGGTCACAAATTCGCAATTCTAGACGATTGAGATTATAGGGACGATTGCTACCGTTAGGACGTACCGACACCCAGAGATGACGAACATTCTGCATCGTACCGAGTTTTAATTGTTCCTCGGTCCAGGTGACAAAATGTTTATGACTTTCAAAGAGGGGAACATAAGCGGGAGTTTGGGGGAAAACTTGCCAACGACGGGAATGGGAACCAGTGATTTTACCATCGAGAAAAGGAGAGGAAGCACTTAAAGCCAAGTATAAAGGAGCTTCTAGACGAATTAAGCGACAGGCACGCATTAAATCCTCATAATCGCTAATACCGACGTTAATATGAATACTGGCCGTGACTACATTAGTGCCGTAGGTCTGTTCGATATAGTCATGATAGGGATTGTGGGGGTCACTGCGATAAAAATATTGACTATCACCCAAGGAGAGGGTACTGCCGGGGATGAGGGTATAATCGCCTAAACGACGCAAATATTGCCGTAGAGCTAGACGAGGTTTTAAAGTAGCGCAGAAAAGACGGTCATAGTTAGTCATGGGAGCCGTGGTATATTCTACGTTACGAGTATCTGGCTCCCGGACAAAACCGTCTAAATCCTTGACAATGCGATCGGATAAACCGATAACTTCTCCGGCTGCCGTTCCGGTGTACATTTCCACTTCAAAACCTTTACTTAGAAGCATCGTCAATTCACCCTGCTGTGTCTATTTTGTAGTTTGACATTATTTGGACTGTAAATGACGTTCGATCAGTAAAATCGCTACTATATCATCAATGGGGCGATTGGGAAGACGCATACCTTGGGGGATGAGTTTCTGTAATCCTTTGGGGGGGAACATTTGCCAATAGCGATCGCGAGCTTCTAGGGTACTATTGCGTTCATCTACTAGAGTAATCGGGATGGTGATACGAGCGGCAATTTTTTGGAGCCAACTTTTTGAAGTGGTTTGATTCCCCATCACCAATAATTCGATCGAATATTGTTGACAGAGACTGACTAAACGCTCGATCGCTTGTGACGATGCTATCACCTCATGGGTATAAATTTTCCCCGTTGATGACCTGACCGCGATCCCACATTTATCCTTACCCGGATCAAAACCGAGAATACACATAGTTTTTATCTCCTGCAGCAGTGGTCGGTTTGATTAAATGATTAAATTAGGGGTTCGGGTGTTGGGGATTTCAGTTATCAGTGATCAGATTGTAGTTTTAAGTGGGCAGTGTTAGGTGAAACCCACTGATTACTTTTTACTGATAACAGCAGCAAGGGAATGCCAAAATTTATTAAGTATCTAAGCAAAATTAATTATACATATCTAACCCCGCTCTTGCCTCTTGCCTATCTTCACTAGGAAATTAATTTTGCACGACTACTTAGCTCAATTATACTATAACTCTTGCCGATACAGTCACTACCATGATAAGCTGTTCGTAATTTAAATTGCTTGTTGAGATGAGGCAAAAGGCAACAGTAAAGGGATTGGGGGAGGTTCGGCTAATCTAATAATAAGCGGTTTAAATGCGTCTTAGCTTATTGTGGTAGTAGTGCCTAGGGGTCAGTGAGTTTATCGAACTGCGTGCGCCCAAAATGTCCTATAGATATTTCGACCAAATTGAGATGCAGCCAAGGAAACGCTCTAGACATGAAGAGGTAGAAATTTATGAAAGCTGAAGATTTTGATCGCAAATTTGATGATGGAGAAAATATCATCGAATACTTGGATTTAACTAAAATTAAACGTTCTAATTGCGAGGAAAAATCAGCCAGTTCCAATTCCCTGCAAACAAGTCTCTTTGTTGTTGTTGCTGGGGATGGTTCCATCCGGCGGCATAAATCGACTAAATCCTTATCTGGCAAGAAGAGATTTAAATTAGTTCGTTCTAGAGCGAAAACAATTGATAAAAATTGCTAAACGTCTTTCTCTATAAGCTATAAGGGTTTCATCCCTTATAACCCTCGTCCATTGCATAACACAAACCGAAGAACCTTATTTTTTCCCTTGCAGTAAACCGAAACGAATTAAACCCGACTCGTAACCGCGCCGCATTAACCCTAAAGATAAGGCCCCTTGGATAGTAGTATAACCGCTTGCTAACAAACCTGCGATCGCATCTGGGGTTAAGGCCGAATCAATCACCACATCCCAAAAAGCGGCCACCGATAGGGACCAATCATCGGTTTTTAGGTCTTGAAAGCCAACTTCACGAGCAATATCGGCGTATTCTGGCAAAGAAATCACATAGGGCAGACAATAAACCTGATAAATCTCGTTTAATAGCTTAATCTCCCCTTCCGTTAAATTACCGGCGAGGGAAGTGGTGGGACGATGACACCAAGTAGCCATCAAAAAAGTCCCCCCGGGCTGCAAAACCCGATAACATTCCCGCAGAAATTGCCTTTTATCGGGCATATGTTCGCCACTTTCTAATGACCAGACCAGATCAAAATTATCGTCAGGAAAGGGGGTTTTTAGGGCATCAGCCACACAAAAACTCACTTGTTCCTCTAAATTGAACTCTTGCGCTCTTTGGCTGGCTCTAGCGGCTTGTACAGGGGATAGGGTAATCCCCACCCCTTGGCTGTGAAATTTTTCGGCCAGATAAAGACTACTGCCACCAATACCACAACCCACATCGAGAATCTGATTAGCGCTGGTGACACCACCCCAAGTTAATAATTCTTCTATTAAATCAATTTGTGCCTGACGGCGATCGAGTTTAATCTTACCACCACGACCGTAGTAACCATGGTGCATATGTTCGCCCCAAATCCTTTCCCATAGTCCACTAGAGGAGTCATAAAAATCGGCTATTCGTTGATAAAGTTCCATGGTCATTTCCTAAGTAAGTGGGTGGAATTAAATATAAGATGAATGGGTAATGTTCTAGACCTGTGGATCGTATTTCCGCGAGGTAGTCAATCTATTCATTGTGACTTGTTTTGTCCACAGATTCAGAACACTACCGAGAAATTAAATCTTTTCTGGCAAGAGACTTAATTGATTAGTTCGCTCTAGATCAAAAATAATTGACAAAAGCGGTTCTTTGGTAGGTTTGGGAGTGCTATCTAGAAGTAAGGCAGCACTGGAGCAACAAGTTCCAAAATTAATTTCGAGTTTCATGACTTTTCTTCTCTTTTGTCTGAAAATAAAAATTAGATAAATTCTCTGAAGATAGTTTTCATCGGTAAAAAGAGTGAAAGCGGTTGATCTGGAAAAGGAATAAATTCGTATTTTAAATAAAATTCTTTGGCTCTTAAATCTATAGCATCAACTCTAACTGCAAAAATGCCAATTTCCTGAGAAGCTTTGACGGCTCTAAAAAGTGCATCTACGAGTAATTCTCCTCCTAATCCTTGTCCTTTGACTGAGTTATCCACAGCTAACTTGCCAATTAGTAGGGCTGGAATTGGATAGGTGGGCAGTCCTTTTTGATAAGATTTTGGGAGAGAGTAAAACTCAATAACACTAGCACTGACTGTGTAATAACCCTCAATTTTTAAAGGCTCAGATTGGGAAATGGCAATAAAGGTTTTAGCAATTCCTTTTTCATGATTTTGCCGAGCGTATTTTTTGAGATAATCATTTAAGACGGGATAACCACAGTCAAAATACTCTCGTTGATACTTTTGATGAATAGGGACAAAATTCCATCTTTTTTCCGCCTCATTGTCCATATTTATCTCGATATTTTTTAATGGCTGTTTTGAGGTTTCCTTGAAGTTCTGGGGGATTTTCCATAATGGACATAAATAAGTCTCGATCTCGATCTGAAAGAATCAATCTTTCCTGAGTGTCTATGTCTTGTTTGGCAATAGGTAACAGGTGAAGAAGAGTATAAGCACTTAAGGAAATTCCTCTGAGGGAGGCGGCTTTTTCGAGAAGTTCTTTTTGTTCTTGAGTCACTCTCAAGTCTATACGGCTATCTTTAACCTTTGAGGTTTCTGACATAAGGGGTTTCTCCAGTATTGAGTTCCGATGTTTCTAGTTTAACAGATTTAGGCGGACAAAGTACACAGAAAAGAAGAGGAGGAAATCATTAGTCTTTAGAGAGAGTTGACAGAAAGGTAGCCAGTGGCATAATATTCTCGAAGATGTGTCGTTAACCTAATCTATTTGTATTTACCCTTGTGCGATACTTGGATTATCTATCTGTAACTCAAATGACTGAATCCACCTTAACAGAACTGCATCAGAAAATCGATGCTGGTGTGAGAATAGCGATCTAGGAGAGTCTATCAGCATTTTAAAAGATGGCTAAATTGTCACCTTAACGGCCGAGCAAATTCCCCCCAAATCACCATAATAAATGCTTTCAGGATCAAGATTTGGTAGTATTAAATAGGGAGTAAAATTTTATGACTAGAATTAAGCGTAGGCAATTACTATCCCTGACTGGTTCTTTATTAGCCACTTTAGGATTGAGCCAGTTGGAATTAAAACAGCGAGCCATTTTTTATCGTAGCGTACTGGCAGAAAATACACCTCGTAAACGGGCATTATTAGTGGGTGTTAATAATTACCCCGATACTAGATGGATAACCCTTGAAGGTGCCGTCAATGATGTCAAACTACAACAGGAATTACTCATTCACCGTTTTGGATTCGAGTCCGATCAAATTTTGCTTTTAACTGATCATGAAGCAACTCGTGAGAATATCCTACAAGCGTTTGAGGAACATTTAATTAAATGGGCGCAACCCGGTGATGTGGTAGTTTTTCACTTTTCTGGTCATGGTTCTCAAGTTTTTGATCCCGATCAAATTTTTCAAGATGGGCAAGTTAGCACGATTGTTCCTGTTGATAGCATTCTGCCTCCAGGTTATCCCAATAAAGGAGGAAAAGTCAATGATATTACAGGTCATACTTTGTGGTTGTTGATGCAAGCAATTAATACAGAAAATGTCACTTTTATTCTGGATAGTTGTCACTCTGGAGGGGCAAGAAAAGGCATCTTAACAGTGCGATCGCGCCCTGGAAATCGGGAGTTAAACAGGACTGAAAACTCTAACATCCAACTGTTAGCAAGTCCCCAGGAACAGGAATATCAAAAACAACTGATGTCCAGACTTAACTTGACCGCTTCAGACTTGGCCATAGAGCGAAAAAAGGGCGTTCCCAAAGGCATAATGCTGGCGGCTGCTAGACCTGACCAAACGGCGATCGATGCTTCCTTTGGTGATACGGCTGCCGGTATCTTTACATATATCTTGACTCGCTATCTCTGGCAGCAAACCGGAGGCGATTCAGTTAGTCAAGTAATGATAAGTGCGACGGCTACTACCGATCGCATTTTACGGGAATATTTCCCGACGGCTGGTTTATTACAGCAACCGGAATTTAATACTAGGGAGGGAAGTAACAACAGCGAGCAAGCGGTTTATTTTCTCAAACCAGATCAGAAAATCCCTGCTGAAGCTGTGGTCACTCAAGTGCAGGGAAATCAGGTTGACCTGTTTTTGGGAGGGATCGATCCGCGTACCTTAGAAGCATTCGGTCGGGGGGCAATTTTAACTTTAGTGGATGGGGAAGGGAAAGAACGAGGTCAAGTTCAGATAGAGTCGCGTCAAGAGTTGACAGCTAAAGGGAAACTGATCCAGACAAGAGATAATATTGCTTCCGGGACTCTACTTCAAGAGCGATCCCGGGCCATTCCCAGTAATTTAACTCTACGAATTGGTTTAGATGCTTCTTTACAGCAAGCTAAACAAGCTTTAGAAGCGATTAAACGCATTGAAGTGGTGTCTTTAGAGCAAACCAATTTTCACTATATTCTAGGGCGAATTTCCCTCATTTATCATCAGCAATTACAGCAATTAAAAGTGAAAAAATTGCCAGAAGTCGGCAGTATTGCTTTATTTTCTCCTGCATTGGATTTGGTTCCCGACTCGGCGGGAATTGCCGGGGAAAAAGTAACAGATGCCGTTGAGCGATTAAGCCCTAAGTTAAAATCCTTGTTAGCAGCAAGATTAGTCAAGTTAACTCTTAATAATTCTTCTTCCCGTCTGAGTGTAGCTGCGGCGATGGAAACGGTAGATGGTGGCCAATTGGTGGCAGAATCGTTTACGGTTAGGGGTGCAAAGTCAGGCAGTTTCAGTCAAAATAGAGGGGTGCGCGGTTTAACCAGTAACGCGCAAAAAATCAAGCAGGGGACTCAGGTACAATTTCTCGTACAAAATAACGAGTTAGTTCCTCTCTATATTACTGTTTTACTTATTAGCGTAGATGGGACGCTTACCGTCCTTTCGCCTTTACTGGGAAGGGGAGATAATTCTCCTGTGACTCCGGGGGAAAAAATTCAGATTCCCGATCCAAATCGAGGGGAATTGTACAAATTTAAGGTAGAGGGTGAAACGGGAATAGCGGAAGTGTTGGTTATTGCTACTACGACTCCTCTAACCAAAGCTGTGGAATTGTTGCAGGTTTTGGCTACAGAGAGAGGGTATAATCTGAGAGGGACACCTATAGATTTAACTCAGCCAGATGAGGCGATTTCTAGCCTTCTGGATGATTTAGATGGGGGTAGTCGGGGGAGTGGGACAGTTTCTAATTCAAGAGTGCGTCAGATTGATACTCGACAGATGGCTGCTATGTCGATTACTTTTGAGGTTACTGATCCCAGGCGCTAACCTTTTAATTTTATATTAGTAAATCCTACAATTATATAGCCATGAATTACCGCAAAAATGATATAACAAAATCACAAAGATTGATATACTTGTTTCTTACTTTTCTCGCTATAACAGGGACAGTTACTATTCCTGCATTCTGGGTGTCGTTGACTTCTTCAGCTTTGGCGCAAACCCAATCGGACAGCAAAGCAGAAGCTGATAGACTGCTAGAACAAGGAGTTTACAAGTACCAAGTTAGTCAATATGCAGCCGCAATTGCCTTTTATCATAAAGCCCTAGTTATCTATCAAAAACTAGGTGATCTTTTAGGGCAAGGTACTGTTTTTAACAATTTAGCAGAAATATATCGAATTTTAGGCAATTACATTAAGGCTTTAGATTACTACCAAGAGGCATTAGATATTAGGCAAAATCTGAAAGATAGTTCAGGCTTAAGTATCATTTTAAATAACATTGGCTCTGTCTATTGGAACACAGGAGAATATCCTAAAGCTTTATACTACTATCAGCAAGCTTTGATGATAGCTGATTCTTTGAAAATCAAAGGCTCTATTTTACATAATATTGGTTCTGTTTATTGGAATAAAGGAGAATATTCCCAAGCCTTAAATTATTACCAACAAGCCTTGGTGATTAGGCAATCTCCATCTGTGAAGGATCGTGATGGAGAAGGTATTACCCTAATCAATATTGGGGCTGTTTACGGGAGTATGGGAGACTACCCTAAAGCCTTAGATTACTACCAGCAAGCTCTGGTTATTATGCAAGAGCTACATAATCGGATAGGGGAGGGTGTTATTCTCAATAATATCGGAGCGATTTATAACAGCCAATCACAATATATAAAGGCATTGGATTATTATGAAAAAGCCTTAATACTTAGACAAGTAATTAGTGATCGAGCGGGAGAAGCTACGACTCTCAATAATATGGGAGAAACTTATAGTAATCAAGGTCAGTATGCTAAGGGATTAGATTATTACAAAAAAGCTTTATTGATTAGAAAAGATATTGGTGATCGCCAAGGAGAAGGGGTCACTCTTCATCATTTAGGTTTATTGTATGACAATCTAGGACAGGATACTAAGGCATTAGATTATTACAAGGAAGCCTTGTCTATTAGAAAAGTGATTGGTGATCGCCAAGGGCAAGCGGCAACTCTCAACAATATGGGAGAAATTTATAATAGTCAGCAACAGTATCAGCAAGCATTAGACTATTATCAGAAAGCCTTATATCTTGCTAAAGAAATTAGAGATCGCGCAGGAGAAAGTAGTATTCTCAACAATCTTGGAGTATTTTATTGGCATGGGAGACAATATCCAAAAGCTCTAGACTATTACCAACAAGCCTTAATGATTAGCAAAGAAATAGATGATCGAGCCAGTCAAGGTACGACCATCGCTAATATCGCAGGAATTTATCATAGTCAACAACAGTACCCGCAAGCATTAGACTATTATCAGAAAGCTTTAGCCATAAACAAAGAAGTTGGCGTTCCGGTAGGAGAAGCTTCCACCTTGAATAATATTGGAATGTTATTTTTGGAAACTAAAAACTATGATATATCCGAACAATATTTTCTTGATTCTATCAAAGTTTCAGAATCTCTAAGAACAGGTTTAAAGGATACAGATAAAATCTCGATATTTGATACAAACGCTTATAGTTATCGGCTCTTACAACAAGCCTTAATTTTTCAAGAAAAAACCAATCAAGCTCTAGAAATTGCTGAAAGAGGGCGATCACGGGCATTGGTAGAATTATTGATGGACAGAATATCTACTCAAGAAAAGCAAAAACTTCCGATATTGTCTCCTAATATTCAGCAAATTAGAGAAATAGCTAAACGACAAAATGCAACTCTCATTGAATACTCTCTGATTTATTCAAGTACAATTTATGACCAACAAAAGAAAAAAGTTTCTGAACTCTTTATTTGGGTTGTTAAACCCACAGGGGAGGTAAATTTCCGTTCTGTTGATCTAAAGCCTATACTATGGCAAAGTAATATTTCTTTGCAAGATTTAGTTACCGCATCCCGTATATCCTTTGGAGTTAGAGGAAGAAGTAGCATTGAAGTAGTGCCGCTTGATGACTCTGAAGCAAAAAATCAATTAAAACAACTCCACAAATTACTTATAGAACCTATTGCCGATTTACTCCCCTCCGATCCTAACGCTCATGTCATCTTCATGCCTCAAGGAGAACTATTTTTAGTACCTTTTCCCGCTTTACAAGATGCTAATGGCAAATACTTAATTGAAAAACACACAATTCTCACTGCACCCGCCATTCAAGTTTTAGACTTAACCCAAAAACAACGAGTAAAAGTGCAACAAGCTAACCCGAAAGGACTTGTCGTTGTTGGGAATCCCACCATGCCAAAAGTGACGGTTAAAATTGGCGAACCACCCAAAAAATTGCCGCTATTACCAGCAGCAGAAAACGAAGCTATTACTATTGCTAAATTACTCAATACTAAAGCTTTAACAGGCAACCAAGCCACTAAAACTGCCATCCTTTCCCAATTACCTCAAGCCAGAATTATTCATCTAGCAACCCATGGTTTATTAGATGATTTTAAAGGATTAGGAGTACCCGGTGCGATCGCTCTTGCACCTTCTGGTAATGATAATGGTTTACTTACTGCTAGTGAAATTCTCGACTTAAAACTGAATGCGGAATTAGTGGTTTTAAGTGCTTGCGATACGGGAAGGGGACGCATTACTGGAGATGGTGTAATCGGATTATCCCGTTCTTTAATTACCGCAGGAGTGCCAAGTATTATTGTTTCTTTATGGTCAGTTCCCGATGCACCTACTGCAAGTTTAATGACTGAATTTTATCGCAATTGGCAAGAGAAAAAACTAGATAAGGCCCAGGCGTTGCGACAGGCAATGTTAACCACCATGAAAAACCATCCTAATCCGAAAGATTGGGCGGCATTTACTCTGATTGGTGAAGCAGAATAAGACCCAATACTACTCGGTTAAGCCCGAAAAAGACTTGCTGAGGGAAATTTAGAATGAAGAATGAACCTGCTATATAGATTATTAATGAATGGTTCGAGGATCGACAGGGATAATTTCTGAATATCGCAGAAAGTCATCTGTGTTGAAGGTTAAAATATTATCAATATTATGGGTAATCATAGCTGCAACTAATCGAGCGTCATGGGACTTTTTTCCCATTACTTGATATTTTCTAATGAGTCTTTCCCATTGAGGATAAATAGCAGGAGTATCTTGGTAAAGAGAAAAAATATGTTTAATATCTTCAATTTCTAAGGTAGCTTGCTCAAAACTTAATCCTAAGCCATTAACTTTTACAGGTCGTGTCGCTACAACCCAAAATTCAATTAAGTTCTGAGGAACAATATAGAGTTTTTCTGAACGTTTTTTTAAGGTTTTAACGCCTTGAAGCGCACTTAAGTGCAGCGGATGGCTGGTTTGTTTTAACCTAAGAAGAATATTAGTATCAGCTAAATAGGTCATAAGTAGGTGGGTGGAATTAAATATAAAATGAACGTAGGTTGGGCTTCGGCCGTGAGCTCAGGCTTCGACGGTGAGCTCAGCCGAACCGCCGAACGGTTGAAGCATGAAACCCAACGCCCGCATGGGTTACGCTACCGCTAACCCATCCTACAAATAATTGTGCCTACCTACTTAGCATTTCATCCTCTCTGGTATAAATGCTTTCTCGACTAATAGCTTCATCAGATAAGGGTTGAGCATTAATATTAGAAGGTCGATTAATAAAGTTAGTTAATTTTCTTTCCCATTCCTCATATTCTAAAATTTGGGAGCTTTTTTGAGGTTGATTTTTTAAGGTTTGTTCAATTATCTCTTGAAGATATTGTTCAAGAGTTAAGCCTTTTAATTTGGCTTCTTCCTGAATTTTATTTTCTAGCTCTGGGTTAAGATTTAAGGTAATCATGATAGGGTTCTCCTTGATTTTAATTAATGTTGACATCCTCACCGCCGTAAAACGGACGGCGATTCCTCACCACGCCACTTTTTTAGGGTGGTCGCGTCAATGGGGTTGACGCTTCAGAGGATGCTGCTACCTTAGCAGTAGTCTTATGCTTTCCGACCCGTCCGTTTTGATTGTCCGAATGCCGGACGGCCACTTTGAACAAGTCGAAAAAATCTCATGTTCAACCTTATTTCCTAGAAAGTTTTACTCGTTCAAGGCCGAATTTGAAGTCTTTTCTGAACGAAACCCCCTACTATCTGTGGTCAAGGTTCAGTTTTTAGCTTGGTTATCGCTTTTTCCATTGTAGCTGAAAGCCGTCCTCAAAAGACGGGGTTCTAATACCATTTCTCTAAATGAAAACTACACATCGAATTTAAGTCACCCTTTTTAAGGGGGATTTAGGGGGATTAAACTTCTGTAGTCAGACTTTGGAGAATTGGTATAACCCAAATTTTCGATAAGACTATGGTTTCTTTCTCCAAACTTCTGATTGCTGGTACTGTGTTGCTTTCTGGAGGGTTATCTCCCCTGGTGATGGCGGCAGAAGTAGCAAGCGCCCAAACAACCATCGCCCAAACCGATACCCGCACCCAAGCGCAACAACTTTTTAACGAGGGGATGCAACTATTCCAACAAGGGACAGCCGAATCCTATCAACAGGCAATAACCAAATGGGAAACAGCCTTACCCCTTTGGCGTAAGCTGGGAGATAAAGTGCAGGAAGCCTTCATAAATCTAGCACTCGGTAAGTGGATGGTACAGCAAGGAGTGCGGAGTCAATCCTTGCCATCGCCGGCTCTTCTAGGTTCTGTGTGATAAGTTTAACTTACATAGGATCGATCGATCTTTGTGTCCTTTGTGTCTTTGTGGTTCGTTCCACCCCCTCGCTAGGAGAAATGTATCTTAGAATACATTTTACCCACCAAAGCTGGGAGAGCCTAAACGGCTCTTCTGGTTTCTGTGTGGAAACGAGGTATATACTGATAGAATATCCGCAAAATAGTCTTAAAAGTTTTGTCCAGTAAGCATTTCACGATTCCATAAGCAAAAATTATCACACAAAGCCGAGAAGAGCCAATAAACTAAATATCCTTTCTTAAACCATGCTCAAATCCCTCAACCTCGCTACCCTACTGCTGCTACTCGCCTCCGGCGTGTCTATCTTGCCCATTTCTCAACCCGGAATAGTGCCACCCGTCCAAGCGCAAACCAATGAGACGAAAAAAGCTGAAGCGGAAAGGCTATTTAACGAGGGGAGGCAACTATTCCAACAAGGGACAGCCGAATCCTATCAACAGGCAATAACCAAATGGGAACAAGCCTTACCTCTGTGGCGTAATCTGGGAGATCAAGCACAGGAAGCTTTGATAAACTTGCAATTGGGTAGAGTTTATAGTCGTTTAGGATTCAAACCCAAAGCCCTAGAATACTATAACCAAGCCTTACCTATCTATCAATCCCTAAAAGACCGCAAGGGGGAAGCCGTTACTCTCAATAATATTGGTCATGTCTATGATGCTTTAGGGGAGAAACAAAAGGCATTAGACTATTACCAACAGGCTTTACCCTTATCGCGGGCGGTGGGCGATCGCGAAGGGGAAGCCGCTACTCTCAATAATATTGGTGGTGTCTATAATGCTTTAGGGGAGAAACAGAAGGCATTAGACTATTACCAACAGGCATTACCCTTATGGCGGGCGGTGGGAGATCGCGCAGCGGAAGCCACTACTCTCAGTAATATTGGTGTTGTCTATGGAGATTTAGGTGAGAAACAAAAGGCATTAGACTATTACCAACAGGCTTTACCCTTATCGCGGGCGGTGGGAGATCGCTCTGGGGAAGCCACTACTCTCAATAATATTGGTGGTGTCTATAATGCTTTAGGGGAGAAACAAAAGGCATTAGACTATTACCAACAGGCTTTACCCTTATCGCGGGCAGTAGGCAATCGCGCAGGGGAAGCCGTCACTCTCAATAATATTGGTTTTGTCTATGATGATTTAGGGGAGAAACAAAAGGCATTAGACTATTACCAACAGGCATTACCCTTAAGACGGGCAGTGGGCGATCGCGGGGGGGAAGCCACTACTCTCAATAATATTGGTGCTGTCTATGATGCTTTAGGGGAGAAACAAAAGGCATTAGACTATTACCAACAGGCTTTACCCTTAAGGCGGGCGGTGGGAGATCGCTCTGGGGAAGCCACTACTCTCAATAATATTGGTGCTGTCTATGATGCTTTAGGGGAGAAACAAAAGGCATTAGACTATTACCAACAGGCATTACCCTTAAGGCGGGCGGTGGGAGATCGCGCAGGGGAAGCCACTACTCTCAATAATATTGGTCGTGTCTATGATGCTTTAGGGGAGAAACAAAAGGCATTAGACTATTACCAACAGGCATTACCCTTAAGGCGGGCGGTGGGAGATCGCGCAGGGGAAGCCGCTACTCTCCTTAGTATTGGTGCTGTCTATTCAGATTTAGGGGAGAAACAGAAGGCATTAGACTACTCCCAACAGGCATTACCCTTATGGCGGGCGGTGGGAGATCGCGCAGCGGAAGCCACTACTCTCAGTAATATTGGTGTTGTCTATTCTGCTTTAGGGGAGAAACAGAAGGCATTAGACTACTCCCAACAGGCTTTAACCTTATCGCGGGCGGTGGGCAATCGCGCAGTGGAAGCCACTACTCTCAGTAATATTGGGGCTGTCTATTCTGCTTTAGGGGAGAAACAAAAGGCATTAGACTATTACCAACAGGCATTACCCTTAAGGCGGGCGGTGGGAGATCGCGCAGGGGAAGCCAGATTTCTCAATAATATTGGTGCTGTCTATGATGATTTAGGGGAGAAACAAAAGGCATTAGACTATTACCAACAGGCATTATCCTTATCGCGGGCGGTGGGCAATCGCGCAGTGGAAGCCACTACTCTCAATAATATTGGTGGTGTCTATTCTGCTTTAGGGGAGAAACAAAAGGCATTAGACTATTACCAACAGGCTTTACCCTTATCGCGGGCGGTGGGAGATCGCGCGGGGGAAGCCAGATTTCTCAATAATATTGGTGCTGTCTATGATGATTTAGGGGAGAAACAAAAGGCATTAGACTATTACCAACAGGCTTTACCCTTATCGCGGGCGGTGGGAGATCGCGCAGGGGAAGCCAGACTTCTCAATAATATTGGTCGTGTCTATGATGCTTTAGGGGAGAAACAAAAGGCATTAGACTATTACCAACAGGCATTACCCTTATGGCGGGCGGTGGGAGATCGCGAAGGGGAAGCAGTAACCTTAGACAATATTGGTTACTTACTGCAACAACAAAACCAACCTCAACTAGGGATTATCTTCTACAAACAATCGGTTAACGTCTATGAAACTCTCAGGGGCGATATTAAAGGACTCCCCAAAGAATTGCAACAAACCTACACCGAAACTGTTGCCAATACTTACCGCCGTTTAGCTGACTTGCTGCTGCAACAAGACCGCATTCTGGAAGCGCAACGGGTGTTAGATTTGTTGAAAGTACAGGAATTAGACGATTATTTGCGGGGAGTGCGCGGTAATACAAATACAGAACAGGGAGTTCCTAAACTACCGCCAGAACAAAAAATAGACGAGGGAATTGAGGCAATTCTTAATAAAGCAGTAGAAATTGGCCAAGAAATCAGCCGACTGCAAGAACGACAAAAACTCAACGGCAAACTAACTCCCTCAGAAGAACAACGTCTCGCCCAACTCTGGAAACAACAGGAACAAATTGTGGCTGAGTTTAATAAATTTATCGAAAGTCCAGAAGTTTTAGCCTTAATTAACCAACTCAAACCCCAAACCCGTTCCGCCGATCTCCTGAATAATTTAGACAATTTAATTGGCTTATCTGATAATCTCAAAAAACTCCAACAAAATGCCGTCCTTATCTACCCAATTATCTTTGATGACCGCTTAGAAATCATCCTCACCACTGCTGATTCTCCTCCCGTCCGCCACACCGTAAAAGTCAGCAAAAAAGAACTAAACGAAACTATTCGCGCTTTCCGGGAAGCCTTACAAAATCCTAATCTGGATGCCAAAAAGCCAGCCCAACAGCTTTATGAATGGCTGATTAAACCCCTAGAAAATAACCTAAAAACTGCCGATGCAAAAACGATTATTTATGCTCCTGACGGACAACTGCGCTACATTCCTCTGGCGGCTTTATACGACGGCAAACAGTGGTTAATTGAACGCTACCGGGTTAATAATATTACGGCAGCATCTCTGACTGATTTTAATACCAAACCCGAACCGAAAATGCAAATTTTAGCGGCGGCATTTGTCAAGGGCAGCTATCAGTTTCGACATGAAGGAGAAGACTTCAGATTTAATGGCTTGCCTTTTGCGGGTATAGAGGTAGATAAATTAGCACAGACCGTTTCTCCTACTACTAAATACTTCGATAAAGACTTCAATCAAACAATTATTCCCCTACTGGATAGCTATACTGTCGTCCATTTTGCCACCCATGCAGCCTTTGTGGTGGGAACTCCAGAACAGTCTTTTGTTCTTTTTGGAGATGGGACAGTTGTGACTCTACAAACAATGAAAAACTGGCGGTTTAAAAATATTGATTTAATTGTTTTGAGCGCTTGCGAGACAGGTTTAGGGGGTAATTACGGCACAGGAATCGAAATTTTAGGGTTAGGATATCGACTACAAACCGCAGGTGCAAGGGCAGTTATTGCCTCTTTATGGAGTGTTGACGATGGCGGTACACAAGCTTTGATGAATGCTTTTTATGCTGCTTTGAGGACGGGTAAATTGAGTAAAGCAGCGGCATTACAACAGGCACAAATTGCCTTGATTACCAGTAATAACCCAACCAATGAGCAGCGGCGTGGTAGTATTAGAATAGAACCTATTGAAGGAGTGCCATCGGACGTAGCAAACCGCCTCAGCCATCCCCGTTACTGGGCGCCTTTTATTCTCATTGGCAATGGATTATAATCAGTTATCAGTTATCAGTTATCAGTTATCAGTTATCAGTTATCAGTTATCAGTTATCAGTTATCAGTTATCAGTTATCAGTTATCAGTTGTTAGTTGTTAGTTGTTAGTTGTTAGTTGTTAGTTATCAGATAAATCTTTAAAATCCTGCTCAAAAATGCTATGATCAGTTTGTAGTTGCGCTTTAGTACCCCACTCTCAAGAACAATTCTCAATCATGACAGTCCAAGATATTACAATTGCCAAAATTCGTCAACTTCCAGAGTCATTAGTTGAAGAAGTGAATGACTTTATTGATTTCCTTACCTTAAAGTACAATCAGCAGTTTTCTGATTTCGTAGAAATCGCAGAATCTGATTTTTCAGATTATTTGTCAAATCTAGAAGATTATGAGGAAAAATTAGCTCGTGGCGAAATCAAATGGTAGCGTTATTCGTGGTGATGTGGTTTTGTGCGACCTCAACCCCGTCATTGGCACAGAACAGTCAGGAATTAGACCTGTAATCATCATACAAATTGATCGAGCTAATGGCGTAAGTCCTCATACTATTATTGTGCCATTAACCACTAAAATCCGGCGCAAACTACTTGATTCTCATGTTTTTATTCCAGAAGGTATAGCAGGTTTAAGTCAAGATTCAGTAGCACTGTGCGAGCAAATTAGAGTCATAGATAAGTCAAGAATTATTCGAGTTATGGGACATTTAGACAATCCTTATCTCGAAGAATTAGAAACAGCGTTAAGAACAATTCTAGGTTTACTTTAAGAAAATCACTATTCTAAGTATTCTAAGCCTATGTCTAATTCATCTCTAGAACAAGACCTAAAAACTTATCAAGATTTGATCGCCATTCTCCAAGAGCATCCTACACCAACAGAAGCCGAAATTCTTAATATTTTAATAGCACGCGATCGCATTCAAACTAAGCTAACAGAAACCTATTTAATTACTGATAATATACTAAATACCCTCCAAGAATTAGACAACATTCTTAGGAAAAAACAAGCCACAATCGCCCCAATAATCGCCCAATTACGTCCCGATTTTAATCCCGATACTAAAAATTGGTGGTGGCTACTTGAAGTCCCTAAAATTGATTCTTCTTGGCACAAATACAATTTATTGGCCAATGGAGCTTCTGTTACTTTCTTGACAATTTCTTTAGGATTAATTGGTGAAATTGGCTCTCGGTTTCTTTCAGGGGGAAGCGATATTTTGGGAGGTGTTTTAGTCAGTTTTCAAAGTATATTAACCTTACTTGCCGCAGGAGGAATCTTAACTAAAACTGGACAAGAAACTGGAAAAAACTTACTGACACGCTTTGGGATTCAAGAACAATACTGGCAGGAAATTGGCGCTGGTTTATCTTTTTTATTAATGCTGAGTATTTGGGGATTAAGACTCTCTTTACCAACTGTAGCCACCTGGTATAATCATTGGGGTTGGAGTCATTATGAAAAGGGAGATTTGAGCAGTGCAGAAGAAGATTATCAACGAGCCTTGTCTTTAAATCCAGATGACGCTGAGGCACATTTTAACTTAGGATTACTCTACGAAGAATTACAGGATTTTGATTTAGCTAGAAAAGAATATATATTAGCTATACAAGGGGGTAACAATACCGCTATTAATAATCTAGCTCGATTACATATTCTCAATAAAAATTATCCTGCTGCTGTTCACCTCTTACTTAAAGCCCAATCTGAGGCAAAATTAGATCAAGAAACCCAATTTGCTATCTGGAAAAATTTAGGTTGGGCAAGGCTAAAACAAGGAGATATTCCAGGGGCAGAAACAGCTTTATCAGAAGCGATTAAATTAGATAAAAATAGTGCTGCCCCTCATTGTTTACTAGCGCAGGTAAGAGAAGCCCAAAATAACCAAACAGAGGCATTAAAAGAATGGGAAACCTGTAATCAATACGCTAACAGCTTAAATTCTGACGAAGATAGCTGGAGAATACAAGCACAACAATGTTTAGCAAACCGGGAGAAACAAAAATGCTCACCAAAACCCAACTCATTCTATTAGGATTAACCACAGGAATGCTGACCCTATTTTTAGAAAGTGCTAAAGGGATAGCCTTACCTGCTAGAATTGAATCAACAACTGGTATCGTCAAGCTAAAAAGACAAAATTGGACTGAATTTAAACCCGTTTCTATTAATACAGAATTAAACAAAGGCGATCAAATTTTTCCTCTTCAGGGTGTTAGGGTGACAGTATTATGTCCCGATTTACAACAACGCCCAGTTAGTTCAGGTGTACCCTCTGGACTAAAGACAATTTGCCCCATCTGGGAAGCGTTAAAAGCCAAAAATCCCCCACCCCCGGGTTCTTTAGGGGGAACAAATGCACTCATTCCCTATCTCATTTCACCCCGTCACACCCTAATACTGACAGATACCCCTATTTTGCGCTGGAATGAAGTTTCCCAAACGAGATATTACACAATAAAAGTTATGGATTCACAGGGGATTATCTGGGAAAAGCAAGTTTCTCAAACCCAAATTTCCTATCCCGGAACACCAGTTTTTCGGCCCGGTATTCCTTATTCTGTGACAATTAAAACCGATGGGGGACAGTCTTCCGAGCAAGATAAAGCTTCTAACATAGAATTCATCAGGTTACATTCCTCCGAAGTTGCAACCATACAGGCCGAAGTTAATAAAATAGAACAATTAAATATAAATAAGCAAACTAAAGCATTAATATTAGCGGATTTTTATGGAACTTATACCCTACCGACTTCAACTTTTAATAACTATGTTTTATCCTCCAAATCCCTAGCAACTTATCATCTTACCAGTGAAGCGATCACTATTCTAGAAACTACCATCAAACAGGGTCAAAATTCAGCAATAATCGAGAGAAACTTAGCTGATTTGTACTGGCAAATTGGCCTAGCTAATCTAGCTACCAATCATTATCTAAAAGCGATAGAATTAGCTCAGATACCAGAACAATTAGAAGAAAAAACCTTGGCTCAATTTGGTTTAGGCGAAGTTTATGCAGCTTTAGGAGATAATAATCAAGCCAAGATTTGGTATAGTAAAGCCAGAGAAGGTTATCTAACTTTAGGCGATTCTACAAGGGCTAACTTTGTGATCCAATTAATAGAAAGCTTGCCTTAAGTTAAAAAAAGAGTAGTCTAGCTGTTGCGGGTTTTGTCTTTAGCCAACTTCTCGGGTTGTTGCCCCAAGTCGGGGTATCCAAGAAGACTGGCTCCCCAGCAGTATCAGCTAACAGAGCTTGTAGCAGCTTGTTATACTAAATCTGTTGAGTAACGCACAGAAAACGGGTTTCTCCGAGAAACCCGTTTTCTGCTCATGCACTCATGCAAAAAGGGGAATAAATAATCAGTCTTTAATAACCAGATTTAGTATTATCACCCTTCCAGAAGTCTAGGAAGAGCGATAACCCGAAACTCTCAACCACGGACAAAACCCTTTCAAGTCTATCAATGGCTAGGTGGGGTGAAGACAATCAAACCCGACAGCAACCCCGAAAATCGTGTCAGAATAGATCAGTGTAGTCACTGATTATCTTTGAGAAAAATATTTATATGTTAAGACGGGACAGCTACGATTTAATCATTGTCGGGGGCGGTATAGTCGGAACCACCCTAGCGGTGGCTTTAAAAAATACAGGATTAAATATCGCTATGATCGAGGAACGTCCCCTAGAGGTGGCCGCCTCCCGTCGTCAAGCTTATGCCCTCTCGTTGATGTCGAGCCGGATTTTTACAGGCTTGGGTATCTGGGATAAAATCTCGCCCAGTATCGGTAAATTTCGTCATATTCGCCTTTCTGATGCCGATTACCCGATTTTTGTCCCCTTTGTGGTCGATGAGCTAAAAACCGATTATTTAGGCTATGTGGGCGAACATCAAGTGATTTTAACCGCCCTACACAATGCCGGCCAAGATTGCGATCGCATTGACTGGTTATCCCCTGCCAAAGTGTTAGAAGTGGAGTACGGAGCAGAAACAGCCACTGTCACCCTGGAAGAAGCCGGTCAAACCCGAAAAATCACCACAAAATTAGTTATCGGGGCCGATGGAGCCAAATCCGCTATCCGACAAGGGGCGCAAATTAAAACCAAAGGTTGGAAATATTGGCAATCCTGTGTCGCTTTTACCATTAAACATCAACTCGACCGCAACGATACCGCCTTTGAAAGATTTTGGCCCACTGGTCCGATGGGCATTTTACCGCTCCAGGGTAATCGCTGTCAGATCGTTTGGACAAATCCCCATGAAGAAGCGAAAAAACTGCAAGAAATGCCCGAAGCGGAATTTATCGACAAATTAGAAGCATATACGGGGGGATTACTGGGAAAAATAGCATTAGTTAGCCCCCGCGCTCTCTTTCCCGTACAGTTAATGCAGAGTGATACCTATGTTAAACCCCGACTGGCTTTAATTGGTGATGCCGCTCACTGTTGTCATCCCGTCGGTGGTCAAGGTTTAAATTTAGGCATTCGCGACGCAGCCGCTTTAGCGCAGGTATTAAAGGAAGCAGTAGAAAAGCAAGAAGATATAGGAGCGCTTTCTACCCTAAAATCCTACGAAAAATGGCGTAGATCAGAGAATTTAGCGATTTTAGGCTTCACAGATTTTCTAGATCGTCTGTTCTCCAATAACTGGCCGCCCATCGTTCTCATCCGTCGTCTCGGATTGGCAATGATGCGCGGTTTCCCCCCGTTGAAATTGTTTGCCCTGCAATTAATGACGGGATTAAAAGGACGTATTCCCCAATTAGCTAGATAGCTGGCCGCTAATTCCGGGGATGGGGGAGAAAGGAAGAAAAAAAAAGCTTGCAAAATGCGGCGATTATCGCTATGATGGTTAAGGTTCAATATCGGGGCGTAGCGCAGCTTGGTAGCGCACTACTTTGGGGTAGTAGGGGTCGTGGGTTCGAATCCCGCCGCTCCGATTGCAGAAAAACAGAGAGTCAGGTAGGGATGCACCTAATCCCTACTTTATTCTGTTTACTCGAAATTTTCTTAATTTATCAGCGTTTCTGATCAAGTTAGTTCACCATTAGGATCACTGCTTTAGTCGAAAATGTCTCATCAAATATCAGCTTACGGTTCCTGGAAATCACCGATTACCTCCGATCTAATTGTGGCAGCATCGATTAGTCTTGGTGGTGTAACCCTAGATGGAGAAGATATTTATTGGTTAGAAGGCAGACCACAGGAAAAGGGGCGAAATGTTTTAGTTAAATTAAACCCCGACGGCACAACCACAGACATCACTCCAGGGCCTTTTAATGTGCGAACTCGTGTCCATGAATACGGGGGAGGTTCCTATCTAATTGTTGCTGGAATTATCTATTTTTGTAATTTTGCTGACCAAAGAATTTATCGCCAAACTGCTGAGAGTTTGCCCCAACCTCTGACCCCAGAAAATTCCTGTCGTTATGCGGATTTAATTCTCGATGAATTTCGCAATCGTTTAATCTGTATTTGTGAAGATCATAGCCAAAAAGATCGGGAACCAGTTAATAGTATTGTCAGCATCGATGTGGATACGGGAGAAATAGAAACTTTAGTATCTGGCGATGATTTTTATACCTCTCCTCGCTTAAGTGCCGACGGTTCTCGATTAGCTTGGATTAGTTGGAATCATCCTAATATGCCCTGGGATAGTTCTTTTCTCTGGGTGGCGGATATTAATAATCTTTATTTGAGTAATATTCGGGTCATTGCTGGTGGTGAAAATGAGTCGGTGTGTGAACCGCGCTGGTCTGCCGATGAACAGTTATATTTTACCAGTGATCGCAATAATTTCTGGAACTTTTATTGCTTTAACTACGATGAACAAATCGAACCAGTTCTCGAACCGATCGAGGCTGAATTTGCCTATCCTCATTGGGTTTTTGGTTTATCTAACTACGGTTTTGCCCGGGAATCAAAGATTATTTGTAGCTATACAAAAGATGGTCGTTGGTATTTAGGAAGTATCGATACTGTTAATCGAGAATTCCAAGAAATTATCACTGCTGATACTAACATTTCTTCCTTACAAGTTAGCGGTAACAAAATAGTTTTTCTTGGCGGTTCTTTCAAGGAAGTAACGGCGGTTATCTCACTGGATTTAGCCACAGGAACGAGAGAAATTCTCAAATCTTCTAGTAATTTAACTATTTCTAGCGATTATTTCTCGATTCCAGAAATGCTCGCTTTTCCCACCAGTCAGGGACTAACTGCATCTGCTTGGTATTATCCCCCCAAAAACCCCGATTATACCGCCCCCAATGGCGAATTACCGCCCCTTTTAGTCAAAAGTCACGGTGGACCGACGGCCGCGGCTACCTCTAGTTTAAGTCTGCGGGTGCAATACTGGACCAGTCGCGGTTTTGGCTATCTAGATGTTAATTATGGCGGTAGTACGGGTTATGGTCGTCAATATCGTCAGCGTTTGCTGGGAAATTGGGGAATTGTCGATGTGGAGGACTGCATCAACGGGGCAAAATATTTGGTTAATCAGGGATTAGTTGATGGGGAAAGATTGGCAATTTCTGGAGGCAGCGCCGGTGGTTATACAACTTTAGCAGCCCTAACTTTTCATGATACTTTTAAAGCAGGAGCTAGTTATTACGGAGTTAGTGATTTAGAGGTTTTAGCCACCGATACCCATAAATTCGAGTCGAGATATTTAGATAAATTGGTGGGACTTTATCCTCAAGAAAAGGAAATTTACTATCAGCGATCGCCCATTCATTTTACCAGTCAGTTATCCTGTCCAGTGATCTTTTTTCAAGGATTAGAAGACCAAGTAGTTCCACCCAATCAAGCGGAAATGATGGTAGAAGCTTTGAAAGCGAAAGGTTTACCCGTTGCTTACGTTCCCTTTGCGGGAGAACAACACGGATTTCGTCAAGCTGAATCGATAAAACGAGCATTAGATGCAGAATTTTATTTTTATTCCCGTCTCTTTGGTTTTACTCCTGCCGACAATTTAGACACCGTAGAAATAAAGTAGCTGAATTTTCCCCCTAATCACTCTTATAGCTGGTACTTTTCGATCGATTCAACGTAGAGAGCCAGTTAATGGGAACCATTGGCTAAAATTATATACTTGCATGAGTAGAAAACGGGTTTCTCGGAGAAACCCGTTTTCTGTGCGTTACTCAATTTGCGGGACACTTAGAAATTCCCGACAATATTATCTTGTTTTATCAACCTTCTTGTTGTCCCGAAGTTAACCCCGATCAGAGAGTTTGGCTTTACCTGAAAAATTCTCTGGCATGGGAAACTTTTCAATCTCTTGATGCTTTAAGAGATAAACTCGATGCTCTTTTAAATCGTTTATCCCATGACACTATCGGCTATTTGACGGGATGATCTTGGATTTTAGAAGCTCTATGTCTGTCAGGAATTTAGAAATTTGGTATGACTTGAAAATAGAAGCTGAAATAACGCAAATTCGTCAATCAGAATATTTTCATGCTTGGCGGTGGCAACTTTGGTATCGGGACTGCCTCCTGGCTTCGTTAATGGGTTGGCTAGGGTCTTTGTAGCCGACAGAATCTTAATTTTTGGCTAGGAATCTGCTTTTCTGGGATTTTTAAAACCTAGAGCCAAACCCACTTAACCCCCTGAAAAAGACAATGGCTTTTATACTCTCGTCTTATTTTGGTAATAGTCGCGGGTTCCCTTCGCATCTAGGGCTTCACCGAGACGATCAATGGCGTGGGCGTAGGCGGCGGTACGCAGAGACATATCGAATTCTTGGGCGAAAGACCAGACTTTTTCGGCTTCTGTCACGATTCTTTCTTTTAAGCGCTCATTTATCTCGTTTAATTGCCAATAAAGACCGCTGCGATTTTGCACCCATTCAAAATAACTCACCGTTACCCCACCCGCGTTAACCAAAATATCGGGGAAAACGAGAATCCCTTTTGAGTCTAAAATGCGATCAGCTTCCGAGGTAGTGGGACCATTGGCCACTTCAAAGATATATTTTGCCCGCACGCGATCAGCATTTTCGGCGGTAATTTGGTTTTCTAGGGCAGCCGGAATCAAAACATCCACATCTAGGGCTAATAATTCTTCATTACTAATCGCCTCGTGTTCTACGATATTACAGACGGTATCCTGACAGTAAATAGCAGTAATTCCGCGATGTTCCTGTTTATACTGACGAATACTGGCAATATCTAGGCCTTTTTCTCGATAAATGCCGCCCTGGGAATCACTTACCGCCACCACTTGATAACCGGCTTTGGCGAGGAGATCTGCTACTACAGCCCCAGCGTTACCGAATCCTTGGACTGCCACGGTAGTATTAGCGGGTTTTTTGTCTAATTTCGGCAAAAGAGAGTTAATAACATGAAAAGCCCCCGTTCCTGTCGCCGTATCGCGGCCGCGACTGCCTCCCATGGTTAAAGGTTTCCCCGTCACCACCGCCGGACTAATTTTACGCTGAATGATGCTGTACTGGTCCATCATCCAACCCATGATCATCTCGTTGGTATAGACATCGGGGGCAAGAATATCGATATCGGGACCGATAAAATCGGCTATACCCTCGATATAGCCCCGGCTAAGGCGTTCTAACTCGGCTTTTGACAATTCTTTCGGATTGAGGGTAATACCGCCCTTAGCCCCACCAAAGGGCAAATCCAGCAGGGCGCATTTAAAGGTCATCCAAAAGGCTAGGGACTGCACCTCATCGATGCTGACGTTAGGATGATAGCGCACCCCTCCTTTGCCGGGACCGCGGGTGTCATCGTAGCGGACGCGGTAGCCTTGGAAGATTCTTAAAGTACCGTTGTCCATACGGACGGGTATGGAGACACTAAGACTAGCCTTGGGATATTTTAACCGCTCGATCGCATCATCGGAAATGGAGACATACTTGAGGGCGCGTTCTAAGCGACTGCTGGCATCGGTAAAGAGTGATTTTGACATGATTTTTTTTCCCTATCTATCCCCATTAGAACACAGGGAAAAAGTATATTTCGCTACAGTTTATTTTTCTTAATTAAGCGTGGACGAAAATTGCCGACCAGTGTTCTTCCATAAGGTTTGCTGAATAAATCTAAAAACCTTGTTGGCTAAAACTTTTAGACTTTTTTTCCTCAAAAAGTGCCAACCATTGGAGTGATCGAGGGTAAAATTGAGGTAAAACGAGGTCTCGCCGAACGTCCTCAAAATCGGTAAAACCCTACACACTACACCCTACACCCACGAAAAACCTTTTCAGTAGACCCTAAATAAGGTTAGTGTTAAGTTAACTTTAGTGAGTAGGAGATTTTCCGACACATCATCCACCACCAAAGGGCGATCGCCTAATTCCCTTTTTAATTTTAATTGCCAACGATACTATTAGTGATTATCGCAGCAGCAGACTGGGTAAAGGAGGTTGACAAATAAGATGGAGAAAACCATCCCAGCTAACAGCCACAACCTTAACTATTCCCCTAATCCTCTATAAGTACATAGACAAAATTAATTGCACCTATCGAACCGTGGCCTGTTGTCTATCCTAACCAAGAAATGAAAAGAAAAGATATTAAAATCGGTCGCCGCTATTCTAGCAAACCCCTGCAAATATTTTTAATTATTGCCTTCACCGTCGCTGCTCCCTTTGCTATTTTTTATCTTATTGCCTTGGCCTATCTCTGGCAAGGCGATCGACTTTTGGCTGCGGGGGAAAAGGAATCGGCTCTGTCTGCTTACCGAACAGTTTTATCTTTTGACGAAAATTCAGTCCAAGCCCATATAAAAATCGCTCAGGTCTTGCAAAGTCAAAAACGCTATGCTGAAGCCTTACAAGCATATAATCGTGGCTTTATCGTTAATAATAAACCACCGATGGGACCCTCCCAAAGCAATTATTTAGTGGCTTTGGGGGATATCTTCGCGCAAGAGGAAAAATGGTCAGAGGCGATCGATGCTTACCAAAAAGCAATTATCATTAAACCAACTTTTAAAGCGCAATTTCAGCTAGGAAAAGCTCTCTATAGTTTACAACGTTGGGACGAGGCGGCGAAAGCTCTGCAAGCAGCGGTTTTTCTCGATCCTACTCAGGGAAAGGCCTATTTTTATCTGGGAAAGGCCTACAGTGAACAGCAACTCTGGCCAGAGGCCGGTGATGCCTATCAGCAAGCTCTAGAATTGATGCCTAGTCAGGGTGAAACCTACAAAAAATTGGGAGAAACCCTAGCAAAACAGGAAAAATGGCAGCAAGCAGAGCAAATATATCGACAGGCTTTAATTTACGCTTCTAAAGATGGGAATGTTTATAATTATCTAGGCGAAGCTTTAGCGGAACAGGGAAAACTAGGGGAAGCGATGGCAGTTTTTCAACAAGCGCGCCAAATTAGCCCTAAAAATGCCGAGATTTACGAAAATCTCTGTTATGTATATATTAATATCGGCCAGATTGATGAGGGTCTAAATTGGTGTCGGCAGGCCGTAGAAATCGATCCCAATTTATCAGAAGCTAGATTTATTTTACAGGAAATCCAACGAGGTCGATTAATTCACGATCATCCCGAATTATTAAAAATGCCAGAGATAATTCCCAGTGTTAAGACTGATCCTCTGGTGAATTTAAAACGCTCAATTGTTAAAATTGTCGTGCGGGGTCAAAATAAAAATGGTATCGGCACCGGTTGGTTATTAAAACGAGATCAAGACACAGCTTGGATCGTAACTAACCGCCATGTGGTGACGAATTACCGTCAAGAAATCGACCCAGAAGCGCGCATTTTTGTGGAGTATTATAGCCAACCACCCCAGGGAAAAATTCGCAAGCGTTCAAAAGCTAAAATTCTCCACATTACTCCCCCTAACGACTGGCTCGATTTGGCAGTATTAGAGGTAAAAAATCCGCCGCCAGATTTAAAACCTTTAGCTTTAGCGCCCCTACCAATTGCCCCTAATCAACCGGTAATCTCGATCGGTAATCCTTTTAATCAAAAAGATTGGACTGTCAGCAAAGGCACGGTTAATGATAATAACGAAAAATCCTTAAGTTTATCCATGTTTGTCGTTTCTGGACAGTCGGGAAGTCCAGTTTTAAACGATAAAAATCAAGTGGTGGGAGTGATTTCCCAAGCGGGTTTATTTTGTGCTGATACCTCTACTCCCAAACCCCTAGAAAATGCCGTAAAATTGGGCTGCGGTTTAGCGGTTCCCATTGACAGAGTGCGAGAAAGGTTAAGAGAGTGGGAATTATGAATTATAAATTATGAATTATGAATTGGGGAGTGGGGAACTTTTTCAGTTATCAGTAATCAGTGGATAGTGGATAGTGGATAGTGATCGATCACTGATAACTGATAACTGGTCACTAATAACTGATAACTGGTCACTGATAACTGATAACTGGTCACTGATAACTGATAACTGGTCACTGATAACTGATAACTGGTTACTGATAACTGGTAACTGGTTACTGATAACTGGTAACTGGTCACTGATAACTGATAACTGGTCACTGATAACTGATAACTGGTCACTGATAACTGATAACTGGTCACTAATAACTGATAACTGGTCACTAATAACTGATAACTGGTCACTAATAACTGATAACTGGTCACTAATAACTGATAACTGGTTACTGATAACTGGTAACTGGTAACTGGTCACTGATAACTGGTAACTGGTCACTGATAACTGGTAACTGGTCACTGATAACTGGTCACTGATAACTGATAACTGATAACTGATAACTGATAACTGGTCACTGATAACTGATAACTGCTATGCTACTCTAGGCAGAAAACCATTCGATCGAGATCACCGTGGCTAACCAAGAAGCAACTTCCCCCGCTATTCGTACCCCTTTATACGACCTAATTGCCCAACAAACCAGCAAATTTACCCCTTTTGCGGGTTGGGAGATGCCGATACAGTTTAGCGGCCTAAAAATCGAACATAATGCTGTCCGCAATGGTGTGGGGATGTTTGACATTTCCCACATGGGCAAATTTATCTTAACTGGAGATAATCTGGTTCAATCTCTCCAAACCCTAGTTCCCTCTAATTTAGCCCGTTTAAGGGCAGGAAAGGCACAGTATAGCGTTTTACTTAACCCGGACGGTGGCATAATCGATGATATTATCTTTTACTACCAAAGCGAAAGCCAAGGCGTATTAATTGTTAATGCCTCAACCACCGATAAAGATCGAGAATGGATTTTAGGCAATTTAGAGGGATCGGGGGTCAAATTAAAGGATTTATCCCGAGAAAGGGTCTTAATCGCCCTGCAAGGACCAAAGGCAGCGACAATTTTACAGCCCTTGATTGGGGAAAAATTAAGCGATTTTGGCCTATTTAATCACTGGGAAAGCCAGCTTTTCGGGGAAAAAGTTTTTATCGCTAGGACCGGTTACACGGGAGAAGATGGCTTTGAAATTATGGCCCCTCCTGAAATCGGACAGCAACTTTGGACAGAATTCTTAAATTTAGGGGTGACTCCCTGCGGTTTGGGGGCCCGGGATACCCTGCGTTTAGAGGCAGCTTTAGCCCTTTATGGACAGGATATCGACGATAGCACGAGTCCCCTAGAGGCTGGCTTAAATTGGTTGGTTCATCTGCCAGAAAAAGGCGATTTTATCGGTCGCAATGTCCTTGAAGACCAAAAACTTAATGGTGTGAATCGGCTCTTGGTAGGATTGCAGATGTCCGGCAAACATATCGCGCGTCACGATTATCCAGTAGTATTCGCTGGGGAAGCGGTGGGTAAAGTCACCAGTGGCACTTTATCACCAACTTTAAACACAGCGATCGCTTTAGCCTATCTTCCCACACCTTTCGCCTCGATCGGACAGGCGATCGAAGTGGAAATCCGCGGCAGCACCTACCCCGCTACCGTCGTCAAAAAACCCTTTTATAAAAGTAAAAAGTAGGGTGCGTTAGCGCAGCGTAACGCACCAAGAAAAAAGGAGCAATAATTTGGTGGGTTACGGCGAACACAAAATCAATACTAAACTGTAGCAGTTACCGTCGCCTAACCCACCCTACAGCTGAATCCTGAAAATGCAATCCCTAGACTTTACCACCCTCAGTGCCACCTGTGCCGAAATTGCCGCCACTTGGCTACCCGCCAGACTAGAACAAGTGTATCAAATTGATCGCCAGACGATCGCCCTCCATTTACGAACCTTTGATCGCAAGGGATGGTTAATTATTTCTTGGCATCCCCAAGGAGCGCGGCTGCATATTGGTGATCCACCGCCGAAAGTCCCTGATACCTTCACTTTTAGCGATCAATTGCGTCATCAACTCAATGGTTTTGCGCTGACAAAATTAGCATTTGTTGCCCCGTGGGAAAGAGTCATCGATCTGCAATTTGCCCAACGTCCCGATGATCCGGCGCTGTGGCATTTATATATAGAAATTATGGGCAAATATAGCAATGTGATTTTAACTGCGGCTGACAATCAAATTGTCACCGTTGCCCATCAAGTCAATGCCACCCAGTCTAGTGTTCGCACCGTACAAACGGGACAAATCTATCAACTACCCCCAGTTTTATTAGGAACAAATCCCAGTTTAGAAGAATCCTTAAGCAGTTGGCAAGCCAGAGTTAGTTTAATCCCTAAAACCATCGAAAAACAGTTAGTTAGTACCTATCGTGGGGTTAGTCCCGTCATCGCTCGATCGCTGTTGCAAAAAGCCAAAATTAACCCGAAATTAAACACGGATCAGTTAGATACTAACGATTGGGAAAAGCTCTTTTTAGCTTGGCAAGAATGGTTAACAATCCTTGAAAATAAAACCTTTCAACCGGGATGGACGAGAGAAGGTTATACAGTGATCGGTGGGGAGATGCTGGCGGCAGCTAAAAATGTTCAAGAATTATTAAACCGTTATTATAGCGAGCAAATTAATCAAGAAAGCTTTCGACAACTACAGCAAAAGTTAAATCAAAAAATTACCTCTTTACTGACTAAACTGCAAACTAAAGCGGCGGGATTTCAAACAAGACTAGCAGAATCCGCTCATGCTGATCGCTATAAACAGCAAGGGGATTTATTAATGGCCAATCTGCAGCAAATACCGCAGGGAATGACTAGCATTACTTTGGCAGATTTCGAGACAGGAAACCCTGTAATTGTTCCTCTCGATCCCGAAAGAAATCCCGTGCAGAATGCCCAATATTTGTATAAACAACATCAGAAATTAAAAAGGGCGCGGTTAGCGGTGGAACCTTTATTAGAGGAAGTGGTTAGTGAAATTAATTATCTCGAACAAGTGCGATCGAGTTTAAGTCAACTAGAAAATTATAGCAGCAGCGAAGATTTACAGACCCTAGACGAGATACAAGAAGAATTAATCCAACAGAAGTATCTAGAAAGCAATTACCAGCGTAATCGGGCGAATAATAAAGAATCCGAACCCATGCGCTTTACTACTCCCTCTGGAATAGAATTATGGATTGGCAAAAATAACCGTCAAAATGATCGGCTAACTTTTCGTAGTGCCAGCGATTACGATATCTGGTTTCATAGTCAAGAAATCGCTGGTAGTCACGTTTTACTCCGTTTAAACCCCGGTACAGTTCCAGAAGCCGCCGATCTGCAATTTGCCGCCGATTACGCCGCTTATTATAGTCGCGCTCGCCATAGTGAACAGGTTCCCGTCGTCTATACCCGTCCCAAATACGTCTATAAACCCAAAGGAGCCAAGCCCGGTATGGTGGTTTACAAACAGGAAACGGTAATCTGGGGCTGTCCTCAGAGGGTTGATGATTACCGCAAAAAATAATTTTTTACCAAATTGTTTACTTTTTTTTACACAAAATGGGTATTGTCTGTTACAATTTTTACCAGAGAGATAAATGCAGTTCAGGCGCTTGGGAACGCAAGAACTATATTTCCTCGGATTACAACAACAAACAACAGCAAACCAGTGGTAGCAGCCGATGGTCGGGGGAAAGACACCAAAAACCGACTATTCAGGTGATGTTAAAGCGACCACTGGTATTTTATTCTCACCTAACTGGTTCTATCACTTTCCTCAACTTTCTTTCAGGTTTCCGAGACTTATTGCCCAGATGAATGATATTAAATCCTGTTATAATAAAACAAGTAAAGACGAGGAAATAAAATGCCCAAGAAAGCTTACTTAGCCGAACATCTGAGTTCAGAGGAACTGAAAGATAGATACAGAAGCAGTCAAGACTCAGTGGAAACAAGAAGATGGCACTTGTTGTGGAAAATATCCTTAGGATGGACAATCAAAAATGCGGCGGTAGCTGTGGGGTTAGATTATCAATATAGTTTTAGAATTCTCAAGAAATATAATGAATTAGGAGAAGAAGGAGTTAAAAATCTCAAGAAAAAAAGTGTAGAACATCGGAGAGGAAAAGAACCTTTATTGAAGGAAGAACAATTTCAAAAATTAAAAGAAGAACTGAAAGAACGTCCTGCGGATGGAGGAATTTGGACAGGACCGAAGGTAGCCAGATGGATAGAAAAGGAAACGGGGCGAGAAAAAGTTTGGAATCAAAGGGGATGGGATTACCTAAAAAAGTCGAGATATTCTTGTCAAAAACCCAGGGCAAAACATAAAAAGGGAGACCCAGTTGAACAAGAAAAATTCAAGCAAAATTTACCAGTAAAAGTCCAAGAATTAAGAGATAAATTTCCTAGTTCTCCAGTAGAAGTCTGGTTCTTTAATCCAATGAATGCAACGCAGAAGCGATCGAGATTATTAAATCTCTAGAAGTCGATGCGATTATTCTAGAGCCTACGGGTTACTGGTATGCAAGCTTCTGGGTTAATTGCGCTAAGAAGTTAGGATGAGACATTCAATAGATATCTCATCAGCAAGCCAAGATAAGTCGGCAGCACTACTTTAAGACTAAAAATAAAGATGATTATCTTGGCGCTCTAACCATTGCCATAACTTATTTCGACAAATCAGGGTTAGATGATCTAGGCAATCCCCCGATCTTAAACAATTACGACGATGACTCGATCAACTTGTTGCGTCGGACTTTTCACGAACGGGAACAACTAGATAAAAACAAAAATTCTTTGATTAACCAACTTAGACAGCGATTATGTTGTGAACACCTAGAAATCGCTCAAAAAGACTTTGAATATATCGGGGTTAAGGGCTGTAATCCTACGTTAGGACATAAGCTAAGACGCATTTAAACCGCTTATTTTTAAATTAGCCGAACCTCCCCCAATCCCTTTACTGTTGCCTTTTGCCTCGTCTCAACAAGCAATTTAAATTACGAACAGCTTATCGCTGGTTTGTTGAAAAACCCACGGATTAAAGCCACGGCCGGGACTGAAATTAGCGAATATAGCCAGTTATTGGGCTCTCTTGGATTTGGTGGGTAAAATGTATTCTAAGATATATTCCTCCTAGCGAGGGGGTGGAACGAACCACAAAGACACAAAGGAGACAAAGATTGATCGATCATATTGTAAGTTAAACTTATCACACAGAACCTAGAAGAGCCGTTATTGGCTAATGACATCATAATGTACGAGACTAGAATATTTTCTAAAGAACAGGAGCTAAGAGAGATTTTAGACTTAGAACAGTTTAAGCTTTATCGTCAAGTCTTTAATCAATTTTGCTTTGGTACTATAACTCAAAGCTTACTAATTTTGCACTGCTATCCTATAGAAAGATTCTTGGTCAACGGGAAACCCTACTTTAGAGGTGATCACGATATCAGCTTAAGAAAGTTTCAAGCTTATCTATGTTTAGGGTATTGCTATCAAATTTCAGGAGACACATCCGCAAAACAGGACAAGGTTAAAAAGTCGTGGAAGGGTTCCGACTTAATGCGCTCTCATTTATATGCTCATGCAATGGTGACTATTTGCCCGAATAAACCCGCTAAAACCGAGATTACAACTAAACTTAACAACTCTTAGCTAAATCCGAGGAAACACACCTATTGTACTCGCAACGAAAAAACCGGGGAAAAAATCGAAGTCATCCAAGAGTTACCAAGTTTTAAGGCATTGGGTAAAGATGGGCTATGTCGCTTACTTTTTTACGAAACCCAGCTACTTTATCAACTTTTGACACGGAATTTATTAAAGTGATGTATAGTCATTTCAAATAAGTGTGAGACGAGGGAAAAATAAGGTAAAATGAAGAGAAACGAGCAATCCATACAGAAAAATGTCTTATAGCCTAGACTTGAGAAAAAAAGTGATCGATTATGTAGAGAATGGGGGAAGCATAACCAAAGCCGCCGCTCTATTTAATATAGGAAGAGCGACGATATATAGATGGCTAGGTAGGGAAAAACTGGAAGCAACAAAGGTAAAACACCGTCAGAGAAAGCTGGACTGGAAAGCACTGTCAAAAGATGTCCAAGAAAATCCCGAGGCAAGATTAAGAGACAGAGCCGAGAAGTTTGGAGTGAGACCAAGTGCCATTTGCTATGCCTTAAAAAAATGAAAATTACCAGAAAAAAGAAGGAACTTCGTTATAGAGAAAGAAACCGAGAAGAAAGAATGAAATACTACAGAGTGCTGAGAGAATTGATTAAAAAATATGGAAGTGAAAGCCTTGTATTTATTGATGAGTCAGGGTTTGAAGAATTTCAAGCCTGCCTTTATGCTTGGTCAAAAAAAGGGAAGAAAGTATTGGGAGATAGACAAGGAAAACGAGGAAAAAGAGAAAACCTTGTCGCCGGGAGAAGAAAGGGAAAAAAAGACTTTATTGCACCGATGGTATTTACGAGAAGCCTGAATGCCGAAGGTTTTGAAGGGTGGTTATCTTTATATTTATTGCCCTCTCTAACCATAACATCAGTATTAATTATGGATAATGCACCAATTCATCGGAAGACAGTCATTAAACAACTGGTAGAAGAAGCAGGTCATCAGGTAGTGTTTTTGCCAAAATACTCTCCTGATTTAAATGATATCGAACATGATTTTAGTGCATTAAAGAGGGCAAGAATGTATGCTCCTGTGGGGACAACCCTTGATGAAATTATTCGTACTTATTGTGTCGCCTAGTGTCTCGTTCTTATTTGAAATAACTATAGTCCCTAATACAAAAGTTTTACCCCTGCTGAGATATTGTCCACGGTTCAGGACGGGGGAAATCTTAAAAAAGATATGGGAAAAAAAGCTGTTCTTGAGGGCAATAGTCCAGAATGGCAGGTAGGACTAAGTTAAAAGGATAACCTTTGACTGTATAGCGTTTCTCAGAGGAATGAAGTATGACCTGATTCTCCGTTGCTCTTATCAATTTCTAGGCAAAAAATCAGCGCATAATTAGGAAAAACTAGATTTTTTAAGGTAAAAACTATGTGTTTAGGCATACCAGGACAAATTACAGCAATCATTGATGAAAACCATCATCTCGCTCTCGTCGATGTGGGGGGTGTAAAAAGAGAAGTAAATATTACTTGCATTGTTGATGAAGACCATCCCGCTAATACTTGTGTAGGGGATTGGGTATTAGTTCATGTGGGTTTTGCTATGAATCGAATCGATGAAGATGAGGCGCAAGAAACCTTAAATTTATTAACACAATTAGCGGAATTAGAGGCAGAATTTAATCATAATTAATGTTCTTAAAATAGTCACCCATAAATTAATGCTGTTGTCTATCTCTAAGAAATGTAAATTACGGCAATTATTAATGACAAACGACAGCTAAAAATTATAATTAAAGGAGATAAACTATGAAATACGTTGACGAATTTCGTGATCCAGTTAAAGCGGCAGGATTAATTCAACAAATTGAACAATTATCGATAAGAATCTCTGAAAAACGGCAAAAAGTTACTAAAATTATGGAGGTTTGTGGAGGTCATACCCACTCAATTTTTAGATACGGTATCGAGGCAATACTTCCGGAAACTATCGAATTAATTCATGGTCCTGGATGTCCCGTTTGTGTTATGCCGCGAGGTCGTTTAGATGATGCCATTTTTCTCGCACAAAAACCGAACGTAATTCTGACAACTTTTGGCGATACTATGCGTGTCCCCGGTTCCCATTTGAGTCTGCTACAAGCACGTGCAAAAGGTGATGATATTCGCATGGTTTATTCTCCTCGCGATGCCTTAAAAATTGCCAGAGAAAATCTAGATAAAGAAGTAATATTTCTAGCATTAGGTTTTGAAACCACCGTTCCTAGCACCGCTTTAACTGTTTTAGAAGCCCAAAGAGATGGTATCACTAATTTTAGTTTATTTTCTAATCATGTGGTGATTATTCCTGCTCTGAAAGCTTTGTTGGATAACCCAGATTTACAGTTAGATGGTTTTGTTGGTCCTGGTCATGTTAGCATGGTAATTGGCACAGGACCCTATCAAGTTATTGCCCAAGAATATCATAAACCTGTGGTAGTTTCTGGGTTTGAACCCTTGGATATTCTCCAATCAATTTGGATGGTATTAAAACAATTAGATGAGCAGAGATGTGAGATCGAAAATCAGTACGATCGAGTGGTACAAAATCAAGGAAATAGAGTCGCTTTATCGGCAATCAAGCAAGTTTTTGAACTGCGGGATCAGTTTGAATGGCGAGGTTTAGGAGAAATTGCACAAGGAGGGTTAAAACTGCGGGATGAATACAGCAATTTTGATGCGGAGAAAAAATTTACCCTACCCAATCAGCGTGTTAAAGATCACAAAGCTTGTCAGTGTGGCGAAATTCTTAAGGGTGTTTTAAAACCCTGGGAATGTAAAGTATTTGGTACTGCTTGTACTCCCGAACATCCCATCGGTACTTGTATGGTTTCTAGTGAAGGTGCTTGTGCTGCTTATTATAAGTATGGCAGACATCAGTAAATTTTTTTACTGATTAGTGTCCTTTCCCGCGAGGAAACGCTAGAATTTTCAGAGAAAAAATTAACAATCTTTCGGTAAAAAAAAAGATGAAAATCAAAAATAATCTCGGTTTATTTGGCGTAACCACCTCTCTACTACTAGTTATCGCTTCAGAAATCGTTCTTGCTTCCCAAGAACAAACCCTAGAACTGCCACCAAGTCAACCCCCCAGCGCCGATTTTTTCAAACCCGTCACCAATCTAATTAAAGATTTAAATCATCAAGGAGTAACTATCACTGATCCTAATGATCCCATGGCGGTGCGCTACCGAGTCAATACCCCCTGTCGCGGTTGTGCGGTTTATCTAGGCACGGGAGTTGCCAATCCTCGCACCCAGACTAATAATAATGGCATGGGAATCAATTTTGGACTTGGTTTCACCATGCCTTTTTCACCCTAAATCCCGATGACATATTTACGCCATTCGTGATTGTGATTCCCCCTCGTGTGCTTTAATAGCTCAAAGTGGAGACTGCTGTAGGGACGACGCGGCTGGGCGCGTAGGGACATATTGGCCTCTTTTGGTGTACGATTGCCCTTATGCACATTACAACGCACACAAGCCGCCACTAAATTCTCCCAAGTGTCACCCCCTCCGCGAGAACGGGGAATCACATGATCGATGGTTAATTGTTCACCTCGGTAGAGACAGTATTGACAGGTGTGATGATCTCGTTCGAGAATATTACGACGGGTTAAAGGAATTTCCTTGTAGGGAACACGGACATATTGCCTAAGACGGATAACGGAAGGTAGGGGTAAGTCACGACAAACCACTTTTCCGTTATGTTCTAGGGATTCAGCTTTTCCTTTCAACAATAAAACGATCGCGCGCCGCCAACTGGTAATATTTAGCGGTTCGTAGGAAGCATTCAACACGAGAACCTTGCTCATAGGTGTCTGGAGATCGCTTGAATTTACCCCGAATGGTAACACAGATAACTGGGATTGGAACCTATTATACTTAATTCGTTGAGTATAGATCCGGTAGGATGCGTGTTTGCGGTTACTAATTCTGACAAAAAAACAAGTTAATAATCCGCGCCCTACGCACCAACTTGATTATTAAATTGGTGGGCTAATTCTTTGTACCAATCCCATCACACAAATGCCTATCTTCCTCCTTAACACCAGAATTAGGATTCTCCAAATAAACCCGCACCCAATCGCAACTACGCTCCATTAAAGCGTTTAGGGAGCAAGTCAGTTTTGCAGAAGAGTACGCTGGAGACCGGTAGAAGAATCGAGTAAAATAGGGATATATCAAAGGAGGAAACGGTCAATGAACCCAGAAAACCAGAAAAAACTTCAAGAATACGCCCGAGGAATCGCCGAAATTCTCTATCAAGAGGCCGCTCCCGAAGACTTAGCCAGTTTAGGGGATATTGAAAAAACGATCCGACAACAGACTTTAGATTATGTTACCCCCCAATTAGGAATTTTTTTATCGAAAAAACAACGGGAACAAAAGCGGGACGAGAAAGAATTCTAAAAAGTATAATCGGTCAACTACCCGTCAGCGAAAAACAAGCGGAGTATTTACATCTGGAATCCCATCAAAGAATTAGTCCAGCTTTAGAGGAATGTTGTTTAAGGTTACGTGCCACGGTTTCTTACAAGAATGCTGAAAAGGATCTACCCAAATACACGGGAATAAAAGTTTCCGAGAAAACGTTACAAAGAATTGTCGAGCGCCACGAGTTTCCCGAGGAAGAAGTAAGAGAAACTATCAAAGAAATTAGCTTGGATGGTGGGAAAGTACGCTCTTTGAACGGAGACAAAAGGAGAATCGTGCGTTTGTAAAGATTAGAAGGCGATCCAGGCAGATAATCTAGTGACCAAAGCCACGTTCAGGGAAAACGAGGTTTTAATCGAGTGGGTAAATCGGCAAGAGTTGTCCGATGCTCTAACCTGTCTAGGAGACGATCATCCGTGGATATGGAAAATCATCGGACAGATCGAAGCCCCAGTCGAAAAACGAGAGGTTTTAGATTGGTTTCATCTGGTGGAAAGCTTGTTATGGAAGGGAAAAGTCGAGGAAACTATCGCTTTATTCTCTTCTTTATCGAAAAAACAAGCGGAAAATTTCTGTAATTACTTGAGAGAGCATTGTCATCGAATAATCGATTATTCTTATTTTCAAGAGAACGAAATTTGTTCGATTGGTTCAGGAGCGGTGGAATCAACGATTAAACAAATCGATAGACGCTTGAAAATTTCGGGAGCGCAATGGAATGAAAGGAATGTACCTCAAGTTCTCAAACTTCGTTGTGCGTACCTGAACGGAACACTTTGAACGAGGCTTGGTACGTTTGTTCTGGCAAAATTGACTTGCTCCCGGGCAATTTAGAGTAAAATAGAGGCAAGTTAGCACGATTAGGCTAGGGAGTAAATCATGGATTATGATGTAGTAATTATTGGGGGGGGACCGGCGGGAGGTCACTGTGGTAGATTATTAAGTGAAAAAGGTTATCGTGTTCTTTTAGTGGAACAACATTCTAGTTGGCAAGATAATAATTTTTCTAGTGCCGCTTCTCCCCTAGAAATTTTAGAACAATTCAATCTCCCCGAAACCGTAGTGGCTAGGTTTTGGAAAAATATCGAAATTATCTCCACTAGCATACATCATTTTTGGTCATCAGCGCAACCTTTAGGGGTAGTTTTTGATTTTGCCAAGTTGCGAGAGTTTTTAGCTGCAGAAGTGCTGCGTTGTGGGGGAGAAGTTCGTTTAGGTTGTCGTTATCTGAAATATCAACAAGCGGAGAATCAGCTAACTGTTTTCTTGAAATCAAAAGGCGAGGAAATCGAGACAGTTACTACTCGTTTATTGGTTGATGCTACGGGATACGCTAGAGCAGTTATCTATAAACATAGACGAGAAAAACCTGATTTTTTAAAAGCAGTGGGTATTGAATATTTAATTGCTGTACCAGAAATAGATTATCAAAAATATCAAGATAATTTAGTGTTTTTTCTCGGTCACAAATGGAGTCCTAAAGGTTATAGCTGGATTTTTCCTATGGATAATCAGCAATTAAAAATAGGAGCTGCTTGGTTAGAGGGAGAACATCCTTATGTTTCTGAAGTTAAGCCTTTAAAAAGTTATGTTACACAAATTATGCAAACCTACATGAATCTCTCTAAATATGATACAATTGACAGCCATGGTTCTATTTTAGAATACTCACTCAATCTGCAAGATATTTATTATCAAGAACCGAATATTATAGCGATTGGTGATGCGGTTTCTACGGTTAACTTTTTAGGAGGGGAAGGTATTCGCTATGCTATGAAAGGAGCCGAAATTGCTTGTCAATACATGGAAGAATATTTACAGGGAAAATCGAGGAGTTTTACCGATTATCAACAGCGGATGCAAGAATATTTTCAGCCAAAATGGAATTTATCCGATCGCCTCAGTCGCCAAGTTTATTTAGAGTATAGTGATGCGCGTATTGATCAAGGAGTATTCTATCTCAAGTATCTTTCTACCCAAGATATAATCGACATTTTATTTTACTATAAATTTGAAAAATATACAAAAGGATTAGGAAGATTTCTGCTGAGGAAATTACGTCAATGGTGGCGCAAAATTTTCTCTAGTCAAAAACCTGAGTAAATAAGCTAGGATAAAGCTAAGGAAACAATATTGGTAAAGACCGTGAGTAAGTTTATTCGCTACAGTACAATTATCACCCTGCTGGGCATTTTAGCAGCCTGTAGTGGCAATCCTGACCTAGAAAATCGTCTGGCTGCCGATCCTAATCTACAAACAAATCCCACACCAGAAAATTCTCCTAATAACAGGCAATTACCCGCAAATTTTCCCGCAGAAATTCCTCGATATAGTCAATCAGAATTATTATCCGTGCAGACAAATCCTGATAATACTGGTGGACAAACCCGTTGGCAATCCAACGATCCCAGCAATGCGATCGAGGCTTTTTATCAACAGGAATTAGTTAATAATAATTGGCAAATTATTACTCCCTTTTCTGGGGAAGGAGTTAATAGTACCCTAACGGCCCGTCGAGATAATTTAGAGTTAACTATCACCATAACTGCCACTTCTCCCAATACCGAATATAGCCTCGATTATCGTCCAATAGGAACCCCAATTGCGTCCCCTAGTCCCTCCCCTAGTCCCTCCCTTAGTCCCTCCCCGTTACCCAATCTTAATCCCACCAGTTTTAACGATCTCGAATCCTTACCTAATCCCTTAAAGAGCCACATTCAAGACTTAGCTAGATTAGGAGTATTAACAGGTAATAACAATCAGTTTAACCCTAATGATACAATAACGCGCCGAGAATTTGCTCGCTGGTTATTACAGGCTAATAATGCCATTTATGCTAATGTAGCGGGTAAACAAATCCGTTTAGCTACTGCCAATAGTTCCCCGACTTTTAGTGATGTTAAAAATAACGATCCCGATTATATTTATATTCAAGGACTAGCAGAAGCGGGGTTAATTCCCTCTCCTTTAACGGGAGATAGTAGCGCCATTTTATTCCGTCCCAATGCTCCTTTAACCCGGGAAGATTTAATCGCTTGGAAAGTGCCATTAGATATTAGAAAAGCTTTACCGAGCGCCAATCTTGATACGATTAAAAATACTTGGGGTTTTCAGGATACTAATAAAATTAACCCGCAGCTGGTGCGCGCTCTTTATGCCGATTTTCAAAATGCTGAACAAGCTAATATTCGGCGAGTTTTTGGTTTTACTACCCTATTTCAGCCAAAAAGACCAGTAACTCGCGCTGAAGCTGCCGCTACTTTATGGTATTTTGGCTTTCAGGGTGATGGTGTTTCTGCTGCCGACGCTGTGCAAGGTCAAGATACGCAACAGAGTGGGGTTAACTGAAATTTGTCCATAAAAACTAAGGGTGTGTTAGGAAAACACAGACACTCTTTTTGACATTTCTTCATATCTATTCAGAAAAATTAACAAAGGATTCTTGACCCTGCAGCTAGGGGAATATTTTATCCTAAAGATATAACTCTGCTGCAGGGGATTTTGTTGCTGACTTCCGCTGCTATTAACATTATGACCCATCAAACTCTCAAACTCGCCGGGATGAGTTGCGCTGGTTGTGCTAATTCGATCGAGCGGATAATTAAATCTATCCCCGGAGTGACTCAATGTCAAGTTAATTTTGGCATGGAACAGGTGGATGTGGACTATGACCCCAAGCGTACCGATCTTAACACTATTCAAGCAAAAGTTAGGGATGCCGGTTTCCAGGCCACACCGGTAACAGAAATTAATCTCGAATCCAGGCCAGAAAAAGAACTTCTCCCTAAACTATTGATCGCTATTGTTATTAGTATCATACTTTTTATCGGTTCTTTACCGATGATGACGGGTTTATCTCTATCTTTTATTCCCCATTGGTTACACGATCCTTTACTACAATTAATTCTCGCTACTCCCGTCCAATTTTGGTGCGGTCAAAGTTTTTATAAAAATGCGTGGAAAGCTTTTAAAAATCGCACTGCCACCATGGACACTTTAGTAGTTTTGGGAACCAGTGCCGCCTATTTTTATTCCCTGTTTTTAACCTTCGGGAGCGATTTTATCGAAAAACAGGGATTTAATTCCCATGTCTATTACGAAGCGTCAGCTATCGTCATTACTCTGATTTTACTCGGTCGTTTCCTCGAAAAACGGGCCAGAAAAGAAACGGCTGCCGCGATTAAACAATTAATGGGATTACAGGCAAAAACTGCTAGGGTGATTAGGGAAGAGCAGACGCTAGATCTACCAATAGAAGAGGTGAAAGTAGGAGATATAATTTTAGTGCGTCCGGGGGAAAAAATTCCCGTCGATGGCATAATTATCCAAGGCAGTTCTAGCATTGATGAATCGATGGTGACGGGGGAAAGTTTACCCGTGCGAAAAACCGTCAATCAACAGGTAATCGGTGCGACAATTAATAAAACTGGTAGCCTACAAATGCAAGCGTTACGGGTGGGAAAAGATACGGTTTTAGCTCAGATTGTTCGATTAGTGCAAACCGCGCAAACATCAAAAGCACCTATACAAAGATTAGTCGATCGAGTGACCGCTTATTTTGTGCCGGTGGTGATGATTATTGCGGTAATAACTTTCCTATTTTGGATTCTCCGCACGGGTAATCTCACCCTCGCTTTGATTACAATGGTGGAAGTCCTAATCATCGCTTGTCCCTGTGCGCTAGGATTAGCTACACCCACCTCGATTATGGTGGGAACAGGACAGGGAGCAAAACAGGGAATTTTAATTAAAAATGCCGAAAGTTTAGAATTAGCTCATGGTATTACTACTATTGTCCTCGATAAAACGGGAACTCTCACCCAAGGTAAACCAACGGTGACGGACTTCTTGACTCGCGAGGGGGTGAGGGATGGACGGGAATTATCGCTGCTGCAGTTAGTCGTATCGGTGGAGAATCATTCTGAACACCCGCTAGGAGAAGCAATAGTTAAATATGGGCAGTTAAACCAGATTAAAACCCTAGAAGTAAGCGAATTTGACTCAATAACTGGGTCAGGAGTGCAGGGGAAAGTCGGGTCAGATTTCGTGCAAATCGGTACACAACAATGGTTAGAAAGTCAAGGGATCGAAACAAAAGTTCTTAAAAAAGTCGCCCACGATTGGGAATGGCAGAAAAAAACCGTAGCTTGGATAGCGGTTAACGGGGGTTTAGAGGGGTTGATCGCAATTTCCGACGTTTTAAAACCTTTTTCTTCCTCAGTGGTCGCCAAGCTCAAAAAAATGGGATTAGAGGTGATGATGATGACGGGGGACAACCTCGAAACCGCAGAGGCGATCGCCAGCGAGTTGGGTATCCGGCGCTTTTTTGCCGCACTCCGTCCCCAAGAAAAAGCCGAAAAAATCGAATATTTGCAGAAAAAAGGGAAAATAGTCGCCATGGTTGGCGATGGCATCAATGATGCGATCGCATTGGCACAAGCGGACTTAGGTATTGCTATTGGCACGGGGACCGATATAGCGATCGCCGCAAGCGATATAACCCTAATTTCGGGAGATTTACAGGGAATTGTGACCGCTATTGAGTTAAGTCGGGCAACAATGGGAAATATCAAACAAAATCTCTTTTTTGCTTTTATTTATAACCTGATTGCTATTCCCATCGCTGCCGGAGTCCTCTATCCTTTTCTGCTCAATCCGATTATTGCCGGTGCTGCCATGGCTTTAAGTTCCCTTTCCGTGGTGACAAATGCCTTGCGATTGCGTCGAGTTCATCCCAGGGTGGGGAGTGGGGTGTAGGGTGTAGGGTGTGGGGTGTAGGGTGTGGGGTGTGGGGTGTAGGGTGTGGGGTGTAGGGTGTGGGGTGTGGGGTGTAGGGGTTATTTATTTTCAAGGGAAAGAATCAAAGTTAGCAGGAGTCGGCCTACTGATTCACATTGATTAAGAATAGGATTGACGCTCTGAGGGGAAGCTAGTTCAACTCTTTGAGAGATTAACCAATGAGTCTCCAACTCTTTGAGAGAACCTTGAGCTATGTACAAAAATTGGATGTATTCTCCCCTGGTTTTGCGTCCATACCCCTCGGCAATATTCGCTGCTATTGACACCGAAGCTCGGCGAATCTGTGTTGTCATCCCATAAAGCTCTTCTTTGGGAAAAGTTTTAGTGAGACGATAGCAACTTTCAGCTAAATTTACGGACTCCTGCCAAACTCTTAAATCTCGGTAAGATTGAATTTTTGAATCCGCCATAGATTTTATCAACTTATCCCTATAGCCTACACTCTACACCCTGTCTCAAACCAAAAGATTGTACTACAATTTCCAGTACCCAGTTTCAATGCAAAGGGGGATAATTTTCGTTAACAATTCTTAAGGAAAAACTAGAAAAATTAGCTGTACGGGGGATGATACCGTAGAAAAGGCAATAGAATAATCATCGTGATATGACTGACTCCCCTGAAATACCTTATTTATTACGCGCTGCCAAAGGAGAAATCTTACCCCGTCCTCCCGTGTGGATGATGAGACAAGCAGGACGTTATATGCAGATTTATCGAGAATTGCGCGATAAATACCCCAGTTTTCGGGAAAGATCGGAAAATGCCGATTTAGCGATCGAAATCTCCCTGCAACCTTGGCGCGCTTTTCAACCGGATGGGGTGATCATGTTCTCCGATATCCTCACTCCCCTAGCAGGAATCGGTATTCCCTTTGATATTATCGAAAGTAAGGGGCCGATTATCGATTCTCCCATTCGTACTCAAGCGCAGGTGGACCAACTTAATCCCCTCGATCCCGATCAGTCTTTACCTTTTATCAAAACGATTTTAAAAACCCTGCGTCAAGAGGTGGGAAATAAATCCACTGTCCTCGGTTTTGTCGGAGCGCCTTGGACTTTAGCAGCCTATGCAGTGGAAGGGAAAGGTTCTAAAAGTTATTCTGTGATTAAAGGGATGGCTTTTTCGGAACCCTCGGTACTGCACCAATTTTTAGATAAATTAGCGGATATGATTGCCACCTATGTCCGTTATCAAATCGATTGTGGGGCGCAAGTGGTACAAATGTTCGACTCTTGGGCGGGTCAATTAACTCCCCAAGATTACGATGTTTTTGCCTTACCCTATCAACAAAAAGTAGTTCGTTTGGTGAAAGAAACCCATCCCGATACACCGTTAATTCTCTACATTAGTGGCAGCGCCGGCGTTTTGGAAAGAATGGCTAAATCGGGGGTTGATATTATTAGCGTCGATTGGACTGTCGATATGGCGGAAGCGAGACAGCGTTTAGGTAAAGCGATGATGGTTCAAGGTAATATCGATCCGGGGGTTTTATTCGGTTCCCAGTCCTTTATTCGCGAGCGGATTATTGATACTATTCGTAAAGCGGGTAATCAAGGTCATATTCTCAATTTAGGTCATGGTGTTTTGGTGGGAACTCCTGAAGATAACGTGCGTTTCTTCTTTGAAACTGCTAAAGGATTTAGTTATCAATAAAGTTACTCAGGGAAATGGGGAAATGGGGAAATGGGGAAATGGGGAAATTGGGAAATGGGGAAATGGGGAAATGGGGAAATGGGGGAATTCAACTAAAACCCTAAAAACCTAAAAACCTAAAACCCTAAAACCCTAAAACCCTAAAACCCCAACACCCTAAAACCCCAACACCCTAAAACCCCAACACACAACACCCTTTTTGACTTTTTACTTTCACACTGTCCCCTAAATTCTGCTGGATCAATTAAAATAATGAAAAAAATATTTCTAACGGGTGTGAGTGGCTGTATTGGGCATTATATCGCTGAAATTTTACTGGAAAATCCCGACTATGAATTATATTTTTTAGTGCGTAATCCAGAGAAGTTAAAATTTGCTTACCACGGGCGATCAAATGTTCATATACTTTTAGGCGATATGGAAAATATCGAGGTATATGCCGAGCTTTTAAAAACAATGAATATAGCGGTTTTAATCGCTACCAGTTGGGGAGGAGAGGAGGAAAGTTATCAGATTAATGTGGTAAAAACCCTAGAATTAATTAGTTATTTAGATGCTCAAATCTGCGAGAAAGTCCTCTACTTTTCCACCGCCAGCATTCTCAATCAAAATAATCAACCTTTAGCGGAAGCTGGGGAGATAGGAACTAATTATATCCGCACTAAATACATTTGTTATAGTAAATTTACTGACCTAGAAATTGCCGATAAAATTATCACTTTATACCCAACTTTTGTCTTAGGTGGTGACGAAAATAAACCCTATTCTCATATCTATGGTGGTTTACCGGATGTGTTGAAATATATCGGTTTAGTGCGTTGGTTTCAAGCTGATGGCAGTTTTCATTTTATCCATGCTCAAGATATAGCTCAAGTGGTGAGTTATTTAATCGAAAATCCCGCACCAGAAAGCAAAATTGTCCTAGGCAATCAACGCACAACAGCTAACCAAGCAGTGGAGGAAATCTGCGCTTATTTAAACAAAAAAATCTATTTTCGCATTCCTTTATCTTTAACCATTGCTAACTTTTTTATCAAAGTTTTTAACTTGCAGATGGAAGCATGGGACCGTTTTGCGATGAATTATCGCCACTTCACCCACATTAAAACCTATACTCCTGCTGATTTTGGTTTAAAAAACTATTGTTCCACCCTCGATGATGTTTTAACCTTGCGAGGAATTCCCCGAAAAAAACCCTAAGTAGAGGGAACGGAAAAATATGTGTAATTAATTCTGTCTGGATACTTACAGCGTTTCCCTAAAGATGAAGTCTAACCTAATTCCGCGACTGATACTAAATCCAGTTATTAAAAACTGATTATTTATTCTCCGTTTTGCATGAGTGCATGAGTAGAAAAAGGGTTTCTCTGAGAAACCCTTTTTCTGTGCGTTACTCAACGGATTTGGTATGACTCCCCAAAACGAAAACTTCCTACCTCACCATTAAGATAAATGCTATATCGGTGACTTTTAAATTAGTACAAGTGTATGAACAACCGCGTGTAAGCATCCCACCGAAAAACTAATGCGCTCCGGGGTTTGGGGGGTTCTACCCCCCAAAAACTTGGCTTGAATGATAAAATCAGAAATAACGCCCAACTCTTAACGCCAAATAGACTAATCTTGAAATTGTCTAGCATGAAATTGAGCGTAACGACCATTAAGATTTAATAACTCCTCGTGATTACCCACCTCGATAATTTCACCCTTTTCTAAGACTAAAATACGGTTAGCTTTTCTGACAGTTGCTAATCGGTGAGCAATAACAAATACCGTGCGCTCCGTCATAATTCTTTCTAAAGCTTCCTGCACTAAAGCTTCCGATTCCGAATCGAGCGCCGAAGTCGCTTCATCTAAGATTAAAATCCTCGGATTAGATAAAACCGCTCGCGCAATGGCGATTCTTTGTCTTTGTCCACCGGATAAATTAACACCCCTTTCTCCCACATAGGTATAGTAACCCTGGGAAAGTTCACTAATAAATTGATGAGCGTTGGCAATCTTTGCCGCTTTTTCCACCTCTTGCAGATTAAAATCTCCCTGGCCAAAAGCGATATTTTGAGCTATAGTACCAGAAAAGAGAATATTTTCCTGCAAAACTACGCCAATTTGTCGCCGGAGACTTTTTAAAGTCACATCACGAATATCCACCCCATCGATTAAAATCTTGCCGGAAGTGGGGTCATAAAAACGCAATAAAAGATTAACTAAAGTGGTTTTTCCCGCTCCCGATGCTCCCACTAAAGCAATCATTTCCCCAGCGTTTGCAGTAAAATTAATATTTCTTAAAACCTGTCTGTCCTCATTGTAATAAAAATTTACTTGACAATATTCAACTTTTTTGCTATGGGGTGGCAACTTGATCGCATTCAGTTTTTCGGTAATTGTTGGCAAAATAGCTAACAATTCAAAAATCCGATCCATGGAGGCTTGACCCTGTTTAAATTGATTATAATTACTGGTAATATGGGCGATAGGATCGATTAACATAGCCACCGCCGCCACATAACTAACAAACTCAACACCAGTTAAATTCTTTTGGGAAATTTGCCAACCCGCAAGGAAGAATAAAAAGATAACTCCCATCGCTTGCAAAAATCCCACTACGACGTATTGTAAAGCTTTGGTGGATTCCGATAGGTATTGAGCGCGGCGATTTTCCTCCGCTTCTTGAGCAAAAAGCTGGGTTTGATAATCTTCAGCTGCGAAAGCTTGCACCACACGAATACCACCAAAAACTTCGGTTAATAACGCAGAAAGGTTAGATATTTTCGCTTGAGCGCGACGAGCATACTGTAATAATTTTTCACCAAAAAATCCTACCAAAACTCCCAACAAAGGAGCGATAATAATGACAGCGATCGTCAATTGCCAGTTAACAATAAACATATAGGCAAAGACGACAATTAACTGTAAGGCTGAGGGAATAAAATCATGGAAAAATTTATTAATTACTTCCCCAATGCGATCAATATCTTCCGTTAAACGATAGGATAAATCACCAGTTTTTGCCGTTTCAAAGTAATTTAAGCCGAGGGTTTGCAGGTGTGCATAAACTTTTTTTCTTAATTCTAGGGCAATTTTTAAAGAAGCTTTTGCCATCAGGGAATCTTGCCCATACTGAGACATTCCCCGCAGTAAAAAAACCACTGCCCCCACCCCCGAAAGTGTCGCCAATGCTTGCACATTTCCCTCACCGATATATCTGGCCATTTGTCCAGCTAACCAAGCTAAAATCGGCCAAAATACCGTAAATCCGATCGTACAGATAAACGCCAAAATAATTGTTTGGGTTTGGGGACGGAGATAGGGAATGAGATTCCAATAACTAGAGCGAGATTTCAAAATAATTTAGCGCCTTTAAATATTAAGTATTCCTGCAAAATTAATTTGCTAGTCGAGACAGTTATCAGTTATCAGTTACCAGTTACCAGTTATCAGTTACCAGTTATCAGTTATCAGTTACCAGTTATCAGATTTAAGTTTTAAGTTTTAAGTGAACAGTATTAAATAGAAGTTTCCTACTGTCTTTTCACTGTTTACTGTTTACTGATCACTGCTCACTGCTCACTGTTTAGGCACTCTTGCACTTTAGCCAGAGGTTAACTGAGAGCTATAATTAACCTTACTTAGGTACTGAAGAAAAGGAGATTAACTAACAAATTTGCCTAAGGAGTTAATCAGGAGGTAGAGACGTTTTTAGTCCACGTCCCTACGATATTTTTCAATAATACAAAGTTATTTTGTGATTAAACCGCCACAGCTTGATGAATGTAGCCTAATTCCGTCAATTTGTTCCAGACTTTGGCGACACTTTCCTCTAAAGTCTCTAAATCAGTGCGACATTCCACTTCCGGGTTAAAAGGTGGTTCATAGGGATCATCAATTCCCGTAAAAGACTTGATTTCGCCAGCGCGCGCTCTTTTATATAATCCTTTCACATCGCGCTCCTCACAGACGCTTAAGGGAGCATTCACAAAAACTTCGACAAAACTGCCAATTTTTCCCCTTACTTCTTCGCGAATCTCACGATAGGGAGAAATAGCTGAAACTAGAACAATCACACCGTGACGGGTGAGCAAATTAGACACAAAACCAATGCGACGTATATTTTCATCGCGATCCTCTTTACTAAATCCTAAACCCTTGGTGAGGTTTGTCCGTACTATATCGCCATCGAGGACTTCAATGGAATAACCTTCAGCGATTAATTTTGCCTGTAATGCCTCGGTAATCGTGCTTTTCCCCGCACCACTCAATCCCGTTAACCAAACCGTCACGCCGCGCTGTTTCATAGCAATCGTTAATAATACTTAAATCCTGTTTAGCGTACCATATCTGAGTGATCAGTGATCAGGAGTCACGAGATAGAAGTCAGGAGTCACGAGATAGGAGATTATTTCATTTATTCTCCCCGCACCCCACATCCTGACAGGTGTAGGTTATTACAAAGAGGTGAGCAGTCACACACTCAGGGTGAGAAAATCAAGCTAGAGATTTAGAGGAGCATCGTGAAAGACAATAGTGATCAGTGATCAGGAGTCACGAGATAGAAGTCAGGAGTCACGAGATAAGTACCTAAGCAAAATTAATTACACATATCTAACCCCCTCTTGCCTTTTGCCTCTTGCCTTTTGCCTATCTTTACTAGGAAATTAATTTTGCACGACTACTTAGGAGATTATTTCATTTATTCTCCCCGCACCCCACATCCTGACAGGTGTAGGTCATTACAAAGAGGTGAGCAGTCACACACTCAGGGTGAGAAAATCAAGCTAGAGATTTAGAGGAGCATCGTGAAAGACAATGCTGAAAAACAAATATCTCCAGCAGTGGTCGTGCATAATATCAGAACATCTACCTCATTTGTCAATACCGCAAGCTATCGGACGGTCAACTTGGAGTTTTGGCCTGGTCATGACCAAATCGAGCAGTTTGACTCAGGTGTCGAGGTTGATTACGGCAGTCAATCAGGAAAAACCCAAGTTGAGCGGTACTTCTGTCCTTAGAATATCAGAGTTTACCCCTAGTTTTTCTTTTTCTTTTTGGGGTTAACCACAGAAACCAAAAACCTACCTAAAGCTTTTTAAAACTACTCATTTCTGTAGCTAGATAGCTAAAATAAGTAACTTTGGCCACCGATAGATTTTAAGAACGTTATCAGGTATAATCAAGATATGAAGCTAGTTGAACGTCATATTATCAGTCAAAACCATCCCTTATGGTCAGAAATCGACCATTATGCCTTCTTGTCAAAAAATTTGTTCAATCTAGCTAACTACCATTATCGCCAATATTTCTTTGAAAACTCCCAAAAACTGAGTTTTAATCAACTCTATCATCTGGTATCTAAAACCTCAGATTATTTAGCTTTACCCACGAAACCGAAGCACGCAGATAATCAGAAGATTAGATCAGGCTTGGCTTAGTTACTTTGCCGCTTTTAGAGCTTGGAAAAAACACCCTGAAAAATTTTTAGGAAACCCCAAAATTATTAAGTATAAGGAGAAAATCAAAGGAAGAAACCTGCTGATATATTCTCAGGAATCAATTTATAAAAAACCTTTAAAAGAAGGAATTTGTCACTTGTCTATGAGCGACGTAAAATTGACCACTTCCCGCAGAGAAATAATTGAAGTGAGAATTGTCCCCAAAAGTAGCTGTTATGTCATTGAAATAGTCTATGAAAGACGGTCGGAAACCACAGATAAACAAGAGATAGCTGGGATAGATTTAGGAGTTAATAACTTAATGGCTGTAACTACAAATCAAACAGGTGTAGCACCTCTTTTGGTAAATGGCAGACCGTTAAAAGCAATTAACACCTTCTACAACAAACAACGTTCCCGCTTACAATCTCAACTGAAAACCAGAAATAATCAACCCTCATCTAAGAGATTGATATTCCTAACCCATAAACGAAACCGTCGAGTAGAAAATTATCCACACACAGCCAGTAAAAGAGTAATAGATTGGTGTATTATTCATGAAATAGGGACGTTAATAATTGGGCATAATGAGCGGATGAAACAATCTCTTAATCTAGGAAAAAGGAATAATCAACAATTTGTTAATATTCCCCATTATAGATTAATAGAAATGTTAACCTACAAAGCTCAATTAAAAGGAATAAAAGTCATAATAACTGAAGAATCCTATACCTCACAATCCAGTGCTTTAGATAGGGATAAGTTACCTAAATATGGTGAAGAAAAACCATTATTTAAGCGAAAAAGGTTAGCTAGGGGACTGTATAAAATGGGAACAAATCAGTTGTTAAATGCCGATGTCAATGGGTCATTTAACATCATTAGAAAAGTAATTCCTGATGTCATTGACCAGGGAATAAAGGGTTTGCCGTTTAATCCTGTAGTGCTTGACCCACTTGTTAGTGAGCCTGTCGAACTACGAATGAGTAAGCTTTCAGGCTTTTAAGTAAGTTTGAGTAAGTTTAGTTGAGCGGTGCGTAGCTTCTTTCAGTGGCTGATAACTGATTAACTGAGTCAACTTTTTAGGCTGCGGCTAAATTAGCGGCCACGAAATCCCAATTAACTAACTTAGTTAAAAAGTCGCTGATGTAATCGGGACGACGATTTTGATAGTCGAGATAATAAGCGTGTTCCCACACATCCATAGTTAAGAGGGGAACCTGTCTGGCGGTTAAAGGATTATCAGCGTTGCCGGTTTTGGTAACTTTGAGAGTACCGTTATCGAGAACCAACCAAGCCCAACCACTACCGAATTGAGTAGCACCGGCGGTTTTGAAAGCTTCGACAAATTTCTCGAAACTGCCGAAATCTGCGTTAATTTTAGTGGCTAAAGCACCGGTAGGCGCACCGCCACCACCCGGTTTCATACAGTCCCAATAAAAACTATGATTCCATGCTTGGGCGGCATTGTTGAAAACCCCAGCTTTAGAAGCATCACCGGCAACCTTAACGATAACTTCTTCTAAAGAGAGAGCATCGAGTTCCGTATCTTTGACCAAACCGTTATAGTTATTGACATAAGCGGCGTGGTGCTTGTCGTGGTGGAATTCTAGGGTACTTTTGGTGATACAAGGCTCTAAGGCAGTGTAATCGTAGGGTAAAGGGGGAAGTGTGTAAGCCATGTGTTCTCTGTATCCTCTCTTGAGAGCTTGTTTAAGGTAGTGTTGTTAACCTTTTGTCAGTATTCAGCTTGACCAAGACGAATACCGTTGTAATAAAACTTTACATCCTCAATCATAGCACCGAAGGAGACTTGATCAGTGATCACTGATCGATCAGATTTTTTCTCCCTTCTCCCCCATCACCCCAACCCCTCACTGATAAGTGATTACTGAAAAATCAGCCCAACTCCCATGCACCGTCTGCTAAATCCTGAGAAGATCACCAAACAATGTTAGAATAATTGCCGTACTGTAGGCGCTTGCAGATTCTTGTGGGCGTGGCAGGGCAGGCGAAAAACGATTCCGTTAGGAATTAGACCAAAAAAGCTCCACTGGCAACAGCAGTAGATTTTATCTGACTGGGTTGACTGGTTGGCAGTTCGTCAAATTACGGATCAATACAAAATTATCATTTACAGATCTTTCTTGGTAACTTATGGCACAGCGTACACGCTTAGGTGAAATCCTTCGTCCCCTCAATTCGGAATATGGTAAAGTCTCTCCCGGTTGGGGAACTACCTTGCTGATGGGAGTGTTTATGGCTCTGTTTTTAGTCTTTTTGCTGATTATTTTACAGATCTACAACTCCTCCCTAATTTTAGAAGGATTTAATGTAGATTGGGGTCAGTAAGCAGATTACAACAATCTCGTCGGCATTTTTGGCCGCAGAATTGTCCCTCGGACTTTGGCAGGTGGGTTATTGCCCACCGCAAGTTTTTTATTAGGAGCAGAAAAATGAATATTTTTGGGATTGGATTACCAGAAATGGGGTTAATTCTCTTGATTGCCCTGCTAGTTTTCGGACCGAAGAAATTACCAGAAATCGGTCGCAGTTTAGGCAAAACGATTCGAGGATTTCAAGAAGCATCCAAGGAATTTGAAAGTGAATTTAAGCGAGAGGCCCAGCAGATTGAAGACTCGGTAAAAATCAAAGCTGAATTAGAAGAAAGTCAATCTCCTAGGGATCAAACTCGTTCCAGTTAAGAACTGTATAGAGATGTGTTGTAGGTCAAATTCGAGGGTATTCCGCCAGATTAACATCGAGAATGACCAGATCGAGATTAAATTGGCAGTTTTACCATCGGCCACCGCTTTTATTTGCTAGTTTTTTTGATCGAGAAAGCGGAAAATCAGGTTTTGGAGCGCAAAATCGTCTTTAACCATGATAGTTTTGGCAGCAGCCACAGCCATAGTTAAATAGATAGCCAGAATATACGATTAGTTTGAAAATTCCCAGACGGCAACGAAAAAATGACTATTTCCTTGCTATAAGTATTGTAGATGTCAAGAGTGGTAAATGAATGTCTATAGTGGTATCCCCCGAACAAGTCCATCAAATCGTCAACAACCTCCATCACGATCCCTTTGAGGTTTTGGGGGCCCATCCCCTAGAAGAAGAAGGAAAAGTAAATAAATGGGTTGTTAGAGCCTATTTACCAAAAACCACGGCTGCTTGGGTTATTTTACCGTCCCAAAGACAAGAATATCCCATGACTGCCGCCTATCACCCCCATTTTTTCGAGTGCGTTATCGATATCGGTGAACTGAACAATTATCAATTACGCATCCAGGAGGGAGAACAGGAACGGGTAATCTATGATTCCTATGCTTTCCGTTCTGCCAAACTCAGCGATTTTGATTTACACCTGTTTGGGGAGGGCAACCATCATCGCATTTATGAAAAATTAGGGGCGCATTTAGCCGAAATCGAGGGTATTAAAGGGGTTTATTTCGCCGTTTGGGCTCCTAATGCCCGTAATGTCTCGATTATTGGTGATTTTAATAGCTGGGATGGTCGTGATCACCAAATGCGGAAACGTAATAATATGGTCTGGGAATTGTTTATCCCGGAAATCGGTGTTGGTACTAAATATAAATACGAGATCAAAAATTGGGAAGGTCACATTTACGAAAAATCTGATCCCTACGGTTTTGCCCAAGAAGTACGCCCGAAAACCGCCTCGATCGTGGCTAATTTAGATAGCTATACTTGGGATGATAGCGATTGGATGGAAAAACGCCGCCATAGCGATCCTTTAACTCAACCGGTTTCCGTTTACGAATTACACCTGGGTTCTTGGCTGCACGCTTCCAGCGCCGAACCCCCCCGTTTACTTTCCGGAGAAGGGGAAGCGGTTCCCGTGTCAGAATGGAACACTGGGGCGCGCTTTTTGAGTTACTACGAGTTAGCCCAAAAACTGATTCCCTACGTTAAGGAATTAGGTTACACCCATATCGAATTATTACCGATCGCCGAGCATCCTTTTGATGGTTCTTGGGGTTATCAAGTGACGGGTTATTTTGCCCCCACCAGTCGCTACGGCAATCCTGAAGATTTCATGTATTTTATCGATCAATGTCACCAAAATGGCCTTGGTGTGCTAGTGGATTGGGTCCCCGGTCACTTCCCCAAAGATGGCCACGGGTTAGCTTTCTTTGACGGGACTCATCTTTATGAACACGGCGACCCGCGCAAAGGGGAACACAAGGAATGGGGAACCCTAATTTTTAACTATGGTCGCAACGAAGTCAGGAATTTCTTGGTCGCTAATGCCCTATTTTGGTTCGATAAGTACCATATTGACGGTATTCGCGTAGATGCGGTGGCTTCTATGCTCTATCTCGATTATTGTCGTAAAGATGGGGAATGGGTGGCCAACGAGTACGGGGGCCGGGAAAATTTAGAGGCTGCGGAATTCCTGCGTCAAGTTAATCATGTAATTTTTAGCTATTTCCCCGGAATTCTCTCTATTGCCGAAGAATCCACTGCTTGGCCGATGGTGTCCTGGCCCACCTATATGGGCGGTTTAGGCTTTAATTTGAAGTGGAATATGGGCTGGATGCACGATATGCTCGATTATTTCGGCATGGATCCCTGGTTCCGTCAATTCCATCAAAATAATGTCACTTTTAGTATGTGGTATAACCACAGCGAGAATTATATGCTGGCTTTGTCCCACGATGAAGTGGTTCACGGCAAAAGTAATATGATTGGCAAAATGCCGGGGGATGAGTGGCAAAAATTTGCCAATGTCCGGGCATTATTTGGTTATATGTTTACCCACCCCGGCAAGAAAACCATGTTTATGAGCATGGAATTTGGCCAGTGGAGTGAGTGGAATGTTTGGGGTGATTTGGAGTGGGGTCTTTTGCAGTACGAACCCCATCAACAGCTAAAACGCTTTTTCACTGATTTGAACACCACCTATAAGAGTGAACCTGCTTTATATACCCAGGATTTTGGTCAGGATGGCTTTGAGTGGATCGACTGTAGTGATAATAGTCATAGCGTCGTTTCTTTCCTGCGCTGGAGCAAAAATTGGCAGGAGTTCGTCGTGGTGGTCTGTAATTTTACTCCCCAACCCCACAGCCATTATCGTGTTGGTGTACCTCATCCCGGTTTTTATCAGGAAATCTTTAACAGCGATGCGGGTAAATATGGCGGTAGTAATATGGGCAACCTTGGCGGTAAATGGTCGGAGGAATGGTCCTATCATAGCCGTCCCTACTCGATCGATCTTTGTTTACCACCTTTAGGGGTTTTAGTTCTCAAAATCGATCCTAATACTTCTGGGGAATAGGGAAGTGGGGAGATGGAAGTAGGGAAGTGGGGGAATTCAACTAAAACCCTAACACCCTAAAACCCCAACCCCTAATAAAAAATTTAGAGGCCATCTTGGAGAAAGTAGCCTCTTTTTTTGGGTCAATTTTCTAGAAACTATTAATGCTAAATCTGGTTATTAAAAACTGATTATTTATTCCCCCTTTTGCTTCTTGCCTTTTCTGATATGTAGCCTATACTCAACGGATTTAGTATAAGTTGTAATCCTGTCTGGGGTTCCCACTGCAAGACTTTTTAAGCATACCCTAGATATTGGTTTAAGATTGCGGCTGTAGCTAGACCGGTTTTCTGCCAACTAAACTCATCGGCTCGTTTTTTGCCTAGATAACTTAATTTTGACTGTAATTGTCGATCTTGAGCGATAATTTTTAGGGCATCGGCTATGCACTCGACTCGATAGGGATCGATTAAAATTGCCGCTGTTGCCGTGACTTCTGGCAAAGATGACAAATTTGAGGTAATCACGGGTGTACCGCAGGCCATAGCCTCTAAAACGGGCAATCCGAAGCCTTCCCAAAGACTAGGGAAGACTAAAGCAGTGGCTTGACTGATAACCTTGGGTAGGTGATCGTAGGGGATATAGTCGAGAAATTTAATGCGATCGCTAACTGCTAATTCTCGCGCTTGTTGTTGTAAATTGGGGGTATAACGGCGATCAAAGCTGCCGGCAATCCAAAGATGATAATCTCTTAAATCTGGGGGCAGTTGGGCAAAAGCGGCGATTAAACGCGGTAAATTTTTATAGGGATTGGGACGACCGAGATAGAGAAAATAGGGATGTTCTGGCTTATTATCTTCAGTAGGGCGAAAGTGATGATGATCATAGGCTAGGGGAATAGAAGTAATTTTATCGGCGGGAATTTGATAATATTCAGTGATATCTTTGGCCGTTGCCTGAGAGTTACAGATGATATGTTTTGCCTGTTGTAATACCTGCGGCACATAATAACGGAAATAGTGGGTTAGGGGGGAAGTAAAACTGGGAAACCGCAGGGGAATTAAATCGTGGACCATGACGACAAAGCGACAATGAGAATTTATCGGCGCTTCTGGAAGGGGAGAAAAGAGTAAATTGGCCTTTAATTGTCGGTAAATTGACGGTAACTGCCACTGAGTCCAGAGTAAGCGTTTTAAATGACCTTTCGCTCCTCGATCGGGAGCGAGATTCTTGGGGATAGAATAACAGTTAAAGTCGGGATAACTATTAGCTGTTAGTAGGGTTGGTTCTAAATTTTTCAGGTAGGGTAAGAGGTTAAGAATGTAGGTACTGATTCCTGTGGGTTGGGGAAAAAGTACCGAGAGATTAATTAATAACTTAGGCTGTGTATTCACTAATTACCCTGTTGATATTTGCTGAGGATTTCTGAGATATATTGGTAGCCTTCCACCCCAAGGGATTTAATCAGGGAGGAACGTTCCTGACTGAAATTCTGCTCAAATTCTGCGATATTTTTACCGCGAATAACTGTTAATAGACTAGCAGCTTGTCGCCATTCCACTGCACCTATTTCGTGTAGCCAATACATTCCTAGGGAACCCATATAAATTGCCTGTTCAAAATTCTTGTCTTGATAGTAAGCTTCCCCTAAATAAGTTAGTAATAAACCTTGCAGATATACATCTCCGTAGTATTTGGCCGATTCTAATCCTTGTAGGAGAATATTAATCGCTTCTTGGGGTCTTTCGAGGATAATATAGGCTAGACCTAAACTGCTACAACAAAGGGATTTACTCTGCCAATCTTGGAGACTTTCCGCTAACTTTAGTCCCTGTTTTAAATACTCGATCGAACTTTGATAAATTTCTGGATCACATCTCTCTAACTGTTGTGCTTCTTGTACCTGACTATAACCCAAATTAGCTAAAGCGTTAGCCTGTCCTAAACTATTACCCTGTTGACGACTTAAAATTAAAGCTCTCTGACTTAAATTAATCGCTTCTGTATAGTTTTTCTGGATAGCATTGAGACGGGATAAATGGTTTAAATTAGCTATTTCACAAGCATAATCCTGCTGTTGACGAGCAATTTCTAAAGCTTGTTGATGACATTCTCTGGCCTGTGGATAGTCGCCACGAATGCGATTAGAATAGGCAATTAAAGTTAAAATTCTCGCCTTTTCTCCCGTACCTTCCACATAACGCAGAGGAATTGATAAATAATCTAATGCTTCCTTGAGATAACTGCCAGAAAAGGAAGCAAAAATTCCTCCGTATAAAGGAAAATAGTCCCGTTGAGCAAAGGTTCTCAGAATTTGTAAAGCCATCTGAAAACAGCCACGACTATAGAGGGAATTTTTACTAACTTGCTCAAAACTATTGGTTAACAGTGACCAAATTAAAGCAAAGGTGAGAAAGGTAGAAATAGATAATTTTGCTCCTAATTTTTCGCTATAGATACGCTGATCAAAAAAGTTAATTAGTCCCCTTTGGATATATTGAAAAACAATAGCAGTTTCTACCCAATCGGTTAGAGTTAAATCCTGGGTGAGAGAATCAAAAGCTTGTTGATTAGCTAAACTTTCTAAGACTCGTTTTAACCAAGAGGGATTAACTTTACTTGCCCAAATTTGCCAGGGTGTCACTCGCTCATTATCATTAGTAAAACCAAGATTACGATTTTGTTCGTAGAGCCAACTGGTGAGATCATTCGATAAATTTGACCAAGTATTTAACCCCAGATTAATCCCCGTGGCAATTTGCCATAAATCCGCTTCTCCCCGCTGCTGAGAAACTGTCTGTAAATGCTTGGCTAACTGTTGTAATTGTTCTAGGTTTAAAGCATTACTTTGATTGGGATCGATTAAATTCACTAAAGTTAGTAAACGATCCTCTCGATCGATTTTCACCAGACTATCGATCGCCGCTGCCGTGAGAGAATTTTGCTGATTGGTTTTTTGATAATTTTCCCATTCACTTTCGATGGTTTCCAAGGCGCGCAAAACCCTAGTCGCTTTAATTTTTGTTTCTAACTGTGAGCGAGTAACGATTATTTTTTCCGTTAAACAACGCTCAAAAATTTCTCCTGTGCCATTTTTTAAACCCTCCGCTAAAAGGTTATAAACCTGTGATTTAGCCCTGATTTTTCCTTCTAAAGTTAGATTGACAATGCGCTCGATTAGTGCATTATAAGTTTCGCTGAAGTTATCTCTATTTTCTGTCATAAGTGGTTTTTCAGTTATCAGTAAACAGTAATCAGTGAAAAGACAGTAGGAAACTTCTAAGCTGTACTGAATTTAAACTGCATATTAGAAATTTTAGTACAAATGCTCAAACTTGCCCTCCCTGCTCCCAACTCCGGCACTCCAGTGCAGTCCTAACGAGTAATTTAGATAGTCAACAGCTGATTTAATGCTGCACACTTAAAACTCAAATCTGATAACTAATGACTGATTCAAGACTGACTACTGTTGACCAAAGTGATTACTGTCACTTCGGGGGGACAAAAAAGACGACCGGGAAAATAGGTTCCTAAGCCTCGATTCACATATAATTGATTTTCCCCGACTCGATGAAATCCCTCGGACCATTGCCAGTATCGGACTACTCTGCTGAACTGCCGATGAAGGGGAACCCATGGATGATAGGGTTCGGGCAGCGATCGCCTAAGTTTCTCTAAAACCATTGGTAGGGAACCGATACCGGGGATAGTCACTTGGCCTCCGTGGGTATGACCAGATAACTGCAAATCCACGCGCCAATCCTTTAAAATCATGGCTGTATCAGGATTGTGGGAAAGAACAAGTCTGGGTATATCAGGGGGGATTTGCTCGAGGATTTGCGGTAAAAATTCCCCAGACCAATAATCGGCCAGTCCGACGATGGGAAAATTTTCGCCGTAGGGTGTGACGATTTCATTCCAGAGTACCCGAATTCCCACGCTAGTTAAGGCCGATCTGACCGTTTCCCTAGCGTTGGGAAGATAACTGTCATGATTTCCTAAACAAGCATAAATACCCCCTTGACTTTTGAGAGCTTTTATGCTCTCGACTAGGGCAAAAATTGGCCTGGGACTATGGGTGATAAAGTCCCCTGTCAGGAAGATGAGATCGGGTTTTTCCTGATTGGTAATGGCGATCGCTTCTTGCAGGACAGCTAGAGGCAAATGCTGTGCATCGCAGTGCAGATCTGACCACTGCACCAACTTGATCCCTTGCAGATGCGCTGGTAGGCCAGCAATTGCGATCGTTAATCTTTCTACCTGTAAGGATTCTAACCAAAAGGGTCGCATCGGTGAGCCGTTGTCGGTGAGCAGTTACCAGTCTATCAATTCCCGATGGGGTTGCCGGAGGACGCTTCCGCAAACATCCCTCCTCTTAACGATTAGCCTTGAAATTTATCGATAATTCTCTCCATAGCGGCCTCGACGTTGGCACGACTATTAAAAGCTGATAGCCGGAAATAACCCTCTCCAGCAGCCCCAAAGCCAGATCCGGGGGTCCCCACCACCTTACAGGTATGTAGCAGTTTATCGAAGAAATCCCAACTGGATAGACCTTGGGGCGTTTTTACCCAAACATAGGGCGCATTGACACCACCATGCACTTCTAAACCGGCGGTGGTTAATTTTTCTCGGATAATTGTTGCATTTTGTAAATAAAACTTGACAAGTTCTTCTACTTGTGCTTGTCCTTCTGGGGAATAAACCGCCTCGGCCCCCCGTTGGACAATGTAGGAAACGCCGTTAAATTTGGTCGATTGCCGACGATTCCACAGTTTCCAGAGTTGCACATCCGTCCCGTCGGCAGCTTTGGCCGTGAGACTTTGGGGAACCACGGTTAAAGCGCAACGAGTCCCGGTAAAACCGGCATTTTTAGAAAAAGAGCGAAATTCGATCGCACATTGCCGCGCCCCCTCGATTTCGTAGATGGAATGGGGTAAACTGGCATCGGTAATAAAGGCCTCGTAGGCTGCATCAAAAAAGATAATCGATCCGTTTTCCCTAGCATAATTAACCCAAGCTGTCAAGTGTTCTTTGGTAGCTGTGGCCCCGGTGGGATTGTTGGGAAAACAGAGATAGATTAAATCGACTTTTTCCGTCGGAATCTGGGCAGTAAAGTTATTTTCAGCGGTAATTGGCAGATAAATCAAGCCCTCGTATTCACCGCGTTCGTTGACCTCTCCCGTGTGTCCAGCCATAACATTAGTATCGACGTAAACGGGATATACTGGGTCGGTCACGGCGATCGAGTTATTATCCCCAAAAATATCGAGAATATTGCCCGTATCGCACTTAGAACCGTCGGAAATAAAGATTTCATCGGCACTGATATCACAACCGCGAGCCTGAAAATCATGGACAGCGATTTTTTCCCGTAACCAAGCATAACCCTGTTCGGGCCCGTAACCCTTAAAGCTAGAGCGATCGCCCATTTCCTCCACCGCTTTGATCATGGCCTCGCGACAAGCGCGGGGTAAAGGTTCGGTGACATCCCCAATCCCCAGACGGATAATATTAGCATCGGGATTGGCTGCCGCAAAAGCTTGGACTCGTCGGGCAATTTCTGGGAAAAGATAACCCGCTTTTAGTTTTAAGTAATTACTGTTAATGGTTGCCATAATTATTCTCGTTTCAGTCGCAACCTTTAATTTTATAATAGTAGGTCATCAGCCGTCAGCTTTTTCCGATCAGCTTCGATCGCTCTCCTTACCGCAGGAACTGGGAGTGGGTTCTTCTCAACCTTGTAGAAATGTCTGAGAATGGCTGAATAAATCTAAAAACCTTTTTGGATAAGACTTATAGACTGTTTTGACATCAAAAAGCGCGGGAGATTGGAGTGGTCAGGGGGAAAACTCAGGTACTTTTTCCCTGAAAATTGGGTAATTGACCATCTGAAAGATGGCTAAATCGCCGCCAACTACATCCCAGAACCTGCCTCCACAAAAAATTTTTGAAATGACCATAATTAATGTTTATGACAAAAGCTGTATTTATATCGAGAAGAATTATCGGGTTAACGGGGGGAATAGCCTCTGGTAAATCTACGGTTTCTCATTATTTAGAAAATATCTACAAAATTCCCGTTCTTGATGCGGATATTTATGCCCGGGAAGCAGTGGAAAAAGGTTCGGCAATTTTAGAGAGAATTTTGGCGCGTTATGGCAAAAAAGTTAAAACTGAGGATAATTCCCTTAATCGCCAACAGTTAGGAGAAATTATTTTTAATAATCCCGAGGAAAAAATCTGGTTAGAAAGTCAGATTCATCCCTACGTTAGAGAATGTTTTAATCGGCATTTAGAGCAGTTAGAAGCGGCGATAGTTGTTTTTTCTATTCCTTTATTATTTGAAGCTAAATTAACCGATTTAGTCACGGAGATTTGGGTGGTTTCTTGCAGTTTCGAGCAACAAATTCAACGCTTAACGACTAGAAATAACTTAAGTAGAGAACAAGCGATCACTAGGATTAATAATCAAATACCTTTGGCCGAAAAAATTGCTCTAGCTGATATTATTTTAGACAATTCTGGGAATTTAGAAGCTTTATATACTCAGATCGATCGAGCTATACAATAGGGATTAATTTTAAAACAACCAGGCAAATTTCCCCACCCCGAATTTTACATAGAGAATAATTGCCAAAACTAATAAAAATAGAAAGCCAATAATTAATAAATAGTCTTTATTGGTTAAGATTGATTCCTGTAAAAATGTGCGATCGGGATCACCAGAGAAAGCTTTAGCTTGTAGAACTACTTCTAATTTTTGTGATTTGGCCATAGCGTTTAAAATTAAAGGTACAGCGATGGAAGCATAAATTTTTCCTTTTTGCAACCAACCCATTTTTTCTATTGCTAATCCTCGTAATCTTTGAGCAGAAATAATTGATCGAGATTCTTCTACTAGGAGAGGAAATAAGCGCAGGGTAGAGGAAAAAATAAAGACTATTTTGTAAGGAATTCTGGCTTTAGTTAAACTCACCATCATCTGATTTATATCAGTGGTAAAAATAGCAAGAGGAATAATTAAAACCATCGTCAGAGTTTTAAAGATCACATTTAAACCGTAGAGGGTTCCCTCCACAGTCATTTGAGCCGAACCGACAGTTAATAGGGGAGTTAATTCAGTTTTTCCTGTTAAAGCTTTTACCTGTTCCACATTAAAAAATCCCATGGTAATTAATAAGAATAGATAAAAAGGAGCCATGAATTTTAAAATAGTGAGGAGATAAGACCACTTTACCCCGGCCCAGAGACAAGCTAAAGCGACAAGAAGAGTTAGGAAACCACCAGCAAGCGGACTTTCCCAAGTAAAAGCGATGAGAGTAACCACGATCATCATGGTTAATTTTGTCCGAAAATCTAGGCGAGTAAAAGGAGAATCTCGATCGACGGTTTGCCAGTTAAATGATTGCATATAAGTAATTGAAGAAAATTAATTTCTTGGTTAGGAAAAGTAAGAAGCAATAGGTAGTTCGATAGGGTGCATCTCATTTTTGTAAATCTACTAAATTGGGATTTTTCAAGGGAAACTCTCTGCTAAAATTGGGCGTTACTTCTGATTTTATCACTCAATCCAAACCTTTGGGGGGTTCTACCCCCCAAACCCCCTGTTGGGGACGCAAGCGCGGTCACTGAGCTTTTACATTGAGCTTGTCGAAATGTGTCGAAGTGCCGTCCCCAAACCCCGAAGCGCATTAGCTTTTCGGTGAGATGCTTACACGCAGTTGTTGATATATTTGTGGTAATTTAAGAGTCACTGATAATTGCTGATTGTCGATATTTCTACAAATTTGAGATGCACCATCTCTGGACGACTAGCTACTGTTCCCTGTTCTCTGAAACCAGATATTTGGTATCTCACTATTAAGATAACTGCTATATAGTAAGGGAATGAGTTAATTACCCATCCCCATTAATCCACTAGGAAGGGTTAGCAACTCTCTTCATTTGCTCTTGAATTTCGGGGTTATAAATCTGGAGATAATTCCAATAATTACCAAACACCGATTCTATATAACCCTTAGTTTCTCTAAAGGGAATATTCTCGACAAATTCATCGGGATCGCTAAAATCAAAACGCTGTCTCCATTTAGAAACTGCCCCAGGTCCAGCGTTATAACTAGCCACAGCAAAAAGTGAATTTCCAGCGAATTTACCGTGGGTATAATCGAGATACCATGTCCCCATCATAATGTTATCTTCGGGATTAGTTAAAGAATAACTTTTATTGCCAGTATTACCCGCGATATATTTACCCGTATCGGGCATAATTTGCATTAATCCCACTGCCCCCACAGGAGAACGAATTTCTTTTTCAAAGCGGGATTCTTGGCGGATTAAAGCTGTCACTAGCAGGGGATTTAATTGTCTATCTTTTGACCATTCTAGGATAGTATCGTAGTAGGGAAAAGGGAATAAAGCGTGCCAGTATTTATCATTTTGTCGCAGGACTTTCCATGCTTTCCTTTCCTCCGGGGTATCTCTTTCTCGCAAGCGCCAAATCAGGTTAATTCCTTCTAAATTTTGATTGCGAGAGAGTTTATAGACACCGAGGTTAAATTGTTCGTCAACGGTTAAATTCCAAGGATCGACAATTTCTGCTTGAAAGAGATTCCACGCGTCCGTATCTTCACCAATGCGATATAGTTCCTTGAAAGCTTCCGATCCGGCGGGAGTATCGTTACGGGTGGCGGGTTTGACGGTGGTAGGATTATAGGAGCGGACAGTGGTAAAATCCCCCACGTCCCAACCTAATAAAACCGCCGAGCGCCAAGCATAATAGGAATGGGGATGACGAGAAATAGTGTAGGTAAAAGCTTGTTTTGCTTCTTGGTTTTTGCCCAGTTTTTGCGCCCATTTTCCCACCCAAAACGCCGCTTTCGGGGCAATTTGACTATCGGGATTATTAACCGCAATTGGCTGCGCCCACTGCCACGCCTTGGCGTAGTTACCGGATTTAGCGGCTTTTTGGGCCATTAACCAGCGATAATCGGCGGCTTCGTCGGATTTTGGGTATTTATTTAATAAAGTCTGCCATGTTTGACTAGCGGCCTGGGCATTAGTTGATTCCAGTAATTTGGCTTTCGCTTGCAAAGCTTCTGGAGCGCGATCGGGAAATTGCTTGACAATGCGATCAAGATATGCTGTGGCATCACGGTTAGGAGAAATTTGGGCGAGTCGCAGTAATCCTAAACTGGTTTCTGGAGCTTGGGGATAGGTTTTAATTAATTTTTGGTAAGCGCTGCGAGCTTCTGGCAGTTTTTTGGCAATTTGTAGCCCCCTGGCGTAACGATAGGCTTGTTCGGGGCTAGGAGTGGCTTTAGCATAGGCTTTATAGGCTTTTTCGTACAATCCCGACTGCCAATAACCCGCCCCAATCATTGCCCAATCCGCCGGAGTTAACTGATTGGCGTAGTCTTTCACCAAACGATCGCGGGCCTGATTGAGGGTAGGATCAAAAGGATTAGCCTTGGCTAACTGTAACCATAGGGGAAATTGATCGGGATTTTCTTGAAGACGTTGGCGAATTAAAGCCAAAGTGCGCGGGTGTCGGGGGTATTCCTTGAGCAATTTTTCATGATAACTGGGGTCGTATTTGCCCAAAGAGTAGTAAGCTTCCGCTACTACAGGCGATTGGGGATAGTTTTTCAGTAATTTTTGCCAAATTTCTTGCGCTTTTTCACTATCATTGCTTAATTCCTGGGCGCGTCCCTGTTTGAGGAGAATCTGGGGAGCGAGGACAGGATATTGTTTTTCTAAGCCTTCTAATTGTTTTAAAGCCGGACCGCCTTCATATTTTCTCAATAAATCCATAGCCAAGAGATAGCGGGCGCGACTACGATCTAAAGAGGGCGCGTTGGCATCAGCAACATCTTTTAACTTGACATCTCGCTCGGTTTGTGGTAAGGAAGCGCTATCAACTACGGCAGAGGGTTGGTTAGGATCTTGACTAGGAAGGGAAGCACTATTGCGATCGAGCCAAGCGAGAATTTTCGGGTGAAAGAGAAAGAGACTGGTGAGAGTAAAAAGCGCAACCCCAGAACCTAGTCCAAGAATGAGCGGGGTGTGAGGGGGGAATTTCTTAAACATTACCTTAATTCAAGACAGTAACTCAACATACATTATCAGTGATCATGGTGACAGGTTGTTTGTTTCAATCAGGTTGGGGAACTGGGGTATGGGGTGTGGGGTGTGCTGACAGGTGTAGGTAGGGTCTGCTGAAAAAGTGTTTCCTGGGGGTAGTAGCCGGAAGAAAACAAGAAAGCTGACGTAGAGGTTTGAGGTGGAGAGTTTTACTAAAGACAGTATGTTGGGGGGGAAGTGGCGACAAATTGGGTTCAGGAGATTGATTTTCCGCTGCCCCGTCGGATTTGAGGTTGCGGTAAACACACTTCCTAGGAGGACCTAAGCCATACCAGAGAGCATAGCTTGCGGTCTTGACAAATGGGGCAGATGTTCTGATACTATGCACAACCACTGCTTGAGATATTTGTTTTTCAGCATTGCCTTTCACGATGCTCCTCTAAATCTCTAGCTTGATTTTCTCACCTTGAGTGTGTGACTGCTCACCTCTTTGTAATAAACCTACACCTGTCAGCCTCCTGCCGACTGGCTGATCTCAACAAGCAATTTAAATTACGAACAGCTTATTGACTATTCAATCAAACCCTAGTGAGTCCAAAGATGAGAATAGTTCTCAATAGGAAGAGCGAAGAATAGTAATAAAAAGCTGATAGCTATCTTGATTGTTAAGAACCGTGATCTTTACCTAGTCAAATAGCAAAAACCCTAGTTAGAGTGTATAAGTGGAAACCCTGAAAGTCTCCCCTATTCACCAGAAAATCTTATTATCTGGTTGAGCGATTTGTAACCATTCACACAGAAGCGAACAATTATATCCCAGAAATGGCCGCCATTAATTAAGAAAACGTTTAAAAAATCTGCTCCCCGAAAATTCAATGTAACAATCAGCCCATTGGGAGACACTAAGTTTTTCCCCGCTATTATAACCCCACTCCATCCATAACTGCTTATGAAAATCTCTAAACTGGCCACTGATGATAATTTTAATCAAGTCATTACCCTTGAAACAAATCCTTTAGAACTAGACAGCGTGGATTTTGCTGAAAGAATTGACGAGGATCTCACCGAACCTTTACCAGAAAACCCAAAAACCACGGCTGCCGGTAGTGGAACGGGATACGATAAGGGCAGCAATGAAGATACTGTTGGGGCATTTTTTAAGGAAATGGCGCGTTATCCCCTGCTTAATGCGGAAGAAGAAATTGAATTAGCCTACTCGGTCAAGTTTCTCATGGAAGCGGAAGAGGTACACCAAAAACTGCAAGAAAATTTACATCGTCCCCCGACGAAAACAGAATGGGCGATCGCTTTAGAATTAGATAATGAACGTCAACTGGAAAACCGTCTTTATCGCGGACGAACAGCTAAACGGAAAATGATTCGTTCTAATTTGCGCTTGGTGGTTTCTATCGCTAAACGCTATTTAAATCGAGGAGTTCCTTTCTTAGATTTAATTCAAGAAGGTGCGATCGGACTCAACCGTGCGGCCGAAAAATTCGATCCCAATAAAGGTTATAAATTCTCTACCTATGCTTATTGGTGGATTCGACAAGCAATCACCCGCACCATTGCTAACGATGCGCGGACGATTCGTTTACCGATTCACATTGTCGAAAAACTCAATAAACTCAAAAAAGCGCAGCGCATTCTCAAGCAAGATTTACAGCGCAATCCCAATGAACGGGAACTCGCGGAAGCGTTAGAAATAACTCCCGAACAATTGCGGCAATTATTACAATTGCGTCGTCAATCTCTCTCTTTAAATCATCGTGTAGGGAAAGGAGAAGATACGGAATTAGTGGATCTTTTGGAAGATGATGATCTACAACTTCCCGAAGATAAAATGAATGAGATGATGATGCGTCAAGAAATTTTCGCAGTTTTAAGTGATGTTCTCACGGAACGGGAAAAAGATGTTATCTCTCTCCGTTATGGTTTAGCTACCAGTCAACCTTATACCCTAGAGGAAGTGGGAGGAATGTTCAATTTATCTCGCGAACGAGTACGTCAAATTCAAAGTAAAGCGATGCGAAAATTACGTCGTCCTCAAGTTGCGCGTCGTCTGAAAGGATGGTTACATTAATAATTTTTTCTAACTCGTTCTCTCCTCTCTCCTTTTTCCCGGAGAGCTTTTTTTGTCGATATTTAGCTTAAAATTAAGATAAAGCTGGTTTTCTCAGTAGATGCTCATAATACCTATGAACCTACATCTCCAACAGAAAGTGAAAACGGGAAAATATCAATCTCCCCAAGAAGTCATCGACTTTGCTTTGCAGTTACTCGATGAATATGAACAAATAACTGATGCAGAATGGAGGGAAGATATTCGGCAAAAAATAGATGAAGCTATCTTAGTATCAGAAAATCATCCTCTCTATAGATGGAGAAACTTTTGTCACTGAAATTATTCATCGTTTTCACCCCATGGGAGATTAATCTAAAACGGATCGTTATGTCATAAATATACTAGCTAGTTAGTATCTGAATACAATCGGTAATTTTTCAGCTATTCTTTCTAGTTCTAAACAAAATCAAATTAATATGTCTAAGAATGCTTGGTTAATTCCTGATAATATTTATTTTCTCAACCATGGTTCCTATGGTGCAACCCCTAGAATAGTCTTGGATTATCAGCAGCAATTGCGGGAACGAATGGAAAGACAACCTTTAGCATTTTTGGGGAGAGAATTAGAGGGTTTATTAGATATTGCTAGGCAAAAATTAGCGGATTTAGTCAGCGTAAATAGCGATGATTTAGTCTTTGTTCCCAATGCAACCACAGCAGTGAATGCAGTATTAAATTCCTTAACTTTTCAGGAAAATGAGGAAATTCTCATCACCGATCAGACTTATAATGCTTGTGCTAATGCAGTTAAACATATAGCTAAAAGATGGGGTTTAAAGGTAATTATTGCTAAAATTCCCTTTCCCCTACAGTCTCCTTTAGAAATTAGTCAAGCAATTTTAGCATCTGTTTCTCCCCGAACAAAATTAGTAGTTTTAGATCATGTCACCAGTCCCACGGCCTTAATTTGGCCAATCGCAGAAATTGTGCAAGAATTAAATAATCGGGGTATTGATACTCTTATCGATGGCGCTCATGCTCTAGGTTTTTTACCCCTTAATATTGGGGAAATTAACCCTACCTATTATACTGCTAATTGTCATAAGTGGTTATGTAGTCCCAAGGGGGCTGCTTTTCTCTATGTGCGCGGGGATAAACAGGCAATAATTCGACCTTTAACTATTAGCCATGGGGCAAATTCTCCTCGACAAGATCGCTCCCGTTTTCAGTTAGAATTTGCTTGGATGGGAACCGATGATCCCAGTGCTTATTTATCAGTGCCAAAAGCGATCGAGTTTTTAAATTCTCTCTCTATTGATGGTTTACTGGGTCTGATGGCGAGGAATCATAATTTGGTTTTAAAAGCCAGAAATTTGCTTTGTCGTGCCTTGCAGGTCAATTATCCTTGTCCAGAATCAATGATCGGAGCGATGTCCTCAATTTTAATTCCTAGTTATTCCTGGGCAGCAGAAGATTTATCTAGACAACTGTGGGAAAAATATCAGATTGAAGTGCCGATCATTGCTTGGAGAGAAGGATCATTAATTGTCAGAATTTCTGCTCACTACTATAATTTGATCGAGCAGTATGAACATTTAGCTGTGGTTTTAAATCACTTGCTATTGCGGCCGCATCAAACCGATAATTAGGCTAAAATACTTCTTGGATCATGGTTTCCCTGAGCATTTCTAAACCTTTTTTCACCCGACGGGAGACGGTAACAATGCTAATGCCTAATTGTTCGGCGGTTTCCCGTTGAGTAAGATCTTTAAGGAAAACAAATTCGAGAATATGACGGGTTTTGTCTTCTAATTGAGCGAGTGCTTGTTGTAAACGAATGCAATCCTCTTGACAAAGTTGAAAGCTGCGATAACGGGGATCGGGAACGAGGTCTTTTAAACAAGTATTATTATCTTCATCGCTATTAACCATCGCATCGAGACTAAGAAGTTCACGGTTTTGGAAAGCCAGTTTGACCTCTTGCCATTCTTCGGGGGAAATATTTAAAGCGAGGGATATTTCTGTATCATTGGGTTGGCGGTTGTAGAGGGACTGGAAATCCCGACGCACATTTGTCGCTTGTCTGCCTAAATCTAACCAACGACGAGGAATACGAACTGTATAACCTTTATCCCGCAGATGGTGTTGAATTTCCCCGCGAATATAGGGAATAGCAAAAGAACTAAAAGCATGACCTTTGCTGCTGTCAAAACGGTTGATCGCCCGAATTAGTCCCATACAGCCAACCTGCACTAAATCTTCATAATTTTCACGGCATTGATTGACCCAATGATGAGCTTCCCTTCTGACTAATCCTAAGTTTAACTCCATAATCCGATCTCGTAACTTATTGTCTCCTGTTTTTTGATATTTTTGAAAAAGTGTGAGAGTTTCCAGTTTAAGATTTTCTTTATTTAGGACAGACATAGGGCGTTAACAGACTTAAAAAGTGTTGACTATAACAGATCACTATTGCCATTAGCTTTGATCAATCCCAACACAGTCTGGATCAGAAGCGGGCAGCAATGGGGACAATGTAATCTACTACTATCCCCATGATACGACCTTTATACAAAGACTTGTGTGACTTTATCTGATTAAGGAAGTATTGAAGGGCACAAATAGGCCAAAACCTAGGTAGGGTCTGCTGAAAAAGTTTTTCCTGGGTGTAGGGTGTGGGGTGAATTTTCCCCCTGAAAAAGCCTTAATCTAAAAGGTTTTTGGATTTATTCAGCCAACCCTATCCAGAAAACTAGAACTCAAACAAAGGTAAACTGCGATCGTTATGTTTCGGCAATTTTGCCAGTAAACCTAAATGTTCATAGGCAGCCGCTGTCACCACGCGACCCCGGGGAGTACGATGAAGATAACCTATTTGTAATAAATAAGGCTCATACACCTCCTCAATCGTCTTGGCATCTTCTCCCGTGGCTGCCGCTACCGCTTCCAATCCCACGGGTTTACCTTGAAACTGTTCGATCATCGTCTTTAATACTAATCGATCGGTCCAATCTAAACCCATAGAATCCACATTTAATTGATTTAATCCCTCATCGGCCAACTGGGGGGTAATCATAGTCTCTCCCTTCACCTGCACATAGTCGCGTACCCGTTTTAATAAACGATTGGCAATGCGTGGAGTTCCCCGACTGCGACGGGAAATTTCGATCGCACCTGCTTCAGTAATGGGAATACTAAAAATAGTGGCACTTCTGAGCATAATTGCCGTCAATTCCTCGACCGTATAGAAACGCAGACGTTGAATCAGTCCAAAACGATCGCGTAAAGGCGCAGTTAAAGAGCCAACTTTGGTAGTAGCACCGATTAAAGTAAAGGGAGGTAAAGAAATACTGCGAATTTTCGCCGCTTGACCCTTACCAATCGTCACATCTAGGCGATAATCCTCCATCGCTGGGTATAATAACTCCTCCGTCACCCGATTCAGTCGATGAATTTCGTCGATAAAAAGAATATCCCGGGGTTGAAGATTGATCAGGATGCCGGTAATGTCCCGGGGACGCTCTAAAGCGGGGGCGGCAGTAATGCGGCAATTTACTCCCATCTCAGCCGCTAAAATTAAAGCCATAGTGGTTTTGCCTAATCCCGGTGGTCCGTAGAAGAGCAAATGATCGATCGCTTCTTGTCTAGCTTTGGCCGCAGCGATGGTGACTTTTAGATTAGCCTTTAAGTCCTGTTGACCGATATAATCCTCTAGGGATTGCGGACGAATCTGCGCTTCTGCTTTTTCCGTTTCTTCTATAGTGGGATTGGGAGTGAGCAGATTTTCCTCGGCAGCCAGGGGGGAATTGTGCGATCGTTTGATAGCCATTGTTACAATCAAGAGTCTAGGATATGTTAGCGAAGCGGATTTTGCCCTGTTTGGATGTCAATAACGGTCGGGTAGTGAAAGGGGTTAATTTTGTCAATCTTCAGGATGCTGGCGACCCCGTGGAGTTAGCTCGCTTGTATAATCAGGCAGGGGCTGATGAGTTGGTTTTTCTTGATATTACTGCTACCCATGAAGATCGCGACACGATTATTGATGTAGTCTATCGCACAGCGGAACAGGTTTTTATTCCTCTGACCGTGGGGGGGGGCATCCAATCCTTGGAAAATATTAAAAATTTGTTAAGAGCCGGGGCCGATAAAGTCAGCATTAACTCGGCTGCCGTGCGCGATCCAGAATTGCTCGATCGAGCCAGCGATCGCTTTGGTAAACAGTGTATTGTGGTGGCGATCGATGCTAGACGACGTAAAGATGAGCATAACCCTGGTTGGGAGGTTTATGTTCGGGGTGGACGGGAAAATACGGGTATTGATGCTTTATTATGGGCGCAAGAAGTGGAAAAACGCGGAGCGGGCGAGTTGTTAGTTACCAGTATGGATGCCGACGGCACGCAAGCGGGTTACGATTTGGCATTGACAAAAGCGATCGCGGAAAGGGTGGAGATTCCTGTGATTGCCTCTGGAGGAGCAGGTAATTGTCAGCATATCTACGAAGCATTGACAGAAGGGCGGGCAGAAGCAGCTTTATTAGCTTCTTTGCTCCATTATGGTCAATTAACCATCGCTGAGGTCAAAAATTATCTACAAAGTCAACAAGTACCCGTGCGTTAGCGGGGGAAAAAGTAACTAGGGGATAGGAAGGAAGAGATGGCAAATTATCAAGAAAAGCTAACATTATTTGACGGTTGGCAGAACTAGCCATTGTTAGGGTGTGTGATATACTGGGGGGGTTTAGGTAAAAATCCTAGCTAGGGAGCAGCCACTATCTTAATAAGTTGCCCCCGAGCTAACTGAGCGATGACACTACAAGGCCTTGTTTTAGTCGATAACCAAGACTACACACCTACTTTGATTGTCTAAATCTTCTTTATGGTTTTAGACTTTGGGAGATACCCCCTCTTGAGGAGAATCTCTGAGAGTGCATTGTTGAACTGTGTTAGCAAAAAAGTATTGGTCAACTGGTGACTCTATATGACCTACTGCCTTAATCCCGACTGTCCTCAACCGAAAAACAGCCCAACAGCGTTAATCTGCGATAGTTGCGGCTCAAAACTTCTTCTGCACGACCGCTATCAAATCCTAGGTATTTTGGGGAAAGGAGGGTTTGGGGCAACTTTTCTATCATCGGATTTGTCCCTACCCGATAAACCAATATGTGTGGTCAAACAACTGCGACCTTCCACTGACGATGATAATGTTTTTCGCATGGCTAGGGAACTTTTTGAACGAGAAGCGGAAACCCTAGGAAAACTAGGCGTTCATCCCCAGGTTCCCCGATTATTGGACTATTTTGAAGATAACCAACAGTTTTATCTAGTTCAAGAATACGTTAAAGGTCATAACCTACACCAAGAGGTCAAAAAACGCGGACCGTTTAGCGAAGCGGGAGTCAAACAGTTTTTAAGTGAACTTTTGCCGATTTTGCAATACGTCCACAAACAAAAGGTAATTCATCGGGATATCAAACCCGCTAACCTAATTCGTCGGCAAACAGACCGAAAATTGGTTCTGATTGACTTCGGGGCTGTCAAAAATCATGTTAATACCGTCATTGTCAATAGCAATTCTCAAACCGCTTTCACTAATTTCGCCGTGGGGACCCAGGGTTTTGCCCCCCCCGAACAGATGGCCATGCGTCCCGTCTATGCTAGTGATATCTACGGGGTGGGAGCTACCTGTCTCTATCTGCTCACGGGCAAATCTCCTAAAACTATCCCGGTTGATGTCAATACAGGCGAACTACTTTGGGAAAAATTAGTCAAGGTCAGTCCCCAGTTTACTAAAGTCCTGAAAACAATGTTGGAAGCCTCTGTCGGTCATCGCTACAAATCCGCTCAAGAGGTAATGGATGCTTTAGAGATGACCGCTTATGCCGATAGTCTAGCCCAAAGTTTAATCGCCGCTCCAATCGTTACTTCCCCGCCCCCCCGAGAAAATGCAAGCCCGATAGCCACTTCCGCCGTTTCTGTACCTCTCACGTCTAAATTTCGCCCTAAAAATAAAAATCCAGAGGCCTCTCCAGATAATACCCTAGGGGGACAAATGGCCTTTCAAATGGCTAATGCAAATGTATTTGTTAAAGGTAAAGCCCGCAGCAGCACAGATCTAAACGTACTGAAGAAAAAACCCCGCTTGGATGAAAAGGCGATTCTGGATGCTTACCATAACGGCCGGCGCAATTTTGGTCAAGAGGAATTACCGAATCTCAATCTGGCCAAAGCAAAACTTTTAGGCGTAAATTTCTGTCAATCCAAATTAACAGGAACTAATTTACAAGGGGCGGATCTGTCCAATGCGGATCTAGGCCGAGCTAATCTCAGTCAAGCTATTCTCAAAAATACCAATTTAAATAATGCCTATCTCGGTTATGCAGACCTCGAAGGGGCCGATTTACGGGGAGCTAATCTCAGCAGCACCCATCTTCGCTGCGCGAATCTCAAAGATGCTAATCTTTGCGGAGCTAATCTCTGTGATGCCCAAGTAACTCCAGAACAAATCGCCCTAGCGAAAACCAATTGGTTAACAGTTATGCCCAGTGGCAAAAGCGGTTTCTGGCAATCTTTCCTAGGGGATTAGGGGTTAGGGGGCAGTCAGCGGAGATACGGGAATGCTGACTATCGGCCTACAAATAGGAAATCCTGATTCTAGGAAGGTTATAGGTCAAAACTTGAGTTTCTGTCAAGCTTTTTTTGACGGCAATCAATGGCGAGAATTTCGGGGAAGTATTTAGCCACCGATGCCTAAACGCCCTGCTAAACTAGGGCTTAAAGGAATCAGAGTTGCTAACATTAAAAAGAGCAGTAATAAACCCCAACCAGCGCGGGTGTCATCGGGTTCGGTTAACTCGTTTAAACTAGGTCTTTCCAACTCTCTTTGTAAAAAAGCGACTAAAATTGTCCAATAGAGAGGAATGGGATTGCTAGAATTAACTAAGGAAATAATGCCCAAAATAACCAAAGTGGCCACTGTGGTACGGCGGGCAATTTTGCGACCATAAATAGCCTGAACAATTCTGCCACCATCTAACTGTCCAGCGGGCAGTAAATTAAGGGCAGTAATCACCAATCCTAACCAACCGATAACAGTTAAAGGATGCACGGAGATAACGGCATTTTGTAACTGGTCACCTAAAACTATCCGCGCTAAAAAACTCACTAAAATTGAACTTTGGAAAAAGGTACTAGGGATTTGAAAAAGGCTGGTAGAATTAGATAAAGTCAGTCCAACAATTAACAAGATTAAAGAAACCAAACCTCCCAAAGCAGGACCAGCAAAAGCTATATCAAATAGGACACTGCGGTTAGGTAATAAAGATTCAAAACGAGTAATCGCCCCAAAAGAACCAATCTGCCAAGTGGGAAGAAAATAGGGTAAACTGAGACGAACATTATGGCGTTTAGCGATAATTAGATGACCGATTTCGTGGGCAATTAATACCGACCATAAACCCAAACTCAGGGGAATTGCTTCTCGATATCTCTGCCAATTACTAAACAAATCAAAACCCAATAAAATTCCCGCCGCTTCTAAGCTGGTGACAATAGTAGCCACTAACAAAACTAAAGCGAGATTTTTTTGAGCAAGAGTGGCAGCACTAGGATCATTAGTTTTGGGAAGGATAATTACCACCGGTTTTTCCTCGGTTCCTTCCACCAAAAATAAACGATATTTATCGCCAAAATGATTACTTAATTTCTGGGTTAAGCGCGAGTGAACTAGATCCGGTTCTCCCCGTAAATTGCCTTTAAAAATTGCCCCTTCCTGAAAAGAGATAGTCTCGGTGGCAAAAAAAGTATCTATCCCAAAAATACTCTGAATAACTTTTAGATCCTGTTCGGAAATTGGCATTACATCCGGCACAATTGCTGTCACCGCTGCCGGGGTTTCTGGGGGAGTAACGGACTGGCTAACTGCCTGGTTAACTTTTGGTTCAATTATCTGATTGGTTTTCAGTAAGCGTAAACGGTTGCCCAAATAAATATAGATAATTGTGGAAGCAACCAGTAAAAAGAGAATTACCGCTAGATTGAGTTTAATTCCTGCCGCAAATAGCCCGAAAAAAATTAACCAAGGAGCAATTAGTACCAAGGATTGTAACCAAGCTAAAATTCCCAGTTGTCCGTAGGGTTTAGACCGATAAAAACTCCAAGTCAAGATAGCACCAGCGACGAGGAAAATAACAGCGATCACAGCAATTTCCGAAGAAATATTAACCATAGGAAAGTCAAAATTAACAGGTTTTTATCAATCAATTTGATTATAAGCTTGCAGGGCGGCCCGTAATTGACCCCGATGCTTTTGTAACAATTCTTGTCCTGCGGCTGCCGAAAGTCCCGTTTTCTGCATTAACAAAGCCAATTTAACCTGGCGGCCACTTTTTTCCAGTAAAATTGCCGCTTCCTCGCGACTAACATCGGTAAGGTGGCAGATAATCCGCAGGGCGCGGTCATGGAGTTTATGATTAGTAACAGCCACATCGACCATCTGGTTGCCGTAAACTTTGCCTAACATTACCATTGTCCCTGTGGAGAGGATATTTAAAGCCATTTTCGTCACCGTTCCCGCTTTCAGGCGCGTGGAACCGGCCAAAAGTTCTGGTCCAGTCAATAAGCGGATATCCACATCCACAGGGATCTCCACTTGTTCGGCGGGGACACAACTAATGGCAATCGTCGTCGCACCTCGCTGTTTTGCCGCCTGTAAAGCCCCGTGAACGTAGGGGGTTGTACCCCCGGCGGTAATCCCCACTACCACGTCTAATTCGTGAATTTCTCGCTGGGCAATCACGGCTGCCCCATCTTCCGCTTTATCCTCCAAATCTTCGGAACTACGCACCAGAGCTGCTGCTCCACCGGCAATAATTCCCTGTACTAATTCCGGGGGAGTACAGAAAGTGGGAGGACATTCGGCCGCGTCCAAAACCCCCAGTCGGCCACTGGTTCCCGCCCCAATGTAAAAGAGCCTACCACCTTTAGCCAGAGCTTGACTGGTCAGGGAGATCGCCAGAGCCAATTCTTGCCGGGCTATGGCGATCGCTTTTAGGGTTTGGGCATCCTCGCGATTGAAGAGATCCACCAATTCGAGCGGGTTTAATTGGTCTAAATTTAGGCTGTTTGGGTTAATTTGTTCGGTTAACAGGTGTCCTCTGCTTTCCCACTGTTCCATAACGGTTTAATTGAGCTTTTCGTAAGATTATTTTTAGTATATAGCAAATCGGTGGGCTAAAAGCTTGACAATTGCCCCCCGAATGTTAGATGATAGTAAATTGTGTCAATTCCTGCTCGGATCAGGTGAAGACATTAGCACAAAAGCTGGGATTTTTTTCAGCTACCTGTACGGCAAAACGAGCGCAGAAAATTCATGAGTTACGCAATTATTGAGACCGGTGGCAAACAGATTCGGGTGGAACCCGGTCGCTATTACGATATCGAACTTCTTCCCGTCGATGAACAAAGTACCCATACCATCGACAAAGTGCTATTAATCCATGATGAGGATGATATTAGCATCGGTCAGCCCTTTATCGAAGGGGCCAGCGTCGAAGGGACCGTCATGCAACATCGTCGGGGCAAAAAAGTTATTGTCTATAAAATGCGCCCGAAAAAGAAAACCCGTAAAAAACGCGGTCATCGTCAAGAAATTACCCGTTTTATGATTGATTCAATCAATTATAACGGTAAAACCCTAACTGCCACTGATGCTACCTCCGTCGCTGAAGTTGTGGAAGATAGTAGCGACGAAGAAGAATAACTTTTACAATCAAAAAAGCATTTGGAGAGAAATTATGGCTCATAAGAAAGGTACGGGTAGTACCCGCAACGGACGCGATTCTCGTTCCCAGAGACTAGGTGTTAAGCGCTACGGTGGTCAAGTGGTAAAAGCGGGAAATATTCTCATCCGTCAACGGGGTACTAAAGTTCACCCGGGTAAAAATGTTGGTCGTGGTGGCGATGATACTTTATTCGCTTTAATTGATGGTGTGGTTAAATTTGAATACAAGGATAAAAGTCGCCGTCAAGTTAGCGTTTATCCTGCTGAAGTTAGCGCTAGTTAATCCCATCAACTCTGATTAATTTTTTCCCTGTAACCTCCTAATTAATATTAGGGGGTTTTTTCAGATAATTTATCTAGCAATTATAGCAGTTATACTAAATCTGGTTATTAAAGACTGATTATTTATTCCCCTTTTTGCATGAGTGCATGAGCAGAAAACGGGTTTCTCCGAGAAACCCGTTTTCTGTGCGTTACTCAACGGATCTAGTATCACATCAACTCACATCTGCTCACTGCTCATTGATTAAGCTGTAGCCTCTAAAAATACGCCTAAATTGCGGAATTTTTGATAACGAGATTCGCGCCGTTGTTGGGGTGTTAATAAAGATAAAGTCTCTAAATTTTCACTAATAGCGGCTTTTAAATTGGCTGCCGCTTTAATCGGATCAGCATGGGCCCCTCTGGAGGGTTCAGGAACGATCTGATCGATAATATTTAACTCTTTTAAGTCTTTTGAGGTAATTTTGAGGGCCACTGCCGCTTTATCGGATTTTTTGGCATCTTTCCAGAGAATGGCTGCACAAGCTTCGGGAGTCGCCACGGTATAGACAGAATGCTCTAACATTAATAGGCGATCGCCGACACCAATTCCCAAAGCGCCGCCGGAACCACCTTCGCCAATAACAGTACAAATGATCGGCACATCTAAACGGAACATTTCCCGGAGATTATAGGCGATCGCTTCCCCTTGACCTAATTTTTCCGCTTCTACCCCCGCCCAGGCGCCGGGGGTGTCAATAAAGGTTAAAATTGGCTGATTAAACTGATGAGCGTGTTCCATTAAACGCATGGCTTTACGATAACCACCGGGGGCAGCCATGCCGAAATTTCTAGCCACATTATCCTTAGTATCCCGGCCTTTTTGATGCCCGATAATCACCACGGGACGACCGTTAAAACGGGCAACACCACCCACAAGAGCGGGATCGTCGTAACCACCGCGATCCCCGTGCAACTCGAACCATTCATCGGTGATTGCCTGAATATAGTCTAGGGTACTGGGGCGCCGGGGATGACGGGCTAATTGTAGCCGTTGGGAAGGGGTGAGATTGCTAAAAATTTCACGCCGTAATTGATTAGCTCGTTCGTCTAGTTGACTAATTTGTTCCGAGACATCTACGCTATTTTCTTGGGCTAATTCTTTAATCTGTTCGATGCGGGATTCTAATTCGTAGAGGGGTTTTTCAAAATCTAGGAGAAAAATCTTTTTCTCGGTAGTCTCGTTTTTGGTCATAGGTTAGTGGCTAGAAGTTTACTGTTCGCTAAGTAGGTAGGCGTTAAAAATTATCAAATACCCCCCTTATCAAGGGGGGATTAAGGGGGGATCAGCACCCCCCTTATCAAGGGGGGATTAAGGGGGGCAGGGGGGATCAGAGGCAAAATCTATCTTCAATTTAATTATAACTACTTACTTAATCTTTTCTAGCTTAGCGTTTTTCAGCGATCGATTATCGGCAGCTTCGGGATGACTGGGAGATAATTTCAAGTTATCGATCAAATTTTGTCAATTGTTGTATAATGATAGATCGTGCCTTTTTCACCCCAAGGAGGATTAGTTATGGCAGGAAGTGAACTAAAAGCGGATCTATGGGTTAACGAATATATTACCCCCTGGGACATTTATAGTCATGGGGTTTCGCGGATTTTAGCCTACAAAAAAACCGCTTTTCAGGAGATGTATATTGTTGAGTCGGGGGCCTATGGAAAAGCCTTGGTACTGGATGGCAAATGGCAATCTTGTACGGGGGATGAATTTATTTATCATGAAGCATTAGTGCAACCGGCAATGATTGCCCACCAAGAAGCAAAAACTGCTTTAATTCTGGGAGGTGGTGAAGGTGCGACAACGCGGGAGTTATTGCGTTGGAAAACAATCGAAAAAGTGATGATGATCGATATCGATGGGGATGTGGTGGCAGCTTGTAAGGAACATCTTCCCGAAATGCACCAAGGCACTTTTGATGATCCTCGTTTTGAGTTAGTTGTGGCCGATGCTTTAGAAGTTTTAGACACCACTAATGATCAATGGGATATTATTATTTCTGATCTGGTTGATCCCATCGGAGAGGGTCCTTCTTTCCCCCTATTCACAAAAGAATACTTTGAAAAACTACAAAGAGTTTTGGCCGAAAATGGCATTGTGGTTGTCCAATCTGGTCCGGTTTCTCCTCCTTCGGTGATGTATCATGCGCGTTTGGTGAATACTTTAAAAGCAGTTTTTCCCTACGTTCATTCCTATTGCGCTCCTACTCCTAGTTATGGTTCCCCTTGGGGTTTTACTCTCTGTGCTAATCATCCTTTAAATACTCGTCCCGATCCCGATGTGGTGGATGAATTAATCACCGATACAACTACGGGAGGATTACGTTTAATTGATGGCATGACTTTACTAGGAATGTTACAAACTCCTCTCTATATTCGTCAAGCTATCGCACAAAATACGGAAGTTTATACTTTAGCAAAACCCCCGAAATTCTTCGGTCAAGGAGTAATCAGTAATCAGTAATCAGTTATCAGTTATCAGTTATCAGTAATCAGTTATCAGTAATCAGTTATCAGTTATCAGTTATCGGGAGTCGGTCGTCAGGAGGAGATAGGGTGATAGGGTTTTGAGGTAATGGGGTGATGAGACAGTTTCCCCACTTCCCCATTTCCCCATTTCATAATTTATAATTCATAATTCATAATTCATAATTCATAATTCCCACACCCCACACCTCACCAACAAACTTTTTTAGCAAACCCTAATTAGAAATCGATCGAGTCTTCATGATTAAGAATTGTTTGCAGAATTTCTAGGGGAACAGTAGCAAAGTATTGCTGGAGAAAGTTTTCTAAGGCCACCGCTTCCAGAAATTGCTCAATCTTATTAATTTTTGCCTCATGATTGACTAATTCAAAGGATAAATTTTCTTGATTTTCCTTGACTTTAAAGCCATTTTCTGCTAGGGAAATTAATCCTAATTCTAGGGTATGATAACTGAGGTTTAAGCGGTTTTGTAATTGTTGACGGGAAATACTGGTTTTAGTTCTAGCTAAATATTTCCCAATCCCCACAAGGTTTATCCATGTGGTGTGAGCGGATTTTTTTAAAGGACTAGCATAGGCAAGAACTAACTTTTTATCCCGTAAAATTGCCTGTTGATATTCCCTAGAAAGTTTTGTCCAATCCCGGGGACATTCCCAGAGAAAAAGGGGATTTAATTGTTCAAATTCTTGATTAATTTCTCGATTGCGATTGTCGATTAAAAAATCTTTTTTATTGCTATAGATTAGGGATTCTTGTTGATAGGGTTGCAGAGCAATTAAGCGCACTTCATAGCGATTTTTGTAGGTATTAAAATCCAATTCTACTACGGCATCATAACGGGTATCGGCAGCAATTTCATCTTTGTGATGACCCCACCACATACCAGGGAATCCCTGCTCGATTGAACTATCCCATATCTCAAAAGTTGTCCGGGGATAAGTAATTTTTTTGCCTTTTAAATCCTCAAGATTTTTATGCCAAAGATTTTGAAAATAACAATTTTGAATTAATAGCTTCGGTGTCGGATTACCCATCCCACAGGGTTCCAGTAATTTTAATTCTCGAAATAGACTTTTTCCCAATTGGGAAACCGTCACCACTGCATCCACTTCTATCTGGGAAGAAAGGGAAGTTAAATCAATTCCTGTGCGTCGCAACTGTTGATTAATTCCCTCAATAAATAGGGGTAAATTTTCTATAGTTAAACTTAAACCAGCGGCCAAAGGATGACCACCAAAACGATGTAAAAGATGGGATTGAGAGGATACTAATTGATAAAGATCGATCTCACGAATTGACCGAGCGGAACCCTTAGCAAAAGGTGGTTCACTGGTACTTAATAAAATTGTTGGTCGCTGGTATTCTTGGGCAATTTGTCCCGCAACTAATCCTAAAATTCCCGCCGGCCATTGGGGATCATCTAAAATAATTACATTAGTGGTAGAAAGATCAATTCTCTCTAGTTTTTTCTGAACTTGTTTAATAATATCCCGTTGGATTTCTTGGCGACGAATGTTGGCTAATTCCGCTTGTTCAGCTAATTCGTGACAACGCTTTTCATCTTCACTGGTAAGTAATTCCACACAAAATCTAGCATCGCCATAAATGCGACTGACGGCATTAATTCGCGGTCCAATACCGAAGGATATATCCATCGGTCTATCTCCGGTTTTGTTACATAAATCCAGTAATTTTTTAACGCCTAAACGCTGAGTATTTTGCAGTTTTTGAAGACCTTTTTGGGCTAAATAACGACATTCTCCCGTCAATTTGACTAAATCGGCAATTAAACCAATCGCAACTAAATCCAGTAAATTTTCTAGGGGTTTTCTGGGAATATCTGCCAGGGTTAAATACATCGCTTCCACTAATTTATAAGCAACAGCAACCCCAGAAAGATGATAGAAAGGATGGGTTTCCACAAAGTAGCGGGGATTAATCAGGGCAATCACCTCGGGGCGCTCGTCGGGTAGGGTATGATGATCGGTGATGATAATATCGATGCCTAGACTGTTTGCATAGTCAATTTCAGCGATATTCGTGCTTCCCGTGTCACAGGTGACGATTAAGCGGGTTCCTTGATGCGCTAGTTTCTCGATACCGGGATAATTGAGGCCGTGGGATTCTTTTTGGCGATCGGGTATGTAATAATCTAACTGTTGATAGGGTGGGAAAAACTGTCCCAATCCTTCCCAAAGGACACTGGTAGCGGTGACACCATCGGCATCGAAATCACCCCAAATAGTCACTTTTTCGCCTTTATTTAGGGCTTTTTCCAGTCTTTTGACGGCGAAGTTCATTTCTTGCCCAAAATCAAAGGGAGTTTTTGACTGATAAGCTTTCTCATCCAGAAACGTCCGCAGAGTCGCCCCATCTTGGACACCGCGATGCCATAATATTTGTGCCACGACGCTGCCATCCGACTGTGAGGTGTAGTCTTGGACTATTTTTAAAAACTCTTGGGGAAGCTCTACCGATGGGGGAATTTGCCAGTTAGACACGGGATATCAGGGAAAAAGTAAAAAAGGTGGCAGTTTTTGTGATTTTCCCTATCTCCATTTAGCCACCACTAACGGGGGGAATTAAAACTATCTCATCGCCATTTTTGAGGATTTTCTCTCCCGAAACAAACTGAAGATTAACTCCAAAACGAGTAACATCGCGCCATCTTTCTAATTGAGGATAGGGGGCTATAATATAGTTTAACACTTCTGTAACGGAAGTGTGGGCAGGAAATTCGAGGTTTAATTGAGAAGTTTGATAGACTTCTTGATAAATAGCAAATAGTTTTACTCTAACCGTAATTTTTTCCATATTTTTCCTAGGATAATAACATCAATTGAGAACCCTGTTCGGTTTTGCGGACTTCGATGCGGTGTTGAAAAGCTTCTTTAAATTGGGGCATATGAGTTACAGTCAAAATACAGGCAAAATCGGCGGATATAGCATTAATTGCCGCAATTAAGCGATCGCATCCTTCCGCATCCTGAGTTCCGAATCCTTCGTCAACAATGAGCATTTGTAGGGCTGTTCCGGCTCTTTGTGCTAATAATCTCGCTAAAGCTAATCGAATCGAGAAATTAATCCGAAAAGCTTCCCCTCCTGAATAGGTTTCGTAGGGACGAGATCCCCGGGTATCACCAATAACAATATCTAAAGTATCGATTAACTTTTGTCGCTGTTTTTTCGTACCTTTACCGCTTTTTTGGGTTAAAAACTGCACATGAAATTGATTACCGGTTAAGCGAGCTAAGATATGATTAGTTTGTGCTTCCAACTCCGGTAAAACATTCTCAATCATCAGAGTTTGTAAACCATTTTTGCCAAAAGCTATGGCTAACTCTTTATAAACTGTATATTGTTTTTTAACTTTAGCTAAATCGCTCTCTTTTTCTGTCAGTTGTTTACCTAAAGTTTCTAGTTGATGTAACTTCTCCTCAACCCGACCTTTTTGGGAGAGCAATCCATCAATTATCTGTCTTCGCTGTTGAATATTAGTCGATAATGCGGCTATTTCTTGGCGATAGTCAGTCAAAGTACCAATCTTTTGACTAATATTTGCTAACTCCTGATTTATCTTTTGGTGATCCTCATTTCGCAGCTGTAGTCTTTGCTCAATGTCAGCAATTTTAGCGGCTATTTCTGGATAATTTTTTTCTGCTTGTTGCCAATCTTGATACTGTAATCTTACCCCCTGTAATTGTCGGATCAAATTTTGAATATTCTGATGTTCACTGCGATCATAATTCAAGTTTTGAATAAACTTTTCTAAGCGTTCAATTTCCTGTTTAAGTGGGGAATTTTGACCTAGTTCTTGCTTCTCTTGTTCTAGTCTAGCTAGTTGATTAATTAAATTAGGTTTCTCGGCATTGATATTAGCTAAACGACGGTTTGCTTGCTTAAGTTCTGATTCTTGAATTTCTGCCCAACGCCATCTTTTTTCTTCTCCTCTGACTAAAGCATGACTTTGTTCATCATAGTTTAATAGGGCGATTTCTTGATTGACAATTTGCAATTCTTGCTGTAATTCTAGGGCATAATTGCCACTGCTTAAAAGTGCTTCTAATTCCACAAGTATCTCCTCGGTTTTCTCTAGTTCTATTTCCTTTTCTTCAATAGTTTCTAACTTGACTTCTAACTGCACATATTTTTGTTGTAGATTCGATCTTACAGGCAATTCTTGTTTAATTTGGGCTAATTCCTCCCGTAAACGTTTTAAATCTCGATCGCAGTCTGCCATCTGTTCCTGTAGGGACCAAATTTGCTCTTGAATTTGTTCTTGATGTTGATGGGTTTTCCTGATTACCTGATGACGGTGATGACTGTCTAAATTCTGTTCACACAAAGGACAAACAGAATCGGGAATATTTAATTTTTCCAATTTATCAGTTAACTCTAAAAGTTGTTCTTCATATCTTTTCTGTTGCTCCAATAAACTTTTTTTATCCACTTGTTTAACGGTTTCCTTTTCTTCCACTCGTTCACAATAGGTTTGTTTTTTATCTAATTCCTTAATTCGTTTGGCTAAATTGAGAGCTTCCTCTCTTAGTACAGGAATACGAGCGATTTCTGTCTCCAATTGTTGCCGATTTCTTTGCAGTTGTTCCCGACGAGCATTAATCCCGGCTTTTTCCCGTTCCAACTGTATATTTAAATCAGCTTTTCGGCTATTTAAAGGGGCATATTTTAAAGCTAATCTATCCAATTCCTGAAGACGTTGACGATGATAATTTAACTTCTCTAATCCTGCTTGAATATCCCCCGCTTGCTCGATAATTTTTTGAGTTTCTTGTTCCTGTCTTCGCAATTCTTCTAAACGAGCGCTCGTTTGTTGGATAGGAAGGGTAAATTCGTTAATTTTTTGCTGTAATTTCTGTTCTAATTGTTGTTTATCATACTGGGCCTGTTGCCAAGCTTGCAATTGACTTGACAAACTGGCCTCTTTCTGGTCTAGATTGATTAGGCGCTCGTGTGCAGTGATAATGTCATTTTTGCGATGAAGAGTAGTCCTTATTTGATTTAATTGATTGTCTAGACTAACTTTTTCCCGGTCTAATCTCTCGATTTCTGCTAATAAACCTCGCTCCTGTTCTCTTTGCCACTGCAGCTGTTTTTCCCAATTCTGACGCTGATTTTCTTCCCCTTGCAGTTGCTGTAAACGCTGATTATTTACCTCTTGTTCTTGATTAATTTGGTTAATTTGGGTGTTTAACTCTTGCAGGTGTTCCTGATAAGAATTTTTCTCCTGAAGACGGAGTTTGATAGTTTCTACTTGCTGCTCGATTTGGAGGGACTGTCCATCAAATTGTTTCGATATATCCTTAGCTTTGTTCGCTAAAATTTCATAGCGATCGAGTTGTAATAATTCTGCTAAGATTTGTTTACGACCACTGGGAGGCTGTTTCATAAATTCGTCCGCTTGTCCCTGTCGTAAATAAGCAGAATTAATGAAAGTTTTATGGTCTATTTTTAGATAAGTATTAATCTGTGCTTGGGTATCTTTAATACTTTTACCCGATAAAGGACGAAAACTTTGATCATTAATCACCTGAAAATCTAAACCAGAAGCTTTCCCCCCCCGGTGACGACTACGGATAATTTTATAGATTTCTCCCCCATAACTAAACTCGAAATCTACCCGCGCATAATCGCTGCCCGCATGAATGACATCATCACCAATCGAGACGCGACTTTCTCCCCAAATTGCCCAAGTAATTGCTTCGAGTAAAGAGGATTTTCCCGCACCATTGGCACCACAAATACAGGCAGTATGTAATCCGCGAAAATCTAGCACTGCCTCGCGATAACTGAGAAAATTTTTTAGGGTTAATTGTAGGGGAATCATAAGCTGGGAGAAATTATGAATTATGAATTATGAATTATGAATTATGAAGTGGGGAGATGGGGAGAAAGGAGAGGGAGAGAATTCAGTACAAGGCATAATTAGCGGAAATTCTGTCACTCAGCCTCAGTAAAATATTGGTATCAAATAGATAGTTAGCCATTAGTCATAGATAGTTTCACGCCCTAAGGCTTCATTGGGTAATCCGGGGGTATCCTTGGGTTGACTTTCCAGAAATTTTAGCCAATCTTCTGCTTTTTCGTGGGAGGTCATCTCTTCAATTTTTGGCGAAGTTTTCTGAGTTAGAAATTGGCTGAAGTTTAAGACTTCTTGTTGTTTTTCTAAAGGAAGTTTTCGCAAGTTTTCGATAACGGCTTGTTCAATATTCATCGAAATTCAGCTTGTCGATTAATCGGCGTACTAAAAAGCATCAATGTCTTCAATACCCGCCCTTTCCCCATTATATCACCCCCCCGCTCTGGCACTGACCAAATCCCCCCACTTGGCTGCGATATTATTCCTACGCAAGTACCTAACCGCTCAGGGTCCCTCGATTTGCTACTCTAAAGGAAAGATAACCGATTCTTAAGACCAAATCTATGAGCATTCCCGAAATTAGCGTCCATGAACTCGCTCTCCGTTTAGCCGATCATGATCCTAATTTACAACTTATTGATGTGCGCGAACCGGAGGAAGTTGCCATGGCATTTGTGGCCAATTTTACCATTTTACCCTTGAGTCAATACCAAGAATGGTCGCCCACTATTGCCAGCCAATTCAACCCCCAAGCGGAAACCCTCGTTATCTGTCACCATGGCATGAGATCCCTGCAAATGTGCCAATGGCTACAAAGTCAGGGTTTTACTAATGTTAAAAATATTAACGGCGGCATCGATGCTTATTCCCTCCTCGTCGATCCTAATATTCCCCGTTACTAATTTTTATAGCCCCCATCGGGAAAAGAGAGGGGCAAACTATCCCCTTTCTCCCCACGGAGGACTGATAGGGAGCATCTCACCTTTGTAACCCCTAAATCAGGTTTTTATGTCAAGCTATTTTGAAAGCCTTGCTAGAAACAGTTTTATGGATAAGTATAATTACTCACTTGCATAAATGAGATGATCCCGACTGATAACTGACTACTGATAACTGATAACTGATTACTGATTACTGATTACTGATTACTGATAACTGATTAAGCGTTATACTGTCTAGAAAAATGTTATAAATCTTTATCTTAAGATTATTCCCCTATGTCCGCTAGAACTAATCTCAGCGATCGCTATCAACATATCTTAAAGGCGACAATTCAACATTATATCGCCACGGCCGAACCGGTTGGCTCGAAAACTCTGCTGGAGGAGTACAAATTTACTGTTAGTTCCGCCACGATTCGCAATGCTCTCGGTAAACTGGAAAAAGAAGGTTTACTCTATCAACCCCACACTTCCTCCGGACGTATTCCCTCCGATTGGGGTTATCGTCTCTACGTCGATGAGTTAATGACTCCCGATGACCGTATCGGCGAAAAAATCGGCTATTATCTGCATCAAAACGCTAAATCTCCCGCTTGGAGTCTCGAAAGTCTGCTGCAACGGGCCACCCAGTTTTTAGCCGGTTTAAGCGGTTATATCGCTATCGTTACCCTTCCCCACACCCTCACTAATACCCTGCGTCATCTGCAATTAATCCCCGTCTCTGACCGGCAGATCATGTTAATTATTGTTACAGATAGTTTACAAACACGCTCGGTTATGATAGAGATTCCTGAGTCTATGGCAACGGACAAGGAGGATGGATTAGCAGAAGAATTACAAATCCTCTCTAATTTTCTCGGGGAAAAATTAAAGGGTTATTGCTTGGCAGATTTAATTAACCTCGATTGGCAGCAAATCGAGCGAGAATTTACCCGTTATACCCATTTTCTCCAACAATTAAGCCAAGAAATCAGCGCTAGTCTCCAATCCACTGCCATCCCAGAGATTATCGTCCATGGTGTCGCTGAAGTCATTCGACAGCCAGAATTCGCCCAATGGCAACAAGTACAAATGTTACTGCATCTATTGGAAGCAGAACAGGATCGCCTTTTACCCCTGATTTTACAAAGACCAGAACCAGAAAAATCAGCTAAAAAAGTCAAAATCACCATTGGTTCTGAAAATCCTCTGGAATCCATGCGTCCTTGTACTCTTATCTCCGCTTTTTATAAACAGGGAGATACTCCCGTCGGTAGTGTTGGTATTATCGGACCGACGCGAATGTTATACGAAAATACTATTCCCCTAGTGGAATCCACCGCTAACTATCTCAGCGAGGCTATAAGTAAGTAGATATCCCCCGCAAAGGTTCGGGAATAGGACAATCGACAGTAAACTCTAAAATTGTCTCACCATCCCCCAAATAGCCAGAATTGGCAAAACAGAGCAACATCCGCACCAGCGCCACCCACACCTCTGCATCGAACTCCCAATCCTGTCCCCGACGCGCTCCACAGGCGATCGATTTTAGCGCCCAAAAATAACTATTTCTCACCACTGAACCGCCTTTTTTATAAACCGGCACATCCTCATGGTGAATATAAAGAATATCATCTTTAGCGATCGCTCTCATCGGTGGCTAGGAAAGTTATAGGAATTTTCAGTTTACCGTCTAGAGAATAACACCCTATAGGAAATTTTGGGCGCATCCCCTGCACCCCTGCCATTTTTAATAACTTCTGTTTATCATCACAAATAGGAAATGCCGTCTTTCTAGTGGAGGCACAAAAAGCTATAATTCTACCTTAAACCCTCGTTTTTTATCCCTAGAGCGATCGAGTTTTCCTGATTATTATTCAGCTATGACCACCGATACTATCACCACTCCCTCACCCAAAAAACTCTGGTTAGCAGCCCTGAAACCACCAATGTATAGTGTGGCGATTATACCGATTATTTTGGGAACAGCGATCGCTTATCAGGAAACAGGTCGATTTTCTCCCCCGATTTTTGTCACTTTTATCCTCTCAGCTATTTTAATTCTCGCTTGGTTAAATCTCAGTAATGATGTTTTTGATGCCGATACCGGGATCGATGTTAATAAAGCTCATTCGATCGTTAATTTAACTGGCAATAAATCTTTAATTTTCTGGCTGAGTAATCTTTTTCTATTAGTGGGTATTGCTGGTATATTTGCTATTAGTTATTGGCGAGGCGATTGGACTATCCTAGAATTAATCGCCCTCTGCTGTTTTTTGGGCTATACCTATCAAGGGCCTCCCTTCCGTCTTGGTTATCAAGGATTAGGTGAAATTATCTGTTTCTTTACTTTTGGACCCTTGGCGATTGCCGCTGCCTACTATTCCCAAGTTGGTGCTTTTTCTCTCTCTAGTCTAGCGGCTTCAATTATTATCGGAATTACCACTTCTATCATCCTTTTTTGTTCCCATTTCCATCAAGTTGCCGATGATCTCAAAGCGGGTAAAAAATCACCTATTGCCCGTTTAGGTACTTTGAAAGGTTCTAGAGTTTTAACCGCAGTGACGGTTCTCGTTTACGTTTTAACGGTAGTTTTTGTCCTGCTGCAAGTTTATCCCCCTCTCACTCTTTTAATCTTTCTTAGTCTCCCTTTCGCTTGGCAATTAGTCCACCACGTTAACCAAAATCACGACCAACCTCAGCTAGTCAGTAACTGCAAGTTTATAGCGGTTAATCTTCACTTTTTTAGTGGCATTCTCTTCTCCCTTGGCTATTTCCTTGCTTCCCGTTCATAGACCGGATTTTTTTTCTTAAAGCCCTTGACAAAACCCCATCACTTGACATACACTTATATTCATAATGGGAATCCGTGCCTGCCTGCGAACCCCTCATTTTTAGCCTAGATAGACCGAAAAAAAATCAACTGACTTGAATCAGTTATCAGATTTGAGTTTTAAGTGTGCAGTATGTATTAAGTGGGAAGTATTAAATACGGCGGATTCAGGCTTAGTTTGGTACATCTTCCAGTTTCCTACTGTCTTTTTGCTGTTTACTGTTTACTGAAAACACTTCCTCATTCATAATTCATAATTCATAATTCATAATTCATCGCCACAAATAAAGGTTAGCATGAGTGAACAACCCCTCGGATCGGTTATTCAAGGTTCCCTGAGTGAAGGTTTAGAAATCCGTCTTTATCCGGATATTTCGGTAGAAGATATGCGAGTCGGTAAGTTTTTGGTGGTGCAAGGCACTCGCTCGCGTTTTTTCTGTCTCCTCACCGATGTCTCCCTGGGTAACTCCAGTCCCCGGATTATCGCGAATCCTCCCCATCCCGATGATAGTTTTATGCGCGATGTTTTAGCGGGTAGCGGTACTTATGGTACTATTGAACTATCTCCTATGCTCATGTTTACCCCGACTGGAGGTAATTCCCCGGCAGTTTCCGACACTTCTTTAGGCTCTTTTCAACCCCAAACCAGCGCCGATTTAGAATTACTGCCAGTTAAAACTATTCCCGCGCATTTTAGCCAAGTTTATGAAGCTTGTGAGCAGGATTTTCGCATGGTTTTCGGTTGGGAAGATGATCCCACCAGAAAGAATTTTGCTATTGGTCAACCCCTTGACATGGACGTGCCAATATGTATTAATCTCGATCGCTTTGTGGAACGTAGTAACGGTGTTTTTGGCAAATCCGGGACGGGAAAATCCTTTTTAACTAGATTACTAATTTCGGGCATTATTCGCAAACAAGCAGGGGTTAACCTCATGTTTGATATGCACTCGGAATACGGTTGGGAAGCGATGAAAGAGGGGAAGGAGGTTTCTACGGTGAAAGGATTATGTCAATTATTCCCCGGACAGGTGGAAATTTACACCCTCGATCCCGATTCTACCAAACGCCGGGGAGTACGAGGAGCGCAGGAATTATTCTTAAGTTATAATCAGATTGAAATCGAGGATATTCGTTTAATCGGTCGGGAATTAGGCATCTCGGAAGCTAGTTTAGATAATGCCAATATTCTCTATAACGAGTATGGAGAATCTTGGATTACTCAGTTATTAAATATGAGTAACGAGGATATTAAAATCTTCTGTACGGAAAAACAAGGTCATGCGGGATCAATTATGTCCCTCCAGAGAAAATTAATGCGTCTAGATAGTTTGAAATATTTAAAAAGTGTTTGTCCCCACAATTATATCGATCAGGTTTTACAAGCTTTAGATGCAGGTAAGCACGTTGTTATTGAATTTGGCTCCCAAAGTAATATGCTTTCCTATATGTTAGCCACCAATATGATCACCCGTCGGATTCATGCTAATTATGTTAAAAAAGCTGAATATTTTTTACAAACTAAAAACCCCGTTGATCGACCGCAACAGTTAGTGATTACCATTGAAGAAGCTCATCGATTTTTAGATTCTGCTGTGGTACATCAAACTATTTTTGGAACTATCGCCAGGGAGATGCGAAAATACTTTGTTACTCTCTTAATTGTCGATCAAAGACCTTCAGGAATTGATAACGAAGTTATGTCTCAGGTAGGGACGAGAATCACCTGTTTATTAAACGATGAAAAAGACATCGAAGCCATATTTACTGGGGTTTCTGGAGGGGGAAGTTTGCGATCGGTTTTAGCGAAATTAGACTCAAAACAACAAGCTTTAGTTTTAGGTCATGCGGTCCCTATGCCGGTAGTAATTCGTACTCGCGCCTACGATCAAAAATTCTACACTGAAATAGGTGCGACCGACTGGCGAGAATTACCCGATGAGGAAGTTTTAGCGGCGGCCAAAATTGCCAAAGCTGATCTAGGATTTTAGAAAAATTAACTTTTGATTGTAGAATAGAGTTGGATTGTTTTTACTGTTTACCTCCCATGACCGCTCAAATACCAATCTCGAAGATCAGCTTATACGATCGAGATTTTCAGCTATGGATCGAGACAACCGTTAACCAATTACGACAGGAGGATTTTGACTCGGTTGACTGGACTAATCTGATCGAGGAATTAGCAAGTATGGGAAAAAATAATCGACACGCTCTCAAAAGTTTGTTAATTCAATTATTAGCTCATCTGCTCAAGTTAATTTATTGGCAGACGGAAAGGGAGTATAATGCTAATAAATGGGAAGCGGAAATTATTAATTTTCGAGTTCAAATTGCCGATCTGCTGGAAGACAGTCCTAGCTTAAAACCTTATCTCCTCGAAATTTTCGATTCTTGTTATGGAAAAGCTAGGCAAATAGTCTCGAAATTGAGCAAGCAAGAAATTCCCATAGAAGTCATTATTACCCCAGCAGAAACCCTGGCTGAAAACTGGTTTCCCTAACTATGCAACAAGGTGATTTAATCGAGATCGAGATTACCGACCTCAACCATACGGGCGAAGGTGTGGGAAAATACCGAGGACAAGTGATTTTTGTGCCAGATACGGTCATTGGCGATCGCATTCAAACTCGCATCACCTATATCAAAAAAAGTCATGCGATCGGCAAACTCCAAACTATTCTACAAGCATCTCCCCATCGTATCCGGCCCCGCTGCATCGTTGCCGATAAATGTGGTGGTTGTCAATGGCAACACATCGAGGATCAATTTCAGCTTCGGGTCAAAAAAGAGCAAGTACAAGAGGCATTAACCAGAATTGGCGGGTTTACCGATCCTTTGGTTTATCCTCCCCTCACCGGTAATTCTCCCCTCGCTTATCGCAATAAAGCTACCTATCCCCTCGGATTTTCCCCCACCGGCAATGTGCAAGCGGGTTATTATCGTCGCGGCAGCCATCATCTGATTAATCTCAATCAATGTCCGATTCAAGATCAAGCTTTAAATCCGTTTCTAGCAGAGATAAAACAGGATATTCAGGAGCAAGGCTGGTCAATTTACGATGAAAAGACCCATCAAGGACAATTACGCCATTTATCCCTAAGAATTGGCCGGCACACGGGAGAAATTTTATTAACCCTGATTAGTACCGATAATAATTTACAGGGAATTGAGACCCAAGCGCAGCAATGGCTGGCAAAATACGCCAATTTAGTCGGTGTAACCGTCAATTATAACCCCGATCGAGGTAATGCTATTTTTGGCACTCAGACCACAACTATCGCCGGAAGGGACTATATTAACGAAAAGTTCGCCGGATTAACCTATCAATTGGCTGCCGATACCTTTTTTCAGGTTAATACAGAGGCTGCTGAAGCCTTATTTTCGCTTATTTGCCAGAAATTAGAGCTTAAAGGTGAAGAAATTCTTATTGATGCCTACTGTGGTATCGGTACTTTTACTTTACCCCTCGCTAAACGGGTTAAAGAGGTGATTGGACTAGAATCCTATAGCTTTTCCCTCGATCGAGCCAAAATTAACGCCCAATTAAATGATATTACCAACACAACCTTTATTTTGGGGGCCGTAGAAAAAACTTTACCGCAACTGACAGTTAAACCCGACATTATTTTACTCGATCCGCCCCGCAAAGGTTGCGATCGATCTGTTCTCGATAGCCTGTTACAGCTGCAAAGTCAACGCATTGTTTATATCAGTTGTCAAAGTGCAACTTTAGCCAGAGACTTGCAATATCTCTGTAAAACAGGCGATTATCAACTGCTAGAAGTGCAAACCGCCGATTTCTTTCCCCAAACTCCCCACGTCGAATGCGCTGCTTTTCTTAGACAAAAAAACACAAATATGGTAGGATGAGATAAGGGGAAAAACCCAATCCTTTAGCCGTTTATGGCTGAAAAGTCAACGGTTAAGGATAATAGCATATTAAGCCCCGTTCCAGTCAACTACTTTTTTGATTAACTACTCCCTCAAAGTGGCCTTGATTTTCGATTAGTTTGTAGATCAATCATAAAAATATCTAATCCATCTCAGAGACAGAAAAGGGACAAAATATGACTCATTAGGTATGGCAATTATCTAGATCAACGGTTAAGAGACCTTAATCTTTCTGTAAAAGAATAGTCATTGAATAAAAGCTAGAGGTAAAGTGCGTGATTGCTATTTCACTGCCAACAAGCAAACGAAGCTGGAAGACCATGAGTTTCGCTTCCACCTTGTATCTTTGTCCGATTTTAGATTTATTGACCGCTAGTATTCCCGAAGAGTTAGAACCAGAAATTAGATTAGGATTGCAAGAAGCGTTAGTTAATGCCGCTAAACACGGCAATCATCTCGATCCCAGCAAAACCGTGGTCGTTCACTTTTCTAGCAGTAAAGACGAGTATTCTTGGGTAATTACCGACGAAGGTTGTGGATTTACCCCCCGTTGTCACCATCATGGCTGTAGTTGCGATTGTCCTGATTTACCCCCCGAAGAAGCGGAAAATGGCCGAGGACTGTGTATGTTATATCAAATCTTCGACCAAGTTCACTGGAATCAACAAGGAACCCAACTGAAACTTTGTAAACAAATTAAACAGGAACGCTGGTTGAATTAATGACCATGACCGTGAGAAGGACAGGGAGGAGCAGAAATCGAGCGATCAAGCCAACCTGTAGCCTGTTGTAGCCGAGGAAGTGCTTCTTCTGGCTGATTATCTAATAAAAACACCAAAGCCGTCCCCAATTGTTCAGCAGCCCGAGCATTACGATTGGCTTTCAGACGATGCCAGTCAATCGGTGCGATCGCCAAACGTTCCGCCAAAATCCGCGCCAATTCCAGGGTAGATAGATCATCAACAGTCTGAGATGAGGAAGAGACAGGGGATGGAATCATAATCAAAAGGTTTCGTGAAACCGTAAAATCGTCTATAACTATAGTTTAGACGCAGGCAATCGGATCGAGTCCATGTCCTTAGAAGAAAACCCCTACCCTAACGATGAATCGGCAGAATTTACCGAAGCGATTGAAGAAGTCGAAGCGGCAATCGCATCACTAAAAGACCGTTATCGACAGATCAACGAAGCAGAACAGCAAAAAAAAGACCTAGAAGCACAATTGATCCAAATAGAACCCCAATGGCGCGAAAATCCCCTACCTGAACTAGAAAAGGAATTGTTACAAATTCGCGAACAGATTCAAGAATTAGAGGTAATTTTAGAAAGCAATTTACTCAAAGAAGGGGAATTAAAGCGCCTATTCTGGGAAGGAATCCGTCGCGGACTACTGGGGGAAGTTTTTTGGCAAATTGTCCGCTTTGGTGGTATCGGAGTCTTGCTAGGTTGGATTCTGCGATCCTGCAGCGGGTGATTAACTGCACTGGAAGTGGGGTATGGGGAGATGAGGAGAATAAATAAAAATAATCGGCTCTTCGTTACCCTTTATGCTAAATCAACAGACAAGATGCCAAGATAACATACTTCTAACCCAAAAATTCCGAAAGTTTCTAAAGCCATAGGCTCTCCGTTTTATTAGTTTAAGTTTATTGTTGATTCCCTCGACCACCCCATTTGTTGTCCTTTGCTCGAAATAACTAATTATTTCTCCAAACCAGTTTCGGATTGTTTGACAACTCTTAGTAAAAACACTGGAGGATTTTGCCAACCATTCCGAGATGGATAGCATTCCCTCTGTCGGATTCTCTGAGGTTTCATAAATCTTTCTAAATTCTTCCTTTAATTCCTGCATCTTTTTCAAATTTGGAAAATTTTCTTTGATAGCTTCTAGTTTAATTTTTTGGGTTTCCGTTAAATCTTTTTCATTTTTTAACAAGCTATATTTACTTCGCTTTAAAACTTCTAGCTTTGCTTCTTTTTCCGCTTTCTGTTTTTTATTTTTCTGCGCTTCTACCGCTCTTTTTTCTGCTTTTCTCTGTTCGTCTAACTCTTGATTAATTTGTTTCATTACATGGAATCTATCGGCGACTACCTCGGCCGATGGCATCAATTCTTTCACCAAATTTTTATAGGGCAACCAAAGGTCTATGCTGACTTCTTCAATTTGCTCTAACACCTCTTTTCCCCACCCTGTAAGCGTTTCCCTCAACTCCTCTTGTGTTCGCTTCTCTAGAATAGCTATTAGTTTTCCCGTATCTAAATTTACTAAAACTGCACAGTAATTTTTTTGTCCTTTGACTAGAGCGATTTCATCAATTCCTAGTCTTTTTAATTTCGATAGGTCTGTCTCTGTAATTTCTTCAGCTATGTCCTCTATCATTCTTTGAATCTCTTCTTCCGTTACGTCATTTCTTCGGCTAACATTTAAAATATCTCCTGATTTTAATTGTTCGAGTATATTCTCGGCTAGTCTTTTCGTATAGGTTCGTTTCTTGCCGACAAAATCTAACTCTTCGCTAAAGGGTTTCTGACAATTACCGCACTTAAATTGACGACGATTAACTTGTAGGTACACTGGTTGACCTGAGAGCGGTAAATCTTTGACTAAATGTCGATGATTTTGGTGGAGTTTATCGCTCTCTAACCCACAACGAGGACAGACTGCTTTTTTATTTTTCGATTCGACTGGTCAAACTATACCGATATTTTCTAGGTGTAGATAGCCTTGAATAGAGGTTCCTTCTAGGTTCAAAAATTTGTCAAGTATCATAAGTAAAATACTCTGGTTTTTGGCTATTATATCAAATCTTAACTCGATTGTCTATATTTTTGTATTAACCAGTTTGTGCCTTAAACGTTTTCCTGTATGGGTTTCAGCTATTTTTGGGCGTAGGCAGTCTCATCGATTTTTATTTTAAGTTAATTATTTGCATAACAGTTACCGAAGAGCCAAATAATCTCCTGATACTATAGCGGTTCTCGCATCTGTGCGGCACACTTAAACCTTTGCTGATTAAGCTGTTCAGGATCGGGAATGTACCTCTTGTGAATCAGAAACGCTATAAATCTGGTTATTAAAAACTGATTATTTATTCTCCGTTTTGCCTTTTGTATAAGTAGAAAACGGGTTTCTCGGAGAAACCCGTTTTCTGTGCGTTACTCAACGGATTTACTGCTATAGCTAGACAAAAATAAGGAATAGAGCCTTAAACTCTATTCCTCAATCAAAATTTTCAGTTAATTTTTAACCCTATACCACCGCAGAAGTTAAAGCTTCTTTGAGAATAGCGGCTTTATCGGTTTTTTCCCAGGGTAAATCGAGATCATTACGGCCAAAATGACCATAAGCGGCCACATCTTGGTAAAAACGCTCGCCTCTTTCACTGGGTAAACCGCGCAGGTTAAAGGTTTGGATAATGCCGGCCGGACGAAGTTCAAAGTATTTATTGATTAAGTCCAGAATCACATCATCGGCGACTTTGCCAGTGCCAAAGGTTTCCACGAAGAGACTCACCGGACGAGCTACCCCAATCGCGTAACCCACTTGAATCTCGCACTTATCGGCCAAACCAGCAGCGACGATATTTTTAGCCACATAACGGCAAGCGTATGCCGCAGAGCGATCAACTTTGGTAGGATCCTTACCGGAGAAAGCACCGCCACCGTGACGAGAATAGCCACCGTAGGTATCGACGATAATTTTCCGTCCCGTTAATCCCGCGTCGCCTTGGGGTCCACCAATGACGAATTTTCCGGTGGGATTAACCAGATAACGGGTGTTGGCATCGGGTTTAATCTCTAAATCGCTGAAAACCGGCTCTACTACCGCTTTCCAGAGATCACTTTTAATCTTTTGTTGGACGAGATCATTATCGGTGATATCACCGATACTAGCATCGTGTTGGGTAGAAACAAGAATAGTATCGATACCCACGGGACGACCATCTTCATAAATGACCGATACTTGCGTTTTACCGTCGGGACGCAGATAGGATAGTTCACCGGTTTTTCTGACTGCCGCTAGACGGCGAGCGATGCGGTGGGCTAAACTAATCGGTAAGGGCATAAATTCGGGGGTTTCATTGCAAGCGAAACCGAAGACAATACCCTGGTCTCCCGCACCAATTTTATCTAGTTCATCATTGCTGAGAAGTTCGCGATTTTCCTGAGCAGCCGTGACCCCCTGGGAAATATCGGGAGATTGTTCGTCTAAAGCGACTAAAACGGTGCAACTATTCGAGGAAAAACCGTTATCGGCGTTGATATAGCCAATTTCAGCGATTTTCTTGCGAACTAAATCGACGAAGTGAACCTGTGCTTTCGAGGTGATTTCACCAGTAATCAAGACTAACCCTGTATTGACAACCACTTCAGCCGCTACACGACTGTGGTCATCTTGGGATAACAGAGCATCAAGAATGGTATCAGAAATCTGGTCACAAATTTTATCGGGATGTCCCTCTGTAACCGATTCGGAGGTGAACAAATAACGTTTAGACAAGTGATGTCCCTCACATAGTAGTACATTTGAACGTGAAAAGATTCCAAGAAATCTTTGATCATACAGTGTAACAGGGAATTTGTAGAGATTGAGTATTTTCAATAAGAAACCGCCCGAACATTGTCCGGACGGAGTGTGGTGTGAGGAGTGAACGGAAACTTGCGTCTCCGCTAATTCCATTGTAGAGGACAACTTAGAATCTTGAACGACTTGACACAAACTGGCCAAAAAAATTTTTATTTCTTTAAGGGGTTGACTAATGCCTGATCCCCGTCTCGATGATGTAGCCTGAGTAATAGAGGTCGCAGAGCTATATGGAAAAATTATGACAGTCACAGCCGATTATTTAGAACAACTCAATCCTTCTCAGCGCCTTGCTGTGGAGCATTTTTGCGGCCCTTTGTTGGTGGTTGCTGGAGCAGGATCAGGAAAAACCAGCGCTTTAACCTATCGTATCGCCCATTTGATCCGTCATCACAGGGTCGATCCGGAAAATATTCTCGCGGTCACTTTTACCAATAAGGCAGCCCGGGAAATGAAAACGAGAATTGAAAAAACTTTTGCTCAACAAAAAGCACAGGAAAAATACGGTCAAAGATTAGAACTTTTGGAAGAATACGAACAGAAAAAACTCTTTTCTCAAGTTTATCGGAATTATACTAAAAAACTCTGGATTGGGACTTTTCACAGTCTTTGTGGTCGGATTTTGCGCTATGACATTAATAAATATCAGGATGAATATGGTCATAGTTGGCAAAGAAATTTCTCAATTATGGACGAATCGGATGCCCAGAGTTTGGTGAAAAATATCGTCACTAAACAAATGAATTTAGACGATAAAAAATTTGATGCTCGCAATCTACGTTATGCGATTAGTAATGCCAAAAATTTAGGTTTAAACCCCACGGATTACGCTAGAGAAAACCCTCATTTTCGGGGAAAGGTCATTTCTGAAGTTTATCAGGCTTATCAGATGCAATTGGCACAAAATAACGCCCTAGATTTTGATGATTTGATACTGGTTCCAGTCCGTCTTTTTCAGCAAAATGAATCTATTCTCGGTTATTGGCACACGCAATTTAAGCATATTTTAGTCGATGAATACCAGGATACTAACCGGATTCAGTACGAGTTAATTAGGCTTTTGTCCACCAATGGTGAAACGAAAAAAAGTGAGTGGAATTGGAGGGATCGATCGATTTTTGTGGTGGGTGATGCTGACCAATCTATCTATAGTTTTCGGATGGCGGATTTTACTATTCTGCTCAATTTTCAAGCGGACTTTGGCGATGGTTTACCCGATGATGATACTCGCACGATGGTGAAATTACAGGAAAACTATCGTTCACGGGAGAATATTCTACAAGCGGCAAATAAATTAATTGAAAAGAATAGTCAAAGAATCGATAAAGTTCTTGTTCCTACTAGAGAAGGGGGGGATAGTATCTATGTTTTTAAAGCCAGAGATGAACAGGAAGAAGCGGCTTTTGTTATCGATAAAATCAGAGAATTTACCCAAGAAAACCCCGAATTAAATTGGGGTAGTTTTGCCATTCTCTACCGAATTAACGCCCAATCTCGTCCCTTTGAAGATGGGTTGATTCGCAATAATATCCCCTATAATATTGTCGGGGGATTTAAATTTTATGATCGACAGGAGATTAAAGATGCGATCGCTTATTTACGAGTGATTGCTAATCCTGCTGACACCGTTAGTTTACTGAGAATTATTAACACTCCCCGGCGCGGTATTGGTAAAACCACAATCGATAATTTGCTCAAAGCTGCCCAAGAATTAGGAGTACCTTTATGGGAAATTATCAGCGATGAAACTTCCGTTAATACTCTCGCTGGTCGTGCGACTAAAAGCATCAATAAATTAGCTAAAATTATCCAAAACCTGCAAGAAAAAATCACCGATTTATCCGCTAGTGAAATCCTAGATAAAATCATGGAAGATTCGGGATATATTGATGAATTAAAACAGCAGGGAACCGAGGAAGCTGATACCCGGATCGAGAATATTCAAGAACTTTATAGCGCCGTGGTACAATTCCAAGAGGAAAACGAAGAAACCAATCTCCGGGAATTTCTCGCTAGTGCTAGTTTAGCCTCGGATTTAGATAATCTTCAGGAAGGTCAAGAAAAAGTCTCGTTAATGACCCTTCATTCGGCCAAAGGTTTAGAGTTTCCTATCGTCTTTTTAGTCGGTTTAGAACAGGGCATTTTTCCCCACAATCGTAGTTTAAACGATCCCATTGCCCTTGAGGAAGAACGCCGTTTGTGTTATGTGGGAGTGACTCGGGCCAAGGAACAATTATTTTTAACCTACGCAAAAGAAAGATATGTCTGGGGAAATAAAGAGACAAAGGTAGCTTCCCAATTTTTGCAGGAATTGCCTCCAGAATTGCTCACAAGCAACCTGAAACCGAAAAAGACCCCAAAAGTGATTTCTATGGAAAAAGCTGTCTCTGATCAAAGAAAATGGCAGGTAGGCGATCGAGTGTTACACTCTACTTTTGGAGAAGGAGAAGTGACCCATATCCTCGGTACGGGCAAAAAAATGAATCTAGCGGTCAAATTTTCGGGTTTAGGTCAGAAAATCATCGATCCTCGCACCGCACCCATGCAACTTATCCAGGAATAGGGGAGGATTTTAAGCGGCAAAAAGTAAACAAGCTTGGATATCTGCGAGTTCCAAATCGGGAAAGTCTTCTAGAATTTCAGTTATGCTCACATTCTCCGCTAACATTTCCAAAATATCCGTTACTCGAATTCGCATCCCCCGAATACAAGGACGACCACCACACTGGCCGGGTGTTTGAGTAATGCGGGTAAGCAAGCTAACTGTGGAGTCCATAGAACGCATCTCGAAGATATTTAGTCTGCATTTAATTATCTTATCTGGTAATCCTAACAACCAATCCCTAACACCCAACTGACACCCCCTGACTCCTCAACTCCGATCGCTACCTGCTGTTAAAATAGAGAATTGCGGTCAGACTGACGATAAAATTGAGAAGCTAAATCCTTGATTCTTAATAGTTGTTGAGAAACTTTCCGCCTACTATCGCAATTATCCGATAATATGGGCAACAGCGAGTTAGTCTATTCAGTCTGTTAAAATTGACCCCCGTTGGTCGTATTCGCGCACTGTCTAACCTTTATGATGAGGATCAGTTAATATGGAATCAATGCAACCCACCGAAACACAAAATCCGATTAGAACAGATTTACCCGGGTCTCTGAGCAAACCCAGCAGCAGCAGCACCGAACAGATTTGGTCTGAATATGTAGAACCAGTTTGGGATTCGGTAATGTCCTATCTGGCTAATGTCCCCGATTATATCGGTAGTTTCTTCTCTGGATACAAAAAACCTTTAATCGTTCTGGGGGCAATTTTAGCCAGTTTTGTCACCGTAAAAGTTACCCTAGCGGTTTTAGATGCGATCGATGATATTCCCCTCCTTGCTCCTATCCTACAATTAGTTGGGATCGTTTATACTGGTTGGTTTGTCTGGCGCTATCTGCTCAAAGATGAAAATCGTCGCGAGTTATTAGCCGAAATTGATGCACTAAAAGCGCAAGTTTTTGGCAGTCACAATAACACTTTATAGATAGAATCAAGCATAAAAAACAAAGGAGTTGAGTGTTTCCGCTCAACTCCTTTGTTTTTGCACAACAGCTTATACTAAATCCGTTGAGTACAGGCTAGTTATGAGGAGAGGCAAAAGGCAAGAGGCAAAAGGCAAAGGGGAATAAATAATCAGTTTTTAATAACCAGATTTAATAGAGTTCTTGCAGAATTAATTTTTGAAAGGGCAAAAATGAGAAAAATAAGCACAAAATTGCCTAAAATCTCTAAATAGAGCATTTAATTGATTAATGCTCATTCTTAATTCTCCTGAATCCTGAATCCTGACTCGGAGAATACTGACTCCTAAGGGACTTGCGCTTTGATAATGTACCTTTTGGGCGAACGCAGTTCGCCCCTACATTGTGGACAAAATCCGTTACTGTAGGGGCGCAATGCTTGCGCCCTCCGATCGCTCAGGTTTGCTGATCACCCTAAGTAGGGGGAGAGCCTTCGAGATGTTAGGGACTTGCGCTTTGATAATGCGCCATCTGGCTGGTCTGGTTCTTCTGCAGAGCGATTTTCTGGCTGGGATATTATTCCTACGCAAGTCCCTAACCCCACCAACAAACTTTTTCAGCAAACCCTAGCTTAACACCATAGTTCGGGAACCCGTACCGATCGATCCGTTGTCAGGGGGACTTCTATTTCGGTAAATTAGCACTCGGAAGGTAAGAGTGCTAATCTGGAAAAGGCACTTACCCAAATACAATACAAACGGAGGATATTCCATGGCTGCAGTCAGCATCAACGTAACAACTGTTAAACCCCTAGGCGATCGAGTTTTCGTTAAAGTTAGCCCCAGCGAAGAAAAAACCGCCGGTGGCATTTTCCTTCCCGATGCCGCTAAAGAAAAACCCCAAATCGGAGAAGTCGTAGCCGTCGGCGCTGGCAAACGCAACGATGACGGCAGCCGCACCCCTGTGGAAGTGGGTGTGGGGGACAAAGTTCTCTACTCCAAATATGCCGGAACCGATATCAAACTTGGTGGCGAAGAATACGTTCTCCTCTCCGAAAAAGACATTCTCGCCTCCGTTTCCTAATCATCTACCCTTGAAAACCCCTATTTTGCACGAATAACGATACATTATGGCTAAATCTATTATCTACAACGAAGATGCTCGTCGCGCCCTAGAAAAAGGCATGGATCTGCTGGCCGAAGCGGTAGCCGTCACCCTCGGTCCCAAAGGTCGTAACGTCGTCCTCGAAAAGAAATTTGGCGCACCCCAAATCGTCAATGATGGCATCACCATCGCTAAAGAAATCGAACTGGAAGACCATATCGAGAACACTGGTGTGGCTTTAATTCGCCAAGCCGCCTCAAAAACCAACGATGTAGCCGGTGATGGTACAACTACCGCCACCGTTCTCGCCCACGCTATCGTTAAAGAAGGTTTACGCAACGTCGCTGCTGGTGCTAACCCGATTTCTCTGAAAAAAGGTATCGATAAAGCTGCCGATTTCCTCGTCAGTCAAATCGCCAAACACGCGAAACCCGTAGAAGATTCCAAAGCGATCGCACAAGTGGGCGCTATCTCTGCTGGTAACGATGATGAAGTCGGTCAAATGATCGCCTCGGCCATGGATAAAGTCGGTAAAGAAGGCGTAATTTCCCTAGAAGAAGGGAAATCGATGACCACCGAACTAGAAATCACCGAAGGGATGCGTTTTGACAAAGGTTATATCTCTCCCTACTTTGTCACCGACACCGAACGCATGGAATGCGTTTTTGAAGATCCCGCTATTCTGATTACCGACAAAAAAATCGGTTTAGTACAGGATTTGGTTCCCATTCTCGAACAAGTGGCCCGTCAAGGTAAACCCCTAGTAATTATCGCCGAAGACATCGAAAAAGAAGCTTTGGCAACCCTAGTGGTTAACCGTCTGCGCGGTGTTCTTAACGTCACTGCGGTGAAGGCTCCTGGATTTGGCGATCGCAGAAAAGCGATGTTAGAAGATATCGCCGTCTTAACCGGTGGTCAAGTAATCAGCGAAGATGCGGGTTTAAAACTGGAAACCACCAAAATTGATAGCTTAGGTACGGCCCGTCGTATCACCATGAACAAAGATACTACCACCATCGTCGCCGAAGGCAACGACGTGGCAGTGAAAACCCGTTGTGAGCAAATTCGCCGTCAAATCGACGACACCGATTCTTCCTACGATAAAGAAAAACTGCAAGAACGTCTGGCTAAATTAGCCGGGGGTGTGGCAGTGATTAAAGTCGGTGCCGCTACGGAAACGGAAATGAAAGACCGCAAATTGCGCCTAGAAGACGCAATTAACGCCACTAAAGCAGCCGTAGAAGAAGGTATCGTCCCCGGGGGTGGTACTACTTTAGCTCACCTGGCTCCCCAATTGGAAACCTGGGCCAAAGAAACCCTACACCATGAAGAATTAACCGGTGCTTTAATCGTTTCTCGCGCCATTGCTGCTCCCTTAAAACGGATCGCTGAAAATGCCGGCCAAAACGGTGCAGTTATTGCCGAACGGGTGAAAGAAAAGCCCTTTAATGTCGGTTATAATGCCGCTACCGGTGAGTTCTCCGATATGTTTGAGGCGGGTATCGTTGACCCCGCTAAAGTGACTCGTTCTGCCCTACAAAATGCCGCTTCTATCGCCGGTATGGTTTTAACTACCGAGTGTATTGTGGTGGATAAACCGGAAAAAGAAAAATCCGCTCCTCCCGCCGGCGGTGGTGACTTCGACTATTAATAATTAGTCTGTTTTTTCTCGACTCGATCACTTAAATGCGATCGAGTTTTTTTTATGAAAAAACATCACTTCGGGTTAGGGAAAGTACAATTTTATCCCCGGTGCTTTTTCCTTGCGGTAAAATATTGATAGCTCGATCGGGTATCCCGATTTACAGCCCGCCATGCGGAACAAATCTGGATTGTTAACTTATACCACGATGTCGAAAAAAGCGAAAGGATTCGGTCAGTCGCCAACTCCCACGAGAAAATTTAAGGATTTTCTCTTTGCTTTTGGGGATTTTTATCGAAAAAATTCCAAAGATGAAACGAAGCTACAGCAATTTTTAAAAGCAAATATTAATAAATTAGATGATTTACTTTTAGACGCTTTACCTTTAGTCTTCACAAGCTTAATCGCCGATAAATCAATAGACGAGCGAGAAAAAATAGCCTGCCTTTTCGAGAATTTTGCTGTCACCATTGACAAGTTTCCGTTAGGCGATCGAGCAACAAATTTAGAATTAAGTATTATTGCTCATAATCTCAGCCTAAAAATTTACACCCGCAAGGATTCCCCCGAAAATTGGGCGCAAATCCTCAATAACCTCGCTGTCGCTTGCAAAAACAGAATACTGGGCGACAGGGCTGAGAATCTAGAAAGGGCGATCAAACTGTACGAGCAAGCTTTAGAAGTTAGAACCCGCAAAAATTTCCCCGTAGATTGGGCGGGAACCCTCAATAACCTCGCTCTCGCTTACAGCGATCGAATTCGGGGTGATCGGGCTGATAATCTAGAGAAAGCGATCGAACTGTACGGGCAAGCTTTAGAAATCTATACCCGCAAGAATTTCCCCGTCGATTTGGCAAGAATCCTTAATAACCTCGCTATCGCTTACAGCGATCGAATTCGGGGCGATCGTGCGGAAAATCTAGAGAAAGCGATCGAACTGTACGGGCAAGCTTTAGAAGTTAGAACCCGCAAGAATTTCCCCGTCGATTGGGCGATGACCCTCAATAACCTCGCCAGCGCTTACATTAATCGAATACTGGGCGATCGGGCGGAAAATCTAGAGAAAGCGATCGAACTGTACGGGCAAGCTTTAGAAATTAAAACCCGCAAGAATTTCCCCGTCGATTGGGCGATGACCCTCAATAACCTTGCCAGCGCTTACAGTAATCGAATACTGGGCGATCGGGCGGAAAATCTAGAGAAAGCGATCGAACTGTACGGGCAAGCTTTAGAAATTAAAACCCGCAAGAATTTCCCCGTCGATTGGGCGATGACCCTCAATAACCTTGCCAGCGCTTACAGTAATCGAATACTGGGAGATCGGGCGGAAAATCTAGAGAAAGCGATCGAACTGTACGAGCAAGCGTTAGAAGTCTATACCCGGGAGAATTTCCCCGAAAATTGGGCGATAAGTCAGCATAATTTGGCCAATGCCTATCGCGAGCGAGTTTTAGGAGAGCGGAAGGACAATTTAGAACAGGCGATCGATCTCTACAATCAAGCCGCTCAAATCTCTACTCGTGCCGCGTTTCCCGTGCCATGGGCGGGGAATCAAGGGGATTTGGCAGAAGCTTTGATGCAACGGGATAACCCCGGCGATCTCGATACTGCGATCGCTCTACTTCGAGAAGCTCTAGAAGTCTCCCCCGCAGGTTGTCAAGATTTTATTGACTTTCAGTATCGATTAGGAATAGCTCTTTCTCAAAGGTACGATCGCGACAAAAATTTCGACGATCTCCGACAGGCTTTAGTAGCTTATAAAACCGCCCTAGATCTGATTAGTCCCGAACATTACGATCGAAAAGATATCTGGAAGGCGCTGCCCACTACCCAAACCATTCTCGGTAGTCGTCTGGTGCGGGATGGCGAATGGCAGCAAGGGTTACAACTGTTGTTAAATAGCGTCAATCAACTTAGCACCAGTGACGATCGCCTAGCCCATGCGAACGCGCTCTACCACACCGGCCGCGCCTACGAAGTTCTGTCCGATCGAGAGAAAGCCCGTCTCTACTATCGCGATGCCCTGCGTTGGTACGAATATTTACAGGATTTACCCGGAATCGCTAAAAGTCGCACCGGATTGGGGAATGTTTTCGTATCCCAAGGACATCTAGAGAAAGGAATGGAGGAACTCGATCGAGCGAAAGCAATCTACCAACAACTACCACAGACCGATCCCAATAAAGTGGAGGAGATAGACATTATCTATCAAGCTTCTCGACGGGCGATCGAACGACAAACCAGCGAGGTATATTTATGACAAGTGCCGATGATCTTTTTAAGCAATCCTCTGACAATATCCAAGGGTTAGGACTGAAGGAAATCCCCTTTACCGAAAGCCCGATCGATTTAAACAGCGATACCCTCGATCGTGTTTTTACCGGGCGAGAAAAAGAATTGGGACGGGTGTTTAATCTGTTCCAAAGTCGCGAGCGTCGTCGGATTCTGGTTTCTGGTCGTTTAGGAATCGGCAAAAGTGCTTTTTTACTGGAAGCATTGTCGGTTATACGCCGCAATCGTCCGCAAATGTTGACTACCTATATATCTCTACCCGCAGGTTTAGATATCGCCACTACAGCACTGATCGCCCTCGCTAGAGCGATGCCAAATGACGATTGGGCGCAGCGTCAACTCCATCAGATGGGAATTCCCACCGAAAAACCATTGAAAGAGCGTAGCGCTGAAATTAGCGGTAGTTTAGGCATCGGTGGTAAAATCGGCGAGAAAGATTTACCGCCCACGAAATTTCAATATCCGACTGTGAGCTTCGATACATTGTTAGAGCGGGCGCAAAAAATATATCCGCAGGGGATTCTGATCGCGATCGATGATCTAGATAAACAAAATCCTAGTGTGGTACGGCAAATGATGCACGACGCGCAGGGAATGTTAAAAGGTCGGGCTTGGTTTATGCTGACGGCTCACCCCATCGGGATGACGGGAGATTTATTAACCAGCGAACGCGGTTTATTTGACTTGCAATTGCCGCTAGAAGAACTAGATGCGGATACCACATACCAGATGTTAATTAACTATCTCAACAGTGCCAGAATTAAAAACGATTGTACCGATCCGAAAGATGACAGGTGTGTACTTCCCTTTTTACCAGACGCGGCAAGACGTTTTTGCGAGGTTTCTCTCGGCAGACCCCGTTTGTTCAACCGCTTGGGGAATATTGTACTCTCCACTGCGGCCGATCTTCAGGTTAAAACAATCACAATGGAAGTTCTCGAACAAGGATTAAGAGCAGCCGAACAGGATTTCCGACAACAAGCGGCCTTAAACGCCAAAGAGGAAAGAATTCGTCTGCTTTTGCAACGCAAAGGTAATATCTCTGACGATTCGATCACCATCGATGAGCTTGAAAGTTTAGGTTTTCGGGCATTTAGTGATATTTTGCCCTTTCTAGAAAGATTGGAAGAGGCTGATCTAGCTCAAAGGTTAAATCAAGAGGATGTGACGGTTTTCGAGCCGATCCTTCTCCCTCCGGCGGATTGAAGGGAAAACGAGAATACACCGGCAAAAATCGATCGCCGTTCCCAGAAAAATCCTTTAAGGATTCGGGATCGATCGCACCAGCAGAGTCAGAATACTGGTTAATACTGCCACTACCACGGGAATAATCAACGATTTTGATCCCTTAAGGTCAGAGACATCCTGAATTAAAGCGTCCTGTGTTCCCTCTACTTTTTCCAATCGCCTATCAATAATCTTGAGTTCGGTTTTCACCTCGGCCATATCTACTTTTAGATCAGCGACATCTTTCTGTAAAGAGTCTAATTTTTCCGTGATATTTGTTAGGATAATTTCTAGGGAATCGGTGACGGGGGATTGACTCATCTGAATTTCCGGGAATATTCGATCGCCTAGTACTATTGTAGGCTGATAATCGTTATTGGTAATTCTGTGATCTTTCGGGAGTGACGGAATTACAGCGATCGCATTGATCAAATATCTTCTTCAGAAAGTCCCGCTTGTTTCAAAAAATGCTTGAGTAATCCGATTTTTAAATCCTGGTTTCCGTGAATCGGCACAGAGATACGGGTGGGATTATCTGGCTGACAGTAAATGTGATGACTACCTTGAATTCTCAATAATTCCCATCCGTGACGCTCTAAAATTTTGGCGAACTTTTTCCCGGAAATCGATTTCATATCGCTATTTCTAGAATCCGAGTTTTCGGATCGGTCGGCAAGGATTCCACATCTATGGATAGACAACCTTCGATCGCCTCGTGTAAATTCTCTAGTAGTTCCTCGAAAGTTTCTGCTTGGGTGGCACAGCCGGGGAGCGCCGGGACTTCCCCCCAGAAGCCGCCTTCCTCCGCCTCGTGAACGATAACTTTCATTTTCATTGCTTATCTCCTAGATCGATCAATGGGAGGGATAGATAGATAAATTATCACCACCCCTAAAATCTAACATTTCTACGGGGTTGTGTAAATAATCAGTCTTCAATAACTGGATTTAGTCTAAATATTGTAGGCTGTTTTTGTAATTGAGATTTTTGGCGAAATCGTGCTGTAAATTCAGGATATTTTTCTAAATCTTCAACCGAATCTACTGGGGGCATTTCAATCCAATTTCCTTCTTGATCTAATCTGTCTATATAAGCATAGAAGGCTTGTTGATCATCTCTGTGAGAAAGCATATAATCTTGCAGTTCTTTTTGACTCATTGCTTGAAATTTAGGTTGACTCATGCAATGTACCTCCAATTTTCGTGATGATAGTGGCAAAATTAAGCCTGATCGAAAAGTACCCCATCCTTTCTTTTGGTCGCCATTTATTTTGATTGGGGCTGCTAATTAAGCAGCCGATAACAACTCTTGATCGCTGATAATCAGGATTATTTCCTAACTTTTAACTGCTGACATCTGCCGCATTTCTAAATACACTAATAAAGCGTTAATATCAGCAGGATTGACTCCGCCAATTCGCGAGGCTTGGCCGATGGTGGCGGGTTTAATTTTTGTTAATTTTTCCCGGGATTCCATTGACAAAGTTTCGATTTTCATGTAGTCAATATCGGGGGATAAATGACGGTTACTGTGGCGACTAATTTGGTCAATTTGATTTTGTTGTCGCTTCAAATAACCAGAATATTTAATCTCAATTTCTACCCCTTCTCTTTCGGCTAAATTTAAATCGGGATTACCCAAACCATAGCGATCGAGATCGAGATAATGCAAGCTAGGACGACGCAGTAAATCCGCTAAAGAGAGAGAACCTTTAATTTTTTGTTCCGTATCCTTAACGATAGCAATTGCCACCTGATCCCGTTCTTTAATTCTCGTTTCGTGTAGGCGTTCTTTTTCAGCGATAATATTAGTCTGTTTCGTTTGGAATAATTGCCAACGCCGGTCATTAATTAAACCAATTTCTCGCCCTAAAGGTGTTAATCTTTGATCGGCATTATCCGATCGCAATACTAAGCGATATTCAGAACGACTGGTTAACATTCGATAGGGTTCGCGCAAATCTTTGGTACACAAATCATCGACCAAAGTTCCTAGATAACTTTCCTCCCGGGGAAAAACAATTAACTCTTTTCCTAAAGCAAACCGCGCCGCATTAATCCCCGCCACCAGTCCCTGGGCTGCCGCTTCTTCATAACCGGTTGTGCCGTTAATTTGTCCCGCACAAAATAACCCCTCAATCTTCTTCGTCATCAGGGTTGGATAACACTGAGTTGCTGGTAAATAATCGTATTCCACTGCATAGGCAGCCCGCAACATTACACAGTTTTCTAAACCGGGTAAAGTCCGCAGCATTGCTAATTGAACATTTTCCGGCAGTCCGGTTGAAAAGCCTTGGATATAAAGTTCGGGAATATCGCGCCCTTCCGGTTCAATAAAAATTTGATGACTTTCTTTATCGGCAAAACGAACGATTTTATCCTCAATACTGGGACAATAACGCGGCCCTTTGGAGTCAATAAAACCGCCATAAATGGGGGATAAATGTAAATTATCTCTGATTAATTGATGAGTGGCCGCCGTGGTGCGGGTGAGATGACAGTTCATTTGTTCTCGTTCGATCCACACCTCCGGATCAAAACTAAACCAACGTACCTCGTCATCGGGCGGTTGCGGTTCCATGCGGGAGTAATCCACCGAACGCTTATCCACACGGGCAGGAGTGCCAGTTTTTAGGCGACCAGTCTCGAATCCGAGGCGATTTAGGGTTTCTGTTAAACCCACCGCCGCAAATTCGCCCGCGCGTCCGGCGGCCATGGATTTGCCGCCAATCCAGATTTTGCCGCCTAAAAAAGTGCCAGTGGTTAAAATGACGGCTTTAGCGGCGAAACAAGTGCCGAAATAGGTTTCTACCCCTAAAACTTGCTCATTTACCCCTAAAATCAGGTCTGTGGCCATGCCTTCCCGAATAACGAGATTTGCTTGGGTTTCGACGATACCTTTCATCACCGCCGCGTATTCCCGTTTATCGGTTTGGGCGCGTAGGGCCCAGACTGCCGGTCCGCGAGAGGCATTAAGAACCCGTTTTTGCAGATAGGTGCGGTCGGCCATTTTGCCAATTTCGCCGCCTAAAGCGTCCACTTCGTGGGTTAATTGGGATTTAGCCGGACCACCAACGGCGGGGTTACAGGGTTGCCAAGCGATTTTATCGAGATTAAGGGTGAGGAGAAGGGTACGACAACCGAGACGGGCGCAAGCTAGGGCCGCTTCACAGCCGGAATGGCCTGCCCCGACGACGATGACATCAAATTCGTCTTGAAAGTCTGCGGCTGAGGAGAAAGTCATACTCGATCGAGGGGAAAATTAATTAATCAGGCTAATATTCTAGCAATTTTTCTGAGTTTTCCCCCTAATATAATACAAGAATACTAACTAAAGTCATTGACTAACACCAAAGCGATCGCATAAATCTAAAAACAATCTATATAATTCCTGTTTAACCTTGCCTTTTCAGGGCATTACTGGCTAAGTATTATAGGTGCTTATGATATCTTCACGATCGTTTAAAGATTATAATCATGGATTTACTTGCCAATCCCGTTGCTTTGTCGCGGATACAATTCGCCATCACCGCTATTTTTCATATGCTTTGGCCGGTCTTAACCACTGGTATGGGCATTTATCTAGTCATTGTCGAAGGATTATGGCTAAAAACCCGCAATCCTGACTACTATCATCACGCTCGCTTCTGGTCAAAACTCTACATTCTCAATTTCGGCATTGGAGTTGCTTCTGGTTTACCCATGGCTTTTCAGTTTGGCATGAATTGGGCACCTTTTTCGGAAGCGGTGGGGGACTTTTTCGGAACTATCCTCGGTTTCGAGGGAACCATGGCCTTTATGCTAGAGGCTAGTTTTCTAGGAATTATGCTGTTTGGTTGGGGACGAGTTCCCCCTTTAATTCACTTCCTAGCGACAATTCTCGTCGCTTTCGGGGCTAATCTTTCCACTTTCTGGATTCTAACCGCTAATTCTTGGCTGCAAACCCCCGCCGGCGGCATTTTCGTGGATGGTAAATTTATCGTTCAAGATTACCTACAAGCGATTCTCAATCCCTTCATGGTTAATAGTTTCCTGCATATGTTTTTCGCTACTCTGGAAACTTCTTTATTCGTCATTGGTGGGATTAGTGCTTGGTATTTGCTCAATAAACGTCACATTAGCTTTTTTAGTCGTTCTCTCAAAATTATTCTTACTCTAGCGATTGTTATCGCCCCCTTGCAAATTTTTGTCGGTCATCTTAGTGCCGAACAAGTGTATCACTATCAACCGGCTAAATTAGCCGCCATGGAAGCGCAATGGGAAACCATTCCTGCGGGAGAAACTGCCGGTTGGAGTTTGGTTGCTTTACCCAAGGATAAAGCGGAGACCAATAGCTGGGAAGTGAAGATTCCTAATGCTTTGGGTTATCTTTTGGAATTAAAACCCAAGTTATCGGAACCTGTTCTCGGCTTAAAAACGTGGAAATACGAAGACAGACCGCACATGGTGGGGCTAATCTATTATTCCTTCCGGATTATGGTCGCTATCGGTCTTTTTCTCGCGTCTTTAATGGCTGTAACTGTCGGGCAATGGCTGCGCGGTCAATTATCTAACGAAAAAATCGACAGTCAAAAATGGTTACTACGCGCTTGGGTTTTTGCGGCCCCTCTGGGTTATCTTGCGGTTGAAACCGGTTGGATTGTCCGTTGTGTCGGTCGTCAACCCTGGACAGTTTACAATCAAATCCGGACGGTGGATGCTGCTTCTAAACTGCCCGCAGGCGAGATTTTAACTTCTTTAATCGGAATTACAGCGATTTATGTCGTTTTCTTGGTTTCTGCTCTCTATTTCGGCAGTCTTATTATCCGTCAGGGACCAAATCTTAACTTACCACTGCCGGGGACTCAAGAGGAAAAAGTGACCTCACAGGAGGTTAGTTCTCGTTCCCTGGAAACGCAACAATAGGAGGAACTATGGAACCGTTACAGTATTTTTTGCCGCAAATTTGGTTTTTTATTCTGGGTTTATTCCTGTTTCTCTACGTCCTCCTCGATGGTTTTGACTTGGGGGTGGGAATTCTTTCCCTGACTTCCTCCTCCGAGAAGCGTCGCAGTATTTTAATGACCAGTTTGGGCAATGTTTGGGATGCTAACGAAACTTGGATTGTTTTGATGGGGGGTTCCCTGTTTGGGGCGTTTCCCCTAGCTTACGGGACAATTTTAAACGCTTTATACCTTCCAGCAGTGATTATGGTGGTGGGGCTGTTATTTCGGGCTGTTTCCTTCGAGTTTCGTGAACATTCTCGTCGCAAGTTGTTCTGGAATTATGCCTTCGGACTCGGCAGTTTTTTGGCCGCTTTGGGGCAAGGATTCGCCCTCGGTGCGGTTTTTGAGGGCATTAAAGTGGATGAATTGGGTCATTTTGCCGGCGGTCCCTTTGATTGGTTAACATGGCGATCAATTCTAGTGTCTCTAACTTTAATCCAAGCTTATGTTTTAGTGGGTTCCACTTACCTAATTCTGAAAACTACGGGGAATTTACAGGAAGTTCACTATAAAACGGCAAAAATCGCCGCTATTACCACTTTTATCGGTGCTATCTTTATCACTATCAGTACACCGCTGCTTTCTGACCATATCCGTCAGCGTTTATTTGACCCTCGACTAATTTACATCTTTATCCTCATCCCGATTTTAGCTGTGGTCTTACTGGGTTTATTACTGCGGAGTTTGCAACTAAAGGAAGAAAACACCCCGATGGTCTGGACAGTATTGCTGTTTATGCTCTCTTTTATCGGTTTGGGATTGTTGATTTTTCCCGATATTATTCCCCCGTCCGTGACAATTTATCAAGCGGCAGCCGCTCCCAGTTCTTTGGTGTTTATGCTGACTTTTGTGGGTTTTTTAATCCCAATTTTACTAGCCTATACGGTTTATAATTACATAGTTTTTCGGGGTAAAATTACTGCTGAATCCTACGGAGAATAGATGGCGTTGCCGATTTCAGATATGAATCTTCTTTGGTGAGATTTTTAAAGGGGGACTCTCTAAGCTGATGGTAAACTGAATTTACTCTAGGAGATCTTTGGGTGTAATTAATTCGTAACGCTCGAAGGGTTGATGAATCCAAGGATTATCGGGGTAATATTCCACATAATAGTCAGGTTTAATTCTTGAGGCTGCTTTGTACCAGATCACCGCAGTTTTGATATTGGTAATCCCGTATTTTTCCTGCAATAAAATCGAGGTTTTTTGGAGAGTGATTCCCGAATCGACTAAATCATCCACTAATAACAAGGGACTCTTTAATTTGGCTTCGATCATGGCTAAATTCGAGGAAATAGTTAATTCTCCCCGAATTTGATGATTTTGCCCCCCGTAGGAAGCAGCATAGAGAATGGCTAGGGGTTGACGAAAAAGACGACAGAGAATGTCACCGACGCGCAATCCTCCCTTAGCTAAACAGACAATCTGAGCAAATTGCCAACCGGAACGATCGATTTTTACTGCTAATTTTTCGATCAGACGATGGTATTCATCCCAAGAAACATAGACATCGGCCATATTTTCCATTCCCGATTGAGAATTACTTATTTTCGGCAGGTCGATCACTACTCCAGGCCCACCAAACTCGATCGCATTGACAATGATAGAATTCCTGCCATTTACGACGGGAATCTTCTCCTAAAACGGGAGCGCGGCGATTGATCCAAACGGCCTGAGCTTCTTTAGCTTTTGCCCCACAGTAAGGACAACAAAAATTGTAGGCGTGAACAGCATTCTCTGTCCAGTCAGGGGGAAAGGGACTAAAAGCATCCATAATCTCTAAAATATAAGAGTAATAACCAGAAAAACTGGGTCAATAGATAATCTCCTTGTTTACTCTATCACTAAAAAAATATGGCTAAAGGGGATCAAATATACGCCTATCGGGAATTGCTCAATCTTCAGGGTGTTTATGCTCATCATGGCATCGATTGTGGTGATGGTAGCGTCATTCATTACCGAAAACCGAGCGAGATTGTGGAACGAACTTCCCTAGAAACCTTTGCTAGGGGCGGTAAAATCTATGTGGTGCGCCATGTAGAGGTGGGATTTTCCTTTATCCCCGATGTGGTGGTAGAAAGGGCGCTAAGTCGTCTGGGGGAGCAGAAATATAATCTTCTTTTTAACAACTGCGAACATTTTGCCACTTGGTGTAAGACCGGTATTAGCAAAAGTCAACAGATAGAAGAATTTATCCCGATTATTACCCATTTACAAGCGGTGGGACTCTACGAACCTCTGAAAAAATCCCTCATCGGAGCCGACCCCAACAATGCCCAAACCCTGTTAAAAGGGGCTTTAAGCAATCTTAAGGTCAGTTGGGATGAAATTCAACCCCAGTACAAAAAAGCCCTTCAAGAAGCAGAAACATGGAATCGAGTAGCGATCGAAGCTTTAAGCAGAAATCGCGATGATTTAGCCCGGGAAGCCCTGAAACGCAAGGTAGAAGCCAAAAAACAGGCAAAACGCCATCAGGAACAATTGGATCAAATAGCGGCCATGACCGAAAATGTTCTTAAAAGTCTGGTGATTGCTAACGGTTAGTCTGGATGTCAGTAAACTGTTCAGTGTCTAAACCTCTGCCAATTGCCTCGGTTGATTCCCCTCCACATCAGGTAATTTTAGTCGCTCGCCATGGAAATCTGGATTATTTTACGTTTTTCAATCGCCGCTGCCATTATCGCTTTAGTTTGCTGGTCTTTAACCAGTGCCGTGCGCGATAGTTGGCAAGTTGCCCGACGGATGCACTCCATCCCTTGCTCCCACTGCCGCTACTTTACCAACGATTATCGCCTCAAATGTAGTGTACAACCCCGGAGCGCCAACACCGAACAAGCGATCGACTGCGGCGATTATTTTCCCAGGGCCTAGTCAGCAATAATACCGAAAAGCTTTTCGAGATGGTGCGAAATTTGCTAGTCTAGGCTAAATAGGTCTGAAATAGTATAGAAACGTGGATACAATTATTGGTCGGGGCAAAACAGCCCGTAGAGCTTACGGTATCGATGAAATCGCACTTGTACCCGGAGTGCGAACCCTCGATCCCAGTTTAGCCGATACCCGTTGGTCTCTCGGCAATATCGAGCGGGAAATCCCGATTATCGCCAGCGCTATGGATGGGGTGGTGGATACTAAAATGGCCGTCCTTCTCTCCGAGTTGGGGGCGCTAGGGGTACTAAACCTCGAAGGTATTCAAACCCGTTACGAGGATCCTAACCCGATTCTTGATCGCATTGCGGCGGTCGGCAAAGCAGAATTCGTCAGTTTAATGCAGGAACTCTACGCAGAACCGATTAAACCGCAACTAATCGAGCTTCGTATCCAAGAAATTCAAGAAAAAGGCGGTATTGCGGCAGTTAGCCTCACCCCTGCTGGTGCCGTCAAATACGGTGCTATTGTTGCCCAAGCAGCGGCCGATATTCTCTTTGTCCAAGCAACCGTCGTTTCCACTGCCCATTTATCCCCGGAAGCTATCACCCCCCTCGATTTAGTGCAACTGTGCCAAGAAATGCCCATTCCCGTGGTTTTGGGCAACTGCGTCACCTACGAAGTCGCCCTTAACCTGATGAAAACCGGGGCAGCCGGGGTTTTAGTCGGTATTGGTCCCGGGGCTGCCTGTACTTCTCGCGGCGTTTTAGGGGTGGGAGTTCCCCAAGCCACTGCTGTGGCCGATTGTGCCGCCGCTAGGGACGATTTTTTCCAAGAAACCGGTCAATACGTCCCCGTTATTGCCGATGGCGGCATTATTACCGGCGGTGATATCTGCAAATGTATCGCCTGTGGTGCTGATGCGGTGATGATTGGTTCTCCCATTGCCCGCTCCTTGGAGGCCCCCGGCCGCGGTTTTCACTGGGGTATGGCCACACCTAGTCCGGTTCTACCCCGGGGAACTAGGATTAGTGTGGGCAGTACGGGAACTATTGCCGAAATCCTCGTGGGACCGGCAAAATTAGATGATGGTACTCATAACCTCCTAGGGGCGCTGAAAACCAGTATGGGGACTTTAGGTGCTAAGAACTTAAAGGAAATGCAACAGGTGGAAGTGGTGATTGCTCCTTCGCTGCTGACGGAAGGGAAAGTATATCAAAAGGCCCAGCAGTTAGGTATGGGTAAATAAAAGTTATCAGTGATCGGTTATCATCAGTGTTAAGTTTTTGATTTTTGCCGGAGATGGATTTTCTGCTTGGGATTACCATTCCCTTCAGGTTCGGTTCTACCGACTCCCACTATCTCAAAAAACTGTTAAATTGGAAGAACCAAAAGGATAGTTTATAAAAAAATTGAGTTAAGGAGATCAAAGGTGTACAGAGAAAACGATCGCCCTCACAATTTATTCGGTAGCGATAGTGAATTTTCTGAGAGTTTGTGGCAGTATGTCCAGACCTTAAGTCCGGAAACAATCGCCCAACTCTCTAAACCGGAGTCCCAAGAGGTTTTTCAAGTGATGGAACGCAACATTATCGGACTTTTGGGTAATCTTCCTTCCGAACATTTCGGTGTCACTATCAGTACCAGTCGCGAACATCTGGGCCGGTTATTGGCCTCGGCAATGATGAGTGGTTACTTTCTCCGCAATGCCGAACAGAGAATGAATTTTGAAAAATCCCTCGCTACTCTCCAGAGCGGTTCTAGCGATGTTTAAGGTTTAGCGGTAGTTAGTTTGAAAGGGAAAAAGAAGCAATCAGATTTTAGTTATCAGATTTTAGTTACAAGATAACTTTGATCTGACTAATAACTGATGACTGATAACTGATAACTGATAACTGATTAAAGACAATTTTGCTGCCAGAGTAGTTCTTTTTCAATTCCTTGTTTTTCTCCGGGGGCTACAGTCCTTTCTCGCATAATATAAAGTTGCAGGGATTTAATCTGTTGATCCCTACCGTGCTGCTGATTCCAGTTTTGACAGAGATACTGACCAAACTCTCCATAAACTGACCGACCAATAGCTCGATTAAGATTAATAAAATATTGTCGCCACTGCATGGTTTTATACAAACGATTGCGATCGCTTTCCGTGGGTTTATCCCAAATTACCGGCTGTCCTTCTCTAAATATATCTACCGTGGAACCATCGGCCAATTGACTGACTGCCACAAACCAAGCATCATCGCGAGGCGGACCGGGGGCAAAAATAGTCCAATACTGGTCTAAACGGGTAACTCTTGCCAGAATATCAATTGTATTAAAAGTACGACGGGTGAGCAAGCGATCGAGGGATTGAACTAAAGGTGTATTTAAATCGCCTCTATCGACCGATTGCCGGACAAAACTGCGTAAATTCCAGATACTGGTCAACAAGAAGAAGAAAATTACCAAAATATTTAAGGGTAAAGAGGATTTAATCGTCAGGGGACGAAACTTGAGAGGTTTGGTGAAATTGCCCATAAAACGACGATGGGAGGCAATCCACTCATAAATTCTCGTTCCTAGGGTCATGAGGGGCGGTAAACGCAAAATTGAGGCTAAAAACCAGAAAATTGGCGAAAGACTGACAACATAAACCAATGCTGACCATTTAAACCGACGTTTTCCCTGCCAATCTTCCACCACCCAAGAATTTTGGGCCACCATATCCTCGTATATTGAGGGGTTATCCTGAGCGACTAACAGGGGAGTGCCGGGTAAAATAAGAAAAGTGCGGAGAAGATAAACAACTTTCTTGCAAAATCCACAATCTCGATCGTAATTAACCCTTAAACCTTCTCTTTCTGGGGTTATCATCCGTTTTTGTCCCCAATCCCAGACAAGACTAGGTATGATCGGCAACCAATGGGTGACACTCAAAAACGGGAAAATTCCCAGATGAAAACTGAGACCAAAACCGATATGTAAAAGAATAAACGAGAGAATAGCGACTATTTTAAAGAAACTATTGCGAAAGGGAATAAAAATTAGCAGTGGACCCACCCATTCAAAGATTAACGCAGAAAAGGTCAGGATTTTTAGTAATTGTTGCGGTAAAGATAGTAAGAAACCAGCAAAAGCAGTACCGTACTGATCGTAACTAAGAGAGTAATAAACCGCCGTACCATCGGGCCACCAAGTCTCACTTTTGGTTTTAAAGGCCGCTGACCACATATAGATGTAACAAATTTGTATCATCAAAGCCACCGTGGCTGCCGAAACCACGCGCTTGGGTAGGGGGTTAGGATTGGTGTTTAAGGCACTTTCCACGGAATAACAAGCACCGAGGGGTAAAAACATCGCCCAGAATAATACTGCCCGGATTACGTCATCAGCGGCAAATAGTAACAGGGGGTTGCGATGATGTAAAGAGACGATTAGCGCCCAAGTGGCGATCGTAGCTAAACGGGTATGATAGCCAATTAAAAGCAATAATGCGATCGCTATAGCAACAATAAACAGGATACTCTGCACCAGTACCGAGTCACTGAGAGCAAAAATAGACCAGTAAAAAGGACTAGCAGAGACTTTTGATAAGCTTCCTAGGGGTAAAACCCCTAATTCGCTGTAATGGGCAGTTATTTGGCTAAAACGAACTGATAAATCCACTAAAACCACTAACGCCAAGGCAATGCGAAATAAAGCCAGCGATCGCAGGTCAAACCCGAAAATCTCTGCCAGTCTTTGTCTAAATGATTTTGTCATTATCGCCATAGGATGATGGCTCTTCTAGGTTCTGTGTGATAAGTTTAACTTACATTATGATCGATCTTTGTGTCCTCTGTGTCTCTGTGGTTCTTTCCACTCGGTCTCGCGTAGCGAGCGCGTTGCGACCGCCAGCAGGACTGTATCTTAGAATACATTTTACCCACCAAATCCAAGAGAGCCTGAAATCGATGAAGGTCAAACCCTAATCGAGCGGACTAGAGAAGAAATCACCGACCAATCCAGTCAACGGCAGTTAATTAATCTAATCGAAAGTATCATTATTTACAAATTACCCCAGAAAAGTCGCGAGGAAATTGAAGCTATGTTTGGACTAAGTGATTTAAAACAAACGAGAGTCTATCAAGAGGCACTGGCCGAAGGAGAAGAACGGGGTCTAGAACGGGGTCTGCAAGAGGGAGAACGTCTGGTGGTGGAAAACCTGCTCCGAGTCCGTTTTGGTGAGTTAGACTCACAAATTCAAGCTATTATCAGCCGGATTTTACAACTGCCTCCGGAAGAATTTACTCCTTTACTCCTACATTGTTCCAAGCAGGAACTCTTAAAGCGGTTTCCCCCGGAAAAGTCGCCAGGAAATTGAAGCTATCACCCCCCTTATCAAGGGGGGATTAAGGGGGGATTAAAGGTAGAACCCTAGAACTAGAAAAAACCAAAAACCCCCCCAATAAGGGGAGGTTTTTTCTAGCCGAGGGGCAGAGGATTAAGCAATGAAAGTGTTAAACTGAGCGTTGCCGAAGTTAGCGTAATCCGCGGCAGTCATTTCGAAGCGGGAAATGACGGTGAAAACATCAGTTAGAGCTGTGATAGTGCCGGAGGCATTATTATCTTTGACTACACCCAATACCATCTGTTTATTAGCCGTATCGTAGTAGGAGGTGAGAATATCAATACTAGCCGCACCAACAGTGATAACACCAGCACCGATCGCTGCATCAAAGCCTAGCTGTGCGGTGTTACCGGCAACGTTACTGCCAGTACCAGTAAGTCTCAGGAAATTGGCCGTAGAGGTTGACAGGTTAACCGAAGCACCTTGGGCTACGTCGACACTCTGCACTGCACCACCAGCAGCCACGGCAACACCAGCAAGGGTCTCTAAGGTGTTAGCACCACCACCAGTAACACCAGCGTTTGAAATCGTAATGAGGTCGGTGGTAGTAGCGGTTCCACCAGTGAGGAAATCGGTGACGGTGCTGTAACTAGCTTGCAAATTTAACGCTTGATTTCCAACCTGCGTATTTTTGAAGATAACCGTATCGAACCCATCCCCTACTGTGATCTGGTCAGCACCACCAGAACCAGTGATGGTGTCTTTTCCAGCACCGCCACTGATGAAGTCATTAGCAACACTGCCAATCAGAGCATCATCGAAAGTGGAGCCAGTGAGGTTAATTCCCACAGTAGATACCGATGTTGCCGTCATGGTTAAACCAGTGGTTCCAGCGGTTGCCTCCGTCAGACCAGAAGCATCCAGTTTCTCGGCTGTCACTGCACCATTGATTGTCAGGCTGGAGTTACCAGTGATGGTGATGGTTTCCACCACACCAGCGGCCTGAGGAAGGGTTATTGCGCCAATTGTATGAGTACCAGCCCCAGAGTTATTGACGACAAGTTTAAGTTGCTCGATCGAGCGGTTAGGCGTGTCGGTGTTATTCAGGTTAAGTTTGCCGACAATAATGTTAGCCTTTTCTGTTTGTAAAGGAGTAGTGGGATCATCGCCGTCGATGGTGAAGGTCAAAGAATCGTTGTTACCGCCACCATTGGCTTGTACGTTGAGAGTATTACCAACAGATGTATTCTTTAAGACGTTAACCGAGTTGGCACCTGCGGCAAAGCGCAACGTGTAGTCAGCAGCAGTTGCTGTGGTTAGGTTCACCGTGGTTATCTTATCACCGATTAGGTCAGCCCGGAGAGTCTTGCTAGCCGTGCCTCCAGTAGATAAGGTCAGGGTTTGGGTATTTTTGATGTTGGTATCGGCTGCGGTAATGGCTTCTGCATCTGCCGCCGCTACTACCAAAGTGTTAGCACCCTCGCCACCGTCCACTTTATCGGTGGCAGTGAACTCACCTACGTTGAAACGGAAAGTGTCATTACCTTTGCCGCCGAGGAAATCCACTGTACCGTTGCCCGCAGTCACGTCAAGATTACCTTGAAGGGCAGAAGCGTCCAGCTTGACGGCGGTGTTGGGGAGAGCTTGGTTGATCCGGAGGTTTTGATCCCCAGTGATGGTGATTTGCTTCGAGCCATTGGCGGTTAGTTTATCCACCAGGTTGGCTAGACCCTTGCTTTCGATGGAAATTTTTTCGTAACCATTGTTACCAGATACCGGGTCAAGTCCTAAAGTTAATTGGTTGGCAGTAGCAACAGTAGCACTTCCATTGGTGGGGTCAACGCTACCCACCTGATTGAGGGTGACAGCCACCGTATCTTCACTACCCGCTAAAGCAGCACCCGCAATAGTGATAGTGAGTGGTACGTCAGTAGTGAGGGCAGTACGACTGACCGAGACTTTTTCTACCGCCGTCTGGAAGTTGCTGAGTACCAGTCCTTGTGTGCTATCTGATAGGTCAACATTTTTAACCCCAACAACATTAGCACCTAACACCGTTAAGGGGCCGCCGCCTGTGTTCACCACGTTGAGGGTTTCGATGCCCTTCATCGTCGGTAGCACAGTACCTGTACTGAGGGTGTCGCCACCGGTGTTGAGAACTGTCAAGGTGGGGTTGGCGCCAGAACCGGTGAGATTGTCACCACTGTTGAAGGTGGCGTTAAACTGACCCGAGCTGCTCACCGTCGGAGCGAGGAAGCTGTTAGCGGTGAGGGTGTCCACATTTGGGGTGAGGGTGACAGTATTGCTAGGCTGACTGGCGATAATCGCCTGATCGATTGCAGCTTGGGCAGCGGTAACGCTTTCCTCCTCAAAAGTCACCGTGCTGATGATGTCCGATGAGGTGGCAAATACGGAGGAAGTGAAGGCGATGTTCGCGTTCACAAAGTCTTGGGTAAATTGCAGAGCTATGTCGGCGCGGTTTTGCAGAGCGACCTGGTCGGTTCCCTGCGCTCCTTGAGCCACTGCGAGGACAAATTGAGCCACTGATTCGGGAGAGCTATCCTGTTCGAGAACACCTGACCAAAAGGCCAAACCTGCCTCATCGGCATCACGACCAAAGGCGTTCCGATAAATTTCGTTAATAAATTCTTCTGGGTTGGCCAAGGTGGGGGCTGCCAAGAAGGGGTAAAGGGCTTGAGCCTCCGGGGAAGCACCGAACTGGGCAGCAAGCTCATCTATGGTTACATCTTGGGTCTGCCAGAAGGCAAGACCTGCGGGGTCAGGGGCGCGGTTAAAGTAGATGACGTACAAGCCGACGATGGAATTTTGATCTACAGTCATAACTAATTTTTCACTCCTCGAAACAAAGTAAAAGGCTGTTGAAACATGGCACGTATACTAGCATAGATGACCTCAATTATCAAGCTATGGCAAAAATTTTTTTTGTGGGAGCAGTCCTGGTCAAGGTCTTCTACCGTTGGTAATGGTCGTTGAAGACTGACCCTCGACCAAATTGAGTGGATTCCTGAAGACTTGAGGTTATATTCCCATTCCCCAGAATACACCCTGACTCACCTTGATTCGGCAATTCGGTTACAATATTTAAACTGTCTTAGTTTATCCACACATACCTATAGGTTAGGCCAACTTCTTTGGTCAATTTTGTCATCACAGGGCAGCAAATGTCTTGTTCGGGGAAACTTTATCAGAAAAAAACTGTCTTAACAGCGATGCCCTCCCAGCCTGATGGTACAGGAACCTGTAAGATGGGATTGGTAGTCACTATCGAGAATCTAGATTCTCAATCAAGGCAGTTTCGTCTCTGTCGGTGCTGGGATGAACGAGAATATTAAACTTAATTTTTTCTTCCATGACTATCGAAACTTACTATCCCAATCTAAATGTCAAGCATTTGCTTGGTAAAATTCGCCAAGAAGCCCTGCGTCAAAACCCAGATACAGGGGTTCCCTCCGCACCACCACCACCGGCAGCGACGGGGGAATTAGTCCTGAAGGGGGATTTTGATCGGGAAGCAATTAATAATCAAATCGATTATATAGAGGGATTTATCAAAACAGCCGAGTCAAGAGCGGCAGTGCGTAACCAACTGCCAGAGAAATTTGGACGTTTCCCCTGGTTATTATTTAAACCCTTGCAAGCTCTGGCTTTAAAGATTCTCAATACCATATTTCGCGATCAAAGGGAAGTGAATTTCAATCTGGCCAGTGCCTTGCGAGAATGCCTACAATTAAATCGACAGTTATTATCAGAAGTGGAAAATTTGCGATCGCAATCCCAGCGAGATTTAGAGAATTTAATGGCGGTTAGTCAAAGTTTATCTGGTTACAGCCAAGAAATTAAGCGAGAGATGCAAACCCAAATCGAGCAACTGGATCAAAAGCGCGATCGGATCGCTAATCAAATTCAAGAGGGGCTGCAAACCCAAATCGAGCAACTGGATCAAAAGCGCGATCGGATCGCTAATCAAATTCAAGAGGGACTGCAAACCCAAATCGAGCAACTGGATCAAAAGCGCGATCGGATCGCTAATCAAATTCAAGAGGGACTGCAAACCCAAATCCAACACCTCGATCGAGAATTGTATCAGAAGACCGAGCAATTGCAGGAGTATCTAGAAACTCAAATTAAAGATAGTAATGAGAAGAATTTTCAAAATAGCCATTATTTGAAGATAGATTTACTGCAACAAAAGCGCTTAATTAATAAGTTTTTAGAAGTGACAGCAGGAGCGGAAGGGGGATTTTCAAGTGAACCAGCGCAAATTTTTGCGGGAGAGTTAGACCATTCTCTAGATGCTTTTTACTTCGCTTTTGAGGAGCATTTTCGCGGCAGTCGCGAGGAAATTAATAAGAGATTAGAAGTGTATCTTCCCCGACTCAGAGAAGCACAAATTGCTCCGGGAGACTCGCTGATTTTAGATTTAGGTTGTGGTCGGGGAGAGTGGTTAGAGCTTTTGCGAGATAATGGTTACAGAGCCAGAGGTATCGATCTAAACCGAGTCGTCATTGAACAGTGTCAAAGTCGAGGATTAGACGTTTTAGAAGGGGATGTTATCGCTTATTTGCAATCAATGCCAGACGAAAGCGTGGCGGTAATCACGGGATTCCATATTATTGAACATCTACCCTTTGAAATATTAGTAAAGCTATTAAATGAAGCATTTCGAGTGCTGCGTCATCGAGGGTTGGTTATCTTTGAGACTCCCAATCCTGCTAATGTTTTAGTGGGGAGTTGTAATTTTTACTTCGATCCAACCCACCGCAATCCTCTACCCAGTTTGATGACTCAATTCCTAGGGCAATACTGCGGTTTTGCCGAGGTAGAAATTCTTAATTTAAATCCTTCAACGGAAACTGCTATCTGCGAAGACTCGGAAATCGCCAAGCGATTTAATGAATGTTTTTATGGTCCGATGGATTATGCGATAATCGGCCATAAACTGTAAAAATTAGATTATTTTGAGTGCTTATCTATGCGAATTATTATTGCCACAAGTCAAGCCCCCTTTATTTATGGTGGTGCGGAAATTTTAGCCACACAATTATGTCAATCACTACAAGAAGCAGGTCACGAAGCTGAAATAGTAGCAATACCTTTTCGGTCTGATCCCTTAGAGAGAATATTAGACACAATGTTAAGCTGTCGCTTGCTAGATTTATCAAGTTTTTACGGACAGAAAATTGATCGATTAATCGGCCTAAAATTTCCCGCCTATTTAATTCAGCATCCCAATAAAGTTCTATGGTTATTGCATCAACATCGGCAGGCCTACGATCTCTGGGGTGGTGAATATGATGGTTTAGATATCAGTGCCAACGGGTTAGCGATTCGAGAAAGCATTATCAGAGCGGATAATAAAGTTTGTGCCGAATGTCAAGGAATTTATACAATTTCTCAAAAGGTTGTCCGCCGTCTGAAAACCTATAATAATGTTGATTCTATCGCTGTCTATCATCCCCCTCAAGATGCAGATTCTTTTTATTTTCAGGAAGAGGAGGGTTATTTCTTTTTTCCCAGCCGCATTAATCGGATTAAACGACAGGAATTGGTGCTGGAAGCCTTAGCAAAAACAACTCACCCCGTGCAAGTTATTTTTGCTGGTAAAGCCGAGGGTAATTTTGACATTTATTTGCAGGAAAAAATTGCCAAGCTGGGACTAACAGAAAGAGCCAGGTTTATCGGCAGAATAACTAATGAACAAAAAATTGCCTATTGTGCTAAATCCCTAGGAGTTATCTATCCACCTTTTGACGAAGATTACGGATATGTCACCCTCGAAGGAATGTTAGCTTCTAAACCGGTGATTACCTGCCAAGATTCGGGAGGCCCCCTGGAATTTATTCGTGATCGAGAAACCGGTTTAATTGTGGAACCGACGGCTAATGCTCTAGCAGCAGCGATGGACGAACTTTGGGAAAATCGGTCTTGGGCAGCAAACTTAGGTAAATCTGCTGGTGAATACTACAAAAGTCTCGATATTAATTGGTCAAACGTTATCAAAAAACTACTCGCATGAAAATTAATTGGTTTTCCCCTTTACCTCCCGCTAAAACTGGTATCGCTGATTACATGACTTGTATCTTGCCAGCTTTGATTAAAAATTGTCAGTTAGAACTATGGACTAATCAAAAAATTTACGATCGAGAACTAAACAACTATGTTAAAGTTAATTCCTACCATAGAGATAACATAATGTGGTCAAAAATTAACCAAGCAGACATAAATATTTATCATATTGGTAATAACCCAGATTTTCATGAGGATATCTGGCGGATTAGTTGTCAATGCCCCGGTATAGTTGTCCTTCATGATTTAAAGCTGCAGGATTTTTTTAATGAAATTGCTAGAATCAATAATGACCTAGATGGCTATCTTAATCAAATGTTCTATTACTATGGAAAGGAAGGAAAAATAGCCACAGAAATGTGGTGGGATCAGAAAATTACTATGCAATTTATGGCTGATAATTATCCCCTGACTCCTTTAGCGTTAAAAAATGCTATTGGGGTGATTACTCACAGTCAGGAAGGTTATCGTAAGTTTCAGCAAGAAAATGCGATTCTTACTGCTTATTTTCCCCTACCCTATTCTAGATGCGATTTGTCATCAAATTACGAATTGCAGAAAAACCAGGATTTTTATCAACTAATTGTTTTTGGTCATATTGGAAAAAATAGATGTGTTGATATGATTCTGGATGCTTTAGCTAGTTTTTCCCAAAAACAAGCTTTTCGCTTAGACATTTATGGAGAATTATGGGATAGTAATTATCTCGTTCAAAAAATTAATAGCTTAAATTTAAATAATTTAGTAACCTTGCATGGTTTTGTTACGGAAACCAAATTAGAAACCGCCTTAGCTGACGCAGATTTAGCAATCAATTTACGTTATCCTACTATGGGAGAAGCATCCGTCAGTCAGCTGCAGATTTGGAGCCATGGTTTGCCAAGTTTAGTGACTAAAATAGGTTGGTATAGTGAGTTGCCGGAAAATACCGTAGGTTATGTGACTGTTGGCAACGAAATCGCCGATTTACACCAACATTTCTCTCAATTTCTTCACGATCCGCAATTCTATCAGACTATCGGGAAAAATGGTCAAATTTGGCTAGAAAATAATCATTCCCCCGAATCCTACGCTAGAGCCTTGGTAGATTTCGCTCGGGAAGCTTGTCAACAAAGATATCGTTATGCGGCCAATTATTTTATCGAAAAAGTAGGCAAAGAAATTAGCTATTGGAATGATGACCAAATCTCGGATTTAGAGCTAAAATCCCTAGCGGAAACCATTCATTTTCTAACCAGCTAAAGTGTTTCCCCATCGGGAATTATCATCTTGCCTTGGCAGACTAGAACTGATGCACCACCCACAGAAACTTCCGTAATTGACCGGTTATTTTTCTGAAACTTTAATTGTATGGTGCTTGGTCTGCCCATCTCCACCCCTTGGATTATCGTCCATTGATTCATCCCTTCCCTAGAAGATTCTAACCCCCCTAGGTAGCCCGCTAAAGCGGCCACAGCCGAACCAGTGGCGGGATCTTCCATAACTCCCAAACCGGGGGCAAACATTCGGCCATAGAGACGAGATTGGGGTGATTCTGGGTCAAAACAGCAGACAAAAAGGGAATTAGCGGGGGATTGGCCTAATAATGATGCCCATTGAGTTAGATTTAGTTTTATTTTCCCTAAAATATCTCTATTTTTGACGGGGATGAATAAAAAAGGAAGGCCGCAGGAAAAGGCCCGGGGGGGATAACCGGGTAGGAAATCGGCAACGCTGAGGGAAAGAATCGCCGCTAAATCATCGAGAGCATAATTATCCGTCACTAATTCTGGCAATTGTGCCACTTTTAACTCACTATAGACCGGTTTTTCCCCCTCCATGAGAATTTTTACCTGTACTAAACCGACTCCTTCCTCCAGATAAATCGTGGTTTCTTGGTGGGGGGGAATAGCACCGATTAGGGCTAAAATATAGGCTGTGCCGACGGTAGGATGACCAGCAAAGGGTAATTCGGTACTGGGTGTGAAAATACGGACTTTTTTGCTGCCTTGGTCTGTTTCTGGCGGAAAAACGAAGACTGTCTCCGAGAAGTTAAATTCGGCGGCGATTTTTTGCATCTGGGTGCGGGTTAATCCAGATGCTTCCGGAAAAACCGCCAGGGGATTACCGCCAAAAATGCGATCGCTAAAAACATCGGCGGTATAGTAGGAATAGGTAGGCACGCAGGGGATAGGGCAACAGTTATCGGAGAATTTTTTGATCTTACACCTATTTTCACCTCTGACCGCCCCCCGGTTGTCTGTCTAGGGATAGATAATCCTTGTCAGTCCTGTTAGTCTCTGGTGACTAAGAAATAATTAAAATACAGAGTTTTTTATGAAGATAAGGTATGTCTTGAATCGTCTCGGAGTCTCCTCATAACTGCCATAGGCTCTACTACTCATCTGCTTCTAATCTGGCTAATAAACTGACTAACTTATCTCTAACGGAATTGTGGGTGTATTCGTCTTCAGGGTGAGGTTTTTGATGGGGTTTTTGAAAATAGGGACGTTCCCCGTATAATTGTCCCCATTTCACATCGACTCGGTGTACTAATTCATAGAGTAATTCTTGATTGTCTAAAATTTCTTCTAGGATTAACTGTAAAGCTTGAACGGGATTATCTAAATTTTGACTGACTTTGGTTAATTCTTCATCGACGATCAGCTGTAAAATTATCTGCAAAGCTCCCGAAGAATCCCCTAAATTAGCGGCAATAAATTGTTTAATCTCTGTGGTAACTTGCACTAATTTGGGGACGGGAGATTCTCCTTTGAGGAAATCCGCCCCCTCTTGAGCGATAAAATCTGCTAGGGTAAACTCGCGCCTTTCGATGATATCTTGGGAAAAATCCGGTTCTTCAGGGTTCATAAATTAAGAAGATTAGCGATAATAGATTCTAGGACTTATTGTGACATTTTTAGGAATATCTATGGGCATCGATCGCAGAGAGTTTCAGCAGCGTCGTCAGCAGGTAATGGAAAAAATCGGCAATGGAACGGCAATTTTTCGCAGTGCGCCCATGGCGGTGATGCACAATGACGTAGAATACACCTATCGTCAGGATAGTGACTTTTTTTACCTGACAGGATTTAATGAACCGGATGCGGTGGCGGTTTTAGCACCCCATCACCCCGAACATCAGTTTATCCTGTTCGTGCAGCCAAAGGACCCAGAAAAAGAAACCTGGACCGGCTATCTCCACGGTGTGGAAGGAGCAAAGGAAACTTTTGCTGCTGATGAGGCCTATTCTATCGAAGAATTGGAGGAAAAATTACCCCAATATCTCGAAAAAGCCGAACGAATTTATTATCATCTCGGCCGGGACAAAACTTTTAATACAAACGTTCTTAATCACTGGCAAAAATTAATCGCCACTTTTCCCCGTCGCGGCACCGGACCGACTGCTTTAGAGGATACTAATTTTATTCTCCATCCTTTGCGCTTACTGAAAACTGCGGCCGAATTGGACAATATTCGCAAAGCAACCGCTATTTCGGCCCAGGCACATAATCGGGCCAGAGAATTCACTAAAGTTGGTCACTATGAGTATCAAATTCAAGCAGAAATTGAGCATACTTTTCGCCTAGAAGGGGGTATGGGTCCTGCTTATCCTTCTATTGTCGCTAGTGGTGCTAATGCCTGTATTCTGCACTATATCAACAATGATCGCCAAGTACAAGAAAATGAGCTTTTATTAATTGATGCCGGTTGTGCCTACAATTACTATAACGGTGATATTACCCGCACTTTTCCTGTTAATGGTAAATTTACCCCTGAACAAAAAATTATCTATGAAATTGTTCTGGAAGCTCAACTAAAGGCGATTGAAGTGGTGAAAACTGGTAATCCTTATAATCTTTTTCATGACACAGCTGTGAGAACAATTGTGGAGGGATTAGTAGATTTAGGGCTATTGGTCGGCGACATTGATGAGATAATTAAAGAGGAAAAATATAAGCCTTTTTATATGCACAGAACTGGTCATTGGTTAGGATTAGATGTTCATGATGCAGGAACTTATAAAATTAACGAAGAAACTTGGCAAAATTTGCAGCCTGGTCATGTTTTAACCGTGGAACCAGGGATTTATATATCCCCCGATATTAAACCTGCTGAAGGACAGCCGGAAGTACCGGAAAAATGGCGAGGTATCGGCATCCGTATTGAAGATGATGTGTTAGTTACTGCCACAGGAAATGAGGTGTTAACTGCAACAGTTCCCAAAAAAGTTGAGGATATCGAATCCTAAGTAAGTACCTAAGCAAAATTAATTACACATCTAAACTGTCAGACTTTTTAGTTATCCGTAATCAGTAAACAGTAATCAAGGAAAAAACAGGAGTCAACAGAAGTTTACTCCTGTTGACTTAAAACTTAAATCTGATCACTTGCCTACTGATAACTGATAACTGTATCGAGTAGGAAATTAATTTTGCACGACTACTGACTTAGTTAGTTATGAGCGAACTTTTATCAGTACTGCTTGGAGATTACTTCCGTCATTTTAACCATGTTACTATTTACCTTTGTCTTCGGTAAATTAATCCGTTTCCCTAGGGATAGTCCTGCTCCCTAGAGGACTAGAAAGAAAGTTAGCTAATGTCATCTAACCCTGACATTAGCTAACTTTGTTAGATAAGAACTTTTTTAGCAATTATGATCAGTCTATAATAATAACTATAGTCACCCCTATCCTTTAGGGATAATTCTTGGTTTAGGGTTGATGTCCTTCAGCGCAAGCGAGAGCGGTTATGAAAATTAGCGAACTAGAAAACTACTTGGCTCAGATTAAGTCAGAGATTGGTGACATCGATATAGTCTATCAATGTCGCAACCAGCACTATAGTTGGTTGGACAAAATTAGAAGCCATCAACTGAAAGTGTTAAAAAATAACGCAGACACTAAATTATTGATTTCTCTGCAATAGCCATTTTATCTTGCTAGATGCCAGCAATGCCATAGAGTCGGCCTAATTTGCTTAACAGTTTATCTTTTCTTCTCTGTCGATAGGTTCTTAAACCAACCGCGTTGCCAAAAGAAAATGATTAAACTGAAAGCAACGGTTAGCATCAATACCCAGACAAATACATAGCCCCAATACCATTCTAATTCGGGCATATTATAGGGGGATTTATCAGTATTAAAGTTCATGCCATAAACACCGACAATGAAGGTGAGAGGGATAAAAATCGTCGAGATTACCGTTAAAGTTTTCATAATCTCGTTCATTTTATTACTCACGGAAGACAGGTAAAAATCCATTAAACCATTGGCAAATTCCCGATAATTTTCGACAACATCAAGGATTTGTACCACGTGGTCATAACAGTCCCGTAGATAGGGTTTAATTGTTGTATCGATAAGAATATACTCATCGCGCAAAAGAGCATTGAGAGTGTCTCTTTGCGGCCAAATTGCTCGTCGTAGGGAGAGTAATTCTTGACGTAGTTGGTAAATTTTTGATAAAGTCTGTTCTGTGGGACTAGCTAAAATTTCGTTTTCTAACTCCTCGATTCTTTCTCCGTAGGACTCTAAAACAGGAAAATAACCGTCAATAATAGCATCCCAAATCGAGTAGGCTAAATAACCCGATTTTTGCTGCCGGATGGAACCTTTATTTAAACGGATTCTTTCCCTAACTCCCTCTAAAGAGTCGTATTGTCCTTCCTCCTGCACGGTTAAAACATAATTCTTCCCGACTATTAAACTGATTTGTTCTAGCAAAAAACCCTGATGATCGATCAGGATGGCCATTGGCACTATAATTAAAATATAATTCTCGCATTCTTCTACTTTTGGTCTTTGGGGAATACTGACTATATCCTCAAGGGTTAGGGGATGTAAATGAAAAATTTCTCCCAACTCTTGCAGTTTATCTTCATTACCCAAACCGACGATATCAATCCAAGAGATGGAATCATTGGATAAGTATTTAAGACAGTCTTGGGGTAAGAGATTATTAACTCTAGTGGCTTGCTGGGAGTTATAATTAATTAAAAATATCTCCGTAGCAACGGCATTTTCATCGATGGTGATTAACCCTGGCATTGTCCCGGGTTGGTTATAGTGATAATCGTAAAGATGGGGTTTTGTTTGGGAGGATTTTCGCCCTTTTTTATACCTAGTTAATTTTTTGTTATTGCTCATAGTTGAGATCGATCGCTATTTGCCTTTTTCTTAGCATTGATCGCTCAAAAATGCCGCAATTTTTAGCTAACTTTAAGATTAGCTAAGACTGTTAAAAAACGAAGATTAAACGTAAATGCCAATTATTAGCTGTTTCTCTCTCGATTTCGATGCGACGGATAAACTCGCGAAAATAAAAACGGCGCTCGATTTCCGATAAATCTCGCCAAAATTGCGGAAAAGCAACGGCACGAGCGATAATAGTCAGGTTATCGGGGGGTAATTGGTCTAAACTTCCTTGAATCTGCGCGATCTCGTTTTTCAGTTTATAGGCCCTGAGATTGGCCGTTTCTTGATCTAAAATTCCTGCCGCTTCTAGGGAGGGCAATTGCGACAAAATATCGTTTTTTTGCCCTATTTCCTCGCTCATTCCCCGTTTGATCGTCTCTAAATCTGGTAAGGATATTTGAGCGATCGTCGGTGGTAGATCTTGACAAATGCGCTCGATTGTGCCATTGAGAATTTGTTCATAAGCGATCGCCGAACATTTTTTTGTCTGGGGACATTGCAAAGGTCGCAAATAGAGATATTCTGTGTTCTTTCCTCGCGCTGTCACTTTGGTAATCGTCATCCCCGATTGACATTGACTACAGACGACTAAACCTGCTAAGGAACGCGGGGCGCTGGCACTGCGGGGGGGTAATTTGCGATTATTTCTCAGGATACGATCGATTTGGGCTGCTTCTTCCCGGGAGATAATTGGGGTGTGGGTATCGGGGATAATATCTTGGCCGAGATAACACAAATCACCGCGATAAACGGGATTTGTCAGCCATTTATGGGCAGTAGCTACCGATATCTTTTTGCCGTAGCGTTTTTCTAGATAGCGTACCGTGGAACGCAGGGAAGCAGAAATCAAAAAGCGATCAAAAAAGTCTTTGACTACTGGTGCGGTACTGCGATCGAGTATATAACGCTCCTTGCCACGACGATAACCGTAGGGTGCTTTTCCGGGGGGAGGCAAAGCTTGCAGACGATTGTGAGCGTGACCTGCTTTTAACCGATTACTCAGTTCATTTTTTGATATTTCTTGCACAATCTTGGCAAAATTCAGCTTATAATCCGGGTCTTCCAGGGCAATTATATCTATGTCGAGGGCTTCTAGGGATTGTAAAATTTTGCTAATTTCTGTGCCATTGTCTCCCAATTCTGCTAGGCGACGCAGGATCAGCAGTTGGGGGGGGGTTCCTTGACAATCCAAGAGAAGTTGCTGGCGCTGTAAGCGATCACCAAAATCTTGATACACTTGTTCGGGAGAATAGGCCGAAATGGAGGTATCGGGGGGAGCATCGAGCAGGGGGTCGGTATAAGTGTAGGCGATAATTTTCATGTTTTGCCGAAATCCTCCTATCGATTCGAGCGATTTTTGCCTCGATCCGCATCAGGATAGCTTCTAGGGAATAGGTGATGGTTTATCCCGATTGACTCGTAAACTAAATTCCTTGTGCGGGGGATATTTCGCATTCTATCACTGTGCAAAGATGGCAGAATTACCAATAACGATTATTAGCGTACAAGATTACTAGGCGATCGCATAATAGACCTGTTGTAAAAATCAAAAATTGTTGTTAGGGTTAGGATTCTAGTAGTCAGGAAAATTAAGAATGAACAATAATCATTTAAATAGTCTATTGAGATACTTTATGCCATTTAATCGTTATTTTTGCCGTTTTTGAACCCTAAAAATTAATTATGCAAGAGCTTCACTCTGCAAATTACGAGCAGTCAATCCCCTTCTCCCTAGCTAAAATAACTGATAAGTGAACACTCACTAAAATTTGAATTTATGTAAAGGGAACCCTGGGACTAGGTAAGACAACCGATAAAATTTATAATCGGAATCCCTTGCATATTCCCTAGACCAGAGCGATCAACAAAAATTATCAAAAAATGGTACAAGATCAAAAACCCACGGTGATCATTACCGGGACAACTTCTGGAGTCGGTCTCTACGCCGCTAAATCCCTTGCTCAAAGAGGTTGGTTTGTGGTTATGGCCTGTCGGGATATCCCGAAAATGGAACAGGCTGCCAAGGAATTGAACATTCCCCGGGATAACTACTGTATTGAATTTATCGACCTCGGTTCCCTCGATAGCGTCCGGCGCTTCGTTAAAAATTTCCGGGCTTTGGGCAGATCCCTAACCGCTTTAGTCTGCAACGCCGCTATCTATCTCCCTTTGCTCAAAGAACCCTTAAGAAGTCCCGACGGTTACGAATTAAGCATGGCCACCAATCATTTAGGTCATTTCCTGCTGTCGAATTTGCTCTTGGAAGACCTAAAAAATTCCCCCTCTCCCGACCGCCGTTTAGTCATTCTCGGCACTGTCACCCATAATCCCGATGAATTAGGCGGTAAAATTCCTCCTCGTCCCGATTTGGGCGATTTAGAAGGGTTTGCCAAGGGTTTCAAAGAGCCGATTACTATGGCCGACGGCAAAAAATTTGAATCGGTCAAAGCCTACAAAGATAGTAAGGTGTGTAATGTTCTCACTATGCGGGAACTGCACAAACGCTATCACGAATCGACTGGAATCACTTTTACTTCCCTCTATCCGGGTTGTGTGGCCGATACACCCCTTTTCCGCAACCATTACCCCTTTTTCCAGCAGTTTTTCCCCTGGTTCCAGAAAAATATCACCGGTGGCTATGTTTCCCAAGAATTAGCCGGGGAAAGAGTCGCTATGGTGGTAGCTGACCCCGAATACCGTCAATCTGGCGCTTACTGGAGTTGGGGCAACCGTCAGAAAAAAGAGGGTAAATCTTTTGTACAAAGGGTTTCTCCTCAAGCTCGCGATGAGGAAAGAGGCGAAAAAATGTGGGAATACAGTGCTAAATTAGTCGGATTAGCCTAATTTCTGATTTTGAGCCTGAAAAAGGACACAAGTTAACTTGTGTCCTTGTGGCAACGGGGAAGCCAGAGCAGCAAGAAATAATCCATAACTGGGTTTTTGAAGCTCGATCGACAGTTAATAATAAGTGGGGTTTTACCATTATTCAGCAAGCCCTATATAGGGCTTGCTGAATAAATGTGAAATGTAGGCAACGTAAGGGTTTTGGGGCTTTTCTCGCTCCCACAGGTGCAAGATTTTGAGAGAATCGTCGTTCAAAACCTTGCGTCTTCATCGGCCCGCATCCTGTAGGGGCGAAGCATTCGGATAGAAAATCTAAGGTTTCACCGATAGGTTATTGCCCGAATGCTTCGCCCGTACTTTTTCAGCAAGCCCTATATAGAAAGGCATTTGGCGATTTTTGTCAATTGTTTTCGCTCTGCAACGGGCTAATCAATTAAGTCTCTTGCCAGATAAGGATTTAGTCGATTTATGCCCCCCTATCGAACCATACTAAGTAACGAAGAACCCGATATTTTTAGTTTTTAAGAAGAAATTCGGTAATCGTGGAAAAGAAGGTGAGGAGAGAAAGCTTAGGAAAGCTGATAGGAGCCGTGACGTTGGGCATAATAATCGAGAATTGTTGTGACCAGAGCGCGATCGCTTTCCTGAAAAGTCTCGGTATAGTTAATTTCTAGACTACCGATCTGACTTTGATGATAATCGAATTGTTGGAACTGCTGGGGAGTGAGATGGGTTTCGACCCCCTGAACTTGTTGTAAATGGCTGGCTAATTCTCGATAGATAGCCAAGGGCATTCGCGGATAAATAATGGTTTGTTTTTGTTGAATAGCAATCGATCGCACGGGTTTTATTCTCCTGATTCGGAAACATTATAGCTGATCGAGGCTTGCGGTGCGGCGGCGGGTTCAGGGACACCATCCCCTAAACGACGGGTAATAGTTTGACCGTATTGTTCTAAGACAATAGAGGGGTTATCGGGATTAGTATCGATCGCTTTAACTAAAATTAAACCATTAGAGAGGGTAGAACCGGGAGTAACTCGACGTTCCGTGGCTTCTCCGGGGGCTTTCACGATCGCCATAGGAGTGGTAGATAATTGGACGATACCTGATACTTGCACTTCTGTTGCTTCCGTCGGTTGCGGTGGTGGTGGCGGTGCTTTCACTATCGGTTGTCTGGGGGTAGGACGATTGTCCATTGGTGCGGCTGCGGGTGTAGTTGCGGGACGATCGCCCATTGCTGCGGCTGCGGGTGTAGTTGCGGGACGATCGCCCATTGCTGCGGCTGCGGTGGCCGTCGGAGTCTCTGCTGAGGGTTTCTCCTCTACTGTAATCGTAATATTTGGTTTTAGGGGAAAGGGGGCAAAGGGATCCCTGCGACCGCGATTAATTTCTGCCCGTTTTTGGTCGGGATCGGTAGAGGGAATCAACCCTGTTACCCTTGGGGGGGTGGGTTTGGTGGCCGGTTGCACAGGATTGCTAAAGGTGGGAGGTTGGGCAGCCGGGGGACTGGGAGAGGGGGTGGGGGTTTCTTGGGTGGGTGGTGGGGATTGATTAGCTTGGTTAGAAGCTGGACATCCCACCAACAATAAAGCGACACTCCCCACCGATAGGATTAGCGGCAATTTTTTCATGGGGAAACAAAGACAAAATAGCCCTGAGGGACAACCCTCGATACTAACATAACATTTGTTCCCCAGAAATCTAGGCTGATTATAGGGGGAAAGTCAGAAACTTTGCCCCGCTAGTCTAAATTTAATGCTGACTACCGGATTTACGATGACCGATGGCGGTGACACCGTTGCTATCCAAAACTTGACCCCGCTCGACGGTGGCATAGACTAACCAGCGATCGCCGCAGAGTTGTCGCTCTTTGACAGTACACTCTAGATAGGCGAGACTTTCGCCTAAAATCAGACAGCCATTTTCCCCGACTTGGGTTTCTAATTCCGTAAAGACATCGCTGCCGGATTTGATGCAATTGGAAAAATGGCGGCGTAAATTGCGCCCTTCCTTGAGAATATTCAAGATAAAGACGGTTCCTGAGTTAATTAGGCGATCGGCGGCTTGTTCGTCAGCAACGGCGATAATTAGCCCTGGGGGGTTAAAACTGGCTTGGGATACCCAAGAGGTCAGGAAACCAGCATGATCCTCCCCCTGACGAGTAGTGAGAACAGAAAGGGAACCGACGATCCGACCAACGGCCTGGGCAGTGCGATCGATTTGTGTTTCGGTCATTCCCTGTTGGGGAACCCGAAATTTTTTGGTTTTTTTCAAGGTCTGGGCGAAGGTTTGTCCAGCTAAATAACCAGCTTGTAAACTGCTTTCTGTGGGGTTAAAACGCACGCGCAAGGATTCAAAACCGAGGCGATAATTGGCATCTTTGAGTTTAGTTTCAATTAAATCGACAGCTTCCCCACTCCAACCGTAGGAACCAAAAACTCCGGCCAATTTAGTTTTTGCTGCCGTGGAAAGAACGATTCCTAAAGCAGTTTGAATTTGGGTAGGAGCATGACCGGCTAAGGTGGGAGAACCGATAATAAATCCGTCACAATTTTCGATCGCTTGACTAATTTCGGCGGGGGTGGCAAACTCACAATTGATTGATTCTACGGCTAGATCATTTTCTAGTAATCCTCGTTTGATCGAGCGGGCCAGAGTGGCAGTATTTCCGTAGGCAGAAGCATATAATAAGGCCACTTGTAGGGGTCGAGTTTTTTGTTCTTGACACCAATAACGATAATCGTGGGCAAGACGACTAAGACTATAACGAATTATCGAACCGTGGGCGGGTGCATAATATTGGGCGGGAAATTCTTTAATTTTCTCGATGGCTGTTTCTACTGCTTTAGATTGCACGGCATGGAGACAATCAAAATAATAACGACGATCTGCGTCTAATTCTTTCCAATTTTTATCCCAAATATCGTCACTACACAGATGCACACTAAAGAATTTATCGCTGTATAAAATTTGGGTTTTTTGGTCAAAAGTGCAGATACCATCAGGCCAACGCGGCGTAGGGACATTAATAAAACTGAGTCGATGACCTTGCCCCAAATCAAGGATTTCATCGGTTCTTATGCCCAAAATTTGGGCATCAGGCAGGGCATTTTTCAGGGTATTGACGGCAGCTTTAGAACAGAGGATAGTGATTTGATGGGTTTCGGCTAATAATGCCTTTAAAGTGACAATACGATTGGGATTAACGTGACTGAGAATTAGATAATCGAGACGATGTAAGGGGACATATTGACGAATTTCTTCTAAATAAATTTCGGTGAAGGATTCTCCAGGAGGATCGATTAAGGCAGTTTTATCGCCCCAGATAAGATAGGAATTAGCGGTGGTTCCCCGTTGACGAGCATATTCTATTTCAAATTTTAATCTGTCCCAAGTACGCGAGCGAAAAACCCAAGTTTGATCGGCAATTTCTGCGCTTTGAACATCCCGAGGTCGATTATTAATAGCAGGATTGGAAATTAAGGTAGTAGTGGTCATAGTTTTTAATTTGGTTATTGGTTGTTGGGTGTGGGAATTATGAATTATGAATTATGAATTATGAAGTGGGAAGTGGGAATTATGAATTATGAATTATGAAGTGGGAAGTGGGGTGTTGGGGGAGTAGGGTTTTAGGGTTTTAGGGTTTTAGGGTTTTAGGGTTTTAGTGGAAATTACTCTATCTCCCCATTACCCTATTCCCCCATTACCCTATTCCCCCATTTACCTATCCCCTTCTAACTGATAACTGATAACTGATAACTGATAACTGTTAATAATGGTTGCCAACTTTGCGATGATGGACAGCAGTTAAGGTATCTAAACGAGCAACTCGTCCAGTATTAACAGTACAATAAACTACCCAATGATCGCCGCAATCTAAACGACTGGTGACTTGACATTCTATGTAAGCTAAGGCATCGGCTAAAATTGGTGATCCATTGTTAGCAGTATAGGTTTTAATGCCTTCAAAACGATTGGAACCGGGAGAGAAACGCTTGAGGAAATGTTTCATTAATTTCTGATAATTATCCTCAGCTAAAACATTTAAAACAAAGGTATCGCTAGGCTGTAAAAAGGATACCATTGCCCGATCTTTAGCCACTGCAATTGCCACACCTAAAGGATTTAAACTTGCTTGTGTCACCCAAGAGGCAATCATGGCACTGGATAAATCAGCTTTTTGGGAAGTAATTAGGTACAATCCCGTGCTAATACGTCCTAGAGCTTTTTCTAAGTCGTTGTTAATCGATTTAATTTGTTTAATCGTTTTTTCTCGACTTAACCATTGGCCGAGGTCGATTCCTGCTTCATCGGCAATTAAATCGAGGGATTGATGGGAATTGTCTTTAACTAAAAGAGGAGGAAAAGCTTCGATCGCCCCGATTTCCTGTAATTTATTTCTTAGGGGAAAAATTGGTTCATCTTCCCCACCTCCTGACTCAAATAATCCTACTGCTTGTTTGCCATTAATTGAAGCAAGAATCGTGCTTAAAATCGTCTGGTTAATCGGGGAAGATTGGGGAGGCATTCCAATGATAACTCCCTTAGATTGATTGATTAATTCTCTGACTTCGTGAGGATCAGCATTATTCATATCGACTAATTCTGTCACCACATCATTTTTATTCAAACCCTGACTAATCATAGTAGCTAAATGTTCACTTTGTCCGTAATCTTGGGTAAAAAATACAGCCACTAAAGTATCAGCAGAAGTTTGTTCTTGACTCCAAGTTTGATAGCGTCCCACCCAATCAGAGATATGGTGTTTTAATAGGGGACCGTGACCGGTGGCAATGAGATTAATCGCAAATTTCTCGATCCTTTTAATTGCCCCTAAAACTGAACGAGCATTCGGTCGCATCAGACAGTCATAATAGGTTTGAAAATCCGCTTCTAGCAGCTCTTTTTCTTGATCGTAGGTTTGATCATCACAAAAGTGCATTCCGAAGGCATCACAGGTAAAAAGGGTGGCGGTTTTAGCATCAAAAGTGAAGATAGTATCAGGCCAATGAAGATTAGGGGCTGCAACAAATTCTAAGATATGGCCATTACCTAAATCTAAAGTATCACCACTTTTAATAATTAACTGTTTAAAGGGTCGGTGTACCATGTTTTCGAGGAATTGCATGGCAACTTTTGCCCCCACCACGGTAACTTCTGGGACTAATTCTAAAACTTCTTTGACTAAACCACTGTGGTCGGGTTCGGTGTGACTGATAATTAAATAATCAAGATGATTTTAGCAAGTCAAAAGACTATTTAAAAATCAAACTCGTCTAACTCCGATTGTGGGGAAGAAAAGCGACTGCGAGGAGATTTTTTCGACTTTCTAAAAAAAGCGGGAATAATTGCGGCGATAAAAAATCCGATTCCCAAAGAAAAAGCCAACAAAACACCGATGGGTACTTTAATTGACTCAAATTGTAGAAACTTTAAAGAAACTGGTTGGATATTTTGAATAGCAAAAACTGCCATAGTCATAATCCAACCACCGACAATAGCACTAGCTAAAAAATTAGTGATTGTATTCATGCTTGTCCTCGCCAGGTTTATAGGAGATTTTTTAACCTTTTGTCGGCTAATTTGGGGTCATACCCCTATTAATTTAACCTCCCTGGGGCGGAAATTACGGTTAATTGACTAAAACGTTACAATTATTGATCAATCTCGAATAAATCTCGATCGCGATCATATAATTGTAGTCTGATCGCCCTAAGTTAGAGCTAGTAAATATAAATAGCACCCTGTTGATTGATGTTAAAGGTGGTATAACCGGGGGTACTCCCCGGAACTTTGGTGACAGTAATCGTGACTAAATTATCATCATTGACTTCTACGCCATAGATTAAACTAGAAGAATAGCGATCCGCAGCCGCATTAGCTCGATTAATCAAAATATATGCTGGAATTACGAAACCTTTTAGGGTTGTCTCCGTACCGGGAGATAATAATTGGGGAGAGGAATCAATATTGGCCGATAGGTCATAATTGAGGTCAATATCGGTTTGATTGATGATTTTAATCTCCACAGGACGACTCATATTCACCCTAGCGACAGGCTGCCAGGGACCCGGTTGAAAGGTGGTAGCGGGGGGATTTTGAGAGGGTAAAGAGGGGGGAAAAACTAATCCCAGACTTAACACTAGGGAAAGAGTTAAAAAGCGATCGCATTTCATAGACAAATCCTAGTTTAGGGTTTTCATCCTATTTTAGGGAGGTATCCCCAGTGTTTTATACTTAAAGCAGAAGCTTTTAAAATTGTCTATAGCATTGATTGACCAACTATCAGGGAAAATCCTAAGCTTTCCTGACTATGCTCTGTAAACAAGGCTAAATACACCGATTTTTCTCTAGAAGTTTCCCTAGTAACCCCTATCAACGGTTTAACTTAGGTTGAGATTGATTATATGCCTACCATCGACATATCGGGAGTATCCCACAGTTACGAGTTATTTTCGCCCCAAGCGGATAAACCGGTTTTAGTCTTTATACACGGTTGGCTGTTGAGTCGTCACTACTGGCAGCCTTTGGTAGATATTCTCTCCCCGGATTATCCCTGTCTAGTTTACGATCTCCGTGGCTTTGGCGACTCCCAAAAAATTACCTCTAACAGTCCTCCTAGCAGTTATAACCTTGAATCCTACTCCCAAGACGTTATTACTCTTCTTAACTGCTTAAACCTCGATGTTGCTTGGTTAGTTGGTCATTCCCTCGGTGGTAGTGTTGCTTTATGGGCCGCGGATATCTGTCCTCAACGGATTAAAGGGGTAATCTGTATGAATGCCGGCGGTGGCATCTATCTAAAGGAGGAATTTGAGCGATTTCGGGAAGCCGGAAGACAGATTTTAGAGAGAAGACCATCTTGGTTGCCCAGTGTTCCCTTTATTGATCTTTTATTCTCGCGGATGATGGTCAAGCAAACCCTAAGTACAAAATGGGGCAAACAGCGCGTGATTGATTTTGTCCGGGCCGATTACCAAGCAGCCCTAGGGTCACTGTTGGAAACCACCACTATCGATGAAGTTCATCTTTTACCCCAGATTGTCTCCCGTCTTCCGCAGCCGGTCTATTTTCTGGCGGGGAAAGAGGATACGATTATGGAAGTTAAGTACGTTAACCATTTGGCTAGTTTTCATCCCTTGTTTGAAACCGGCAGCAACGTGATTGAGTTATCCGATTGTGGTCATTTTGCCATGCTCGAACAAACAGCAGCCGTGGCCCAAAAGATGATCGCTATTTTAAATCAGCATCGGGGTTAGGTGTTGGGTTTTTAGGGTTTTAGTGGAAATTTCCCTATCTCCCCATTTCCCGATTCCATCTACAGATACTGTTAAGAAGTGAAAATTTATGTAACAATGACTCTATAAGGGCGGTTTTTTACTGAATCGCCGAGGCCGTCTATTAATCGAATCGATGTCTTTGAAGAACGTAGTCCCAAACTGGAAACCTGACTTTCCTTTCCCATTCTTGCCACTACTAGCGGAATTTTTCTCCTTTTTGTGTTACCCACGGGAATTCTTGAGCTATTGCTGAGATTGGCATCTTGTCACTTCCCGTTAGTTGAATCCAACAAAAGAAGCTGTTTAGGAGCAATTTATGTTACACCGCAAGATTTATCAATTCTGTATGGATGGTCAGGAAGTCTGCATTTTCTTGCGCGATCAGCAAAGATGGATTGATAATGCTCGTATTATCGATCTAGAAAGCGATCTCGTCACCATTCGCTACGAAACAGAAGAAGAAGACGAGATTAGTTCTTGGGAAGAAATGGTGCGCTTAGAAAGTATCGGTGCAGTTAGCAGAAAACTGGCCTCCGTGTCGCGGACGAATCCTGATATTAATGTCTCGGAAGATTGTCCGGAAGCAGAACAACTTTATCCCCATTCTCCCGATAGCTTAGATTAATTTTGTCGATTTAACTGACAGTGGCGAGAAGTCCCGAGGTTTGAACAGTGGCCAAGGGACTTTTCAGAGAAAGAAAGGAAGAGAGCTAGGAAGAATCACCACTTGTTGTAAAATTATCCTAAGAGTCGTGTAAAATTAATTTCTTGGTTGGGATAGGCAAAAGGCAAGAAGTAGTTAAATATGTGTAATTGATTATGTCTAGCTACCTAAAAACCGCCGGATTTTCTCTATCATAATATAAGCTGGAGGAGCAAAATGAATTCTAATCCTTACTTCGCTGGCAAGGATATTTATCAAAAATTTGTGGCAGTAGTAATACTTTTAATTAGTTGTTGGTTAGTGACTTTTCCCTCCTTCGCTGGACTCGCCCCTTTAGAAGTTAAAATTAGTCTAGGCTCCGGACAAGGAGAATTAAAATTCTTTCCTAGTCAATTAGACTTTATTGCTGGACAAAAATACAAATTAATCCTCGATAATCCCAGTCCCACTAAACATTATTTTACTGCTAAAGACTTCGCCGATGCTAGTTGGACTCAGAAAGTTGAAGCGGGAAAAGTGGAGATTAAAGGGGCAATTCACGAACTAGAATTAAAACCTAATGCACAGGCAGAATGGGTAATAGTTCCTCTCAAAACTGGTAAGTATAAATTAATCTGTACTATTCCGGGTCATGCCGAAGCGGGAATGGTGGGAGAAATTGCCATTAATAATCCATGAATTTAAGAAAAATTGTCTCCTTTGCTTTCCTATTATTTATTCCCCTATCCGTGGTCGCTAGTCGTCTTAATTGGGGAGATCAAGCTATTTTTATCACTGCCGCTTTATCGATCATTCCCCTGTCAATTTGGTTAAGTACCTCTGTGGAAAGAGTTGCCGTAGTCACTGGGCCAACTTTGGGAGGATTAGTTAATGCTATCTTTGGCAATACTACCACTTTAGTTATTGCCTTAATTGCCCTAAAAAAAGGCTTGGTGGACATCGTACAAGCCAGTATTACCGGTAGTATTCTCAGCGATTTATTATTATTTATGGGGATGGGAATGCTCACCGGAGGAATTCGCTACAAAGAGCAGGAATTTAAACCAATTTTAGCGCGGGTAAATGGTTCTTCTATGACTTTAGCAGTAATAGCGATCGCTTTACCAACTTTGGTAATATATACTTCTAACGTGGTGGAAGTTGCCGATATTCTCAGTCTTTCCCTAGTCACCGCTACGGTTTTATTAATAGTTTATGGGTTAACTTTATTATTTTCCCTGAAAACCCATAGCTATCTATACGAAGTGGGATTAAGTAACGAAAATACCCCCGACAATCAGGTTAGTGAGGAAGAGAAAGCTCAAGTCTGGATGTGGTTAGTTGTGCTGCTTACTTCCACCGTAGCTGTAGCCTATGAGTCGGATTTATTTGTTAATGTGGTGGAATCGGTGATGGAAGGATTTAATCTCACTCCTCTCTTTATTGGGGTGATTTTCATTCCTTTAATTACTGATATTTCTGGAATAGTTACCGTCACTCAATTAGCCCTAAAAAATCAGATGGATTTAACGGTTTCCGTGGCGATGGGTGATAGTTTATTGGTGGCTTTATTCGTAGCACCTTTATTAGTTTTTATCGGCCAATTGTGGCAGCAACCGATGGATTTAAATTTTAATCCCTTTAACGTGGTGGCTTTAATTGTAGCAGTGGTTGTCACTAATTTAATCAGCTTTACCGGTCGTTCTAATTGGTTAGATGGAACCCTATTACTAGCCACCTATTTAATCTTGGCAGTGGCTTTTTATTACCATCCCGCCTAGCCAAAAAAGAGATTCCTGTACTTTCTGAGATTGGGTGCATCTCATTTTTGTAAATCTACTAAGTTGGGATTTTAAAAGGGAAACTCTCTGCTAAAGTCGGGCATTACTTTCGATTTTATCACTCAATCCAAGCTTTTGGGGGGTAGAACTCCCCAAACCCCGGAGCGCATTAGTTTTTCGGTGGGATGCTTACAGCCAGCTGCTGATATATCTGTCATAGTTTAAGAGTCACCGATAATTGCTAATTGTCGGTATTTCAGCAAATGCGAGATGCACCAGATCAGATAAGAGTTTTCAGTTTACCGATTACTGTTTACTGTTCACAGCGGAAAACTCTCCACTTCCCCCCGCAACTCGCAGGAACTGGTCTCCCCACACCCCATCACCCCACTTCCCCATCACCCCACACCCCAATCAACGCTGTTCTAACCTACGACTGGCTAGGGACATAGAATAACAGAAAATCCAGTAAATAAACGCCAAAAATAGATAAACCTCTGGATAATCGCCGATAAATTTCGGATTAGCCAAAACCGATCCTGCCATACCCAAGAGGTCCACCAGTCCCACGATCGCCAGTAGGGAAGTATCCTTAAATAAACTGATAAATTGACCAACAATAGCGGGAATGACCGCTTTTAAAGCTTGGGGTAGAACGATCAATAATAAAACGAAAATCGGTTTTAAACCCAAAGCTTTGGCCGCTTCAATTTGACCTTTGGGAATCGCTTGTAAACCACCCCGGACATTTTCGGCCAGATAGGCTGCCGCAAAAAGGGTAAATCCGGCGATCGCTCTGATCACCCGTTCCGGTCTCGTCCCGGCGGGTAAAATTAAAGGTAACATCACCTGAGCCATGAATAAAATTCCCAACAAAGGTAAACCGCGCAATAATTCGATATAACCAATAGATAGCCAACGAATTGCCGGTAATTCACTCTGTCTCCCTAGGGCCAATAATACCCCCAAGGGGAAAGATAAAATCATACTTGCGATCGCTACTAATAAAGTTAAGATTAAACCACTGAGATCATCAAGGGGAATTGCCTTTAAAAATAATCCCCCCAATAGCAACCAAGCGATTAAAGGTAAAGTCAATAACCAGAGCAATCCCCACCAGCGTTGCAGAAAAGCGGGACAATCGGGGAAGCGACCCCGGTTTAATTGCCAAGAAAACAGCGATAAAGCCGCAATTATCGTTAAAATCAGCCAAATTCGCCATATTGACTGTTCTGGATAACGACCGACCACAAATAAACCGAGATTTTCCGTCACTACAGCCCATTTTGCCTGAGTTATCGCCCAATCAAGGAAACTTAAGCCACCCCAGAGGCTGAGAAATAGACCCGCAAGGGTTAAGATGACGTTGTACCAAGTGTTAAAGAGATTTTTTCTTAACCAGAGTCCCATAAAATTCCCTAACCTCCACAGTGGTGATCATTGTACTTTTTCAGTACAATGGTGCTATTAGAAAAATTCAGACTGATTTTCGACCATGAACAGTTGCATTTTAATGGCTAAAATTGTCCGTCGTCCCGAATTACGTTATACCCAAGATAATCAAACTCCCTACGCTCAAATGTTAGTCGAGTTTTCTCCCAATCGTGCCGAGGCAACCCCGGCTAATTTAAGGGCCGTAGCTTGGGGAAATTTGGCCTCAGAAGTCGCTCAGAACTATAATGAAGGCGATCGGGTAATTTTGGAAGGTCGTCTCTCCATGCAGACGATCGATCGTCCCGAAGGTTTTAAGGAAAAACGGGCCGAATTAGTCATTAGTCATCTCTATCATCTTGACGGCAGCATGAGTAGCGGTGAAATGGCAGCCCCGACTCCAGAAAAAGTCGTACCAATCAATACCCACAAATCGAATAAAACCCCGGTGGAAAAACCCGTCGCACCTGTCTCCACCGGGGACTTTGAATACGACGCATCCTATGAACTTTCTAATCCTTCCGCTTGGCAACCTAGCGACACACCAGTGGAGGAAAATTTAGACGATATTCCTTTCTAAGTACCCCAACAGAATTAATGGCTCTTCTCGATTTTGTCTGATAATTTTTGCTTATGGAATCGTGGAATGCTTATCGGGCAAGATTTTCAGCACTATTTAGCGGATATTCTATCAGTATAGACCTCGTTTTCACACAGAAACCAGAAGAGCCAGTTCTTGCCTTCTAACCCCCTAACTCCCCACCATTGATACTTTTCTTTTGTTGAACGTAGCTCTGAAAATCGGCGAGGGTCAGTTCATCTAACCACTGGTGTCGCTCGGCGGTGTAATCGCCATGGCCGACTTCCAATTGTTGCAGGAAGCGGAGCATTCCCACCACCCCCAAAGAGTCAACTAAAGCTTGATATCCTTGTTTTCTCAGTTCAGCTAATTTCATTGCCATCCTCCTGTAAAGTCGCCATCAACCAAATCACGGGATTCTCTACCGTTACGTTAATTGAATCTCTATATTGTTGAGCCAAAACGCGATCGCATACCGCTCAATTTGGCCATTAGGCATCTCCACCGATCTAGCCAACCTAAGTGAATCACGAATTGCTCAAGCTTGTTGACTCGATCGGGTGATCGCAATAAAATCATAATTGGCAATTAGACTCAATTCTAAAGGATTCATCATGTCAAGTTTTGAAGATCTCAGAAAAATGCAAGCTCGGCAAAAGCAAGAAGAAGCGCGTAAGCTAGAGGAAAGGAAAAGAGCGGAAGCTGAACGTCGTGAAAATCAGTATCGATACAACCAAGCAATGGAAAGCGCCGAACGGGCGAGACAAAGCTTTTCAATGACACAGGAAGCACAAAATAACCGAATATGGCATCATTTCTCCTCCCTAATCCCCGAAATTCTTGATGATTTTGGGCAATTAATATATGGTAATTCCATCGAAAAAAAAGTGGAATATACAAGAGGATTTTTAGGCTTGGGAAGTTCAGAAATAGTTCGTGAAATTTCCCATAAGAATTATCAAGTTAAAGGCTCTTATACCGAATTTATTTTAAGTGCTAGATATTTGAATAGCCCAGGCTATTCTGTGAAATTGCTAACTCAAAATAAGCAATTTACGCAGCAGTATTTAAGACTTGAAAATGGAATTGAAAAATCAGCACAATATAGTGATCGGGCTGATTTTATCATAGAATTTTGTAAAATTTGTTACTTTTGGACAACATCGGAAAGAAGGTGTTCTGTTCCTTGGGAAGATGCTTTATGTGAACGATCAAGTGACGACTATTATGTCACAGATGTTTATGATACGATAGTTCATGAAGACCATGTTAAGGACATGGTAAAATTGCAAAGATCGGATATTGAAAAAGCTTTAACCGAGATCTGGCAGGCTAGAGAAAATAAGGATTAGTGCGTGAGGATGTCTCAATGCAAATTACCCTGAACCTACCTGATAACCTCAGCCAAGCCGAAACCTTTAACCAGGGCGACTGGCTCCGGGAGATTGCCATTGCGCTGTTTCAGCAAGAGCGGATTTCCCTAAGTCGCGCCAGTAAGATTGCCGGGATGGAAGTCATGGACTTTCAAAAACTGCTGGCAGATCGCGATATTTGTGTTCACTACGATGTAGAAGACTTTGAGCAGGATGTTCAACATCTGCGCGATCGAGGCTGGCTATGATCGTGGTCAGCGATACCTCCGCCCTTGCCAATCTAGCGATCGTCGATCATCTCTGGTTGCTAGAGTCAATTTACCAAACCGTTATTATTCCAGACGTTGTTGCTAGGGAACTAGCAGCCGCAAGCAATCCCCTCATTCCAGCCATTCTCCAAGTCGGCTGGATTCAACCCCAACCCCTCACCAACTCCGAACTCGCTAACCAGCTTCAGCAAGAACGAGGATTGGATGCTGGAGAAGCAAATGCAATAGCCTTGGCACTTGATCTGCAAGCTGATGATCTGCTCATCGATGAACGCTTGGGGCGGCAAGAAGCCCTGCGGCTAGGGCTGTCTATCATTGGTATTCTGGGCATTCTGCTGATTGCCAAACAAAGAAGCCTCATCCCTCAAGTTCAACCTGTTATGGATGCCTTGATTAGCCAAGCTGGTTTTCGTGTCAGTTCCCAGCTATATCAGCGTGTCTTAGCTTTGGCTGAAGAACTTTAGTAAAGGATAAGCCAAGATAGTCTGTGGAGTCGGTATCGATCGAAACTATCGTCTCCCATACCAATGGGCTCATCCTAGTTTAGTAGGTTATCTATAAATTTATAAAAACTCAATCCCTCTCTTGCCCAAGATTACAGAGCCTAAAATCCAACAGGACGGTTATCAAGAGCCAAAATAGTTGTGTGAAAACTGTTTGAGAAATTTGTCTTCGATCTTGAGCATACTGAACTCAGATGAGCCGTATATTTATACGGGGAAAGTTCAGGTATATACCCCAAAATAGTCCTACTGTTCACTGATTTTACTTTCAGCGAGAATTTCTTGGAGGACGGGGGATAAATTGCTAGTTAAACGGCCGGCTCGAATAAATTCAGCGTAGGTATCAGCTTCGATATCTAGGAGGGTTTCCCGAAGTTGTTCCATTGTTAATAGTTGTAATTGGGGATAACTATCGTTGAGAGATTGTATTTCTGCTTCTACAGTCTTTAACTTTTCTTTGACGAGATGCTGCTCATAACTAAAAAATTCGGGGGCAACATCAGGAGATTTATCTAACTTAGAAAGATAGTCTAAAACCCTTTTTAAAGCTACCCGTCGGGCTAAAAGTTCCGCATAGTTTTCTCGAATTGGTTGATCACCGATCAAGTCTAATCTCGATAGGAAAGTTTGAATAGTTAATCCTTGAACCAAAAGGGTAAAGAGAACAACTCCGAAGACGATATCGATGATATCCTGACGATTAGGAAAAATAACCGGCACACTTAAAGCTAGGGCAATAGAAACGGAACCACGCAAACCTCCCCACCATAAAACCGTTTTTTCTCGCCAATTAATTTTAGTTTCCATCAAGGCATTACTAACAGTTGCCAAAGCAAAGGTAGCCAGAAAACGGGCCGCTACCACGGCGGCGATCGTGATAAAAATTAAATTGAGATTATCAGCTAAACTGGAGAGACGGATCTGATCGCCGATGAGGAGAAAAACGATCGAATTGACAAAAAAAGCGAGAAACTCCCAGAATTCCGTGACTAATAGGCGGGTACGGGGACTCATGCTAATTCTAGAGCCAAAATTACCTAAAATAATCCCCGTAGTCACCACTCCGATTACCCCCGAACCCCCGAACTCCTCGGTTAATAGATAAGCACCGTAGGCGGACACAAGAGTTAAAGACTGTTCCACTAGGGGTAAATCGAGACGTTGAGTCAGATAGGAAATACCAAAACCCACTAAACAACCCACTGCCACCCCGATACCGATAAAAGCCGCAATCCGGCTAATGGTTGTCTCTAAGGATAGACCACTAGCGCCGAGGGGAATTTCCACCAAAAGAGCGAAAGCGACGACAGCGACCCCATCATTAAATAAGCTTTCCCCTTCCAAAAGCACGGTGAGTTTTTTACTGGCCCCCAATTCGCGAAAAAGAGCGACAACAGCGACGGGATCCGTAGAAGAAAGGCTCGCACCCACTAATAATGCCGTAAATAGGGGTAAATTGGTCAATTCATTTAGGGCAAAGCCAACCCCGAAAATCGAGATAATTACGCCGACAATAGCGAAAAGACTGACGGGAATCCAATTATCCTTCAGATCTCGCCAGCGCGTATTCCAAGCGGCTTCAAATAGCAAAGGGGGCAGAAAAATTTCTAGAATCAGTTCGGGGGATAGGTTCACCAGACGGATATCGATGAAAGCTAAACCTAAACCAACTATCACTAACAATAGGGTGTAAGGAATTTGGCGAAACCAGCTAAAAATCCTCGAAACCGTGGCCACACTCAGGGAAACGGACAAAACAATTAGAAATTGTTCTAAATTTTGCTTAATGACTTCATCGGTAGCGGATTCTAAACTCATTGGGTGGGAGGCAATCGGTGAGCGGACGTGCAAGAAAAGAACAATCTAAATTATTATTACACTTTAGAACCAGTGATTTTTTCTCCTAAACCCAAGTTTTTCTGCTGGCAATTCCTTTTATCTATGTCCTTGACTATGCCTCAGTCTGCCGAGTCCTCCACGGGTGAGGATTTACCCCTAGCTATCTCACCCAGTAACGAGCAGTTAGAGAGTATTAATAGCTATTTAAACCTGATTTTGGTTGCTTTAGTCTCTCTAGCTAATTTAGACTCCGATTCTATCACCCAAGCAGCCCAGGAATTAGCCTTAGATGCGGATACAAGCGATCGCCTAGTTGCCCACTACTGGCAACCCCAGTCAAAACTTTCCCTCGCGGACATCCGTTCTTTAGTTCTCCTCCTTTGTCATCTAGCCCAAAAAAAGCAAGAGTTAATCCGTCGCGCTGTAATTCTCTTGGAACAAGTGGGAACTCAAGGAGAAGAACCGGTCAAAACTACACTTTTGGGCAATTATATCGATAATTTTCGCTTAAAATACCCAGAAATATCGGAAAATAATCTCAGCGATTCTAGCCTGACTTCCCTAGCCTGGAAATTATTAATCGATTTATTGTTCTACAGCAGCCCCCGCAGTCATCTCCTTCTCTGGCACACCCTTTTAGCAAGTAAAAAGTAAAAAGCCTATCAGTTATCAGTTATCAGTTATCAGTTATCAGTTATCAGTTATCAGTTATCAGTTATCAGATGTAAGTTATCAGTTATCAGTTATCAGTTATCAGTTATCAGATGTAAGTTATCAGATGTAAGTTTTTAGTTCACTGATTACTGTTTACTGAACACTGAAAAAAAGCTTCCCAGTTCATAATTCATAATTCATAATTCATAATTTATAATTCCCACGGATAACTAAAAATGATTAATCTAATTCGCAAATATACACCCCCCACCTGTACCCTAGAAATTTGGGGAAATAGTTCGCCCCTAGCGGTTTGGCTAGGTAAAAATGTCTTAAACGATGCCCACTTTCAATTGCGCTTTGATGATCCTAGATTGAGTGAGGAAAAACAGGTGACGATCAAAGGCGATCGCACACAATTACAACTACTAGGGGAAATTGTCGCTAATTATGTGCAGAATTTACTCTCTAGTCCCGTTTCTAGCCTCTCTTTCGTGGCTAGTGGTTCCCCCGAAAGTCATCTTCCCTCCTTACCCTCTCTCCATTGTCAGGGACTTCTCCAGCATCAATTATTTTTGGGTTCCCTGCTAACCGATCGAGATAAACAGGAGATTGAATTAACCACATCGCAATTATTCGACCTAGCCAATGCTTTAGGGGAATATAACCATGAAATCACCCTAATACCCCCTTTAATTCGCCAGAAAACTCGAAAGAATACCCTGATCTGGACGGGATTAATCGCCTCAGCCCTAATAACTATCGGGGGAATAGCGATCGCATTTTATCAACAGCAAGAACTAACCAACAATGATTTAACCACCGATCCCAATAGCGCCAGGATTCCCCAACCCTTGCCAACGCTGCCTTTACCCCCCACGGGAACAGCCGCCCCAAACCCGCAGTTACCGGCAAATTTGGGCAATAAAACCCCTTTACCGCCACCGCCCCCCGTGGCAACCGTTCCAGCCCCAGTTCGTCCCTCTAGCGTCCCCCTAGTGATTCCGCCGTCCACTTTACCGCCGCCACCAGTCACAGGTTCCCGTCCCGGCGGCACGGCGATCGTAATTGAACCGAATAATCAGAACATCCCGATTCCTGCCCCCCCTGTCACCAGCGCTCAGGGTACAAATGCACTAGCAAATGTCCCCCCCACCACGATGAATCCGACTCCAGCACCGCCAAAATTGCCCAATTTACCGCCTCTAAGCCCTGTTAACCCCGAAAATGTCAATTTAGACTCCAAACCGCCCACAAGTACCGCTAAAGCTCCAGAGACGAACTTACTAGATACAATTCCCCAAGTGGCAGAAACCAGAGAATATTTTCAATCCCGTTGGCAACCCCCGGAAAGTCTCAAACATACTCTAGAGTACCGTTTGGTCTTAAATCAGGATGGTTCCCTAAAACAGATTATTCCCCTAGGACAGGCGGCGAAAATCTATCTCGATCGCACTAATATGCCCCTGCTCAATCAACCTTTCGTGTCTCCCCTCGATATCTCTGGTAATCCCCAATTGCGTCTAGTTCTTGGTTCTGATGGTACGGTGCGGACCTTTATGGAACAGTAATAGGGGACTTGCGTGGGAATAATATCCCAATCGATCGGAGGGCGCAAGCTTTGCGCCCCCACAGTAACGGATTTTGTCCACAATGTAGGGGCGAACTGCGTTCGCCCAAAAGGTACATTATCAAAGCGCAAGTCCCTAGGCTGTACTGCATTTAATTAACAATAATCTCGTCGGTGCTGTCGGGTTGGTTCATTTCTGTTAGGGTTTGCCAACCGGATTGCCAGAGATTCGCGTCTTGCAACTGTTTAGCATTAATCCAGAAGCGGACAGTCGGATCGCAGGAAGCGACTAATTCGGCAAAAACCCATTGACCGCGATTTTGACGATTGACCACTTGAAAATGTCGCCAGCCCCATGTTTTTTGTTTTGCCGTCCATTTTGATCCTAAGAGATGGGGATACTTCTGTTTTTTGGGCATAAAAGTTAAAACACCTGAGTGCGGGATAGGCTAAAACCGTTCTATTAAACTTACTCAAATCTACTCATGAGCAAATTTGACGTTAACTTCCTGCTTCATTGTAGTAGTGTCGGCACTATCTACTCTACAAGCTGACACGGTGGAACTCACCGCCAAAGAAGCTAGATTTAGACTAGCGTTCAAGTCTCGATCTCCCGTTGCGAGCGCGTTGCGAGCGCAAACTCCATGGCATTGTTCACGCTCAAAAACTCTTTCAGTTAAAGATAGAGACTCTTTTTTGTACCCACAATTAAAACAGGTTTTACTACTAGGAAACCACCTATTCGCTATGATCAATTCCGAACCATATAACTGAGTTTTATAATCAAGTCGTCTTCGGAACTCGTAAAACCCCATATCCTGAACGGCTTTAGCTAATTTGTGATTAGCCATCATCCCAGACACATTTAGATCCTCAATTACTATCTTGCCGTGGTTCTTGGCTAAATAAGTGGTGAGTTTATGTAACGTATCTTTACGGATATTAGCTATTTTAAAATGAAGTTTAACTATTTGCCTTTGGGCTTTGTTCCAATTATTTTAACCTTTTACCTTATGTCGGTTCAAGTATTGAAGTCTGGCTAATTGTTTTTCGTATTTACGATAACTTTTAGAGCCTTTGGATTTAGCTCTCAAATGTCAAGCTAATTTTATAATCAGTTACAATCAAAGAGACCTAAAGCCCATTGAAAAATTCGGCATTTTTATTTTAACACCCAAACAATTTTTACGATTACTAGGAGAAATAAAACCATGAAACTAAGCACAAACATTCCAGATGTTTTATATCAACAAATTGAAACCTTAGCCAATAAACAAAACATACCAGTAGAGCAACTGGTAACAATGGCTTTATCTGCCCAAATATCCTCTTGGATGACTAAAGATTATCTAGAAGAAAAAGCACAACAGGGAAGTTGGGAGAAGTTTCAACAAGCATTAGCTAAAGTTTCAGATGGTGAGCCAGAAGATTATGACAAAATGTAACAAAATTCTTTTTTGGTAAATCTATAGAAAAATCCCAAGTTAAAGCTGAAATTGTTGCTGAATACTTTTGGGCTAAGGAGAAATTTTTATTCGTGGTTCACTTAATTTTTTAAGGAAAGGTTTTTGGCTCTTCGGTTTGTCTTATGCAATGGACGGGGGTTATAAGGGATGGAACCCTTATATAGAAAGGCATTTGGCGATTTTTGTCAATTGTTTTTCATCTAGAGCGAACTCATCAATTAAGTCTGTTGCCAGATAAGGATTTAGTCAATTTATGCCCCCCTATCGAACCATACCAAGTAACGAAGAGCCAGGTTTTTAAATTTTTCTGTAACTTTTGTCCTGTATTGTTTCTAGCGAATAACTGTAGGATGGTACTCGAACGTAGCTCGCTGTTCGATCGTTCGTTAAGAAAAATGACTGGAAGGGTGATACTTGGTCATGCGTTTGGTAGCATGGCGGGAGAAGAAATGTAACTGTTATGGGCAAACCACAAATCGCCGTCCGAATTCCCCCACCTCTCCTCGCCGAACTCAACCAGTACGTCGAGCGGGTTGGCACGTCCAAGACGAATGTGATCATCAGCGCGGTCTCGCGTAGCGAGTGCCTTCGGCAATGCTGCTTACTTGGGCTGTGCCGAGACTGTGCCGTTGAGTCAGAGGATGGCTGAGGTTGAGAGAAAGATAATGGAATTAGAAAGTTTGGCTAAAGGTAAGCGAGATAACATTTAGGGTAAATCAACACAATGACCGAAGATATCGCAACTCCCAGCAAAATATGGATTATTACGGGTGAATCTGATCTTCAAAAAACGCCCACCGGCGCTAGAAGTAGCAGTGATATCGGGGGACGGCTCGGTGAAAAGGAAAAATCGCCCGAAGTTGCGGCCACCGAAAGAAGTCAAGTGGATGTGTCCAAACTGAAGCTAGAAATGCAGGGCTTTCTCAAAGCGATGCGGGAAATGCTCGATGAAGCCGATCCTCCAAGCGCTAAAATCCGGCTCGATGAAGTGGAACTGTCTGTAGAAATTAATGGGGAAGGACAAGTTAGCCTGTTTGGGGTCGGGGGCAAAGCAGGAGGGAAAGGAGCGATGACGTTTAAGTTCAAGAGAAAAGATGGCTAAAAACTGGGTGATAGCGATCGGCATCAACGAGTATGATAACCTCAAGCCGCTGAAATACGCCAAGAAAGATGCGGAAGCGATCAAAGCTTGGTGTGAAGGGGAGGGAGGATTCGATCGTAGTGGGATATTTCTCTTTACCGAAGATTCTCCACCCATTCCTGCTAGTCCCCCCATTCCCACGCAGCTAACCCACGGTCGTCTCAAGCGGTTTCTTCAGAGGCAGTTCGAGACTCCCCTGCTTAAGTCTGGAGACAATCTCTGGTTTTTCTTTGCCGGTCATGGCAGGCGCTATCAAGACAAAGACTATCTGATGCTCCCTGATAGCGATCCGGGTAATGTAAGAGAAACGGCTGTATCGGTGGATTATGTTACCGAGCGGCTGCGGAGGTCTGGGGCGGATAACGTCGTACTATTATTAGATGCCTGTCGAGATGAGGACAGCCGAGGCGGTCTGGGCATTGGAGAAGAGGAGCATCAGGGAGTCATAACCTTTTATTCCTGTACTGCCAATCAGCAATCTTGGGAGATCGATGAGTTGCAACAAGGCTCATTTACTCATGGGCTGCTGGAAGGATTGCGGCGGCGAGGAGAAGCCAATTGTGCTACGGTCGAGCGTCTAGACGAATATCTGCGCCGTCAAGTCGAGCAAACTAACGCTAGATATGGGAAACCGAGACAGAATCCCTATCTGAAAGCAGAACCGCCCCACAAGCTCTATTTTATTTTGTTAGAACAAGTTGCCACGCTTAGGGACGTGCAACCCCTAAAATATCAGGCTTCCTTAGCAGAAAATAGGGGCGACCTTGACTTAGCTGAACAGTTATGGATTCGTGTCTTAGGAGCATCTCGTGGCGATTTAGAGGCGATCGAAGCTATCAAGCGCATCGCTCTAAGACAGTCTTCGATTCCTTTGACGCGTCGCGAATACGTCACGGGGTCTGAGGGAAATAGGTCATCGTCCCCTAAACCTTCTCAAGAAACTGGACTCAAGGTATTTAACTTTGAGGTGGTGGGAGTAAATGCGAAGGGTGAGCAAATTAGAAAAGAGTCGAAGCAGTCCCAATATTTCGCCCAAGATCTGGGCAACGGCATCACCCTAGAAATGGTCGCCATACCGGGGGGAACTTTCCTGATGGGAACAGAAGATGAGGAAATCGAAAGACTGGTTAAAAAATTTAATTGGGAAGGATTTAGAAGGGAAAGACCACAACATGAAGTAACTGTCCCACCCTTCTTTATGGGTAAATACCCCATCACCCAGGCCCAGTGGAAAGCGATCGCCTCTCGCACGGATTTAAAAGTTGACCCTTCGGCTTCGCTCAGGGTCAACCTTGATCTCAACCCGGCCCATTTTAAAGACCGTCCCGATAGCGATCGCCGTCCCGTGGAACAAGTCAACTGGTACGATGCGATCGAGTTCTGCGCGAGATTATCGAAACTAACGGGAAGGGAATACCGATTACCGAGTGAAGCGGAATGGGAATACGCTTGTCGTGCTGGAACCACCACCCCATTTTACTTTGGGGAAATCATTACCGGGGAATTGGCCAACTACAATGCCGGCTATACCTACGCCGAGGAAGCGAAGGGAGAATATCGAGGAAAAACGACTCCCGTGGGACAGTTTCCGCCCAATGCCTTCGGACTCTACGATATGCACGGTAATGTCTTGGAATGGTGCGCCGATACCTGGCACGATAATTATGAGGGTGCGCCGACGGATGGCAGTGTCTGGACAGAAAATGGGAATAATAATCGTTCTCCTATGCGGGGCGGTTCTTGGTACGGCCTTCCAAATGACTGCCGTTCTGCTTACCGCAACTACGGCCTCCGCCGCGTCAACTACACCTACGACTTCGGTTTTCGGGTGGTGTGCGGTGCTGGGAGGACTCTGTAACCCTTTTTCCCTTTTTTTCCCTTTTTACCCTCATTCCCTATTTTTTCTTTTTTCTTTTCTTTCCCGCCCTTAGGCGGGTCGATTTTTTTGAGAAAATGGCGTTAATGTTAAATTTTATTAAGGCAATCAAAGAATTAGCTGAAAATTCACCCGATCTCGCGTAGCGAGCGCGTTGCGACCGAAAGTCAACTTTTTGCCACTAAATACGGTGCTAGTTTCCTTGGTTTCCCTATTCTACCCGACCGAGTTCGCGTCAGGAATAGTAACCTTCATCGGGGTAGGAGAAGACTCAGACGATTGCAACAAGATTATGCGATCGGTACAATTGAATGGCAAGATGTAGAACGACCGCTGACTAGCTGGATGGCACATCTAGAACACGGTGACACCGGGCAACTAAGAAAACAGATATTCGATTCCGTTCTATTATCCTCGTTGGCCCACCCGATTCTTTTCCGGAAGTCAAGGAGAGGAAAAATGATCGGGGCGCTTAAGTGCGCCCCAGTTTTGGCTAATAACCGCGCCAAACACCAACCAAAACCCCTTGCACCTGTACTTGTTCAGTATTGGCTGTAATTGGTTGATATTTTTGATTGGAGGGTTGGAGAGTGATGATTTCGCCTTCTTGGTAGAAACGTTTTAAAGTAGTGCCGTGGCCTTCAACTCTGGCGGCGACGATTTCCCCATTGGACACCCCTTCATTACCCGTGAGAGAACGCATGATCACCAGATCCCCATCGGCAATATGATCCTCGATCATACTGTCTCCGGAAACGCGCAGAGCATAACAGTCTTGACTGCGTTGCAACAGATTAGAAAGATCGAGTTTTTCTTCCTCATCGGTGAAGGGTTCCACTAAACCACCAGCAGCGATCGCGCCTAGAACCGGTAAACCTTGCACTGGTTGTTTGAGAATCCGCAGGGTGCGTGCTTTTCCTTCTGTCCAATCAATATAGCCTTTGGTGCGTAAACGTTCTAAACGGCTTTGAATCGGTGCAGGAGAGCGTAAATTCATCGCTCGCATCATTTGCCGGATGGAAGGGGCGTGCTGAGTAGTGCGAATGTACTCAATTAGCCAGTCGTACAACTCCTGTTGCGCTTGAGTAAGGGATTCGAGGTTAGTCATGATCTATTTTCCTATCCTTGGGTTAAGATAATTTGTACTTTAGTTCATTTGTGTTTAACCTAGTACATCTTAACTTCATCGGCTGACTAAATCAACTGGTTATTAGATCTCTTGCGAAAATCAAAAATTTAGAGAATTAATTCTGCACGATTACTTATCAATTCTCAATATTAATTAATCCCAGGGTCGGTTGCTGGCAAACTCAGCAGCGTATTAAGAAAAAATAACGAATTGCTAGAAAGCCCAGAATCTGGATAATGATCGAGGTGGAGACAGAAAAATTGCTCTACTTAAGCCTGTCTGCCGTAAGCGTCCAATAGTAGATAGGGAGTCAAAAGCGACGCTCAAGAAAGTCCTTCGGTTGTCAGGGAAACGAGGGGATATTTAGTGCGAAATTGAGCCGTAAAAAAACTTAAAATCCCGACAAAGATCGTCAAAACTAAGGGGAACACATGACCAAAAAAACCTATGCAACCATAGACGGTAACGAAGCTGTTGCGCGCGTTGCCTATCGTCTCAGTGAAGTAATCGCTATTTATCCTATCACTCCCTCCTCGCCTATGGGTGAATGGTCCGATAGTTGGGCAGCCGAACGCAGGGCTAATCTTTGGGGAACCATCCCTTCTGTAATCGAAATGCAGAGCGAAGGTGGGGCAGCGGGAACCCTGCACGGAGCGCTACAAACAGGCTCTTTAACTACTACCTTCACCTCCTCCCAGGGATTATTATTAATGCTCCCCAACTTCTACAAAATTGCGGGGGAATTAACCTCTTCAGTGGTCCATGTGGCGGCCCGTGCTTTAGCCGCTCAAGGATTGTCAATTTTTGGCGATCATAGTGATGTCATGTCCGCCAGAAGTACCGGGTGGGCTATGTTAGCGGCTAATTCCGTTCAAGAAGCTCATGATCTGGCAGCAATCGCCACAGCTACTACCCTAGAAACGCGGCTTCCTTTTCTGCACTTTTTTGATGGTTTTCGTACCAGTCATGAGGTGCAAAAAGTCGAATTAATTAGTGATGAAATTCTCAAAGAACTGATCGATGAAGACCTAATTATTGCCCATCGTCAAAGAGCTTTAACTCCCGATCGACCGGTGTTGCGAGGCACAGCACAAAATCCCGATGTTTATTTCCAGGCAAGGGAAAGCGTCAATCCTTTCTATCATGCTTGTCCCGATATCGCCCAAAAAATTATGGATCGTTTTGCCCAATTAACAGGACGGCAATACCATCTCTATGAATACCACGGTGCGCCCGATGCCGAAAGAGTGATTATTTTAATGGGATCGGGAGGAGAAACCGTCCATGAAACCGTGGATTATCTCAATCAAAATGGGGCTAAAGTTGGGGTTTTAAAAGTTCGTCTTTATCGTCCCTTTACCGCCGACAAATTACTGGCAGCTTTGCCCACCACAGTGAAAAAAATAGCCGTTTTAGATCGCTGTAAAGAACCCGGTGCCGGGGGCGATCCGCTATATTTAGACGTGGTAAATGCCTTTATGGAAGAGTACGAAGGCAAGCTGCCGAAAATTGTCGGAGGACGCTACGGTTTATCTTCCAAAGAATTTACTCCAGCCATGGTTGCTGGTATATTTGATAACTTAAGTCTCGACAAACCCAAAAATCACTTCACTATTGGTATCGTTGACGATCTCACCTTTTCCAGTCTGGAATATGACCACAGTTTTTCCACTGAACCAGACAAAGTAGTGCGGGCGGTTTTCTACGGTTTAGGTTCCGATGGTACGGTGGGAGCTAACAAAAATTCAATTAAAATTATCGGTGAAGATACTGATAATTATGCCCAGGGTTATTTCGTCTATGATTCCAAAAAATCTGGCTCCGTCACCGTTTCTCACCTACGCTTTGGACCGGAGCCGATTCGCTCTACCTATTTAATCACCGATGCTAACTTTATCGCCTGTCATCAGTGGGAATTTATCGAACAATTTGACCTGCTAGAAACCGCTAAACCGAACTCAATTTTCCTCCTCAATAGTCCCTATCCACCGGAGGAGCTATTTAGTCACCTACCCCGCAATCTCCAGCAAACTATCATCGACAAAAATCTGCAAGTTTATACGATTAATGCCACTCAAGTGGCCAAAGAAGCGGGGATGGGCAGCCGGATTAATACCGTGATGCAGGTGTGTTTCTTTGCTCTAGCGGGGGTTTTGTCTCGGGAAGAGGCGATCGCACAAATCAAAAAAGCCATCCGCAAGACCTACGGCAAGAAAGGAGAAGAAATCGTGCAGATGAACATCAAAGCTGTGGATTCTGCCCTAGAACACCTCTATCAAGTCTCAATTCCCGCCACTGTCACCCCTGAAGCTTTTGAATTAAGACCACCAATTCCCGACAACGCACCCGCTTTCGTCCGAGAAGTCCTCGGCAAAATTATCGCCCGTCACGGGGATGAATTGCCCGTTAGCGCCCTTCCCAACGATGGGACCTATCCCACTGCCACTAGCCAATGGGAAAAACGCAATATTGCCCAAGAAATCCCCGTTTGGGATGCAGATGTCTGTGTTCAGTGCGGTAAATGCGTTCTCGTTTGTCCCCACGCCGTTATTCGCTCGAAAGTTTATGATGAGGCCGAATTAGCCACGGCCCCGGAAACCTTTAAAGTCGCTAATGCCAAGGATCACGACTGGAAAGGTCTAAAATTCACCATCCAAGTGGCCGCCGAAGATTGTACCGGTTGCGGTCTCTGCGTTGATGTTTGCCCCGCTAAAAACAAATCGCAACCGCGTCTAAGAGCCATTAATATGGCTCCCCAACTGCCCCTGCGAGAACAGGAACGAGTTAACTGGGATTTCTTTCTTAATTTGCCTAATCCAGACCGATTAAGCCTAAATCTCAACAAAATTAACCATCAGCAAATGCAGGAACCTCTCTTTGAGTTTTCCGGGGCCTGTGCCGGTTGTGGTGAGACTCCCTACGTTAAATTAGTCAGTCAACTATTTGGCGATCGCATGATAGTGGCTAATGCCACCGGTTGTTCATCTATCTACGGAGGTAATTTACCGACAACACCCTGGGCAGTTAACGCCGAAGGTCGCGGTCCGGCCTGGTCGAATTCCCTCTTTGAAGATAATGCCGAATTTGGCTTAGGATTCCGGGTTTCCATCGATAAACAGGCAGAATTTGCCGCCGAACTGTTAGCAACCCTCGCTAGTGAAATCGGAGAAAGTCTAGCGGCAGATGTTCTCAATTGTCACCAAGTCGATGAAGCGGAAATTTACGAACAACGGCAACGGGTAGAGGCCTTAAAATCCCGTTTAGGGCAATTAACCCCGACCACGCAGGTGAAAATGTTGTTATCCGTGGCCGATTATCTGGTCAAGAAAAGCGTCTGGATTGTCGGGGGTGACGGTTGGGCCTACGACATCGGTTATGGTGGTTTAGATCACGTTTTAGCCAGTGGTCGTAATGTGAATATTTTGGTCATGGATACGGAAGTTTACTCGAATACGGGCGGCCAGGCCTCGAAAGCGACTCCTCGCGCTGCCGTAGCTAAATTTGCTTCTGGTGGCAAACCGGGACCGAAAAAAGACCTCGGTTTAATGGCCATGACCTACGGTAACGTCTATGTGGCCAGCGTGGCTATGGGGGCAAAAAACGAGCAAACTATCAAAGCTTTCCTAGAAGCGGAAGCTTATAACGGTCCATCGTTAATTATCGCCTATTCTCACTGTATTGCTCACGGGATCAACATGACCACCGCCATGAACCATCAAAAAGAAGTGGTGGAAAGCGGTCGCTGGTTAATGTACCGTTATCATCCCGATTTAGCTAAAGAAGGCAAAAATCCCCTACAATTGGACAGCCGTGCGCCTAAGCTTACCGTAGCGCAAACTCTCTACTCGGAGAATCGCTTTAAGATGTTGGCCACCAGTAAGCCGGAGGAAGCTAAACGTCTGCTCAAAGAAGCACAAGCAGATGTGGATACGCGCTGGCAAATGTATCAGTATTTAGCAGCAAAAGGTACAGGAGGCAACGAATAGTTATGAATCTACACACTACCTACATGGGTTTACAATTGCGATCGCCGTTAGTTATCGGTGCGGCCGCACCCTTGAGCGAGGATATCGACAATATCAAGAGAATGGAAGACTTTGGAGCCGCTGCCGTGGTTTTACACTCCTTTTTCGAGGAGCAGATTAAACAGGAAAGACTGGCTCTACACCATCATTTTACCCACGGAGCCGAGAGTTTTGCGGAAGCTTTGACTTATTTTCCCGAACCAGAGGTTTTTCACGTTGGTTCCGACGAATATCTCAACCATATTCGCAAAGCCAAAGAAATGGTCGATATTCCCATTATTGCCAGTCTCAACGGTGAGACCTCTGGGGGATGGTTAGAGTATGCCATTCAAATTCAACAAGCGGGCGCTGATGCTTTGGAGTTGAATGTTTATTATGTTCCCAACGACCTAGAATTAACCGGAAATCACGTCGAACAAAACTATATTGATATCCTCAAAATTGTCAAATCGGAGGTATCAATTCCCGTCTCGATGAAGTTAAGTCCCTACTTTAGCAATACGGCTAATATGGCTAAACAATTAGCGGAAGCGGGAGCCGATGGGTTGGTATTATTTAACCGTTTCTATCAGCCGGATATCGACTTAGACACCTTAGATGTTCACCCCAATATTATCCTCAGTAATCCCCAAGCAATGCGTTTACCCCTGCGCTGGATTGCCATGCTTTATGGTCGTGTAGCGACGGATTTTGCCGCTACCAGTGGTATTCATAACGCCATCGACGTGATCAAAATGATGATGGTGGGGGCAAAAGCTACTATGTTAGTTAGTGTTTTATTACGCCACGGTTTGGAGGAAATTACCAAGATCGAACAGGGTTTATTGCATTGGTTGGAAGAAAATGAATACGAATCGATCGAGCAGTTAATTGGCAGCATGAGTCAAATGAATTGCCCAGATCCGACCGCTTTTGAACGGGTACAGTACATGAGGGCCTTGCAAAGTTACGAACCTGTTTGGAAACGTTTTCAAACCACCAGCAAATAAAAGTGGGAAGCTTTTTTCAGTGATCAGTTATCAGTAATCAGTAATCAGTAATCAGTAAACAGTAAGTAGTCGTGCAAAATTAATTTCCTAGTAAAGATAGGCAAAAGGCAAGAGGCAAAAGGCAAGAGGGGGTTAGATATGTGTAATTAATTTTGCTTAGGTACTTAATCAGTAATCAGTAATCAGTAATCAGTAATCAGTAATCAGTAATCAGTGAACTGAAAACTTAAGTAGGTAGGCGTTAAAAATTATCAGACACCCCCCTTATCAAGGGGGGATTAAGGGGGGATCGAACCTAAAATCCATTTTTAATTTAATTATAACCAGCTACTTAACTGAAAACTGAAAACTTACATCTGATCACTGATAACTGGTAACTGGTAACTGGTAACTGGTAACTGGTAACTGGTAACTGGTAACTGGTAACTGGTAACTGGTAACTGGTAACTGGTAACTGGTAACTGGTAACTGGTAACTGGTAACTGGTAAGTAGTCGTGCAAAATTAATTTCCTAGTAAAGATAGGCAAAAGGCAAGAGGCAAAAGGCAAGAGGGGGTTAGATATGTGTAATTAATTTTGCTTAGGTACTTAACTGGTAACTGGTAACTGGTAACTGGTAACTGGTAACTGGTAACTGGTAACTGGTAACTGGTAACTGGTAACTGGTAACTGGTAACTGGTAACTGGTAACTGGTAACTGATAACTGGTAACTGGTAACTGATAACTGATAACTGACAAAAAAATCCTAGAGAATATAACCATGAACGAGAATCAAAACAAAAAAATTGGTATTCTGACCAGTGGTGGCGATTGCCCGGGGTTAAATGCGGTAATTCGTGCCGTGGTGAAAGCATCAAAACTAAAGGGTTGGGATGTGTACGGCATTCCCTACGGGACCGATGGTTTTATGCAGATTGCCGAGGGAAAATATCACCCCCAAGATTTGATCCTGACTCACCATGGCTATAACCTACCCGGGATATTGAAAGGATTAGACGTTTTGCAGTTTCTTAGTGGTAGTGTCTTGGGTTCTTTGAGCAAAGGACATCCTGAAAACCCAGAAATTGCCACGAAAATCCTGCAAGGATACGAAATGCTAGGATTAGATGCCCTGATCGTCGTCGGGGGCGACGGGAGCATTGATATCATCTATGATCTCGCTCAGAAAGGCAATTGGAATATTATCGCGGTTCCCAAAACCATCGATAATGATGTTCCCTATACGGAATGGGCCGTCGGTTTTACCACTGCCGTCGATATCGTCACCCAAGCTTTGTATGATCTCACCTTTACCGCCGCTAGTCACGAAAGGGTGATGATTGTGCAGGTGATGGGTAGAGATGCCGGTCATTTAGCCCTTCATGCGGGGATTGCTGGGGGTGCCGATGCGATTTTTATTCCCGAATTAACCCCTGCTCTCACTCCCGCAATCATCGACGGTTGTTGTGATCATTTGGCAGAATTACGCGCTCAAGGTCGTAAATTCGCTCTCATTGTCATTTCTGAGGGGGTTAAAAACGAAGATAACCAAAAAGAGAAGTATATTGCCGATTATTTAGAAAAATTAATAGTTGACAAAACTCGCTCTTTGTGCGTTACCGATCCCGTCTTCTGTTATCTCAATTCCATGGATGTGCGGGCCATGTCCTTGGGACACCTGCAAAGAAGTCGTCCTCCTTTGGCCATGGATCGACTGTTAGCCACGGCTTTTGGCATTAAGGCCGTAGAATTAATTGAAAAGGGAAAACTCGATCGCGTGGTGATTTGGCGCGGGGGACAAGTGCGTAGTTTGCCTCTGAAACCGGTGATCAAAATTATCAAAAAATGTCATCAAGAGAATCGCTGTGCCTATCCCGTGGATCCTGATGGTTTTATCGTCAAAACAGCCCGTTCTTTGGGAATTTACCTAGGGGAAAATACCACAACTGAGACGGCAGTGGTTCCGCAAGCTGTGGAGGCGTTGGTTTAGTTATAATAAAGCGAGAAGGGTTGCTAATACTTTCTCGCTTTTTTAATTGGTTAAGATATTTAATTCTGCTAATTTTACTTGCAATAATTTACTGTATTTTATGGCTTTTCTCAGTAATCTGTCATCGGTGGTTAACAATACATCTATTCTAGCATATTCAGCGCAAGCGATATGAAAAGAATCATAAAGATCAAATCCTAAATATATAACCAATACTGTTTAACTGTTGTCCCATTCTTCATCACTAATACCCGCTTGTTTGAGAATTTCCTTAACTAAATCTGTAGAGATTTCTTGATTTCCATGAGGGTTAGGGATGCGAATTTTATGTTGACTCTTTTTCATAAATTGATGTTTACTACCAGAAAAAGGCCCTGTGTAACCTAAAGCTTTCAATTTTCTGATTAATTTTCTGCGAGAAATTGCTGATGGCATAACTAAACTTCTGCAACTGTTGTAACTTTAATTTCTAGTCCATCTATGACAGGTAAAGGGTCGCCATCTTGTAATTTTAAAATGATCCATTCTTCTAGAACTTCTAGTAAGTCTTGACGGCATTCTTCAACGGTCAATCCATTTCCCCAAACGCCTTGAAAGCCTTCTATTTCAGCAAACCAAGTACCGTCATTTAGCCTTTTGTATTGTGCTTTTTGTAAAGCTTTTTCACAATAATTGAGTAAGATCATTTTCTTCTCTAAACCTCCATAATATGTAACTATATTATCACTTCTCCTCACCAATCCCATCACACAAACCCCTATCCTCCTCCTTAACACCAGAATTAGGATTGTGTAAATAAACCCGCACCCAATCACAACTACGCTCCATTAAAGCGTTTAAGTCCTGCATTGCCCTACAACTCTTCTGCATCGCCCTACAATCCTTCTGTATCCTCACAAAGAAGTCTAAACCAAGATTAACGGGATTTTAGGATTAACTGGATTATTTACTTGGAAACTCCTGACAATCTTTTAAGATTGAGCATCCCGAAAATCCTCTAATCCTCAAAATCCTGATACTGACGATTTACCCCCAATCCCATCACACAAACCCCTATCCTCCTCCTTAACACCAGAATTAGGATTGTGCAAATAAGCCCGCACCCAATCACAACTACGCTCCATTAAAGTGTTTAAGTCCTGCATTGCCCTACAATCTTTCTGTATTGTCCTACAACTCTTCTGCATCGCCCTATAATCCTTCTGTATCCTCACAAAGAAGTCTAAACCAAGATTAACGGGATTTTAGGATTAACTGGATTATTTACTTGGAAACTCCTGACAATCTTTTAAGATTGAGCATCCTGAAAATCCTCTAATCCTCAAAATCCTGATACTGACGATTTACCCCCAATCCCATCACACAACCCCCTATCCTCCTCCCTAACATCAGAATTAGGATTGTGCAAATAAACCCGCACCCAATCGCAACTACGCCCCATTAAAGCGTTTAAGTCCTGCATTGTCCTACAATCTTTCTGTATTGTCCTACAACTCTTCTGCATCGCCCTACAATCCTTCTGTATCCTCACAAAGAAGTCTAAACCAAGATTAACGGGATTTTAGGATTAACTGGATTATTTACTTGGAAACTCCTGACAATCTTTTAAGATTGAGCATCCTGAAAATCCTCTAATCCTCAAAATCCTGATACTGACGATTTACCCCCAATCCCATCACACAAACCCCTATCCTCCTCCCTGACACCAGAATTAGGATTGTGCAAATAAGCCCGCACCCAATCGCAACTACGTTCCATTAAATCACTTAAACCCCAGTCTGTCCCAAGATTCCAGAGTTTGATAGTCTTGTCACCACTACCGCTCACTAAAGTCTTGCCGTCGGGACTAAAATTAACGCTATAGACACCTCTATCATGCCCCTTGAAGGTGCGGATTTCTTTGCCTGTTTTTACATCCCAGAGTTTGATAGTCCCGTCCAAACTACCGCTCACCAAAGTCTCGCCGTCGGGACTAAAATTAACGCTATAGACATCTCTATCATGCCCCTTGAGGGTGTGGATTTCTTTGCCTGTTGACCCATTCCAGAGTTTGATAGTCTTGTCAGCACTACCGCTCACTAAAGTCTTGCCGTCGGGACTAAAATTAACGCTTAAGACATCTCTATCATGCCCCTTGAGGGTGTGGATTTCTTTGCCTGTTGACCCATTCCAGAGTTTGATAGTCTTGTCCCAACTACCGCTCACTAAAGTCTTGCCGTCGGGACTAAAATTAACGCTTAAGACATCTCTATCATGCCCCTTGAGGGTGTGGATTTCTTTGCCTGTTGACCCATTCCAGAGTTTGATAGTCTTGTCATCACTACCGCTCACCAAAGTCTTGCCGTCGGGACTAAAATTAACGCTTGAGACATAGCCATCATGCCCCTTAAGGGTGCGGATTTCCTTGCCTGTTTCTACATTCCAGAGTTTGATAGTGTTGTCCCAACTACCGCTTACCAAAGTCTTGTCGTCGGGACTAAAATTAACGCTTGAGACAAGCTCATCATGCCCCTTGAGGGTGCGGATTTCCTTGCCTGTTTCTACATTCCAGAGTTTGATAGTCGTGTCAATACTACCGCTCACCAAAGTCTTGCCGTCGGGACTAAAATTAACGCTATTGACATAGCTATCATGCCCCTTGAGGGTGCGGATTTCTTTGCCTGTTTCTACATTCCAGAGTTTGATAGTGTTGTCCCAACTACCGCTCACTAAAGTTTTGCCGTCGGGACTAAAATTAACGCTTCTGACAAGCTCATCATGCCCCTTGAGGGTGCGGATTTCTTTGCCTGTTTCTACATTCCAGAGTTTGATAGTCGTGTCAATACTACCGCTCACCAAAGTCTTGCCGTCGGGACTAAAATTAACGCTATTGACATAGCTATCATGCCCCTTGAGGGTGCGGATTTCTTTGCCTGTTTCTACATTCCAGAGTTTGATGGTGCTGTCATTACTACCGCTCACTAAAGTTTTGCCGTCGGGACTAAAATTAACGCTATTGAAACCGCTATCATGCCCCCTGAGGGTGCGGATTTCTTCGCCTGTTTCTACATTCCAGAGTTTGATAGTCTGCCAACTACCGCTCACCAAAGTCTTGCCGTCGGGACTAAAATTAACGCTTGAGACATAGCCATCATGCCCCTTAAGGGTGCGGATTTCCTTGCCTGTTTCTACATTCCAGAGTTTGATAGTCTTGTCAACACTACCGCTCACCAAAGTCTTGCCGTCGGGACTAAAATTAACGCTTGAGACATAGCCATCATGCCCCTTAAGGGTGCGGATTTCCTTGCCTGTTTCTACATTCCAGAGTTTGATAGTCTTGTCAACACTACCGCTCACCAAAGTCTTGCCGTCGGGACTAAAATTAACGCTTGTGACAAAGTTATCATGCCCCTTGAGGGTGCGGATTTCTTGGCCTGTTTCTACATTCCAGAGTTTGATAGTCTTGTCAACACTACCGCTCACCAAAGTCTTGCCGTCGGGACTAAAATTAACACTCTGGACAAAGTTATCATGCCCCTCTAAGCGATTGCGTTCACTTTTGCGGTTGAGAAGTTCCTGTAAGGCATTAGTCACCTCCTTGTTGTACGTCTGCTGCTTTTGTAGAATTTTTCCCGCTTTAATCGCTTCGACGAAAGCCTCCAAGTTTTTATGTTCATTCAATAGAGATAAGGAATATCTACCAAGAGACTCAGCTTGATTAAATTCTGCTTGTCTGGTTTTTTGCCAAGCCATCCAACCCAAACTACTACTAACCACCACCGCCACCAAAGAAACCGCCGCAATCCTTCGCGCTGTTCTAATTTTTTCATTTTTTTGACGTTCAGCTTGACTAATACTCGCCTTAATAAACTCTATCGCCACAGTATCTAAATTAGGCAGAGAATTATTCTTTTGAAACTCAACAATTTTAGCTAACTTAGAACCTCCCCAAAGCTCACTACTCGCTTTTACTGCATCTTGCTTCTGTAAATCATCCCACTGTTTTGCATCAGCATATAAACGACTTCTCAGAACAATTATCTCCTCTTTTTCTCGAATTAAATCCTGTAACACTTGCCAACACCGCAACAATTCTTCATGTGCCACCTCAACCGTTGCTTTCCCGTCTTCTCCCTTACTCACCAAAAGACGATTATCTATTAATTGATAGAGAACCTCTCTTTGCATTTCCTCCTGTTCAAAACTCGATTTATCCGCCCTTCTGCTAACCGCTTCTTTCCCTTCTAAACTAATTAACTCTAGAAAAATTTCCTCTGATGCTTTCCGTTGCTGTTCATTAAATTGACCATAAATTTTATCCGCTTGTTTTTCTAGCGCACCCGTTACCCCACCAATCTCTTGATAAGTCTTAATATTTAAAACCCGCTCTTGAATATGATCTTTTTGCCACAATAAATCTAACGTATATTGTAACAGAGGTAAAGAGCCAGCCTGTTCATAAAAATCCGCAATAATTTGATTAATTAATCCCTTTTCAAAAATTACCCCATTTCTCGCCGCCGGTTCAGCAATAGCTAATCTTAACTCACTTTCATCCATATCCGTTAACATCTTGCTATACTGATCATGGATTTTTCCTAAACTGGGATAAGGACTTAATTTATCTAAAAAATCAGCCCTCATCGTCATCACAATTTTAACTAAACTCTCATTCTTTTCAATTAATTTAATCAAACTTTTAATGAAAATATCTCTTTCCGTCTTCGGTGTACGAGTAAATAACTCCTCAAATTGGTCAATAAAAATAAACCATAAATCGGAATTATTTTTTAATCCTTCAACCACATTAATTAAAGTCTCTTCCTTAACAGCTTGTGCTAATTTCGCTTGGTATTGTTTATATCTATTTGCCAAAAGACAACCATAGAAAGACTCAAAAGGATTAACATCAGGAACAAAAGTTAAATTAACCAATTTATTCGCACCCAAATTATCCTTTAACTTAGGAATTAAACCCGCTTGCACGAGAGAAGATTTACCGCTTCCTGACGCACCTAAAAGCAATAAAACATTCTTTTGCTTTAAATAATCAGTTAACTTAACAATCCAATTATCTCTTCCAAAAAACTTATCCTTATCTCCCTCTTCAAACTTCCTTAAACCCAAATAAGGTGAACCCGTAATTAAGGGTTGAGACTGAATCTCAACTCCTGACTTTTGGGTAATAATATATTGATTGATTACACCCCCACTAATATCACCCGCAATTCCCTTAAATTCACCATCACCGCTAAGACCTTTAACATCACCTCCTATTTCTAAATAATAACTTTTATAAGTCATTTTTGCTACCCCAAAACTATTCTTTTCAAGTTAAATTTAAATTGCAGTTTTAGAATTAGCACTCTTTAAGGACTTCCTACTAAACCAAACAATTTAGCCAAACCGCCTAAAATTGTTACAATTAAAGCGACTAAAATCCCTCGACTGACAAACTCTTGATTCTCTAAGCGCTTTTCCACGCCATCAATTTTTCCCTCTAGACGCTTCTCAATACCATCAATTTTTTCCTCTAGACGCTTCTCGACACCATCAATTTTTTCCTCTAGACGCTTCTCGACACCATCAATTTTTTCCTCCAGACGCTTCTCGACACCATCAATTTTTCCCTCCAGACGCTTAATTTCACCTTTAACTTCACTAAGTTCAATCTTAATATCAGTAACATCTTTTTGAAGATTATCTAACTTTTGATTGATTTGAATTAGAAAATCTTTAAGTTCTACCTCAACAGTAATTGACATAAATTTCCCTCCTAAATAATCCTCAACTAATTAATGTTCTGACTAATATCTCCACCACTAATATCTCCTGCAATTCCCTTCAAAGTACCATCTCCCACCATTACTTTAATATCACCACCAACATTAATATTATACTTACCTGCGGCAAATTCTTCAGGTTTTAATTGCTTGAGTAATGCTTCTGCTGTCTTAATAACCTCTGCATCTCTATCAATTTTTGCTTCAAGTAACTCTTCTTTGAGCAGTGTTTTTACCCCCTCTGAATCTGGTTTTTTCTCATGTTTATCGACGATATCACTATCATCTGTTTTCCCTTTTTCTGCAAATTTCTTCTTAATCAACGCTTTTAAACCCTCATAAGCATCCTTAACCGCTGTTCCTGCCGTATCCTTAGCAGCACCCGTCGCACCAGCAGCCAACGCAGCGAGAATTAGAGAAATCGGTTCCATTGCCTGAGACTCCCAATTAGATATTGCTGACTCAATCTTAGATCAAAGCAAAGTATCTGACGCGATTATGACGCAGGTATTGGGCGCAAATGGCTTGCTCGTCGGGGTTGTTGGCTACTACTGCCAGTTGCACATAAGTGGGATAGTAGCGACAGAAGGTGTAAATCCCACTGTCATCGATGCCCTGCTTGTTCGGTAAAAATCGTTCGCACTGAGGGATGATTTCGACGGGATAGCCGAAAATCTGGACAAAACTGGGAGTAGCAGTCCTCTGGATGCGCCCAATCAAGCGCACACTCAGTATGAAAAACGTTGTCATGAAAATTGCTCAAATTCACTTTAACCTAGATTTGTAGAAGTTTGGTTAAATTATCTCAAGGGAACAAAACCGGCTTTTTCAATTAATTTCTGTCCTTGATCGGTTAATAATAAATCAGCGTAAGCTTCCCCCGCTTGTTCGTCTAATTGACCATTTTGTTTGATAATAACAAAAAGACGACGGGTGATCGGGTATTCTCCCTTTTGAAAAGCTAATTCATTCAGTTGATTACGCTTCTGGGGACATTGGGAAGACGGGATCGAAGGTTCTTGATAGGGGGCAACTAACTTATTTTCGCTTTTACCGAGGGGTAAAGTTTTAATTCCACACTGGGGAACTACTTCCGGTGCAGAAGCATAGTAAATTCCTCCTAAATTTTGGGAAACTTTTCTGAGAGCGGAAGTTGTACTGTAAATGTACTGAATATTACTCCCAAAATCGGCTTTTTCTAAAACCTGATCGATAAAAAATTCCACGGTTCCCCCATCTTCCTTGCGTCGGGAATAGGGAATAATCGCTAAATTAGGCCCGCCCACTTGCTGCCAATTGCGAATTTTTCCTGTATAAATATCTTTTAACTGGGTAATTGTTAGACCGGAAACTGGTAAATCGGGATGAACTGCGATCGCAATTCCATCGATAGCCACGGGAACCTCTTTTAAAGTCAATCCCCGTTGTTGAGCGCGTTGTATTTCCTCATCTTTGAGCGATCGAGATGCTTGGGAAAAAGCCAATTGATTCTCGATTAACATCCGAATACCGCTGCCGGTGCCGGGGGTTCCCGCAGTGGGATCGGTATAGACGAGGCGAAATTTCGGCCAGACTTGCTGGATAATAAAGTCCACTTCCTTGCGAATCGGGGCCCAAGTGGTACTTCCCCCGTAGTTAAATAATCCTTCCGGGACATTTTTAACCGCAGCTAACGTTTCGGAAATTTGATTATTCGAGGAGGAGGAAGAAGAATTAGATCGATCATTGAGATTGGGAAAGGTTTTGTTGAGCAACCACCAAGCAATTCCTCCTAAAACTGCCGATGTCACCATAACCGTCAACAGCAGGGGAAGAATTTCATTTTTCTGGGACATAAAATTAGGATCAGGATTCGGACTATTTTAATGATAATCCCAGCTTTTTTTTATGATCATAACTTTTACAATTCTGTCGGGTTATGGGAAGGATTAAAAATAAACTATAGAGACACGAACAACACAAAGGAGGGGAAAGAGTAGCTTAAGCCACTTGTCTGAAGAATTTTCAGTAATGAGGTAGTACAGTTTAAATGCTTCTTGGACAGACTCTCGAAAATAGATTATTACCGAGATCGAGCAGGGTTGAAACCGCGATCGCTCTGACCGATAAGAATCCCCGTCTTTTGCAAGCGGGGATATGTCAATTCATCAACACTTGAGACTCTATCAATCAATTTTCCCAGTTGAAGCAGCATTGATTATAAACTTGCTAAAACCTCTTTAGCGGCGGCCAAAGTCTGTTCGATATCGGCCGCTGTGTGAGCTAAAGAAGTAAAACCAGCTTCAAACTGGGAAGGAGCTAGATAAACACCTCTTTCCAACATTCCTCGGTGAAAACGACCAAATTTAACCACATCGGCTTTTTTGGCATCTTCATAGTTATGCACGGGGGAGCCGGTGAAAAACATCCCGAACATAGCGCTAATATAACCTCCAGAAACGCTATGACCAGCATCTCTAGCCACTTTCAGCAGCCCTTCAGTTAAGGATTTGGTCACTTTATCGAGATATTCGTAGGTGCCGGGGCGCTGGAGTAACTCGAGGGTTTTAATTCCTGCTGTCATGGCCAAAGGGTTGCCGGATAAGGTTCCCGCTTGGTACATCGGGCCGGCCGGAGCCACCATCGCCATAATATCGGCCCGACCGCCGTAGGCCCCCACTGGCAGCCCACCGCCGATAACTTTGCCCAGGGTGGTTAAATCGGGGGTAATGCCGAATTTTTCCTGAGCGCCACCGTAGGCGATGCGGAATCCGGTCATTACCTCATCAAACATTAATAAGGCTCCGTATTCCTTGGTTAATTCCCGCAATCCCTCTAAAAAGCCAGCATCTGGCACGATAAAGCCAGCATTACCCACCACTGGCTCTAAAATCACCCCGGCGATAGAGTCGGGATTTTCGATAAAGAGGGCTTTTACTGCTTCTAGGTCATTGTAGGGGGCGGTTAAAGTGTTGTTAGTGGTGGTTTTGGGAACCCCCGGCGAGTCCGGTAGGCCCAGGGTGGCTACACCAGAGCCAGCTTTAACCAGGAACATATCGGCATGACCGTGGTAACAGCCCTCGAATTTGATGATTTTATCCCGGCCGGTAAAAGCCCGCATTAAGCGCAGGACAGACATACAGGCTTCGGTGCCGGAATTGACAAAACGCACCATTTCAATGCTGGGAACGGCATCAATCACCATTTCAGCGAGAATATTTTCTTGGACACAGGGAGCGCCGAAACTTGTCCCTTTGTCTAGGGCCTGGTGTAGGGCGGCAATCACTTCGGGATGGGCATGACCACAGATAGCCGGCCCCCAAGTTCCCACATAGTCGATGTATTCGTTACCGTCCACGTCGCGAATATAGGCCCCTTTGACGCTTTCAAAAACGATGGGTTGACCACCGACGGATTTAAAGGCCCGCACGGGGGAACTTACACCCCCCGGCATTAATTTTTGAGCGGCTGTAAAGATTTCTTTCGATTTTGTTGTTTGATACGAAGATGTGCTAACCAATCCTGTCTCCTTGTCTATTTGAGTCTATCGATTCCGGGGAATGCCCGGAGTTTTGTTTTGTTAACTTCCTGCTGCTTGTTCCATTTTAAAGATCACCAGCCTACATTTTACGCAATTTTTTCCCTAAGAAAGATGCTGGTCGGCTCAAGTCTCGCTATTGTTAACTTGTAGCTTGATGGTCAACAACTTATGTGATTGGCTGAGAAAGGGTAAAAATTTCACTGTTGACAATTTTTCCACAATCTTTTCAGAATTGCTCAAAAAAACCTAGCAATGGGCGAAGTTATTGCTATTGATAGATTTTAGCCCGGAAAGAGCGATCGAAAAAAGCTCCGGTTTTCCACAGATTTTCCACAGGGGAATTCTTGCTATTATTTCTTAGCGTACAAAAAAACTATTCCTGCTTTGACATCCTCACCGCCGTAAACGGACGGTGATTCCCAAACCTCACGATTTGGGTTTCTGCTTCTTTCCCGTTCGGCTGACGCTCACGGCGGAAGCCTTGCGGGGTTCCGCACCTGCCTTAACAGATTTACTCTGTTCTGGTCTTATGGTCGCTCTACAGACTGACACCGCAAGCCCTGCGGCCAAAATGTTTTTACTAGCGTTAATATCTCGGTCATGGTGAGTCCCACAGTCTGGACAATCCCATTCTCGAATATTTAACGGCATTTTCTCAGCAATATACCCGCAATTACTACACCTTTTAGAGCTAGGAAACCATCTATCTATTTCGATGTAGTTTCTCCCATACCAACGGCATTTATAGGCTAATTGTCGGGTTATTTCTCCCCAACTAACGTCAGATATTGCCTGAGATAATTTCGGGTTTTTGACCATATTCTTGACAGCTAAATTCTCAACCACAATCGTTTGGTTTTCACGAACTAATTGAGTGGTTAGCTTGTGTAAATGGTCTTGTCTGCTATCGGTGATTTGAGCGTGAATCCTTGCTACTTTGATTCTTGCTTTTTCCCGATTCTTTGACCCTTTCTGTTTTCTAGAAAGGCTTTTTTGTGCCTTTCGCAGTTTCCGATAATGCTTTTTAAAGTGCTTAGGATTAGATACTTTATCGCCATTGCTGGTAATCACGAGGCTACTAATTCCTAAGTCAATTCCAATGGCTTTATCTGTTACTGGTAAAGGCTTAATCGTTGGGTCATCAAATCTAATTGAAATATGCCAGCGTCCAGAAGGATGTAATCTGACTGTTACTGTACTTGGTTCACAGCTTTCTGGTATTTGTCTTGACCATCGAATAGGTAAAGGTTCTGTGCATTTAGCTAAATAGATTTGTCTGTCTTTAAATTTAAAAGCAGATTTGGTAAATTCGGCACTTCCTCCCTGATGTTTTTTCTTAAAGTTAGGATACTTAGTACGACCAGCAAAGAAGTTAGTAAAAGCTGTTTGTAAATGTCTTAACCCTTGTTGTAAAGGTACACAGCTAACTTCGTTTAAAAACTCTAATTCTTCTTGTTTTTTCCAATCGGTCAACATTGAAGAAGTTTGAGCGTAGCCTACTCTTTCTTGTCTTTCATACCATGCTTGTGTTCGTTCGTGGAGAGCTTTGTTGTAAACTAATCTTACACAGCCCAATGTGCGCCGCAATAGCGACTCTTGTTCTGGTGTGGGGTAAAATCGGTAAGAATAGGCTTTTTCCATATCTCGCATTCTAGCATATATCGTGTAAATGCGCTAATATTTAACAGTAAAGCCGTCGTAGAACGACGGGGTTTCAGACCCAAATTTTCGATGAAATTTACCAGTAGTCAAAGCGAACTCAACAGCAATTTATCCCTAGTTAGTCGGGCCGTTGCCAGTCGTCCTACCCATCCGGTTTTGGGGAATGTTCTCTTTTGTGCCGATGAGGAAAAGGGCGAAATTAGCCTGACTGCCTTTGATTTGAGTTTAGGGATTCGCACCAGTTTTCGGGCTGAGGTGGTGGAAGGGGGTAAGATTACCCTGCCAGCAAAATTGCTTAACGATATTGTCTCTCGTTTAGGAGAGGGGGAAATCACCATCTCTGTAGAAGAAAACGAGAATGATGAGGAGCATAGTCTCGCTTTCCTGAAAACTGCCTCGGCACAGTTCCAAATTCGCGGCATGAAAGCCGATGAGTTCCCAGAATTGCCCACGGTGGCCGATGGAGAAATTGTTAATTTACCTATAGTTGCCTTGACAGAGGGACTAAAAGGTGCTTTGTTTGCCGCTAGTGGCGATGAAACTAAACAGGTGTTGACGGGGGTACATTTAACTAAAACCGTCGATTGTCTAGAATTTGCCGCTACAGACGGTCATCGTTTAGCGGTGGTACAAACTCCCCTAGAGGAGGTAGAAAGTGCCTCTGGTGGCTTTAATGTCACCATTCCGGCCCGGGCCTTGCGAGAATTGGAAAGAATGATGGCAGCAAAGCAAAATATCGAGACTATTACTCTGCACGTGGATGATTCTCAAGTCATCTTTGAAATGGGGGAACAGAGGTTAACCAGTCGTAAGTTAGAAGGGGCCTATCCCACTTATAATCAGTTAATTCCTAAATCCTTCGAGCGTTCTTTGGTTTTAGACCGCAAACAGTTAATCCGTTGTTTGGAATTAGTGGCGGTTTTATCGGACCAAAAGAATAATTTAGTTAAGTTTAGTCTCGATAGCGAAAATGACCGTTTATCCCTAGCGGTGGAATCTCCTGATTTAGGTAGCGCTAAAGAGTCCATGGCGGCGGAAATTCAGGGAGAAAGTGGCGATATTGCCTTTAATGTGAAGTATTTAATGGACGGTTTGAAGGCTTTACCCAATAATGATATCCAAATGCAGTTAAATGCTAGTACCCAACCGGTTATTTTTACCCCCTTGGGAGGTTTAAAGATGACCTATTTGGTGATGCCGGTACAAATTCGTCAGTAATTCTGACTTAATCGGAACCGTGGGATCTGTTTTTAACCTATCCCATTTTTGATTGTAAGTAGCTGGTTATAATTAAATTGAAGATAGATTTTGGGTTCGATCCCCCCTTAATCTCCCCTTCATAAGGGGGGTGTCTGAAAGTTTTTAACACCTCCCTACCTTATGGCTCTTCGGTAATTGTTATGCAAATAATTAACTTAAAATAAAATTCGATGAGAGTACCTACGCTTAAAAATAGCTGAAATTTATATAGGAAAAGACTTGAGGCATAAACTGGTTAATACCAAAAGATAGACAATTGAGTTAAAATTTGATATAATAGCCAAAAACCAGAGTATTTTACTTATGATATTTGAGAAATTTTTGAACCTAGAAGGAACCTCTATTTAAGGCTATCGACACCTAGAAAATATCGGTATAGTTTGACCAGTGGAATCGAAAAATCAAAAAGCAATCTGTCCTCTCTGTCCTTGTTGTGGGTTAGAGAGCGATAAACTAAACCAAAATCATCGACATTTAGTCAAAGATTTACCAATCTCAGGACAACCAGTGTACCTACAAGTTAATCGTCCTTGTTATTTCGGGTATTTCAACCTGATTTCATGCCTAAACGTTTCGCACGCATCTTTCCGATTGTGATCTGACAACACCTGAAAACCCGCACCCGGTTGTAAGGCAAATTCCGCGTATTGGCTGGTATTGACGGTACTAGTTGCATTCCATCTCCTGATAGCTGATAAGATAGGATTCGGACAATATTTGATCGCTGCGAGAAATTCATGGACACACCTGCGAAAGTTTTGTTAGTGGATGACGAACCGGGGGTTCGTGAATCTGTGCAAGCATATCTACAGTACGGGGATGACTTCGAGGTAAAAACTGCTAGTAATGCTAACGAGGCCTGGGATTTACTCACTCAAGAAATTCCGGAATTAGTTATCTCTGATATTATGATGCCGCAGGTGGATGGCTATCAGTTCCTCAAGAAATTGCGCGAAGATGCTCGTTTTCAGACAATTCCCGTGGTTTTTCTCACTGCAAGGGGGATGACAAGCGATCGCATTCAGGGTTATAATGCTGGTTGTGACGCTTATCTATCCAAGCCCTTCGATCCCGAAGAATTAGAAGCATTAATCAAGTCTTTAATCGAGCGCCGTCGTCAATCCCTGCAAGCCACCAGCGAAAACGCTAGATTAGACGAAATTGCCCGAGATATCCGGGAATTAAAACAGCAGGTGGGACAACAGAACACTTTTACTACTACTCCCTCCCCGATTAAAATTGACCTTACCCCCCGGGAACAAAGTGTTTTGGATTTAGTAGCGGAGGGATTGATGAATAAAGAAATTGCCAGTCGTCTAGAAACCAGCGTCAGAAACGTAGAAAAGTACGTCAGTCGCTTATTTAGTAAGACTGGTACTAACAGTCGCACTGAATTGGTGCGTTTTGCCCTAAAACACGGTTTAACCAGTTAACATCTGAACTTCCCTGTTGACAAAAGGCCATAACCTGTGCTGTGGGAGTAATTAGGGTTTGCTGAAAAAGATTGCCGCAAATCATGGCAAAATCTTAGACATAGCGTCTAACTTACCCTAAAGATTCCATGCTGTTAAAATCCACGACTCGTCATATTCGCATTTATACGGCTGAAGTAAAAAATAATCAATTAATCGAGAGTAACAATGTCTTGACTCTTGATGTGGATCCCGATAATGAATTTAATTGGGAAGAAGTGGCTCTCAATAAGGTTTATAGTAAGTTTGATGAATTGGTAGAATCCTACAATGGGGAAGAACTAAGCGAATATAATCTCCGTCGCATCGGTTCAGATCTAGAACATTTTATCCGTTCTCTTCTGCAAAAAGGGGAAATTAGCTATAATCTCAACGCCAGAGTACAGAACTATAGTATGGGTTTACCGAAATTAGGATAAACGATCCCGCATCAGTCCCCATCTGAACTCTTAGGAGTGAGGAATTTACCTTGCGGCAATGAGGAGTTTCACCCCTTGCGGGTGAACGAAGAATTGTCTGGCACTCCTTGGGAGTGCCAGAACAAGGGAGCGAGGGAAATAATCCATAGGTAAAAACCCAATCCCTGCTCTCCTATTCCTTTTAAACAGGATTTAGAATAAATCCCTAAGAAGAACTGCTCAGCTTTAGGTGGAATATCCAAAGCTTTTAGAGGTTGATATTTTTCTTTCTTTGCTGTTGCACTATCGAGGCACAGCAATCCACTGAATTCTGCTGTAATTAGGAATTAACTTGACTAAGAGAGGAACGTCTTTTAAAAGGCATTATTTTTTTGATTAATTCAGGTGTAATTAAACCTTGGGGATAAAAAATAGTTCCCAAAACAATTAAAATTCCAAAAATAATCAAACGACCATCGCGGAAGAAACTCCCTAACCAAATTGGTAAACCATTCACACCACCAAGGGCGCGTAAAACTTCGGGCAAAGCAGTTAAAATAACGCCTCCCACCACCGGACCAATAAAAGTTCTTGAACCACCAATTAAAACGAAAGCCAAGAAAATAATACTAGAATCAAAAGTTCCTTGACGGGAATTCCAAGTATTGAGAAAATGGGCGCTTACCGTTCCCACAACTGCCGCTAAAACTGCCCCGAAAGTGAAGGATAAAACCTTGTGATAGGTGGGATTAATTCCCATGGCTGCAGCTGCCAATTCATCGGCACGAATGGCATTAAATGCCCGACCAATTTTGATGTTTTCTAACCGATAGAGAAACAGCATAGTGAGTAATAAGAGGGGCAAAGCCAGCCAAAGGTAGGATAATTGATTGGTAAAAGGTTGGGGAATGGCGAAAATACCGACCGCACCGCCCGTTATCTCCAGATTAAGGGCAATAATTCTCAAAATTTCTACCCAAGCAATCGTGGCAATAGCTAAATAAATACCTCGCAAACGGAGAACAGGAATACCTAAAACTATGGCTAATATTCCCGAAATAATGGCAGCAATTAACATTTCTAAAAAGACCAAAATAAGGGGATAATTGCTGCTGGTATTTGTAAAAACTTTCGTGGAAAGAATGGCTGCTACATAACCTCCTAAAGCGTAAAAACCGGGGGTTGCTAAGGATAATTGACCAGCCATTAAGGGCAGATAAATTGAAATACCTAAGATGGCTCCAAATATCATTGAAACAATTAAAAAACCATAGGTGTTAAAAAAATCAGCCATATTTTCAGTGGGTGGTTATTGGGTGCTTAAGTTAGTGGAATCGATTAGCTAATTTTATCACCGTTCTTTTTCCTCTCATTCTCAGATAATTCTCGAAGGTACTTATTGGTTAGTTAACTCCGAAAACCAGTTCTTCAGATTCCTCTGGCTGAATTTTGCGATCAAATCGGCTCTCTTAGGTTTGGTGGGCAAAATGTATTCTAAGATACAGTCCTGCTGGCGAGCGAGTCAAAGAAACCACAAAGACACAAAGGACACAAAGGACACAAAGATTGAGCGATCATATAGTAAGTTAAACTTATCACACAGAACCTAGAAGAGCCAAAAATCCTATAAGCTGAGGACATCATCGATTTTACCTCACCTAACCCGCACCGCTGCCCAATAAAAATAAACTTAACAGGGTGCCACCATTCCAGAGACTATGAACCAACATCGAGGATAATAAATTTTTCGAGCGGGTGTAAACAAAGCCAAGAACACAACCTAGGACGGTTAAAGGCAGCACTTCTGACAAATTTTGGTGAGCAAGGGCGAAAATCAAACTACTAAGAGCAATTGCACCCCAGACGGGTAGATAACGAGTCAAAGAAGCTAGTAAAAAGCCGCGAAAGACAATTTCCTCGAAAAAAGGAGCGGCAAGGGAAGCAGTAAAGGCAAAACAGACTAAAGCGAAGGTATTCTGGGATTCTAGGGCTAAAGTCAGCAGCGGGTTACTACCCCCTTGTCCTTGCCAAATTAGTTGATTGAGCAAAGAAACGATAATAACCAGGGGTAAAGCGACAAAATAGCCGGCTAATCCCCAGAGCAGCCAAGGACTAAAGAGATTAAAACGAAACCAATCGGAAGGTAAAGGGCGAAAAGGCTTAATTGCTAGATATAAAACCGATAAACTGCTCACTGTTAAGGCTAAATAACTAACTACAACGTATATTGCTTTAGCTTCTAGGTTAAATTTTTCGGGATTGAGACTCAAGAAACTCGATAAAATCCCGAAAATTACTGGTAAAACAATTTGTCCGACGAAAAAGAAACCGATAATTATTCCCCACCAGAGGGTTTCTCCTCCCCAGTTAGTTTGCCAAGCGAGACTATCATCTAAAAAGAGCAGCGATCGCTGTTTGCGAAGAAGCCACTGCACTAATAAAAAGATCAAAAGCACAAAACCGATTAAACCGCCGATAAGAGGCAAAAAAGCCAGTATAATCAGTTTAATTAACGCATTAGCCGCCACTTCACTTTGTTCTTCTTCTAAAGCGAGTAAATCCTCTTGAAGATTTTCGAGACTATATAATTTTTCGAGAATGGTATAACGAAACCATCCTTGAAAATTGCCCTCGATTCTCGCTTCAGCATCGGTAGCAATTTCGGGGGGTTCACTGTACAATCCCTCTAACAGCAGCGCATTTTGTAAAATAGCAGGTTGATAGTTCTCAAATGCTGATTTTTCCTTGATGTTTTGCCAGATTTGCCGTGCTGAATCCAAGTCACCTTGACTAGCTTGAATAAGACTTAATTTCAGTTCTAAATTCTTTAGGGAATTGATGTCCCGCTCAAGGGATTTTTTTTGTTCGGGATTAACTGCTGATTTTTCTATTTGGGTGATTGTTTGTTTGGCACTTTTCTGGGCGGATAAATACTGCTCTTCGGCGGTGCTATAGGGATCTTCACCAATCAGGGAAGTTTGAATTAATTTAAGATTAGCAAATTCCTCGCTATTAGGATCAGCATCGCTGCTGAGAGTCGTAGCTTGTAGATTGAGATTGGTTTGATATAGTTGAATATTTGATTGGATTTGGGGCTGATTAACACTAGAAATTAAAGCTGTAACCACTGGAGTTAAAGCAATAATTGTTAAGAAAAAAGCGATCGCTTGTTTGAGACTTTGCCAGGGAAGTTTTTTTGAAAAATTATCAAACATGAAAATAGTTAAGTGGGAGTTAGGGGTTAGATGGTGGGGTTTTAGGGTTTTAGGGGTTTAGTTGAAATTACCCTATTCCCTATAGGATAGGTATTAAAAATTGTCAGATACTCCCCTTATCAAGGGGGGATTAAGATTGTCAGATACTCCCCTTATCAAGGGGGGATTAAGGGGGGATCTATCTTCAATTTAATTATAACTACTTACCCTAATTATTAACTAACTACTTGAGAAAAAAGATTTTCGTATTGATCCAAAGTTTTTTCAAAAGCATAGTTTTCTTCCGCATATTGTCGTCCTTTTTCTCCTAGCATAGTTGCTAAATCTGGGTTTTTGTATAGCTTTAAAATGGCTGTAGCTAATGCCTCCGGATCTTCAGGATTAACCACCAAACCACCACCACTACACTCGATCGCCCTAGCAGCAGTTCCATCGGCGGGAACAGAAGCAATAATAGCACGACCACTAGCTAATAATAACTGAATTTTGGACGGCATATTAAAGGAAATAACGTTATATTTTTGCATCACCATACCCACATCAGCGGCTGCTAACATTTCTGGTAATTTTTCCCGGGGTTGAAAGGGTAATAAAAGCACATTACTGGCCCCCTGTTGTTGGCGATACTTTTCTAGGCGATCAAGTGCTTCTTTTTTACCAACAATTACCACTTTAATCTCAGGAATATTAACTAATTGAACTGCGGCATCGATCAGGATTTCTAAGGGTTGAGTTAGGGCAATATTGCCAGAATATAAAACAACAAACTTGCCCTCAAGATTATTTTCTTGGCGGAAATAATTATGGTTTTTCGGCAAAGGTTTAATAAAGCTGACATCGACCCAATTAGGAATCTCAATAATTTTCTGACTCGGCACATTTTTAGTGAGAAGATTTTTGGTAAAACCATCGGCAATAACCGAGATTTTGCTGGCAGTTTTGTAGGCAAATTTTTCGAGACTACTAAAAACCTGAATCATTTTCTGATTAGTTAATAATCCCACATGAACTGCCGCATCGGGCAGAATATCCTGTAAGTTTAGAATAATCGGCACTCCATATAATTTACTCAATAAAGCTGCGGGAACGCAAAGGGGTAATCCGGGGACAGTTAAGAAAATTAGATCGGGTTTTTCGCCTTTGAGAGCCTGAAAGAAACTCAAAAAAACAAAGCTCAACTCAAAGAAAATTCGATTTTTTAAACTTCTTTGGGGACGGGCCCAAACGTAGGAACGTTGAATTTTAACACCATTTCGTTCTTCTTCCAGATAGATTTTTCCTCGGTATTCGGGATCGATTTCACTATTAGGATACCAAGGAAAAGCGGTTAAAACCCTGACTTGATGACCTCTTTTAACCAATCCTTCCGCCAATTCTGTCATCAGGGGAGCGATGCCGATCGGTTCGGGATAATAGTTATAAGAATAGAGCAAAATTCGCATAGGGATGGCAATTTGGTTAGGGGATTCAGTTTCATGATTTTATCAATAGTTACTGTTTTTTTGACAAATCAGATGCGCTTTTGTCGGGGATTCCCCTAGAAAGAGGTGAGGATTAGCGGTGAGAGATGCGAAAAAAAGGGGCAATTGGCTGCTAAATTAATCCTCAAAACCCCTAACTATTCCCCCTTACCCCAGCCTCAATACTGACCCTTATTTTTCCCTTACCCGGTGGCCGATATCACGACGATAATAGATGCCCTGAAAGTGTATCCTGTTCACCGATTGATAGGCAAGTTCGATCGCCTGATTAAAATTCGACCCCATAGCCGTGACACCCAAAACCCGGCCGCCATCGGTGAAGATATCGCCGTGTTTTAAAACCGTGCCAGCGTGGAAAACGATCGCTCCCGCGGTTTCAGCGGCCTCAATTCCAGTGATTAACTGGCCTTTTTCGTAGTGGTCGGGATAACCAGCAGACGCAGCCACCACACAAACGGCACTACCGGAGCGCCATTGTAAAGAGGGGAAATCAGTTAACTTTTGTTGAGCGCAGGCCAGCAGCAGCGGTGCCAAGGGAGTTTCCAGTAGGGGTAAAACCGCTTGGGTTTCGGGATCACCAAAACGACAGTTAAATTCGAGAACTTTTGGCTCTCCGGCGGGGGAAATCATTAAACCCGCGTAGAGGACTCCTCGATAGTCAATGCCGCGTTTTTGCAGGGTGGCGACGATGGGGGCGAGGATGTCACGGTCCACCGCTTCCATAATGGCGGCGGTGGCTATGGGTGCGGGAGCATAAACTCCCATACCGCCGGTATTTTTGCCAGTATCGCCTTCACCGATGCGCTTGTGATCTTGGGCGGGTAGTAGGGAACGAAAACTGATCCCATCGGTGAGGGTGAGGATGGACACTTCTTCCCCTTCTAGGAATTCCTCCACCACGACTTTAGTAAAGCCACTGGTAAAAAGATCATCGATCGCTTCTAGGGCCCTATCTACGGTTTCGGCGACAATTACCCCTTTTCCTGCGGCTAATCCGTCGGCTTTCACCACGATGGGCGCTCCTTGCTCTCGGATATAAGTTTTTGCTAATTCTGCATTGGTAAAGGTTTCGGAAGTGGCGGTGATAACTCCAGCTTCGCTCATTAATTCTTTGGCCCAGGATTTGCTCGATTCAATTAGGGACCCGGTTTGTGTGGGGCCAAAAACGGCAATTTCTTGGCCGAGAAGATAATCGGTAATACCGAGGGAGAGGGGATATTCTGGCCCGACAACCACCAAATCGACGCTATTTTCCTGGGCAAAACGACCAATTTCGGCAAAATCCTCCATCGATAGCGGGATGTTTTCACATTGAGGTAAAATTGCCGTTCCCCCATTACCCGGAATGCAGAACACTTGTTCTACTAGAGGCGATTGTAGGAGTTTCCAAGCTAGAGCGTGTTCTCGACCACCACTGCCGATAACGATAATTTTCACGGATAAACGCAGCCTAAATGACGATGGTTTAATTATCCCCTAGCTCCGGGACCCCATTGGCTAGAAGTTGAGATTACTTAACTTTTTAATCCTCGCTCCCCACCTGTTGAGCAAAACCCTTGCTCTAGTCCTACGGAGGTGATTAGATAAGGGATTTGCGTAGGAATAATATCCCAGCCAGAAAATCGCTCTGTAGAAGAACCAGACCAGCCAGATGGCACATTATCAAAGCGCAAGTCCCTAACACCTCGAAGGCTCTCCCCCTACTTAGGGTGATCAGCAAACCTGAGCGATCGGAGGGCGCAAGCATTGCGCCCCTACAGTAACGGATTTTGTCCACAATGTAGGGGCGAACTGCGTTCGCCCAAAAGGTACATTATCAAAGCGCAAGTCCCTAACTGCTGTAAAGGATTCAATTGTGATTAGATAGTAGATGCGCCCTTCTTAGGATGTCTCTATTTTGGGTCATTCTACTGAATTGAGTTGGCTCTCTCGGACATTGGCTGAAAAATATTCACAATATTAGATTATGGGCGCAAGCAGTTCGATCAACTAACTGACCACGTTGCGCCCCTACATGGTACTAGATGTGATTGGGAGAGCCAATAAAAATCGATTTTATCTGATCTAAGTCCCCGTTCAACCTCAATCTATCTTCTAGATTATTGGGAATTTACTCTAAGTATTTTTATTGTCTATGCCCTGTCATTTATCCCTCAATCAACTAGCTCAATTATTGTCCTTACAAAATAAGGCTGACATAAGTTTTATACCTGACAGTTTAGTATCTGGTATTAATACCGATAGCCGCAGTATTGAGTCAGGACAAGCATTTTTAGCCTTAAAAGGTGATAATTTTAATGGTCATGATTTTATCGATATGGCTATCGAAAGAGGAGCGGCGGCCTTGATTGTCGATCAGCCAGTTTTGGTAAATTTTTCTAAAAATATTCCCGTATTTTTAGTTAAAAATACCCTAGAAACCTATCAGCAATTAGCCCACTGGTGGCGGAATCAATTTACTATACCCGTGATTGCTATTACGGGATCGGTGGGAAAAACCACCACTAAAGAATTAATCGCCTCCGTATTAGCAACCCAGGGAAAGGTACATAAAACCTTGGCTAATTATAACAATGAGATCGGAGTGCCGAAAACTCTCCTCGAACTGGATGAAACCCACGATAGTGCTGTAATCGAGATGGGAATGCGGGGACGGGGAGAAATTGCCCTGCTCGCTCAAATCGCCCAACCGACCATCGCAGTGATTACTAATGTGGGAACCGCTCATATCGGTCGTTTAGGGTCGGAATCGGCGATCGCAGAGTCCAAATGCGAGTTATTGGCCGAGTCTCCTTTTAGTAGTATAGCTGTTCTTAACTACGATCATCCTTTACTTACCGAAACAGCTAAACAGGTATGGCAGGGAGAAACACTTACCTATGGCTTCTCTGGCGGCGACATAGTCGGGGAATTACTGGATTTAACTACTTTACGAGTCAATGGACTAGATTTTAACTTACCTTTATCCGGTCGTCATCACGCTTTAAATTTTATGGCAGCCTTGGCTGTAGCAAAAATTTTAGGCATCGATTGGACTTCTTTGCAACAGGGAATTAAGGTTAATTTACCCAGTGGTCGGGCCAAACGTTACCAATTAGCTCCCGATATCCTACTCCTCGACGAAACCTATAACGCAGGTCTAGAATCAATGTTAGCGGCCTTGGATTTGCTGAAAGCTACCCCCGGTCAGCGTCACATTGCTGTTTTAGGCACGATGAAGGAGTTAGGGTCTTTTTCGGAGCAATTACATCGCCAAGTCGGTGAGAGAGTGCAAAAACTAGGCATAGATCGCTTGTTTGTCTTGATAAACGACCCAGAAGCTAAGTTTATTGCTGAGTCCGCTACTGGTGTCGATTGTGAATGTTTTCAAACTCACGCAGATTTAATTAATCGTTTAAGGGAAGTGATCGATTTAGGCGATCGCATTTTATGCAAAGCTTCCCATTCCGTCGGTTTAAATCGGGTGGTGGAGGAGTTAATTCAGTGATAGGCTGCCCACACATTTCAATATTAACCAAGAATCTTAATGATATTTTAAGATTCTTTAAAAGACCGTCCCTATCGCAGATGAACGTAATATTCTATAGGGGAGCGAGTATAGATTCTTATTCCCGTTCGATCGCCCCCTAATTCTCTGGAGATCAGCACCCATGCTTACTTTGCTCCGTTCCCTGCTATTTTCCACCCTATTAAGTTTTGTTGCACCTGTCCTCTTGGTGGGTTCTATTTTAACTGCTTTATTCGCCACCAGTCATGTCCCGGGCTTTACTTGGGTTTCTCAGACTGTTTTTAGCCAAATTCTGCAATTTTTAACCGTTTTCGGAGACGGTTATCCCCTACAAGGAATGTTAACCATCGCTGTCACCTTTGCTTTTGTTGGCAGTTTATTCGATTTATTTAACTTTTATGTCTATCAAACCAATCGGGGACAGTAGCAGACAGAGGGTGTTAGGGACTGTCTAGAATAGGAATGAGGTTTTTATGCGATCGAATCGTTTATGCGCCCTATTTTCTACCGTTTTTGGCTACTAACAATCATTTCTGGGCTGCTCACCCTGAGTATCGGGATTGTCTATCCCCCACCCAGTTTCGGGCGCTCGTGGATGGATTTACTTTTTCGCGGTGTGCAGGTGATTCAACTCACCACTATTTCTCCTCAGCAGGAAGTCGCTCTCGGTAGGCAGATTAATCAGGGTTTGTTAGAATCAGGTAAGATAAAACTGTCCAAAGATGCCAAAATTAACCAATATGTCCAAGAAATTGGGCAGCGATTAGCGGCAACAAGCGATCGCCCTGATCTTCCCTACACTTTTCAAGTGGTGCGCGACAATAGTATTAACGCCTTCGCAACTATGGGCGGATTTGTCTATTTACACACGGGATTGATTAAAACTGCTGATAATGAGGCGGAATTAGCCAGCGTTATTGCCCATGAAATCGGCCATATCGTCGGTCGTCATTCTATCACCCAATTACGCAATACTGCCCTCGCCCAAGGACTTCTCAGCGCGGCGGGATTAGACACAAAAACTTGGGTACAATTGGGAGTCAATCTCACCTATAATCTGCCCAATAGTCGCAAAGATGAATTAGAAGCGGACCGACTGGGTTTAAATAATCTAGCTGAGGCTGGTTATGCACCCACGGCAATGATCTCCTTTATGGGAAAATTAGCACAACAGGGGGGTTCTATCCCCGCAATTCTCAGCACCCATCCCGCTACAGGCGATCGCATTTTGGCACTGCAAAAACAGCTTAATTCGGTTAATAACAAGCAGAATCAAGGTTTAGACGAGAATTATTACCAATTGCAGATTCGTTCTCTTCAGTAATCTGAGAGATAAAATTACAGCTCACCATCACCACTACTCCCCCGCTCCCCGCTCTCCTATAGCTTTTACATAGGATTTAGTAAGAATAATACCTGCTGTCTGAAGCGGCAAAAATAAGAGTTTCAACCTAGACGCAGTTTAGTGATAATTCTTTGACAATAGAGTTTAATTCCCTGTAATTTGGCTAGGGAGAATTTGGGTTTAATGGGAAGAATGAGTAAAGACATAAAACTCATCCGCAGCAAGCGATAAACAAGGATAGTTAAAGTCGTATGTTTTTCGAGACTGAGAAGATAACTATAGATATTATGAGTTAGTCTTAGATAACCATAGCGACGGGTGATAGAAGATGGTTCATGAATGATTTTAATCTGATTGGTAACAACAACTAAATAGCCTTGGTTTGCGTATCTTCGGGAAAAATCAAAGTCTTCGTAGTAGAGAAAGTAATCGGGATCAAAATGGGGACAAGTGGACAAATTAGAGAAGTTAATTAATAAACTGCATCCCGTCACCCAGTCGGGAATAAGATAGGGTTTATCTCCATAGTCTAAGGATTCCTCTACCACGTTAATTGTGCCGATTTTAGCATTAAATTTTCCCCAACCAAACCAGATTTTACCATCTGGTTCGTAAATTTCTGTACCAGCGATGACAACTTCGGGATATTGCTGAAAAAATTTGCTTGCTTTCTCCAGAGAGTCTGGTAATAAGTAAGCGTCGGGATTAACTAACCAAACGATAGCTTCTCTGTCTTGTTGATAGATCCAATCAAGTCCTAGATTACATCCTTTACCAAATCCTAAATTTTCCCCCGCTTCCATAATCTTGACTCTTTCCGCTGCTAAAGATTGGATATTTTTATCTTCAGGGGAATTGTTAACAATGATAAGAGTAGCAGATAAGTTATCGTTGAGGGAAGCGATTAAACGCTTAATTAATTCCCCGCAATTATAGTTAACCGTCAATAGATAAATCATTAGAGATAAAAGGTAGGAGTCACTAGCAATTAACAATGGTTAGAGAATAGCTTTTCCGTGCTAATTACTTTTTTTGAAGACGACAGAGATGATACTTTTCAATTTTACTGGGAAAGGGTTGACAATTTTGGAAGTCAATAACCAGATTTTCCTTCGCTAAATCCTCCCCTAGCTCTGGAGATTTGCTATTAAAGTCAGTCATCAGAATATAGAGATTACCCACTGTGGTTTCTGCGATAAACTTTTCAGCATTTTTTCGCATTAAAGTTCCCTCACTGACTCCCATATTCCCTCGCAATCGCACAAAACGAGTCGAAGCGGGAAAATGGGGAACTAGATAACCCGTTCCTTCATCTCCCCACATAACAATCGTGGAATTTTCGTAGGATTTTAATGCTTGACTATCGATACCAAAGTAATTATCTGACCATCCTATTCTCCACCAGTCCAAGGGTTTGACTGTAGGGGCAATTAAGGCAAAAATAGCGATCGAGATTATAAAAACTGTCCTTTTACGAGGATAAATATAGGCAATGATCAGGATGATTAAAACTGGAGTAATTAACTCTAGAACCATCAAGTAACGATAGATAGAAAAACCCTTTAACCAGATCAGATAGGCACTACAATAAAAAGGTAATAAAAATCTGAGAATAGATAAATGAACTAAATTATTTTTTTGATCCAGAGAACGGCGAGAGGTGTACTGATAAATAATCACTCCCAGAAGAATGACAATTAAAATATAGGCAACAGCAAAACGAATCTCTTTAAATTTTACCTCAGCTACTAGGGTTTGTTCCTGCACAAAATAAAAGGGATAAAATAACCATTGCCAAATGTCTCTAGGCAAAAACCGGGTATCTTGTAGATTAAAATCCGTTTCGATGTAGGGAGATTGAAAAATTTTGTTGAAAAAGGGAAAAAGGGGATTAGCAAAATTAGTCCACATCAGGATTATCCAATAACCCATCGTCAGGGAAAATCCCACAGTCATAGAGAGAATTAAAGTTAGAAGATTACGCAGCTTTTCCTTGATGGTATTGGTTAAGAAACTAATCGCCACGATTAAACTGATACTATACATTGCCGTGGTCAATTTTAGTCCTGTTGCTAGTCCTAAAAGCAATCCTGCGAAAATTATAGTTTTCAGCTTCACTGGTTGATTACGACCAAGACAAGCAATAATTAAAAATAATCCTGCCAAAACAAAAACACTGCTGGTACTATCTCCAATACTGGTTCCCAATTCGGAAATATAGGCTGCACCAAAAATACTGGTAATCGCTGCCGCTATGCTTAAAGTTATCTTGTATCTTTCGGAAACTTTATCTAGGGAATGATAGGTAATTAGGTGAACTAACCATTGATTTAACCCGTGAAATCCTCCCATTAAAAACCCAACGGCAATCGCAGGCAGTTTTAGATAATAAATAGCGACGAAAAAAGGAACATCCATCAAAGGATTAAAGAAAGTTTGTATCTGTGCTGGGAGGACATCATACTTAAAACGTCCCGTTAATAACATATAGGGATTATAGAAATGATAATTGCGTAAATCCCAACTAACGTCTTGACCTAAAATAACCGAGATAATTCCTAGTGCGATAAAATAAACTACTGCCCAGAAGAGGGGATGAGTCAGGTTGAACCGTTTTAATAATGTCATAACTTAATCAATAGTTCTGGTGAAGTTGACGAGAAAAATAACCCGTTTTTGTGCCATTAGACTAATTACTAGTTCTGGAACGAGTCGGCCTTTTAGCTGATAGCTTTTTACTTGATATACCATGTTTGGCTAACAAATACAAACGGAAACTTTTAACTCCCAAAAACGTCCTTAGGCGAGTTGACCAAATTTTGATATACTAAGGTGATAAAATTGCCCACCATACTGACTCGATCGCCAATGAAGTCTAGAAAAGGGTTAATCTCAGTCAAGCAAGCTTATCTAAAAATTCTATCGGTTATCCTAGTTCTGGCGATAATTGGTTTATCGGTAGTCAGAAACTATGGTATCACTTGGGACGAACCGATCGAAGTGGATATGGTCAGTCATAATCTCGAATATATCCGAGAAAACAAGCCCATATCAGAAATGTCGCGTCATTACGGCTTTTATTTTAACTACATCTCCCAGCTCATCTACGAGAGCAAAGAAAAATTTTTCCCCGCTATTGCCAATCTTCCCCCCAATCCCACTGATAAGGATAAATGGCTATCGAGGATCTGGCAAATAACCCGGGTTAAGCACGTTGTCACCTTTCTTTTTTCCCTGATTACCTATCTATCGGTGGTGGGAATCGTCGCTATCCTAGCAGGAATCGAATCCGCTTGGTTAGGTGCGCTAATTTTAGCCCTATTTCCCGCTTTTTGGGGTCATACCTTCTTTAATCCCAAAGATATTCCCTTTGCAGCCATGTTTACCCTCGGAACCTTCACTGGTTCCCTATTGCTGAATAAATATTTTCAGTCTGAAAATAAGGCTATTAGACTAGGATTTAACCGTTTAACCGTTTATTCTTGCCTCTACGGGATTCTTGCTGGTTTAATCACCGGAATTCGCATCGGTGGCTTTTTCATCCTCTTTTATCTCATTTTTGCTCATCTAGTGGCCCGTTGGGATATCAAAACCCTCCCCAAAACCGTCTGGCGTTTTCTGCCCCTATACGCAGTTATTATACTTTTTTGGGCAATAACCACCTATATTGTCCATCCTGCCGCTTGGAGAAACCCGATTACTTGGTTTATCGAAGCGATAACCCTCATGTCAAAGTATAACATCTGGGATAATACAGTTCTCTTTGACGGTCAAAATATCCCCGGTCGTTCCCTACCTTGGTACTATCTACCCCGGCTATTTTCCCTCACCACCCCCGTCCTCCTGCAAATCGCCGCCTTGGTCGGTGTAATTTGGATTTTGACAAAAATAACCAAATTAACGCCAACCCAGCGTGCTTGCGCCATAATCACCCTACTGCAAGCGTTTTTACTGCCCACCGTTGCTATACTGAGTCAATCTACTCTCTACGACGGCATCCGTCACTTTTTATTTGTCATTCCCGCCCTAGCAGCGATCGCATCTACGACCATTATTTGGACATATCATAAACTCAAGCGAAAGTCAATAAAAATCTTTCTAACGACCCTGCTAATCCTCAACTTTAGCGTCATTGTCTATGACATGATTAGCCTGCATCCCTACGAATACACCTACTATAATCGCGCCTACGGAGGCTTAAAAGCAGCCCAAGGTCAACAGGAAACCGATTACTGGGGATTAAGTCTCAAGGAGGGGATGGAATGGCTTAATCAAAATGCCGCCGCTAACTCTACCATTGTCGTTAGCGGTCCGATGTTTGCAGCGGAAATGGTAGAGAATCATCAACGAAACCTGACAATGATCTATCGAGATGACTTTGCTTGGGGAAAAGCTCCCGACCCCGATTATTACATGGGTTTATCCCGATACGATTATTTCCAAGCATTCCCCCATTGTCCCATTGTTCATGCTGTTAAACGCCAGGACACCCCCCTAACCATCATTAAACGTTGTCGTTAGCCATAATCGAAATGACTACTATTCCGCCGATTTCCTTGCCAAACTACCGTATAGTTGCGATTATTCCCTGTTACAACGAAGAACTAACAATCGCTAAAGTGGTCTCGCAATTTCAAACTTTTTTGCCAGAAGCAACAATTTATGTCTATAACAACCGCTCTACCGATGATACCGTGACGGAGGCCCTGAAAGCGGGGGCGATCGTGCGTCAGGAAATCCAACCGGGAAAAGGCAACGTTGTCCGGCGGATGTTTGCCGATATCGAAGCGGATATCTATATTCTCATCGATGGTGATGATACCTACGAAATTGCGGCAGTACGTCGCTTAATTGAACGAATGCTGCAGGAACAATTGGATATGGTCGTCGGTGCGCGTCGGGAAGCGGTAAAATCCTCCCAGGCTTATCGTCCAGGTCATCGCGCTGGCAATCTATTTTTAACGGGATTCGTTAAATTTCTGTTTGGAGCGCGTTTAATCGATATGCTCTCTGGTTATCGTGTCTTTTCCCGTCGTTTCGTCAAATCTTTTCCCGCTTTGTCCAATGGTTTCGAGATTGAAACCGAGTTAACTATCCACGCTTTAGAATTAAAAATTCCCTTCGCTGAAGAACCAACCCTCTACGGGGAACGTCCCGAAGGTTCCCAAAGTAAGTTAAAAACCTTTCAAGATGGCTGGCGGGTATTGGGAACCGCTATCCTACTTTTTAAAGAAATTCGTCCTTTTCTCTTTTTTAGCCTTGTCTCGCTGATTTTGGCGGTTATTTCCCTTCTCTTAGCGATCCCCGTCCTGTTTGAATACCTCGAAACCGGCTTAGTACCACGTTTTCCCACCGCCATTTTATCGGCCTCGATCATGCTTTTAGCCTTTTTAAGTTTGACCTCTGGCATGATCCTCGATTCCGTCTCTCGGGGACGAAAAGAGATGAAACGAATGGCCTATCTAGCCAATAGTTGGCTGAAAGATTAGGGAAAAAAGTTCGCTAAACATACAGGTCTAGGTAACATCTGGGGTTAAACTGTCTGGAAACGTTGCAGCACGGTGGAGGGTTTTTTGTCAACAAATTCCGCCGGCGGAATTTGATATTTAATCAGATTAGATAATTCCTGTAGTTGGCTGATGGCTTCTGCACCTTCGAGTTTCATTAACTCTCGATCGTCGCGCATTTCTGTCCAGGTGATGCCGTAATCGGACACGAGAAACCGAATTAGATGGGTTTCCCCCAATCCCACCATAAAAGATGCGCTATTCAGTTGACCGCCACAGGTGTAGCAAGATGCTAGATAACCTTGATTTTCTAAGGCGATCGCTAAAGCCTGTAAATCCAAGACTAAGTCTTTGACCAATTGGCGATGCTGTTCTGCAAGTCGTTTAAACACAATGTTCCTCCTGATAACACTCCTCAACTATAAAACCTTAACACTTTTTTAAGATTCTTTCCTGAGAAAATAAGGTATGGGGACTAGGTTTTCTTACGTATGTTAGGTAACAAAATGTAAAGAACCTGAGACCTAGGGTAGCGTAAATTCCCGAAATCGCCAAGTGTATGTAAGTACAAAGCCACCAGTTTATCCATCTTTCCACCCCCTCGATCCCAACTATTCCCATCATGCCTAATTTTTAAAGTTTATGATCCGGTTTCGACAAAAAAGTTCGTAAATCTAGGTAGGTGGGGTGTGGGGTGTAGGGTGTAGGGTGTTTTCTCAGTGAACTGATAACTGATAACTGATAACTGATAACTGATAACTGATAACTGATCACTGATCACTGATTGCTGATAAGATTGTTACGAAAATATAAACACGAAATTCTATAGTTAGCCATGACCCAAAACGGAAGCTCGAAGTCGATCGTTGTCTCTCCCTCGATCCTATCGGCGGATTTTAGTAAATTAGGAGCCGATATCGAGGCTGTGGATAAGGCAGGAGCCGATTGGATTCACGTTGATGTGATGGATGGTCGTTTTGTCCCGAATATCACCATTGGACCCCTGATTGTCTCCGCTATTCGTCCCTATACGAAAAAACCTTTAGATGTGCATTTAATGATCGTGGAACCAGAAAAATATGTGGCTGACTTTGCGAAAGCGGGTGCTGACATTATTTCTGTTCACGCTGAACATAATGCTTCTCCCCACCTCCATCGTACTCTTTGCCAAATCCGCGAACTCGGTAAACAAGCGGGTGTGGTATTAAATCCCTCCACTCCCTTAGATTTAATCGAATATGTGCTGCATTTGTGCGATTTGGTCCTAATTATGAGCGTTAACCCCGGTTTTGGTGGCCAGAGTTTTATCCCGGAAGTGGTCCCCAAAATCCGTCAATTACGCCAAATCTGCGATGAAAAAGGCTTGGATCCCTGGATTGAAGTGGATGGCGGCTTAAAACCGGCTAATACTTGGCAAGTTCTCGAAGCGGGTGCTAATGCGATCGTAGCAGGTTCGGCGGTATTTAATGCCCCTGATTACGCAGCAGCGATCGAAGGTATCCGTAACAGCAAACGTCCCCAACCTCAATTAGCCACCGTTTAATTGCCGCAGGGGTGGGTTAGTTGTTGACTAATTATCTTAGTATTGGCACTAACCCACTCTGCTGATTTGTTCTAAAACCTGCTGCCATAAACCCGAATTAGAGACGGCTAAAACTTCGCTAGAATCAGCTTGTAGGGGATTACCTGACCAATCGCTAATTATTCCGCCAGCACCTTCAATAATCGGGATTAAAGCACAAAAATCGTAGTATTTCAGGTCTGATTCTAGGATTACCATCGGCATGGCAGTGCAGCCAGTGGCTAACATCATATAGTTATAACAATCACCCCCAAAAGCGGTACGTTTACAGACGGTTTGCAGCTGACGAGCGATCGCTTGTTGTCGTTCTGTGATAAACATTAAGGGAGTGGTGGAGGCTAAACAGGCATTTTTTAAGGCAAGTTCTTGATCTTGACGGTAGGGATTAACAATGATCTGGTTATTATAAAGACTCGCTTTTCCCTTCACTCCTAACCAGCGATCGCCTAAAATCGGTTGATCGACAATTCCTAAAATCGGTCGATTTTCTGCCACCAGGCCGATTAAAGTCCCAAAAATCGGCAATCCCTTGACAAAAGAGGATGTGCCATCGATTGGATCCAATACCCAATAACGACCACTTTGGGAGGGAATATTAAGTCCTTCTTCCCGAATAACCCCATCTTCAGGCAATTCTCGCCGAATAATCGCCACCATCGCCTCCTCAGCTTCTTGATCGGCGATTGTTACTATTGAGGAAACTTGATCGAGTTTGGTTTCGGTTTCTAGATGAGGCTGCCGAAAATAGCGCCGGATAATCTCTCCAGAAGCCTCCGCTAATTGATGAGCTAGTTGGATAGTGCGATCGATATTCATCAATAAAAGTTATCCATACAGGAAAACAATAATATTTATTTATGTTAAAGGGAAGTGGGGAATTATGAATTATGAATTATAAATTATGAATTATCAGTGGGGAGATGGGGGAAGTGGGGGAAATTTCCCTATCACCCTAAATCCCTATTGCCCCTTGGATAGTGCGATCAATATTCATCAATAAAAGTTATCCATAGTGGAAAACAATAATATTTATTTATGTTAAAGGGGAGGTGGGGAATTATGAATTATGAATTATCAGTGGGGAGATGGGGGAAGTGGGGGAAATTTCCCTATCACCCTAAATCCCTATTGCCTCTTGGATAGTGCGATCAATATTCATCAATAAAAGTTATCCATAGTGGAAAACAATAATATTTATTTATGTTAAAGGGGAGGTGGGGAATTATGAATTATAAATTATGAATTATCAGTGGGGAGATGGGGGAAGTGGGGGAAATTTCCCTATCACCCTAAATCCCTATTGCCTCTTGGATAGTGCGATCAATATTCATCAATAAGTAGTCGTGCAAAATTAATTTCCTAGTAAAGATAGGCAAAAGGCAAGAGGCAAAAGGCAAGAGGGGGTTAGATATGTGTAATTAATTTTGCTTAGGTACTTAAAAGTTATCCATAGTGAAAAACAATAATATTTATTTATGTTAAAGGGGAGTGGGGAAGTGGGGAGATGGGGGATTTAGCGGAAATTTCCCGATCACCCTAAATCCCTATTGCTGCGTCGAACCTAGAACTATCAGTGGGTAACAGCTTGATTTTGACTCCATAATTAAGTTAGTCAACGATCGATTTAATCTCAAGACGAGAAAAAATTAATCTATTAGGAGTTTAGCTGATGACGGCTTTTACGGAAAATGACCTAAAAAGGTTAGAAGATTTGATTATCAATGGACAAAAAGCGATCGAAACTCGTTTAACCTCTTTGGAGAGTGGACAAAAAGCGATCGAAACTCGTTTAACCTCTTTGGAGAGTGGACAAAAAGCGATCGAAACTCGTTTAACCTCTTTGGAGAGTGGACAAAAAGCGATCGAAACTCGTTTAACCTCTTTGGAGAGTGGACAAAAAGCGATCGAGAATAGCATCGGAGAGATCAAAAGAGAAATTCAAGTCCTAGAGATAGGACAGACGGAAATTAAGGGAGAAATCAGGACTTTAGACGCAAAAATCACGGGTTTAAATGAAAGAGTGCAACTCATCGAGGCATCCGTGGTAAAAATCCCCGATTTAGCCGAAAAAATTGGGGAAGTAAAAAACTGGATTCGGGGAAAATAAAACTAGGCCATGTAACATAGTATTAAGCATTTGTATATTTTTATTAATTTTTATGGAACAGACAGCCTTAAATCTGATCGCGATCGCCGTTTTTTCGATCACTCTTTCCGTATTTGTCACTCCTTTGCTGTCTATTTCGCCTTTTGTCCCCGCTTTGGCTACTTTTAGCCTCTTGGGATTAGTTACCGTTGATACTCTCACCTTTAATAACCGGGGCGTGACTTTACTACTGGATGCTCTTTCTCCTAGTAAACACCGTCAAAGAGTTATCTACCACGAAGCCGGACATTTTCTCACCGCTTATATTTTGGGTATTCCGATCGCCAGTTATAGTTTGACCGCTTGGGAAGCCTTTCGTCAAGGCCAGGAGGGAGTCGGCGGTGTTCAATTTGATTTAGCAGATTTAGAGCAAAAAGTCAAGAACTTTACCGATTTTCCCGCTTTTTTAGAGAGAATTTCTACGGTGTGGATGGCGGGAATTGCTGCCGAAACCTTAGTTTATGGTAAAGCGACAGGGGGAGAAAGCGATCGATTTTATCTGCAATCGGCCTTAAAATTAGCGGGGGTTCCTGAGAATAATTATGCTCAGAAAGAGCGCTGGAGTTTATTACAGGCAAAAACTCTTTTAGAAAAACAACAGACTGCTTATCAAGCTTTAGTGATAGCTATGGAAAAAAGGACTAGTGTGGAAGAATGCTGTCAGGTGATTAGTGACAGTTTAGTATAACGGGAAAAGTAATCAGGGATAGATTTGATGATTTCTCCGTTAAATTATTTATGAATAATCAGAGCAGTCAATCCGATCAGCGATTAGCTTTAATTGTGCGCGGAGCAGTACAAGGGGTCGGTTTTCGTCCTTTTGTTTATCGATTAGCAACGGAATTAAACCTAACTGGTTGGGTGAATAATACAGCAGCGGGGGTTTTTATTGAAGTCGAGGGCGATCAAGAAAAACTAGAAACTTTTTTGACTCGATTATCTTTAGAAAAACCTCCTCGATCGCTAGTTGAAAATATTGAGACTCAATGGTTAAATTCCGTCGGTTATCAAAACTTTAGCATACGTCATAGCGGCGGCGGTGAAAAAAATACAATTGTTCTGCCCGATTTAGCCACTTGTCCCGATTGTTTAGCCGATATTTTTGACCCGAATAATCGTCGTTATCGCTATCCTTTTACTAACTGCACTAACTGCGGTCCTCGCTACAGTATTATCGAGGGTTTACCCTATGATCGCAGTGCCACAACTATGAGGGGTTTTAATCAGTGTCCCCAATGTCAAAGGGAATACGAAAACCCTCTGGATCGCCGTTTTCATGCCCAACCGAATGCCTGTCCTCGTTGCGGACCCCAAATTAGTCTTTTAGACAGTCAAGGAACTGTATTAGGGGAAAAAGATCAAGCTTTAATCGCCACCGCTAGAGCAATTCAACAGGGAAAAATTATAGCGATCAAAGGATTAGGAGGATTTCACCTAGTTGTCGATGCAAGAAATACGGAAGCAGTGCAAAAATTGCGACAACGTAAACAGCGACCGGATAAACCTTTTGCCGTGATGTATCCTAATCTTGAGTTAGTGAAAAAGCATGGTTATGTCTCTTCTTTAGAATCGCAATTATTGCAGTCTCCTGCATCGGCAATTGTCCTGATTAAACAAAGAAAAAATTATCTTTCTCCTTCGGTTTCTCCAGATAATCCCTATCTAGGAGTCATGTTACCCTATACTCCCCTACATCATCTTTTATTAGCAGAATTAGGCTTTCCTATTGTAGCAACTAGTGGTAATCTAGCCGATGAACCTATCTGTATTGAGGAAAAAGAAGCTTTAGAAAAATTAGGAACAATCGCCGATTTATTTCTAGTTCACAATCGTCCCATCCTTCGACCAGTGGATGACTCTATTATCAGGGAAATGGCGGGAAAAGCGATGATTTTGCGGCGAGCGCGGGGATATGCTCCCTTTCCCGTTAAAGTTAATGAGGGAGATTTTCCCCCGATTTTGGCCGTGGGAAGTTATTTTAAAAATACCGTGGCTATCTATCAAAAAAATCAAGTTTTTATCAGTCAACATATCGGCGATTTAGATACAGTTAATGCCGTTAATCATTTTGAAAATATCCTCGATAGTTTAAAAAAATTATACGAATTTGTACCAGAAATTATTGCCTGTGATGCTCATCCAGAATATCTAGCGACAAAGTACGCTTATAGCTTAAATTTGCCCGTTATTCCCATTCAACACCATTACGCTCACGTTTTATCCTGCATGGCAGAACATCAGCTACAACCTCCAGTTTTAGGTGTTGCTTGGGATGGAACGGGATACGGTTTAGACGGCACAATTTGGGGGGGAGAATTTATCCATATTACTGCCGATTCTTGGCAGCGAGTCGCCCATTTTAAACCCTGGCCATTACCCGGAGGAGAAAAAGCGGTTAAAGAACCTAGACGCGTAGCTTTAGGATTACTAGAAGTTATGGAAAATACCGATAGGATAAAATCAGCTTTTAGTGAACAGGAATGGTCGATTTTTAGGCAAATGTTAACAAAAAAAATTAATTGTCCTTTAACTTCTAGTGTCGGGCGTTTGTTTGATGGTGTGGCGGCGATCCTAGGTTTATGTTATCAATTAAGTTTTGAGGGACAAGCAGCAATGCAATTAGAATTCGCCCTTGAGGGCATTAAAACGGAGGAATATTATAATTTTTCTTTATCAGCTGACTCACCCATAGTTATTGATTGGAATCAGATAATTTTAGGAGTTGTTGAGGATTTAGAAAAACAAGGACAAATCGGCATAATTGCCGCTAAATTTCATAATAGTTTAAGTGAGATTGTTGTAGAAATTGCCCACCAAATAGGTAGAGAAAAAATTCTCCTGACGGGAGGCTGTTTTCAAAATCGTTATCTGACGGAAAGAACAATTAATCGCCTACAAGCTACGGGATTTCAACCCTACTGGCAGCAAACTGTTCCCACTAATGATGGTGGTATTAGCCTTGGTCAAATTATCGGAGCTTTTTCTCAACTCAAACAGTTCTAGAATAGCCGACAATCTACCTTTTTATTCGGTTATTTCAGCAGCGTTAAAGATAAACCCCAGAGACACAAAGAACAGAGAGAGCCGATTTTTTTCTAGACTGTTAAACGATGCCACTCAACGATTTTATTGCCGACTTTCAAAATAATTGCTTGACCTAAACCCAGTTCTTGTGTCACATTAACTAGATGGGCGAAATTTTGACGGGTGATCGCTAGTCCCTGCAAACAGGCTAGAAAATCGAGACAGAGAACCGTAGAAAATTCCCAAGTTTGCCGGTAAATACGGCAATTGTCCGGTAAAAAAGCCACAAGAGTGCGAAAATGACTCAAAGCGGCTTTCTCAAAATTGGCGCTAGTGCAGTCAAAAGACGAGTGCGGATAGCTCATAAAAACTTTGCTTGATAGGGAAAGAGCAGGGTTTCCCCCAGACTAGCACCTCGCTTCTGGGGATCACCTTCCCTTTAGAATTTCTCAATAGACTGGCAAATCCCCCCAGAGGAGTATTGTTACCTGCGAACAAATTGCCAGAAGCTAGGTTTCTTCCCAGAGATGGTGTACTTTAGATATTGATGTCCTTCTGGCTAGCAAGATAACCTGTAAATTTCCCCACTCGTCCCCAGCGATAAAAGGCTGTATTTAGTCAAAAATCAAGTGTTGACTTTGATGCCAAACTTGCCTAGTAAAAAATGATGACAGCCTCAAGTTGCCGCTTAACTAATTGACTACTTAACTGATAACTGGTAACTAAGATTATGAATAATGCAATTGTCAAACCGAGAGATGTACAAGTAGCACCGATTGCCGTCGATACTTTTGTCTTTCGTTCCCGCACTTGGGACCGGTTAAAATTCGAGATCGAATACGGATTACAAAAGGGAACCACCGCCAATAGTTATCTAATTAAAGGTGAAAAGGTCGCTCTTTTTGATCCACCGGGGGAATCATTCTCTGCTATATTTTTAGAGGCTTTAACTAAAAGAATCGATCCGAAAACTATTGATTATATTATCCTGGGTCACGTTAACCCCAATCGTGCCGTCACCCTCAAGGCACTTTTAGAAATCGCGCCTCAAGTCACTTTTGTTTGTTCCAATCCGGGGGCAATTTCCCTGAAAAAAATTCTTGAAACCGAAGCATTAAATCTGTTGGTTGTCAAGGGGGAAGAAATATTAAATTTAGGAGCAAACCATCAATTAGAATTTATCCTCACTCCTAACCCCAGATTTCCTGATCAACTCTGTACCTACGACAGCAAAACCGATATTCTCTACACCGATAAATTATTCGGAGCGCACGTTTGTGGCGACCAAATTTTTGACGAGGGTTGGACGGTTTATAACGAAGATCGGCGTTATTATTTCGATTGTCTCATGGCTCCCTATGCGGGCCAAATTAGCAACGCTTTGGAGAAATTAGCCGCTAAATCGCCCTTATTTTATGCTGTTGGTCACGGTCCTCTGGTGCGTTACGGAATGCACGAATTGACCCTTTCCTATCAACAATGGTTAGCAGTACAAAAGTCCCAAGAGTTGACAATCGCCCTGATTTATGCCAGTGCCTACGGCAACACCGCCACCCTCGCTCAAGCGATCGCCATCGGGATTACGAAAGCGGGAGTAGCAGTGACGGCGATTAATGCCGAGTCCGCCGAACCAGACGAGATCAAAACGGCGATCGAAAAAAGTGTCGGTTTTATCTTTGGTTCCCCCACTTTGGGAGGACACGCACCGACTCCCATCCAAACTGCCTTGGGGATTACCCTAGCAAATGGCGATAAAAGCAAGCTGGTGGGGGTTTTTGGCTCCTACGGTTGGAGTGGGGAAGCGGTGGATCTTTTAGAAGGTAAATTCCGGGATGGCGGTTATCGCTTCGGTTTTGAGCCAATTCGGGTTAAATTTACACCCACGGAGGCAATTTTAAAGACCTGTGAGGAAGCAGGAACCGATTTCGCTCAAGCAGTCAAAAAAGCTCGCAAAAGCAGACAACCGAAAACTAATGTTAACCAATCCCAAAGCGATCGGCGATCGCAGTCCCTGGGACGTTTGGTGGGTTCTCTCTGTATCGTCACCTGCGAATTGGGAGAATTGCGCGGCGCCATGTTAGCCTCTTGGGTGTCGCAAGCGACGTTCACCCCCCCCGGATTGACTATTGCCGTGGCGAAAGAACGAGCGATCGAGTCTCTGCTTTATAGCGGTACGCCTTTTGTCCTTAATATCCTCCAAGAAGGTCAACATTTGGCTTTAATGAAGCATTTTCTTAAACCTTTTACTCCAGGAGAAGATCGTTTCGCTAATATCGAAACCACTAAAGCTGAGAACGGTGGGCCGATTTTGGCCGAAGCGCTCGCTTATCTGGAATGTCGGGTAGAACAACGAATGGAGTGCGGTGATCATTGGCTGATTTATGCGATCGCAGAAAAAGGCAAGGTTTTACACCAGGGTTTAACCGCCATCCATCATCGCAAATCCGGCAGTTATTATTAACTCATGGTGACGGTCAAGGGATCGCAAAAAACAAGGGTTTCAGCTGATCCCGAAAGTGAACAATACTCTCCCCTATCCTTCTGCTACTGTTTGTAAAACAAAATCAATAAATTTCTGGCTGTAGTATATGCCTTGTTGTTGTATCGTTTCTATGTAAGGTTTGACTGCAGCGATCTTTCCCAACTGTTTTGCTTTAATTAAAATACCGATCGAACCTGTAATTGGAATATTGAGAGATTTACACACCTGACGAGCAGCTAATTCATCGATAAGTACTAAAGAGGCTTTTTGTTCTAGTGCAAGGACGATGACTTCTGATTCTCCTCGATCTAGAGTCGGTAATAAGCTGTTCGTAATTTAAATTGCTTGTTGAGACGAGGCAAAAGGCAAGAGGCAAAAGGCAACAGTAAAGGGATTGGGGGGGGTCGGCTAATCTAAGAATAAGCGGTTTAAATGCGTCTTAGCTTAGTAAGGAAACCTGATGTTGAGAGGCGATTTCTCGGACAGAAATCCACTGTTCTCGTAATAGATTGATCGAGCCAGTTTTGTCTTGATCGTAAGTGCTGATTTCAAGAGCTACTACCTTAGGAATAACGATGCTTTTAACTATTTCTTGTAAAAGACCGAGTTGACCAATTTGCGCAAAAGCGATGAGGGGAGTAGCGTTACTTACAATCATCAGGTTCCAGTTTTTCTATTCCCTTTAATTCAACCGCTAACGCCGATTCGTCATAATCAAACAATACAATCCCTTTTTTAGACAAAATATCCATAAATTCTAGGCGATTAATTCTCGCTAATTCCGCCGCTTTTCCTAAAGAAAGTCGCTTTTCTTGAAAATAATAAATAGCGGCCAGAAGTTTAATTTCTTGACCGGGTTCATCAATTCCTATTTTTAAAGCGGCAAGAACATCGGGAGAAAATTCTAGATTTAATGTTTCATTTTTCATTCTAAGTACCTAGTTAAAAATAAAGTTAACTTTAGAGACAAGGGAACTCCGGAACAGGGAACAGAAGGGTTTCTGACTTTTTTTAAGATGTCTCTTAATTATTACAGCTTACAGCGTTTCTCATAAAGATGAAGTATAATTTGATTTGGCATCGTCTCCTGACTCCTGATTGAGGTGATTAAACCGCACAGTGCGCTATTATAGCAGAGGGCAGAAGGCAGAAGGAAAATCCTTGCCAGAACTGAATTTTAGCGATTTAGGTTGTCCTAAACAACTCGTTCTCTGCTATAAGTCTTATTAATCCCTCTAGGTGCAAGGGTTTTAATGTCATGAAACCTTAAAATGAGAATTGCTGCTGTTTAATCTACCTACCGGAAAAAAAAGCCCTATTAGAAAGTAATAGTGAAATAGAAGTAATAGTGGTGGATGTGTCAGAACAGGAGATAGAAAGACCGAAAAAAAACAGAAATCATGCTATAGTGGAAAGCAGGGATACCACACATTAAAGTCGCAAGTCGTTGCCGATCTCGCGCAGCGAGCGCGTTGCGACCAAAAAAGCGAGCAGGTAATCTGTGTCCCTTGTGAGAAAGGAAGAGTCCATGATTTTCGACTGGGTCAAGAGAGCAAAATAAGGTTAAATAAGGAAATAGAAATATTAGGGGATAAAGACTATCAAGGAATTCAGAAAATCCATCAAAACAGTCAAATCCCTCATAAAAAAAAGAAAAAAGAAAAACTAAGTAAAGAGCAAAAAAAAAGCCAATCGTCAGTTATCACAACGGAGCAGAGTTATAGAACATATTCATCGTCGTCTCAAAATATTTCGGATACTTTCATCAAGATACAGAAATCGCAGACGGCAATTTGATCTGAGATTGAATTTGATTGCTGGTATCTACAATTACGAACTTCGTTACCGACAAAAGGATATATCTTGATTACTTTTGCAAGAGATCTATAGAAGTCATTCCCAAAACCAGTAAACAATTTCAGCAAGCTTTTGATTGTTATCAAAGACGATTTGTACTACATTAGGGACTTGAGGGAGATGGGCTAAAAAACCAAAGGAACTAGGAACCATCGGAACCTAATTCCTGTAGTATGTGCCATTGTATCTAACGGGCTTGGAGAGACTCGAACTCCCGACCTTGTGGTCCGTAGCCACACGCTCTAATCCACTAAGCTACAAGCCCTTGTTTTTCTCAACAGTAAACTACTATAGCACAGGTTCATTCAATGACGCAAGAGGGTAAAGAAAAATTATCTCATCTCGACAGCCAAGGCGAGGCCCGGATGGTGGATGTATCAGAGAAAATGCCCACTAAACGCACTGCTATTGCCCTAGGACAAGTGAGAATGCTAAAAACTACTTTTGAAGCTATAGAACAGGGAAATGCGCCTAAAGGTGACGTTTTAGGGACTGCCAGACTAGCGGGAATTATGGCGGCCAAACAAACTGCCTCCTTAATTCCCCTTTGTCATCCCTTACCCTTGCAAAAAATCAATGTTCAGATTATCCCGAAAGCAGAGTTACCCGGTTACGAAATTCGGGCAGAAGTGGTGACAAAATCGGAAACTGGGGTAGAAATGGAGGCTTTAACAGCGGTGTCTGTGGCAGCCTTGACTTTATACGATATGGCTAAAGCGTTAGAAAAATCAATCCTGATTGAAAATATCCGTCTGCTGAGTAAAACAGGAGGGAAATCAGATTATCACAAGGATTCCCTGTTGCCATGAAAACCCTAAGTAGGGTTTGCGGCAAAAAGTTTTTCCTGGTGTCAGGGTGTGGGGTTGTACCAATTTTCAGGGAGTCAATTACCTAATTTTTGGGCTCTTCTAGGTTCTGTGTGATAAGTTTAACTTACATAAGTACCTAAGCAAAATTAATTACACATATCTAACCCCCTCTTGCCTTTTGCCTCTTGCCTTTTGCCTATCTTTGCTAGGAAATTAATTTTGCACGACTACTTAGGATCGATCAATCTTTGTGTCCTTTGTGTCTTTGTGGTTCCTTCCACCCCCTCGCTAGGGGGAATGTATCTTAGAATACATTTTACCCACCAAATCCAAGAGAGCCATTTTTGGGGAAAAAGTACCTGAATTTTCCCCCCAATCACTCCAATCGCTGGCACTTTTTGATTTCAAAAAAGCCTAAAGATATTATCCAAGAAGGTTTTTAGATTTATTCAGCAAACCCTAAGTAACCCCTTCTAACTTTTCATCGGTCAATTGATATAATTCCTGTAATTTCTCTAATTTGTCGGGGTCTGCTTGCCAAAAACCGCGACCCTGTGCTTCTAACATTCTACCGACAATATTACGGAAAGCTTCAGGATTAGCTTGACGCAATTTTTCCGCCATTTCTGCATCAAAAGCGTAGGTATCGGCTGCCTGATCATACACCCAATCGTCACTAAAATTAGCCGTACCGCCCCAACCAATTAAAGCGGTCATTCTTTGGGAGATTTCGTAGGCCCCACCGGAACCTTGATTAACCATAGCATTGGCCCATTTAGGATTGAGTAATTTACTGCGGTATTCTAAGCGCAAAACTTCCTCTAATTTGCGGGGAGTTGTATCATTGGAAAAACTCTCAACAAAACTTGTCATCACCCGTTGACCGCTTTGTTTTTCTGCGGCTAATTTTAATCCTCCCGTGTTGCCGTAGTATTCCTGAATATCGGTTAAACCGTACTCTACCGAGTCAATTTCTTGGATAATACTCTCACTGGTTTTTAATAACTGTTGTAGCACTTCTGGTCGCGCTTGTCCCTTATCTTGACGACCATAACTAAAAACATTACGCTTTTCCCAAGTTTTCGCTAATTCGTTGTCATTGTCCCAATTTCCCTCCACTACTTGGTCATTAACTAAAGAGCCAAAATCCCCAGCAGGATTGGAAAATAAACGAGCGCTGGCATTGTCAATTCCTTGACTTTTTAAGGCTAAATAGTGTTTACGGATATAATTATCATTTTCCGATTCTTCTATCTCGGCTGCCCGCTGCATTAAATCATCCAATAACTCGATAATATTGATAAAAGTATCCCGAAAAATTCCCGATAAATTAGCCAGAATATCGATGCGCGGGTGTCCAATTTCCCCTAGAGGTTTTAATTCATACCTAACAATTCTTCCTGTTCCCTCTTTCACCGGTTCTGCACCAACTAATTCTAAGAGAATACCCAGGGACTCACCCTTAGTTTTAATCACATCTAATCCCCAGAGTAAAACCGCTACAGTTTCGGGATATTTTCCTTTTTCGGTTAAGTTTTGTTCTAGCAGTTTTTTGGCGATTTCTCGTCCGCGGGTGTAGGCTGCTGGGGAAGGCATCCGGTAGGGGTCTAAAGCGTGTATATTGCGTCCTGTAGGCAAAACTCCCGCACCATCCCGGAGTAAATCACCCCCCGGCGCTGGGGGTATATATTCCCCATTTAATCCCCGCAAAAGATTAGTTAACTCCTCGCTATTTTGTCCTAATAAATTTTTAATAGTAATGCCTTCTTTAACCTTTTCATTGGTTGCTTCATCAGCGAGAATTTGCTGAAATTCTCGCTCAGATAAATCGGTAAAATAAGCATCAAGATAACCTTTTAATTCTTCCTGATTGGGAGCAGTTCCTAGGGTGTGTAAACCCGAAGAAAATAGTCTTTGCTCGACGATTTGCAGGTAATTATACACCTTGACAAAATAATCGGTTAGTGCATAGCGGCTAAATAATTTTGCATTTTCTAAATTGAATTCTATTCCCTGTTTTTCTGCTTCCAGAAAAGGACAATCTTTAGAGATACCTGTATCAATAATTTTTTGGAGAATACTATCTCTTAAAGCGTAATTTTTCTCAGGATTTTCTCGAAACTCGGCAATCAAATCTCGTAAAATCATCAATTCTTTATACAATCCCGCTCGTCCGTAGGGAGGCACATTATGGGAAATTAACACCCCATAACCGCGACGTTTAGCTAGGATAGATTCCGAGGGATTATTAGCGGCATAAATATATAAATTCGGTAAATCCCCTAATAAAATATCTGACCAAGAATAACCGGTATTTCCTAGGGGTGAACCGGGCAGCCATTCGACAGTTCCGTGCATACCAAAATGAACGAGCGCATCGGTCTTAAAATCTTTTTGTAACCACTGATAAAAGGCTGCATACTGAGGGTGAGGAGTTAAATCTTTTTCAAACATTAACCGCATCGGATCCCCAGCAATTCCTAAAGGTGGCTGCACTCCAATCCAGATATTACCTAACTCAATTCCCCCTAAATGATACTGGTCGCCAATAGTTTTTATACCCGCATCTTTAAGAGATTTCCAGTGTTTTTCGATGCGAGAAATTAATAGATAACCTAGCCAATTTTCTAAAGTTTCTATCGATAAACGATTTTGTTTAGAGAGATTTTCATCATCGGCAAATTTAACTTTTTGAATAATTTCTTCCCCGTCTTCGGGAATCGTTCCCAGATTATAACCCTGCGCTTGTAAAGCTTGTAAAAACTTAACTAAACTTCGGGGAACATTTAATAAAGCTGCCGTACCAACTGCCCCATAACCCGGGGGAAATCCATAGAGAATGATGGCTATTTTGCGTTCTTGCGGAGGGGTTTTATGTAACTTAATCCAACTATTTAAACGTCCAGTTAAACGCTGTAATCTTTCGGGGATTAAATAGATAGTTTCCCCCACTAATCCCCCCAGAGGAATTGTATCAATTGCCCCATCTAATTCCGGTAAAGCGTATAGAACCACACTCTGTAAACCACCGATTCCCTGTCTTGTCCAAGAATAAATATCTTGAATCAATAAAGGGGCAGCGATAAGATAAGGAATATTTTTAGCCGACAGAATTCGTTTAGCCACTTCTACCTGTCTTCCTGCTTCCATAGAACCCGCAGGACCCCCCACCAAAGGAAAGCCAATCGTCGAAACAATTGCATCTACTTTCACCACATCTTCACTTAAAGAAGGAGTTTCAATGATTCCTTTTTTTCTTTGCTGAATTTCGTAGTCTGTAGTTAACCAATCCCGAACAATTGTATGGCCTTCCACTCCGTTAATAAACACGGGTAGGGGAATTAAATTAGCCGTTTCAAAATGACGGATTAATTGATTAATATAGGGTAGTTTACTGATAACGTGCTTCCGATAAAGCAGCAGGGCCACCACTGGTTTATCAAGGGATTTATTTTTCTTATACCAAGCTAAATATTCTTGGGGAGTGAGAAAATAACCCTGATAATCGGGGTGTAGTAGTCCCTTATTGGGAGTTTCGATAACTTCGGGGATTTCCTGTACTTTTAATCCTAGATATTTTTGGGCAATTACCCAACACATAGCGGCAACATTTTCGGTTCCTCCCGCATTCCAATAACCGTAAATAATTAACCAATTACGCAAATCTTGAACTTTTTTAGCGGGAATAAATTTCAGCAGTTTCGGACCAGTTTTAAGGAAACTGAGATAACCAGCTAACTTATCTTCTTCCTTGCCACTGGAAAATTTACTCAAGATAAATTGAATTGGTTTTGGCATTCCTTTTGGTTTATCCCCGATGGCAAATTCTCCCAAACGGGTTAAACTCATTAACTCTAAAGCAGACTCAAAAACTAAGCGAATGGGAATCTGTGCCGCTCGTTGCCGCAGCCAAGTAACTTGATCGTAATCGAAGATCAAACTAGCAAAAAAAATGTCAGCAGTGGCTAAAGCTTGCTCGACTATTTCCGGTTCGCTAGTCAAGGATTTATCGCTGAATACTTTTACCTCTAAATCGGGACATTTAGAACTAGCCAACAGGCCCGATTGCCGATACAAATTACTGTTAAAGGTTTCAAAGCCAACAATTAAAACAATGCTTTTCATAAGTAGTCGTGCAAAATTAATTTTTTGGTTAGGATAGGCAAAAGGCAAAAGGCAAGAGGTAGTGAGATAGGTGTAATTAATTTTACCTAGGTACTAAGAATATCTTTAGACCAATCAGGGTGCGTTATTTTACCTTAACACACCCCCTGGAATGATCATAACAACAAATTAATAATAACTGCCAGATTTGCGATGATGGATGGCGGTTAAACCCTGCCTCAACCTGATTAATCAGCTATTATCCTGCAATGATGGCGATGAACCCCGCATTGTGCAGAAAAATCAGGAATTGCTGGATGAGGGGTTGGTAAAGGTAATGGTAGCAGTAGCGCAATGCTTAGGTGATGTTAAGTACCTAAGCAAAATTAATTACACATATCTAACCCCCCCTTACCTTTTGCCTTTCTTCACTAGGAAATTTATTTTGCACGACTACTTATACTAATAATAGTGGCTCTTCGGTTTATGTTATGCAATGAACGGGGGTTATAGAGGATGTAACCCTTGTATAGAAAGGCATTTAGCGATTTTTGTCAATTGTTTTTTATCTAAAGCGAACTAATCAATTAAGTCTCTTGCCAGATAAGGATTTAGTCGATTTATGCTCCCCTATCGAACCATACCAAGTAACGAAGAGCCATAATAGTCTTGCCCAAATTTTTATTAAGGACGGGATGATCTTAAAAATATGCAATATCAAGTCAATCTCAAGCAATCAGAAGAGGGATATGCCGTTCATTCAAAATCGACAAATTGGGTTTTGGGTTTTATTGTCGATGTAGTCGGGGATGAGCATTTTATTCTTATTGAGTATTGATTGAATTTAAAAGTAATTTGAGATCATCATCTTCATTTTCAGGCTTTAAATATAATGCACAAATTCGCTCAACATCATCGGCTAAAACTTTATTTTTTTGACACCAATCTTGAAGGCAAATATCACTTAAATTTTCAATAAAATCATGGTCAACATTAGCGGCTGGCGTACTTTCTTCACAGGTAATTTTATCTAAAATTTTAACAATATCAGGTTCAGCTAATTGTTTAGTAATGGGATTATAAAAAATGCCGTGATAATTTTGCTTATGTAAAACTAATAGATAAAGTAAGGGATGTTTTTCTGAATATATTTTAGCACTAATTAAATCATCAGATAAAGTTTTTGCATAATCACGATTAAGTTGAAGTTTTGCTGTATGTTGATAATAAGGAGAAATTTCTAAATCTGCTAAAGCATTAAGATTGATTTCCCCAGATTCAATCGTCACTTGATATGCCATTTCAGAAATATTAATTTCTTGAGTTTCCGCAATAGTTAAAACAGGTAAATCAATTACTTTTTTTGATTCTTGATGACGAGACATTAATTTTTTCCATCGTTTTTGAATTTCCACTAAATTACGATTTAGTTCAGTGTGACTATTCTTTTCAGTAAGTGTTGGCACAAAAGTATAAATGTGAACAATGCGAGGTAAATGCCAGAAACGTAAAATTCTTCCGGCTCTTTGAACTGGTGCGATCGGAGTCCAATCAATATCATAATTAATAACTACTGAAGCATCTTGCATATTGACACCAACACCATGGGCATCAGTCGAAATAAAAATATCATAATTTTCGGCAAATTTCTCGGTTGTTTTATTGGAGTGAGGAGCAAATTGTTTAATTAACTGTTCAATCTCTCTACTATCTTTCATCTGATATTTTTTTTCATCTTCGCTTTGCTCGATAGTATATGCAATTTTTAAAGAGGGAAAATTCTTTTCAAAGTGCTGAGAAAGATAAAAAACTGTAGCCCTTCTCTCACAAAAAATAATTACCTTTTGCTGTTTTTCTAATACCTGCTCTTTGATAAGGGCAGACAAAATTTTAACTTTTAGATCAAGGTTCTGATTAAGGTTCTGATTAAGGTTCTGATTGATTCGTTTCAGTTCAGCAATAATAGGTCTTAAAAATTTTTCTCTATCTTCACGAGAAAACATAAATTCAAGTTTCTCAAACTGATAGCTATTCTCCCCACCTGGAGTATCAGCAATACTTTCTAAAACTCCTTGAAGTGAGAGGGGCGAACTTGCCCATGCAATTTTAACTGAACGATTAAATAAATCTTTAAACATGATATTTTTAGATTTAAGGTTAAAGTAACCTTTGACTATTGCTTCAGTCAATTCATCTTGAAGAATAAGAGAAAAATTAATGCTATGAAGAATTATATTTGGCACATAATATCTTTCTTCACCAAAATTAATATAGGTTTCCGATTCTTGCTTTTGACCATAATATTTAGCAACGTGAGGAGTTGTTAATTGACTAGCCACAGAAAGATTAATAAATTCATCTATATCGTTGATACACCAAGCATTAATATCTTTTTTTTCTTCTGTAAATAAATGATTATGTTCTGGAAAATTTTCCAAGAAATAGTCAAATTCTTGAGGTTTACTTTCGCAAGTGTGAGGAAGTAGATAAAGTTGATTATTGATATTTTCAATATCTTTAGCATAAGGTGAACCAGTTAAAAGTAAAACTTTAAGATTACCCTTTTTTACTAATTCTCTAAGTTTGATAAAAGCTAATCTTTCTTCTTTGGGTTTTTTAGTCATATTAAATAAATCTTGTTTAAATCGATTTCTAAATTCTTGACTTTCATCAATAATTAATAACCAACGCTGATTTTTAATATCTTCTAAAATCTCTTCAAATAATTCCAAAGCATGATCTTGTTTAGCATCTTTTTTATCAAAAGTTTGTCGTACAAAATAATCACAGGGTAATCCCGCTTCTCGCATTTCTTTTTGCCAATTGCTTCGGACGGCTTTAGGTCCAATAACCATGATATTATCAATTAAATCTTCATCTCGTAAATGAAGAGCTACATGAACCGCTACAACAGTTTTGCCTAGTCCAGTTGAAGCAACCAGCATTGAGCCATCAAAGTTTTTGATCTGTCGTAAAGTTTGGGCAATCATGTCAATTTGGTAGGAAACTGGCTTTTTAGAATATCTAGTTTTGGGAGACTGGATATTTTCTAAAACCAACATAGTTTTGAGATAAATGTCCCAAGGTGCAGCAAACTGTAACCATTTTAGTAAAATTTCTAATAGTTCTTGAGTTAAATCTTTAGCCTCAGCAAAATAATCATCAAATTCTTTAACTAATGCAAGAACCTCTGTTTTATCAGTGATAATATTACCACCCTCAACTTGTTCTCTTAGTCCTTTACCAGTTAAATTTGACGAAGTTTGAATTGCCGCTTTTTCATCACAAATGTAAAGTTTATTATGATGATCTTTGGCTCTGGCATCTACAATTCCAAACTGATTTGATTGTATTTTTTCTATAATATCAAGAACTGATTTTCTTCTATCTCTGTCTAATCCTATACGCACATCTCTCATTATTTCTTGAATTAATGCCATCCTTGCCCTTTGCTCTCCTGGATCATCTAAACCTACCAAAATATAGGTTTGTTTTCCTGTAGTATAACCCCGAACTAAATTCCAACCTTTAATCGTAAAAAAGCCTGTGGCAATGCGAATTTTTTGATTAGCTTCTTCTAAGTATTTTGTAATATATTCTATTGATTTACCTGATTCAAACCAGCTTAATCTGTTGTTATTTAAAGATTTTAATTCTTTCATATTAAACCTTCAATATCGAGATATATTCTGAATCGTAAGTCATAACTAAGTAGTCGTGCAAAATTAATTTCCTAGTAAAGATAGGCAAAAGGCAAGAGGCAAAAGGCAAGAGGGGGTTAGATATGTGTAATTAATTTTGCTTAGGTACTTATTATAATCTCATTTCTCTTTGTGATCAAGTTGAAGATTTTCTAGTTTTTGACGGCTATAAGCATTAATACTCATTGCACAAGTGATACTAAATCTGGTTATTAAAAACTGATTATCTATTCCCTCTTTTGCCTCTTGCCTTTTGCCTGTCCTGATATGTATCCTATACTCAACGGATTTAGTATGAGATGCTCTCTACTAAATCTGGTTATTAAAGAATGATTATTTATTCCCCTTTTTGCATGAGTGCATGAGCAGAAAACGGGTTTCTCCGAGAAACCCGTTTTCTGTGATAACTGAAAAGGTTCTTAATTCCCTACGATTGTGATAATTGCTGTCATTTAAACCACGACAAAATTAACTAATTTGCCCGGGACAACAATCACTTTTTTGATTTCCTTACCCTCTAAATAACGTTGGGCGATTTCTGATTCCAGGGCGAGGGTTTCTAGGGTGCTTTTATCGGCACTAGCGGGAACTTGTATCGTGCCTCTGGTTTTTCCCAAAATTTGGATGACAAGGGTAATCTCGTCCACAATCAGGGCAGTAGGATCAACTTTTGGCCAGGGTTGCAGGTGAATTGATTGGCTATGGCCTAAAGCTTGCCATAATTCTTCGCTAAGATGGGGAGCAAAGAGGGAAAGTAAGATTAATAGGGTTTCGATTCCTTCCTGATAAATGGGGGATGCAAAACACTTATTATCACCTAAAGCGTTATTGAGTTTCATTAATTCGGAAATGGCGGTATTAAATTGATAATCTCCTTCTAAATCCTCGGAGATTTCTTTAATAGCGGTGTGAATTGCCCGTCTTAAATCCTTGTCAGTTTTCGAGAAAGTCTCTATTTTTTTGACTTGCTTGGGTTTATTTTCAATATATTCGCTGACTAAACGCCACACCCGATTAAGAAAGCGAAATTGTCCTTCTACTCCCGCATCTTCCCACTGTAAATCTTTTTCTGGGGGTGCAGTAAAAAGTATAAACATTCGCGCAGTATCAGCACCATATTTTTCTAAGACTTTCAGAGGATCAACGCCGTTATATTTCGACTTAGACATTTTTTCAAAGAAGAAAGAAAGAACTTCTCCCGTGTCTTTATCGTAATATTTATCCTCTTTATAGATAACATTTTCTGCGGGGACATATTTGCCAGTTTCGGGATTTTTGTAGGTTAATCCCTGTACCATTCCCTGGGTTAATAGACGGTTAAAAGGTTCATCGACATTAACTAAACCTCTGTCTCTTAAAACTTTGGTAAAGAAACGAGAATAGAGTAAATGTAGGATAGCGTGTTCGATTCCTCCGACGTATTGATCCACGGGCATCCAATCATTAACCTTCTCAAATTGAAAGGGTATATCTTCATTTTTAGCATCGGTATAACGGAGGAAATACCAACTAGAATCAATAAAAGTATCCATGGTGTCCGTTTCCCGTTTTGCGGGAGTGCCACAGCGAGGACAATCCACATTTACCCAGTCTTCTAATTTGGCTAAAGGAGAAGCACCTCGACCGCTAAATTCGACATTTTCTGGTAAAGTAACCGGTAAATTATTGATAGGTACTGGCACGGTTCCACAGTGGGGACAGTGGATAACTGGAATCGGACAACCCCAATATCTTTGACGGGAAATTAACCAATCCCGGAGACGATATTGTATTCTAGCTTTGCCGTAACCTTGGGCAGTGGCATAATCAATAATAGCGGTTTTTCCTGCTGTAGAATTAAGTCCGTTAAATTGAGCGGAATTAATCATAATTCCTGCTTCTGTATAGGCCTCTTTTAACTCAATTTCGCCACTTTCTGGAGTAATAACTATCTTAATTGGCAGGTTATTTTCCCCAGCAAATTTAAAATCGCGACTGTCGTGAGCCGGGACTCCCATCACTGCTCCCGTCCCGTATTCATAGAGGACATAATCAGCAATTAAAATCGGGATTTCTGCACCGGTAAAAGGATTAATTGCCAGTCCTCCGGTTTTAATACCGCGTTTGGGTTTATCTTCGGCAGTTCTTTCTAATTCGCTTTCACTGGCTATCTCTTGAATAAAAGTTTCTACGGCCGATTTTTGTTCGGGAGTGGTAACTTGTAAAGTTAAGGGATGTTCGGGAGCAAGTACCACATAAGTCACTCCATAAACCGTATCGGGACGAGTGGTAAAAACGGCAATTTTTTCTGGGGAATTAACAAGAGGAAATTCTAAATAAGCACCTACCGATTTACCAATCCAGTTGGCCTGCATGGTTTTAACCCGTTCCGGCCAACCGATAAGTTTATCTAAATCAGTGAGTAATTGTTCGGCATAATCGGTGATTTTTAGGAACCATTGCCGGAGTAACTTTCTTTCTACTTTAGCACCCGATCGCCAAGATTTTCCTTCACTATCTACCTGTTCATTGGCCAAGACAGTTTGATCGATAGGATCCCAATTTACTGCCGCTTCTTTTTGGTAAGCTAATCCCGATTCAAAAAACTGTAAAAATAGCCATTGGGTCCAACGATAATATTCCGGGGAACAGGTAGCAACTTCTCTTTCCCAATCGATAGATAATCCTAACTGTTGTAATTGCCGTTTCATCTGGGCAATATTTTGATCAGTCCATTTTGCTGGAGGAACTCCCCTTTCAATGGCGGCATTTTCTGCCGGTAATCCGAAAGCATCCCACCCCATGGGATGCAGCACGCGATAACCCTGCATTCTTTTCAGACGGGCAATCACATCGGTGATAGTATAGTTGCGAACGTGACCCATGTGCAGGTTGCCCGATGGATAGGGGAACATGGAGAGGGCGTAAAATTTCGGTTTATCGGCATTTTCTGGGGTTTTGTCCAATCCCATTTGCTGCCAAATCTTCTGCCATTTCTGTTCGATTTCTGCGGGGTTGTACGGCACTGGGGTCTTTTCTCCTGAGTTGTATCTATCCCTCCCATTTTACAGCAGCCGGCTGGGGGGCGATTGCCAGTCTTGGAGTTATCTACCCTAGCAAAAACCCTCTGGGTTTTAGTGGTTAATTTTCCCTGGGAATATAGCCTCGACTTCACCCAATAGTTACTTGACTGGTATCGACGCTGGTTGCCCCATGAACTTTACTAGCAATTGCTACCATTTTATTTAAATTCGCCTGATTGGAAACCTTGCCTTTAAGTACAACTTTACTGCTAGTTTGAGCGACCCACAATTTGTCTTCATCAGCTAAATCCGGTGTTTCGTCAAAAGCTAGAACTACTCGTTTAGCTAGGCCGCTTTCGTCGTATTTTCCATCTAATCCGACTCTTTCGGGGGGAATACCCGCAGCAGCGGCTTTTCCTGCGATCGCACTAGCGGCATCTGCCGGTTTATCTAAGCCAAAAATTCTTTTTAACCAATCCATTGCTAACACTCCTGATTGAGTTCTAAAACCCCAATTTCTTCAACAGGGATTTGGTGGAAACGATGTGTCGATCTAATCCTAAACGATCGGGACTGACTCCCACCGCTAAAGCGACTAATTGGGAAAAATGTAATACAGGTAAACCTAAACTTCGACCGATCACTTTTGCCACTTCCGGTTGTCGGGAATCAAGATTAAGATGGCATAAAGGACAAGGGGTGACTAAACAATCGGCCCCGGCTGCCATGGCCTCTAAAATGTGTTTTCCTGCCATTTGGAACGATTGGGTGGTGGCATAACTGGACAGGGGCCAACCACAGCATTGAGTGCGTCCTTGATAATAAATCGGATTGGCCCCCACGGTCCGAAAGACATTTTCTAGGGATTCCGGCTGAAAAGGATTATCGTAGGGGAGAGTATCCTGGGCCCGCAGGAGATAACAACCATAAAAACTGGCACAATTTAAGCCTGATAAGGGACGAATCACCTTGGCTGCCAAATTATCTAGGCCATAATCGCCCACAATTGCCCAGAGTAGGTGCTTAACCGTCGTTGTACCTTGGTAGGGGGAACAATGTTCTTTCTGTAAATAATTATTAACTTCCTCAACATAATCGGGATTATTATGCTTTGCTTCCTTCAAGCGCTCATCCACATGACCGATCACCCCTTGACAGGTGCTACAGTGAGTCAACAGGGGTAAATTGAGGGCTTCTGCTAGGGCAATATTGCGCGCATTGACGGCATCTTCTAACAGTTGCGAATCTTCCTTATAGGTTCCCGAACCACAACAGGCCGCTTTTTTGAGTTCGACTAAATTAATCCCCAAAGCTTCCGTCAGGGCTGCCGTGGATAAATATAGTTCCCGACAGGCCCCTTGAGCGACACAACCGGGAAAATAAGCATACTGGAGATTGTTGACTGTCATGGATTCTAGGAAATTACTACTCATTGCCTATCTACCATCTTGCCCCTCTTCCCCCCTGTCATCAGTAAAGTGATGGAATTTCTTAACAGACAGTCTTTTGTCAGCTGCTCCGAACAAGTGTACGGTAGTTTGTCCCCCGAAATAATACCCAAAAAGGAGGAGAGCCATCTCAACATTATAATGGCTCTCCTTGAGAAAAATTGTTGTCCTGAGGAGTCGGTTGTACAAATGGGAATCTGCCCAGTCAAGAGGTGATTTAGGAGTAGAATTCAGATTGTAGCTGAGAAGTTGTAGCGAGAAACCCTATTTTGTCTGCTTACGCCGCTTGGGTGAGGGTGATAACAGCATCAAAGTCAGCACGGCTAGGGAAAATCGAGAGAACCCGGTCTAGTTGGGTTAATTCAAAGATAATCTTGACTGAAGGTGGAATAGAACAGATATTGAAGGATTTTTCTTGACTTTGAGCCAGACGAAAGGCGGTAACTAAGGCCATTAATCCAGCGCTATCGAGGAACTCCACCCTACTCATATCCACGAGAAAAGCGATAGAGCGACTCCGGTTAACCAGATTGGTGAGCTGCTCCTGAAATTCTAGGACATTAGCGGCGGTAATATAGCCACTTGGCTCAAATAGAGCAATTTCTGGGACTTTTACGGGACTTTTCATGGCTAGGCTTTGAAATTCATAAATGAACCTTTTAACTGGAAATCAGATACCGCTATTATTTCCTAACTTTCTGATTTTGTAACCTTGGTCTTGATCGATTTTCTCTCTCTTGGAAAGATTAACGTTTTCTTAATCTTTCCCCCGTAGATCAGGAACCACTTTATAGGTTAGCCTCATATCTGGGCAGTAAAGAGAAACAGTCATCAAGGCCTATTAGGGCGAACACCAGGGGAAAGTCGTTAGGTTTAAGCTCTAATCCCGAATAACTGATGATGACCCAGTATTCTACCGGTATTTTTGCTAAAATAAAGTAAAGCGGGATACGGAAATTAGATTTATTGAAGTAGAGTAAGGAAATTGTGGATAACCAGCCGACTATCCGCCAATTAGTGGAAAAAGCCCTGTATTATCGTCAAATCACCCCAGAAATCGAAAAAGGAATTAATGAACTCCTCGGTCGTCTTGGCTACGTTTCTGACGTGGATTACGAGGCCCTCGAGTTGCTCATGGATGAAATGGACGAAGGCCGGATTAATCTCGTTCCGCGTCGGTAACTTCAGTTATCAGTTATCAGTTATCAGTTATCAGTGGTGAGTTATCAGTGGTGAGTTTTCAGTTCACTGATGGCCTTTCGATTCCTGCTTATGCAATGGACGGGGTTATAAGGGATGATTTAGCGATCACCCGATCAAACCGGACCTAGTAACGAAGAACCTGACTGATCACTGATTACTGTTTACTGTTTACTGATTACTGATCACTGATTACTGAACAATCCCCCAAAACCCAATTTCCCCAAATTTCCCCAAATTAATATAATTAACTTCAGGCTTTCTCTTAACCTGATTTCTTCGATGATTCCTTTAACTCTTAATCTCTTGCAAGGTTCCGTTACTTTTCGTTTCAGTCCCAGTGCTGCTCTCGATTTGCAAAGGGAAATTAACATTTTACTCGATCGCCTGAAAGCGATCGCCAGTAATGCTGCTAGTGGGGGTAAACCCCAACCCCAAAAACCGCTGGAATATCAGCACACTGGTGATGTGTTTCTGGAAGTGTTTTGTAATCCCAATATTTATCCGAATCCTTTTTCGGCTAAAGTTTTGTTAACGGTTCGCGACGATCGCCTGCGCTTAACCACAGAAGCAGAATTAACCCGTGTGATCGAGGATTTAGAGCGTTATCTCGACCAAAATAGTTAGAAGTGGCGGATTTTTGGGGTTTCGACCTTTGCTTGTCGTCCCACCTTTCCCCATCTGACTATTCTTCTCTAGCTTGCCATGTTGCCGACCGATTTATTGATTTCCCGTCAAAATGGCGAGACAATTATTCCCAAACGCTTACCGATCGCTCCTGATTATCTGGCGATCGCTAAAGAACAAATCACCTGTTTTCAGGAAAGTATCGGTGAAACTAAGGGAGAATTAAGCCAAAAACTCCTAATCTTGGAGGGAGACAGTCCCGATTATAAAATTAAACGGGGATTTGCTCACCTATTAACCAATCATTTTGCCACCTTTGAGATTATTAGTCCCTTAGAACCGCAGGAATTAAGAAAAAGAGTTTTTGAACAAGCGGCCAACTTTGTTCCTATTCCCCAAAATCGATCGCTAATTCTGGAGAAAATTGCCCAGCAACTCAGCCAAGAATTAAATCAAGAAATTTTTCCAGTAGCTCTAGAAAAAGGACTCTATGCTGATTTAGCAGAAAATAAAATTCTCACTCAATTTGATGCTCCCACTCCCGAAAACTTAATTCATCGTTTTAACCTCTCGCAAATTCAAGGGATTTTTTATCGAGCCAGTTATTTAATTATCAACGTCCACCGCAATGATCCGGGGGAATATAAATATCTCTTTCGCTATCTAAAACTATTTCGTTTAATGACTTATATCGAAGGGGATGCTGACACGGGATTTACTATTACTATCGATGGTCCCACCAGTTTATTTAAAGCTAATAGTCGTTATGGCATTGAAATCGCTAAATTAATTCCTGCCTTACTCCATGTTACTCACTGGAATTTGAAGGCACAATTACAGTATAAAGATTCCTATACAGGAACCATTAAAAAACAACAGTTCAATTTAGAGGATAACTGTGGTCTGGTGTCCCACTATTCCCCGGGTAAACCCTACGATAGTATGTTAGAGGAATCTTTTGCTAAACGTTGGTTACAGTTAAAAACTGAATGGCAACTGGAAAGGGAAGTAGATTTAGTTCCTTTACCTGGAGGAGTGATGATTCCCGATTTCCGTTTAGTGCATCCCGATGGTCGCGTTTTTCTCCTCGAAATTGTTGGTTATTGGCGACCAGAATACCTACAAAAGAAATTCTTGCAGGTTAAATCGGCCCAAGCAAATAATTTAATTTTAGCCGTATCGGAACGGTTAAATCTAGAAAAAGCTGGAGTTAAATTTCAAAATCTACCCGCTCAGGTTATCTGGTTTAAAGACAAATTATCACCCCAAGTAGTGTTAGAAGTTTTAAATTAAAAGGTTAAGAAGCTAAAAGCGGAAGTATGATTTAATACTCCCGCTTTGGTTTAATCAGACTAAGTTAACTCTTTCGCTTAAGACCAGACAATGAGTGTTACATCATTGAGCAATGGCAGGACTGATGGACACTTTCACCACTTTATTTTTTTCTTCTTCCGCTTTCGGGAGGGTGAGATTGAGAATGCCATCTTTGTATTCAGCGTTCACGTTATTGTTATCAACCCGGGCCGGTAGAGGAATAACCCGATGGAATTTACCATAACGGAATTCAGTGCGGGTAAATCCTTCTTCTTCGGTTTTAATTTCCGATTTTCTTTCACCATTAATGGTGAGACTATCGGCTGTTACTTCCACGTTGAGGTCTTTTGCTTCCATACCAGGTATTTCCAGTTTAAGCTGAACTGCCTCTGGCGTTTCGGTCACTTCCGCAGCCGGGATGAAGGATAACCCCACTTTTTCGCCATTGCCTACATCAGTCGGCACAAGACGGTCAAACAAGCGATTCATTTCTTTTTGTAGGCTTTCTACTTCTCTGAAAGGTTCCCAACGTATAAGTGCCATATAATTCACCTCCGAAGTTTTCTTGACGTTAGAGATGTTGATTTGTCTCTACACTTTTAGGATAGATAAAAGATTCTCTGACCAGGGTAGGGTTTTCGCTATTGAGTTTTTCCAGATTCCCGTACTATTTCCTATACTAGAGCTAGGTGAAAAAGTTTTTCGTGGGTGTGAGGAGGCAGTCGGCAAGAGATAGGTTTTAGGTGTTGGGGGTTGGGGTTTTAGTTCAATTTCCCCACTTCCCCACTGATAACTGATAACTGATAACTTATTTCCAACCGGCGCGATTCATTACCTGTACTGCTTTGGCTAAATTAGGACCAAAATTAGCCACACTAACGGTATCTTCTTTTCCGCGTCCGAGTTTTGCTAGAACAGGGTCTAAAGCAATTCCTCGAACGACGGGATATTCTTGATTACCCTTAGCAAAAAAGTTCTGTGCTTCATTGCTAGAAAGATACTCTAAAAATTTAATCGCCGATTCCCGATTGGGGGCAGTTTTAATTAAACCACCACCGCTAATATTAACGTGAGCGCCGCGGCCTGTTTGGTCGGGGAAAATTACGCCTACTTGGTCATAAATTGCCCGTTTAGCGGGATCTTTTTCTTCGGCATACCCAGCTAAGTAATAGGTGTTAGCTAGGGCTAAATCGGCAATTCCTGCGGCTACAGCTTCGATTTGTGCCTTATCATTACCCTGGGGTGGACGAGCAAAATTAGCCACTAATCCCCGACACCATTTTTCTGCGGCTGCTTCTCCTTGGATGTCGATTAACCACGCGGTAAAAGATTGACTATAGATGTTACTAGATGACCGAGTGACGACTTTTCCTTTCCATTTGGGATTGGTTAAATCTGCATAGGAATCGATTTCTCTGGGGTTAACTCTGTCTTTGTTATACATAATTACCCGCAAGCGTTTACTAAACCCGAACCAGTGACCTTTGGGGTGACGCAAATTAGCGGGAATTCTTTGGGTGAGAATGGGGGAATTGACCGGGGCAAAAATTCCCTGTTGGTCGGCCCGCCATAATCTCCCGGCATCTACCGTCAGGAGTATATCAGCCGGACTATTGCGGCCTTCGCTTTTGATCCGTTCGATTAATGGGTCCGCTTCCCCTTCCACGAGGTTAATTTTTATTCCCGTTTGTCGGGTGAAGTTGTCATACAATCGTCGGTCGGTGTTGTAGTGACGGGAGGAATAGAGGTTTAATTGTTTAGTTTGGGCGGAAACTTCGTTTATTTTCCCTAATTGACCCACTGCTAACGCTAAGGTGGCTGTTCCTGCGCCTAGAAAGACTCTACGAGTTATTTTATCGTTCATTGCTCGATTCTTGGTAAAGTTGTCTTTTCCTATTGTACAGCTATTGAGAATAATTCTTATCTGTGCGAAAAATTATTTGTCGGGCTAGGGCGGTAGATGGGGCAAAATCAAGGCAAAATCAGGGGGTTTTGCTTTGATGGGGCTAATAAATCCTCGAATCTATCGCTAGTTAAGTTCAATAAGTCCAAAATGTCACCCTAAGCTCGATCGAGGGTATTGTGGAATGAGAGCATCTCAAAAGCTATTGACAATTAGCCAATTTTGTGATCAGTTTATTTCTGGGTAAGCAACCCACATAAAGTTCATTTTGTCAAGGATTGTTAAGATGCTCTTAACATGGGTCAGAGAAGAGAAATTGACCACTTAACACTGTCTATTAAAAACTATCGATAGATGGCAAAATAGAAACTATACAATTAGTATTGTCTGTAAATAAGAACAACCGATGGATATTGAATCAACTAAAGTTACTCCCGAAGAAATTGCCCAGTTTCGCGCTGAATTGGCAGATAATCCAAGTGCGATCGCTGCTTTGGATGCGATTGAAGAATGCGAAGGTTATCTTGAGGATGCTGTACCTTTACTGCTAATGCGAGAAACTGGTACAGAACCAGATAGATCTATTGGCGATTTACTCAAAAAATGTCGCCAATTTATCTGTCAAGAAGAAGTTAGAGAAGGCTTACAATCGGGTATGATTGCACCTTTTATAGAACCGATTTCTGTGAGTGCTGGTATTCCTGTTGGTGTAGCGACAGCTATCGGTATTTGTGCTTTTAAGTTGGGTATGAAAAAGGTTTGTGCTAATTCTTAAACTTAAATCCCTGTAGCGATAAAACCTGCCCAGTAATAAGGACTTATAAAAGGATGTGGTTTGCGCTGTTTTATTTGTTTCAATGATTGTTCATATCGTAGGCGTTTTCCTGGTCGCAGTTGGGCAAGATGTTTGTCTATTTGTGGCTGATATTGCTCCAGAAATTTGTCCAATTCCTCAATAGTTAAATTCTGTAACCAGTTTTGAGCTTGTTTTAAAGCAACTGGTACAGAAACTTGCTGATTCTCATCAAATAAAATCTCATATAATTTAATCATCAAGAAGGAGGTTGACAGGTCATCAACTGTCCATAAACTACTAACAACGCTGGGACTTCCTGCAAACAGAAAACCACTGGGTAAACCGATATATTCATCGCTGATAGAGTTTAAATCAATTAAGCCAGTTTCGCAAGCGGAAAGGGTGATAAGGCGGCATTTATTCAAGCGCAGTTCAAAGATTTCGCCTAATGTTAGGGGTTCTTTATTGGCTAATAATAAGGCGGATTCAAGGGGATTAGCTGGGTTAAAGCTTCCATGACAGGAGAAATGATAACAGTGGTTATCTGAGGATTTGAGATGGGGAAGAACAGCGTTTTTAGTGGCGTTATCTTGGGCGATAACTTGAGGTTCAGTAAAGAAAGTTGAGAGGATATTAACTTCTAAGTCAGTGTAAAATAAGTCTTTGGTGGGGTTTTGAATGGCGAAAAGTTTATTAAAGTCGGAATGGTGAAAAGTTTGGGTGATTTTTTGCAAGATTTGACAACTAGGGGCATATTGTACATCATACTTATCCTGTAAAATTTGGTTTTTGTTAATCGGGAAAGCGTGAATAGGGAGAATATGCAGAAACCAATGGGGAATAATAATTAAGCGTTGACAAGTATCGGGAATCAGGGCAAGAATATCATTAATATGCAGAATATCAGCAAAAGTCTGTAGGAGGTTAGACAGTTGATTTCTCCATTCTTGTTTGCGATTTTCGGAGTAGTAAAGCTGTAGATAATTGTTGATTGTATCAAATAATTGATTTTTATCATTTTCGGAAGATTGCCAAACTTTAACCTCTCCCTCAGCAGACACGACAAAAGCGAGTATTTTCTCTCCTGTAATGTACCATTGCAGGAGACAAGTTTCGGCATCAGTTAAAGCTTGAATCTCTGAAAATGCGATCGGCTCAACTTTTTGAGTGAGGCTAAAGAGAGGATCTTTAATTTCTCTTGCAATAAAATTATCTAAGTCTTGTTGATATTCTTTAAGATAACTGTAATCTTGAACGTAGGGAGTTAGGTTATCACGACCCATTAGCTTCTGGTTAATGCTTTGATGGTGTAAGCGAATTTGTTCATTAACCACTCTTTGCTTTAATTCATTTAATTGGGCGATAATTTCTTGACTAACGCCTTGGGGGTGTAGGTTTTTCTGGGTGATTAATTCCACCAGATTACGCCCTTTACTGCGTTCGATATATTCTAATGCCTTCTCAGGCTGATTGAAATTAAGATATGCTTGCACAATGCGATGGAAAACCTCAATGGCATGAGAGAGGGTTTGTTCACGACTGCGGGGGTTAAGTGCCTCTAAGCGAGCATTTTCGACGGCTTCAATGGCGATATGATAGGCTTCTGTGGCAGGTTGCCATTGTTCTTCATTATAGTATAAGTTAGCTAAATTACTAGCAACCATTAAACAACTGAACAAATTATTTTCGTTTGTCCAAATTTTTAAGGCATCGGTAAAAAGTGTGATTGCTTTTTTTAAATTCTCAGCTTTGTTGCCTACCTTTCTTTGGCAGTAAGCGTTACCGAGACTATTTCGTGTTTCTGCCCACAAAAGTGGTGAATTTTCAAAAGTTCTGACTTTTAGGGCATTTGTATAGGCTTCAATGGATTTTTCGATGTTTTCAGCTTTATCACCTTTAATTCTCTGACGGTAAGTATTCCCGAGATTATGTTGCGTATCTGCCCAATATTCAGGAAATTGTTCAAAAGTTCTGATTTTGAGTGAGCTTTCATAAACTTCGAGAGCTTTTTCTAGATTTTCAGCTTTATCACCTCGGATTCTTTCATAGTAAGCAATTCCCAAATTATTTTGTATGATTGCCCATGATTCAGAATCAGTATCAAACGTAATAACCTGTTCAGCTACTGCATAAGTATTGATTGCTTTTTCAATATTATCATCTTTATCTCCCAGTATCCTGTAAGAATAAGCAAGAGCGAGATTACTCTGTGTCATTGCCCATTGTTTGGGAAATGCGTCAAAAGTCCTCACTTTCAAAGCTTCTTGGTAGTAGGCGATCGCTTGTTCTAAATTTTCCACCTTATTGCCTTTTATTCTTTCGGTATAAGTTGCACCCAAAAGATTTTGTATGTATGCCCATTTTTCGGGGAAACTATCAAAAGTATAAACTTTGAGAACTTCTTTGTAAGTAGCGATCGCTCTTTCTAAATTCTCAGCTTTCTCTCCTCTGATTCTGTCACTATAAGCTAAGGCGAGATTATTCTGTATCTCTGCCCATTGTTTGGGAAATGCGTCAAAAGTATAAACCTTTAAGACTTCGGTATAGGTAGCGATTGCCTTATCTAAATTATCGGCTTTATCCCCCATAATCCTTTCACGATAAACATTAGCCAGATTATTTTGGGTCGCTGCCCAGTTTTGTGGAAAAGCATCAAAGGTTCTAATCCTCAATGCTTCATTATACAAAGAGATCGCTATTTCTAAATTCTCAGCTTTGTCTCCTTTTATTCTGTTACGATAGGCAATCCCAAGATTGTTTTGTGTCAGTGCTCGATCAATAGGATCATTATCAATTGTTAAGACAACCTCATTACCAGCTATGGCAATTTCTTGATTCATAGAAATATCACCATGAGGAAACTCTTGAATAAGACGACTAAAGTTAACAATCGACGCTGTAATAGTTCTAGCTGTTTCCGAGTCAGCAGATGGCAATAATATATTTCTTACAAAATTATCTAGAACAGCTATTAGGTTTTCATCTAGTTTATCTAAATTTTTTTCAAAAAAAGGATAAATGATTTTGATATTTATATCTGGATCGTTAGTAAGCAATTGCAATACCTCTCCAAAAAATGTTAGATAATCTTGATCGGTATTTACCTTTTCTGTTGTTTCATCCGACCATATCTCTAAATCTTCCGCTAACTGTTGCGCTATATATATCAGCCATCGTGCCTCATTTTCCCTTCCTGCATTCCCGTATTGTTGCGCTACGGCTACCATTACCTGTACCAACCCCTCATCCAGCAATTCCTGATTTTCCTGCATAATGCGAGGTTCATCGCCATCATTGCAGGATAATAGCTGATTAATCAGGTTAAGGTAGGCTTGGGCGCGTTGTTCATTCATGGCGTGGCGGATGGGGAATTGATGGGTAGGGGCGAAGCATTCGGATAGAAAATCTAGGGTTTCAGCGATAGGTTATTGTCCGAATGCTTCGCCCGTACAGGGATTGAATGGGGAGATTATCAGAATTGTATCACAGGGATAATAGGCGAAGGTTATTGCCCGGGGTAGGGGCGAAGCATTCGGATATAAAATCTAGGGTTTCAGTGATAGATTAGGCACGAATGCTTCGCCCGTACAGGGATTTAATGGGGAGATTATCAGAATTCTATCATCGGCATAATAGGCTAAGGTTATTGTCTGGGGTAGGGGCGAAGCATTCGGATAAAAAATCTAGGATTTTAGCGATAAGTTATTGTCCGAATGCTTCGCCCGTACAGGGATTTAATGGGGAGATTATCGTAATTCTATCATCGGCATAATAGGCTAAGGTTATTGTCTGGGGTAGGGGCGAAGCATTTGGATAGAAAATCTAGGGTTTCAGCGATATGTTATTGCCCGAATGCTTCGCCCGTACAGGGATTTAATGGGGAGATTATCAGAATTGTATCACAGGTATGATAGGCTAAGGTTAGTGATAGATTATGCACGAATGCTTCGCCCGTACAGGGATTTAATGAAGAGATTATCAAAATTGTATCACAGGGATAATAGGCGAAGGTTATTAGTTTATTGCCCGGGGTAGGGGCGAAGCATTCGGATAGAAAATCTAGGGTTTCAGTGATAAGTTATTGTCCGAATGCTTCGCCTCTACAGGTTATTTACCTCTACAGGTTATTTGTCCCCACAGGTTATTTGCCCCTACATTGGTTTGAATTTATTAAGATTGTTTTCGTCTTGTTCCCAATTTCGCGGATTATCAAGAATGTATTGCCGGATTTTTTGATAAGAATTTTCATTGCGAATGATATGTTCATAATAATTGCGCTGCCAAATTTTCAGGCGATCGCCACATAAACGATTAATTTTACGACTAGAAATTGATTTGAAATTCTGCACAATAGCCCCCAAAGATTCCGGCATTGTACCGTGAGTATATTGAGAATCGTATTCGGTCTTTTCCAGATCATAATTTTGTATTACTATAATTCCATGAATATGATTGGGCATGACAATAAAAGCATCTAGTTCAATAAATTTAAAATTTAGAGGCAGTCTATACCATACTGCTTCAACAGTATCACCAAGTAAATTCTGCTCCATATTTCCTTCAACAATTTCACCAAATAAATACTGCTTTTGATAAGAACAAATTGTTATATAATAAGCTCCATTAAGCCTATAATCATAGCCTTTTAAACGAATAGATTGTCGATGTTTTTGGGGTTCATTCATGGCGTGGTAGATGGTGGCGGTTAATTCAGTTATCTTTAGCGATAGGTTATTGTTCGGGGGTAGGGGCGAAGCATTCGGGCAATAACTTATCGCTGAAACCCTAGATTTTCTATCCGAATGCTTCGCCCCTACAGGGATTTAATGGGGAGATTATCAAAATTGTATCACAGGGATAATATCCAAAAAAAATCCTAGTCAATCAAATAATCAAAAAAAATCATAATTTAGACAGGATTGGGTGCGTTGTTCGTTCATGGGTTGAGATTGTTTTATAAAAGTTTTTTAAATTCTTCAATAGTTAATCCCGAACCTTTAATAATTGTTCCCATTGTATAGGCATTAATTGGATTCGTCCTTGAAATAGTGAGAATATTTTCTCCATCAGTCATCATAATATGTTTTCCCTGTCGAACAATCTGAAATCCTGCTTTTTCAAATGCTTTAATTGCTCGTTGATGATTAATTCCAGGAAGACTAGGCATGATTTAATTCAACTTCTACATAATAAGATTCGATCCCTTGATTTAATTCTGCAGCAACTTCTAAATAAGACTGAATTGCATCTTGAATATTATTGAGTGCTTCTTCTTTAGTTATCCCTTGAGAAGCACAGCCAGGTAAACTAGGACACCAAACAGCATATCCCTCTTCTGATTGCTTGAGATTGACTTGATATTGCATATTTTTAAGATCATCCCGTCCTTAATAAAAATTTGGGCAAAACTATTATTAGTATAACATCACCTAAGCATTGCGCTACGGCTACCATTACCTCACCCAACCACCGATCCAACAATTCCTGATTTTTCTGCAAAATTCGGGGTTTATCGCCATCATTGCAGGATGATAGCCAAGAAAAATTATAGTCAATCAAACAATCAAAAAAATCATAATTTAGACATGATCATCGGTTAAAATAATAGTAATTTAGAATTAAGGATTGAGTTATGCCGCAACAAAACTGTGAAGCCGTCTTTGAAAATGGCGTTTTACGTCCTCTTGGTAATCTCCAACTCAATGAAGGACAGTGCGTTAAACTCATTATAAAATCGAATTCAATTTCCCAGCTTACTTCCCAAAAATGGTCAGAAACGGGTATAATCGCCCAGTTAACAGCAAATCCGATTAAAATTGAAGACTTCCATCCTCTTACCAGAGAAGAAGCGAATGAACGCTGGTAAATCTCAACCCTTCTTTATTGATTCTAATATTTGGCTGTATCGCTTCATTGTTAATTGTAGCGATACTAATGCCATCCCTAAGCAACAAATAGCTACAAATATTACGAATCAAGGAAACTTGATAATTAGTACACAAGTTGTTAATGAGGTTTGCTCCAATTTAATCCGCAAAGCAGGGTTTAATAATTTACAGATCCAAAATCTACTTGAAGAATTGACCCAAGGGTGTGAAATCTTACCTGTCTTCCTCGAAACCCTTGAGTATGCCGTGAAATTACGAGATCGCTATTTAATTTCATTTTGGGATAGCCTGATTGTTGCTAGTGCAGTTTTAGGCGATGCAACTATTCTCTACTCAGAAGATATGCAAGATGGTTTAATTATCAATAATAGCTTACAGGTTATCAATCCCTTTAAAGATTTAAACTCTTAAAAAGATCATTGACGAGAACTATAGCGTTTGTTATAAAAATGAAATGTAAACTAATCTCGAAAAACTGCTTTTTTAGCTTCTTCTAAATCGTCATCACTGATCACAACATCTTTCCATAAACCTTTAATTTGAGTCTTATTGCGAGAACCTTCAAAGCGATTCATCAGCAATCATCAAGAGTTGGGGATTGGTGGTAAGATTGTCAGAAAGGCGATCGCACTGTATAATCTTGATTAATATATAAGCTAATTCTACTCACTTGAACTAAATCATCATGAATCAAAAACCGTACCAAGTAGAAGCATTTTGGGATCGAGAAGCGCAAGTGTGGGTAGCAGAGAGTGAAGATATTCCGGGATTAGTCACCGAAGCTGATACCATCGAAGCTTTAACAGCTAAATTACGACAGATGATTCCAGAATTATTACAACTCAATCATCTAATTACTATTGAACCTCAAGCATCGATAATTTTTGAACTCATTAGTCATCGTCAAGAATCAATTGAGTGCGTTGTTTAGATGGCTACTTCTTTAACACCTGCATTAAAAAAAATGCTCTCAGCAGCCGGATGTTATTTTGAACGTCAAAGGAAAGGAGATCATGAAATTTGGTATAGTCCTCTGACAGAAAGAAGATTTGTAGTTGATAATACTATTAAATCACGCCATACTGCTAATGCAGTTTTGAAACAAGCCGGATTATCTAAATCCTTTTGAACGCTGTAGAATCCTCATCCATATATAAGCTAATTCTACTCATAAGAAGTAGAATAATGTAATGCTTCAAGGCGATCTGCTTCGGCGGCTTCGGCTATAATTTCTGCTTCTATTGTTTCTTTGTTAGTATGATAGTAAGTCAAAGCGGCATAAACTTGTGCCAAAGAAAGATGAGGGATTTCATCGGCAATTTCTTCAGGACTATATCCTAATTTATACCAGATCACTATTCTTCGTACAGTAACAGCAGTTCCCGCGATAATAGGACAACCCCCGTGAATTTTGGGATCGCTTTTTATGAAAGTGCCAATATTGATCTCTGTTAACATAACTTTCTCTAATTCAGTTTCAACTAATTAAACTACATAGGATTCTATGCTTTTATCACCATTCTAGCATAGCCTAAGCATTGGTCGGGGTAGGGGATTGAATGGGGAGATTATCAGAATTGTATCTCAGGGATGATAGCCGAAAAAAATCTTAGTTAATCAAACAATCAAAAAAAATCATAGTTTAGACGGTATTGGATGCGTTGTTCATTCATAGCGTGGTAGATGGTGGCGGTTAATTCAGTTATAGGCGATTCATCGGCAATCATCAAGAGTTGGGGATTGATGGTAAGATTGCCAGAAAAGCGATCGCACTGTATAATCTTGATTGATAGATAAGCTAATTCTACTCACTTGAACGAAATCATCATCAATCAACAATCGTACCAAGTAGAAGCATTTTGGGACTGAGAGGATGTTTGGAAAGTACCCCCCGATAGCTGAAAACCTCATTCTCTTGTCACCTCTAACCCTTTTCAAACATCCTCTAAGCAAAATTAATACTAAATCCGTTGAGTATAGGTAACATATCAGGATAGGCACTCATGCAAGAGGCAAAAGTGGGAATAAATAATCAGTTTTTAATAACTGGATTTAGTATAACTACACATATTGCTAATCCTTTTGCCGCTCTCAACCCTAGATAAGTAATTATGCCAGTTAAGAAAGCGGCACGCTTAACCTTTCCCTAACCCATAAATTGCTATATATTTCAATTGTGTGAGGAGTGAGAAGAAAGCAAAGTCCTTGGGGTCGAAACACGGCAAGACTCCCAAGGGCTTTTCCATGTCTAGGGAACAATTGTCAGTCATGAACCAGCCTCAAGAGCGAGAACCTTTTGCCAGTTTAGTTTTATATCATCTTTTTAAATGGTCGATCGTTAGCCCAACCCTACACGGCTATTTTCGTGGTCGCGTTTACGGGGTGGAAAATGTCCCCCGTCATCATCCTCTGATTATCGTCTGCAATCACGCCAGTTACTTCGATCCACCCCTATTATCCTGTGCCGTGCGTCGTCCCGTAGCTTATATGGCTAAAGAGGAATTATTTACCATCCCGATTTTAAAACAGGCAATCGCTCTTTACGGGGCCTATCCCGTCAAACGCGGGAGTGGTGATCGCGGGGCAATTCGGGCGGCGATGGGAGCATTAGCAGCGGGCTGGGCAGTGGGATTGTTTCTGGAGGGGACGCGCACCGAGGACGGATTGATCCATCAACCAAAACTAGGTGCGGCGATGATTGCCGCTAAAGCAGGAGTTCCCCTGTTACCCGTCAGTTTGTGGGGGACGGAAAAGATTTTTCAAAAAGGTTCTTCTGTTCCCCATAGTATCCCCTTGACTATTCGCATCGGGGAAGTGCTGCCGCCACCAATTTCTAACAAAAGAGAAGCTTTACAGGAAGTTACCGATCGCTGTGCCGAAATTATTAACGGATTACACGCTCTCGGACGCTAAATCAACCTTTGAAACAAGTTTTATTCTTAACCCACATTCTGCACCCTCAACTGTCACATTGGCTTGCGTTTGAGATTTTGCGTTTTAGCTTACTTATGATAAAATACCTTCAAAGACAGGTAAGGGAAAACTTGCAATTATTCACCCGATAAAATAACTGATAGCTGAGATGAAACCCCGTTACTGCATTAATCCCGATTGTTCTGAACCGGAGCATCCGAGTAATAATAACTCGAATACTCTTTACTGTCAAAGTTGCGGCTCTGAGTTGTTGTTAAATGGTAAATATAGAGTAAGTCGGTTATTGAGTGATAAGACTGGTTTTGGCATTGTTTATAAGGCTTTTGAAGATTTTACCGCTAAAATCCTCAAGGTATTACAAGAAAAATGGAATAATGAACCGAAAGCAGTGGAATTATTTAAACGAGAATATGACGTTTTATTAGAGTTAAGTCGTCAAAATGTCACCGGTGTTCCTCAAGCGGATGCTTATTTTCAATATTCCACAAGGGAGGGGAAAATATTACACTGTTTAGTCATAGAAAAAGTGGAGGGTATTGATTTAGAACATTGGCTTAAGCAGTATGATAGGTTAAGTCAAAAACTAGCCTTAAAATGGCTGAGAGAAATTACTTTAATTCTCGATAAAATTCATCAACAGAATTGGCTACATCGAGATATTAAACCTCCTAATATTATGATGCGAAATAGTGAGGAGTTGGTGTTAATTGATTTTGGGACAGCAAGGGAAGAAACCCAAACCTATCATCAAAAGGTCAAAGGCCAACAGCTAACAGGTATTACCTCAGCCGGATATACACCCAATGAACAAAAACATGGCCAAGCAGTGATTCAATCAGATTTTTATGCTTTAGGACGAACTTTTGTGCATTTATTAACCGGAAAACATCCTTTAGAAATTTATGATCCGATTAATGATGTTTTAGCTTGGCGAGAAGGAACGGAAAATATTCACCCGTTATTGTTGGATTTTATTGACGAGTTAATGGGAAAATTGCCCGAGAATAGACCAGCTAATACTAGGGTTATTTTACAGCGTTTGGATGAGATTGAACGGCAGTTAAAGTTAACTCCTACACCAGCACCAAATCCGCAGCCTGTTGTAACTAAAAAACAATCGCCAGTTATTCCTAAGATTAATCCTTCTCCGCCAGTTTCACCCGTAGCTGTAGCCAAAAAAACACCAGCACAATCGGTTAAAAATAATAATCTGAGAAATCGAATGATAGCTATTGGTGGCATTTTGTTATTAGGAATAGGAATAACGCAAGTTTACGGTTATTTTAAATATAAGCAGTTTCCCGCCAGTCTTCAATTATTGATCTCTAATTTTCCTAGTGGTAATTTTATCGAGAAAACCCTTACTGGTCATTCTGACTCGGTTTTATCAGTAGCATATAGTCCCGATGGCCGCTATTTAGCTAGTGGGAGTGGTGACAATACTATCAAAATTTGGGAGGTAGCAACGGGAAAAGAATTGCATACCCTTGCTGGCCATTCTAGCGGGGTTTACTCAGTAGTATATAGTCCCGATGGTCGCTATTTAGCTAGTGGGGGTGGTGACAATACTATCAAAATTTGGGAGGTAGCAACGGGAAAAGCATTGCGTACCCTTACTGGTCATTCTAGCAGGAGTTTGTCAGTGGCATATAGTCCCGATAGTCGCTATTTAGCTAGTGCGAGTATTGACAATACTATCAAAATTTGGGAGGTAGCAACGGGAAAAGAATTGCGTACCCTTACTGGTCATTTTAGCGGGTTTTGGTCAGTGGGATATAGTCCTGATGGCCGCCATTTGGCTAGTGGGAGTGGTGACAAAACTATCAAAATTTGGCGAGTGGGACAGTAAAGTTGTGTTTGGGGTGAATGAGCGACACCTGCGAGAAACCCAACTGCACCGATGTCTTTAAAAATGTTGGGTTTTGGCTCAAATTTTTGAATCGAGCAGTTTTCTCCCAAGTATTTTATCTCCCCGTCTTTAATCGTTTTGTTATAACTGAACTTCCCCCATACATATATACCATAATAGACGAAAACCCTTATCCATCAATGGATGCACCCCCTTAACCCTTCTTGATGTACCCATGTAATTTGTAATATTTCTTAATGGACAAGAATTCTCTCTATTTGCTAAAATGATAGCCATGTATATAGAAAAAGTTCCTAACCGTAATTCCCCCCCCCCGCTGTTCTTCTTCGGGAGTCCTACCGAGAAGGAGATCAAGTCAAAAAAAGAACCCTGGCCAATCTCTCAAAATTACCCGGTGATATTATCGACAATCTAAAACTGGCTCTTAAAGGAGCAACACTGTCCATGAATGAAGGCATTCCCAATCATTTTGAAGTGATTAGAAGTCTTCCTCATAGTCATGTAATGGCTATTTTAGAGACGATTAAAAAATTAGGTTTAGATAAAATAATCAGTGAAAAATCCTCACGAATCAGAAACTTAGTCGTGGCAATGATTGTGGCAAGAATCATCAATCCTAAATCGAAACTAGCCACAGCGAGAGGGTTTAATAGCGAAACTTGCAGTCAGAGTTTAGGACAATTGTTAGACTTAGAGAAAGCTGATGAAGACGAATTATATAACGCCTTAGATTGGTTATTAGAAAAACAAGAGAAAATTGAGAAGCACCTAGCACTTAAAGATGGTGTGTATGTGTTAAGAACTTCTCTGGAGTCAACCTTGATGGATGCAGCGACGACGGTTAAAGCTTATAAAAGTTTGTCTCAAGTGGAGGAGGCATTTCGCTGTTATAAGTCAATTGATTTAAAGGTACGTCCTATCTATCATTATAAGGGTGATAGAGTCAAGGCTCATATCTTTTTATGTATGTTGGCTGATTAAGTACCTAAGCAAAATTAATTACACATATCTAACCCCCTCTTGCCTTTTGCCTCTTGCCTTTTGCCTATCTTTACTAGGAAATTAATTTTGCACGACTACTTATGTGGAATGGCATTTAAAACAGTCCTTGGCTCCTTTGTTATTTGAGGATGAAGAAATTGATGATGGTTCTCTGAATGTGATTAAAGCGAGTCGCAGTGAATCCGCTCAGTCTAAAGAGAGAAAAAAACGGAATCAAGAGAACTTTCCTGTGCATAGCTTTCGGACTTTGTTGGAAGACTTGGGGACGATTTGCTTGAATACAGTGGAATGTAGGATTAGGGAGGGAAGTTATCGTTTTTCTAAGATAACTCGACCGACCCAACTGCAACAAAAAGCGTTAGATTTATTGGGAGTTTCTCTGATTTGTACCCAGTAACGGGGCGCTGGAAATTTTCTTAATCCTTTCTACAGCACAGGTTATGGCTTTTTGTCAACGGGGAAGTCCAGCTATAACTCGTGCATCTTTTTCAAATTTGTCAAAGTTTCTTTGATAGCTTCTAGTTTGATTTTTTGGGTTTCCGTTAAATCTTTTTCATTTTTTAACAAGCTATATTTACTTCGCTTTAAAACTTCTAGCTTCGCTTCTTTTTCCGCTTTCTGTTTTTTATTTTTCTGCGCTTCTACCGCTCTTTTTTCTGCTCTTCTCTGTTCGTCTAACTGGCTCTTTGGTTTGTGTTATGCAATGGACGGGGGATTATAAGGGATGGAACCCTTATATAGAAAGGCATTTGGCGATTTTTGTCAATCGCTTTTGATCTAGAGCGAACTAATCAATTAAGTCTCTTGCCAGATAAAGATTTAGTCAATTTATCCCCCCTATCGAACCATACCAAGTAACGAAGAACCGGAGAAGCGTTGCTAGACTTTAATATTCAATCTGACTTAATCAATTGGCTTAATCAAGCATAAAATATTCAGGAAATGCCATTTAAAACTCCTTTAATTGTTTCCTTGAAATATCGGAAAATTGAGAACTTTATTGAATAGGGCAAGGTCTTAGAAATTAACTACACCATCTCCAGGAAAATCTGGCTTTGCTGATTTGAATTCTGAATCTTCTTGGGTGAGATTTTTAAAACCTAGACCAAAACTAACTTTTCGATAGGACACACATTTGGCATTTATAGCTTGATTCAAAAACGCCGAATAAGCTTATACTACTCCTAATCACTTCTCATCTCTTGACAATGACCTTAAAAACTGATCACGGTAAAAGCCATCCCGTCGGGGCAACTGTCTTGGCCGATGGTGTCAACTTCTCACTATTTTCTAAGTATGCCACTGCCATAGAATTATTATTATTTGATGATGCCAATTCTCCGCAACCTAGTCAAATTATTCGTCTCAATCCCCAAGAAAATCGCACTTTTTTCTATTGGCATATTTTCGTTCGCGGGATTGGAGCCGGTCAAGTGTATGCTTATCGAGTCTATGGTCCGGATAATCCGGCCCAAGGTCATCGCTTCGATCCTGATAAAGTAGTTCTCGATCCCTATGCAAAAGCGATTGTCGGTGCGGAAATTTATGATCGACAAGCTGCCAGCGAAAAAGGCGATAATTGTCATCAAGCTTTGCGGGGTCTGGTAGTGGATACGGGCCGCTACGATTGGGAAGATGACAAACCGCTACGCACTCCCTACTCTGCCAGTTTTATCTACGAAATGCACGTCGGTGGCTTTACTCGTAACCCGAATTCCGGCGTTAGCGAGGAAAAAAGGGGTACTTTTGCGGGATTAATCGAAAAAGTACCCTATTTGAAAAACCTAGGCATTACTGCCGTGGAATTGTTACCGATTCATTACTTTGATCCCGCTTCGGCCATGCCGGGGTTAACTAACTATTGGGGTTATAGCACGATCGGCTTTTTTGCGCCCCATGCCGGTTACAGTAGCGATCGCTCACCGTTCGGTCCTTTGAATGAATTTCGAGATCTGGTGAAAGCTTTACACAAAGCGGGGATCGAAGTGATTCTCGATGTGGTTTTCAACCATACCGCCGAGGGGGACGAAATCGGGCCGACTCTTTCCTTTAAAGGTATCGATAATCGCACCTACTACATCCTCGACCCTGAAGATAAAAGCCTTTATAGCAACTATACCGGCTGTGGTAATACCCTCAAGGGCAGTCATCCGATTGTGGGCAAAATGATTCTCGATTGTTTGCGCTATTGGGTGTCAGAAATGCACGTGGATGGTTTTCGCTTTGATCTAGCGGCCGTATTATCGCGCAATGTGGACGGGGAACCGATCCTGCAAAAAGGTTATAACATGATCTGGGCGATCGAATCGGATCCAGTCTTAGCCGGGACAAAATTAATCGCTGAAGCCTGGGATGCGGCAGGATTGTATAGTGTCGGTCAATTTGTCGAATTTGCCGATTGGTTTTCCGAGTGGAATGGGCCTTTTCGCGATGATGTGCGCGCTTTTGTCCGGGGAGATACCAGCATAGTCACGAAATTAGCGGCGCGGATTTTAGGAAGCCCCGACATATACCACAGACCTGACACCGATGTCAATAGAAGTATAAATTTTGTTACCTGTCACGATGGCTTTACCCTCAACGATCTAGTGTCCTACAACGAGAAACACAACGAGGCTAACGGCGAGGAGAATCGGGACGGTTGCAACGATAATTTTAGCTGGAATTGTGGCATGGAAGGGGAAACCAATAACGAGGCGATTAAAACCCTGCGACTGCAACAAATAAAAAATCTCTTAACGATCCTGTTCATTTCCCAAGGAACACCTATGCTGTTGATGGGGGACGAAGTGCGACGCACCCAAAAGGGCAACAATAACGCCTATTGTCAGGATAACCAGTTAAGTTGGTTCGATTGGAGTGCAGTAGAGCAAGAGTTCGATCTTTGGTGTTTCGTAAGGAGACTGATCGATTTTAATAAAAAATTAGCTCTTTTCCGTCAAGAAAAATTGCTAGAAGTCACCTATACCAGTCTTGAACCCCATCTCAGTTGGCATGGTGTACAGTTGAGTAAACCCGATTGGTCGGAAGATTCCCGCAGTTTAGCTTTTTCCCTGCGTCATCCCAAGGCAAACGAGTATTTACACATTATGCTCAACGCTTACTGGGAATCTCTCAACTTCCAGTTACCACCCTTGGGACAAGGGGAAAAATGGCATTGCGTCATCGATACTGCTGGGCAATTGTCCGAGGCAGCCTGTGATTTGGATGCCGCAGCTGCTATTGAATCGGAAAATTATCGGGTGCAGGCGCGTTCGGCGGTAGTTTTAATCGTTAAACCAGTATAACAAGAGGAGAGATATTGCCCGATCGAGCGATCTTGAATGCTTTAACTAATGAACAATGGCATCAATTCAATCGTCAAGTCGAAAAACGTTATTTATTTGCGGAGCAATAGCTGAAATGATGCGGCTTTCATTAGCGAAACGGGTATCGATTCTCTCTTTGTGTTTAATTGGTTTTTCCCTACCTTGGACTCCGTTCAGCGTTTCACCAGTACAGGCGAACCCAGAACCGAATGCGATCGCTCTTGGTGATCCCGTTCGGGAAGAAAAGCAAGCTCGACAGTTAGTAGAATGGTTGGGAGCTAAACAATACGACAAGGTGATTGCCGCTTTGTCACCCCAACTAAAACCCCTCTGGACTCCCGAAAAACTACAAAAGGTCTGGGAAAGCCAAGTCACTGACCATACTGGACCATTTAAGCGTATTGTCAAAAGCAAGGTACTCGATGCTATCAATGCCAATCTGGTGATTGTCACCGTTGAATTTGAGAAAGTTACCGACGATGTGATAGTTACCTTTAACCGGTCTGGTCAGATAGTTGCCGCCGATTTTCCCGAATTTCGCAGTATTTCTGAGATTGGCACCGCTTTTGTCACGGCCTTGGCCAATAAAGACTACGGCCTGGCCCGAGGTTTTTTACATCCTCTCCTGAAAGCTGAAGTTTTCCCCACCAGAGTGCAAGGCACTTGGGAGAATTTACTTAAGCGTACCGGCCCCGTGCGTCGGATCGTGGGAACTCAGGTCAGAAAAGGTTCGGGTGCGGACGGTGTGGATCTGGTGTTGGTGACAATTCAATTTGAAAAATTGACGGATACTTTAATCCTCGTTTTTGATGATCAAAAGCAGATTGTCAACGTGGATTTCCCTTTAGGCAATTAGTAATCAGCCGAAATTACCCCGTAAATTGAGTTGGAGACGATAAGTTATGTTAGATAAAATTGAAGTTCCCATCGAAGCGATCGCAGCTAGGGAGATTCTAGATTCCCGCGGCCGTCCCACGATCGAAGCAGAAGTGCTGTTAGAATCGGGGGCGTTCGGTTTGGCCCAGGTTCCCAGTGGTGCTTCTACGGGTAGTTTTGAGGCCCACGAATTACGCGATGATGATCCCCAGCGTTACGGTGGTAAGGGTGTCCTAAAAGCAGTTCGCAATGTCCACGAAAAAATCGTCCCGGTTTTGGAGGGGATGAATGCTTTCGACCAAGCTAGTATCGATTTAGCTATGATCGATCTCGATGGCACGGCCAATAAACGAGAATTAGGGGCCAATGCTATCCTAGCCGTCTCTCTGGCTACGGCCAAAGCAGCGGCGGCGGATCTGGGATTGCCTCTCTATCGTTATCTCGGCGGTCCGATGGCCAATGTGCTACCCGTCCCGATGATGAACGTGATTAATGGTGGTTCTCACGCTGACAATAACGTCGATTTTCAGGAGTTTATGATCTTCCCCATCGGGGCCGATTCTTTTAAGGAAGGTTTGCGTTGGGGGGCGGAAGTATTCGCCGCTTTGGGTAAGGCCTTGCACGAACGCAAATTACTGACCGGTGTGGGCGATGAGGGCGGTTATGCTCCTAATTTGGCTTCAAATCAGGAAGCTTTGGATATTTTGATTGAATCGATCGAACGTGCTGGTTATAAACCGGGGTCGGAGGTGGCTTTGGCTATGGATGTGGCCGCCAGTGAATTCTATCGGGATGGTCAATACATCTACGATGGTTCGGCCCATTCTCCCGCCGAAATGGTGGATTTTTTGGCCAGTTTAGTCGATCACTATCCGATTGTTTCTATTGAAGACGGTTTACACGAGGAGGATTGGGATAACTGGAAATTATTGACCGATAAACTGGGGGCGCGGATTCAGTTGGTGGGCGATGATTTGATGGTGACTAATCCCATCCGTCTGCAAAAAGCGATCGATCTGGGTATTGCTAACTCGATCCTGATTAAACTCAATCAGATCGGTTCTTTGACGGAAACCCTACAAACAATCGCCCTAGCTACCCGTCACGGTTATCGTTCTGTAATTAGTCATCGCTCCGGAGAAACGGAAGACACCACGATCGCAGATCTAGCCGTGGCCACTAATGCTGGACAGATTAAAACCGGTTCTCTCAGTCGCAGTGAACGGGTGGCTAAGTATAATCGCTTATTACGCATCGAAGAGGAATTGGGCGATCGGGCGGTGTACGCGCCGAAAGTCGGTTTGGGTCCAAAATTCTTGGCCTAAAATTTGCAAAAAGTCTTGCAGTGATCGAAAAAGGGTGTTATACTAAAGGTACTGATAACTGATAACTGGTCACTGACTATTGTGGTACTTCGCTGAAACCTTTTTCGGCGAAGTATTTATTTGTGGCCTTTTTTTTGCACCAAGCTATGATTTTTGGATCAAAGGTGTTATAGTAAAGGTACTGATAACTGATAACTGGTCACTGACTATTGTGGTACTTCGCTGGAACCTTTTTCGGCGAAGTATTTATTTAGGGTTTGCTGAAAAAGTTTGTTGGTGGGGTTAGGAGTCAGGAGATAGGAGATAGGAGATAGGAGACAGGTTTTGGGGATTGGGGTTTTGGGGTTTTGGGGTTTTAGTTCAATTTCCCCACTTCCCCCCGCAACGGCTCGACTGAGCGTCGCCGAACGTCGCGCACGAAGTGGTCTCCCCAATTCATAATTCCCACTCCCCCCACACCCTACACCCCACACCCCACACCCTGCCCCCAGGAAAAACTTTTTGCCGCAAACCCTATTTAACCCCAGTTCGGGTTAAACAGAGGGGGATAAAGCCGATTCCATGCTCAAGCTGAACTTATCGGGCGTTATCGCTGTCAGCGCTAGGGAGTTTTTGGGGAAGGGAAAGCATCCCGTCAGATGGCGACCTCCATTGATTTTTGTAAATAATAATTTCAAGGCACTCGCTACTAGCATAGGATGGAAACGTCAGATTTCTAGGATGGGGATGATGAAAGACAGTTCTATATTTCGACGTTTCCCACAGGTGTTCGCTGGTTTATCGGTGCTATCGATCGCTCTCGTCTTGAGTTCGTGGATAGCGGCACGCTCGTTCTTGGCGGTGAAACGGGCGAGCGATGTTTTTGTCGTCACTGGTTCGGCCAAAAGGGCGATTACATCCGATTATCTTCTCTGGCGTTTATCGGTTTCCAGTCAACAACCTACCGCCCAGGATGCCTACCGCGATCTGATCCGGCAAACCGAGCGGATACGAGCTTATCTCAAAGAAAAACAAGTTCCCGAGGACGCAATCACCACCAACGCGATCGAGACGATGGCGATTCCCGAAGTAACAGCTAACGGCCAGGAAACTGGGCAAATTCTCGCCTATCGTCTCACCCAACGCTTCGAGATCCGAGCGAGCGATGTGGCCCGTTACACGGAACTTTCTAGGCAGGTAACGGAATTGATTGAGGAGGGAATTAACCTCGTCTCTGAACCTCCCCAATATCTTTACACCCAACTGGATAAGCTGCGGGTGGAAATGGTGGCGGCAGCGACCAAAGATGCGAGAGCGAGGGCTGAGGCGATCGCTAGTAGTACCGGCAGTCGGGTGGGAAGGGTGCGCGATGCGAAAACGGGAGTTTTTCAGATCACCTCGCGCAATTCCACTGACGTGAGCGATTCGGGAATTTACGACACTTCCTCGATCGACAAAGATATTACCGCAGTGGTTTCGGTAACTTTCGGGATCGAGTGAATTAAGGTCTTTACCTAGGGGTGCATCTGATTTTTGTCAATCTACCCAGTGGGGATTTTTCCGGGGAAACTATCTTCTAAAATTCGCGCTTAATGGCGATTTTTTCCTCAATCCCGCTGCAGATTAGCTTTTGCAGTGGGATGCTTAGATGCGGTTGTCCATACATTCGTACTAACTTAAGGATGACTGATCATTGTTGATTGTCGTTATTTCTGCACATCTGAGATGCTCCCAGAAAGTCCGGACAAGCTAAGAGAAGATTTAGTTTTAATCTGGTCATGACAAAACTACCTGAAACTTCAGGAACTGTCCTTGCTATTATCTTTTTGGTTGTCAATCTTTCCCAACTGCTTCGGCAGTTTTTTTGGGCTTTTTTTGTCTTTCTGGCTTTTTTTGCGAACAAACGAACTAAGATAGTCCCAGTCTTTAATAAAAATTATGCTTAAAGTTATTTTACCTAAGTAAAACTTATCAATTGGGCGACAAATCAGTGGCATTTAATAGCATGATTTCTGGAGCGACTTTTTCAGCAGACCCTATTTCATAGCAAGGAGAGAGTTAAACGGCTCTCTCCTTAATTATGGCTATTCGTCGTCGTCGCTGGCGCCAACTTGCTTGAGATGAATATGTTTTCTCCCCAAAGTAATTTCAAATTCATCTCCCGGTTTGAGTCCCATTTTTTTGGTGTAGGCCGAACCGATCAGAAGATTATTATTAGATTGGACACTGATCCGGTAGCTGGCCGAGCGCCCACCTCGTCCATGACCATTGGCACTGCTATCTAAGTCAATTCCCTCAGCATCGATTAAAGCATTGAGAAATTTCATCATATTAACGCGTTCGATACCATTTTTTGTCATGGTATAGTAGCCGCATTCCCGGGCTTTTTCCTCTTTGCTGAGGTTGCCTAGCTGTTTAACTTTCTCAATTAGTTCGAGGCCAGTCAGGGGTTCTGGATTAGTAGTTGTGTTCATTTAAGTTTGCAGTAGATAAGTAAAGGTTAGGGTCATCAAGGCTAGTCGAGGAGAATTGCTCCCCCTGACCAGAAACAATCGGGTTACGATTGATCTCTACACTTATCTTACACGGTATAAACTAAAAATTATCACTTGCTTGAGGAAATTGATTGTAATTGATTACACTCTATCTCTCGATCGAAATCTTAACAGAATTCATCAATGTTGATCGAGATGCTGAGGGAAAGGAGGTTAGCCTTTCTGTCATCAATGAGGGCAGGGGGTAGGATAGAGATAAAGAGGTAAAAATGAGGGATAATGAAGCTGACAACTAGGGGTCACTATAGTGTTAAAGCCTTGCTGGATCTTAGTTTACAACCGAGGGGAACTCCCGTATCGGTAAAATCGGTCGCCCTGCGTCAAGATATCCCGGCTGCTTATCTAGAGAAATTGCTGATAGAAATGCGACGAGCAGGTTTAGTTCGTTCCTTTCGGGGAGCGCAAGGGGGTTATCAATTGGCCAGACCAGCAAATCGTATCTCGTTGGGGCAAATTTTGGAGGCAGTGGGAGAGACGATCGAGCCATTATCAGGTTATCATCCCAGGGACGAACAGGCAGAAGATTGGGTGACATTTACTATCTGGAAACACCTCCACGAGAAATTAAAAGAGGCCCTGGGGAAGATTACCTTAGCGGATTTATACTACGATGCCCGTAGCTGGATCGCCGCTAGGGGAGAGGAAACCAGCTTTATTGTTTAGTAGTTTAGAAGTTATGACAGCAACAACTCAAGCAAAGATTTATGGGGGAGGTTGTCACTGTGGAGCGATCCGTTTTCAAGTGGCGATCGAGCATGATCAAGCTCTAGACTGTAATTGTTCGATTTGTCAGAAAAAAGGTTTTCTGCATCTGATTGTTCCTTCAGCACAATTTACCCTCCTAAGCGGTGAAGATTTTTTAAGTACCTATACATTTAATACCCACACAGCCCAACATTATTTTTGTCGTGTTTGTGGTATTCATCCTTTCTATCGTCCCCGCTCCCATCCTGAAGCTATAGATATAAACCTGCGCTGTTTGGATGGCAATGTCTTGGAAGATTTTCAGATCCAGTTCTTTGATGGAGCTAACTGGGAAGACAATATTGAGAAAATTCGGGATATCGATGGGAAAAGGGAGTAATTGTGAAGGAAGCGGCAACGGCGATCATTTTAGTATTAGGGGCGGTTTTAGATTATCTAATCGGCGATCCTTGGGGATGGATTCATCCAGTGCAGGTGATGGGGGCGATTATTGCTGTTGCCACAAAAGTCATCCTTAATTGGACGCAGGAAAAAATTCGCCAACGTTTAGCGGGCATAATTCTGGGACTAGGTTTAATTATCTTGGCTGGGGTCTTAACTTGGCTAGGAATCCAATGGTTAGATCAGGTCAATTTGCTGCTGAGTTACCTAGTACAAGTGATTCTCTTGGCTAGTTGTTTAGCCGGTAGAAGTTTACGCCTGGCTGCCGAAACAGTCATCGCAGCTTTACAAGCGGAAAATATCACCTTAGCTCGTTGCCAACTAAGTTTATACGTTGGTCGCGACACAGATAATCTCGGCCAAGAAGAAATCCTTCGCGCCCTATTAGAAACTGTCAGTGAAAATGGTGTGGATGGAGTTACTGCGCCGCTTTTTTATGCCCTTCTCGGTGCTTTTCTGGGGGTGGGATCGGTTCCCCTCGCTTGCGCTTATAAAGCCGCTAGTACCCTCGATTCGATGATTGGCTATCGTCGGCCGCCCTACACCCATATTGGCTGGTTTAGTGCTAAAAGCGAGGATATTTTGACATGGCTACCCTGTCGTTTAACGGTCTTAACTCTCGCCCTAATTTCAGGCCGGCCAAGGCAGGTTTTAAGCATTTGCTGGCGCGATGCCCGTCGGGATCCTAGTCCTAATTCCGGTTGGAGTGAATGCGTCTATGGGGCGATTTTGGGGGTGCAATTGGGGGGGAAAAATCAATATCGGGGCCAGATTGTGGAAAAACCTTTATTGGGGGATAACCTCCACCCGATTACCGTCAAAACCGTCGAACAGGCTTTGAATTTAACTCGTACTTGTGTATTACTTTGGTTGGCGATCGCTGTTAGCTGCTTGATTGCTAGAGATTTTGCTCAATTGTAGCGACCACAGACGACGGCGTTGACGAGGTTGACGCTGCCAGTAACGGATAATCAGGGAGAAGGTCAAGAATAGGGATTGCAGTATCTGTATCTGTCCGCAGAGACGTTGATAGTTTTGTCGGAGATAATAGGTTTTCGCCCCAGCGATGATAATATATTCTGGAGCGGGGTAAAAAATGTGGTGTAAACGTCGTTCCATCCGATTGAAAATTCTGGTCACTCGCCCCAAAATCCGCCGCAATTGCCACAATTTCCAGACTAGAAAGCAATTAAATAAAGTTAAGCCTAGATTGAAGCCGAGGACAAAAAAGAACATGATCGAGGCGATGGTCGAGTTATGCCAATTTTAACCTAAATTCCCCACTTCAAATTGTAGAACAAAGAAATCTAAGACCCACATTCCGCACCCTAACTGTCACAACCTCTCAAAAATGGTCAGATATAGTCATTCATAGCAATATGTATAAAACTATCGGACTAGGCAAAAAAAATAGGAATGAGGAACGGGGGCGAGTCAAAATACTTATGTAGGGCTTGCTGAATATCAGTAGAAGCTTTGCTAGAAAAAGGTTTTGGGCTTTTTCTCGCCAAAAAAGTGCAATAAACAAACGTTGAGAAATCGAAATAGGAACTCAAAACCCTTGCACTTTCCGGAGAGGAACACAAAGGGTTCTGCTTCCAGACACACAAGGTCATTCTGTTATTCTGATACTTTTCACTTAACAATCCCGCTGGTCGCTAATAAATAATTGATCACTGATCACTGATTAGCCATTCCGAGGCCCTTTCACCTAGATCTAGGGGCAAACTAACCGCTTTACCGAGACGGGGACGCTCGCGGGTTTCGCGGATAAAAGCTTGAAATTGAATAAAACCACCCCATTCGTGCAGATAACTAGCGATCGCATTGAGATGTTCCAGATATTCAGACTCGGAGAGGGGAAAAGAAGCTTGTTCGAGATATTTCCACATTACCTGCACATGAACTTTATCTTTGATGCGTCGCAGCTGGATATCGTAGGAACGACCCCATTTTTCTAGTAATAATTGCTGTAAGTCCACACCTGTCATGGTTACTATGGATTCTCAGATGTCAGTCTGCCCCTTGATTTTATCGAAAATTTGGCTTTAAAACCCCGTCCTTTCACGACGGCTTTTCTTAATTTCCAATATAGCACTTAAGAACTGCCAATGGCGCATCTCCCACAGAAGAAACAAAATAACTAGGCGACCAAAGAGTATAGTTATCCCATAACTGTTTATTTTTCAAAGAGGGGATTTTATTATCACTTCCACACAGGAGTGGGACTTGCTGGCTACAAAGGGTGATACAGTTCTTTAAACTTCCCCCCCCAAACGTAAATAGGCTTCAATAAAGCTATCTAAATCCCCATTCATTACCCCAGTAACATCGGTGGTTTCCACATTGCTACGGAGATCCTTAACCAATTGATAGGGATGGAAAACATAGTTACGGATTTGATTGCCCCAAGCGGCCTCCACCATATCGCCGCGAATTTCGGCGATCGCTTGAGCCTGTTGTTCCCGAGCAATAATTAACAATTTCGCTTTTAATAAAGCTAGGGCTTTTTCTTTATTTTGTAATTGCGATCGCTCTTGGGTACAACGCACAGCGATACCTGTGGGAAGATGAACCACACGCACGGCAGTTTCGACTTTATTAACATTTTGTCCACCTTTTCCCCCCGATCTGGTGGTGGTAATTTCTAAATCTTTATCGGGAATTTCTACTGTCACCACATCATCGCCCAAAATTGGCATCACTTCCACCCCAGCGAAACTGGTTTGACGTTTACCGTTAGCATTAAAGGGAGAAATTCTGACTAACCGATGGGTGCCTTTTTCTCCTTTCAGATAACCGTAAGCATAAGTTCCGGCAATTTCAATCGTCACCGATTTAATTCCCGCTTCATCTCCTTCTGATATTTCCGCTAAAGTGAGTTTATATCCGTGTTTCTCGGCCCAGCGAGAATACATTCTCAGGAGCATTTCTGTCCAATCCTGGGCATCGGTTCCCCCGGCCCCCGCGTTAATCGTTAAAACCGCTCCTTTTGGGTCGTAGGGACCATTTAAAAGCTGTTGCAATTCCCAGCGATCAAGGTTATGCTGTAAATGAGTTAAATTGTCCGTTGCTTCTTCTAGTAAAGCTCGATCGGATTCTAATTCTAATAACTCGATAATTGCCTTAACATCTTCTAATTGTTGACACCAACTTTGATAGGTTTCTAAAGAAGATTTACATTGATTTAGTTCTTGCAGGGTTTTTTGAGCAGTATCGGGATTATCCCAAAAAGTGGGGACAGCAGCCACCTGTTCTAAGTCTTTAATTTTAGCCCTTAAAGTGGGCAAGTCAAAGATAGTCCTGGGTTTTACCCAGGCGCGATTCTACTATCTCGATACCTCTTTTTAGTTCCGATATTTCCATGTTTTCAGTTATCAGTTATCAGTTATCAGTTACTCTAGGAGTCAGGGGTCAGGAGGCCGGAGTTGAGAGTTGGGGTTTTAGGGTTTTGGGGTTTTAGTTGAAATTCCCCCATTTCCCCATTTCCCCTATGCACTATCTGTTCCCCGTTCCGCAGTTCCAGCGTTCCCTAAAATGGTACAATCGATCCGCGCAGGGGAGCAAGACTTTGTAAAGCGTTTTCAGCCTTATCACGATTGCTAAACGCGCCTATTTGCCAGACAGAACGACCTTTGTAGGAAGTGGGGAAAGCGTCGGGATAGAGAGAACGAACTTTGCTGCGATCGCTCTCGGTTTTAGCTTCAACTACTACTTTAAAGCCTTTGCGGCCAGCATTACCAGTATTACCCGTATTACTACTACTGGGATTAGGGGCAGCTCGATTAAAAGTGATTACGTCTGATAAACTTCTCTGATTGCCTAAATTACGCGGTGGCGGTGGTGGTACAATTGCATTACTATTCTGGGAATTGGCTTGCCCTGAGCCAAGTCGAAGGGGAGGAGTCAGGGGAGGTAAATTAGAGGTAACTGGGGGCTGCGGCGTTAAATTTGACTCTGGTACTCGATTAGTGACTCCTAGCTGAGGATTGCTCTCTACTGCTGTTTCTGTAGCGGTAAAAGTATATTCTCGCACTTCCGGATCACCAGAAGGATTAACCGGTGTTTCTGCTTTGACGGATTCTCTGGGGGGGATAGACGATTGGGTACCCGCGAGTAATTCCGGGGGAGGATTGAAACTGGGACTATCGGCAGTTAGATAGATATGACTGAGATTTTGACCTGCTAGACTGCGTTTAGTAAAGCGCCAGCCATCGATAAGATAAATTTGGATTAAACCGGTCCCTAAACCTTTTGTCCGTCCAATAATTACCTCTGATTGTCTGGGATTGCGGGGGGTTCCCACGAGGACTAATTCCCCGTTCCGTTGTACGATACGCAGCAGGTATTCTAAACCGTAATCTGTGCCGCGAATGCGAAGGGAATAACCGTTACTGTCGGTGGCCCGTTCACAACTGCCGGTAAAATCGAAATCGAGGAGCAGAGGCTGAACAATGGTAGGTTCTCTGCCATTTACCGCCCAACATTGGCGTTTTCCGGGGATTTGTTGCAAAATCAGTAAATCGTATTTACCGTTACCGTAGGGACGGGCAATAGCGATAAAATCTTCTTGATTAACTTCTCGTTGTTCAAAGAGAGTTGCTTGACTCGGTGTAGTCAGGAGACAACCCCCCAGAAGTGAAAACAGTAGGGTAAATTTTAGGGATGATTTTAGATTCATAAATAAGGAGCCTTGTTATGGAGATCGTACTTGCATTTATTTTATCGATCTAGACGCAAGTCAGAGAATTTTGTTTTCCTAGGGGAAATAGTTTTATAATTCAGCCGTCGGCCGTCAGCCGTCAGCCGTCAGCTAGGAAAGGCAATCAGGCCAATTGAAAGGTCTTGGAGTCTGCTCAATTCTGCTGGATTTTTGCTAGGGATTTATTTTATCTCGGAGAATAAAGCTTCTAAGTCTTGACGACCGCTAACTATTCTTAAAATCTCTACCGTGTCATCAGTAACTCGATAGAAAATAATATATCCATCTAAAGGTAAATCTCTCAAGGACGGTCTAATATGACTGTAACTACGTCCTAAATTGGGAAATTGTGCTAATTGTTGACACTTTTGGGAAAATTTTATCAATATTTTTTCCCCAGCTTCCACGTTTACCGCTAAAAAATAATCAGCAATCTTGTTTAAATCTTGACTGGCTGATGGGGCAATAATATAACGATTCATGATTAGGATTTACGCCCTTTCTGAAATTTTTCTAAAATATTGTTGATAACTGTTTCGACCTCTAATCCTTCCCCATTGTCTAATTCAGCTACAGCAATATCAATTTGATGACCAGTTTCTTCTCGCCATTGTAAATAATCTTCATTGATGTGGGACAGCAAGTGTAAAGCGGTATCTATGAGCTGCTCTACATTATTAAATCTGCCACTTTTTAACTGTTCTTCGATAAATTTTTCTTGATTGGGTTTTAGTTGAATATTCATACTAATTTTTGTTAGTTCAAGGACTAAATTATAAGCATTCCATTTTATTATAAGTACCTAAGCAAAATTAATTACACATATCTAACCCCCTCTTGCCTTTTGCCTCTTGCCTTTTGCCTATCTTTACTAGGAAATTAATTTTGCACGACTACTTACTGCAAGGATCAGACAGAATAGACTAAGAGTATCGCCGATCTAGGGGCAGAAATAAGGTCACAATCCACAGTAGGATAGAGATTGCTAAAAATTGACTCTTGAGTAGAGTGGCAACAAGATGGCGAAAGCGGCGATTATTGGATTGGGAAGATCGGGAATAGCAGCGGCAAGATGCTTAAAACGGGATGGTTGGCAGGTGACATTAAGCGATCGCTCCGATTCTCCCAGTTTACAAGCACTGCAAACCAATCTGGAAAGGGAAGGAATTATTGTCAATCTTGGTCAAAATCTCAGTCTGGAGGCAGATTACTTGCCTAATCTTATCGTGGTAAGCCCCGGCGTGCCTTGGGATGCCCCGATTTTAATTACTGCCAGAGAAAAAGGCATCGATACGATCGGAGAATTAGAATTAGCTTGGCGTTATCTGCAATCTTCCCCCTGGTTGGGGATTACGGGAACTAACGGCAAAACCACCACCACCGCCCTCTGTGCCGCTATTTTTCAAAAAGCGGGGTTAAATGCCCCTTCCTGCGGTAATATCGGCTATGCTGCCTGTGAATTGGCTTTAAAAGCCGATAAATACGATTGGATTATTGCGGAGATTAGTAGTTATCAGATCGAGTCCAGTGGGGATTTATCGCCGAAAATCGGCATCTGGACAACTTTTACCCCCGATCACCTCAGTCGTCATCAAACCCTGGAAAATTATTATCAGATTAAAGCCTCTTTACTGCAAAGAAGCGATCGCCAAATCCTCAACGGTGATGATCCCTATCTGCGTCAAATCGGTGCTAGTCAATGGCAACAAGCTTACTGGACTTCTGTGCAGGGTAAAGAGGCACTCTTAGGCGATCCTAGTCGTGGTGTTTATCTGCAAGATAACTGGATCGTGGCTTTTGGGGAATTAATTGCTCCGGTTAATCTCCTGAAAATGGTCGGTAGTCACAATCAGCAGAATTTGCTTATGGCTGTGGCCGCCGCTAGATTGGCAGGAATCGATAAAAAAGCCATTACCGAAGCGATCGCCACTTTCCCCGGGGTTGCCCATCGCCTAGAGTATATTTGTACCTATAAAGGACTAGACTTTATTAATGATAGTAAAGCAACTAACTACGATGCTGCCGCCGTGGGTTTACAATCAGTCCCTAGTCCAGCGATTTTAATTGCGGGGGGAGAAGCGAAAGCAGGGGATGATCGGGCCTGGATCGCTGAAATTAAGGCAAAAGTCGCCACTGTGCTGCTGATTGGTGACGCTGCCGCCGATTTTGCCCGTCGTTTACAGTCAGCAGGTTATCAAGACTATGAATGTGTAGAAACGATGGACAGGGCAGTTCAACGCGCGGCTGAACTAGGACTAGCAAAAGAGGCTAAAGTGGTGTTATTATCCCCCGCTTGCGCCAGTTTTGACCAATACCAAAGTTTTGAACATCGCGGCGATCACTTTCGGCAATTGTCCTTACAGTTGTAGGGAATTATGAATTATGAATTATGAATTATGAATGGGGGAATGGGGAAGTGGGGAATTTCAACTAAAACCCTAAAACCCTAAAACCCCAACACCCTAAAACCGTGTTGCAGACGACTTTTGTTGCCAAAGATACTCTTTTTTGGCTAAGTTATGAATTATGAATTATGAATGGGGGAATGGGGAATTTCAACTAAAACCCCAACACCCTAAAACCATGTTGCTGACGACTAAGGCGCAATTTTTGTTCCCCAAGATACTATTTTTTGGCTAAGTTGGGTAAGATCAGGAGAAGTTAACCAAAAAATTAAGAGAAAAAAACGTGCTGGGATCGTCCTTCCGCCTTGATCATCTTTTTAACAAGCCCCTAATTGCCTGTCTTTCGTCCTGTTTGGGTGTCTTGCTACCGATCCCAGTTTTAGCGACACCAGTGGCAGTGTTAAAAAGTCAAGAAAATGCCAATCAATGGACAGCCATCACCGAACGTTTACAAAATGTCGGGGTTAATTACTGTATTCTCCAGAGTAACCAGTGGCAAAGCGACACGGATTTAAATAAAATTAAGGTTCTAATCATCCCCAACGTCGAGACTATTTCCGGTTTACAAGCCGGTGTCTTGAGTCGTTGGCTGAATCGCGGTGGTAAAATTATTGTCACCGGTCCGGCGGGGAATCTTTCGGAACCTGCTGTGCGTAATCAACTGCGATCGCTATTTGGGGCTTACTGGGCCTATCCCCACTCCCAAGCTTACACCCTGCGGCCGACTAATTTAGGTGAACTGAAAAACCAAAAACCTTTAGCCAGCAGTCTCCTCGGTGGTGTGGTTATCCCCACGGGAATTAATAGCCAAACCGCAGCCGTCTGGGGGACGCGCAATAATCCCCCCGCTGTTGTCCTCAATAATAACTCGATCTTTTTCGGTTGGCGCTGGGGCAGCGATGGTGTCGCAAATCTCGCCCTTGATAGCGCTTGGCTAGAAACCGCCCTGCAACGCTACGGCATTAATCGCGGTTCTTCTCCTAGCACAATTGCGCCCTATTGTCAAGGAAGCTCAACAATAGTTAATAATATTAATAATACACCAACGGCGATCTCGCGTAGCGAGCGCGTTGCGACCGCACCCCGTCGCCCTTTACCCCAGATTGCAGAAAATCCCCCCAGTGAAACAGCGAGATTAAGTCCGAATACCGAGGCAATTCCCCCCAGAGCGAGCCTAACTTCTCAACAAATCAGCCAGATGACGGTGGAATTGCAGGGATTAATCGGGCGTTATGGGGCGACTCTCTTAGCTTTAGAAGCCAGTAATAATAATATATCCAATACTGATAAATCCTTAGTACAAGCATTTCATAATCGGGCAAAAAATTCCCCCACCTCAGATACAGCTAGACGATTCCGTTTAGCCCTAGAAAATGCCCAAGGAACCTTAAATAATTTTCAGAATTTAATCGCCCAGGGTTCCTATACCCAAGCGCGGGAATTTTGGTTACAAGCGCGGCGAAATCTTTGGGATAATTATCCTACTAATCGACAATTTGCCCAACCAGAAATACGGGCAATGTGGTTAGATCGAGGCACGATCGTACAAGCTAAAAACGAGGAGGATTTAGCTAAAGTATTTGATCGCATGGCGGCAGCGGGTATTAATGTGGTCTTTTTCGAGACAGTTAATGCTAGTTATACTATTTATCCCAGTCAAGTTGCCCCCGAACAAAACCCTTTAACCAGAGGTTGGGATCCCCTAAAAGTTGCCGTTAAATTAGCCCATGAACGCAATATGGAAATCCACGCTTGGGTGTGGGTTTTTGCGGCGGCTAATCAAGCTCATAATAAAGTATTAGAACAACCATTGGATTATCTCGGACCAGTTTTATCCCGTAATCCCGATTGGGGTGCAACTAATAAAAGTGGTGGTTCTTTTGATTACAGTCAAGGCACAAAAAAAGCTTTTTTTGATCCTGCTAATCCCAGTTTACAGAACTATCTTTTATCTCTTTACGAGGAGATTGTCAAGAATTATGATGTGGATGGCTTGCAGTTAGATTATATTCGCTATCCTTTCCAGAGTCAAAGTTCTAATCAAACCTATGGTTATGGTAAATCCAGCCGGTGGTTATTTAAACAAATGACAGGAGTTGATCCCATTACTTTAAATCCCCGGGGTGCTTTATGGGAACAATGGACTAGCTTTAAAATCCGTCAGGTTGATACTTTTGTTTCGCAGGTTTCTACTCGTTTAAAACAGATTCGCCCCCAATTAAAAATGTCGGCAGCGGTGTTTCCTTTAGAACAAAAAGAACGGTTATATCGTATTCAACAAAACTGGGAAGAATGGGGACAAAATCAATGGATAGATATGATCTTTTTAATGACTTATGCTCTTGACACCGGGACTTTAGAAGATAAAACCCAGTCTTTATTTGATCGCCAAATTGCAGGAAATGCTCTGATTATACCCGGTATCCGTCTGTTAAAAGTACCCGATCAAGTAACTATCGATCAACTACAATTTATTCGTAATCTTCCCACTTCGGGATTCGCTCTTTTTGCCACAGAAAATCTCAATCCCAACCTGCAAACAATTCTTAATCGCATTCAGGGATCGATAATTACGAAAAAAGCCGAACCTTTACCCCACCGTCAACCCTTCAAAACGGCAGCAGCGCGGTTTAATTCCTTGCGTCAAGAGTGGAGTTTTTTAATAACGAATAATTTATTAGCAATGGAGGAGCGAACCTTAAAAACTTGGGGGCAAGAAGTGGACGAAATGGCTAATCTATTAGAACGATTAGCTAATAGTCCCAACCTTGGCAATTTGACTTTAACTCAAAATGCTTTAAAGCGATTTAGCTATCAATTTAAATCTGTGATGTCCAGACAAAAAGATTTATCTGTCTATCAAATACAAGTCTGGGAAAACCGCCTCACAACCTTACAAAGTCTATTAAGTTATGGTCAAAGGGTTGAGTTTTAATTAAGGCAAAAGGTAGGAGGCAGGTTTTGGGGTTTTGGGGTTTTAGGGTTTTAGTTCAATTTCCCCACTTCCCCACCTCCCCACTTCATAATTCATAATTTATAATTCATAATTTATAATTCCCACACCCCACACCCCACACCCTCTTGTCAGAGTCCCGCCCCAATATGTAACAATTTATGGGAGAAACCCCCCAACAAATTTAACGAGAAAAACATGGCAGCTACAATTAAGAAAGGAGCTTTAGTCCGCGTGGTGACGGGAAACCTAGAAAATAGCCTCGAAGCCCTAGCCAGCGATCGCCGTTTACCCAGTTATATGTTCGACTCGACAGCAGAAGTCTTGGATATAAAAGATGATTATGCTTTGATTAAATTCTGTGTTCCCACCCCCAGTGTGTGGCTAAAGCTCGAACAACTGGAACCCGCCTGATGAGGGATTGCCTCATCCATAAATCATGGTTGACTTCTACGATACACTCATCCCCTGTCAATCGCCCCGAGTCTCGGTTATTGGTGCCGGCAACGTCGGACGCACCCTGGCCCAACGCATCGCCGAAAAAAACCTCGCTGATGTGGTTCTCCTCGATATCGTCCATGGTTTGCCCCAGGGTATTGCCCTAGATTTGATGGAAGCTCAGGGCATAGAACTGCACGACAGCGAGATTATCGGCACTAATAACTACGAAGACACGGCAGGCTCGGATATTGTCGTGATTACGGCTGGATTAGCCAGAAAACCGGGCATGAGTCGCGATGATCTCATGAATGTCAATGCTAAAATTGTCGTCGAGGCCGCCACTAAATGCCTCCAGTATTCTCCAGAGGCCATTTTTATCGTCATCACCAATCCCCTGGATGTGATGACCTATCTAGTCTGGCAAGCAACCGGTTTACCCCCCCAAAGAGTGATGGGAATGGCCGGAGTCCTCGATTCTTCCCGTTTACAAACCTTTATCGCCATGGAATTGGGGGTTAGTACCGCCGACGTTCATGCTATGGTTTTGGGTGGTCACGGTGATTTAATGTTACCCCTACCCCGTTACTGTACCGTCAGTGGTGTGCCAATTACCGAATTAATGGACGAGATGACGATTAATCGTCTAGTGGAGAGAACTCGCAACGGTGGGGCTGAAATCGTCAAATTACTGCAAACTGGCGGTGCTTATTACGCCCCCGCTTCCTCTGCCTGTATCATGGTCGAGACGATATTGAGAAATCAATCCCGTTTACTGCCGGCGGCAGCCTATCTTAAGGGTGAATACGGTTTACAGGATGTTTATCTGGGGGTTCCCTGTCGCTTAGGATGCCGGGGTGTGGAAAGTATTCTGGAAGTGCGTTTAACCGATGCTGAACGTCTGGATTTACACACTTCTGCTGCCTCAGTTCGTCAAAATGTTCATTTAGCTCTTGACAGTCTCAAGGTTTTGATGTAGTTAATACAACTCATATTTTAAGAGGGTACAGGGCAGAGAACCATTATACAAGGGAGTGCGACGGGAAGAACGCAGGCCGATTTGTTTAGTCAGTTCTTTGTTTCCCGATAAAATATAGGCTGTCCAACCCTTAAACCTCTGTTTTAAGACATCACCGAAGGATTTATATAAGGCCCCTAATTCTTCGGTATTGCCCAATCTTTTGCCGTAAGGGGGATTACAGAGAATAATCCCTCGATCGCTCGTCGGTTCTAAGTCGGTGATGCTTTGCAAGCTAAAATTAATATAGTCCTGCACTTGACAAAAATAGGCGTTATCCTCGGCCTGATGCAAAACCTCATAATCGGCATCACTAGCATAAATTGGCGCATTTAGCTGATATTTTTGTTTTTCTTTAGCTTCCTTAACCAAAGATTGCCATAAATCCGGTTGATAGTCTGGCCATTTCTGAAATCCGAACTGGGAACGAGATAAACCGGGGGCAATATTTAAAGCTTTTAACGTCGCTTCGATGACAATGGTTCCCGAACCACAAAAAGGGTCTAAAAGCGCCATATCATCCTGCCATGCCGATAATTCTACCAAAGCAGCGGCGAGACTTTCTTTCAGAGGTGCGACTCCCATGGCCCGATGATACCCGCGACGATGCAAACTGTGGCCGGAACTATCTAAACTAAGCACACAGCGATTTTTCTCGATATGAGCGTTAATTTGCAGGTCGGGGTTTTCTGTATCCACAAAAGAACGGGGATTGCCCTGTTGACGCTGTTGGTCGATAATAGCGTTTTTGATGCTTAAAGCGGTGTAATGGGTGTGATTGAGGCGATCGTTCGTTCCCGTACATTGTACCGCTAAAGTTTCCTCACTGCTGAGATAATCGCGCCAATCAATGGCTTGAATGCCATCATACAGTTCCTTCCCATCCCCACAGGGAATTTCGGCAATGGGAACCAAAACCCGAAAAATAATTCTTGACCAAAGATTGACTCGATAGAGTAGGGAGATATCCCCCTGAAAATGGACTCCGGTGAATACTGGTTTCACTTCTTTAGCCCCTAGGAATTCTAATTCCCTAGCGGCAATTTCTTCTAGTCCCCTAGCGGTAGTAGCAAAATAGGATCGAGTCATTTCAGTTATCAGTTATCAGTTATCAGTTATCAGTTATCAGTTATCAGATGTGAGTTATCAGATGTGAGTTTTCAGTGACTAGCGCCGGTCGTTGGTAGCTTGAAATCAGAAAGATTTTAATTTTTATCCCCTTGTAAATTTCTATCTGATTCCCTCAAGTCATTTAAAATCGACTGACCCCACGGGATTTAGACTCTTCTAAGTTCTGTGTGATAAGTTTAACTTACAATATGATCGAGCAATCTTTGTGTCCTTTGTGTCTTTGTGGTTCGTTCCACCCCCTCGCTAGGAGGAATGTATCTTAGAATACATTTTACCCACCAAATCCAAGAGAGCTGGATTTAGTGCATAGAAATTTTACCCAATCACAGGCATAATAATCCTCTTTTGTCAATGCAGAAATGCTTAAGAATTGTGTCGCTGTGGTCATTAGTTTTATCCAGACTCTGTGGATATCTCCTCTCCTCTAGAGTCTTAACAAGTAATTGAGATGCACAAGCAGCTAATCTACTGGGAAACCCAAAAAATGCGTCTTTGATTGGGATCCCGTCGGGGACTTTGTTCCCCCATGACTTGCCGCGCTTGACTAGGATCGAAGCTGCGAGTAAATTGACCGCGCAATTGATTGACGCGTTCCTCCTTTTCTTGGGCTGCCAAACGCACTTCTTCTAATTTTGCCTGTTGCATCTGTTGGTAGGGGAGCAAACGAGCGATCGCAAAAACCGCCGTGATGGAAATGGCGCTATAGGCAATAATTCGCATCCAAATCTCGATAACTTGCCAGTTTTGGGATTTATTGCCGCTTTTTGGCTTTTTTTGTGTTTTTTTGTCGGTTTGGTTTCGTGTTCGTGCGGTCATAGATTGGGGGTAATGGGGAATTGGGGTAGTGGGGAGATGGGGTAGTGGGGAGATGGGGTAGTGGGGAATTTAGCTGAAATTTCCCTATCACCCTAAATCCCTATCACCCTAAATCCCTATCCCCTAGTTTAAGATACAAAAAACCCCAATCGGTCTATCCTATAGCTAGGTTAGACGGGATTGGGGTTTATTGAAAGCGACTTTACTTATAAAGTTCCGTCGCTAGACGAAAAGCCAAAATCCCGGGGATTAAAGCAATTACCAGAGCGACTAGAACTTGAGTATCAGAAAGCATTGCTGATTATCTCCTCATAAAGATATTCATCCAATACTTTCCGACATCATCGGGGTCCTCTGCATCATTTCGTTACAAGACTTCATATCTCCCCACCCCGATGACGGTTATCTCCCCTAGAAAAGAAAGTTGTAAAAGCGTTAAGCTGAAGTATTGCCATGATTACATTTATTTTTACCTGCGGCCTCAATGTTAGACTCGCTCCTTGATTCATCTCTAACCCTTAGTCTAAAAACCCCGTTAATTCTGTTGGTTCTCGTTGCCCTAGAAGCGGTATTATCAGCAGATAACGCCATTGCTCTCGCTTCCATAGCACAGGGATTAGGAGATCATCAGCGTCAACGTCAGGCCTTGAATATTGGCTTAGTTTTCGCCTATATTCTCCGTATGGTCTTGATTCTTACCGCCACCTGGGTGGTTAAATACTGGCAGTTTGAACTTTTGGGAGCAGTATATTTGCTCTGGTTAGTCTTTAATTACTTTGCCTCCCCGGAAGACAAGGACCACACCCATCATAGTCTCAAGTTTCAATCTCTCTGGCAAGCTATCCCCCTAATTGCCGTTACTGATTTAGCTTTTTCCCTCGATAGTGTTACCACCTCCATCGCCGTGGCCGATGATACTTGGTTGATCCTGCTTGGTGGTACGATCGGAGTAGTTACCCTGCGCTTTATGGCGGGTTTATTTATTCGCTGGTTAGAGGAATACACCCACCTAGAAGATGCCGGTTTTGTCACCGTCGGTTTGGTGGGTTTAAGATTGTTGTTGCGGGTGATTAGTCCCGATTTTGTGCCGCCGGAATGGATTATGATTAGTTTAATTGCTATCCTCTTTGCTTGGGGTTTCTCAAAACGCAACGATCGAGAACCAATAGAGAGTGATACCATCCAATCTGATGAATTGCCATAAAATAATCATCAGGAGTCAGTCATCAGTGATCGGATTTGAGTTTTCAGTTCACTGATTACTGTTTACTGTTCACTGTTCACTGAAAAGAGAATCCCTAGAAGATTATGCCATCTTTACCGACTCCATCTGCTGATACCTTAGAAAATTCTACTCGATCGCCCTCTTGGAAAATTAAACTCCTCTACGATGGAGAATGTCCCCTCTGCTTGCGGGAGGTTAATTTTCTGCAAAAACAGGATGCTGGGAGAGGATTAGTTGCTTTTGTCGATATTGCCGATGAAAACTATAATCCGGAGGAAAATGGCGGTATTTCCTTCGCGGCAGCCATGGGACGAATCCACGCAGTACTAGCCGATGGTACTATTCTCCAAAATGTGGAAGTGTTTCGCCAAGTCTATGATATTTTGGGCATTGGTTGGATTTATGCCGCTACTAAATGGCCGGTTATCGGGTTTCTAGTGGATATTATCTATGAAATTTGGGCTTCTTGGCGATTAACCTTAACCGGAAGACCGAATTTAACTACAATCTTAGCAGAGCGTCAAAAACGTCTGGAATGCAACTCATCAAATCGTTGTTCTCGCTGAGTTAAAATCTCCTAACCCTACCCCCCACTCAGAATCACCCCTTGGGATGTGATACTAAATCCGTTGAGTATAGGCTACTTATAAGGACAGGCAAGAGGCAAAAGGAGAAATAAATAATCAGTTTTTAATAACCAGATTTAATGTGATAATTCTGCCTAGTAAATAAATGGTACTTTATTTTCTTGCCAGTCCCTGACTGCGACCGATGATCGCCCAGAGATAGCTAATTCCTAAGGCCAAAAACGCGAGGGGAATACTTTCTTTGACGATAAAAATACCCAGACCGATCAGCACACAGGGAACGAAGGTGCTTCCCTGACTGGTTAGAATAGTGGCGATGGTCGGCACACTGGTCAACCCGTAGGCGATTGTGGTTCGGTCGCGATCAGATTGTCGGTAAACACCTGGTAAACTTGCCCCAAAGTTTTTTGGCTGATTGACGACTCCTATCTCCTAAATAGGGTCTGCTGAAAAAGTTTTTCCTGGGGGTAGGAGTCAGGAGTCAGGAGTCAGGAGTTTCGGGCTTTGTTGCCCTTATTTTTTGTACCAGTTTATGTACTACAAGAAGGATAATGCAAGGTTTTTGAAAGTCCCAATCCTATTTTCTTGCACTAACATCGGACTTTAACAGGTCAAAAGCCTTATTTTAAAAGGGTTTTACCATTATTCAGCAAGCCCTAAATAGCAACCAATAATTTCCCTTGTATTTCTATCAATTGCAAGCCAAATATAGACCTTTATCGTCTTAGAAAAAACAAAAGACCACATCTCATCACATTCTATAACCAATTTACCTTTTGGTTTGTCCGAAACCTTTATTTGACGGGGGACAGCCGCCAGTTTATTGTTGACATAGTTTTGTAACCATGACCAACTTACCCCTGTTACTCTAGCAATTCCTCGTCAGGAAATTCGTTCGAGCAAGAGTTGATCAATTAATTGTTTGGTTTCGTCAGAGACGGTTTTATTAGTGGGATTGATCACAAACGGTTGACCACACTTCGACAGGCTCAGTGACCACATTCTTTACCTTGACGTTTGGGTTTTCCATTATGAATAGAACCATTCTTGATCATATAATGAGAACCACAATTAGGACAGGGGAATAGAGGTGAACTAGGGGGGGTATTTTGTTCGGTGCTAGACTGATATTTGAGTAAGCCAGACAGGAGCCTGAAAAAGATATTTATCAGAAAAGTCATGATCAAGCTAGAGGTTTAAAGACTGATTCTAGCCAATTATTTTTATTAATAAATATTTTACACAATTCATACCATGTAAGCAAGAGGGCCACGGCACTACTATCGAATCATTACCCAGATAACAACCAATGTAATTGTGATTCTAAAGATGACTTTAATGGCTTCATGAACAATTTACTAACCCTTTCCCAATCTTCCACCTGACACAAATGATAAAATGCCTCTAATAAACCTTTTACTTTTTCTAAATTGGACGTATTCGGATTAGGCTCATATTTCGTTAGCCAGTTAATAATGGCACGATAGGAAGACCGTTTTTTTCCTCGTTTCATCGCTTTAACGGTAGCTGAACTAATACCAAGTTCTGCTAACATCGACTCACCAGAGATCAGTTTACTCATGTTAATTTGCCTTTTACCTTCAATTTAGTTTCTATCATTAGTTTCTATTTGTTGTAGCAACTCTTGACACTCCTTAACCAAGGGAATCCCTAATTCGGTGGCTATCTGTAACGCTTTTTCGCAATGCTCTCGTGCAAGTTGAGATTGGTTAGTTTTGTAGTATAGTTCGGCTAAATATACAAAGTTATAAACTGTTCCTGTGCTATCACCAATTTCAGAAGCAATTTTTAAAGAGTCTTTTAAAGATACTAAAGCTTCCTCATATTTATCAATGTGAATGAAAGTTTTTCCAAGATTATTCAAACTTACACTTTCTCCAAAACGATCCCCAATTTTCTGTGCAAGCATTAGATGTTGCTGAAGGAAACCAATCGCTGACTGATAATCTTTTTTAATGAAACTAATATTTCCTAAATTTCCTAGCGTAATGCTTTCAGTCGGCAGATCACCTATTTCACGAGCGATAGCTAGGTTTAGTTGAAAATAGTATATTGCTTGATCGAGTTGTCCTAGTCTAGTATAAGAATATCCTAAATTTCCCAAGGCATTAGCTTGACTGCGACGATCACCAATTTTCTCAACAATAGTCAGGGATTCTTTCAAAAAACTAATAGCTTGATTAAATTCGCCAATTTCATTGTACACTCTCCCTAAATTTCCTAGAATAAGGCTTTCTCTCCAAACATTATGAATCTCTCGTGAAATGATTAAAGCCTGCTGATAAAAATCAATTGCGAGTTGATATTGTCCTAAGTTTATATGCGTGTTTCCTAGTCCTATCAAAATGCTAACTTGGGCTTCTAAATCATGTATTTTTTGGGCAATACTAAAAGCTTCTTGAAAGTGATTGATGGCTATCTGATATTCTGCTATTCTTTGATAAACAAGTCCTAGAGAACATAATATTCTGCTTTCACCTTGTCGATCATCAACTTTTTTAGCGATAGCCCAAGCTTGCTGATTAAAATCTATAGCTAATTGATATTCTCCAAGATTACGATAGGTATGCCCTAGACAGCTTAAGTAAATAGCATCTGTCTTAATATCAACTTTTCCTAAAATAAGATTTGAAAAGCGAATTTGTTCTTTGTAGTAACCCCAAATTCCTAATTGTGTGTGTACTTTCTCCTTGAGAGGTGTATTTAATGAAGTTGTCAAAATAGCGTTTGCTTTCTTCCAATCCTCAACCTCACATAAATGATAAAACGCCTCTAATAAACCTTTCACCTTTTCCAAATTAGAGGCATCTGAATTAGCTTTATATTTTGTTAGCCAATTAATCACTGCTCGATAATAAGAACGTTTCGTTCCTCCTTTCATAGCTTTAACAGTGGCTGAATTAATCCCAATCTGTTCTAAAATTGTCTCACCAGAAGGGATAAGACTCGCTTCGTCTGACACTTGTTGCGTTTTGGCCTCTAATTCAGCTTGATTACTCATCTTATTCACCCAATTGTTTTAAATGTTCTAGCGATACACTTCTAATTAAATTGTGCTGTCTTAATACACATTGATTTTCTTGAACTAATTCCTCCACTAAATACCGATCTCTTAAAGCATCCAACGCTGCTTTCTGTTCCCCCTCATCTCGATCCCAATCTTCCTCCAAATGACTCAACCAAAAATCCTCTGGTACAGGACAGCGATAAACTGAAGCTTCACAGAGTAAAATATAAGCATACTTGACATCTTTTTGAAGTCGAGCAAAGGTGTTATTCAAACGAGATCGCACATTCCGTCTTAGGGTCTTTGTAAAGCGATCTAATTTAAACAAATCCTGGCCAGTTGTCTTACCCACTTGTGCTTCTGCGATCGCTTTTTCTACTTCCTCTACCTCACTCCCGTACTGATTCCAGTAAGCGATAATGTTGCCATTAAAAGGCTTATTTTTAATTTCTCCTGCAATCACTCGCAACGCCAAAGGATGACCTTCATAAGCACCACCAATTCGCTCTAAATAAGTTCTTCCTGCTGAATTAACATCAATCTCTAAACCAATTTTCTTAAACAAAGCTAATCTTTCAGACTCATCTAATCCGCTTAATTCTTGACGATACCAGAAATTTTGAGAGCGACTTCCTATCTCTTCAACTTGTCTCGGTGAATCCTGAGAAGTAAGAATGATAGAACTTAAACAGGAATCCGACTTCAGAAAACCATTGAAAAATTTCACCCACCAATCATCTTTAAAATCACTCCAACCTTCCTCTTCATTTCCCTGCAAAATGTTTTCTAAAGAATCAATTTGGACTAAATAACGATTTTCTTGCAGGTGTTTCAGCAACCGATTAAGTAATCTTTGGGTATCTTTGCGATCATCTGGGGTGATCAGTTGTCCCCACTTTTCTAACCATCGAGCCGCTACACTAGCAAAATCAGAAGTCTGTTCCTCATTATCAAAATTTTCCTGATAATATTGACTCCAATCTCCTCCAAACCAGTCAGATAATTCAACAGCCAAGCGTTCCCCTAAAGCTGTTTTTCCAATTCCTGTCATTCCCACTAAAACCAGCAAGCGACAAGATTCTCGAATGCGAGATTTTAAATCTTGGATTAATTGATCTCGACCAACCCAAGTATCATCATAGGCGAAAAAGTTAGGAGATATTGAGGGAATTTGTTGCTTTCCCAAGGCATTCACCAACTTTTGCCATTCAAATGCTTCATCTTCGGGATTAACAAAATTGAGATAGGTTAAAGCCCTCAGTCGTAGCGGCAGTTCACATTTTTCCTTTAAAAGAGGAAGCAATCGCAATTTTTGATTCGCTGGATCGAGTGTTTGCAGCAGAATATTTTCAAACTCAGTCCATCCACTCTCCAGATAATTAGGTGTCAAAATCAGTAAAGTCTTATGGCTGTTTATCACTGCCTGTTCAATATTTTTGATGCTTGGCATTCCTATAATAAAATCTCGGTAGTCAATGCAAGCCTTAATCTTTTGCTCTTCCAATTTTCTGAGCAATTCCTTAACCCAAGGACGATCCTTCGAGCTGTAGGAGATGAATATGTCGTATTGATAATTTGAGTTGTCTGACATTGATTCTGCTTTTGATAGAAGTTTGGTTTGAGGTTGACTAGAAGTTGAACTGTTGGGTTTTTCCAGATTTTTTTGTTGTTTTGCTTCATCACCCCCGAACTTTGCCAATATTTCAAAAGCAAAAGCACTCGCATGACGCGCCGCTATTTCCTGAGAACCAGACGCATCCGCCTCACTTTTCTTCTCAATTAAATCAGAAATTCCTCGAATAATTAATGCTGATACCTGCTGATTCGCATGAGACGCTTGCAGTAAACCTCGCCCTTCCATCTCCACTGCTAACGCATCCCCATAATTGGAGCGAAGAAATTGAAACACATCAGACTCTTTAGAAGCGACAACCTTTTCTCCCGCAGCAATAGGCGCAACAAATACGGTAGGTTTTACATCAGAAAGAGAAGAACCGAGCCTATTTAACCAATCCTCCTTTCTTGCTTCTGCTTTAGCTCTTTGAATGAGATTATAAGTAGAGAGTCCTACATCAGGTCTAGGTTCAAAAACTTTCTTAACTTTACCTGACTCATAACCATAGACTTTTGTAGCCGCTACCACATCCCCAAGCTGGACATCCTTGATGCCACCTGCTACCCCCACAAACAAGATAACACTGGGATTGAAATAGGATATTGCCCTTTCCGCTTCTAAGGCTGCACCGACATTTCCCGCACCCACATCAACAATTCCCACTTTCCACTCTTTCCCACTGTCAATAAATTTTCCCCGCTCATAAATCGTCCCTTGCGGGTGCATTTCTTCTCGCAGGTCACTCAGATGGGCGCGAACTGCTATATATTCAATGGGGATAGCTGTGAGGATAACCGCGCAAGGCATAGGTGAACCTTTAATCTTATTGAGCTATCTTAGATTATGGCTTTTTTCTGAAGAGATGGCTAGAGTAAATTTTAACGTCTCTGCCGTATTTGCCGCGATCGCTGAGATTTCGGCGGCTAATCTGTCTTAACTTCCTGGTTGTGAGCCATGGCTACTCTCCAGCAAATTCCAGGATGGTTGCGTACAACTGGTTACTCACTCGAAAGTCAGCTTGCTCAATTAGTCGCTCCATCAGGGGTTTAACGGCTGGAATCAGGCGATTTCTCTTAGCTTGCAGAAGCACTCCCAATAATCCCGTTACCCGCAATCCATAGCTCATTATGGATTAACCCCGCGTCGGCGATGCGCGTCACGTCTAGAGGTAGGGCTAGATGTACCACGTCCGCCTCTTGTTTCCCGGCGATCACGTCATCGGCCTGGGCCAGGGAGCCGCCGTAACTGCGCTCGAAAATGACTTTTTGGTTCCGCTCTTTTTGCCATTTCTCGACGAATTTCGGGATAATCTGGTCGTGAGCGGCTTTCGTGACCGAAAAGGAAACGAGATTTAATTTCACCTCTGGTTTCGAGGCGATCCCCCCGGACGTACAGGAAGCGAGCGCGATCGCACTCAGCAATCCCAATACCAAGAAGGATACAAATCCCCGCCGCGATAGCGAATGGAAGGCTTGCCCTGAGCCAAGTCGAAGGGGACGAAACAGCGATCGGATGGACAACAGTGATACATTCATCGGGATTTTCTCGATAAGGTTGATCTAAAGGGGTTCTCGATTATCGCGATCTATTCTCTCTTGCTCAATTCTGACCCCCGTGCAGGCCAGAGATTGTCGATTTTTACAGGGGTCTAATTTAGCCGGTGGGAATCAACAGGCGATAGGAGCCGTTATCGAGAATAATCCGTAGGCCCAACCACATCAGCACAAAAGGGAAAAGCTTACTCGCGTAACGGCTGAGGACAACTGCGATCCCCGGTTGGCGGGTTAGATGATAGGAGAGAAATAACCAAGTACAGACGATTAGATAGCAGATCGGGATGATGACGGCTAACTGCGCCACGGTACTATTGGCGAATAGGGGAATATAGATACCGAGATTATTGCCGCCATTGGATATCGTGACCGCGGAAACTTGATAGGTTTGGCGATCTCTGAGGACTCGACCGAGGGGTAGTCTGCGGGAGGCGAACCCATGAAATTGGGCATTTCTTCGCAAATTCACCTTGCGATCTGCGCTTTCCCTCTCGTTATCGCGATTTAAAGTCACTAAATTTCTCACACCGATGAGGATCGGTAGGATTCCGAGAAGACCGATATAAATCGGCGGGATGATTAGGCCGAGGAGAAAACCCAGCAAGCTAACCGATACTAAGGCCGTAAACCCGACTAGCTCGCCGACGACAACGTGAACCGGGCGAAAGGTACGATTTACCTCGCTAAAAAAGCCGGTTAGATAAATATTGTCGTCGAAGGTGGTGGCTATGCCGGTGGCCACCGCGATTTTGACGATTTCGATCAACCAATCCATCCATATTACCTCGATCTCTCAAAGGCGGGCGCAATTTTGTTTTAAAACTATATCATTTTCAATACATTTATAAATGTACTTCGTTACACAATCTAGGAGTCGTGGATTTCTATAGTATGTAGATAAAACTAATGGAACCTCTCCCGCTTGCCCTGAGCCAAGTCGAAGGGATCGAGTTGGGAAACCCTTCTCTCTTGTCTCCTTGCCCGACAATAAATCTTGTTTTCTGCGAGAAATCCCATGCTCCACCGTTCGATCAAGTGTCTCTGGAAACCCTGGCGAAATTGCCGGGGAGTTCTTCCTGCGCTGCTTTTTGTGACCAGTCTGGTGGGGAGCTTTCTCCTGGCTGGATTTTCCGACACGAACGCAAAGCGCTCGCTACGCGAGATCGCCGTCGGTCAAAATTCTCGATCGGATAACCCGATTCTCAACCTCGTCGATAGCTTTAAATTCCCCCAGAATACGACCCCCCGGGTATTGGAAACCGTGGGATTATTTATCGCTGGCATTCTCTTCTGTATCCTGATCGATCGCTGGTTCAAGCGCTCAACCCCCGACCCTATCACTCCCCTGGCCAAACAAGCGCGGCGGTTAGGAACCCTCAAGATCGGCTATCCCGAGGGTATGACCAATCTGGAAGTTCTCCGCGCCCAGGCCTTTCTGGAAAGACGCTTAAAACCCTTTGGGGTGACGGTAACGTGGACGAGTTTTCTGGCTGCTTCCTCTCTGATCGAGGCTTTGAGCAACGGAACGATCGACTTCTGCGGTGGTGGCGGTACGGCGAGTATTTTCTCCCAAGCGGCGGAGCACGTCTTTGTCCGGGTAGCCAAGGAAAAATATACCGCTCCGAAAGGTCAGGCGATCCTCGTGCCTGAAGATTCGCCAATACAGACCTTGGCGGATTTAAAAGGCAAAAGAATCGCCTTCGATCGAGGTTCGAGCGCCCATTACGTCCTCATCCGCGCCCTGATGAGAGTGAATCTAGAATTAAGCGATATCGAACCGGTGTATGCAACCCAACCGGAAGCGCTGGTGCTTTTCCGTCGCGGTGAGATCGACGCTTGGGTGGTGTGGGTCCCCTATTCCCCCACCGAGACGCGCACCTATCCGGGAAGATCGGTGGCCGATCTAGGGAGTATCTTTGGGGAAAACGCCTCTCTAGAAGTGCCGACCTACTATTATGCAGTTCCCGAATTGGTGCGGGATTATCCCGATGTACTGAAGGTGATTTTAGAAGAAGTGAACGAGGCGGGTGCTTGGGCGAAACAACAGGAGTTAGAGGCGACGAGACGCTTGGCAGCTCACCACGAGATCGATCCAGCGATCATCACTAATCTTGAACAACGGGCCTCTGAACGTGCCATTATCCCGATCGATGATCGCTCTCTGACGGCCTTACAACACCAAGCTAATATCTTCCGAGATCTGAAGCTGATCCCCCATCGGGTCAATGTGCGCGACGGAACCTACACCCTACAGACGAAACAAAATTGGACCTATTAACCAGACAGCGACATTTTAGGCATTGGTTGGATTTATACCTGAACTTCCCCTGCACATATCTACTACAAGAGCCGAAAACCCTTATCCATCAATGGATGCACCCGTTAATTCTTCTTGATTTACCCATGTAATTTTTAACATTTTTTAATGAACAAGAGTTCTCTCTATTTGCTAAAATGATAGCCATGTATATAGAAAAAGTTCTTAACCGTAATTCCCCCCCCGCTGTTCTTCTTCGGGAGTCCTATCGAGAAGGAGATCAAGTCAAAAAAAGAACCCTTGCCAATCTCTCAAAATTACCCGATGATATTATCGACAATCTAAAACTGGTTCTTAAAGGAGCAACGCTGTCCATGAATGAAGGCATTCCCAATCATTTTGAAGTGATTAGAAGTCTTCCTCATGGTCAGGTGATGACTATTTTAGAGACGATTAAAAATTAGGTTTAGATAAAATAATCAGTGAAAAATCCTCTCGAATCAGAAACTTAGTAGCTGTAGGGTGCGTTCCCTAATGTAACTCCTACTGCTCCACCGATAGATTTTGGGGAACGCACCATGATCATTGATTCAAGCAAATGATAATAAGCTAAAAACGTCTAGGCACAGCGACGGACGGGAGTGTGATCGCTTATGATCGAGTTGTAAATTGGAGACGGATAATCGAAACTTTATGAAGACAAAGTATGGGATCACCGTTCAGAGACAAGTACATAGCATCCTTGTGGCATCAAGAGATGATTCGCTTAATAAACATTGGGTTCACGACGAAATTGTTAGGAATAGAAATTCAAGAATAACCTTGTTGACGTTTGATGATATTCTTTCATCTATCGAAAATCAAATCAGGCTTCAGGAGTCTCCACTGCTTCATCTACAAGGAGTTTCAGGTGCTGTACTCTTTTCGCATTTTGATCCAATAACTACACCTCAAGATCAATACCTGCTTGATTTTGGCAGTGATCCTATGAACAAAGTCTCGGTAGGATTCAATGCAAATTCGGTTTTTGTAGATATTACGATCAAAGGAAAATGCGTATCAACCAGAAGGCCTTTCTTATTCGTACTTGGGAATAAACCAAATCTACTTTACTTTCGGGTTGGTCTATCTGATTCATGTACACATATATCATTATCAATGAATGGCACTTAATCCATTGACAGAGTATTTGATCCCATGCACATAAAGACCGAATCAATTCACAATATCGTATGCGGATCTGACGTGATGATGAAGACACCCGCAAGCTCAATAATGTATGAGGTTATTGTCTATGCTTGTATACTCGATCATAAAGAGAAAGAGCAGCTCCTTTCATACTTTAACCAGAGATATCAATACTATCTCTCTCCACTAGCGATTCATCCCTTGCCTGGAATATTATTTGACGGCTTGAAAAGCCTGTACACCCCCGGCCATCCTTTTTCGACTGACAAAAAAATATTAGCAAAAAGTATTCTTTCAAATAAGATGTTAGGCTGGTACGATGCTGCGGGTGGAAACTTAACACTTTCTGACGGAAGTACTCCGCTGCCTGCGCCATATCTTGCGCAGCCCAAAGCCATGCCTCCTTACTCCTCTAACTAACCTGTAGTAGCTGTAGCTGTAGGGTGCGTTCCCTCATGTAACTCCTACCGCTCCACCGATCAATTTTGGGGAACGCACCATGCTCATTGATTCAAGTAAATGATAATAAGCTAAAAACGTCTATGCACAGCGACGGACGGGAGTGCGATCTGATGTAGCAAATATGGGGGTATTTTACCTTCTCAGCGTTGGGGTTATTGGCTCCCGACCTGATATTATCGATAGTCAGGAGCAGGCAAGCAAATTGCGCCATAATGCTGAAACCCGTGAGCAGGTTTAGGTAGTAAATGTACCTTGTCGATGATGCTGAGGAACCAGCAAAAGGTTCGTAAGAACCTACAGCTTATAGCACCGTTATCTGTAAATATTCTCGTTTTCGAGGTTTAATTGGGCAATAGCTCCATCAATCAAATCACAGCCCTCTCCCAGGGATTCGATCCGCGAAAACCGATCGCGCCAAACCGCCGCACCGGTAAAATCCTGACAATACCAAGCCAAATGTTTCCGCGCTTGCCAGATACCGCGTTGTCCCTTGTATAGCCATAGCCCCTGTAAATGCTCTTTAGCTAGGCTTAACAGGTCAATAGAGCTTGCCCTGAGCCAAGTCGAAGGGGTGGGTTTCGGCAACTTTTTGCCTGTTTTGAGGTAATAATCGATTTCCCCCACCAAATAGGGATAACCGAGGGTTCCCCGCGAACACATCACCCCATCGGCCCGGGTAAATTCCAAACAATTAATCGCCGCTGACCCGGAAACAATATCACCATTAGCAATGACAGGAATCGATAAAACCTCCTTCACCCGTTTAATCCATTGCCAATCGGCTGGCCCGTGATAACCCTGTTCCCTAGTGCGTGCGTCTTGCCCTGAGCCAAGTCGAAGGGGCAGGGTCAACATTTGCGCTCCCGCATCTTCCAAACGACGGGCAAAATCGATAATATTAATCTCCTGGGCATTCCATCCCAAGCGAGTTTTCACCGTTACCGGCACCGATACCGCTCCCACCACTTCCCTAACAATTTGCTCGGCAATTTCTGGCTGTCGTAAAAGGGAAGGACCGCCGCCTTTTTTAGTAATTTTATTAACAGGACAACCCATATTAATATCAATGGTCATCGCTCCTTCTTTAACCGCTTTTTCCGCCGCCATAGCCATAAAATCGGGACGGCAATCAAATAATTGCATACTAATTGGTTGTTCTTTGTCCCCGATAACCATCAATTGCGGTAACTCTTGCAGCTGGGAGATTTCTGTCGCATTCACCATCGACCTATAGAGCATGGAATCAGGAGCAAAGCGTCTCACCAAGCGCCGAAAAACTAAATCGGTGACACCGGATACTTGCCCTGAGCCAAGTCGAAGGGAAGGTGATTGCAAGACGCGGCTATGCACTGCTAAGTTACCGATTTTGAGAGGGGATGAGTAGATAGCCATAGGACAGGTTAAAAAATCAACAGCCAACACCAGCAAACCGAACAATTAGGGGATAGTTCCGTCACCGTTAACATTTTGCCAACCCCATAATATATGCTTAACCGTCATCTTCTAGCCTAAAACTACCTGTATGATGATTGGAGAGGATAGAATCCTATCTCTCCTAAACGAGTAATTAAACAAAAATTTCGCTTTTTTTTATGGATAATCTACAACTCTGGCAACGTTACCAAGATTGGTTATACTATCACCCTAACCTAGAACTTTATCTCGATGTCAGTCGGATTCCCTTCGATGAGGCTTTTCTCAAAGGTCTAGAAGCAAAATTCGAGCGTGCTTTCCAAGATATGGCAGCCTTAGAACAGGGTGCGATCGCAAATCCCGACGAACAGCGTATGGTCGGCCACTACTGGCTGCGCGCTCCTGAACTCGCTCCTAACCAGGAATTGCGGGACGAAATCACTGAACCCCTAGCACAGATCAAAGAATTTGTCAAGAAAATTCACTCCGGAGCAATTAAGCCGCCCAATCGGGCAAAATTCACCCATGTTCTATGTGTAGGCATCGGGGGGTCTGCTTTGGGTCCCCAATTCGTCGCCGAGGCTCTAGCACCCGATTTTCCCGCTTTAGAGATTGCTTTTATTGATAATACCGACCCCAAAGGCATCGATCGCACCTTAGCCCATTTACCCCTAGCTACCACCCTCGTTATCGTCACCAGTAAGTCCGGCGGCACTCCCGAAGCGAGAAACGGAATGTTAGAAGTCCGCAACGCTTACGAAAAACTAGATTTAGACTTTCCCCAACACGCGGTCGCCGTCACCATGCCTGGTAGCCAACTGGACAAATACGCCCAAGATTGGCTAACTCGTTTCCCCATGCAGGATTGGGTCGGTGGTCGTACATCAGAACTATCTGCCGTCGGTCTTCTCCCGGCCGCTTTGCAGGGTATCGACATCGATGCAATGTTAGCCGGGGCCAAAGAAATGGACATCGCCACCCGCGTCCATAACCTGAAAAAAAATCCCAGCGCCCTACTGGCTCTAGCTTGGTATCATGAGGGCAAGGGCAAGGGAGAGAAAGATATGGTGATTCTGCCCTACAAAGACAGTCTTTATCTCTTTAGCCGCTATCTGCAACAATTGGTCATGGAGTCCCTCGGTAAAGAAAAAGACCTCGATGGTAAGACGGTTTACCAAGGGATTGCCGTCTATGGTAACAAAGGTTCCACGGACCAACACGCCTACGTTCAACAATTACGCGAAGGGATCCCCAATTTCTTCGCTACTTTTATTGAAGTGTTAAAAGACCGACAAGGAGATTCCATGGAAGTGGAAACCGGCTCCACTGCTGGCGATTTCCTCTCAGGATTACTGCAAGGTACTCGACAAGCTTTATACGAAAATAGTCGTCACTCTATCACTATCACTATCCCAGAGGTTACTCCCCGTCAGGTGGGGGCGCTAATCGCCCTCTACGAACGAGCCGTTAGTTTCTATGCTAGTTTAGTTAACATTAACGCCTACCATCAACCCGGGGTAGAAGCAGGGAAAAAAGCCGCCGCTTCCATTCTGGATTTACAAAGAAAAATCGTGCAAGTTGTTCGGGAAACGGGGACTTCTCTCGACTTAGCCACTCTAGCGGCCAAAATCGGCGCTAGTGACCAAGTTGAAGCTATCTATAAAATTGTCCGTCATCTCAACGCTAATCGGCGCAGTTTAACTATTACCGGCGATTTAAGTAAACCAGAAACGATCCAAATCTCTGCACGCTAATCAGTTATCAGTTATCAGTTATCAGTTATCAGTTATCAGATGTAAGTTATCAGATGTAAGTTTTAAGTTAATTAGTTATCTTTATATTTATACCTGTTTACTGATTACTGTTTACTGATCACTGATAACTGAATATAACTAACCATGGAAATGCTCGAAAACCTGAAAATGGCTTTTTCCGCTTTGATGGCCAATAAACTGCGTAGTGGTCTGACCATGCTGGGAATTGCTATCGGTAACGCCTCCGTGATTGCCCTAGTGGGAGTGGGTGAAGGAGCGCAAAAAGTCGCCCTAGAGCAGTTTGAAGCCCTCGGTCCGAATGTTTTATTTGTCTCCACCTCCTCGCGCAATGTCCGGCGGACAATTCCTAATCCCCGGCCTCTCACCTACGAAGACGCTCAAGCGATCGCATCTCAAGTTCCCGCAATTGCCGCCATTTCCCCCGAATTAAGCGGTAAAAGAATCCTATCCTTCGGTAATAGAACCAGTAATAGCCCCCTGATTGGGGTGGGTTCCCAGTACCTAAATGTGCGTAACCGTCAACTATCTAAAGGTAGATTTATCATGGAATCTGACCTGAAACGGGATAATCGGGTGATTGTCTTGGGATCGGAATTAGCCAAAAATCTCTTTGGTAATCGCAATCCCGTCGGCGAAAATCTTCGCATCGGCAATCTTAGTTTTCAAGTGATTGGAATTTTACAGGCGAAAGGCTCCTTATTTGAGACTAATCAGGACGATCGGGCTTTAATTCCCCTAACTACCATGTCTAATCAGGTTTTAGGGCGCAATTCTATCTATGGCATTCCCCTGACTCATATTTCTGTCTTGGCCAAAAACTCCAGCCAAATTAAAGCCGCCCAGTTTCAGATTAGCAACCTGCTGCAAATGCGTCATCAGGTCAGCGACGAGAATTATGTGCAGATTTTCCCCCAAACCGCAGTCTTAGAAATGGCCACAGAAACTAACGATAGTTTAACTAGAATGTTAGCCTCGATCGCCAGTATTTCCCTGTTTGTCGGGGGAATCGGTGTCATGAATATTATGCTCGTGTCAGTCACAGAAAGAACCCAAGAAATCGGGTTAAGAAAGGCTTTAGGAGCGAAAGAAGGGGATATAAAAGGTCAATTTCTCATTGAATCGGTGATTTTAGCCACCACTGGCGGAATTATCGGGATTTTTGTCGGCATTCAAGGAATGTATCTGGCGGGAATTTTTGCCGCTTTAACCACCAGTGTCTCAATCCCTGCCATAATTCTCGCTTTAGGAGTTTCCAGCGCCATCGGTCTGATTTTCGGTGTTGTTCCCGCTCATCGTGCCGCTAAATTAGATCCAATCGTTGCTTTGAGAAGATTATAGTTTTTCTAAGTACCTAAGCAAAATTAATTACACATTTCGATAAAGCTTTTGCCTCTTGCCTATCTTCACTAGGAAATTTATTTTGCACGACTACTTAGTTCTTGTCCTAACCCCGGTATTCTATACTCGCATCCGTTGCCGTAAAGCCCTCCGCTTGCGCTAATATTTGCAAATTATGGGCTATGGAGGCGAGGGAATCGGCAGGATATTCGATCAAAGTGGCGGAATCGAGAAAAGTTTCCACTCCCACGGGACAACCCAAATAATCAGCCACCGCTTTTGGAGTAGTAGAACCGAGGAGAATAGTTCCCGATTGTCTCACAGAAGATAGCTTTTCCCAAGGCTCATCGATCATTAAGGATAAATGGGTAGGAGCAAAAAGATTCGATAATTTGATCGCTTTTTCCAATGACTCCACCACCACGATTAAACCATAATTAGCGATCGCTTTTTCCGTTAACAATCTCTGGGGATGTACCTGTAACTGTTTTTGTACTTCTTCCTGTACTATTAAAGCCAAAGCCTTATCCGTCGTCAATAAAATTGCAGCCGCTAGGGAATACTGTTCCGCTTGCGCTAATAGATCTAGGGCCAACTGTCTAGGATTAGCTTGACTATCGGCAATAATAACTAAATCAGAAGTAATAGAGAGATAATCGATTTTTACATGGTCAGAAACCAGTTTTTTAGCCAAATTAGTGTAAAAATCACCTATTCCAGCAATCATCTCCACAGGAGCGATCGTTTTTGTCCCGTAGGCTAAAGCAGCGATCGCCTGTGGTCCAGCCACCCGATAAATCTCACTAATACCCACCGATTGGGCTGCCACTAAAATCGCCGGATGGATGCGTAAATCCTCATCAGCAGAAGATACCATGACAATCCGTTTAACCCCCGCTATTTTGGCAGGAATTGCCTGTTGGAGCAATAAACTGAGATAGGCTCGTTTACCATCGGGAACGACTATTCCCACACTGTTAACCGGTTGATACCGTTTCCCCCGAACCGTACCATCCTCGGGAAACTGTACCCAAGCTTTGGGAAGACGCTGACGATGAAAAGCTTCCATTTTTACACAGGCAACAGCGATCGCATTTAATAAATCCTGCGACACCTGTTGATAAGCAGCATCGAGTTCCGAGCCACTCACCTTCAGTTGTTGTAGATTAAGGGACTGTTGGTAGAATTTTTCCGTGTAATCCACCAACGAGCGATCGCCAGTAAGTCGCACCTGATCGACAATCTCTCGGACAAGCGATTCTTTTTCCCGAATTTCCGGATCGTCGAACCGTTCCCGAATTCTTCTCAGTTCCGTTCTGGCTGACCATGGCTCTGTGATAATTCGCAACATCGAGCTATTATCCTCTAGGGGCGAAACGAGATTAAAAGGTTTTCACTTCTCACACTCTAGCTTATCCCTTTCAATCTTGACCGGGGAGAAGACCGAGTTAGTTATTTTGGCCACTAGCTCTCAGCTTTGAATCAGCTATCAGTTTCTGAACACAAGAGGCAAAAGACAGAATCTGGCAATTATCCTACCTAAAAAGCAGCTTACAAAGCCAGATGTGGGTTTTCAGTTCACTGATTACTGATACCAAATCCGTTGAGCATAGGCTACATATCAGGACAGACAAAAGGGAAAATACATAATCAGTTTTTAATAACTGGATTTAGCATAATTACTGTTCACAGGGAAAACTCCCCACTTCCCAATTCATAATTGATAATTTCCACTTCCTCGGAATTAGCCTTAAAGCATACTCAGCCATACAAGCAAACAAAAACGAAACTTTTGCTTTGAGGATATCTCCTGACTGGTAGGATAAAAATGAACCATACTAGGCAGTTTAACCTCCACACCGCCGAGGCCACACCTTTAATTATCAAAGGAAAAGTATTTGTATGTCTAAAAATCAAGTGTTCGATTTCTTCGCCTTAGCCGCCAAAAATGAAGAATTGGGTCAAAAAATGCGCTCAACCCAAGATCCTCAGCAATTACTAGAGATAGCTCGCTCCCAAGGCTTCGATTTCTCTCGTCCTGAATTAGAAGCAGCACTCAAGTCCCTGCACGAGAGTCCCGACTTTTTCCAAAAGTTAGCCCATGCAGTCTTAGAAGTTTTCAGCCCTAACCACGATAATTATCCCTCGATCGGAGTCCAACCCTACGAAGGCGAGATTGATCGCTAGAATCAGTGATTCAGTGATCAGATGTGAGTTTTCAGTTCACTGTTTACTGATCACTGAAAAAGGCTCCCTCACTCCCCAATTGATAAGGGAGCATCCCACTAAGCATTTCGCATCTAAGTACAATTGCTTATGGCAAAAGTGGGATGCTCCCAATTCATAAGTAGTCGTGCAAAATAAATTTCCTAGTGAAGATAGGCAAGAGGCAATAGGCAAGAGGCAAAAGCTTTATCGAAATGTGTAATTAATTTTGCTTAGGTACTTAATTCATAATTCATAATTCATAATTTATAATTCCCACTCCCGAAAAGGCTTACCATCTAAGCATTTCGCATCTAAGTACAATTGCTTATGGCAAAAGTGGGACGCTCCCAATTCATAATTTATAATTCATAATTTATAATTCCCATTCCCCTCCCCCACTCCCCAACCTCAACCGTATATAGTATAAAAAAATTATAAAAAAGCCAAAATAAGCGAAAAATAGGCTTTTATCTGCCAGTAAATCCGGCAGATAGCGTCAAGCTGCCAATAGAGAAGTTAAAGCGGAAATACAGTCATAGCAAAGGTTTTAGCTATAAATGCCCCGAGAATTGCTGAGGCTGATGATCGAAGTAAAGGAATGATTAACTTTCGTTAACCGGAAGATGAGAAATAATCATAATGTTTTATATTGTCAAAGGTGTCATAGTTTCCTATGCTTTTTTTAGGTTGATAATTTTGCCTGACCCGTCAAATTTTTACCAACCAGCCCTAGAAAATAAAATTAGTGGATGAAAACGGTCACGATCGAGATAAAATTTAGGATGGTCTTACCCCCACCTTGCCACGATCCCGACTGCCACCAAAGCTAGAGCAGGAAAAGTAACAAGGAAAGAATTTGACTGAAACAAAATTGATAACGCTAACGAGATTAATAGTTTAGTTTGGCTTGACAAGCGAGGAACAAAAAAATGCCAATTGCAGTAGGAATGATTGAAACCCTAGGATTTCCCGCCGTTGTGGAAGCGGCCGATGCCATGGTCAAGGCCGCCAGGGTGACTCTAGTGGGTTACGAAAAGATCGGTAGTGGTCGCGTCACTGTCATTGTCCGGGGAGACGTTTCAGAAGTGCAAGCTTCTGTGGCTGCCGGAGTGGAAAACGCCAACCGGGTTAACGGAGGACAAGTGCTATCTACCCATATCATCGCCCGTCCCCACGAAAACCTCGAATACGTGCTGCCCATTCGCTACACCGAAGAAGTAGAGCAATTCCGCAGCTATTAAACACCGTTAATCGGGGTCAGCATCTATAGAGTCGAAGAAAGCCAACCATTAGGAGACAAAAATATTATGTCAATTGCAGTGGGCATGGTGGAAACCTTGGGTTTCCCAGCCGTCGTCGAGGCAGCTGATGCCATGGTAAAAGCCGCCCGCGTAACCCTAGTAGGTTACGAAAAAATTGGTAGTGGTCGCGTCACCGTCATCGTCCGGGGGGACGTTTCGGAAGTACAGGCCTCCGTATCGGCGGGGACAGAAGCGGCATCTAATCGTGTGAAAGGTGGTCAAGTCCTCTCGACCCACATCATCGCCCGTCCCCACGAAAACCTCGAATACGTTCTTCCCATTCGTTATACAGAAGCCGTGGAACAGTTTCGTGAAAGTGTCAACCCGCAACCTTTAAGACGAATCTAGAGCGCAACTAACTTTTAGTGTAAACAAATTCCATGCAAATTGCCAAAGTTTGCGGAACCGTCGTTAGCACCCTGAAACCTCGCAGTATGACGGGAGTGAAACTTCTGCTTTTGCAATTCATCGACGCCCAAGGGCAACTTTTGCCTAAATACGAGGTAGCGGGTGATATTGTCGGAGCGGGGCTTAATGAATGGGTGCTAGTGTCCCGGGGAGGAGCAGCTCGGATCGAAGACGGGCAGAACAATCGCCCCCTTGACGCGATGGTGGTGGGGATTATTGACACTATAACCGTAGAAAATCGCACCCTCTACAGCAAGAGAGACGAATTTCGTCAATCCGGTTAAACATCGATAGAACCCAAACACAGTTAATTAACAACCAGCCAGCCAAATTCAGTATGGAGGAAGACTAACTATGGTCGTCCGCACAACGGCGGCTAGTCCGAAAAAGCGGACCAAATCCCCAGAGGAAACGCGCATAGACGAGAGTGCCAAAGTCCACACCTTCTCTAACCTCAGTGGCGCTATCGAGATCGGGGCGCGAGTGGCGATCGCTTCGGGGACTTCCATCCGGGCCGATGAGGGAACCCCCTTTCACATTGGCGACGACAGCAAAATTCAGGACGGGGCAATCATCCACGGTTTAGAAAAAAGCCGTGTGGTGGGAGATGACGGCCAAGAATATTCGGTGTGGATCGGCCGGGGCAGCTGCATCACCCACATGGCACTCATTCACGGGCCAGCCTATGTGGGCGATCGCTGTTTTATCGGTTTTCGCTCCACCGTCTTTAATGCCCGCATCGGGGCCGATTGCATCGTCATGATGCACGCCCTCGTTCAAGACGTGGAAATCCCCGCCGGTAAATTCGTGCCATCCGGTTCCGTGATTACCAGCCAACAGCAGGCCGATCGCTTACCCGATGTCACAGAAATCGATCGAGCCTTCACTCGTCACATTGTCGATATCGACCTCGCCCCCAGCGTCCCGGTCAAAGCCCAAAGCCCAGCGACTCCGCCACCGGCAGCCGCTATAAACATCGCTAATGAGACGCTATATAGAAATTCGGTGACACCTATGAGTTTAAATACAAACATTCGAGCGCAGGTTCGCTCCCTCCTCTCCCAAGGCTACAAAATCGGGCTAGAATACGCCGACAAACGCCGCTTTAAAACCAGTTCTTGGTTAAGTGCCGGCTTTATCGACGGCAGCCGCGAAGAACAGGTATCCCAATCCCTAGAAGCCTCCCTGAGAAACCTACAGGGCGAATACGTCCGCCTGATCGGAGTCGATCCCGCCGCTAAACGGCGCGTACTGGAAATGATTATCCAGCGCCCCGAAGACACCCCGGGAGAACCGGCCCGCACCACCACCGCCGTCCACGCCGGTCATGGCAACGGTAACGGCAATTCTGACCTGTCGGTGCAAGTGCGTTCCCTACTGGCCCAAGGGCTGAAAATCGCCACCGAACACGCGGATAAACGCCGGTTTAAAACCAGTTCTTGGTTAACTGGACCTGCGATCGAAACCAAGGGCGAAGCGGGCATCATTCGCGATATCGAAGCGATCGTGGCTGAAAATAGCGATGAGTACGTCCGTCTGATCGGGATCGACCCGCAGGCGAAAAAACGCGTCGTCGAAATGATTATTCACCGTCCAGGCGGCACCCCCGCTAGTAACGGCAGCGGCCAAACCAGCAGCTACAGCAGCCCCGCTAGTAACGGAGCCAGTTATAGCAGCAGTGGTAGCTTAAGGGGAGAAACGATCGCTCAAATTCGTTCCCTGCTCGCCCAAGGCTACAAAATCGGCACCGAACACGCCGATAAACGCCGGTTTAAAACCAGTTCTTGGCAGAGTTGCGCTCCGATCGAAAGTAATCGCGAATCTGATGTGATTACTGCCTTGGAAGATTGTTTACGCGAACATAGCGGCGAATACGTCCGCTTACTCGGTATCGATGCTAAAGCCAAAAAACGGGTTTTAGAAACGGTGATCCAGCGTCCCGATGGTTCGGTGGCTAGTAATGGCAACGGTAAAACCGCCACCGTTGCGGAACCGAGTTTCAAAAGCTATGGTTCCGGTTCCTCTGGCGGCGGTACTGCCACTTTAACCAGTACCTTAACTGCGGAAACGATCGCTCAAATTCGTTCTTTATTGAACCAAGGTCACAAAATTGGCAGTGAACACGCGGATAAACGTCGTTTTAAAACCAGTTCTTGGCAAAGCTGCACCCCCATCGATAGCAGTCGCGAATCCGATGTGGTGGCCGCTTTAGAAACCTGTCTGCGCGACCATCAAGGGGAATACGTTCGTCTGATCGGGATTGACTCCCAAGCAAAACGTCGTGTTCTCGAATCGATTATTCAACGCCCTTAATTTCAGGACTCGGCGATCGGTGAACGGAGATAGGTGTTGGGTGTTGGTGGATCGGGAAAAATACCTGAAACTCTAACCCCTACCCCCTAACCCCTGATCACTGATCACTGATCACTGAGTAACTGTCAATTATGTCCTTACCCCCTGTTCAACCTATTAGCCGCTCGGAATTCTATATTAATGGTGATGTAACCATTGATGAGACTGCGATCGTGGCTGCGGGGGTGATTCTCCGAGCAGCCCCCAATAGCCAAATAATTATCGGTGCGGGTGCTTGCCTGGGTATGGGAACGATTCTAACCGCCTATCAGGGTGTTATTGCTATCGGTGCCGGGGCAATTTTAGGTACAGGTGTTCTCGTCGTCGGTCAGGGTGAAATCGGTGAAAATGCCTGTATCGGTTCAACCACAACGATTTTTAATGCTTCTGTGGCAGCGATGTCGATCGTGCCGTCCGGCTCCCTGATCGGAGATACTTCCCGTCAAATTACCATCGAGGTGTCAGCAACTCGATCAGAACCGGAAAGACCCCCTCTACCAGAACCGGAACCCGTAGTCAGTCAAGTGTCCCCAGTGCCGTCCGTGGAGGAAATGGTCGCCGAAACCGTGGCCAGTCCTTGGGATAGCGAGGAAATGGTCGCCGAAGACAGTCCTGCGGAAACCAGAGAACAAGCATCTACTACTAACCGACCGAATCAAGCATCGGTGGTCGGAAAAGTCTATATCAATCAGTTATTGGTCACGCTATTTCCAGAACGTCATCGTTTTAATGGCAACAATAACCTTAATTCTTGAAGGGGAAAATAATCGTTCACAAGCCAAAAATTTCCACAATAATTACTGAGTAATTAGACCTAATTTATCTAGAGTTCATTGCTGTCTAACTGTCCTCTAGGTACTGGGTATAATTGCTTAAAAATCTAATTCATTTTTAGCGATTGCCGACATTTTTTGAGGTTGTAATTATTGATAATCTTCCTCAATTAAGAAGTAGTTTTAATCGCTCAAAGCCTGATGAGCAGAAGTTTCTGTGTGTCAATCAGGTAAATTTTTGTTGATTTTTTTGTGTTTTTGTAGAGATTGTCAAAGTTAGATGACGAGAGATTAAAGAAACTAATCCCCCCGAGAAAAAAAAACAATCAAAATTTTAGGGATAGAGAAAAAAATGATCAGAATAGGGTAAAGTTCGTGTTAAGATGATCAATTGAAAAAAACATTAGTGAAAATTGCTCCCTAACTTCGCTCCTAGCAGCAGGGGAAAGGAGCTTAAGAAAAATCTATGTCGGTTGACGGCGAGATTTTACAGGTGCGACTAATCATGCAGTTTATGGAGGAATAATCCCAATGGTGCAAGCCAAATCCAAAGGTTTCCAGGCCGGCGTAAAAGACTACCGCCTGACTTACTACACCCCCGACTACACCCCCAAAGATACCGATCTACTAGCTTGCTTCCGGGTAACACCCCAACCCGGAGTTCCTCCTGAAGAAGCAGGTGCGGCGGTAGCGGCGGAATCTTCCACAGGTACCTGGACCACCGTTTGGACCGATAACTTAACCGACCTCGATCGCTATAAAGGTCGTTGTTATGATATCGAACCCGTACCCAACGAAGATAACCAGTTCTTCTGTTTCGTTGCCTATCCTTTAGATCTATTTGAAGAAGGTTCCGTCACCAACATCCTCACCTCGATCGTTGGTAACGTTTTCGGTTTCAAAGCTCTACGCGGTCTCCGTTTAGAAGATATCCGTTTCCCCGTCGCTTTAATCAAAACCTTCCAAGGTCCTCCCCACGGTATCACCGTTGAACGGGACAAATTAAACAAATATGGTCGCCCCCTACTCGGTTGCACCATCAAACCCAAACTCGGCCTTTCCGCTAAAAACTACGGTCGTGCCGTTTATGAATGTCTTCGCGGTGGTTTAGACTTCACCAAAGACGACGAAAATATTAACTCTCAACCCTTCATGCGTTGGCGCGATCGTTTCCTCTTTGTCCAAGAGGCGATCGTTAAATCCCAAGCAGAAACCAACGAAGTTAAAGGACATTACTTAAACGTAACCGCTCCTACCTGCGAGCAGATGATGCAACGGGCTGAATTCGCCGCCGAAATCAAAACCCCCATCATCATGCACGACTACCTCACCGGTGGTTTCACCGCTAACACCACCCTGGCGAAATTCTGCCGCGACAAAGGGTTACTGCTCCACATTCACCGAGCAATGCACGCGGTTATCGACCGTCAGAAAAATCATGGTATCCACTTCCGCGTTTTAGCTAAGTGCTTACGTCTCTCTGGTGGTGATCACCTGCACTCGGGAACCGTTGTTGGTAAACTTGAAGGTGAACGCGGGATCACGATGGGTTTTGTTGACCTGATGCGTGAGGACTATGTAGAAGAAGATCGCGCTCGTGGTATTTTCTTCACCCAAGACTACGCTTCCTTACCCGGGGTAATGCCGGTTGCTTCCGGTGGTATCCACGTTTGGCATATGCCGGCGCTGGTGGAAATCTTCGGTGACGATTCCTGCTTACAGTTCGGTGGTGGAACCCTCGGCCACCCCTGGGGTAACGCACCGGGTGCCACCGCTAACCGTGTGGCTCTGGAAGCTTGTATCCAAGCTCGTAACGAAGGTCGCTCCTTGGCCCGCGAAGGTAACGACGTTATCCGGGAAGCTTGCCGTTGGAGTCCTGAACTGGCTGCCGCTTGCGAACTCTGGAAAGAAATTAAATTCGAGTTCGAGGCTATGGATACCCTCTAATACAGCCCTTCAGAAGGTTGTTAGCAGTTATCGGTGCAAAATAATACCGGGGACTTGCCCAAAATCGGCAAGCAGTCGCTAGAATTTCAACACTGATAACTGTCTAGCCAATAACTGAAAACTGTATAAAATGTATCCAAAAAAAGTTGTTCAAGATACCGCGAAAGTCTTACAAAGTTACCTAACTTACCAAGCGGTTCGCACGATTATCGATCAATTATCAGAAACTAATCCGACTTTAGCTATTTGGCTGGGTCACTATACTTCTAGCCATTCCATTCAGGATGGCGAGGCCTATATTGCGGGGTTAATGACTGAGAATAAAGAGTTAGTTTTGCGGATCATGACGGTAAGAGAACATTTAGCCGAACAGGTTTTAGAGTTCTTGCCAGAGATGGTAAAAACGGGAATTATTAATGACAATACCGAACATCGTCGGCAACTTTTGGAACGTCTCACCCGTACTGCTATAAGTCAACCAGAGACATCGGAATTAAATCTCGATGTTGATGATCTACCCAACCCATAAGGAATCAAGAAACCCATGAAAACTTTACCTAAAGAGAAGCGTTACGAAACTCTCTCCTACTTGCCCCCCCTCACCGATCAACAAATTGCTAAACAAATTCAATACATGATCGATCAGGGTTATATTCCTGCTGTGGAATTTGAAAAAGATCCCAAACCCGCAGATTATCATTGGACGATGTGGAAACTGCCTTTATTCTCTGTTTCTGGTCCCCAAGAAGTTCTTAATGAAGTTCGCGAGTGCCGCACTGAATATTCTGATTGCTACATCCGCGTTATCGCTTTTGACAACATCAAACAATGTCAAACCATGAGCTTTATTGTTCATAAACCCAATGCTGGCCGCTACTAATTTGGCTGTCATCTAATTATTAACTATTGAGGGGGGTTTTTAGACCTCCCTTTTTTTCTATTTGTCTGGTACAATTTTTAACAAAAGTGAATCCGAGCTAAAAATACTATGAGAGAAATCGTTTTTTAGATAAGCGGAGGAGCTAGAAACCCAGCGTCGATGCTTAGGGATGCGGTTCACTGTCATTTTCTCGGTCAGTCAACCCGTCTTCAATTAATTGGGTTACATATTGTTGGCTGAAAAAGTCAGAATATAAAAGTTATAGTCATTTCAAATAAGTGTGAGACGAGGGAAAAATAAGGTAAAATGAAGAGAAACGAGCAATCCATACAGAAAAATGTCTTATAGCCTAGACTTGAGAAAAAAAGTGATCGATTATGTAGAGAATGGGGGAAGCATAACCAAAGCCGCCGCTCTATTTAATATAGGAAGAGCGACGATATATAGATGGCTAGGTAGGGAAAAACTGGAAGCAACAAAGGTAAAACACCGTCAGAGAAAGCTGGACTGGAAAGCACTGTCAAAAGATGTCCAAGAAAATCCCGAGGCAAGATTAAGAGACAGAGCCGAGAAGTTTGGAGTGAGACCAAGTGCCATTTGCTATGCCTTAAAAAAAATGAAAATTACCAGAAAAAAGAAGGAACTTCGTTATAGAGAAAGAAACCGAGAAGAAAGAATGAAATACTACAGAGTGCTGAGAGAATTGATTAAAAAATATGGAAGTGAAAGCCTTGTATTTATTGATGAGTCAGGGTTTGAAGAATTTCAAGCCTGCCTTTATGCTTGGTCAAAAAAAGGTAAGAAAGTATTGGGAGATAGACAAGGAAAACGAGGAAAAAGAGAAAACCTTGTCGCCGGGAGAAGAAAGGGAAAAAAAGACTTTATTGCACCGATGGTATTTACGAGAAGCCTGAATGCCGAAGGTTTTGAAGGGTGGTTATCTTTATATTTATTGCCCTCTCTAACCATAACATCAGTATTAATTATGGATAATGCACCAATTCATCGGAAGACAGTCATTAAACAACTGGTAGAAGAAGCAGGTCATCAGGTAGTGTTTTTGCCAAAATACTCTCCTGATTTAAATGATATCGAACATGATTTTAGTGCATTAAAGAGGGCAAGAATGTATGCTCCTGTGGGGACAACCCTTGATGAAATTATTCGTACTTATTGTGTCGCCTAGTGTCTCGTTCTTATTTGAAATAACTATACTATGTAAAGGGTAAATTTATCCCAAAAAGTAATTAGTGGCATTTTCGACAAAAAGATATAGTTAAACCTGTCTAGGCAAAAGAAAAGATTAACAAATAAAAAAAAATGAGACTTGTTTAAGTTTGAGGTGTATCACAGTCTCACGGCATAATATTAATTTACAATTTACCTCAGCTGCTTTAGAAGGTCTAGAGTTAGTACAATAATATTATTAAGATTGAATAAATTTTAAACAGGCGACTTTAATATAACTTGTGGAGAGAACCTTTAGATAATCGGAGACACATTTGGCTTGTTGGGCGAGTCTCTGAGTGTAAACTTGAGCCATGACATGAGATGATGATAGCTGAAAAACAACTTAAAAGGCTATTTCAAGCCTTCAAAGAGCGTGACGATGTTGCTTTTTACAGAGCGGCGGAGTCTCTTATTGCCGATGAATTAGCCGCTAATCATCATGCTCTTGCTCAAGAGCTACAGCAAGTTTTAGGAAAGCAACCGTTGAAACAGATTCCACAGAATGGATTAAGATTACTCCCTAAAGATCGTCGCAGTGGCGAGGATTTAGTTATACTTGAAGAAAGCTCTATAGATTCAACTCAAATTGTTTTTAATCAAGAAACTAAAGCTAAAATAGAGAGAGTCTTAGATGAGCATCGTCAACGACAAAAATTAGCTAAGTATGGATACTTACCAAAGACTAAACTTCTTTTCTGGGGGCCTCCTGGGTGTGGTAAAACGTTTACCGCAAAATATTTGGCGTATGAACTTGGGCTTCCAGTAGGTTTATTAAAATTAAGTGCTGTTATTTCTAGTTTTTTAGGAGATACTGCTTCTCATCTCCAGCGTGTTTTTAATTTAGCTAACACAACTCCAATGGTACTGCTTTTAGATGAAGTTGACGCAGTGGGCAAGAATCGAGATGATCCTAATGATGTGGGGGAACTCAAACGAGTTGTTAATAGTTTACTGCAAGCTATGGATTCTTTTGATTCATCCAAAAGTATTGTCATTGCAGCGAGTAATCATCAATATTTACTAGATCCTGCTTTGTGGAGACGATTTGATGATTTGATTGAATTTTCCTTACCCACTAAAACCGAACGAGAGTTTTATCTTCAAAGTCTTTTAAATGGAGTTTATTTTGATGGCTCACTGGAATATATCGCTAAGAATATGAGTTCACTATCGTATGCAGATATTCAACGTATCACGATAGAAGCTATTAAAACGATGATTCTTGAAGGTCGAGAACAACTTCAAAGTCAAGATATTTCCGAGCAACTTAAAGCTTTTAAAAAAGCCTCATCTGAAGCAAGAACAAAAACTAGGATAATTGTGTAATGAACCCAGATTTTCCCCTCTTATCTCTCACTCAACCTCAAACGGCTAAACGTGGTAAGGAACGACCTCGTTTGCTGCCACTTTCACCAGAGAAAATCCAACAGCGAAAAGAGAAAGCTGATCATTTAAGACAGCAAGTTAGAAGGATCTCTCGTCAACTACAAGAAATGTCTGAAGAGGAAAGAAAGGCCGTATTAATTAAACTGGAACATGAACAAAAAGTTAATTTAAGTGGTACAGGTTTAAAACCCATTTCTGAATCCTCTCAACATTTTACGCTTGCTGTTCCTCGAACTGAAAAATTAGTCAAACTTGAAGAAAAAATTGAGGCATTTGGAGAAGGAGACTTTAAAAAAGGGCAACCTCCCAATAAAGATTTTGCCTATCTTAATACGATAGAAGAAGCTTCACCTAAAGATCGTCTTTGTCAAGTATTTTTTGAGCAATATGATGAATTAATTCAGAAGGATTCGATTATTTTTGAGATTGAAATGATGTCTTTAGAAAGGGGAAAAAAGCAGCAGAGACAGGAGTTATTAAAAATACGAGAAGAAATAAGCAAACTATTTGAGAGTGGGACTAAAGGAAATTTATTTGAGCATGAAGAAATCAAAGGAACTTGTCGTGCTGTAATTCGATGTACCGGAGAAGTTTTTCAAGAATTAGTAGAAGATAGGAAGTGGCAAACTAAAATAGTCTATTTTGATGCTCGTCCAGCCTTTGAAACATTTCATCAAACACTAAGAAACTTTAGTGTTGAAAAATTAGGTGAATTTATCATTCCTCCCTCAGATGCACCAATGGTCTGTATTGTAGATTCAGGCGTTACGATTGAAAATCCTTTTCTAAAACCTATTGTGAGAGAAGATTTAATCCGTTCTTTTCTCAAGGAGGAATCAGATAAAGATAATCCTTATGATGAACACGGACATGGTTCTGGCATAGCATCTTTAGCATCTTATTATGCTCTTAATTTACATGATGGGGCTATCAATGAGGGAAAAGTGTGGATTACAAGTGCAAGATTCCTGAACAAATATAATGAACTCGAAACTGAAGATCCCAAACTTGTTTCATTAATTTTAAAAGAAATAGTCAGCACATTTACAATTTTCGGTGTTAAAATTTTTAATTTTTCTATTGGCATTCTTAATCGGAAATGGAATGCTGAATCAAAAAGAACTATTCCTCGAAAGTCTTGGATAGCTCGCACTATTGATCAAATATCAAGAGAATACGATGTTATTTTTGTTATTAGTACAGGTAATATTAAACCTCCTCATGTAAGGGATTATTATGATTCTCAGTTGCTCTATCCTAAGTATTTTACAGATGATGAAGCCTCTATTCTAGATCCTAGTCAAGCAGCATTAGCTATAACTGTAGGCTCTATTGCATTTCAGAACAATTTAGTTGTGATGTCAACAGCAATGACAATTGCAAAAGAACAGCAACCTTCACCTTTTACTCGTTGTGGACCTGGAATTAACAAAGAGATTAAACCTGAGTTAGTTGAATATGGAGGAAACTATATTACTAATGAAGATGGTTTAATAAAAACTAATCTAGGGACTGATGTGGTTATGTCAAGTCATCAACTGACTCCTGCAATTTGTCATAATTCAGGTACAAGTTTTGCCGTTCCTCGTGTTGCTCATAAAATGGCTCGTATTCTCTATGATATGCAGTCTCTTGGTTTTTATGATATTTCTGCCTCTTTATTGAAAGCACTAACCGTTAATTCTGCTACTTACCCTCCTTATTATGGAAATTTTGACAATTTTAAGCAGGCAATGGATGAGAAAAAACCTAAACATTGGTTAAATGTGGTTGGTTACGGAATACCAGATGATATCAGAGCAACGGAATGTGATAAATACACGGCAATTCTAATATTCCAGGAGAAAATTCAACCTAATACTGTCAAGTTTTTTGATATTCCTGTTCCTGAGTGTTTAGTAGAAACACCACCAACAAAAGTAAAACGGTTAACTGTTACAGTGGTTTATGCTCCTGAAGTTCAGCGATGGGGATTAGAAACCTACTTAGGAACAACCCTTAAATGGCGAATGTTTAGAGGCAATGTGGATCAAGAAGAAGTTATTAAGTATATGTCTGTAGAAGAAGAGGAGAATGATGAGGAGACTGGAGAAAATCCCAAAGAATTAAAATTTGAACCCGGTATTACTCTACGTTCTAGAGGAACAGTTCAACATGGAATATGCGAGTGGAAGCAGCACAAATCTGAGTATAGTCAAAACTGCTACACATTAGCTATTGCTGCTTACGAAAAATGGAATCGTGAAAATCCTAATCCTGTACCTTATGCGGTAGTTGTACGCCTTGAAGATACGACACAAACAGCAGATGTTTATGTGGAAGTTCAGAATATCATGGCACAACTTGAAGTTCAAGCTAGAAGCAATATTTAAAAACGCTATATCTAAGACTTCATAGCTAATAAAGTCAATAAAAAGCGGGTATTATCATAAGTGATCTATTTATTTAGGATTGCTATAGCTGGACTTCCCCCCTTGACAAAAGACCATAACCCGTGCTGTATCTGAATGGGGTTTTACTGGGTACAAATTAAGGAAACCCCAAATAAATCTAACGCCTTCGAGCCGTTGCTTTTTTATTTTTTGATTCAATTCGTCAAAATATACCGATATTTTCTAGGTGTCGATAGCCTTGAATAGAGGTTCCTTTTAGGTTCAAAAATTTGTCAACTATCATAGGTAAAATACTCTCGTTTTTGGCGATTATATCAAATCTTAACTCTATTGTCTATCTTTTGGTATTAACCTGTTTGTGCCTGGGAGCATCTCACTTATGCAATAAGTATTAATACTTATAACCGTCAAAAACTAGAAAATCTTCAACTTGATGGCTCTTCGTTACCCTTTATGCTAAATCAACAGACAAGATGCCAAGATAACATACTTCTAACCCAAAAATTCCGAAAGTTTCTAAAGCCATAGGCTCTCCGTTTTATTAGTTTAAGTTTATTGTTGATTCCCTCGACCACCCCATTCGTGGTCCTTCGCTCGAAATAACTAATAATTTCTCCAAACCAGTTTCGGATTGTTTGACAACTCTTAGTAAAAACACTGGAGGATTTTGCCAACCATTCCGAGATGGATAGCATTCCCTCTGTCGGATTCTCTGAGGTTTCATAAATCTTTCTAAATTCTTCCTTTAATTCCTGCATCTTTTTCAAATTTGGAAAATTTTCTTTGATAGCTTCTAGTTTAATTTTTTGGGTTTCCGTTAAATCTTTTTCATTTTTTAACAAGCTATATTTACTTCGCTTTAAAACTTCTAGCTTCGCTTCTTTTTTCGCTTTCTGTTTTTTATTTTTCTGCGCTTCTACGGCTCTTTTTTCTGCTTTTCTTTGTTCGTCTAACTCTTGATTAATTTGTTTCATTACATGGAATCTATCGGCGACTACCTCGGCCGATGGCATCAATTCTTTCACCAAATTTTTATAGGGCAACCAAAGGTCTATGCTGACTTCTTCAATTTGCTCTAATACCTCTTTTCCCCACCCTGTAAGCGTTTCCCTCAATTCTTCTTGTGTTCGCTTCTCTAGAATAGCTATTAGTTTTCCCGTATCTAAATTTACTAAAACCGCACAGTAATTTTTTTGTCCTTTGACTAGAGCGATTTCATCAATTCCTAGTCTTTTTAATTTCGATAGGTCTGTCTCTGTAATTTCTTCAGCTATGTCCTCTATCATTCTTTGAATCTCTTCTTCCGTTACGTCATTTCTTCGGCTAACATTTAAAATATCTCCTGATTTTAATTGTTCGAGTATATTCTCGGCTAGTCTTTTCGTATAGGTTCGTTTCTTGCCGACAAAATCTAACTCTTCGCTAAAGGGTTTCTGACAATTACCGCACTTAAATTGACGACGATTAACTTGTAGGTACACTGGTTGACCTGAGAGCGGTAAATCTTTGACTAAATGTCGATGATTTTGGTGGAGTTTATCGCTCTCTAACCCACAACGAGGACAGACTGCTTTTTTATTTTTCGATTCGACTGGTCAAACTATACCGATATTTTCTAGGTGTAGATAGCCTTGAATAGAGGTTCCTTCTAGGTTCAAAAATTTGTCAAGTATCATAAGTAAAATACTCTGGTTTTTGGCTATTATATCAAATTTTAACTCGATTGTCTATCTTTTTGTATTAACCAGTTTGTGCCTTAAACCTTTTCCTGTATGGGTTTCAGCTATTTTTGGGCGTAGGCTCTCTCATCGAATTTTATTTTAAGTTAATTATTTGCATAACAGTTACCGAAGAGCCAACTTGATCACAAAGAGAAATGAGATTATAATGGTTATAACTTACAATTCAGAATAGCTCTCGATGGGAGGAATAATTCAATGTTATCAGAAAATGAAAAAAGAATTAAAGAGTTATGTCAAGAGTTAGGGCAATGTCTCTATGAGCAATCCCAAATTAAGAAATTTAATAACTTGGGAGAGATAGAGGAGACTGTTAGAGATTTAATGATTCATTATGTTAACCCAGAAATCGGTATTTTTTTGTCAAAACAAGCACAGAAGAAACCGCCGGTCGGACGAGAAAAGTGAAAAGCATTTTGGGGGAATTACCAATTACAGAAAAACAAGCGAAGAAGTTAGAAGTAAAGCCTCGGACTCAGATGAGTCCAATGTTAGAGAAGAACTGTTTGCTATTAAGTGGCGATGAATCCTACGAGAAATCGGCGCAGAAAATCAAATTATTGACAGGGATTGCTGTTTCTCACAGTACCCAACAACGCCTCGTACATCGCTATGCTTTTGAAGAATTACCGTCTAACCCAGAAGTGGAAGTGGAAGAAATGAGCCTAGATGGCGGTAAGGTACGACTAAGAACTGCCAAGGGAAAAGCCTTAATTTGGCGTGATTATAAAGCAGTGAGTTTTCATCAACTGGGGGTAGCGGCTTTTTTTCAAGATAACTCAGCTTTATTAGATTTGGTTAATTCTCAAGTTTTGGCCAAGCCTTTAATTTGTTTAGGAGATGGACATGATGGTATCTGGAATTTATTTCGTGAGATCGGAGAGAAACAGGAAAGAATTGAAATATTGGATTGGTATCATTTAATCGAAAACCTCTATAAAGTTGGCGGGTCATTCCAGCGAATTGAGGAGGTAAAATGTGGCTCTTCGTTACCCTTTATGCTAAATCAACAAACAAGATGCCAAGATAACATACTTCTAACCCAAAAATTCCGAAAGTTTCTAAAGCCATAGGCTCTCCGTTTTATTAGTTTAAGTTTATTGTTGATTCCCTCGACCACCCCATTCGTGGTCCTTCGCTCGAAATAACTAATAATTTCTCCAAACCAGTTTCGGATTGTTTGACAACTCTTGGTAAAAACACTGGAGGATTTTGCCAACCATTCTGAGATAGATAGCAGTCCTTCTGTCGGATTCTCTGAGGTTTCATAAATCTTTCTCAATTCTTCCTTTAACTCCTGCATCTTTTTCAAATTTGGAAAATTTTCTTTGATAGCTTCTAGTTTAATTTTTTGGGTTTCCGTTAAATCTTTTTCATTTTTTAACAAGCTATATTTACTTCGCTTTAAAACTTCTAGCTTTGCTTCTTTTTCCGCTTTCTGTTTTTTATTTTTCTGCGCTTCTACGGCTCTTTTTTCTGCTTTTCTTTGTTCGTCTAACTCTTGATTAATTTGTTTCATTACATGGAATCTATCGGCGACTACCTCGGCCGATGGCATCAATTCTTTCACCAAATTTTTATAGGGCAACCAAAGGTCTATGCTGACTTCTTCAATTTGCTCTAATACCTCTTTTCCCCACCCTGTAAGCGTTTCCCTCAATTCTTCTTGTGTTCGCTTCTCTAGAATAGCTATTAGTTTTCCCGTATCTAAATTTACTAAAACCGCACAGTAATTTTTTTGTCCTTTGACTAGAGCGATTTCATCAATTCCTAGTCTTTTTAATTTCGATAGGTCTGTCTCTGTAATTTCTTCAGCTATGTCCTCTATCATTCTTTGAATCTCTTCTTCCGTTACGTCATTTCTTCGGCTAACATTTAAAATATCTCCTGATTTTAATTGTTCGAGTATATTCTCGGCTAGTCTTTTCGTATAGGTTCGTTTCTTGCCGACAAAATCTAACTCTTCGCTAAAGGGTTTCTGACAATTACCGCACTTAAATTGACGACGATTAACTTGTAGGTACACTGGTTGACCTGAGAGCGGTAAATCTTTGACTAAATGTCGATGATTTTGGTGGAGTTTATCGCTCTCTAACCCACAACGAGGACAGACTGCTTTTTTATTTTTCGATTCGACTGGTCAAACTATACCGATATTTTCTAGGTGTAGATAGCCTTGAATAGAGGTTCCTTCTAGGTTCAAAAATTTGTCAAGTATCATAAGTAAAATACTCTGGTTTTTGGCTATTATATCAAATCTTAACTCGATTGTCTATCTTTTTGTATTAACCAGTTTGTGCCTTAAACCTTTTCCTGTATTGGTTTCAGCTATTTTTGGGCGTAGGCTCTCTCATCGAATTTTATTTTAAGTTAATTATTTGCATAACAGTTACCGAAGAGCCTAAAATGTTTTCTATGGAAGGGGGACGTAGACGCCGCTATCTCTTGTTGTGAAGGATGGTCAGAGCCGCAAGTTGAGAATTTTATTACTTATTTGAACAAGCATAAACATCGAATTGTCAATTATGGTTATTTGCAGGCAGAGGGCATTTCTATCGGCTCTGGCTCTGTTGAATCAAAAATTAAACAAATTGCTCATCGTCTCAAAATTACTGGTGCAAGTTGGGAATCTGGTAATGTACCGCAAGTCCTTCGTCATCGCTGTGCTTATCTAAATGGTTGCCTTTTTTAACTTTTTTATTGATCTCATTAAGCATTTCTACTTATTGCAAAGGTGAGATGCTCCCTTTGTGCCTTAAGTCCTTCCCTATATAAATTTTAGCTTTTATTTTAAGTTAATTATTTGCATAGCAATTCTGGAATAGCCTATTTTTCCGATTTTATTGATACAAAGAGCGGGTGAAATCTAAAACTTTTTGTTGCTTTTCTTTGGGTAATTTATCGATTAAAGCTGTTATCTTTTCTGTTAAAGATAACCAAGTTTTGTTCTGAGCTTTCCAGATGACAAGAAATTGCTGCATTGGGAGAGAACAAAGGGCGATAGTTTCCCCTAGATCATTACTAAATTCAATTTCGTAACAACCATCATTGTAGTCTTCAACAATTGTCCCTTGTTCTCCCATTATTAAGTTATGTTCAGGCAAGTCAACTAATAATTCCACGAGGTCAAATAATTCTGGTTTAATCATGGTCTTTTTCTCACATATAAAGTTACTATAGCGGTTCTCGCATCTGTGCGGCACACTTAAACCTTTGCTGATTAAGCTGTTCAGGATCGGGAATGTACCTCTTGTGAATCAGAAACGCTATAATTTAGCTGTATCACTATCAGGCTCAACAATCCATCCAGTCCTCACTATTTCTTGTTGCCCTGGTTCAATTCCTGTAATTTTTAGGTCAACTTGATAGCGTTTGCCATGTCGATCTGTACTTTGATAAACAGCTTTTGCTTCAAGGGATTTGTTAGCGGTTTGTTGTAGAAGTGGCTCATAATTATCTTGAGTATATCCTAAGTGGCGTTGAAACATGATGGCTTTATTTAATCCTTTTGGATTGTCTAAATTGAGAGCATATTGGGTTAATTTTCTAGAATCTATTTTGACTTTGTTGACAATATCTTTTAATTTTATTGGAATTAAGATGATTATTAATTTTGACTTTGCCTCTAGTTTCATATTTCATAAGGGAGCATCTCATACTAAATCCGTTGAGTATAGGTAACATATCAGGATAGGCAAAAGGCAAGAGGCAAGAGGCAAAAGGGGGAATAAATAATCAGTTTTTAATAACTGGATTTAGTCTCACCTTTGCAATAAGTAGAAATGCTTAATGAGATCAATAAAAAAGTTAAAAAAGGCAACCATTTAGCTCTGGACTTTACCCGTACAAAAATACTAGCCATGAGTAAAAGTCTTACAGAGCCTTAGTTAAAGCCATATAATACCAATGAGCTACTGAACACAAAATCCTGAAGTCTTTACGCAGATAGGGTTTGAGGCAAAATTTTTCAAATTCGACCCTTAGACCATTATAGCTTGTTTCGGGTCAGAAAACCAGCAAAAACATGGTTACAGAGGGAATCGCTTACTCTAGAGATTAATGACACCATCTGTCACCAGCAATTCTCATTTTGAAAACAAAAGAAGATAAAGTTCTCTTGTTCACATAGAGAACTTCTGTCTAATTATCATTTTTTTTCAAGATAATCATCATAATTAGCTTCAAGAGACAGTTTTAAAATATCTGCCCATAAAAAACTTATCTCAACTCATAAATTTAGCTGAAATTCTGACCTAATTTGTGGTTTTTTCAATGAATAAAATAATCTTTCCTTCTCTCGAAAAATTGACATTTTTAACTAGAATTTATTTTTTTGAGCGGGACATATTCGGTAAGAATAAACAAGAAAAACTCTGACCAATTCTTAAACCAAAAATATTTTAATAAAGTACGAATATCATTAAAAAAACTGGTGCGAGTAACTAATAACTCACGAATCTTTTGATAAGTATGATTAACTAAATCTAAAACGGTATGAAATAAAAAAGCTAGTAAATTTAAAGACAACAAGAACTCGCATAAATGACTTTGACCATGACCAAAATTATGTTCTAAATTATAACCGTGATTTTTAAGAACGTTATTTCCTTCATTCTCAACTTTCCATCTGCTGCGTCCAGCTTTGACAATTTTTTCAACATTATTTTCAGTAATTTGATGATTGGTAATCCAATTATTTTGATAGATAATTTTCTGTGTTTTTTCATTAATGACCGTGACTTCACACCAATTAACTTCGAGACTTGACTCGACCTCTCTCAGAGGAACTCTAGAAACATAACGATAACGATAAATGAGATTCTTTCGTCCATCCCATTGTTTCTTTTCTACGGCTTTAACTTCTCCACTTTTTTCTAAAAATTCTAGCCATTCATATAAGGTTTTATGAGAAGTTTCAAGACAAACAAAAATAAAATTATAACCTTGTTTTAGAGCTAACTCACAGATAGGTTGGCGAGAGTATAAGTCATCTCCTAACAGGGTTACAGGATAACCATACTTCTTTTGATGATTCTTATCTAACCATCTTTTAACAGCCGCATTTTCACAATCTTGTTTTTGCTGCCCATCTTGTTTTTTAATAAATTCTGGTTCTAAATTAATCACTTGTTTTTGCTCAGGAGAAACCACAATTGGCGTGACGCAACCATGAAAATAAGTTGTCGTTCCATTACGATGATTGCGGCAATTACAATGGGGACAACTAATTTTCTTTGAAGAAAAATATTCCGTACCATCTAAAGCTATTAAAATTTCCTCATCTAAGTAGAAAAATTTTTTAATAACTCCCTGTTTTTTTAACCATTGATAGACTTGTTGAAAAGAGCGGCTCTTCGGTAACTGTTATGCAAATAATTAACTTAAAATAAAATTCGATGAGAGAGCCTACGCCCAAAAATAGCTGAAACCCATACAGGAAAAGGTTTAAGGCACAAACTGGTTAATACAAAAAGATAGACAATCGAGTTAAGATTTGATATAATAGCCAAAAACCAGAGTATTTTACTTATGATACTTGACAAATTTTTGAACCTAGAAGGAACCTCTATTCAAGGCTATCTACACCTAGAAAATATCGGTATAGTTTTCCAAATCGAATCGAAAAATAAAAAAGCAGTCTGTCCTCGTTGTGGGTTAGAGAGCGATAAACTCCACCAAAATCATCGACATTTAGTCAAAGATTTACCGCTCTCAGGTCAACCAGTGTACCTACAAGTTAATCGTCGTCAATTTAAGTGCGGTAATTGTCAGAAACCCTTTAGCGAAGAGTTAGATTTTGTCGGCAAGAAACGAACCTATACGAAAAGACTAGCCGAGAATATACTCGAACAATTAAAATCAGGAGATATTTTAAATGTTAGCCGAAGAAATGACGTAACGGAAGAAGAGATTCAAAGAATGATAGAGGACATAGCTGAAGAAATTACAGAGACAGACCTATCGAAATTAAAAAGACTAGGAATTGATGAAATCGCTCTAGTCAAAGGACAAAAAAATTACTGTGCGGTTTTAGTAAATTTAGATACGGGAAAACTAATAGCTATTCTAGAGAAGCGAACACAAGAAGAATTGAGGGAAACGCTTACAGGGTGGGGAAAAGAGGTATTAGAGCAAATTGAAGAAGTCAGCATAGACCTTTGGTTGCCCTATAAAAATTTGGTGAAAGAATTGATGCCATCGGCCGAGGTAGTCGCCGATAGATTCCATGTAATGAAACAAATTAATCAAGAGTTAGACGAACAGAGAAAAGCAGAAAAAAGAGCGGTAGAAGCGCAGAAAAATAAAAAACAGAAAGCGGAAAAAGAAGCAAAGCTAGAAGTTTTAAAGCGAAGTAAATATAGCTTGTTAAAAAATGAAAAAGATTTAACGGAAACCCAAAAAATTAAACTAGAAGCTATCAAAGAAAATTTTCCAAATTTGAAAAAGATGCAGGAATTAAAGGAAGAATTTAGAAAGATTTATGAAACCTCAGAGAATCCGACAGAGGGAATGCTATCCATCTCGGAATGGTTGGCAAAATCCTCCAGTGTTTTTACTAAGAGTTGTCAAACAATCCGAAACTGGTTTGGAGAAATAATTAGTTATTTCGAGCAAAGGACAACAAATGGGGTGGTCGAGGGAATCAACAATAAACTTAAACTAATAAAACGGAGAGGCTATGGCTTTAGAAACTTTCGGAATTTTTGGGTTAGAAGTATGTTATCTTGGCATCTTGTCTGTTGATTTAGCATAAAGGGTAACGAAGAGCCGTTTTTTTTATTGTTCGCCTCTTCTAGAAAATAGTTGCTTCGTACTATATTTTCCCTGCCAAAATCGGGGTTAATGCTCTATTTATTTCAAAATGAGAATTGCTGGGGAATGCCTTCATTCATGGACAGTGTTGCTCCTTTAAGAGCCAGTTTTAGATTGTCGATAATATCATCGGGTAATTTTGAGAGATTGGCCAGGGTTCTTTTTTTGACTTGATCTCCTTCTCGGTAGGACTCCCGAAGAAGAACAGCGGGGGGGGAATTACGGTTAGGAACTTTTTCTATATACATGGCTATCATTTTAGCAAATAGAGAGAATTCTTGTCCATTAAGAAATGTTACAAATTACATGGGTATATTGAGAAAAGTTAAGGGGGTGCATCCATTGATGGATAAGGATTTTCGGCTATTATGGTATATATGTATGGGGGAAGTTCAGATATTATCTGAGAACGGTGGATTTTTACCCGACTATTAACTATGATGGTGATCGCCCCTGTACCTTGACAAATCTATAGAGTTTTCCCCTGTCTTCGATCCTTCCGTCGGGGCAAATCGACGCACCTAACCCCACGGTCTGAAAGACCATATTTTCCGTCGAGGTGCGTCGATTCCTCTCCCCGTCTAGGTTTCAGGCTTCAAAAAAACAAAATATGGCGATTAGTAACTCTCTGCGGTAAGCTCTAAATAGGGATGCGTCGATTTAGCGTCTAGAAACCTTTCGCCACAAGACTTCCTAGAGTAGCTCTTTCATCTCTTACTCCCCGCAAGGGGACGGAAACGGATTTTGTCTGGGAATAATATGCACTTTTTTGATGCTTTCATCTCTTACTCCCCGCAAGGGGACGGAAACCCTTGAACGGGTAGCAGGACCTACCGCTGGAACTGGGCTTTCATCTCTTACTCCCCGCAAGGGGACGGAAACTCAAACCGGAAGATACTGCCATCGATGGTTATGTACTTTCATCTCTTATTCCCCGCAAGGGGACGGAAACTACTAAAATTGCTTTAACAATCTTATTAAAAATGTTTTTGCTGAAAGAATCTCGCTCTTTTTTTAGACAGGGATGGACAATTGCAGTTTTACTAATTGCCCTGCTTGTTTCCCTGCCAATTTTATCGGTGGCCAGTAGTTTATTAACTAATTCCAGTCAAGTCTGGCAACATCTGATCGAAACTGTTCTCTGGGATTATCTAGTTAATTCTTTTTGGTTAATGAGCGGGGTGGGTAGCGGTGTTTTAATCATCGGTGTTGGCACAGCTTGGTTAATAACGATGTGTCAATTTCCCGGTAGTAAACAATTTCAATGGTTATTATTACTACCCCTTGCCGCTCCTGCCTATCTCTTGGCCTATACTTATACCAATATGATGGACTATTTTGGTCCAGTACAGACCTTCTTAAGAAGTGTTTTCGGTTGGAATAGTGTCGAAGATTATTGGTTTCCTAATATCCGTTCTCTTTGGGGTGGGATTCTGATGTTAATACTGGTGCTTTATCCCTACGTTTATCTGTTAGCAAGGGTCGGTTTTTTAGAACAATCTGTCTGCACAGTGGAGGCAAGTCGCTCCTTGGGATGTAATCCTTGGCGCAGTTTTTTTACCGTCGCTTTACCCCTAACAAGACCGGCAATTATGGCGGGATTAGCCCTAGCTTTAATGGAAACTCTGAACGATTTTGGTACGGTGCAGTATTTCGGCATTAATGCTTTTACCACGGGGATTTATAATACTTGGTTCGGTATGGGAGATCGCATAGCAGCGGGGCAATTATCCACAGTTTTAATGGTATTTATCCTCGTTTTAGTTTTCCTTGAACAATCCTCCCGTCGTCAAGCTCGTTACTATGAAATGACCAATCGTTTCCAGTCACCGACTAAGTATAAACTGGGATTTATTCGCAGTTTTTTGGCAATGATCTCCTGTTTTGTGCCGGTATTTCTGGGGTTTATTGCCCCTGCTTTTTATCTAGCTTATCTAGCCTTTAATCATGCCCAAGAAACTTTTAATAATGACTTTTTTAGTCTATCGGGAAACAGTTTTTTTCTGGCTAGTTTAAGCGCAATTATTGCGGTAGTTTTAGCTTTAATTCTCGCCTACGGGGAAAGACTTAATCCGAATAAAACTCTTAAGGGTTCTGTGCGGATTGCGGCTGCTGGTTATGCTATCCCCGGCATCGTTATCGCAGTGGGGGTTTTAATTCCTCTCGGCAAATTAGATAACTTTTTCAACCAAGGATTAAATATCAATTTAATTCTGAGCGGCACAATTTTCTGTTTGATTTTTGCCTATGTTGTCCGGTTTTTAGCCGTAGCTTTTTCCACGTTAGAATCGAGTTTAAGTAAAATCAAACCTAGTTTAGATGATGCTTCCCGCAGCCTTGGCTATGGCACCGGTGCCACTTTAATTAAAGTGCATATTCCTCTTTTGTCAGGGGGATTATTGACGGCGGCTATGTTAGTTTTTGTCGATGTGATGAAGGAATTACCCGCTACTTTGGTGTTAAGACCTTTTAATTTTGATACCCTAGCGGTGCGCGTTTATCAATACGCCAGTGATGAACGTTTGGTGGAAGCGGCGGCACCGGCCCTGGCCATTGTCCTAGTGGGATTAATTCCGGTAATTTTTTTAAGTTGGCAAATTTCCCGACGGGCGATCGATTAAAGTGGTGGTCGATTCCTAGACCAGTTGGCGATCGGCCAGCAGCTTAGTTCTATAGTTTAGTACAAAATAATGTTACAGTTCTTGACAAGACTACTAGAGAGGGGGGGTGTCAGTGATAGGATTCCCTAAAACCCCTTTTCTTTATTTGTGTAGAGAGAACAACATCCTATGACAGAACTTTCTGGAAAAGCTCCCAAGTTCGGTGGCAGCACGGGCGGTTTACTCGCCAAAGCCGATCTGGAAGAAAAGTACGCCATCACCTGGACAAGCAGCAAAGAACAAGTCTTTGAAATGCCCACCGGTGGCGCCGCTATCATGAACGAAGGCGAAAATCTCCTCTATTTGGCTCGCAAAGAACACGCGCTCGCTCTTGGTACCCAATTCCGGACGAAATTTAAGCCCAAAATCGAAGATTACAAAATCTATCGGATTTACCCCAGTGGTGAAGTGCAGTATCTCCACCCTGCTGATGGTGTCTTCCCCGAAAAAGTTAACGCTGGTCGTGAATTTTTCGGCAAAAAAGACCGCAATATCGGCAAAAACCCCGAACCAGCGACAATTAAGTTCTCTGGTGTCACTCCCTACGAAGCATAAATAAACCCTAAAATCGAGAGTGGGGAGTTAGATTTAGAAGCTATTTAGCCCCAAGATTTGACTTCCGACTCTCGATTTCTCTGATCGCAATCAATTGCTAGTTAGGGTTTGTTGAAAAAGTCTTTCTTGGGGTTGGGAGTTAGGGTGGTCACTGCGTGCGCGTTGCGGGGGGTGTTAGGGTGTTAGGGTGATGAGACAACTTCCCCATTCCCCCACTTCCCCACTTCCCCATTCCCCATTCCCCATTCCCCATTCCCCATTCCCCATTCCCCCACTTCCCCACTTCCCCACTTCCCCACTTCCCCACTTCCCCACTTCCCCCTCCTTCATAATTCATAATTTATAATTCATAATTCATAATTCCTTCCGTTTCCTGAACCATCAAAATATGATCTTCCCCGACTTCGATCGCTTTCGTGAACTGGCTGGCCAAGGTAACTTTATTCCTGTCTATCAAGAATGGGTCGCTGACCTAGAAACGCCGGTTTCGGCCTGGTATAAAGTTTGTGCCGATCAAGCCTACAATTTTTTATTAGAGTCGGTGGAAGGGGGCGAAACCTTGGGACGCTATAGCTTTTTAGGCGGCGATCCCGTCTGGGTATTGGAAGCGCGGGGAAACACCACCACCCAAACTTTTCGCGATGGTTCTCAAGAAATTTTTTCGGGGGATCCTTTCGAGATTTTAACTCAATGTTTAGCCCCGATTATTCCGGTTAAATTGCCGCAATTACCCGCCGGAATAGGGGGTTTATTTGGTTTTTGGGGTTATGAATTAATTAATTGGATTGAACCGCGAGTGCCTATTTATCCCGCTACCGATGCGGATCTACCGGATGGTATTTGGATGCAGGTGGATAATCTGATTATTTTCGATCAAGTTAAACGGAAAATATGGGCGATCGCTTATGCCGATATTCGGGGTAAAAATCCCGATTTAGCGGCCGCTTATCAAGCAGCCTGCGATCGAGTTACACAGTTAGTTCTGAAGTTACGATTACCCCTACCAACTAATGCCAAAACCCTAGAATTATTACCAGTTGGACAGGGAAAAGAATTAGTTTATGAAAGCAATACAACTCAGGAAAAATTCTGTCAAAATGTCCTAAAAGCTAAGGATTATATCAAAGCGGGGGATATTTTTCAGGTGGTTATTTCCCAGCGTTTAAATGCCAATTATCATGGTCATCCCTTCGATTTATATCGTTCCTTGCGTCTGATTAATCCTTCTCCCTACATGGCTTTTTATAACTTTAAGGATTGGCAAATTATTGGCTCTAGTCCTGAAGTGATGGTTAAGGCAGAACGGGACGAATTAGGTAAAATAAAGGCTACGGTTAGACCAATTGCTGGAACCCGTCGCCGGGGACAAAACTTCGGTGAAGATCAAGCTTTAGCAACGGATTTACTGCAAGATCCCAAAGAAATTGCCGAGCATATTATGTTAGTGGATTTGGGGAGAAATGATCTAGGTCGGGTATGCGATCGAGGTACGGTTAAAGTGGATGAATTAATGATCATTGAACGTTATTCCCACGTTATGCACATTGTTAGTAATGTGGTGGGGGATTTAGCCACCAATAAAAGTGCTTGGGATTTATTAAAAGCTTGTTTTCCGGCAGGAACCGTCAGTGGGGCCCCGAAAATTCGCGCTATGGAAATTATCCATGAATTAGAACCCTGTCGTCGTGGTCCCTATTCAGGGGTTTATGGTTACTACGATTTCGAGGGACAGTTAAATAGTGCCATCACAATTCGCACTATGATTGTTCGTCCCCAAGGTAATCAAAATTATCTGGTTTCTGTGCAAGCGGGAGCGGGGTTAGTAGCCGATTCTGAGCCGGAAAAAGAGTACGAAGAAACCCTCAGCAAAGCGAGGGGTTTATTGGAGGCAATTCGCTGTTTAAGTTAGATTTTTTAACCCAGATTCAGTTAAGGAGATTTTCCTATGATTTCTGAGCAGGAATAGGGTTAACTAACTAGGGTTTGCCGAAAAAGTTTTTCCTGGGGTGTGGACTTCGGCCGTGAGCTCAGCGTTCGACCGAAGTCTCACGCCGAGGTCCGAACGGGTGTAGGGTGTGGAGTTTTTTCAGGGAAAAAGTGCCTAAATTTTCCCTCCGATCACTGCAATTACTGGCACTTTTCGGCTCTTCTAGGTTCTGTGTAATACTAAATCTGGTTATTAAAAACTGATTATTTATTCCCCTTTGCCTTTTGCCTCTTGCCTTTTGCCTCTCCTCATAACTAGCCTGTACTCAACGGATTTAGTATAATCAGCTTAACTTACCATAGAAGCGATCGATCTCTGTGTCCTCTGTGTCTCTAACATTCCCCAACTGGTCCCACCAGACCAGCATCGCACTTTAATCCACAGTTTCAATAAATGTGCATGGTGCGTTCCCCAAAAATCGATCAAGCGTACTGCTATGCAGTGTCTTCGCCATCGCACTATTCTCAGGGTTCAGGTGGAATCTGTAAATGCAAGTCTTCAATCAGTGACGGGATTTCAGCCTGAATCACATCCCATAAGTACCTAAGCAAAATTAATTACACATATCTAACCCCCTCTTGCCTTTTGCCTCTTGCCTTTTGCCTATCTTTACTAGGAAATTAATTTTGCACGACTACTTACAATATTGAGGTTGACATCATCATACTCGTGTACTAACCGATTTCTCATTCCATTGATTTCTTGCCAAGCAATGTTGGGAAAGATCTGGCGGGTTGTTTCGGAAACTCGTCTGGCGGCTTCGGCAATCACCAATAGCCGTCGAATGACTGAATCTTGAAGCTGCACATTGGCAACGAACTCAGCTTTTGAGCATTGAGCCGTGTAGGTTATGATCAGTTCTGCGGATTGCAGCATATCAAGCAGGAATTGAAGATCCCGTTGCATAAATCACCTGGGCAGAGGAAAGAATTTCGTGGCGGCGTAAATAGTTACGGCTAGTTTCAATACCTTGGCGGGTAATCAGATCAATGTCTCGGTGAAACATCGTTTTTAATTCTGCTTCCATCTGATTCAGGCTGCTGAAGGTGGGATGTGCCTCTGGGTGAAACTGCACCATAATAAGTAGTCGTGCAAAATTAATTTCCTAGTAAAGATAGGCAAAAGGCAAGAGGCAAAAGGCAAGAGGGGGTTAGATATGTGTAATTAATTTTGCTTAGGTACTTATCAATATCGCTGTCGGGGCGAAAGTCATCGCGCAGGACAGAGCCGAAAAGGGCAAATTCGGTCACTTGCCAGCGTTGGCAGAAATCAGCAATTTTTTCCGTTGGCAGATCGATCGCACCTCTCAAGCGGGTGACTGCCGCTGCCTCGGCTAAATCTATTGCTTGTTGGTGAAACGTTTGAATCTGGCTCATTGAAGTAAGGCTCCTCCAGGATTCTGTTTTGTGCTAACGACAGAGATCGGGCGACTGAACTCCACCACAATGATATAGGCTGGCAACCTTTCTGGGTCAGATGCACCAGTTTGTTCGATTTTCTGCTTGACTCTGGCATTAATTTTACTGCGATTGCCGTTATTGCCCCACAGAAACTAGAGGATCAATTTTACCTTAAATGTCGGCTTGAAGGAACCCTCGGTTTTACCTCGGAGATGAAAGGTTACGCCAATATAAAACAGCACTTCCACAGGCTCAGTGTCCACACTTCAACACATTTCGACACGCTCAATGTAAAGGCTCAGTGACAGGAAGCACAGCTAAAAATAAGCGACCCTGTTGCAACTTTTGCCCCTCTACTTTAACCTAAACATTGGGAATCTTCGCTAACACTCCTCAACTCAACCCACCAGAGCAGCATCGCACTTTAACCCACAGTTTCAATAAATGTGCATGGTGCGTTCCCCAAAATCGATCAGTAGAGCAATAGGACTTGCATTAGGGAACGCACCCTACGGCTATGGCTAGAGACTATGACAAAGGTTTAATTGTCACTAATCCCCCGGCAAAAGCCTGAATATTCAACTCATAGCCCTCAAGTAAACCCATGCCAACCAATGGGTCTGTTTCTGACTCATTGATTTCAATAGATTTGATCTGACCATCCCAGATCACAGTTGCCTCAAATACGTTAAACATACAGAGGCTTCCATCGCCCAAAATCCCTTCTTCTTGCATATACCACGTTAATCCTAGGGTTGTAATGATAGCGGAAGGCAACGCGAGAAATCCAGTGTAACCAGTGTCAATAACTGCTTTAATCGCTTGCCTCTGGTGATTTTCGCCTAGCACTACGAATTGAATAATTGCTTCTCGGCGCGAATTGACGCTCCCCATCATCATGGGGACACACTGGGGGAACGAAAGCCAAAACGATGGACGGCACGATGTCCAATGCGAATACCAAATATTTGTGCATCAGGAAAACGTATTAACAGTTGTTTAGCAGCTGTTAGGCTGTCATCAGCCACTTCAAAAGCCCCTGTTTCGATGTCTATTGCTACAATCTTCCCATGATTCCCTTCCTCGATTTGGGAGCGTACCTGAGATTCATAGACTTCGTGTCCACGTCGGGCAAATTCTTCTTTGCTGTAGCGGGGTTGTCGAACTGTCATTGAAGCGACCCTGTGGCAACTTTTGCCCCTCTATTTTAACCTAAACATTGGGAATCTTCGCTAACATTCCTCAACTCAACCCACCAGAGCGGCATCGCACTTTAACCCACAGTTTCAATAAATGTGCATGGTGCGTTCCCCAAAAATCGATCGGTGGAGCAGTGGGAGTCACATTAGGGAACGCACCCTACAGCGATAGCGATCTAACAGCTAAGTTGAGCGGCTTCAGACAATTTTTGCTTGCTATAAACCATCTCAATATCGTCCGCTCCAACGATGTGTTAGGCAATGCAAACCACTCATCAGGTTGAGTATATTATAGAGGCAATATTTTGATAAACTTTGCGATTTTATCCGCCTCCTCAGCAGTTAAATCAACTGGAAGTGAAAACTCTATCTTCAAATCCGCACGTAAGTTTAAAGTATGGATAAGAAGCTTAGGCTTTAAACTTAAGACAGAGTTCCTAAAAGTATCTATCAATTTCTCTGTTTCAGAACCACTCAAAACAGATGACACTGCTGTGAATGTACCACCAGTTTGAAGGGCTGCTTCTTGAGCCAATTTTTTTGTCGCCTCATCTAGTTCAATTCCAACGATGTGAATCTCGCAATCAATACCATCTAGTTTTGCTTGTTCAATCTCTGCCTTCCAATCACCACCTGAAGTATCCCAACCATCTGTTATCAGAACAACCTTCGGGACAAATTCTTCAACCTGCTGCCGCAGAAACCTAAAAGACTTAACAACATCTCTTATAGCTCCGGCAATTGGAGTACCACCAGATGGATCTTTAATCTTACTTATAAAGTCATATAGTTTATCACTATCTTTAGTATTTAACTTGTATTCATACACAGAATTGATCATGTTAGAGTTACCTGAAAAGGTTTTTGCCCCTATCCAAGTTGCACAGCCTAGTAAATCGGGTGCTACATCTGTAAGTATCTGCTTAGCACGGTCAAATTTTTTGCCTGCCATACCTCCTGAGTGATCAACAAGAATTTCAAGTGCTATTTCCATGATGATACTGATTAAAGCCTAACCACATACTTAAGCTCATTCTAGCGATGATTCCTATGTCTGACCACACCCCTTGACAAAAATTTATCATTATTTGACCTTTAGCGATCGCTATCGGGGGATAGTTGTTTTTTGTTAGAGCATTGGGGAGAAGGGATCTGGTTGTTCAAGTTGGATTGGGAGTTAATCATGGTACAAGGCAACCGGCTCGAAAAAAGAAGGTAGAAACTAAGCACATCAAAGCTTTTAACTTAACCAATTAGGTTTTAGATTTGTCCCTTGTTATCAGATGTGGGTTTTCAGTTCACCGATTACCGATGACTGTTTACTGATCACCGAACAAACCCCACCTCTCCGAACATTTGTCAAAACTCCCAGCGAAAAAGCCGGGTTTGTTCACACAGCTTAATTAAGAGTTGTAACTTTTAATGAACAGGAAGGGAGTCTAGGGCTGAGAGCTTGCTATAGTGAATCCTAGCCGTTTTTTCACGGCTGGTCATCATCATCTTAGAGCCTTTACTCGTCTCAATCATCATCCCAGAGTAAAATCAATAATCCCTATGGTCAGCACGATCCAAAAACCAGAATTCGAGGAAATCCGTCCGGGTATAAAAGTTCCCGCTAAAGAAACGATCCTCACTCCCCGCTTCTACACCACTGATTTTGAAGCGATGGCGGAAATGTCGATCGCCGCTAACGAGGAAGAACTGAAAGCGATTTTAGAGGAATTCCGTACCGATTATAACCGGCATCACTTCGTTCGCAATCAAGAATTTGATCGCTCTTGGGAGCATATTGATGGCGAAACTCGTCGCTTATTCGTGGAATTTCTGGAAAGATCCTGCACGGCCGAATTTTCCGGCTTTCTTCTCTACAAAGAACTCGGCAGACGTTTAAAAAACAGAAATCCCGTTCTCGCAGAATGCTTTAACCTCATGTCCCGGGACGAAGCGCGTCACGCTGGATTTCTTAATAAGGCTTTATCGGATTTTAACCTCTCCCTTGACTTGGGATTTTTAACCAAAAGCCGTAACTACACCTTCTTTAAACCGAAATTTATCTTCTACGCCACCTATCTTTCCGAAAAAATCGGTTATTGGCGCTATATCACCATTTATCGTCATCTCGAACAACATCCCGAAGATCGGGTTTATCCGATTTTTAACTTCTTCGAGAATTGGTGTCAAGACGAAAACCGTCACGGGGACTTCTTTGATGCGATCATGCGTGCGCAGCCTGATATTCTTAATGATTGGCGCGCTCGTCTCTGGTGTCGTTTCTTCCTGCTTTCGGTCTTCGCTACGATGTATCTCAATGATACTCAGCGTTCTGGTTTCTACGCCATTCTCGGTTTGGACGCTCGCGAGTACGATAAGTATGTAATCGAGAAGACTAATGAAACCGCCGGCCGCGTCTTCCCGATTGTTCTCGATGTGGATAGTCCTGAATTTTATGATCGCCTAGAAATTTGTGTTCGCAATAACGAGGGATTACGGGCGATCGATAGCGAAAACAGTGCCGCACCGGTTAAATTCCTGAAGAAATTGCCGATCTTCGCCTCTAACGCTTGGCAATTCCTCAAATTGTACCTGATGAAACCGATTCGGGTCGATAAATTAGCCGGTAGCGTCCGTTAAAAAGTTTGTTTTCTTGAGACATGGTGAGGGTGGGTAAAACCACCCTTTTTTTGTCGATAAAATTCTTAAGAAAATCCTCTAACATTTCTATCCTCGCTAGACTAGATCCTAGGGGTGTGAACTAGGTTTTTACTTTTTACTTTTGACTGTCAAAAATATGGCTATTTATAGTGAATTACCCACAGGACAACGTCTCTATCTCGATAATCAAGGGCTGCAGACGATTGTAACCCTCGCTAGTGGTGCGGTGGGACAACAACAGCAGTCTAGCAGTAGTTTTGCTACGGGAGTTTGGACACAAGAACCCCAAATAGAGATAATTCCCCAAGGGGCAATTATTGAAATTATCACTGAAACTGGACCCCATAGAATCCAAATTCAGGGAAGCAGTATCGGTTTTTCCTCCCCTCATACCTCTGGAGTTTCTCAGTCCTCTCAATCGACAACCGCTACCAGTTTCTCCTCCTCACCAATGCAACCAATGCAACCGATGCAACCAATGCAACCGATGAAAATGGGTAATATGTCGATGAATTTTACCCCCATGGAAATGCAAATGGGAGATATGAAAATGAGTATGGGAGACGCAAAAACCGTCAGTAAAGCCCAATTTTGTAGTCAATGCGGGGCAAAAGTGGCGGCAACCGATCGCTTTTGTAGTAGCTGCGGTCATCACCTTCTAAAAACCTATTAAAATCTCATAAAATCTTATAACTGAACTTCTCTCATACATATATACCATAATGGACGAAAACTCTTATCCATCAATGGATACACCCCTTAATTTTTTTAATGTACCCATGTAATTTGTAGTATTTCTTAATGGACAAGAATTCTCTCTATTTGCTAAAATGATAGCCATGTATATAGAGAAAGTTTCTAACCGTAATTCCTCCCCCGCTGTTCTTAGACCAGAGTGCTACCCAGAAGGAGATCAAGTCAAAAAAAGAACCCTTTTTCCCATCATCCCGGTTTATTACCCTTTGCCGTCCTCAGCAATACCGATGACCCCGAACAGACGATTAAAAACATCCTTCGGAGTGAGATTATGAGAGAATCCGTCATTGATCAAGATATTTTAGAGGAAGGAGAATTATCCGCTAAATTAAAATCTATTCCCCGTTTATTGGTCTTAGGATTAACTAGAGAACAAATTGCCCAAGCTTTAGACCTAGAAATTGAACAAATACAACAAGTCATTGAGGGACAAACTTGAGTGAAAACGGACAGCATTTTCTATCGTCTCTTTGAGACTTTTCCTGAAAGTTTCTTTGATTTGCTCAATCTTCCCCCAGAAACCGTCAATCATTATCAATTTTCCTCCGTAGAAGTTAAACAACTAGCTTTTCGTTTAGATGGGGTCTTTCTTCCTGATAACCTGAATGACCCAATTTACTTTGTTGAGGTACAATTTCAAAAAGATGAACGGTTTTACTCGCGCTTTTTCAGTGAAATATTTCTCTATTTTCATCAAAGCGAGTTAAGCCAGAATTGGCAAGGGGTGATCATTTATCCTCATCGGGAAATTGAAAACAGTCCCAAATCTCGTTATCAAGAATTCTTTGAGTCAGGCCGGGTTAACTGTTATTATCTAAATCAGTTAGATGAGGGGGATTCTCTGGGGGTAAAAGTGTTACAATTAATTGTAGAATCGGAACCAAACACCTTAGCACAGGGAAAAGAACTGATTCAACAAGTTAGACAACAATTCCAGGAGTCTTTAAAAAGAGAGGACATTCTCGAATTAATTGAGACAATTCTCATTTATAAATTGCCCAAATTAAACCGTAAGGAGATAGAAAAAATGTTTAGTTTAAGTGATTTAAGAGAAACTAAAGTCTATCAAGAAGCTTTAGAGGAAGGGGAATTATCCGCTAAAAAAAGCCTAATTTTGCGTCAGCTAAACTTAAAACTAGGTTCTATTCCTTTAAAAGTAGAACAAAAAATTAAACAGTTAAATCCTAATCAATTGGATAATTTGGCTCTTGCTTTATTGAACTTTTCGGATTTGGAAGATTTGCACCAGTGGTTAAATTAATAGGATTAACTAGAGAACAAATTGCCCAAGCTTTAGACTTAGATATTGAACAAGTACCACAAGTCATTGAGGGACAAAATTGAGTGAAAACGGACAGTATTTTCTATCGTCTCTTTCAGACTTTTCCTGAAAGTTTCTTTGATTTGCTTAATCTTCCCCCAGAAACCGTCAATCATTATCAATTTTCCCCCCTAGAAGTTAAACAACTAGCTTTTCGTTTAGATGGGGTCTTTCTTCCTGATAACCTGAATGACCCAATTTACTTTGTTGAGGTACAATTTCAAAAAGATGAACGGTTTTACTCCCGCTTTTTTAGTGAAATATTTCTCTATTTTCATCAAAGTGAAAGTAATAACAATTGGCAAGGGGTGATCATTTATCCTCATCGGGAAATTGAAAACAGTCCCAAATCTCGTTATCAAGAATTCTTTGAGTCAGGCCGGGTTAACTGTTATTATCTAAATCAGTTAGATGAGGGGGATTCTCTGGGGGTAAAAGTGTTACAATTAATTGTGGAATCGGAACCAAACACCTTAGCACAGGGAAAAGAACTGATTCAACAGGTTAGACAACAATTTCAGGAGTCTTTAAAAAGACAAGACATTCTCGAATTAATTGAGACAATTCTCATTTATAAATTGCCCAAATTAAACCGTAAGGAGATAGAAGCTATGTTTAGTTTAAGTGATTTAAGAGAAACTAAAGTCTATCAAGAAGCTTTAGAGGAAGGAGAGGAAAAGGGTAAAGAAGAGAAATCTCGACAAATTGCCCTAAAAATGCTATCTGCTGGTTTTTCTATCCCAGAAATCGCCCGATTTACCGATTTATCCCCCGACGCAATCGAGCAATTACAAAGACAAAACGCTCACGATGTTTGATAATATTTGTAAATTTATTGCCGAAAACTTCTCCGATGATCTAGCCACTTGGTTATTAGGTTCTCCCCTCTCCTTAACCGTCCTCGACCCGACGGAATTACAATTAGACCCCATTCGGGCCGATTCTCTGATTTTTTTGCAGTCAGAGGAATTAATTCTCCATACCGAGTTTCAAACCGACCCCGACTCCAAAATTCCTTTCCGAATGCTCGATTATCGCATTCGCGTCTATCGTCGTCATCCCCAAAAACAAATGCGTCAAGTGGTAATTTATCTGCGACGCAGTGATTCTCCCCTAGTACAAGAAAATACCTTCCGTCTGGGGGAAACTTTTCATTCCTTCCAAGTCATCCGTCTTTGGGAAGAAAAGACACCACAATTTTTCCATCATCCCGGTTTATTACCCTTTGCCGTCCTCAGCAATACCGATGACCCTGAACAGGTGTTAAGTCTGGTGTCCCGTTCTTTAGAAACTATCTCCCAAAAACAGGTGCAAAGCAATCTCGCTGCCGCTACCAGCATTCTCGCCGGGTTAGTATTAAATCGAGAGACGATTAAAAAAATTCTTCGGAGTGACATTATGAGAGAATCCGTCATCTATCAAGATATTTTAGAGGAAGGCGAGGAAAAGGGACTACAAAAGGGTAAAGAAGAAAAAGCTCGACAAATTGCCCTAAAAATGCTATCTGCTGGCTTTTCTATCCCAGAAATCGCCCGATTTACCGATTTATCCCCCGACGCAATCGAGCAATTACAAAGACAAAACGCTCACGATGTTTGATAATATTTGTAAATTTATTGCCGAAAACTTCTCCGATGATCTAGCCACTTGGTTATTAGGTTCTCCCCTCTCCTTAACCGTCCTCGACCCGACGGAATTACAATTAGACCCCATTCGGGCCGATTCTCTGATTTTTTTGCAGTCAGAGGAATTAATTCTCCATACCGAGTTTCAAACCGACCCCGACTCCAAGATTCCTTTCCGAATGCTTGATTATCGCATTCGCGTCTATCGTCGTCATCCCCAAAAACAAATGCGTCAAGTGGTAATTTATCTGCGACGTAGCGACTCTCCCCTAGTACAAGAAAATACCTTCCGTCTGGGGGAAACCTTTCATTCCTTCCAAGTCATCCGTCTTTGGGAAGAAAAGACACCACAATTTTTCCATCATCCCGGTTTATTACCCTTTGCTGTCCTCAGCAATACCGATGACCCTGAACAGGTGTTAAGTCAGGTGTCCCGTTCTTTAGAAACTATCCCCGAAAAACAGGTGCAAAGCAATCTCGCTGCCGCTACCAGTATTCTCGCCGGGTTAGTATTAAATCGAGAGACGATTAAAAAAATTCTTCGGAGTGACATTATGAGAGAATCCGTCATCTATCAAGATATTTTAGAGGAAGGCGAGGAAAAGGGACTACAAAAAGGCTTGCAAGCGGGTAAAGAAGAAAAAGCTCGACAAATTGCCCTAAAAATGCTATCTGCTGGTTTTTCTATCACAGAAATCGCCCAATTTACCGATTTATCCCCCAACGCGATCGAGCAATTACTAAGACAGCAGCACAATTAAAGCTTTTAACCGCAAAGAGTGGGGAATTAGGAAAATTTCCGACCGTCTCCCCACCCCACACCGATTAACGACGTTTAGCGAGGCGAAGCACCACTAAACCACCACCTAGTATGCCTAATCCGATAATACCAGAAGGTTCGGGCGTGGACACTGGCGGAGGACTCGTCGGGCTGAATACCTGTACGCGGTTGTTGCCCCCATCCGCTACATAGATATTACCACCGCTACCGACGGCGATACCGGTGGGTGAATTGAACTGACCGTTCCCCGTACCGAAGCTACCGAAAGTGGACTGGAAGACACCACCGGAGTTGAATACCTGTACGCGGTTGTTGAACGAATCGGCTACATAGATATTACCACCGCTACCGACGGCGATACCTTGGGGGAAACTGAACTGACCGTTCCCCGTACCGAAGCTACCGAAAGTGGACTGGAAGACACCACCGGAGTTGAATACCTGTACGCGATTGTTGTTCGTATCGGCTACATAGATATTACCAGTGCCATCGACCGCGATACCGGTTGGGCTATCGAACTGACCGTTCCCCGAACCAAGGCTACCGAAAGTGGACTGGAAGACACCACTAGAGTTGAATACCTGTACGCGGCGGTTGTTCGTATCGGCTACATAGATAAGCTAAACGGCTTTTACTTCGGATCACCGATATAGACTCCAAAAGGGTTATAGCTATTGGATCATGCAGGTTAAGCGCCGTTTAGCTTATTACCGGCGCTATCGACGGCGATACCATTGGGTGAACTGAACTGACCGTTCCCCGAACCGAAGCTACCGAAAGTGGACTGGAAGACACCACTAGAGTTGAACACCTGTACGCGATTGTTATCCGTATCGGCTACATAGATATTACCACCGCTCCCGACGGCGATACCGAAGGGGAAACTGAACTGACCGTTCCCCGAACCGGAGCTACCGAAAGCGAAGGAAAAAGAAAAACTGGCTGCAGTGGCACTGCTGGCGATACTAATACATCCGATCGCAGTGGCCGTGACTAGGGAAAAGGATTTGAGCAGAGCCTTTGATAAGCTCTGCTTCTCCCCCCCCCCATGATTGATAAGTTGGGCTAATGACATAAGACTTTATAAAATTAAACTGTTTGTAACCTATTCCTTCTTCTAGTAATTGTCAAGGACTTTTTCCAAAGGTGTGAGATTTTTGGGGCAAAAATTCACTAATTACGCTTCTTTACGCCCTAAAGCTACTTTTAATTGTCAGTTTTGACCGTTGAAAGATAGTATTAAAGCCAGAAACCCAGGGTAAAATCAGGGTTTCACTTTAGGCCAAACTCAGGTTAAACATCGGTTTTATCCCAAAAAAGCCCCAATTTTCTCCACGGCAGCCTCTAGAATATCGGGATCGTGAACTAAGGCAAAACGCACATAACCCTCACCACCCTTGCCAAAACCGGAACCGGGGGAAACAGCGACACCAGTTTGGGCCACCAATTGCCGACAAAAATCGACGGAATTACCCGGCCAACTGGGGGGAATTTTCGCCCAAACGTACATAGTAGCGGCTGGAGTGGCAACCGGCCAACCGATGCGATTTAGGGCATTAATAAACACATCCCGGCGTTTTTGGAAGATAGCGACGGTTTCTTTGACCGAATCTTGATTACCGGTTAAAGCAGCGATCGCACCGTTGAGTATGCCCAAATACTGATTAAAATCAACCATAGCTTTAATTTGTCGCAAAGCCATAATTAACTGCGGGTTGCCAATGGCGAAACCGATGCGAAAACCGCCCATATTATAGGACTTGGAAAAGGTAAAAAACTCGATCGAATTAGTTTTAGCTCGATCGGCCTGTAAAATTGACGGTGGGGGCGATGTTCCCTCAAAAAAGATGTCTAGATAGGGAAAATCGTGGATTAAGACTAAATTATGCTGACGGCAAAAATCAACCGCTTTTTGGAAAAATGCCAAAGGTGCGATCGCTGTAGTCGGATTATGGGGATAACTCAAGACCATCAGCTTCGATTGTGCCAGCACTACGTCAGGAATGTCCTCTAAAACTGGCAGAAAGTCATTTTTTGCCAAAATTGGCATCCCGTAGATTTGACCGCCGGCAAGGGCAACACCGCCTAAATGGGAGGGATAACCCGGATCGAGGAGCAGGGCAAAATCTCCGGGATTGAGAAGGGCCAAAGGTAGATGGGCCGTGCCTTCCTGAGAACCAATTAGGGGTAAAACCTCCGTTTCCGGATCGATGGGTACACCAAAGCGATCGCTATACCAGTTAGCCGCAGTTATGCGGAAGTCTCTAGTCCCATTATGGAGTAAATAGCCGTGCGTGTGAGGATCGTGGAGAGATCGCTCAATAGCATCGATAACGTGGGGAGCAGCCCCAAGATCGGAGGAACCGAGCGAAAGATCGATAATGGTATTACCCGCTTCTCTACTGGCAGCTTTTGCCCGATCCATATCGGCAAAAACGTTGGATTGTAGTGCCTGTAAGCGGTGTGCTAGGGTTAAGTTACTCATAACCACGGATACCTAATTAGCTGATATAGGTATCGATAAAAGATTGTAATTGTTGTTTGCCGATCGCCCCTTCATGACTGGCAATAAGTTTTTTATCTTTAAAGATGCGTAAAGCGGGAACACCTTCCACCTTATATTTAGCCACCGAGTCGGGGTTAGGGTCTATTTCTAGTTTAACTACTTTTAGCCGTTCGTCGTAGGTTTTCGCCACCCAATCGATCGAGGGGGATACCAGACGACACGGACCGCACCAACTCGCCCAAAAATAGACTAAAACGGGTTTTTCGACCCCAAAAACCTCTTGGTCAAACTTCTGATCGCTAATGACAGTTACGCTACTCACAGTATTTATTTCCTCACCATCGCTACTAATTATCATAGAGGTTCTGGGTACTTTTCGGCAATTATCCAGTTCCACAGTTCCTCAAACATTAGGATCGAAGACATCGCGTAAACCATCACCGATAAAATTAATACTTAACACCGTGATCACGATAGCCAGAGCGGGAAAAATGACCAAATGGGGGGCAGTTGTCAAGTAATCTTTAGCTTTAAATAACATTTGTCCCCAAGTCGGCACATCGGGGGGGAAACCCAAACCCAAAAAACTCAGGGTTGACTCGGTAATAATCGCATTACCCACCGCTAAAGTGGCCGCCACGATTATCATTCCCAAAACGTTAGGTAATAAATGCACCCAGATCAAACGCCAAGGAGTGGCCCCCAAAGCTTTTGCAGCCGAGATAAATTCCATCTCGCGTAATTTTAAGAAATTTCCCCGCACCAATCGCGCCACCGACATCCAATTTAAACCCCCGATCACCAAAACCACGAGGATAAAAATACCCGTTTCCGGTCCAGCGATTTTTTTGATACTATCGCGAAATAAATAGACAATCAGCAAAAGTAGGGGTAATTGGGGCAAAGATAGAAATAAATCCGTTAATCGCATCAATAAGCCATCGATCGCCCCCCCGTAAAACCCGGAAATAGCCCCGATTGCCGTTCCCAAAATCATCGCCACCATCATAGCAGCAATCCCCACCGCTAGGGAAATTCGACCCCCCACCAAAATCCTCGCTAATTGATCCTGGCCCAGATCATTAGTCCCGAAAAGATGTTTTAAACTAGGGGGAGCAGTGGTTTGACTAAAATCAATGGTATCGATGGGGACTCGATAGAAAATCGGACCGAATAGGACAGCAAAAATAATTATCATTAATGCGATCGCTCCTATTACTGCCAGGGGATCTCGGTAAAAACGTCGCCAAGTATCGATAATTGCAGAAGACAGGGAAGACATAAGCTGTTAAGTGTTTAAATTACTTTTTGAGACGAGGCACTCTTGCATTGGGGGAGATTCCGCTAATCTAAGAATAAACGGTTTAAATGAGTCTTTTTAGTCTGCTGTATTTTAGTTAAAATATCAAGATGAGTCCCTTTATTGAAGGAACCGTTGTGTTATAATATAACTCAAGTTCAGAAAATAGAGAGTAAAACTATGACTGTTAAAGAACTTATTCAAACAGCAATTGATAATTTACCTGAAGAACAACTAGATGAACTTTATCAATTAATTAAAAATTTCACCGCCAGCAAAAACAACTTATTAGAAGAAAAACCATCCTTATCTAAACGGCGTTTTCCAGTGGAGAATATGGTGGGTAAAGCTAAAATACTAGGTGATATGGTCAGTCCTATTGTAGATGAAGAAGATTGGGAATGTCTGAAGTAATTGTGCTTGATAGTCATATTTGGTTGTGGTTAATAAATGGCAATTTTGACAGATTTCCCGATCATTGGCTAGAAAAATTTGAGTTAGCAGAATCTCTCGGAGTTTCCCCCATTTCTTGCTATGAAATAGCCCTTGCTAACCAACGGGGAAGATTAGAATTAAGTTATCCCCTTCAAGAGTGGATTCAACAAGCTTTAACAGTAGCTAAAATAGATATATTTTCAATTACCCCCGAAATTGCCATTAGAGCCGTTAATTTATCTCCCATTCACAAAGATCCTTTTGACCGTATTATTATGGCTACAGCCTTAGCATACGGGGCAAAACTGGCTAGTATTGATAACTTATAGCGGTTCTCACACCTGTGTAGCACAGCCAAACCTTTGCTGAGCAAGCTTTTCAACATCGATAATGTACCTCTTGCAAACAGGAAACGCTATATTTTCTAAATATGTTGAAATCAAAGATCATCTTATGGAGAGAGGGAAATAGTGATAAGTAAGAGGACAAAATCAACAGATGATTAAAATTTACACGGAAATTGAACGGGGGCAAAATTGGTTAGAGCGCCATCAAAAATCTTCTCCGATATTTGCCCTAGTTTTAGGTTTTACCGAGACGGGATTAATCCCCGGAATCTCCACCGCTGGCGCCACCCCGGAAGATAGAAAATACACTGCGATCGCTGATGCCGAATTTATCGTTAAAGGAGTTTCACCCCATCCCCGTTATCCCTTACCACCCCTAACAGTGGGAGCCTCCCCTGCCTATATTACCCGCGCCGTAGTGGAAAAATTAGCCATTCCCGTCCGGATTTTTAACGCCGGTTTACCCTTGCCCCCAGCCGTCGATTATATCGAACTAGGGGGACAACCGGCCTGTTGTCTCTCCACCGGCCGCGCCCTAGATCTCCCCATAGTAAAACACCTGTTCGCCCAAGGACTAACCTGGGGAGAAAAATTAGCCCGGGAGTCTAGTTATCTAATTATCGGCGAGTGTGTGGTGGGTGGCACCACCACCGCCCTCGCCATCCTCACTGGATTGGGTTATCAAGCCAAAGGCAAAGTTAACAGCAGCCATCCCCAGTGCAATCATGCTCAGAAACAGGCAATAGTTGAGCAGGGATTAGCCCAAAAAGAATTTTTTGATCCTTTTGAGGTAATCGCCGCCCTAGGCGATCCTCAGCAGATTTTCGTCGCTGGTATGGCGATTGCCGCTAGTGGGCAGGGTGGGGTACTTCTCGCCGGAGGAACCCAAATGTTGGCGGTTTCTGCTTTAATTCAAGCTCTAGTGACTAAATATGCCTATCCGGTTAACTGGGAAAATATCATCGTCGGCACAACTCGTTGGGTAGCGGAAGATAAAACGGGGGATACGGTGGGATTAGCCAGCATGATCGGAAAAATACCCTTATTAGCCACACAATTAAACTTTTCCGCCTCTAAATACCCGGTTTTGCAAGCTTATGAACAGGGTTTCGTCAAGGAAGGAGTCGGTGCGGGGGGATGTGCGATCGCGGCTTATTTGTACCAGAATTGGACTGATCAAGATTTGCTCAAAGCAATCGAAAATTTAATCGAGTTTCAACTAAACTGTTGACTATCTATTTGGGTATCACCTATCGCTAAAACCTTGGATTTTCTAAGATGATTGACTCCAATCATTGTGTCACTTTCCAATGACCGATTTCGGTTTTCTGGTCAGCAATTACTGGTCCCTCGCTGATATCCCCGGAATCGCTCCACACTTACTTTTTGCTCCATTTCGACTCTTTCTTTTTCCCCGTCCTTGACGTAGGTATTCTTGATACTTTCCACAGTCTCGCTAGTTCTAATAGATGGTTTCATGACTGAGCGATTCTTGACTGGCTCTTTTCAGACGACCTGTTATTTGTTCGGGACTATGATAATCTTTCAATTCTTTTTTCACGAACTTTAAGACCGACTCGCTGACATTTTTAAAGGGTTGTTTGACATTTTTGGTGCGCGTCTCGCTTTCAGCTTGTGCTGTGTCAGGTAGATAGCAGCCCAGAGAACTTTGATTCCTTCTTAATTCTCGTGATATCGTGCTTTGATGACATCCGAGCTAGAAGGCCATTTGCTGTTGAGATAAATTTCCCTCTTGACTCAGTTGGTAGAGCAAGTTTCTTTGTTCTATGTTAGGATATTGGGGAGCTTCGTTTTTGGGTCTAATTTGTTTTTGTTAATGATCAGACAGTACCTGATGAGCCTTTCTTTGTCAACTCTTGAGGTTGATGCGTTTCATTTTTGAATTGGCGTTTGTTCAAGGGAACCAATGGGAATAGCGGGGAAAGTATCGAGGAGTAATTGATAGCGATCGCTTGCATTTTTTTGATATGAAAGATAGCATTCATCGAAAATTTCCAAAGGATAGAATTTGAGACTAGGACTATCTTTAAGTTCATCTAATATATCGAGACGAAAAGTTCTAATCTCTCCCTTCCAGTGACCGTCTTTTCTCTCTCTTTCTGCTCCCCAATATTTGAGTTTAAGTAAATGTTGTGATAATTGGGTTAAGAGACTTTTAATTGTGCGTTTTTCGCTCCTTCCCATACTTGCTAACTCCTCTGGTAAATTATCTAAATCTACTCGTTCAAACTGTCTGGCTTGCAGTTAATTAATAGTAGTTCTAATCCAGAGATGAAGTCTTGTTCGTACAGATTTCTATTGTCCATAAATACTTCCTTTAACTTAATAAAACAGGGACAATTATAGAACTTAACTATATAAATTATTCACATATTCACCGTAGCCATTATAGGGCAGAGTTTCGATGATTTCCCAAGATAAATCACTGCTACTGCCGATAAATTTCTCCGTTGCTTGCGACCAACGGGGATGGGGTTTACTGGGGTTTACATTAGCCTCAAAATCGTATTCATGAGCGTCAATTGTGTTCCAGTAAGTGGCGGGTTGTTTGGCGGTAAATTCAATTTTTACTATTGATTTTGCACCTTTAAAACCGTATTTCCAAGGAATAACCATTCGCAAGGGTGCGCCGTGTTGTTTGGGTAAATCATGCCCGAAAATTCCCACGGCAAAAAAAGCTAATTCATTGGCCATTTCTTCAATTCTTAAACCTTCTGTATAGGGCCAGGGTAAGGCTCCTAAATGTAATCCTGGCCCCTGGGTAATTTCGGGATTATAAAATGAAGTGAAACGGACGAATTTAGCTTCGGGTTTTGGTTCCACTGCTGCAATTAAAGCACTCATGGGAAAACCTAGCCAGGGTAAAACCATTGACCAAGCTTCCACACAACGAAAACGATAGATTCTTTCTTCGAGAGGAAAGATTTTTTTAATAGTATCTATATCGTAGGTTTGGGGATTTTTTACCAATCCTCCCACTTCTACCGTCCAGGGATTCGTCGGTAATTTCTGCGCTTTTAACCAGATATTTTTTCCCCCTCCGAACTCATAAAAATTGTTATATCTCCCAGCTACAGTTTCGGCAACTATGGGGCGATTTACCGTTAAAAACTGCGAATTTTTGCTGAACCCTTCAATTTTAGGCAATTGTAAACTTTTTTCTAAAGCTTCTGAGGAGGAGGATTTACCACAAGCAGTTAATAATAGGGAACTCCCCGCAATTCCTGCCCCGATTAACCCCTGTAAAAAGCGACGACGATTAAAATAAACACTTTCGGAAGTAACTTCATTTTCGGAAATTTGCCAAGATTTAGCTAAACGAATCAAGACCATAATTATCACCAATTTTATTGACAAAAAAAACAAAGTTATGATATGGGATACCATAACTCTGATTGTACAATATTTTGTCAGTTTTTTTAAGAAATTTCGGCGAGCATCGGGGCAGTCACCAGAGGTTCCCGTCGTCCTTTTAAGACCATGGGAACTCCTCGCGAGGGAGCAAGAGTGAGACCGCGGCGACTGGGTTTTTCGGGAGTATTATTAACTAGAGTTAGCTGATAATTGGCCAAAATTGTGGCGACAGCGATTTTCATCTCGTAGATAGCTAAAACTTCTCCGATACAACGACGCGCTCCACCACCAAAAGGCATATATTCGTAGGGGGTGAATTGTTTTTCTAAAAAGCGTTCTGGTTTAAAAGTATGAGAATCAGGGAAAGTTTGCTCGCGGTGGTGGGCCAGATAAATACAACCCATAATCATTGTCCCTTTTTCTAAAGCATAACCATCCAGTTCTACTGGTTCTTCCACTGCTCGGGGAAAAGTTAACATTCCCACGGGATGAATCCGTAAAGTTTCCGAACAAACCGCAGAAAGATAGGGTAATCGAGTTATGTCAATGGGGTTAGGATTATTTCCTAAAGTGGCTATTTCTTGGAGAGTTTTTGCTTTAATTTCTGGATAGCGATGGGTCCAGTAGAGCGCCCAAGACATAGCGGTGGCCGTGGTTTCATGACCTGCGAATAATAAGGTCATTAATTCATCGCGCAACTCCTTATCACTCATCGGGTTGCCCTCTTCATCGCGAGCCGACATCAGCAGTGATAAAATATCGGTACGGTTGGGGTTAGGATTAGCTTTTCTTTCGGCAATTTCTGTATAGATAATATCATCAATTTTTGCTTGGGAACGCTGGTATTTTCCCCAGGGACTCCAAGCACCCAAATTAGCCTGCAAAATTGGGAAAAATAACAAAGAAGCCATCACCGGAGAGTTAAAAATATCGAGCATTTCAGCCAGATTTTTTTTCAAGGTTTGATAACGTTCCCCTTGACTAATTCCAAAAACTGCCTCCATAATTACTTGTAAAGCAATCGCTGTGGTCACTGAACGGGCTTTAAAGGGTTGATTTTCGGGCAATTCTGCCATTACTCTTAGGGTAATATCGCAGATTAAATCGCCGTAAAAACGCATTCTCTCCCCGTGAAAAGGTGGCAATAAAAGCTGACGGCGTTTTTTGTGGATGTCTCCGTCTAACATGACGACGGAATAATCACCGATAATCGGGGCAATAATCCGATTTGCTTCCCCTGGTGCCGAAAATTTTTTACGGTCATTAGTTAAAACCTGGTGTAGGGCTGCAGGACTACTGACAAAGATAAAATTATCTACAGTTAAACCCACTTTTGTGCTAAAAATATCGCCATGATTGCGGGCGGCATTTTCCATAAAAGCTACGGGATTAATAATCCATTGTGCCATTTGCAGGAACGTAGGGGCTTTAACCTTGGGCAGGATTTTCATAGATTAATTGCTATATCAAATGCTAATTATTTCTAATTGTGGCATTTTTTCCCCAGAGACAGCAAGGTGTAATTCTGGCAGGTCTGTGATTTTATACTAAATCCGATTATTAAAAACCGAAATTCTCCTGACTACTGACTTGAAAGAGGGTATGGGGTGTAGGGAAAGAAACCTCTTTCATCTCTGGTGGTGAAAAGTTTTCCATCAGGACTGACTCTGTTCGGCGGTTCGGATCTCGGCGTGAGCTTAGTAGTTCGACGGCTCTTCTAGGCTCTGTGTGATAAGTTTAACTTACATAATGATCGATCTTTATGTCCTCTGTATCTCTATGGTTCCTTCCACTCCCTCGCCGGCAGGACTGTATCTTAGAATACATTTTACCCACCAAATCCAAGAGAGCCAAACCCTTAGGCTAGAGAAGCGGTAATCCAAAATAAACCATCGACTAAAATTGTACTCAATACGGCTCCGCTAAATGCCCACCAGTGGCATACCCGTTTTTGCAAAGGATAGATACCAATTGCTAAGAGCAAGTTGAGCAACACGATCGCCCAACTGATGCCCCAGGGGGTCTGAATTTGGGCTAAAGCGTCATGAAATATTGGCGATACTAGGTTGGGGTCTAGTTCCACGGTCATTAATTGTCGCCAGTAGGGAATTAGTCCCGTTAGATAAAAATATACATCGGTGATGGCGGTCCCTAACAAAGAACCGAGATAGAAAAGATTGCCCACTTTGCCGCGACCTTTGTATAATCCCCAGAGAACAAAGGGCAGCCCGATCGCTTCCATGGGAATATGGAGCAACGGTTCCCAACGCCACCAACCCCAGTATAAAGAACCTGCTAACCAACTCCAACTAAAGCCCAAAAGTAAATCCCCCCAAAGATTGATTTTTGCTTGTTTGAGCAGCCAAATTCCTAACCCCACCCAGAAAATGGTCAAACTGAGGCTAATTTCGGGATAGTAACGCACTAGGGGTGCTTGTAGGAATACGGGGACTGATACCAAAAATGCTGCTGTCCACAAGACGGACTGACATTTTTCCCAGTTAGGGACTAGGGGTTTCAGGCGATCGGGATTGCTGGGGATTAGGCTAGAGTTGAGCAAAAGATTTCAGAATTGTTACAAAACTTTACTTATATTAAGATACATCATTCTTTTTTCATTGTATCCCCCCTAGGGGGATTTTGATAAATTAAAAAATTGTTTTTGGCGATCGAGGAAAATCAAAGGGGAATAACCGAGCGCTATCCTGTTAGAATCGAAACGACAGCAGCGATCGAGGAGTAGCAAAAATATGGCGGCGGGCCGTAAAGAAAATCCCAGAATGCCCCTAGATAAAGTTATTTTTGTCATTGCTTGCGTCTATCTAGGTTGGGTGGTGGCATGGCTAATCAGTCAAAAAAATGTCCTTGTTTCTCAAAATGGCACCATTTCCCCAGAAGATCAAAAATTTATCGCCTATCTGCAATCATCTCTGACTATTATCGATCGCCAAGGTCAAACTTCATCCCCCGCTCCTAATTCTTCTCCCCAAAATATACCTTCCCCAGTAGTAACAGTTCCACCAGCACCACCCGCTAATTTACCAGTTAATAACGCTCCTCAGATCATAGAAAGAATTTACGTTCCCGTTTATCCTCAAACTCTTGAAACTACGGCCAAAATTGTCCCAGTCAGACCATCAAAGGCCGAAACTTCGTCACCAGCATTGCCAGCTGTCCCCCAAGTAAATCCGCCGTTGGTACTGGTTATTCCTACCAATAATCAGGTTAAAAATACTCTGGTGGGGGTGATGGATTTAGGCGATCGATCTTCAGCTTTATTTGATAATCAGGGGATAACTACGCGTATTTCTCCGGGGGAATTTATCAACGGTTGGACTTTAGTGGAAGTTGGCAATCAACAGGTTATTTTATCTCGCAACGGCCAAACAAAAGTCTTAGAAGTCGGACAATCTTTTTAGGTTAGACGACGGATAAATTCTAGGGGTAAACCATCTGTATCGGCAATAAAAGTGACTTCATACAGATGATTGCCGATCATCTGTTGTTGCGGTGGCAAAAGAATATTTAAAGGTTGATACAAATCGGCATCCTCTTGATGGGCTTGCTGAAAGTTATTTGTTAATTTTTCTAACCATTCTGGTAAATTGCTGACATTTTCTGTTAGGTCAAAAGACAAGTGATAATAACCGACATAATGCTGATCACTAAAAGCATCGGCTGCCGGTTTCGGTTGGGGAATTTGGATTAATTCGATGCGTCCGTTTAACCCCGTTAGCCAACAGGCCAAAGTATAACCTGTGGTGAATCTTTCCTCTAGGGTAAAACCGAGAATCTGATAAAAAGCGATCGCCCGATGGATATTAGCGGTACGAATAGAAGCGTGGTGCATTTTCAGAAGATAGGAGTGGGAAGTGGGGAGATGGGGGATTGGGGAGTTTAAATCAGAGAAAAATCCAATCGGCAAAAGTGGCAGCCTGTCCGCAGTAAATGCCATCACGATGGATGATATTCCAAACGATCGCCTTTTCAATGCGAAAAAGTTGACCGTTTTTTGTGATCCTTACCCCGTGATAATCATTAATATAGCCTTGTTTTTTGACTAAATCCAGCATTTTTTGGCGTTCTTGGGCGGGTTCCTCTCCCTCTACCGTCGCTCGCGAAGGAGTTGCTAATAATTCTGGCCAAGTTAAACCCCAGAGATCGAGGGCGCTGCGATTGCCATAATTAAAGATCGGATTAGTTTGTGTACCGTGGGAAACCAGCACAAAAGGGGCATAAAAGAGCATTTTACTCTGTTCTTTGCCAGTACCGATCCGGGGTAAAAGCGATCGCCCGATTAATTGTTCATAACTATCCAGCAGCAATTCTGTCCAATCTATAATAGCTAAATCTTGCCAAATTTCCATAAAATTACCGTTAACAACCAGTTTAATCTTCCCTTTGCCAATATTTATAGGCTGCGTAGGCTAAAGTAATCACTCCCGTCAGAATTGCCGACTCATCCACTAAAAATTCTGGATGGTGAAGGGGGGGATTGAGGAGATTAGTCGAACCCACTCCCAGACGGAACATTGTACCGGGGGCCTGTTGCAAATAAAGGGAAAAATCCTCGGCCCCCATGGAGGGTTCCGAGAGAATTAAAACCCGATCCCGTCCCCAAGCTTCTAAACCAGCTTCTTCCACCAAACGGGTTAAAAATTGGTCATTTTGCACCGATGGCACACCCCGACGATAATTTACTTGACATTTTGCGTTATATGTGCCACAGACATTCGTGACCAAACCCTCGATCCATTCCGGGAGATGAGCGTGGGTTTCTGGGTGCAGCGATCGCACTGTTCCTGCCATGCGTACCTGATCGGCGATGACGTTGGGGGCGCGACCACCGCTAATCTGGCCGATGGTGAGGACAATGGGACGCAAGGGGTTTTGAGTCCGACTAATTGCCTGTTGTAAAGTGGTGATTACTTGGGAAGCGATCCAGATAGCATCGATGGCCTCGTGGGGCCGGGCCCCGTGGCCGGATTCCCCTTGAATAAAAATCTCCAGATCGTCGGCAGCCGCGGTTAAGGACCCGTAACGAACTCCGATCGATCGGGCCGGAATCGAGGGGAAAACGTGCAGTCCAAAAACGGCGCTGACATCCCGCATCACCCCTTCCCGGATCATCCAACTGGCCCCCTGGGCGATTTCCTCTGCTGGTTGAAAGAGAAAGCGTATTTTTCCCCCCACAGGTTCCGAGAGACGGGAAAGCACCATCGCCACCCCTAAACCGACGGTAGCATGAACATCGTGACCGCAGGCGTGCATAATCCCCGGTTTACGGGAAGCAAAGTCTAAATCGGTCTTTTCTTGGATCGGTAGGGCATCCATATCGGCCCGGATGGCTAAAATCCTTCGATCACTGCCTTTTCCGGGCAATTCTCCCTTAACTCCCGTTTTTCCCACCGCTTCTTGCACCGATAGACCACAGGAAGACAAAACCCCGGCAATATAGGCAGCAGTTTGATATTCTTGCCCACTTAACTCTGGATTCGCGTGAATGTGGCGGCGAATCTCCACTAATCGGGGTGCGAGACTCTCGGCTATGTTTTTAATCTCGGAGAGCATGAAAGCAGTTTTACAGTATCTTTAGGGTTAATCATAGATCATTTTTTACCTAAAAATTGGGCTTGGCTGATTTTCTGCTTGAACTGTCTTCTCGGCATTCTGGGACTAAGCTAATTTGTTAAGAGGATACGGGAGTTACTATTCATATCTTAATTCGGTAACTCCTATCGAGAGAATATTCCAGCTATGATAGAAAGCAGTGTCTAGTTAGGAAAAAACATGGTTCAGTCTTCTGAAAAAATTGAAGTTAAGTACGGGGAAAGAGAAATTGCCGAAGGAACATTAATTACTTTCCCTAATCCACGCCCTGGCAGAAATTATGATATTCAGATCACTCTGCCGGAATATACCTGTAAATGTCCCTTTTCCGGTTATCCCGATTTTGCCACTATTTATCTTAGCTACGTTCCCGATCAAAAGGTGATGGAATTAAAGGCGATTAAACTTTATATTAATAGTTATCGCGATCGTTATATTTCCCACGAAGAAGCAATTAACCAAATTTTAGATGATTTGGTGGTGGCTTGCGAACCCTTGCAGATGAAAGTTAAAGGGGATTTTCATCCCAGAGGTAACGTACATACCGTGGTGGAGGTGATGTATAAAAAGGAATAGCATAATTGTTTAGTTTGGGGATGGGTTGACCCCCATCTCTAACTGTTCTAGTTTTTATTGTTCAAGTTTTTTGCTGTCGTCGTCTTCATTACCCATTATCCCTACCATCCTGATCTGACTGACGGCTAACTGCTATATTTTCTGATGACGATATAAATAGCAAAAACTATAGACGAATAGCTATGAGCTTTGGTGAAGAATTTCAATTACTGCTGCGGGCCCGTTATCCTCTCATCTACGTTACCACCCTAGAAGAAGAACGTCTCGAAAAAGCGATCGCCGATATTGCCAAACAGAGCCATAACCGCGCTGTCTATGTCTGGGATTTCGTGGATGGTTATCAAGATAATCCCAATAATGAGAACTTTGCTCGGCGCAATCCCCTCCAAGCTCTTGAATTCGTCGAAAAGCTGCCGTCTAACATCGCCGCCATCATCATTTTACGCGATTTCCAGCGCTTTCTAGAAGATATTTCCATCGCCAGAAAATTGCGAAATCTTGCTCGTTCCCTGAAATCTCAGCCTAAAAACCTAATTATCGTCGCTCCTGAACTGTCTATCCCCTCGGATCTCACCGAAGTCATCACCGTCGTCGATTTTCCCCTCCCCAGTGGCGAAGAAATTAAACAGGAAATCCAGCGATTAATCGCTGCCACCAGACAACTGGTAAAAGAACCACTCCTGGATGAATTAGTGCTTTCTGCTCAAGGATTATCCCTAGAGAGAATTCGTCGGGTTTTAGCCAAATGTTTAGCCAGTCACGGCCAAATTGAGCCAGAGGACGTGGAATTAATTTTGGCAGAAAAACGCCAATCGATTCGTCAAACCCAGATATTAGACTTTTATCCCGCTACAGAGCAGATTTCTGACATCGGGGGTCTAGATAATCTCAAAGACTGGCTGATTCGTCGCGGTGGTGCTTTTAGTGAACGCGCCCGCGCCTACGGTTTACCCAATCCCCGGGGTTTACTATTGGTGGGAATTCAGGGGACGGGTAAATCCCTGACAGCGAAAGCTATTTCCCATCATTGGCACTTACCGCTACTACGTCTAGACGTGGGGCGTTTATTTGGCGGATTGGTGGGAGAATCGGAATCACGCACCCGTCAGATGATTAATCTCGCTGAAGCTTTAGCTCCCTGTGTGCTGTGGATAGACGAAATCGATAAAGCTTTCGCCGGAGTGGATGGGAAAGGTGACGGGGGAACCACCGGACGGGTTTTCGGGACTTTTATCACTTGGTTAGCGGAGAAACAATCGCCGGTTTTTGTCGTCGCTACAGCTAATAACATCCAATCTTTGCCCCCGGAAATGTTGCGAAAAGGACGCTTCGATGAGATATTTTTTGTCGGACTACCTAGTCAAAAGTCCCGCGAGGAGATTTTTAGCGTTCATCTGGGGAAAGTCCGGCCCCATAATCTAAAAAGTTATGATATAAAGCGACTAGCCTACGAAACTCCCGATTTTTCAGGGGCAGAAATCGAACAAACCATCGTGGAAGCGATGCACATTGGGTTTAGTCAAAATCGCGACTTTAGCACCGATGATGTGCTTGAGGCCGCTAGTCAGATTATACCCCTAGCTCGCACTGCTCAAGAACAAATCCAATTTCTACAGGATTGGGCTAAGTCAGGTAAAGCTCGTCTAGCCTCTCGCGATGATCGTTTTAATGTTAATCCTAACAGTTAATTTAGCACCAATATGAAGCGTTTATCTGGTTTATTACAATTTATGGTCGGTTTTGTCCTAGGAGTGGCGATTTTGGTCGGTGGGGCTACTGCTGTCGCCTATATGCTTCTCTCCGGTATGAATTCTAATCCTCCTAAACCCGTCTTTACCGAGGAGAAAAAAGAGGAAACTAAGGAGGAGAAAGCTGCTAAACCCCAAGCTGAGGTGAAAGAGTCTCCCACGGCTGCACCAGCACCAAAAGTCGCCCCGAAACCTAGTCCCGAAGCAAGAAAAAAAGAAACCACATCCGAGGGTTATCAAGCGCGGGTGACATGGCAAAGCGGTTTAAGTCTGCGCTCTCAACCTACCACTGAATCTACTCGTCTCGGCGGTCTGGATTATAATACTAAAGTCAGTGTGGTGGGAACCAGTAGTGATGGCCAATGGCATCGCGTGCGTCTGTCCGATGGTCGCGAAGGTTGGATTAAAGCGGGTAATATTTCCAGAGTCCAGTAAATATTTAGAAGGGATAGATTTTCTAAATCTATCCCTTTCCCTTAATTCAAGAACGATTATCGCGATTAACTTTTCTGATTAACCAATAACTTGCCGCTAAAGCTAAGGTTCCCACGGTGAGGGCAATTAAATCATCTTTACTGTATTTGTTGGGATCGAAAATAATAATTTTTCGAGAGATGGCAATTAAAGCCGTAACTACAACTAATTCAACCTGTACGATGTGTTTTCTTAGGTAAGCAGTGATGTTTTCTAATAACTCTAAGGCAATTAAAATATTGAGAAATAATCCGAAAATTTCAATTAAAGTTTTGCCAAAAAAACCGATGGGTTCCGTAGTAAATAAATCTCGGATTAGGATAACTACTAGATCATAAAGAGAAACAATAATAACAATAATTAAGGCTACGGATAAAACCTTAGAAACTAAGTTTTCAACGACATGAATCGACTTCATGAAATTTTCATCGCGCCATTGTTGACCAAAATTGATAATTAGTTTCCGTATCTGTTTGAGCATGATTGATTAAGTAAAAAGTAAAAATTATTATTGTATTTGATTGCTAATTGTTCTAAGTAGTCGTGCAAAATTAATTTCCTAGTGAAGATAGGCAAGAGGCAAGAGCGGGGTTAGATATGTGTAATTAATTTTGCCTAGGTACTTATTTAGTTGACAAGTAAGCTAATCCCCCCTTGATAAGGGGGGCATCTGAAAATTTTTAAACTCTACCTACTTAGAGATAATTTTACTTGAAGAAGGCTTCCCTAGAAAAAAAATCTAGGTGCGATCGCTATTAAGTCAACCGCACCCCAAACTAATACAAATGCTCACATCTAGCTGACATCATCGTGAGCGAAACGATTATAGAGGAAGTCGAGGGCATAGTTACGCAGACGATAATATTCTGGATCCTCCATAATTCTCTCCCGATCGCGGGGACGGGGGAAATGAATATTCATCACTTCGCCGATTTTCGCTTCCGGTCCATTGGTCATCATTACCAGCTTATCAGCGAGGAAAAGAGCCTCATCGATATCGTGGGTAATCATCAACACCGTACAGCGTTTATCTTGCCAGATTTTCAGCAATTCTTCCTGTAATTCCTCTTTGGTAATCGCATCTAAAGCGCCGAAAGGTTCATCAAGAATCAACACCTCCGGACGGATAGAAAGAGCGCGAGCGATCGAAACCCGTTGTTTCATCCCCCCGGAGATTTGGGGAGGGGTTTTATCCATAGCTTCGGTTAAACCCACCATAGCTAAATGTTCCCGCACGATCGAGCGTTTTTGCGCTTCTGGAGCATTGGGAGACACCGCATCTACCGCAAGATAGACATTTTCAAAAACGCTTAACCAAGGCAATAAAGCATAGTTTTGAAACACTACCATGCGATCGGGCCCGGGTTTAGTAATTTTCTTACCGTTAACTTTAACGATGCCATCGGTGGGAGAAGAAAAACCCGACACCATATTTAATAGGGTCGATTTACCGCAACCGGAGTGACCGATCACACAGATAAATTCACCTTCATTGATGCTGAGATTAACATCCTTGAGGACGGTGTAGGGGCCTCTGGGAGTGGGATAAACCTTAGAAACTCCTTCAATGGTGACAAAAGCTTCTTTACTGGGGGTCTGGGTTGCTCGGTTAATTGTGTCGGTGGTGGTGTACATGATTAGTCTTTGGGGGAAATTAGTTAATAGGGGCAATGACCGGGGATAATTGGCTAGGAATTATCCCCTTAGTCGATTTTTAGGCAATTTTACGAGATTCGCTGGCACTAGGACGAGCATCAATAGCCACTTCGGCCATGGTGATGTTTTGTTTGATCTCTAAACTATTGAGATAACCGATCGGATCCTCGGCATCAAACTCGATACCATCGAATAACAGGATCGGTGTGCGACGATATTTAATATCCCCTAGACCCAATTCCCGGGCTGCGGTACTGAAGACACCCACCCGACAGACGCGTTCGAGAATTTCTACCCAGTTACGGGGGAAAGGAATGTGTCCCCAGCGTGCCATTTGGGTCATCATCCAGAGGTGTTCGGTACGACTGGGACGATTTACCCCTTCTCCATAGAAGAGATGGTGTGCATATTCTTTCATCGGTTGATCGAGACTGCACACCTGGGAGTTGGGATCACCCAGTTGGATATAATCAATATTGGTACTAAGATACTGACGACTGGCGAGGATTCGACGAATTTCTTCCTGATTCCCTTCCTCAGCACAGTAGCGACAACCTTCCAGCAATGCTTTAACTAAAGCGACGTGGGTATTAGGGTATTTATTGGCCCAATCTTCCCGGACTCCCAGGACCTTACCCGGGTGGCCCTGCCAAATTTCTAAGTCGGTAGCGACGGTGTAACCGATACCCTCCATAGCAGCCCTGAGATTCCAGGGTTCACCCACACAGTAACCGTCAATACTACCGGTTTTGAGGTCAGCTACCATTTGGGCCGGGGGAATAGTTTCGAGGTGAACGTCTTTATCGGGGTCAATTCCCGCTGCCGCTAACCAGTAACGCAGGAGCAAATTGTGCATCGAGGAGGGATGAACAATGCCAAAAATATGGCGCTGCTCCTTCGATTCCAATAGCATCTGTCTTAAAGCGTTACCGTCAATCACTCCCTCGTCATAGAAGCGTTTAGCGAGGGTGACACCGTTACCGTTACGAGTCATAGTCAAGGCGCTGACAATCGGCAAAGGTTGATCTTGATAACCACCGACGGTTAACCAGGTGGGCATTCCTGAAGGCATTTGCGCCCCGTCGAGGAATCCCCCTGCGATCCCGTCCACAATGCCTCGCCAACTGGTTTCCCGGACTAAATTCACCTCATCTAGACCATGTTTAGTGAAGAATCCCTTTTCTTTGGCCACTGCTAGGGGAGCGCAAGCGGTGAGGGGAACAAAACCGATTTCTAGATTGACTTTTTCTAAACCGTGACGGGCAATAACTTCGACTTTGCGAGCGCGTAGTTTTTTGATCCGTTTTTGTTGGTTGAGGAAATAGATAATTTCGCTCCGGAGACTGTAGTAACTGGGGTGTTCCACCACTTCCATGCGTTTGCGGGGACGGGGGATATCTACTTCCAAAATACCGCCAATTTTTGAGCCAGGACCGTTGGTGAGCATGACGATGCGATCGGATAATAGCACCGCTTCATCCACATCGTGCGTCACCATTACCGAGGTCATTTCGTATTCTTCGCATAGTTGCATTAACTGTTCCTGTAGATTACCTCTAGTCAGGGCATCTAACGCGCCAAAGGGTTCGTCTAAAAGCAGGACTTTCGGACGGATGGCTAGGGCGCGAGCGATCGCTACCCGTTGTTTCATCCCCCCCGATAATTCGTTGGGACGTTTATCCACTGCATGACGAAGATTGACCAAATCGATATATTTTTCGACTTCAGCTTTTCTTTCGTCTTCTGATAGTTGGGCGAGAACTTGATCGACGGCCAGAGTGATATTTTCTTTGACGGTTAACCAGGGTAAAAGGGAATAGTTTTGGAAGACTACCATGCGATCAGGTCCGGGTTTTTTGATGCTTTGACCTTGCAAAGTCACCACCCCTTCTGTGGGCAAATCTAAACCAGCGATCATGTTTAAGAGGGTGGATTTTCCGCATCCAGAGTGACCGATAAGGGAGATAAATTCTCCTTTTTTTATCTGTAAATCTATCCCTTTTAAGGCCACATATTCACCGCCACCACTAAGGGGGAAGATTTTATCAATGTTATCGACAGCAACAAACAAACTCATAGTTTTTTTCTCCTTAAATTGGCTCAAGTTTCAGTTATTTAGAAATGGGGAAACTCTCCCCATTAATTCCCTATTGACGAACGATTTGATTTTGCAACCAAGCCATAAAGCGATCGAGTAATAAACCCACACCACCGATATAAAATAGCGCCAGAATAATATCGCTGATGTAGTTATTTTGGTAGGCATCCCAGATAAAGAAACCGATACCGACAATACCCGACATAACAATTTCCGCCGCAATAATCGCTAACCAAGCTAAACCGATCGCAATTCTCAAACCAGTGAAGATGTAGGGAAGTGCTGAGGGAATTAATATCTTGAAAAAGAATTTTTGGTTGGACAATTGCAAGACTTGTTTAACGTTGATATAGTCTTGGGGAATTTGTTGGACACCAACGGTAGTATTAATCAAAATTGGCCAAACTGCGGTAATAAAGATAACGAATAAAGCAGCAGGTTGGTTTTGTTGTAAAGCGGCCAAAGATAGGGGAACCCAAGCAAGAGGAGGAACTGTTCTCAGGAATTGGAAAAGGGGATCGAGTGCCTTATTTAAGAAGGGATTAACCCCAACCATAATTCCAACTCCAATACCCACCACTGCGGCAAAAGAATAACCGATTAATACCCGTTTTAGACTTTCGAGAGTTTGCCAGAATAGTCCCTTATCAATACCTCCACGGTCAAAGAAAGGATACATTAAATAGGTGCGGGTACGCTCATTAGTAATAATATCCGATGGCGGCGGTAATTTAATCAATCCCACCATAGACATTAACTGCCATAAAATCAGGAAAAATAAAATACCCACAATCGGAGGAAGGATATCCCCAGAATGCTTTTTCCAAAATTTACTAAAGTTGAAACCACCCTTGCTTGTTCTGCTGACGCTAGTTGCCATTTTTTCGTTTTCCTTTGTTGAAAATAAAGTTACTTGATTGGGAAGAGAAGAAAACATTTTTGGGATTGATAGACTAGATATTTTATGCCCCTAGCCTATCGGAAAAATCTCGCTATTTTTTAATCGCCAAACTATCGAGATAAGCTTGGGGATTGGCAGGATCAAAAGTTTTGCCATCAAAGAATTTTTCGACACCCCGGGAGGTACTGGTGGGAATATCGGCCGCGGGAACGCCTAATTCTGTAGCTGCCGCTTTCCAAAGATCCTCGCGGTTAACTTTGTCGATTAATGCTGAGGCAGTGGTTAAAGTTTCTTTCGGCAAGAAACCCCAACGAACACTTTCGGTTAAAAACCAGAGATCATGACTCTTATAGGGATAGGAAACGCTACCGGCGGGATCTTTCCAGTAGAAAACCCCTTTATTTTTGTCGGTGATTTCCGGTTTGCCGTCACCCATTTTCTGCATTCCTTTGAGGGGACCGGCGATAATTTCTTCTTTGAGGTTGAAATAAGCCGGTTTAGCGAGAATTGCCGCCGCTTCTGCCCGATTTGCCTCTTGATCGAGCCATTGCTGCGCTTCCATAACTCCTTTTAATAGTGCCTTAGTAGCTTTCGGGTTTTTATCCACCCAATCGGCGCGGATAGCGAGGTATTCTTCCGGGTGATAGGGCCAGATTTCTGCGGTTAAAGCTGACATAAAACCGATCTGATCAGCCACAATTCTCGCCGGCCAAGGATCGCCGGTACTAAACGCATCCATGGTTCCCGTTTTCATGTTGGCCACGGTTTGGGCTGCGGGTACGGCAATTAGGTTAATATCCGTATCGGGGTTAATCCCACCGGCGGCTAACCAGTAACGAATCCAGAAGTCTTGATTAGCTTTCGGGAAAGTATAGGCAGCTTTGAAGGGAGTTCCCGTCGTTTTCATGCCGAGGATGTAATCTTTGGCGGGTTTCAGGTCTAAACCGATATTTTTGCCCTCGTGTTTACCCGCGATCGCAATTCCGTTACCCTGGGTGTTTAACTGCGCTAACACATACATGGGGACTTTAACGTTATTTTTGGTGATTAGTCCCTCGGAAATTAGGTAAGGCATGGGCATTTGCCACTGTCCTCCGTCAATTCCGCCCGCATCTGCCCCAATTTCGACGTTATCTCTAGCGGATCCCCAGTTTGCTTGTTTGGAGACTTCCACATCGGGCATCCCGTATTTAGCGAAAAAGCCTTTTTCCTTGGCAATAATTAAAGGTGCAGCCTCAACGATAGGAATATAACCTAATTTAATTTTGGTGGTTTCGGGGGCCTCTCCGGGGGCCACCGCAACCGGAGAAGCAACCGGGGAAGCGGGCGCGGTGGTGGTGGTTCCACCCGTACTGTCGGGGGGATTACCCACACAACCTTTCAGGACAACAGCCCCTGCCGCTGAAACTGCCGCTGTGGTTAAAAATTTCCGTCTCGAAAAATTTGACATAGAATCTCCTACCTGCTTGCTAAAGCAAATATGTGTGCTGAATTATGGGTAAAGGAATCCCTCGCTAAACTTCCCTTCTAGCCTGTGCTATAGAAATTTAGCTATGGAATATTGAATCTCGATTGAACTTACTAAATAAGTCTAGCGGAATTTGGAAAAAATAATTAATCTGAGCGAGAATTTTATGTACAAAAATTTAATTCGATTGATAAGGATTAATTAAGACCATTGATATATCTAGCTTCTAGCCACTTTAAAAGGTTTCCGTAGGGCGCTGGAGCAGGGGTGATGGGGAGCAGGGAGGTGGGGAGAAACAATAAAATGAGCCAAGGGTGAGTTTTAGGAATGCGGCTCCTTCCGGCTTGGTAGAATGGACAATATGCTTTCACCCCAAAGTAATGACCAGATCTAAAAAGCCGAAATCACCGAACTCCTCTGATTCGCCTACCTCTCCTTCCTTGGCTCTGTCTTCCCTACATTTTCGTCTCCAAGCTTTAGAGGAGGAGCATCAGTGGCTCCTCAAGCAGATTGGCAGAAAACGCAACGAACTGAAGAAATTCCTCGACCAGATGCGTTCCTTAGCGACGGAGATTTTCCAGAGAGGGCAACCCCTCTATGAAAAACTTACCGACCTCGACCGCGAAATACACGCCCTTTTTGACGAAATCCTCACTGCTAGAAAATTGGGGCAGCAGACAAAAAAAAGGATTCTCGGAATTTACGAGACACTTCAGTTAACGGGGGTGATTAGCCCGAAATTTGACGATGGAGATGAAGAACTTGACGAACTTTTCGGAGACGAAGGACCGGAAGGATCATCGGAGCAATCCGCGCAGGATTTCTTCTCTGGGGGAGACTCCTATAACCGTCACGATGATGGAACAGAGCTATCACCTGAAAGCTCGCCTAAATCTCCTGAATCTAGACAAATACGACGCACTTTCCTGAGAATGGCCGAGATTTTTCACCCCGATAAGGTTACAGACCCCGAAACTCGGATGCGTCACAATGAGATCATGAAGGAAGTCAACCGCGCCTATAAAGAGGGAGATATTGCCAAACTGCTGGAAATCGAACGACAGCATCAAATGGGGGACTCTTTCGCGGTTGAAGGCTCATCGGAAAGCGACCTTAAACGACAGTGCGAGAGGGTTGAAACCAATAACGAACTACTTAAAAAGCAATACGAGAACCTGAAAAGAGAACTGCGCTCGGTGCGAAATACCCCGGAAGGCGAGATGGTGAGGGCCAGTCGCGCTTGTGAGAAGGATGGCATCGACCCGATTGAGCAAATGCTAGAGGAGATGAAATTACAAGTTCAATCCACCGAAAAAATCTATAATTTTGTCCGGGACTTCCGCGATAAAAAGATAACGGTTAAAGAGTTTCTGCGCGGACCGGTCAGGATGGGCAGAAGCCCGGAAGAGATGGAAGACATTCTTGATCAACTTCTGGAGCAACTTCGCGGAATCAGCCGTTAAAGAGAGAAAGCCAATATTTAGGGTATGCTGAATAAATGTGAAATATAGACGAGGTAAGGGTTTTAGGGTTCTGTTTTGCTCTCACAGGTGCAAGATTTTGAGAGAATCGTCGTTCAAAACCTTGCGTCTTCATCGGCCCGTGTCCTGTAGGGGCGAAGCATTCGGGCAATAACCTATCGGTGAAACCGTAGATTTTCTATCCGAATGCTTCGCCCGTACTTTTTCAGCAGACCCTATTTAGGGTATGCGGCAAAAAGTTTTTCCCGGTGGCCGAGTGTAGGGTTTTACCTAATTTTTAAATCCGTTGAGTAACCCACAGAAAACGGGTTTCTCCGAGAAACCCGTTTTCTACTTATGCAAAAGGCAAAAAGGGAAATAAATAATCAGTTTTTAATAACCAGATTTAGTATGATTTTTGATCTGCACTAGAGTGTTGCTATCACCTTTGACAAAATCACTAATCGTACAAGTATCGAGTAAAACCAGCACTAAATCACCTCATCTTCTCTAGGTGGGGAAAGTTCCTCTCTATAAGCTTCAAAAATAATACCATCACTTATACCCTGAAAATTAAGGATAGTTGACGACCATTGAGACTGTTCTTTTGTGGTAATTAAAAGCTGTATTGCTTCTCGAATCAAAGCATTCTGGGATTTGCCTGTAGAGCGAGATAAAGCCTGTAGTTGCTGACTTAATTCATCTTCCAGATAAAGGTTGAAGTTCATAACTTAAATTAAGCAAATATCAATTAACTTTATTATAACAGGATAACTTCTTTCTTTTATGGGCTGAGATATTGATCAGCGTTCACTATTCTAATAGCAAACTGATCAGCTTTTTGAGCAACTTTACTACCCATAATATAACACCACCTTCCCAACTGATAACCGATAATTCTTTCATTGCCTTAATAAAATTTAACATTAACGCCATTTTCTCAAAAAAATCGACCCGCCTAAGGGCGGGAAAGAAAAGAAAAGAGAAAAAATAGGGAATGAGGGTAAAAAGGGAAAAAAAGGGGAAAAGGGTTACAGAGTCCTCCCAGCACCGCACACCACCCGAAAACCGAAGTAGTAGTAGTCGTCGCGGCGGGAGTCGTAGTAGCGGCAAGCAGAACGGCAGAGAGCTGGATAGTTGAACCAAGAACCGCCCCGCAGAGGAGAACGATTATCATCCCCATTTTCTGTCCAGACACTGCCATCCCTCGGCGCACCGTCATAATTATCGTGCCAGGTATCGGCGCACCATTCCCAGACATTGCCGTGCATATCGTACAGCCCGAAGGCGTTTGGGGGAAATTGTCCCACGGGAGTCGTTTCTTCTCGATATTCTCCCTTCGCTTCCTCGGCGTAGGTATTACTGGCATTGTAGTTGGCCAATTCCCCCATAATAGTTTCCCCAAAGTAAAACGGGGTGGTGGTTCCAGCACGACAGGCGTACTCCCATTCCGCCTCACTGGGAAGTCGGTATTCCCCTCCCGTTAGTTTCGATAATCTCGCGCAGAACTCGATCGCATCGTACCAACTGACTTGTTCGACGGGACGGCGATCGCTATCGTGACGGTCTTTAAAATAGGCCGGGTTGAGATCAAGGTTGACCCTGAGCGAAGCCGAAGGGTCAACTTTTAAATCCGTGCGAGAGGCGATCGCTCTCCACTGGGCCTGGGTGATGGGGTATTTACCTATAAAAAAGGGGGGGACGTTAACCTCATGTTGAGGACGTTCATCACCAAAACTATCTTTCTCGTCTTGCGGTGAACCCATCAGGAAAGTTCCCCCCGGGATGGCAACCATCTCTAAGGTGATGCCGTTGCCCAAATCTTCCCTGAAATATTGGGACTGTTTCGACTCTTTTTTGATTTCCTCACCCTTCGCATTTACTCGCACGATCTCAAAGTTAAATACTGATAACAGTTGTTTTGGCTCTTCTGGAACGATTACTGGTTGTTTTAGCTCTTCTGGAACGATTACTGGTTGTTTTAGCTCTTCTGGTTCAAGCTTGAATTGATAGGTAATTGCTCTTTCTAGTTGCTCAAATCCGTTTTCTTTCCAATAATCAAGCCGGTGAATATCTCGCAGATTCAAGCCAACTTCTGCACTTCGCAGATCAGGAATTTCGCATTCTTCTAACCTCATGGGAATAAAAAAAATTGTCCCCGGTAGCATCTGTCCCAAGGTATCAAGTGCAATCCTCAACTCCCGTTGGATGTATCCCTGTTTAGCCGATTTCGCTGACAGACAGGCCAGAAAAATCTGACTAGCTTTAATCGCTTTCGGAATTTCATCTCGCCAAATTTGACCCGGAATAAGGTCTTCTTCATCCAACCAAGGTTTATACCCCGCTTGCTTGAGGCGGTTATACAGTGCCAAAACTGCTGGTTTATCCTCACTAGCGTGAGCTAGGAAAATTTGGATCTCTGACTTCTTCTTCACTTTGGTTTCTACCAGTGTAGTCGCTACTGATTTACTAGGTAACTTAGCAGATTCTGGGGGTTAGAGGTTTGGTCTGGTGAGGAACTAGGGGAATTCCGATAGAGATTTGTGGTTTGCCCATAATAAGCACATTTTTTCCGCCGCCATGCTACCAAATCCATAGCCAAGTATCAACCTTCCGGTTATTGAATGGCGAACTGCTTTCGAGTATTATCCCACTAAAAGCAATACAGGACAAAGGTAACAGCAAATTTTAAAAATCCTCCTTTAAAAAATTAAACAAACCGTGAGTCTTATCGAAATCAACAAAATCACCATCACATAGAAAAAAATCAAGCTACTACAGTGGCACCCCTGAGATAATCTTCTAGTTGGCGATCATTATCGTGGCTGAGATTGCCTAGAGGTAAAGTTTCGACGCTAAAAGCTCTCACCTCGCTAACTTCTAATGTATCTTTGATCTGAAAATTCCCCGCAGCCGTCACTTCAATTAAAACTGAAATGGAGTGAATGCGCGGATCACGTTCAAAAGAGGAATAAACCCCGACTAAACGCCCTAAACTGACTAAATTTAATCCTGTTTCCTCTTTTAATTCTCTTTGAGCAGTATTAAAAATATCTTCCCCCCAATCGATCATTCCCCCCGGTAGGGCCCATTTGCCGGTGTCTCTGCGTCGGATTAAAACAATTGTACCATCAGCAAGCAGCGGAATTATTGTCACCCCAGTTACAGGATGACGAAAGATAATTCCCATCACACTTTTAATAAAATGCCAAACACGACCCATAGGAATTAGGAGATAGGGAGATAGGGAGATAGGGAGATAGGGAAATTTTAACTAATACCCCAAAACCCCAAAACCCCTAACAATATCAATCATGATCGAGAATGGCTTTAGCTTGAATTAAAGCCGATCGCACTTGTTCAAAACCTGTGCCACCATAGCTATTACGGGCCGCTACTACCTGACGAGGAGCGATCGCGTCGTAGATATCGGCCTCAAAAGCTGGATGTAATTCTTGCCATTCCGTCAGGGTTAAATCTTTCAATAACTTACCCGCTGCCAAACTGCTTTTAACCACTTTCCCGACTAAATTATAAGCTTCTCGGAAGGGAATCCCCTTACTGGCTAAATAATCCGCCACATCCGTCGCATTAGAAAAATCTTCCGCCACCGCGTTAGCTAATCGGTCAGTTTTAAATTGAATCCCGGTGGCTAAAAGTACCGTCATCGCTTGCAAACAAATCCGCACGGTTTTAACGCCATCAAATAACGCTTCCTTGTCCTCCTGCAAGTCTTTGTTATAGGCTAGGGGTAAACCCTTCATTAAGGTCAATAACGCCTGTAAATGCCCAAAAACCCGCCCTGTTTTGCCGCGCACCAATTCGGGAACATCGGGATTTTTTTTCTGGGGCATAATGCTAGATCCCGTGGCACAACTATCGGTGAGAGTGATAAAACTAAATTCTTGGGAAGACCAGAGAATCATTTCTTCGCTCAAACGGCTCAGGTGTACCATAATCAGACTAGCGGCCGTCATAAATTCAATAGCAAAATCTCGATCGCTGACTCCATCGAGACTATTGTTATACACCTGCTCAAAATCGAGTAAATTGGCACTGTAATGACGATCAATCGGAAAAGTCGTCCCCGCTAAAGCGCCGCATCCTAGGGGCGAAATATTAGTCCTGGCGCGAATTTCTCCTAATCTTTGGTGATCCCGTTCGGCCATTTGAAAATAAGCGAGGAGATGATGGGCTAAACTAATCGGTTGAGCGCGCTGTAGGTGGGTATAACCGGGGATCAGGGTTTCCAGATGGTTTTCAGCGTGATTGACTAAAGCTTGCTGAAAATTGCGAATTTCTTGCCTAATATCATCAATTTGTTGTCTAAGATACAGACGTATATCCGTTCCTACCTGATCATTCCGTGAACGGGCTGTGTGCAGTTTTTTGCCCACATCTCCCACAATCTCGGTTAAACGACGTTCTACGGCAAAATGCACGTCCTCTTGATCGATGCCGGGGTTAAAATTGCCGGTGCGGTATTCTTGACGAATTTGTTCCAATCCAGAGACGAGACTATCTGCTTCTTCGGGGCTGATAATACCCGTATAGGCGAGCATTTTAGCGTGAGCGATCGATCCGGTGAGATCATACTCGATTAATTCGATATCAAAGCCAATACTGGCGTTAAATTCTACGATCGTAGGATGGAGACTACCTTCAAAGCGATCGCTCCAAGTTTTCTTTGCTGTCACTGTTTTCGTTAGATGATTGTGGATAAAGTTAACTAAAATATGCTGAACAATTTTGGGAAATAATCCGGCGCTGATAGTATTACCGCTTTAGGTTAGAAAAATCTCCAACCCTACAAACATAAGAATAGCAAGAATTGCTCGCTCTGGCTGAAGGCTGATAGGCGAAAAGCTAATAAGAAGTAAAACCTCGAAACATATAACCGATAATCAAACCGATTAATAGGGCCCATGCTTGCCCGGTTTTGACGAAATTTGAGAAAAATTTCTGGACATTGCCGATGATATCCACGTCTTGCTGGGAAATAGTCATCAAGACATTGGTAAGAGGCGAAAAATCGATCGAGACAGATAGATGATGGAAGATGTCGATCACGATGGCATTCCTCAAAGACGAAAATCTACAGAACAAGTTAACATGAAAACGACTTTTGTACTCTTGGCGGTGGGTTGGAAAGGAGGTCACTTTCAAGATGATTGAGATTGCTGGTAATAGGATAATAATAAGTTACCCGCTTTTTCTAAATCTTGCCCAAAGGCGATAATCCCTTCTTCATGACCACTCATCACTAAAATTTGTTGCTGCTCTAGACGATCTTCTTGACATAAACGGATAATTTCTGTGGCCATTTCTGGGGTTCCATAGGCGATATTTTCTTGAGTGGTCGGCACTCGATACATCAAATTTTGCCACAGGGGGCGATGGTGAATATGAATCACCCCATTAATCTGGGGATTCGCTTCATAAATCGCTGCATGAGTGAGAGTTTCTGAAGAAGCGGCGATTGTTCCCCGACAAGTGACACGATTTTCTTTCCAATCGTAGTCTATAACCGTGGTGTAGTGGGATTCATTTAATACTGGGATTCCCCCAGTGTTAGTGCCAGAAATAATGATTTCTTTGTTTATTTTTCCTCGTTGACTCACATTCCCAAAACCGATTCCGTTATCGTATTGACCGATTAATCCCAGTTGATAGAGGCGATTGCGCCAATAATTTAATTCCGCAATCTCTGAGCTTATTAAGGGACGGTCAGGAATCCAAGTACAATTGTATTTAACGTAGCCTTCATCAATCATAGATTTTTCCGAAAATATTCGGGATAATTTTGACAAACTTTCTGCACAAATTCCTGGAGAGGATAGGAAATATTGGCGATATAATTATCTTTAATTACTTGAGAAAATAGGGGCAAAACCTCCGTATCTAAGGCGGGTTTAAATAACTCGATCGGTAGGATTAAATCGGAACCTTCCCGCACATCAATGGTCTCAAAATTATCGGCTACAATTAACCAAAGAGGACGCACCCAAAGAGCCGAACGACTTTCGATCACCTGAATTACTTCTCCGTATAAAGTTCGATTTTTGCAGAATAAACTAACAATTTGATGGGGAGTGAATGTGTTCATAGACAATTCTAGTTTTCCTCGATCAGCTAAGACGCATTTTAACCGCTTATTCTTAGATTAGCCGAATCTTCCCCCAATCTCTTTACTCTTGCAAGAGCCAACAGTAAAGAGTATCTCATCTCCACAAGCAATTTAAATGCGCGGGCAGCTTATCTTTCACTGGTCACTGATTACTGTTTACTGGACGGCTACGCCGTGCCTTTGGCAACACTGAAAAAAGCTTGTCACTTGCCGCTCCCTTGCCAGATCGGGAAAAAACTCCGTTAGAATACGGGAAGCCGTTTACAAAACGATACAAAATCATGACCGTTGCTTACCCTCGTAAATTCAAGAAGACGATGAGCGCTCGCGACATCATGAAGCGTGTCATTAGCGATCGCGAAATTCATCTTGTCACCCTCAACCGTTACCGCTACAACGAACAACGTAGCTGTAAAGACCTGACCGAACTGATCGAAACCCTAGACGGACAACCAAAAGAACTGATCCAGGAGCTTTCCCGTCACGTCGCCGATGAGGCCCGCCATGCCTACTGGTTAACCGATTTATTGATCGAATTGGGGGCCGATGTGGGGAAACCGCCGGGGTTGTCCTATATCGATGAATTTGAACGTCTTCTCGATCAAGATCAATTCCAAGGTGAAGAACAAAGGGAAGATGGACTGATTGCGGCCCTAGCGGCAATTAACGTCACGGAAAAACGGGGATGCGAATACTTTGCCGCCCATATTTATGCTCTCAAAGCAGGGGAACAAACCCCGGAAAATCTGAAAATTCAGGAAACGATCGCCAAAATCTTTCCCGAAGAAGCGGGCCATGTGCGTTGGGGCAATCGTTGGTTAGCCAAAATTGCCCAAAAAAGCCCCGAACATCGGCAAAAAGTCGAAAAAGCGAAGGCCAAATACTCAGCGATCGAACAGGCCGCCTATGAATCGGGTATGGATATCACTCTGGGGGCAGAATTACGCCGCGTCGGTCATTTAATGGAAATCGCCGCCAGTATGCCGCTCTGGGAACGTCCTCAATATCTGATGGAACGTTTACCCCAATCCCTTCTCGACCCGAAATTGCAATTATTCCGGGTAGAAGCGGCTCAAAAAGCCTGGAACCGTGATCCACAAATGTTTATGGAACGCTTTTTACCGATGTTTTTTAACGCGGACGGCAATATCGGCAAAAAAGAGAAAGTCAACTAATTTAACCTTGATTTTCGGGGGCAATCCTTCAGCGATCGCCCAATAAATGTTCAGCGAGGATCGAGAAAATCAGCTATTGTTTTAAATAGGGGTGAGTTCTCGGCTTTAGGGCCAGAGAAACACCACTTTTTTACTGTTTATTTTGGCTTTTCTCTTTTAGATTATGCGTCTTTTAGCTGCCTTCGATCGCTATCCCGATAGTGTATCGTTAACCCTAGAACCAGTAGCCACCGACTCGCAAAAATTTGATTTATATTTAACTTTACACCTACAAGCTCAAATTCAATCTCTCCTCGGTGGGGAAATTAAATGGGGACTAAAAGGAGGAAAATTAGATTTTCTTTTAGTTAATTGTCACCTAACACCTAATCCTCTTTCTAGTCAAGAGTTATACATAAATCGTATTAATAATCATCAATGGCGGTTATCTTTCAAAAGTCCTCAGTCAATATTTACAGGAGCGATCGAAAGGATTAACCTAGGAACCGTCAGTGTGGAGGAAGAACCTTATCATCTCACGGTGCAATTTTCCCTGACAGCTGCCGATATTTGTATCACGGAAACATCGGGATTATGGAAACACGATCTAAGTCCCAATAAACATAGTATTTTAGAGCGAAAGTTAGCATTTTTCCTGATAGAAAATCAATTTGATGCTTTTTTAAGTCGTATTTCTTTGGGTTCATCGCAGGTGGAATTAGATAATGTTCTGGTTGAACCGCAACCAGCATCATCAGAAAATTTAGAGAAATTGCAGGCACAAATCGAGGGAATTTATGCTGCTGTTAGTGATGATTTTCTGGAATTAGCCCAATTAGCTGAACTTAATCCCCTAAAGGATTTTACTGGGGCAAATCTCCTGGCAGCGGAATTAAGTGGTAGATCTTTAGGTATGGCTAATCTCTATCAAGCTAATCTGCGAGGGGCCAATTTAACCGATGCTGATTTAAGTGAAATTAACGGCAGTCATGCTAGTTTTAAGGGAGCGGATTTAAGCGGAGCCTTATTAGCTAATGCCGATTTAAGTTATGCTGATTTTTACCGTTCTAGTTTGGCTTTAGCTAATTTAATTGGCTCTAATTTAGAGGGAGCTAATTTGGTTGAAGTCAACATCACTCAAGCGAATTTGAGCGGGGCAAAAGTGCAGGGGGCAAAGTTTGCCGATAATGTGGGTATGACTGAGGAATTGCGGGAAAATTTACGCTTGCGCGGAGCTTTCTGCGATTAGTCAACTATTCAGCCTCTAAATGACATCAAATACCCTCACCTCTCACCGAAAATAGCGTTATTAAATAACAAAAGAAGATTAGAGATTTTCCTCGGTATCTATGCCTAATTCCCGCAGTTTAGCCGCTAATTTCGCCGCTTTTTGCTTTTCTTGCTCGACTTGGTTTTCTGCCTCTAAAACCCGATTTTCTGCCTCTAAAACCCGATTTTCTGCCTGTTGTGCCGCTTCTGCGGGAGTGGGGACTAATTCCCCTTCGGGGGTAAAATAGCGCAATTTATTGGCAGATAAACCCAAATATAAGCCTAATTGTTGACTCCAGAGCCATCCCTGGGGATTGGGAGCAATCGGTTGATATTGACCGCTAATTAGGGTAAATCCCTGAAATTCTAAGCTTTCTGGGTCAAACCAAAAATAATCGGGAGTGCGAAATATATCCTGATAAATTTGTTTTTTCTCCTCTCGGTCAACTTTGGCGGTACTATCGGAGAGAATTTCGATAATTAAATTGGGATATTTGCCCTCTTCTCGCCAAATTACCCAACTTCTGCGGTTGGGGTTGGGATTTGTCCCCAAAACGACGAAAAAATCCGGACCACGGAAGAATTCTGACTTTTTCTGGTTGGGACTGTAATAAATGGTTAAATTGCCGGCGGCAAAATAATCTTCTCGCTCGCGCCACCACCATTCTAAACACTGAATTAATAAAATAATTTGTTGTAGATGTAGATTACTTTCCAAGGGTGGTTCATCACTCCAAAAATCGCCTTCTGGGAAGATTATCTCAGGGTTGACATGAGACTCGACTAGGGGTAGGCTTTGAGCGATAGTCATGGTTAGTCCAACAGAGATAGGTCAACAACTTATTATAAATCATTGAAGGGATTTTTTGAGCAATTGTAGCAGTAGCAATTGAGGTAGAATATTCCTGTGGGTAAATCGTCATTTTTCCCTTAAACAATACCAGATCGCAGGGCAATTACTGCCGCTTGTACTCGGTCGTCCACGGCCAATTTATTCATAATTCCCCGCACATGGGTTTTAATCGTATTGGTGCTTAAATAAAGTTGTTCGGCGATTTCAGCGTTACTTTTGCCCTCGACAATTAACTTTAAAACCTCCATTTCTCGCTCTGATAAAAGTGCTAGATTGGGATTAGGTTGCACTGCCGGCGCTTTGAGATTATCCATGACTAAACGGGCAATTTGAGGGTCTAAATAGGTGGCCCCATCCTTAGCTGCTTCAATAGCGGCTAAAAGGCGATCGAGACTCGCTCCCTTGATACAATAGGCATCAGCGCCACTGGCCAGAGCTGCGATCACTTCCTGTTGCAGAGTGTGGGAAGTGAGCATAACCACATGAACATTAGCTAAACCTTCTTTAATCTGTTTAGTTGCCGCAATGCCATCAAGACGGGGTAAACCGATGTCCATGACCACTAAATCTGGCCGCAGGGATAGGGCCAATTGTACCCCCGCCAGACCATCACTCGCTTGACCGACAATCTCAAAATCTGGCTGTTCACCGAGCGCTTGTTCTAAACCTAACTGCATTAAAGGATCGTCTTCAACAATTAAAATCCGCATGATCTTTGATTCCTAAAAGGAAAATGTACGGTTTTCACCCATCTGCATGAAGCAGAACTACTCCTAGTTTAGGCAATCTGGAGATAGATTAACAGTGATCTTGAAGCAGTCAGCCGTTAGCCGTTAGCCTTCAGCTTTTTTCTCCCCATATCCCTGTTGACTAATAACTAATTGCTGATTGCTCAGATAACTGCAAAAACTTTCTCTTTCCCTTGCTGCAGCCTAAAAATGCTACGTATTTCGTCAGATCGATCTAAAATTGTGCTTGTTGCCCTGGTTTATCTGGGTGTTGGTTGGCTAGGCTATCTCTGCTTAGATTTAGGGTCGCGACCTGCCCCAATTTGGATGAGTGCTGGTATTGGCTTAACTGCTGTTTTTTTAGGGGGAAAAAGGCTAGTTTTAGGCGTTTTTATCGGGGATTTGCTTCTGACCTTCTTTTTAGGGGCCAGTTGGCCCATAGCCCTATTTTCGGCGATCGGTAGCAGTTTATCGGCTCTGTTAGGGGCGCAATTCCTGCATTATCTGAGATTTTCCGCCACTTTACAGCGTATTCGCGATATCCTTTTACTGGTATTTTTAGCGGCTTTATGCGCCTCGGCAGTTAATGCCACTATCGATACTTTTGCCCGTAGTTGGCTAAATACTTGGGATTGGCGACAATTGGGACAGTCTTGGGGCATGATCTGGCTCGGAGATAGTACAGGTATATTAATGATCACGCCGCTGCTGTTGCGTTTTTACTTCAATCGTCACTCCCTAAGGGAACCACGACAACCCCAACGCTTTGGCGAGGCCTTACTTTGTCTGAGTTTGCTAACGGGGGTGACTTCTGTGGTTTTTGGCGGTCAACAGAATTTTCTTAACCCCGACTGGAGTATGGTGCAGTACCTCGAATATCTGCCTTTTCCTTTTGTGGTTTGGGCTGCTATGCGTTTTCAGACTTGGGGAGCGGTAATAGCCAATTTTTTGATATCTATTTTAGCTTTGATAGGATTGGTCGGGGGAGTCAGCCCTTTTATCCTACAGGCTCCTGACCATACCAGAGGTGTCCTGATCTTACAAATCTTTTTAGTCATTGTCATGTCAACTTCTCTGTTTTTATCCGCGGCGATTACCGAAAGACAACAGATCGATCGAGCTTTAAATGAAACTTTAGAAAGAGAACATTTACTAACACAAGTTGCTCTAAAAGTCCATCAATCTTTGGATATAGATCAGGTTTTAAATACCATTGTTGAGGAAATCAGACATTTTCTCGATGCCGATCAAGTCTATATCGGGCGCTGTCAAGAGGGGGGTTGGTCTAAGGTAATCGTCGAGTCCCGTCGTCCCGATATTCCTTCACTGATGGGTTGGTTTCCCGAACCAGAATTACTGGAAGAATTGGGACAGTTGTTTTCTTTAGATAAGTTAATTATTGCTGATAATACCGCTAAGGTGCAAACTCTACCCACTCTCAAGGGTTATTACGAATATCTGCAAGTTAAATCCTCTTTAGTTTTACCTCTAACGGTTAATAATCAACATTTAGGTGCTTTGGTGGTCCATCAATATTCCCATCCCCGTCATTGGCAAAAAAGCGAGGTGAAATTACTAGAACAGTTAGCTACCCAAGTTTGTATCGCTATCGGCCAAGCGCAACTATATCAGAAGGTGCAAAGCTTGAATAATAATTTAGAACGAGAAGTGGCAGCAAGAACCCTGGAACTGCGGGAAAAAGTCCGGGAAATTCAGCATTTATACGAAATGAAAACGGTTTTTTTACAGGCAGTATCCCACGATCTTCGCACTTCAATTATGGGATTAGTGATGTTATTAAAAAATTTACAGTGTCGGCCAACAGAAAAGGTAACTATCTCGCGAGCAATGCTTGATCAGGTGGTGCGTAGTTGTGATCGACAATTAACTTTAATTAATGCTTTATCAGAAAATCATTTTGCTGAAGAACGGCCTTTAATCTTGCATCGTCAACCTCTATCTTTAAAAGAACAGGTGAAAATTTGGCTGAAAGATTGGCAAAAAGATTTTGATTTATACCAAGCTACTTTTATTAATCTTCTTCCCGATGATTTACCTGCTATTAATGCTGATCCTTGTCAGCTAAGAAGTGTTTTTGAGCAATTATTAAATAATGCCTTAAAACATAATCCTCCACCAATTCAATTAGCTTTAGATGCTCGTATTGACCAAGACATGATCTACTGCACTTTAAGCGATAATGGTATTGGCATGGATGAGGAACAATGTCAACATCTTTTCCATTTATATGTAAGAAATCTTCATAATCAACACCTAACGGGAATTGGTTTAGGTTCCTACCAATGTCGGCAAATAATCGAGGCTCACTCTGGGAGAATTGGGGTAAAAAGTACCCCCCGGGTTGGCTCACAATTTTGGTTTACTTTGCCCATTGCCTATCAAAATTCCAGATTAATTAAGCAGGATTTAGTCAATAGTAATCAGTGATTTTTTAACAGGATCAAGATAATTATGCTTACCCGTCAATCTGGAATTAAATTTGCTTTAGGTTTATTGATTATTTTCAATATTTTCTATTTTGTCCATCTCGCTTACTATAGTTATGTTTGGCACGATGAATCTTTGGTTTTACTCCATCTTTCTGGTAACAGACCTGAACAGTTAATTAACTATCTGTTCGATGGACAAATTAAATCTACAGAACAACTCTGGCAATTTCAAGGGGTTAATTCCGTGAAAGGTTTTCCTGATACCTTAGCCTCTCTTTATACTAGCTCAAATTATGATCTACCTCTCTACTACAGTTTTCTCTGGTTTTTAGCAAGATTATTAGGCAATTCTTATTTAGTCTTAAGAGGATTTTCGGTAATTATTTGGCTTGGCATTTTATGGAGTTTTTACCATTTGGCTTTGACCTTATTTAAAAATAAAAACGCCGCTTTAATTGCATCTACACTTATCTTCTTTTCCCCGCGTTTTAGTGGTTATGCGCTGGGAATTTGGGAATATGGACTATATGTTTTCTTGTCGATACTTTCTAGCTGGTTATTTCTCAAAGCTATTGATTCCTTGCAACCGAAAAAAGATTGGTTTTTCTATAGTTTATCTCTAATCGCTGGTTTATATACCCATGTTTTCTTTATCTTTGTTCTAGTAGTTCATAGCCTATATTTTCTGCTGCAGTTGAATTCTTTTAACTCTTTAACCAAAAAATACTATAGCATCAGCTTACTTGCTTCCCTAGGTATTTATTCAATTTGGTTAACCCGGATTTTTACCAGTCGATTTACTGTCTTTGGATGGTCAAAAGGCAGTTTACCCCTAGAGGTACTTTGGCAAAGATGGGTAGGAATGATCGCTCGTTTGTTTTATAATTTTAGTTTAGCTAATCCCAGCAGCATCCCTATTATTGAATACTGCCTAATTATCCTCGTCATCATCTCCTTTATTTATCTGGCTAAAAAAGCCGATAAAAAAGTTTTTACCCTGATTATTCTCCTGACCATTATCCCCTTTTTCTCTCTTTTAGCTTGGGATCTAATCAAAGGATTTCGCTACACAGCTGTGGGCAGATTTTACTTACCAAGTTTTCTCGGTATACTTCTGGCAGTTACCTTTTTACTAAGCAAGGGACTACAGCATCGCCAAATCTGGGCAAAAATTCTCTTAATATTATTGCTAGTTTTCGGATTAATTGCCAAAATTCCCTATCCACTGCCAGCAAACAGATATACGGGTTATGGTAGTAATATTCCCAACGCTTATACAATGATTAATCGCAGTCAAAAACCTCTAATTATTTCAGAACATTGGTTAGATACCTTGCCCCTTATTCATACCACTGATGCTAAGACAAAGTATTTATTTATTCAGTCGGATATTAGAGTTTCTATCCCATGCTTAAAAAATCAATTTACCGATATTTATCTCCTCAATCCTTCCCCCAGTCTCAGACAATATTTAGATAACCGGTCTGTACAATTATCTCCTACGGCAAATCAAGCCTTTTGGCGAATTGATAAAAAAAACATTGACCCCTCTTGCCAAAACAGACCACAACCTGATAGACTTAACAAACTAAGGCTTCGGGGAATAGGATGGGGTAGCTTATCCCTAAGAGGGATTGACTTTTACAGAGTTTTATGCTCGCTCAACTGGAGAGTCCCCGAAATCTGATGATTAAGAGTTTTAGCCTCTTACTGGACGGACTAAGCAGACCTAACAAATTCAACTGTATGATACCGAGTCAAGACATCGGCGAGGCAGTAGATTCAGTCAGAAAAACTGACGCACAAGACTTCTCTAATTTAATGCCTAGACCTGGCTGGCAACAAGTGGCGGGTTTAGGTAGAAACTGTTTTTGGTATTGAACCGCGATTCTTTTCATTCTCTACCAGTTTTAGTAATTGCCAATAGGGATTTTAAACCCGTAATTGGTTGAAAATTTCTATTTATTCGCAAAAATCCCTAGTTGCTCCTTGTACTAATCCTAGAAATCCACTTCATCATCAGTAGTTTTCCCCAACCCATTCTCTGGAAATCAGCTTCCAGAACAATTTAGTTATTTTATGAGTAGCAATGCCTTAACCAATCGTGAACGTCTAATCGAACTGTATAATCGAGGTGAACGCAACTTTGCGGAAGTCAGACTTAGCGGAGTTAATTTAAAGAGACAGTGTTTAAACCAGATTAACCTCAGTCATAGTTACTTAAAACGAGCCAATTTAGCCGAAGCTTGTTTAATTAACGCTAATTTCAAGGCTGCTGCCCTTGAAGAAGTCAATTTAAGCAAAGCTTGTCTTATCGATGCTAACCTGACTAAAGCCGACCTTTCCGGGGCAAATTTGCACCAAAGTCAACTAAGCGGCGCAATTTTGAGTAATACTGTTCTGAAAAAGGCTGATTTAAGTTCTGCCTGTTTAATTCACAGCAGCTTACTTTTTGCTCAACTGTTCAAGGCAAATCTCGAAGCTGCTAATCTCACCTCAGCCACTTTAACCCATGCTATGGTAGCGAAAGCTAACCTAAAACGGGCTATTCTCACTCGTGCTATTCTTAGCTCTGCTAATCTTAGCCATGCTAACTTAAAAGAGGCTAACCTAATTCGAGCCTATCTCTATCAAGCTAATCTGGAAAACTGCCATCTTCAATACGCCGACCTCAGCTATGCCGATTTGCGCGGGGTAGATTTACGAGGGGCAGATTTACGTTATGCTAACTTGGAAGGTGCTAATCTGACGGGAGCTAACCTCAATTCTAGTGATTTTGAAGGAGCTAACTTAACTGGAGCCGATTTAAGCAAAACTGAAGCTAATAAAGCCAATTTTCGCCACGCTAACTTAACCGGTTGTAATCTGCTCGGCGCTAATTTAGCCTCCGCTAACCTTTCCGGTGCTAATCTACACCAAGCGGGATTACTCTTGAGTTATTTAGTGGGAAGCAATCTTAAACGAGCTAATCTCAAACAAGCTAACTTAATTGGGGCGATTTTAACCGAAAATAATCTTCTTTCTGCTTCCCTCGAAGAAACTATTCTTCCTAACGGTAGTCGCGGTAATCTCCTTTCCTAATATTCCTAGAAAAACCCGGTTGTAGAGACTTTTCCGCCAAGACTTCTAAGTAGTCGTGCAAAATTAATTTCCTAGTCAAGATAGGCAAAAGGCAAGAGGCAGGAGGCAAGAGGTGGTTAGATATGTGTAATTAATTTTGCTTAGGTACTTATAACCGTGGTTTTTTTGAGGGGCAACGATGAATTATGAATGATGAATCATGAATGGTTCTTCGTGGTTCTTTTAGGTTCTGTGTGATAAGTTTAACTTACATAAGTAGTCATGCAAAATAAATTTCCTAGTGAAGATAGGCAAAAGGCTTCGGCCGTGAGCTTTTGTCGAACGCTTTTGTCGAACGCTGAGCTCACACCCTACCCCCACGAAAAACTTTTTCAGCAGACCCGACTTAGTATGTTTTGATCTGGTGGCGTAAATCGACTAAATCCTTATCTGGCAAGAGACTTAATTGATTAGTTTGCTCTAGATCGAAGACAGTTGACAGACATTGCATAACACAAATCGAAGAACCAGAACTATTATGAATTGGGAGTGGGGAGTGCCGGAGTTGGGAGTGGGGAGACGGGATACAGCTATTAGGGATCGGATTTGAGTTTTCAGTTCACTGTTTACTGATCACAGCAGAAGTCTGACGGAGTAGTGGCTTAGATGTGTAATTAATTGTGCTTAGATACTTACAAATCAAATCTGATAACTGATAACTGTTTTACTCAGCTTTTACCAAACCCTGAGAGCGAATACAGGCCTGTTCCCAGCGACAATCGGGATTAACTTCCACGGGTTTGAGTCGCGCCCAGATTTCGCCTTGATCATCGGCATAAAAACTATCGATAATAGCGGGAATACGAGTACCGAAAGGTTCGGTAATGAGGACAGAATCGGTCAGATTAAATACTTCGCCATTAGCTCCCGTCGCTTTTTCGATGACGGGAATTTCTGCTTTGGGAATCGGTTTTCGGAATGGAGGAGCCGAATCGAAACGGGGACGGAGAGGAGATTTTATCTCACTACTGACGGATTTTACCGTTTCCGCCGCCGGTTTTTCCTCAATTATTTCTGGAGAGGTTTCCGGGGGTTTGGGGGGTACTGCAGCCCTAGAACCCTTTTTAATAATTTGTAGAGGTTGTAGGGGAGGAGTGGATTTAATTGGCTCTTCGGGGGGTTCAGGGGTGCTAGGGGTTTTCTTCGGGGGACGTGGCATGATACGACAAGAGAAATAAAAACTATAGGATTATTGAAGCACATCGAACCGCTAACCCGCTCAACTGGCGCTTGTATTAATAGACATCTAGGGTTTGCGGCAAAAAGTTTTTCGTAGGCTGTGGGGTGTGGGGAGCGGGTTTTTAAAGTTGGACTGGGAGTTAATCATACTATTAAAAACGGGTTTGGTATTAGTCGATCCCCCTTTCCCTTTAGTTTAATGATAAAACTTCTCATTAAGTATTGACAAAAATTCCTAATAAGCTTATAGTTATTTATAGTGTTCTCCTCTCAAGGATCGGCAGTGGAACCGCGCGGCAGTCTCTAACAATGCGGTTCCTTTTTTTTTGGAACGATAGAAGGCTTTTAACGTCTCTGAACTTCTAGGTTTCCTCATCCCTTGGCTTTTATGAACGATAATTCCGACCTGTACCTCGATCATCTCACCCATGCCGATACTGTCATTACTGCTGAAATTGTCGAGCATGAGAGTCAATCAAAAGATGAGACAGATTGGCCGGCTCTATCCTCTCATTTACGTCAACAAAATCAAGAATTACAAGCGGAGATCTGGCGACGGGAGCAAGCTCTTGCGGAGTTGCGATCGCAGTTAGCCGAGCAAGATCGTCGCTTGCAAAGTTGCGATACCCTAATCCAGCAGCAAAACGAGGAACTGCAATACGAAAAGCAACAATTACAGCGAGCTTTAGGGGAAATCGAACAGTATCGTCAAGCAGAACAGCGACAACCGATGATTATTGCTAATTTGACCGCAGAATTGACCCGCACGCGCCAACAATTAGCCCGTTTAGAGCGAGAATGTGCCTTAATTCAGGAAAGTTATCAGGAAAAAAGCCAAAAACTGTGCAACTATGACCAGCAATTGCGGGAATTACGCACCCGTCTTCAACGTCAGCAACGCTACACCCTTCAGTATAAAGCGGCCTTGGCCCAGTATTTCCAACACGGTAGCGATCGCAATTCTCCCCCGGATTTAGCCATTGTCGCCAAGGTAGCTGCGATCAAGCCTTGGTCTCAGACAGAAAATCAAGAAAACGATGAAGTCGCTGCCATGGATGAGTTTGTAGCGGAATTAGAGACAATTGAGCCAGTAGAATCCTTAAATAAGAAAGACAGGGATTGGCCGGCACCCATTATCTCTCCTTCCCCGAAATATTCCTCTTTTCGGGTTGATTTGCCCACTTTTATTAAATATCGCCAGGAAAAAGATAATTACTGAACAACAGAAAGAGAGCCGGCGACTGTCCATGTTTCGTCTCGGCTCTCTATTCTGGTTCGCTCCTCACACTAATTAAAATCTATCATAGGCTGATGGTTTTGTCCACTAAATTCACAAAAGTTAATATTTTTATAGTTCCGTCATCGGCAGCAGTTGCCATTTTTGACGGAGAAGACGGTTAAGTAGTTTTTGACTGACGCTAATCAGGACTAATCTCGATCGCTGAATTGGGGACGATTCTCCAATAATGCGACAGTTACGCTCAAAATTGAGCATCGCTTCGCAAAAATTTGCAGTTAAGGGATAGAGTTTTTGGTGTTCCCAACAATCACAAACGGTTAAAATTTGCAGGATTAAGGCTATTTCGGCGGGATGATGCCATGATAATAGTTCTAGCTCGGTTAGTCTAATTTTTTCCCGATTGAGCAGTTGTAACAAACTAGAATAGCGAGCGTGAGTGTATTGAAATAAAAAGAAGAATTCTCCTCTGGGATGGAAAGGAAGCTGATCGGAGAAAAACTGATCGATTAAATCGTTTAGTTTCAGTAACCAAAAGGACAAAAATTGCTGATCTAATAATAATTCTAGCCATCCTTCCTTAAGCTGAATTTGTGGAAAAAAGGTGATTAAACGGTTAAATATTGCTTGACATTGAGCGGGCGTAAAATAATAAAACAGAGGTGAACGATAGAGGATACTATCAGTTTTTGGACAACGATAGAGAGTTAGTTTATAGTTATTTTCTGGAAAAATATTAATTAATTGTTGTTTTAAATAATGCTCGATCGAGGGGTGATTGCAGATAAAATTCATACTCAGAAGGGTAAACTTAGTCTTATCAAATGGCTCTTTTGAACATTGGGTGAAAAATATTCATCATGTTACATTATGGACGCAAACAGTTTAATACTAAATCCCTATGAGTATAGGCTACTTATGGAGGAGAGGCACTCATACTAAATCCTTTGAGTACAGGCTAGTTATCAGGAGAGGCAAGAGGCAAAAGGGGGAATAAATAATCAGTTTTTAATAACCAGATTCAGTATATACTTTGCACGGCTACAACTTGCATTTTTTACTCAAAGACAATAATATAGTTTAAGGGTCATAATTAGAAGCAAAGCACTCATTGAAAACATGATTAGCCCAGAATTCATGGAAGAAGAAAAGAACTCACTTAAATTTATAGTCAAGCATTAAGCAAACTGTGGAGAAGATATTTTTATCATCAGATATCTTCTTCACAGTAATAGGATTTATTGAATCCCCATTCCTACACGAGATGTTTTATAGAAGTTTATTTTGTAGGGTTAGTGGGATCATATTCTTTTCTGGCATTGACTAAATAAATGGAATCACTTTTTGGTGAATAAACAAAAGGTGAATTTTTTGCAGGCTGTTGTAAATTTTGCGGTAGTAAGTTGAAAATATCTGTAAAATCTACAGTAACTTTCTGTGTTTTGCCATTAACAATTACTCCTTGAGCATTAGGTTGACAGTTGAGTTCTATAATTTTCTCTCTGGCTTTGTTTTGTACAGCAGTATTAGCAGTAACATAAACCAGATATCCTTCGTCGGAAAGAGCCTGAGCTTTTGTATTTGCATCATCTTTCTGATTGAAGAATGCAATCTGTGTTTCCTGAACTTCAACGGGACAAGTGTTTAATTTGGGCTTTCCTGCGACAACAGCATAAAGTTTAGAAGTTTCAGCAACTCCGTTAGTTGCACTAATAGGACCGGTGAAAGAAATACGAATATTGCTACCTGGAACAGTGGGCTGGGTTGTACTAAAATCTAGGTCGGCACTCTGAAATGATCCATCACCTAGTTTATCTTTTATATCTTCCACGTTAAGGGGAACAGAGATGTTGTAGTTAAGGTTCTTTAATGTATCAACTTTCTTCTGTTGAGAAGCCGCATCTGGATAAAAGCTCGTTAAACCTAAATCGAGTTTGTCTGTAAAAACAGGTTGAGCAAAAGCAGTATTACCAACGGTAAGAACTAAGATTGCCAAAACGGAAACAATCATCCCCGTTAAAAATGCCAAATTTTTCTTGTTCGGATTTTCGGATTTCGGATTCAATATCATTGAATTTACCCTCAATAATTTATGGTACTTAGAAGTTATACATTAAGAAAAACGGCCTTTCTCGACTTTGTATGATAATTCTTGCTTCTGGAGTCGTAAAATGCTTATTGGGCAAGACTTTTAGGGCTATTTTGACGTTTGGCGACGCTCAGTCGAGCCGCAGAATAGACTATCAGTATAGACCTTGTTTCCACACAGAAACCAGAAGAGCCGAAAAACTTCACAATTTATAACTTCTAGCCCAGTATATTTTCTCCTGCTTCTCAACACAACCGAAGTTTAGGAACTTAAGAAAAAAGTCACCAAAATTCCTCGAATCCCTTCTCCTGCAAAAATCCTTAACTTGGGAAAATCAGAAAAATATCCTGAAACTCGTCAACCCACCTGGCAAATCGCTCAGGAAATTATGGCTGATGTTCCGCCAGAAATTATCGCTCAACTCCCCACTGACGGAGCCGAACAACACGATTATTATCTTGACAGGATACCAAAACGCGAAGAATGAAAATAATTTTGTCCCCGTTCGGGGTGGGGGTCAAGCGACCAGTAGCATTGACTTTGTGGGCAAAAATTGCTACTAACTACCCGGAGGGGGAATTACAGGAATTTCGATACCGTCCGGCGCTAAGGGGGGAGGTGTGGGAGTTAGTCTTGGCTGGTTAATAGGTTCAGGTGTACTAACTAGAGGAATATTTTCCACCACGGGAAGACGGGGAGTGATGGGTTGCGAAAACATCGCTTGAATTGCTGCTTTTCTCGTTTCTGGAGGTTCCAAAGCTTGCTGCCAGAGACTTTCATAAAAGAAGAAAATCACTCCTAAACCCCGTTGACGAGCAGCCACTACCTTTTCTTCAATCAAGGGTAGGGCAATTGGTCGGTTGCGTAAACCGGTTAAAACTCCCACACCGGTGGGGATAGTTTGCTGGGTTTCCTGAATTTCGGGACGCTCTATTTGTTTGAGAAAACTGGGCAGATCGGGACGATAAACCTGTACGATTAACTCATCGACTAATCCTTGTCGCACCCAAGCGAGCCAATCCTGTAAATGACCATTATAGGCGAATTCGTAGGGATTAGGGGCGATCGAAAGCAGTATATTCGGTTTAATTGCCTCAATTGATTCTTTGAGATTAGCTAAAAAAGCGGTGATTTTATCGGCCCGCCATTTTGTCCATTCGGGATCCCGGGGGTTAGCTGGGGGCGTTTTTTCGGTTTCCTGTTGATAAAGAGCGATAGTATAGGGATCATAGCCGAATTCGTTGGGTAAACTCAGATGATCGTCGAATTGGATGCCGTTAATATCATATTGTTTCACTACTTCCAAGACTAATTCCCGCAGAAAATTCTGCACCTCGGGACGAAAAGGATTCAACCACACCACCTCACCGGCTGCTCCTACCCAAGTAGTCCCCCCGTCGCGTTTTTGGGTTAACCAGTTCTGATGTTTTAAGGCTAATTCTGAGGTAGGAGGGGCCATAAATCCGAATTCAAACCAAGGAATGACCAATAATCCCCTTCCACGGGTTTGTTCGACCAATTCTGCCAAAATATCTTGTCCCTGCGCTCCCGTAGGCAAAAAAGGCTGTATTCCTTCCCTTTGGGCGATCGCACTGGGATAGAGAGCATAACCGGAATTCCAGACCACGGGATAGATAGCATTAAAATTAAGATTAACTAATTGCTCGATCGCCTGTTGTCGTTTATCCCTGTCCATCAGCATCGCAGTATCATTGGTGGTGATCCAAACACCGCGGATATCGGCATCCCGACTTTGAGAAAAAGCGGCGGAAAAATAGCCTAAGAGTAGGACTATAAGAAAAGATGTTAAGAATAGTAGTATAGGGAGCTTTTTCAGAATTTGCCGCCAAACGCTAGTCGGAATTAGAAAAGTCATTTCTTTAGGGTGAGAATTAACGGTTTTAACTGGTTATAATAACAGCTTTGCCCAACTCTTTGAGGCTAGATTGACCCAATATATATATTTACCTATTTCTTTCCTCGCCACAATTGACCTTGAGGATAGAAATCATCAAGACGAATATCGAATTGATCTAGGGCCAGTAATAACCGATTGGAAGGACGAAAAAGAAATAAGTTAGCTTGGGGAATTTCTAGGACTTCTTTTAACTTATCGGTATCGGGGTTTGTGGTAGTTAGAAAGTATTGTACATCAGCATTAAGACGATAATTAAGGGAAAGCAAATCACCTAAGTTAGTCCAGTCATTACCTTCGTCGCTAATAATAATGGCATTGGGTACCGCATTGATTTTTCTGGCAACTTCGCCATTCCAATAACTAGGAACTTTTGCCCAACTTGTTTCAGAAAGAGCATTATTAAAGTTCGATATTATACTAGCAGTTAACAAAAAAGTCAAGATAATTTTACCTAAAATTTTACCTTGACTAAGCAATTGTGACAAGAAAAAAGCTACAGTTATATAGATAGTGGGAAAGGTTGCAATTAGATAACGGGTGACAGTTGATCTAGTGGTGATAAAAATTAAATCGGGAATGACTAAAGCTAGGAAAGGTACTAGGGTTGAGGTAATCAGAAAAGTAAAAACTATCGGGTTATTGTAGCGATAAACTCGCTCAAAAGCATAGATAATTAAGATTAAAAAAATTATTCTATATATATAAGTGAAGATGTTATTAAAACCAAAATCGCTATCGCTAAATGGACAAGTAAAAGTTAAGAGCCATAATTTACCGAACAATCCCCAATCGAGATATTTAACGGCAGCCCAACTGGTGGAGTTAAAGGCTCTTTGAGAGTTAGTTAAAAAAACCTGTAACCAGGGTATATATAAAATTATCATTGTTAACCCAGATAACAGGAAAAATATCAAGTTATTTTTTCGCTCTGGTTTCATAACAAGATACCAAAGTATCAAGGATGCTTGAGCAAATAAGTTAAGAATAAAAAAGAGATGGGTGTAGAGTCCGAGCGTATTAGAGAGAGTGTATAAAGACCAATTAACAAGAGTTCTTTTTTTGAGGCATTTTAACAGCATTAATTGACTAACTATCGTTAACATAACTAAAAGACTATACTGACGGGATATTTGAGCAAATATTATATCAACTGGAGAGAGTGCTAATAAAATTATAGCTAAAATTGCCGTTAACTTTGACGCAAATAATTCTAGGGATAAATAGTAAATAAATGGCAGGGAGAGCAGACTAAAGATAATCGCTAAACTGCGGGAAGAAACGGGAGAAAAACCGAATATTTTTTCCCAATAGCGAGAGATAATAAAGTATAAAGGTGGGTGTTGAGGGTCTTCTTTAGCCAGAGATTTTATCGTATCAAAAACATTACTTTCGGGTTTCAGTTGTTGAAATTTTCCTAATTCTGTCGTAGATAAAAGACGATTTTGAAAGATAGTATCGGCGATTTCCTTTGCTTGATAACCAGTGGTTCTAATGGTGGTGTAGGATTCATCATGCCAATAGATTTTTTTATCGATATTTGCCAAGCGAAAAAACACACCAAGAGTTAGGATAATTAGCAAAAGTATTAAGAGCCAATTGTAAGTTTTATAATTCATATTTGCTTGCATTTTAATAATTAGAGCGACTTTGTTTAAGATTGAGAAACTTAGTAAATTCTGGTTGAAAAAGTAGTTTAATTGTGCCAGTGGGACCGTTACGATGTTTAGTAATAATTACTTCAGCCACACCTCGATCGGGACTATCGGGGTTATAATATTCATCTCGGTATAACATCATAATTAAATCCGCATCCTGTTCGATACTGTTATGGACGATGATGTTATTGGCAATAAAGTTATGCAATTTATCTACTGTTAAATCATACACTTCTGTCTCTCCATCCGCTTGAATTGCCATAACTTCATCCCAATTAAAAGTTAGGTCTGAATTACTCAGAGAGCGAGGTAAAGCGATATCATTACCAATATTTAATTCATCTAATCTTTGCCAACCGTGGACAGTCAAAAACTTATGATTGCTTGTAGCTCTAATCGTGCGACCTAAACGAGTTGTTAATCGAAAAACTGGCTTAAATCCTGTGAAAAAGACCTTAGTTACCAGTGCTTTTTCTAATTTCATTGTTTCCTCATTAAGAGCAAAAACCGTAAAATTAGAGCAATTCACTAACTGACGAATTGGCACTTTAGCACGAGGATCAGCTAACTCAACTAAACTATCACCCGCTAAACATCCCGACTCGCGTAAATCAGACATCATCGGTCTTTTATTATTGCGAGATTCCACAGCGCGACTTAACTGAGAAAGAGCAATTACTGGAGCATGAATTTCCCTCGCTAAACCCTTAAGACTGCGGGTAATTTTAGAAATTTCCTGAACGCGATTATCACCCCCCCCTTCCATTAATTGCAGATAATCGATTAAAACTAAGCCTATTTGTCCCTTTTTTTCTGCCTGTAAACGACGCACTTGGGAACGCATTTGAATTACACTTAAATTGGCACTATCATCGATATATATGGGCAACTTTGATAACTTATCTAGTCCCTCAAGAACCTTCTCTAAATCATTTTGTCCCAAACGGCCCGAGCGAATCCGATTACTTTCGATTTTAGCCTCATTCGATAACAAACGTTGGGCTAATTGTTCCTTAGACATCTCCAAACTAAAAACCGCCACAGGTAAATTCTGTTGAGCGATATTATAGGCAATATTAAGAGCAAAAGAAGTTTTTCCCATGGAAGGCCTACCCGCGATAATAACTAAATCCGAGGGTTGCAAACCACTGGTCATGGCATCGAGATCATAAAATTGAGTTTCGATACCAGGTAGAGTGGTCGTCTCCTGCATTTTCTCAATCTCGTTAAAAGTTTCGATTAAAGTATCCCCCAGAAAAATTAAACCCTCCTGGGGTCGTTTTTGGGTGAGACGAAAAATCTTTTGTTCCGATTCATCGAAAACATTTTCTAATTCTAGCGTCGTATCCCTGGCTAACTCAATAATTTCTCCCCCGGTGGAAATTAACTGACGACGCATATATTTATCCATCACTAATTCAGCATAGCGATCGATGTTAGCAGCCGAGACAGTGCGCTCAATTAATTGTAACAATCGCGGCATTCCCCCGATTTCTTCCAGCAGATGATTATCCTGTAACCAACTGCTAACCGTCATTAAATCCGTCGGTTTTCCCTTCCCTTGTAAAGCAAGTGCCGCACGATAAATATCTTGATGGGTTTTCACATAAAAAGCTTCTGGAATTAAAAAATCACTGATTCTACCTAACGCTTTTGGATCTAGCAAAATACCACCTAAGATAGATTCTTCCGCTTCGATATTTTGGGGGGGGAGGGATTGATCGCTAATCATTGTCAATGCTGACCGTGCTTTATCATTAATTATAATCAGTTTCATCCTACCGTCTTCCCGTGCTGAAAAATATCCCCTTCGCTAGTACAAGAGAACCTATTTGCCAGCCAAAACTAATCCCCACACTTCTTTTGCCCATCAAAATTATACTAAATCCTGTTGAAAAGGTATAGGAGCGTGGCGGTATTTTTTCCAGTAATCGGTAAACAGTAAACAGTGAAATGAAAACTCATATCTGATTAAATACTGATGTCTAAAAAGCTTGTCAAGATTGCAGAGAAGCAGCATTTATTCAGAGTAATTCTTTCAGTCCTATGGTGATATAATTTTGGTTTTGATTGGGATTTTGGATAAACCTAACGACGATTTTATCTCGTTCTTCTAAGAGGGTTTCTAGGGTTAATAAATTTGATTCTGTAGATTGAGAGAGAATTTTATATAAGGTACTCTCGCTCAAATTATAGTCTGGCTCATTTTCTTTGGCAAGATCACTAATTTCGTTGCGATTATAAAAAATAATTCCTCTGAATTGCACAAATATTTGTGCATTTTGATAGTTTTTCTGGGGATTAGCATGATTATTGAGAGTCAGAAGCATATAGATTCTATTCATCCCGCTTTGAAATTTACCAGCAATCTGCTTTAATGTGCTTTCTTTGTCTTTTTTTGCCTGTAGGGATGCTTTGAGTTCAATTAAACAAATTTGCAGATGATAATTGAGAATTTTACCCCCATCATCGACTTTTCTCTGTAAAACTAATATAGCTTTTTCAGGGGTTTTGCCGGAAGCAGAGATACCGGGTAACTCTTTTTCTAAATTGATAACCCAGATTTTATCTACTTCTGTAGATATATTTTTGTCATTTTTAGACGATAACTGTAAGTGATTAATAACTACTTTCTTTAAATCGCTCTTATTTGTTTCTAGAATTTGAATATACTCATCCTGACTAAGGCAGATTTCTTCAATAAAACCCGATTTTTCTAAAGCTTGATGAAACTCTTGTCTAAGGGAAAATATTTCTTTTTTTGAGTTAGACTTACTCATTCTCTGCTAAATAGATATGATTGGTTAAAATTTCTCCAGATTTCTGCACAGAGTTGATAACTTCTTTAAAGTTACGAAAATAAACACCATATTCACTGGTTCCATAATCAATAATTTTATCACCCGTGAAAAAGTAAACTCCTAAGTCTTCTTTAGCAAGTGAAATTTCAGGATTTAAATTTTTTAATTGATTATCTTCAATGATTTTTGTGACATCAACATCATAACTTTTTAAGGTATGAAGATAAACATAATTGTTGAGAATATCGGTTAAAATTGGGCTATGGGTGGTGATCAAAACCCGATTATCATGCTCGGTGACAAATTGAACTAAAATATCCATTAAGCGAATTTGATTTTCGGGATGCAAATTAACCTCTGGTTCATCTATCATCAAAAAATTGTTTTTTTCCTTTGCCCAATATTTGAGGTAAAGATACAAGACAGTCAACTGATTGACTGAAGATGAAGCTAGATACATGGGTAAATCTTTGCTTTCATCGAATTTAAAAGAAAATTGAATAGGTGCGATCGATTCTAGACTAGAAATGGTGATTTCTCCTCCCATTAATCCGATCATTTTTTCAATCAGAGAATTATAAACTAAATTAATTTCTTTCTTGGTATTGAGAGAATAAAGCGACTCAATCACTTTATTCATTGGTTCTGTGTAAGACCTTTTGGGTAATTGTTCTTGAAGACGTTTGAATATATCCCGATTAGTATCACCATCATCATCAATATTTTCTATTAATTCTTGTAAACGACGATTATACTCACTTCTTTTATTTCTCTCTATCTCATAAATGTACTGGTAGAAAACAGGAAAAAAGCTACGACTAGCGGGGATAAAAAAAGTATCTTCTGCATGAGACAAAAGCACTCTTATTATTGACGGAATAATTACTGATTCCTTGTATGGTTTAGCTCTCTCAAAAAAGTCTCTGGGTATTTTATCAAATACTTTTTCAGGTATATTAGGTTCTTTTATATTTATTGTTAGGCTACCTTTGCTCTTGCTAATCTGTAAATACTCCAGATCATTATTTCCTGCAACACGAACCAAAAAAGTTGTTTTAAATTTCGTCTCTTTAAATTCTTTAATATCTGCTTGAAAAATTAATTTATTGGAACTAATAATCGTTTCTTTAATACTGGCATCAAGATTATAAGTATTAACAACTTCTTTTTCAATAAATCGGCTAAATTTATTGAGAATCTCATCAATTAACTCTTGATTAATCTTAATAGGTTTTTTAGAGTCAATTACTAAAGAATCAATTTGGGTATTTTCGGAAAACTTTCTAATATTGTCATCATTAAAAATTGTCCACAAAAGCTGAGAAACTAGGGTTTTGCCACTATTGTTGTAGCCAATAAAAGTATAAAACTTCTTGGTTAAATCTATAGCTTGATTATTATTTCTAATTGATCCCAAATTCTTGATCAGTAGTTCCATATTATTTTTACCAATCACACCGAGAGAATAACTAATTTTTTAAAGGTGGACAAAATGCCCACCCTTAAAACTATTGTAAACTGCTAGTTAACTGACTTTTGGCCTTAGCTAAAGCTTCGCTTAACTTACTAGCATCCCGTCCCCCAGCTTGAGCTAAATTGGGACGACCACCACCACCACCGGCGCAGATTTTAGCGATCGCACCGATAAATTTACCCGCTTGTAAACCCCGATCTTTAATCACCCGGGGACTAAAAGCGGCCACTAAACTCACTTTATCAGCTGCGGGAGTCGAGGCCAAAATCACTGCCCCTTCCCCTAATTTTTGCTGTAGTCTTTCGGCCGCAGCCATCAAATCATTAGCATCAATATCGCCCAAAGAAGCGACTAATAGCTTAAATTCGCCGATAGATTCGGCTTGAGATAGCAAAGCATCCGATTTAGTTAGCGCCAACTCCTGTTTAACCGCTTCTAACTGCTTTTGTGTCCCCTTTAACTCTGATTGTAGGGCCGTAATGCGATCGGGAATTTCCAGAGGTTTGACCTTAAAGCGATCGCACAAATCCCGCACCACCTGATCCCGTTCATTCAGGTATGCTAACACGGCAGGGCCAGCCACTGCTTCGATGCGACGAATTCCCGCGGCGATTCCCGTCTCGGAGATGATTTTAAATAAACCGATCTCGGCGGTATTTTTAACGTGAGTTCCCCCACATAATTCCATAGAAACGCTAGGAATATCGATTACTCGCACTTCTGAGCCGTATTTCTCGCCAAACATGGCAATAGCTCCCTTTTGCTTCGCTTCTTCCAATCCCATCACCGCTATCTCGGTGTCATGCGCTTCGGCAATCCAAGTGTTAATCTGTTCTTCCACCTGTTGCAATTCAGCACCAGTCAGGGGACGAGGACAGTTAAAATCAAAACGGAGGCGCTCAAAACTGACGAGGGAACCTGCTTGGGAAATCCCCCCATCGACAAGCTTTTTCAAGGCCGATTGTAGCAGATGGGTGGCGGTATGATTAGCTTGAGCGCGACGACGACAGGAACGGTCAATCTGTGCATTAATTGTATCGCCGGTGGTGACAATTCCCCGCTCAATCCGACCAAAATGGATAAAAATCCCCGATTCTTTCTGCACATCCTCCACGCGGATAAGCAGATTATCGCCAGTTAAATAACCCTTATCACCGATTTGTCCACCCGATTCGGCATAAAAAGGAGTTTTATCGAGAACTACCTGCACCTCAGTGCCTGCTGCGGCCGATTCCACCGTTTTACCAGCGACTAAAACCGCCGTTACTGTTGCGGTTGCTTGCAAATCCGTATAACCGAGAAATTCCGTCGGGTGAATATGTTCTGCCAGCTTATCTAAACTACCCTGTACCGTCAAATCTATGGTTTCGTGGGCGGCTTTTGATCTTTGCTGCTGTTTTTTCATTTCCTGCTCAAAACCCGCCGTATCGACGCTTAAACCCTGCTCCTCAGCGATTTCTTGAGTGAGTTCCAAGGGGAAGCCATAGGTATCATAAAGGGTAAAGGCATCGACTCCCGAAATCTGGCTTTTTTCTTTTTCTAGAATCGATTCGAGCAGTTTCTCGCCTCTTTCTAGGGTTTCTAAAAATCTCGCTTCCTCTCGCTCTAATTCTGCCTTGATCACCGTTTCTCGTTCCCGAACATTGCCATAGACGGACTCAGAAAGAGCGATCGCAACTTCCGCCACTTTGCTGATAAATTGACCTTCAATACCGATTAAACGTCCGTGCCGTACTACTCTGCGAATCAGACGACGCAGGACGTAACCTCTGTCAGTATTCGATGCTGAGATACCATCCGCTATCATGTGTACTACCGAACGCACATGATCGCCGATGACTTTTAGGGAAACTTTCGTTTTTTCGTCCGCTTTCTGGTAGTCTATGGCTGCTAACCGGGCTGCTTCGGCGACAATCGGGAAAATTAGGTCAGTTTCGTAGTTATTAGCGACTTTTTGCAGGATTTGCGCCATCCGTTCCAAACCCATCCCCGTATCGATGTTTTTATTCGCTAGGGGTGTTAGATTGCCGTCCGCATCGCGGTTATACTGCATGAAGACGAGGTTATAAAACTCGATAAAACGGCTATCATCCTCTAAATCGATGGTTTTATCCCCTAATTCCGGGTGAAAATCGTAGTAAATTTCCGAACAGGGACCACAGGGACCCGTGGGGCCCGATACCCAAAAGTTATCCGCTTCGCCCATTTTTTGGATACGATGGGCAGGAATACCGATTTTATCGCGCCAGATAGCGAAAGCTTCCTCATCCTCTTTAAAGACACTAACGACTAATCTTTCGGGGGGAAGGTTAAAAACTTCTGTGGACAATTCCCAGGCCCAGGCGATCGCTTGTTCTTTAAAATAATCACCAAAGCTAAAATTGCCCAACATCTCAAAAAAAGTATGATGTCTAGCAGTCCGGCCGACATTTTCGATATCGTTGGTGCGAATACATTTTTGGGAAGTGGTAGCGCGGGTAAATTCTGGGGTCTTTTGCCCTAAGAAAATTGGCTTAAAAGGGAGCATTCCCGCAATGGTCAGCAAAACGGTGGGGTCTTCTGGTACTAGAGAGGCACTAGGGAGAATTTTATGGTTTCTGGCCGCAAAAAAGTCTAAAAATCGCTGGCGAATCTCGCTTCCGCTTAGGTGGTTACTCATAGAAGATGTCAGTTAGTCAGAAAATGCCTATTTTATCCATTGTGGCATTTTTGCGTTTTAACTCTCCACCTTTACTCTCGCGCCGCTTGTCGGACTTGTTCTAAGTTTAAATCCAAAGCTTGAGCGATTTGTTCCACACTTAAACCCAAAGCAAGCAAACGGGGAATAGATTCCAGTTTAGCCTCTAGTTTTCCTCGCTCTAGTCCGCGCTCTAGTCCGCGCTCTAGTCCTTGTTCTAGTCCTTGTTCGATTCCTTCCTGTTTAGTTGCTTCCTTCCATTCCTGATAGGTTTGAGATAAGGTCATAAACACCTCTCTATCTTCAGTTTCTAGGATGTTATTTATTTCCATAGTAACCCGCCAACTAATCAATAATTCCAGGACATTTTCCCGGAAAGCATTACCTTGAGGTAATTCTAACAATTCTCGCACCGCTTGGTTTTGCGTTTTTCCCCGTCCTAATAATCTTAACCAGAGAGTCTCAGCAGTCACAGGCAATTGATTAATAGCGATAATTGCCGTGCGATAAAGCGAGGGAAGAAAATAGACTCCTTCTGGCCACTCTGGGTCTAATTTTGCCCCAAATCCTTCTAAAACAGTGCTACCAGCCGAAGGGGATAAAATCCACAAACGAGGAGCATTGTCTTCATTGTAACTCTGATTTTCTCGTTTAGCTTGTCTTTGCAGTTCGGCTAAAATGGTCAAAAGTTTCGCTAAACAATTACGAATCTCGCTCCGATTGGGAGGATTGCGATAGGGTTCAATTAAGACAGTATTAAGGACAATTCTGCCTAATAATCCCAGATAATTGCGGTTTGGTTCGGGATTGGGGGAAAAAAATACATCTATCTGTCGGGTTTCGTCGCTGACTTCTTTGCTGATTTCGACGATTCCCAGGGGAGAAAGTAATTGTTCAAGGTAATTTTTGGCAAATTGGTCATGGGGTTTCATGGAGTTTCTTGAATAGCTCGTTGAACCTGTTCTAAGTCTAAATCCAAAGCTTGAGCGATTTGTTCCACTCTTAAACCCAAAGCAAGCAAACGGGGAATAGATTCCAGTTTAGCCTCTAGTTTTCCTCGCTCTAGTCCTTGTTCGAGTCCTCGCTCTAGTCCTTGTTCGAGTCCTCGCTCTAGTCCTTGTTCGAGTCCTCGCTCTAGTCCTTGTTCGAGTCCTTCCCGTTTAGTTGCTTCCTTCCATTCCTGATAGGTTTGAGATAAGGTCATAAACACCTCTCTATCCTCAGTTTCTAGGATGTTATTTATTTCCATACTAACCCGCCAACTAATCAATAATTCCAGGACATTTTCCCGGAAAGCATTACCTTGAGGTAATTCTAACAATTCTCGCACCGCTTGGTTTTGAGTTTTTCCCCGTCCTAATAATCTTAACCAGAGAGTCTCAGCAGTCACAGGCAATTGATTAATAGCGATAATTGCCGTGCGATAAAGCGAGGGAAGAAAATAGACTCCTTCTGGCCACTCTGGGTCTAATTTTGCCCCAAATCCTTCTAAAACAGTGCTACCAGCCGAAGGGGATAAAATCCACAAACGAGGAGCATTGTCTTCATTGTAACTCTGATTTTCTCGTTTAGCTTGTCTTTGCAGTTCGGCTAAAATGGTCAAAAGTTTCGCTAAACAATTACGAATCTCGCTCCGATTGGGAGGATTGCGATAGGGTTCAATTAAGACAGTATTAAGGACAATTCTGCCTAATAATCCCAGATAATTGCGGTTTGGTTCGGGATTGGGGGAAAAAAATACATCTATCTGTCGGGTTTCGTCGCTGACTTCTTTGCTGATTTCGACGATTCCCAGGGGAGAAAGTAATTGTTCAAGGTAATTTTTGGCAAATTGGTCATGGGGTTTCATGGAGTTTCTTGAATAGCTCGTTGAACCTGTTCTAAGTCTAAATCCAAAGCTTGAGCGATTTGTTCCACTCTTAAACCCAAAGCAAGCAAACGGGGAATAGATTCCAGTTTAGCCTCTAGTTTTCCTCGCTCTAGTCCTTGTTCGAGTCCTCGCTCTAGTCCTTGTTCGAGTCCTTCCCGTTTAGTTGCTTCCTTCCATTCCTGATAGGTTTGAGATAAGGTCATAAACACCTCTCTATCCTCAGTTTCTAGGATGTTATTTATTTCCATACTAACCCGCCAACTAATCAATAATTCCAGGACATTTTCCCGGAAAGCATTACCTTGAGGTAATTCTAACAATTCTCGCACCGCTTGGTTTTGAGTTTTTCCCCGTCCTAATAATCTTAACCAGAGAGTCTCAGCAGTCACAGGCAATTGATTAATAGCGATAATTGCCGTGCGATAAAGCGAGGGAAGAAAATAGACTCCTTCTGGCCAATCTGGGTCTAATTTTGCCCCAATACTCTCTACAAGAGTCAGACTAGCCGAAGGGGATAAAATCCACAAACGAGGGGCATTGTCTTCATTGTAGCTCTGATTTTCCCGTTTAGCTTGTCTTTGCAGTTCGGCTAAAATGGTCAAAAGTTTCGCTAAACAATTACGAATCTCGCTACGATTGGGAGGATTGCGATAGGGTTCAATTAAGACAGTATTAAGGACAATTCTGCCTAATAATCCCAGATAATTGCGGTTTGGTTCGGGATTGGGGGAAAAAAATACATCTATCTGTCGGGTTTCGTCGCTGACTTCTTTGCTGATTTCGACGATTCCCAGGGGAGAAAGTAATTGTTCAAGGTAATTTTTGGCAAATTGGTCATGGGGTTTCATGGAGTGAGCAGTTAATCGATAATTCTCAATTTATAGTTATTAAAAAAGTGGGTTCAAATAACCCACTTCTCAAGTGATGATTAGTAGTTTTTGGAATCTGAATTTTCAAATTGTGCCAGAAACTATGGGCAGCCATAGCAATTATTCTCCTTATCAATAGTGAGCAATTGTAAGATTAGACTACCTCTTCGAGAAAATCGTAAATTTTGTCTAGTTGTTCCAAGGTTACTAAACCGTACTGCCAAAGAATCATCGGTAAATGAATTTTATCAGATTGGATTGATCGCTCGGCCATAGCGATCGATTCTTGGGGAAGGGACAATTCCTCTTGTAGAAATTGTCGGAATTGGGAATAGGCAATCGTGGACATAGGGCGACTTTTTCCTCAATAGTATATCTCGTAATTTCAATAAAACACCACCTGATCGGTTTCAAGGACAGTTAGTCCTGCGACCGTTTTTCTGTATCTAAGCTATCTCGGTGATAGAGAGTGCTTTTCTAAAAATCGCTGGCTCTCTTACAAATAGTCCCGTTAGCTCCAGTAGAATTTTGTCTCTGTTTAATCTATAGCAAGGGTAAAGATTATTCAATCTATAACTTGATAGACTATAAAAATCTTAATCGATATGGTTATATCTTAAACAGTATAAATGCGTAATAGCTTATAACAGCCATACTTATATTTCCAGACAAGGGACACTTTTTATAAGAAAGTTAACACCATTTTCAAAAATTAAGGTCTTGAGATAAACTCAATCTTAATTTTATTTCCTTCTTTCACTCCTAATTCTTTCGCTCGACCCCCAGCTAGTTCGATCACTTGATTAACCATGGTGTTTGGCCCATAGACAGGACAAGGATCCACAGCACAAGGGGGAACATTGAGCAAAACTGCCTTTACTATACCATCTTTTAGAAAAATCATGTCTAGAGGAATCGAGACATTTTTCATCCAAAACCGGGCTATCAGAGGTTGTGCAAAGGGAAATAGCATACCGCGATTTTTCTCCAAAGACGAGCGATACATTAAACCCTTGGCCTGTTGTTCGCTGGTTTGAGCCACTTCTAACTCAATTATCTCACCATTAATATCTGCTTTGGCCGTGATCGGTAATATTTGCCCTTGATTCTCAGTTGTAATCTGAGCCATCGAACTATTATTACCATTGAGATTGGTCGATTGACAACTCAGCAGCAACAAACCTAAAAATAGTATTAACTTGATCTTGAGCATAAATGATTTTTTACCAGTCATCACCAATAGTTATCAATACTTAATTTTTCCAGGGTAAGTGAAGAATTAACGCAGATAAGACACTAACACAAAGTAGCGATAAAAAATATAAAGATAGTATTAAGAATATCTAGCATGGGGGTGAGCATCCTTCCTTGAGGATTGTTAGAACATATATACTAAAAAAGTTCTCAGAGTTATTGGCCGATTTTCCCCCTCAATTTTGCCCCAGTCTGGCAGCAGTCGATCGCCTTCGTAGGTTAAAATACCACTTATCTATATGATTGATTATTGTAGGCTCAGGAGCAATCAGCATGACCGCAGAAAGTATGTTATTTAACGGGCCGATCGTGGCGATCGTTCTCGTCCTTGTCGGATTAGCTTGGGGTTTTCTCCTCCTCAAAATCCAAGGTGGAGAAGCGGAATAGCTTGTTTTTCGGTTCATGGTTACTTTATTAGTAATCATGAACTATTTTTTTCTGATCAAAAGTAATTAAGAGAAAATCAATAACTAAAATTTTATAGCTATACCTATGACCACTCCCACGATCGAGTTTTTTGTCGGTTTATCAGAAGAATTAAGCGGTGTTAGTCTCCGCAAAAATAAAAATACCGGGATTCGCAATGTCCTGATGACTTTTAAAACCCTGAAAGCGATCGAACGTTTCCAAAGTTTCACCACCCGTACCTACGGCGATCTCCGTCTCACCGATGAGGAAGGAGTGATTACAGTTATCCCCAACTCGACTAAATTTATTTTTGGAGGGGACGAAGGGGATGAAATTCAACGGGTAGAATGTGGTTTTGAAATCACCGATGAACACTGGGAGCGTTTTATGCGCTTTATGAATCGTTACGCGGCAGCCAACGGGATGGGGTATCAGGATAAGTGAGAAGACAGGACTGGGAATTATGAATTATGAATTATGAATTATGAATTGGGAAGGGGTAAGAATAAATAAAAATAATCTCCTGACGACCGACTCCTGAATACTGACTTCTGAACATTGAACTCTGATAGTTAAAAACCAGCTAAAATAAGGATAAATTTAGTCAAGAAACCATGAAAATAGCGATTACTGGGGCGACGGGATTTGTGGGCAGTCGATTGCTGGTCAAACTCTATGATCGCGGCGATGATATTCTAATTTTGACGCGCAATCCCGATAAAGCCCGAAGAATGTACCCAAAGTCAATCTATCCTAAGATAGAGATTATCCCTTATATCGCCACAGAATCGGGGGATTGGCAAAAAGAGATTTCCGGATGTGATGCGGTGGTTAATCTAGCGGGAGAACCGATTTCGGAACGCTGGACCAGTGAAGCAAAACGAGCAATCGTCGCTAGTCGGCAAATCGGCACCGAGAAAATTGTCGAGGCGATCTCGCGTAGCGAGCGCGTTGCGACCGCACTTGCCGCCCAGAAACCGAAAGTTTTAATTAACTCCTCGGCGATCGGTTACTATGGAACCAGTGAAACCGCTAGTTTTGACGAAAATAGTCCTCCCGGGGGTGATTTTCTAGCAGATGTCTGTAAAAAGTGGGAAACAGCAGCCCAAAAAGTTAAAGATTACGGCACTCGTTTAGTCATTCTTCGCACTGGTATTGTTTTAGGCAATGGGGGTGCTTTAGGGAAAATGATCCCACCCTTCAAGCTTTTTGCCGGCGGCCCGATTGGCAGCGGTCGTCAGTGGTTTTCTTGGATTCATCGGGATGATTTAATTAATTTAATTATCTATTGTCTCGATCGCCCAGAAATTAGCGGCACTTTCAACGCTACTGCACCCAATCCCGTGCGGATGAAAGAATTCTGTCAGATTTTAGGGGAAGTAATGAAGCGTCCTTCTTGGTTGCCGGTGCCAGATTTTGCCCTCGAAATTCTCTTGGGAGAAGGAGCCAAAATTGTCCTAGAAGGTCAAGAAGTGCTGCCAAAAGCCACCCAAGCGATCGGTTTTGACTATCGTTATCCTAATCTAGAAGCGGCCTTAGAGGAAATTGTCCCGAAAATGTAGAAATCTGATAGACTAGCCGGACAAGTGTTCTCAATCTATTTTTCAACCCAGACGGGATGGGAGAATAAAGAGGCAGCCACTCTCACCCCGCGCAGTTGATTTAACAGGGGTAAATGACCGACGGGAGCACTTAAATCCCAGATAAATTCTTGGGGGTATTTTGTCCAATTATTGCCATTTTTCCAGCCAATTTTCGGCCAAAGTTTCGGGAAATCTTGACCGACACCGAGCCATAATTTGCGCTGCACCGACCAACCGAATTTTCCTTCCGAATGAACTAACCAAAGATTATCAATAGTCTGAATGTCAACCTTCGGAAAAGCTTCTACTTCGGTAAAATAGACCCATTTCCTCTGTATTGCTCCTTCTCCTGCTAATTCACAGAGTTTTTGACGGGTGAGACTATCGGCAGTTTGAAAATCCTGTTTAGCCAATAATTCCTGTAAAAGTCGATAATCGATACCCTTAGCACTATCGAGGGGAACAACACCCGTGGGGAAATAATTAGCTAAAAATTCCTTGCTCTGAGCGCTATTATCTTGGTATAGCAATTGATAGGCCTTACCTGTCACCAGATTAACAGGAGTCGGGCGCCCGGCTAATAAAAAATCTCTCAACACAGTTAGGCCAGCTTCTCCGCTTCCAGCTAATTGTGTCAGAATCTGTAATTGATTTTTCGGCGACTCGGTGGCTAATTGACTCATCTTACGGGTAATATCCTCGCTCTGTTCTTCTACTAACACGCCATTCTGGTCAGTCATATCATCACTTTTAAGACCACTCCTTCAATACTATTACCACTATTTCGGGGTCACTGCTCGATTTTTTCCCGACAAAAAAGGGACTTTTAGCGGGTGGTTGATCGTACACTGAAAGAGAGAACTATTTTGGTTATCTAGATCACCGACGGTCAAAATTCCCTCAACTGAATCGGGGATGCGCGGAGATTGTAACAAAAATTATCGATTTCTTGACAAAAAACACCGATCATGCTATCAACCGAACCTAAAATCAGCAATTCCGGACAAAAATATTTAGCCTATCAAGATTGTCTATCGCCGAATCAAACCCTGTTACCCCTGACAGCCAAGGTTAATAACCGCGATTGTCTAGAAATCGGTGGTTGCGATGTGACCACCCTAGTGGAACGTTTCGGTTCACCCTTGTATATTGTCGATGAAGTCACCCTCCGCACTGCCTGTCGTCAATATCTGCAAGGTTTCCAGACTCATTATCCCGGAGAATCTAGGGTAATTTATGCCTCGAAAGCGTGGAATTGCCTGGCCCTATCGGCCGTGATCGCTAGGGAGGGATTAGGTTTTGATGTGGTGTCGGCCGGAGAAATTCACACAGTGTTAACCGCTTTAGACCAGAGCAATAAAACCGATGTGCCGATATACTTTCATGGTAACAACAAATCGATCACCGAGTTAGAATATGCGATCGAGCATAACTGCATTATTATCGTTGATAACTGGCTAGAGTTAGAAAATCTGGTTAAATTAGGCGAAAACCGTCCTGATACCCCCATTCCGATCCTATTGCGTTTAACCCCCGGTATCGAGTGCCACACCCACGAATATATTCGCACGGGTCACTTAGACAGTAAATTTGGTTTTGACCCCCATCAAATCGAAGCGGTATTTGACTATGTTTTAGCTCATCGGGTGCTGAATTGTCTGGGTTTACACGCTCACATCGGTTCCCAGATTTTTGAACGTCAACCCCACCAAGACTTAGCCGCCGTGTTGGCAGATTGGTTTAAATTAGGTTTAGAACGGGGTTTACCCCTAGAGCAATTAAACGTCGGTGGTGGTTTAGGGATTCGCTACCTCGAAAGTGATGACCCCCCAAGTATCGAGGAGTGGGTGCAAGCGGTGTCCTTAGCAGTGGCCAAAGCTTGTCAGGAAAGAGGTATCGCTTATCCGCTGCTCATTGCCGAACCGGGACGCTCTCTGATAGCCACAGCTTGCGTAACGGCCTATACAGTGGGTAATCGCAAAGAAATCCCCGAAATCCGCACCTATATCGCCGTCGATGGCGGAATGTCCGACAATCCCCGACCGATTACCTATCAATCAGTTTACCGGGCCGTTGTTGCCAATAAAATGGGTCAAGAATGTCAAGAAGTGGTGACAATAGCTGGAAAACATTGTGAATCTGGCGATATTCTAATTAAGGATATTGCGCTACCGAAAACCAACCCGGGGGATATTTTAGTGGTTTTAGCCACGGGAGCCTATAACTACAGTATGGCTTCTAATTACAACCGCTTACCCCGTCCGGCGGCGGTAATTGTCCAAAATGGAGAAGCTAATCTGATCCTCGAACGGGAAAATCTGGCGGATTTGCTGCGTCAAGACCGCTTACCCACTCGACTCTCCTTAATATAAACCTCATCGCTATTGTCCCCCCATGTCGGGTTTTTTTCTGGACCTTCGCCGGTTATTGTCTTGGATTCTCAGCCATGGTCTGTCATTCCTAGACTTTGGGTTAGTTCTCCTCCTTACCTATATGCTGCTGCTAATTATCGGCGAGCGGCGTACCTTTTGGATGGTGCGAGGACTAATCTACTTAATGCTGGCCTCGGTGATTAGCGATGCTCTAGGATTGCGCTTGCTGGGGTTGGTCCTAGAAAAATTGATTTTGGGGGCAGCAGTGGCCATCGCTGTGATTTTTCAGTCGGAATTTCGCCGTTTTTTAGAATTATTGGGCAAAGGTCAAGTGTGGGAATTATTTAAAAAAAGTTCCCCCACTCCCAAGACCGATAATGTCATTGATGAGTTAGTGGACGCGGTGAAGGATCTATCTCAAAATCGCACCGGTGCGCTGATGGTATTAGAAACCAGTGGCAATCTCGACACCAAGGTGTTTGTCAATCCGGGGGTGATGCTCAATGGCCAAGTATCTAAGGAATTAATTCAAACTATTTTTCAAACTAAAACTTTACTACACGATGGGGCTGTCTTTATCCGCGGCGATCGAGTGGTGGCCGCTGGTGTTATTCTACCCCTATCGGAGCGCAGTACCTCTAGGCAATTAGGCACTCGTCATCGGGCAGCCATGGGCATTACCGAAAGGCTAGATAATTGTATCTGTATTGTGGTTTCTGAGGAAACTGGCTCGATTTCCCTCGCGTCGGGGGGTAATTTGGATCGGCCTTTAACCAGTAGTAAACTAAAAGAGCTGCTCGAAGCGAAGTTTTCTCCGTCGGGAGAGGGGGAAGTGGTCGCACCGAGTTGGGGACGTTTAGGGCGTACAATTGGCTTAAAAGGTCGTCTAATCTTAGAAAAATTCTCCCGTTCGCCCAGCGCAACCCCGAAAGATAGAAAATGACTGTTAAACCGAGCTTATCACCAGAATTACCTACGGATTTAGATAAAAACCGTTTGCCTCAGCACGTCGCAGTGATTATGGATGGGAACGGTCGTTGGGCGAAAAATCGTGGTTTACCCCGGATTATGGGCCATCAACGGGGAGTAGATGCACTCAAAGACTTGCTGCGCTGTTGTAGTGACTGGGGGATTCCCGCTTTAACTGCTTATGCTTTTTCGACGGAAAATTGGGGTCGTCCCTTGGAGGAAGTAGAGTTTTTAATGACTCTATTCGAGCGAGTTTTGCGGCGGGAATTAGAAGAAATGATGCAGCAAAATGTTAAAATTCGCTTTATTGGTAATTTATCAGCCTTGCCAGAGTCTTTAAGACGGGAAATTGCTAAATCTCAAGCAGAAACTAGCAAAAATTCCGGTATTCAGTTTACGGTGGCTACTAATTATGGTGGCCGAGAGGAAATTGTGCAAGCTTGTCAGGCGATCGCTCGTCAGGTGCAACAGGGTTTAGTCTCCCCAGAAGCGATCGATGAATCTCTCTTTGCACAGTATCTTTATACTGCCGGGATTCCTAACCCAGACTTGTTAATTCGCAGTAGTGGGGAAATGCGAATTAGTAATTTTTTACTATGGCAAATGGCCTACGCAGAAATCTACGTTACTGACACCCTCTGGCCCGATTTCGATCGAGTGCAATTTCACCACGCTTTAAAAGATTATCAGGGTCGTCATCGTCGTTTTGGTAAATTATAAGGGCCTACAGCCCAAATTTAGCGAAATAGCCCTTGTGGGGCAGTTAAAGGACAATTTTTGATTTTCACTTTTTATCTTAAACTCCCTGGGGCAACGGTTAAACCGGGACGAGAGGGACGTTTGTGATCCTCTCGATTTCCCCAATACGGTAATCCGTAAATCGGCCAGAGCTAGACTTTTTCCCCGGCTAAAATAAAATAGGATGGAAAATAACTATCGACGATAAGCAGTTTTAAAATTATGGGATTCTTTGACTCAGAAGTGGTTCAACAGGAAGCTAGACAGCTATTTGAGGATTACCAGTCCCTCACACAACTGGGCAGCGAGTACGGGAAATTCGATCGAGAGGGTAAAATCATCTTTATCGATAGGATGGAGGAGTTAATGGAACGCTACAAGATATTTATGAAGCGTTTTGAGTTATCTGAGGATTTCTCCGCCCAAATGACCGTAGAACAGCTAAAAACCCAATTAGGTCAATTTGGTATGACTCCGCAAATGATGTTCGACCAAATGCAGCAAACCCTTGAGCGGATGAAAGCGGAAATTCGCTAAAATTGCCGCTATTTATCGGGTATTGGCTGTCTTCTGCCCGATGATGGTCTTTCGCTGTTTACTGCTCGGAAAATTGGGGTTTCTGCGGGTTTTCGAGAACGATGCTCTAATAATTTTAACTAGGTTAGCTGATGAATAGTGCTTCCGCTGCTTTCTACTTACCCGCAATCGATTTAATCGGGATCAGTCCTCTGTGGACTGGTTTTAGGCAACCTCATTTTTCCCCCGATTCTTCCCCAGCAAAAGTGCAATGCTATGGACGAGTATTGTGGTTGGGAATAGGTTGTATCCGTGGGACGGAGAAAGTAGTTATAGATAGGGCAATTAGGGATGTTTTTCAGCGTTATCACCTCTCTTTGGCCGCTATTGCTGGTGTCGCCACCCTTGACATCAAAGCTGATGAACAGGGTTTAATTGCCTACTGTCAAGAGAAAGGATGGCCTCTAAAAACCTTTGCTGCCGAGGAGTTAAGATATGTTAATGTCCCCAATCCCTCAGCCATTGTCAACAAGAAAGGGGGAACTCCTAGCGTCGCTGAAGCTGCCGCTTTAAAAATGGGGGAGACTTTGCTAGTAAGCAAGCAAATAGAAGCAAAATCGGTGACTGTGGCGGTTTCTTTGGCAGCAAGGGAATATAGAGGATAACCAATCGATGCTTAAACAGGTTTTATTTCTTAGTAATGGTCATGGCGAGGATTTAAATGCTAGTTTAATTCTGGCGGAATTACAAAAAATTCAGCCTCAATTATCTATAGCTGCTTTGCCTTTAGTGGGAGAGGGAAAAGCTTATCAAAAATTGCAAGTACCCATTATTGCCCCTACTGCCACTATGCCATCGGGGGGAATTATTTATACCAATCCTTTTAATTGGATTAAGGATATTGGTGCGGGATTAATTAGTCTAACTATTCAGCAAATTCAGGCAGCTTTTAGAGTTAGCAAGAATTGTGATTTATTGATAGCAGTGGGGGATATAGTACCGATTACCATCGCTCGTTTAACTGGTCGTCCTTTTATGGCTTTTATTGTTTCTACTTCCAGTTATTATGAAGGTACAATTAAATTACCTTTTCTTACAGAGTTATGTTTAAGATCAAACAAGTGTTTAATGGTTTTCACTAGGGATGAATATACAGCAACAGATTTACAAAATCGGGGTATTAGAAAAGCGATTTTTGCCGGTTATCCGATTATGGATGTCTTAACACCAATGGGTAAAGATTTAGAATTGGATAGTCAAATTCCCATGCTCGCTTTATTAGCAGGGAGTCGTTTACCCGAAGCTTTGAGTAATTTAGCTTTACAGTTACAAGTCTGTGAGGAAATAGTTAAAATTAAACCAATGCAGTTTCGGGCTGCTATCGTTCCTAGTATCAGAGAAACCGACTTAGAAACTTTAGCTAAACAAGAGGGATGGCATTATTTAGGAGCGGGAAAATTAGAGAAAAATGGGGCTTTATTGTGCTGTTATAGTGATGCTTTTGCTGATATTTTACATAATTGTAACGCTTGTTTAGCAATGGCGGGTACAGCAGTAGAACAAGCGGTAGGATTAGGAAAACCCGTCATACAAATACCCGGATTTGGTCCCCAATTTACCTACCCCTTTGCTGAGGCACAAATGCGCTTATTAGGGGAATCGGTGCTAACCATTGGACAAAAACCCACGGAGGTGAATTTATTTAAAAATGCTGCAGTTAAAATTATTGATATTTTGGCAGATTATCGTTATTTACACAAATGTTTAGAGAATGGTAAAATCAGAGTGGGAGAATCCGGAGGTAGCAAAAATATTGCCGAGGAAATTTATATGAACGTAGATACTGTGTTAAGGTAAGGATTCAGAAGGAAATGTCAAAGGAGAATCGCAAATGTTGCCCTATATCCTAGCGATTGTTGTGGGATTAAGTAGTCTATACCTCCTCACCACCGCTTTTATCGCCCCTGATCGCCACCGTCAAGATGATTTTCTCTGGAGTGCGGTAGGATTATTCTATGCCCTTGTCCTCTGGTTGTGCGCGGGAAGGATTACAGGCGCTATCCTCCTCGGACAAGCTGCCGCAACCATATTATTTATTGCTTTCGCTTGGCAAACTCTCAAACTCAGACAAGCACTTTTTTATCCCGACAAACCGGTTAAATTATTTACTATTGTCGGTTGGTTAGGCAATCGTCTGGGGAAAGTTACTCCCTCTCAATCCCCTAAAACTAAAGCTAAACCTGAGAAAGTAGCAGCAAAAGTTAAAGAAACGGTTAAAGAAACGGTTGCCCCCGTTGTCGAAACAGCGGCAGCTATCGGGGAAACTATTCCAGAATCAGTGACAGAAATTGGGGAAAAAGCTCAAGAAACGGTTGCCCCCGTTGTCGAAACAGCGGCAGCTATCGTGGAAACTATTACAGAATCAGTGACAGAAATTGAGGAAAAAGCTGCGGAAATTATTGATGATGATGAAACTTTCGATGATTTCGATGATTTCGATGATTTTGATTTGGCAACAAAAGAGATCAACCCTTCTGAAAATCCCCCAGAAATTCCCCCGACTGAACCTGTCACAACTGTTGAAGTCGAAACTATTGCTGTTAGCGAAACGGTGATTATTGAAGTTACCGAGGAAGATTTGCCCCCAGAAGAAACTATCGGAGAAGATACTCCCCCAGAAACTCGATCGCCAAGCGCAGAAAATCCCCCCTCATCGGATTAAAAGTTAAGACTATTGAGCGGGTAGGTTAGGCAATAATTACCCAAGAAATGGTTCTTCGTTACTTGGCATGGTTCGATAGGGGGGGCATAAATCGACTAAATCCTGATCTGACAAGAGACTTAATTGATTAGTTCGCTCTAGATCAAAAACAGTTGACAAAAATTGCCAAATGTCTTTCTATATAAGGGTTACATTTATTATAACCCCCGTCCATTGCATAACACAAACCGAAGAACCAAATTTTTAGTAAAAAAATGTAACAGGAGTGAATTAATTATATTTACTTGAGCTACAAGAAAGAAGAATCACCTTCAAAAACATTCCATTTGCTTAAGTTACCCTAAAAAGGAGGAACAAGGTGAGTGACCTACTCAAATCTGGACAGACAGTTCATACAGAATCTTCTCAAACCCCTTGCACGGTAGAGCAATTACTTGGCGGTGGCGGTCAAGGAGAAGTCTATCGAGCTAATTTAGCCGGTCAGCCTGTAGCGCTGAAATGGTATTACTCCCACTCCATTCAGGCAGATCCTCGCCAGTACGAACGGCTTGAGGCGGCGATCCATTCTGGCGCACCGAGTGATCGCTTTCTGTGGCCTATAGATATTGTATCAGAGCCTGGCATAGAAGGGTTTGGCTATGTCATGCCATTGCGAGAACTTCAATATAAAGGCTTTGTCGATCTAATGAAACGGCGCATTAAACCAGAACCCACCTTCAGAGCTTTAACAACCGCAGGATTTGAACTGGCCGATGGCTTTTTTCAACTTCATACCAAAGGGTTATGTTACCGCGATATCTCTTTCGGTAATGTTTTCTTTAATCCCAACACTGGGGATGTTTTAATCTGTGATAACGATAACGTCACCATCAATGGGGATCAAGAAGGTGGTGTTATGGGAACACCACGCTTTATAGCACCAGAAATCATTACTGAACAAGCGAGACCGAGTACGCAAACGGATTTGTACTCTTTGGCAGTTTTACTGTTCTATATGTTAATGATCCATCACCCCTTGGAAGGAAAGAAAGAAACCGAAATCAAATGTCTGGACGCTCCAGCGATGAATAAGCTTTATGGGACTGAGGCGGTGTTCATTTTTGACCCCAAAGACAATTCCAATGCACCAGTACGTGGCTACCATGATAATGCCCTTGCCTTCTGGCCTATTTATCCACAATTTCTCCGCGAACTGTTTACCAAGGCATTTACCAAAGGTATTCAAGACCCAGAAAATGGCCGCGTCAGGGAGTCAGAGTGGCGGGGAGCAATGGTAAACTTGCGCGATTCTATCATCTACTGTCCTCACTGTGGTGCTGAGAACTTTTACGATCCTGATGTAATAAAAGCATCAGGCGGTAAACCTAACCCTTGTTGGTCATGTCAGAAAGAAATTCGCTTGCCCCCTCGAATTCGCATTGACAAAAATATCATTATGTTGAATCATGATACCAAGCTATTTCCCCATCATATTAATGTAAAATTGTTTGACTTTTCTCAACCAGTCGCTGAAGTCACTCGACATCCCAATGATCCTAATATTTGGGGAATTAAAAATCTTATGCAAGAAAAATGGCTCTGTACTACGGCTGATAATCAAGTTAAGGATGTCGAACCAGGACGCAGTGCAACTATGGCTGTAGGAACAAAGATCAACTTCGGCAAAGCAGAAGGTGAGATTCGTCTTTGAAATGTTATTCCCTGTTTAGAAATCCACTTTTTTTACTGAATCAAGGAGATATTGAATATGCCACTACCAGGTGAAGGGTTGTCAAGCCGCCCCTTACATTTTATCTGGATTTGTGATTGTTCTGGTTCTATGTCTGTAAACGGCAAAATCCAGGTTCTCAATACAGCCATTCGTGAAGCAATTCCCTTAATGCAAAAAGAAGCAAATGAGAATCCCAATGCACAAGTATTAGTTCGCACCCTTAAATTTTCTAGTGGAGCGCAGTGGCACATAGCTCAACCTACACCAGTTGAAAATTTTAAGTGGACAGATTTGACCGCTGATGGTGTCACAGATATGGGTAAAGCCCTTTCTATGGTTGCAGACCAACTTAAAATACCGCCCATGACTGACCGGGCGCTTCCCCCTGTTTTAGTGCTGATTTCTGACGGTCAGCCGACTGACGACTTTAGCAGTGGACTGAGACACTTGATGGAACAGCCTTGGGGCAAGAAGGCTGTACGAATTGCAATCGCAGTTGGTGGAGATGCAGATCATGAACCATTGCAGAAGTTTATTGGACACTCAGAACTAAGGCCTCTTCAATCTAATAGTCCCGAAAATCTAGTCAAACAGATTAAATGGGTTTCTACTGTTGTTTTAAAAGCTGCGTCTTCTCCTAGCAGTCAAGCCAAAAACTCTAATTTGGGAGGCGGAAATGTCCCAATTCCAGTGCCTCAAAATGTTATCGATAGTGCATCTGATGTCTGGTGAAATGGAGGACTCATGAAAGAAAATATACCCCAACTAAAATGGCGGTGCATTGGTGAATCTGTCAAAGGAGCCTCTCATGTGCGTTCTGGATTGCCCAATCAGGATGCCATTCGCTGGTTTCCAGAATCAGGCATCGGTTTGCCATTGATTTTGGCTGTATCAGATGGCCATGGCAGTGCCAAAAGTTTTCGCAGCGATAGAGGCTCTCGTTTTGCTGTTGAAACGGCAATTAAAGTAATTCAAGAATTTTTCTTGAGCAGTCAATCGAGTGATATTAATTTCTCAGCACTGAAAGATGCAGCCCAAAGACTTCTACCACCGCGACTTGTCAATGAGTGGAGAAAAGCTGTCAACAAAGATTTGGGTTTGTCAGAAAATGATGAAGAAAAATTAACTAATAAACCCAACTTTACTGATGAAGAGAAACAGATTCTTGTTGATAAAGATGGAGAAGCTGCTTGGCAAGCCGTTGAAAATAATTATTTTCTCGCTTATGGGGCCACCGTCTTGGCAGTTTTAGTTACCGAGTTTTTCATTGTCTATATTCAGTTAGGTGATGGGGACATTCTTGAGGTGGATTCTAAGGGAAATACGACTCGACCTTTGGAGCGGGATCCCAACCTAATTGCCAATGAGACAACTTCACTCTGTATGAATAAGGCATGGAATGAATTTCAGGTTCATATAAAACTGTATCCACAAGGTACGCCCAAAGAAATACCTGCTTTAATTCTGGTTTCTACTGATGGCTATTCTAATTCTTTTTCTACTGATGAAGGATTTTTTAAAATTGGTCAAGATTATCGACAGATGTTCAAGTCAAATCTGACTGAAGAAGTCCGACAAAAATTAGAAGGATTTCTTCAAGAGACTTCAGAAAAAGGCAGCGGAGATGACATCACTCTAGGCATGATTAAAAGACTTGAAACCGATGATCGGGATTATCTAACAGACCGTGTAGAAGATTTAGATAGGAAAGTTATATTAGTTGAGGAGTCCAACATGAGACAACAAGAGAATATCTCGGTATTTGAGAGTAAGGTAAATGATCTAAAACAACAACAATACACAATTCAAAAGGCCGTTTATTGGGGTTTTATATGGGGCTTTAGTTTAATAATGGGTACTTTTTTAATTAGTAATGCCTTCAGTAGTTACCTTTTTTTTCGTCTTAATAAGGTTGAGAAGATGTTGAATGAACTGAAAGAGCCAAAGAGCGGAGAGAAAGGTCAATCTCAACCTCTCAATAGTCCTTCCAATACCTCCTCTCCCCCACCAGAAACAACACCATCCCAAGTACCAACACCTATTCCACCGTAGTAAGCATAAATAAGTTTTACACTTAATCATGTTTCAGCTTTTCTCAAAAGGGTAGAAAGAGTTTTATCTGTAAAGTTTATTTATTCTTAAGGCCTAATGCTAGAGACTGAAAATGAGAGAAACCCCATGACTACTCCTAATATCGTGGTAGATGATACTTATCCAGGTTGTCCTTACTGCGAACAAAAGAGCTTTGTTAAATGCGGGAGTTCTTTATTCTCTCGCTGTAATAAAGTGTCTTGTGGAGGGGAACAGGATACTCATACCTGTCCTTGGTGTGGAACTAAAGCTCAAATTAGTTGTTACATCGAAAACCTGAGCGCAGGAAAAGACCTATGAACGACTTACCTCGACAAAAGCTTTGTGAAATTATTACCGAGTACGGACAGGATGTTTCTGACAACCCTCAACGCTGTGAAGGATTACTAAAGGACTTTTGTGGGCAATATAGCAAGGAAGTCTTTCTTTTAGTGAATGCTCTTAAAAAAGGCGTGGCTACCGAGTTACTAAAATCCCAGAATCAGATTCCTCAAGCAGTTATTTTATCCAAGCTTACAAAGCGATTACAAGATGAGCTAGGAATAGCTGAGGAATCTGCTTACTGGGCTGTAGATTCTTGGGGATTAGCATTAGGGGTGATTTCCCAACCACGAACTAAAAATGACTTTCAGAGTCAACAGCAATTAATTGTAGAACGACAACAACAAGCAGAAAAAGAGCAAAAACAAAGAGAAGAATATGAAAAAAAATTAGATCAATCTCAGCAAGAAATACAGCAATGGAAACAAGAAGTAGGCAAGCTAAATGAAGCAATAACAACAGCCAGACAACAGCAAAATATTAATCAGAAATCAGCCCATAAGTTTGCTGCCAATTTTGTTTCTATATTGGCTGGCATCTCAGCATTAGCAGCTTTTTTACTTGGAATTTATGCTTATCAAAAAAATCAACAAATGGGCAATCTTACTGAAAATTTGAACAATCTTACAATTGAGTATAATCAAAAAACTGAAAATTTGATCACTGAACATAATCAAAAAATCAAGAGCCTGACAACTGAACATGATCAAGAAGTTGAGAATATTATAACTGAACATAATCAAAAAGTTGAGAATATTACAAATAAGAGAAATTTGCTTTATAATCAAGTACAAAATTTTCAAAATACTCTAGAAAATGTTGAGAATAATCTGGAGAATAATCTTAATATATCTGGAGATACTTATTTAAACCTTTGCAATCAAACTTCTAATGACATAATTGATGCTGCAATTATGTATTGGGACGGAGACGGATGGAAATCAAGAGGATGGTGGAATATTAAAAAAGGAGAATGTACAAAAGTTTTGGTAGATTTTAACGAGCGAGGAGATATCTACATTCATGGACAAATAAACAATATTAAGTGGGAATCTGATGATTTTTCATTTTGTGCTACCAACACAAGATTTGAATTTGAAAAGTCTGATGAAATGGAATGCTCTGGTGATAATTATAAGGTTAATGCCATTAAGTTTTTGGTTTTCCCAGGAGTCAATGACTATAAGTTTAAAGATTATAAAAATTATACAGAATAATTTTCTACTTCACTATTTCACTAATCTTCAATTGAGTGTTAAAAAATATGAACAACTTACCAGGACAAAAAATCAAAGAAATCTTTACCCAGTACAGTCATTCAGTTTACTACGATCCTGAACTTTGTCAAGCTCTACTCAAGGTTTTTTGTGGGCAGTACCGGAAAGAAATTTCTGTCCTTAAATTAAATTGTCCTTTGCAGCCATTACCAATTTTTTATTTATAAAGAAATACCTCACTTACCTCAATGAAAATAGGCAAATCCAATGACACAACAACCTCAGTACAACGCTTATTTAAGACAAATTTACCCTAAAGCAGCCGCCCACACTACACCTACTCATCATCCCTTATCAACCCATCAATCTCTTGTCATTGGACGAGAGCCAAACTGTCAAATTGTTCTCAACTCCACCAACTATCCAGGAGTCTCTAGTCGCCATCTAGAAATTCGTCCCGTCATGCCTTCAGGAAGTCCCCCTTCTTGGCAAATCTGTGATTTAGGGAGTTCCAATGGCACTTATATTAATAACCAGCGATTGCAAGGCTGTCGGACATTACAATTAGGCGATCGCATTTCTCTCGGTCAGCAGGGTGTAGAATTCGTCTTTGAATGTCAAGTTAGCAATCCAGGACTTCCTGGTCGTCCTTTAAATATCCAACCCGGCGACTCCCTTCATTTAAGTCAAATGCTGCCCATCATCGCGACAAGGCAGGATTTATTTAAAAAAGCTTACCTGATACCAGGTGTCCTTACCGTCTTATTAGTCGTCGGACTATTTGCTGCGATCGGTAATCCTGACCTATTCAATGCCCTATTAGCAGTCTATCTGATTGGGGCAGGCTACTACTTCGTCTATCAATTGGGCGGCAAACAAAAACCCTGGTGGTTGCTGATAGGATCGGCAATAACTACCGTTTTACTCTTGCTCAGTCCTATTTGGTCGCTATTTATCTTGGTTTTCCGTCAAATCCTGCCAGGAGAAATACCGACAGAAGGAACAGAAATAGGATTTCTTTCTTCGTTTATCCACTATTTTTTTGGTGCAGGCATGGCAGAAGAACTCCTCAAAGCCATACCTGTCTTCCTTGCGCTGGGGATAGGACGAATGCTCAGAACCCCTTGGCGAGAGCGAGTGGGTGTCTGGGAACCCCTTGATGGCATTCTCTTAGCAACTGCCTCTGCTGCTGGCTTTACCCTCCTAGAAACCCTGGGACAATATGTGCCAGGGATCGTTCAGCAGGTAGCAACTCAGGCCGGGGAAGGCGCAGGAGAATTAATCGGGATACAATTACTCATTCCTCGAATTATTGGTTCTGTAGCCGGACACATGGCTTATAGCGGCTATTTTGGTTATTTCATTGGCTTAAGCGTCCTGAAACCGTCTAGAAGTTGGTCAATCTTGGCTATAGGCTACTTGACAGCATCAGCACTGCACGCCCTTTGGAACGCTTCTGGTGCTATCAGCAATCTCGTCACTGCCTTTGCCGGAATTTTAGCTTATGCCTTCTTAATGGCAGCCATTCTGAAAGCTCGGCAACTTTCACCAATTCGTTCTCAGAATTGGGCGACTCAGTATTACAATCCACCTATCCTACCTCAAGCTCCCTTTTCGCTGCGGATTCAGCAGAAGACAATTCCTTTAACTGTCGGGACTCGGTTGCAGGCAGGGGAAATTCCTGGGTTGGTGGCGCAAAGTGCTAATGGAATAGTCGCTGAAGTAAATGCTAATCCCAAAGATCCCAGCATTTTAGGGTTGCAAAACTGTTCCAATCAATTTTGGATAGCTACTTTACCTATCGGGCAGCAAAAGCAAATCGATCCTGGGCGCAGCATCAAGCTTGCGGTTGGCACGAAAATTAACTTTGGTTCAGTTGAAGGAGAGGTGCGATCATGAGACAATCATCAAGTTGGAAAAAGGTTCTCTTATTCGGCTTATTAGGGGCTTTTGGTTGCCTAATCGGATGGTTATTGGGTGAATGGTTCTTATCTTGGACAATGCTGCCACAAGCACAACAAGAAGCCTCGACACCTGCACTTGTGTTTAATCCAGAACTGACTAAACGACTGCAAAGAGAGGGAGCTAAAACAGGGGATGTTCAGCTTTCTCTGTTATGGAATAACTACAACGATTTAGATATACATTGTATCGATCCATCAGGAGAGGAGATTTATTACTCGCACAAGCGATCGCAATCAGGAGGCGAACTTGACGTTGATATGAACGCAAGTGGACGGCAATCAAAAGAGCCAGTAGAAAACATTTACTGGCCTGCTGGAGGCGCACCAAAAGGAAAATATCAGGTGTTTGTCAATCATTATGCCAATCATGGCGATGCTGACCCAACTGCCTTTACGGTCGGTGTATTAGTAGAGGGGAATAGTCAAGAATTTTCTGGTTCTATTTCTCATGGTCAACCAAAGCGACCCATTTATGAATTCACCATTGAAGCAAAACCAGCACAACAGCAGCCTAACGCCCAGCAGTTTTGGTATATGGTGTTTATTGTCGGTCTATGGACAGCCTTGCTTGCCATTGGCTTATCTCTTGCCCTAGCAATCGGGCAAAACTTCTATCTTCATCGTCCGTTTTTATCCACTCGTCAAGGCACTATCTTACTTGCAGGAGGGCTATTAGCAGGCCTCGTTTCTGGTGGTTCTGCTCAAGCACTGTTGAGTTTAGTTGCCCAGTCAGAAATCCTCGCTAAAGCTGGCTGGATCGCTGGCTGGACGCTTTTGGGAGGGCTTTTGGGAAGGGGGATGGGCTTTTTCATCTCTAACCTACAAGCAAAACGAGCGACTATTGCTGGCGCGATGGGGGGATTTTTTGGTGCTTTAGCCTTTTTGTTGGTTTCCCAGAGTGCCGGTGATGCCTCTGGTCGTTTGGTTGGAGCGGTTATTTTAGGCTTTTTTATCGGCTTAATGGTCGTTTTTGTTGAAGTCGCTTTTCGTACAGCTTGGCTGGAGATTCAATACAATCCCAAAGAGAGCCGCACAGTCAATCTGGGAGCCGAACCCGTCAGTATTGGTGGCGATGCCAAAGCTTGTACTATTTACGCCCCGAATGCGCCACCTGTTGCCCTGCGTTACCGACTCAGCCAAGGTCAAATCCTCTGCGAAGATATCGCCACTGGGGTAACTCAGCCACTCCAACCAGGGGATAATCAGCGAGTGGGCAATCTTACCGTCTTTGTTCACAGTGCCGATGCACCAGATCAATTAGCCTACCGCGATCTTAATCGTGCTTCTCCAGAAGCTTATCAGGATAGGTCTTCCCTTTCCTATTCTCAACCTCAGACCCAATTTTCCTTGCACATTAAAAGACAAGTCATTTCTCTAACGAATGGAACTCGCTTAAGTGCAAGAGAGATTCCGGGATTAGAACCTCAAGGTACTGATGGTGTGGTAGCACAGGTGAATCCTAATCCTAAAGATCCTAGTGTATTGGGGCTACAGAACTGTTCCCATCGAGCTTGGACTGTAACTTTAGCTAACGGTGAGCAAAAGCAGGTTGAATCAGGGCGTAGTATTAAGTTAGCGGCTAGAACGAAAATTAATTTTGGTTCAGTTGAAGGAGAAATTTGCTCATGAATGATCTACCCCGTCAAAAACTCAAGGAAATTATTATTCAATATGGTCGTTCTCTATGTGATGAACCACAACGCTGTGAGGGACTGCTACGAGACTTATGTGGACAGTATCAGAAGGAAATTGCCGTTCTCGTAGGCGCACTGAAAGAACGAGTCCCCGCCGATTTACTGGCCTCGCAAAATAGTACGCCAGCAGTAGTATTTTTAGCACGACTAACCAAAAAACTGCAAGATAATCTAGGGTTAACTGAAGAGGCCGCTAGATGGGCAGTGGAATCCTGGGCTTTAGCTTTGGGAGTGATTTCAGAAGCAGATACAGCACCAGTTGATTCGTCTTCTCCACCTCCTCAAGTTCCTCCTCAATATCGGCAAGAAAATGTCAACCAAATACCTGTAACTTCCAATAATTTGTCTTCTCTACCAAACAACATTGTTTCGAGGAAAGAAACAGATACAGCAGCGGAAAATACCTTAGGTTTAAAAAAAGCTAACAACCAAATTAAAACCGCTTGGATAACTGGCACTATTTCGGGAGTAATGACCTTGCTTGGAACTTTATTCTTGAACATTCCAGATCTGTTTATAGATGTTGTCTTAACTTTTGGACTTTCCTTCGGGATTTATAAAAAAAGTAGAATTTGTGCTGTTATTATGTTTGGTTATTTTATTTTTAGCAAAATACTTTTGTGGGAAATATTAAAAGGAGATCCGCTAGGTTTAATAGTATCTATTGCCTTTATTTATTTTTTCTGGCAAGGAGTTCAAGGAACTTTTGCTTATCACAAAATAACCAAAATGTAGTTTTGAATTAAATGAATTAGGAGGAAAGACAGCCATGAATAAAAATATCATAGCCGGATTCGGAAAAGCGATACAGTTTGCCATCTGGGCTGCAGGGGGCGGAGCCATTGGTGCTTTAATTGCTGAACCTTTTTTTGTTCTGATGATACAGCAAGCTTATAACTCCTTAAGCGCGAAAGTTTTTACATCCAGTATCTGGTTTGGACTGATTGGTGCGGGCATTGCTATTGCTTTACTGAGTGCCTCTTTTCAGTATCTCAAACGAGGACTACAACTAGGCAAGGCTATCCGAGATGGTATCTGGGTAGGTTTCCTAGCAGGAGCGATCGCAGGGGGAATCGCTGAATACCTCTACTCCAGTATTGGACCGACTGAATTCTTACGAATTATCTGTTGGGGCATCGCCGGAGTCTTACTAGGACTGGGTTTGAGTTTCCGCATCCCCAATTTAGGGCAAATTCGCGGCATGGGAGGCGGTTTAGCGGGCGGTATATTAGGTGGAGGTCTATTTGTCCTGTTAGCTGTCGTCAGTGGGAGTTCCGAGACAGCAGCCCGCTTGTTGGGCAGTGCTGCCATTGGCTTTTGCATTGGTTTGATGATTGCGATTATTGAGACAGCTTTCCGAGAAGTGTGGCTGGAAATCCGTTATAACCCCAAAGAAAGTCGAACAGTCAGCCTTGGCTCTGAGCCTGTCAGCATCGGTGGCGACCCCAATATCTGTACCGTTTACGCTCGCAATGCGCCACCTGTTGCCCTGCGTTACCAACTTACTCAGGGGCAAATTCTCTGTGAAGACATCCCTGCTGGGACTACCCACACAGTGCGACCGGGAGACCAACAAATGGTCGGAGCGATCGCGATTGTCGTTTGTGCTGCAGCTGCTTCACCCCAGCTTGCTAGCAGTTCCCCAGACTTAGCCTCTCAATATCCTTCCCAGACAGTCTTGCAATCTCAGAATCAATTTTCCCTACGCCTGAAGCGCAGAGTTATTGCCTTAACAGATGGGACTCGATTAAGCCCACAGGAAATTCCGGGATTAGAACCTCAGAACGCTGATAATATAGTGGCTGAAGTCAGTCATAATCCTAAAGACCCAACGATTTTAGGCTTAAAAAACTGTTCCTGTCGATCTTGGATAGCAACACTTCCAAGTGGAGAGCAAAAGCAGATCGATCCCGGACGCAACATTAAATTAGCGGCTGCAACAAAAATCAACTTTGGTTCAGTAGCAGGAGAAATTTGCTGATGAATGATTTACCCCGTCAAAAACTCAAGGAAATTATTATTCAATATGGTCGTTCTCTATGTGATGAACCACAACGCTGTGAGGGACTGCTACGAGACTTATGTGGAAAGTATCAGAAGGAAATTGCCGTTCTCGTAGGCGCACTGAAAGAACGAGTCCCCGCCGATTTACTGGCCTCGCAAAATAGTACGCCACCAGTGGTATTTTTAGCACGACTAACCAAAAAACTGCAAGATAATCTGGGGTTAGCTGAAGAGGCCGCTAGATGGGCAGTGGAATCCTGGGCTTTAGCTTTGGGGGTGATTTCAAGCAATGACCTTAAAACCAACCCTTCATCGGATCCACCAGTTCCTACGCCAATCCCGACTCCTGTACCAGATTCTGCCGGGCAACCAACTTCCTCTTTCTCGGTTTCTTCAACTATCCCCGTCCAACTGCCTGTCAATCCCGTCACCATTCCTTCTCAGCCAGTACCCCCGCCAACGCCGCCTTCACCTTCAAACAATTGGACAAAGATTGCGATCGCTATTAGCTCAGTAGGAGTTTTGGCATTAGCGGGCAGTGTAGTGCATTTTCAAGAACAGCAAAAACAGGCGAGCGATCGAGAAATAGCCGAATTGAAAGCCAGAGAAGAACAACGTCTGGAAGCGGAACAGCGCCAACGAGAAGAGGCCGAACGTCGAAGAAAAGAGGCAGAACAACAACTTGCAGAAGAACAAAGAAGGAGACAAGAAGCAGAAGCCCGACTGGAAGCAGCGCGTCAGAAATCAGAAACTTTTGTTCCTAGTGAAAGTGTCAATCAAGATATCAACGAAGGCGAAGCGATATCCCTGATTGAAAATCTGTACTATGCGCTTTCAGAAAAAAACTTCGATCAGGCAAGGTCTTTATATAGCTCACAATTGGCAGAGTCATTTTCTCCTAGCTTCTTCAGTCAATTTGAAAGAGTAACTGTCGAAGATTTACAAGTTACTTCGAGAACAGATACTTCGATAAACTTTATAGGACAAAATACTTATGTTTATCCCGATGGTTCAACCCAAAGAGAACTCAGATCGTACACCGTGAGAAACTTGGATGGAGAGTTAAAAATTACAGCATCTGAATTCATTAAAGTGACAAAGTTTAGATAAAATTCTAGCGTTAAAACCAAAAATGTTAGGTTCTTCGTTACTTGGTATGATTCTATAGGGAGGCATAAATCGACTAAATCCTGATCTGGCAAAAGATTTAATTGATTAGTTCGCTCCAAATCGCAAACAATTGACAAAAATCGCAGTAATGTCTGTTTCTATAAGGGTTTCATCCCTTATAACCCTGTCCGTTGCATAAGACAAACCGAAGAGATCAAGAAATTAACTAATTAATTTAACCTTTGCCCCCACCCAGTCAAACCAAGTTTAAAATGTGAATGGTTTTATTTTCCCAGTACACAGGGATAGAGCTTCTCGTTTTTCGGGACGAGTCCTGAGATAATCTTCTAACCAAAAACAACCTCGATCGAGCAATTTTTGTAAATAATTATATTCTGTTTCTAAGGGCCAGCGATGCTTTTGACCATCCCTAGAAATAATCACAATTTCTTGACCATCAGGACTAAAAGCGATCCCATAGACGATATCTTCTTCTATTTTAAACTCGGAGCGCAAATTTCCGTCCCTGTCCCAGCGTCTAGCTGTACCATCCCTTGAAATAGCGGCGATTTTTTCACCATCAGGACTAAAACTAACTCCATAAACGGGAAAAGAATCGGTTTTAATCTCCTTTAAAAGATTGCCCTGTAAATCCCAAATTTTAATCTTTCCCCGAGTAGCGGTAGCAATTTTTTGATGATCAGGAGAAAACACCAAATCATAGATAATACTATTATCAACTGTCCAAGAATTAATTAATTGAGGTGGATGATTACTTAAATGCCAGTCTTGAACTTTTCCATCGCTTGTTCCCGTGATTATTGCTGTTCCCTCTCCATTAAAAGCAAGACTATAAATTGGTACTTGACTAGCGGTAAATTCTTGGAGCATTGTTCCTTTTTTGCTCCAGATTTGGACTTTTCCGTTTCTTCCTGTAATCGCTATCTGATTACCATCGGGATGAAAAGCTATACTATAGATTGAACGCATTTTTGTGGTAAATTCTCTAATTTTTTTCCCCTGGGAATCGAGTAAAGTAATTTGACCATCTTTATTAGCAATAGCGATAATATTGCCCTGGGAATTAATGCTAACACTGGTATTATCGGCCCTAGTTTGATTTAAATTGTTCAGCTGCCAAATTTTAGCCGTTTCATCACTCGATCCAGTTACCACCTGTTTTCCATCTTGACTAAATACAGCAGCAAAAACTGATTCTTGATGTCCTCTAAGAGTAGTTATTTCTTCCCCTTGCAGTCCCCAAATTTTAGCACTACCGTCACTAGATGCGGTAATTATAAACTGGCCATCAGGACTAAAATTAACACTGTTGACAAAATCTTGATGTCCCCGGAAAGTAGCTATTAAATTTCCCTGTAAATCCCAGATTTTAGCAGTTTTATCGGCCGCTGCCCCAGCAATTTTTTGACCGTCGGGACTAAAATTAACACTATAAAAAGCCTCAATATTATCTTGACCTAAACTCAAGATAATTTTACCTGATAAATCCCAGATTTTAATCGTACCATCCCGGGAAGCGGTGGCAATTTTTTGACCATCGGGACTAAAACTAGCTGCATCTATCGATCTTTTATGTCCCTTAAATACCTGTAAAGTTTCACCTGATAAATTCCATAATCTAGCGGTTTTATCCCTGGAAGTAGTCACAATTTTTTGACCATCGGGACTAAAACTAACACTATAAACTGATTCTTGATGGTCAGGATAGGTGACTAAATTTTGTCCTTGCAAGTTCCAAATTTTGGCGGTTTTATCTTCGGAAGCGGTGGCAATTTTTTGACCATCGGGACTAAAACTAACACTATAAACTGCTCCCTGATGACCTGTCAAAGTTTGAATATTCTCACCTTTTTGATTCCAAATTTTTACCGTTCCATCTTGAGAAGCAGTGGCTATTTTTTGACGATCAGGACTAATACTAACACTATAAATAGTTCCCCGGTGTCCTTGCAGTTGGTTTTTTTCTTGAATACGATCTAAAATTTGTTGCAGGGTAATAATTGGACTGGTAGCGGGATATTTACTCAAGGTTTGCCCATCAGTAACGATATTTTTTAAACTATTGACTGCTTGCATCGCCGCAATTAAAGATTCTAATTGTTCAAATTTAAATTGTTGCCAATAACTGTCACCATTGCGCTGTAATTGAATACCTAGTTGAGCGGTTTCTACTTGCTGCCATGCTTGTTTTACTTGAATAAAAGCTAAGAGAGAACCCAAAAGAGAAGCAATTAAAATTACCGAGCCAATTTGAATTCTTTTGGTGGCTTTTTGGTGAGCAATTGCTAGAATTTTATTAGCTTGCTTCTGAGTTTCTAGACTAATTTCTGCCTCTCTTTTATCGAGATTTTGACTAGCAGTTAAAAACTGATAATCAAGATTACTTAAGCTTTTTCCCTGAGACCAATCGAGGGCATTATTTAAAGCTTTTCCGCGTAAAAGCCGCGATTCATCGGTATAATTAGACTGTTGCCAGGCGGCGATCGCTTCTGAGTAGGGACGCAATTGCTCTAATTGTTTTTTCACCCAATTGAGATTAAATATTTCTCGATAAATAGGATTATAAACTACTAACTGATTATCCTTTTTTACCACCAAACCCGATAACCTTAATTCCCCTTGTTCTGGACTATCATCGCACAGGATTGATCCCTTTTCTAAAATTTGTTGATAGATACCTAACAAACGACCCGCTTTGTCTTGATTTCTTAACAAGCGATCGGCAATAGTTCGCAGATGCACTGGTTCATCTTGAGATTCCCAATTATTAATAATTCTCTCTTTGATCAGCGTCTCAATATCTAAATTACTTTCCAGCAATAGCTGACAGATTTTCTGGGTTAAAAATGGCTGTCCTCCCGTCCAAAAAATAATTTTTTCTAAGCAGTCGGGTTGATAATTACTTTGACCGTATAATCCCGCAGCTAGAGGAGCAATTTCTGCAAGATTAAATCCCGTTAATTCGATCGCCTGGCCGATATTAAAAGATGTTTGCGTCTTTTCGCGAATTAAATCTGCTGGGGTAGCCACACCGAATAAAGCAAAAGTAATTCTTTCATACTGGGAATTTTCCGCTCTTTGGTTATAACAATAACGAATCAGGGAAAAAAAGTCATCTAGAGAAAACTGTAAACTGAGAATTTTATCAATCTCGTCAATAAAAATATATATTTTCTCTCCCCGACAATAAACTAATAAAACTTCCTCAATAAATTGTCCCAAACGCTGCACGGGGGGTAAATCCTCTCGCTCGCGCAACCAGGATTTAAGATTAATTTTTCCCGTCAGATTAAATCCTAAAAACAAACGGGTGATCACGCCGTTATACCATTGGGATAAATTATCATTACTACCAAGACTGGTTATATCTACGGACGCGCAATCCCTGCCCAATTGCTGTAAAATATGAGTTACTCGTACCCTTAAACTGGATTTGCCCATCTGACGACAGTTAAAAACGTAGCAAAATTGACCATTTTTCAACGCCGTTAACAGTTCTTGATCGGCATTTCTCTCGATATAGGTAGGATGGTTATAAGCAAGACTACCCCCGACACGATATTGATAATTCATGATTCTTAAACAAAATTATTTCAATGTCACCAAAAGAAATAAAATAGACAATTGTGATTTAGATATCTATAATGCAAGGATAATCGCTATTGACAACCTATCCCCAAGGCAATTATGAAGAAAACTTTTTTCACCTCCATCGCCGTCAGTGCCACCCTCGTCAGTGGTATTGTTTTAGGTACTCTTGATGCCGGCAGTGCCTCCGCTTGTGCTTTCGCTCAAGGTAAAAGCATTTTTGGCAGCAATACCACCTTCCATCTGGATCCTAACAAACTTATTTTAGGGGTTGCCGCCGCCACAGGAGCAATCACCGTAGCCGGTATTTTAACCTACCGTCGTTTTCACCCTGGGCAGCCTCCTGAAGATGCCACCGCTAACCTGCCGTCGGTATTTTCTATTCCCATTCCCCCCGCAGCTTTAAATCAGGCAGTGGAGGTGGAAGAAGCGGCAGAAACCAGCAAAATCTCCTGAAAATCCCCTAGATTTCCTCAAAAAAGGTGTTGGCATCCCCGTAGATTTCCACCTAGGCAACACCTTTTTCTGGCTAATTGTGTCCCAGTTATCAGAATTTTCAGCGATTTTTAAGTTATGTTAAAAAGTGCAACCCTACCACCAGAGGTAAAGATGGGCAACTCTACCACGTTTTCTGAAACCCCACTTCACAAAGATCATCAAACTTGGGAGCATTTAAAACAAGCCATCGCCGCCAGTTCCGGTTTTCGGCGTTGGCAGCAAGAACAACTAGAATCAGGTAAAAATAGAGACGATGCCGATGCTCGCATTTGTTCCTATCTACGGGAAACTTTAGAAACTTTAGCCTACTAGATTGATGCTCCCCAGCTATGACGGCATGGGGACTTTTTCTGTCCGTTTAAGCTAATTTGCAGACCTTATTTTCTGCGCGCCTCGTAACCCAATAACCAGACAAAAGCGACAATTAAAGGCAGGAAATAATAAATAGCTCGATAGGCGATTAAAGAACCGAAAAGCTCGGCATTAGATACATATTCTGGGCGCAATCTGAGCATGATAAACTCAAAAACACCTATTCCCCCCGGCACGTTGCTTAATACCCCTGCTGTCATGGCAAATACGTAGAGACCGAAAAATCCTAAAAACGAAGTATTATAGTTGTCCGGGAGAAGAAGATATAGAACTCTAGCGGCTAATATCCAATCGATAAAAGTCAACAAAATCAAAGCCAGGGAAAGATTCCAAGAGGGTAAATAGATATTTTCTTTGCCGATTTTTATCGGTTTTTTATAAGTGAGAGTCAAGAAAAAATAGCCAGTAACCAGCAATAAAAAAATTACTCCTAAAGGTTTAGTAGTTAAAAAAGGTAATTTTAGAAGTTGAGGAATCCGTTGGGGATCGAGGAGGAAACTTACACCACCAATGCCTAACATTCCTAACCAAAAGCTTAAATGGGTAAAAGTGATGACTTTGGCAATATCCACCACCCCCACCCCCGCAGGAGTATAGAAACGATAACGGATCGCCGTCCCAGAAAATAAGGTTAAACCAATGGTATTACCAAGAGCATAACTGATAAAAGCAGTGCGGATAATAGTGCCTGAAGCTAAGGGATGATTGATATAATAAAAACCTAGGCGATCATAACCCGTCATCGACAAATAACCCAAAGCCATCCAAAAAACAGCTTCTAGCTTACGACTTGTGGTAATATGATTTAAACTAGCCAAGAGTTGGGCAAAAGTGTAGTGTTTAAATTCTTGACTAATTGCCCAAACCGCTAGAATAAATAAACTCAAAGAGAGGATAACAGGAGCAAAACGCAGGACTTTTTTATACATCTTATTTTTTACTAATTACTTTTGGTTCTTCTGGCTTCTGTTAGGGCAGCGATTTCGGTAATATCTCCCTGGGGTTGGTCACCAAAATTAGCCTGATAAATTGCCCGATCATCTTTATCTATATCACAGGAAAAGACACAATCAGATTCTAAGTTTTTTGGGCGACAAACTTGTTCAATCGCCACTCGAAACCCTCCCAAACTACAACAAAGGTCAATAAAACGAATTTTTTTATTATCTTTCAGGAGATTCATCGATAGTTGAGATTATAGCGATAGGGATATTCTCTTTGATTTTAACTTATTCAACTTTCACCAAAGAGCGGACGGTAAATATTTCATTGGCCTGTAGGGTTTTAATCGCTGAAATTGGCACAGTAACTACTGAAATTGACTCACCGATAGCGTTAAAAACCTCTAAAATTGCTATATCCCCTCAATATGTCGGGGTCAGGAGTTATTCTGGTATTCATGAACAGGCAAAGTGATTGAGAGAAGACTGCTCACGAATAATAGTTGCCAAAGTAATGCTTGAGCAAGAATAGCAGCAGCCTCAAAAGAGTCATGTAAACCTTGTATAGGCCAGCAATTCTCATTTTAAGGTTTCATGACATTAAAACCCTTGCACCTAGAGGGGTTAATAATTCTTAACGAATCTATAGATCGCTGAAACAACGCAAAATCGTTTCAAAATGAGAATTGCTGTGTATAGGCAGATCATCTTGAATAGATAGCGGTACAATGCCAGACTCCCTGAGCAACTCAGCTACAAGAAAGTTAAGCAATAATACTAAATCCGTTGAGTATAGGTAACATATCAGGATAGGCACTCATGCAAGAGGCTTCGGCCGTGAGCTCAGTCGAACGCTCGGTTGAACCCTGATCTCACCGTCGAAGTCTGCCCCCAGGAAAAACTTTTTCAGCAACCCCTAAATAGCCTATATTTTTAATTTGTATTTCTTCTGAAGCAGATATTTCTTGTGTTTTTTCGATAATTAGTATTTTTCCCATTGCCTCACGTTTTGGTGGAGTAATTTTTGAGTATTTGTATTTAGTTAGTCTTTTCCTTTGTTTGTAACTTTTTATGTTATAAACTGAAGTGCAGAATGTGGGCTAAAAGAGAGTTTCCTCTTAAAAATTCCAACTTAAGCTAAGACGCATTTAAACCGCTTATTTTTAAATTAGCCGAACCTCCCCCAATCCCTTTACTGTTGCCTTTTGCCTCGTCTCAACAAGCAATTTAAATTACGAACAGCTTAGTAGATTTACAAAAATGAGATGCACTCACTTATTACCTCTTGTTCTGAGTCACTTACTTTTTCCCTTTGACTTCCTGCCAAGTGTTACCGACTCCCTGTAAAACCCCGCGAATTACTAACCCGATACCACGACCGATAACTTGGATGAGAATATAGACTACTCCCTTACCCACCACCCGAAAAAAAGCGCGTAAACGAGGAGATAAGGAGTCTCTTAATTCTAAGGCGATCGAAACTAACCAAGCTATACCTGTTAAACTATCTAATTCCTCCTGTCGGGGGGAATAAATGGCTAGAGATTGGATTTCTCCATCGACATAGTGAAATAATTGATATTGACTTTCAAAGATATATTTAGGTTCTTGCCAATATTGTTGTAGTCGGTATTTCCAAGATAATTCATTGCGAACTTTTGCTAATTCTCTAGAAACGAGAAACTCTGTGCGGTAAAGTTTTTGTTTAACTTTTTCGTATTCCGAGAAGTTATTCAGAATAATTACCGTCACCGCATTGGCAATATTATGAATGAGATTTTGCAGGAGAATTTCGGCTCTGGCAATAGTTTCAGGAGCATTAGCTCGGTATTCTACTCCATCAATAGTTAAACTATCTTCATACAATAAATAGGAAAATAAGTCAAGAAGAAAAGGAATTTTATTGAGGATTTCTGTTTGAATTGCCTCTCTTTCTTCTTGGATAATTTCGTTAAGTTTAATTTCATTAATTTTGGCAGAGGGTAGGGCATTAATTTCTAAAAATTTCTGAGTAGCTTTTTGCCAGATATCAGAGACAATCAGGTTTAAGCGACTGGTTAATTCCCCTTTACTGACTTGTAAATATCTCATTTCATCAACATTTTTGCGAATTTCGTCGAGAACTACGTATAATAATTCCCGTTTACGACTGTCTTGTAAAATATCAATTTCAAAAGTAACATTTGTCTTATTAATTAAAGGCGATCGAATGACTGCTAAAGTGGACTCAAAAACCGCCGAAACACAGAGGGGACGCTCGCGGCTTAAAATTGGTAATTCTCGATCGATATTGTTAATTATTATCGGAGGTGTCACTGAAGCTGAATTGTAATAGCTACCTTCCAGGGGAATTAGTTTTCTCACTAGCCATAGAGCCGCTAAAAGTTCTCGTTTTCTCCCCTGCCAGTAAAAGCGATCAAAGCCGGATAAAGACTGTTGATTAAGATGGAGATCAATCAAATGTAATTCACTTTCGATGCGATTTAATCCCGTTTTGCCAGCACTGATTAACCAATGGCTAGGAGCTAAACTTGCACGGGTAGCAATTGTGAGAGGAGAAGGGACAACATCGTGGGATTCATCCCGGGAGATTTGCCCTAAAATAGTGATAAATTGCTCTAGGTTTGTGCCTTTGGGAATATAACCGGCGATGCCTAATTCCCTGGCGATTAGTTGCTGTCGGGAGTCGAGAGGAAAGGTTAATAGAACAATTTTACTTTCGGGATAGCGAGAGTGGAGAATTTCACAGTGAGACCAATCAAAGAGAGGATCAATAATAATAATTTCGGGGGCCGGATTAAGAGTCAAGGCGAAAATTGTTTCTAAATCCCCTTCGGTGATGATACTAATATTTTCTATCTGCGACAAAGCCTGCACCAGACCCAAGCGGAAAATCGGGTCATTATCGATGATAATTAGGGTGAGAGGGCGATCAATCACAAGAGTTGCAGCCTGTCAACGAATACTATTCACGGGGTCAATTATACAGTGATCTGGCTCATTTGTTTTGTTTATAGCCATAGAAATCGATGCGATAATCGGTAATTTTTACCCCCGTCGATGCCTCAATCTGTTTAATTAATTCCGGGGGAAGTTGGATATGCACATCGATAATTTCTTGACTGTCCAGACAATTGACGTGACTGTGGGAATCGCTGATGTTGCCGTAGAGTCTGCCGTCCCAGCGTTCCACAGATTCGATAATGCCTTGACCCGATAGGGCCTCTAGGTTTTGGTACACTGAGGTATGACCGATGTTTTTTCCTTGCAGATTGAGACGATCGTAAATTTCTCTCGCTGATAGGTGTTCCTGCGCTTGCCACAGCAATTCTAAAATATAGCGACGCTGACGACTAACCCGCATTCCTAAAGTTTGACACCTTTCGATCGCATCTTCTAAACACCGGATCGGTTTTTGTTTTACCTCCAAATTGTCCATAGTTGCGTCCGTTGACCTCCGCCCTAATACATAGTCATTACCAGTTTAGCTTAGTCTTTCGATCGATGTCCACATTGCCCCAGTTTTCAGCCCCTCTTCAAACTGAGATAAAAAATCAGCAGCGCCAGATTTGAGTAGATTTGCGGGGGAATGAGTGGAAAGAACCACAGAGGCACAAAGGACACAAAGATCGATCGCTACTAAGTAGTCGTGCAAAATTAATTTCCTAGTGAAGATAGGCAAAAGGCAAAAGGCAGGAGGCAAGAGGTGGTTAGATATGTGTAATTAATTTTGCTTAGGTACTTATATATAGCGTTTCTCGCATCTGTGCGGCACAGTTAAACCTTTGCTGATTAAGCTGTTCAGGATCGAGACTGTACCTCTTGTGAATCAGAAATGCTATAAATTGAACTGATCACACAAAGAATAAGAGAACCAAGCATTTACTTATCTATATAGATATGATCGTAATATTTCTATACAAATCCTCTTGAAAAATATTTTGACCGATTGTACAGTCGGGCTGTAATTTAATTTATTTTTAGGGCCATGGCCACCAAATCGCCAAAATTATTCGAGTCATTGCGGTCATAGACCGCAATGACTGTCACTACTGTTAGCCTCACTCTAGCCGCTGCTTCTAGTGCTAGTGCCGCGACAGTGTTCGGTTTCCAAACTCCTTACGCTCCCATTAACTGGACATTTGCCAATAGTAATGCCGACGGGTCGGTCAATACCAGCGGCGCTCCCGCGTCTATTAGCCTGACTGGGGGGGACAATGATTCTGCCAGTTCTGGAACCACAAACTACACCACCACTGCGGCTGCGGCTGGGACGGTGACGTTTAATTGGAACTATTCGACTAATGATATTGATGGGCCTTTTTTCGATCCCTTCGGATATCTGCTCAACGGCAGCTTCATCCAAGTAACTGACGATGGGGGAGGTGTTGTCCAAAACGGGACATCGACGTTTAACGTCCTAGCTGGCGACAGCTTTGGTTTCCGTATTTTCACTAGAGACAACACCCTCGGACGGGCTAGTGTGACGATTTCTAACTTTTCTGCCCCGATTCCCGAACCGTCAACTGTGCTGAGTTTGCTGGTGTTGGGAGGCTTAGGCGCTGGACTGAAGTACCTTAATCGCAATTGATATCCCAAAAAACAGGGGACTAGGAGGAGAAGTCAACTCCTAATTCCCAACTTGATTAGCTGTTGACTGTCTATGAGTGCCAGACTTGGGAGCGGGGAGAATTACACAATTCTGGCTTTAAGTCAATAGCCTTTACAAAACTTAAAAAATTGTCACACAAAAAAATGTCACCACTAGGGGCTTTTTTGGGCAAGAGAATCGATACAGTACCCTGATTGTCTTGGTTTTGCGTTGATTTAAGGTTTAATGCTCAAACTAAGCCCACAGCATACCATGATCATACCAGATTAATAAATGTAGGCAACCCCGATTTACAGCCAAATTTTGGCAAATTCTGGGAAAATCAAAATCTTGTAACTTACTTTTTACATTTAACTAATCGGTCAAAATATTTAAATATTTTATTTTTTTATCTTAAAGTTATAACTTTTACTTATTTTTTAAAAGCTGATTAACTAGGATTGGGAAAAAAGCTTGTAAGCTCTATTTAAAGTCAGTCGAATCGCTTAGTATCGGGAGACAGATGTGCCTTGTATAAGCTGTTAAGTATTTAAATTTCTTGTTGAGATGAGGCAACAGGCAGGATAGGCGGTTAAAATACATCTGGCTCTTCGTTACCCTTTATGCTAAATCAACAGACAAGATGCCAAGATAACATACTTCTAACCCAAAAATTCCGAAAGTTTCTAAAGCCATAGGCTCTCCGTTTTATTAGTTTAAGTTTATTGTTGATTCCCTCGACCACCCCATTTGTTGTCCTTTGCTCGAAATAACTAATTATTTCTCCAAACCAGTTTCGGATTGTTTGACAACTCTTGGTAAAAACACTGGAGGATTTTGCCAACCATTCTGAGATAGATAGCAGTCCTTCTGTCGGATTCTCTGAGGTTTCATAAATCTTTCTAAATTCTTCCTTTAATTCCTGCATCTTTTTCAAATTTGGGAAATTTTCTTTGATAGCTTCTAGTTTAATTTTTTGGGTTTCCGTTAAATCTTTTTCATTTTTTAACAAGCTATATTTACTTCGCTTTAAAACTTCTAGCTTCGCTTCTTTTTCCGCTTTCTGTTTTTTATTTTTCTGCGCTTCTACGGCTCTTTTTTCTGCTTTTCTCTGTTCGTCTAACTCTTGATTAATTTGTTTCATTACATGGAATCTATCGGCGACTACCTCGGCCGATGGCATCAATTCTTTCACCAAATTTTTATAGGGCAACCAAAGGTCTATGCTGACTTCTTCAATTTGCTCTAACACCTCTTTTCCCCACCCTGTAAGCGTTTCCCTCAACTCCTCTTGTGTTCGCTTCTCTAGAATAGCTATTAGTTTTCCCGTATCTAAATTTACTAAAACCGCACAGTAATTTTTTTGTCCTTTGACTAGAGCGATTTCGTCAATTCCTAGTCTTTTTAATTTCGATAGGTCTGTCTCTGTAATTTCTTCAGCTATGTCCTCTATCATTCTTTGAATCTCTTCTTCCGTTACGTCATTTCTTCGGCTAACATTTAAAATATCTCCTGATTTTAATTGTTCGAGTATATTCTCGGCTAGTCTTTTCGTATAGGTTCGTTTCTTGGCGACAAAATCTAACTCTTCGCTAAAGGGTTTCTGACAATTACCGCACTTAAATTGACGACGATTAACTTGTAGGTACACTGGTTGACCTGAGAGCGGTAAATCTTTGACTAAATGTCGATGATTTTGGTGGAGTTTATCGCTCTCTAACCCACAACGAGGACAGGCTGATTTTTTATTTTTCGATTCGACTGGTCAAACTATACCGATATTTTCTAGGTGTCGATAGCCTTGAATACAGGTTCCTTGTAGGTTCAAAAATTTGTCAAGTATCATAAGTAAAATACTCTGGTTTTTGGCTATTATATCAAATTTTAACTCGATTGTCTATCTTTTTGTATTAACCAGTTTGTGCCTTAAACCTTTTCCTGTATGGGTTTCAGCTATTTTTGGGCGTAGGCAGTCTCATCGATTTTTATTTTAAGTTAATTATTTGCATAACAGTTACCGAAGAGCCAGAGTTTCCTGATCAAGCGATGCAACGTAGGGGACTGGGAGACCTTTCTATCATTCATGATTGGCAAAGAATTTGTGATCAAAATCCAAGCCGCCGCGTCTATATATGGTCTTTGGACAAACACCTTAAAGGTTACAATCGGCTACCGAAGTTATGAGTAATTGACTACGGATTTACTTCTAATAGTCGATTTGTATTTTAAAAAATAGAGATTTAATTATTGGACTTTCCCCTTGACAAAAGACCATAACCCGTGCTGTTAATAAATCTAATTTCGCCTAAACTTCTCCCACCCGTTTATTGATAAATCCTTCAGTAAACAGGGGTAAATTCAGAAAAGTTAATGGGTGTCTCCATTGATGGATAAGGGTTTTCAGCTATCGTAGTACATAAAGCTGGCTGACTATCGAGAAAGCCAATCAATCTAATTTTGTACAACTAGACGAGCTAAACCAACTCCGGGATAGTAATTACCGAGAATTTGTTGATAATCTAGGCCTTTTTCCGCTAATTTATAAGCCCCAGTTTGACTCATGCCGCGGCCACCGTGAGCCCAAGCGACAATTTCATCGGTGGCAGCATAAAGAGACTCAACTACACCCCCTTTATAGCTGAGAATCTGCCCAGCAGTGGCATTAACCGCTTGGTGAGTCGATTGATACTCCGATCGAATACCTTTATATACTTGCCAGCGTTGACTATTGCCCAGATGAAACCAAGGATTAGCGGGGCGGATTATATGTACTAAAGCATAGGAACGAGCGGCGATCGCCTGTGCCTTTAAAGCCTGCATTGGCGCAGTGGAGTGCATTTCACTACCCACCACACTATAAAGATAGGACTCTAAATTAACATGATTGACTACCAATAAGCGATCGCCTTGGGCAACCAGCAGCACTTTACCCCGATACCAACTATCATCCACATAAACTAAACCATCGGCACTGGTGGGCTGCACAAAAATCACCTCTGGCAGCGATAAATCGCCCATTTTTAAGCCATTGGCACTGACAATGACTGGTAAACCCTCGTTAGTGGCAATCGTTTTTAAACCATGACCTTGGCGATCGGTGATTACCGCAGGTCCGTTAACTCCAATCAAAACACTGGCCACATCTCTTTTGATCGCCACGCGAATTTCTACGGCTGGTGGCCTATAATTAGCGGGAACCGCTAAAGGTTGTCTAGTCACCGGTTTGGCTGCGACAACGGGGGAAGTACTGGGGGAAGTTTGAACCGATGGTGCTAATTTTTTCGGCGCGGAGGGGGAGGATTGGGGAGAGGGGAATAGTTTTGGCGATGGCGCGGTTAAGGGTGCGATCGGAGATGGAATAATAGGGGAAGGAAAGGCAGCAGTCTCTAGATTTGCCTGCGGTTGTGGGGTTTCTGGTTTTTGCTTGGCTAAATAAGTTAAGAGAATTGGGGTAAAAGTAGCGATCGACAGCAAAGGAACAGCACAATGGCGCAGCAGGGAAAAATAGGCACTAGCAGTAAATTTCATTTTAATCACACCATCTTTAATTTTCTTATCTAACTTTATCATTCCCATCTCAGGCCGGGCAATTCTAGACAAAAACTCTCTTATTTTTGAGCTTGTTAGGACAAATTAGGCTGTAATAGTCAATAAAAGCCGAAAAAATCATGATAACTGTTATAGTGTGCCTAAATGATATGTAAACTAGAATGCCGACAACAATCCCGAAATATTTTAGAACAAAAGGCTCTTCGGTTTCTGTTATTCAATGGACGGGGATTATAAGGGTTCCACCTTTATATGGAAAGGCATTTGGCGATTTTTGTCAATTGCTTTTGATCTAGAGTGAACTAATCAATTAAGTCTCTGACCAGATAAGGATTTAGCCGATTTATCTCCCCCTATCGAACCATACCAAGTAACGAAGAACCGCTGTTTTGAATCTAAATTGCATATTCGATTTTTTCTCCTGCCGACTGCCGACAGTCTGATCTCAACAAGCAATTTAAATTACGAACAGCTTATCAATCCCAGAGTTCATAAGGATTTTGTCGAGCTAGAGTGTATCAGACTTATCTGAAATGACTACAACTATTCCTTTAGCTACCCTAAATTTCACGGCTAATTTAGTCAAACAAGCCGTGGAAACTATTACGTCTGTAGATGTTAAGACTTGGGCAGATAAAATGTTTGGGCAATCGACACTCTCGAAAGGGAAAAGGGTGTTTTCCTTCTGAGAAGACTGACAGAAAAAGTGCATGAATTATTTTGGCCGACTTACCCGCAGATTCAACTAGGTTAGGAGAGATTCAGCTAATTTAAGGGTAGGTGGTTAACAGCAATTCTCATTTTGAAAACAAAAGAAGATAAAGTTCTCTTGTTTACATAGAGAACTTCTGTCTAATTATCATTTTTTTTCAAGATAATCATCATAATTAGCTTCAAGAGACAGTTTTAGAATATCTGCCCATAAAAAACTTATCTCAACTCATAAATTTAGCTGAAATTCTGACCTAATTTGTGGTTTTTTCAATGAATAAAATAATCTTTCCTTCTCTCGAAAAATTGACATTTTTAACTAGAATTTATTTTTTTGAGCGGGACATATTCGGTAAGAATAAACAAGAAAAACTCTGACCAATTCTTAAACCAAAAATATTTTAATAAAGTACGAATATCATTAAAAAAACTGGTGCGAGTAACTAATAACTCACGAATCTTTTGATAAGTATGATTAACTAAATCTAAAACGGTATGAAATAAAAAAGCTAGTAAATTTAAAGACAACAAGAACTCGCATAAATGACTTTGACCATGACCAAAATTATGTTCTAAATTATAACCGTGATTTTTAAGAACGTTATTTCCTTCATTCTCAACTTTCCATCTGCTGCGTCCAGCTTTGACAATTTTTTCAACATTATTTTCAGTAATTTGATGATTGGTAATCCAATTATTTTGATAGATAATTTTCTGTGTTTTTTCATTAATGACCGTGACTTCACACCAATTAACTTCGAGACTTGACTTGACCTCTCTCAGAGGAACTCTAGAAACATAACGATAACGATAAATGAGATTCTTTCGTCCATCCCATTGTTTCTTTTCTACGGCTTTAACTTCTCCACTTTTTTCTAAAAATTCTAGCCATTCATATAAGGTTTTATGAGAAGTTTCAAGACAAACAAAAATAAAATTATAACCTTGTTTTAGAGCTAACTCACAGATAGGTTGGCGAGAGTATAAGTCATCTCCTAACAGGGTTACAGGATAACCATACTTCTTTTGATGATTCTTATCTAACCATCTTTTAACAGCCGCATTTTCACAATCTTGTTTTTGCTGCCCATCTTGTTTTTTAATAAATTCTGGTTCTAAATTAATCACTTGTTTTTGCTCAGGAGAAACCACAATTGGCGTGACGCAACCATGAAAATAAGTTGTCGTTCCATTTCGATGATTACGACAGTTACAATGAGGGCAATTAATTTTCTTGGATGAGAAATATTCTGTGCCATCTAACGCCACTAATATTTCTCCATCTAAGTAGAGAAACTTTTTCAAAACTCCCTTTTCTTTTAACCATTCATAGACTTTTTGAAAAGTCCTAGAGATATTAGATGCTGGCACTGGATCTAGCAAATTTCTTATTTGATTATCCCCAGGAATTTTTTTAATTGAAAATAAACTTTCAGCATTATCTTTTCCCTTATTGCTTTTCATTAAACGTTGATGGTCTAAAAAAGACGGCGACTGAGTAAAAAAGACTGAAAATGCAGCCATCACGGCATCTTTTATCTCATATTTTCTATTATTTCCAGGTTTCCTCTCATCGGGTAAATCATCTAATTCTTGATGGAAAAATTGCATTAATTCCGAAATTTCTAGGGTTGCCGCTTTTTGAGCCATCTTGGAATAATTTGACGTGCTGGTGGATTTCTATCTCACCCATTTTACCTTAGCTGACAATAATTATAAATTTTTATTTCCCTTGAATTCTCTATTCCAAAAACAGAACTATCTTCCTGATTTAACCCTGTTCGTTCTCAGCCAACCTCTTTGATTGCTTGAGTATTTATACTTAATTTGTCTAGCCAATTGTTTTTTTTATTGTTCGCCTCTTCTAGAAAATAGTTGCTTCGTACTATATTTTCCCTGCCAAAATCGGGGTTAATGCTCTATTTATTTCAAAATGAGAATTGCTGCGATTTTTGTCAATTGCTTTTGATCTAGAGTGAACTAATCAATTAAGTCTCTGACCAGATAAGGATTTAGCCGATTTATCTCCCCCTATCGAACCATACCAAGTAACGAATAACCGCTGTTTTGAATCTAAATTGCATATTCGATTTTTTCTCCTGCCGACTGCCGACAGTCTGATCTCAACAAGCAATTTAAATTACGAACAGCTTATCAATCCCAGAGTTCATAAGGATTTTGTCGAGCTAGAGTGTATCAGACTTATCTGAAATGACTACAACTATTCCTTTAGCTACCCTAAATTTCACGGCTAATTTAGTCAAACAAGCCGTGGAAACTATTACGTCTGTAGATGTTAAGACTTGGGCAGATAAAATGTTTGGGCAATCGACACTCTCGAAAGGGAAAAGGGTGTTTTCCTTCTGAGAAGACTGACAGAAAAAGTGCATGAATTATTTTGGCCGACTTACCCGCAGATTCAACTAGGTTAGGAGAGATTCAGCTAATTTAAGGGTAGGTGGTTAACAGCAATTCTCATTTTGAAAACAAAAGAAGATAAAGTTCTCTTGTTCACATAGAGAACTTCTGTCTAATTATCATTTTTTTTCAAGATAATCATCATAATTAGCTTCAAGAGACAGTTTTAAAATATCTGCCCATAAAAAACTTATCTCAACTCATAAATTTAGCTGAAATTCTGACCTAATTTGTGGTTTTTTCAATGAATAAAATAATCTTTCCTTCTCTCGAAAAATTGACATTTTTAACTAGAATTTATTTTTTTGAGCGGGACATATTCGGTAAGAATAAACAAGAAAAACTCTGACCAATTCTTAAACCAAAAATATTTTAATAAAGTACGAATATCATTAAAAAAACTGGTGCGAGTAACTAATAACTCACGAATCTTTTGATAAGTATGATTAACTAAATCTAAAACGGTATGAAATAAAAAAGCTAGTAAATTTAAAGACAACAAGAACTCGCATAAATGACTTTGACCATGACCAAAATTATGTTCTAAATTATAACCGTGATTTTTAAGAACGTTATTTCCTTCATTCTCAACTTTCCATCTGCTGCGTCCAGCTTTGACAATTTTTTCAACATTATTTTCAGTAATTTGATGATTGGTAATCCAATTATTTTGATAGATAATTTTCTGTGTTTTTTCATTAATGACCGTGACTTCACACCAATTAACTTCGAGACTTGACTCGACCTCTCTCAGAGGAACTCTAGAAACATAACGATAACGATAAATGAGATTCTTTCGTCCATCCCATTGTTTCTTTTCTACGGCTTTAACTTCTCCACTTTTTTCTAAAAATTCTAGCCATTCATATAAGGTTTTATGAGAAGTTTCAAGACAAACAAAAATAAAATTATAACCTTGTTTTAGAGCTAACTCACCAGCAATTCTCATTTTGAAATAAATAGAGCATTAACCCCGATTTTGGCAGGGAAAATATAGTACGAAGCAACTATTTTCTAGAAGAGGCGAACAATAAAAAAAACAATTGGCTAGACAAATTAAGTATAAATACTCAAGCAATCAAAGAGGTTGGCTGAGAACGAACAGGGTTAAATCAGGAAGATAGTTCTGTTTTTAGAATAGAGAATTTAAGGGAAATAAAAATTTATAATTATTGTCAGCTAAGGTAAAATGGGTGAGATAGAAATCCACCAGCACGTCAAATTATTCGGCTCTTCGGTAACTGTTATGCAAATAATTAACTTAAAATAAAATTCGATGAGAGAGCCTACGCCCAAAAATAGCTGAAACCCATACAGGAAAAGGTTTAAGGCATAAACTGGTTAATACAAAAAGATAGACAATCGAGTTAAGATTTGATATAATAGCCAAAAACCAGAGTATTTTACTTATGATACTTGACAAATTTTTGAACCTAGAAGGAACCTCTATTCAAGGCTATCTACACCTAGAAAATATCGGTATAGTTTTCCAAATCGAATCGAAAAATCAAAAAGCAATCTGTCCTCGTTGTGGGTTAGAGAGCGATAAACTCCACCAAAATCATCGACATTTAGTCAAAGATTTACCAATCTCAGGACAACCAGTGTACCTACAAGTTAATCGTCGTCAATTTAAGTGCGGTAATTGTCAGAAACCCTTTAGCGAAGAGTTAGATTTTGTCGGCAAGAAACGAACCTATACGAAAAGACTAGCCGAGAATATACTCGAACAATTAAAATCAGGAGATATTTTAAATGTTAGCCGAAGAAATGACGTAACGGAAGAAGAGATTCAAAGAATGATAGAGGACATAGCTGAAGAAATTACAGAGACAGACCTATCGAAATTAAAAAGACTAGGAATTGACGAAATCGCTCTAGTCAAAGGACAAAAAAATTACTGTGCGGTTTTAGTAAATTTAGATACGGGAAAACTAATAGCTATTCTAGAGAAGCGAACACAAGAAGAATTGAGGGAAACGCTTACAGGGTGGGGAAAAGAGGTATTAGAGCAAATTGAAGAAGTCAGCATAGACCTTTGGTTGCCCTATAAAAATTTGGTGAAAGAATTGATGCCATCGGCCGAGGTAGTCGCCGATAGATTCCATGTAATGAAACAAATTAATCAAGAGTTAGACGAACAAAGAAAAGCAGAAAAAAGAGCCGTAGAAGCGCAGAAAAATAAGAAACAGAAAGCGGAAAAAGAAGCGAAGCTAGAAGTTTTAAAGCGAAGTAAATATAGCTTGTTAAAAAATGAAAAAGATTTAACGGAAACCCAAAAAATTAAACTAGAAGCTATCAAAGAAAATTTTCCAAATTTGAAAAAGATGCAGGAATTAAAGGAAGAATTTAGAAAGATTTATGAAACCTCAGAGAATCCGACAGAAGGACTGCTATCCATCTCGGAATGGTTGGCAAAATCCTCCAGTGTTTTTACTAAGAGTTGTCAAACAATCCGAAACTGGTTTGGAGAAATAATTAGTTATTTCGAGCAAAGGACAACGAATGGGGTGGTCGAGGGAATCAACAATAAACTTAAACTAATAAAACGGAGAGCCTATGGCTTTAGAAACTTTCGGAATTTTTGGGTTAGAAGTATGTTATCTTGGCATCTTGTCTGTTGATTTAGCATAAAGGGTAACGAAGAGCCAATTATTCCAAGATGGCTCAAAAAGCGGCAACCCTAGAAATTTCGGAATTAATGCAATTTTTCCATCAAGAATTAGATGATTTACCCGATGAGAGGAAACCTGGAAATAATAGAAAATATGAGATAAAAGATGCCGTGATGGCTGCATTTTCAGTCTTTTTTACTCAGTCGCCGTCTTTTTTAGACCATCAACGTTTAATGAAAAGCAATAAGGGAAAAGATAATGCTGAAAGTTTATTTTCAATTAAAAAAATTCCTGGGGATAATCAAATAAGAAATTTGCTAGATCCAGTGCCAGCATCTAATATCTCTAGGACTTTTCAAAAAGTCTATGAATGGTTAAAAGAAAAGGGAGTTTTGAAAAAGTTTCTCTACTTAGATGGAGAAATATTAGTGGCGTTAGATGGCACAGAATATTTCTCATCCAAGAAAATTAATTGCCCTCATTGTAACTGTCGTAATCATCGAAATGGAACTACAACTTATTTTCATGGCTGTGTCACACCGATAGTAGTTTCTCCTAAGCAAAAACAAGTAATTAATTTAGAGCCAGAATTCATTAAAAAACAAGATGGACATCAAAAACAAGACTGTGAAAATGCGGCCGTTAAAAGATGGTTAAATAGGAATCATAAAAATAAGTATGGTTATCCTGTAACTCTTTTAGGAGACGACTTATATTCTCACGAACCTGTTTGTGAATTAGCGATAAAACAAGGTTATAATTTTATTTTTGTTTGTTTGGAAACGTCGCATAAAACTTTATATGAATGGCTAGATTTTTTAGAAAAAAGTGGCGAAGTTAGGACCGTTGAAAAGAAACAATGGGATGGACGAAAAAATCTAATTTATCGTTATCGTTATGCTTCTAGAGTTCCCTTAAGAGAGGGCGACTCAAGTCTCGAAGTTAATTGGTGTGAAGTGACTGTTATCAATGAAAAAACCCAGAAAACTATCTACCAAAATAATTGGATAACTAATCATAAAATCACGGAAAATAATGTCGAAGAAATTGTCAAAGCTGGACGTAGCAGATGGAAAGTTGAAAATGAAGGCAATAACGTTCTTAAAAATCACGGTTATAATTTAGAGCATAACTTTGGTCATGGTCAGAATCATTTGTGCGAGTTCTTATTGTCTTTGAATTTACTAGCTTTTTTATTTCATACCGTGTTGGATTTAGTTAATTACACCTATCAAAAGATTCGTGAGCTATTAGTAACTAGGACTTCTTTCTTTAATGATATTCGTACCCTATTAAAATTTATTTGGTTTAAGAATTGGTCGGAATTTTTCTCATTTATTCTAACCGAATATGTCCCATTTAAAAAAGTAAATTCTAGTTAAAAATGTCAGAACTCTTGAAGAAAAAAAAGAAAGTTGTTCATAAAAAAAACTAAAAATTTTGTTAGAATTTCATCCAGATTTATGAGTTGAAATCGATTTTTTGTGGACAAAGTTCTTAAAACCTGTCTATCTCCAGCTTTGGATGATAATTATCTGTCAAAAAATCATGCTTCTACACAAGTTCTCTATTTAAATAAGAGAATTTTATCTGATTTTTTTCAAAATGAGAATTGCTGGGCATTCCCAATCATTTTGAAGTGATTAGAAGTCTTCCTCATGGTCATGTGATGGCTATTTTAGAGACGATTAAAAAATTAGGTTTAGATAAAATAATCAGTGAAAAATCCTCACGAATCAGAAACTTAGTGGTGGCAATGATTGTGGCAAGAATCATCAATCCTAAATCGAAATTAGCCACAGCGAGAGGGTTTAATAGCGAAACTTGCAGTCAGAGTTTAGGACAATTGTTAGACTTAGAGAAAGCCGATGAAGACGAATTATATAACGCCTTAGATTGGTTATTAGAAAAACAAGAGAAAATTGAGAAGCACCTAGCACTTAAACACTTAGAATCAGGAACATTAGTCTTGTATGATGTCACTTCTAGTTACCTAGAAGGAGATGGTTGTGAACTGGGAAAATATGGTTATAACCGAGATAAAAAGAAAGGGAGAACTCAGATAGTTTTTGGTTTGTTGTGTTCAGCTAAGGGTTGTCCGATAGCGGTAGAAGTCTTTGAAGGAAACACTTCAGATGGTGCTACTTTAAGCGGACAAATTGAGAAAGTCAGAAAGGGTTGGGGGATTGAGAATGTGGTCTGGGTAAGCGATAGAGGAATTTTAACCAACTCGAAAATCAAGGAATTAGTAAAACCCATAGAAGGATTAGACTATATTACTGGTTTAACTAAGCCTCAAATTCGGAAACTGGCTGAGGTAGAAGTGATTCAATTAGGATTATTTGAGCAGGTAAACTTGGTGGAATTTGAGAGTGAAGATTATCCCGACGAAAGATTAATTGCTTGTCGGAATCCTTTAATCGCCCAGAAAAATCAACTACAAAGAGAGGCATTATTAGAGGCGGTAGAGAAGGAACTAGATTTGATTGTTCAGGCGACTCAAAGGGAGAAAAGAGCTTTAAAGGGTCAAGATAAGATAGCTTTGAGAGTCGGTAAGGTTCTTAATCAGTTTAAGGTCAATAAATACTATAACTTAGAGATAACAGAAGAAGGCTTTTCTTATCAGCGTCAGCTGGAATTAATCGCTCAAGAAACGGCTTTGGATGGTGTGTATGTGTTAGGAATTTCTCTGGAGTCAACCTTGATGGATGCAGCGACGACGGTTAAAGCTTATAAAAGTTTGTCTCAAGTGGAGGAGGCATTTCGCTGTTATAAGTCAATTGATTTAAAGGTACGTCCTATCTATCATTATAAGGGTGATAGAGTCAAGGCTCATATCTTTTTATGTATGTTGGCTTATTATGTGGAATGGCATTTAAAACAGTGCTTGGCTCCTTTGTTATTTGAGGATGAAGAAATTGATGATGGTTCTCTGAATGTGATTAAAGCGAGTCGCAGTGAATCCGCTCAGTCTAAAGAGAGAAAAAAACGGAATCAAGAGAACTTTCCTGTGCATAGTTTTCGGACTTTGTTGGAAGACTTGGGGACGATTTGCTTGAATACAGTGGAATGTACGATTAGGGAGGGAAGTTATCGTTTTTCTAAGATAACTCGACCGACCCAACTGCAACAAAAAGCGTTAGATTTATTGGAAGTTTCCCTGATTTGTAGCCAGTAACGGGGCGCTGGAAATTTTCTTAATCCTTTCTACAGCACAGATTATGGCTTTTTGTCAACGGGGAAGTCCAGGAATATTATGGAACATTTGAAAGAAGCTGAAATGGATTTACAATCAGGTTGCCTTATTGATTGGGAAAGCTGAGATGACTTATAAAGTCCGTTTGACAGCTAAAGCAAATAAAGTTTATTCTGAAGCGGATCCAATCTTAAAAAAGAAGATTGCTAAGTGTTTAAAACTCCTTCAAGAAACACCGAAAAATTATCCTCAAATTAAAGCATTAAAGGGAGAATTTGCTGGGAAGTATCGCTTCCGCGTTGGAGACTATCGGGTTATCTATACCGTTGATGATAGTCAGTCTCAAGTTATTGTCTTACCGCCAATAAATAGGGTTTGCTGAAAAAGTTTGTTGTTGAAGTCAGTCAGGAAGCGGGAGTTTCAGGCTTTTTTGTCCTCTTTTTTGCACTAATTTGTGTTCTATAAAAATGGTAATGCAAGGTTTTTGAAGCTCCCAATCCTCCTAGTGTTAATATTCGCTAATCTCATGCAATTGGAAAGGCAAGATTTGAGAAAAAAAGTAGAAGTTAAGGAACGCGGAGCATTCGGTCTTCGATTTCTTGCCAGACGGTAGGGGAAATATTAACAGCCACTTTTTGGCATTTGAGAATCCGGCGATTAATATAAAAATAATGCCTGTCTATTTCGCTAATTTCGTTGATCGATAAATTAAGTAATTCAGGCGTTAAATTAAAAGCAGTACTCCACATTTTCAAGAATTGATCAGCAAATTCTCGACGTTCTTTTGTAGTTGCTTTATCATCAGGAATAATTTGTTTGAAAGCTTCTAAATCAGCGCTTAATTGGGAAAAATTAACCTTAGAAACAATTCGATCCTGAGCAAATAAGTTAACTAACTGGACAAACTCATCGATGAGGTTGGGGGTAAAGGACATCTCGGTGATTAAGTAGGCGATCTCGGGGGCGTAGGCGTAGGCGATGACGATGCTGTGGATGATGGCGGTGACGTTGGGGATGTGGATGACGTTGTAGCTGTAGATGATGCAGGTGTAGAAGATGACGAGCCAATAGGCGATCACTCTTCTTCCTACAGGTTTAATCGGACTATCAACAGAATCTTTAGTCATCTCATCTGCCCATTGCAAAATCGGCACTAATTTTTGACCGAGGGGCGTTTTAAGATAATTATGGGCTTCTTTCTCCATTGCTAATAACAATTTATCGGCTTTCCCTCGCATCAAACCCGCCACTAACAAAAACACCTCTTCCCAACGAGTTTCTGTTACATAATTCTTAACTGCTTCTTCAATCAAATCATTATCATAGATATACTGAGCCGTCAGGTATTCCTGAAGGGTTAAATGAGAAAAAGAATAGACATCTCTCGCCCGCTCTACTAAAATTCCCTGTTCAATTTCAATGGTTTTTAATACTTTTTCTCCGTCTAAATGTTGCGGAGCATTTAAGTTTTGTTTAAGGTGATCTTTAATTTGCTTAACAACTTCTCGTTTTTCTAGAAAAAGTTTATCTGCTACAAAATTCTGATAAGCAATTTCAGATAGCAAAATTTCTTCTTGCTCAATACTGAGATTTTCATAAACTAAACCGCGATTAGGTAAACGTTTTTCGGCTGACCATTTTTCCAATAAAATTCGTAACGCATCTTGATAAAGGCGACTGCGATTTGTGGGAAAAGATTGATTTTCATCATAAACCAAACACAAAAAAGTCAACAATAACGGTGTATGAGCTAACTCTTTTGCACTTTTATACTCCTCCTTTTGCAACAGTTCCCAACAATTTTTAGCCGTCTCATTTTTGCGGTCTAATTCCGAACTAAACCAATGTTCAATAAAACTTTGAATTTGCTGATCATCAAATTCGACAATTTCAATATCGGTAAATCGTCGAAGATGAGTTCTAGCAGCAGTACGGCAGGAGAGAATAAAACGATTTTTATGATACCTATCTACAAAATCTTTAATTTTCTCGATTACATTATAAACATTAGCTGTTGGCACTTCATCTAAACCATCTAATAAAATTAGTAATTCCCCTTTTTCTAGTTTATTGCTAATATTTTTTTCCACATTGGGAAAACCACAGATTTTAAACTCCTCTTCAATTAATGCCTGAATATTAATCTCGTTTTCTTTAAAGTTTTTCAACTCCAGTAAAACAGGTGTTAGAGGATGCTGATAACTGTCTTTATTTCCCTTGAGAGCTTCTAAACCAACTTTTCGCAAAAATGTAGATTTACCAATACCAGGATCACCAAGTACCATTAAATATTGTTCTTGATTAGCCAAAAGTAAACCATCTTTTTTACCATCATCCCTAAAGTTAAATCGTCGCTGCTTACTCTCACGATATTTATTTTCTAAATTTTCATCATAATAATCCCTGACTAAATTTCCTAAACATTTGACATTAACATAAATTGACTCCAAATCCATAGGCTTAGACATTTTTAAAACCTTAATCATGCCGTGCCGATCCCAGTAACGTTGAGTATATTCCCGCAAAAAAAGATACTTTCCTTCTTTGAAAAGCTGTCCGACATCTTTATTCAATAACTCATTTTTATTAATACCCTCCCACCCCGATTTAATGATTTGGCCAATAAAATTATTAGTCAATGCCGTTACAATGGTTGTTTCAATTCCTGTCATAACTTAACCCCTGTAAATCCTCTGACGCTTAGTATAAGCCAGAAAGCGGGTTTCCCAACAACTCAGAAAGCGGGTTTCTCAACAACTCAGAAAGCGGGTTTCTTAAAGAAACCCGTTTTCTAATCTCTTAAACGGCTAAACTGAGAATAGCTGCCTGTCTTGACTCTCATTTCTCAGATTGTAAAATAATGCAAATTTATCTTGACTATAGCGCCACTACCCCCACTCATCCCCAAGTAATCGAGCGGGTTGCCACTATTCTGCGGCATCATTGGGGTAATCCCTCCAGTTTACACAGTTGGGGACAGGATACGGCGACAGTCATCGAAATGGCCAGAGAACAGGTAGCAGGGTTAATTAATGCCAATCCAGACCAGATTATCTTTACTTCTGGCGGCACGGAAGCCGATAATTTAGCGATTATCGGGGTTGCTCAACAGTATAACCGCCCCCGTCATATAATTATTTCTAGTGTGGAACATTCGGCGATCGCTGAACCCTGTAAACAATTAGAGCAGCAAGGTTGGCAAATTACTCGTCTTCCCGTCAATCGTCAAGGTAGGGTTAATCCTTTAGACCTAAAAGCCGCAATTCAAAGCGATACGGTCTTAATTTCCATTATTTACGGACAAAGTGAGGTGGGAACCCTACAACCGATTGAAGAATTGGGCAGCATTGCCAGAGAAAGGGGAGTTCTTTTTCACACCGATGCGGTGCAGGTGGCGGCAAGATGCGATATTGATGTGCGGAAACTGCCCGTAGATTTATTATCTCTTTCTAGCCATAAAATTTATGGAATGCAAGGATCGGGAGCTTTATACATCAGAGCCGGTGTCGATATTTTACCATTACTGCGGGGCGGTGGTCAGGAAAAAGGCCTGCGATCGGGAACCCAAGCCGTACCAGCGATCGCATCTTTTGGTTTAGCGGCCGAATTAGCCCAAAAAGACTTAATTAGCGAAAAAATGCGTTTAATGGGTCTGCGAGATCGATTATTTGACCTCTTAGCCGATTATCCTTATCTGCTGCCCACGGGGGACCGATTCTATCGTTTACCCCACCACGTCAGCTTTATTGTCCGTCCCGACGATAACAGTCGCATCACGGGAAAACAGCTAGTTCGTCAGCTTAATTTAGCAGGAATCGGCATTAGTTCTGGATCCGCCTGTCATAGTGGCAAACTTTCCCCCAGTCCAATTTTAAAAGCTATGGGCTACAGCGATCGAGAGGCATTAGCGGGAATTCGTTTAACCTTGGGAAGGGACACCAGCGCAGCCGATATAGATTGGACTGCTCTAGTATTAAAACAAGTGATCGATCGCTGTTTATCTGCTTTAATTGTCAGCAAGAGTTAGTTTATGCCTCAAATTGTCCTTCAATCAAGATAATTTCGCCAAAATCGGGAATCCATGCCACCCAACGGCCTTGATCCTGTTCACAGAGTAGTAGTGCTTCATCAAAGCTGTATGGAGAGGGAAGCATTCTTAGTCGTACCCATGTATTTGCTTGGGGACAAGTAACAACGGCAGTAGTGCGAGATTGTAGTAAGGACATACACAGATCACCCTGATAATTCTGTATCTAAATTTACAAAAAAACCGATGACTGTGGGTAACTCTGTTTTAAATCTTTACATCTCTAGAAAATTATCGGCTGCATCTCCTATTTGTGACTTTCCCTCACCTATAGGTGAGCAGCAGAAGTTATTCAAAGAGGGCGAATGCAATTCGCCCCTACAATAATATTATTGCGCCAATCGAACTGCGTGCGCCCAAAATGTCCTCTAGATATTTCGACCAAATTGAGCCAATTACGCCAATGACCGGCACTTTTTTGATTTCAAAAAAGCCTAAAGATATTATCCGACAAGGTTTTTAGATTTATTCGGCCAATCCTAGCTATGATCGTTACTGGTAAATGATAGTTAATAACTGGTAATGGTAAGTTCTTTCCCTCGCACCTATAAAATCGCCGTCATCGGTGACGTTCACGACCAATGGGAAATAGAAGATAATTTAGCACTAGAAGCTTTACAAGTGGATTTAGCCCTATTTGTGGGGGATTTTGGCAATGAATCCCTAGAAATTGTCGGTCGGATTGCTAGTTTGTCCTTACCAAAAGCCGTTATTCTCGGTAATCATGACGCTTGGTATAGCGCCACCCCCTGGGGACGAAAACAATGTCCCTACGATCGCGATCAAGAAGATCGTGTCACCGCCCAGTTAGAATTATTAGGGGTTGCTCATGTGGGTTACTCAAAACTAGACCTACCCAGTTTAGAGCTTTCGATTGTTGGGGGTCGTCCCTTTACTTGGGGAGGTTCCGAGTGGAAAAATGGAGAATTTTTTCAAGAACGTTATAACATCAGCAGTTTTGCCGAATCTACTGCCAAAATTATCGCTAATATTCAAGATACTGCCTATAATAACCTGATTTTTTTAGGTCACAATGGTCCGGCTGGACTGGGAAAGGAAGCGGAAGCTATCTGTGGTCGCGATTGGCAACCTTTGGGAGGGGACCACGGGGATCCGGATTTAGCAGCGGCCATCGCACAAGCACAGCTATTAGGAAAACAGGTTTCTCTCGTCAGTTTCGGTCATATGCACCACCGTCTCCGTCATACTACTTCCCGTTTACGCAATCCCGTGGTCACTTCCGAGATGGGAACTGTTTATCTGAATGCTGCTAGTGTTCCTCGCATTCTCCACTCTGATAGGGGTAAATCTCGCAATTTTTCCCTAGTCACTCTTGAAGAAGGTCTAGTCACAGAAGCATCTTTAATCTGGTTGAACGATAATTTCGAGATTATCAGTAATAGAAAACTTTATCACTCTGGGTCGTCAATCGATCGCCTATCTCCCCAATCTTGTTATTCTTAAGTTTTGACAATAGACCTTTTCTTAATCTTATGCGGTACAACCACTAATATCAGTTATCAGTTATCAGTTATCAGTTATCAGTTATCAGTTATCAGTTATCAGTTTTCGGTTAACTGTTTACTGATTACTAAAAAAAGCTTCCCAATTCATAATTTATAATTCATAATTTATAATTTATAATTTATAATTTATAATTCATAATTTCCTATAGATAGTTAATTTTTTGAGCGATTAGAGGTAAAGCAAGAGCGATAGCAACACTAACAACCATACCGATAAAAGCTTTCAAGGCATCCCCTAAAACCAGTTTACCCGTGGCGGCTAAATTAGGGGTTTCTCTGGTTAAAGTCAGAGAAATTTCTCGACCTCCTAATAAACCTAAAAATACCCAAGTGGTACTCATGGGAATATGATTATAGCCAACAAAAAACAGTAAAATTAAGCCATAAATCAAGTTAATAATTGTTGCAGAACGCAGATCATGGGCGTTAGTTTTGCTAGTGACAATTTTCTCGATTTGACCACCATGATTAATAAAAATGATGGTTTGCAGGAGTAGCATAACTGTTAGAGATAAAACTAACCATATTGCTGCTAACTGTCTGGGAAGATAGGCGAAAATATTAGCAAAATCTTGCATTAACCATTGACTCCAGAGAAACCCGGTGGATAACCACTGTAAAACTACCCAGATTTTTTGAGGTTCTTTATTAACTGTTTCTAGGAAAAAGTTTTCTAATCGATAAATAATTCGATAGATTACTAACCCCACTATAACAGCAATAGCATAACCCCAAGCAGATTTAACTAACATTTCATCTAGAGATTGGGGAGCAAAAACTGTTAAAACCAAAAAGGTTGTACTCACAGGTATTCCCCAAGTGGTGAGAATTAAAATTGCCAGGGGAGGAACGATATAAATCCAAGTAAAATTTTCTGGGAAGGGAATCATTTCTAGTCGATTATAAGCCACATCTCCCTGATTAATGTACCAACCAGCGATAAAAATCGAGGCTAAGATTATACTGGAATACAGCCATAAAATCCACCAGGGACGTTCTTCATTGGCACTTAAAAAAGTACCTAAAGTTTGTAGGGAATCGTTGGCAACAATCGCATAAGCTGATAGGATAAAGCCAGCAATCATAAAAAAATTACTCATAGACAGTGGGAATTATGAATTATGAATTATGAATTATGAATTATGAATTGGGGAGAATAAATAAAAATAATCTCATCTCCTGACAACTGGCTCCCCATCAATATAACCGCTGTACCTCCTTAATTTTGCTTTAAAAAATCCCTAGCTAGATAGAAAGCTGCTAAACTACCAGAGACAGTAATTTCCTGGGGATTAATTTCCTGTAAAGGTCGCAGAATAACTTCAATTTCCTCGGTAATATCTAACTTTTGTTGACCGGTGGGAGTAGCATTAAGAGCCAAAAAAATATGAATTCTGTTAGTATCTTTAACAGGATTATCGTACAAAACAGCTAGAGGTATTAGAGAATCACTTTGATAACCAGTTTCCTCCTCAAATTCCCGACGCGCTGCCGCAGTAATATTATCTTCACCCGCAGCTACTGCTCCGGCAGGAAATTCCAATAAAATTTCCTTAACTCCGTGACGATATTGACGAACAAAAACTAATTGATTATCCCCAGTAACTGGAACAACTAACACAATTTCAGGACGAATATTAACGAAATAATCATCGATAACTTGTCCAGAGGATAACTTCACCGCATCTTGACGGACTTGACACCAACGATTCTGAAAAACTAGCTCAGACTTAATAATTTGCCATTTTTTTAAATTAGTCATCGACAATCCTGTTATAATTGCAGTGAAATTACTAAACTCTTTCTCAGATAATTATAGCTATCTAGGGACTATTCCTGATAAAATTAAATTTTATACTCCCATCTCCCATGTCGTTAATTCAATGGTATCCCGGTCATATTGCCAAAGCGGAAAGAAAACTTAAGGAACATCTTAAACTCGTGGATGTGATCCTAGAAGTGCGCGATGCTCGCATTCCCTTAGCTTCCCATCATCCCCAGGTGGAGGATTGGATTGGCAATAAACCGCGCTTATTAATCTTAAATCGTCTCGATATGATTCCCGAATCTGCCCAGCAACAATGGGTAACATGGTTTAAAAGTCAAGGAGAAACCGTCTATTTTACTAACGCTAAACAGGGAGAAAGAGTTAAAGCAATTATCAAAGCGGCGGAAAAAATTGGTGATGAAATTAACCAAAAACGCCAACTAAGAGGAATGTTACCGCGTCCAGTACGTGCCGTGGTGATTGGGTTTCCCAATGTGGGCAAATCTGCCCTGATTAACCGTTTATTAGGGCGAAAAGTCGTTGCCAGCGCCCGCAGGGCCGGAGTAACGCGACAGTTACAATGGGTGCGAATTTCCGACACCTTAGAATTATTAGACGCACCGGGGGTGATTCCTTCCCGTTTAGAAAATCAAAAGGATGCGGTGAAATTAGCTATCTGTGAGGATATTGGGGATGCTGGTTATGATAACCAAAGGATAGCGGCGGCTTTTGTCGATTTATTAATAGAATTACAGTATGAAGGACTTTTACAATCTCGTTACGGGTTGAATACTCTAGACATAACCGGGGAGGATTTTATCGAAAAATTGGCCAATCTCAAATATCAAGAAGATAAAGAAAGGGCAGCCATGCAGTTACTCAATGATTTTCGTAAGGGAATAATCGGGGCTATCCCCTTAGAATTGCCCCCTTCCTCTTGAAATCTCCTGTTTTTAACTCAATAGTTAATTACCCAATTTGTCAAAATTACCGCCTGTTAGTCCACTGAGCTGCCGATAAGATTAAAGAAATCGGTAAAGTTGCAGGGATCGATCGAACTCTGAAGGAAGATAGGGGATAAACGACAGAGATAAAAAAGACTATGGGCAAACCGACTGGCTTTATCGAATTCCTGCGTGAACTTCCTTCCGAACTTACCCCCCTCGATCGCCTTCATAATTGGGATGAGTTTCATCTTCCCATGCCAGAAGATAAACTCCGCAATCAGGCCGCCCGTTGTATGGATTGTGGTACACCATTTTGTCACACGGGAACCCTAATTAGTGGCATGGCCAGTGGTTGCCCGATTAATAACCTGATTCCCGAATGGAATGATTTAATCTATCGAGGATTGTGGCGAGAAGCCCTCGATCGCCTCCATAAAACCAATAATTTCCCCGAATTTACCGGTAGAGTCTGCCCCGCTCCCTGTGAGGGTTCCTGTGTTCTCGGTATTCATAATCCCCCCGTTACGATCAAAAATATTGAATGTTCGATTATCGACAAGGGTTGGGAATCCGGGTGGATTACTGCCAATCCCCCCGCAATCCGTACCGGCAAAAAAGTGGCCGTAATCGGTTCCGGACCTGCTGGATTAGCGGCTGCCGACCAGTTAAATAAAGCTGGTCACTGGGTGACGGTTTACGAACGGGCCGATCGCCCCGGGGGCCTGTTGATGTACGGTATCCCCAACATGAAGTTAGATAAGGAAGAAGTGGTTCTGCGTCGTCTCCAGATGCTCGAACAGGAAGGGGTAAAAATGGTCTGTAACACGGAAGTGGGTAAGGATATCAGCAGCCAAGACCTATTAAACGAATATGATGCCGTGGTTATCTGTACCGGAGCCACCAAACCCCGGGATTTAAACATCGAAGGTCGCCAATTAAAGGGTATTCACTTCGCCATGGAGTTTCTCACCGCTAATACAAAAGCACTATTAGACGGACAGCCTGGGGAGGATTTTATCTCGGCTGCGGGTAAAGACGTGGTAATTATCGGCGGTGGCGACACGGGAACCGACTGTGTGGGGACTTCCCTGCGTCATAACTGCCGTAGCGTCACCCAATTAGAAATTATGCCGCAACCGCCCCGGGAACGGGCCACCGATAATCCCTGGCCCGAATGGCCGAAAATTTACCGTCTGGACTATGGACAAGAGGAAGCAGCCGCCCGTTTTGGCGATGACCCCCGGGTTTATACCACCACAGCAACCAAATTCGAGGGGGATAGCGAGGGTAACGTGACGGGGATTCATACCGTACAAGTGGAATGGCAACGCAACGAAAAAGGGCAGTTTATCCCCCAACCGGTGGCAGGAACGGAAAAAGTCATCCCGACGCAATTGGTTCTATTGGCCATGGGATTTTTAGGACCAGAACAGCCTTTACTCGATGATTTGGGACTAGAAAAGGATGCCCGCAGCAATATCAAGGCCGAACACGGTCAATTTGCCACTAGCTTACCGAAAGTCTTTGCAGCGGGGGATTGTCGTCGTGGTCAAAGTTTGGTGGTTTGGGCGATTAATGAAGGCCGCGGGGCCGCCAGAGAATGCGATCGCTTTTTGATGGGGGCGACGGATTTACCGTAAACCAGTAGTTACTCCCACCATTGTCCTGACTTGCTGGGGGTGTTTTCCCCTCGTTATCGTCAGGGACAAAAAGAGGCCTCAGCCATAGCCATCAAAACCCAACCGCGAGTCAAACCTTCTCAATCTGAACAGCAGGGGGAGCGAGGAAACAATTGTCCCTATTGCCTATCCGCTCCCTGTTTAAACTGTTGCCACCGATGAATCAAGCACCACCTGTTCATTGGTGGGTAATTCCAGACAATAACCCGCACCGTAAACGGTTTTAATATAGCGAGGGTGGCGGGGATCGGGTTCTAGTTTCGTTCTCAGATGGCGAATATGAACGCGAATAGTCTCGATATCATCATCGGGATCATATCCCCAGACTTCCTTGAGAATATCACTGGGGGAAACGGTTTGACCGTGACGTTGGAGAAGACAGTGGAGTAACTCGAATTCTAGATGGGTTAACTTGACCACACCTTCAAACCAGACCGCCTCAAAACGTTCGGGAACCAGGGTTAAAGGTCCAAAACTGAGTATTTCTGAGTGTTTAGCTGCTTGGGGAATGCGATCGGTGCGTCTGAGGAGAGCGCGTACCCTAGCTAACATTTCCTCCACCTCGAAAGGTTTGGTCAGGTAATCATCAGCACCGGCGTTAAAACCTTCCACTTTATCTTGGGTTTGTCCTAAGGCTGTGAGCATCAAAATCGGGATGTCGGACGTGCGTTCATCTCGTCGCAAACGCTGACAGACGGTAAAACCATCGACTTTGGGCAACATTAAATCCAGCATAATTAAATCGGGTTGTAACTGGACGGCCAAGGCCTGGCCTTTAATCCCGTCCTCTGCGGGGTTAACGTCATAACCCGCCATCTCCAAGTTGATGGAGACTAATTCCGCGATTGCAGGATCATCATCGATTACAAGTATTCGGGGCATTACCAGAGTGTTATGACTAAGGGTTGGGGTAGAGGGTTACTAAATGTGTTCTTACTGACATTGCGACTAGGGCTTTGTCTCTCAAGGGCTTGAGTTTAGCACAACATAAAGAATCCTGTACTGATTATAAGCATGATTGCTAAATTCGGTTTCAATTTGTGAAATTTTGCCGATATAAGTCTCCTAAATGTTAAGAATTTTTAAGAAGTGTAAACAGTGTTGGTCGAAAATTGATATTGGTGCTAAGTTACACCCTCTCCTGCCTAAAGATCAACTAGGGAGCAGTTTTTCACTAATCTTTACAATTACGCCATCTCGATGGATACCGGTTTTAACTGGCGGTTAAGTCCTTCTATATCTAAATTTCCCCCCTAAGCTTCCCCAGCGGCACTGTAAAAATTCTTAATAAAATTACCGATCGATTCAGTTTAATCTACCAAAATAGGCGGTTTTAGTAAGCATCTGTAACGAACCCGATCCATTCTACTCATCCCAACAGGTGATCATAAATATGAGCGTTAATTTATCAACTCAACTGCGAGAAGGCACGAAAAAATCCCACACCATGGCAGAAAACGTCGGTTTTGTCAAATGTTTTCTCAAGGGTGTAGTGGAAAAAACTTCCTATCGCAAACTGGTGGCTAACCTCTACTTCGTCTATTCGGCCATGGAAGAGGAGATGGAAAAACTTCGTAGTCATCCCGTCGTTTCTAAAATCTGTTTTCCCGAACTCAATCGCAAAAATGCGCTGGAACAGGATTTATATTTTTATTACGGTCCTAATTGGCGCAACGAGATCGCTTTATCTCCCGCAGGTCAGGCCTACGTTGACAGGATTCGGGAAATCGCCACAACAGAACCCGAATTATTAGTCGCCCATTCCTATACCCGTTATCTCGGCGATCTGTCCGGGGGGCAAATCTTGAAAAAAATCGCCGAAAAAGCGATGAATCTGGAAACTGGCGGCACAGCTTTCTATGATTTTAAAGATATTCCCGACGAAAAAGCCTATAAAAACCACTATCGTCAAACCCTCGACCAGTTACCAGTAGATCAAGTCATAGCCGATCGCATTGTTGCCGAAGCTAACGCCGCTTTTGGCATGAACATGAAAATGTTCCAAGAGTTGGAAGGTAATCTGATCAAAGCGATCGGAATTATGCTCTTTAATACTCTTACCCGTCGTCGCAGCAACGGCGGCACCGAAACTGGATTAGCAACGGCCGAATAGTAGTTAGGGTTTGCGGCAAAAAGTTTGTTCGTGGGGTCAGCCGAACAGAGTCCGTAGTCAATACTGACTCCGTTCGGCTGTCTCCTGATTTAACCGCGGGTTTCCTTAAAGGTTTTATAGGCGGTTTCGGAGTCGAAAATATGGCAATAATCAACGATTCGCTGCATTAATGCCCAAGAAAACTTAGTTTCTTTCAGGTGACTACCCCAATTTTCTTTGAGACTAGCGTGAACTTTGCGGAGGTTATAGGAGGGAATCGCCGTCGAAATATGATGGGGGATATGGACATTAATATCGTGACAGAGAATTTCTACCCAACGGGGATAGCTACAGTGAACTGTTCCTTCTAGTTGCGCTAAAGCTTGATTCCACTCTTCGGGATAGTAAAATTGAATATCGGGGTCTGTGTGATGGACAAGGGTAAAGGTACTCATCCAAAAATGATAGACAAACCAAGGCACCACCCAAAATTTAACCAATCCCCAGACACCAGTGTAGAAAATGAGGGTTGGGAAAAAAATAGCGGCAAAAACTAGGACGACAATCATCGAAAAGCGGGCTTTTTCCCGTTCGTTCTCTTTGAATTGTTCGATGTTGAAGTGTAGAATAGCCCAGTGGGCGATCGAACCGAGCCACCAGAAACGTCCGCGAATACCGCGATAAAAGAGACGCACTAGGGGATTGGCCGAGTTAAAAGCTTCTAATTCCCACGGATCCCAAGCATTATCTATCGTTACCATGTTAGTTTTAGCATGATGGCGATCATGGAGGAAACGCCAACAGTGGAACGGATAGATAAGCGGTAAGAGTAAAATATGACCGACAAGATCATTAACCCAGCGTCGATTAGAAAAAGACCGATGACCGCCATCATGCGCGATCACAAAAAATCCCGTTAAAGCTGTACCTGTGAAAATCCAAGCTAAAGGCAGTAAATACCAGGGAGAATAAACTAGCATTACATAACCGGCAATGACCGCCAAAATATTCGTAATCACACCAAACCAAGCTTTAACCGGGTCTTTCTGGAAATATTCTTTGGGAATGCTTTGAATAATATCTTTCAGTTTAAAGTCTGGCTCGATCGAGGTGATCAACTCCCCATGCAATTTATCCGTCGTTGCCGTCATGAAATCTCCAATTACACTTAGGTGAACCCTTGACAATAAATCAGCTAGGAGGTTTGGCTAAATTCTGCCCACTACCACAAGCCATCTTTTTTGTCAATATATTTTTAACTTTAATTAATAAACTTCCGCGAAGCTTAATAATCCTTTACTTTATATACCATAAGAGGAGATTTTCTGTTTTGGCAAAATTTGACGGCGGGTGCATCTCATTTTTGTAAATCTACCAATTGGGATTTTTACGGGGAAACCCCCCTGCTAAAATCGGGTGTTGTTTCTGATTTTACCACTCAATCCAAGCTTTTGGGGGGTTCTACCCCCCAAACCCCCCGTTGGGGGCGTGGCGCGGTCACTGAGCCTTTACATTGAGCCTGTCGAAATGTGTCGAAGTGCCGCCCCCAAACCCCGGAGCGCATTAGTTTTTCGGTGGGATGCTTACACGCAGCTGCTGATACATTTGTCATCATCTAAGAGTCACTGATAATTGCTGATTGTCGGTATTCCTGCAAATCTGAGATGCAGCCTTGACGGCTGCCTTTTGCCTCTTGCCTTTTGCCTTCAGAAGCTGATAACTGATAAAAACCCCTAAATATTGACTATTTTTAGGCGTTTTTTAACGATTAGCGGTGCTTTCTAGGGATTTAATCTCCTCTTGTACCTTACGGTGTTCGCGATTTAACTGTTTTTTAACTGATTCGGGGAGTTGTTCCTGTTTTTTTAGGGCATTATTAAAGTAATCTAGTGCCAGTTTCAAAGAGCCAGTATTTTTATCCGTATTGCCTTGAATTCTCAGGATTTGACCCTTTAGATACATTAATTCTGGATTATCGGGGGTCGCTTCCAGAGCGTTATCGATAAACCGCAAAGCCTGATCATACTGCTTTAAATCCCGGTAAGCTAGAGCGATACCTCGATCGACCAAGTAATCAGGACTTCCATAAGTTTCTAGCCGTTGAATTGCCTCTTGGGGACTAGAAAAGGGCAGATTAACCGCTAAAATCAAATCCATATAACCCTTTAATAGGTTCAATTCCGGATCCGTAGGACTAACCTTTTCTGCGGTTTCCAAATACTGAAACACCTGTTGTAGTCTGGGGATAGCCGATACTGCTCCTTCGGTTTGAAAAACGTAGGTTCCCTCCAAAAAACTCCCCACCGCAAGATACAAATTTCCCCTTAAAGGGTCGCTGTCCTGCATTTGTTTGGCCGCTGCCTTAGTTTTCTCGGAGTAGGTTTTGAGGGTGTTCCAATCCTGGTCGGTAAAAGCAAGAGAGGCGCGCATAGCATGGGACAAAGGTTCTTGGGGTTCCTTTTCCGTGGCCTCAACAATTAATTTTTTTGCCTCTAGATAATTACCTTGTTTAAAAATAGCGTTAAAAGCGGCCTCGGTCTTATCACCAATCGGTCGGGGATTGGTTTTGCGGAAAGGATCTCCGGCCAACCCGGGACTAATCCAGTTAACCACTACCATAACAGCCAGCGAAGCACCGATCGCCATTTTTTTCGTTAAACCTAACCTCAGCACCATGGTCAAAAGTCTCCTTGAGCGAATGAAAAAATCTGTCACAATAGAAACGGGTTTCTAGACTTAATTTCCAGTTATTTTCTTGTCAATGCTTTATCTCAAAGATGTGGTTTATCATCCCCCCGCTGCCCTCAATCCCATTTTACAGGGGATTAATCTCGAATTAGCACCCCAGGAATTAGGTCTGATTGTTGGCCCCAGTGGTTCCGGAAAAACGACTCTTTTGGAAATTTTAGCAGGCTTTGCCGATAAAACAGCAGGGACGATTCACTGGCGGGACCAAGAATTAACGGTGCTGCACCTGCAACAATTAGGAGGAATCGTTTTTCAGTTTCCCGAACGTCATTTTTGCGGTAAAACCATCCTTGAGGAGTTGCGTCTCGGTCATCCAGAAATTAAAAGCGATCGCCTAACAGCGGCCTTAAAGGAGGTAGGATTAGAAAATACTCCTCTGGATACTTCTCCCCACAATCTTAGTGGAGGTCAACAGCGTCGTTTATCCCTCGCTGTTCAGTTAATCCGGCAGCCTAATCTGTTACTTCTCGATGAACCTACGGCCGGTTTAGATTGGTCGATGCGTCGTCAATTGGCTAAACTTCTCGCTAGTCTCAAACAACACTGGACTTTATTAGTAGTTAGTCACGATGCTGGCGAATTATTGCCTATCGCTGACCGTCACTGGAAAATTGAACAAGGACATTTGAGGGAAGTGAAAAATGAAAAAACAGATAGTTGAGGTTTTAGGGTTTTGGGGTATTAGTTGAAATTTCCCCACTCCCCTCATACCTGATAACTGATAACTGATAACTGATAACTGATAACTGATAACTGATAACTGATAACTGAATTAATGATCCTTCCTGAATTATTTGACCTTTGGCAAGAAACCCTAGAATGGCAACCCGATGGGGCCAGACAAGCGCGATTTCAACAACTTTATGAGTTGATTTTAGAGGGTAATCAACGTTTTAATCTCACCCGAATTACCCAACCGGAGGAGTTTTGGGAAAAACATCTTTGGGATTCTTTATCGGGTTTAGCTTGGTTAGAAAAATCCCAGCCAGATCTATTGACAAAATCCCTATCAGTCATTGATTTGGGGACGGGGGCCGGGTTTCCGGGGGTGCCAATTGCGATCGCATATCCCCATTGGTCGGTGACTCTCTTAGATTCCACCCAAAAAAAGATTAATTTTCTGGAAGAAGTTATTGACAAATTAGAGTTAAATAACACGAAAACTCGTTTAGGTCGGGCGGAAATCGTCGGGAAAAACCTTAAACATAACTCTGCTTACGATATCGTCTGTTTGCGAGCGGTAGGTAATGTGGATATCTGTGTTAACTATGCTTTGCCTTTCCTGAAAAAGACCGGAATCACTATTCTCTATCGTGGTCAGTGGTCGTCGGAGGATAGTTTAAGTTTAGAGGAGAATCTGGGGAAAGCTGGCGGTAAAATCCTCGAAATTGCCAGTTTTACCACTCCCTTGAGCCAAAGCATCCGTCATTGTCTATATATCGGCAAGGGATAACTCTAAGCGGTGAGAGGATGGAAAAAGAAAGCCAAGGCCAGGATAGTATAGGTAGCTAAGAGTAACATTCCTTCCAACCAATTCGATCGCCCATCACTACTAATCGAATTAGCTAACCACACCGCCACAGCCACTGCCACCAACTCAAAGGGATTAAAATTTAGATCCATGGGCTGACCGATAATATAACCCATGATAACCAAAACCGGAGCCACAAACAGGGCGATCTGCATACTGGAACCGACGGCCACAGATACCGATAGATCCATTTTATTCTTAAGGGCGACGGTGACGGCCGTAGCGTGTTCGGCCGCATTACCGATAATAGGCAAAAGAATCACCCCGGTAAACAGCGCCGTTAAACCTAACTGTTCCGTAGCCTCCTCTAGGGATGCCACTAATAATTCTGATTCTACGGCCACAGCGATGGTAACGATCAATAAAATCAAAGACCAAAACCAGATTTTCGGCTTTGCGGGGTTTTCTCCAGCGCTTTCCTCCTCGATACCAGCAACCCCGACATCGTAGAGATAGGTGTGGGTTTTCATGGAGAATAAGAGACTTAAACCATAGACGAAAATTAACACCGCTGCCACGGCCACGGATAGACGCTGTAGGACTATTTCCCCGACTCCCGTGGAGGTAAATTGCACAGCAGTGGGTAAAAGGAGCGCCACTACCGCTAAATTCATCGCTGAAGCATTTAAACGAGCGGTTATCGGTTGAAATTCCTGTTCTTTGAAGCGTAAACCGCCTAAAAACATCGATAATCCCATAACTAAGAGTAAATTACCGATAATTGAGCCAGTAATCGTCGCTTTTACCACATCGATAAAACCTTCCCGCAAGGCGACATAGGCGAGAATTAATTCTGTGGCATTGCCAAAAGTGGCATTCATCAAACCGCCAATATTTGGCCCAACCACCACCGCAATCGCTTCCGTGGCTTCCCCCATGTAGGCCGCTAGGGGGATAATGGCTAGACAAGCGGTGATAAAAACAACTGTTCCGCCCCAGTGTAACAGGGAACCGGCGATCGATAGCGGTACAAAAATTAATAAGATGGCGAAAATGGTGTTTTTGTTTAACATAAAGTGGGTAATTTTGTCAAGATAATTTTATTTTGATCGGAGATGGGGACTAGAATCGGATTCTAGCCAAAATTCCCCAGTAGAACCGGTTATTATCCATAATATTGCCCTAAAACCGTCTCTGAGCGACTTTTCTAGGGGTTCGGGGGGTGATTGGGAGGGAACAGTCACCGGTTTAATCACGATTCCGCGACTACCAAAAATAATTTCTCCCACTAATCGCGCCCTTCTCATGTGATTATCGGAAGTGACTAGATAGACGCTATCAATACCTTGGGCTTTCAGTTGATCGGCTAGGCTAGTAAAGTTAGTGACAGTATCTCGCGCATTGTAATCTAGATGAAGACGTTCTGGGGGAATTCCCGCTTTTTTAAAAATCTTTTTCACATATCGTCGCGGACTACCGGAAGACACCCAAATCGGTAGATCGGGATATTCCTTAGCTAATTTTGCCGCAAAACGTTCTCGATCGGCATGACCTCCCAAAACAAAAATCGCTTCCGGTTTTAGCCACTGCTGACGTAAATCGAGGTATAACCAGCCTAAACTCGCCAAAATTAGCGGAATAGCCAGCAATTTTAACCTAGATTTGCCTAACTTCCCTTGCGGAGAAACTCGCTTTTTTCTCTGAGAATTAGCCTTGAGAACCATATAACAGTGATCGGTGAGCAGTTGTCAGCCTTCAGCTTTGTGGATTAAAGTGATCGAGGGTGAGGATCATTGAACTCACATTGACGTGGGAGATGGGGATTTTATTCCCTAACTGACCGATAATTTTCCTAGACCTCAGGTTGATTGATGCGGTCGCTTACATTCCCCACCAACGGGCCACCGCTTCGGGAAGGGGTAGCAAAATACTTAATAACAAAGCTAGGGAAAATAGACCTAATAAATCTCGTTTATTATCCAATTCCGTCACATCATTTAAAGCAGGTTGATCACTGACTGGCATTAATAAGAGAATAATCGCCCAGAGTAAAAAATCTGGCTGCACTAGGGCTAAAATAAACATGAATAATCGAGTTAATTGACCGATAATTATGGCGGTTTTCTGTCCATACATAGCGTGAACAATATGACCACCATCCAATTGACCTACGGGCATTAAATTTAGGGCTGTAACGATAATTCCCACATAACCGGCCACCGCTAAAGGATGTAAATGGATGGCTTTTCCTGCGATTAAATCACTGCCGAGAGCTAGTTTAGCTACGATAGACAAGAAAAAAGAAAACTGCGGATTTAAGGCCTGAAAATTTAATAAACTGCTTTGATTAGTTAGGGGAACGATTTCCGAGAGGGACAATCCCCAAAATAGTAAAGGAATAGCGATGATTATACCCCCCAAAGGACCGGCTACCGCCACATCAAATAAAGCTTTGCGGGTGGGGACTGGGGAGCGCATTTGAATGAAAGCCCCGAAGGTTCCGAGGAAGAAGGGAAAGGGGATAAAATAGGGCAAAGTAGTTTTAATTTTATATTTAACTGCTGTAAAATAATGACTGAATTCGTGCAGTCCTAAAATAGCAATTAAGCCTAAACTGTAGGGTAAACCTTGTAATAATAAACTAGGATTATTTTCTAATTGTTGGGCAGTAATGCCACTTAATCCCGCACCGACCACTGTGGTGGTTAAGATAGTTAATAACAATAAACCCAGGGCAAGAAGGGGGCGAGTAACTTTTTCAGTTTCTATAGTTTCTGTTTTTTGCTGCCAGGGATTAGCCACAAGAGCGAAAAAAGGTTGTCCCTGAAAACTTTCTTGGAAAAGCAATAAAAAGCGATCGCCAAAAACCTTTTCTACATTGTTTTTAATCACTTGATAAGCTTCTTCGGGAACTGCTCGCAATTTCCCCCGACAGAGAATTGCTTGGGGACGATAATCGATATTTTGCAGATAATAAACACCCCAAGGAAAACAATCTCTTAGGGATTTTTCCTCTTCGGCAGTGATCGGTTTTAAATCATTTTTAGGTGCAGGACTATCGATATTTTCTAGGACTAAATTCACCTTTTCTGGTGGTGATGGGGGACTTTCTTGGGGAGTAACCCGACCCGCCTGTACTAGCCACCAATACAAAAAAGGGCAGATGACAAAAGGACCGATGAGCAAAAATGCTGGTATGGGAGTATCCTCCCCATAGATTAACGTCCAGCCGGTCCAAATTAGAGCCGGAGTCATCAGGACTAACCAAATTAACCATATTGGTGTTGTCGTGATTTTGGCCACGCTACGCTTGACGATAAAATAAGTAAAACCGCCAAGAATCCCTAATAACAACCACATTTCCATATCGGCTCTTTTCTCTTGAATAAAAAGCGGCTAATTTCAGCCGGTCCGGTCATCGATCGTGCTAAGTTATAAACCGCATTGATTGTGATTTGGATAGGCAAACCATGCGATCGGAAACCGAATCGTCTCCTTTAGAGGTTAGCAAAACCACAAAACCCCCTCGATTAATTCTAGAAGGTTTATACGCTTTCTCGCCTAATCGGGAAACCCTAGGGGGAACCTCTTATCTTATTGTAGAAAATACCGGCAATATTCTGGTGGATTGTCCTAGCTGTGAGGAGAGCGAGCGAGATTTTCTCCTAGAAAAGGGTGTCCGTTACCTATTTTTTACCCATCGCGGGGGTCAGGGTAAACAGAGCGATTCTCTGCAAAGTTTACTTGATTGTGAGATTATTCTACAGGAACAGGAAGCCTATCTGCTTCCTCACCGTCAAATTACCGTTTTTCAGCAGCAAATCCAGTTATCTCCCACTTGTAGCGGTTTTTGGACTCCTGGCCATTCTCCCGGCTCCTCCTGTCTCTACTGGCAGCGTCACGGGGGGGTTTTATTTACCGGTCGTCATCTTCTCCCCGACACTAAGGGTCAACCGCAACCCCTACAGACTGCGAAAACTTTCCACTGGCTGCGGCAATTGCGATCGCAAAAGGCCATTTTAGACCGTTTTAGCCCGGAAACCCTCTCCTATCTTTGTCCGGGGGCTAATACCGGCTTTTTGCGCGGTCGGGGAATTATCGATCGCGCCTACGAAAAAATAGATCTCCTGCAAAAATCAAAACAATGCTTCCAGTAAACGCACAAAGGGATGAGAGTCGAGGGTATCCATTCGATAAAACGTTGATAGCTAGGCAGTTGGGGAAACTCTTGTCGCCAATGGACACAAACATGGTCGAGGTAGAAATGTTGAAAATTGCGGTAGTGGTTTTGATGGAAAGCGATCAAGATGGTCATAATTTCGCTTAAAGTCAAGATTTTGCCACGTTTACGAGCTTTATTATCGGCTGAAAGCCTTGTCTGTTCTAATTTAGGTTCAAATACACGGCAGAAGTCATCGACATAACAGAAAAGAGCTTCTAGACTAGACATAGATGTGTTGGGGGTGCTTAGTTTATATATTTTTCAGCTTACTAGCCCCCGCCTTTTCTTTCCACCCTTATCCCGAACTGACGTTATTTAATAATTTGAGATTTTAGAGCGATGAACAAAACTATAATTAGACACTTATCTATTTTGTTGTTTCTAGGATTCCTTCCATCGTGCAGTCTAGCCTTGCAAATATATAATTCTCCCGAACGTGCGCTAAAAAACTATTTAGTAGCTATACAGGAAAATAATACTCAAAGGCAACAAGAGTTTAAATGCTTGAAAGAAGTTTCGGTTTCAGATAGTTATTTATCACAAATTAAAAAGATAATAGATTGGAAGATTATCGAAAAAACGCACAAAACTTATGATTCCGATCCAGATTCATCTTACATCGAGTTTTTAGTTAAAATAAAATACTTAAGTTCATCTAATTTTTCAATTGTCAAAACATGGAAATTTGTTGTCTGGAATTCTAATGAATTATTTGAATCTCAAAAACGTTTTGCAGATGATGTTAATCAAGTAATAAAATCTAGTGATCAAACAATTAATGATGCAAAAAAATTATTAGGTGACACCTCATCACCTTCTCCAACGCCCGAGCCTTGGATACCTGAACGCTCAGAAATTAGCTCACAATTGTACTGTGTAACTCTGACTGAGCCTATTTAAGCGCCATCGTTTTTTTCATAATATTCGTTTTGATCGTCAAAGATTGAAAGAGATTATGATCGTAAATCATTAATCGCTCTGTCCATTAACTCTTGATGGTACTGATCGGACTTTTTGATAAAATCAGAAACCCCTAAACTATTTTTGCGTTAATCTTCTCTGTGGTTTGATTGCTTACTATCACCAGACGAAAAAACCCTCCTTGAAGATGGAATGGTCTTTACTCCCCGCTGCTTAACCCGAACTGGGGTTATTTTAAAAGGGTTTTACCATTATTCAGCCAGCCGTAACTAAAGACTTTTTAGAAGCTGCATCGTTCAATTCCCAGAAATTATGAATTTAACCGTTAAAGACTTGGGTGAACAGGGATTGCTACCGATTCTGCAAAAATATTGTCCTGCGGAGATTATCGGTGATGATGGGGCGATTTTATCCCTCAAAGAGGGTTACTCTCTCGTTGTCACCACTGATGTTTTAGTCAATAACGTCCACTTTAGCGATCTTACTACCTCTCCCGAAGATGTGGGCTGGCGAGCGGCGGCGGCTAATTTATCCGATTTAGCGGCTATGGGGGCAGAACCCCTGGGAATTACGGTAGGATTGGCTTTAACTCCCAATCTAGCCATCGATTGGCTAGAAGGACTCTATCGGGGTCTTAGCTCTTGTCTGCAAGTATATCAGACGGCGATCGTTGGTGGCGATGTCTGTCGGGCCACGGAGATTAACATCAGCATCACCGCCCTGGGACAAGTGGCAAAAAATGAAGAAATTAGACGTTTTAATGCAAAAGTGGGCGATAGTATCGTTATTACAGGTTATCACGGTTTATCGCGGGCTGGATTAGAGTTACTCTTCCACCCTGAAACCGGGAGTAATTTAAATTCCGCCCAAAAAAAGCGCTTAATCCAAGCTCATCAACGGCCGCGACCGAGACTCGATTGCATACCACATTTACAAAAAATTGTCAAGCAATTTCCCATCGCGGGCATGGATAGCAGTGACGGGTTAGCAGATGCCATCATCCAAATTTGTCGCTGTAGTGGGGTTGGTGCTGAAATCGAGAGGATTCCCCTGCATCCAAGCCTGAAAGAATATGTAGGAGCCGAAAAAGCTCTAGAATGGGCTTTATACGGCGGTGAAGACTTTGAGTTAGTTTTGTGTTTGCCCCCGGACAGTGCCAGAGAATTGCTGGAGAAAGTGGGGGAAGAGGGGGCGATAATTGGTCAAATTGTCCGGGGGAAAGAGATAAAATTAGCCGACGGGAGAAACCTCAGTTTAAGCTCTGGATTTCAACATTTTTAGTGGATAATGACCAGATATGACCTGATCAGCCTTTTTCATCAACTTTTGAGCGGTGGTGCGTTTCCTTTTTGAATTGACGACCTTTGGGTGAAGACCTAATTTAACAGCGTGATTGCTCTAAAATAAGGTCATCGCCTGATCAGTATATAGCAATGACCTTAATCGCTGTCATCGATTATGACATGGGAAATCTGCACTCTGCCTGTAAAGGACTGGAAACCGTGGGTGCAGTGCCGAAAATTACCGATTCTCCCCTGGATATCGAAAAAGCTGACGCTATTGTCTTACCCGGAGTCGGTTCTTTTGATCCTGCTGTCCGGCAAATTCGCAGCCGTCATCTCGAAAAACCGATCAAAGTTGCGATCGCTAATGGTAAACCCTTTCTCGGTATCTGTCTCGGTTTACAAATTCTCTTTGACTCATCAGAGGAGGGTCAAGAGGCGGGTTTAGGGGTTATTCCGGGGACAGTGCGCCGTTTTCGCTCAGAACCGGGCATTACCATTCCCCACATGGGTTGGAATCAATTAGACTTCACCCAGCCAGATCATGCTCTTTGGCAGGGATTACCCCCGCACCCTCACGTCTATTTTGTCCATTCCTATTATGTCGATCCCCTTGATAGTCATCTAACTGCCGCCACCGTCACCCACGGCAGTCAAACGGTGACGGCAGCGATCGCCCGTGAGCGTTTGGTGGCGGTGCAGTTTCACCCCGAAAAATCCTCCACTAATGGCTTAAAAATTCTGGCTAACTTTGTTGAACAGGTGCAAAAATTAGCTTTAGTCTCCTAAATAAGCCTTTAAAACCCGCTCGTTTTTTTGGATTTCGCTGGGAATGCCATCGGCTAAATTTGTCCCTTCTGCTAATACCCAAACGTGGTGACAAAGGGACATAATCACATCCATATTATGCTCGATAATCAAAAAGGTAATTCCCTGACGATTCCACTCGATAATATGGTCGCTGATTTGACCGATTAAAGTGGGATTAACTCCGGCGGCCGGTTCATCTAATAAAATTAATTTTGGCTCGGTCATTAGCACTCGGCCAATCTCTAATAATTTACGCTGTCCTCCCGATAAAGCTCCCGCATAATCCTGCGCTTTCTCCCCTAGACCAATCGAATCTAATATGTCCAAAGCTTTGGCACGATTTTCCTGTTCCTGTTGGCGAATTTTTGCCCCCTGAAACCAGACTTTGAGAAAATTTTCTCCCGTTTGTCTCGGACTAGCTAAGAGCATATTTTCTAACACCGTTAATCGGGATAATACCCGTGCTACTTGAAAAGTTCTCACACATCCTTTCAGGGCAATTTGATAAGAAGGCAGCTGATGAATTGGCTGACCATCAAGAAAAACTTCTCCTTGATCTGGGCGAATAAAATTAGATAAAAGGTTAAAAAGTGTGGTTTTGCCGGCTCCATTGGGACCGATTAACCCGGTGATGCTGCCCTGCGGCACCTCCAAATAAGCATTATTGACGGCGCGAATGCCTCCAAAACTTTTCGATAATCCTTTGGCAGAAAGTAACATATATGAATTATGAATTATGAATTATGAAGTGTTATCAGTTAACAGTAATCGGTGAACTGATAACTGATAACTGATAACTGATAACTGATAACTGAAATTATTTTCCTAAAGTTAACTCCTCTTTTTTGCCGAGTATACCCTGGGGGCGCCAGATCATTAAAACCATGAGCAGCAGACCGATAATCATAATCCGTAAAGCACCTAATTGGCTATCATTAAAAATATCTAATTGGGGCAGAATAAAGCGAGTCAGGGAATCGTAAGCCCAGAAAATTATTGATCCTAGTAAGGTGCCAGCATTGCTACCGGAGCCACCGAGAATGATAATAATCCAAGCGTTAAAAGTCAATAACGGTTCAAAATTAGTCGGGTAAATAGTGGTTAATTGCCATGCTAAAAAAGCCCCGGCTAAACCAGCGATCGCACCGCCTAACATCAAAGATTGTAACTTATACCAAAAGACATTTTTTCCCAAGGCCCGGGGAATTTCTTCATCTTCCCGGATAGCTTTGAGGATGCGTCCCCAAGGCGATCGCAAAAGTAATTCTAAACCAGTATAAACGAGAGCGAGGAGGACTAAAACTACCACCATCAACCCAGCTTTGTAATTATAGTCATTCAGGGCAATTACACCGTTTATATACAGAAAAAGCAGGATTATCGCCCCTAACAACCCCCAAAAGATTAAAGCTCTCTTTTGCGTCGGTTGATAGCTTTTGCCGCTAATTTGCCCCGCTTCTCGCCATTGTCGTTGCAGATTGCGCCCCAATTGCCAGAGAGCAAAGATAGCAAGCAGGGTAAACAGGGCAATAATTAACAATTTGACGGGAAAACCGGGATTTATATCCAAAGGTAGGGGATAACGTTGTAGTCCGAAACTGCCTTTCGTTAACCAATCCTCGTTAAGCACCAGCAAACGAATTAACTCAGACACCCCGATGGTGACAATCGCTAGATAATCGGCTCTTAATCTCAGGGTGGAAAAACCGATGGCTAATCCCAACAATGCCCCTAGTATCGCCCCGACAATGGCGGCAAAAATCATCGGCACACCCTGTAAAGTCAATAAAACCGTGGCATAAGCCCCTAAAGTGGCAAAAGCAACGTGACCAAAGTTAATTAAGCCAGTAAATCCCCATTGTAGATTTAAACCGAGGGCAAAAATTGCGTAAATACCCGCCCAAATTGTCAGGGAAACCAAATAGTCTGTCATCTTAAGTAAAAAGTAAAAAAGGGGTTGGGGGGAGTGGGAATTATCAATTATGAATTATGAATTATGAAGTCGGGAGTGAGGGAGTGGGGGGAGTGGGGAGAGGAGGAGAAAAAAGCTAAAAACTCACATCTGATCACTGAACAAGCTGGTTACTGCTAGTATAATATCAGTTAAAACGGCCTCTGTAGCTTGATGGACAATTGTGACGAGCGGAGGGTGCTAGGCTATTAATACCGAAAAAACCTTGTCCTGTTAATTTCTATGCCTCTTTTGATTCTAATTGCCGATGATGACCCCGGTATCCGCCTAGCGGTCAAAGACTATTTAGAATTAGCAGGTTATAGTGTGGTAGCGGCGAGTAATGGTTTGGAAGCTTTAAATTTATTGGATACCTATCATCCCCATCTTTTGGTATCGGATATCAAAATGCCGCGTTTAGACGGTTATTCTTTGGTGACTAAGGTGCGGCAACAGCCAGAATTTAGGTTATTACCAGTAATTTTTTTAACCGAAAGAGGGTCAACAGAGGAAAGAATTCGCGGTTATCAAGTGGGTTGTGATATCTATCTTCCTAAACCTTTTGAGATGGAGGAATTAAAAGCAGTTATTCGCAATCTTTTAGAGCGATCACAAATGGTGCAAAGTGAACGTCAATATCAGAAATTAAAACCAGAAGAAAGCCCCGCAACTAGGGATGTTTTAACTTCTTCTTTACAGGACGATTTTAAGTTAACTAATCGCGAGCGGGAAGTGTTAGAACATTTAGCCCGGGGACTTTCTAACAGTGAAATTGGGCAAAAACTGCATCTCAGTTCTCGCACGATCGAAAAATATGTTAGTAGTTTACTCAGAAAAACAACTACTAACAATCGTGCCGAATTGGTTCGTTTTTCCCTCGAACATAGATTAATCGATTAGCTGAAATAAAAAACTTAAATTTTGTTTTTTACTTCCTCCAAAAGACTGCCACAGGAGTCTAAAAGTAGCTCGATTACGCGGTCAAAACCTTCACGACCACCGTAGTAGGGATCGGGAACTTCTTTTTCTGGGTGATAACGAGCATAGTCACACATTAATTTGACCTTTTCTTGATATTTTCCTGTCCGATCTAGGGATAAAATATCTTGATAATTGGCTTTATCCATGGCTAGGATTAGATCAAAATTCTCGAAATCTTCGCGGGTAAATTGTCTAGCTGTCCCTTGCAGAGGAATACCGCGTTTTTTGGCGGCCGTATTCATGCGAGAATCGGGAGGAGAACCGATATGATAACCAGCAGTCCCCGCAGAATCACAGAGGATTTTATTGTCTAATCCTTCTTGTTCAATCAGATAAGTCATGATATTCTCGGCAGCGGGAGAACGACAGATATTTCCTAAACAGACAAAGAGTAGTTTGTAGGGCATAAATTGACCAGTAGAATCATCACTAAATTGCCAATTATAGGGCATTTTTAACATCCCGATAAAGATTTATCCTCAAAAAACTCCTCGCTGTCCATTAACCTAATTTTGGCTAATCCCAAGCTTTCTAAATAATCTTGCCACCCTTGGGGGGTATCTTCAATCGCTAATAATCCTAATACCCTAGCTACGTCTGCTACCCAGGGTAGGGTATGAATTCTATAACCCTGCCAGTTTACCTCTAAGGATAACCAAGCGGGAATCTCTTGGGGGTTAAATTGTTGGGAGGCAAGATAATCAGCTTGAAAGCAGTAAATCCGAGGTGGTTTTTGACTCTCTAACAAGGTTAAACACTCCTTCTAATCTGGACATTAATCTGTTTCCTGATATTTTAGGGGAACCCCAGCATAATTTCTGTCAAATATGAACTTCTCTTGTCAAGAAATAGTTAAGTTTGCTCAAGACAATTTACCCTTAATTCTCCCCTAAGCGAGGACGAATAATTAAATAAATTGCCGGACCGATTAGAGGCAAAAGGGAAATTACCGGCAACAGGAAAGGATTTTTTAATCCCCGTCGGGTTAGATCATCTTGCAGCAAAATTGGACATAATAGGGTTAAAAGACAGAAATCTAAACTCATAACATGAATAAAACGGCTAGTTTGCCACTGATACCAAAAATCAGACCAATTGCCGTTAATTAATCCGTAAGCGATTAAAATTGCCGCAGTAATTAGGGCAATTACTCCTAACCAAGGTGAGTCTAAAAGTTTAATGACCAGATTTTTTTTACCGGTAAAATTGCTGTTGGGTTGACGGAGGGTTAGATAGGGTAAAATAGCGAAAGCACCCACAGCAAAGGAGGCAAAAGCAAAGGGCCAAGCGATGATTTTTTGGTCACGACCATCGATAATTAAAAGGCTAGTGTAGATAAGTGGCCAAACTCCCATCAGGTTGAAAAGAGCGATAATTAACGGGTTAATATCTTGCCATTTGCCAGTGGAAAGATTGATAATTAAATTTATTGTATCTGGTTGGTCGGGGGGTGCTAGTAAAAAAGCGTATAATCCGAAGCACAACCAAAGTAAACCGAGAATAATTTTTGTTAACATGGGAGGGGATAATTAGGTTAATTGAGTAATGGCAGTTCAGCAGATATTTTAGTAGAAAAGTGATCAAAAGATCAAGCAAGATTACCTAATCAATGATCACTAAGTAGCTAGGCGTTAAAAATTATCAGATGCCCCCCTTATTAAGGGGATATCCCCTCGCCTATCGGCACCCCCCTTATCAAGGGTAGATCCCCCCGCCTATCGGCACCCCCCTTATCAAGGGGGGCAGGGGGGATCGAACCTAAAATCCATTTTTAATTTAATTATAACCAGCTACTTAATTTTTAGGGAAGACGACGAGGATTTATGGTTTCTCTTGGGGTAATTTCTGCACTTTTAGAGTGGAGTAAGCGAGTTTGTTCGAGGATAGTTTCTAAGTCTTCATCCGAGAATTCTTGTACATAGTTTAATTTGACCTCTTCTAGGAAGATAATTAATAACATCTCAATTCTTTCTAGACTGTGACGGGATTGTAATTCCCCGGCGAGAGATTGCCCGAAACGTTGGACTAATTGCTGTAATAAACGCTCAAAAACTTCGTCTTCTTGGGTAATCTTTTCAGCTATATTAACAAAGGATTGATATAATTGACTAGATAAGCGATTGCTCAAGTCAGTTTTTAGCCCCTTCATGCCGGGTAATAGCAATAAGCTCTGATAAGCGGGAGTTTGACTGAGAATTTTCTCGATATTGTATTTAATTAAAGCTTCTGCTTCTGGTTTAACTTGCGGTAAAACCTTGTCAACGGTGCTATTAACTACTAACCGAAAAATTTCAATAACTTCATTAGTATCATTGAGATTATTATAGCCACCATTAAGGGATCGATCAAGAAATTTCTCCACTTGTCCCCGTCGAATATATTCCTGTATTTGATTAACAATTCTCAGGAATATTATCTCAGTAATATCTTTAGAAATTAGTGCAACTAAGCCTTTAACTGCCTGCTCTTTAATCACCCTTAAGTTAATAATTTTAACCTGATCTAGGCGAATAACGGTAGGAATAAATCGCAGCCATCTCCAGATAGGAATAAACAGAAAAATATCGTACCATCGCCATAACATAGCCTCGCGCCAACGCAGACCTTTATGAGTGCGGGCAATCCACCAAGTTCTCAGCATAAATTCCCAGAAAAAGATAGTACCAAATAAAAAATCGATCGCCTCAAAGTTATCTATCGGTCTCCCATCTTCTCCCAGGGGACGAAAATAATTAGTTTCTATTAAAGGTTGAATTTCTTGATTGAAAAATTTCAACTCTTTTTCCCAGCCATTTTGACTGAGATAATCCCAACTCCAAAACTTCTGAAAGGCTGCTTTTGCGGAAACATTTTCCGTTTGAAAAACCCGCAAGCGCATTCTATTTTTAATCTTCTCTAAAGTCCCAGTTTTCTCGGCCGAGGCAAAGGGATTATTATCGATCATATCGACACTTTTTTGGCGTAAATTAGCTAAAATTTTCTCGATCTCTTGGCGATATTCTTGCAGATTAAACTCTGGGTTAAATACCTTTTGATTAATTATTTCATTAAGTTTATCAACCGTAGCTAAATATTCACTGGTACTGCGATAGGGTTTAATTCCTTTCACCACATCATAATTAGCGATTCCTTTAACAAAGGGAATTTCTAGGGGGTTGTCGGGAGGTATTTGTAATTCTTGAAAGGAAATCGGCCCGAGTTTTATTGGTTCATTAAATCTTAATAAAGTTATTTGCAAGCGTCCCTGTAACCAAAAATCTCGCAGGGGAATGTAGGTTAAATCGAAAATAACCAGAATATAATTACATAACACCAACAGGGCCATGCAAGTCTCAAAGAGATTGCGTAGGGAAAAACGACGGTTTCTGATCACGGGGGTTTTAGTCAAAGTCATTAGCCTAGAAAGCACACTTTGACTATAGTAAACCGAAAACGCCTAATTTTTTGAACCCAAAGCGATAGAAGTGGTTAAAAAAGAGCGGTTAAACTTAGTTCTGCCTCGGCAATTAAGAGATGTGGTCTTCTATTCTGCGATAGCATCCTAGCAGATTCAGTTAAGTAGTTAGCTACAGCTTCTTTAGCAAGAACATTTTTATTATAAGTCGGTAAGTCGCAGATTAACACAAATGCTAACAAACGGAAGCATATTGGGAGCATCTCACCTTTGCAATAAGTAGAAATGCTTAATGAGATCAATAAAAAAGTTAAAAAAGGCAACCATTTAGATAAGCACAGCGATGACGAAGGACTTGCGGTACATTACCAGATTCCCAACTTGCACCAGTAATTTTGAGACGATGAGCAATTTGTTTAATTTTTGATTCAACAGAGCCAGAGCCGATAGAAATGCCCTCTGCCTGCAAATAACCATAATTGACAATTCGATGTTTATGCTTGTTCAAATAAGTAATAAAATTCTCAACTTGCGGCTCTGACCATCCTTCACAACAAGAGATAGCGGCGTCCACGTCCCCCTTCCATAGAAAACATTTTACCTCCTCAATTCGCTGGAATGACCCGCCAACTTTATAGAGGTTTTCGATTAAATGATACCAATCCAATATTTCAATTCTTTCCTGTTTCTCTCCGATCTCACGAAATAAATTCCAGATACCATCATGTCCATCTCCTAAACAAATTAAAGGCTTGGCCAAAACTTGAGAATTAACCAAATCTATAGCGGTTCTCACACCTGTTTGGTACAGTTTAACCTTTGCTGATTAAGCTTTTCAACATCGATAATGTACCTTTTGCGAACAGGAAACGCTATAATAAAGCTGAGTTATCTTGAAAAAAAGCCGCTACCCCCAGTTGATGAAAACTCACTGCTTTATAATCACGCCAAATTAAGGCTTTTCCCTTGGCAGTTCTTAGTCGTACCTTACCGCCATCTAGGCTCATTTCTTCCACTTCCACTTCTGGGTTAGACGGTAATTCTTCAAAAGCATAGCGATGTACGAGGCGTTGTTGGGTACTGTGAGAAACAGCAATCCCTGTCAATGATTTGATTTTCTGCGCCGATTTCTCGTAGGATTCATCGCCACTTAATAGCAAACAGTTCTTCTCTAACATTGGACTCATCTGAGTCCGAGGCTTTACTTCTAACTTCTTCGCTTGTTTTTCTGTAATTGGTAATTCCCCCAAAATGCTTTTCACTTTTCTCGTCCGACCGGCGGTTTCTTCTGTGCTTGTTTTGACAAAAAAATACCGATTTCTGGGTTAACATAATGAATCATTAAATCTCTAACAGTCTCCTCTATCTCTCCCAAGTTATTAAATTTCTTAATTTGGGATTGCTCATAGAGACATTGCCCTAACTCTTGACATAACTCTTTAATTCTTTTTTCATTTTCTGATAACATTGAATTATTCCTCCCATCGAGAGCTATTCTGAATTGTAAGTTATAACCATTATAATCTCATTTCTCTTTGTGATCAAGTTGAAGATTTTCTAGTTTTTGACGGTTATAAGTATTAATACTTATTGCATAAGTGAGATGCTCCCAAGCATATTTGCCTTATCAATGCCCGTCTTAGCTTGTCAACACCTGAAATTGTCACACCACTTGAACTGTTCAAAGAGGAGAACAACTTATGATCCGCTCAGAGATTTTGCAAGAAAAAGATAAAACTCAAACAAGATTGTCGGAGGAATACACGTCCATCCATGACTATTTACTGAAGTCTAACATTGCCGCGAAAAAGGCTGCGGAATCCTACGGGTTTACTCTCAAATACGCTGAATTGCCTAATACCATTTTTCTTTATTTGGGTCACAACGAATACAGGCTTGGCAAGCATTCGAGCGTGGATGTCTGTCATGGATTTAGAAATTTGGTATAACTGGACAGCAATTCTCATTTTGAAAAAAATCAGATAAAATTCTCTTATTTAAATAGAGAACTTGTGTAGAAGCATGATTTTTTGACAGATAATTATCATCCAAAGCTGGAGATAGACAGGTTTTAAGAAATTTGTCCACAAAAAATCGATTTCAACTCATAAATCTGGATAAAATTCTAACAAAATTTTTAGTTTTTTTTATGAACAACTTTCTTTTTTTTCTTCAAGAGTTCTGACATTTTTAACTAGAATTTACTTTTTTAAATGGGACATATTCGGTTAGAATAAATGAGAAAAATTCCGACCAATTCTTAAACCAAATAAATTTTAATAGGGTACGAATATCATTAAAGAAAGAAGTCCTAGTTACTAATAGCTCACGAATCTTTTGATAGGTGTAATTAACTAAATCCAACACGGTATGAAATAAAAAAGCTAGTAAATTCAAAGACAATAAGAACTCGCACAAATGATTCTGACCATGACCAAAGTTATGCTCTAAATTATAACCGTGATTTTTAAGAACGTTATTGCCTTCATTTTCAACTTTCCATCTGCTACGTCCAGCTTTGACAATTTCTTCGACATTATTTTCCGTGATTTTATGATTAGTTATCCAATTATTTTGGTAGATAGTTTTCTGGGTTTTTTCATTAATAACAGTCACTTCACACCAATTAACTTCGAGACTTGAGTCCCCCTCTCTTAAGGGAACTCTAGAAGCATAACGATAACGATAAATTAGATTTTTTCGTCCATCCCATTGTTTCTTTTCAACGGTCCTAACTTCGCCACTTTTTTCTAAAAATTCTAGCCATTCATATAAAGTTTTATGCGACGTTTCCAAACAAACAAAAATAAAATTATAACCTTGTTTTACCGCTAATTTACAAACAGGTTCGTGAGAATATAAGTCGTCTCCTAAAAGAGTTACAGGATAACCATACTTAAGTAGTCGTGCAAAATTAATTTCCTAGTAAAGATAGGCAAAAGGCAAGAGGCAAAAGGCAAGAGGGGGTTAGATATGTGTAATTAATTTTGCTTAGGTACTTATTTTTATGATTCCTATTTAACCATCTTTTAACGGCCGCATTTTCACAGTCTTGTTTTTGATGTCCATCTTGTTTTTTAATGAATTCTGGCTCTAAATTAATTACTTGTTTTTGCTTAGGAGAAACTACTATCGGTGTGACACAGCCATGAAAATAAGTTGTAGTTCCATTTCGATGATTACGACAGTTACAATGAGGGCAATTAATTTTCTTGGATGAGAAATATTCTGTGCCATCTAACGCCACTAATATTTCTCCATCTAAGTAGAGAAACTTTTTCAAAACTCCCTTTTCTTTTAACCATTCATAGACTTTTTGAAAAGTCCTAGAGATATTAGATGCTGGCACTGTATCTAGCAAATTTCTTATTTGATTATCCCCAGGAATTTTTTTAATTGAAAATAAACTTTCAGCATTATCTTTTCCCTTATTGCTTTTCATTAAACGTTGATGGTCTAAAAAAGACGGCGACTGAGTAAAAAAGACTGAAAATGCAGCCATCACGGCATCTTTTATCTCATATTTTCTATTATTTCCAGGTTTCCTCTCATCGGGTAAATCATCTAATTCTTGATGGAAAAATTGCATTAATTCCGAAATTTCTAGGGTTGCCGCTTTTTGAGCCATCTTGGAATAATTTGACGTGCTGGTGGATTTCTATCTCACCCATTTTACCTTAGCTGACAATAATTATAAATTTTTATTTCCCTTGAATTCTCTATTCTAAAAACAGAACTATCTTCCTGATTTAACCCTGTTCGTTCTCAGCCAACCTCTTTGATTGCTTGAGTATTTATACTTAATTTGTCTAGCCAATTGTTTTTTTTATTGTTCGCCTCTTCTAGAAAATAGTTGCTTCGTACTATATTTTCCCTGCCAAAATCGGGGTTAATGCTCTATTTATTTCAAAATGAGAATTGCTGATAACTGGACTTCCCCGTTGACAAAAAGCCATAACCTGTGCTGTAGAAAGGATTAAGAAAATTTCCAGCGCCCCGTTACTGGCTACAAATCAGGGAAACTTCCAATAAATCTAACGCTTTTTGTTGCAGTTGGGTCGGTCGAGTTATCTTAGAAAAACGATAACTTCCCTCCCTAATCGTACATTCCACTGTATTCAAGCAAATCGTCCCCAAGTCTTCCAACAAAGTCCGAAAACTATGCACAGGAAAGTTCTCTTGATTCCGTTTTTTTCTCTCTTTAGACTGAGCGGATTCACTGCGACTCGCTTTAATCACATTCAGAGAACCATCATCAATTTCTTCATCCTCAAATAACAAAGGAGCCAAGCACTGTTTTAAATGCCATTCCACATAATAAGCCAACATACATAAAAAGATATGAGCCTTGACTCTATCACCCTTATAATGATAGATAGGACGTACCTTTAAATCAATTGACTTATAACAGCGAAATGCCTCCTCCACTTGAGACAAACTTTTATAAGCTTTAACCGTCGTCGCTGCATCCATCAAGGTTGACTCCAGAGAAATTCCTAACACATACACACCATCCAAAGCCGTTTCTTGAGCGATTAATTCCAGCTGACGCTGATAAGAAAAGCCTTCTTCTGTTATCTCTAAGTTATAGTATTTATTGACCTTAAACTGATTAAGAACCTTACCGACTCTCAAAGCTATCTTATCTTGACCCTTTAAAGCTCTTTTCTCCCTTTGAGTCGCCTGAACAATCAAATCTAGTTCCTTCTCTACCGCCTCTAATAATGCCTCTCTTTGTAGTTGATTTTTCTGGGCGATTAAAGGATTCCGACAAGCAATTAATCTTTCGTCGGGATAATCTTCACTCTCAAATTCCACCAAGTTTACCTGCTCAAATAATCCTAATTGAATCACTTCTACCTCAGCCAGTTTCCGAATTTGAGGCTTAGTTAAACCAGTAATATAGTCTAATCCTTCTATGGGTTTTACTAATTCCTTGATTTTCGAGTTGGTTAAAATTCCTCTATCGCTTATCCAGACCACATTCTCAATCCCCCAACCCTTTCTGACTTTCTCAATTTGTCCGCCTAAAGTAGCACCATCTGAAGTGTTTCCTTCAAATACTTCTACCGCTATCGGACAACCCTTAGCTGAACACAACAAACCAAAAACTATCTGAGTTCTCCCTTTCTTTTTATCTCGGTTATAACCATATTTTCCCAGTTCACAACCATCTCCTTCTAGGTAACTAGAAGTGACATCATACAAGACTAATGTTCCTGATTCTAAGTGTTTAAGTGCTAGGTGCTTCTCAATTTTCTCTTGTTTTTCTAATAACCAATCTAAGGCGTTATATAATTCGTCTTCATCGGCTTTCTCTAAGTCTAACAATTGTCCTAAACTCTGACTGCAAGTTTCGCTATTAAACCCTCTCGCTGTGGCTAATTTCGATTTAGGATTGATGATTCTTGCCACAATCATTGCCACCACTAAGTTTCTGATTCGTGAGGATTTTTCACTGATTATTTTATCTAAACCTAATTTTTTAATCGTCTCTAAAATAGCCATCACATGACCATGAGGAAGACTTCTAATCACTTCAAAATGATTGGGAATGCCTTCATTCATGGACAGTGTTGCTCCTTTAAGAGCCAGTTTTAGATTGTCGATAATATCATCGGGTAATTTTGAGAGATTGGCCAGGGTTCTTTTTTTGACTTGATCTCCTTCTCGGTAGGACTCTCGAAGAAGAACAGCGGGGGGAGAATTACGGTTAGGAACTTTTTCTATATACATGGCTATCATTTTAGCAAATAGAGAGAATTCTTGTCCATTAAGAAATATTACAAATTACATGGGTATATTGAGAAGGGTTAAGGGGGTGCATCCATTGATGGATAAGGATTTTCGGCTATTATGGTATAGTATATATGTATGGGGGAAGTTCAGTTATTGCAAAGGTGAGATGCTCCCTAACTATCTGACTTTTAAGTGCCTACTTATCATTTTTGGCAATATTTTATAGACTAGGAATATAGAAATAAAAAAGAGGAAAACTGATGATTACTATACGCAAAGCTGAGGAAAGAGGCCACGCTAACTATGGTTGGTTGGATACCTATCATACTTTTTCTTTTGCCCAATATTATGATCCGCAACAGATTAATTTTAGAAGTCTCAGAGTTATTAACGAGGATAAAGTGATTGGGGGAAAAGGATTTCACACCCACGGACACCACGATATGGAGATTTTAACCTATGTTTTGGCGGGAGAACTAGAACACCAAGACAGTCTAGGCACGGGTTCCGTGATTCGACACGGTGAAATTCAACGGATGAGCGCAGGAACAGGGATAAAACACAGTGAATTTAATCATTCTGCCACTAATACTCTGCATCTTCTGCAAATTTGGATTATTCCCGACCAAAAAAATCTAGAACCCAGTTATGAACAAAAAGTGATCGCATTTTCTCCCCATACCTTACAACTAATCGCCTCTCCCACCGGCGCCGGTAATGCGGTTAAAGTCCATCAAGACGTTAATCTCTACGCAGGAATTTTGCCCCCAAGCCAGTCCCTCAGCCATTCCTTAGCTCCCAGTCGTTATGGCTGGTTACAGGTGGCTAGAGGGCAAATAACCCTAAATGGTGTGCATTTACTAGCGGGGGATGGAGCGGCAATTAGCGAGGAAACTTATTTGGCTATTCAATCTCTAGAAGACTCGGAAATTTTGCTTTTTGACCTAGGGTAGTGGTGTTGAATGTTAGGAACCCTAGGAGCGAAGTTTTGCCGCCAATTCCCCGGCCGACTTTCAGCCATCAATACTGTCCACCACACTCAGAAAATCGTTGTGGATTAACTCGGCGATAAAATTCTCCGCATCGGTGATAGGAATAGTAACGCCTTGGCTGGCTACCATCTGTGCAGCCATCCGAGTCATGAATTCCTGTCTTGTTTCCGTCATTTTACCCTGACATTGTTGTAATTTTTCTACCAATTCCAGTGGGGAATCGGCCACCAGTTTATCTCCCTCGCGGGTGACATAAATTGTCATCTTTCCTACCTCCTAAATGATTGGGAACGAGAATTCGGCACTACTAAACCACTTCTGGAGTTGCTGATTTGAGATATGAATCTTCTTTTCTAGTATTTTTAAAACCTAGAGCCAAACTAACTTTTGTACGGGAACCTGCACAGTTGGCATTCATACCTTGATTCAGCAACGCCGATTTTTCATGGAGTAGTCTCCTTGTCGTCAGCTTGAAATTGAGGGGGGTTAGTACCCCCTTACAGAAATTCAATCAGATAGAAAACCCTGAAACTCCACCACCGCATTGCGTTTCAACCAAGGATTAATTTCCTTTCGTTTTACAGGTCCGTGATGGTTGACGGTAAACCGCAGAAGTCTGGCGCAATACTCGATAGCGAATTTGTGGTTGCTTTTCGAGACTTTGATAAACGTTTCGCAATCCGTCTTGCCAGAAGTATCTTTGAGCAACTTTTTCAAGCTAGGGTCAAAATCCATCGAATCGCCTGAGCATTGAAAAATTCCAGCTTCTTCCGAGCAGGGGGTGTTGGAGTCAGGATTCGTCGTGTCCCTTCCTTCGTTCCAGTTCCATGAACTCTCGAAGCCGCCAAGCACCCTCAGTACCTCCAGCATGACTGCCTTGCGGTGTAGGACACCTTGCCAAGGTCCGAGTTCTGGTTTGACGTTGGAGTAAATGTCGTGTTTATCATTCGGCGTGAAGATCTCATCTGGAGCTTGCTTGGCCCAATCGATCAATTCATTCAGAAACGAATCAGGGGGTACTCCACGATTGAAGACTTGTTGTTTACAGGCGATAAATTTTCTAGTCATAAGTACCTCGATAGAATTAATTACACATCAAATTAAGCCTATAAACCTAAAGCTTTGCGAGTACGAGGTCCAACAATACCATCAGCAGTTAGTCCAACAGAACGTTGAAAAGCAATAACAGCTTGCTTGGTATTTTCTCCAAAATCTCCATCTATTGCGCCCGGAGAAAAGCTTTTATCTGTTAGTTTTTGTTGAAGTTCAATAACATCTTGACCAATTGAACCTAGTTTAAGTAAGGGTTCATCTTCTTCAACTGTGCTACCTAATTTATTAGCAACTTCCTGTTGTAAACGAGGTAATTGACTAAATAACCAATCCCCCGGACAATCAGTATTACTAAACTCTCGATGTCCTCGAATATTCTTGGGGCTAATGTTGCAAGAGCTACATAAAGAAACGCATAATTCTACTAGACTATCCCACTGTTTTTGTCCCATGTGAAAAGTCATGAAGTTGCCTTCATTTTCAATTCCAGGACACTTATTACCGCCAGCAAGTCGGTTTCCGTCTTGGCGAGCATGGGCAGATTGAACGCACATTCCTTGTTTGACTGCATCAAGAGTTCCATGTCTTCCTTCTAGAAGAATTCCTCCAGTTGTATTCAGAAAATTATGTCCAGAATCACTCCAGCCTCTATTATCCATGTGAAATTTTTGAATATCACGAGCTAATTGTTTAGCTCCATCTATTGTTCCCTTTGAGGAATCGTTAGGGGGATTCTGATTATCGGTATGGTGAATCACGATAAATTTAGGCACTGTTTTATCAAAGGGACCGGCTGGTCTTGATCCCCATTCATTAGTTGTAATCACTTTGGCAGTAAAAGGCATTTTTTTGTTCTCCTTAGTTAGAGTAAGTTAAAATTAGAATAGTTTAGAGGATTGAAAAATAAACCTGTTTATGCTCCTCCACAACTATGCTGAGAATCTGGAAGCGTGAATGTTTTTTTGGTTCTGAGGTTAGTTACGGTATAAACTTTTCCTCGATTGTCACCGGGAGGGCAGTTTTGGGGAATTGAAATTAAACACAATTTTACGGGATCTCTAGGCTTAGAAGATTCGGCTTCAGGAACCGTGTCATAAGAAACCAGATAGATTCCGTTAGTAAATTCAATTGATGTTCCCGATCCCAAGATCGGTTTCTTGGTAACTGCATCTTGTAATCTAGTCATTACCTTAGAAACAAAAGTGTTGCTACACTGTCCTACTTTAGTAGGTGGAGGAGCAGCTTGTGATTTGAGGGAAAAGGTCGGAACACTCAAAAAAATGAGAATTGCCGTTAAAGGGAATGTTGATTTCATATCATAGTAATATTCTGACTTTTCGCTTATCAGGAGAAGATGATAATAACCTTGTTAAAACTAGAGTTAATTTCCTCGTAAACTACAATGTCATTATCTCCCTCTCCTAGAGTTTTATCAGCAAATCAAATCTAGAAAATTTCAAAAACAGATCATCGCTTACTGATGACTATGTGAGTTCCTTTAAGATTTGTTGTGCAAACTTTTCGCGATTTCCCGCAATTCCGAATCGTTCATATTCTTTCATTCCTTGCATTGCTTGCGGTAGGGTTGTGGCAGAACGTAAAGTGTTTCCAGCTTTTTTTTCTGTGGTCTCTAATTCGTGAATGAAATAATTGACTTGATTGCGAATGTCAGTAGCAACATTATTCGTGATTGGAGGCATTCCTTTTTTTCGGTCAAAACTCCATTGAAATAATCCTAACCCCTGACGCGGAGGTCCTTGTTCTTTTGCATGGGGATTAAATGAAGATTCTTGCTGTACACAACCCAGAATTGCTGCACATTGTACGGCAGAAAATCCATGACTTATCAGCTCATTGTGAATTATCCCTTTATTTCCTGAAAATGGTGAATTCCCCTGACCTGGGCCACCACTGGGGCGAGGGATAATATCTATTTCTGATAGTGGAACTTTCAAGAGTGCCGCCCAGGTATTTCGACCCACTACACCATCCTGTGTGAGAGAGTGTTTCTCTTGAAAACGCTTAACGGCTTCGTCAGTTTTAAGTCCGAACTTTCCATCTATTGATTCGTTCGCCGCTAAAGTTCCCCAATCTTTTAGGGTTTGTTGCAGGCGTTTGACTTCGTTAACGACTTCTGGTTTAGTATCGAAAATTCCATCATTGAGTTTGAGAAGGATATGTTGATGTGTCATGAGAAATAAACTCTTTAAGAAAAGATTATTGAAAATCAGTATTGGGAGGAGGTGTTGCCGATTTTAACTATGAATTGTCCTCTAGGCAATTTTTAAAACCTCGGACTAAGCTAACTTGTGGATATGTGCCAAATTATAGCGTTTCCTGTTTGCAAGAGGTACATTATCGATGTTGAAAAGCTTACTCAGCAAAGGTTTAGTTGTGCCACACATGTGTGAGAACTGCTATAGTATTTATACCTCGGTTAAGCAACGCCATTATTATTATCGCCAAAATAAAAGGATAAATTTGTCAATCTTTGTAACGAAAAATCAAGAAAAACTGTTCTCACCGTATCGCCCCGAACTCTTCTGGGGAAATTTGTTACAATGAATGCAAGGGGACTCCCTGAGCCAGATCCCATCCCTAGTAAAAAATTGGCCAGGTGGGGAGCGGAAGCCAATAGTTCCGAGAGGATAGGCATTTGTCAGAGTTTCCCGCTTCCTTTAGTTTTAGGGGGAAAAGCCATGAAATCTGCCACATTATCATCGCCTGATCGACCGATGCCAGAATTTCTCCGGTCAGCTGTCCGAGAACGTTTTCCGGGGAAAGCGATCGATGATCTCAGTATCCGCTACTATGAAAGCGTCGAGGATGTGGGATGCGAGTATTTTAACGATCGGGTGTTGCTGGCCTGTAGCGATGAGCCTGTTGTCCGCTATCTTGGCCCGTTTATATCCTACGTCTGTCTAGGAGAAGCCCTGGTTTTGGATCGGCAAGATGGTCTTGTGGTTTACGAAACCGATTAAGATGTTCCCTGCACGGAAACCGGACTTTTCTGGTTGGTGACTCCTAAATCGCTCTGAAAAAGCCAAACCTAAGTAAGATTTGACAGGTGGAGTCGCCAAGCGGCAAAACCCGTCGCATTTTCATAAGGCTTGCGATCGCAACCAAGCCACGGGCAAATAGAGCATTTTCCTGGGTAAAGGCACGAAGGCACGACGGGCGAAGACGTCGTAATTATTTGCTTCAATTACGTCTAAAATGCCTTGATAAAGCAGTAAAGCCGCCCAAACCGGCCAACGGGAATCGGGATTAAGGGCGCGAATCCCCCTTTCGGCGGAATCGTAGTAGTAACGGGCCCGCTCAATTTGGAAGCGCATTAACGCCTTCCAACGATCATCATTAACCCCTTTGAGTAAATCGTCTTCGCTGTAGTCAAAACGCTCTAAATCCTCTAAAGGCAGATAAATCCGGCCACGATGGACATCTTCCCCCACATCCCGCAAAATATTGGTTAATTGATTGGCAATACCGAGATCGATCGCTTCTTCTTGGGGAATATAAACGCTTTGATTGCGTCGCCAAGGGGCTGAGCGATCGCCATGCTCCAATCCTAACACCGCGCTGGACATTAACCCCACCGTTCCCGCCACCCGATAGCAGTACAGTTTTAGTTCATCAAAGGTTTGATAACGACTGCGATAAAGATCCATCTGTTGCCCGGCGATCATGTCCCGAAAGGGTTGGATATCCATGGGGAACTTTTCTAGAGTATCCACGAGAGCGACATCGGCATCCTCAAGGGCAACCCCAGAAAAGACAGTTTCTAGCTGTTTTTCCCATAAATCGAGGGTTTCAGAGGTGGTTAACCGGGCTTGGGGTCCATCGACCAGTTCATCGGTACGACGACACCAGACATAAATTGCCCAGATCGCTCGACGTTTTGCTTTCGGCATCAGGAGAGTACCGAGATAAAACGTTTTGGAATACTTCTCTGTAATCCGGCGACAGAGTTCGTAGGACTCCGCAAGGGAGACGAGGGGTTTGGTGGGGTGGGTCGGTTTTGGCAATTGGAGCATTCTGCTGGGGCGGAATGATTGACTTAGATTAACGGCGAACTGTGGCTAATGATATAGCATTGTCTCACTCAAGGCCATTTTCGTCATTAGTCCCTAGCCAGAGAATTAACGAGCGCTGGACACTGGTGTGGATTGGGTTTTATTCGGGTTTAGCGGTGCTGCGGGGTGATCTTTGCTGATCACTGCTGCCGCTAATTTCCCCGATAAAACCGCTCCTTCCATGCTTCCTAAATATTTTTGCATGGTATAGTCACCGGCGAGATAAAAATTCTCGATCGGAGTTTTCTGAGAAGGTCGATAAGCTTGTCGGCCAGGGGTGGCTTTATAAACCGATCGGGGAGTTTTCACCAGATGATATTTTAACAATTGACTGGGATTATCGCCAGTAAAATGTTGGGGAAAGAGTTTTTCTAGTTCTTTCATCGTGGCGGCGATAATTTCTTCATCGGATTTGCTAATCCAATCCTGAGCAGGAGCGAGAACTAATTCTAACATCGAGCGATCGGGGTTAGCGTATTCTTTACAGGTGTTGCTCATGTCAGCATAAACACTGAGTAAAGGCGAACGGGAGAATAATAAATGATCGATGTCGGTTAGTTTGCGATCAAACCAGAGGTGTAAATTAATAACGGGAACCCCTTCTAATCCTTCTAATTTTTGAAAGAATTTATCTTCTTGCCAAAGTTTAGGCAGTAAAACTTTTAACGGATCTACAGGCATTGCAGACACATAAAGATCAGCTTCAAAAAGATAATCTTTCGCCCCGTCTAAACCGCGCATTAAGAAGGCTTTAACTGTGCCATCTTCATTTAAGAGAATCTCTTTTAAAGGGGCATTTAAGCACACTTCGCCACCTCTAGCGGTGATGTAATCGACTAAAGGTTGGCAAAGTCTTTCCGTGGGTGAACCGTCGAGAAAGGCCATTTTTGAGCCGTTTTTCTCCTGTAAAAAGCGGTTGAGTGCTGTTAGTAGAATCGTGGCGGAAATCTCGTTAGGATCGATAAAGTTTAGGGCTTTCGACATAGCGATAAACACTTCTTTTTCTACCCTAGGAGGGATGTTTTGTTTCTCTAACCATTCCGACCAAGAATATTTATCCATCTCCTCGACGTAACTTTGGCCTTTAACAATGGCAGGGAGTAAACCGAGTCCAAATTTAATTTTTTCCTCCCAAGTTAACATATCATTGTTGCGGAGAATGGCAACAATACCGTTAATTGGGGCGGGAATATCCGGGAAGTCAAACCGCGAATAAGTCCCCGGTTTTTCCGGCTGATTGAAGATCATTGAGTGTTCTTTCCACTGTAAACGATCTTCTATGCCCAATTCTTTGAATAATTGCAGCATATTGGGATAAGCGCCAAAGAAAATATGTAAACCGGTTTCGTACCAGTCCCCATCGGCATCTTTCCAAGCGGCAATTTTTCCCCCTAATACATCGCGACGTTCCAGTACGATGGGCGTATGTCCCGCATCGACAAGGTATTTCGCACAAGATAATCCGGCTAGTCCCGCACCAGCGATCGCAACTCGCATCGTTTCTTATCTACTCTCTAATGTCTTGTCTTTATCACATTCGCTATTATACTTCACATTTCGTTACATTTTTTTCAGCTTATCGAGAAGGCGGTCGGCAGGTGGCAGCCTTGTTCTCCCCACACCGCACTTCCTTGATAACTGCTTACTGGTCACTGATAACTGATTACTGGTCACTGATAACTGATAACTGGTCACTGATAACTGATATTGTGATATGTAATTAGCTTAACTCGCTTACCTTTTTAGTTCACGCATACACCCTCTTCAATCGATCGCTATGACTTTTCCCACTACGTCCCCCCAAGTCTCGGAGATAGAGAATAATCGTGCTTGGCATAATTTAACTGGCGAACAAACCCTAGAAATCCTGAGAACCAATGGGGAAACTGGCTTAAACGAGGCGGAAATTGTTAAAAGAAAAGATATTTTCGGGTTAAATGAACTAAAAGAAACGGGGGGACGTAGCCCGTTAATGATTCTCTGGGAACAGTTTACTAACATTATGTTAGTGATGCTAATTGCCGTGGCGGTGGTTTCAGCAGTTTTGGACCTGAAAAAAGCGGAATTTCCCAAAGATGCGATCGCTATTTTTACAATTGTTATTTTAAACGGTATTTTAGGATATTTACAGGAAAGTCGGGCAGAAAAGGCTTTAGCAGCCCTTAAGCAGTTATCCTCGCCGAAAGTCCGGGTTATTCGTAATAGTAGCACCTTTGAAGTGACGGCCAAGGAACTTGTCCCTGGGGATATCATGTTACTGGAAGCGGGGGTACAAATTGCCGCCGATGGCAGATTATTAGAAGCACAAAACCTGCAAATACGCGAAGCTGCCCTCACGGGGGAAGCGGAATCGGTGAATAAACAAGCACAGAGGGTTTTACCGGAAGATGCCTCTTTAGGCGATCGCATTAACCTCGTCTATCAGGGTACAGAAGTAGTACAGGGACGAGGGAAAGTGGCGATTACCAAGACGGGAATGGATACGGAAATCGGTAAAATCGCCGCCATGTTACAAGGAGTAGAAAGTGAACCCACACCTCTACAGCAGCGAATGTCGCAGTTAGGTAACGTTTTAGTGAGTGGTTCCCTAGCTTTAGTGGCTGTAGTCGTGCTTGGAGGCGTAATTCGCTTCGGTTGGCAGTTTTTTGAGTCATTACTAGAAACCTCCCTTAGTATGGCTGTGGCCGTTGTCCCCGAAGGTTTACCAGCAGTGGTGACAGTAACTTTGGCAATTGGAACCCAAAGAATGGTGAGAAGACAAGCTTTAATCCGTAAATTGCCGGCAGTGGAAACTTTAGGCTCGGTAACGACGATTTGCTCCGATAAAACCGGAACTTTAACTCAAAATAAAATGGTGGTGCAGAAAGTCAATACTTCCCACCATGTCATTACTGTCACTGGGGAAGGTTACGCACCCATCGGTGAGTTTAGTGGTGCTAGTGAGAGTGATCCCGAACTACAGGCAATTTTAACGGCTTGTGTGCTGTGTAATGACGCACTTTTGCAAAATAAAGAGCAAGAATGGTTAATTTTAGGCGATCCCACCGAGGGAGCTTTACTGACGTTAGCGGGTAAAGGAGGACTATATCGGGAAGCATTGGCACCAAAAAGCCCTCGTTTAGGCGAATTTCCCTTTTCTTCCGAAAGAAAGAGAATGTCAGTAATCTGTGAGAATGCTCAGTTAGGTTTGGGTGATTCTACCTATTTAATGTTTACCAAAGGCTCACCGGAATTAATTCTCGAACGTTGTTCTCTGATCCAAGTTGGGGCGGAAAGTCAACCCCTAACAGATGAACAAAGAAGCCGTATTTTGGCACAAAATGACGAAATGGCGGGCAATGGCCTACGAGTCTTAGGTTTTTCCTATAAACCGATCACAGAAGTGCCAGAAGCGGAAAGAGAAGATAGTGAGGAACAATCCCTGGTTTGGTTGGGATTGGTGGGAATGCTCGATGCACCCCGCAAAGAAGTTAAAGAAGCGGTTGCCCTCTGTCGTCAAGCGGGAATTCGTCCGATTATGATTACCGGAGATCACCAATTAACCGCCAAGGCGATCGCCAGTGAATTAGGTATTGCTGCTGCCGGGGAGCGAGTAATCACGGGTAAAGAATTAGAAAAAATGTCTCAGAATGACCTAGAGGGAGAGGTAGATAGTGTGAGCGTCTATGCTCGCGTTTCTCCCGAACATAAGCTGAGAATCGTCCAAGCTTTGCAAAAACGGGGCAAATTTGTTGCCATGACGGGGGATGGAGTCAATGATGCTCCGGCACTAAAACAAGCGGATATCGGTATCGCCATGGGGATTACGGGAACCGATGTCAGCAAAGAAGCCAGTGATATGATTTTGCTGGATGATAATTTTGCCACCATCGTCGCTGCCACCGAAGAAGGGCGCGTGGTTTACAGCAACATTCGACGCTTTATTAAATACATTCTCGGCAGTAATATTGGCGAGGTTTTAACCATTGCAGCGGCTCCGCTGCTCGGTTTAGGCGGTGTACCCCTTTCTCCCTTGCAAATCCTCTGGATGAACCTTGTTACTGACGGTTTACCGGCTCTGGCTTTGGCAATGGAACCCGCCGAACCTAATGTGATGAAACGTCCACCTTTTAGCCCCCGGGAAAGCATTTTCGCTCGCGGGTTGGGTTGGTATATGATTCGCATCGGTATCGTCTTTGCCATTCTCACCATTATTATGATGTACTGGGCTTACCGATATACTCAAGCAACTCCCGAAATCGGAGATCCTGGACGTTGGAAAACCATGGTATTTACTACCCTCTGTTTAGCGCAAATGGGTCATGCTTTAGCGGTGCGTTCCCATACCCAGTTAGCTTTGCAAATGAATCCCTTCTCTAATCCTTACATTATTGCCGCCGTGGGCTTGACAACGATCCTACAATTGTTGTTAATTTATGCTCCTCCTCTACAAAACTTCTTCGGTACTCAATGGATTAGTGGCACGGAATTATTAATCTGTTTTGGATTTAGTGCCTTAATGTTTGTTTGGATTGAGTTAGAGAAGTTGTTTATTCGCTGGTTCATGACGAAAAAATAAATCAATGCCAACACCAATTATTCTGACTTTAACGGTTTTAGTCGTTGCTTTAGTCGCTTTTGTGGCGGAATGGCTACCGGTAGATTTAACCGCTTTATGCGTGGCAATTGTCCTCATTCTTTTGGGTTTAGTTACTCCCGAAGAAGGCATCGCTGGATTTAGTAATTCTGCCACGGTGACAGTGATGGCGATGTTTGTGCTTAGTGCCGGAATTACCCGCACGGGAGTGATTCAAGTAGTTCGCGATCGCTTGCTGGTTTGGGGTGGCAAAAATCCCCACCAGCAGGTATTTGTCCTAGGGGCATTAGTGGGGCCAATTAGTGCTTTTATTAATAACACGGCAGTGGTGGCGATCTTTTTACCCATCGTCGAGGATTGGTGTAAAAAACAAAAAATTTCTCCTTCTAAGTTATTGATTCCCCTTTCCTACGCCACGGTTTTAGCGGGGATGATTACCGTGGTGGGAACTTCTACAAACATTCTCGCTAGTGGTATTTCTGCCAAGCTGGGTTATGGGCAATTTAGTTTATTTCAATTCACTGCTTTGGGAGTAGTAACTTTTTTAGCAGGTTTGATTTATTTAGCAATTTTTGCCCCAAAATTATTACCCGATCGCAAATCTTCCACGGGGGAATTTTTAGACGATGATTATGGTTCTAAAGTATATCTAAGTGAGGTAATTATTAGCCCTCGTTCTAATCTTATCGGTCAAACTTTATCGGAAAGTGGACTACAAAGAAAGTTTGATTTTGATGTGTTGGAACTAATCAGAAATAAGGTACATTTACCCCAGCCTTTAGCCGATAAAGTTCTCAATGCTGGCGATATTTTAATCGTTCACAGTAGTCGGGAAGAACTATTAAAAATTAAGGATGAACGGGGATTAGAAATTTTTGCCGATCTCAAATTTCAGAAAGGAGATATTGAATCGGCAATTACCACAGGTGAGGAAAAATTAGCCGAGGTTTTGATTCTCTCTAATTCCCGTTTAATTGGGACAACTTTAAAAGATTTAAAATTTCGTCAGCGTTATAACGCAACGGTTTTAGCGATTCGCCGTGGTTCGGAATTACTGCAAGGAAGATTAGGGAAAATTCCTTTAAAGTTTGGCGATTTGCTTTTAGTTCAGGGACCAAAACAGAGTTTTATTGGTTTACAAACTACAAGAGAATTATTAGTCTTAGAAGAGAAAGAGATCGAATCATTGCGACAGGATAAAGGCATTATTGCTTTAATGATTACTTTGTTAGTGATTATTATTGCCGCTTTTGATATTCAACCGATTCTCGTTACCAGTTTAGTCGGTGTGGTTTTAATGGTAATTACTGGCTGTCTAAAACCGGGGGAAGTCTATGGTTCCATTCGTTGGGATATTATCTTTTTATTAGCGGGTTTAATTCCCCTAGGTACTGCCATGGATAACTCGGGAACTACTAAATGGTTAGCAGATAATTTAGTAGCTATCGGCGGCCATCTTTCGGGGTTTTGGATATTAGTTTTCTTCTATCTAATTACCTCAGTTTTAACTGAAATCCTATCTAATAATGCTGCCGTCGTTTTAATGATTCCCGTCGCTGTGGAAGTGGCGAAAACTTTGGGTTTAAATCCTTTGGCTTTTATGTATGCTGTCACCTTTGCTGCTTCTAATAGTTATCTAACACCAATTGGCTATCAAACTAACACTATGGTTTATGCCCCCGGTGGCTATAAATTCCTCGATTTTACCCGTTTGGGTGCGCCCCTAAATTTAATTTTGACGATTTTAACCCCTAGTTTAATTGTCTTGTTTTATGGCTTGAAATAAAGAAAGAGATCGAAGAATCTTCGATCTCTAAAAAGAATTTGATCAGTAGTCAAAACTATTTCGATTCAGCAAAGCGTTTACGCAGGGATTCGGTGCGCTTTTTCGCCACGGTATTATTAGGATCAAATTTGAGAGTTTCTTCGTAGGTTTCGAGAGCTTTTTTAGCCATTTGTTTCTTTTCGTAAACATTGCCAAGATTATTAAGAGCGATCGAGTATTGAGGATAAAGTTTAATTGCCTCTTTGTAGTTACGAATCGCTAATTCTAATTGTTCTTGGGCAAAATAGGAAAAACCGATCGCATTGTAGATTAGGGCTTGATTTTCTGGTTCGATGCCTTCTTCTTCAGAGATTTTTAAAGCCTTTTGTAGTAAACTCAAGGCTTGAACATAGAGTTTTTTATCCAGATAAAGGCTCCCTAATTCATAGTATTCTTTAGCTGTACCTTTTTCTTTTTGCAATTTCTTTTGTAGCTTGTTAAAGGTTCCTTCCACTCGACGGGTTTTAAAGATTTGCACGATGACAAAAATTCCTAAACCAATCACGAAAATTAGCAATCCAGAAACGTAAATAAGCGGCAGGGTATCTTCCATAATTAGCGATCGAGCAATCAATATTTTTATACTTATTCCCTCAGATTATAGCAGGATTTAGTCAGTTATCAGTGATCAGTTATCAGTGATCAGTTATCAGTTATCAGATGTGAGTTTTCCGTTCACTGTTCACTGTTCATTGCTCACAGCAAAAAACTCCCTTCTCCCCACTCCCCACTTCCCACATCCCACACCCCACTTCATAATTCATAATTCATAATTTCCACACCCTACACCCCACTTCATAATTCATAATTCATAATTCATAATTCATAATTTCCACACCCTATCTCCCTATCTTCCCATTTCCCGAATTCTCAGGGGTAAACCCCAATAGTTCACCCGTTCTGCTAACCATCCAGTGGATTCTAGCCGATCGATCGCTTGATTGACGCGTTCTCGGAGACTTTGGTACTGTAAACCTTTAGGGAGAACGACTCCTAGAGCGATCGCCCCCAACTGGATCGGTAATTGACGATAATTGGGGAATTGCTGCACCCAACCAGTTAAAAGGCTATTATCAGCCGCAAAAGCGTCTATTTCCCCAGTTTCCAGTAAATTTAAAGCTTCTTGATAGGAAGCAACCCCGCGCAGGATAGCGTTAGGTAAATTGGAACGCACAAGAGCGATTGTCGTCGAGCCGTTGAGTACGGCGATTCTAGAGTTAGCTAAGTCTTCTAAACGCTGTAATTGCGGGTTTTTCGTCACAAAACCGCTGCTATCGAGGTAATAAAAGGGGCTAAAATCCACTAAGCGCTGACGTGCGGGAGTAATCGCCACACGAGCGATCGCAAAATCCACCCGATCATCAATAACCACCTGTAAACGTTCTTGATTACTAACGGGTTTGAGAATAATAGCACTGTCAGAACCGAGAATTTCTGACGCTAGACGTTTAGCGATGTCGATTTCCAATCCTTGCAGATTACCCTGAGAATCAAGGAAAGCGAGGGGAGGGAGATTATTTTTGACAGCGACAATTAATTTTCCCCGGCGTATAATTGTATCGAGATCGGCGCTAAAACTTGGGGCTACACCCAAGAGCAAAAAACCAAGAATCAATAACAAATTTTTCATACTGTTTTACCTAAACTAACTCGATTCCTACCTTGATTTTTAGCGGCAAACATGGCATGATCAGCCCGCTCGATCACCGCTTCTAGATTATTATCTTCAGGGCTAAATGTTGCCACACCAATACTAGCAGTAACTCGCACTTTTTGTCGATCAATTTCAATATTTAACTGGTTAATTACTTGACAAATGCGCTGGGCTGTGGTAGCAGCATCTTCGAGATTAGTTTCTGGGAGAATAGCGACAAATTCCTCGCCACCAAAGCGCCCAAAACTATCCACTTGACGCAGACAGTTTTTAATTGCCCCAGCGACAGTAATTAAAGTTTTGTCTCCTAGTATATGCCCAAAGGTATCGTTAATATGTTTAAAATGGTCGATATCGATGACTAAAACCGAAAAATAACGATGATAACGGCGACATCGTTGCAATTCTTTCTCGCCCAAGGCGAGAATCTCTCGACGATTATTCACCCCAGTTAGGCTATCGGTGATGACTAGCTTTTCTAGCTGAGAATTGATATTTTTTAGTTCTTCTTGCGTTTTTTTCAGTTCTAAATGAATTTTAACTCTGGCTAACAGTTCCCAACTATAAAAGGGTTTATTTATATAGTCCACAGCCCCAGAATTAAAAGCATTGACAATATCTTCTTTTTTCTTACTATCTGTGACAAAAATAATCGGTATATGAGCGTATAAATTATCACTTTTGAGTCTTCGACAAAGTTCTATTCCTTCCATGTCTGGCATCATTAAGTCAAGAAGAATTAGGTCAGGATTAGCAGTTTTTACTCGTTCTATTGCCTGTTTAACACCATTAGCATAAGTAGTGGCATAACCAGCAGAATCAAGAATATTCACAGCCAATTGGAGATTTTTACCGACATCATCAACTACTAAAACTAGAGAGTCTTCAGGACGAAATTTAATCATGATCAGTAGGTATAATTAATCAAGTTAAGGACAAAATAGAGATACAATTATTAGTGATACAGCATTTCTTATACAGATGAAGTATGATGGGATTGGGCATCGCCCCCAAAGGTTAAGCTTATCCCTAGTTTCTAGAAGTACGCTTTTTTCGACTAGAATAAAAAAAGCCAGCCAGAATAGCCGCAATTTAAAAAATTTCTCCTCTTAGACTTGACGTGAAAGAGTCCCTCAACCCTACTTCTTTGGATCTCAAAACCATTTTTCCCTTTAAACTCGACGACTTCCAGCAATCGGCGATCGCTGCCCTTGCTGCCGGTAAATCAGTGGTGGTCTGCGCTCCCACCGGTTCCGGCAAAACCTTAATCGGAGAATACGCCATCTATCGCGCCCTAGAAAGGGGCAAACGAGTTTTCTACACCACTCCCCTGAAAGCTCTTTCTAACCAAAAATTCCGGGATTTTCAAGAAAAATTCGGTCGCACCCCCACCGATGGCGATGAGGATTCCCCGCTGCTGTTTGCCGAAGTGGGATTGATTACCGGCGATGTGGTGATCAATCCCTCCGCATTAATTGTAGTCATGACTACAGAAATTTTTCGCAATATGCTCTATCAAACCCCGATCGGTGAGGTAGGCACTTCCCTAGAAAACGTGGAAACCCTAGTTCTCGATGAATGTCACTATATCAGCGATCGAGGTCGTGGCACCGTTTGGGAAGAATCAATTATCTACTGTCCCCCTAGTATCCAATTAGTCGCCCTCTCCGCCACCATTGGCAACCCCGGGGAACTTACCGACTGGATTAACTGGGTGCGGCAACAGCCCCAACCCGGCGATAATAAGCAGACCTCCAGCTGCGAGCTAATTAACTCCGATTTTCGCCCCGTCCCCCTACGTTTTTATTTCGTCAATAAAGAGGGATTATTCCCGCTGCTCGACCCAAAACAGAGCAAAGTTAACCCGAAACTGCGTCCTAAAGTCCCTCGGAGCAGCTCCCGACGCTTAAAGCGAGAAGATTGTCCCACCATCGCCTCGATTGTCACCACTCTGCGGGACAAGGATATGCTCCCAGCTATTTACGTCATTTTCAGCCGCAAAGGTTGCGATCAGGCGATTCGAGAGCTAAAAAACCTCAATCTCGTTAATCCAGAAGAAGCTAGAGCTATTTACTACCGTTTACTCATTTTCTTTCTGGAAGATAATCCCAATCTGCAAGAACTCGCCCTTTCCTTCTTTGCCGTCGAAAATCCGCCTCTACACCAGAAATTACTGGCTTTTTTCGCTAATAACCCCCAGTCTGAAGATCAACTCCTCAGCCTCTTAACTGCCGATTCCGAGACGAAAAACCAACTGTTTGAATTCCTGGCCAGTGCTTCCCAATTGGTGCGCGCCGACCAAGTGGAACCCCTCACCCGGGGCTGTGGTGTTCACCATGCCGGTATTTTACCCCTCTGGAAAGAATTAGTCGAACAACTCTTTGAAGCCGGTTTAATTAAGGTGGTTTTTGCCACCGCTACCCTCTCGGCCGGGATTAATATGCCCGCTCGCACCACCGTTATCTCGGCCCTCTCCAAACGCACCGATGATGGCCATAGTATGCTGACTCCCTCGGAATTTGTCCAGATTGCTGGCCGGGCCGGTCGCCGGGGAATGGACGCGGTGGGCCATGTGGTGACAGTACAAACGCCCTTTGAAGGGGCAAAAGAAGCGGCTTTTCTGGCCATCGCTCAACCGGAACCCCTGCAAAGCTGTTTTGCGCCCAGTTACGGTATGGTCTTAAATCTCTTGCAAAAACACAGTCTAGAGGAGGTAAAAAACCTCTTAGAGCGTAGTTTCGCCGAATATCTCGCTCGTTTGAAGTTAAGCCCTGAACGACAACAAATTACCGTCTTAACCACCGAATTAGCTAAGTTGGATATGGAATTAGCCGGTATCGAACGGGAACAGGTCTTCAGTTACGAAAAGCTCCGGGAAAGACTGCGGGAAGAAGAAAGACTGTATAAAATCCTCGCTAGTCAGTCAGAAGCACAGAAAAGACAGGAAATACATCTAAAATTGCCGAATATTCCCGTCGGAACTATCCTCCATCTCAAGGGCAAACATATTAAGGTTCCCGTCCCCGTCCCCGCTATCTTCGTCAATACCCTGCACGGCGCTGGTCAAGTGCGAACTCTTGTTTGTTTAGGCAGTGATAATCGCTGGTATTTAGCCGCCTATGCCGATATTAGCGAGATCGATCGAGGTTTTCTCACTCCTGCGGAATTAGGCGAACTGATACCCCCTTCCCTAGAAGCTGTTTCCCTAGGGGGTTGGCGCAAGGGTGAGGAAAATACTCAGGCGATCGCTGATTTAATCCCCCAACAAGTGCAGGGCATCCCACCAGTGGCGGAACTGGCAACACAAGCACAAAAAATTGAAATTGTCAATAGTCAAATTGCCGCTCATCCCCTGCAAAAACGCAAAAATCCGGGGCGATTGATGAAACTATACTACGATCGAGAAATTGCTCGCGATAAGTTACACAAGACCCAGATTAAATACCAAAAACAACAATCGCGTAAATCCTACTACTGGGAAGAATTTCTGAATCTAATCGAGATTTTGCGGGAATTCCAAGCATTAGAGGGTTATTTGCCCACTCCCCTCGGAGAAGCGGCGGCCACTATTCGCGGGGAAAATGAACTCTGGTTAGGATTAGCGATGATGTCTGGAGATTTGGAGAGATTGACTCCTAGCCAACTAGCCGCCGCCATCAGCGCTATAATTACGGAACCCCCTCGCCCCGATACTTGGTGCAATTACCCACCTGTGCCAGAAGTTATCGATATTTTGCGACAAGGAGAGGGAAATTCCCCCGGTTTGCGAGAAGTTCGCCGTTTACTCTATCAAGCTCAATCTCGCTACGATATCACTATTCCCGTTTGGTTAGAAACCCAACTGATGGGAATTGCCTCCCGTTGGGCCCAAGGGACATCCTGGCCGGAATTGTGCGAAAATACCAGTCTCGATGAGGGAGATCTAGTGCGATTATTACGACGCACCGTCGATGTTCTCTGGCAAATTCCCCAAATTCCCCGGGTTTCTCAAGTCCTTAAAGATAATGCCCGTCTTGCCGTCACAGCCATGAAGCGCTTTCCTCTGTAAATTGATCACTCTTTTAAACAATGGGGGATGGTAGGGAAAGTAACTGTTGGTGAATCTGCTCGATTAGGGCGAGGATTTGCTGATAATTGTGCTGCAATCCCTGTTGATAGAGGTGATTTGCTCCTTGATTTAAATCCGCTAAAGCTGATTGATAATAACCCAATTGATGCCGCAGTAATCCCCTTCTAATATAAGCATCGGCATAAAAAGGATCAATGGCAATCGCTCGATTTAAATGGGCTATTGATCGATCGTATTCACCTAATTGGTGAGCGGTACAAGCTAGATTATAGTAGGCTGAGGCGTTATTTTTATTTAACCGAAGAACCTGATTAAAATCCGCTTTGGCTGAAGTAAAATTATGGAGGGCTAAATAGGATAAACCTCGATCATTATAAATAGTGGCTAAAGTGTCCGGTTGCCCGTTAGTAATTTGACGCAAGGATTGATTAAAATCCGCTAGAGCAAGGGGATAATTTTTCATGGCCGCCTGAACTAAACCTCGATTATAGTAAGCTTGATAATAGGTGGGTTTTAGCTGGATAGTCTGGTTATAATCGGTCAGCGCCTGTGAATAATCTCCCAAACGATAAAAAGCTAAACCCCGATGAAAATAGGCTAGATAATTATCAGATTGCTGTTGTAAAGAGCGCGTGCAATCTTGCCAAGCGTGCAGATAATCCTGTAAATAAATCTCAGTTAAACAGCGATTATTGTAGGCTAGGGCTAAGTTATTTTCCTGTTCCAGCGACTGATTGAAATCCCGCAAAGCTTGCTGATAATTACCCACCTCTAGTTGTTCAATTCCTGATCGCAACCAGTAGGATAAATGTACTGATTGATCTGCTTTTCCCGGCCGAGGCAATCCCCCCAGCACAAGCGAGCAGAGCAGTGCAACTATAACCAATCCACCGAAGCGAGGAAGAAAATTTTTCAAAACTGTTGACATAGGAGTATCTTTGTGCATATACTCCCAATTCTGAGGAAACTTTCTTGAACAATCAACAGACAGCCTGTCAAATGCAGGAGACTTAGAGACTCCGAGACAGGAGATTATTTTTATTTACTCTTCCCACACCCTACACTCTAAAACCCACACCCCACGAAAAACTTTTTGCCCCAAACCCTAATTAGGGTTCAGTTCCATCGAGACGGATTTCACAATTATTGGCATCGAGCGGATCTGATAGAGGATCGCCAGTATAAGTGCCTTGTTTAATTATTCCTAACAAAGAAGCGATAACTATACACTTTCTTTCTTGGTTGGGATAGGGCGCGGCGGCGGCATTAGCAGCGGGATATAATACGATTATCGCTTGGTCTTCCCGCGGATCAAAGGTTAACCCCGGCACATGACCCCGAAAGGAAAACTGCACCCCCGGACTACCGCTATCAGGGGGAAAATCTGGAAAATTATTCACCACCATAAATACTTCCTGCGGCAGATTTAAGGAACCCGCATTGGTATTAGTCGCCACTAAACAACCCGCTTCATTGGCGGTTATTTGCCGGTAAACCGTCGGACCAGTGCCAGTCCCTTCAGTAAAATTAATCGTGCAACTTCTCCCTCGACGGATAGCTTGTTTTTGGGCATCCTGTAGGGCTGATTGTATAGCATCGGTGGCTTCTTGGACTCTATTGCTATTTAACCAAGCTAATAAATTAGGCAGGGTTAAGGCGGCAAGAATTCCCGTAATTGCCAAAGCTACTAAAATTTCTAACAGGGTAAAACCCTGATTTTTATGGACATTCAAACGACGCATCAGGAACCACCTCGACAGAACTTTCAGCAATAACATCTTCTTGGTTGGGGTAATCTTTAGGAGTTTCATCTGTTGCTTCGACTCGATAATCAATACGGAGACGATGGGGATGATTCGCTTGGTTAGTAATATTAAAAGTTCGATAGAGAGAATAGTTTTTACCGACAATTTCTCGTGTTGCAACTAATGTTTCTTCTTCCACAGGTAAATCACTAGCGGGAATAGCATAATCCTTACTGGGATCATCTGGATCAAATTCCGGACTGTCAGGAGGTTCAGCATTCGGTAATCGCCTCCTTAATTCAATGGCATAACCTTGATTTATATCTGAGCAAACATTAGGATATATTTCACTAAAACGATCGGGATCATGATTACTTGCATTGACACTACTATCATTGTCATTAACATCTAAACTTGAAGCTAAAGCTTTGACATTCTCAAAGTCTTCTTGAATCCAAAAGTTAGCTTGAGTTTGTCTTGTTGCCCGAACTTTATATAAGGCAGTGAATGCCATTAACTGTAGGGTTCCTGTTAAGAAAGCGGTAATAGTTAAAATGGCAACTATCACTTCTAACATCGAAAAACCTGACTCGGACGACGGCAGTTTTAATGATATTCCCTTTCCTCTTGATTTCACTTTTCAACCCTCCCCCAGTTTTTCTTGAAAACTACTGGCTTTTTTAGTTCTCAACTACAGAGTAAGCAAATGATCGGATATTTCTAATTTTAGTCAGGGAATTAATTCCCAAAAAACCCTATTTTTCAAGTGGGTCAGATTGTCTAAAATCTCACGCATTTAGCATTGTACACTAATCTAGTCTTTGTCTGTAGTTACAATCGGCGATCGAGATCACATTCAACCAGTAATATTAGAGCCAGTAACAGCTTAACCGCCTAAAATAGCAATTCCTACGCCGATTAACAGAATTAATCCGCCATAAATGACTTCTTGGGGGGGTATTTCACCAAAAATGAACACTCCTAACAGACCAGCGGCGATTGGCTCTAATAAAATTACCATGGTTACTATTGTCGGTGCTACCCATCGCAAAGCCCAGTTAAAGCTAGTATGACCGATTAATTGCGGAAAAATCGCCATCATTAACACATAAACATTTCAAGGGGTGACAGAGGGGCTACAAGCTAGATAGAGCGGGGGGTCTAGCCAAACGACCCCCTAAAGAAATAGAGTGGTTAGGACAACCACTCAAAATTTTAAAATGTTACCTTCATTCTATCAGGCTTGTTTACAGGCGAACCTTAGCGAGGCGAGCTATTTGACCTTACAGCTCCTAATCCTGCTCTTACAAAGTCATCGGATAGTCCAACTAGAGAAACTGGCCGCTCTTTTCCCGCAACCGATAACCTTTGAAAGTAGAAGACGGAATTTGCAGAGATTTCTTAAGCTCCCGCAACTAAACGTGAAACTCTTGTGGTTTCCTTTGATCAAACAGATCGTCAAGCTAGAATTTAGCGGAAAAAATAAAAATCGAGAGCAAAGAAGAAGGCTCAAAAAACTGAAACACGCGGGAAGATTATTAGTCGTCATAGATAGAACCGATTGGAAGGGGAGAAATTTATTCGTCGCCAGTGTGATTTGTGGTCGGAGAGCTTTGCCCGTATATTGGGTGTTACTGAATAAAAAAGGAAGTAGCGCTCTCGGGGAACAGAAAAAATTCCTCAAGCCAGTCTTAGGGTTGTTGAAACCCTATCCGCTCGTCGTAATGGGAGACCGTGAATTTCAGTCAGCGCAATTAGGGAAGTGGCTTGACGACAGAGGTGTAGCTTTTATCTTCCGTCAAAAGAAAAGTACCTACACGCGATTGAAAGATGGAGAAAACTATCAAGCCCTTTCCGAGTTAGAACCGAACCGGGGCGAGCGAAACTTCTTTCGGGGAGTGACCCACACGAAAAGCCATGAGATCGAGGGGTTCAACCTAGCAACTTATTGGAAAAGAGGTTATCGAACTAAAGGGTCTAAAGAGCCTTGGTATTTATTGACCAACCTAGAATCTTTAGAGATAACTCTCAAGTTATATAAATCTCGATTCGGGATTGAAGCGATGTTCAAAGATTGTAAAACGGGAGGATATAATCTTGAAAAAACGAAAGTGAGCGAGCCTCGCTTTCTCGCCTTAATTTTATTAATCGCTATCGCTTACTCTTTGAATACAACCCGTGGTCAAAATCTCAAGAAATCGGGAACTCGCGATTATATTTGTCGCTCCAAAGAAGCGAAACGCGGTCCGGAAAGACATAGCGATTTTTGGATAGGTACTTATGGGAGCTTCTGGATCGAGTCGATGGACGCGTACTCGGAACTCGCCTTTTCTTTGATCCGCCTCAAGCCAGGAAAACACCCCGATTTTTCTAGGGGTCTAACGGCTATGCGCCTTATCCAGCAAGCCTTTTAGTCGCCTTGTCACCCCTTGAAATAATCCCCCCGTTAGAGCCACAAAAATGCCGATAAAAGTTAATTTTGTCGGTTTTTCTCGAAACCACCACCAACCCAACAGAGAAACCCAAAGGGGGTTAGTGGTGACTAAAGTGGTAGAAGCGGCGATCGAGGTGTAGGATAGAGAAGTAATCCAAGTAGCAAAATGGAGAGCTAAACAAAATCCTGCCCCCACTGCGTAATAATAGGCTTGAATAGGGACTTTTTGGCGTGATAAGGTCAACCAGTTCGGAATTAGGACAACAGAAGCCAAGATCAGACGGGAAGTCGCTAAAAATAAACTAAATGCGATCGTAGCATTACCTACCGCTTCGATCGCTAACCGGATAAAAATTGCCGATGCAGAAACCGACACCACACCGATAGTTAGAATAAAAATAATTTTGGCGTTAGAAGGAGGCAAAATAGGCTACTCTTACGCGATGATCTGTTATCCAACAGTTATTTTAACCGAACCTTGAAGGCAACCTAGAAATCATGTTGGTCAATGTCCGTCAAATCAAAGCCGTACCGGGAAGAAAAACCGGCATCAAAGACGCACAATGGATAGGGGAACTGTTACAGCATAAGTTATTCGGCTCTCTTAGGTTTGGTGGGCAAAATGTATTCTAAGATACATTCTTTCCGGCGAGCGAGTGGAAGGAACCACAAAGACACAAAGGACACAAAGATTGATCGATCCTCTGTAAGTTAAACTTATCACACAGAACCGAGAAGAGCCGTTATTCCGTCCCAGTTTTATTCCTGGACTTCTCACTTCCCCACTTCCCTTTCCCCAACCACCACTCTGGGACAACTCCTCCTACATACTTTGTGCTTTTTGTCAAAAAAACTTTTTTTTTGCAACAAAACTACACAAAAAAAAGATCATCGTTGTGGCTGAAATTGACTGATTTACCTGTCTTAATTAGGATCACCTTGTAGGTGTGGCAAGGGTTTCAACCATTGCTGCCTAAAAAAGCCAAGAACAACCCACTATGAAATTCAGTAAAATCGCTGTAACCATTGTAACATCGTTATTAAATAAAAATCTTTCTCAATTAATTCTTAAGAATTTGTAAATATTGCGAAATGTTAATTTAAATATCCTCAAGTTTTTGGAGTCAATTAATAATTTTTACTTATCTTTGCCGAAGATTGGGTGAAAAGTCAGGAGTCGGGAGATAGGGAGATAGGGAGATAGGGTGATAGGGTGTTGGGGTGTTGGGGTGTTAGGGTTTTAGTTGAAATTCCCCCACTTCCCCACTTCCCCACTTCCCCAATGGCCAATCAAGGTTGGATTTATCGAGATAAAATTAGCAAAAATCAGGCAGGATTAAGCTTATTAGCCTACTATACGGGCAAATATCCCCATTCTAGTCCAGAAGAATGGCTCGATCGCATTTTATCAGCAGCAATTCTCGTCAACGGTCGTCCCGCTTACCCCGATACAGTCTTAGAAATCGGGCAGCAATTGACCTATCAGCGTCCGCCTTGGACAGAACCGGATGTACCGCTCTTTTTTCAGGTACTTTACGAGGATGCCGAGGTGTTAGTGGTGGCGAAACCTTCGGGATTACCCGTGTTAGCGGGGGGTGGATTTCTCGAGCATACTCTTATCCATTTGGTACATCAGCATTATCCCGAGGTCACTCCCTATCCAATTCATCGTCTTGGTCGCGGCACTTCTGGCATAGTCTTAATGGCGAAATCAAAGCCCACTAGAGCTGAATTAAGTCAACAGATGCGAGAGGGTAAAATTACCAAAATATATCGAGCTTTAGTGGGTCAGGGCGACATACCAGATAATTTCACTATTAATCAAGCGATCGGGAAAATCGCCCATCCTATTTTAGGCTACGTTTACGGTGCGAAGGCAGATGGGTTATCGGCCTGCAGTGATGGTCAAGTCTTAAAAAAACATCCCGATAGTACCCTATTAGAAGTACGAATTTTTACGGGCAGACCCCATCAAATTCGCATTCATCTGGCCTTTTTTGGCTATCCTTTAATCGGTGATCCCTTGTATGGTCTGGGGGGATTACCGCGACCGGATGCAGTACCGGGAGATTGTGGTTATTATCTCCATGCCAATCAAATCGTTTTTAATCATCCCAGTACAGGCAGAACAATCCCTATTTCCTGTCAGCCTCCACCCGAATTAGATATAAGCTGTTGACTATCTAAATTACTGGTTCAGATTGCAGGGGAGCAGGGAGATGGAAGCTTTTTTCACTGAACAGTAATCAGTAATCAGTAGGCTAAAAACTCACATCTGAAAAATGAGAACTGATAACTGATTCAAGGTTGACTGCCGAGGGCTGATAGCTAAAAAAGCCTAAAAACTGGGGGAAACAATCCATAACTGGATTTTTAAAGTTCGATTGGGAGTTAATCACGGTATTGAAAACGGATTTAGTATTAAACCTCCCAAACCTGAGTGTCAGCGATCACTAAAAGACCACTTCGGTAATCACACCCTCAACCCCCCCTAAGCGATAGCAAGAACCTAACACAATTCGATACAATATTGTCAACAAGCATTAAGCGATTTAAACTATCGATCAAAGTTAAAAGTCCCGAAGTTATCGAAATCTAGGGGGAGACAAAAACAAGCATGGGTAGAGTAGTAGGCATTGATCTAGGGACAACTAACTCCGTCGTCGCCGTGATGGAAGGCGGAAAGCCAGTGGTCATCGCCAACTCGGAGGGCATGAGAACCACCCCTTCTGTGGTCGGTTTTAATAAAGATGGGGAGTTAGTGGTCGGTCAAATGGCCCGGCGACAGGGGGTACTTAATCCCCAAAACACCTACTATGCAATCAAACGCTACATAGGTCGTCGCTACTCGGAATTAAACCCCGAATCGAAGCGCGTCCCCTACACCATCCGCCGGGATGAGATGGGCAGTATCAAAATTAAATGTCCCCGTCTGCAAAAAGAATTTGCCCCCGAAGAAATTTCCGCCCTAGTTTTACGTCGATTAGCCGAAGAAGCCAGCCGTTATCTAGGGGAAGAAGTCACCGGAGCCGTCATCACCGTCCCCGCCTATTTTAATGACTCCCAACGTCAAGCCACCCGGGATGCGGGCCGAATTGCCGGGTTAGAAGTGCTGCGGATTCTCAACGAACCCACCGCCGCTGCCCTAGCCTACGGTCTTGATGAACAGGAAAGCAAGAAAATCCTCGTTTTTGACCTGGGAGGCGGTACTTTTGATGTTTCTATCCTAGAAGTGGGTGACGGCGTTTTTGAGGTGAAAGCCACCAGTGGCGACACCCAATTAGGCGGTAATGATTTCGATAAAAGAATCGTCGATTGGTTAGCCAATCAATTTTTGGAACAGGAAGGCGTGGAGCTGCGCCAAGACCGGCAAGCCTTACAAAGACTCACAGAAGCGGCAGAAAAAGCCAAAATTGAACTATCTGGGGTCAGCGTCACCGATATTAATCTACCCTTTATCATCGCCACGGAAGACGGGCCCAAACACATCGAAACTCGCCTGAGTCGGGCCCAATTTGAGGAGTTATGCGGCGATTTAATCAGTCGTCTCCGTCGTCCTCTCAAACGCGCCCTTTCTGATGCCGGTTTGTCCCCCGTCCAATTAGACGAAGTGGTACTGGTGGGCGGCGGCACGCGGATGCCAGTGGTGAAGGATTTAGTGCGGAGTTTTATCGATAGGGAACCCAATCAAAATGTTAACCCTGATGAGGTTGTAGCGGTCGGGGCGGCTATTCAAGCGGGAATTTTGGGCGGCGAGGTCAAAGACGTACTTCTCCTCGATGTGACCCCTTTATCCTTGGGTTTAGAAACCATCGGTGGTGTCATGAAAAAGTTAATCCCCCGCAATACCACTATTCCCGTCCGCAGAGCTGACCTTTTTTCCACTTCCGAAAATAATCAAACTGTGGTGGAAATCCACGTTTTGCAGGGGGAAAGGGAAATGGCCGGCGATAATAAATCCCTGGGACGTTTTAAATTAACCGGTATCCCCCCCGCACCCCGGGGTATTCCCCAAGTGCAGGTGTCCCTCGATATCGATGCTAACGGGATTCTACAAGTCACCGCTAGGGATAAAATGACCGGACGGGAGCAAAGTGTCACCATTCAAGGCGCTTCTACCCTCAGCGAAGGGGAAATTAACCGCATGATTGGCGATGCTGCCCGATTTGCCGAAGCAGATCGTACTCGTCGCGAAAAGGTCGATAAACGCAATCGCGCCCGCTCTCTGGTGGATCAAGCTCAACGGCGCTTAAAAGATGTTACTCTCGATTTCGGTAATGAGTTCACCCGTTCCTATCGTCGTCAAATTGAGTCTTTGAGTACAGAAATTATCGACGCTTTGGAGAAAAATGATGACCGTCGCATTGATCGCGCCCAAGCTGACCTACAGGATGTTATCTATGAATTAAATCGCGAGGTACGGCTACAATACGACGAGGAAGACGAGGGCTTTTTTAGCGCTATTCGCAAGACTTTTACCGGGGATAAGGAAGATGAGCTTCCCTACGAACCGCGCCGCGATCGTTATCGCCAGGATTATCGTCCCAGTACACCGGGTTATCAAAGTGATTATCGACCCAATTATTCGGCTAATCAAGATAGTTATCGCCCCCGTAATCAGGACAATTACGACAATGGCCGCGATAGCGATTGGCAAAGTTCCCCCCGTTCGGAGGAAAAAAGTTATAACAATAGTAAAAGTAACCGCAGCAGCGGCAATCGTTCCCGCAATATCCCCCCCCAAAATAACTGGGATGATGACGATGATGATTGGTTTTAATCAGTGATCAGTAATCAGTAATCAATAATCAGTAAACAGTGAAAAGACAGTGGGAAACTACTATTTAATACTGCTCACTTAAAACTCAAATCTGATAACTAATAACTGATAACTAATAACTGATAACTGATAACTGATAACTGATAACTGATAACTGATAACTGATAACTGAACATATGCCACAATTAGTTAATTATTATGATGTTTTAGGAGTATCTCTCACGGCTACCAGTGACGAGATAAAAAAGGCTTTTCGACGATTAGCGCGCCAATATCATCCTGATGTTAATCAGGGGGATAAATCTGCCGAAGAAAAGTTTAAAGATATTAATGAAGCTTACGATGTTCTCTCCGATGAAGAAAAACGGGTTGAGTATAATCATTCCTTGATGAGAAATAAGCGCCGTGGTATGCGTTCGGGGGACAAAGTGAATGGTAACGGTAATGGAAAAATCTCTCGTAAAGAACAGGATTTATGGAAGTTTAAAGATTTTAATAACCTTAATACTAAGCGTGCTAAAATTGCTTCCTATAACCGTTTAACTCGTCGAGATGTGGAGGCAAAATTAACTTTACCTTTAGAGAAAGCTTATCAAGGTGGCAGACAGAGAATTCGTCTAGAAGATGGTAGATCAATAGAGGTTGATATGCCAGCAGCCATGATCGATGGGCAGAAAATTCGTCTCAAAGGTCAGGGTATTGAAGGGGGTGATTTATATTTAAAAATAACTATCGCTAGGCATCCTTTTTTTAGGATTCAAGGTTCTGATATTGTCTGTAAAGTACCGATTACTCCTAGCGAGGCAATTGTGGGCGGTTTTGTGGAAATTCCTACCATTGACGGTTTAGTTAAAATGATGATTCCTAAGGGAGTTAAAAGCGGTCAAAGATTGCGTTTAGCTAATAAAGGTTATCCCACTTCCCAAGGAGAAAGGGGCGATCAATTAGTAGAAATTCTCTTAGTTAATCCTCCCGATCCTAGCCCTGAAGAATTAGAACTTTATCAAAAAATACGGGCGATCGAAACTTTTAATCCTCGCCAAGATTTATAAAAATTATGCTAAGTAGTTTGCGTCAAATCTAAGTTTTTTTGTCAAAAATATCACTTGTTCTTGCCTGACTCACCCTACATCTTAGTCCCAATTTATTATGATAAATATAATTGATACAATTAAACCCTTTTATCCCCTAGCTTTCAGGGCTATTCGGGGTAATTTAGAAGGAACCCAAAAACAATTATTAAATACTCTGCAAAAAATCGATCGCTCGCGGGGGGAATTTTGGGGACAATGGTTAATCTCCCAATTATCAGAATCCCTCATTTTTAGCGATTCTCGCCTATCTCAAAGCCTCTGGGGGTTAAATTTCTCCAATCCCGTCGGATTAGCGGCAGGATTCGATAAAGACGGTTTAGGGGCTGGACTTTGGCATAATTTCGGCTTTGGTTTTGCCGAGGTGGGTGCTGTCACCCTAGAAGGGCAACCGGGCAACCCAAAACCGAGATTATTTCGTTTACCAGAAGATTTGGCGGGATTAAACCGTATGGGGGCAAATAACCTCGGAGCGCCAGTTCTAGCGGCAACTCTTCAGCAATCTTGGCAACGACAACCCCGACAGATTCCCATCGGTATTAACCTCTGTAAATCGAAAAATACGCCCCTAGAAAAGGCTCCAGAGGACTATTTAGGCAGTTTTCGCTATTTATTCCCCCATGCTGATTATTTTGTCGTTAATGTTAGTTCTCCCAATACTCCCGGTTTGCGTTCCCTGCAAAGTGGGGAACAACTCGATAAAATCCTCGACATTTTACAAACAGAAAATCAAGGCAGAAAACCCCTATTAGTGAAAATTTCTCCCGATTTAGAATGGGAGGATATCAGAACAATTATTGAGTTAGCTTTCTCCTACCAATTAGCTGGAATTGTCGCCACTAATACCACCACTAAACGCACGGGATTAAAAACTACAATTCTGCCCGAAACCGGTAAACCAATCACTGAAGAAGCAGGGGGAATTAGTGGGCAACCTTTGCGGAAACGTTCCACGGAAGTGATCGGTTTTATCTATCAGCAAACCCAGGGCAATTTACCGATAATTGGAGTGGGAGGTATTTTTTCTCTCGATGATGCTTGGGAAAAAATTACCGCCGGTGCGAGTTTATTACAGATTTATACCGGTTGGTTATACCGAGGACCCTGGCTAGTATCAAATATTTTACAGGGATTAACAGAAAAATTAGATGCTAATGGGTTGACTAATATTAATCAAGCGGTGGGAATTAATAATGGACTGCTGCCAAAAATCAGAAATATTCCCTTAAGGAAAGAGTCAGGTTCCGGGATTCAGGAGTCGGAATAAGCAAAAGAAAGAAATTGTTTATTAGGCTCGATGATTAGATGACAATTGTTAATAGAAAGGAGCTAGGTCGTGAGCATCCAGCTTTTTTACAATTGTTTACACAAACATTAACAATTATGACAAAGCATCAGTTCTTAAAGAGTTTTTATTCTGGGGTTATAAATCCCTTAGTAAAAGCCTTCTAATCTCAAGAGAGAACGTTTTGTTTCCTTGAAATTAGAGGAATAGAAAATTAATGATTGCTTCACATCCTAACTCCAAAAATGTTCTAGCGGCAACTTTGCTAACAGTGGGAATTTCCCTAATCAACGTACCGACGGTTTTAGCGCAAGCTCATACTAACTGATATTTTCTATTTTCATTTTCTAAATCTTCACGTTCGCAAAACCATTGAAAAAAGTGCGAAAATCTGATCAACTGGTTAAAGCATTTTCGTAGGCACTTAGAGAATCAAATTGATGTTTTGTTTTAATTTTTAAGGATATATCCAGCACTGCTCGATTAACAGAATAATAAACAAATAAAGGTAAGTTAATTTGTCCTTGATGATCAGTAATTTGTCGTTGTATTTCTTGACTGTATTCATTTAATTGGCTAAAATTACTCCGTTCCCCAGCGTGGATATATCCAGTCCTAGTTTTTACTATTTTCCAAGTAATCTCTTGACTATCTTCCGTCACGCCAGTGATTTCAATTATAGCCGTCCCCTGACCATTATTAATCTCGGTTTCGCTAATCTTTCGTCCACTGGCATTAGTATTTTTTAGGCGATTAACTAACCAAGAAAGCATAATAGACAAACTATCTAAAATGGTAGATTTTCCCGCACCATTAACTCATATAAATACGTTGAGTTGCCGATGAAAGTCGATGGTTAAATTAACTACACCTCGATAATTAATAAGCTTTATAGACTTAATTCTCATGGATTTTTGTATCGGCAAGATTTGCTTATAGTTGAGATAATTGTTAGAGAATCACTCTCCAATAATTGCCCAGTAAAACTTAGATAGGGTTAAGAGACAGTAGGACAAGGAATAGAAAAAATAATATCTAGTTTTGGCACAGAACCGGATATTCATAATGATTATTTATAATTTACTCCCAACTAACTCAAAAAAACCCCAGCCGACTTTCCCGATCGCTGCCCTCTGTGAGACAATCGATCGAGTGTTATCCTAAACTCCGCCAATTTTCATGTCCGACGACGCTACTATTCGTACTGCTGTACAACGTCTCTACAATACCTATCCTTTCCCCCCCGAACCGCTCCTAGACGAACCTCCTCCGGGTTACAATTGGCGCTGGAATTGGATTGCTGCCTATAACTTTTGTTCTCATCGTAAACCCGAACGAGAGGATATCCGGATTCTTGATGCGGGTTGTGGTACCGGTGCGGGAACCGAATATCTGCTCGCGCTCAACCCTTTCGCTCATGTAGTCGCTATAGATATCAGTGAAAAAGCCCTAGAAATTGCCAAAGAACGCTGTAATCGTTCGGGAGTCGCAGCAAAGCACCGAGGTTCTCTCGATTTTCACCATTTACCCCTTGAATCGGCCACTAATCTCCCCGGAGAATTTGATTTAATTAACTGCGTCGGGGTGCTGCACCATCTCCCGGACCCGATTAAAGGGATTCAATCCCTCGCACAAAAACTGGCCCCCGGTGGTCTGCTGCATATTTTCGTCTATGCACAATTGGGACGCTGGGAAATCCAGTTAATGCAATCTGCGATCGCACTTTTGCAGGGAGACCGACGCGGGGATTATAAAGATGGGGTCGCTGTCGGCCGAGAGATTTTTGCCTCTCTACCAGAAAATAATCGCATTTTGAAACGGGAAAAAGAGCGTTGGTCAATGGAAAATCATCGCGATGAGTCCTTCGCTGATATGTACGTTCACCCCCAGGAAGTGGACTATAATATCGATACCCTCTTTCAACTGATTGACGCATCAGGATTAGCCTTTATTGGCTTTTCTAACCCTTCCTACTGGCAATTAGAGCGTTTATTGGGTAAATCCCCCGAATTGATGGCTAGAGCGCAAAATTTAGGGGAAAGGGAACGTTATCGCTTGACGGAATTATTAGACCCGGAAATCACCCACTATGAATTTTTCCTCGCTAAACCACCGATTTTGACTGCCGATTGGTCCCGGGATCAAGTCCTAGAGAATGCAGTGGCCGAAGTTCATCCCTGTCTTTATGGTTGGCCTAGTGCAAGTGTTCTAGATTACGACTATCGGCCGGTTAATCTCTCGGAGAGAGAATTTGCTTTTCTACAAGCTTGCGATGGTCGTTTAAGCGTGGGAGCAATCGACGCTCAAGTTGGTTTAGGATTAACTGGTGTGCGTTCTTTACAACAGCGCCAACTACTGATTTTAAGTTAGGGAAAATTTGGGGATGTTAGAGATAGCGTCCCTTGACAATGGGTAACTTTTCAACTAACTTGGCTAAATCTTGCCAAAAATTCTTTTTTCTTAACAATTATCCCTTTCCTGTCCCCATAGTTTCAGCCCCAGAATTAACCGGGGCTGAATTATAATAGTTATATAGAGTGGACAAGGCTGATAAATTTCTGATCAGTTCGATTTTTCCCCGGATCGGCAAACGGGAGAGTTTAATCATTATCCCAAGATTCCGAGGCGATTAAGTCACCAATTTGATCTCTGAGAAGGTAGTCGCATCGTTCTAGTTCACATTCAACACAAACCCACTCCCGAGGGGGAATGAACTGACAGAGGGTGTAGATCGGTTGGTGTCTGCTCACTACCCCCTGTTCTACCATCTGACGGACTTCGTCCTTAATCATCCTGATAGAGTAAGCGGTGGGAGCGGTGGAGAAAGTTATGGCACTCATGGGAGATTTCCTGCAAGATCTACAAAAGAAGTCTTATCACTAACTATAGTCTAACCGATAGGGGGACAAAAGAGATTTTTTGCTGTATCGACGATTACAATTTTTTATATATAGCTAAACCCTCTCCCCTCGCCAGTTTAGGCTTAGGTTAAGAAAAGTTAAATTCATCGGCTAAAAGCTGTCGAGTCCCCTTATGTCAAATCAGTGATCAGTGATCAGTTATCAGTTATCAGTTATCAGTTAAGCTGTTGACTATCTAGAGTTTGCTGAATAAATGTGAAATGTAGGTAAGGTAAGGGTTTTGGGGCTTTTCTTGCGAAACAGGTGCAAGATTTTGAGAGAATCGTGGTTCAAAACCTTGCATCTTCATCGGCCCGTGTCCTGTAGGGGCGAAGCATTCGGGCAATAACCTATCGCTGAAACCGGAGATTTTCTATCCGAATGCTTCGCCCCTACTTTTTGCCGCAAACCCTATCTAATATTACTGGTTAAGACTGCACCGGAGTGCTGGAGTTGGCAGCAAGGAGAGGAATTCAGAGCATTCGTACTTAATTTTTCCCTAAGCGTTTTAAAATCAGTACAGATGATCAGTGATCAGATTTGAGTTTTCAGTTTACCGTTTACTGGACGGCTACGCCGTGCCTTTGGCAACACTGAAAAAAGTCTCCCGCTTAAGCTAATAAATGGGGAATAAAAATAAAAGCCGCTACGAGTAAAGCGGCGATCGAGGCGATTAAAACGGCACCAGCGGCACAATCTTTCGCTATTTTGGCTAAATCATGGTAGGATTGCCCCACCGTCAGATCTACCACTGATTCTAGGGCAGTGTTGATTAATTCTAAGACCATCACCAGAGCGCAGGTAAGGGTGACAATCGCCATTTCCATGGCATTAACCCGCAAAAATAAGCCCCAACTAACCGCTACTAGGGTAATCAGGGTGTGAATGCGAAAATTTCTTTGACTGACAAAAGCATAACGGACTCCGGCCCAAGCGTAGCGAAAACTGACTAACAGATTCGAGGCGACTTGCCAAGCGTATTCTCTTTGACTGGGATTGTTGCCCTCACTCACCTGTCCCGATCGAGGGATAAAATTATTGTTGAGATAGGGATTAGGTATGCTGGCAGATTGGTTGGCTTGATGATAATTTGTCTTCATATTCCTCAATAATGCTTGACAAAAATAACTAACTATGTATCGGCATTTCGACGGTTTTTAACAAAGTTTCCTGTAAAGATAGCATTTCTAACAGACTTGTTTCATCGGGATGGTCCCAACCCAAAAGATGTAAACAAGCGTGGGCAGTTAACCAAGCTAATTCTCGCGCCAAAGAATGATTTTGTGTTAAAGCCTGTTGTTGTGCTGTCTGGACAGAGATGATAATATCCCCCAAATATAAAGGTTCTGTCTCTAAAATGCCCTCATCCACTGGTAAATCGACTTCCAGAGCGGCAAAAGCGAGAACATCCGTCGGTTGATCTTTGTGGCGATATTGGGAATTATAGGTCTGAATTTCTCGATCGTCTGTTAAACGCAAACTTAGTTCATAACCGGCGGCAATGGGGAGATAATCCGATAGATAGCCTAACCATGTTTCTAACCAATAGTGCCAAGTTTCCCCATCCACAGGACTATTTCCGGGATCAAAATAGTTATCCTGTAGGCATAAATCCACCCCTAGGGGTAAAGTCTCACTCACCAGATTTCACCCTAGGGACGCGTCAGATAGGAAATACCGACAAAAAAGGCTAATAGGGCTGCCGTGGTCAAAAAAAAGTGTTTTAACGAGATGCCTTTTTTCTTGACCATATTCCGCATCGCCAGTTTGACGTAACTGGGTTGCGCTTCGGTGGCCGTTTCTACTGCGGGGTCAGTGGTGCTAACAGGTTCAGTCATCAGTAATTCCCCAGACAAAGATTGATCGCTATAAGTGTAACAGATTATTAAAAAAGTGCCAAAAAAATTCAATTATGGGAAAAACTGCTCCCCGTCTGGGATAGTCAAAACCACTGAAACTGTTTAACCCAGAAGTTTCTAACCAGTTGTGGCTTTAAACTGGTCATACTAAATCCAGTTATTAAAAACTGATTATTTATTCTCCCCTTTGCCTTTTGCCTCTCCTCATAACTCGCCTGTACTCAACGGATGTAGTATGATTAGGGTTTGAGCGAGCCAATTGGCGATCGCACTCTCGGCACTATTCTGCTTACCTTACTGGCTAAAAAGCATATTAGGATAAAGGTTGCAGCAACTTTAAAACCCTTCCCATAAAAAATTTAGCAAACAATGAGTCTTATCTCTCGTCAACAACCTTACTGCGATTTAGTGGCTGATTATTTTGACCAATAACGACCAGAAAGTGTGAAAAAACGTCTGGTTAAACCTTTAGAGAAGCTTGGTTATCAAGTTAATCTTGAGCCTGTTGCGTTTGTTTCTTAAATTGGTCTAAAATACGGGGGAATCTGGCTGTTATCCTTGAAGACACAGGCCAACTCGTTCATAACGCTTTTTAGTCGCGTTATCATTTTCAAGTCAGGAGGCAGGAGTCATTATTCAGTAATAATTCATAATTGATAATTTATAATTCCCATCTCCGATTTACTTGATCTATGGAACTACCAGAATTAAATATAGAGACAATTTGGGCGATTATTAACGATGAAATTGACGACGAAACCGTTAATAAATTGGTTTGGCAAAGTTTAGGTTATAATTACGATGAAAGTCAGGGAAAATGGGATAATAGTCAAGTGGGGGAAGATTGGCGACGTGAATATCCTCAACCTCCAGATTTTATTGCCAATCGTCCCCCAACAGTAAAATTAACTCGATCAATCTTGCCAGAAAATAAACAATTATTAAAAGATAAATTGGGTTTTACTGGTTATAAAATTGGCGATTTCAATCCCCGGATGACTCGCCGTGCCACCGCCGCTAATTGGTTGTGCTTTTATGCGTTAAAATAGATAAGGAAAGTTATTTTATCAAGCTTCTAGCATGGTCACTATCCCCGTCAAGTCCTTCTCTCACCCCCTAGCATCCTATATTGATCGTCTCACGGCTGGGGAAGCATTGTTAAAAGATACTCCCCAGAATTTGCTCGAGGTAGTGGGTATCCTGAAAAGTTACGGAGTGGTGTTAGATGCTTATTCCAAAAATTTAATTTATATTGCGGAAAATCAGTTTTTGGTTTTTTTCCCCTTCTTTAAATATTTTAATGGTCAAGTATCTTGGCAAAAATTACTACAACATTGGTGGCACGATCGCATTAATTTTGAGTATGCTGAATATTGTATGAAAGCCATGTTTTGGCATGGTGGGGGTGGTTTAGATAGTTATGTAGATAGTGCTGCTTTTCAGGAAGTGACAGCCAAAGTTATTCAAGCCAAATTTAGAAATAATCCCCTAGTTTTAAGTTTAAATAAAGTCTTTCCTGAATTTTTGCCAGAACAAATGCGGATGATGGCCTACTATAGCGGTTTAGGTCAATTTTGGCGAATTATGGCCGATACTTTTTTAAGTTTATCCGATCTCTACGATGCCAGAAAAATTACCAGTATTCCCGAAGTGGTGGCACACATTAAGAAAAATTTAGTCGATAATGCTAGTCAAGCAATTGTCTATCAAGTAAAAATCAAAGGACAAACCTATGATCTGATCCCCAAATCGGCAGGATTAACCTTTCTTGCAGATACAGCAATCCCCTACGTTGAGGCGGTTTTCTTTCGCGGAACACCTTTTCCCGGTACAATTTCCTATAATGCCCAAGCCTATCAAATTCCCTACGATCAAGGAATGTTTGCCTATGGTGCTTTGTATGCGGATCCTTTACCCATCGGAGGTGCAGGGATTCCCCCCACACTATTAATGCAGGATATGCGTCACTTTTTACCAGATTATCTGCACGACATTTATAAAAAGAGTTTTCGTCAAGAGGAAGATTTATTAGTCCAGATTTGCGAAACTTTTCAAAAGTCGATGTTTTGTGTGACAACGGCAGCCATTCAAGGATTAGCACCCTATCCTTTAACTACTACAGATTTAAAAGAACAAAAAGCCAATCGTATCTATCTAGAATCATGGATGAACCGTTTTGTCAAGTCACGATTAGAAGCGGTAAATCAATAATTATTCTGCCGATAAATCGGTAATTTTTGCAGTCAACAAACCCCCTTTACATTTATGTCAGATATTAACGCCCAACTTCAGGATATTTTAGCTCAATTGCAATCTTTAACCAAACGGGTTGCCCTCATCGAAGCGCGGCAGATGTTAGTACCGGACATCGAGCGCTATGGTAAATTACAGCAATTCCTAGCTGAGGGGAACTTTAAGGAGGCAGACGCAGAAACTCTCCGAGTTATCCTCGAAGCTGCTGGCAGAACCCGCGATACTTTAACCCCAGAGGATATGATGCGGTTTCCCGTTAATGTGATTCGGGTACTCGATCGCCTTTGGAAAAATTATAGCGGCGATCATTTTGGTTTTAGCAATCAGGTGAAGTTATATTTTGCCGCCGGAGGTGACATTAACACCCTGCGTACCCAAGATGCGGAAACGATTAGAAAATTTGGGGAATTGGTAGGATGGCGCAACAAAGACGAGTGGCGTATCGATGATTATGATCACTGGGATTTTAGTCTAGCAGCTCCTCAAGGTTGTTTTCCCGCTCTCTGGTGGAAGTCTCCCTACGGGTTAAAAATGGTGACTTTCTGCTTTACTCGTCTGATAGAATGCGATTTATAGACAATGAAAGGAGTTATCGGCTATTTTCATGCTTTATTGTCCCCCCAATTTGCCCCCACCGGGATAAAAGTGGCTCTAGTGGTGGGGACAATTTTATTGATAATTAACCACGGTTATGCTATAGTGTCTGGGAGCATGACAAGCGATCGCTGGCTGGCGGCATTACTGACTTATCTGGTTCCCTATCTAGTCAATGTTCATGGGCAGTATAGCAGTTATCGCCGTCAGCAATGGCCAAAAAAATCCGAGCAATAGAGGCAGTGAATATACCCCTAAGTGGTGATTTTTGACTCTAGGGAATTCCGGCTCTCTTGGGTTTGGTGGGTAAAATGTATTATAAGATACATTCTTCCTAGCGGGGGGGGTGGAACGAACCACAAAGACACAAAGGACACAAAGACTGAGCGATCATATTGTAAGTTAAACTTATCACACAGAGCCTAGAAGAGCCGAATTCCCTGTTGCTAGAGGGCTGCTATGATAGCGATCGAGGCTAATATTCGGGTGAAACAGAACTCTATTAGGGATATGACCAAGATACGACTTGCTTTCATTGCAATCAAGACAAATGTTCCTGTCTAGCTTATTTTAATTTTTCTATTAAGTACCTAAGCAAAATTAATTACACATATCTAACCCCCCTCTTGCCTTTTGCCTTTCTTCACTAGGAAATTTATTTTGCACGACTACTTACTTAATGGTTAAATGTTAGTCTGCTTTTCCTTTTAGGGAGACAAAATCAGGCCTATGGGAATTACTATTGTTACCATTTTGTGGAGGATGAGAAAGATTTCTCAGTTCTGGGGGAGTGGGTAAACCCTGTTTCATTTCTGCTACTTTTAATAGGATCAAATACTCATAAAAAGCTTGCAGAGTACACCAAGCAAAACCAGCTTTACCATCGAGAATTCCTGCTAGGATAAAATACATATAAAACCAACGAAGTAAGGGACGAAAAGGCAATCGTAGGGATAAATCTTTTAAAGCTCTCCGTCTATCTACTTCGGTTTCACCAAAAAATAAATTCTTCCAACTAACACCACCGTTAGCCAACTGATGTAGGGTTTCTGCTGCTTCATCGGTAGAATAACGATTATGTTTTTCAATCCAACGACTTAAACCTTTACTACAGGTGTAGTGGGGATAAGTTTCTTCTAAAAAAGAGGTTTTTCCTCGACATTCTTCCCTTTCCGTGTGACCATAATCGCTAAACCAGACTTGATCTTTTCTAAATAGACGCATTTGATAACGAGGATACTGGGTGCTGCGACGGATCCAAGTTCCCATAAACATAACTCTTTCGGCCACATAAAAACCAGTAAATTCCTCTTGTTGTGTGGCACGCAGACATTCTGTGTAGAGTTGGGGTGTTATCCTTTCGTCTGCTTCGAGAATATAAACCCAATCGTATTTAGTCTCGATATTTTCTAACATCCAAGTTCTTTGTTTACCATGACTCTCGAATTGATGCTGAATCACGCGCACTGGATAACGAGAAGCAATCTCTACTGTGCGATCGCTACTGTAGGAGTCAACCACAATCACATCATCGGATAGAAGTGCTGATTCCACACAAGCGGCAATATCAATTTCTTCATTATGGGTGAGAATGTAAATGGAAAACATAGATATATGGTATTTGGTTATACGAAACTCGATCGGGTAGTAGTCCTATTGTGTACTAGAAAAAGCAGAATAAAAACCCGTATTATCTAAGAAATTTTCTCAAAACTACTAGACTGAGCCTATTTTACCCTCGATCGCCATTTTGTCAATATTTCTTGAGTATTACTTGAAAAATTCTTTACCTGAGCTTACAACGACCGGCGGTGAGCTATTCCCCGCCATGAGATAATAGACGATGCTTTATGTCTTCAGTAATTTTCGATGACTGCTGTTTCCGAGTGTTTTCGTTCTCTCCGTTCCCAGGGGAATTGTGCCTTAATTCCCTTTATTACTGCCGGTGATCCCGATTTATCTACCACTGCCCAAGCTTTACGCATTTTAGACCGAGCAGGCGCTGATCTGATCGAGTTGGGGGTTCCCTATTCCGATCCTCTTGCGGATGGTCCGGTTATTCAAGCGGCGGCCACTCGCGCTTTAAATCGGGGTGTCAAGTTGGAAAATGTGCTAGAAATCGTCAAAAATGCCCAAGGAGAGGTGAAAGCTCCGATTATTCTCTTTACTTACTATAATCCCATCTATCATCGCGGGATAGATGTCTTTTTAGACCAAATTAAAGCAGCCGGGGTGAGTGGTTTGGTGGTTCCCGATTTACCCCTAGAGGAAGCGGAAAGTCTGCTGCAACCGGCTGCCGCTAAGGGAATTGAAGTGATTTTATTGGTAGCGCCTACCAGTCCCCCGGAACGAATACAGGCGATCGCCAGGCAATCCCAAGGTTTTATTTATTTGGTTAGTGTCACGGGAGTGACGGGAATGCGGAACCAAGTAGCCACCAGAGTGGAGGAATTGCTCGATTCTATCCGTTCTGTCACCGATAAACCCGTGGGGGTAGGATTTGGCATTTCTGACCCTACACAGGCGCTACAGGTGAAAAACTGGGGTGCTGATGCGGTAATTGTCGGCAGTGCCATGGTTAAACGTCTGGCCGATAATTCCCCCAGCGATGGGTTAAAATCCCTCGAGGAACTTTGCCGTAGTTTAAAACAGGCGATTCAGTGAGGGGCTAGAGGTTCTTCTAAAGGAATTCCGGCTGCGGGGCGATCTGAGGTATAGTCCCTCTGGAATTCCCTTTTCTGCTGGTTTTAACGCTCGGTGGTGGCAGTGGGGATTGTTTCTCTAAAAGAACATTGTACCTTGTTCTAGGGGTGGCACTCACGAATAAAACTTTTCGTACACATGAAGCGCTCTACCACCCACAAAATCTAAAATTAGATAACTAGGGAACGGTGTGTTCTCTAGATTTTCCTCGATAATTTCCCCATAGGCGATCGCCTGTCTAACTTCTCGATCGTTAATACGCATGAAAAACATCTGGCGTATCGCGTGACTAGAAAAAATTAAGTTCTCAAAATTCAAATTCTATCCTCTTTGTTGTTATTAAATAATGTTTGTTTTAATTTTGTTTATCAAGGATGATATATAGCATTTTCCATAGTTGTGAGGTACAGAATCTTAGGTTTTGAGGAGTCAGGAGTTAAGATTTTGGTGTACCTCATGAGATTGGAAAACGCTACAATTTGCCATATTATCACACATTCGATTATAAATGAGGGTTAAGTTTAAAAGTATTTAATCGACCGTTTGCGGGGTGACTAATGTGCGTTGGTGCGTTCCCCAAAAATCTATTGGTGGAGCGGTAGGACTTGCCTTAGGGAACGCACCCTACAAGATTGCGCTCTGCTACGCAGTGCCTTTGACATCGCACTATATTAATCTGTGAATTCACACAGCAACAGGCAACTTTGAAAATTCACCAATATTTCAGCTAACGGTGAAGTTAGGTTAAGCGAGTTTGCAAGAAAAGAAGTCGAATTATTGAACCGATTTGATTCATTGAAGTCTACTTATTAAATCACCACGTCGAAATGTTGCAGATAGCTGCTGCAAGGAAATCTCTTGTTCTCCATAAAGATCCTGAAGTGCCTGTTTAATATCCTGTAATGAAGCATTAAAGTAACTCTCCCCATTTTGATCAATAAGCATTTGGGCCGATTGAAAATTTTGATGACTAATATCTTTCATCTGAACTTTCATATCAGCCAAAAGTTTTTGTCCCATCTGCATTGCAATAAAGCAGGAAGCATAGCGGACAAAATCTGGGTCAGTAAACTCAGGTCTTTTGCGGCGGTTTTCTGCAATTCTGTAAAGCTGAACAGCTATTACGATTTGCGCTCCATTTAATTGGTCAGTAAAGATTGTATCATACAGTTTCCCAAAATGTTCACGAGAGAAAAACTTTGCTTGATGAGGTTTTCTTCGCCAAACGGATAATACTGCCTCAGCAGCTACTCCTGAAGTAATATCAGCAGAGCGAGTAGGAGTATTGGAACGTTTAGTCCTGTAGTTAAATCCTAATTGCTCAATATCCTTTTCCAATATTTTCTGGCGCTCATCATTAGCACGTAAATCTTTGAGATCTACTGGATTTTGGCTATTGGTTGCGTAGGTAATTCTTTGAACTAAACCTTCATTTTCACGAGGCAATTGATAGAGTCTTAAAAGAACAAAAGCTTGGGCATTTTGATGAATTAAATCGGGTTCTCGCAAGGTTTTAAATATGGTCATACAGGTTTGACCACCGTTAATGATTTGTAAATTCTCAACACGCACTTTGTAATCGCCATCTTGCAATGCGTTGTATGAGAAACTATCACAAATCAACGTGACCCCGTTATTATAAAAGTAAAAATTGTTTTTTTCATCGCTAGTTAAAGTATGACGGATACCCTCATTTACTCGATTTCCTTGTAAACCCAAGTAGCGACGAATATTGCGCTCTAATAAACGTTCTCCATGTCGCTCTATAAGTGTGGCAATTTCTGTCACCGAAATTCTACCCAACAGTACTCGGCTAAACTCCATATCTTCCACAATAGCTTTGCCACTTAGCTGCAAAGTATCTTTTACGGGTTTAGAAGCTTGCAGAATTTTGACTAAACGCTCGTGATTAACATATTCCCATGTCACCTGATCTCCAAACTCAGTACGTTCAATAGCCTCTTGAGCAGATGAATTCCATTTCAGGCCATTGTTGCAAGCTATTGTCCGAACTTGGGGAATATAGCCATCCCGGATTAGGCTACGAGCTTCTTCCACTTTCACAAGCAGTCGTTGATTAATATGTTCTAGTTTGGCTGCTGGATTAAATAAGTAATTAATTGCATTTATTAAACTTTTTATACCTTCTTCAGGAAAGTTAGAGTTTCCTTCTAGGTTGTTCTTATATTTTGCCTGAAATAAAGTAACTGTAAATTCACCGTCATATTCTTCTGAGATATGTATAGCATCTACTCCAAAGTCACCACCTCCTTCTGTTAAGCAATCAAAAACATCATCTCCATCTAAATCTAAAATGGTTTTAACGCACAGATATACAAAAGCCAAAGACTTAAGCCGGCCTTCATCTGTGATTCGTAGTTCTTCAGAAGCTTTTTGACGAATGTCTTTGCTAACTGATACTAAGCGTTGGTCGATGATGGATATATTAATATTCATGTACTTATTTAACGAACATATTTAAATAGCTTATTTTATTGTGCCTAACTACATATTATAGGTCAACTTTCTGCATAACAGTCTCCAGAGTAACGATAGGGGTCAACTTTCTGTATATCACCCCGTCTCACAACATATATACTAATTTGTCAATAGGTAGTAATATTTAATCTACTTATACTTCGAGTTTTGGTCTGAAAATGGGCGATCAATCCCACATTCCGCACCCTCAACTGTCACATAATACTAAATCGGTTGAGTAACGCACAGAAAACGGGTTTCTCCGAGAAACCCGTTTTCTGCTCATGCACTCATGCAAAAAGGGAGAATAAATAATCAGTCTTTAATAACCGGATTTAGGATTATTTAACCTTTAATCAAGGCTATCACTGGGGCCACCAATCTTCGATCACCTGCGCGATAGTATAGGGACAAAACTCTGGAAAAATGCTGAGGATTAAACCTGTTTGTTTGGCGGCTTCTCGACGCGCTCTGGTATATTCCTTATCCAAAATTTGCGCGGGATAACTGCCTAAACTGGGACTATCCTCTAATTTGCGACCAATTTGCGATCGCCGATCATTGATGAAATCCAGCTAACGCTTGAACTCATCCGCCGCCAATAACCTTGGATAATTACAGATACTCTACCATTAGGTCGGGTGCAGTGATTTGTTAGACGGTAATTTATTATAAAGCACTAATTTTAACTATACCGCCCACTCTTCCTTCAATTTCTAATTTGTATTCTTCCAATAACCCCATACCAATCAACAACTCTGTCTCTGACGCATTAATTTCCGCTCTTCGGATTTGTCCATCCCAAATTACTGAGCCACCATACATTTCAAACATTGTGAGACTGCCATCACCGAGAATGGCATCTTGTAAACCTCGAAGAGTTAGCCCTAACTCATTGATGATTGCTCTTGATAGCATTAAATCACCTGTGTAACCTGTATCAATAACTGCTTTTACACTTTTGATATTTTTATAATCCCCTAGAACTGCAATCTGAATAATTGCCTCACGATTAGCATTGACGTTACCTATAATCATTGAAACAAATTTGCCCCAATTAAACCGACTCGATGAACTGCTCGATGTCCGATTCTTACGAACCAAATTTGAGCATCGGTCAATCGGGCTAAAAGTTGATCGGAAGCTGTGAGGCTGTCTTTTGCTACTTCAAAAGCACCTGTTTCGATATCTATGGCTACAATCTTCCCATGATTGCCTTCCTCGACTTGGTGGCGCACCTGAGATTGATAAATCTCATTACCACGTCGGGCGAATTCTTCTTTGCTGTAGCGGAGTTGATTAACTGTCATTGTCCTGACCCCGTTGCAACTTTTGCCCCTCTATTTTAACCTAAACATTGGCAATCTTCGCTAACATTCCCCAACTGGGACCACAAAGGCTGCATCGCACTTAGACTCACAGCTTCAATCAATGTGCATGGTGCGTTCCCCAAAATCGATCGCTGGATCGGTAGGACTTGCATTAGGGAACGCACCCTACAAGATTGCGATCACAATGTTACAAGGTTATGTTCAATAGCTAGTACTGCATAGCTAGACTGTTAATTTTTTCTAGCTTTTTGGCAAGACTTTTGGCTCCGGTTTGAACCCAGTACTGCTTTGCAATATCCTTACTTTGATCTTTTACCTCAAAGCAGATATTTCTAGCTTCCTGCCAGTAGTCATACCAAGCATTTTGGTATTCCTCCGACAACAGGTATACACTGGATTCGGCATCAGACATTAGACCCTCTGCTTTTTTGTAGTCTTCATCAACCCAATTTTTAGTCTCAAGATTTGCAAGAACCCTATAGTACTTGAGAGCGGCAGACTTTGACTCCTTGAGAGCGGGAAGCTTAACAGCCAATTGTTGTTTAAGTTCTTCAAGTTGTGCTGCGTTTCGACTACTTGAAAGCGTATTCCATAGAGATGAGACAGCCGCAGTTACAGATGAAACAGCCGCCAGCGACGACAGAACCCATACTTTAGTGTCCGTTCCTGATGGTGGACCAAAGTACAAAAGAGCAGCGAAGACAAAGATAGGAACAGAAATAAAGATTAGAGTCGGGTTGGTCTTACGTGTCATAAGGTCTCTCCTAACTTTTAAAACGACCCATGGGAAGAATTCAGATCGCTTGGTCTCTTAAAACTTTTTAGATACAAACTCCTTTGGTTTCATCACAAATACAGCCAGGCTTGACGCAACCTCCGCTAGAAACACAGGGTTGACCACAATTGATTTTTGAAAGTTTGAAAGAATTTGATACCCTTTGCGGAACCCACTGAAAAGCTAACAGTTCTTCTCCGCTAAACTCCTCCAACAAGTAGCTGAGGAAGCGTTTATAGCTCCACTTAGCGTTGACAATCTCTTTTTGAACGTCGCCATTTTGATTGAGAAGGATTACCCCGGTACCCACTTTGTATCTTTGTCCGATGACAAATCTAGCCGGAGTCTGGTTTTTCGGGTTGAGTCTTTGGTACTTACCTGGTTCATGGATATAGTACTTGACTCTATCTGTTTTCTTGGCGAGACTCTTGGGAGTCGCTTCAGCGGCACCGGATAGACTCATAATGTTTTTGCTTAAAGATATAGAATATAAACCGACGATTAGGACATCCTACACCAGAAGGTCATCCCTGTCAAGAATACAATGACATCCACGCTTGTGAGAGGTGAGCAAGAGATATTAAAGCCTTCTCGAAATTCAGAACACCATCACGCAAAACCGTATCAGTCTAACTACACATTATACGGAAACTTTCTGTATATTAACCCGTCCCGTGACATAAAATACTCATTTGTCAATAGGTAGTAATATTTAATCTGCTTATACTTCGAGTTTTGGTCTGAAAATGGCCGCTCAATAGTCAAGCGATCGAGAGATGGGGATGACCACGAGCCTAGGGGATTATGCAAGGGTGAACCACTTATCGGCAGGTTTCCAGGCGGCTCCCCAATAACTGATCACTGAAAGACGGCTAAACTAAAAAGGCGTGCTAAAATCAGCATATCTAGGGTCGCTTGTGTAGGTGATGGATAGGCTATGTTTGAAAGATTTACGGAAAAAGCCATTAAAGTAATCATGCTCGCCCAAGAAGAAGCCCGCCGCCTTGGCCATAACTTCGTGGGAACAGAGCAGATTTTACTAGGACTAATTGGAGAGGGAACGGGAGTTGCCGCCAAAGTCCTCAAGTCCATGGGTGTCAATCTCAAAGATGCGCGCGTGGAGGTGGAGAAAATCATCGGTCGCGGTTCCGGATTCGTAGCCGTGGAAATTCCCTTCACCCCCAGAGCCAAACGAGTTTTAGAACTCTCCCTCGAAGAAGCCCGTCAACTGGGCCATAACTATATTGGCACAGAACACCTCCTTTTAGGACTAATTCGCGAAGGGGAAGGTGTGGCCGCTAGGGTTCTGGAAAATCTCGGCGTGGATCTCTCGAAAGTTCGCACCCAGGTGATCAGAATGTTAGGGGAAACCGCCGAAGTGGCCGCCGGTTCATCTTCCCAAGGTCGCACTAAAACCCCCACTCTTGACGAATTTGGTTCCAATCTCACCCAAATGGCCAGCGAGGGTAAACTTGATCCCGTGGTCGGCCGACAAAAGGAAATCGAGCGCGTTATCCAAATTCTCGGTCGTCGTACCAAAAATAACCCAGTCCTAATCGGGGAACCGGGGGTAGGTAAAACAGCGATCGCAGAAGGATTGGCCCAACGCATCGCTAACAAGGATATTCCCGACATTCTCGAAGAAAAACGGGTTGTCACCCTCGATATCGGCTTGTTAGTGGCGGGAACCAAATATCGCGGCGAATTTGAGGAACGCCTCAAAAAAATCATGGACGAAATTCGCCAAGCGGGTAACGTCATCCTTGTGATCGATGAAGTTCATACTCTCATCGGTGCTGGGGCAGCCGAAGGAGCGATCGATGCGGCCAATATTCTCAAACCAGCTTTGGCCCGGGGAGAACTGCAATGTATCGGGGCGACGACCTTGGATGAGTATCGCAAACACATCGAACGGGATGCGGCTCTAGAAAGACGTTTTCAACCGGTTATGGTCGGTGAACCCTCCGTAGAAGAAACGATCGAAATTCTCTACGGTCTCCGGGAACGCTACGAACAGCACCATAAATTAAAAATCTTAGACGAAGCGCTAGAAGCGGCGGCGAAATTGTCTGATCGCTACATTAGCGATCGCTTCTTACCGGACAAGGCGATCGATTTAATCGATGAAGCTGGTTCGAGAGTGCGCTTGATTAATTCCCAATTGCCACCGGCAGCCAAGGAATTAGACAAAGAACTGCGGCAAATTCTCAAACAAAAAGATGACGCGGTGCGCGGTCAAGACTTCGAGAAAGCCGGAGAATTGCGCGATCGGGAAATGGAAATCAAAACCCAGATCCGGAATCTCGCATCTACCAAAAAAGGCGAAGATGGCAACGACGAACCCTTTGTGGATGCGGAGGAAATCGCTCACATCGTCGCTTCTTGGACTGGGGTTCCCGTTAATAAACTGACCGAAACCGAATCCGAGAAACTGCTGCACATGGAAGATACCCTACATCAGCGTCTCATCGGTCAAGAGGACGCAGTAAAAGCGGTGTCTCGTGCCATTCGTCGCGCTCGCGTCGGTCTGAAAAATCCCAACCGTCCCATTGCTTCCTTTATCTTCTCCGGTCCAACGGGGGTAGGTAAAACCGAGTTAACTAAAGCTCTGGCCGCTTATTTCTTTGGTTCCGAAGATGCGATGATCCGTCTCGATATGTCGGAATACATGGAACGGCACACGGTTTCTAAGTTAATCGGTTCGCCTCCGGGTTACGTTGGTTACAACGAAGGGGGACAATTAACGGAAGCGGTGCGTCGTCGTCCCTACACTGTGGTGCTATTCGACGAAATCGAAAAAGCTCACCCCGATGTCTTCAATATGCTTCTGCAAATCCTTGAAGATGGACGTTTGACTGATGCCAAAGGTCGCACGGTGGACTTTAAAAATACCCTGTTGATCATGACCTCGAACATCGGTTCTAAAGTGATTGAGAAGGGTGGCGGTGGCTTAGGTTTCGAGTTTGCCGATAATCAAGCTGAAGCCCAGTATAATCGCATTCGATCGCTGGTTAATGAGGAATTAAAACAATATTTCCGTCCGGAATTCCTCAACCGTCTCGATGAGATTATTGTCTTCCGTCAACTGAATAAGGAAGAGGTCAAGGAAATCGCCGAAATCCTGCTCAAGGATGTGTTTAAACGTCTGACAGAACAAAATATTACTTTGTCTGTTACGGATAAGTTTAAAGAACGCTTGATCGAGGAAGGTTATAATCCGGCCTACGGCGCTCGTCCCTTACGTCGTGCGATTATGCGTCTGTTGGAAGATGTTCTGGCTGAGGAAATTCTCTCCGGACGGGTTTCTGATGGAGATACGGCCATGGTCGATATCGATGAGGAAGGTAAGGTGAAAGTTATTTCCGGTGAAAGACGCGAGTTAATCGCTCCCGTGATTGAATAACTTCTCACTGGAATTAGTTAAATAAAGGGTGGGCTTTTTGCTCACCTTTTCTCGTAAAGATAGGGAAAAAGTGCGATGAAAGTCTGGGTTGTGGGCTGTGTTTTGTTATTTTTGTTGGTGGAATTGTATCAATGGGCTAAGGGGTTTATTTTGCCTTTACCTCTCTATATTTTTGCTGGAGCTTTATTATCGATCGCTTCTAATTATTCTCAAGATATGAGCAATTTATTTGCTAGAAATGAACCGGTTGATCAAACTGCCAGTTTAAGTGATATTCCTGACATTTTAACGGCAGAAACCGCAATTGCCAGACTAGAATCGGCAGAGCAGAAGATAGTACAAAGCGGTGTCGCTGAATCAAGACATGAATACTAAATTGTGTCTCCTATCCACAAGTTACCTTAGTGCTAGGTTTTAAAAATTGCCGAGAGGACAATTGATACTTAAAATCAGCAACGCCCTATAACTCTTCAAACAGGTTCTAAAAATAGATCGTCATGAAAACAGTCACAAAAGTAGCTCTTATTGCCCTACTCTGGATAACAATAATCAATCCTGCCAACTTACCTCCAGATACCGATGTTAGACTAAAAATGGCCCATGCCCTGTGGACAGGAACTGAGGAGGTTTCTTTACCCCCAAATTATCGTCCTTCCTCTCGATTAGACCCTGTTGGTGTTTTAGGAGTAGATGGAAAACGATATGAAGCTTATGATATAGGACAATCCTTATTAATGTTGCCCGCAGATTGGATTGGCACTCAACTCTCTAAAGTTTTTCCCGGTATTAAGCCTTATTTATTAAGAGAATTTGCGGTTAGTTTTCTTGTAGTTATCCCTCTAAATGTATTAGTTGTTATCTCCTGTTATTGGTTACTTAGACTATTTGATTTTCAGGAGAAAATTGCGGCATCTGCCAGCTTGATTTGGTTGCTAGGTACTACCGTTCTCCAGTATGCACAAACTTTTCAACAAAATAATCCAGTCCTACTTTGTGTGATTTTAGGTTATGCTTGTGCTTTAGCTTATATTAAAACTAACAAAGTACCTTATGTTTTTTTGAGTGGATTGGCAATCGGAGCAGCTATTATCATTCGCTCGACAACTATCATTTATGCTCTAACAGTTTTTGGGTTTCTAATTAGCTGTCTAATTTATAAAAATTTCAAGCTGAATCAAATCTTTAAGACAGCCATACTCTGGAACTTCGGCTTATTTCCCTTCTTTTTTGTCAGTAGATTATTTAATTACTTACGCTTTGGGGATTTTTGGACAACGGCAGCATCCTTAAGCATTGAGCAAATACGCAATGGAGCAATCTTTTCAGGGTTGCCAGAATTGCCACCTAATTATCCTTTCATACACCCTCCCTACGTTGGTATTTTCGGCGTTCTCTTCTCACCAGCTAAAAGTATATTTATTTACGACCCCTTTCTTTTACCATGTTTAGTATTGGGGATTATTTTATTTAACAAATTAACACCTTATATACGAATATATTTTATTTCCTCAATTTTCGCACTTGTCTTTCATATTATCTTAACCAGCAAACTGGATTTCTGGCATGGAGATGGTTCTTGGGCTGCTCGTTATCACGTTACCTCAGTTCAGCTACTGCTTCTCCCCTTAATAGCTTTGCTAATCTTAGAGATGTTATCAGTTAATCGGCTCAAACGATGGTTAATTAGCAGCTTGGTTGTTCTTGCCATTTTGGTTCAATTTGCTTCTCTTGTCTTTGACCCTAGTGTAAATAGTGGTGTGGTCATCTTTGCAGAACCAAAAAGTTTTTTGAGGTTTCGTTTAGGTGAACGTATCGACAGTGTTAGTTGCTTAATTGGTCTTTCTCGATCCGAAAATTGCTTAACTGACGAAAAGTACAATAAGTCTGATCTCGCCAGTAGAAAGTACAGTAAGTCGGATCTCGCCAGTAGGGTGTATTTCTGGCCTCTTAAATCCAACAAAGCGCAAGGATTGCTCTGGAAAATTTGGGGACTCCTCTTGATCACAGCTTTGATCAGCACTCTACTTTTCGTGGTGATTCGGTAGTAGAGTTATGGAGGCTTAATACCTTGCCAATTGGGGATTGATGATTATCCATTTTTGGGGAGAATGATAGACTCTGTCCGACCAATTAGGAAGTCAAGGAAATCGCCGAAATCCTGCTCAAGGATGTGTTTAAACGTCTGACAGAACAAAATATTACTTTGTCTGTTACTGATAAGTTTAACTGGACTTCCCCGTTGACAAAAAGCCATAACCTCTGCTGTAGAAGGGATTAAGAAAATTTCCAGCGCCCCGTTACTGGCTACAAATCAGGGAAACTTCCAATAAATCTAACGCTTTTTGTTGCAGTTGGGTCGGTCGAGTTATCTTAGAAAAACGATAACTTCCCTCCCTAATCCTACATTCCACTGTATTCAAGCAAATTGTCCCTAGGTCTTCCAACAAAGTCCGAAAAATATGCACAGGAAAGTTCTCTTGATTCCGTTTTTTTCTCTCTTTAGACTGAGCGGATTCACTGCGATTGGCTTTAATCACATTCAGAGAACTATCATCAATTTCTTCATCCTCAAATAACAAAGGAGCCAAGGACTGTTTTAAATGCCATTCCACATAATAAGCCAACATACATAAAAAGATATGAGCCTTGACTCTATCACCCTTATAATGATAGATAGGACGTACCTTTAAATCAATTGACTTATAACAGCGAAATGCCTCCTCCACTTGAGACAAACTTTTATAAGCTTTAACCGTCGTCGCTGCATCCATCAAGGTTGACTCCAGAGAAGTTCTTAACACATACACACCATCCAAAGCCTTTTCTTGAACGATTAATTCCAGCTGACGCTGATAAGAAAAGCCTTCTTCTGTTATCTCTAAGTTATAGTATTTATTGACCTTAAACTGATTAAGAACCTTACCGACTCTCAAAGCTATCTTATCTTGACCCTTTAAAGCTCTTTTCTCCCTTTGAGTCGCCTGAACAATCAAATCTAGTTCCTTCTCTGTTGCCTCTAATAATGCCTCTCTTTGTAGTTGATTTTTCTCAGCAATGAAGGGATTCCGACAAGCAATTAATCTTTCGTCGGGAGGCTCTTCGGGAATTGTTATGCAAATAATTAACTTAAAATAAAATTCGATGAGAGAGCCTACGCCCAAAAGTAGCTGAAATTCATACAGAAAAGGACTTAAGGCACAAATAGGTTAATACCAAAAGATAGACAATTGAGTTAAGATTTGATATAATAGCCAAAAACCAGAGTATTTTACTTAATGATACTTGACAAATTTTTGAACCTAGAAGGAACCTCTATTCAAGGCTATCTACACCTAGAAAATATCAGTATAGTTTGACCAGTCGAATCGAAAAATAAAAAATCAGCCTGTCCTCGTTGTGGGTTAGAGAGCGATAAACTCCACCAAAATCATCGACATTTAGTCAAAGATTTACCGCTCTCAGGTCAACCAGTGTACCTACAAGTTAATCGTCGTCAATTTAAGTGCGGTAATTGTCAGAAACCCTTTAGCGAAGAGTTAGATTTTGTCGGCAAGAAACGAACCTATACGAAAAGACTAGCCGAGAATATACTCGAACAATTAAAATCAGGAGATATTTTAAATGTTAGCCGAAGAAATGACGTAACGGAAGAAGAGATTCAAAGAATGATAGAGGACATAGCTGAAGAAATTACAGAGACAGACCTATCGAAATTAAAAAGACTAGGAATTGATGAAATCGCTCTAGTCAAAGGACAAAAAAATTACTGTGCGGTTTTAGTAAATTTAGATACGGGAAAACTAATAGCTATTCTAGAGAAGCGAACACAAGAAGAATTGAGGGAAACGCTTACAGGGTGGGGAAAAGAGGTGTTAGAGAAAATTGAAGAAGTCAGCATAGACCTTTGGTTGCCCTATAAAAATTTGGTGAAAGAATTGATGCCATCGGCCGAGGTAGTCGCCGATAGATTCCATGTAATGAAACAAATTAATCAAGAGTTAGACGAACAAAGAAAAGCAGAAAAAAGAGCCGTAGAAGCGCAGAAAAATAAAAAACAGAAAGCGGAAAAAGAAGCGAAGCTAGAAGTTTTAAGTACCTAAGCAAAATTAATTACACATATCTAACCCCCTCTTGCCTTTTGCCTCTTGCCTTTTGCCTATCTTTACTAGGAAATTAATTTTGCACGACTACTTAAAGCGAAGTAAATATAGCTTGTTAAAAAATGAAAAAGATTTAACGGAAACCCAAAAAATTAAACTAGAAGCTATCAAAGAAAATTTCCCAAATTTGAAAAAGATGCAGGAATTAAAGGAAGAATTTAGAAAGATTTATGAAACCTCAGAGAATCCGACAGAGGGAATGCTATCCATCTCGGAATGGTTGGCAAAATCCTCCAGTGTTTTTACTAAGAGTTGTCAAACAATCCGAAACTGGTTTGGAGAAATAATTAGTTATTTCGAGCAAAGGACAACAAATGGGGTGGTCGAGGGAATCAACAATAAACTTAAACTAATAAAACGGAGAGGCTATGGATTTAGAAACTTTCGGAATTTTTGGGTTAGAAGTATGTTATCTTGGCATCTTGTATGTTGATTTAGCATAAAGGGTAACGAAGAGCCGGGACACTCTCGGGTCAGGAATATCTTGAAGATAAGTCAATAAACTAGCTTGAATTTCATTGATTGATGTTAAAGGAAGCTCAGGTTTTAGTTGAGCTTTATTTCCGGTGGGAAGAACGGGAGCAAAACCTTTACCCATGAGCTATTTCCTCGTTAATTTTCATGAACAACAGTGAGACTAAGGCTAATTATAAATCATACAGAGGAAGCAGCGGCTAATTCTGGGTACTGGCAGTAAGGGAAGGTGCTATGGCGATTTCGTCACCCTATTCAGAAATCTTTGTCAAGTACAATTTATACCAAACTTAGATGAGCTTACCCTGATTAAATTAAATGAAGTCCTAGAAGCTCTTAACAAATTTTACATCGTTGGCTATAAGGGTCTTCACAAGGAAATTTTGGCTACTCTGGCTGAGGTGGGAATTAATCAAGTCGAAGGTGAAGATAAGGAAACTAAGAACAATATATCCCAAAAGTTATAGGAATTTTTAACAAAAATAGTTCCTGAAAAAGCACAAAAGATTAATCCGTTAATTAGTCTCCCTGTCAATGTTTATAAGCTTGGAGAAATGTTCAATATTTTACCTCCAGGTAATTAACAAGAAAGGGTTGCTATCATATTTAAATCTTAGATTTTGGTGTGTTACGCTTCGCTAACACACCCTGTATATTTTTATGAAGAATTATCTGTCCCTTGTAACATTAACTCTTAATTCTTAACAAATTACCATAAATTTTCAGAGAAAAACCGATTATAATAAAGGGAACTGAACAGAACTGCTCGATCGATAGATAACTGATTAATTAAAGTTTTATTACTTTTGATGGACTGGGATTAAGATAAGTAAATTTATTCTCAATCGCTACCTGAAAGTGAGAAGAAATAGTTTTAATAAACAAAGAGTTTTCAACTTGGCAAAAATCCTCTGGGGGCAATACACATGGAAGTTCTAACCGAGACAATTAACCCAACTTCGATCGAACGGGAACCAATCCATCTCTATAACCGAATTCAACCGCATGGGGTGCTTTTAGTTCTCAGCGAACCGGAGCTAAAAGTCAGCCAAACTAGCAGTAATAGCCGCAGTTTATTGGGGATTTCTCCAAGAGAAATTATCGGTAAAACCCTAGAAGAAATCTTCGATCCCTTTCAGATCGATCCTCTGAAATCAGCCATAGAAAATAACGATTTTGATGCTATCAATCCCTCCAAAATCTGGGCGCGGGTTAAAGGAGATGATTTCGCCGTCTTTGATGCTATTTTCCACCGTAACGCTGAACAAATGCTGATTTTAGAGTTAGAACCGGCTATCTCCTATGAAAACATTCCTTTCCTGAGTTTCTATCACCTAGCCAAAACTTCGATCGATAAACTTGAAGCCACCCGTAACCTGAAAGATTTCTGTAATATCATCGTTAAAGAAGTGCGAAAAATGACAGGATTCGATCGAGTTATGTTATACAAATTCGACGAAGAAGATAACGGTGATGTGATAGCAGAAGACAAAATAGAGCAACTAGAACCCTATCTAGGTTTACGTTATCCCGCTTCCGATATCCCTCTCCCAGCACGAAATTTATTAAGTGCTAATTGGATTCGACAGATTCCCGATGCTACCTCTGAACCCGTCGATCTACTGCCTGTTCTTCATCCCGAAACCCAACAACCCTTAAATTTAACCCTGTCCAGTCTTAGAAGTGCTTCTCCCTGTCATTTAGAATACCTGCATAACATGGGAGTGGGAGCATCTCTAACCATTTCTCTGATTGAAAATAAACGTCTCTGGGGCATTATTGCCTGTCATCACCGTACCCCTAAATATGTACCATACGAACTCCGTAAAGCTTGTGAGTTCTTAGGAAGAGTGATTTTTTCGGAAATATCGGCACGGGAAGAAACCGAGGATTATGACTATCGAGTAAAATTAAACTTTGTGCAATCGCAATTAATCGATTATATGGCGGAAGCTAATAACTTTATTGATGGATTAATTGCCCATAAACCGAATCTACTCGATCTAACTAAAGCCACAGGAGCCGCTATTTGTTTAGGCGGCAATTATACCTTAATTGGAGTAACACCGAGCGAAGAAGAACTAAATTATCTGATTACTTGGCTAGAAAAAAACGTCCATGAAGATGTTTACTATACCAATTCCTTACCGCGAATTTATACCGATGGGGGTAAGTTTAAAGACATTGCCAGTGGTTTACTAGCAATTCCTATTTCTAAACGTAATTATCTCCTCTGGTTTCGTCCAGAAGTAATTCAAACCGTGAACTGGGGTGGTGATCCGGGTAAAGCGATCGAAACCACTGCCATAGATGGTAATATTCGTCTCTGTCCGCGCAAATCTTTCTCCCTCTGGAAAGAAACCGTTCGCCTCAAATCTTTACCGTGGAAAGCAGTAGAAATTAACGCCGCACTAGAATTACGAAAAGCGATCGTCAATATCATCTTAAAACAAGCCGATGAATTGGCCCGTTTAGCGCGGGATTTGGAACTATCGAACGCCGAATTAAAAAAATTCGCCTACGTCGCTTCCCACGATTTACAGGAACCCCTCAATCAAGTCGCCAACTATGTGCAGTTGCTAGAAATGCGCTACACCGAAGAACTGGACGAAGATGCTAAAGAATTTATTACTTTTGCCGTCGAAGGTGTCAGCTTGATGCAAACATTAATAGATGATGTGCTGGCTTACTCAAAAGTGGATATGCAGGCGGCAGAGTTTAATACCATCGATGCTAATCTGGCACTGGAAAAAGCTCTCGCTAACCTGAAAGGGAGAATTCAGGAAAGTCAAGCTATGATCACTTTTGATCCTTTGCCAATTGTCATGGCAGATAAAACCCAGTTAATGCAATTGTTCCAAAATCTCATCGGTAATGCCATTAAATTCCGAGGAAAAGCGACTCCCACTATTCATATTGCTGCCCAACGTCAAGAGGAGGAATGGCTGTTCTCTGTCACCGATAATGGAATTGGTATCGATCCCCGATTTTCCGAACGCATTTTCGTGATTTTCCAACGACTGCACACCCGCGACGAGTACCCCGGCACAGGTATGGGTTTGGCGATTTGTAAGAAAATTATCGAGTGTCATCGCGGACGAATTTGGGTAGAATCCCAATTAGGCAAAGGAGCGGTTTTCTATTTTACAATTCCCCTAGGAGGTAACGAGCGTGAGCGCTGGCGAGGACGTGCCACACAAAATTATCTTATTAGTGGAGGACAGTAAAGCTGATATTCGCCTCATCCAAGAGGCATTAAAAACTAGCACCGTCCCGCACGAATTAGTTATCGTTAGGGATGGTGTCAACGCCATGGATTATCTGCGTCGAGAAGGGGAGTATCTCGATTCTCCCCGTCCTAATCTGATTCTTCTCGATCTGAATTTACCAAGAAAAGACGGACGGGAGGTATTAGCGGAAATAAAAAACGATCCCAGTTTAAAAAGAATTCCTGTGGTGGTTTTAACCACTTCTCGCAACGAGGAGGATATTTTTTATAGCTATGAACTGCACGTTAATTGTTATATAACCAAGTCACGCAATCTCAACGATTTGTTCAAAATTGTCAAAAATATCGAGGCTTTTTGGTTAGAAACCGCTACTTTACCCGGGGAGTGAATCATGATCAGTTATCAGTTATCAGTTATCAGTTATCAGGAGTCAGGAGTCAGGAGATAGGAGATAGGAGTCAGGGATCAGTGATCAGGAGATAGGATTCAGGAGTCAGGAGTCAGGAGATTATTTCTATTTATTCTCCCCACACCCCACACCCCACTTCATAATTCATAATTCATAATTCATAATTCATAATTCCCCCTCCCCACACCCTACACCCTACACCCCCCTCCCCACACCCCACACCCCACTTCCTAACCTCCCAAATCTCTTTAACTCTTGATTAAAAAATGGGACTCTCGCAGGATATAAAAGTTCTTTTAATCGAGGATAATTTAGCCGAAGCTCGATTATTAAAGGAAATTCTTAAGGGTAATGAAAAAAAAGACTTTCATCTGGTTAATGTGTCAAGATTATCCGAGGCTATTTCTCTGTTACAACAAACAAATTTTGATGTAATTTTATTAGATCTAACTTTACCAGATAGTCAGGGTTTGGAATCCTTAGCTCCCCTTTTAATTACGGCTCCGAAATTACCGATCGTGGTTTTAACTAATACTAATGATGATAATTTAGCTTTGGCAGCACTACGTCAGGGAGCGCAGGATTATTTAATTAAAAGAGAAGTAAGTTTAGAAATTTTAACTCGATCTCTATGTTATGCGATCGAGCGAAAACAGATGGAGGAAGCTTTACGAGAATCGAACGAAGCTTTAAAAATGAGCGTGATTGAACGCACTAATCAACTGGAAAAAGCTCAGGAATTAAATCAGTTAAAAACTGAATTTGTTTCCATGTTATCCCACGATTTTCGCAATCCTTTAAATAAAATTTTACTCTCGGCTGGATTATTAGAAGAAAGTCGCGATCGGTTGACAAAAGATCAGCAAGTTAGCTATTTTCGCATGATTCGATCGGCCATTAAAGACATGGATCAATTGCTCACAGAAGTGTTATTAATTGGTAGGGCCGATTCCGGGAGATTATACTGTCAATTTGATCCGGTGGATTTGCTGGATTATTGTCAGAAATTGGTAGAATCTTTTATTGTTAAGCCAGAAAACCAATCAGCAATTATTTTCCAAATTGAGGGCAGCTTAGAAAGAGGACTTTGGGATATAAATTTAATTAAACATATCTTGACAAATTTACTAGGAAATGCTCTCAAATATTCACCACAGGGAAACCCCATAGAATTTAAGATTATTGTCGAATCCGAGCAGGTAGTCTTTAAAATTGTCGATCGAGGGATTGGTATTCCCAGCAAAGATAAAGAAAATTTATTTAAACCTTTTTATCGCGGTAGCAATGTCGATAATATTCAAGGAACGGGATTAGGATTAGCCATTGTCGGACGCTGTGTGGAAGCGCACAAAGGAGAAATTCACTTGGAAAGTGAGGAAGGAAAAGGCACAAAGATGACGGTGATTCTACCGATTATTACCGACATTGAACACCTAAATTGAGATGAACAATAGGGTGGCACCACAATTTTTTTCCCGCTGCCCCTCTGCCCTAGGGTTGATTCATAGTAGGGTTGATTCATGAATCAACCCTACCTCTCCCCTCTCCCCTCTCCCCTTCCATAGGATTGAGGATCACCCTGAGCGTTCATCCGATCGAGTGATTTTGTGGAAAAGTGTTAAAAAAGATTGCTGTTTGTAAAGACAACTGTTACCGTGGGTTCAAGAGTGCGCTTTGAAGGAGGAAAAACCCCATGCACCCTAACCTATCCATCTATCCCTCGATTGCTTCGCTACTTATGTAGGGCATGGATGCACAAATCAAAGATTTCAGAAGCAAAACCAATAAATTCCCGTACTGTTGCTTAAAACAGGAGTTTGATCATGAAATTACAGGGAAAAACAGCCCTAGTCACGGGGGCATCCCGGGGTATCGGACGAGCGATCGCCTTAGAATTAGCCCGACAAGGTTTAAGCAGAATTGTGATTCTTGCCAGAGATCAAGAGCGATTAGACAAACTAGCCAAAGAAATTGAGTCTCTAGGGGTTATTGCCACACCTTTAGCCCTAGATTTAACCGAAAATGACCTTGTTAGTCCTTCAATTATCCGAGTTTGGCAAGAATGCAGTGGCATTGATATCCTTGTTAACTGTGCCGGTATTGCCCATCAAACCCCCTTTCTGCGATCACAATTTTCGCAAGTGCAAGCAGAAATATCTTTAAATCTGATGGCCATGTACACAGTTACTCGCTTAATTGCCCGCCGGATGGCAATTAGGGGACAGGGAACCATCGTCAATGTTTCCAGCATGATGGGTAAAATTGCCGCTCCTAGCTTCGCTACCTACTCGGCCACGAAATTTGCCATTTTGGGTTTTAGTCAGGCTCTCAGGTCGGAATTACGGGAACATAACATCAAAGTTGTCACCCTCTTACCCTCTTTAACCGATACGGATATGGTGCGAGAATTGCAGTTATTTCGATGGTTAAAGCCAATGAGTGCCGAAGAAGTCGCCCAAACCCTAATTACTGGGTTAAATAGGCAAAAAACGGAAATTGTCGTCGGTTGGCAAAGTCATCTAGCTCTTTGGTGTCAAAAATTGGCCCCGAAACTGCTCGAGAAAATTGTCGATTTAGCTTCTCCCTTACGCCAAGGTAAAGGAAAGCGAGGATGGCGAGAAGTGTTTAACTAGGGTTTATAGCGGTTCTCGCATCTGTGCGGCACACTTAAACCTTTGCTGATTAAGCTGTTCACAATCGTGAATGTACCTCTTGTGAATCAGAAACGCTATAATTAAATCCATTAGGGTGAGCATGGCTCACCCTAATCACCTTAAGCAACAGGCAATTAAACAGCTGTCAGGGTTTTTTCTAGAAGTTGTCGGGGAGCTTGAACCGAACCACGACAGTGGATTTCCGCAGAATTATTGGGACTTTCAATCAGTTTAACTTTATCTAATTGGGCCCCCAATTGGCGGATCCGTTCCTCTAATAGTTGAGCGATATGTAGGGCAATATTTTCGGCGGTGGGAACCACTTCGGCAAAATAGGGAATATCCTTATTTAAAAAAGCATGATCGAAGGGTTCTACTACCAATTCATCGATCGCTTTTTGTAAATCCCCTAGATCCACAATCATACCAGTGCGGGGATCGATTTCTCCCGCCACGGATACTTCTAGGTGATAATTATGACCATGACCGTTTACCCTGGCGCATTTGCCGTAGATTTCCGAGTTTTGTTCGAGGGTTAATTGCGGTAAAGCCAAACGATGAGCGGCACTAAAATGGGTTTTGATAGTTAAAGTTGCTTCCATATCTTTTCCTTGATATTCTGCCCACAATTCGGGGTGTTCAAATAGTTGAATTTTGACCAATGGTAAATAGGGTGCTAATCTTTGCCAGATAACTCTGGCGATATTTTCTGTGGTTGGTAGAGTTTGCTGAAATTCCGGCCAGACTTGATTGAGATAGGAATAGTCTAATTGACTTGTTATCTCTCGTTTAATTACCTGTTTCACGGTGGAGAGATTTTCCACCATGCCATAGGGATTGAGTTCTTTGCATAGGGAGACGTATAATTCGTAATTGTGACCATGACCGGGAAAACGGCTACCAAGACCAAAACGTTTTTGATTTTCGGCTTCGTCCCATTCTGGCAGATAATAGCGATGGCTGGCTGAAAACCGCGCTCGACGATTGATGATGCAATCCATAAATGTGGGCGATCGATGACTTTGTAAAGTTACGTTAAGGTAACTCTTTCTAGCATAAACCAGTTTTGTCTCCTCCTGCTTGCAGACCGGGGAAAGTTATCCCTCAATTCCAGCATGGTGCGATCGCTGTGAGCTTCTAATAATACCAATTCTCTAAATGCTAACTACAGATAGAGCCTCCAGGACATAACCTCGTCCAACAATTGAAGCAATTACCTCTTTGTTCATTTCTTCGAGTCGTTGACCAATTAACAAACGTAATGCCTCTAAGTCTCTAGGTAGTTTCCATCTCAATCCTTTTTTTAGATATTGCCAAATCTGTTCAATGGGATTAGATTCTGGGCAATTTGGTGGCTGAAACGTGAGAATAATGTTATCAGGTATTTTCAGTTTTTTTGCCCTATGAAACCTGCCATTATCTAACTGTATTATCAAAATACTAAGTAGTCGTGCAAAATTAATTTCCTAGTAAAGATAGGCAAAAGGCAAGAGGCAAAAGGCAAGAGGGGGTTAGATATGTGTAATTAATTTTGCTTAGGTACTTATCGAAAAAGTATTCAGAAACTAATTCTAAAAATATTTGAAAACATTGACTGTTTAAATGAGCGAATTTATAAAATAAATGCTCTCCTATCTTTGGCTCTACCACCCCATATATATACGTTGCTTGAAATTGATCCTGCACTTTCCCGTAAGGCTTTACCCCTTTTACTGTTATTTTTCTCCCGCTAATTATTTTTATTTCCAGACGAGTTTCATCTTCACATAAAAAGCGAATTTTCTCTATATTACCTATTATTGTTATCGCTACCTAACTCAGCACCACCAAACTTTATAAGAGTTTTTTTCTTAAAATCTTCTAACCTTTCTTCTGATTGTTCTAGGCTTTTTGCTCTAGCTACTTTTGGAGATGCTTTTAGCCGATAATATACTAACTTGTGTACAGTTTTGTACTTGGATTCTATCCCTAATTTTTCCTCTAACCATTCACAAATCTGTCCATAACTATCAAATCCTTCCTTTTCTTTTAATCTTTTTTCTAAGGCTTTTTCTGCCCACTGAGGAACTTTTCTTGCTCTTCCTGTACTGACTTTTTTAGACAATAATTTTTCTAGTCCTCCTTGACGATATTTGCCTAACCAATCTTGTACGGTGACTCTGTTTCTCCCTAGCATTTCGGCGGCTTCTGTCACCGTTTTTGCCTTTTTTGTCTTTAATAAGTATAATGCTTGTATTCTTTCTTTTCCTAAACCAGTTTTTTCTTGTCTAAGCAGTTCCTTTATTTCTGCTTCACTTTCAGATATTTCTATCTTATAAACTCCTGCCATATTTTTCCTTTAACTCTGCCAATATGATATTCTACCCTATCTGTAGTCAGATTTTGGAGAATTGGTATTACGATTGGGGAGAATTGGAGTTCCTCAAAAGTTGGGTATTCCTCGTTTTCCTCAACAACAAATTCATCGAACTTGACAGAGGTAAATTTGGGCAAAGGGGAGAAAAAAATCAATCGGCAAATACACGGACGCTATCGGGAATAATCGATAGTTTTACCCTTGTACCGATGTCCAATTGGGTGTTAATCGTTGTTCTAGCGTGGATTTGGCTGCCGGTGGCTGTTAGCAGACAATAACGGTATTCCCGTCCTAAAAATTGGCGATCGCAAATAACCACATCTCCCCTCTCATCCGGTTTAATTTTGACATCTTCCTCTCTCAGCATCAATTCCCCTTTGTCCAAATCTTGACCATCAGGAATTGTCCAGAGTCCTATCTCGGTTTGCCATTGTTCCCCCTTCCGTCTAGCAGGGAGAAAGTTAGCTTGGGTGACAAACTCAGCCACAAATCGCGAGGCCGGATGACTATAAATTTCTTCGGGATTGTTAATTTGTTCTAATTTTCCTTGACAAATGACCGCAATTGTGTCACTGATCACCATTGCTTCTTCCCGGTCGTGGGTGACAAAAATAGCCGAGATACCAGTCGCTTTCAGGATATGACGGATCTCGTGCCGTAAGCGTTGCCTTACCTGCACATCGAGATTACTTAAAGGTTCATCTAAGAGGATTAAAGAGGGTTTTGGGGCTAAAGCACGAGCGAGGGCGACTCTTTGCTGTTGTCCTCCCGATAGCTGATGAGGATAACGTTTTTCTAGTCCTTGCAATCCCACTAAATCCAAAGTTTCTGCCACCCTAGCGTTAATAGCTCTGCTCGATAATTTCTCCCCAGAATTTTTTAACCCGAAGGAGATATTGTCAGCGATAGTTAAATGGGGAAAAAGAGCGTAATCCTGAAAAACCATGCCCGTATTGCGTTTTTCCGGGGGAATAGAGGTTTTTTCGTCGGCAACTATTCGCCCTCCCAATTCAATCACTCCTTGAGATGGTTTTTCAAATCCCGCAACCATCCGCAGTAGAGTGGTTTTACCGCAGCCCGACGGTCCCAATAATCCGAGAATTTCGCCCTCTGTTAAACTAAAACTGATATTATCGACAGCTAGAGTAGGAGAAGCGGGAAAACGTTTGTTAACCTCGGATAAACGCAGAATGACAGACTTTTTCATGGTGAGAAAGACAATCGCCCAGTCAGTGGCGGGGCTATTTACTTAAGAATTTTCCTAATTAGTTCACTACTATTATTTATAACATCTCAATGGACTAATTAGGAAACTTTCTCAAAAATTTCATGCTCACACCTGAAGATATTATTCTCGTTCCCCGGGGGGCCGAGCATAGCTCAATCCGTCGAGGATTAAGAAAAATCGGCGATTTAGCCCCGCAAATTATCCCGATTAACCTTGGTGCTCCAGAATTCCTCGACAGTTCCCCAGTCTCTAGGCAATCTCTAGAGTTTCTTAATAAGCTCACGGGAAAAATTGTGCTTATGGGATTAGCGGGCAGTCTTAGCGATCGCTATCGGGTCGGAGATGGGGTAATCTATCAAGGTTGTGGCGCGGAAACGGGGAATTATTGGCAGTGCGAACCAGAAATAACCGCAAAAATCGCCCAATTAACCGGATATAGTCTTGTTAAAGGTTTAACCAGCGATCGCCTGATTAGCCAATCCGAGGAAAAACGACGTTTAGGACAGGGGGGCTATGAAGTGGTAGATATGGAAGGAGCAAGGATTTTAGCGGCTTTACGGGGGCAAAAAGTGGCAATTGTGCGCGTGATTAGCGACGAGGTGACACAGGATTTACCCGATTTAGCCCCGGCAATTGATAATCAAGGTCAGCTGCTACCATTGCTCCTAGCTCGACAAATGTTAATCCGTCCTGTCCCAGCCTTCCATTTGATTCAAGGTTCCCTAAAAGGTTTATCCGTACTAACTCAGGTGGCGCGAAAGTTGTGCGGCAGTAATTTTTAAAAGTTGCTTGCAGATTATTTTTTTTCTGTGCTATAGTGGTTAAGCTAAAATCAAGCGGATGTGGTGGAACTGGTAGACACGCACGTTTGAGGGGCGTGTGGCTTACGCCTTGCGAGTTCGAGTCTCGCCATCCGCATAAACTTTTATCTGCCCTCCGATGAGGACTGCCCTTGTCACCCATCGGCAAGGATCGATATTTGGCAATCAAAATTTCCCAACTCACCCTTTTAGGTGGCTTAGGTTTGACTAGGTTTAGTTAAGCGGTTGCAAGGGGCGATTTAGCCAAAGCACTAGGTCGTTTAATGCCGTAAAATCCAACAAAGCCTCAGCCAAGGACTCTAATTGCTCGATTTCTAGAGCCTGAATCCGGGCAGCTAACACCTCATCCACCGCACCAAAGCGACGTTGCAACAGACGCAAAATCAGGGCAGATTCTCCTTCCAGTCGTCCTTCTTCCTTGGCTTCACGATATACCCTTGTATCTGCCAATTGTAGTCCTAGCATTGCATCAACCTCCTGCCGACTCAAGTTAGTAAATTTATACACCATAGCGATTTAGCCAAAGCACTAGGTCGTTTAATGCCGTAAAATCCAACAAAGCCTCAGCCAAGGACTCTAATTGCTCGATTTCTAGAACCTGAATCCGGGCAGCTAACACCTCATCCACCGCACCAAAACGACGTTGCAACAGACGCAAAATCAGGGCAGATTCTCCTTCCAGTCGTCCTTCCAGTCGTCCTTCCAGTTGTCCTTCCAGTCGTCCTTCTTCCTTGGCTTCACGATATACCCTTGTATCTGCCAATTGTAGCCCTAGCATCGCTTCCACCTCCTGCCGACTCAAGTTAGTAAATTTATAGACCATAATTGTGGCAATCATTTCTATTATGGCGCGACCTGCTTCTGGATCTGCAATTTGCTGTTGAGTTCGTGCCAGTAAATAGCGAGCTTTTTCTGGTGCTTGGGTTTCTTCCACAGTAGTGAGTACCATTAAGGCAACTCCTAGGGGTAACTGCTGAATTTCCCCTAATTCTTTCAGATAAATTCGATGCACTTGCTCACAATTGAGCAGCGCCCGGTAGGGATGGGTGTTACTTTGTTCTAGGCTGCGGGTGGGATAGATGACAACAATTTGCCAATCGGTAAATCGTTCTCGCTGACGATAAAAATACAAAAATGATTCGCCAAACACCCGTTCATAGAGTCGTTCGTCTTTTTGAAATTGCACTTCGCAAAAATAGATCACCCCGCTACTATCATTATCGGGTGGCAGGAATACGCCATCGATCTCAAATTTGGGTTCTTTGACGGCTACGGAGTCAAAGCGGTATTCGGTGGCATTAGCAGGTGGGTTTTCCAGTAAATCGAAGAGAAGGGAGGGGGATTGTTGAAAAAGCCGGTAAAATATCGAGTCTCGTTTCATGATGATCGGGATTGCACCATAGCGATCTTCCCATGAAACCCCCAAAAAAAGAGAGAGGAAACCAGTGCCTCCTCTCCCTTGGGCATTATTTTCTCGCTTTGCGGACAGCACCCCTGATTTATTCTCCCCTTTGACTCTTGCATGAGTGCCTGAGTGCCTCTCCTAACCAAGAAATTAATGGCTCTACCGAACCTGTCATGTAAAACTATTAACAACTTATGCTTGTAAAGCTTGTATAGTAAAGCTTTGAGTTTTTGTTAGATTGATATTTATCAACTTTAGAGCATTGCTGGACAGAGAGGGAGCTTGGGGAATTTTCTACATTGTAAGTTCGGAAGAACCAAATTAATCAGCTTGATGACATTAAAGAAAGCCTTGAGCCGAGTTTTGATGAAGTGCTTTGAGAAACTGCACAAAAACAACGAAATCTAAAACCGTAATTTTCTGTTAGAATTGGCAGTAATTAAACACCACGCGGCTCTTCTCGACTTTGTGTGATAATTTTTGCTTATAGAATCGTGAAATATTTACCTGGAAAGACTTTTAGGACTATTTTGCTGAAGAAACTATCAGTATAGACCCCGTTTCCACACAGAAACCAGAAGAGCCACCACGCTTGTCGGAGCTATGGTTAACCTCACCTATAACAAAAATTGCCCTCTTCCCAGTGCCGAAGAATTACCCTCTTCCGATGAAACTCCAGTGGACAATCAGTTACAGAATGATCTTCCCAATCTGCTGCTAAATTTATTAGCCTTAATTTGGTCTGGTCGAGATGATTGGTATTTTGGGGTAGATATGGCTGTTTATTATAATCCAGACGAATCAGCTTTTGTCCCCGATGGTTTCTTAGCAGTTGGAGTCAACCATGATACGGGAGAAAGAGGTCGGTTAAGCTATATTTTGTGGGGAGAAAAGTATATCTTGCCGATTTTGTTTTTAGAGGTAATTTCCGAGAAGTATAATAGTGAATACGAGGAAAAATTTCTAAATTATCAAAGCCTAGGGATTCTGTATTATGTAATATACAATCCTTTCAGTGGCAGAAGGGGAAGATTTAAAAACCGACAAAGATTAGAAGTATATAAATTAATCTCAGGAAAATATGAACTTTTAGAGAGTGAGAATAATCGAGTTTGGTTGCCTGAAATTGGCTTGGCGCTAGGTTACGAAAAAGGAGAACATATTGCTTGGTATCGGGAATGGTTATACTGGTATGACCAGTCGGGAAATCGCTATCTAACGGCTGAGGAAAGAGCGATGAACGCAGAGGCGATCGCTGCTCAAGAACGGCAAATTGCCAATCAAGAACGCTTGGCGAAACAAGAGGCTGAACAAAAAGCCATCCGGCTGGCTGAAAGGCTCAGAGCGCTTGGCATTAACCCCGATGAAGTGTAAGGTCTGACTTCTCCAAGGTATCAACAACAACCCGCATCACCAATCATCTTTTAACGATGCCATAAGTGCGTCGTGTTCCGCAGCTGTTATGCCAAGAGTTGCGGCCTCGTGCTGTAATTTTCTGGCAATAATAGATAAGCTGGGACAACCTACCATAAGGCGGACAATTTCATCATCCGGTATAAGCGCCAGTGCTTCTCTAATTTCTTTGGCTGTGCCTTGGATTACTGTTGCTTGTGTAGTCATGATTTTTGATCATTCTAGGGCTAATCCTAACATAATTCAGGACTTAGATGCTACCCATCAAAAAACCCCCCCAAAAAAAGAGAGAGGAAACCCGCGCCTCCTACCTCGTTCCCAGGTTCTACCTGGGAACGCTATTTTCAGGTTCTACCTGAAGAATAATATATTTAAATTAGGCAGAGCCTAAATATTTGGTTACAAGGTAGAACCTTGTAACCAGCGAAAACCCCCTCAACTGACTGAATGAAGGGGTGTTTGTGATATTTTGTGGGCAATTTAGCCGACTTTTGTGGGTTTCTTTTCGGTGGATTGGGAGGATTTTAGTTTGCGCTTGAGGGTTGAAGCTGCGCCAAGAGTGCCGATAGCAAACAGTCCAAGAAGAGAATTGGGTTCGGGAACAGAAACTTGTTTGGTGACGAAGTTCAGGGAATTGGCCATTAACAGTGCGCCATCGGTACTACTGACCCATAAATCTGATCGAGCATCGCTTGATGGGGGATAAAAATTCAACCCAGCTATTTTGCCCGCAAATGTGGAGGTATTGACAGCGATTAGCGGTACCCCATTGCTCCAGTCAGCCACTGCCACCGCACCGGGGTTGAGAGATCCCACTGTAGGGTTGAGAGATCCCACTGTATTGTAGTAACTCGATGACCCACCATTGAAGCTGGTAACGCCTGCGAGGATCGGGTTCGATGGATCGTAAATTGTTCCTAATGTTAGATTTCCGGGGGAGATCTGTCCTCCTGGTTGCCAAACATCGTAGTTTTGCGCCCTCCACCGACCACCAATGACTATGCCAGCGATCCAGAATGAAAAAGTCGCTTGGACTACTCCACCACCCGCATCGACGTAATCTGCTAATACATTACCGAAAGTGGTTGGATCAGCAAAAGATGCATCAGAAAAGAACAGTACGGCGTCATAAGCCTGTAATTGCGCGAGAGTTGGGGTAGAAGAACCGACATTCAGTACATCTACGCTCCCAGAAATCAGGCCAGTTCCAGCAATTTTTGCTTGAACGTCGTTGAGCCAAATCGCATCGCCGGGAGCTCCGGCAATCAGAACGCTAGCCAAGGCGTGGCTAGTAGTGCCGAAGAAAACGGCTGATGCCACAATACCAACTGAGAGAGATTTTTGACTCAGCGCCGCTAAAATTGGATTTTTCATTTTTAGAGCTAAACAGGAATAGAGAGCCGACGGCAGCATACACACTTCCCCCCCCCGCATTGTATCTTATAATACAATTTAACAAATCTTTATATTTCTCTCCTCTAGGGCTGACGCTTGCTAGAATGAAATCCCGCTTGATTTGTGGTAATGAGACAGTTTATGTTAGATTTTCATCTGTCTGTTCAGCCTGAAACAGAAAAACGCCTTAAAAAGATTTTAAACTCTATCAAAGATCAAGAAAAATTTGCCCAAAGCATTATTGATTATCAGATTGCCGAATTGCAAAAAAGCAATTTGAATCTAAAATTAGATTTAGCAGCTCTGGAAAAACAATATAAAATGACATCCAAAGAATTTTATCAACAATTTTCTTGCGGCATTTTAGGAGATGAATCGGATTTTATAGTTTGGTCTGGACTATATGAAATGCTTCTTCAAAACGAGGCTAATCTCCAAGAATTAAAATGATTGAGGTCTATTTTTTGCAAATCGAACAAACCATTCGAGAATTTCCCAATGTGAGATATTTATCACTGACCAAGAAAATTTATAACGCAAGTCAAGGCTATATTAATGGTTCAATTATTTTTGAAAATAATCATCGCTTAGACTTTGTTGAAGTAAAAAATACTGACACAAAACCAAAGATAAAATATCGCTATCATTACATGAACGAAGCTCAAACTATGATCTTCCGTTATGATAATGCACCCCATCATGTTGAAATTGCCACTTTCCCCCATCATAAACACGAGGTTGATGACATTAAAGAAAGCCTTGAGCCAAGTCTTGAGCAAGTGCTTTTAGAAATCGCAGAAAAACAACGAAATCTAAAACCGTAATTTTCTGTTAGAATTGCAGTAATCCGCCAATTCAAAAATGAAACGCATCAACCTCAAGAGGGAGCATCTCACCTTTGTAACCCCTAAATCAGGTTTTTATGTCAAGCTATTTTGAAAGCCTTGCTGGAAACCAATTTTAGAGATAAATATAATTACTCACTTCCATAAATTGAGATGCTCCCACCTCAAGACCTCAAGACCTCAAGAGTTGACAAAGAAAGGCTCATCAGTTACCGTCTGAGCCTTATCGGAAGTTAACTACGGCGGGTGAGTTCAGCCGTTAGACTGCCAATTTCTTGGTCAAGATAGTTCCGGTTACTTTTGGGCGGGTGCTATAGTATAGTGAGGTTTGTAAATGGTTTCTCCCATGAAAAATAAAGCCATTATTTTGCTGGGGGCGGTTGCCGCTCTTGGGTTGGCTGCAACCTCAACTTTACTTCTGACACGTCCATCTGTAAATTCTCCAGATTCTGCCTCTGCTCAATTTTCTCCCAGCGGCATGGGTGGGATGCATCATATGCAGGTCAGTAGCGAGTTTAACTATCTTGCCCAAATGATTCCCCACCATCAGGAGGCAATCGATACCGCCCAGGTTATTCTGGCACGCACTACTCGTCCTGAGATGAGGCAGTTTGCTCAAAAGATCATTAAAGTGCAAACTGCTGAAATTGCTCAGATGAAAAACTGGCTCAACCAGTGGTATCCCGGAAGGAATATTAGCGTCTCCTACGTTCCCATGATGCGCGATCTGAGTCAACTTCAGGGCGATGCCCTAGATCAAACTTTTTTACAAGATATGATTAAACATCATATGGGAGCCGTGATGATGTCGCAAATGCTCCTAAATCATAATCTGGTGAAGCATCAGGCTGTCCGGCCCTTTGCTGAGAACATTGCCACTAGCCAGCGCCGGGAAATTCAGCAGATGCAAACTTGGTTGATGGCCTGGTTTGGTGATCGCAATTCAATGGGTGGGATGCATCATTAGCTGGTATTGCGATCGCAATTTTGTCGGGTGCGCTCCCTAATGCAACGACGCTTAACTAATACATAAGTTCTAGTTTTCCCTAAAACCAGAGGGCTCTTCTGGTTTCTGTGTGGAAACGGGGTCTATACTGATAGTTTCTTCAGCAAAATAGTCCTAAAAGTCTTTCCAGGTAAATATTTCACGATTCTATAAGCAAAAATTATCACACAAAGTCGAGAAGAGCCACCAGAGACTTATCGCCTCAAAATAAAGATAACTGCTATATCCTTCTGTTCACTTTAAAATAAAACTGTTAGCTTGCTGGGGATTGAGAGTGACAATCCCAAAATCTCTACCTAAACCCTTCCCTTTCGAGGTAAATATTTCATGAGCCAAACCATCACACCTTCTTCCTTAAAAGCTAGTTTAGCCCCCAATCCCACTAGAGCAGCAACGGTGGACGATGGGGGAAATGTGCTAGGGGAATTTCTGCAAGAAACTCTGGCCATGACTAAACGTCTGTTCATCCAATTACAACGTCGTCCTTCAACCCTAATCGCGGGGGTAATTCAGCCATTTATGTGGCTGATTTTATTTGGAGCTTTATTTTATAATGCCCCCCAGGGACTATTCGGCAACGATCTCAGTTATGCTAAATTTCTCGCCCCCGGAGTGATTGTCTTTACCGCTTTTTCTGGGGCCTTAAATGCCGGTTTGCCGGTAATGTTCGATCGAGAATTTGGCTTTCTTAACCGTCTCTTGGTAGCACCTTTAACCACTCGTTACTCGATCGTGGCCGCTTCTACCATCTATATTATCGCCCTCAGTTTCATCCAAACCGCCTCGATCGTGGCCGCTAGTGCCTTTTTAGGGGCCGGATTGCCCAGTTTAGCCGGATTAGGTGCGATCGCTTTGATTGTTTTTCTGATCGTTTTGGGGATGACTGCCTTAAGTCTCAGTTTAACTTTTGCTCTCCCCGGACATATCGAATTAATCGCCGTCATTTTCGTCACCAATTTACCGCTTTTATTTGCCAGTACCGCCCTCGCACCCTTAAACTTTATGGCAGATTGGTTAAAAGTAATCGCCAGTCTCAACCCTCTCACCTATGCGATCGAACCGATCCGTTATATTTATTTCAATCAGCACTGGTCTTTTGATAGCATAGTCTTACAAACCCCTTGGCTTGACCTCAATTTCTTGACAGTTTTAGCCTTGCTCTTAGCTTTTGATCTGCTAATCCTTTTAGCAATTCAGCCCTTACTTCGTCGTCGTTTTGCTTAAATCAGTTACCAGTTATCAGTTATCAGTTATCAGTTACCAGTTACCAGTTACCAGTTACCAGTTATCAGTTACCAGTTATTAGTTTACTGTTCATTGAAAAGCTTGTCAATTTCTCACGACCAAAAACAAGATAATTTTCTGAGGAGTTAGTTAGATTATGAATACTCAAAAAATGTTGATCAAATCGTCTTTATTTCTATCTACTATTTTATTAGTCGGGGCTGATTTTAATCCGCAAGTGTTAGCTCAAAGCTTGAACCCCAGTCAGCCAGATTATCAAAAAAATGAACGTAGTTCTGATGGCAGGGATAGTCTCGGTGGTTTTAATCCTCTAGACTTGATTCATAATAGTAATTTTCGCCGTAGCCGGGACGGATCGGAATTTCAGGAAGATACCCTCAATAATATCAACGAAGCGGCTGAGGAGTTTAAACGCAAGCAAAGAGAACAACTAGAAAATCTCCGAAATCCTGCCCCAGAAACCAAATAAAACCCCTTTTTTGAGTAGTTAGACACAATTAATTGCACATATCTAACTACCTCTTGCCTATTGCCTCTTGTCTTTTGCCTATCCTAAGCAAGAGGTTGATTTTGTTCAATTCCTTATACTAAATCCAGTTATTAAAAACTGATTATTTATTCCCTTTTGCCTCTTGCCTCTTGCCTCTTGCCTTTTGCCTTTTGCCTCTTCTCATAACTAGCCTGTACTCAACGGATTTAGTATTAGTATATATGATCGCTAAGTGCGGATGATCTTAGAAAGACTAATGACCGAAGATCATTGGAGGGTTTATCTGACACGAATTTATATTAAACTTAGGATTGGTTTATTGAATTATCATCGTATTAAAACTGTGGAAGTAATGGAAATCGGGCAAAAAGTCAAGGTCTGTCGCTTAAGAGACCGCGTTAACTCGGATGTAGCGGGTAAATTGGGTAAAGTGGGTGTCATCAAAAATTTTAAGATGACCGATGGCAGCGGTGTTGGTGCTGTTGTCCAGTTCGATGATAAAACCGCTACTTGGTTTTTTGAAGATGAACTCAAACTCATCTAAACACAACGCTTAGGAATTAATTATGTCCTTAATTTTGACCTTTTTGGGCAAGGGGGGCAGCGGTCGCAGTACAATAGCGATCGCTTCGGCAAAGAAAATGGCTAGTCTGGGGTCAAAAGTTCTCTTGGTCGGTCAGGATCCTAGCCCTGCTTGGGGATTACTCCTCAAGGCCTCCCCTAGCTCCTCTATTACCGAAATTGCCCCAAATCTCTCGGTTATCCAGCTTAGTAGTACCCACTTACTAGAAAAAAGTTGGGAAGAAGTCAAGGAATTAGAAAAGCAGTATTTGCGTTCTCCCACCTTGAAAAATGTTTATGGTCAAGAGTTGGGCATTTTACCCGGAATGGACCAAGCTCTAGCTTTAAATTTCCTGCGGGAACAGGATAAAAGCGGAAATTACGATGTCATCATCTACGACGGCAGCGGAGATATCAACAGTCTGCGAATGTTAGGGATTCCAGAGGTGGGCAGCTGGTATTCACGGCGTTTTCGGCAGGTTTTCAGCGATTCTGAGATTGGTCGCACCCTTTCTCCCTTTTTCCAACCAATCGCCGCCGCCGTGCTGAATTTCTCCTTTAATCCCGACGGTTTAGGGAAGAAGGTCGATAATAACATTCTAGACGAGGGACGTTCCGCTTTAGCCGATCCTCGGCGAGTTTTAGCCTATCTAGTCACCAATGATGATCCAATTGCGATCGCAGATGCCAAATATCTTTGGGGTGGGGCGCAGCAAATCGGTTTAAATGTGGGGGGAGTAATTTTTAATCGCTGTCAGAGTGCTACGGAGGATTTTGCACCGCTGCCGGCTGCGATTTTACCCTACCGTCAAGGAGAAGATTGGCAGGAGTTAATCGCCGAGTTACCCAATTTTCTCACGGTGCAGCCGCCCAAACCGTTAATAATCGATACGGCAGCCGGTCAGGTCAAGGTTTATTTACCCGGATTTGAGAAAAAACAGGTAAAACTGACGCAATCGGGTCCAGAATTAACCATCGAAGCTGGGGATCAACGGCGTAATATCGATGTACCACCACCTCTGACCGGACGAGCGGTAAAAGGGGCAAAATTCCAAGACGGTTACTTAATTATTTCTTTTTAAGGGATTATGTCAAACACCGAGATAGAAAACAAGGATAATCGAGGCGCAAAAACGCGCCAATTATTGGGCATGAAAGGGGCCTCATCGGCAGAAACCTCCCTCTGGAAAATCCGCTTACAATTGATGAAGCCGATCACTTGGATCCCCCTAATTTGGGGTGTTGTCTGTGGGGCGGCTTCATCGGGGAATTATACTTGGTCTTTAGAAGATGTCTTAAAATCGGCCACCTGTATGTTACTTTCCGGTCCATTGATGACTGGTTATACCCAAACTTTAAATGATTTTTACGATCGAGAAATCGATGCAATTAATGAACCCTATCGTCCGATTCCTTCGGGGGTAATTTCTATTCCGCAAGTGGTCAGCCAGATTTTGGTTTTATTAGTGGGTGGGTTAGGAATAGCTTATCTTCTTGATCGCTGGGCCGGTCATGATTTCCCGATTATGCTCTGTTTAACCCTATTTGGTTCTTTTATCGCCTATATTTATTCAGCACCACCCTTAAAATTAAAACAAAATGGTTGGCTGGGAAATTATGCCCTCGGTGCTAGTTATATAGCCTTACCTTGGTGGGCAGGTCACGCCCTTTTTGGTCAGTTAAATGGGACAATTATGATCCTAACCCTCATCTATAGTCTGGCGGGTTTAGGCATTGCTGTAGTTAATGACTTTAAAAGTGTGGAAGGTGACGAAAAATTGGGCTTAAAATCCTTGCCAGTTATGTTTGGAATTACCACCGCAGCTTGGATTTGTGTGATTATGATCGATGTTTTTCAAGCGGGAATTGCTGGCTATCTGATTAGTATTCATCAGAATCTTTATGCCGCTATTTTACTGTTATTAATTATCCCTCAGATCACTTTCCAAGATATGTATTTTCTGCGGGATCCGCTCAAAAATGATGTCAAATATCAAGCCAGCGCCCAGCCTTTCCTAGTGTTAGGAATGTTGGTGACAGGTTTGGCTTTAGGTCAGGGGATACTCTGAAGATTGTAGTTTAATAAAAACAGGAAATATCCAGTTTATGGGACATAATCGCCTTGAATTTGGCTTCTGTTTAAGGTAACTTGATCCGTCAAGAGGGGTGAAAATAGATTTTGAGTTCGATCCCCCCTCGGTACCGATCCCCCCTTGATAAGGGGGGTATCTGACGATTTTTAACACCTGACTACTTAGCTCGATCCCTAGTCTTTTCGTTACAATCAAGAGGGGATCGATGCTGGGGAAAAAATTTACCTTTTTTTCTTCGCTCCGATTCGCCATTCTTGACGAACTAATCAAGAATAGTTTCTGTTTAACAAGATTGATTGAGACAAGTATCTCGAACCTAGTCACCATGAGTAATACCAGTAATTTTCGTCAAGCTTTACGCGAGGCTAAAAGCCAAGCACTTATCGGCCCCAATGTTATCCCCAAGGCTCTACCCTATCTCGGTGGTGGTCTAATTTTAACTGCGGTGGGAACCTATGGCGGTTTAGGTGTGATCCAATCCTATCCCCAGATTTTCTTCCCGACTTTCTTTGTCGCTCTGATTGCCGAGATTATTTTATTTTTTGTTGCCCGTAATACTGCGGAAAAAGGCAATACAGGCACTGCTCTGCCCCTACTGACTCTCTATAGCCTTCTTTCTGGCTATACTCTCAGTGGAATCGTCTATGTGGCCCTAGGTACTTCCGGTGTTGGTTTGCGAGGAGTGGCAATTGCTGCCCTCGGTTGCGGCATCGCTTTTGTCTTGGGACGCAATATCGGCTCGAATCTGTCGGAAAAAGATGGTTTGGCACTGACTCAAACCGTGAGCATCGGTATTTTCGCTCTTTTTATTGTTCTCATTGGTCAGCTAATTTTCTCTATCTTTGGTGGCCCTACTCCCACCTGGTTAGAAATCGCTATTTCCGGCATCGGGGTTTTCCTGTTTGCTGGTTCGGCAGTGGTGGACTTTTACATCTTGCCCCGTACCTACAGAGATGAACAGTATCTCAGTGCTGCTTTATCGATGTATTTGACCTATATCAACCTATTTATCTTTATTCTGCGCCTTTTAATCGCTCTTAACGGTCGAGATTAGGGTAAATAGAGAGGAGTTAGAAATTAGTTACAACCTAACTTCTAACTCCGCTAGAATAGTAAAGAAATGTAAACGGCCTGTAAAGATCATGACTGAACCACAACCGACTCAAACCCCCAAATTAGAAGATCCCAAATTTGGTTTTAATGACTATGCCGAGCGCCTCAACGGTAGAGCCGCTATGATTGGTTTTGTGATCACCCTGTTGATCGAGTATCTAACTGGCCAAGGTCTGCTATCTTGGTTAGGGTTACAGTAATTTTTTAGGCTTGTTTAGGCATTCTAGGGGAAATACAGCCTTAAGTGTTAATTAACGCATACAAGCTTCGTGATTTTCCCCGTAGAATCCTTGCAAGACCGAATCACCTCGCTGTTGCGGTGTGCCGTGGGAGCGATTAGGAGCTTCAAAATCACCCACTTCCGAGGCAGCTTCCGCTAGAAGTTTTCCTGCTATTATATAATCCTGTTTGGATAAACCTCTCGCTTCGGTAAATAACCAGGAAAGGGTATCTCCCGCTAGACAATCGGCCTGTAATTCAATGCCGATGCTCATTCCACCTTCATCAATGCCACCGATACCCCGATTCCACTGAACAGCGTGAGCAGCCTCGTGAGCGACAGCGTAAAGGGGAAATAGGGGATTATCACTAATGCGAGTAACTTGCTTGAGATTGACGTAAACTGTATTATCTACAGTGCAGAAAGCCGCTAGGGAAATTACACCGCAGGGGGTGGTCATCGGGCTATTACTTAACAAATACTTAAAATTGATCTGGTGTAATTGAGCCGTATATTCAATTACCGCTTCTAAGGCATCCTTAATATCGTCTGCTTGCGCTCTCTGGGCTAGAGGGGATAAAATCAAGAGCGAACCACAGGAAACAGCAGATATCAGGGATAATAAACGTTTACGGCCAGAGTTAGGTTTCATGATACTAACAAAATCGGGAGTGAGGAAGAAGTTTAATTAATCTGGAGGGAGCATCTCACCTTTGCAATAAGCATAAATACTTAGTAGAAAAATAGGCTTTTCGAGGGTAATTCTTGTTTTAATTCTCCATGTACGCGGTCTTTAAAAGCCTCTATTTCGTTCCAAGACACGATTAAGAGTGGCTTTTAAGCTAAGTATAATTACTCATCGCGTAAGTGAGATGCTCCCAATCTGGATTAGCCTACCGCTACGATCAAAATTTTAAAGGCTATATCTAAGACTTCCAGAGAAAATACAGAATTTACGCGACTTTTGATCGAAGTTTTCAGAATTTACAGTTTCATCCCGACATTCTAGATAAAATTTTCCCAAGCTCTCAGATGAGTCCTCAAGGGTTAGCCTATAGTAAAGACAGTCCCCCTGAGTTGATAACAAAACCCATGCAGAAATTGGTGGAAGTTTTAGCTGATAAACAAGCTCTGATCGCAAAATCTCTGGCGCTAGTTCTGGAAAAAATCACAACCAGCCTCGACCAACAGGATCATTTTACGATCGCTCTGTCCGGCGGTAGTACCCCGAAACCTCTCTATGAAGCTTTATCATCTCAACCCCTCGACTGGTCAAAAATTCACGTTTTCTGGGGAGATGAACGCTACGTTAGTCCCGATCATCCCGACAGTAATCAACGCATGGCCCGGTTAGCATGGCTCGATCGCATACCGATCCCGGCCGCTAATATTCATCCCATGCCCACGGATGAACCCGATCCCCACCGGGCTGCCCAAAAATACGATGATCATCTCCGCCAATGGTTTGGGGTCAATTCTCCCGATTTTCCCATTTTTGACCTGATTTTATTGGGAATGGGCGATGATGGTCATACTGCCTCCCTCTTTCCCCACACGGCAGCTTTAACGGTGAGCGATCGCTGTATCACCGTTGGCGAGAAAGACGGCAATCCCCGCTTAACTTTTACCGTTCCCCTGATCAATCAGGCCCGTTGTGTGATCTTTATCGCTGCCGGCGAAAGTAAACGCCCCGCTCTACATGAGATTTTCTCTGCTTATGGCGACCCTTTCTCCTATCCTTCTCGTCTCATCCACCCTCCGGCCGGGGAATTATATTGGTTACTCGATGCGGCCGCCGGTTCCTCTTTTGTCTAGAGAATAGGGGAATAGGGGAATAGGGGAATGGGGGAATAGGGGAATGGGGGGATAGGGAAATGGGGGAATGGGGGAGTGGGGGAGTGGGGAAATGGGGGAATGGGGGAATGGGGGAATTTCAACTAAAACCCTAACACCCCAACACCCTAACACCCTAACACCCCAACACCCCAACACCATAAAACCCCAACACCCTAACACCATAAAACCCCAACACCCCAACACCCAACTCCTAATCTGCTTTTTTACTTTTTCCTTTTTACTTTTTCCTTAAAAATGATCGTTTGTCCTAATTGCGAACATATTAACCCCGATGAGGCCAGTCAATGCGAGGCCTGTTATACCCCCTTACCGCGGATGTCTTCCTGTCCTAGTTGTGGGGCAACCATCCAAACTGATGCCACCTTTTGCGGTCAGTGTGGCTACAATTTACAGCCTAATTCCGTTTCCATGGTGGCAGCCGAGGCCGAATCGGAATCGGAATCGGAACCGGAACCCGTCCCACCAGTCTCGACACCCACGCTCGCCTCGATCGCACCTCCTCCTGTTGCCCCCTCACCGGTTCCGGCTGCCACCCGCTTACAGACGGAAATGGCTAGTCTCCAGCACCTACAAACCGATAGCAAAATTGAATTACCCCTACATCTATCGGTAATTCATGTCGGCAAACCTAACGATCGCATTCCCCCCGATATCGATGTTTCCGGTTTTCCCGATTCTGATATCGTCTCCCGGGTTCATGCCGATATCCGCGTCGAAGGGGGAATCTATTATCTTGAAGACACGGGCAGCGCTAACGGAACCTACGTTAATCACAATCCCCTACCCCCCGGCAATCGTCATCGTCTTCGGGCAGGCGATCGCATTTCCCTCGGTAAAGGGGACAAAATGACTTTTACTTTCCAAATGTCTTAAAGGGGGTTAGGGATTTAGGGATTTAGGGTTTTAGGGTTTTAGGGTGTTGGGGTTTTAGGGTTTTAGGGTTTTAGTTGAATTCCCCCACTTCCCCACTTCCCCATTCCCCCACTTCCCCATTCCCCCACTTCCCCATTCCCCCACTTCCCCACCTCCCCACTTCCCCATCCCCCCATTCCCCCACTTCCCACTTCCTCGCTTCCCCACCTCCCCACTTCCCCACTGAAAATTATGCGTACAAATTGGCGAATCGGCTCTTTATTGGGCATTCCTCTCTATATTGATTCCTCGTGGTTTTTGATTTTGGCTTTTGTCACCCTGCTCAATGCCACCGATGCAGAAATTCAGTCTCTGGCTGGCCAGAGTTTCGGTTTAGCGTGGTTACTTGGTTTAATCATCGCTTTATTGCTGTTTATCTCGGTTTTACTCCACGAATTAGGTCATAGTTTCATGGCTCGCTCCCAAGGCATCCAGGTCAATTCCATTACCCTGTTTCTCTTTGGGGGTATGGCCTCGATCGAGCGAGAATCTCGGACTCCTCCAGAGGCCCTGCAAGTAGCGATCGCTGGACCCCTCGTCAGTTTTCTCCTGTTTTGTCTCTTATCCCTAGCCAGTCACTTACCCTATTTAAACGCCAATTTAACCTATATATGCGGGCATTTAGCGATAATTAACCTGTTTTTGGCTCTATTTAATCTTATCCCCGGTTTACCCCTCGATGGCGGTCAAATTTTCAAAGCAATGGTCTGGCAAGCAACTGGCGATCGCTGGAAAGGTTTACATTGGGCTGCGATCAGTGGTCAATTCATCGGTTGGTTGGGGATTATTTTAGGGATTTTCTTGGTTCTCTTGACGGCAGACGTGGGGGGTGCTTGGTTAGGATTAATGGGCTGGTTTATCCTCAGAAATGCCCGCGCTTACGATAATTTGACTAATTTACAGGAAAGTCTCCTCAATTTGCAAGCGGGAGAGGTGATGAGCAGAAATTTGCGGGTTTTAAACGCCCATCAAACCCTAGAGGAATTCGTCCAAGAATACGTTTTAGACCAAGCAGCCGCCAATACTGCTTATTTTGCCGCGTCTGAGGGGCGTTATCGGGGATTAATTCGGGTGGCAGATTTACAGGCGATCGAGCGCAGTTTCTGGTCAGAAAAACAACTGCTTGATATTGCCCATCCCCTCGGGGAAATTGCCACTGTTGAGGAAAAAACCCCCTTAGTGACGGTGGTGCAGAAACTGGAAACTATCCCAGACCGCATGATCACGGTGTTAACACCAGCTTCCGCCGTAGCGGGAGTGATCGATCGCGGCGATATCCTCAAGGCAATTGCGATTAAATACCAACTTCCCCTAGAGGAAACGGATATTAAACGCGCTCGCGAGGGAGTTTACCCCAGTTATTTGCCCTTAAATGTCATTGCTGCCGCTCTTGACAAGAGTGAACGGCCAAAAATCGGCGAACCGTCCTTAATCTCCTGACCTAGAGAGGATGAACGATAATAATCTTGAATATAGCTAATGCGAAAATTTCCTCGCTGGTTAGTCTGCCATAATTTCCCCGTTTCCACCTCTAAACAACTTAACCAACCTTGGCCGTAGGCCCAAGTATCGATACAAATGGCATGGCCGAGATTAACTGGTTTACCGCTTTTTTGGCTGGTATGACCACAAATCATGGTTTTTCCCGAACTATGGGCGGCGGGATCTTGAAATTTCTCCCAAAAGAGTTTGTATTCTGGTTGTCTGGCCAGGGGTAGATGGGGATCGAGACCAGCGTGAACGAATAAATGATTTGCAGTTTCGTAGCTATTTATACAGACTTTTCCTAAAAAATCCCAGTGGGATTCGGGAATTTTAATCAGGGGGCCTTCGCTATAGGATTTTAGAGTAGCTTTACCGCCTTTTTCTAACCAGAGACGCTGTTTGAGGGGGTTATGACGGGCTTGCAGCATGATAATCTCGTGATTACCTTTGAGGGGAATCAAATTGCCCTGTTTATGTAGGGAAATCAGGCGATCGATTACCCCTTTCGAGTCTCTGCCCTTATTAACGTAATCACCGAGGGTGATTAAAGTATCTTGCGGTTTGGGATTGACGATCTCTAGCAAGTGATCTAGAGCTTTCGAGCAACCATGAATATCGCCGATCGCTAAGGTTCGCATGAGGATTTGGTAGGGGATTAGGGCATAGGTACAGGTAAAAGTATCAAATAAATCTGTTCACGACAAACAGCGATTATCGGTGATCTTGCTTAGGGTAACAAAAAGGCTTACAGTAAAATGTACCATAAATTATCAAATCTACTAAATTAATTAAGCTGTGCCGAAAGTTGTTATTGCAGGTAACTGGAAAATGCACAAAACCCAGAGAGAAGCTTTGGAGTTTTTGCAAGATTTTAAATCCCATCTAGAGGAAACCCCGGACGACCGAGAAGTAGTTCTTTGTGCGCCTTTTACAGCTTTAGCTGTCCTCTCTAAAACCCTCCACGGCGGTCGTATTCGCTTAGGGGCGCAAAATGTCCACTGGGAAAAATCGGGGGCTTATACGGGCGAAATTTCGGCGGATATGTTAACCGAAATCGGGGTTCACTATGTGGTTATCGGTCACAGTGAACGCCGGCAATATTTTGGCGAAACCGATGAAACCGTCAATTTAAGGGTCATATCTGCCCAAAAACATGGTTTAACCCCAATTCTCTGCGTGGGAGAAAGTAAAGCCCAAAGAGATGCCGGAGAAACGGAAAAGGTAATTATCAAGCAAATTCAAGGTGGTTTAGTCAATGTTGACCAAAAAAACCTCGTTATCGCCTACGAACCCATCTGGGCGATTGGCACGGGGGAAACCTGCGAAAGCGAGGAAGCGAACCGCGTTATCGGTTTAATTCGGCAACAATTAGACAATCCCGAAGTCACCATTCAGTACGGTGGTTCGGTAAAACCCGATAATATCGATGAAATTATGGCTCAATCCCAGATAAACGGGGTTTTAGTCGGTGGGGCTAGTCTAGACCCCGCCGTATTCGCTAGGATTGTTAATTATCGCTAATCGATGCTGCTGCCATGACGCGATTTTCCAAAACCCCGATGCCTTCTATTTCCACCCGAACCTGATCCCCCACCTGCATCGGTCCGATTCCTTCGGGAGTTCCCGTTAAAATCACATCCCCCGGCAGCAGGGTCATCACTTGGGAGATATAAGCTACCAAGACATCGGGGGGAAAGACCATATCACTCAGATAACTGCTTTGTTTGGGGTCGCTGCCATCATTGAGAAAAGTGGTTAATTGGGCCCCGATACTCAGTTCCCGGACAATCCATGGGCCGAGGGGACAAAAACTGTCAAATCCTTTTGCCCGCGTCCATTGGCTATCTTTTTTCTGTAAATCCCTAGCGGTGACATCGTTAGCAATGGTATAACCCCAGATTTTGCTTCTGGCCTGGGCCGTGCTGCAGTTTTTGGCGGTTTCTCCGATAATTAATGCTAATTCTCCCTCATAATCTACTCTTTCCGATTGGGGCGGATAGAAAATCGTTTCACCATCGGCAATAATTGTCGTCGGTGGCTTGAGAAATAAAAGCGGCTCTTCCGGTACAGGTGTTCCCATCTCGGCGGCGTGGGCCTGGTAATTTTTGCCCACAGCAATAATTTTCGACGGGAAACAGGGGGCTAATAGTTGGTAGCTATCAGGTTCTAATTCTAGTTCGGTTAGTTGCCCTCCTTGCCAGGGAGGGGCATCAAAGACAGCAACGCTACGGTTTAGCTGTAAAAGTCCGTAGAAGATTTGTCCTTGACGATGTTTCACTCGTACATAGCGTTGCGCCATATTTTTCTGGGAATGACTAGCGATCGACTCTCGGATAGTAGTATGATCATATATCCTTGCTTCTTTATTAAAGGCTAGAGAGTTATTAAAATCAATTGACTCCTGGCCTTGACAAAGAAGCCTTCTAGTCCATAAGGATTCTGAGATGAGCAATAACTACGAAACTCTTTACATTCTCCGTCCCGATTTAGGGGAAGAAGTCGTTCAGCAACAAGTGGAACGTTATCGGACTCTGATTACCGAACACAGCGCCACAGACATTCAAGTTAAGGTGTGGGGTAAAAAACGTCTGGCCTATCCCATCAAAAAACTCAATGATGGTGTCTATGTGCAGATGAATTATCAGGCCAGCGGCAAACAAGTTGCCCCCATGGAACGGGCCATGCGTTTAAGTGATGAGGTTATTCGTTATTTAACCCTAAAACTCGATCGCGTGGTCGCCCCCCCTGCGGATTTATCTCCCTTAACGGAAATTCCCCCCTCTCCTATCACCGAAGCGGTGGTGGAAGATGACGGTATCTCCGCTGAAGATTAATTATAGTCACAACTGTGTCGGATCAATGCCCAATTCCCGTAATCGGGCAAAAGCGCGATCGCGCTCTTGTTGTGCTTGGTCGCGTTCCTGTTGTGCTTGGTTGCGTTCCTCAAAGAGGGTTTCGGGGTCTTTAAATCGTTCCCCATTGGGATAAAAGACCTCTAAACCCTCTTCAAACATCTCAAACCGAATCCCTAGGATTGGGGAAGTCCAAGGAAAATTCAAGGCCGTTACTGGGAAAAAATCCTCTTGCTGATTGGCCCGCACCAATCCCCAGAAATCATGGGAGTCTGGGTCATAGAAAAACATTTCTAATACCCCATACTCCCGATAGAAAGACTGCTTTTTGAGCATTTCCCTGGCACTATTGCTCGGAGAGAGGATTTCAAACACTACTTGGGGGGCAATATTGTCTTCTTCCCATTGTTTATAGCTGCCGCGCTCACCAGGTGGACGGCCGAAAACCACCATGGCATCGGGAGCTTGACGGGGAGCAGGTGGTACAGTTACCTGCTGGGGATACCAGAGCAAATCTCCGGCAACAAAGACGGTTTGCTCTTTAAATAAATACCTGAGATTGGCAACCAAGCGGACAATCCAGCGATATTGAACTGTGTTGTCGGCCATGGGTTTACCGTCGGAATCAGGATAGAAAAGTTGGGGTTCGATGGGTGCTTGAACCATGCTTTATCTCTTGCGATCGCATTTTGGCCTAACTTTATTGTATCACCGCAAATCCTCGGTTTGAAACCCTGTCCTTTTAGGACGGCTTTGCCTTAGACCTCCTGCCAAAGTTGTATAAGTAGGGCGTGTTACGCTGTCGCTAACATACCTTTGTTTTTAAACGACAAAGAGCTTTTAGACTAGATATAGATGGGTTGGGGGTGCTGAGTTTATATATTTTTCAGCTTACTAGCTCCCGCCTTTTCTTTCCACCCCTATCCCGAACTGACCTTAAAACAGTGAAAAAAGATTGAAGATTTTGAGTGACGGAATGCCTTGTTACTTATTTAAAATTATTTCCCCCTTTACCACTGTATATAAAGGAGATTTCCTCAACCAACACTTTGTTAACAAAATCTTTTATTCAAGGTATCCTATAATAGGACTTAAAGCTTACTGAGGATTAATCAATTTTCTAGAGACTACAACCAGAGACAAATCGATCGCCAAGTATTGAACTTTTTAACCAAACCACAATTCTATGTCAAAAAAATCATTTTTGCCCGGTTGTTTAGTCGTCCTGGGACTAACAGCAGTAACCGCAGGAGGTGTCTATCTTTATCTACGAGGACAACTACCTTGGCAAAGATTCACCCCCTTAGAATCGGCAAAAGTTATCCCAGAAACTGCCTTTGCTAGTAGTTTTGTCTCCACGGATGCAAAAGCTTGGTCAGTGTTAGCTAAATATGGTACACCAGAATCGCGAACTGCGGTTAGTCAAGGACTAGAAGAATTACAAAAAAATATCTTCACCGATAAGATTGATTATCAACGGGATATCGAACCTTGGATCGGTAGTATTAGCTTTGCTTTCCTTCCCGCAGCTACCCCCGGACAATCGGAATTATTAACGGTTATCGGGATCAAAGATAAAATTAAAGCGTCGGAATTCCAGAAACAACTAGGACAAAAAGTTAATCGCAAAACTAGCACCAGTGACTACAAAGGTATTACAATTACTGCTATAGATTGGCAGGATAACACCACTATTTATACTGCCGTTACTGGCGATTTTTTGTTGATATCCTACGATAAAAAGGTGTTAGAAGCGGCGATCAATACCTACCAAGGACAGCCATCTTTTAGCAGTAAACTGGAAGTGATAAAACTGCTTTCCCAATCCCTCAACCTACCCAATACCCTAGCAACAATTTATATTGATGATTATGCCAAAATCTTGGGAGCAGATGCTAATTTATCTCCCCAAAGTCGGCAAGAATTAGCAAAAATTCAAGATATTGTCGCAGGAGTGGGTGTCACCGATACGGGATTACAGTTACAAATGGTGGCTAAACTTGCCCCTGAAACTATTTCTAACCTACCTTCCCCCAGCAGAAATCAAGTTTTAAATTATTTACCCGGAGATACCATCGCACTCTGGAGTGGGAATAATCTTAAACAGGGATGGGAAGAAGCAGAAAAACAGTCCCAAACTAACCCAGAATTACAAGCTTTTCTACGTCAGATCCGTGAGAATTTTCAGATGGCAACCCTTGACGCGGATAAAGAAGTTTTTAACTGGATGGATCGAGAATTTGCCTTCGGAATTATCCCCAACCAGCAAGCAGTGGGAGGGTTAGGTTTTGGGGGAATGATGATCTGGCAAACCGGCGATCAGAAAGCGGCAAAAACTACCCTCGATAGGTTAAATCAATTGGTGAAAACTGTTCCCCTTATCACCATAAAAAACAGTCAAATTTCTGGCCAAGATGTGACTGAATGGAAAGCGGAAGAACAAGCGATTTTAACCTATGCTTGGTCTAATAATGATACCTTAAAAATGACCGTCGGAATTCCCTATCAACCGCAACCGAATCAACCGATTAGCAAAAGTGAGAATTTCCAAGCATCGATCGCAAATTTGCCTAAAAATAATCTCGGTTATTTTTTCATCGATGTGGAGCAAATTATTGCTAAAGCAGGGGGAATTAATAATCTTCCTGCCACGGAATTAACCCCGGAAGCAAAGGCCTTTTTAGAATCGGTACGCGGGATCGGAATTACTGCCACTATGCCTGATAAAACCACCAGTAAAATTGATGTTTTATTTTCCCTGAAACAAACTCCCTAAAAAGTAACCAACTAAATAAAGCGATCCACAGAGAATTATCTGACTATCGGCAGATTCTTGGATGGCTTTTTTTAGTCCTAAAAATACATCAGAACAAGTCTCTAGGTGAGATAATTCTGGACAAATTGAAGCCGCTAATTCCGCTAAGGTTTCAGGATTAGCACTGCTATGATCAGGAACAGGAACTAAATATAAACTATCGCCTTTTCTTAATAAAGCTTGGAATATTTCCCGATGATCTTTGGTCGATAAAATTCCCATCACCCAGATAATTTTTGGAGCCTTTAAACTATCTACATAATGCCTTAAACCAATGGCAGCAGCGGGATTATGAGCGCCATCTATTAAAATTTCTCGCTGACACCAATTAACGGTTTGTAAACGTCCTAACCAGCGAGTTTTTGCCATTCCTTCCCGCACGACTTCATCGCTAATTTGCCAACCTTGCTGACGCAAAATATTAACAACAGCGATCGCTATAGCCGAATTAGTTAATTGAAAATCTCCCGCTAAGGATAAAGGATATTCTAAACCTTGATATTTAGCACGATTATCGGCAATTTTTTCGGCAGCTTCTACCCATACCGTTGGACAATTTAACAGCTTGATTCTCTCCCTAACTACTCCCTGCGCTGATTCCGGTAATTGTCCGATAACTGCGGGACAATTCGCTTTTAATATCCCCGCTTTCTCCCCGGCAATATCGGCAACCGTCGGCCCTAAATTTTGCCAATGTTCCCGACTAATAGAAGTGATGACAGTAACTAAAGGTTGAGCGCAGACATTAGTCGCATCCAATCTTCCTCCTAAACCCACTTCCATCACGGCAATATCCACCTTTTCCTGAGCAAAATACAGCCAAGCAGCGGCAGTAATTACCTCAAATTGAGTAGGACTTTCCTGCTGGGGATCGATAAGCGATTGTATATATTTAAGCAGGTTTTCTAAAGTCGCGGTTTCAATATTTTCGCCATTAATAGAGATTCTTTCTGTCCAATCAATTAAATGGGGAGAAATATAACGTCCGACTTTGTAACCGGCGGTACTGAGAATAGAAGATAGATAGGCACAAACTGAACCTTTGCCATTAGTTCCCGTGACATGAATAATCGGAATTTTATCTTGGGGATTGCCTAAAATCTCCAGCAGATTTTTTATTCTTTCTAAACCGAGATTGACACCAAAACGCTGAAAAGATTGCAGTAAAGAATCGATAGTCATGGTTAGCAAACTATAAATAAAGGAATCCGGCTAGGATCGATACTCCTACCGGCACTGATGACCCTTTCTCTGGGTGATAATGTCTAAAGTTTGACTAAAATGCTCGGTTCTTTTTGGATCGGTAAAACATCAAGAGAGTCAATATTAGCGCAGTATTTTAAATCTTCTTGACAGTGGAGACGCAAGAGGCGCTGACCATGACTACAACTGTGGAACATTCCTAAAAGATCATTTTGCCATTGACGATAAAGAGCGATCGAGGCGATCACCTCATCATTACCGATCGCCATTTGCCCCGATTGTTCTTGTAGCGCATCGGCGATCGCTCCAGCACAGGCCGTATCTTCCAGAGAATAACCCCCTTCCCAACCAGAGCCAACAATCCAGACGGTATCGGGCTGCTTATCCAATAAGTAATTAACCGCAGCTTGCCGATTGATCATAGCCGCAGTGATCACGATCGGGGATTCTTCCACCCTTTGCAGAGCGCGGGTGCCGTTAGTGGTGCTGATAAACAGACGACGACCTTTCATTAAATCAGGGGTACAATCGAGGGGAGAATTGCCCAGATCGCAGCCTTCCACTTTCGCGCCGCCTCTTTCTCCTGCCCGGAGACGTTTTTCTGGTTGCCAGGTATCGCTCACCTGCATCAGGGTTTTCAGATCGCTGAAGGTTTGCACTGCTTCTGCACCGGCATTGAGGGCAGTGGCGATCGTGGTTGTCGCTCTTAAAACATCGATAACGACGGCGCAATCGGGTAGAGTATGGACGGGGGTAAGTTCGGGAGTATGATAAATGAAAACCTGCACGATTTATACCAAGTAAAAAGTAAAAGGGAAATAAGCTCAACATACCGCCGCTCGGCGTCGCGCTGGCAGAAGAAAGACAAGGCCGATTTTATCACGATGGATGTCAGCTAGTTAAGCTGTTCTTAATTCAAATTGCTTGTTGAGATCAGGCAAGGGGGGGCTAATCTCAGAATAAGCGGTTTAAATACGTCTTAGCTTATCACTTGAAATGCCCACACGGATCACAAAATTGGTCAATTGTCAATAGGGTTTGAGATGCTCTCACCCTGTCGCTCGTCATGACTAAATGTTATAATTAATAATTATTATGCCTGGTAACTTCAAGATTCATGTCTGCTAAAGATCGTTTTCATGGTGCAGTGAGAAAAGGAGAAGAAAAAGAACCTAAAAGACAGTTATATTTAGCTGTTCCCTTAGATATTTATTATAGTTTTTTTGAATTGCGATTTATTCAAACTGTCGTTAAACGATTTCAAATTTACCTGATTATTTATGATCCGATTGGGGAGGTAATTGTCGAATGGAAAAATTAGCACAATATCGTCACTATGTCAAACAAGTCATTACTGAATATTCTCAGATAGGTTCATCTAAAGATCCGATTGAACAACAATTGATTTTTGATACAGTTGGCGATCACTATCAATTGATGTATGTTGGCTGGAAAAATAGACGAAGATATCATGGTTGTGTTTTGCATCTCGATATTAAAAAAGGTAAAATCTGGATACAACATGATGGCACTGAGGTGGGAATTGCCAATGAATTAGTTAATTTAGGTGTTCCTAAAGAAGATATTGTTTTAGCCTTTCATGAACCCCTAGTCAGAGAATATACAGGGTTTGCGGTGGGTTAATCTTAATTAGAGAAAAGCGCCAAACTCGCCTAACCTAATCATAGCTTAGGCGACAAACAGGATCAGCAAGAGATTTCGATTTTTTTATCTTGCTGATCTCTGTATTTCTTTGTTAACAAAACTTAACAATTATCGGCAAAATTTTGCTTGCTTTTGTCGGCAGATTTTGGGATAATATTTTTAAAAGATTTTATTCATAATGGGAATCTGTGCGTTTAAAAAAATTTTGCACAGATTCCCATTATATAAAAAGCATAGCGCAAGTCGCCGGCAAAGTCAAGTCCTTTCCCATTAATTATGGGTTGGCTGAAAAAGTAAGGGCGATCGCCGGTTTAGATACAAGGTTTTTGAGCCACCAGCTTGAAAATCTTGCAGCTGCTTGGCTAAACAGGCCGCCAAACCCCTTATCTCGTCTATATTTCACATTTATTCAGCCAACCCTACCTAAATCTCTGCTGAAGGTGGAGATCAAAGGCTGTTTTAAACTAATACTTTACTGCGATCGTTAGAAGTATCCCCAAAAATTGCCCCTCGTCGAATCAAATCCTGTTTTTGTTCGGGGGTGATCCCCGTTGCATCGATAAAGATAGCGTTTTTAACGTCAGCCCCACTCAGGTTAGCCTCACTCAGGTCAGCCTCAATCAGTTTAGCCCTACTCAGGTTAGCCTCAATCAGGTTAGCGTAAATCAGTTTAGCCCCACTCAGTTTAGCCCATACTAGGTCAGCCCCCCATAGGTCAGCCCCACTTAGTTTAGCCTCACTCAAGTCAGCCCCTCTCAGTTTAGCCTCAATCAGGTTAGCCCTTATCAGGTTAGCCCCCCACAGGTCAGCCTCAATCAGTTTAGCCCTACTCAGGTTAGCCTCAATCAGGTTAGCCCCAATCAGGTCGGCCTCACTCAGGTTAGCCCCTCTCAGGTTAGCCCCCCACAGGTCAGCCTCACTTAGGTTAGCCCGTTCTAGGTTAGCCCGTTCTAGGTTAGCCCTTCTCAGGTCAGCCCCACTCAGGTCGGCCTTACTCAGGATAGCCTTACTCAGGTCAGCCCCACTCAGGTCAGCCCCACTCAGGTCAGCCTCTTTCAGCTTAATCCTTCTAAATCTTCTTATAATGCGCTGGAGGAAGTTAGGTTTTTTAATAGATTCAATTAGTTTATTGTTAATTTCTTTAGGCGCTTTATTCTTGACAATCAAGGGGTTTGCTGACGATTCTTCTGCCAGTTGCTTTGGTGATTCTGCTAAATTTTGTCCTATGATAGTAGATTTTAAATAGGTTATCTCATCTGCATTAACATCACCTGCTATGGTAAAAGCTAAACAATTATCTTCGGTAAATTGAACATTTTCAACTGTAATATCTCCCGAAATTTTGTTCAAGTCACCCGATTTGAATAGGGATTCAATTTTTTCTAAACTTTTTTGAGAACCCTTGAGAGTTAATTTGATACTACCTTGTTCTATGTCAGTTATTGTTATTTCCTGATCATCGGTTATTTTTCTTAAAAGTTCTAATAGCGTTAATATCTGTTTCTTTTTATTTTCAGAAGCAGTAAAAACCACAGCACCAGAAAATTTTCCGTCATAATTTGTGTTTTTTTGATTACATTCTGGTTGTAATTTCCATCGACTTAAAGCAGTAATCAGATTACTCTTTCCAATCTTTTCATCTGTTTGCTCTGACAAGATTTTAAATAAATCATAAGCCGCATTCTTGATTGACTGTTCTTCTTGCCTAATTTCTTCCGCTAGATCACGATATGTTTTACCATCACAAATACCTTTTAATATTTTTGTCTCCACGTCCGTTAATCCCTTGTTTGTATGCTCTTTTTTCAGATCATTAACCAGCATTTCTAATTCAGTCCATGAAAGGGGTTTAATTTCAGTCATTTTTAGTTCATTTATCATCATTTTTTAAGGGTAACAGGACTTAAGATTACTTTTCAGTACCCTGTCAGGTTACTTGAGAGTACCTAAAAAAAGTACCATTTTCATGACTTTTGAGTAACGACAAATAATCAGAATTTTTTTAATCTAGAGATAGTTCACCCCCTAAGTAAAAGGATTGATGATTATGTATAAATATTGGTTAAAGTACAGAGAAGACGTTGTTAGTCTTGCCAAAATTATCAGCACCATATTTGCGATCGCATCATTTTTAGGCTTCTCTTTTCCAGAGAAATTTCAACCTACTCCCTGCCAACCGACGGCAATTGTTGAAACCACGGAAGTTAGCACTAACAATTAGTCAAAGCGCCAAATTCGCCTAACCTAATCATAGCTTAGGCGACAAACAGGATCAGCAAGAGACTTCGATTTTTTACCTTGCTGATCTCTGTATTTCTTTGTTAACAAAACTTAACAATTATCGCCAAAATTTTGCTTGCTTTTGTCGGCAGATTTTGGGATAATATTTTTAAAGGATTTTATTCATAATGGAAATCTGTGGATTTAAAAAAATTTTGCACAGATTCCCATTATAAGAAAAGCATAGCGCAAGTCGCCGGCAAAGTCAAGTCCTTTCCCATTAATTATGGGTGGGAATTTCCCGGAATCAAAAAAGGGGGTTAGTGGTGAGTCAGACCAAATATAGGTTACACTTCATCTTTAATGGGAAACGCTGTCATTCCGTGTAGAGAATATGACTAGACAAACCGCTAATCTCGGACAAACAGGAATTGCCGTCAGTGCCTTGGGAATTGGGACTTGGGCATGGGGAGATAAATTCTTCTGGAACTATGGCAAGGAATACGGAGCTAGTCAGGTAGAGGAAGCCTTTAAAGCGGCAGTAGAGGCAGGAATCACCTTTTTTGACACTGCCGAAGTCTATGGACTGGGGGAATCGGAACGACTCTTAGGAAAATTTACCCAACAGACCGATATTCCCATCGATATTGCCAGCAAATTTGCCCCCGTACCGTGGCGATTGGGGGCGAATGCGGTGCATAATGCCATTACCGACAGCTTAAACCGTCTAAAAACCGATAAAATTGCCCTTTACCAAGTACATTGGCCCTTCACCTTCCTAATTAGCCAAGAAAACCTAATCAATGCCCTAGCGGAAGAAGTAAAACGCGGCCGAATTGGTTCCGTGGGTGTGAGTAATTATTCCGCCGAGCAAATGCGTCAAGCAAGCCAGATTTTGGCGAAAAAAGAGGTTCCCTTAGCGGTCAATCAGGTGCAGTATTCGCTTTTGTATCGCAAAATAGAAACTAAGGGAATTTTAGCCACGGCCAAGGAATTAGGTGTCACCATCCTCGCCTACAGCCCCCTCGCTCAAGGACTACTGACGGGTAAATATAGCCCAGAAAGCCAGAATTTGCCCGATGGAGCCAGAAAAGTTGACTCGCGGTTCAAAAAAGAAGGTTTGGAGAAAATAGCCCCAATTTTAAGGGTAATGCAAGAATTGGGCGTAAAATACCAAAAAACCCCCGCACAAGTCGCCCTCAATTGGTTAATCGCTCAAGGGGATGTAATTCCCATTCCGGGGGCCAAAACTGCGGCCCAGGCGATCGAAAATGCCGGGGCATTAGGATGGAGTTTAGAAGCGCAAGAGGTGACGCAATTAGAACAGATGAGCCGGCCTTGGCTGTAAAAATCAAAACTTTTGATTTTTGATCACCATTCTGGAAAAAGTCTCTAACTTTTTGGTGATCAAGATTAAAACAAGCTACAATCTTTAGATACTGCTGTACTATTTAAGAAAACTGGGGAGAAAATTAATGGCGACAATGACAAGTAATCCCGATCGAGATAAGGCCTTAGGTTTAGTCTTAAATCAAATCGAGCGCAACTTTGGCAAAGGTTCGATTATGCGTTTAGGAGATGCCACCCGGATGCGGGTGGAAACCGTGCCTAGTGGTGCTTTAACCCTAGATATGGCCTTGGGTGGCGGTTTACCGAAAGGCCGCATCGTCGAAATTTACGGGCCAGAAAGTTCCGGCAAAACCACCTTAGCCCTCCATGCGATCGCAGAAGTGCAGAAAGCTGGGGGAGTGGCGGCCTTTGTCGATGCGGAACACGCTTTAGATCCCACCTATTCGGAAGATTTAGGGGTAGATATCAATAATTTACTGGTGGCACAACCGGATACGGGGGAGGCAGCCTTAGAAATAGTTGACCAGTTAGTGCGTTCTTCGGCCGTGGATATCGTTGTCATCGACTCGGTGGCCGCTTTAGTGCCGCGGGCGGAAATTGAGGGGGAAATGGGGGATAATCAGGTGGGTTTACAGGCCCGTTTGATGAGTAAAGCCCTGCGAAAAATTGCCGGTAATATTGGTAAATCCGGTTGTGTGGTGATTTTCCTCAACCAACTGCGGCAAAAAATCGGTGTCACTTACGGCAATCCTGAAGTGACCACTGGGGGAACGGCCTTAAAATTTTATGCCTCGGTGCGTTTAGATATCCGTCGCATTCAAACTTTGAAAAAAGGCACGGAAGGAGAATACGGAATTCGGGCTAAAGTTAAGGTGGCTAAAAATAAAGTCGCGCCTCCTTTCCGGATTGCTGAATTTGATATTATCTTCGGTAAAGGCATTTCCCAAGTGGGTTGTATGCTGGATATTGCCGAACAAACTAACGTGGTTACTCGCAAAGGGGCATGGTATAGCTATAATGGCGAAAATATTGCCCAGGGTCGCGATAATGCGGTTAAATATCTCGAAGAAAAGCCAGAAGTAGCGGCAGAAATTGAGAAGTTATTGCGGGATAAATTAGACATGGGTTCAGTTCCTTTCCCCACGGAACCGGCCGATGAGGACGATGACGACGATCAGGAACCAGAAATCTAAAAGAAGAAGGTTTTAGGTTTTGGTTATCCCCCTATTTCGGGGGATTTTTTTCTCCAATTAGTCTTAGCAATTATAGGGTTTTCACAAGACTGTATTTAGGGTCTGCCTAAAAACTTTTTCAGCAAACCCTAATTGTTTAAATGGGTTGGGTGATTAGTATTTTTTTCTTAAACTTCACAGAAGGCTATGGATGGATATGAGTATAACTTTTGAAAATGCTATCGAACAAACTCAAGGTTTGCTAAGTCAAATCGAGTTTTTAGATGTCAATATAATCATTGAAAAAATCACCGATTTAATCTCAACAGAAAACGGAGCTAGAGGATTTTTCGTTACTTACTTGACTAGCGATTTACCCTATACGGAACATCCTAGTTTAGAGGTAATTACTGCTTTAAAAACTTCCCCGATAGTGGTGAATGAGTTATTAGTTAAAAATCTAGCTATGTCCACGGCCATGGTTATCTATCATCGCAGTCAAGGAGATGAAGAAAATGCTGGAGGTTCTGAGAAAGTCCAAGAAAAAACCAGTCAACTAATTAAGCAGTTATTATCGCCAGCCTTGGGAGAAAAACTACAACAATTAGCCACCAGTTTAAACAGAGGACAAGGAGAATATCAAGCCTTTCTAGAGCGCTGGGGATATGACGATTACCAACGTCAAGCGATCGCAGAAATTATTCAACCTTTTCTTTAGTATTGGGGCTGCTGAAAAAGTTTTCGGTATTCCTAGTCAACTTTTAGGAGGAAAACCCAAGCCGATGATGGGATTTGAACCCACGACCAATTGATTACGAATCAACTACTCTACCACTGAGCTACATCGGCACATTGCCAGTTCCCGATTATATCACAGACAATAGATACAGAGCTAGAAAATTTTTTTTATGAGCAAATCCCCTCGACTTGATCCCCAAAAATACGCGCGCTTGAAAGAGGAAGCGGCCAATCCCTACCGAGGGCTGCGGCAGTTTATCTATCTCGGTCTAGGGGCCTCTGGTTTTATTGGTGCGGTGGTTTTTCTGGCGCAATTAGCGGCAGCCCGGGACGTAGCCACCGCCTTACCCAATTTTGCCCTACAAATCGGTGTGGTGGCCCTGATGATTTGGTTATTTCGTCGGGAAAAAAAAACTGGCGGTTGAGGGAGTAGCCACCGATGGGCAAAACGGTCTCTTGCCCCAGAGAATAAAAGTTAACATTAACTGCAATCTTTCTGTGTTATGATCGAGGCGAGAGTCAAGATTAGTGTTCAAGTTCGTTTTCAGTATTAACTCGGTAAGTCTTTTACTTTAGTATTGTTCGGCTTCTCCCTGAATTTTGTGTCTCCACACCGTTTCGAGTATTGTTCGAGGATTCAAGTATTATGTCTATTTTTGTTGGTAATCTCTCTTACGAGATTTCCCAAGAAGATCTGGTCGATGTCTTTCAAGAGTACGGCAAGGTTAAGAGGGTTCATATTCCCGTTGACAAAGACACACAGCGCAAACGCGGTTTCGCCTTCGTGGAAATGGAAAATAAAGACCAGGAAGCCAAAGCGATTGAGGCACTAGATGGTGCTGACTGGATGGGGCGGTCAATTAAAGTTAACGAAGCCCGCGATCGTGAAGAGCGTGCGCCCTTCAATGGTGGTGGTGGTGGTGACAGAAAAAAACGCTATTAAGCTTTTTTTGTAAATAATTGTGGAAGGGTGGACAGGGTTCACCCTTTTTTTGTTGGCAATTACGATCGCTATTCCCCTCAAAACCAATAGAAATCTAAATGTCTGAGTCTCTCCAAAAGGTAACAAGTAAACTATAAAGGATATCGTCATCAGGTCTGATCGGCGATCGACTCCCGAATATATGGACAACAAAAACCCATGGAGACAACCTCTACCCTAGCTGATGGGCGTGAAGCACTTCAATGCCCCACTTTAGTTGAAGACGATCGCACCGGTATGAGTCCCGAAACCCTAAAACGGGCTTTTCTGGACAATCTATTTTATTTGCAAGGGGTTAACCGCACTAATGCTAGTCCCTACAATTACTATGTCGCCCTTGCCTACACCGTTCGCGATCGCCTGCTGCGTCGTTTTCTGAAATCCACCGACACCTACAAACAAGAAAAAGTTAAACTCGTCTGTTATTTCTCGGCCGAATTTCTCATGGGGCGGTATTTAGGTAATAATCTCGCTAATTTGGGTATTTATGACCTAATCAAAGAGACGATCGAGGAGTTAGGTCTTGATTTTGAGGAAATTATCGAACAGGAACCAGATCCCGGCCTCGGAAACGGCGGTTTAGGGCGTTTAGCGGCTTGTTTCCTTGATTCTCTTGCTTCCTTGGAAATTCCCGCCATCGGTTACGGTATCCGCTACGAATTTGGCATTTTCCATCAAATCATCCAAAACGGTTGGCAGGTGGAAATCCCCGATAACTGGCTACGCTTCGGCAATCCTTGGGAATTACCCCGTCCCGATGAAAGTGTGGAAGTAAAACTGGGGGGCCGGACGGAAATCTATCACGATGATAAGGGACAAGAACGGGTCCAGTGGCTGCCGGAACGTCGGGTTTTAGCCATTCCCCACGATACCCCCGTCCCGGGTTACAAAACCAACACGGTGAACGCTTTGCGTCTCTGGAAAGCAGAAGCGAGTGAATCGTTTAATTTTGAGGCTTTTAACGCTGGGTTATACGATCAATCCGTGGCTGAAAAAATGGACGCGGAAACCATTTCTAAAGTCCTTTATCCCAACGATAACACCCCCGCCGGTCGCGAATTACGTCTGGCCCAACAATACTTTTTTGTGGCCGCTTCCCTGCAAGATTTAATTCGCATTCACCTAAAAAGCCACAAAAATCTGCAAAATTTCCACGAAACCGCCGCTATTCAACTGAATGATACTCACCCCGCCATTGCGATCGCTGAGTTAATGCGTTTGTTAGTGGATGAAAACGGCTTAGAATGGTCAAAAGCTTGGACAATTACCCAAAAAACCTTCGCTTATACCAATCATACCCTATTGCCAGAAGCCCTAGAACGTTGGTCGGCGGATCTGATCGGCAAACTGCTGCCCCGACATCTAGAAATTATCTACCTGATCAATCACTTTTTCCTCGACGATGTGCGGACTTGGTTTCCCGATAACGAGGAATTATTGGGCAAATTGTCGATAGTTGAAGAAGCTGGTTGGGGTAATAAACAAATTCGCATGGCTAATTTAGCCTGTGTGGGTAGTCACTCGATTAACGGAGTCGCTGCCTTACACACCGAGTTACTGCAAAAAGACACCCTGAAAGAGTTTGCCATGCTCTGGCCGGAAAAATTCTACAATAAAACCAATGGTGTCACCCCGCGCCGGTGGATTTTATTGAGCAACCCCCAATTATCGGCACTATTTACCGAAAAAATCGGCGATAATTGGTTAAAAGACCTGAAGGAATTGCGAAAACTGGAACAATACCTTGATGATCCCGAATTTCGTCAGCGTTGGTATGAAATTAAACAGGCGAATAAGGCCGATTTAGCGGCTTATATGCTGAAAACCCGCAATATCGAGGTGGATGTTAATTCGATTTTCGATGTGCAGGTAAAACGGATTCACGAATACAAACGCCAACATCTGGCAGTTCTGCACATTATCGCCCTTTATAATCGCATTAAACAGAACCCTCAGATCGATATTGTGCCGCGCACTTTTATCTTTGGTGGTAAGGCAGCCCCCGGTTACTTTATGGCGAAGTTAATTATTAAGTTAACTAATGCTGTGGCTGAAATTGTCAATAAGGATCCTGATGTCCGAGGTCGTTTAAAAGTGGTTTTCCTGCCTAACTTTAACGTTTCTTTGGGTCAGCGCATCTATCCTTCGGCGGATCTTTCCGAACAGATTTCTACGGCGGGTAAGGAAGCTTCCGGAACCGGTAATATGAAGTTTGCCATGAATGGCTCCCTCACCATCGGGACTCTGGACGGCGCTAATATCGAAATTCGCGAGGAAGCGGGGGCAGAAAATTTCTTCCTTTTTGGCTTGACAGCAGAAGAAGTTTATGCTAAGAAGGCCCACGGTTATGAACCGATGAGCTATTACAAAAATAATCGCGAATTGAAGGGAGTGATCGATCGAATTAAGAGTGGTTATTTTAGCCATGGTGACACGGAATTATTCAGGCCGATCGTTGATTCTCTCCTCTACGATGACCAGTATATGCTTTTAGCTGATTATCAATCCTACTCTGATTGTCAGGAACAGGTAAGTGAAGCTTATCGCGATCGAGACAAGTGGACGCGGATGTCGATTCTTAACTCGGTTCGTATGGCCAAATTCTCTAGCGATCGCACAATCTGGGAATATTGTCAAGAGATTTGGAAAGTTAATCCGGTCAAGATTAGTTTAGAGGATTAAAAAACTCGGTCAAGTTCGGGTTTAGTCTTTGACTAGCCCGAATTTTGGGACCGTAGCCCCAAAAATGCTTGGTGAAAACGATGAAATTTATTATTTTTTGCCATCCAAAAACTGGCTCAACAATTTTGAGTTTTAGGGTGAATGATGGGGGGAGCTTTTTGATTATGAGGAAAAATACAAATGTCAGTGATAATTGAACAAAACCTAGGGGAAATTTTAGCCCAAATTAATCAAAAATTAGAGAATTTACAAAAAGATGTTACAGACATCAAAATTGAGTTAACAGAAGCTAAGGGGGAAAGACAGGTATTAAAGGTGGAGATTAATTCCCTACGAGGAGAAATCAATGCGGTTAGGGAAGATGTTAAGGCAATTAAAGGTTCACAACAGGCTCAAATTTGGACATTAATTGGTATTTTAATTACGGCGGTAGGAGGGTTTTTAGTGGCAGTGGGTAGGTTTGTTATTTCGGGTAATCCTTAATTGCAATACCGTCTAAACTATGATTATAATGATTGAATGATCGACTATGATTGGGTTGTTTTTAGACAATCTAATGTCTAAACTATGATTGAGAGTGATTGAATGATCGACTATGATTGGGTTGTTTTTAGACAATCTAATGTCTAAACTATGATTGAGAGTGATTGAATGATCGACTATGATTGGGTTATCTTTGACAATCATGAGTGTTTATTATATTATACGGTCGCTCTCTCAAAAAAAATCACAGTTTATCACACAATCACATCAATCACAGTACAGACAATGAATGAACAACGCGCCCAAGCTTATGTTAATTTAATTGAACAGTTGCTTGCTTGTACTGATGATGAGGAACCCAATTAAAATTAGGGAAAATAGCGATAAAAATCCCGTCGATGTAGAACACGCATCATTTCTACCTTATTTCCTTGTACTTCTATTCCGATACGATAGTCACCAACACGAATACGATAACGATTAGGATAACCCTTCATCGCCTTAATATTACTTAAAACCTCCAAATTGATAGCTAAGGGGAGTCTTTCAAAAGCAATATCGACGATTTGATCATATATAGGTTGTTTTTTCAACTTCTTTAAATCTTTTAAAAATAATTGGCGATACTCAACTTCCAAATTATTCCTCCAGATATTGTAATGCTGTTTGACGGTCTAATAAAGGGGTTGACATCGCTTCATCCATCGCTTGACTTAGACAATAATCTTCTAATCTATCCGATAACTCATCTAAGGCAATTTCCGCTTCAGGAAAGATTTGTTTCCACACTTTAATAGGGATAACAACCCCTGTTAGTTCACCATTTGTATCTCTCAGGTACTCAATTTCTAACATTTAACGCTTCGGATTATCATTAGTTTTATATCTCCCGGCATTTTGTGGGAAACTATACAATAATATACCAAATAATAACAAGTAGCGCCATAAATTCTGATGTATAATGATTTTTAAGGGTAGTTTGGGGTTGAAGGGTACGGTTATGGATGAAGCCAAATTACAAACTTATGTTAATTTAATTGAACAGGCGATCGCCGTCATTTCGATGGTGTGGAGTCTCTTTATGCTTTCTCTTCGCCAGACCAATTGATGGCCGACTTCAACTCTGACATTTTGAGGTGGAATTATGAACACGGTCGTTCTTGAAGTTCGCTCTTTGACTGACACCCTTGCCGATGCTGTTCAAGCGATGAAAACGGGTCGAGCAGAAAAAGAAGTTCGTATCAGTTTTGCTACCCCCGAACTTCTCTGGAAAGTTCTGACTGCCAAGCGGTGGGAACTCCTCAAAGCTATGTGCGGTGCTGGCCCCATTTCTATCCGTGAGGCGGCGAGGCGAGTCCATCGGGATGTTAAAGCAGTACATGGAGATATTACGGCACTTTTAAATGTCGGTATTCTGAGTCGTGTAGCAGATGGGAGCGTAGAGTTCCCGTTTGAAGCGATCAAGGTTGAATTCATGTTGCAATTTGATCGCTGGATTATTTGCGATCGCGAATAAAGAGGACACCTGAAGCAAAAGTAGTATTTAGGTAGAACCTGAAGGGAACGTCTGGTTGGTGATAGGGAAGGTCAATATAGCATTCGGGTTAACGATCAATGGCGAATTTGCTTTGTCTGGCAAAACGGTGATGCTCTAGACGTAGAAATCGTTGATTATCATTGAGGTAAAATAATGAATGAAGATAAACTAATGCCAATTCATCCCGGTGAGGTTCTTTTAGAGGAATTTATCAAGCCAATGAACCTTAGTCAGAATCAAATAGCTCTGGCTCTTGGAGTTCCCGAACAATGTATTAACGAAATCGTTCAAGGAAAGCGGTGTATCACGGCGGATATAGCTCTTCGGTTAGCTCGTTATTTTGATATGTCACCGGGATTTTGGCTGGGATTACAAATGGATTACGATCTGGACGTTGTTGAAGATGAAATAGGAGATCAATTGGACAAAGAAGTTGCTGTAATGACAGTTATTTGTGCAGAAAAGTAATTTGTTTGATATGTTCTAAGGCAGAAACTTGGAATATATCAAACAAATTTGGCAGCGACCCCCCTTGACAATCACGAATATTTATTGTATCACGTTAAATCATAAGGTTCGTCTCTCTCAAAAAAAATCACAGTTCATCACATAATCACATCAATCACAGTACAGACAATGATGGAAGACTATGCAACAGGGTTAGAAGAACAAAGAAATAATACTCCTGTTGCTTGGTTACGGGATATAAAGTATAGAATCTTGTTATGTAGAAGTCTAAAGCATGATCTATATGATTATTTAATTGACTGTCATTCTAGCCTGACCTATAATTATGGAAAGCTCAATCAGGAAAGTGAAAATGAGACAGGTACTTACAGCGAGAATTTTTCAAGAAGATAATTGGTTTGTTGCCCAATGTTTAGAGGTTGATGTTGCTAGTCAAGGGGAAACAGAAACCGAGGCGTTAAACAATCTGCAAGAGGCTTTAGAATTACATTTTGAACCGCCTTGTGCAACAGTTATTCCCCAATTACAGAAGATAGAGGTAGAAATCAATGCCGCTTAAGCCTTTATCTTATCGTGAGATTAAACGCAAGTTGGAAGCGGCAGGGTTTGAAGTTGTTAGTCAAAAGGGGAGTCATGTTAAGTTTGCCAAGGATACTCCCGAAGGAAAAATGACAACGATTGTTCCCTGTTATAAGGAGGTAACAATCGGTACAATTAGCAGTATTTTAAGGCAAGCGGGATTAAGGGTTGATGAGTTTGAGCGTTTATAGTTAATATCCTCTATAGCATTCTGTGTCATAATCGCCCTATATCAAGGGGACTCATCCTATCATAGAGTCATCCGCTAAAAAACATCATAGTCCCTCATTCAATCATTCTAATCACAGTACAGACAATGAATGAACAACGCGCCCAAGCATATATTAATTTAATAGAACAGTTGCTCGCTTGTACTGATGATGAGGAACTCAATAAGATTCTGCAAGCAAATCAGGAATTGATTGATCCCGAATTTTTGCAGGTGATGGAAAACTATGCAACATGGTTAGAACAACAAGGAAATAATAATCCTGCTGCTTGGTTACGGAATATGGCGCAACAGTTGAGGCAGTTTCTCACCCTTCGACTGGTCAATACTGGATTTAGGGCAAACGCATCTAAATTCTAGATTCCTTATCTAATAAGACTTTCAGCGTTTCAGAAAAAATCAACCATGATCTCGAAAACCCTTATCCAGCCTACCTTTCAAAAATAAGATGCGTTCCCCCTGATACTGGATTTAGGGAGATTGTATTTTTTGAAAAGCTATAATATAATTAATTATGATTATTCAGATAATATTGTTCAATGACTATGACCAAAACTAATCTTGCCAAAAATCTCAAAGAAGCTTACCGAGTTTGTAATCTTGATCCTCTAAGGGGTGAAGCTATGAAACGATATTATGTTGATTTATCAAAAGTTCGCAATACCAAAGCTATAGGTCAAGTTGATACAATTCTTGAATTTCAAGAACCTGAAAAATTTACAACAATTTTATTTACAGGTCATCGTGGCTGTGGAAAAAGCACAGAATTAAGGCGAATTCAGGAAAGATGGCAAGAGAAATATTTTATTGTTTATTTAGAAGCTGATCGGGAAATTGACATTGAAGATGCGCGTTATATAGACTTATATTTAGTATTAATTAAGCAAATTGAATATGAACTCAGACAACGAGGAATTAAGTTTGATGATGAACTTCTGAGTAATTTTGAAGCTTGGTTTAAAGATATCACAGAAGAAACAGAGGAAACCGTTGAGAAGTCTGTGAGTATGTCGGGAACTTTAGATGTTAGTTCCTCTCCCTTTCCTATTCCTTTTGTAGCTAAATTATTAGTGAAATTATTAGCACAAATTAAAGGGTCTGATAAACGTAAAAAAACAATTCGTCAAACCTTAGAACAAGATATTTCTCGCTTACAAGCTGATGTAAATTTTTTACTAGATGATGGGTTTAGAAAATTACAGCAAAAATTTCCTCAATATCAAGGATTTTTAGTAATATTCGACAATTTAGATCGAGTAACACCAGAAGTAGGTGATCATTTATTTTTCGATTATGCAGCACAGTTACAAGCCTTGGGATGCAATATTATTTATACTGTGCCAATTTCTACAATCTATTCAGCTAAAAAAGTCAATAATTTTTTCGATAACTCTAATATTGTCCCGATGATCAATATCTACAATTTACAAAGAAATAAGCCCGATTTAGACTATCAAGAAGAAGCCTTAAAAGCTGTTGCTAAATTAATTGAAGTTAGGGTTAATGTTCAGGATATTTTTGCTAATTACGATGATTTATTAAGTTTAGCCAAAGCTAGTGGCGGTCATGTTAGACAACTAATGCAAATGATGAGAACTGCTATTACTTCAGCAAATGCAAAAGGCGGCTCTAAAATTGATAGTGAAGACGTACAAACTGCCATTAAACAAGTACAATTTGATTTTGAAAGAGTCATTCCTGATGAGCATTATACTCATTTAGTAAATGTCTATTTAAACAAGGAAATTAATAACAATCAAATTGGACAACTTATGTTATTTAATACTTCTGCCTTAGAATATAATGGTAATGATAGATGGAACTATATCAATCCAGTTGTTGAATCTATTCAAGCTTTTAAAAAGGTATTAGAAAATGTTAGAAACTAAATCTTTCTCTATTTCTAATCGTCTATTTTTAGCAAAAAATCAGCAGAGATTAGCTGAGTTACTGACTTTTATTGATTTTGCGGAAGGATTAACTATTGGCTTTATTGAAGTTAACCGCAATGAGGAAGCTAACTGGATAGTTGAGAGTTTAATGAATAATTCTCAATGTCAAAATATACAATTTATTGTTTTAAATATAGATGATTCTCAGGTGCGTTTTTTATTAGATGAAATTTTAAACTATTTATCTAAAAATCCCCCTTTAGAAGATAAAAAGCAAGTGTTAATTATCAAAGGATTAGAAAATTCTATCGGATTTAAGGATTATCCCCCTATTTTACAAAATCTCAATTTTGTTAGAGACGCTTTTACTTATGATGTTCCTTATCCCATATTATTTTGTTTACAAAACGATACTATTACTAGATTTGCTAGATTTGCCCCTGATTTTTGGGCTTGGAAATCAGGTATTTTTAAGTTTGAATCTCTACCAGAAGAAAAAAATATTGATCGTCAATTTGTGAATTTTGCTCGGGTTCTTGAACGAGATGGAGTATCAGAAACTCAAGCAAGAATTGATCTATTAACTAGATTATTTGCAGAGTATTCAGCAGAAAAAAATATATCTATGATGATAACAACTTTACAGCAATTAGGGGTTGCTTATTACCGTAGAGGAGAGTTACAAAAAGCGGAAGAATCTTTGCTAGAAGCTTGGAATTTAAGTAATCAAATAACATCATTAGAACCGACAAAAGTAGCCACTCTTGAGACCTTGGGTTATGTATATAAGAAATTAAAGAAATATGAGGAAGCAGAAACAATTTATCAACAGGTTTTGAATGTTTATTCTGAGCAAAATTTTTCTCAAAAATGGGCTAAAATTCAAAATAGTTTAGGTAATGTTTATCTTGACAAGAATCAAGGCAGTAAAGCTGATAATTTAGAAAGGGCGATCTCTTGTTTTAATTCTGCTTTAGAAGTATATACCCGTGATAGCTTTCCTTCTGAATGGGCAATGACACAAAATAATCTGGGCAATGCTTATAGTAATCGCATCAGAGGGAAAAGAGCGGATAATTTAGAGTTAGCTATTGTTGCTTATAACCTGTCATTAGAAGTATATACCCGTGATAGCTTTCCTGAACAATGGGCAATGACACAAAATAATCTGGGCAATGCTTATAGTGATCGTATCAGAGGGGAAAGGGCAGAAAATTTAGAGTTAGCTATTGTTGCTTATAACCTGTCATTAGAAGTATATACTCGTGATAGCTTTCCTTCTGAATGGGCAATGACACAAAATAATCTGGGCAATGCTTATAGTGATCGTATCAGAGGGGAAAAGGCAGAAAATTTAGAGTTAGCTATTGTTGCTTATAACCTGTCATTAGAAGTATATACCCGTGATAGCTTTCATTATGAATGGGCAGGAACACAAAATAATCTGGGGAATGCTTATAATAAGCGCATCAGAGGGGAAAGAGCGGATAATTTAGAGTTAGCTATTGCAGCTTATAACCTGTCATTAGAAGTATATACCCGTGATAGCTTTCCTTATGAATGGGCAATGACACAAAATAATCTGGGCAATGCTTATAGTGATCGTATCAGAGGGGAAAGGGCAGAAAATTTAGAGTTAGCTATTGTTGCTTATAACCTGTCATTAGAAGTATATACCCGCGATATCTTTCCTTATGAATGGGCAATGACACAAAATAATCTGGGCAATGCTTATAGTGATCGTATCAGAGGGGAAAAGGCAGAAAATTTAGAGTTAGCTATTTTTGCTTTAAACCAGTCTTTAGAAGTAATAACCCCGACTGCTTATCCCATAGATTGTTTACAAACAGGACGAAACTTAGGGAATGCTGCTAACCTAATCGAAGACTGGGAAACCGCTATCAAAGGCTACAATTTAGCCATCGAAGCGTCAGAAATCATCCTACTAGAAGCATTAAACCCCCAACAACAACAAGAAATCCTCTCAGCCGCTATAGACCTTTATTATGGTATAGTTCAATTCTATCTCAACCTCAATAAACCAGATCGCGCTTTAGAATACGTTGAACGTAGCAAAACTCGCTATCTAGTCCAATTGCTTACGGAACGAGATATCTATCCTAAAGGTAATATCCCCCAAATAATTATTACCGAATTAGATCGCCTCCGTCGTGCCATTATTGGCGAAGAACAACGGTTAGCCATCCAAGAACAAACCCGCAATAGGGGAGAAATTTTACCCCTAGATCAACAAAGACAACCCATCTTAAATGACTATACTCACCTCAATCAATTAAAACAAGAATTAAATCAACTCATTGACCGAGAAATCACCCCCATAGATCCCACTTTTAGCTTAACTCAAAAGGTTGAAAGCATTCCTCTAAGTGAGATTCAATCCTTGATTGATCAAGATACTGCTATTTTAGAATGGTATATTGCAGGGAATAGCATTATGGCGTTTATTGTTACTAATGAGGGTTTGATCCCCCCTAACCCCCCTTCAAAAGGGGGGGATTTTGATAGTGAGGTAAAAGGGGTTAAAGTTTGGCAATCTTCAGCAGAAGATCGAGGAAAATTGATTAATTTTATTAAAGATTATCGTGATGCTTATGAAAATAATAAAACCGCGTGGATCAATAATCTTAATGATTGTTTAAATCAACTATCAGAAATTCTCCAGATTGATGAACTTTTAGAACTGATTCCTAAATCCTGCTCTCGTCTAATCCTAATTCCTCATTGGTTTTTACATATTATTACCCTTCATTGTTTACCCCTAAAAGATGGACAATTTCTCTATCAACGCTTTTCTAATGGTGTAGGATACGTTCCCAGTTGCCAACTTTTAAAACTGGTAAAATTATCACAGCGAGAAAACTTTACTCGTCTTTTTGCTATTAAAAATCCCACCAGAAAAGACCTAAAACCACTCTTAGGAGCAAATCTAGAAATCGAGAGAATTAGTCAAGGATTTGCCACTGAAAAAACCATTATTATTGGGGAATTAGAAGCATCAGAACAAACTCTAGAAAACCGTCGTCAAGAGTTACAAGCATCTCATTGTATTCATTTTTCCTGTCATGGTAAATTTAATAATGAATCCCCTAGAGATTCCGCTTTAATGTTGGCAGATCCAGACGGTAACTTAGGAGAATTAGCTAACCTAACCCTAGCAGAAGTATTTGAAAAATTTGACTTAAGAGAATGTCGTTTAGTCACTTTTTCTGCTTGTGAAAGTGGTATAATCGAAAGTAAAGCCGATAGTATTAGTGATGAATATGTGGGTTTACCCAGTGGTTTTCTATTTGCAGGTAGTTCTAGTGTTGTTAGTACCCTTTGGACAGTAGATACCCTAGCAACAACCTTATTTATGACTAAATTTTATCACGATCTTAAACGGATTTCTATCCAAGATCAAGGAAGTATTGCTATTGTTTTAAATAATACACAAACATGGTTAAGAACATTGAACAGTAAAAAATTAACCAGAATTAAAAATAGTCAAAAATTCCAGCAATTACTCGATCGAGTTTTTGAGAGTAAACGGGATAGAAGAAAATTCCAAGACTTATTAGAAGCTGCGGTTAAACGTCAACCCTATCCCTTTGCTAATCCCTATTATTGGACTGCATTTATCGCTACAGGGGTTTAATCTATTGTTCCTTGAGAATACAATTAAGTTGAGGTATTCTCCCCCCTTTTTAAGCTATCCATTAGTCACATCTTTCTTAACATAAAATTTGACAAAAAGAGAAAAGTGTGCAAGATGGCTCAAGGGGGTTCTATGGGGGGACCAATTTGATGAGATAGTTTCCAAGTCTGGCTGATATCATGTAACCTTCGCAGTCCCAACCAAATAGTTTTAACACCGGGTTCACCGTCACCTTTTCTACCTAAAAACCCCCCAAGAGAAGCAATCATTCTGACCGCTTCCCTAAAGGAGGGCGGCTTTTCAGGCGGCGGACTCTTTTTATGAATAGTGGCACACAAAGATTGCCATTCATGTTCTTCCAAAAAACTTTCACAACTCTCCTCTCCGTGTAAGCGTGCTTGATAAGTTAACCAGAGTAATCTCCAGGCTACAATTGAATAGGTAGCTAAAGCCATCTCAATTCTCCGACCCGTTTCTAATTGCAGTTTTTCTAATCCACAACCACTTTTTAAAACAAAATGATAGCGTTCTATCAACCAGCGATAACTATACCAGCGCACGCAGTTTATCGCTGATTCAAAGCTACTAATGTCTAGGCTAGTTAAGAGGAGCCAACTGATAGGATTAACCCCGGGAGGCGGATTTTCTTCTTCAGCTAAAATTACCTGTAATTTGACCGGTTGACGAGGGTTCGCTTTCGAGTGATGGCTAGGTACTTGTATTTCAAAACTGGCAAATCTAACTGTTAGTTTAGCTAGTCTAGCCTCGTGATTAGGATTGCGTTTTACTTGCACATCTAGGCTACCACAGGCTTTGATTTCTCTGATGGATTGATGTAAATATTTAGTCTCTGGATGCCCTGACCTTTGCTTGTCTTCGAGATAGTTAACTTTTCGGTTATGAGTTCCTCGAATTAATAAATGAGAGTTAGGACTTCTTGATTGGGCAAATAAATCAAATATGTCTGCCTCACAATCTCCGATTGTTACTACTTGAACATCTTCGGGTATTTGTTGTTGTGTTTCTGATACAGAATCTAACCATCTTTGACTTTCTTTTTCTTGGGTTTCTCTTTTTTTTCGCTGCTTGGCAATCCCTAAATTCTTTTCTTCTCTTGCCCAAACATATTGATTAATCAGTCCTAAAGGTATTCCTTGCGGTGACACTCCTAAGGTGGTATGAACTTTGAGTCCAAAGGATTTTTTATAATCTAGATAACCCATTCCTTTTTTGGCTTTTTGGGTCGTAAAGTCTAAACTTGTTGTGTCTTGCACTGCCAAAACTATTGGATGTTCTTTGATTCTTTCTACTGTACTTTTGGCCTGGGCGGCAATTATATCTGAGGGGTGAAAATAGGGGGAATTCCAAAAGTCGTAGGTGGCACTCGCTGCGGCTAGATTTCCCGAAGCTTGTGGCACACTTGTACTAGGTTGGCTGGCCAAGTTTTCCACGATACTGATTAACCTTTTCTTTCTTCTGGTGTCCCCTAGGTCTGCATACTGTAATTCTTGGGCTGCCCATTTCTCCATTTTTTTGCTTACCTCCACCTTAATTCCTTCTTTCAAAACTATACCTGTCAATCGTTTCCCCTTTTTTTAAGTTTCTTCTCTTTTTGTTAAGAAAGATCTGACTAATGGATAGCTTTTTAAGGGGGGTTGGGGGGGGATAACCTTGATTTAAGAATCGGAAGAAGTTTGACAAAATTTATCCAGTCCTTGATCCTGAATATAAACAGCAACTATAGCAGATAAAATTCCCGCGACTTGCGGAGGACACATCAAATATCCTACAATAATACCTGTTAAAGTAGGGATAAGTGCGGGTAAATATTTTTCTCGCAAAGTTTCATATTTCGGTTGACAAATAGTATCACGACATTTATTAAGAATAATAACAAACCAACGAAAATCAGCATTATCTTCTACTCCTTCAATACCGTTACGAGTGGCAATAGATTCAGCAGCATCTGCTAAATCTCCCTCCCATTCCTCAATAACATCAAGCGCACTTAAAGCATTCTCATTGTCGGCAAATTCAATACGGTACTGAGCAATTTGTTCCGGTGTTAAACGAGTTGTGTCTGACATAATACCATCCTTAAAGCCAAAACTAATTTTTTTCTATTATCTCACCTTATTAGCTCCTAATCCCACCAAATGCCGTGAGGACAATCCCTAGCTTTAGGTTGTCCGCAACTTTATAATCGTCTCGTCGCTAACGGTTTTGACCTTAACGAAAATTACCCTAAAAATGCTGGTAATAATTTGGTAGTAGCGGTGAGAAATGTTGCTCATCTGACATGAAGTGTGTAAAACATTGACTCTTCTAGGTTCTGTATGATAAGTTTAACCTACATTATGATCGATCAATCTTTGTGTTCTTTGTGCCTCCGTGGTTGATCCCGAACCTTTCTGGGATAAACTTATAAAAAAGTTTATGCTAGGCTAGATTTAACCAGACTAAACCAAGAGAGTTTATTTATTTTTGACTGCGAGTAAAAATTTCTTCAAACCAATTAATAGCTTGATTTGCTAAAGCTTCTAGGGAATATTTTTGCTCGACTACCGCACGACAAGAATATCGATCTGGTTCAAATTTTTAATTCCTGTAACTAATCCCTCGATACTATCAGGTTCAACTAAAAAACCAGTTTTTCCATCTTCAATAATTTCTACCGGACCACCGCGACGATAGGTAACTACGGGAACACCACAGGCCAAAGCTTCAATAGCCACGTTACCAAAAGCCTCAACCCAGCGCGGGGTCATCAACAGGCCAAAGCACTCTTTTTGAAGGCTCTCGGTGGGCAAAAAACCGCGATAATCGACTAAATCGAAACTACAGTTATCCTGTCAATTTTGCCAGTAGAGAGGATCGGAAATATGGCCGAAAACCCGTAAAGGTACGCCCAACTGTTGACAAGCGGCGATCGCATCTTCTAAGGCTTTTTCTGGGGCAATCCGCCCCACCCAAGCTAGACAGGGAGAGGGATCGGAGCGAAACTGATACAAAAATACGTCTAAACCATTAGCCAAACAGCGATAGGGGGGAGATATTGAGAAAGTTTCTGCTTGGGTGACGGTGTGAAAAGCGAGTAAATGGGGAAAACTGCGGTAGGTTTTTTTAATAATAAGTACCTAAGCAAAATTAATTACACATATCTAACCCCCTCTTGCCTTTTGCCTCTTGCCTTTTGCCTATCTTTACTAGGAAATTAATTTTGCACTACTACTTATGATCCATCGCCAAAGAAACGGAAGCCATGCTGACTAAATGGGCGACGGGAGTGGCAAAAAAAGGAGTGAGATAAAAAGGGAGCCAATCCTAGGCAAAATTAACAATTAAATCGTACTTATTTTGTACTTGTTGGGCGTAGTGCCACATATTGGCCAAAACAGCATTTTCGGGCATTAAAATTGGGGCTTGCCGGCCTTGACTTTGGGCAGAAATCCGGGCATTTCCCACTATAGTGATCAAGGGGATATCATGCAATTGCGAGGCTTCTGGAGCCACTACCCGCACGGCATACCCTTGCTTAGTCAGAGTGCGAGCGAGATTCTCAATGGTTAATTCTACACCACCGCCGCCCCCCGATCCCAAAAATCCCAGAGGAGTCGAGAGAAATAAGAGTTTTCGACTCAATTTTGCACCTCATTGGATGTGGTCTCAGTGAAGACAGTATCCTGTAAGTCATCATCTTCTGGTTCACCGGTGGTTTCTAGGGGAGCAATATCTACTAAACGGGGGGTTAATTGCAGATTTAACTGTCTAATCGCCCAGCGCGCCGTTTCTTGTACTTCCTCATCGGAATCATCGAGAGCAAGACAAATTAATTGACTAATCTGAGACATGACATCGTAGAGTCTGGTTAAATCCCGAATAGCATTTTTCCGCACCTGCGGATTTTTATCTTGAAGAGAGATAGCTAAAGCTTTGTTCATCGGTCGCAGGGAGCGGCTACAGATTTGAGCGAGAGCTTCTAGAGTTAAACTGCGTTCGTAGGAATCCCCATCCACCATACTATCGACTAAAGGCTCCATTGCCCTAGAATCGGACATCTGCGCCAGCTTCCAAACTGCCCGCCTACGGGTACGGGGATCGTCATCGCGAAGACTTTCAATTAAACGCAGGATTAAATCCACACCAGGGATACGGGAGGTAGCTTGTACCGGCAAAGAAGTATCTAAATCGCCTCCCCCATTGCCATTAATATTACTGCCGGTTTTGGTGTTCCCATAGAAAAAGGTATTGCCAAAAAGGTTGTCCAGTGGGTTTTTCGGATTGACGGAAGTTGTCTTTTTGCGGGGTTTTGAGGCTTTGTTTCTGGGACGGTATTGAAAGAAAATTGATAGTAAAGCCCCCAATAAAGAGATAGATAAAAGGGTTGAGCCAGCAATTAACATTACTAATTCTGGGTCAAGCGAGATTTTCAGGGTGATTACTCGGGGAATAATCGTAATAGAAGTCTCGTTTTCAGGGGTGACTTTGGCAGCGGTAGCGGTTTGACCCAGAGACTTCTGTACCTCAGCGATCGCATTTTGAGCAGATGTATCCTTCGGACGTTGTGCTAGAGCTTGTTGAAATTTTTCTAGGGCGAGTTGGTAATTTTTTTGGGTTTTGGCCTCGTAACCAGCTTTCATCAAATGATCGTAAGTAGCGACAGTTTGGGATTGCTCTAACTTGGGTGGAGTTTGAGCGTTAGCATTGGGTACAGCCTGAAAATAATGGCCCCAACTGCTCACACTGATAGCTAACAAAAATAGGAAATTGGGTTTGATCATAGAATTAATGCAACTGTTTAGGGGGGGGGGAGGGTAAAAGTATGATAGCCTAAAAGCCGTAAATGAAAAGCACTCAAAATCCAGAGATAGGTCATAGACGAGGATGATTGGGAAAAGCCTCCCAGTGAGCGTGGAACCGATGGCACGGCTCCCAATATTGAGGATAGATTCCACTATTCGGTGCTTAGGGATTATCTGTGAAAAACTGGCTTAATTAAGCTTGCACAGGACTTTTTTGCCACCTTCGACCTTGAATAGTCGTGTGGAATTGCCAATTAGCCACAGTTTCTGGATAATCGCCCCGATAGTGACCACCTCGGCTTTCTGCTCGTAATAAGGCACTTTCCAGAATCAAGTCGGCGATGTCTAAAAGATTTAATGTCTCGATCGCTATTCTCATTTCTAACTGCACCGAGGGACGCAAAAATAATTGTCCTTGGTCGGGGAGAAGATTCTGAAGAAATTGGCCTATCTTTAACGATTGTAACTGTTGTTTCCACTGTTGCACCTGTAGGATAGCAATTTCTAACTCATTTTGAAATCGGCAAATTCCCGCATTTTCCCACATTAAAATCGGTAATTCTCTCCGTACTTTTTGCCAGTATTCCTGTTCTTCCTGCCAATTTTCTGCGATTTCTAGGGGTTTTTCTGGTCTTTCCCCCAGCAAGTTTTCTGGTTCTAGACCTATTTCAGCTAAACTTGCCGCAAAAACAATACATTCCAAGAGAGAATTACTAGCTAAACGATTGGCTCCGTGAACACCCGTACTAGCCGCCTCCCCGATCGCATACAAACCGGGTAGAGAAGTGCGGGCGTTTAAATCGGTGGCCACTCCTCCCATCCAATAGTGAGCGGCGGGGGCGACGGGAATCACATCTTCAAACACATTAATTCCCCATTTTTGACAGATGCGGATAATATTGGGGAAACGATAACGCAGACGATCCGGTTCGATTGGTCTTAAATCTAGATATACTTTGGCATGGGCGGGATCGTCAGAGGTTGTTTGCAAATGGCTAAAAATTGCCCGACTGACCACATCCCGGGGGGCCAGTTCTCCGGCTGGATGATAATCGAAGGCAAAACGCCGCCCCAGAGCATCAATTAAATGCGCTCCTTCGCCGCGCACCGCCTCACTAATTAAAAACCTCGGCGCCCCCGGCACAGTCAAAGCGGTGGGGTGAAACTGAAAAAATTCTGGGTCGCGAATCACTGCCCCCGCACGCCAAGCGAGGGCGACTCCATCCCCCGTGCTAACGGCGGGATTGGTAGTTTGGGCATAGACTTGACCGCCGCCTCCCGTAGCCAGAATGACTGCTTGCGCTCGTAGCCAACAGAGATGATCTTGATGGAGTAAACAAATACCTTGACAGCGTTGCCCTTCCGAATCAAGCCACAGTTTCAGAGCGATCGCTTGGGGAATAATGGTAATATTGGGGCGTTCGACCACTTTTTCCATCAGGGTACTGATGATCGCTCTCCCCGTGCGATCAGCCGCGTGCAGTACCCTGGCCTGGGAATGGGCGGCCTCAAGAGTGCGGGCTAAGTCGTCTCCAGAGCGATCGAAACTAACTCCTAACCGCAGCAAATCAGTGATTGCTTGGGGGGCTTTCTCGACTAAAAACTGCACAGCATAGCGATCGCATAAGCCCGCTCCAGCTTTCAGGGTATCTTCTAAATGAAAAACGGGGGAATCTGCCGGGGATGTGGCTGCCGCAATTCCTCCCTGCGCCCAATCACTAGCCCCGGTTTTTAAATCTTCTTTGGTAATTAAACCCACCTTTAAGTTAGGGGGTAAACACAGTGCGGCATACAATCCCGCCGCTCCCGATCCCACCACTAAAACATCTTGATAACTCGGCAGTTGCGAGGAAACGACCATGTAGGAGTTAATTGATAAATTCTATTTATTCTAGCACTTCATTTCTCTATAGCTCTGGCAAAAATCGCCAGTTTTTACCTTGGGACGGTATGCCAGATTCTTTCTTTTGCCTCTTGCCTCTTGCCTTCAGAAGCTGATCACTGAAAAAGGTGAGCGATCGCCCACCTAGGAATTTTTTTTTAACCGTAATTAACTGGATTTAGTAAACTCCGGGGTTAAAACGGTCATCACCCTCGATAAATTCTTTAGAAGGCTCAGTAACGGTGAATTTCTCCAGATTAGCCTGTAAACGCTCTTTTTGAGTGTCCGAGAGTCCGGGTATATTGAGGACATCTTCCACTTCTTGGTAGGGGGCGTTTTTGATGATTTTACCGGCTAAATTGGGATAGAACCCTCTCAAGTCCCGGAAATCGCGAATATCACTGTTATTGAGGTCGATTTTCGCCCCAAATTCTGTGGTTAGTTTGGCATCAGCCGCATTTAAGACCGCCACGGGAAGAGAAGGAAGGGCGATCGAGGTGAGATTGAGAGCTTGAGCGGGAACTTTGCCCCAAAAACTCCCAATAATCAAGGTAATTACCGCCAGCAGACGAACAAGATTCTTCATTGCAGTTGTGGTCTCCTAAAACTAAGGCAAATTAACGATCAGGACAAGAAATGAAGCCGTCAGCTTTCCGACTAGGCCTAGGGTGGGGAATTGGGATTTGCCACCGCAGCCTAGCTATTAGCTCAACGCTGATAGCTAGTTAAAAAAGTTATATCATGCCATGCAGACCAGATCATAACCTAGTTTGCCGCCCTAGGGGAAGGGTTTTGCGGTTTTGGGGTTTGATCACAAAGAACAAGTTGGTTGGGACAATCTAAATCGCTAAAACCCAGTTCTGGCAAAGATTTTCCTGATGCCTGCTGCCGTCTGCCTTCTGGTATAGTTGAATTTCCCTATATCCCTATATCCCCACTTCCCCCATTTCCTCATTCCCCTATCCTCTAACCCAATTATTATAAATCCCTAAAATTATCAATGACGAACAGCGCTCCTATGGCATCATAAACTGTTGCTTGTCTTGAAATATATAATAAGGAAGACACAATTATGGCTCTCCAATTGGGTGATATCGTTCCAGATTTTACACAAGATTCTAGTGAAGGTCCGATTTCTTTTCATCAGTGGGTAGGAGATAGCTGGGTGGTGCTGTTCTCGCACCCGGCTGATTATACTCCCGTTTGTACCACGGAATTAGGTACGGTGGCTAGTCTTAAGTCAGAATTTGAACGACGCAATGTTAAAGTGATCGCTTTGAGCGTGGATAGTGCCGAATCCCATCGGGGTTGGATTAATGACATCAACGAAACTCAAAACACTACAGTTAACTATCCGATTATCGCCGATGGCGATCGCAAAGTGTCCGATCTCTACGGTATGATTCACCCCAATTCCCTCAATAATCTGACGGTACGTTCGGTGTTTATCATCGATCCCAACAAAAAATTACGTTTAACTATTACCTATCCTGCCAGCACGGGACGCAATTTTAACGAGCTCCTGCGCGTGATCGACTCCCTGCAGCTCACCGATAACTATCAGGTGGCTACCCCCGCTAACTGGACCGACGGCGGCGATTGTGTGGTGGTTCCCTCTATTCCCACTGAAGAAGCGCGCAGCAAATTCCCCAAAGGGGTTGAAGAAATCAAACCCTATCTACGCATGACTCCCCAACCTAATAAGTAATTAGAGTTTGCTAATCGGTGAACCATATCCCGGAAAACTGGCAATCCGAAAACCATAAAATCGTCAGGGAGAGTTAGCCATCCGTTAAAACGGATGCTACCCCTGGCAACAGGGGATTTATCTCCCCCTATCATTTATTAGTTTGATTGTCAATATATTTTTTGATAGTTTCCCCAGATGTGTTAGCGGCAGTAGTGCCGAAAAGCAATTTCTTGGCTGGGTTAAAAACAATTCATCGACACCTATCTTAACTATAAGTTAAATTAATATTTAATAAAAATCGGCTTAAGACGAAAAAACTACTAACATTATAGTTCCAAATGCTTAGTAGTGGTTAGTTTGGCTAGATTGTAGAGGGATGAAATTATCTAGAGATCGAGTAAGGATCCTCAAGAATTCTGGGTTAGATATATAAGTAAATTTTATTTTAAGTTTATTTAAGACTGTCATTACTAATGCAAGGCTGAGTCAGGCAGATTTTCCCGTAGTATCAAAAATGAAACTCGCTCGAATCGTTCACTCTGACGACGAGCGAGGGGCAATTGTAGAGACTGCCGCTTTCACTGACATTTAATTAAGAGGAACAACCGATGGCAACAACCTATAAAGTCACCCTGATAACACCCGATGGCAAGCATGAAATTGATGTTCCCGATGATGAGTACATTCTCGATGTAGCTGAAGAAGGAGGACTAGACTTACCTTATTCCTGCCGTGCGGGAGCTTGCTCCACCTGTGCAGGTAAACTCGTATCTGGTAGCGTTGATCAATCCGATCAATCCTTCCTTGATGACGATCAAATTGAAGCTGGTTTCGTCCTTACCTGTGTCGCTTATCCCACTTCTGACTGTGTGATCGAAACCCACCAAGAAGAAGCTGCTGTGGGCTAATCTCTCCCAAGATTATCAGAAAACTCCCGTTCAATCCATGGCATTTAACGGGAGTTATTTTATGGCTCAAAAATTTTTTTCCTAAACCCTTGTGTGTTTTAGCTAAGGGTGCTAAGATTGTTAATCGTGGAATTAATGGGTCGGTGCCCGAGTGGTTAATGGGGGCGGACTGTAAATCCGTTGGCTACGCCTACGCTGGTTCAAATCCGGCCCGGCCCACCACGATCAATGCCCGTGTAGCTCAGTGGTAGAGCACACCCTTGGTAAGGGTGAGGTCATGAGTTCAATCCTCATCACGGGCTTTTTCTTCCCTGCTCATTCTCAATCAACCATTGTAAGGATGAGATTGAGTAAGTCTTCAGCACTATGGCGTTAACAGAAGTTATCCCCTAGCACGATTAGGCATCGATCGCTTAAAATGGTCAAAATTAACTTATTTGTTGGCTCATGTCTCCCCTCGACAACATCGCTAAACTGTCTCACCTCACCCGAAGGGATGTTCAGAAAAATTGGTTGATCTCTACAGCAGCCGGAAAACCAATTCAACCCGTCACCCTCAATGAAAAACAATACATTATTTGGGCGGCTGGCAGACAAATCCAATATCTAACTCAAAAAATTATTGTCCCCGAACATCTGGCCGGTTATCCTTTAGAGGGAATGGAACTGAGATTAATCCTAACTTGGTGGGCCGAAGATGTCAAAATTTATGTTAATAATCAATTTATCCAAGCGGGAGACCTCTTTGATTCTTCCACTCGTATTTTACTTTCTAACTCGGTCTCTACTGGTCAAGAAATTATTGTTACTCTCCGTTTAGTCAGTCCCAATCATGATATTGGTGGTTTGATGAAATCAGAGTTAATCTATGAATATAGCGACGCAATATATCCTGGTTTTGTTGCTGATGAATTGACCATTATTCATAATTATCTACAAACTTTTTATCCTGAAAACTTAGCCGCTTTTACCGCTACTCTCGAGAATATTGACTGGGATAATGTCACCAACAAAGATAAATTTAATCAATCCCTAGAATCAATTCGTCAATCCCTACAACCCCTCGCTAAACCTCTCAAAGAACGCAGTTTTCATCTTCTCGGTCACGCACATTTAGATATGGCTTGGTTGTGGCCGTTGGCAGAAACTTGGCAAGTGGCAAAAAATACTTTTATCTCGGTTTTAAACCTGCAAAAAGATTTTCCCGCCCTCATATTTGGTCATTCTAGCCCCCTAATTTACGAATGGATAGAAAAACATCATCCTGACCTATTTAAAGCAATTATAGAGGCATATAAAGGGCAATCCTGGGAACTTTTGGGCGGGATGTGGGTAGAACCAGAAGTCAATTTAATCTCTGGGGAATCCCTATTTCGACAGCTGCTTTATGGACAACAATATTTTCAAGAAAAATTCGGACAAATCACTAAAACCGCTTGGCTGCCGGATACCTTTGGTTTTCCCTACCAATTGCCGCAAATACTTAAATCCTTTGGCATCAAATATTTTGTAACTGGGAAACTGCATTGGAATGATACGACTAAATTTCCCCACGGTTTTTTCTGGTGGCAATCTCCTGATGGCAGTAAAATTCTTTCCCTTATGTCTCCTCCCAATGTTGCTGGAGTTATGGATACTAACCCAATTATTATGACCGATCATGCTCTCAATTGGGAACAGCAAACCGGATTAAAAGAGATTTTTTGGTTGCCCGGTGTTGGCGATCATGGCGGCGGTCCAACTCGTGATATGTTAGAAGTGGCCCAACGTTGGCAAAAATCTCCTTTTTTCCCCCAGTTAAAATTTAGCCAAGCAAAAACTTATCTGGACAGTCTGGAGACAAGTAATCTTCCTATCTGGGATGATGAATTATATCTAGAATTCCATCGCGGTTGTTATACTACCCACGCTGACCAAAAGGCCTATAATCGTTACTGTGAAATACTGTTGTATCAAGGGGAATTATGGTCTTCTCTGGCTAATATTTTACTAGATATTCCCTATCCGAAAGTCCAGATAGAATCCGCCTGGAAAAAGGTTTTATTAAATCAGTTTCATGATATACTACCGGGTACTTCTATCCCCGAAGTATTTAGGGATGCTAATCAGTTATGGCGGCAAGTTATCAGCACAGGTGAAGCAATTTTAGATCAAGCTTTACAGGCAATTGCTAATCAAATTAATTTACCTAATCCCCCCCATCCCCAAGCAAAACCTTTCCTAGTTTTTAATTCTCTTAACTGGGAAAGAACCCAGGTTATCTCTTTAGCTGTAGAATCTGACAATTGTTCGGTTTATGACTGGAATAATTGTCTCTGTCCTTCGCAATTATCCCACGACAATCAGCTATTATTTCTCGCTGAAAATATTCCTTCTGTGGGTTATAAGTTATTTTGGTTAGTTCCCAATCAGCAAACAACGGAGAAAAATTTAATTAACTGCCAATTTATTTTAGATAATGGCTTACTTAAAGTTACTATTAACTCGGAAACGGGGGATATAGATAGTATATTCGATATAATTAATCAAAAAGAAATCCTGCAAGCTGCCGGTAATCAATTACAGGCATTTAAAGATCAAGGACAATATTGGGACGCTTGGAATATCGATCCGAATTATCAACAATATCCCTTACCAAAAACAGTATTAAAATCGATCGAATGCTTAGAGTGTGGTCCCTTGCGCTGGCAGATTCGCATCATCAGAAGTTTAGCTGATTCGGAATTTTGTCAAGATTATATCTTAGAAAAAGATTCTCCTATTCTCCAGATTAAAACTATTGTTAATTGGCAACAGGAACATACTTTAGTAAAAACCGCTTTTCCTCTTACCCTAAACAGCGATTTTACCACCTATGAAATTGCCTGTGGTGCGATCGAGCGTTACCACGAACCAGAATCGCCAAAATGGGAAGTTTACGCCCATAAATGGGCAGATTTAACCGATACAGAGGCAAACTATGGAGTCAGTCTTTTAAATAATAATAAATATGGCTATGATGCTACTAACCAGCAACTGCGATTAACTCTCTTGAGAAGTCCCCGCTGGCCCGATCCCGAGGCAGATCTGGGGAAACAGGAATTTACCTATGCAATATATCCCCACCAAGGTAACTGGAAAACGGCGAAAACTGTCCATCACGCTTGGCAGTTAAACTCACCTGTCACCGTTATTTTTATTACTAATTCGTCTCGATCAACCCAGTTGCCACCCGTAGCACAATGGTTAAAATTCTCGGACGATAACTTAATTTTAATGAGTTTCAAACAAAGTGAAACATCCCCTCAGAGTTGGGTGATGCGCGTTTATGAATGTCAGGGAGAAAACGCTATTATTGATTGGCAAAATCAATTACAATTAACAATAAAAGAATCGATCGACGGTTTAGAAAGAGCGATCGATCCTATTGATCAAATTTCTCCTTGGCAAATAGCTACATGGTTATTAAAGAATTAATCTTCGTGATCTTCAAAAGGATCGCTTAATTCTGCTGCTGGCGGTCCAAAAGCGGTATAAAGAGCTAAAGCGGTAATCCCCACCAAAGCGGCAGCGATCGAAATACCCAAAATTGTTGCAGTTTCCATAAAATAAAATTTGCTTAGATACAGATTGTATCTTATCTTAACAAAATATAACCGATATCGCCGCCGATAGCGATCGCTAATCGGGTCAGTTGCATTGCTGTTATCTCATGCCCGATAATGCTGAAAGGATCGACTCAATAGCGATCAAACTAAACCAGAAAAATTATTATGAAGAAACTCCTAGAGGGACTAGAAAAGTTCCAGAGTGGTTATTTTGATGAACATCGGCAATTATTTGAGGAACTTTCCCACGGACAAAAACCGAGAATCCTGTTTATCACCTGTTCCGATTCCCGTATCGATCCTAACCTAATTACCCAAGCGGAGGTGGGGGAATTATTCGTAATTCGCAATGCGGGAAATATAATTCCTCCCTACGGAGCAACTAATGGTGGTGAAGGTGCATCTATAGAATATGCTATCAACGCTCTCGGCATCGAGCAAGTGATTATCTGCGGACACTCCCATTGTGGAGCGATGAAAGGTTTGTTAAAATTGCAGAGTCTGGCCGATGAAATGCCTTTAGTTTACGATTGGTTAAAACAAGCAGAAGCTACTCGACGTTTAGTTAAGGATAATTACAAAGAACTAGAAGGAGAAGAACTGATCGAGGTGACAGTAGCAGAAAATGTGCTCAATCAGTTAAGTAATTTGCAAAGCTATCCAATTATTCGTTCCCGATTACATCAGGGTAAATTGTCCCTACACGGTTGGATTTTTCGCATTGAAACTGGTGAAATTTTAGCCTATGATCCCATCCTACACGATTTTGTCGCTCCCCATAGTAAAATTACCCATCCCGAACCAGAAGAAAAATTACCCTCTAGTCGTCATCTTCCCAATAGTCATCCCTTCAAGATTTCTGAGGATTATATCAGGACTCATGCGGACTTAAAAAAAGCGACTCCTGCGGTTAATACTGTGGCCAAAAAGAACGGCTCCTCAACCCAAAAACCGGGCTATACTTATTTAGAACCCTCCCAAGCTGATCGCATTTATCGCGGTTCGAGAAGTTAATTAGGGATTACAGAAATTCTCTAGAGATGTGCCTATTAACGTCTCTAGAGTGGCAATTAAACGATAACTGCTATACTCCTCTATGGCTTCCCCAAAAGATTTTATTAGTCCCGTCAATTCCGAGCAAGAGTTAGTCTATCCTTTCCGGAACTATCTGAACTATCTTCACGCAAAATACTCTGATTTACAGACGGGTCATATCGCCGATTATATTCCGGAATTAGCCCTAGCAGCTCCAGAATGGTTTGGTATTTCCGTAATTAGCACTGATGGTCAGATTTTTGAGGTGGGAGACTGTCAGCAAACCTTTACAGTACAATCGATTTCTAAAGCTTTTGTCTTTGGATTAGCTCTAGAAGATCACGGACGGGAATACGTTAATAGTAAAGTCGGTGTTGAACCCACCGGAGAAGCTTTTAACTCGATTATTCTCGATGAAAAAACCAATCGTCCCTATAATCCTATGGTTAATGCTGGTGCGATCGCTACCACGGATTTAATCACCGGACAGAATGCCACCGAAAGGCTAAAACGTATTTTAGAAATGTTTAAACGCTATACGGGTAGGGATCACGAGATTAATGTCCCCGTTTTTCTCTCGGAAAAATCCACTGGCAATCGCAATCGGGCTATGGCTTATCTAATGCTAAATTTTGGCATGGTTAGCGATAAAATTGAAGAAACCCTCGATCTTTACTGTCAACAATGCGCCATTCTCGTCCATGCTCACGATTTAGCTCTGATGGCTGCTACCTTAGCTAATGGAGGTGTCAACCCAATCACAGGAATACGGGCGATCGATGAACACTACGTTCAAGATGTGATCAGTGTTATGCTTACCTGTGGAATGTACGACGCTTCGGGAGAATGGGTCTATCGGGTAGGATTACCAGCAAAAAGCGGTGTCGGTGGCGGAATTACGGCAGTAGTCCCCCATCAGTTGGGAATTGGGACTTTTTCGCCCCTTTTAGATGAAAAAGGCAACAGCATCAGAGGAGTGAAAATTTGTCAAGATATTTCAGAGGATTTTGGTTTACATTTATTTAATGTGGCTAAACCAGAACGAGATTTAAAAACATGGATTGAAGGTAATAGTTGATACCACTCCTACTTCCCTCTTCCCACTCTCCCATAGCTTTTAAACAGGATTTAGTCTGATAGCTGTCCCTGACAAGAGTGCCTACCGGCCCTGGGAAATTAATTTGGCCAGAGGTCTGTGGAAAAAATTTCGTAAACACCTTGACAAAAGCAGCGGGTTGTGTGTAATATGAATGTTGTGTGAGGAGTATAAGTTCAGCATAAGAGGAACCTTTGGGGTCGAAACACGGCAAGACTCCCAGAGGTTCTTCTTTTTCACTCCCTTATTGCCATAAAGTCAGATTTTTCCCGATCGCTAGTTTTTTCTCAAGTTATCCCTTCTAGGTCTGTGGCTGCTGGCCAAGAGCAACAGGTCAAAATTTTTGCCGAAGAAACTGCACAAGAGAAGTGTAATTGCTCGTAAAATTGGGAATTAAGTACAGGGGCAATCCTATGGCAGATAAAAATAACGGTAACGGCGGCTTATTCTTCGTCGGGGTTTTAGTGGGCAGTGCGATCGGAGTAGTGGCGGGTGTATTAGTAGCACCCAGATCTGGAAAAGAAACCCGTCGAATTCTGCAAAAATCCGCCAGGGCTTTGCCGGAATTAGCTGAAGATCTGACCACAACGATGCAATTACAGGCCGATCGCCTATCGGAATCGGCCCGGCGTAATTGGGATGATACTTTAATTAGATTAAAAGAGGCGGTGACAGCTGGAATCGAAGCTAGTCAAAATCTAGCCACAGACAATCCCTTCCCCGACTCGCAAGAATCCTCCCAAGGCGATAATCATCACTCGAATGACCATTAAATGACCGAACCTATTTTCTGGCTAGGATGTTCTTTACTGCTAGTCGCCGTTAGTTTAACGGCGGTTTTCATCGCCGCTTTACCTGCTCTGCAAGAGTTAGCCCGGGCAGCCCGCAGTGCCGAAAAATTATTCGATACCCTCCATCGGGAATTTCCCCCGACTCTAGAGGCAATTCGCCTAACAGGGGCGGAAATCAGCGAATTAACCGAAAATATCGATGAAGGGGTCAAAAGTACCCGCCAAGTTGTCCAGGGAGTTGATCGCAGTCTCGGTAGTGCTAAAGCTGGTCTCAGCAAGCTCGATCGTGGCAGCCGTCGCCTCTTGATCGGTTTGAAAGCTGCTTGGAATACTTGGAAACGCAGTTAAAGAGATGGAGAAGTGGGGAAGTCGTACAAATATAGGTTTATTACAAAGAGGTGAGTAATCGCCAACAGGAGTGAGAAAATCAAGATAGGGGTTTAGAGGAGCATCGTCAAAAACAATGCTAAACAACAACTATCTCCAGCAGTGGTCTTGCATAGTTTCAGAGCATCTACCTCATTTGTGAGTAGCGCAAACTATCGGATCATCTTGATCGTTAGAGTTCTTTTCCTACCACCCCAGGGGATGCTTTTTACTACTCCCTTTCCTCTTGGTTATCAAGTGCCTACAGCTGTCAGAACCCCCAACCCCACTACCCCAATAATTATTTTTACTTGTCTATGAGCGATTCTTACTCTGCTGCCGTCGATAATCCAGCCTATACTGTTGAACAAGCGATCGCTAATATCCAGCAAAGAGAAGACCTAGGCGCGCGTTATTATGCCGCTTGGTGGTTGGGTAGATTTCGTGTTCGTCAACCGGAGGCGATTTCGGCGTTAATTGCCGCTTTAGAGGACGAAAGCGATCGCACTCCCGACGGCGGTTATCCCCTGCGACGCAATGCTGCCAGCGCTTTAGGGAAATTGGATGATCTCAGTTGTGTTCCCGCTTTGATTGCCTGTCTCGACTGTGAAGATTATTATGTGCGTGAATCGGCTGCCCAAGCATTGGCAATGCTTCAGGATCAAAGAGCGATCGCACCTTTAAAGAAACTATTAGAGGGTGGCATCGAAGTGGCCGTTTTAGTGGCGGGAAAACCCCATTTAGTCCAACCCTACGAGGCGATTATCGAAGCCTTAGGAACCCTGCAAGCGACGGCAGCGATTCCCCTGATCGAACCGTTTTTAAAGCATTTTGTCGAAAAAGTGCGTTATGCGGCTGCCCGCGCTCTCTATCAACTCACAGCTAACCCCCACTATGGCGATATTCTGATTAAGGCCTTGCAAGGGGAAGAATTACAGCTGCGTCGTTCTGCTTTAATGGACTTGGGTGCTACGGGTTATCTACCAGCCGCTCCTGCGATCGCTAATACTTTGGCGGAAAATAGTCTGAAACTGGTTGCTCTCAAGGAACTTTTAGAAAACCATCTAAAAACTAATTCTAGGGGCGAAAATATCTCCGAAATTCTCACTTTAATGGATAGTTTATTGTAATTAATCATATCTAAATTAAAACCGATAAAATCCAGAGTTATTATGCTAATTCAAACTGATTATGTTGGGTGGCTGAACGAAACAATCACTCTGCTAAAACAAAAAAACTTTGATAAAGTTGACTGGGAAAACTTAATCGAGGAGATAGAAAGTTTGGGCAGAAGTCAAAAACGTGAACTCTGCAACCGGTTAACGACCATCTTAGAACACTGCCTCAAACTTTGCTATACTGATTACGTTGAGGATTATCGAGGTTGGCAAGAAACTATTAGGCGCAGTCAACGGGAACTAGAAGAACATTTGAGCGATTCTCCTAGTTTAAAACCCTACTGGGAGCAAGTATTTTTAGATTGCTATGCCACGGCTTTAAAAAGCTTGCGAGATAACCCAGATTATCAATCCTTTAACTTTCCCGATGATTGTCCTTTTCCCCAAGAAATTAGTCAGATTTTACAGAAAAAAGTTTGGCGATAAAATTATCTTTAAAAGTTTGTTGGTGGGATTAGGAGACGTTCAAATCTGAGACAATGTCCGATACAGTTATACTTTATCTTTATGAGAAATGCTGTCAATGATTGGTTATTTTCTAGGAAAATTCAAACTCACAAAATCCAGAGGTTTTATGCTAATTCAAACCGATTATGTTGGCTGGCTCAACGAAACAATCACTCTGTTAAAACAAAAAAACTTTGATCAAGTTGACTGGGAAAACTTGAGCGGGGAGATAGAAAGTTTGCTAGTCTTAGGCTAACTTTCTAGGTCATTGGTTTATGGGGTAGCCAAATATCCTAAAACAGGATAGAGTATTGATATTCATACTGTTTATAAGATGATAAAAAAATCCATGGATATACCTGAGCCTTCCCATCGTCTGCCAAGTATAAAGAAGAATAAAGCAACAAGCACTGTTGGGCGTGGCAAAACTGTCCAACTTACTGAGAAACTAGCTTTTTCAGCTTGGAATAACAGCAGTGTTAGTCTGAGTCTTGGTAATAGCATTGAACATTATGATTCTTGGGAACAACCTATAGTAATAATCTCAGACGGAGGCTACGGTCTTTTAGGATTTGAAGGTGATACATCAGATCATCTTGACCTACCTGAATGGTATGAACCTCATGTGGAAGCTTGGTCGAAGTTAGCCTTGCCAAATACAACTCTTTGGTTTTGGAACTCAGAAATTGGCTGGGCTGTGGTACATCCAATACTTGAGAAATTTGGTTGGCGATATGTTAATTGTAATATATGGAATAAAGGAAAAGGTCATATTGCAGGTAATGTCAACACAGAAAAAATAAGGCGTTTTCCAGTGGTGACAGAGGTTTGCGTCCAATACGTTAGAGAAGTCAAAATTGCTGACTTAACACTTAAAGAATGGCTCCGAAAGGAATGGTTAAGATCGGGCTTACCTTTGCGTCAAGCTAATTTAGCTTGTGGTGTCGCAGATGCGGCAACAAGAAAATATTTTGATCAAGGACATTTATGGTATTTTCCCCCACCCGAAATGTTTGAAAAATTAGTTTTCTATGCCAACGAACACGGAAACCCAGAGGGAAAACCCTATTTTTCTAAAAATGGACAGCGTCCTTTAACAGGTAAAGAGTGGGAGAAGATGCGCTCTAAATTTAATTGCCCTCATGGTTTTACAAATGTTTGGGATCGTTCAGCTTTGCGCGATGATGAACGAATTAAGTCTAAGGATGGTAAAGCTGTTCACTTAAATCAAAAGCCACTGGATCTGATGAAATTAATTATTGCAGCTTCAAGTGAGGAACAGGATGTGGTTTGGGAACCATTTGGGGGGCTTTTCAGTGCCTCTTTAGCTGCCAATATCCTGAATCGAAAAGCTTTCGCTTGTGAAATTGACGAAACTTATTTCTATTATGGAGTCAAAAGATTTAGTCAAGTAGTTCATCAATGTTCCCTTCTTTAATGCCAAGGTGTTCTCTGAAAGCAGATTTAATTAACTCCTCTCGACGACTAGCTAAAAGCCTGTTCCACTGTCCAACTTCCATTCCAGAGAACTGTGTTCGATAAACACGCTTTTTAAAATCCTCAATTCCTGGATGTAAAATCCTGTCCATTTTGGCAAAATTAGTGTCTAATCTGTATTTGAAGCGAGTGATCAGTTCCCGCAAGAGCATTTGATACTCTTGTGTCGGCTTATAAAGCCTGCCATCATTTCCCCAAGAATTAACTATTTCTTCAGCTTGAAATAGTTCTTCATCCGTCCCTTGAAATTTGTATCCATTAGTATTTGTTTGTTGCAAATTTGCTCTCCTTTGGGTTGTATCTTCGGGTTCTAGAACAAGGTAATCAGGAGGATTATGATAATGATCATCTCTCGCTTTAGCCACTGAAAAGCCAGAGACAACGCATACATCTAGAATCTTGGGTTTGCCATAAATTACCGCTTCAGGCAGCCAAGCTATTAGAGAAACGTAGGTTTGATCAAACTGAAAATGATTTTGACTATCTTTGAAACGGGCTGTTATTTCAGTAGCTAATGGGAACCATGCTTTTATTTCTAATCCCGGGGTAGGCTGGATGCTACCCATGAAGACAGTATCAGGAAATCCTGGATCTTGCCTTTTCCATTCACCAAACGGCGCAAATATTTCCTGCTTATTTAAAAACTCAACAGTGTTAAATTCAATCAGATTTCCCAATAGTGGTGATAGCTTTGAAATTACTTTGGCTAAATTAACTGCTGCAGCAACCGATATTGGTCTAGCAATGTCTAATAGGTCAAATCTATGTCCAGACAAATCATCTAGATATTGCGATGCAAGGCTAATAACATCTTCTGTATTCATAACCCTTCCCCACAAGATGTGGATTGACAAGCTTGCTCAACTTGCCTTAAAATTTCGCAAGGATCTACACCGATTACACGACTAACCAGAAGGAACTCAACGACATCTAATCTTCTTTCACCATTTTCGTATTTGGCAACGAAAGATTGCGGCTTTTTGATGGCTTTAGCGAGGGCTGCTTGAGTTAAATTCGCATCCTTACGCGCGGCGATCAGGCATCGACGAAAGATATGGTACTCTGGGCTAAAAATAGATTTCATCGTGCTTTAATGAGCACAGGAGTTAGCATTTTCAAGATAAACCTATTTTAGAATAATCCCAAAATGGGATTTTAGGTTCCCTAGGGCCCTAGTAAACAGCATACACCCCCCAGTGTAGCGGACGGTATGGAGTCTTTGGTACAATGGCGAAGGTTACTCGCTGCTGCTGATCTGGAACGATAGAAAGTTTGGGCAGAAGTCAACACACGGCCTCAAACTCTGCTATGCTGATTACGTTCAAGATGATCGAGGTTGGCAAGAAACTATTAGGCGCAGTCAACGGGAACTAGAAGAACTTTTGAGCGATTCTCCTAGTTTAAAACCCTACTGGGAGCAAGTATTTTTAGATTGCTATGCCACGGCTTTAAAAAGCTTGCGAGATAACCCAGATTATCAATCCTTTAACTTTCCCGATGATTGTCCTTTTCCCCAAGAAATTAGTCAGATTTTACAGAAAAAAGTTTGGCGATAAAATTATCTTTAAAAGTTTGTTAGTGGTTTTAGAATATAGGAATCAGTCGTCAGGAGATTATTTTTATTTATTCTTCCCACTTCCTAATTCATAATTCATAATTACTTCTCCCAATTACCCCTTCTCCCCCCTCCCCGATTACCCCATCTCCCCAATTCATAATTCATAATTCATAATTCTCACTCCCCCAACCCCTAACCCCTCTACTGATAACCAATGCTTCCCACCGTTGAAACTTTAATTATTGCCGTCGAAAAAGCCGACTCAGCCAATGGGTTACTAACCGCCGTGGAAAATTTAGCCGCCGTCAAAAGTGAAGCGGCAATACCCACCCTCACCGATGTCCTGAAATATAATAACCCCGGTGCCTCCGTAGCAGCCGTGGATGGTTTAATCGCCATCGGCAAAGCGGCGGTTCCCTATTTACTGGCCAACCTAGACGGTTATAATTATGGGGCAAGAGCTTGGGCAACCCGCGCCCTAGCAGGAATTGGCGATGTGCGAGGATTGGACTTATTACTTGAGGCGGCGGTGAGTGATTTTTCTTTTAGCGTGCGGCGAGGGGCGGCTAGAGGCTTAGGAAATATAATTTGGTCTGATTTGGAGGAAAGTCGGGTTTCTGATGCTCAGAAGGCGGTTTTTGCGGCATTGGAGAAACTTTCGCAAGGGGATCCAGAGTGGGTGGTTAGATATGCGGCGATCGTCGGATTGGAGGGATTAGGAACTGCAGCGGCGGCATTTCGCGGGGCGATTCGGGAACTTTTAGGACAGATTGGGGAGACAGAAGCGGAAATAGTAGTAAGATTGCGTGCCGATCAAGCTCTGGAACACTTACAATAACCCTAAGTCACAAAGTAGAAAAACTCATTTCTCTACAGGGAGAAACAATTACACTAACATTCTATGAAATATTGGCAGGAAATTTTAGCGATCGCTCAACGAATTTTAGTGGAATTAATCCGGCGCGGGCGTAGCTTAATCCTCTGGGGCATTTTCCCGATCCTTGTCCTGCTCTTAAATGGCTATATTATGGCAGAAAAAGGTAAAATTGAGCTTGCCGAGGCGATGGCTCTGGCTACTCCTCCCACCCTTGTAGGGGCGGCACTTTTCTTTAGTTGTTTGGGGGGAACCGTGGCGACGGTAGTAGCGGAAAGGGAACAACAAACGATTAAACGGTTATTTTTATCGCCTTTAAGCGGTGTTTCCTATTTTATCGGCATTTTTCTCGCCCATTGTGTGATTGCCGCCTGTCAGACAGTTTTAGTTTATTCTATTGCTAAACAGTATGGAGCCACTTTTAAAGGCTCAATTCCTCTAGAATTATTAATTATTTTCCTTAGTATCACCGCCTATGTGGGTTTAGGATTTATTCTTGGTACTCAACTGGCGAAAAGAACAGAAGATGTTAATGCTTTGGTGGGAACTTTTGGGGTTCCTTTATTAATTTTAGGCGGCGTTTTTCTTCCGACTGCTTTATTCCCCGACAACATTCTATCTCTGGCTAAATATAACCCGATCTACCACATGAATGAAGCTTTAATTGCTGTTTGGGCAAAGGGCGAAAATCTCCAAGATATTAGCTCTCATTTTCGCTTTCTCTGTCTTTTTGCTCTAGCTATGGTAGCAGGTGGTTGGCTTACCTATCGACAAATGTTAAACCTTGAACGCCGATTGTAAATCAGTTATCAGTTATCAGTTAGGTAGGGTGGGTTAGGCGGAGACAAATTATCAGACTTAATCATTAATTTATCTATTCGCCGTAACCCACCATCAGTTATTCAGCTTCTTAGTTTTTCAGTGTAATTAGCCAATTTCCCTGTTATTCGTACTATTACCTAGCTGACGGCTGATGACCTAAAAAAGCCTGACTATCCTTGTTACTTTATTAAAAATGCTGACTATTAGTAATGTCAAAAAAAATTACGGAAGACGCTTAGTATTAGATCAATTAAACTTTCATATTGAATCGGGAGAAATTTACGGTTTACTCGGTCCTAATGGTGCGGGAAAAACCACCACTATTAACTTAATTTGTAATTTATTAAAACCCTCATCGGGAGAAATTACCTTTAATTATTTGCCAATTTCGAGAGTTACTAAAGAATTAATTGGGGTTGCCCCACAGGAAAATTTATTGTACAAATCCCTTACTTGTGAGGAAAATCTCAACTTTTTTGCTCAGATTTATGGACTTGATCGCCCCCAGCGTCGTCATCGGATTAAAGCCAGTTTATCGGCAGTAAATTTGCTTGATCGCGCCCGTAGTCCGGTGGAAACTTTAAGCGGGGGAATGCAGCGCCGGATGAATATTGCTGTGGCTATTGTTCATCAGCCAAAATTATTAATTCTCGATGAACCAACTACCGGTTTAGACATCGAATCTCGCTATGAAATTTGGGATTTAATCGGAGAATTAAGGCGCCAGGGAATGACAATTTTATTAACTACCCATCTCCTGGATGAAGCACAGCGTCTCTGTCAACGTATCGGCATTTTAAAACAAGGTCGTATTATTGCCGAAGGTAATTTAAATCAGCTGCGTCAGCACATTCCTGCGAAAGAAATTATTATCATGGATACCCAGGATCAAGAAGCGGCCATAAATCGAGGGAAACAATTAGGATTTACTTCCAAATTTTACGGTAAAGATTTAGCTTTTTGGTTAGATGAACATCTAGAATTAAGCGAGATTATTCAGGCATTCGATGGCATTAATATTGATTCTATCGCCCGTCAGACGGTACAGTTAGAACATATTTATATGGAAATTATGAATCAATTTTAAACCCGTTTTTGAAAATTAAGGTTGATGATCGGCATTTTTCTGGTAATTTACCTCAATTAAGTTAAATCGCCTTTTTTTACCGTCATGATCATCTATAATTTTTGGATAGGTTCTATTAATTGGAGACAAAATCAATGATGAAATTAACCTCTATCACTGGGTTATTGAGTCTATCGGCGGTATTATTAAGCTCACATCTACCGGCAGCGTCCCAAAATTGTCGGCCACTTTCTTTATTAGGGGGTGAAGGTAGTGAAGTTACGAAAACCGTCTCACAACCCACTGTTCCAGGGCCTTTCGGTGTCACGATAACTCGTAATAATTGGAATACCGATTGGGCAGTGCCGGGGGGGAGAAGTTTTCAGAGGTTTATCGTTACGGTTTCTGTTCCCCGGGCTGCTTCCTTTGATATCCGGCTGTTTCTCAAGTATAGCGATCAAACTAATGAGGAATTTTTTAATACTAATGGATTACGAATCGAACCCGATAAACCCTTAACAATTACTGCCACAGTCCGGGCAAATGATCAACCTTTTCTAGTCAATCTTTTTGTCAATGGTATTCAGCATATCGGTAATACCTACACCGCTTCTGTTGTCGGTTGTGAACGATAAAATATAGAGGGTGTACTGAAAAAGTTTGTTGGTGGGGACTGGGTGTGAGGTTTTAAGCTAAGAGGCATTTTAACCGCCTATCCTTAGATTAGCTGAATCTCCCCCATCCCTTTACTGTTGCCTCTTGTTTCATCTCAACAGGCAATTTAACTGCACGGGTAGCCCTGGATCTTACTCTCTGCCCCGATTGACCATAAGTGGGACAATTAGAGCAATGCACAGTTAAGGATTTTTGTCAAGAAAATAATATTAAACTTATTATTGATACCTGCCATCCCCAAGCTCAAATTATCTGGCAATTAGCGATTAATTACGCTACCCTAACTAATATCCCCCCATTTGCCTTGATTTAGAACTGGCTTTTATCTGTCCCCACCTTATTATCGATTTTTTTTGGGAACATTATGTCTGAAACTATCACTTCCGCCATTAGCGATCGCATCTGTAAACACATGAATAAAGATCACGGTGATGCCGTGCTTTTCTACGCTCAAGTTTACGGTAATATCACCGATGCAGAAACCGCTCAAATGCTCTCCATCGATCCCCAAGGCATGGATTTAGCCGTAGAAAAATTAGGGGAGAATCAAACAATTAGAATACCTTTTGAGCGTACCCTAGAATCAGCCAAGGATGCCCATAATATCCTCGTTGAGATGCTAAAAGTTAATCAAACCACCCCTTGACAGGTTCCGATTTTGCGACTATCACCGAAAAAGACCAACCTAGAGAATTAGCCCATGAATCAGGTTAATAGTACGGTAATAAAAATACCCAAGTCTGGCTGGCGTTTACTGCCTTTTTTAGTCTTGGGTGTGCTAGTTTTTGCCTTTAATTCCTCCCTAGAATTAAATTATCTAGTCAAGGGTTATATTACTCTCTTGGAATTACAGGCAGGCATCGTGGTTTTATACTTTCTTTTGGCTAAATTAGGGAAATCTCAAAAATTATGAGAAATAGAACTATAGCGGCTTTACTAGCCTTTTTTCTCGGTTATCTTGGCATCCATAAGTTTTATCTAGGGGAGAATTTAGCAGGTATTCTCTATCTACTTTTCTTCTGGACTTTTATCCCCGGCATCATTGCTTTTTTTGAATTTATTGGTTTAATCATCATGTCAGATCAAGCTTTTGATGCTAAATACAATCCTAACTATCTCCCCAACAGTACAGAGCGAAGACTGCCAGAATCAGGTCAGCAAAAAACCGCTACTTTACTCCAGCTTAAAAAGCTTTACGATCAGGGAATTATTACTGCTGAAGAATACGAAGAAAAACGCAGAAAATATTTAGATTCTCTTTGAAAAAAATATGTCTAATCTCTCTCCTCGCCCTCCCGAGTCTTCCGAGTGGATCTGGCTGTCCTTAGTCCCAGTTTTTGGTGGTCTTGCCATTGCTAATGCTGGCAAAAAAACTAATAATCAAAGTTGGTTATCCGTCGGCATTGCCTTGACAATTATCTCCCTTATTTTCCTTACACAAGAGTCTTTTATCGTAATTTGGTTTGCCCAAATCGGACTGGGTTTATACATCCGTCAACAGCTTAATTCTCATCCAATAGCTTCGGCAAATAGAACCAATTCCAGACAGTCATCCTCTCCTCTCGAAAAAATTGATATTAACAGTTGTTCCACCAACGATCTGGTTTATAAATTAGGGTTGCCGATTGTCTATGCCAATGATATCGTTTCTGTCCGTAACGAAGGACATATTTTTACCCATTTAGAAGAATTACACTTCCTAGCTGGTTTACCAGAAAATTATCTCAAAAAATTAGAACCTTTGGTTATCTTTGCCTACGATATTCGCCAAGAAGTTGACGTTTCTTGGCGTTGTTTAAACTACTACTCCGTTGCGGAATTAGTCAATCTCGGTCTTGACTTTTCCGTGGCTGATAAAATTGTCGCCGAAAGAGAAAAAAACGGTGTCTATCGTTCGGCGATCGAAGTAAGAAACCGGACAGGTATTCCCTTAAAATCCTATCAGCAATTGCTTTAATTCGCTTTATTCTACTTAAGGCTGGCTGAATAAATCTAAAAACCTTGTTGGATAAGGCTTTTAGACTTTTTTTACCTCAAAAAGTGCCGACCATTGGAGTGATCGGGGGTAAAATTCAGGGACTTTTTCCCTGAATTTTAGGTAACTGACTACCTCAAAATCGGTAAAACCCTACACCCCACACCCCACACCCCACACCCTGTCCCCACGAAAAACTTTTTCAGCAGACCCTAGTTATAGCTTAAATTGCTTTTCTATCAAAGACACGATCCAACTTCTGGGTAAAAAACGGGGCAGATTGACGATAATTTTATTAGCCAATTTACCGGCTACCACGTTGGGGCGTTTGTTTGCCAAGGCAGTTAAAGCCTCTTGTACCACCACTTCCGCCGAATCTAACCGGCCGTTTTTGCCCATAAAGGCACTGGGAAATCGGGCTACCTCAAAAAAATTAGATTCCGTCGGACCGGGGCAAAGAGCGAGGATTTCAACGCCTTTGTCTTTATTTTCTGCCCAGAGAGACTCGCTAAAACTGAGGACAAAGGCTTTTGTCGCCGCATAGACGGAAAGATAGGGCAGCGGTTGAAACCCGGCAATGGAAGCAACATTGATAATTGCCCCCCCAGTGCCGGCAAGCATGGGACGGAGAAAATAGTGGCTTAATTCCACCAATACCAGATTATTTAACTGGATCATTTCTAACTGTCGGGCTAAATCCTGCTCGCTAAAAGCACCATAATCACCAAAACCGGCATTATTTACCAGTAAATCAACGTTGATTCCTTTTTGGTTCACCGTATCATATACTAGCTTTCCCGCCCCGGCAACAGTCAGATCTTGAACGATAACTGTCACTTTTACCCCGTATTGTTCCTCTAATTCCGCTGCTAATTGTTCTAGTTTATCCCTAGATCTAGCGACTAAAATTAGCTCCACTTGCCGTTGAGCAAGTTGACGAGCAAAGACGACACCGATACCAGTAGAAGCGCCAGTAATGAGGGCTGTTTTCATAGAAGATCAACCAAAAATAGCTTTTTTGCTGGAATTGTAGCACAATTACCCTTTCATTTACAGTTCTTAACTTGGCGGTCAAGACATTTTTTCAACTCAGAATATATGTTAGGCTAGAAATAGAACAAAGGTCGAGGGAGGTGCAGAAATGACAGTTATAAGCTTCACTGGTCAAGATATTGCCAAATATACCACCGCTGATATTGCTTCTTTAGCCGAACGACTAGAAAAAGATGAGTATAGTAACCCTTTCGAGGCTTTGCGGGATTGGCATCTATTGCGGGCGATCGCTTTTCAAAGGCAGGAATTAGCCGAACCTTATCTTTATCTGTTGGATCTAGAAGCCTACGATGAGGCTTAAAGTGGCTTAGTTAAACAAAACTTAACACAAATTACTGGGGGTGTGAGACTAGCACACCCATTATTTTTGGTTATGATATTCTCCGGCTGAAAAAAGCCCCTAGCTTTTTGCCCCTTCTTTCCCTACTATCAATAACAAAGTATTTTTAGGCGATCGACTAAATTATGGGCAAACAATACAACGTTTATGGGATCGGTAACGCGCTCGTCGATATGGAATTTCAAGTCTCCCCTGAATTACTGCAAGAATTAGGCATCGATAAAGGAGTGATGACGCTGGTGGACGAAAATCGTCAAACCCAGTTGATGGAAAAATTGGCTCTTGATTGTAAACGCAGCGGTGGCGGATCGGCGGCGAATACCCTAGTAGCGATCGCTCAGTTGGGGGGTAGAGGTTTCTATTCCTGTAAAGTGGGCAATGACGAATTAGGTAAGTTTTATCTGCAAGATCTGCGGGCCTGTGGTTTGCATACCAATGAACACGGCGGCGAAAAAGAGGTGGGAATCACGGGAAAATGTCTAGTTTTCGTCACTCCCGATGCCGATCGCACCATGAATACTTTTCTCGGCATCACCGGGGAAATTTCCGAACGGGAATTAGTCCCCTCAGCGATCGCTAATGCCGATTATCTCTATCTCGAAGGTTATCTCGTCACCTCTCCCACTGCCAAAGCTGCCGCTATTAAAGGGCGAGAAATTGCTCAGGCGGCTGGAGTCAAAACCGCTTTATCCCTGTCGGATCCCAATATGGCGATTTTCTTCCGGGAGGGATTACTGGAAATGATCGGAACGGGGTTAGATTTCGTTTTCGCTAATGAGTCGGAAGCTTTGACTATTTCCGGCAGCGAGGAAATTGAGTCAGCGATCGCCTATTTTAAAACCATTGCCAAAGGATTCGCTATCACCCGGGGTGCCAGTGGTTCTTTGATCTATGATGGCGAAAATCTGCTGGAAATCGACCCCCATCCCGTACAGGCGATCGATACCGTCGGTGCGGGGGATATGTACGCGGGGGCTTTTCTCTACGGTATTACCCACGGTATGGGTTACAAAGGAGCGGGAAATCTCGCTTCTCTAGCGGCTGCCCGGGTGGTTTCTACTTTTGGAGCGCGTTTACAAACCGAGGAAATTCAATCCCTGCGCGATTCGATCGTTTTGGGATAGGTTTTGTCGGCGATCGGGAGTCAGTAGTGAGGTTTTTTCTCCCTGCTCCCTGCTCATAGACAGTCTTAACGAGTAATTTAGATAGTCAGACTAAATCCCGTTTAAAAGGTATATGCGTTCCCCAAAATCGATCAGTGGAGCAGTGGGAGCCACATTAGGGAACGCACCCTACAAGATCGGCGTACTGCTACGCAGTGCCTTCGGCATCGCACTGAGCCGCATAACGACCCCGTTAGACCGTATCTCTCAGATCGCTTATGATCAATGTATTCTCGTAGGTTCAGGAGTTTAAACCATGCCTTTCGCTGAGTTAATTTCTTTAGTCAACAATCTAAGTCAGGCAGACAAATTATCACTCTTCAAACTCCTAGCTGCACAAATCCCAGACGCTGAACTACAAGTCATCTTTTCTGCATCAGAGTATCCGGTTTGGTCACCCTACGACGCAACGGAGGCTGCAAACATTCTGATGCAGATGATTCAGGATGACCAAGAGACATCTACTCATGCCTAATACAATCGAGTTTCCCTTTTCTGACGATGAAGCATTGCCCACGATTCCCATCACTCTGAGTCATGCAGGCTCTTCTGTTCCTGCGAATGCACTGCTAGATAGTGGGTCTACGGTCAATCTCTTACCTTATGACATCGGGCTACAATTAGGTGCAAGTTGGGAGGAACAAACTGTCCGCTTGCCATTGGCTGGAAATCTTGCAACGGTTGAAGCGCGGGGTTTATTTGTGTATGTTCAAATTGGGAATTTGGAACCAGTTCGCCTAGCATTTGCTTGGGCACAAGCTTCTCAGGTACCCTTAATCCTTGGGCAAACAAACTTCTTTCGAGAATTTGATGTCTGTTTTAAGCGATCGCGACGCACGATCAAAATTATCCGATTCTAATAAGGGTCGATGTGTCGATGTGTTTTGGGTGCGATCGCACTTTAGGTCAGTGCTGGCAAGGAAAAGCAATGCTGGGTTTCCTGTCGTCAACCCAGCCTACGGCGATCGCACTCACTTAAACCCACAGTTTCAATCAATGGGCATGGTGCGTTCCCCAAAAATCGATCAGTGGAGCAGTAGGACTTGCATTAGGGAACGCACCCTAAAAGATCGGCGATCGCACTATTTTTGTCAAAGTAGATTGTTTCATTTTAGTATAAATTTTTAATTAGAAATTTTAATTAAAATATCATGATTAAGTGTAAATTTAGGATTTTTTAATCCCAACATAGATTCCATTATTGAGGGATTCATGGTGACTACTGAATCGAGAACTTCAAAGGTTTGAAAATCATGGGGAAATATAAAAATAAAAGTTGCAGTTTCCTCCCCTATATTTTCCGACCAATGTGTCCATCCAGATGGAATGAAAACAATATTTCCTGATTCTAATTTTTGTTCGTAGAGTTTACCTTTTGGATCGATTAAAATAGTTTTGGCTTTGCCAGAAATCAAAACCTGTTGTTCCCATGTATTATGCCAATGGGGTGTTCTGGCTGAGTTAGGTTTAATTTCAACCCTCGCTGTATCATTTTCGGTGATTGGAAAATTCTTCTTTTTACAGTAAGAAACAACGCCGCCACTATATTGATAAACCTCAGTTTGTCTAGGTTCGCAAGCAAAATTAACGTTTTTAACTGGTGGAACTTGACTAAGGAGATAAGGCTGTTGAGCTTGTTTATAATTAAATCGAAAGTTTTTAGTTTCTTTTTGCTCAAAACTTATTCTTTCTAGCCTTTTTGGGAATTCATTAATACTCTTCCCAAGAACAAAATGATCTGTGGTGGTAATATGAGCCAAGAAAAACAGAAAAGAAACTAAGCATGTAACCAAGAAATACAATACTGCCCTAAACTTCATTGCTTATCCGAGCGAAAAGAACATTCTATCAGTCAAACTGTTTAACTAGAGATTATACAGAAACTTTCCGTATAACACTCTTGAAAGTAACAATGTAGGTCAACTTTCGGTATATCACCCCATTTAGGCGCAATCGCCCGAAGTTTTCCCTATATCACTTCCAAAAGCGCGTTAGCCAGACTAGCATCTTGCCAAAAACCTTGTTTAACTAAATTCCTGACAATTTAGGCTCATTCTAGCGATAATTCCTCTGTCTGACCCCACCCCTTGACAAAAATTTACAATTATTCGACCTTTAGCGACCGCTATCGGGGGATAGTTGTTTTTTGTTACAGCAGTGGGGAGAAGGGAACGGGTTTTTAAAGTGGGATTGGCAGTTAATCATGCTATTAAAAACCGATTCAGTATAACGGTAAAGTTAGACCGTCTTCACCGATAACTTTGGCTGAGTCATAACGCTTCAATTGTAACGCGCCCACCTTCCACTGCCTCAATCTGAAGTTTAAAGCCATACAAAAGACCCATCCCCACTAACGGCTCTGCATCAGAAGCTGCCACATCAATAATCTGCTCTTGACCATCCCAGATCACAGAAGCTTTGTATATTTCAAAAACGACTTCGCTCCCGTCCCCTAATGTGCCAATATCTCGATAGTACCAAGGCAAACCAATATCTGTGATGATAGAAAGCGGTAAAGACAAAAAGCTGGTGAATCCAGTATCAATGATAGCATCGAGTGCTATTTTCGGTGAGCCAATGCGACCGACTGCCACCTTGATGATTGCTTCACAATTATTATTGACTACACCGAACATCATACGGGTTTTCTCTGGCTGCGACTGCCAAAACGGAAGACGGCTCTATGTCCAATCCGAATCACCCAAGGTTGAGCATCAGGGACACGCTCATAGAGATGATCGGTAGCAGTAATCGTATCGTCGGCAAGCTCAAACGCTCCAGTTTCGATGTCGATCGCCACAATTCTCCCGTGATTTCCCTCCTCCACTTGAGAACGTACCTGAGATTCATAAATCTCATTACCACGTCGAGCGAATTCTTCTTTGCTATAGCGGGGTTGTCGAACTGTCATTGGCTTGACCCTGTGGCAACTTTTGCCCTCTATTTTAACCTAAACATCGGGAATCTTCGCTAACATTCCCCAACTGGGACCACAAGAGCGGCATCGCACTTAAACCCACAGCTGCAATTAATGTGCATGGTGCGTTCCCCAAAAATCGATCGCTGGAGCAGTAGAAGTTGCATTAGGGAACGCACCCTACGAGACTGGCGATCTGCTACGCAGTGCCTTTGGCATCGCAGTTAAGTAGAGTCCCGTACGTTCCAGGGCGCTTGTTAGACAACTGGTGTAGGCTGGGTTAGCTTTCTCTCCCGATCATAGGTGCGTTTTTCCACCAAACATCACCTTTCTCAAAGCAAACTATGCTAAGTAGTCGTGCAAAATTAATTTCCTAGTAAAGATAGGCAAAAGGCAAGAGGCAAAAGGCAAGAGGGGGTTAGATATGTGTAATTAATTTTGCTTAGGTACTTATCAAAAAAGCTAATCCCAAATGTTTCTCGTGTGATCAGATCTGGATCGAGTTGACCTCTTGAGTGATCTGCATTTAGCCTGTCAATGCAGCCTTTTGAAAAATTTATAAAAGTTTCACTTTTATCGATCCCACCACCATACTCTTCCCAATATGCAGTATGTAAGTCTTCAACCATGTATATTGCATTTTTATACATTAATGGATAAAAAAACTGAAAGCTACTTGCTATATCTGCCATTTGATGGCTTCCGTCATCCAGCACAATATCTGGAACCCCAAATTCATCAATAATTTCTGCAAGAAAAATATGATCTGCTTGATCTCCTATGCGAACAAAGATGCCCTGAGATTCACAGTCCTTGCATTGTGGATCAATGTCAATTCCAATGATTTTTGCCATAGGGCCAAAAAAACGTTGCCACATTTGTAACAATCCACCTTTGCTAACCCCTATCTCAATAAATATAAGCGACTTATTTCTCCAAGGTGAAAAGAACCTTTCATAAAATTGATGTGGTCACTTTTACATTCTGGACATTTCATCGTTTTTTTCTTTCATTGAGTTTCTATCTATTTTGCCTTCTCTTCTCTTTATCTGAACAATGCCAGAAAAATAGGAGTACCTCCCTAGCTTAGGAAACGCTATATATGTAAAAGAACAAGATAAAGATTATCTGCAGCTACACCAAAATCTACGATTGAGTCTATTTTGATTCTGATACCCCGTCCGCTTGCGGCGGGATAGTCCGTTTGTTCGCTTGTGCCACGCTACTTTCTTCGCTTATAATCCTTTTGTCTCCTCCATCAATTTTCCGAGCTTCCCTTTTTAGTTACCTTACCCAATTATCAATTATGAATAACACTGAAATCGACTTTCCCAAAGGCTCTAAGAGTGATCTAAGAGATGTTATCACAAATCAGTTACTCATTTTTTTAGAAGCCCAAAATTATGATGCAGCTAAAACTCTGTTAATTCCCGTGGCTTCCGTGGATATAGCAGAAGCGATTGCGGACTTACCTAAAACCCTACAAATCATTGCTTTCCGACTTTTAAATAAATCTCAAGCCATTGACGTTTATGAACATTTAGATAGAAATACCCAATATTTATTAATCGAAAAGTTTAAAAATGCGGAAGCAAATGAAATTATTAATAATATGTCTCCTGATGATCGAGTCAAGTTATTTGATGAGTTACCTCCTCAATTAGCGAGGACTTTAGTTGCTCAATTATCCCCTGAAGAAAGAGAGTTAAATGCTTTACTATTCGGGTATTCTGCTGATACAGCGGGGCGAATTATGACCCCGAAATATATCTATGTTAAAGAAACTATTACCGCTAATGAAGCCCAAGCTAAAATCAGAAATTTAGCCGATAAAATTGAAGTAGCTTACTATATCTATGTGACAGATAATAACAAGAAATTACAAGGAACCTTATCTTTAAAAGATTTGATTGTTGCTAAACCAGAAGCCATAATTTCTGAAATTATGAACAGAAATATTATTTATGCCTATACCGATACAGACCAAGAAGAAGTCGCTAAATTGATTCAACGCTATGATTTATTAGCTTTGCCAATTGTTGATAAAGATGAAAACTTATTAGGGGTAGTTACGGTAGATGATGTCATCGACATTTTAGAGGAAGAAGCAACTGAAGATATTTATAAAATGGGGGCAATTAATACAGAATCTGATGATCAAAATTATTTTAAATTGGGCTTGTATAAAATCACAAAAAAACGAATACCCTGGTTATTAATTTTATTAATCACGAATTCTGGAACAGTTTTTTTAATGAGTAATTTTGAGGAAGTATTAGAGGAAGTAGTTGCCTTAGCCTTTTTTACGCCATTATTAATTGATGCAGGGGGAAATATAGGTGCACAGTCATCGACCGTTGTTATTAGGGGATTAAGTACCGATGAATTAAGAGATAAGAAACCGTTTTCAATTATTGTGAAAGAGTTAATAACAGGGGGATTATTAGGAATCATTTTAGCCGTCATTGTGATTGCCATGATTTTTGTATTCTTAGGTAAACCAGAGATTGGTTTTATAGTGGGAATTAGTTTAATTGCTATCTCAATTATTGCAGCGACAACAGGTACAGCATTACCTTTTGTCTTTAACAAAATGGGATTTGATCCTGCTTTAATGTCTGCTCCTTTTATTACGACAGTGGTTGATGTTTTAGGAATTTTTATTTATTTCAGTATTGCTCAATTAATCCTAAAGGAAAGCTTGAGAAATTGATGGGCAAGTCAAAAACATTAGGCCGATTTAAGTCTGAATTGGTGTTCCATAACTTGCCCAGGGTTATATCCTTGAGCGCTCGATAATTTTTAATCCTCAATCCCTCAATTCCGGCCATGATTTAGTCCCGTTTCTTATTACTAAAGTAATTTGAGCAATTTCTCCCCAGAGAATATATAGTATAGACTGATTCTAGAGCGGTTATTAATAGAGTTCTTGCCTAATTAATTTTTGAGACTTCAAAAATGAGAAAAATAGGCATAAAATTGCATAAAATTCTTAGAATGAGCATTTAATTGATTAATGCTCATTCTTAATTCTCCTGACTACTGACTACTGGCTACTAACTCCTCACCTAAGGTCAGATTTTTGATTTTTGCCAGAGGTCTAATTACTGACCCGATTCGATCGCTCCTTCGGCCTCATGGACAATTGCCCTCAATTGATCTAAAGTTTTCTGGTCCACCTGGGTCCATAATCCCCGTTGTTGAGCTTCTAATAATCTTTCGGCCATATCTCGCAATGCCCAGGGGTTTTTCTCCTGAATAAATTGTTGTACCTTCTCGTCAAATAAATAAGCTTCGGCTACTCCCTGATAGATAAAATCCTCCACTAGGTGAGTAGTGGCAGAGTAGGCAAAAATATAATCTACGGTTGCAGCCATCTCGAAAGCGCCTTTATAGCCGTGTCGCATCACTCCCGCTATCCATTTGGGATTAACCACTCGCGAGCGGTAAACGCGGCGAATTTCTTCCCCTAGGGTTCTGATGCGGGGATTTTCTGGGCGGGAATGATCACCAAAATAGGTGACGGGATTTTTGCCGGTTAAAGCTCGGACACTGGCAGTTAAGCCGCCTTGAAATTGATAGTAGTCATCGGAGTCGAAAATATCGTGTTCTCGATTGTCCTGATTGTGCAGCACTATCTCTAATTCTTGCAGTCTATTTCTCAATACTTCTGGTAAAGAATGGGCAGTTCCTTGACTATCATAGGCATAACAACTCCAGTTAATATAAGCATTAGCTAAGTCTTGATCATTTTGCCAGTTTTGTGACTCGATTAACCCCTGTAAACCGGCCCCGTAAGCACCCGGTTTGCAGCCAAAGATTCTGGCAGTAGCTCTCAGTTTCGCCTCTTTTTCTCCTAAGCCCTGACTTAGCCAAAACTCCCTCTCTGTCTTCACTTTCGCCGCTAAAGGATTAATTTTTTCCTCTTCCTCTTGACAAGCTACCGCATTTATGCCAGAATTAAGAAGATGTAGTATGCTGGGGAAACTGTCCCTAAAAAAGCCCGATACCCGAACGGTCACATCAATGCGAGGACGGCCTAAGCTGGACGGGGTAAGGATTTCAAACCCGACCACCCGACGGAAAAAACCATCCCAAAGGGGACGAATTCCCAGTAAAGCCATGGCTTCGGCCACATCTTCGCCACTATTTCTCATTGTCGAAGTTCCCCAGATAGAAATCGCCAAAGTGCGGGGATATTCGCCATTTTCTTGGGTATAACGTTCAATTAGTGCCTCTGCGGCCTTTCTTCCCACTTCCCACGCGGTTTCTGTGGGGATTGCGCGGGTATCGACGGAATAGAAATTTCTGCCGGTGGGGAGAACATCGGGACGGCCGCGGGTAGGAGCGCCGGAAGCACCACTGGGGATGTATTGACCAGCGAGACCTTTTAAGAGATAGGTAAGTTCATCGGGGGTTTGTTTTAAAGCAGGAATTAACTGATTTTCTAGCCAAACCAATTCTTTTGCCGTATTTTCGCCTACAGGTTCAATTTTCCGGCTAATTAAATCCTGAGCGAGACTTTCCAGATAAGTAGTGGTATCGTTATATTCCGTCAGGGGGTCGCAGTCGAGATGGAGGTCAAGGGCGATCGAACGGGTTAAACCGGGGCGGTCGGGACTAGGAGAACGAGCGATCGATTGAATTAAATCAATTAACTGCTGACCCTGGGGACATTGACCGAAGATATGTAAACCATCGCGGATTTGTGCTTCCTTGAGTTCACAGAGATAACCATCCACGAGGGTGAGAAATTGACCAAAGGAGGCGCTAATCGTGCCTAGCTCTCGATCGAGATTAGTTTTCGCCACCAGGTCGTTAATCCGCTCGCGAATCAGAGCTAAACGAGAAGGATCAAGAGATTCTGCCTGATAATATTCATCGATGAGGGACTCTAACTTTTCCCAATCCCCATACAATTCCGCTCGGGTCATCGGGGGAGTGAGATGGTCGATAATAACAGCTTGGGAACGTCTTTTAGCGCTGCAACCTTCTCCGGGGTCATTGACAATAAAAGGATAGAAATTCGGCAGCGACGAGAAAGCGATTTCGGGATAACAATGGGGAGAAAGAGCGAGACTTTTCCCCGGTAGCCATTCTAAATTGCCGTGTTTACCAAGATTAATCACAGCAGTGACTTGGAATTCCTGTCGTAACCAATGGTAAAAAGCGAGATAGCTGTGGGTAGGTTCCAGGTCGGGGGAATGATAATTAAGGGTCGGGTCAAGGTCGTAACCGCGAGAAGGTTGAATACCAATAAAGACATTACCTAACTGGAGGCCCGGGATAGGAAAATCCTTGTCTGGATATCCCCAACGGTCAAGGAGAGCGCTTTGATTATCGGGGGGAAGGGAGGAGAAATAATCTAGATATGCTTCTAGGGAGAGAGATTGATAGATAGGTTTTAATTCCCTTGTCTCCAGGTCATTAGTGATACCGGAAATAAGCAATCGCATTAATTCGTCACTATGGTCGGGGAGGTCGGTGAGGGTATAACCTTGGGTTTGTAATGCGCGAAGAATTTCCAAACCACTAGCGGGAGTATCTAAACCGACTCCGTTAGCGATACGACCATCCTTATTGGGATAGTTGGGGAAAATGAGAGCAATTTTTTTCTGGGAGTTGGGAAGGGAGGAGAGTTGACAATAGTTTGCGGTTAAATCAGCGACAAAATCAACCCGGTGGGGGAGGGGTTGATAGATAACTATTTCCGTTTCTAGTTTCGGATGTCGGGTGAGGACAGATTTAAAGGAAATAGCGCGGGTGATAATTTTGCCATCCATTTCCGGTAAAGCGATATTCATAGCCACATCCCGGGGGGAAAGACCTTGATAACCCTGTTGATAAGCTTCTAAACTGCTGCTGCTGAGGATAACTTGGAAGATGGGTTTATTGAGGGACTGCCAAAAGTGATGATTTTGTTTGTCTTCCGGTCGCTGGATAGAGAAGCTAGTGGTATCGAGAATTAGGTCTGGGGGATGGTGGGAAAAGAGGGTTAATAGTTCCTCTTGCACTTCAATTTCCCGCAGAGAGGAGAGAAAGATGGGGACAGTTTCCATGTTTCTTTGGGTGAAAGCACTGATTAAAGCATCGATAGCTTTGGTGTTACCCGCGAGATAATGGGAACGATAGAAAAGTATCCAAGTCCGTGCTTGGGGTTGGGGTAGGGTTATCTGGGAATAGATTCCCAACCTCGGGACAACCCTAGGAGGAGAGGGAGGATAGTCGAGATGGAGACAGGTATACGCGATAAATTTAGCAGCATTAATCCAGTTATCTATCCCTGCTTCCGTGAAATAGCACCATAACTGGTTAACAGTAGTCAGGGAAGCAGTGGAATGACTCATCAACTCTAAATCCGGTTTATCCTCTCCCGGGAGGACAAATAAAGTCGCACCAGTTTCCTCGACAATTTCCTTAACTACTTCCAACCCGTAGGACCAACTCCCCCGTCCCCCCAATAAGCGAAGAATAATCACCCTTGCTTGGGATAGTACCTTGTCCCCATAGTTATCAATACTGTATTGCTGCTGTAACTGGGATAAATTGAGGGCGCGAATTGCGGGAAAATTATCCGGTAGATGGTCGATAGCTGCCGCTAGAGTTTGAATATCGGTATCAGCCATGGTGAGGAGGACAATCGGGGCCGGATTTTGGTCAATAATAATCACCCCTTCGGTATCCGCTGTCCAACCACCCGCTTGGGGAGCAATACGATGCATAAATTTTGAGAGTCAGGTTAAATAATGATTAGGTTTTGAGAATCAGGGTCTCGATCGAGGGATCATTTTTATGTAGATAGAAATGATTATATCTGTCTGTGGCAATTTAAAGAACAGGGAATAGGTGTTAGGGGATAGGGATTAAGAACAATCTTCACTAAAACCCCAAACCCCAGTCCCCTTACTGATAACTGGGGTTTGGGGAAGTGGGGAAGTGGGGAAGTGGGGAAGTGGGGAAGTGGGGAAGTGGGGGAATTTCAAATAAAACCCCAACACCCTAAAACCCTAAAACCCTAAAACCCTAAAACCCCAACACCCTAAAACCCCAACACCCCAACACCCCAACACCCTATCTCCTGCCTTCTGATGACTGATAACTGATGAATGATAAATGAATGCTTCTTCCGCTTATGTTTGCTGTCAAGTGTTGTCATCTACTCACCTCGAACAAATTCGTTCTTGGTGGGGACAGTTGGCAATACAGGTAACAGGGCCGAGGATTAGTCTAAGTGAAAGAGATATTCCCTCACAGACAGGGGAAATCTATCAAATCTTGCTTTCCACTGACCTACAAGCTTTATTGTTAGCCAGTCCCCAAGCACATAACTTTGATTACGAAGTCCGCATTAGTTTTGAAGCGAACACGATTAAAAATTTTCTGCAAGGACTGGCCGTCAAGTCTCTCCACCACCCGAAAATTGAGCAGAGTTATCAAATTTTAAACCTCCCTCTATCCACTAATGTCAGCAGTTTTCAAAATAAAATTTTAGTCAAAATTCTCTCGATAATTTCTTCTCCGTCTGCTGAGGGGGGTTGTCCCCGCATCTTCTCCGTTTGTCAACCGATAGAAGCTGCCCTATCCCAACAAATCCAACAGGAAAGATTATTAAACCAAGTCATCACCCAAATGCGTCAGAGTCTGGAGTTACCGGTGATTCTGGAAACCGTGGTCAGGGAAGCGCGGGAATTTCTGCAAGTGGACCGATTGTTAATTTATCAATTTTTCCCCGGTACCGGCGAGGGAAAGGGAAAAATAACTTCCGAGTCGCGCATTTCTGACCAGATAAATTCGGTGTTAAATTTAACCCCCGAAGACGATTGTTTTTCCTATATTCCCCAATACAAGGAAAAGTATCGTCAAGGATTAATTTTGGCCGTGGATGATGTGGATGTTAACTATTCTTCTTCCTTCTGTTTGTCGGAATTTTTGCGACAACACCAAGTGCGATCAAAATTAATCGCCCCGATTGTGGTACAAGAAGAATTGTGGGGTTTATTAATTGCCCATCAATGTCAACAAAAACGCCGATGGTTGCCCCAAGAAAAGAAATTTTTAGGTCAGATTGGTGAACATCTCGCCATCGCTATCTATCAAGCGCAATTATATTCCCAAGTACAGGAACAAAAAGATATTTTTGAGCGCCGGGTAATCGAAAGAACCCAAGAATTACAAGATACTTTAATGACCGCAGAAGCCGCTAACCTCTGCAAAAGTGAATTTTTAAATAATATGAGTCATGAGTTATTAACTCCCCTAACTTGTATTATCGGTTTGTCCAGTACCCTGCAAAAATGCTCGGCAGCCAATAATTTTTTACCCCCCGACAAACAAAAACACTATCTAAAAGTTATTCAGGATAACGGCAATAAACTATTAGAATTAATTAATGACTTGCTTAATTTCTCGCAAGTTTCGGCAGGAAAAGCTGTTTTAGATATTAAACAATTTTCGCTAAAATACCTCTGTCATCATGTTTTAGAAATTATCAAAACAGAGGCAGAAATTAAAGAAATTAATCTAATTTTAGAGATGAAAATCACCGAAAAAGAGCATTATTTTTATGCCGATTATGATCGAGTTCAGCAGATACTTTTGTACTTGTTAAAAAATGCCCTGAAATTTACCCCCGAACAGGGTGCTATCACGCTGAGACTGTGGAAAGAAGGCAGTCAGGTCATTTTTCAGGTAGAAGACACGGGCATCGGCATTCCTGCTCAAAAAATACCGCTTCTGTTTGAAAAATTTACCCAATTGGATGGCTCTCGTAAACGTCGTTATGGTGGTATGGGATTAGGATTAGCTTTAACTAGACAATTAGTGGAACTCCATCACGGCACGATCGAGGTAGAATCTTGCTTAGATAAAGGTTCCATCTTTACCGTCCGCTTACCTCAACAAAAGCCATCCAAATCTCAACCTCAACTCTCAGAGCATAATCCCCATTTTAATCAGCACCATCCCACTGTAGTTTTAATCGAAAGTGACGAAGAAATTGCCAATCTTATTTGTGAGTTATTGATGGTGGCACATTATCAAGTTATTTGGTTAATCGATAGTGTCTCCGCTATCAAAAAAATTGAGATCGTGCAGCCAAGTATTATAATTGTCGATCGGAAAATGCCCGATATATATCATCTCTGTCATCTCTTAAAAAAATCCAGCCAAACTCAAGCCAGTAAAGTGCTAATCTTGAATGATACCCCTGAAATCAGCGTTAATTTTCTCGGCCGTCATGGCATTGACGACTATCTCCTCAAACCGATTCAACCCTCCCTATTGTTGGAAAAAATCCGCTATCTAACCGCTTTTTGACATCCTCACCGCCGGGGCCGGACGGTGATTCCCTACAGATCGAACAAACTTAATTGAACGATCTTCGGATGGGTTGACGCTTCACAGGATGCCGCTACCTTAGCGGTAGTCTCACGCTTTCCTCCACGTCCGTTTTTTGAGGTCTCCGATTGCCCACCGGCGACCTTAATATTAATTGCGGCGTTCACGTCTCGATCATGGAAAGTTCCACAGAAAAGACATTCCCACTCACGGATATTTAACGCTTTTTTCCCGCCGATATTCCCACAACAGGAACATCTCTGAGACGTTGGCTCCCATCGGGAAATTATCCGAAAATCACGCCCATATTTGTCAGACTTTGCCGATAGCATATCTCGGAAAGAACGCCATCCTAAGTCTGATATGGCACGGGATAACTTGCGATTCTTAACCATTCCCGATGTGTTTAAATCCTCTAAAATTATCGTTTGATTTTCACGAACGATTCTAGTGGATAGTTTATGCAAGAAATCAGTACGAGTGTCCTTAATCTTTGCGTGGATTTTAGCTACTCGTTTTCTGGCTTTTTCCCGTCGTTTACTTCCTTTCTGTTTTCTAGAAAGGTTTTTCTGTGCTTTTCTTAGTCGTTTTAATCGTTTCTTTAACGGTTTCGGTGCGTCTATCTTTTCTCCTGTTGAGAGAGTCGCAAAAGTAGCAATCCCTAAATCGATTCCCACGGACTCCCCGTTATTAGGAAGTATTTTGGGCTGAATCTCGACAACAAAGCTGAGAAAATAGCGATCCGCCGCATCTTTAATCACGGTGACACTAGAAGGCTTAGAGGGTAATGGGCGACTCCAAACGATTCTTAAATCACCGATTTTGGCTAAAGTAACGTGATATTGATTGATGGTAAAACCATTATCAGTAAATCTTGCCGATTGTTTAGATTTGCGTTTTTTAAACTTAGGAGGTTTGACTTTCTTTGGCTCTTCGTTACTTGGTATGGTTCGATAGGGGGCATAAATCGACTAAATCCTTATCTGGCAAGGAATTTAATTGATTAGCTCGCTTTAGATCAAAAGCAATTGACAAAAATCGCCAAATGCCTTTGTATATAAGGGTTCCATCCCTTATAACCCCCGTCCATTGCATAAGACAAACCGAAGAACCCTTTCTTTCCTTTTCTCTCTCCCTTGCAAGACGTAAAGAAGTTAGAATAGGCTGTCTCTAAGTCTCTCAAAGACTGTTGTAAAGGAATAGAAGAAACCTCAGTTAACCACCGTCTTTCTTCTGTTTTTTTGACTTGAGTTAGTCTTTTAGATAACTCGGTATATTTTGGCTTTTTTTCTCCTTGTTGATAGAGTTCTTGGCAGTAAGCTAAGGTATCGTTCCAGACGACACGCACACACCCAAACAATTGAGACAAAAGCCTCTTTTGTTGGTCTGTTGGGTAAATGCGGTATTGATACCTCGCTTTCATTGGGTTAAAATATGTGCGTCTGCATTCTATTGTAACTAGGTCTGCTAATTATATCAAGTCATCTACGAAAAGAAAGACACTCTACAATCAGTGATCAGTAAACAGTAATCAGTAAACAGTAAAAAGACAGTAGGAAAATTCTATTTAATACTGCACACTTAAAAAATCACATCTGATAACTAATAACTAATAACTAATAACTAATAACTGATAATTTACAAATAGATTACTTTTCCCTCAAGTAATTCGTTTAAACGGGTTTTAGACAATTCTTCGTCTAATCCTAAATATATACTTTCATCGCTTAAAAATGTTCCTAGTTGTCCTGATTTTCTCAATCTTAGTTTAATGCCATACTTTGCGGATCGACGCAAAACTTTAATTGTTTCGCCACGAACTATTACATGAGCAGTATCTTGCATATACGCTTGATTCCAGAAGTGTTGAACGTGGAAAAAAGTCGTACAAAATTTGATATTATAGATAAGAAAACAAAGTAAATATACACCAATAAATGTGAATAAGCCATGCTAACAATTTTCCCAAAACTAATGAAAGAGCTTCTCAAGCCACTCCCCAAAAATGACTATCCCGCATTAAGTACATTTACTTTTGTGTCCTGTTGGATAGGTTTTGCGCTGGATAAAAGTATCGTCAGCATGAGAGACTTAAGCGCACGCCTGAAAATGCAAGGAATTAATGTCAATACGTCAACGTTTTCTAAGGCGAGTAAAATCCGAGAGACAGAACCATTTGAGAAAATCATCAATAAATTAAATAAAAGTTTAGTAAACAAAAAAGGAAAAGAAGCAGCTCAAGCTTTATTTCCAATTGACTCGACAATAATCTCACTAACAAGTAAACTGTTGTGGACAAAAGGATGGCATCAAGTAAAATTATTTTGTGGAATAAATAGTATCACCACAGAAGTGGGGGGGATTGTGATCAATTTTGGTCAAGGACATGACTCTAAAGAAGGGAAAAAAACTATAGAAGAAATTCCTGTAAATGGAGTTGGGGTAATGGACAGAGGCTTTTCTTCTAATGAAAGAATCAGAAAATTATTAGAGAAAAAAGACAAGCACTTTGTTTTAAGGGTAAAAAATGATATGAAGCTAGAAATGCTGGAAAATGGTCAGAGCAAGCTAGGAGCAGAAAAAAGAGAAGTAGAGGTAAGAATCGTTGAGTTTTGTGATCTAGAAAGTAAAAGTGAATTTCGGATAGCGACGGACTTACCCTTAGAAGGAGAAGGGGGGGTAAGTAATGAGGAAATTGCCGAAATGTATCGACAAAGATGGCAAATAGAACTTCTTTGGAAGTTCTTAAAAATGCACCTCAAGCTTGACCGTTTAATCACAAAAAACGAGAGAGGAATTCGGATACAAATTTATAGCTGTATCATCGCTTATTTAATTTTGCAGCTAATAGATATTGAAGAAGTATTTGGCAAAAGCTTATTAGATAAATTGCGCTATTTACAGAGTTTTATGTGTCAACATATCAGCTATGTACACTGGTTTAGGAAAATTGTCTATTCAATCTGAAAAATGGCGTTCTGGGGTTGTCCTGTTCTTAAATGTAAAGTTTTGTTACGAGATTCAACATTTCTGGCTTGATTCATATTTACTTCTGGTTACTGATAACTGATAATTAAAACCCACTAGGCTTTGCAATTTTGCAAGCAAGACCATAAATAACTTTGGGGTTTATTAAAGTTATTTAATACTTCGTACACTTTTTTGGTGTCATAAATCTCTGGATAGACATTAGCTGATACTCCGCTAAAATAAAATATTTTGCAATAAAAACCATCTTTGTCTATCGATAAACAGCAATTCTCATTTTGAAACGATTTTGCGTTGTTTCAGCGATCTAGAGATTCGTTAAGAATTATTAACCCCTCTGGGTGCAAGGGTTTTAATGTCATGAAACCTTAAAATGAGAATTGCTGATCGATAAATGATGTCCTAGTTTTACTGGCATATCTTCAAGTTTTACGGCAAATTCTTTTACGTCAGGGGTGAGGCGACAAAAAGCGTTAACGTTATGAAAATACATTTGCTTGCTCCTGAGTATTTTATCCCCTTCTCGCACTTTTAGATCGCTGGGATTGGCGATCGATAGGTTGATTTTCAGGCGCTTGGGTGTGGCGCTTTTGCTAGGGGTTAAGTTTATTTCCGCTTCCCTTCGGCTTTGCTCAGGGTAAACTGGTCTGTTTGGGGTTGAGGTCGTTTGTGCCAGCGATCGGTGCGGTTAGTAGTACAGCGAGAAGAATAGATCGGATCATGTCAGTAAGCAGTGAGCAGTAAGGAGTAAGCAGTAATCAGTGCTTATGGCCTCTTTTTCGTCTCATAACTTCATCATAAGTAGGTGGTGGTGGCAATTCTTCCTGTTCTGCAAGCCTTTCATTTCGTTTTGCACTTATTTGTTTTTGAAGTTTTTTAAGTTCATTTTCGCATTCCTGTCGTACACGTTCTGAGGAATCGGCTATTTGTTTTGGTACACGTTGGTACCGTTCAACTATTTCTTCATTTTGACCTCTACTTGTATCATATTTTTTAAATCTCTCTGTTGCTCTTTCTGTTCCTTTGCCAATACTAGCAAGATTTTCATTGCAATTTTTTTGCAATTTTTGCAGTTCAAAGACAATTTGTTTGCCTTCTTCTCCTATTCTTTTCGCATCTGATATAGCATTATTAATTGAACCATCAATATATTGTGCAGTATTTATAAGTGTTGCATCTTGTACTCGCACATCTGCTCTTACCTCATCTGTTGCATAAGTCTTTTCTGAAGTTTTTTTTATTTCTTCCATTCTTTCTGCAACTTTTGTTAAACGCCCTCCAGTATCTTGATGTAGTGGGCAGCCATTTATTCTACAGAATTTGGTATCTGCAGGTTCCTCACCTATCGGTGATGAAGGTGGGGTGGGTGTTGGAGGAGCAATCCTAAAATAAGCAATCCTACCAAGGATGGTCAAATAAGCAACATTAAGGATGCCCGCAACGGTAAAAAATACTACTTTTAAAATTTTTGGTTTACTCATCAGCTTGGCCTCACTTATGGTTTCAAACTCTAGTTAAAATTTAGTTTCTGGTTAACTATTGCGTCTGTTACAAGAGTTTTGGGCTTTGTGGGACTGTCACAATCCTGAACTATTTTGCTATAGTTAGCACCGGGGTCAACCACAACCAATTCTTTAGTGTCAGGACAAAAGTAAATTTTTTTAGTTGTCCCGTCTGCATTTCTTGTCACAAGGCCAACCGCGAAAGGATATTCTGCCGTTGGATCAATATTAGGATTACCTATTGTTCCAGGGTCTTCCTGAACCACAATCGAAGAAACATTGAACGAGCCTGTTACTCCTGGTTGATTGATCGTAATTTCAAAAGAGCCGTTTTCGTTAATCGGCCTGTCAAGTCTCTCTGCTGCCATTCGTTCTTCATATTGTTTTATTTCCTGCGGAGTGACCGTCACTAAATCTATGAGCCAATTGGCCACTATTAACATAATTAACATATTGGCCACAGCACTAATGACAACGGCAATAATTACTTTTAAAATTTTTGGTTCACTCATCAGCTTGTCCTCACTTATGGTGTTAGTTTAAAATTATTCTTTAGTTGCTGTTTATTTACTGCATATTTTACGGAAGTTTCGATCTCTTCTTTACAAGCTCTAACCCTCTCTCTAAAGATACCGTTTTTGGCCACCACAACTGTTGGATTTCCAGGGTTTGCATCATTAATCATTAGGGCAAAAGACAACCTGTAGCAACAATAGGAACAGCAGGGAAGCCGCCAAATAGAACCGAAAAACCAATAACCGATGCAGCATTAAGCTGATAACTTAAGCCTGGAAGCTAAAAACTGATAACTGATAACTGATAACTGATGTTAGCAATCCTTATAAAAGATTTATTTTGATTTCGATGCCCGCTGCTAATATTGCTCCAATACCTGCGCCGTAAATTCCTGCGATCGATCCACCCAAGGCTGCGCCTCCCACCGTTACTACCATTAGGCGATCCGCTTTATCCCAAAGTTTTGCGGTGCTTTTTTTGTTAATTTTCATAAATTGTTTTTAATAATCATATTTAGTATTATAACTGATAACTGATAACTGATGACTGATGACTGATAACTGATAACTGATGACTGATGACTGATGACTGATGACTGATAACTGAGAGGTGCGCCACTGGAAGTTCTTAAGTCTTATATCAAAGATCAGGAAAAGCCGTCGTAAAACGACGGGGTTTTAACCCAAATTTTCGATAAGTAGGGTTTGCGGCAAAAAGTTTTTCGGTGCGGGTAGGGTGTGGGGTGTGGGGTGTAGGGTAGGGTGTGGGGTTTTACCCATTTTCATCTGGTCAATATTTTTGGCTCTTCGGTAACTGTTATGCAAATAATTAACTTAAAATAAAATTCGATGAGAGAGCCTACGCCCAAAAATAGCTGAAACCCATACAGGAAAAGGTTTAAGGCACAAACTGGTTAATACAAAAAGATAGACAATCGAGTTAAAATTTGATATAATAGCCAAAAACCAGAGTATTTTACTTATGATACTTGACAAATTTTTGAACCTAGAAGGAACCTCTATTCAAGGCTATCTACACCTAGAAAATATCGGTATAGTTTTCCAAATCGAATCGAAAAATAAAAAAGCAGTCTGTCCTCGTTGTGGGTTAGAGAGCGATAAACTCCACCAAAATCATCGACATTTAGTCAAAGATTTACCGCTCTCAGGTCAACCAGTGTACCTACAAGTTAATCGTCGTCAATTTAAGTGCGGTAATTGTCAGAAACCCTTTAGCGAAGAGTTAGATTTTGTCGCCAAGAAACGAACCTATACGAAAAGACTAGCCGAGAATATACTCGAACAATTAAAATCAGGAGATATTTTAAATGTTAGCCGAAGAAATGACGTAACGGAAGAAGAGATTCAAAGAATGATAGAGGACATAGCTGAAGAAATTACAGAGACAGACCTATCGAAATTAAAAAGACTAGGAATTGATGAAATCGCTCTAGTCAAAGGACAAAAAAATTACTGTGCAGTTTTAGTAAATTTAGATACGGGAAAACTAATAGCTATTCTAGAGAAGCGAACACAAGAGGAGTTGAGGGAAACGCTTACAGGGTGGGGAAAAGAGGTGTTAGAGCAAATTGAAGAAGTCAGCATAGACCTTTGGTTGCCCTATAAAAATTTGGTGAAAGAATTGATGCCATCGGCCGAGGTAGTCGCCGATAGATTCCATGTAATGAAACAAATTAATCAAGAGTTAGACGAACAGAGAAAAGCAGAAAAAAGAGCGGTAGAAGCGCAGAAAAATAAAAAACAGAAAGCGGAAAAAGAAGCAAAGCTAGAAGTTTTAAAGCGAAGTAAATATAGCTTGTTAAAAAATGAAAAAGATTTAACGGAAACCCAAAAAATTAAACTAGAAGCTATCAAAGAAAATTTTCCAAATTTGAAAAAGATGCAGGAATTAAAGGAAGAATTTAGAAAGATTTATGAAACCTCAGAGAATCCGACAGAGGGAATGCTATCCATCTCGGAATGGTTGGCAAAATCCTCCAGTGTTTTTACTAAGAGTTGTCAAACAATCCGAAACTGGTTTGGAGAAATAATTAGTTATTTCGAGCAAAGGACAACAAATGGGGTGGTCGAGGGAATCAACAATAAACTTAAACTAATAAAACGGAGAGCCTATGGCTTTAGAAACTTTCGGAATTTTTGGGTTAGAAGTATGTTATCTTGGCATCTTGTCTGTTGATTTAGCATAAAGGGTAACGAAGAGCCATATTTTTCTTTTTTCCTCAGAAAATAGGACTTGAAAACTAACTATCACATAGCTAATTTTCAAGCCCTTAATTGTAGGAATCCTAGGCTAAATTAGGATTCACTTTCGATATAGATAAATAACAACCCCATAACCACGGCTGGCATTAACCAACAGACGATCGGGATTAAAATCCAAGGCAGATAAGAAGCTGCGTAGGCACCAGTCATGTCAAATGCTCCTAGTAAAAAAATAAGGAAATGATAATCAGGTAGAACAAGGGTTAATTATTGATTAAAAACCCCGCGCATGATGCCATCAACGACACCAAGATTTTCTAGGAGGAAATAGGCCACAAAAGCGCCACCCATACCACCAATAAAGAAACCGGCGGCGAATTGACTCCAACCCTCGGAGGATTGCAGAGGATCACCACTAGCGGCCTTACCTTGGAAGGAGACAAGACCATAACTAGCTAAACAACCCGTAGCCAAAAGAACCATGGCTAAAGCGGGGATTAAGCCGCCGAGATTAGCATATTCCGAGTCTCTCAGGGGACCCAGGACAACCCAGGGACCACCGAGGAAATAACCGTGGGCCATACCCACTTCTAGACCGCGCAGAATCGGAGCTAGACCGGGACGATAGGCAGGTAAGTTACCAATAAAAGCTTTGGTAAAACCAGAAGCGGAAATGGGGGTAGCTAGATGACCAATGAACGGATCATCATTGTAGGGTGTCACCACCTGTTTGTATCCAGTTTCAGCCATTGTGTTTGAGTTCTCCTTTTTCCGATCAACAGGAAAATTGATCATAAAACTTTAAGATTACACTTTAGGCCTAAGAATTACTTCAAGCAACCCCATCGATCGAGTTTTCAAGGGTTGACGGCTGAAACTCTCACAATTCGTTACATTTCTCTCAGGAGACGGGGGAGTGGGGAGCTTTGTTTCAGTGATCAGTAAACAGTAAACAGTAATCAGTGGACTGAAAACTCACATCTGATAACTGCTCACTGATAACTGCTCACTGATTAAGGGATAATCAACACTGGACAGGGGGCAAGGTTAATGACTTTGGTGGTGACGCTTTCGGACACACCTTCGCTGGTTAATCCTAAACCGCGACAACCCATAACAATCAGGTGAGCATTAATTTCATCGGCCACATCGCAGATGACAAAAGAGGGTATTCCCTCCCTTTCAATCATTTCTGCCTTGACACCAGCTTGGGCGAAAATCGCTTGGGCCGATTGTAACAATCTATCCACCGCTTCGATCGAATTCATCTTATCGTCGGCGGCAATTTCCCCGGTGGGTGTCGTTTCCACCACCGACAACAGCACCAAACGACTGTCAAAGATTTTGACTAATTCGATCACACTACTGGTAGCGTCACGACTTTCGCGGCTGTGGTCGATGGGAAATAAAATCGTCTCAAACATAATTAGCAAGTCTCTCCAATCAAATTTTTCTGGGCAAATCGGTCTTGGAACTGCAAAACTGATCCCCAAATCTGAAATAATCTTTGTCAAAGTAATTGCCGCAAGTAGCGATACCCTGATTTAATCTTTATTGTACGGTAAGCAATCTAGGAGGTTATGGGCTGTGCCAAAAAAAACAGTAGCGAATTTAACAGAGGCTGATTTAGCGGGTAAACGGGTCTTAGTCCGGGTCGATTTTAATGTTCCCATGGACAAAGCCACCGGGGCAATCAGCGATGATACCCGCATTCGGGCCGCACTACCAACTATTGAGGATTTAATCAAAAAAGGGGCTAAGGTTATTTTATGCAGCCACATGGGTCGCCCCGACGGTCAAGTTAAAGAAAATTTGCGTCTGACCCCTGTAGCTAAACGTCTCTCGGAATTATTGGGCCAAGAAGTAATCATGTGTCCCGATTGTATTGGTGAGGGAGTGACGGCAGCGATTAGTCAAATGTCTAACGGTCAAGTGGCCCTGTTAGAAAATCTGCGTTTCCACGGTGAAGAGGAGGCAAATGATCCCGGTTTTGCCAAAAAATTAGCCGCTAATGCCGATTTATATGTTAATGATGCTTTTGGTACGGCCCACCGCGCCCACGCTTCCACGGAAGGCGTTACCCACTATCTCAGCCCCTCGGTGGCGGGTTATTTGATTGAAAAAGAGTTAAACTACCTACAGTCCGCTATTGAAACTCCCCAACGTCCCCTAGCGGCGATTATCGGCGGTTCTAAGGTTTCTAGTAAAATTGGCGTGATTGAAACTTTATTGGAAAAGTGCGATAAACTGCTCATCGGTGGCGGTATGATCTTTACTTTCTACAAGGCCCGCGGTTTAAGTGTTGGTAAGTCTTTGGTGGAAGAAGACAAACTAGAGTTAGCTAAATCCCTGGAAGCAAAAGCTAAAGAAAAAGGGGTGGAATTCCTCCTTCCTACCGATGTGGTGTTAGCGGATAAATTCGATAAGGATGCCAATTCCCAAATCGTCAACGTCGAAAATATTCCCGATGGTTGGATGGGATTGGATATTGGACCTGAATCAGTTAAAGTTTTCCAAAAAGCTTTATCTAACTGTAAATCTGTCCTCTGGAATGGCCCGATGGGGGTGTTCGAGTTCGATAAATTTGCGGCGGGTACAGATGCGATCGCTAATACTTTAGCCGATTTAACCGCTACGGGTACAACTACTATTATCGGTGGTGGTGACTCGGTGGCGGCGGTGGAAAAAGTGGGAGTGGCAGAAAAAATGAGCCATATTTCCACCGGTGGTGGCGCTAGTTTGGAATTACTCGAAGGGAAGGTTTTACCCGGTATTGCCGCTCTCGATGAGGCCTAATTATCGCTAATATCTAAGGTTTAAACAAGGTGGGTACTAACCCGCCTTTTTTTTATGAATTATGAATTGGGAATTAGGTTTTTAAAGTTGGATTGGGAGTTGATCATACCAGGACTTTTGCGGCAAAAATAGTTGAATCATTAGGATACTTCAATCGCAGTAAAATCCACTCGCTGATATAAATCTGTCAGGGATATTTGAAAATCTAGAGAAAACAGAGTTAAAATCGCTTCTTGGCTGTGATAATCCCGAAATTCCCAATGATCGCCTCTTTTATGAAATTGTTCGATATAATAACCATATTGATCGATTAAAATATATTCTTCAAAACTATCAAGAGAGCGGTAAAATTTAAACTTATCACCCCGATTATAGTCTTGAGTAGATTTTGATAAAACCTCGATAATCACCTGTGGATTGGTAATCGTATCGGTGCGTCCTCTTTCGAGAATTGGTTCTCCCTTAACGATCATAATATCGGGATAGGTGTACACATTATAGGCGGGTATGGCCAAGCGTAGATCGTTGATAAATATATCGTAGGCTTGATTCTGGATAGTTAAGGGAAATTTTCTACAGAAATTCAAGGCAATGCGATTATGGTTAGGAGTTCCCCCGGTCATAATAATAATTTCTCCATCTCGATACTCGTGTCTGTCGGTGGCAGTTTCCTCTAGTTGAAAGTATTCTGCGACTGTGTAGCGTTTCTCAGTGGTTGCGACCATATTGCCCCCTTGAAAGCAAAGCTCTGTTTTTATAATAACCTGTTTTCTGAAAAGGTAAGTAGCTGGTTATAATTAAATTAAAAATGGATTTTGCCTTTAATCCCCCCTTGATAAGGGGGGTGTCTGACAGTTTTTAACGCCTAGCTACTTATAATTATCGGTTTTAATCAGGTGCTGACTGCTGTATAAATATCGAGAGACCTTGTTAACAAGGTCTCTTCAAAGTGGGTGGGATTATTATTGCTAATTTGCTAATCTGGTTGGGATAATTTGAGGATAGCGCCGGTGACTTTCATGCTTTCTTGATAAAGCACATCTTGGCCCCAACGCTGTAACTGTTTACCTAGAAGAGTTTCTGTTTTTTGGTCTTCCAGATGGGACACTTGTTCAATGCGGCAAGATTGGGCCCCTCCCGAAGCTTCCATCCGCATACAGCCGGTAGTTCCCGAACAAATTACCGTGCAACAATCGGCCTGAAGATTAGTAGAACTGAGTTTAATACTAATCAGATCCCCTTGTATCTCACCCCAATCGGCCACGGGAACACCGGCTAATTCCGCCTCAATTAAACGCTGGTCCAGACCGAGGAAACTAATCCGATGAATAGCGTAATCTCCCGACTGGTGAGTATATCCCACCGGTCGCCATTGTAACCGGCTGGCCATCCAACCGAGGAACATAAAAGCTTGACAAGGATTGCCCTTTTCGTAATCAATAGTGATGCGATCGACTTCCAGAATAGCATCCCGACGCTCTGGCGGATCAAAAGCCTCGGCGGTTAGTTCTTGCCAAGGAGCGAGACGACTCCAGTTTAGGTCAGCTAATGGTACATCTGTTGCTAATAAATCCCCCACCTGCAGCAGTTCCGTTTCTGGTTCCCGAAAAGTGCTGGAATCGACGATAACCGTATCACATTGACCGGCCAAACGTTTAAATAGTCCATATTCGCCATCGGGACTGGCTTTCCACCAGAGAAATTTAGGCAAACTGGGAATAGTTAACTCAGAAATAATGCCGCCAATTCGTTCCAAAGCTTCCGCTGTACCGCTTAAAGTGACGTATTCACAGCAAACTAAAGTGTTCTGACTACGTTTGTTAACGGGACAATAGGCAGAAACGGAGGCTTTCACCCCTTCATCGGCCTCGGCGGTGGGACAGAGGGTAATAATGCGACAGGGATTGGAAGCAGCGATCGCATCTGCGACCCCAATCGCGTCCAAATCGGCGGCGTATTGACGATGATTAGCCCCGTCCTCGGCGTTTTTTTCCGCTTCCCAGGCTGCCCTTAACCCGGCGACAAATTCATCGCTAGAAAGCCCAGTTATTTCTAGTCCTAGGTCTTTCTGGGCCACTTTGATGGCGGCGTAGGTCCGCGGACCGGCAATACCATCAATCGGGCCGGTGTAATAACCGAGAAGGGTTAACAATTCCTGTACCGCATCGGGTTCATAGACAATAAAGCTAAAGGTGGTGGCCCGGGTGGCGGCCATACCATCCTCATTATTATTGTAGGATTGCCAGATATCGCGTAGTTCCTGCTCGATCACATCGATGGAAACATCTTTCGGTGCTTGCAGGGAGACAATGGGGGGGCTTTGGGTAGTCATGTCAGTTATCAGTTATCAGTTATCAGTTACCAGTTACCAGTTATCAGTTATCAGTGATTCAGTTACCAGTTATCAGATGTGAGTTATCAGTTATCAGATGTGAGTTTTTAGTTATCAGATGTGAGTTTTTAGTTTACTGATTACTGTTTACTGATTACTGTTTACTGCTCACTGTTTACTGCTCACTGTTTACTGCTCACTGATTACTGTTCACTGTACTAGAGTCGTCGCCAACGACGGCCATCGCGGTTAAGGAGAAATTCCGCTTCTGTGGGTTCCCAGGTACCCGCTTCGTATTGGGGTACGGAGGCAGGATCAGCGGGAGCGTCCCAAGCGGCAAGAGCGGGAGTAACGATGCGCCATGCTTCTTCTACCTCGTCAGAACGGGTAAATAAGGTTTGATCTCCCAGCATAGCGTCTAAAAGTAGGCGATTATAGGCATCGGCGCTGGTGACACCGAAGGAGGAACCATAGCTAAAGTCCATTTCTACCGTGCGCGTGCGTAATTCCGACCCCGGCATTTTCGCCTCAAAACGGAGGGCAATACCTTCGTTAGGCTGGATTCGCATACTCAGTACATTTGCATTAGTTTGTTGAGCTGCCGATTGGAAAATTAATAACGGCACATGGCGGAATTGAATGGCAATCTCGGAAACTTTTTTAGGCAGACGTTTACCAGTACGCAGATAGAAGGGGACACCCTGCCAACGCCAGTTATCTACCATTAATTTCATGGCCACATAGGTGGGAGTGGTCGATTCCGGATTAACCCCCGGTTCTTCCCGATAGCCCGGAATGGGTTTTCCTTTCATCCAACCGGCTTTATACTGGCCGCGGATGGCGGATTTTTCTAGGTTATTAATATCGGCCAGGTGAGTTGCTTGTAGGACTTTGACTTTTTCGCCGCGGACACTATCAGCGTTAATAGCGTTGGGTGCTTCCATCGCCGTTAAGCAGAATAACTGCATCAGGTGATTTTGCACCATATCCCGCAAAGCTCCCGATTTTTCGTAATATCCGGCCCGCTCCTCCACTCCCACGGTTTCGGCCACGGTAATCTGGACGTGATCGATAAATTGACGATTCCAGAGGGGTTCAAAGATAGCGTTAGCAAATCGGAACACCAATAAGTTTTGGACGGTTTCCTTGCCTAAATAGTGGTCAATGCGATAAACTTGGTTCTCCTGACAAACCTCTTGTACGACTCGATTGAGAACTTGGGCAGAACTGAGATCTTTGCCAAAGGGTTTTTCGATCACTAACCGGTGTTTAATCGGGTCTGTGAGCATTCCGGCTGCGCCGAGGTTTTTAAGACCGGGGGGAAAGAAATTAGGAGAAACCGCTAGATAAAAGACTCGATTGCCGCGAGTTCCCCGGATTCCGTCTAGTTCTTCCAGAAAGACTTTCATTTTGGCGTAACTTTCTGGGTCGTCCATGTTGCCGGGGAAATAGTACAACCCTTGGGCGAAGTCTTGCCAATATTCCTCACTACCAATCCCGTCGGAAAATTCTTCGATGCCTTGGCGCATCTGTTGGCGAAAATAATCATGACTCCACTCTCGGCGCGCTGTACCAACGATGGTTAATTCGGCCGGCAGTCGTCTTTCCCGTTTCAGTTGATAGAGAGCAGGAACCAGTTTTCTTTGGGTTAAGTCTCCTGATGCCCCAAAAATGACTAAGATTAAGGGTTCTGGGGTTCTTTCTTGTCGCAATCCCACTCGGAGAGGATTTTCGAGCAGCTTTACCATAGGATTTTGTCTAGCCGAGGTGCATTATTTCCTAGTCTAGCGGGAATACTCGACGGCATACCTAAAGTAAAAATTAATAACCACAATCAGTTATCAGTGATCAGTTATCAGTAATCAGTAATCAGTTATCAGTGGTCAGTAATCAGTGATCAGTCATCGGTAATTGGATAATATCTTTAGGCCTTTTTGAAATCAAAAAGTTCTGGGTCCGGGAGTGGTCGGGGGGAAAATTCAGGGAAAAAATCCCTGAAAATTAGGTAATTGACCACCCAAAAATGGGTGAAACCCCACAACCTACCCCTAGGAAAAACTTTTTGCCGCAAACCCTACTTATTTTTTGGCGGTTTTAACACAATCGAGGGTACGGACGATCGCAGCAGCCGCGTAGTTACGACGGGCGGGATCATTTGGTACAAAGGCACTACCCTGTTCGTTCAAGGGAGAGGCCACAGCGCAAAATCCCGACATCTGGGTAATTAACCCGGCAGCCCAATGACCGGAAGTATCGGAAAAATTGACGGGGGTTTTAGTTTGGGCTAAATCGGGGGCTTGTTTTTGCTGAGTTTTCAGGTAGGTGGCGGCCTGTTTGAGAATCGCCATCAATTCAGCCCGGGTGATGGGGTCGGTGGGACGAAATTCGCCGTTAGCTTTGCCAGCAACAATACCATTAGCCCGGGCCCATTGAATTTTTTTGGCACTCCAACGCGTCGCGTCCACATCGTTAAAACTGCCGCTGCCGGGGGGAATCTCTTCTAGGTTAATTTTGGTGACAGTTCCCATCCCTTCAATAATCATCGAGACGAATTGTTCCCTAGTGACGGGATTTTCGGGGCGGAAGGTGTTATCTTCTTTAAAACCGGCCACTACCCCAAGTGCGATCGCTTTTTCAATCTCAGTTTTATAGATATCGCTGCTAATATCCTGGAAACTAGATCCAGAACTGGGGGGGGGAGTGGTTTCGCTGATGGGAGGTCTGCCGACGGCTGCGAGAACTTCCGCTTCTTTGCCGCTAAAGTAGAAGTGGCCTAAACTTTTGCCCTGGAAAGTACGACGGCTAAATCTCCAACCCGGTTCGAGGATAATTTTCATAAATCCTGTTTGCATTCCTCGAGTTCTTCCCACCACTAATTCGGGTCTGCGAGCATCCCGGGGAGTTCCCACTAAGTATAATTCGCCGTTGCGTTCCACAATACGCAGGATGTAATCTAGCCCAAAATCCCGGCCATCAAGACGGATAGAATAACCATTACTATCGGTGGCGCGGCGACAAATGCCGGTAAAGTCAAAGTTGAGAAGCAGCGGGTCGATCATGACGGGATTTGAGCCGTTTTCGCTCCAACACTTCTGTTTTCCTTGGATTTGTTCCAAGACTAGCAGGTCAAATTTATTACCTCCGTAGGGACGAGCGATCGCTACTACCTGGGTCTGCTCGATGTCCTGTTCGTCAAAGTTGGCCGCTGGTGTGGCAGTTATGCCCAAGGTCATTAGGGCGGTTAGGGCGATCGATAATCTGGCTTTCATGATCTTTATCTATAAGACGTTTTTTGTAGTAAAAATAGATGTGCTAGTCCCAATATTCTAGGACTGAATACTTCCGGTGGTTGTTCCAGACTGCGCCGGATTGTTGTCTGTCCGCAGCAGTTTTCTCTCAATCTTCAATTTCCGAACCCATTGATCTGAGCAATATTCTGATGGAACTGGTGGGTTGAGCAATATTAGCTCGGTTAGCTGTTGAAATTGGGAAGATTTTGGCGGATTGTTGAAAATTTTAGCAAGCTATTCGAGTCTTAGGCTAAGATGGGAAGAGAGGCTTTTAATTGGCCGCAGCCCTTGACTTCCTCACAGGATTTAAGCCCAATAATTGCCTAAAAAGTGGCAATTAATCGATCGAGGGCTATCAGTGCCGCGGTGAATTATCATAGTTCATTAGCTCTGGTGAGCCATTGCCCTTTCTTTGGTGTGTGTGAGGTAAAAAATTATGAGTAACTCCCCTGGTGATCCTTCTCCTCGTCCTAATCTTTTTCTGAGTCTTGGTCGATTTTTCTGTCGCCCTTCTACTTTAATTTTTGGGGGAATTACTCTCCTAGGAATTACCTCCCTTGGCTATTTTACGACTCGTTATTTAGTTTATGAACGTCTCACTCCGATTTTAGATAATATCTTCAGTGAAATGCTGCACAGACCCGTCAGGGTAGGTAAGATAGAGGGCTTTTATTTTAATCGCATTCGTATCGGTAAATCGGAAATTCCAGCTACGGCCAATTCTGCCGATAGTTTATCTATTGATGCGATCGAATTGGGATTAAATCCGCTGCCCTTACTTTTAGGTCTGCCGCTGCCGGTTGATGTCAAGTTAATTAATCCCAGTATTTATCTCGATCAGGATAAAAATGGTCAATGGCTCGATAATTTAGAAAAAATATCTAGTAACTTAGATCGGGAGGCACCCATCAGGTTAAATCTGGGTTTTCAGGTGGAGAAGGGAGATATTACTATCCAACCCTATGCCTTGAAAAAACCAATAGAAATTAAGGCCGATGGTCAAGGAAGATTCATCGATAATCAAAGGCAGCCTCTCACCTACAATTTTAGCGCAGAAATTCTCCAAAGTCAAGTAAAAATTGCTGGAGAAACGGCGTTAAAAACGGGTGAAAGTCAAACTAATCTTCAGATTGATCGTTTGAACTTAAGTGAACTATTAACTTTAATTCCTCGGAGCAATTTCCAATTAAATCAAGGACAAGTAAATGCTAATATTGCTCTCAATATTCCCAGTTGGGCAAAGCTAAATCAAACCGAAGGAAATGGAAATTTTCAGGTGACAGATTTGGCGGGAAAATTCCAACCTTTCCAGTACCCAATTAAGCTGACAACTAAGTTAAATTTACAGGGGGATAAAGTATTAATTGAACAAGCGATCGCAAGTATTGGCAAGATTAAAACTGAGGTGAAGGGAGAAGTAAATTGGCAAACTGGTTATCATCTCAAGGTCGCTCTAGAATCGGTAGATTTACAACAGCTTTTAAGAATTATTTATCTGCAATCACCTCTAGATTTACGGGGAGAGGCACGCTCTACTTTTCAAGTGACAGGAAAATTAGATCAACCTCTAATTAAAGGAACCGTTAGCAACAGCAAACCGATTATTTTTGAGCAAATACCTCTTCAATCAATAACCAGTAATTTTCAAACCAATCTCAATAGTCTTAATTTAGATAAAATTCAAATTAAACCCGTTGCAGGTGGAGAAATTAAAGGGGAAGGAAAATTGCAGTTAAATATTCTGCAATCCCTGCAAAAAAATCAACCTCTTGACGGAACAAAAATGCCAATTAATTTGAATTTACAAGCGCATTTTCCCACGAGAAAAATTTTATCTCAATTGGCAACAATTCCCACTAAAATTGAGATAAACGATCTGCAAGCTAAGATTAAAGCTAGAGGTAGTTTAGGACTGCCCCAATTATTAATTAATTGGCAAATACCCATGATTAATCAGTCAGGATTAATCAATGTTGCTGGGGAGGGTAAAGTATTTTTAGGTGGCAACAAAATAAATTTAACCGATACGGTGATTAAAACAAATGGCGGCAAACTACAGGTTAATGCTAATAGTGATTTTACTAGCAAATTAGTCCAGGCAAAAATCACGGGTAATAACTTTTTATTGACTCCTTTTGTGCCTATCGTTTGTCAATATGTAGATATTATTTGCCCCTACTTAGAAACCTTAGAACCCTTAAATTTAGAGACAGCTAATATTCAGGTTATTGGCAAAGTTGATCAAATCAATATTAATACTTTAAACGGAATTGCTAACTTAAGAATTAGCGGTAAACAAGGCACAATTTTAGTCAATAGTCAAGTATTGCAAGGAAATCTTCAGGCCAAAGCTGTCTTAGCAGGATTGCCGATTAATTCCCTATTACCTAACTTACCAACCCAAGTTAAATTAATGCAATCGCAAATTAATTTACAGGGTTATTTAGGGGAATTACTGAATAATAAAAATAATATTTTCAGCAGTTGGCAAGGTCAAGGTAATATGCAGTTATTAGTGGATAATAATCCTTTAATTGCCACAGCCAAACTAAATCGAGGTTTCCTGACAGGAACAGTCAATACCAGAGGAATTAGTCTCAATAATTTCACAGAAAATTTAACAATTCCCGTTAGTTTAGGCAGGGCAAAAATCAGCTTTGCTGGTAGAATAAATTCTCTGATTAGTGGTACTTTGACGGATTTAAAAACTTGGCGCGGAGAAGGAGATATACAGTTACTTGTCAATAATCAATTTTTAAGAACGACAACCCAACTGGAAGAAGGTATTTTAAGCGGTATAGTTAAGACAGATGGGATTAACTTAAATCCGTTTTTACCCAAGATAAATATTCCTGTTAGTCTAGGGAAAACCCAGGTCAATTTCACTGGTGCAATCAATAATTTACTAGCGGGAAAAATTCCTAATTTGTCCACCATCAATGCTAGGGTAAATACTCGCTTGTTAGTGGATAATAATCCTATTAATACTGATATTCAGTTAAACAAAGGTATTTTTAATATTCTCGGTAGTTTAGAGCGTTTTCAGACTAATGTTCCCCTAGCGTTGAATATTTACCAAACGAGGTTTCAAGCAGCAGGAAATGCTCAAACTATTTTCGACTCCCTGCTAGAAAAACAACTGAACTTAAGCAGTGTCAAAGCAGTTTTCAACTCTCGTATTAATGTAGCTAAAGGAGAGATTAAAGCTAAGGCACAACTTAATAATAATTTCTGGCAAAGTGATATTATTGCCGCTAATCTTGATCCCGCTGCCGTACTGGGGCAATTGCCAGGAATAAAATCGATCTGGATTCCTAACTTAGATTTTAGAGCTAATCTAGCAGGAAATATTAAAGAAATTTGGCAGGGAGTAACACCAATTCAGGTTAATAATCTTTCGGCACAGTGGGGAGAAAATAGCTTTAATGTGCGAGGAAATATTCTTTTAGCTAATCTTACCAGTCAACCCGATATCGCTGAGGTTAACTTAAATCTACAGGCAAAAACCGACCTTGCTGCTGTACCGCTAAATCAGATTATATCACTTTTGCCGATTGACTCTAACCTAAAACCCAAAGAATCGACACTAACAGGGATAGGAGAATTTCAAGGACAAATCACAGGAAAAAATTTCTTAAGTGCTTGGCAAAAAGTGGGAAATATACAAATCAAAGGGGATATAGATTTAGCTAACTTTAGCATTAATGAGCGACTCTTTGAACCCCTACTAAAAGGAACAATTCAAGCAGGAATCGGTCAAAATATTAGTTTAAATCTGCGGGGAAATCAAGACATTATTGACCTAACTTTTGATCCTTGTCAACAAAATAATTGTCTGCTGCCCTATCTTCCCCTAGAGATGAATATTCGCCAAGCTTTTGGAAATAAGACTCCTTTTCTAGCAACAGCTAAACGAAGCGGAGAAAAATTAAATGTTCAGATTGCCAATTTTCCCCTAGAAATCCTGAAAATATCTCCCACGGCAGCCTACAATATTCCGGGGATTATTACTGGACAATTGAGTGCCAATCTAGACATCAATTTATTTAACTTACAGGGACAGGGACAACTAGAGATTAATCAACCTAGTTTAGGTAATTTAATTGGGGAAAAATTAACAGCACATTTGGTTTATCAAGATTCCATTGTTCAACTACAATCGGGAAGTTTGCAAGCAGGTGCAAGTCAATATAATCTGCAAGGTTTATTTAATTGGCAAACCCAAGCAATAGAAGCTAAACTCAGGGTAGATCAAGGTTATATTCAGGATTTATTATCAGTTGCTAGTATCTATGATTTAACCAGTTTAATCAACTTTTTCTCCCCAGAGAATAACCCAGCTATTGAACTTAGTCCCCTAGGAGTAGGTAATCCCGAAGCTTCCCTAGCACAACAGGTAAATTTGCGGGCAAAAATTGAAGAAATAATCCAGAAATTAGCAGGGGAAAGAGGGGTACTTGGGATACCTTCTGAACTAGATTTTCGCGGTCGTTATCAAGCAAATATAGCCTTAACTGGGACTTTTAAAAATCCTGATCTTAGCGTACAATTTCAGGGTAATCGATGGGAATGGCGACCCCAAAAACCGACGGTAAATATTGTTAACCCTCTGGGAATTGTCACCACCGATACCCAATTAATTCCGATTGATGAAGTAACAATTAATCTTAACTTAAATCGTCAGTTGCTCAGGATAGAACCGATTAGATTAAAATCACGAGATTCTTCCGTATTTTTAGCGGGTGATTTTTCCTTAAAAAAAGTAGAGGGAACTTTTGTTGTGGAAAATCTTTCTCTCGACCTCTTGAGAAATTTTGTGCAGTTTCCCTTAGATGTATCCGGGAGTTTAAAAACTCAAGGACAAATTACAGGAACCTTATTAAATCCTCGTATTCAGGGTAACTTTGCCTTTATCGATGGTGCAATTAATGCCCAAAATATTAATCAGGATATAATTGGGTTATTTACCTATAATCAGTATCGTTTTGATTTGCGGACAACCTCCTCTGAATCAATCCAACTCTATGGCAGCATTCCCTATCCTCCCTTACCGGGTAATGATCAATTAAAAATACAAGCAAAATTAGGAACCGATGCAATCAAATTAATTGAAGCTATCAGTCAAAACGCCATCGAATGGGTTAAAGGTGAAGGAGAGGTAGTTCTTTCAGCGACGGGAAGATTAGATGTAACAGAGGGATTAAAAATCAAAGATTTAGAAGCAAATGGTATAGTTACTCTCGATAATGTCGCTATCCGCAGTGTTGCTTTTCCAGAGATTTTAACCGTAAATGGCCGCATTGGGTTAACCCCTGAAAGCTTAACAGTAGAGGAATTAGAAGGCTCGATCGCTGACAGACAAATTTCTGTGGTGGGAGTTTTACCTTTCTTTCAAGCCATCAAAAATAGTTCTAATCCTTTAACAGTTAATATTCAAGAGGGAGATATAGCAATTAATGGCCTTTATCGGGGATTAATTGCCGGAAATGCCGTGGTGACAGGGACAGTCCAACAACCAATTATTGGGGGGAATGTGCGTCTTTCTAGAGGTAAAGTTTTTCTTCCTCGCACCCCAGAAATTAATCAAGCAACCAATAAACCAGTGAGTCGCTGGCTGCAGCCTCTCAACATTCCTCAGACGACAAATATCACTCCAGTTTTAAATAATTTTCAAGTGTCTTTAGCAGGATTATCAATTGAACAAGAACCTTTATATCAATTTGATTTTAGTGGTGCTTTAACCTTGAACGGTCCGCTCACTCCACTAGAGAAATTACAAACCAATGGAGTGATTAATCTCGATCGAGGACGGGTTAGCTACATCGATACGCGTTTTCTTCTTAACCGACGCAATCAAAATGTTATTGTTTTCGATTCTAGTCGCGGGTTGGGACTTTTAAACCCCTTTGTTGACATTCAACTGCGAACAATTCTCAGCGAATTTTCTCAATCTCGCGATTTTGCAATCTCCCGTCCGGGGGGGGATTTTCCTAGTAATGAAATTCCCGATGATAGCCTCAATCGCATTCAAAGGATTGATGTCACCCTCAGCGTTGAAGGGGAATTAAACCGCTTGCTACCAAATTTAGGTCGCAACATCAATGAAGTCTGCCAAATTCGTCCCGATAGTCCCCCTTTTCCCCTAGAGGAAAACTATACAGATGCAGAATTACAAAAAGCTGCTAATTGTTTACAAGCAGTAGCTTTTGCTAGAGGTGAAGATGAGGGATTGCTTAATACTCCCCTAGTTAAATTAACCAGCACTCCCCCCCGCAGTCAAGGGGAAATTGTTCGACTTTTGGGGGAACAATTGCTATCGGTTTTTAATGGTTTACAGGGGAAAAATACAGAACAATTGATTCAATTTGGAGTGGTTCAGTTGGCCATTCCCCTCTTAGCGCAAGGAGTCGTCTATGATGTGGAGAATGCGGTCAGTAATGCGATCGGAGCAACAGATTTTAATATTCTTCCTAATTTGGAAACCGTTTATCGAGTTAATTCCCAGTCTTTTATCCGCTTCTCCTACGATTACAATTTGAATGAGTTTACCGTCCGCTATCAAACCCAATTTTAAAGTAAGATTGAGAGATATAGGAGAGTTCAGAAGTTAGGAGACAAGGGAAAATTAGGTTATACTTCATCTTAAGTACCTAAGCAAAATTAATTACACGCTTCGATGAAGCTATTGCCTCTTGCCTCTTGCCTCTTGCCTATCTTCACTGGGAAATTTATTTTGCATGACTACTTACTTGATATTCTATGATTATTCGCGAGGCTAAGGAAACAGATTTACCAACAATTATCGAGATTTATAATGCTGCTGTTCCCACTCGCAAGGCAACTGCTGATTTAAAGCCTATTTCCCTCGAAAGTCGGCGAGAATGGTTTAAAAAGCACGAACCTGAACAGTATCCCATCTGGGTAATAGCGATCGAAGGTCGGGTGGTAGGTTGGCTGAGTTTACAGATGTTTTATGGTCGTATCGCTTACCAAAAAACGGCAGAGGTTAGTTTATATATTGCCCCCGATTATCAAGGTCGTGGAATTGGTAAATTATTAGTAGAATATTGCTTGAATCGTTGTCCCAAATTGGGTATATCTAATCTTATCTGTATTATTTTTGCCCACAATCAAGCCAGTATTTGTCTCTTTGAAAAATTCGGCTTCCAACGATGGGGTTATTTACCCCAAATTGCCGCTCTAGACGATTTTCTGGCTGATGTGGTCATTTTAGGAAAAAAAGTCGCTTAAATAGGCAATTTTCCCATAGCTAGACTAAATTCTAGACTTAGTTGAATATAAGCATTTTCTGATTCGCCTAGAGATGGTTTCTGGTTGAGAGAAAAGAGATAGTCTTCATACCAAATCTCAGAACTTCCCGCACATTTTTCATCTCTAAATAACCATTGTTGAAACACTTGTTCTCTACCATCCTGAGGGACAACAATCTGATAAACTTTTAGAGATTTTTTAGCAATTCTCCGGCTGCCCTTGCTGGTTAATTCATAACCTAACAAGTTCAAACAATTACGAATAATCGTCAGAGGACGGGAAGTATTAGAGAGATTAATCTTGGTGATAGTTTTAATCTCGTTACGATTTTTAATGGCGATTGCAGCCATTTTTTGTAAATCGGTATCATGGTTAGTTAATTCTCTTTCAGGGTTAGCTAATAATACGGGAATTCCCAACACTTCTAACGTCCCGATAATCACTCCTAATTGACTACCATTAAAATCAGGAATAAATAAACTTCCGTGACCTGATTCTATCAGTTTACGGGCAATTAAAGCATCTCGATCACACAAAAATTGTCGCCCAATTGTCAAAAAGTAATGTAGGCGTAGTTCTTGATACCATCCTTGATCATCTTTAATCACTAATTGCGGTGTAATGGGAATTCCATAGCGTTTGTATAGGTCATATTTCCTGATAATTCTCCTTTCTTTCACTGACTTAATTAACTGTTTTTTTAGCAAACGATATTCTGATTCCGTGATCTCGGCTGCGCTGGCAATTGCCTCGCATTCAGAACGATAATTATGTTCCCTAATTTCCTCAATTGCTGCCGTTAACTGATTAGTTGTTTCCAGTTTTTCCTCCTGATTCCGTTCTTTAATTCTATGACCTTCTGTTTGTAAAATCCCTAGAATTGACTGACGATAGTTAAGCATATAAGCATTTGTTCGCACAGCCATTTTAGCCCAACAGAGGAGAGATTCCGCTTGAAAATTTGTATCTAAATCCTCCAGAGATTCTAAATCTGATTGGTGTAGTAAGCGAATATTCACCTCGGTTAATCGGTGTCCAGAGGTGAGAAGTTTGGGAATAGAAGTGGAACCATTGCCCACCTGATTAAATCCGTAGGCTGCTGACCAAATATAACGAGGAATATTCTCCCTAATTCTCCCTAAAAATTGAGCGATAGAAGTGGGAGTCTGAATCCCCTGCGCTAAACACCAAACCGAGGTGAAGTGTTGCTGAATATCAATACTAATTCCCGTTTCGATCGCAGGACTAGCTAGAACTATATCATAGTTAAGTAACAACTGATTTAAATTGCCAATCGCTTGATAAGCATCGTGACTAGAATCTTGCAATGACTCTGAGTCTATCCGTAGAATTTTCTTTTGAGGGAATTGCTTTTTTAAATAAGACTCTAGGGTAATCGTACCCCATTTACTGGTTAACTTTTGTGCTGATAAACAAACAAAAGGTTTTCCTCCTTCTTTAATATGTTTTACTAAATCCTTAACTAGTTGTTCGGGAGTATTATCAGAGTAGTTATAAACTCGCCAAGCTTCTTGATAACTTGGTTTCCACTCGTTATTAATTAGAAAAGTTTCTAGTTTAATTGTCGCTAAAGAAGTTAAGTATTCTAAGGAAATATCACTTAAATCAGCATCAGCAACTAAGATTTTACCCCCACTGCTGACCACAGTTTGCAGCAGCGACTTTAGGGATTTTAAAATTGCCACTCGATTAGTTTTGCAAGTATCCCCATTTAACCCATGCCATAGAACTTGTTCGATCTCATCAATAATAATAATAGCTTCTTGCCAATCTTCTGCTTGAAATTTAGCTTGTGATTGGGGATGAAGAGAGTCAATACATAAACCATAACCGTAAATTTGTGCTGCAGGATTGTCCCTAATATTACTGATATAGTTTAAACCAAAGCGTTGACATAACTCCTCGACCAGTTTCACCCGATGACCGATAACTAAAACTTTTTGTTGATTGGCAATAGCCTGTTTAACTATCTTGGCTAAAAACTCAGTTTTCCCCGTACCTTTAGCCGATTTAATCGCCATTAACTGCGCTGATGTCGGGATAGCAATATCTGGCAAGTAACGACTATTTAACTCTAGATTAGGTGAGAGAGTTAAACTATTTAAACTCGCTGCCTTCCAAATTTCCCAAGAGGTAGCTTTTTGATAGACTTGCTGGAAGTAATCTTCTCCACGATTGATTAGTAAATCATCTACTCCTTTACCATCGGCAGCATCCCAAGTAACCACCTTTACCTCACAGTTAGCCTGACTGAATAGATAACCCATTCTCTGTAAAGCTAAATTAACCGCTTGTTGGGTTTTTGGTTTAGTTTCTTGATCAAAAACTAGATAAATCTTTCGTCCTGAATGAGCTAATTTTTCTAGCTGCGGAATTAGATGAGATTTGCCGATTCTCCTACCTAATTCGTCCTTGGGAGTGCGATAACCATTGTGAATTCCTGGTAAGGCAATTGTTACATAACCTGCTGTTAATAATGCCCCCGCTTTTTTTGCTCCTTCCGTAAGACAAATAGGTATCTCTGGATGTTTAATTACCCAAGACCAAAAACCCAGATCCTCTTGCGTATTGTCCACTTCTTCAGTTAAAATATTAATACTGATATGGTGGGCTATCTTTTGCCAAATTTTTAGGGGAACCCGCAAAGCAAAGACTCCCGTAGGGGTTTGGGGAGGATGTTCGTACTTAATTGGTTTAGCCTTATCAAAGCTTAAACGGGGAAAATCGGGCTTAAAACAGCCCCAAAGGTCATAATTACCCGTTAATAAGTCAATTCCTGAACACCACCAACCACCTTGACTGATGTGTTCATAACGCTTGAGAATATCATCCCTAACTCTGCCATCATTGCGTCGCGGTAACTCTTGGGAGTAGAGTAGGTATTCACTGGCAGATAATCCCCCTAAACTGGTGACATTGAGATCGATTAACTCCGTATCCACCCCGCTATCACGCCATTCTTCTAAATATTTCATCCTTATCCCCTATTCGCTAGACTCTATATATAGCGTTTTTATCCTATTATTCTAGCGGTAAGACACTAAATAGTGAAAAGAGAAAATTTACTCTCTCACAGGTTCTCAGGGGAAATTTGACTTTTAATCCACTCTTGTCTTAGATTATCGAAAAGTTATGGCAGTTATCTAAATAGTGAGATGCAAAGTTTCGATCCCAAAGCGTTCTGCTTCCAGACTTGCGAGGTCATTCTATATATTCTGACTTTCCCTCCCGACAACTGGCTACTGACTCCGTTCGGATCTCGGTGTGAGACTTCGGACGTTCGACAAGCTCACTAACACGAACGCTGAGTCGAACGCTGATCTCACGGCCGAAACCTAACCCCATCAACAAACTTTTGGCTGCAAACCCTAATTAAAAACGCGAGCATCCCGAGGACGAACATAAACTTGCTCCCCGACTTTGAGATGCAATTGAGCCAGTTGTTCTCGATTCAGATGGGCAATCAGGAGAGAGCGATCGGGTAGAATTAATTCCACATCGATGGCCCAACCCAGATGGATAATGCGCTCGACTTTTGCCGCAATACTAGACCCATTGGGAGAAGAGAGAATTTCTAGGTCGTGGGGACGAATGAAAATCTTGACTCCGTTAGTACCCCCCCCAAGCTGCCCGAATAGTGCGGCCGAGGTCGGTGGTAAAACATTCACCCGACCGATAAAACTCATCACAAAAGCAGAGGCCGGATGATCGTACACCTGATCGGGAGTCCCCACCTGTTCGATTTTACCCTCATTGAAAATTACGATCTCGTCGGCCACTTCCATGGCTTCCTCTTGGTCGTGGGTGACAAAAACACTGGTGACATGGACTTCCTCGTGTAACTGTCGCAACCAAACCCGTAGCTCTTTTCTAACTTTGGCATCCAAGGCCCCAAAAGGCTCATCTAATAATAATACTTCCGGTTCCACCGCTAAGGCCCGGGCCAGGGCAACCCGTTGACGTTGACCTCCGGATAGTTGGGCCGGATAGCGATCGCCTAATCCCTGCAATTGAATTAAACTCAAGAGACTGTCCACTCGTTTTTGAATATAGTCGGGGGTAGCTTTGCGAATCTTTAAACCGAAAGCGATATTCTGACGCACCGTCAGGTGTTTAAAAAGCGCATAATGCTGAAAAACAAAGCCAATATTCCTTTTTCTGACATTTAAATTGGTTGTGTCTTTGCCGTTGATGATAATTTTGCCTGTGTCGGGGGGTTCTAATCCTGCGATCGCTCTCAGGAGAGTGGTTTTTCCTGAACCAGACGGCCCCAGCAGTGCCACCAGACGATTCGATTTGATCTCTAGGTTGATCTGGTCTAAAGCGGTAAAGGTGCCGAATTTTTTCGATACTTGCTCGATGATGATACTCACGGTGGCTAATCCTCTGGCAAAAAATGTATAGGGTTTGACCGTATTTTGATTACGAATCAAGCACAATTGTATTTTAATACAATTACATTTTTCAAGAGACATAAAAGCTTACCATTACTCTTTTTTACTCTTTTAAAGGCTTAATTAACTAATTTTATCCATTAACGACCGGAAACGCATCGGAGAAAAGAGACGACTGAAGCAAAAATCGACTATTCTTTGTGGTCAGCACTGTTGATCACTGGTAAGGGCAGGCGATCGAGTTAGAGGGGGTAAAATAGCTAGTAATTGGCAGTGTACTGGTTCTCCACTGCTCCAACGGACCTAATGCCTACAGTTCACTCGAAGGTCATCATACTACCCATCAACAGATCGGGACTGGTGGCGACAAAATAGATAATTCCCGCACCGAGAATAACGATCGCTAAACTAAATAGTACCACCCATCGATCGGCTGGTTCGTAGGTATCTTCATCTATATCTCGTCTGACTGTAAAATAATGGGCTGTGGTCAAAAATACGGTCAATAAACCCACTAAAGCAAACATTAAGCCTAATTTCCAGCCATAACCGGGCCGGGGAACCAGAGGAGGATGAAAGGCCCGTAAGCGCAGGATAACCATACCAAAACCCATTAATGCGATCGCTGTTCGCATCCAAGACAGATAGGTGCGTTCATTGGCCAGATGATCGCGGACCCGATTGGGATTGACTTTTTTCGGTGTAATGGTGGTCTTGCTTTCCGTCACTGGTGATTTGAGAAAAAATAACATGATCGAGATGACTAGGGGTCGGTTTCAAGTTGACCGCTTGAGAAGATGATGTTATTCTATGGCACTTGAGTTATAGATGGTATGGAAAAAATCTAAAATCTATTTTTAAATGTATTTGTATTGAATCAAAAATTAAATAGATTCTGCTTGTTGCTGAAAAAGCCTCCATCCATAGCTTAAGGACAAGGCCAAGAAAGCGAGGGGAAGACTTTCCTTGATTATAAATACACCCAAACCGATCAACACACAGGGGACAAAGTGGCTGCCGTGACTGGTAATTAAATTAGCGATCGCCGGTAATTGGGTTAACCGATGAGCAGTAAAACACCAAACACCCACCAAGATCAGAAAAACGCTGACGATAGTAACTAAATTTGGCCAGGTATTACTAGCAAACAGCGGCAGATAAATGCCGATATTATCACTGCCATTGGCGATCGTAATTGCCGCCACAGCGCCGGTTTGAGGGGAAAACCAGGCCACCAAAGGAGAAGACGCTGTTGATTCTACAGCCACCTCCAGATGATTATCCGTCTCGGTTTCTTCTCGCTGCCAGAGACTCCGAATCCCGACAATCACCGGCAAAAGACCGAGAAAACGAATCCACTGAGCCGGAATCAAGAAACTCCCGAAAAAGCCAGTTAAACTGGCCAAAATCAGCAGTATAAAGCCTAAATACTGACCGATAACGATATGACGACGGCGAAAAAGTTGATTGACTTGGGTAAAAAGAATCGTCAAAATCAGGATGTCATCGAGATTGGTGGCAATAAAGGCCGCTATTGCTGTAGATATGGCAGTAATCATGGTAGTCATAGGATTTTTTTCTTAATCGGGTCTTCTGATCTCGATCGCCCTACCTCCACTCTAGAAAGAGCCATTAATAAAATCAAATATTCTTTCTTGTTGATTTAATAAATTAAAATGATGGAAAGACGAATAAAGACGGAAAACCCCATTGCCATGGCCAGAATGACCCTAGATCAACTAGAAATCTTTCTAGCGACTGCCGAACATCTCCACTTCACCAAAGCAGCAGAAGCTTTATATATCACCCAACCGGCTGTCAGTGCCGCCATTGCCTCTCTAGAAAATGAATACGGGGTGAAATTATTCCATCGCGTCGGTCGTCATATCGAGATCACGGAAACAGGACGTTTACTGCAATTAGAAGCGCAACGCATTCTTACCCAGGTAACTTTGACAGAAAGGGGATTGGCGGAATTTAACGACTTGCAACGGGGAGAACTACAATTAGGGTCGAGTTTGACTATTGGTAACTATTGGCTGCCGGCAAAAATTAGCGATTTTCAGGAGCGCTATCCGGCAATTAAGATTAACTGCACCCTAGCTAATACGGAAGAAATCTGTCTGGGTACGGCTAACGGACGTTTTGACCTAGCATTAATCGAGGGAGAAGTCAAGAGTGATTTAACAAATTGTTTAGAACAGGAGATCGTCGGCAGCGATCGCCTATTAATTATTGTCGGACGTTCTCATCCTTGGTATAAAAGAGAAGCGATCGAATTACCCGAATTAGTGGAAACTCCTTGGGTAATGCGAGAATCGGGATCGGGAACTCAACAAAGATTCGAGGAAGCGTTACGGAATTGGGGTATCGATTTAAGGACACTAAAGGTGACTTTGCTGTTAAATACCGGAGAAATGGTGAAAGCAATCATCGAGAATAGTTCGGCAGCTGCCGGTATTTCTGAATTGATGGTTCAAAAGGAATTAGAATTAGGCACATTGCGATCGATTCGAGTCATCGATACTTCTGGTTTATCTCCTCGCTATCTCGAATTTACGCGCCCTTTTTTAAAAATAAAACACCGTCAGCGCTTTCAACCCCGCATCTGTCAAGTTTTTGAGCAGATGTTGTAATCTGATAGCAAGTACCAAAAATTAACCTGAGCAAAAATAAAGATATGTAGGGGAAATTATTTCTGGCAAAAGAGATGGGGAACGAGGTAATATAAATCTCTCCTTTTAACTCTCAAAAATTGTCATCTATAATATTTTTAGCCGACAAGTTCTTGGGCTTTCTGAGAAAGAACCTCATCCATCCAAGCGGGGATTAAACGAGCATACCAAAGGACTATTAAGACAATTTTTCCCCAAGGGAACGAATTTTAAAATCGTTAAGCCAGAGGTGGTGGAAAGAGCCGTAAACTTGATTAACAATCGTCCTCGAAAATGTCTTGACTATCGTACCCCCAATTAGGTATTCTATAAAGGTAGATCAGATAGTGATGCAATTCAGACTTGAATCGACCACTTTCAGATAGTTCTATCTTATAAACTCGTCCCATATTTTTCCCTTAACTGTACTAATATGATATTCTACCCTATCTGTAGTTAGATTTTGGAGAATTGGTATAACGCATCAGAAAACGGAGGTATATCCTACCTGATCCTGTTCCAAGGTTCTACCCTGGAACAAGATAAAGCATTGATGATCACACAAAGTCGAGAAGAGACAAATAGCCAATTTAGTCCCACAAGTAGGATTAGTTTATTTCTGACGGGCTGCCTAGACAAATCAGAAAGTAAAAGTCGTGCGGATAGTACCGATAACTAAGGTGGAATTGTTGTTATTGGAGTTAGGAGAAGTAATCACAATTACCCCTGGAGTAAGGGCAATATTATCGGTGAGTTTCCACTCATAAAATCCTTCAATATGAAAGGAAGTATCGGGATCATTAGTGGCACTACCATCATTTAATCTAATACTAGAACTAGATACCCAAGGCTGCATACCAACAATAATACCGGCCGTATTTCCTTCCTTAAATAAATCAGGAAAAGCCAAAGTTACCGCCCAATTCCAGATATCTAAATCCCCGCGTTCTAGTTGTCCATCTAAAGTGCTAAGAGTTCTCGCTTTTGTGTAACCCCCCCAACCACCGAGGACAAAACCATCGACAATTCGCCAAGTAAATTGTAAACCCAAACTATTATTAATTGTCGGGACAGCCTCCCCGAATAGTTCTTCGGTGAAAAATCGGAAATTCGAGCGCTGGCTTCCCGTTCCCGTATCTAATTGGTTATAGCTATGAAAGTAGGATAAAGCAATGCCAAAATTTTCGCCCGGAACATAACCCACCTGCGCTAGGGCAGTATAGGAACCGTTAAATAAACCCGCTCCTGGGTTAGGATCGTTAGCATCTCCAGCAAGATAACCGGCGCTGAATTGCAAAGCCCCATAATTACCCTGTAAACCGAGTCCAGTTTGTCCTGGAGCAAAATAAAGGGGATTGCGGGTACCAAAAGTGGAAAGCGCCCCACTAGCGCCATCTCCATCCAAAAAGTTGAGGGTATTGGTAAAGTCATCTTTAGCACCTCCCGTCGCTTCTAACCAGAGTTGGATATTTTCCGTTAGGGGGAAACTGTAGTTTAAAACTTCTAGCAGTAAATCATTGCCGTCGGGTTGGGTAAAAGCTAAGGTACTTTCAAAAGTTCCCGTAGTATCGGCTAAATCGGCAATATTTCCCGTTGCTAGACGGGTATAGAGTAAATCTTTGCCTGTGAAGCTAGTATTTAATTCTAAACGGGCCCGATAACCAAAAGCTGGCACTTGGGGAATCCCTTCACCACCGTTTTTTTCTCCTGTGGCTACCCCATATAATGCCATCACCACTTCCCCGGTTAATTTAGTAGTGGTGGAAAATTGATTATTTTCCAGAAAAGCGACTCGATTTTCTAAGTTATCAACCCTAGCACCCAATGCCGCTAATTCGGTCTCGAATTCGCTGACTAATCGCTTGATTTTGTCTAGATCTTCTTTTAATACGGCTACTCCTTCTTGAATCAATCTTTCTAGGGTATTTAAGCAGGAATTCAACCCGGCGGCAAATTCCCAACGAGTTAAAGCGCGTTCACCGCGAAAAGTACGGTCAGGATAACCTACTATACAACCATACCTCTCCACGAGACTTCTTAAGGCCTCAAAAGCCCAGGCGGTGGGAGAAACATCCCGCAATTGATTGACACTTGTTACCTGTGCCATGGGGTTACTAGAGAGGTTCTCGAGACTATTAGCCAGTACCGGACCAGAAAAACCCAGTAATATCGCTGCTGTTAGGAAATTTTGCTTGATTTTCATTGCTGTCTCTCACACCTATAAGAATGATTATTGTTCTCAATATAATCAGGTTAGCAAACTTTTTCCAGTCTGGCACTGTTGCTAATATTTTTCAAGTGTTATTTCAGATAAAATCTGATTTGTCTAGCACTTATTGGTTCAAATAAATCTTAAATGATAATAAAACCAATAAGTAAATAATTTTATTGTTCCTAAAAACAAGATAGAGACACTGCTGACAGCATCTCTAAATGATTATTTTTGGTTCAATTGAGGATAAAAAAGAGGTAACTAGCGCAATTCAGCGTTAAACTCGTTAAAAGAGCGTCTTTTTAACTCTACCGATTCCGATCGAGGCAGAAGCTCAAAAACCTTTCTTAAGATATCATCCACATCTTCATATTTAATATTGCCCAAACCATCATAAACCACTTTACCCTGTTGGTCTAAAACCACCGTTTGGGGAACCCCACCGCGATAATAGTAACCCGGTTCATCGGGACGATAGGAAGACTTTAAGGGGATAGAATCGACAGTAACGGGGATAATACTGGCGGCGCGACCATAAAACTCTTGAAAACGGGAGACAATCGCCGCAAATCGCTTACAATCACTACTATCATCCAGATAATAGACAATAATAGCCGGAATTTTCCGTTGAAAAGTTTCCGCTAAATTTAAACGTGGTGGCACGAGGGAACCATTACCCGCATAGACCACAAAAATATTACCATCAAGGCGATCGTCATCGATCCCTGCGTAGGCGCTAGGGGTTAGCCAAGGAGACAAACTCGTCAAGGCCATAATAAGAAAGACAAGACAGATCCGAAGACGCAGCCGATAACGAGATTTCATGATCAACAGAGTTAAAATATTAAGACAATTTTTAGTGTAAAAAATCTTGTGACCTTCGAGCGCGATAATTCCCCAACCACCCCGCGAGTCATTGCCGCTAACTCGCGCTTTGCCAATACCTATTATGCCATTCTAGGACTACATCCGAGCGCCTCGGTGATCGAAGTGCGACGCGCCTATCGGGAACTCAGTAAACGATACCACCCCGATACTACCGAACTCAGCCCCGAAGTGGCAACGGTTAAATTCCAGCGTCTTAACGAAGCTTATGCCACCCTGAGTAATCCCGATCGCCGTTCCCTGTATGATTTACAGATAGGTTACTCCCGCTGGAATGTCATCCAAACTATCCCGGATAGCGATGAACCCATAGCTAATCGTAGCGCCTATCTCGATCCGACCGATCGCCCCCTATCTTCGGGAGAAATTTTCGCTTTGTTTATCTTAGGACTGACCCTGCTGGGCTGCTTGTTACTGGCGGTGATTATTGCTATGCTTCGAGGAGAGAATGCCGTCACTGTAGCCCAATTATTTTTGATTTAGATGCGATGAAGATTCCCACTGCTGATACTCCCCTCTATAATCATCCCTTACCGGCGATCGAAGCATGGCTAGTTAAGTTAGGTTGTCGGAAAAATACCGAGAATGTCCACTGTTGGACTGTGGAAAAACCGACATGGAAAGCGGAAATCTGCCTTGATCTCGAAGAAATCACCGTTTGTTACTTTCGGGCAGCCAATGACGGCAGCGATATCAATCGCGCTTTTAAATACTCCCTTAGTCGTCACGATATCGAATCGGCGGTTTTTTCTGGTCCTTAATCAAGGGAGAGCTAGTCCGAGCATTTGTACTAAATTTTTCCGAGATAGGCTGTCAATTCAGTACACTTGTTCAGGTTGCAATCAAAGCTCCCCCACAACTGGAACCGCTGCCAGCAGTGCAACCGTAACAATAGGAAGCGGTTTGTACCTCTGCAATTACATCTAAACTATCCGCTTGTAATAAATCCGGCAGGGTTAGTTTTTGGCCTTGACTGGTGCAAGCAGCCAGATTCTCCATCTGATTAAAATCGCAGTCATAGATATTACCCAAATAATCGATCGAAAGCTGATTACGACACATCAAATGTTCGACAGTATCACCATTAAAATGGTCTTCGAGGAATTGAAGATAGGGTTGATAGAGTTGCTGGTGTTCCAGATGGAAACGGGTTCTTCCAACGGGTAAGTTAGTGATAGTAAACAGATTGTTAAAAGAAATATTAAAATGTTCTTGCAAGAACTTTTTGTAATCCCGTGTTAGGGATACCTGATCCGGTGTGAGAGAAAAATTCTCTGACTTAGGAATCTGGGGATTATAGACTAAATCCACAATCAAATTCGGCTCTTGAGCGTAACCAAGACGGTTCAACCATTGTAAAGCATTGATCGATCGATCATAGACTCCCAGACCGCGCATTTTATCCACATTATCGGCAAGATAACAGGGTAAAGAAGCCACCACCCGCAGTTGATGACCAGCGCAATATTCAGGAATATCAGTAAATCCTTTCTCGAAATAAATAGTTAAATTCGAGCGCACAATTACCTCTTTTCCTGCTTTTCTAGATGTTTCCACAATTGGCTTAAAACCGTAGAGCATTTCCGGAGCGCCGCCGGTCAGATCGACGATTTTAATTTGGGGAAATCTTGCGATCAGTTCGATAATTTGTTCGCACACTTCTGGACTCATTTCTTCGGTGCGACCTGGACTAGCTTCCACATGACAATGGCTACAAGCAAGGTTACATCTTTTCCCCAAATTAACTTGCAGAACCGAGATTTTTTGCTTAGTTAAAGGAGTTTTTAGTTTCTTAAAAAAAGGAATCATGGTAGAGTAATCAGTAAACGGGAAACAGTAAACGGGAAACAGTAAACGGGAAACAGTAATTAGTAATTAGTAATCAGTAAACAGTAAACGGGAAACAGTAATCAGTGACCAATAACTAATCAATGATAACTGATAACTCACATCTGATAACTGATAACTGATAACTGGTAACTGACCGATCAAACTTGTCTCGACCTTGCTTTTTTAACAGCAACCGCCCCCATTATAGTGCCAAGTGGACTCAGTGATGAGGATATCTTGGGGAGAGAAACGAGCTAAGTTGCCCGCAGTTTTATCACAGACGGCCACCGGCAATCCTTTGGCTAAAATATGCCCAGCACCATCATCAAAAATTGCCTCCGTACCAGTATAAATAGCAGTTCTACCCGTAAAAATACAAGCCCCATCTTCGGGAATAGCTACTTTAAAAGCTACGGAATCCAAACTTTCTAGTAGGAGCGGCTCGGCTAAATTATAACTCTGACAGTCCAGTAAACGATAGGGACGACGACTCCGAATTTCTACCTGACCAAAACCAGCAGCGATCAACTGTTTAATATAATCATCGTAGGTCAAGGCCCCCGATAGACACATAGCGCGCAAACGCTGATCTTCTTGCAAATGTTCGGGAATTGGACGAGTGGCGATCGGATCGCTCATCAGTAAACGTCCTCCCGGTTTTAAGACGCGAAAAGCCTCCCGTAAAGCTAACTGTAAATCGGCTGGTTTAAAGATATTAAAAAGACAATTCTGCGCCACCACATCGACGGAGGCATCCTCCACTGGCAATTCAAAGGCGGAACCATCTTTAATTTCCACAAAATCGAGACTAAACCAGGAATTTTCCAGCAGTGCTTCGCCGAGATTTCTCTGGGCTGCCCAACGCATTTCTGGCACTGGATCCACCGCAATTACCCCCCCCGGACGACGGGAAAAATAGGCGAATTGCAGTGCTTCTAAACCACCACCCACACCCACATACAACACCTTAGGAGAATTGCCCAATTCATTAACCTGCACTGTCGTGCCACAACCATAGTTCATCTCCTGCATAATGGTAGGGATTTTAAGCCCCGGTAGTTGCAAAGGACTGCTTTGAACACAACATAGCCCCACTTCAGGAGTTTGGGCTACTTCGCTGTAAAATTTGGCAGTAGCTTCCAGATAAGTCATTTTTCTCTTGGCCTCTATTGAACATCTTTAACTTTAGAGATTTTAGTACAAACTGCCCGCAAGTGTCCCTATGTAAATGTCATTATTATGGCAACATTAGGATAAAGTCCAGATCAGTCGCTAGTTGACGCATTATAAAAAAACATCGCCTAGTTGATAGCGTGTCTGATCAAGAAATTGTGATCATTTTCTGCAAATTTCACTAATAATAATCGCCAGAAATTCCAAAACTAGCTGAGAGTAAGAATTAGGGTACACGAAAACTTAAGAAGAATTTCCGAAGAAAGTGAAAACCAACCTACATTTTTCTTCTCTGATACCAAGGTTCCACATTGGCACGAGAAAGGGGAGGATATCCCTCCCTTCCCTGATCGGTTACACAAAAGCTAGAACCTCTGGAAGTGCGTTGCAAGGGTATCCCTTGCAGCGAGGTAAGACTATACAGAAACGAGAAGAGCCAAGTTATCATTGAAACTGCCATAATTAATAAAATCTCAAGAATAGTAAAAGTCTATGAATGCACTGAAATACCAAACAATCATCAAAAATGGTCAACTTAGTTTACCTCCCCTCGACTTACCAGAAGGAACAGTGGTCGAAGCGATTTTATTGATTAAAGAAGCTGCTGAAATGGATGAAACCGACTATCTGCTTTCCACAGAAGCTAACCGTCAACATCTCCAAGAGGCAATAGAATCTCTGAAAAATCCTGATAGTTATATTTATGTAGATGCTGCTAACTTATGAGGAAAGTCGCCTTTCTAACCCGAAGTTTTGATGAGTTTAACCAATAAGCGATCGCAGACAAAAAAGTTTACGCTGAGAGCCTTTTTCTGGATTAGGAAAACCAGAAGCATTAAAACATGAACTATCAGGATTATGGTCACGACGCATTACAAAAGAACATCGCCTAGTTTATAGCGTGTCTGATTATGACACAAAAGCTAGAACCTCTGGAAGTGCGTTGCAAGGGATACCCTTGCAACGAGATAGAAATGAGAAGAACCCTTTACTGATTAATTTTTCACAAAAGTAAATTTACCATTTTTACCATCGGCATCCATTTTAATTTGTGCCACGGAGAATTTATCCTGAATGATTTCCCCTTCGGGAGTAAAAGCAATATCTCCCAGGACAGTCACATACTTACCCGCTAAAATTTCCTGATTTAATTGTTGGCGAATTTGTTCGAGGGAAAGTGTACTGAGTTTATTTTTATCATCTACCCGTTTTAGGGCCTCGACAAAAACTTGAATTCCCGTAAAAGCTTGAGCAGTAAATTGGGGCGGTGCTTTTTTATTTTCTGCTGTATAATCGGCGACAAAATCCCGATTAATAGGATTATCTAATTCCGGGTTATAAGCTTGAGCGATGAGAATACCATCACATTGAGCTTGACAAACCGGGAAAATATTAGAAGTATTTAAACCATTGCCCCCAATAATTAACCCCTGATAGCCTAATTGTCGCAACTGTTTGACCAAATTGCCCCCGTCAGCAACCAAACCAGAAATAATCACTAAATCCGGTTTAATATTGATAGCGGCGGTGGCTTGGTTTTGAAAATCTGTATCGGTGGTTTGGAATTTCTGCACGGTGACAATATCAAGATTTAAACTTTTTAGGGTTTCTTGAAAAGTTTCTGTTTCCGATTTACTAAAAGCATCATTTTGGGCAAAAAAGACAGCCACTTTTTTAATCTTGGGATCGATTTTTAAAGCGGTTTTAACTGCATTGGGAGCGACCACAGCCACAGGAGCGGACACCCTACCCACATATTCACCGATCTGGGGAATACCTTTAGCCGTGTTAGACGGGCTGAGAATGGGAACTTTAGCTCGATCGGCGATCGGACTAGCGGCAAAAGCTTGCTGGGACAGAGACGGACCAAGAATACCCACCACCTTATCTTGAGTGATTAGGGTATTAATGGCGTTGATCGCCCCCTGTTCATCCCCGGCCACATCCTGGATAATAACTTTAATCGGTGTTCCATTGACTCCGCCCTTTTTATTAAAATATGTTTCAGCCATCTTGACACCGATCACCTGTTCCTGTCCCAATAGGGCGAGATTGCTGGTTTGAGCTAAAGCTGCACCAATAGGAATAGCAGCAGTGGCGGCGTTTTCTGCGGGACTGGGGTTAGTTTGACTGGTGGGAGTCCCGGAATTACAGGCCACCACTAGACCAAAAGTGACTAGGGATAGTATTAAGGGGATTAATAAACGTTTTCTGAGCATCTTAACTCTCCGGGGACTGAGTATTGTTGATGACACTATTATTTCGCTAATCGGGTTGATTTCAGCGATAATCCTCGACGTGATCGAACAGGATTTTGCTCCCTTAGCGCCTTTTGTTTCTCCTGATTTTGTCGATCAACCTCCCCGTCTCACCTCCCTTTTCAGAAAAACGATTTGCCTTTTCTGGTTCTGTCGCCTAACCTAGTAGTTAGGGAATTTATTATCGCCTTTCCCGTCCACAAACCCCAGCAAGCGAAAACATCCATTTAAGATTATGACTAACCCCGTTATTCACGCCTTTTTCCTCGGACGAGCGATCGCTGAAGTGGTCAGTGAACAGCTAGAAGATGCGTTTACCAACGCTTTAAGCGAATTAGGCAAATTTGATGCCGAACAACGGGAAAACCTGCGGCAATTCGTCGAAGAAGTGCAAATGAGAGCCGATCGAGCCATGGAAAAGGGAGTATATACTGGTACAGACTCCAGTGGTTCCTCCAGTGCCGATGTGCAGGAAAACATCGACGAAATGCGGGCTGAAATCGCCCAATTGCGCTCGGAACTAAAAAACTACCGAAATTAACCAAAAACCCTCTTTTAGTCGCTTTAAAGCCCCAAAAATTGCGTGTCAGCCCTTCTACCCGTCCCCGTTACCCTAGAGTTAAACCCAGCAATGCCGGCCCTCCAAGTCGCCAAAAATAGCTATCGTTGGAATCAAGAAAACTATTCCATCAATCGTCGTCGTCTAGATATTTGGCGATTCGTTCTGACTGTACTTTATCAATTCTGGCTCAACGGTAAAAAATGGAGCTATAACGGCAGCTATAGCGAGGAAAAACTCGCCAGCAGACGCAGAAAACAAGCCGCTTGGATTCGGGAAACCATGCTAGAATTGGGACCGACTTTTATTAAAGTCGGTCAACTGTTCTCCACCCGGGCCGATCTTTTTCCCCTCGAATATGTGGAAGAACTCTCGAAACTACAGGATCAGGTTCCCGCATTTACCTACGAACAGGCCAGCAAAATTATCGAGGTATCCCTCGGTAAACCCCTCAATCAACTCTTTAAAAGCTTTGATCCTATTCCCCTGGCAGCCGCTAGTTTAGGACAAGTTCACCGGGCCCAACTGAAGACCGGGGAAGATGTGGTGGTCAAAGTCCAAAGGCCCGGATTAAAAAAATTATTTAGTATCGATCTGACCATCCTAAAAAAAATCGCCCAATACTTCCAAAATCATCCAAAATGGGGTAAAGGTCGCGATTGGACGGGTATTTATGAAGAATGCTGTAAAATCCTCTGGGAAGAAACCGATTATCTCAACGAAGGTCGTAACGCTGACACTTTTCGCCGTAATTTTCGCGGGGAAGATTGGGTGAAAGTACCGAAAGTCTATTGGCGCTACACCGCTCCCCAGGTTTTAACCCTAGAATACCTCCCCGGCATCAAAATCAGTCATTATGAGGCCCTAGAAGCGGCCGGACTCGATCGCAAATTGTTGGCTAAACTAGGGGCAAAAGCTTATCTAATTCAACTACTCAATAACGGCTTTTTTCACGCAGATCCTCACCCCGGGAATATTGCCGTTGATAGTGACGGCTCCTTAATTTTCTACGATTTCGGCATGATGGGACAAATTAAAACCAACGTGCGCGAAAAATTAATGCAAACTCTCTTGGGAATTGCCCAAAAAGATGCCGATCGCGTGGTCACTTCTCTGGTGGATTTAGGAGCATTAACTGCTAATGGTGATATGGGAGCAGTGCGGCGATCGATCCAGTATATGCTCGATAACTTCATGGATAAACCCTTTGAGGAGCAATCCGTAGCCTCTATCAGCGATGATCTCTATGAAATCGCCTACGATCAGCCTTTTCGCTTTCCCGCTACCTTCACCTTCGTCATGCGAGCATTTTCTACCCTAGAAGGGGTAGGCAAAGGACTCGATCCCGAATTTAACTTTATGGAAGTGGCCCAACCTTTTGCCCTGCAATTAGTAAATGATATGACAGGAAATAATGGCAGTAATATCCTCGATGAGTTAGGACGACAAGCAGCCCAAGTGAGCAGCACCGCCCTGAGTTTACCCCGACGCATCGATGATACGATCGAAAAATTAGAACGGGGTGATATCCGTGTCCGGGTACGTTCCAGCGAATCCGATCGACTTTTGCGGCGATTGGGTATGATTCAAATGGGAACCAACTACACTTTACTGATCAGTGCTTTGCTTATCTCAGCGACGCTTCTATTCGTCAGTGGTTTTGGTTGGTTAACTTTATTACCAATGGCGATTTCGCTGCTGCCGGGGATAGCTCTTGTGAGACTCTGGCGAAAAATTGAACGTCAGGATCGCATGATGTAATCGATTGCGGGATAATAAATATTGTGTTAGCAGCAGAAATTTCGATGAACAATCTTTCTTTTGGAGGAATGACTGATCGTGGTGTAGTACGATCAGTTAATCAGGATAGTTATTATATCGACCCCGAGCGGCGCTTTTTTATCGTTGCTGATGGTATGGGGGGTCATGCGGGGGGCCAGGAAGCTAGTCAAATCGCCACTGAAACTATCCAAGCTCATCTAGAAGAACACTGGAGTTCACCCCTGACTGCTGGGGAATTGCTACAGGAGGCAATTACCGTCGCTAACGAGAAGATTATCGAAGATCAACTGAAACATCCCGAAAGACAGGACATGGGGACAACCCTAGTCATGGCTATCTTCCGAGATGATGGCTCTTGGTACACCCATATTGGTGATTCCCGTCTCTATCGCTTTCGTGAGCAAAAATTAGAACAGGTGACGGAAGATCATACTTGGATAGCTAGGGCGATAAAAATGGGGGATCTGTCCAAAGAAGAGGCGAAAAACCACCCTTGGCGGCACGTTTTATTTCAATGTCTTGGTCGTCGCGATTTGCCACCAGTAACGGTATCTCCCCTCGATCTGCAATCCGGCGATAGTTTAATTCTCTGTAGTGATGGTTTGACGGAAGAAGTGTCCGACGAGGAAATTAGCGATTATTTGCAAACTGGTGCCGATTGTCAGGAAATTGTCGAGAATTTAGTGGCAGCGGCCAAAAAAGCCGGCGGTTCTGATAATATCACCGTGGTCATGGTCAGCTGTTGACTATCTAGGGTTTGCGGCAAAAAGTTTCTCGTGGGGAAGTGGGGAAGTGGGGAAGTGGGGAAGTGGGGAAGTGGGGAAGTGGGGAAGTGGGGAAGTGGGGAAGTGGGGGAATTTCAACTAACACCCTATCACCCTAAAACCCCAACACCCTATCACCCTAACACCCTAAAACCCTAACACCCTAAAACCCTAACACCCTAAAACCCTAACACCCTATCACCCTAACACCCTAAAACCCTATCACCCTAAAACCCTAAAACCCTAACACCCTAACACCCTATCACCCTAACACCCTAACACCCTATCTCCTGCCGATCGCCGATCGCTAAACTTGCACTCCTACTCGATCGCTCCTGCTTGTTGTAATAAAGAAACGATCGCCTGATGGTGATTAAATTTAGCTAACATTAAAGCGGTCATTCCCCCTTGATTTTTCTGATTTAAGTTCACCTTTCCCCCGTCTAACAAAACTTTAACCGTGTCGAGACAACCGTGATAACTGGCCCACATTAAAGGGGAAGCACCGCTAAAATCGAGTTTATTGACATCAGCACCGATATCGATTAGCCAGCGCACCAATTGACTATTATTGCCCTCACAAGCTTTCATGAGGACAGTTTTACCATCGGGATAAACGGCGTTGGCATTAGCCCCGTATTCGAGGAGATAACGGCAGATTTTCGTAAATTGGCGCTGTAAAGCTAAAGTTAATGGTGTTTCTCCTTGCTGAGTTAGGTTAGGGTCGGCTCCCTGTTTTAACAATTCTAAAACGATCGCTTCGTATCCCTGCATCGTAGCGATAAGCAAGGGTGTATCACCAAAATGGTTACGGTGATTGACAAAAGCACCAGCTTGTAGTAGGGCCTGGACGATCTCTAAATGTCCTTCGATCGTCCCTAAATGCAGGGCCGTTTCCCCAACCTGATTTTGATTGTCAACACTGGCCGCCTGAGCGAGTAAAAGTCGGACAATATCGAAATATCCTTCAGCAGCAGCGAGCATCAGGGCAGTTTCTCCCTCCTCCGTGCTGATATTCGGATTTGCTCCCGCTTGCAGTAAAGTTTGTACGCTGCCGAGATTTCCCCTCTCTACAGCCAAAATTAGGGGAGTTTCCCCGGATAAAGTGGGAGAATCGAGGGGCATACCACGGTTAATAAACAATTGGAGGATTTCTGGACGATTAGCGTTGAGAGCCTCTAACCAAGCTTCTTGACGGATTTCTTCATCTACACCACGATCGAGCAGTAAATGGACAATTATGGCGTAATTTTGGCTAATCGCTACAGACAAAGCCGTATCTCCATCCCGATCGCGCATATTGACCCGAGCGCCGGCGGTTAATAACTGTTCTGCGATCGCTGTATGACCCTTATAAATGGCGATCATTAGTGCAGGTGTACCATCTTGATTGACCTGATTGACATTAGCACCGGCGGCGATTAATTGAGCGAGGATTTCACTGTGATGGAGGGCAGCTGCTAACATGAGAGGGGTTAAACCTTGAGGTTGTTTACTTTTGTTGATATCAGCCCCAAATTCTCGCAAAATTGCCACAATTTCCCGATGACCCCCCTGCACGGCATAGATTAAAGCTGTCGTATTTTGGCCATCAGTGGCGTTGACATTTGCCCCCTGACTCAGTAAAGCTTGAACCCGCGCCAGATTGCCCTGACGCGCCGCTTGTATTAACAAGATATCCCAATTAGAAGCCATTAACAGTAACCGATCGGCAGAAAGTATTTTTTCTATTATCGATCTTTATAGACAGGTAAACGGACAGAAAAGCTACTACCATGTTCTAATTCTGAAGTGACGGCAATAGTTCCCCCATGAGCATCGATAATCGGACCGGAGAGATAAAGTCCTAACTCTACTTATACAAAACGGCAATGCTTGAGCAGAGCGCTTTCTAGTCGAGAATGATATTCTTTTTCGGAGATAGTATAGGTTCCAAATCTAGCCAGATGGGGATTTTGCATTTGGGCATCAAATAGACAAAAATTCCGTTCTCTGAGGTGTTCAACTAACTTTACCATGGCTACTTTAGAACCATCGGGAATTTGATAAAACATCGATTCTCCGATAAAAACCCCGCGAATTGCTAAACCTAAAATCCCCCCCGCTAATTGATCCCCTTGCCAAGTCTCGAAACTGTAGGCCCAACCGGCTTGGTGTAATTGCTGATAGATTTGGATTAACTCCGGGGAAATCCAAGTCAGCGAGCGATCGGCACAACCGGCACAAACCCCAGCAAAATCCCGGTTAATAGCCACGCTAAAGCGATTTTGATTCAAAACTCGTTTTAGGGACTTGGGATACCTAAAACGCCGATCAAGGGGGATAAGAGCGCGATTTCTACTAGAATACCAATCCAATCGCCCCCCCTCATCGGCCATGAGAAAATAACCGCGTGCGTATCCTTGTATAATAGAGGCGATATCCACGACTCCCCCCAAGAATTCAGTCTCGTAGCCGGATCATCCTCTAATTATGCCTGACAATCCCGCACCAATTCCACCTATTACTTTACCACCGATCGAAAATCCCCAACGGGAACAAACTTGGCTACGCACTGCTTTACATCGTTGGTTAGATGCAGAATTTATTCCCGAAGCTATTAATGAAACTATCGCTGAACGCGCTAGTCAGATTTTTCTGCGTCAGCGTTTGGAAGGAGAAAACGATCTCGGTTGCCTAGTAATTGCGATCGTTACCGAGATGCAAGCTTTTGATTTCCGCGAAAGTTTTTATAGTGAATTTGCCATCGCTAACGCTGTTAGTGATTTAATTTTAGATAGTTTAGGAATCGATCGCTGTTGTGGACAAAGTTAGACAGTTTTCCTCCGCTATTCGAGTTTAATTTCTATTAGCTGCTCTGCTAATTTTTCTGTACGAATTGGGTACTGCTCATTTAAAAAGTTAACAAAATCTTCTTCGGGATGTGCCACGACGATATTACTGTAGTTTTGGGCTAATTCCTTGAGATTGAGTTTTTGCCGCCAGGATTCCACATCGCTATCCTGAAATAATTGAAACTTAACTCGATCGTTCACTAAATAGGATAATGCCAAAAAGAAACTAGGGGTATTATCGCTGATAACTATCGGCTTGGTCATGGAGTTTAAAACAGGGGCGATTTCTAGATTAGCTCCACTGCCTGTACCTCGTTGATCGTCTAAACCCGCATCAGGAGTTAAACCCAGAAATACACCAGATACTATACCTAGTAGCAGGAAAATTAGCAAGATTTGTTGTCCTAAATAGTGCAGCCAATTTTTTGGCGACTTTGAGCCGATACAACTGGCAATCAGGTAGGATATAGCCATCTGTATTCCCAAAAAAACCGGTAGATAATATCTTGCCTGTAGGGAGCGGATCGATGGTTTTAATAAATCAGGTACAATTTGAAACAGTGTCGGAACAACAATCAAAGTTATGAGGAATAACCAAACTTTCGGCGATGCGTATCGGATCAGATGGTAAAGAGAATAAACCACTAACAATAATATTAATAGATGAAAAGCCGATTCTAATCTTCCTTTGCGGTGAAAGAAATCCACAAATACATGACCAGTATGACGAAATAAGGTTTGAGATATTTGGATGATATTACTCTTAAACTGTCGATAGTATTGGGTGTTGCCATCAATTTTGTCTAGGTTGGTAAAAATCACGAATAGCCAAGGGCTAAATAAAACTAAGCTGCCAACGGCTGCCAATACATAGCTAACAACTGTTCTTGTAATTTTCAATCTTTCTAGAAGAATCACATATAAAGCTTGGGCGATGGCGACGGGAGCAGAAAATAAATGAGTATAAAAAGTCAAGGCTAAACTCAGGCTATACCAGAGCCAACTTTTAAGCGTATTTTTACGGATTGCTCGTAAAAGGGCAATTCCTGATAAAAGAATTGTCACTGTCCAGCAACTATACTGGGTAGTATTTTGAGCCACAAGCATCTGAAAGGGAGAAACAGCGAATAAAGCGATTGTAATCCAGGCCGTTAGCGAAGAATTGAACAATTCTAGGGATAGCCAATAAAGGCAGGGAATGGCTAGGATGCTTAAGAAAATCGAGAAAGTTCTGGCGGAATGTTCGATGGGGATTAACTGCATCCAGAAGCGCGCTGACAAATGGTATAGGGGAGGATGTTCTGGATTTCTCATCAGAGAGCGCAAGGCATCGGATAGAGAGCGTTCGGAATGAGGATGTTGACAATATTGTAGGTCTTTCCGACCAATAATTTGACCGTTGAAAGCCTGCTCCTGCAGCTCTTGAGTCGTGTATCCCGAAAAACGTTTAATACTTCTAACTTCATCGGCACTATAGACTTTTTGCTCTAAATTGAAAAATCTTAGGCTAATTCCGATTAATAAAATAGCAATAATCAAAAACTTGCCGAAATTAGCGGCTGATTGATAGGGTAAATATTTTTTTGGGTCTATCATAAGTTTATTTGTCCGTAGGTCATCAATCGACAAGAATTAGCGGTGGTTAACTTGGAGAAAATTAATCCAAGGCAATCTCCAAGGGAGCCGCTTCGCAGTGTGCCAACTAACCTACTTAAAATCATAATTGGGCTCTTCTAGGTTCTGTGTGATAAGTTTAACTTACATAGGGTCTGCTGAAAAAATACGGGCGAAGCATTCGGATAGAAAATCTACGGTTTCACCGATAGGTTATTGTCCGAATGCTTCGCCCCTACAGAACGCAGGCCGATGAAGACGCAAGGTTTTGAACGACGATTCTCTCAAAATCTTGCACCTGTGAGAGCAAAACAGAACCCTAAAACCCTTACCTCGTCTATATTTCACATTTATTCAGCAAGCCCTACATAGGCTCGCTCGATCTTTGTGTCCTCTGTGTCTCTGTGGTTCCTTTTACTCCCTCGCCAGCAGGACTGTATCTTAGAATACATTTTACCCACCAAGCCTGGGAGAGCCATAATTGCTTCGTTTTTGTAGGGATGCCAAGGCACAGAGAAGATGACTGCCCAAAATAGTCCCTCACTCCCCGCTTAGTCGGCTAAAAGCCTTGTACACAGAGCAGTTAGCCTCATTTATCGAAGCTCCCTAAGTTTAAAATAAGCGAACGGTGAGTCTGACTGTGTTTGTGACGTAATTGAGCGGATCCTTGTTACCCAACACTTGACTAAACAAGGATCTTAACCTTTTTTGCCCACCTTACCTCTTCAGTTTAAGCGAACGGTGAGTGCTGAATGTGGATTCTAATTTTTTCAAAAAAATTTGCTATCATATGAGAATCTCATTTAGTATTTGGTAAAAATAACCATAAGTGCCACCGTGTTCACAACTGTTCAACCTGCAAATCGATCGAGCTTACCTGATGACCTATTTACAGCGATTAAAAAGCTTAAACGGGAATTAAACGCCGTTATTCTGGCTCACTACTATCAAAATTCTGACATACAGGATACAGCTGATTATGTTGGTGATTCTCTAGGTTTATCCCAACAGGCTGCCCAAACGCCAGCAGATGTGATCGTATTTGCGGGGGTTCACTTCATGGCAGAAACAGCTAAAATCTTAAATCCAGATAAGTTGGTATTGCTGCCGGATTTAGATGCAGGATGTTCTTTAGCAGATAGTTGTCATCCTGAAGATTTTGCTCGTTTTAAAGCCCAATATCCCGATCATATGGTGATTTCCTATATTAATTGCAGTGCAGAAATTAAGGCCATGAGTGATATTATCTGCACCAGTTCCAATGCAGTCAAAATAGTTAATCAAATCCCTGCTCATCAACAGATTATCTTTGCTCCTGATCGCAATTTAGGCCGTTACGTCAGTCAGCAAACTGGTAGAGATTTAGTTCTCTGGCAGGGTAGTTGTATTGTCCATGAAACTTTTTCTGAGCGCAAGATAATAGAATTAAAAGTTGCTCATCCAGAAGCAAAAATTATCGCCCATCCTGAGTGTGAATCATCGGTTTTACGCCATGCCGATTATATTGGTTCTACGACGGCACTGTTAAATTATTCCCTGAAAAGTTCCGAAAAAACCTTTATTGTCGCCACAGAACCGGGGATTATTCACCAGATGCAAAAATCCGCCCCAGAAAAACTATTTATCCCCGCACCGGCTTTAAATAACTGTGCTTGTAATGAGTGTCCCTACATGAGACTGAACACTCTCGAAAAATTGTATCTCTGTATGCGATATAAAACTCCAGAAATTACTATTGCCGAAGATTTAAGAGTTAAGGCACTGTTGCCGATTCAAAAAATGTTAGAAATGTCTTAATCAGTTATCAGTTACAGCGTTTATCATTTAGTTGAGGTACATAAATCTGGGTTTAGGCAGAAGGCAGTCCCGATGCTAAAGTTGGCACTGCCAAGCATGAAAACATCATAGCCTCCAATTAAAGCTAAGGCAAAAAGGTTGTTCTTTCAATAGAGCTTTCTAGCCTGAGAGTCAGTTGAACCATTATACCCAGAGGCATCGCCCATTGTCGCTACCACCGAACGGGTGAAGGGTGTGGACTTCGGCCGTGAAATCAGCGTTCGTCCGAACGTCCGAAACGTCCGAAGTCTCACACCGAGGTCTGAACGGGTGTCGGGTTTTACCGATTTTGAGGTAGTCAGTTACCTAATTTTCGGCTCTTCGTTACTTGTTATGGTTCGATAGGACGGCATAAATAGCCTAAATTCTTATCTGGCAAGAGATTTAATTGATTAGTTCGCTCTGGATCAAAAACAATTGACTTCAAGGGGTGACAGAGGGGCTACAAGCTAGATAGAGCGGGGGGTCTAGCCAAACGACCCCCTAAAGAAATAGAGTGGTTAGGACAACCACTCAAAATTTTAAAATGTTACCTTCATTCTATCAGGCTTGTTTACAGGCGAACCTTAGCGAGGCGAGCTATTTGACCTTACAGCTCCTAATCCTGCTCTTACAAAGTCATCGGATAGTCCAACTAGAGAAACTGGCCGCTCTTTTCCCGCAACCGATAACCTTTGAAAGTAGAAGACGGAATTTGCAGAGATTTCTTAAGCTCCCGCAACTAAACGTGAAACTCTTGTGGTTTCCTTTGATCAAACAGATCGTCAAGCTAGAATTTAGCGGAAAAAATAAAAATCGAGAGCAAAGAAGAAGGCTCAAAAAACTGAAACACGCGGGAAGATTATTAGTCGTCATAGATAGAACCGATTGGAAGGGGAGAAATTTATTCGTCGCCAGTGTGATTTGTGGTCGGAGAGCTTTGCCCGTATATTGGGTGTTACTGAATAAAAAAGGAAGTAGCGCTCTCGGGGAACAGAAAAAATTCCTCAAGCCAGTCTTAGGGTTGTTGAAACCCTATCCGCTCGTCGTAATGGGAGACCGTGAATTTCAGTCAGCGCAATTAGGGAAGTGGCTTGACGACAGAGGTGTAGCTTTTATCTTCCGTCAAAAGAAAAGTACCTACACGCGATTGAAAGATGGAGAAAACTATCAAGCCCTTTCCGAGTTAGAACCGAACCGGGGCGAGCGAAACTTCTTTCGGGGAGTGACCCACACGAAAAGCCATGAGATCGAGGGGTTCAACCTAGCAACTTATTGGAAAAGAGGTTATCGAACTAAAGGGTCTAAAGAGCCTTGGTATTTATTGACCAACCTAGAATCTTTAGAGATAACTCTCAAGTTATATAAATCTCGATTCGGGATTGAAGCGATGTTCAAAGATTGTAAAACGGGAGGATATAATCTTGAAAAAACGAAAGTGAGCGAGCCTCGCTTTCTCGCCTTAATTTTATTAATCGCTATCGCTTACTCTTTGAATACAACCCGTGGTCAAAATCTCAAGAAATCGGGAACTCGCGATTATATTTGTCGCTCCAAAGAAGCGAAACGCGGTCCGGAAAGACATAGCGATTTTTGGATAGGTACTTATGGGAGCTTCTGGATCGAGTCGATGGACGCGTACTCGGAACTCGCCTTTTCTTTGATCCGCCTCAAGCCAGGAAAACACCCCGATTTTTCTAGGGGTCTAACGGCTATGCGCCTTATCCAGCAAGCCTTTTAGTCGCCTTGTCACCCCTTGAAACAATTGACAAAAATCGCCAAATGTCTTTCTCTATAAGGGTTTTATCTCTTATGCTCCCGTCCATTGCATAAGACAAACCGAAGAACCAAAACGTCTTGATAAACTTAGACGTAGGTTGAGGCGTTACGAAACACCACAAAAGTAGGTATTCTTGGTATTGGGTTTTGTAATGCCTAAATCCAACCTATGAATTACAACCTAGTTTCTCAGAACATGAGCAATAGCAAGTCCTACCGCAACTCCAAACCAAAATAACCCACCATTGACTGAACCAAGCGTTTCCGACCCGGTCAAGTCAGTAAGGTAACTCTCAGAATCGGAGAACAAGTCTGCACCAGCAGAGCGTAACTCAGAAATAGTAATATTAGCCATTTTTGTTTCTTCTTGGAATAAGTTTTACTTTGAGGTAATTAGATTTATATTTTTTCTTTCCCTATGACTATTATTACTGGACTTCCCCCGTATAAACATACTAGCTATGGCTAAAAGTCTTACAGAGACTGAGTTCAAGCCATATAATACCAATGAACTACTGGGCACAGAATCCTGAAGTTCTTACGCAGATAGGGTTTGAGGCAAAAATTTTCAAATTTGACCTTTAGACCATTATAGCTTGTTTTGGGGCAGAAAACCAGCAAAAACATGGCTACAGAGCGCATCCCTTACTCTAGAGATTAATGACACTATCTGTCAAAATCAGGTTAGCGATCACTATACAGCCAACTCTACGGAATCGCTCTACTCCAGATACAGTCAACGGTACAGCGGCTCGACGGCTCGACTGAGCATCGCCGAACGTCTGAGCATCGCCGAACGTCCATTTTCAAGGGAAAAATGTACCCAGTAGCCTCTTTTCAATTTTTTCTTAGACGCGACCTGCAGTAAGGGTTTTGTTAATTTTCTAGTATTTATGTATGGGGGAAGTCCAGTTATTATTGCCCAACTCTCCAACAATGACAATAGGTTAAGTAACTTTAAAATTAATCTAAATGACACAATTATGTCTCAATTTTACCGACTAAACACCGTAACTTCATGTAGATTATGACCGCAAATGCCCATAATCTCCTATCAACGAGCCTTGTTTTTCAAGACATAAATAACCCAATTATAGCGGTTCTCGCATCTGTGCGGCACACTTAAACCTTTGCTGATTAAGCTGTTCAGGATCGGGAATGTACCTCTTGTGAATCAGAAACGCTATATGTTTTTTTAATATCTCTCTGCCCAGGGTTTGGGTGGTGGCAGAGCAAAAAAATAGCCCCATGACCTAATGAGGCTAAAATCTACCGATAGGCCGATTGCTCTTTGATTCCCAGATAGGCGACTAATATCAGCCTGCCAACTCTAATCCCTGATAAACATCCTCAGAATCAGCATTCAAATAAGGACGCTGCCAATCAATCCCCAACCCAGAAAACTGCTCAGAAATAGCAGTAATCCGACCCGCCGCAGAATTGTCCTCCTGTTGCCAAGCCATCAATAACCCATTGGCTATAATCTGACAGCGATTCATCCCAAAACTCTCCTCACTGCCAAACTTTTTGTCCGGTTCTTCCGCCAACCCCAAACCCGGTGCTAACTCCAGAGTAAACAAAGGTATTTCTGGCTTAAACACAGACTGATTTTCTTGATAAACATGAGCCACAACCTGCCTAACCAACTCATAATCTGTTTTGCCAAAATAAAGCACCCCAGCATCATATCGTTGATAATCAACTGGATTATATAAAGCCTTAAAACTAAAAGGAATCCCCCTCTCATTTAACCTTTCAGTCAACCCAGTCATCACAGCCACTGCGCCTTCGGGAGTAACATTAAAATAGAGCCGCACCATAGCTTCTTCTCTCTGTAAACCGGCATTACCCACCGCCATATAAAAGCCATTTTGTACAAAATTCTTAGGCATCAAAATTGACACAACACCCCCCACTGCTGCCGCTTGCTCAGACCCTTGAAGATGCTTTTTCCGTTGGATATGCAGTCGCAAACCTCCCTTAGTCACAGCCAAACTGCCATCGGTTTCCTCTTTCAAAATTGACCAACCCGAATCAAAATATCCCTTCCCCTTGTTCGCTTCTTCCAACTGTAAATAAAAGTTCATAGCTACGCCAGCAAAACTATTATTCTCCAAATCTAATTGCTGACCCTTATTCTCAGAACCTAATGCTTGCGATGCTTGCATCGACCCATTATAATAAATGCCATAAAGAAAACTCCTCAACTGTAAGCTCATATATTTATCCTGTATTTCCTTCGGTAAAGCCTGAATCCGAGACAACATCTCAGCAGGCATTTCCCAGGGTTGATAGTTAGGATGACGAATCGAAAAATCAGCGGAAATTTCGAGATTTTCAACAATATCTAACAAAACTTCCTTTAACCGACCTCTAACCTCAGGGGCTAAATGATGGAATTGAGAATTAAGTAATGACATAATTTTTCAAGATACTCAACGATATTAAGCTTGGCCAACAACAGAAGAATTCATCTGATTTAACTGATTAGCAGTAGCCCCAAAAATCGTGGACATTGATGATTCAGGACGACATAACAAAGCCTTGGCTACCTGAAGCATAGCAATTCCAGTATTATTAAAGATTTTTTGATACTGAACCATGGCCAAAATTGCAATAATTAAAGAAAAACCGGCCAACTGGACTACTTGCTTTAAGAAATCAGGACGATATTCTAAGATTTCTGGGAAAGTTTCTAAATAAGCTAAAGTTAACCCACCGATAGATGGCTGCAGTAATTCTAGGGGAGTAGTGGCTAGTCGCAGAGATTCTTCAATACTGAGAGAATTACTAATCACCAAGCTACCCAACCAAATTTGTAGATAACTAGCGATTGCCATTCCCAAATCAAATGCTGGATCTCCCCAATCAGACCTTTCCCAATCAATCAACCGGATCACATTTCCATTAATATCTTCCCAGTTTCGATTCAGAAGAATATTATTCAGCTTGATGTCATTGTGAGTCAGACAAATAGGAGCAATAGTTTCACTGGCTCGATGAACTGCTTCTCCTAAGCTATCATATCGTTGATAAAGTGCAAAAAATTTCAATCCATCCATCGGAGCCATGCCAAAAATTTCAGGACCGATCCTTTCCAAACTCTCTAATAATAGCGGAGATACTTTCGGTTTTTCAGCAAACTCTTCTTTGACAAAAAACTCCCGATAAATACTCTGATTCCAAGTATCACGGTGAATTGTCGCCAAACAACTGCCGATTTGAGTAGCAACCTGAGCCGGAAAGAGATTCTCTTTAGAATAAAACTCTGCTAAATCCTGATAATTATCCAGATAGGTAGAAACTAAAATTGAGTTATCAGCATCGTGGAGCAGCAATTCTGGCATAAAACTACGCCAATGATCAATTTCAGGAAAGTTCTCTAGAAATTTGGGGATTCGCCATTCCCCAAAAAACTCACCCACTGTTTCCTTTTCTAAATTAATAAATTGTTCTTGTTTAACCAGTAACTTTCGACCTTCTGGTAAAGTTACTAATAAGTTAAAATTTTTAGCCTGAATCTGCTCTACTCCCGGATTTCTTAGAAGACGATCGCAGATTTTTTTGTCGATTAAATAGTCATAAACATTTTGAGAACTTAACACAAGTTTCATAATTACAATTATTCTCAAATATTGCTGATCTGTTTTTAAGTGGGTGGGTGGAATTAAAGATAAGATGAACTTAGATTGGACTTCGTCCTTGAGCTTTTGTCGAACGCAAAAGCTCAAGGACGAAGTCCGAACGGTTGAAGCATCAAACCCAACGCCCGCTCATGTTACGCTACCGCTAACCTATCCTCCCAATAATTGTGCCTACCTACTTATTAATTTTAATCATAATTGATGATAGCCTTATTGCCAAGCTATTCAGTGGAATTAATTGTTTTCCCTGCTCGATCGCTCTGGCGGTGGGTGCTATAATTAACTGTAACATCGATATTCCCAAGGATTCCACTTCCCTTAATTCCTCGAGATAAAAACGTAAAATCCTGCCTGAGTTGATTAACTCCCCATAACGAGCAGTCTCTAGGCTTTCCACTGAACGCCGAGGATAAATAACTACTCCCTGCCAGTTGTTGCTTAAGTCCGTTTGGTGGAGATAGAGGAAGATATCACTGAGGTTATAATGTTAAATATTTAGACTATTGAGAGGTTTTTGATGGCTTCCATTACTGTTAATATCTCAGATGAGCAGTTTCGACGATTACAACAGTTAGCTCAGAACAGCCAAGTTTCCCCTGAAGACTTACTCAGTGCCAGCATAGAAGATTGGTTGGTTGATCCTAAAAACGAATTTACTCAAGCATCAAGCTATGTACTTAAGAAAAACGCTAAACTTTATCGTCGTTTAGCATGATACGCTATCTAACATTAGTGTGATCGCTTTGAACTTTTCCTATTCCCCTTGAGTTGCTTGTCTAACCTGTTCGATATCTAATTCTAAAGCCTGTGCTATCTGTTCAAAGTTTAATCCTAATGCCAATAAACGAGGAATAGAGGCTAATTTTGCCGCTAATTTGCCTTCTTCTCTACCTTCCTCTAAAGCTTCCTGATAAACTTTAGTTTGTTTTAAATCGCTTAAACTAAACATCGCTTCTATCTACTTTCTACTGACTTGGGGGAACTTATAAACCAAGATTGTCTCTATCAATTCTAAAAGTTCTTGCTGTTGTTTGAGATTAGGTAATTCTTGTCTAATCCGTGGAATTAATTGTTTTCCTTGCTTGATCGCTCTGGCGGTTGGTGCTATGATTAATTGTAAAACCCTTATCAACAAAGTTTTACTTCAATATATGGAAGGCAATTAAACTCAGCACCAAGCATGACCCTTCCGTAATCCTACTTTAGGCTATAATTATAAGAACCATCAAATGCACCCTATTTTTAGTCTTCAAAAATCAAGGTTTATATCATAAAAATCAAAAAGTTTTTGGAAAAAATCTACCACTATAGACTCATAGTTTTCTTGCATAATTTCATAAGCTCCAAATCGATAAACTTCATAACCTAGCAATTTTAACTTTCTATCTTCAGCTACCATTTCTGCATAAAGCTGAGGCTTCGCATATTCTCCCTCAGCATAATGTTGTTTACCATCAATCTCAATAACAATTCTTTTTGATTTTGGCAATAATAATAAAAAATCCATACGTTGTCTTATCAATCTTCTCCCATTGTTATATCTTTTGAGTTCTTTGATAGTATAGGGATCATAATGTAAATAAACTTGTGGCAGTAGAGCGGGCGAATTTTCACCCCAACGACGACATAATTGCTCATTGTTATAGTAAGTGTCAAAAAATCTAGATTCTACTCCATTATTTTGCAAGGATTCTTTAAGTCGTTTGTAAAGAGAATCTGCCGCTTCTGAATTTGACCAGCTAATAATTTTTTTATACTCTTTCCACCAATCAATTAACTCTATCCATAATAATCCATGACTTTGAATCGGCTTATCATAGATCAAACAGGATTCTTTATACTTCGTAATTTCAATATCATTGCTAAGTGAATCTGAAAAAATAATTTCTGGTTTAAAAGAATTAGAGGCAAAAATAATATTTTTGATATTTTGATGTCCTAGTTTTTTGGTTAAATGAATTGTGTAGCCATTACTATCAACTTGAAAACCACTTTTTTCACAAATTCCTCTTAAAGTTTGCTTATGCTCTTCCTTAATATGATAAGTGTTGTATAAAAGTATTGATTCAATTACTTTCAGAAATTTCTGAATATCGTTTTGATTTTCCCAATCAATCTTTGAGTAGTATCCATTCAATTGCTCTAGGCGCGTAGATGCACGAGGCTCGTATTTATCAAATCCCGCCTCCGTAAACCAACTATCTATTTGATCAATATAATATCTATATTCTAAGCAAAATTGTCGAAACTCACTCTTTAATAAATCTAGAGATATATTCATAGAGACACATCAACTTTCCGAGAAATCACCGATACACACAATACCAAATTCTAGCAATTCAGCATTAGGATCAAAATCAACAGATTGGTGGGTTATGGCGAATACCCTATTAGTTGCTTAACTGTCTCATTTGTCATCGCCTAACCCACCCTACTATTTGGCTACCGGCAAAAGATAGCCATCGGCAATTGTATCAATTTGTAAAAGATGGTTGACGTTTGTGCCAATCGGTGGACTGTTCGTAGGCGTGGGCGACGTGAAATAATTGATCTTCGCGCAGCACATTACCGACTAATTGTAAACCGATCGGCAAACCTTGCCCATCAAAACCGCAGGGAAGACTTAACCCGGGTAAACCGGCTAAATTGACGGGAATAGTCATTAAATCCGATAAATACATACTCAGAGGGTCCGCCGTTTTTTCCCCGGCTTTAAAAGCTGTGGTCGGTGAAGTGGGAGAAACTAACACATCTACCGATTGAAAAGCTCGATCGAAATCCTCTTTGATCAAAGTCCTCACCTTTTGTGCTTTCAGGTAATAAGCATCATAATAACCCGCCGAGAGGGTATAGGTTCCCAACATAATCCGGCGCTTAACTTCTGCACCAAAACCCTGAGCGCGAGTCTTGGTGTACATATCAATCAAACTGTCGGCATCTTCCCGAATACCGTATTTAACCCCATCGTAACGGGCTAAATTCGCCGATGCTTCCGAGGGGGCGATAATGTAGTAGGTGGGCAATCCGTAACGGAAACGGGGACAGGAAATCTCTTTAATCGTAGCACCGAGGGCTTTTAACTGCTCTAAAGCTTGATTAACTGCCTCGGCAACCACCTGATCCAAACCTTCTCCGAAAGTTTCCTTAATTACGCCAATTTTTAGCCCTTTTAAACTGGTTTTCAGGAATTGGCTATAGTCGGGAATCGGCAGATTGAGACTGGTAGAATCTTGGGGATCGTAACCTGCGATCGCTTGTAATAAAATCGCCGCATCTTCTACGGTACGACCAAAGGGACCGATCTGATCGAGAGAAGAAGCGTAAGCCACCAAACCAAAGCGAGAAACTAAGCCATAGGTCGGTTTTAGCCCAACAACGCCACAAAATGAAGCCGGTTGACGAATTGAGCCACCGGTATCCGATCCTAGGGCGACCACACATTCTTGAGCGGCCACAGCCGCAGCCGACCCCCCCGAAGAGCCTCCCGGCACCCGGGATAAGTCCCAGGGATTAGCAGTAACGTGATAACCGGAGTTTTCTGTGGAACTACCCATAGCAAACTCGTCTAAATTGGTTTTACCGACGATAACTGCCCCTAAATCCCGTAATTTTTGGGTAACGGTGGACTCGTAGGGAGGGACAAAATTTTCTAAAATCCGAGAAGCGCAGGTGGTGGGGATACCTTTGGTGCAGAGATTATCTTTTAATGCGATGGGAATACCTGCCAAGGGATGCAGAGATTCACCTCTGGCGATTTTCTCGTCCACTTTTTGGGCTTGTGCGAGGGCTAAATCCGGGGTTAAATGGAGAAAGCTTTTTACTTGTGGTTCGATCGCTTCAATACGAGCAAGAAATTCTGTGGCGATTTCGACGGCTGTTTTTTCTTTATTAACGAGTTGTTGATGCAGTTGACGAATCGAAGTCATGTTCAGTTACCGGTTACAATCACCGTCAGGAGCAAGCAACAACCCCGGACAGCAAAGACTATTTTAGCGTCAGTTTGGCTGTCGGTCAGCTAATCCCCTAAAATTAAAGGAAAGCCTCGAAGGAAAACCTACAGTTATGACTTTTAATATCCGACAATTAGATAATTTAGACTACGATGAAGCCGAACCCTTACTAGAAGATTATATTAATGGAGCGATCGAAGAATATATCAATTCGCCCGAGGGAGATGCCTATTATCAAGAAAAACAAGAAGGTTGTGATTGGATTGCTACCTTTATCGAGTTGGGCTATCTCTATGAAGGTTATACCCTTGCTACCATGACTAAGGCAGATGTGCAGATCTTAATGGAGAAGATCTTACCACGCAAAATTACTATCCTCGATCCGACGGAAACCGAAGATGCTATCCCTGAATTAATTAGTTTTTGGCAATTTTTGGAACGAGAATATAAATTAACTCAGGCTAAGGCTATTATTAAATATTTAGAGCAATTAGGCGATCGCTTTGGTCAACTGATGAACGATCCCAACAGTGGCGGTTTTATGAAAAATCTCCTGTTACAAGCGCATCAGCAGGGTTTCGATATCACCAGTCAGGAGGGTTTAACAGCTTTTCAAGAAAAATATAATGCTGAACAACGCGCCAAACAGCAAGCGGCAGCAACATCGAAAAAAACGCCCCCAGCTGTTCCTAAATCGGAAAATGTTCCCAAGGCAATGCAGGCCAAATATCAAGAAATTATCGATATTACCGATAAATTTGCCGCTAAATATCTTAATGAAGAATACGCCCAACTTATTCGCCAATTAACCGCAACTTTAGCTCGTAAGCGTCCCTCTCCCCTAGAAAAAGGTAAAGCTAATTCCTGGGCTGCCGGCATTACTCACGCCCTAGGAATGGTCAATTTTCTCTTCGATCCTAGTCAAAATCCCCACATTTCGGCCACAGAACTTTATCAGGCTTTTGGGGTTGCTCAAAGTACAGGACAAGCTAAATCAAAACAAGTGAGAGATTTACTGAAGATGTCCTATCTTGACTCAGAATGGGCTTTACCAAGCAATTTAGAGAACCATCCTAGCACTACAGTCCGGAACTTAATCACTACCATGCTCGGTGATAGTTAGGGTTTGCGATAAAAAGTCTGTTGGTGGAGTTAGGAGGCACTCTTGCAGCAGTAGATTTTATGAATGACCCAATCTCGATCGAGTTTGCCGACTAGACTCTAGTTACCTCTCCAGTTAAACTATAGTAGTCAATAGTTATAAAGTTTTAAACGATCACCTATTGTCAGCCTTTTTAACTGGTCACTTTATTACCCACCCATGTTAGACAGTTTCTCCCCCCAAACCTCTAGCGTCGTCCTCGCTTCCGTGGCGGACTATTTCAAAGTCCTGTCGGAAGTCAGTCGCCTACAGATTCTCAGTTGCTTGCAATTAGGCGCGATGAATGGTAAAGAAATCGCTGAAGCTACCGGACTAGGCCAGGCCAATCTCTCCAAACACCTGAAAGCTTTAACCCAAGCGGGAATTATCTCGCGACAACCCCAAGGAGTCAGCGTTTACTATCAAATTACCGACCCCGTCATCTATGATCTCTGTCAGGTGGTTTGCGATCGCATTAGTCAGCAAATGCGTCAACGGGCCAGAGAATTCGAGAGTCTGCCAGCTTTCCATCTCCCTAAATAAAAATCACCAAATCCTTGACATTTTGCCTCAATTATGATAAGGAAAAATTTCCATGCTCGTAGAAGAACTTTGTCAACGCTATCGGGAGGGAGAAAGAGATTTTCAGGGGATTAATTTGCGGGAAGGCGACTTAACGAATATTATCCTCCCGGGAGTCGATTTTTGCCGTGCTGATCTGCGACAGGCGCGGTTAGGAAAAATACGCCTTGCGCGATCGCTGCTGAGGGAAGCGGATTTAAGTGAGGCGATTCTTTGGGGAGCAGATTTAAGTCAAGTGGACTTTTATCGAGCCTGTTTACGCGATGCGGACTTAAGCGGAGCTAATCTGATCGAAGCCAATTTAGAAGCCGCTTATTTAACCAAAGCCGTCTTAAACGGTGTTAATCTCAACAGTGCTAATCTCCAGCAGGCCGTATTAATCGATACGGATTTTCGCTCCACTTCCGACCAACGCACGGACTTGGGCAAAACTAACTTTTGCGGAGCCGATCTCAACTATGCTAATCTGAGCGGCTCCCTGTTATATCGAGCTAATTTGGCTAATTGCCGACTTTGCCGGGTTAATTTTCGTGCTAGTCCCGAAAGAGACGGATTTATCACCGATCTCACCGGGGCCAGTTTCCGGGGTGCGGATCTCAGTTATGCCGATTTGCGCGGGGCAATTCTAGAAGATGTGGACTTAACTGGTGCTGATTTAACCGGGACTTTATTTTAATCTGGGAAGCTTTTTCAGTGGTCAGTAAACAGTAATCAGTAAACAGTGAAAAGACAGCAGTGTTAATGTCATTTCGTACTCCTCACTTAATACCACTCACTTAAAACTCAAATCTGATAACAAAGGCCGAATCTCAGACCTAATTGGTTAAGCTAAAAGCTTTGATGTGCTTAGTTTCTAACCTTCTTTTTAGGTAGGACAATTGTCAGATTCTGTCTTTTGCCTCTTGCCTCTTGCCTTCAGAAGCTGATAACTGCTCACTGATAACTGATCACTGATAATTAAGGGTCGATTTATTTAAAACCGACGGATGCTTGCCAAACAAAGGCCAGCAAGAGGAAAAATAGGGGAATCACGGGCAGGACATCGACTAGGGGGTCGAAAATTTGGTATGCTTCTGGCAATTTGGCGAACAAAAGTGCAGTTTCCATCTCTCTATCTACCTTGACAAGAAAATTTTTAAACGTTTCCTGAAATTTTATCACGTTGGGGTAACATCTACGGCATCCTCAAGCCAAGGGGCAAAATCTTGGGCAAAAGTCCCCCCTAGGATAGATTGACGAATTTCACGGGTAAATCTGATTAATTCGGCGATATTGTGCAGAGATAAGAGAATATAACCCAACATTTCCCCCGATTTAATTAAATGATTCAGATAGGCACGGCTAAAGTGTTGACAGGTGTAACAGGGACAAGTCTCGTCTAAAGGGGCGAAATCCTCCTTAAAACGGGCATTTTTGAGGTTCCAACGCTCTCCCCGCACCAAAGCCGTGCCATGGCGACCAAAACGGGTGGGAATGACGCAATCAAACAGATCTATGCCACTAGCGATCGCCTTGGCCATTTCTCGATAAGTTCCCACTCCCATCAGGTAACGGGGTTTATTTTCGGGGAGTAAAGGGGCAGTTATCTGGACAATGCGATGAATTAGGCTCGTTTCTTCCCCCACACTCACGCCCCCGATAGCATAACCGGGTAAATCGAGTTTTACTAAAGATTCCGCCGCCGCTGCCCGTAAATCCTCATAGATTCCCCCTTGTACTATGGCGAATAAAGCCTGTTGTTGGGGTCGTTGATGGGCCGTCAGACAGCGCTCTAACCAGCGATAGGTGCGTTCTATGGATGCTTTCATGGTCTCATGACTGACTCCCGTGGGGGGACATTCATCGAAGGCCATAATCACATCAGCACCGAGGGCATTTTGAATCTGAATCGATTTTTCCGGCGTGATTTCGATTATTCTACCGTCCCGGGGCGATCGAAAGGTGACTCCCGATTCTTTAATTTGCCGGAGTTGACTCAGGCTAAATACCTGAAATCCACCCGAATCTGTTAATATTGGCTGATTCCATGCCATAAAATCGTGTAAACCTCCCGATTTCTCGATAATACTTTCTCCGGGCTGCAGATGCAGGTGATAGGTATTAGCGAGAATCATTTGCGCTCCCGTGCTGGCGATTTGAGCGGGGGTCAAACCTTTCACCGTGGCCAAAGTTCCCACGGGCATAAAACGGGGTGTTTCTACCAGTCCGTGGGGAGTATGCCAAACCCCAACCCGCGCACCAGTTTGGGGACACTGGGCGATTAGTTCAAAGGAAAATCCCACTGTTTCAGTTATCAGTTATCAGTTATCAGTTATCAGTTATCAGTTATCAGCTTCTGAAGGCAAGAGGTAAAAGACAGAATCTGGCAATTCTCCTACCTAAAAAGAAGGTTAGAAACTAAGCACATCAAAGCTTTTAGCTTAACCAATTAGGTTTTAGATTCGGCCCTTGTTATTAGTAACCAGTATTTCTGCTCACTGCCTAAAAGGGGCAATCGTTGTCGTCTTCGTCTTCAAACTGCACATCCCACTTAGCAGAAAGTACCTGAGTAACCATGGCTTCGAGGGTATCAGCATTGAGACGAGCTTTCATATCGGGGTCTTGCAGTGGATTACTCAGGGGAATCAGCCGTAATTGCCGATTGTCTTGGACCAGATCAAAATAGGTTTCACCGTCAGGAGAGCGTGTTAAACGCAGATAATCGAAGCTATAGGTATTCAGATAAAGACTGTAGTTAGCAACCAGGGTACTTTGCTGATAATCGGCGAAAACTTCCACTATCCATCCCTCCCCTTCACTCTGAATCACCCCTTCGAGACTATGGATGTAGCGAACTCGTCCGATATCATCGAGGAGACGACGCATATCTTCTTTAGCGATGACCACGCCAGAGTCAATAATACAGGGGGCGGGCAGGGGCTGTGAGGGCGGATGATAGTTCATAGGGATTGCCAGTAAAAAAATTTCCGTTAATAACCCACCGGGTGTTTCTACCGATTCCTGTTGCAATTTTTTCGGGTTACGTCTCGATCTTAACCCAATCCGCTAGAACTTTTCACTGTTACTTAAGATTAATAACGATGATCGATGATTAACTTCTGCTTACTAAATATTTACAAAAATTTGGGTAGGCGAGGCCTACCCGATCATCATTATTTACTGGGGAGGGTTGGAAGCAGAAGGACTGCGATCGATCACCTGATCGATTAAACCATAGTCTAGAGCTTCTTCGGCGGACATAAAGAAATCCCTTTCCGTATCCTCGGCGATGAGGTCGAGAGGTTTACCGGTATGACTAGCTAGATGTTGATTGAGTAATTGTTTGAGATAGAGAATTTCTTTGGCCTGAATTTCGATATCGGTGGCCTGACCTTGGGCGCCGCCCAGGGGTTGGTGAATCATGATCCGCGAGTTGGGTAGGCTCATTCTTTTGCCCGGTTTGCCGGCACTGAGCAGAAAAGCCCCCATACTGGCAGCTAAACCAATACAAATGGTGCTGACATCGGGACGGATTTGATTCATGGTATCAAAAATCCCTAATCCGGCCGAAACTGAACCACCGGGGGAGTTGATATACAAGTAAATATCTTTTTCGGGGTCTTCTGCTTCTAGAAAGAGTAATTGGGCAACGATTAGGTTAGCCAAGTCGCTGGTTACTTCTTGTCCCAAAAAGACGATTCTTTCCCGGAGTAGTCGGGAGTAGATATCGAAGGCGCGTTCGCCCCGGCCTGTGGTTTCAATAACGGTAGGAATCATTGCGCTTTCTCGTCTTGCTGCTGCGGTTAGTTTTTTGATTGTAACTTAGGGAATGGGGGATAGGGATTCGGGAAATTATGAATTATGAATTATGAATTGGGGGGTGGGGAAGTGGGGAAGTGGGGAATTTCAACTAAAACCTTAAAACCCTAAAACCCCAACACCCTAACACCTAACGGCTAAAAATAATCTTCTCGATGGCATCTAGGGCGGTTTCTAGGTCATCGTTGACGATTTGATAGGGGAATTCCTCGCTGGCGGCCAATTCTTCTCGGGCGCGCTCTAGGCGACTAGCGATCGCTGTTTCGCTATCTTTGCCCCGGTCGCGCAAACGACGTTCTAATTCCTCGAAACTGGGGGGTAGGATAAAGATTCTCCTCGCTTGGGGGAAGCTTTTACACACCTGTCTAGCTCCCTCTAATTCGATTTCTAGAATTACGGTCTGGCCTGCCGCTAATTGAGCGGCGATCGCTGATTGGGGTGTTCCATAGTAGTTGCCCGCGTATTCGGCCGATTCGAGAAATTCTCCGGCTACCATTTTCTTCTCGAAACTGGGACGGTCGAGAAAGTAGTAATCTTCCCCCTCAATTTCACCCGGTCGAGGTGGGCGCGTAGTAGCGGATACGGACAGGTAGAGGTTAGGGAAACGAGTTAGTAAATGCCGTACTAGCGTACCCTTGCCCACACCGCTAGGGCCAGTAATGACGATTAATTGACCGGGTTGCATGGGGTTAATAACTCAGTTGCTACTATTAACAGGGGCTTCCTTGTTGACCACGAAACGGTGAGCCACGGTTTCCGGTTGAATGGCCGACAGCACTACATGACTAGAATCGGTGATGATCACCGCACGAGTCCGTCTTCCGTATGTAGCATCGATTAAACAGCCTTTATCCCGAGCATCACTGATGATGCGTTTGATAGGAGCCGATTCTGGGCTAACGATGGCGATAACCCGATTAGCGGAAACAATATTACCGAAGCCGATGTTGATCAGTTGTATATCCATAAGTTAACAAAGGTGTAGTCCCTTGTACAAAAGAGTGTGGAGGTATGATTACAATGTTATCGAGAAAGATTTAGCCTTACAACGCTAAAAATAACATTCTTAATCACATTTTAGTATTTTTTCAGGTTTTTTGCGATTTTAATTAAATTTGTTTACACAAGTCTCTATCTTAGGGAGTAAATAGTCCAAAAGTCGGGAAAATTAGGGAATTTTGGGGGTGTAGGGTGTGGGGTGATGGGTGTAGGGGGAGTGGGAATTATGAATTATGAATTATGAATTGGGGAGGTGGGGAAATTGAACTAAAACCCCAAAACCCCAAAACCCCAAAACCCCAACCCCCAAAACCTGTATCCTGACTCCTGACTCCTGTCTCCTGTCTCCTGACTCCTGATCACTGATCACTGATCACTGATCACTGTTAAGAATGTCCCCGACAATGGCATGATAATTATGGTAACTAATAAGTATTCTCTATCCTTAGTGGGTGCGTCAGACTATGGGTTTTGCTGATCTATCGATCGCTGATATTGCGGCAGAGTACGATCTGGCCGATGAATCTGTGTTGTCACTTTGCGACCAATTAGGCATCTCCTATAAAGATCGGCAGACTAATCTCGCCCTAGAAGATGCTAAAGCAATTATCTCACTGATTTTATCCCAACGCTCAGGAGTAACCGCCTCGAAAACGGAAACGTCCCCTTGACTTTATTCCCCACTGCGATCTTCTCGGTGTCCGTGATCACTTAGAATTGATCGACACCCTCCCAGAGGAGAAAATTTTTTAGTCACCTTAAAATTCCCTTTTTTGGAACAATTGCGAGTAGGAGAACAATGATCAAACGTTTGATTGTGGCAGCGATCGCTGTAGTCTTTTTTGTATTACAATTCAATCTTAACGGCGCTAGTGCCTTAGAACTCAATGAAAAAACCCTCACCATCACCCTCAATGATGCGGGGGAATCGGTGACTTTGACTTCTGAACAAGCGACGGAAGGACAGAAACTTTTTGTAGCCAATTGTACTAAGTGTCACCTGCAAGGTAAAACCAAAACTAATAATAACGTCAGTTTGGGTCTGGGTGATCTGGCAAAAGCGGAACCTCCCAGAGATAATCTGTTAGCACTGATTGATTATCTAGAACATCCCACCAGTTACGATGGTGTAGATGATCTGAGCGAATTGCATCCCAATGTTAGCCGTCCCGATGTCTTTCCAGAATTACGCAATCTGACCGAAGATGATGTGTATAACGTCGCCGCTTATATGTTGGTTGCTCCCCGTCTAGACGAGCGTTGGGGTGGGACAATTTACTTCTAAATTGCCCTCCATATATCCCTCGATCCCTCTAGATTTCTAGGGGGATTTTTGATTACACAGCAAATAGTTGTAAAAATTCTTTGAGTTCATTTAATACCTCATGCTCAAAGTTCCAAATATGACGTTTGTTTTTCATAACATAATCAAATCCATTCATACTGCATTTCCTGCCAGCTTGTTTTTTGTCTTCTGTGGAACAGGTATCAAATCGTAAATAGTTATTAATCCAAAACTTATCAAAATCTTTGTCTTTAATCGATTTTTCTTGCTTGTTTAAACAATTTCTCCAGTCTTCTAAACAATCCGCATAGGTGGAATCTTGACTTTTAATCTTCTTGAGAACTGTTTCTAGTTCTCCTTGTCCGTCCACATTGGTAAAATAACAAGCAAATTCTGTGATTTGATCTTCTATTGTTGTCAATCTATAAAGCTGACTGGTTTCCCTAATATCTTCCGCTTCTGGATACACATTTTTTAGACAATCGTTAAGCCAATTTAGTCGCTCTGTCTTAGTATCAGAATCTTGATCGATAATAATACCAACTTTAGGGATAGCTTTTTTACCAAGAGTCGCCTTAATTTCATCGAAAGTGCTGGTTAATTTAGCTTGATCTAAACCCTGTAAACATTTATAGTCATCTTCCTCAAAGCAAATCGGTTTATCTAACTGAATTTTGGTAAAATTTAAGTATTGCACTAGGGCTTCGATAAAAATTTTATGGTTCTTCGTTACTTGGTATGGTTCGATAGGGTTGCATAAATCGACTAAATCCTTATCTGGCAAAAGATTTAATTGATTAGTTCGCTCTAGATCAAAAACAATTGACAAAAATCGCTAAATGCCTTTCTCTATAAGGGTTCCATCCCTTATAACCCTCGTCCATTGCATAACACAAACCGAAGAGCCAATTTTATCATTCTTGCTCTCGACGATTAATAAGTTACTCACCTCTCACCTCATTGCCATGTTTTAAGGCGTACTCTAAAGTGCTTAATTGTCTTTTAATACCGATAATTTTATCAGTTCTGGGACTCCTTGCTAGTTCAAAATAGGCCCCCTGTTCTGGATAATATTCTAACCCCACATCGGCAAAAGCTTGGATCATCTCTAAACTATGGGTTGTAGCAAAAATTTGGCTATCTAGTTCGATAGCTAATCGGAATAAAGTTTTCCAAATATCTGGGTAAGCAGTATAGTGAAGACCATTTTCTATTTCATCGATAAAAATAATTTTTTGCGGATTAAGCAGTAGAGCAAAAATCATCTCTATCAGACGATTAATGGCTTCACCAAACAGAGATACGGGTAGGCGTTTTCTCTCTTTTCTTTTCAGATATAAATTTGGTTCACCCAGAAAAAAACTTTCTATTTTCTCAATGGACGGATCGAGAATTTGTAGAGCTTTTAGCACTTCTTCTTCCTGTTCATTAAAAACTATTTTAGTATAAGACTCGCTCAATTCTTCCAAAGATTTATTGACAGATGCGGCAATGATTACTGGTTCCTCATCACCCCCATTAGGTAAAGCTAGTATCTCCTTAGAACTAGCAATTAAAAAATAGTTCATTTGCTCATCATTTGAGTCATGATCATGGTCAAAACTTGTGTGAATATTCAAGATAGAAATAACTGATTTATCTTTAGCGATAAAATCGTATAATTTTTGCCAGTCTTCAGAGATTCCTAGAATACTATCTTTAAGAGAACTAGAAATCGATATTTTTACCAATTTATCTCCTTGGTTAGATTGGGAGCCTTTTAACTCAATAATATTTTTTCTATCAAGATTGAATAATAAATCATCCCAAGCATTTTTGGGAACAGCCTGAACAACTGCTAAAGATTGCCTACGAATGATTCCTCTGATGTAGGGATGAATAGTATTTGGATAGGGATAACTATACAAAAATATTGCCTCTAATAGGGCAGTTTTCCCTGAATTGTTTTTACCGCCAATTAAATTAACTCGCTCAAAACCTTCAATTTTGGTATGCTCAAAACATCTAAAATTACTAATTTCAATATCCTTAATCATGTTGACCTCCGGGCTGAATAAGCATAAATTTAGGGTTAGGAATGAAGCTGGCAAGATGGGGATTTTTTTACTTAATTCTAGACGAGAATCGCCTCCAACTCTCAAAACGGTGACTATCCCCCACCGAAACTGCCGCCCTAAGAGATAATAGAGACAGGGATTTATTTACATTTCTTCATCATGGCGAGAGACTTACGAGGATTTATTAAGCTTTTAGAAGATCGTGGCCAATTACGCCGCATTAGTGCATCGGTCTCTGCCGATTTAGAAATTGCCGAGATCGCTAATCGGATGCTGCAGGTGGGGGGACCGGCCCTACTGTTTGAAAACGTGCAGGGGGCCGAGTTTCCCGTCGCTATTAACCTGATGGGAACGGTAGAACGCATCTGTTGGGCGATGAACCTGAATAAACCCGAAGAATTGGAAGATTTAGGCAAAAAACTCGCCCTGTTGCAACAACCGAAACCGCCGAAAAAACTCTCCCAAGCGATCGATTTTGGTAAAGTGTTGTTTGATGTCCTGAAAGCCAAACCCAGCCGTAACTTTTTTCCTGCCTGTCAACAGGTGATTTTAGAGGGGAATGAAGTAGATTTAAAGAAAATTCCGATGATTCGCCCCTATCCGGGCGATGCAGGCCAGATTATCACCCTAGGGCTAGTAATTACTAAAGATTGCGAAACGGGAACCCCTAACGTCGGTGTCTATCGATTACAGCTACAGTCTCACAATACCATGACCGTTCACTGGTTATCCGTGCGCGGTGGGGCGCGTCACCTGCGAAAAGCGGCGCAAATGGGCAAAAAATTAGAAATAGCCATCGCTTTAGGGGTCGATCCTCTGATTATCATGGCCGCTGCCACTCCTATCCCCGTAGATCTCTCAGAATGGCTGTTTGCGGGATTGTACGGAGGTTCTGGGGTACAGTTAGCCAAATGTAAAACCCTCGATTTGGAAGTGCCGGCCGACTCAGAAATCGTCCTCGAAGGAACAATTACCCCCGGAGAGGTATTGCCAGACGGTCCTTTTGGTGATCACATGGGTTACTATGGCGGTGTGGAAGATTCACCCCTGATTCATTTCCACTGCATGACCCATCGTCGTGACCCCATTTATTTGACCACTTTTAGCGGTCGTCCTCCTAAGGAAGAAGCGATGATGGCCATCGCTCTTAATCGTATTTATACGCCGATTTTGCGGCAACAGGTGTCGGAAATAAGGGATTTTTTCCTACCGATGGAAGCTTTAAGCTATAAAGCGGCGATTATCTCCATTGATAAAGCTTATCCAGGGCAAGCGCGGCGAGCGGCCTTAGCTTTTTGGAGTGCCTTACCCCAGTTCACCTATACTAAATTTGTCATCGTCGTGGATAAGGAGATTAATATTCGCGACCCCCGGCAAGTGGTTTGGGCAATTAGTTCTAAAGTGGATCCGGTTCGCGATGTGTTTATTCTCCCGGAAACCCCCTTTGATAGCCTCGATTTTGCCAGCGAAAAGGTCGGTTTGGGGGGGAGAATGGGAATTGATGCCACGACAAAAATGTATCCCGAAACTGACCACGAGTGGGGGGAACCTTTGGAGTCGGATTCGGCCATGGTGGTCAAGGTTTCCCAACGCTGGTCAGAATACGGTTTAATCGACATTAATTTACAAGAAGTAGATGCCAATAAATTTGGCTACGAAATGTAGATTTATTCGACTAAATACTCAATAGTTTATCTTGTCCCTAAATCTCAAAAAAATCGGGGTAGAAATATCTTCTAACCCGATATTAGTGATTAGTTTTTCGACTTAGTAAGCGTCCTGTAGTTCGTAGAATTCGGGAGAAACGTAGTCTTTGCGTAGGGGCCAACCGACCCAATCTTCTGGCATTAAAATCCGTTTCAGGTGGGGATGTCCTTCATAAATAATGCCGAACATATCATAACTTTCTCGTTCTTGCCAGTCAGCAGCTTTCCAAATCCAGTAAACCGAAGCAACCCGGGGATTATCTCGAGGAAGAAAGACTTTTAAGCGAACTTCCACGGGACTATCGACATTATCGGCTACTTTGACCAGATGATAGAAACTAACTAATTCTTTCCCCGGTCCCAAATCGTAAGCGCCCTGACATTGGAGATAATTAAAACCATAAGCGTATAAAGCAGTGGCCAGAGGAATTAAAAAGTCTGGTTCTACTTTAATCAATTCCACACCACTATGGTCAGCTTCTAAAGCTTGATGCTCAAAACCATTTTCGCTTAACCAAATCGAAGTGGGGCCAGCTTGCACAATAGCTGTCGTTTCTTCAGTCATTTAGATTTCTTCCTTTTGTTTCGTGGTCAAAAGAGCGGGGGGAACAGGCATACCAGTGGCTTCTAGTAACTCTTTCGGAGGTGCTTGACGGGTGGCCGATTGCAGATATTTACCCGTAAGAATCGGTTCTGTGGGCTGCATTTTGTGGGTGGTGCTGTAATAACGATTGGTTTGCTGGAGGACAGTCCCACGTTCTTGAATGGATTCGTTAGCGACTTTTTTCCGCAGTTTAATAATCGCGTCGATAATCGCTTCCGGACGGGGGGGACAACCGGGTATATAGACATCCACGGGGATAAGCTTATCTACCCCTCTAACTGCGGTGGTGGAGTCACTGCTGAACATTCCCCCCGTAATCGTACAGGCCCCCATGGCGATCACATATTTAGGTTCCGGCATTTCTTCGTACAGACGCACCAAAGCGGGGGCCATTTTCATGGTAACTGTACCGGCAGTGATGATTAAATCAGCTTGCCGGGGACTAGAACGGGGAACTAAACCAAAGCGATCGAAATCAAAACGGGAACCAATCAAGGCTGCGAACTCGATAAAACAGCAGGCTGTACCGTATAGCATCGGCCAAAGACTTGACAAACGCGCCCAGTTATACAGGTCATCAACGGTGGTAAGAATGACATTTTCCGATAAATCCTGAGTAACTTTGGTGCGTTCGATGGGATTAAGGATTTTTTCGCTTTGTTGTTCGATAATTTGCTTAAATTCGCTGGTAGGGTTGGGACTCATCGGGTTATCCTCTCATGAAAAGTCAAAAATAAGGAAAATTATGGCCGTTATGACCATTCTAAGGCTCCTTTCCGCCAAGCATAGACGAGAGCAACCACAAGGATAGCAATAAAGATCAGTGCTTCTACAAAAGCTAATAGGCCCAATTGATTGAAAGCTACTGCCCAAGGGTAGAGAAAGACGGTTTCCACGTCAAAAACCACGAAAACGAGGGCAAACATATAATAACGAATGTTAAACTGAATCCAAGCACCACCGATCGGTTCCATCCCCGATTCATAGGTGGTGCGTCTTTCTGGACCGCCACCACTAGGCCGCAGGACTTTGGAGGCAGTTAGGGATAGGATTGGTACTAAACTGCAAGCGAGCAGAAATCCTAGAAAATACTCGTAACCTTTGAGGACAAACACTGGGTTTTTTTTCTCCTTATTCGCTATCGACAAGGGAAGTTGTCGGCATCTCTATGGCTACTTATTATAGAGGCTTTAGCAACCCGTCTCCTTCTCAAAAGCAGCATTGAAGATGTTTATCGATACCATTAGCTAATCATTGGGTCAAACTTCGCTTCTGTCCGTGCTTTGCTCTTGCTCTGACGAGGTGACAAGGAAATGACCAGAATGGACTGCTGACTATCCAGATTACTCGTTAGGACTGCACGGGAGTGCCAGAATTGCTAGTCCGAGCATTTGTACTATTATTTCCGATGGGCAGTCTAAATTAGGAGAAATACTGTCAGACCCACTATACTTTGTTAATGCAGCCGATAGGAAAAGCGATCGCTTAGGACAATATATGATTATAAAATAACCTAGATTTATCTGCCAGTGATTTAATCAATGGTTTACAATCCTTGGAACAATGTTATTTAATTCAAAGGGATCAAAACCGATTTCAATTATCATCTATTTTTAAAGAGTATATCAAAAGCGATCGCTTTTCCCAAATCTGATTATAAGAGTTTGATACCCCTAAATCTTTCTTAAAAAGGGGGACTTAAAGCCGAAAAAAGGGGCTTTGCGCCCCTAAAAATCTTTAGTCAAAGTATTAAAATCTACACCAGACTATAGACAATTACTAAACCCAAAACTGCGGCAAAGACAATTAAAGCGTAGAATTGGGCGCGACCATTTTCGAGGTATTTCAGACCTTCACCACTAACAAGAGTAGCTAAACCGGTTAAATTCACCGCCCCATCGATAACGCGATAATCCACTTCCATAATTTGCCGTGCGAGACGACGACAACCCTGAACAAAAACCCGATCATAGAGGTTATCAATGTACCATTTGTTCAGGGAAAAACGATACAAAACGGGGAATTTTTCCGCAATAGTTGCGGGGTCAATTTTTTTCTGGAGATACATCAGAGAAGCGACAGTAATCCCGATTAAAGCAATCCCTACCGAATTACCCGCCATAATCAGAAACTCTGTCCAATCAAAAGCATGAACTTCTTCCACTACTTCGTTAGGAACATGAATAAAACCCTCGAAGAAATTCTGCCAAGGTTTACCCACCAAACCAATTAACAAAGAAGGAACCGCCAAAATCATGAGAGGTAAAGTCATAGTAATTGGCGATTCGTGGGGTTCATGGGCATGATGGCCGTGGTTGTCTTCTTCCTGCGCTTCCGAGTCTAATTGCTTAACATTCATTGCCCCCGGTCCAAAAGCCGGAATCGCGCCCGCGTTGGCTAACAGTCGGCGTTTAATCTCCTTATTAGTGCCTCTAAACTCCCCTTCAAAAGTGTTAAAGTACATCCGGAACATATAAAAAGCTGTTAAACCCGCAGTCCCCCAACCGATTAACCATAAAGCTGGGTTCGCCTCAAAAGCTAAACCGAGAATTTCATCCTTAGACCAGAAACCAGCGAAAGGAGGAATCCCACAGATGGCCAGAGTTCCCACCAAGAAAGTTAGGGCAGTAATGGGCATATACTTGCGTAAACCGCCCATCATCCGCATATCTTGCGCTAAAACCGGCTCATGACCCACCACATCCTCCATACCGTGGATGACCGAACCGGAACCGAGGAACAACATCGCTTTAAAATAAGCGTGGGTCATCAGGTGGAATAACCCCGCACTATAAGCGCCGATACCCATAGCCATAACCATATAACCCAATTGGGAGATGGTGGAATAGGCTAAACCCTTTTTGATATCATTCTGGGTGAGGGCGATACTTGCCCCTAGAAAGGCAGTAAAGGCCCCCGTCCAAGCAATTACCGTCATCGCCGTGGGAATTGGCTCAAAAACGGGATACATCCGAGCAATCAGGAAAACTCCAGCGGCCACCATGGTGGCGGCGTGAATCAGGGCCGAAATCGGGGTCGGACCTTCCATGGCATCCGGTAGCCAGACATGAAGGGGAAATTGGGCTGATTTGGCCACGGGTCCAAGGAAGACTAAAACGGCGAATAATGCCGCTAAACTGCCGGCAATGGCTCCAGAAGAAACTAATTCCTCTAGACGTTCACCCATGATATCAAACTCGAAGCTACCGGTGGCCCAGAAAAGCCCCAGCATTCCTAGTAATAAGCCAAAATCGCCGACGCGGTTGGTAACAAAGGCTTTTTGACAGGCCTCGGCGGCCGCCGGACGAGTGAACCAGAAACCTACTAGCAGATAGGAACACATCCCCACCAATTCCCAGAAAACGTAGATCTGGACGAGGTTGGGACTGATGACCAAACCGAGCATAGAACTGCTAAAAATGCTCAGATAGGCGTAAAAACGCACATAACCGGGGTCGTGGGCCATGTAACCATCGGTATAAATCATCACCAAAAAGGCCACGGTGGTGACGATAACCGACATTAAAGCGCTGAGATGATCGATCGTATAACCCATTTTCAGGTGAAAGTTACCCGCCGATGCCCAATCGATCATTTGGGTATAGGGAGCGTGTCCATTGATTTGACTCCACAGCAGTGCAAAAGACAGCACCATCGACGCACCGAGGGTAGAAATGATTAATACAGCATTCACCTGTCGCAGACGATTGGTGACTTCATTAAAGGAAATTAAGCCCGCGCCGACTAGGGTAGCGCCTACCAAAGGCAGGACGGGAACTAGCCACGCGTACTGATAAAGCGGTTCCATTCAGTAATACCTAGTTTACAATTTCACACTATTTGGTTTATCCTCATCTATTGTGACATAGGTTAATTCTTAAGAAAGTGTTTATACCTAGTTTTGCTCAATAGGGCGGCGAAAGGTCAAAGGATCTTATCAATTTGGCAGTTTAGCGAGCGGGACGGTAATTTTTAGGGAGAAGCGGGAAAATTATCGAATAACCACGAAAGCAAGGAAACAATCAAACCAGCAGAAAAGGAAATTATCGCCACGATCGCCTCGCTGCCAAGATAACGGGATAAAAAACTGCCTTGAATTTGGGCGATCGGTAGTCGCGGATTTAACCCCACTTGGATGCTGTTGGTATTGCCGGAAACGCTCACTTCTAAACCTTGTGATGCCTCGGTAATCTGCAAGTTTTCCCCCGTGGTTTTTAGTTTGAGGTTTTGGTTGGTATCCTCTCGGATAATTTTTATCTGATTTAATATCTCTACTCCCGGTTTCTCAACGATCAGGAATTGGTTTTCTTCTAGCTTAAGATCCTGTTGAGCCATCCGGATATTACCAGAAATAATTGTCGATTCCACTAAGTCATCTCTCACATTATTACCGGTGATAATCGGTCGCTCAAATCTAACATTATTAACTTTAATATTGCGCCAAAAAATAGGCTGTTCTTGATCTTGAGAAAGTTGTAAATTAACATCGATCGCTTGTTGTATTTCTAATTTAAATTCGGTGGTGCTGAGATTAAATTCGAGGGGAATATCCTCTTTTTTTAAAGAAAAATTAGCAATTTTATAACCAGAAAGAGTTATTTTAATCGGGGTGCTGCTAGGGTTAAATGATAAATTTACTGGTTGAGAATTTGGCTGCAAACTAAAAGCCAAAAGATTATTAAAAGGCGCGTATTTGAGATTTTTTACTCTAGTTTCCTTTTGTAAACGGAGTTCTTGCAGGATAAAATCCGCCGTCGGGGTAATTGTTAAAGTGCTATTTTCCCGGATTGATTCAATTTCTAGTCGCTCTCGTTTATTCAGTTCGGGATCGGCAAGACTGCTAAAGGTGCCAGCGAGGGTAAATTTTTTCAGTCCCGATAGATCTATTTGGGAAAGATTATAGACATCTTTGAGCAATAAACTTTCGTTTTCTTGACAGGTAAAACTAAAGCTTTTTACCAATAAATTGCCTTCAAAGTTTTGTTTAACTGGGATAATTCCCCAAAAAATCGACAGGAAAACCAGTGCTAGAGTAACTATAAAAACTGTGCAAAACTTGAGATTTTTCCTGATAAATCGCCAGAAACTTTTAAAATTATGCTTGGACTTCATTTTAGCCACTGGGGATTATGTTCAAAAGTTATATTAATCGGGGCATTTCTGGGAGGAGCATCATCTTGTTCTAATAAAGCTTTGACTCGCAATTCGTACAATCCCGCCTTAGCCAGTTTACCATCAGAAGTACGACCATCCCAACTAAAGAAAATTTCTCCTTTTGGTTGCCAGTTAGGGCGAGAAGTCTCATAGATAACCTCGTTGTTCTGGAGGATTTGTAATTCTTTGATCTGGCTACGCACATTAGCAAAAAGGACGATATCATAGGTTTTTGCCTGATTAAAAATAACTGGCAAATAGATCAATTTACCGTCACTGATAGAGGCCGTGGCCCGCAGACTTTCAAGGGCGATATCTTCGCGATCAATAACATAGTTAGACCATTTAAATTGATAGCGAGAACCTTGGGGACGCAAGGTGAGGGGATCGAGTTGATAATTTTTTGGCACAGAACGCACTATCACTTTTGGCGCTCGGTTATTACGACTAGGTACTTCCAACTTCAGGGAGTCAGTCATCTCCCGAATCCGGCCGATAGAAAGGGAAATAAGACTAAAACTGCCCGCAATCTCGATCGGAGCTATTCCCTCACAGCGCTTGTCATTATCTCTCTGGATATAGTTGCTAGATCTAGTATTTCCCGTCCCACAGTTTTGAGCTTGAATAGGGAAGAACGAGACCAAAATAAGACTAAGAATTGTTAAGTTGAGGGCAATAAATGATTTTTTCATGGTAAAGCCACCTGCCATTGAGCTAATTTTTGGAGAACTCGATCGATTGGGTAAGCGAAACCGATACCGGAAGAATCGATTTGGGACTCGTTAATCGTTTTAAACATCAATCCGATCACCCGCATTTCCTGATCAAATACTGGACTGCCAGACCCCCCCACGGCCAGACTCACATCGATTAATAAATTGCCGCTACTAGACTGAATGCCGATGGTAATCGCCTCGTACTTCGACCAATCTTTTGATTCAGGATGTCCGATGATAGAAATCGGTGTTTGTGGGTTAATTTCGCCTTGATGAAAGGTTAAAGGACTGATATCGTCTGGTAAACCCGTGACTTCCAGCAAAGCTAAATCCAAGTTTTCTTGGGGTTGGGTGATGTGAATTATTTTAGCCACTACACGATCGCGCGGGAGGTTGGGTAGATTTTCGCCGTAATAGGGTTCCACTTCCAGATTATCGCCCCTCTGTTCCGTGTCGCGATCGACCACCACATGACGATTAGTGATAATCCACACCGTTGTTCCCCGGCGTTTGACCACATAACCCGTACCGTAGGCAGTCCCCTTGGCGTTACCGGTAAAGACCACACTGATTTTAACGATCGATCGCTTGATCCGGGTGAGGGGATCCTCTTGGCGTAAATATTCGGTATTATTCAAAGCGATGATCTGCTCCGGTTGTTGCTGCAAGGATAACAAGCGCCGGGCCTCTTGCAGGTTATTGCTGGCAAATTCAAACTTCGGATCGATTTTCGTCGCCTTCTCGAACTCAGCGATCGCTGCCTCTAGCTTGCCCTGTTCCTGTAGGAGCAGACCCAAATTATTATGGGCAAGGGTGTGAACGGTAGTCGGGGTGGCAGAGGTATCATCGGGTAAACTTAAAGCCCTGCGGTACATTTCCTCGGCTTCCGTTAGTTTTTTCTGGTCTCTCAGCACGTTGCCAAGGTCGTTGTAAGCATCGACATACTTATCATCAAGAGCGAGCGCCCTGCGGTACATTTCCTCGGCTTCCGTTAGTTTTTTCTGGTCTCTCAGCACTAGACCGAGATTTCTGTAGGCATAGACATACTTATCATCAAGAGCGAGCGCCCTACGGTACATTTCCTCCGCTTCCGTCAGTTTTTTCTGGTCCCACAGCACGTTACCGAGACCGTTGTAGGCATCGACATACTTATCATCAAGAGCGAGCGCCCTACGGTACATTTCCTCGGCTTCCGTCAGTTTTTTCTGGTCCCTCAGCACGACACCGAGACCGTTGTAGGCATAGACATACTTATCATCAAGAGCGAGCGCCCTACGGTACATTTCCTCGGCTTCCGTCAGTTTTTTCTGGTCCCTCAGCACGACACCGAGACCGTTGTAGGCATAGACATACTTATCATCAAGAGCGAGCGCCCTACGGTACATTTCCTCCGCTTCCGTCAGTTTTTTCTGGGCCCACAGCACGTTACCGAGACCGTTGTAGGCATGGACATACTTATCATCAAGAGCGAGCGCCCTACGGTACATTTCCTCGGCTTCCGTCAGTTTTTTCTGGTCATACAGCACGATACCGAGATTGTTGTAGGCATAGACATACTTATCATCAAGCTCGATCGCCCTACGGTACATTTCCTCCGCTTCCGTCAGTTTTTTCTGGTCATACAGCACGATACCGAGATTGTAGTAGACATCGACATCCTTATCATCAAGAGCGAGCGCCCTACGGAACATCTCCTCGGCTTCTGTCAGTTTTTTCTGGTCTGCCAGCACGATACCGAGATTGTTGTAGGCATAGACATACTTATCATCAAGCTCGATCGCCCTACGGTACATTTCCTCGGCTTCCGTTAGTTTTTTCTGGTTATACAGCACGTTACCGAGATTGTTGTAGGTTTCTGGAAGTTTTGGATCGAGAGCGAGAGCTTTTTGACAGAAAATCGGTGCTTCGTCTAACTTATTTTGACGGAATAGCGCAGCGCAGAGATTGCTAAAAGCCACAGCACTGTTAGGATCAAGCTGAATAATTTGTCGCCAGATTCTTTCGGCTTCCGGGTATTTTTTTTGCGCTTGAGCGGTTTCACCCTGTTGCCATAACTGCTCCAGTGTTTGTGCCACTGTTGTCGGCGGCATGATCATCAATGCCAAAGTTAACACCCAAGCCAGCCGCACCACTTTCATAAGCTGATTTAAAATATTTCATCTATAGTTTAACAGATAGCAATGGAGTCAGTCCCGATGAAAAAATTTTCACCACCAGAGATGAAAGAGGTTTCTTTCCCTACACCCCACACCCCACTTCATAATTCATAATTCATAATTCATAATTCCCCACACCCACCAACAAACTTTTTCAGAAAACCATACTTACCCTACAGTTTAAGTTAAAGCTTTTAAGAGAGCTTGAAATTTAAGCTGAATTTCTGCTAGTTCTTTTTCCGGATCGGAACCGGCAACAATACCCGCACCGGCATATAATCGCGCTCGATCGCCTTTAATTAATGCCGAACGAATACCCACAATAAACTCACTGTTATTTTGACAATCAATCCAACCCAAAGGAGCGGCATAAAGAGAGCGATCGAAGGTTTCATAATGACGAATTTGTGCTAGGGCGATCTCGGTGGGAACCCCAGCAACAGCAGGAGTGGGGTGTAGTTGGGCAACAATTTCGAGGGGATGGATGGAGGGTTTTAGTTTGGCATGGATAGGAGTCCAGAGATGTTGAATATTGGAGAGTTTTAACAATCTAGAGGGGGAATTTTGCGGATTTAAGCCAATTTGTCGCAATTTTTGGTTAATAAAGTCACTAACAGCCCGATGTTCCCGTTGTTCTTTTTCACTAGCGAGGAGTTTATTGGCAAAGAGAGCATCTTCGATCGCATTTTCTCCCCGGGGGGCAGATCCCGCTAAAGCATCGGTGATTAATTGCCCCTGATGGACAGTTAACAAGCGTTCGGGACTAGCGCCAATAAAATGATCTCCCCGTCCATTGCTGAGGGAAAAAGTGTAGCAATCGGGATGACGTTGACGCAAATTATCGAGACAGTTTACCAGATGAAAAGGACGGGGAGAAATCACGTCAAGAGCGTGAGCGAGGACAATTTTGCTAAATTTTTGAGCTTGGATCGATTGGAGGGCATCGGCAACAGCCGCTTGAAAATTATAGGTAGGATGAATATAATAACTACAGGGATCCTGACGGGGATTTTGTTGGTAATTGCTGGAGTTATTTTGGATAATTTTGAGGTTATTAATAGTTTCTTCGAGGGAGTTTTCTATTTCTTTTTCGCTGGTGATTAAGAGATTAGTCAGGAAAAAATATTCCGACTGTTTTTTGATAATTTGAAACTTAGGCAGGGTCAGGTTAGCTGAGGGAAAAGGGGTAGCTTTTGCCGAGTCGAAAAAAGTGAAACTGCAAAAGATGCGAGGGGTAATCTCGCTATAGTTATCAATTTTAATAATTTTTTGTTGACAGTTTTCAATAAATTTTTGAGCTTTTAAAAAACGTTGTTTACCGTGGAAAGTGGCAGCAAAGGCGATGCCGTAGCCGAGAAAAACGGTTTCTCGTTCGGGATTTTCCCAATAATAATGGGTGGGATAGCTAGGGGCAATCCGAGGGAGAATTTCTAGGGGATCAAGGGGGGAAATTTTTTGACAAAAACTGATGATCGACGGATTTCCCTTTTCTGCGGCTAACAGTTGCGGGTTGAGGATAAAGTTATAGAGGCTGTGAAGATCAGCAATTGGACTATCAGGATAGGAAAGGCGAGGAACGGCAGAAGTCATGTCAAGTTTTTTGTATTTTTTGCAAAAAAAACCATGATTAATGGTATGTAATCCCCACAGATGTGGCCAGAGTCAAGGCTCTCTTTTTAACTATGATATCGGAGAAAGGGTCTTTAGGCAGAAAAGGAGCCGGATATTTGTGACGATTAACCGGGTTGGACACAAATGAAGGCTTAAAATCTCCAGAGATGGATATTATTTAAATGGGCAAAAAAATTAATTTAATAATTTCTACTTTACAAGTTTGTGGAAATTGCCACAACGGGACAAGTGGGGATACATTGTTCACAAACCACACAACGGGAGCGCAAAAACTTGAGACGAAAACTTTCGGGATCAAGGGTTAAAGCTTCCGTGGGACAAACTCCCGTACATAAGCCACAATCAACGCATTTTTCTTCATCAATGACGATTTCGCGACTAACTTGGGAAACGCCAATATTTTGTAATTGTAACCATTCGATCGCCGCTTCTAACTCATCGATATCTCCCGATAATTCTAATACTAATGTTCCCACTTGATTGGGGGCAACTTGGGCGCGGATAATATTAGCGGCGACGTTAAAATCCTTCGCCAGTCGATAGGTAACGGGCATATGGACGGCTTTTTTGGGAAAAGTGAGAGTAACGCGTTTTTTCATTAGGATAGGATAGGAATAATTTTTGAGAGACTATCCATGACAGCCACCACACCCACCAACAAAACCAGAAATCTGCTGCTGGCAGTAACGGCAGTTATCCTTAGTGTAGCGATTTTCTTGGGGTTTCAAACCACCGTTAGTTCCGTATCTTTGGAAGCGCAAGCGGAAAAAGCGACACCTTTCGATCTTGCCCTCAGCAATGGTAAACCCACCCTGACAGAATTTTATGCTAATTGGTGTACCAGTTGTCAGGCGATGGCCCCTGAAATTGCCGAAATTAAAAAACAATACGGTAATGCCATTAATTTTGTCATGCTCAACGTTGATAATAATAAATGGTTGCCAGAAATTCTCCGTTATCGTGTGGATGGGATTCCCCATTTTGTCTTTTTAAATAACCAAGGACAACCGGTTGCCCAAGCGATCGGAGAACAACCAAAATCAATTTTAACTGCTAATTTAGAAGCACTTTTAACTAATTCCACCCTACCCTATGCCACCATTACGGGAGAGACTTCTGATTTTAATATCCTTGTAGGTGCTAGTCAAACCGATCCCCGCAGTCACGGCAGTCAAGTTAAGCAGTAATCAGTTATCAGTTATCAGTTATCAGTGGAAAGCTTAGGGCTGAAAGCTCTCATTCAAGAGTCCACTATCAATCAGTACATTTAATTGACTAAAATCTTTTAACTATGGCGATTATTGTTCAACATTTGACCACAGGTAACGAATATATATTCCTAGGAGTTAGTGGGGGTGAAAGTAAGAGTATTTTACCCACCAAAATGTTAGGAGATTTCTTCGCAACTGAGACTCCAGATAAATCTCGATCGCTGACGGTTTGTGATGATCAAGGCCGGATACTTTGGTTTCCCGTCACGGAAATGATCGTGGTGGAGGTAGATGGTCAAAAACCCGAAGAATTATTACCAGAAATTATCGCCGCTGAACCAATACCTTTACAATTAGATCGAGAGGATCAACCTCAGTCCCCAGAAAATCAAGGAAACATCGATGAATTTGCTGAAGATGACGATTGGATCTAGAATTAAATATTTAGTTTTAGGGGTAATAATTGCCCTATTTACTATTGGATTTAACTCCCTCTATTCTGTTTCTCAAAACTCGATCGCTTCCTTTCCTGTTGCCGAAGTTAACCCCAAATATCTTAACGATTGGACACCGGAATTAGAGGCAGAATTTCAACAAAGAGCAAAGCAGGTTATTAACCATTTTGCTAATCGGGAAAGTTATGGCAATTTGTGGGGAGAAAACGAGAAAAGAGCCTACCCCATGGCCATGTTTGATTTCTTGGCAGGAAACCAGCAAAAAGCCCTAGATTTCCTGCAGCAGGATGACCCACAAACACGAGAACAGTTCCACACTGATTATATAGATTATTATTTTTCTTTCACCCTAAAAGGACAAATTAGAAAATATTTTCTTTTCGGAAAGTATCTCGATCCAGTTTATCATCAGAGAATGTATAATGCGGCGAAAATTTGGACAGAAACCGACCCTTTACAACGGCCCCACCCTATCCATGGCACTGGCCAAGGAACGGGTAATGATTGGAGTATGAAAAGACGGGGTTTATGGGTAGATAGTCGCAATACTGATAACCTGCGAGCAATGCGCGAAACATCAGTTTATCTTATGGCCGAAGAAACAGGAAATGAAGCAACTCGTCAAATTTATAAAAGTAAAATCAAGCGTTACGTTTCAGCTTTATATAACATCGGGATGGGAGAATGGGATTCAGAAGTTTATCACGGTCACACCTTTGCTCCCTATCTCAATCTCTACGATTTTGCTCAAGATACGGAAGTTAAACAATGGGCAAAAATGACCTTAGATTGGTTATCCATGGCCGCTAGTATTAAATATTATCGCGGTGGTTGGGGTGGTCCCGTAAAACGCGATTATGGTGGTAGTAATGGGGTAATGCGATCGGATTCTGCTCGCACTTTTTGGTTATACTTTGGTGATACTCCTGTCCCCAATAATCGCCCAGAATTGGACTCTCTTTATCTAATTACCAGTGGTTATCGTCCTCCTTTAGCAGTGATGGAATTAGCCCGAAAAAACTTTAATAAACCGGTAGAAATTCTCGCCAGTAAACCCCTGTATGAAAACTGGAAACCGGGCAATAATCAAAGTCCGGGTTATTGGGAAACTCAATTTATCGGAGCTAGTTATCAAATGGGTAGTCTGGCGGGAACTTTTCCCGATGGTGATGTGGCCCCGTTTAAATTAATGGCTTTTAATCAAGAAAAAGGGGTGGATTTTTTTGTGGCTAACACTGGTAAAAATGGCGTAAAACCGGGCAAAAATCCCGGGGATGAAATCGGACAATATCGCAATCTTTTAATCTGGTTACGACCAGCAGATCAAGCTTTTTTCTGGCAATTACCGAAAACCGCCAAGGTAGAAAAAGATGATAATATCTGGTTTATTCAATTAGAAAAAACTTGGTTAGCTCTGAGATTAATCAATCTTTCTTCTCCTGAAATGATCGAGATTCCTAATTCCCCTTATCCCGATGATAATACCTACCAAGCTTTACCCACAGGTAACAATTATGCGGGTTTTGCTCTGGAAGTGGGGGAAGCGGCAACCCAGGGCAGTTATGAGAATTTTAAGGGCATATTTAAGCAAAAAAGTCAAGTAAATTTAAATCAAATTAAGCAGGGCAAGGTTTTATTTAAAGGTAGTCAAGGACAGAGTTTACAATTTACCTATAATCAAATCAATCTACTGCCGATGTTAATTCGTAACGGTCAAAAGCACGATTGGTCAAAAAATTTCGCCCTTTATAACAGTTTAAGTCGAGATAACTCTCCCGTTTCTTTGGGATGGAAAAAGGGCAAATTAACCGTCAAAGCAGGGAAATATCAATTTTCCAATGCTTTGATTCTGTCTCCTCCTTAAGTTAGCTCTTCTCGACTATTTATTCAGCAAACCCTAGTTATGAGGAGAGGCAAAAGGCGCTCATGCAAAAGGCAGCTTTGTTCTCCCCACTTCCCCACTTCCCCACTTCCCCACTTCCCCACACCCTGTCCCCACAAAAAACTTTTTCAGCAGACCCTATTTATGAGGATTGATTAGAGCATTTGCGCTTGATTTAATAATCCTTGCAATTCTTCTCCCTCGATTACCTCCGTGGTCAAAAGATTAGTGGCAATCGACTCTAATAAATTGCGGTTATGGCTGAGAATTGCTAGGGCTTTTTGGTAACTAGCGTCGATAATTTGTTTAACTTCTTCATCGATCGCTTTGGCCGTATTTTCCCCGATCGAACGCCTGGGACTACCCTGATTATTACCTAAAAAATTAGCCTGTCCCGTTTTATCGTAGGCTAGGGGACCGAGGGATTTACTCATACCATAAATTGTCACCATTCTTTCCGCAATATCCGTCGCCCTTTGTAAATCATCGGAAGCACCATTAGTGACACTGCCAAAGATTAATTCTTCAGCAGCCCGACCGCCCAATAACATAGTAATTTGTTCTTTAAATTCGGTTTCTGTCATCAAAAAACGGTCTTCCGTGGGAATTTTCAGGGTATAACCCAAAGCAGATAAACCCCGGGGAACGATGGAAATTTTCTCGACGCAACCCCCTCCAGGCATAACAGCACCAACTAAAGCATGACCGACCTCGTGATAAGCGACGATTTTCTTTTCTTTTTCCGATAAAACCCGACTTTTCTTTTCTAAACCAGCGATAACTCTTTCTATCGCTTCTTTAAAATCAATTTGACTGACTTTTTCCCGATTATTACGGGCAGCCAAGAGAGCGGCCTCATTAACGAGGTTGGCTAAATCGGCACCGGCAAAACCGGGGGTTTGGGTAGCGATCGCTTTGAGGTTAACATCTTCACCCATCTGGACTCGTCGGGCGTATATTTCTAAAATTGCCCATCTTCCCGCTAAATCGGGACGATCCACCAAAACTTGACGATCAAAGCGCCCCGGACGCAATAAAGCGGCATCAAGAGTCTCTGGGCGATTGGTGGCGGCTAAAACGATGACTACGGCTTCTTTCGGGCTAAAACCGTCCATTTCTGTCAAAAGTTGGTTTAAAGTCTGCTCACGCTCATCATTGCTGCCGCTAGTTCCCGATCCCGAACTTCTTGATTTACCGATCGCGTCCAATTCATCAATAAAAATAATGCTAGGGGCATTTTTCTTCGCTTGGGCAAATAGATCCCGCACCCGAGCTGCCCCAGTGCCGACAAATAATTCCACAAATTCCGAGGCCGAAATGCTAAAAAAAGTTACTCCCGCTTCTCCTGCGACTGCTTTCGCTAAGAGGGTTTTTCCTGTCCCCGGCGGTCCAACTAAGAGAACACCTTTAGGAATACGCGCCCCAATTTTATTAAAGCGCTCGGCATCCTTGAGAAATTCGACAATTTCCTTTAACTCGGTTTTTGCTTCCTCGGCCCCGGCCACATCACTGAAGGTAATCGGATATTTTTCGTCGTCTCCGTAAACTTTAGCGAGATTTTTGTTAAAAAGCAGCGATTTACGGGTGTCATCGTTGCGATAGAACAGAAACTGCATGGCGGCGACTAAAATTAAGGGGGGAACCACCCAAGCGAGGAGAGTGCTGATCCAACTGTTTTCGGCCACGGGAATCGCCTCGAAGATTACGCCTTTTTGCTGTAATAGTTGGGGTAATTGGGGGTTATCGACTGGAATTGTCGCAAAAACTCGTTCTGGGACTAGATTACTGCTTGGTTCGGTAGCCATAGAACTAGGATCACCGTAAAAGGGATTACTTGATCCCGGGGGATTAACGGGGGGATGATTGGGAATAGACAGGGATTCTAAAGGATTTTTTAATTGATAAAAGATGACTTGATTACCGATTCTGACCCTACTGATGTCGCCCCGTTCCACTTTACTGATAAATTCGCTGTAGGGTTCGAGGGGAATATTGGACAATTCTGAGGAACGAGGGATAAGAAGATAGCCTAAAGCGGCAACACCTGAACAAATGAGCAGGATTTTGCCTAATCGCGGCAACCGTGACCAGGAAAATTGATTATCTTCTTGATTAGCCATAATTTTTAGGGTGGGTGAGAGTAAAAATACAAAGTTTATACTAACAATTCCTGGCGGTGATTCGGGTAGTCATGGCGGCTTAATCCTTTGCTTTACTGTGCATTGTAGTCATGGATAAAATACCAAACAGTTCCCCAACATGATTCTCTATTTTTTTAGAGAAAGATAGACTGTCTCTCACCAGCCGAGAAATCTTTTGTCGAAAGGTATTATTTAATCTTTCAATAGGATTAGTTTGACCAGTTTCTTTCTTGACGGGTCGATGACATTAACTGGGAATTACTGTCTTATAGAACTCCCAAAAGTCTGTATAAGCAACCGCATATTGTCTGTCAATACCTGGTAAACTAGTCCAAAGTTTTTTGGCTGATTGCCGAACGTCCGAAGTCTTACGTCGAAGTCCGAACGGGTGAATAACTCATCACGCGCTATGATTAATTTGCCTTTAGGTTTGTCTGTTACCTTGACCTGGCGAGGAGCTTGGCTAAATTTATTATTAACATAGTTTTGTAAGCATGGCCAACTCACTCCAGTTACTCTAGCAATTACTCCTAAGTAAATTCGTTCGAGTAAGAGTTTATCAATTAATTGTTTGGTTTCGTCAGAGACGGTTTTATTAGTGGGATTGATCACATTCTTTACATTGACGTTTGGGTTTTCCATTTATTTTTATCAATAAATATTTTACACAATTCATACCAAGTAAGCAAGAGGGCTACGGCACTACTACCGAATCATTACCAGATTGGAAATATCAATCCCAGAGTTCCTTAAGGATTTTGTCGGTCTAGACTGTATTATAAATTATCTGAAATGACTATATGTCATCATTTTCAGACTTAGCGGAAAAAGTAAGATCGATTACTAACTTGGCATCAACAAATAGTGCCAATTGAAAGTAGTATCTGGAATTTTCTAGTTAACCTTTTAGGGGGTATCATTGCTTACACTTATCATCCTATTAAACCTTTTCTGGATTTAGAGGCAAAAGGCTTACCTGCTCTACTTTCTGCCCTTTTTTTAACTTTACCGAACTCACATTTTCCCCCTGTCAGCTTTCACCAATATTCAGCAAAACCTAGGTAAAAAAAATTAATTGTTTTAATCAATAATCTCGAATTCCATTGACTGCTCTTGGGCAAAATTATAGGTAAAATGATCGATAATATTAGTATCGCTCAATTCAAGATTATAAAAATCAATTGTCGGTTGATCAAAAAGTGGGCCAGCGTGCCAAGTTCCCACCTCTAATTTAATAAAGCAGTCGCCAGGGATGCGAAAAACTTTTAATTTTTCTACATCTGGTTGAGGATGAGGACTAGGGGGGGCCACTCCTAAAAACCACTCTTGTCCCCCCAAAGAACCAAGACATTGGGTACATTGACTATGACGAGTAATTCGTTTAAATTTACGTCCACGAGTCTGTAAACGCATAATATAAAAGCGTGGCATACCGTTTTTTAAATGCAGTTGTGCATCGCTTTCATCAAACGGTTTTCCGTCATGGCTAGGGGTTATTAATTGACCGTAGGGACGGAAACTCTCGGCGGTAATTAGTTGCGCTGACAGGGGACGAACGGTAATCGAATTACTCATAAAAATCACTGCTGACTAACAGTTATAGCTGTACCATCTCGGAGAGAAAGAATATTATTAATAGCAATTCTTTCCCCGGCATTTACTCCAGAAATAACCTGATAAGCTTGTCCTTGAATTGTGCCGACTTGAATTGGTTTTTGTCTGACCACTAAACGCTCCTTGACATTTTCTTGACCTTCTTTAGCCTTTTCTTTTTCGGCCACAAAAACAAAATTTTGCGCCCCGATGCTAGTCACTGCCGTGGTGGGAATTAATACCCCCGGTTTTTGATCCCAAATTACCCGCGCCCGCACGTATTGGTTATTACGAAGACTGCCATCATTAGTAAAGGCAAATTTCACTAAAACCGATTGGGTAGCTTGGGAAACGGTGGGAGAAATAAAAGTTACTTGACCGCGAACCCCAGGACTGCCATCGGGATTAATAATTTCCACGGGCAACCCGACGCGCAGACGCGGTTGTAATTCTACGGGAATCTGCACATTTAGTTCCAAAGTTTTATTATTAGTCAACGAGGTTAATTCTTCACCCAGGGAGATAATATCGCCGACTTTTCTTTGATTAAAATCGCCGACAAAACCATCAATCGGGGCGGTAATAGTGTTAAAAACTAAATTCTGACGGGTCGCCCCTAATTGCCCCTCAGCGCTGGCCACTGCCGCTTGACGACTGTTCACTGTTGCCGCTGCCGCCGCCACCTGTTGCTGTGACGCTAATTCGTTTTGAATGGCGATACTTAATGCTTCTTTGTTTGCCTGTAAAGTAGCTTTAGCTGCCGTCACCTGTTGACGGGCCGCATCACGATTTTGAGACTGGGCCTCTACTTCCGCCCTGGTGGCCTGAACGTTGCGCTGGTTATTATCTAAGTCCTGTTGGGGCTGTGCGCCTTGTTTGACCAGAAATTCGGCTCTTTTTAGGTCTTTTTCCGCTAAGGTTAAATTAGCTCTTGCTCTCTGTAAATCAGCTTCGGCGGCGCTCAACGTGGCGATCTGACTTTTAACATTGGCTTCGGCATTAGCCACATTAGCCCGATTTTGAGCTATTTGGGCTTTATTTGCGGCCGCTTGCGCTTGTCTTTCCCTTAAATCCGCCTCAGCCCCATTGAGGTTCGCTTTGGCCGCATTTACCTGGCCGATGCCAGCGTTTACCTGTTGTTGTTGTTGTTCAGGATCCAATTCGGCGATTTTTTGTCCCTGAGTTACCTGATCGCCAGATTCAACGAAAATAGACTGAATCCGACCGGTAATCTGAGGAGAGACTCTAACGCGCTCTTGGGCGAGCAAAGTCCCCACAAATTCGCTACTTTGCACTAATTTGTCGGTGCCGAGGGTTTGCAGTTTGACGGGAATAGCCGCTGGTCCGGTGGCCTGGGGACCCTGGGGGGCGCAACCGGCGACAATTAGGGAAACGGCGATCGACGAACCGATCGCTCTTGATAGGTTAACGGATCGTTTAATCATTGTTAAATTTAGGGGTTTTTGGCAGAAAAAGTGCTAGTAAATCGGAAAAAAAGAGAAGATGAGGAGAGAAGCTTTTCCTTAAATTTTATTCTACAGAATTGATCGCGTGATCACTGTTTGCCTTGCCCTAAGCTAACAATATTACAGGTAACTAATCTTTGGGCGAGGGTGGTGTATTCTAGACGACCACCGGCGATCTGATATTCGTCCCGGGGCGCCGGTAGATGACCGACGGGAGCATTGAGGGTATAGTTAAGATTTTCTTTAAAAATAATCCAATCACCATCTTTACGCCAACCGATGCGATCGCCAAATGTTTGAAAATTTTCGATCGCCACTAAGCGACCCGGTCGATTACCTGTCTCGGTAAAAATACGAAATTGGGTACTGAAACTAAAACGACCTCCGGAAGCTTCTTTCCAGAGTTGATCCATCTTTTGCAGATCCCAACAGGCCAATTTTTGCAGATCTTCTATGGTAAACCAGCCCTGTAATTCCCGTCCGGTTGCTTTCAGCATTAAATTACGGGTTTCATCGTTAGCTTGTCGCCAATTTTGTTGAGCGAGGAAATTTTTCAGGCGAGTGTAATTAATGCCCGTGGTCGGTGATACCATTTCCCCAGAGGTGGCAGTCTGGGCAACGATCACCGGCAAGGGATTGAGAAATAAAGCGATCGCAAGAGTGATCTGACAGAAGGAAAAATTAATTCTCATAAACCCTATTTATTAACCTGATGCAAAGAAATCCTACAATAGCATAGACGAAATTTGCCGTTTTTACCGCCTCCTTAACTCCTATGGCTTTCACTTGGATCCGACACCACATTTTGGGATTGCAAGACTGGCAACCGGAAGAATACCAAACCCTGCTACAAACGGCCTCTAGTTTTCGTGAAGTTCTTTCCCGACGCACCAAGAAAGTGCCGGCCCTACAGGGACAAGTGGTGACAAATCTTTTTTTTGAACCTTCCACCCGCACCCGTAGTAGTTTTGAACTAGCGGCGAAACGTCTTTCGGCCGATGTTCTTAATTTTGCCCCGGGTAGTTCCAGTTTGACTAAGGGGGAAACGATTCTCGATACCGCTTTAACCTATGTGGCCATGGGTACGGATATTTTTGTTATCCGACATCAACAGTCGGGAGTTCCCGATTTAATTGCCGCAGAAATGGATCGTTTGCAGTCGGGGGTCAGTATTCTTAATGCTGGGGACGGTCAACACGAACACCCCTCCCAGGGACTTTTAGACCTGTTTACGATCTGTTGTCTGTTAGATGATGAAAATCCCCGTTTAGAACTGTTAGAGGGCAAAAAAATCGCTATTGTCGGGGATATACTCCATTCTCGTGTCGCTCGTTCCAATATCTGGAGTTTAACTACGGCGGGGGCGGAAGTACATTTGTCCGCACCCCCTACCCTACTGCCGAAATATTTTGGGGAACTGTGCGATCGCCTATTTCTCCACTGGGATTTAGAACCAGCTTTAGAAAAGGCCGATTTTGTGATGACTCTGAGACTGCAAAAAGAACGAATGACTGCCAATCTTTTGCCCAGTTTACGGGAATATCATCAAAGTTTTGGCATTACTCGTCCTCGTTTGCAATCCTGTCAACCGGGGGTGAAGGTACTTCATCCAGGTCCTGTGAATCGGGGAGTGGAAATTAGTTCCGATTTAATGGACGATCCCGATTTTAGTCTGATTTCCCAACAAGTTACCAGTGGTGTCGCTGTCAGAATGGCTTTGTTATACCTGATCGGTAATCTTCGCGGCGATCGGTAAAAGTTTCTCAGGGATTTGCTCTTTTAGTCTGGTTTCATTGAAACAATCCTAAAGTTTCTATCAAGGTAAATATCATACTTTCTTCCTCCCTCACACACAGCATCTTCTGCTTCAAATAGGTTAGTCTCAACATCAAATTTCATCGCTTTAGGATTCCTACAACCCTGTTTTAGCAAAGCAGCGGTCAACCGTGATTTCTCTTCTGGGGTCAAAGCTCGATAATCACTGCTATTAGCTTGACCTGCATAGATTGACATCCCCATAATACTAAGGGATAGTAAGCTTATGATCGATTTGGTCTTCATTTTTTTAACTTCCTGAATACAATAAAAACATCACTCCAAGGGTTTTAAACCCAAATTTTCGGTAATTAGTTCGGCACGATTACCGATCAACTATATCTTAGGGGAAGCATACCTAGATTGCAATAAGTATAAATACTCAAGCTATCCCTGGGGCTTTTCTAGAAACTTTGACCGATACCGAATTCCGTTCTCAAGGGAAGGGTATAATTAAACTAAGAAATCAACATTTTCAGCTAAAGCCATGCAATTAGCCTTAGAACAAATTATCGTCAATCCCGGTCAACAGTTACTTTTAAAAGAGCTTAACTGGCAAAAATTTGAGACAATATTATCAGAATTAGGAGAAAGTCGTGCTTCTCGGTTATCCTACAGTAACGGAATATTAGAAATTATGGTACCTTTACCCGAACATGAAAAAGATAAAGAAATCATTAGTTATATGGTTCAGTTTTTGTTAGAAGTACTCAATATTGATTTTGAACCGTTAGGATCAACAACATTTAAAAACGAGCGGATGAATCAAGCGGTTGAACCTGATGCCTGTTTTTATATTAAAAACCATCAAGCCGTTATTGGCAAAAATAGACTTAATTTAGAAAGTGATCCCCCCCCCGATTTAGTCCTAGAAATTGATATTACTTCCCGTACTTATTTAGATAATTATCGACAGTTAGGTGTTCCCGAACTGTGGCGTTATACTCAAAGTGGCCTACAGATTAATTTATTACAAGAAGGAGAATATATTGAGTCTTTAAGCAGTCCCAATTTTCCTCAGATTCCGATTATTGAATTAATTAATCAATTTGTTAAACAAAGTCAACAACTGGGGAGAAGTGAAGCCATCAGAAACTTTAAAAATTGGCTGACGGAAAATATAGATATATAGATAATAGTTGAAAATCCTAACATTTTTGACTTAGATAAATTTGTCCGTCGAGAGTTGTATAAACTTCTTGCGGTTCAATGATTCAGTTTGTTACTAGAATCTAGTTCACAAAAATAGATTAGATCATTGTTTTGAGCAGGGGATTTTTTAACCTCAGTGGGTGTGGATAAATCAGACAGGACAGAGGTTACAGCCGTTGGTGCTAGTTCTGAAAGTACCATGGTTATTCATTCCTCGTAGTTCGATTTTTACTTTGATAATTAATCAATTCACCGAGGCCGATTAAAATTCTAGAAACTAGCAGAATGAGAGCCTCTTGATTAAGAAAATATCCCGTAGAGGCTGTTAAAAAGTTACTATTTTCTTGTCAGTTAAATTTTGTTAAGATAATGCCCAAAAACTCCAATTTATGGTAGGAAAAAAGGTAAGTCGAAACCAAGTTTGATTTTTGCTTACTCTAAATCAGAAAGGGCATTGGGCAAGATTAGCTAACTATCCCTTTTTTGCCTCTTCCAGATCATGATAGTGCTGATAAGCGCCGATTTCGGGGTTAAAGGGGGCGATTTCTTCAGTTACAGTTAATCCCAAACCTTCTAACATTGCTTGTAGGACAGAATCGGGGGCCAGACGCAGATAATCGGGATTAATTTCTAGGGCTACATGACGATTACCGAGGTGATAAGCCGCTTTGAGGAGTAAATCGGTTGAAGGGGCAGTAATAGTGATAACTGGTTCTGGTTTAGCGATAATTTGAACAATTTCGCCGTTTTCTCCCCGCAGGAAATCGCGATCCTGTAGAATGGTGCCGCGGGGTAAACGAAAACAGAGGGAAAAACCTTCGGGACTGTCGAGACGATAACGGCTGCGGGTGCGTTCTTCGGCCGTAAGTAGGAGGCTAAAAACCACCGTTTCTGGGGGAGGTGGACTAGCGGTATGACGGGGGGGTAAGCGCTCGGTAAAAGTTAACATGATATTGGTCAATGGGAAAAAACATTCTTATTGTAGCCCTGACTCCAACTTGACCCGAAAAACTGAGGAACTTTTTCTATTTCTTTTCCCGCTGCAGACGAATCATCTCATTTCGCACCTGTCGTCTCAAGTTATCATCGCTACTAATCCGGTTAGTAATGGTGTTAAACTGAGCGGCGGTGAAGCCATTATCTTGGACAATCTTTTTTGATTTATTACAATAATCTACGGCAATTCTTTGGGCATTAGCGGGAAGATTATTAAAGCTTTCCCGTTGGTTACAGGTAATTGCTGGGGGACTTTTCCCTAAAATTTGCGAAATTGCCTGATAAGCTTCTTTTCTTTCGGTTTCGATCCACAAAACTGCGGTTGCATAACGTTTAATTTGGTCAGCCGTAAAATCTTGAGTATAAGCGGAAGACCGGAAACTAACTACCTCCGTCGTCCAAGAAAATTCGGGGATCACACCGCCAAGAATGGCGATTACTGCCAAAAAAGTCACGATAAAAGAACGTCTTAAGCTTTGACCTAGATCGGCTAGGGGATAGCAGTAAATCACCATGCGAGTTTGTCGCTGAGTAGATAATGATAGCAAACTTTCCAGTTAAATCCTGCTTTTTTGAATATTTTTAACGATCATAAGTTCCAATTCTAGCGAATATCTCCTGAGACCGAACCTTAATTTTTGGGCAGAAATTGCTTTGGTAAACTTTTTTAACGTTTTTGGGGGCAAAATTAGTCAAAAATCTGGGAGAGAACCAATGAACGATTTTTGGGAAGTTAGGATGCCTATCGCTTTTAGAGAATATTTATCGGCAATTTCGCCATCTAATCTCTTTTTATTAGCTTATATCGCTGTTAATCTCTCGCTTATTCCCTTTTTTTTCTCCCTTGTCGGGGAATCGGGGGGAAATCTAGATAAATTAAAGGTTTCAGCGATTCCGATCGAGACAATTCCCGCTTAGAATAATGCAGTGGAATATATAGCCAATGAGGATTTGAGGCATTATTTAGTGATCTCGATCCTGGCGAGTCCTCAACAGGGGAACCATAATAAACTACTGACAACCACCCTGAACTCAGAAAAACCGCAAAAAAAGGAGTTAGCGCATGAATAAAGGTGAATTAATCGATCAGATCGCTCTCAAAGCCTCTGTGACCAAAAAACAAGCAGATGCTGTTCTCACTGCCGCCATCGAAACCATTATCGATGCGGTTTCTGAGGGGGACAAAGTAACCCTAGTAGGATTCGGTTCCTTCGAGGCCCGGGAACGTCAGGCCCGGGAAGGACGCAACCCGAAAACCGGCGATAAGATGGAGATTCCAGCCACTCGCGTCCCGGCTTTCTCGGCGGGTAAACTGTTTAAAGACAGAGTGGCCCCGGATAAGGAATAATTACTGTTGAGTTTCGTTCGCTGTAAGTCTTTTGCCTAGACCTAAACATGGTGGTAATCTTGACTGGGCGGCCGCCATTGCTGGCTGTCCGGTTTCCTCTATTCTCGATTTTTCTGCCAGTATCAACCCCCTGGGTCCGCCGGAAAGCGCCCTAACCGCTATTAAAAGCCATTTAACCAGTCTGACTCGTTATCCTGACCCCGCCTATTGGCAGTTGCGTTCTGCCCTTGGTCAATGGCACAATATTGGACCAGATTGGATTCTCCCCGGCAATGGTGCGGCGGAGTTATTAACCTGGGCCGGTCGGGAATTGGCCTCATTTGATAGTGTTTATGTACTAACACCCGCTTTTAACGATTACGAACGGGCCTTGAAAAGTTTTGGTGGGAAAATCTGCCAACATTCCCTAGATTTAACCAGTTTAAAGCCGGTTAATCCCAAAAAACAAGGCTTATTACTTAATAATCCCCATAATCCCACGGGGAAACTCTGGACGGTGGCGGACATTCGTCCCTATCTATCGCAATTTGGTTTGGTGGTAGTGGATGAAGCTTTTATGGATTTTTTACCCCCGCAACAACAGGAGAGTTTAATATCTCTGTTGCCAGAATATCCTAATCTCGTGATTTTGCGTTCCCTAACTAAATTTTACAGTCTCCCCGGTTTACGACTAGGATATGTCCTCGCTCATCCCGATCGCCTGTTACAATGGCAAAGATGGCGCGATCCTTGGTCCGTGAATAACTTGGCTGTGGTTGCCGCTATTGCGGCAATTGAAGATAGGGATTTTCAACAACAAACCTGGGACTGGTTAACGGCAGCCCGTGAGGATTTATGGCAGGGATTAGCTAATTTTCCGCAATTACAGCCCCACACCAGTGCCGCTAACTTTCTCTTAGTACAATCTCAATCTTCCTGTTTACCCCTACAGGAAGCTTTATTAAAATATCATCGAATTTTCATCCGCGATTGTCTTAGTTTCCCGGAATTGGGGAGCAATTATTTTCGGGTCGCTGTCCGTTTACCGGCAGAAAATCAACGATTATTATCGGCTTTAGAGAGTATTTTAGCAGCGTCTGATACTAGATCCGTTGAGTAACCCACAGAAAACGGGTTTCTCCGAGAAACCCGTTTTCTACTCATGCAAATTAACAACAAAAAGGCTCCCGCCAACTAGACGGGAGCCGCTGCCATCGAACTAACCGAAATTAGTCGAGGTCAGGCATTGCCAATGCGGGTTCAGTCTCGCGGTCAATTCCTTTCTCGAAACCAGCGGCGGCGGCGCGAGCGCGTCCAGCGTGCCAGAGGTGTCCAATCAGGAAGAAGAAGGCGAGGGTGAAGTGAGAGGTAGCCAACCAAGCGCGAGGAGACACATAGTTAAACGAGTTAACATCAGTGATAACGCCACCCACAGAGTTCAAGGAACCTAAAGGAGCGTGGGTCATGTATTCAGCTGCGCGGCGTACTTGCCAGGGTTGTACGTCATTTCTGATTTTGTCGAGGTCTAAACCGTTAGGACCGCGGAGGGGTTCTAACCAGGGACCGCGGAAATCCCAGAAACGCATGGTTTCACCACCGAAGATGATTTCGCCAGTGGGAGAGCGCATCAGGTATTTACCTAGACCGGTGGGGCCTTGGGCAGAAGCGACGTTAGCACCTAAGCGTTGGTCACGCACCAAGAAGGTGAAAGCTTGCGATTGGGAAGCTTCCATACCAGTCGGACCGTAGAATTCACTGGGATAGGCGGTGTTGTTAAACCAAACGTAAACGGCGGCGATAAAGCCCATCATGGAAAGAGCGCCCAAACTGTAGGACAGATAGGCTTCTCCAGACCAGATGAAAGCGCGACGCGCCCAAGCAAAAGGTTTGGTGAGAATGTGCCAGATACCGCCACCGATACAGATTAAGCCAATCCAGATGTGACCGCCGATGATATCTTCCATGTTGTTGACGCTGATAATCCAGCCTTCGCCACCGAAAGGAGCTTTGGTCAGATAACCAAAGATAACTGCGGGGTTGAGGGTAGGATTAGTGATGACGCGGACATCACCGCCACCGGGAGCCCAGGTATCATAGACACCGCCAAAGAACATGGCTTTAAATACCAACAACAGCGCACCACAACCCAAGAGAATTAGGTGATAACCGATGATGTTGGTCATTTGGTTTTTGTCTTTCCAGTCGTAACCAAAGAAATTAGAGTATTCCTCTAGGGTTTCCGGTCCGCGGATAGCGTGGTAGATACCACCAAAACCGAGTACAGCCGAAGAAATTAAGTGAAGAACACCGGCGACGAAGTAGGGGAAAGTATCGACTACTTCACCACCAGGACCGACCCCAAAACCGAGAGTAGCTAGGTGGGGAAGCAGGATTAAACCCTGCTCGTACATCGGTTTTTCAGGGATAAAGTGGGCGGTTTCAAACAGGGTCATCGCCCCGGCCCAGAAAACGATTAAACCAGCGTGGGCGACGTGAGCGCCGAGCAGTTTACCGGAGAGGTTGATAAGACGAGCGTTACCAGACCACCAAGCAAAGCCGGTGGAACTTTGGTCACGACCACTAGCGGTAGGGATATTAGAGAGCGTTACCACGCGGGAGAACCTCCTCAGGGAAGATAAAGTTTTCGTGGGGTTGGTCTTGGGGAGCCATCCAAGCTCTCAGACCTTCGTTAAGCAGAATATTTTTAGTGTAGAAGGTTTCAAATTCCGGGTCTTCGGCCGCTCTCAATTCCTGAGAAACGAAGTCATAGGCCCGTAGATTAAGAGCTAATCCAACCACACCCACAGCACTCATCCATAAACCAGTCACGGGGACAAAGAGCATGAAGAAGTGTAACCAACGTTTGTTAGAGAAAGCGATGCCGAAGATTTGCGACCAGAAACGGTTTGCAGTCACCATGGAGTAGGTTTCTTCCGCTTGGGTGGGTTCAAAAGCTCGGAAAGTGTTGGAACCTTCACCGTCTTCAAACAGGGTATTTTCTACCGTCGCTCCGTGAATAGCACAGAGAAGCGCACCACCGAGGATACCAGCTACACCCATCATGTGGAAGGGGTTAAGGGTCCAGTTGTGGAAGCCTTGGAAGAAGAGAATGAAACGGAAGATACCAGCCACGCCGAAGCTAGGGGCAAAGAACCAGCTAGACTGACCGAGGGGGTACATCAGAAAGACACTGACGAACACCGCAATCGGGCCAGAGAAGGCGAGGGCGTTGTAGGGACGAATGCCGACTAAACGGGCGATTTCAAACTGACGTAGCATGAAGCCAATCAAGCCGAAAGCACCGTGGAGGGCGACAAAGGGCCATAAACCGCCGATTTGACACCAACGGGTGAAGTTACCTTGGGCTTCCGGTCCCCAGAGAAAGAGGATGGAGTGACCGAAGGCATCGGCGGGGGTGGAGACGGCTACAGTCAGGAAGTTGCCGCCTTCCAGGTAGGAACTGGCTAACCCGTGGGTGTACCAGGAGGTGACGAAGGTGGTGCCGGTTAACCATCCACCTAGGGCCATGAAGGCGCAGGGGAAGAGTAGTAAACCAGACCAACCGATGAAGACGAAACGGTCTCTTTTGAGCCAGTCATCGAGAGCATCAAACAGCCCTCTTTCTGGGGCGCGTCCGACAGCAATGGTCATGGGTATTTTTCCTCTTGCTTAACTGAAATCACGGGCAAGATTTCTTAACTTTTTTGAGTCTGGGATTACTCCCATTGTCTTATAAGATGGCGCGATCGATTGACTGGATTAGCTTGACTAAACTAGGGGCGATCGCTCGTTAATCCTCACAAACTGTAAAAGATTAACGTTTCTTAAACTAGCACAAGCTAGACAATAATTTCGAGTTCGGTAAGACTTTGGTTCCTTGCGGCCTCTATCTACCTTTAACTATTATTAGCAAAAAATTACAAATCTATACAACTTAACTCATAATTGATTTTTTATACACACAAAAGCTTTTTTGTCAATGAGTATTTATATTCATTTGTTTAATTGATCGCCATTCCCAATCCTCGAGGGGTTGCTCTAGCAATTGACAATCAAAGCATTTCTCGGCCGCGGTTTTCAGGGTAGCGATAATTGTCTCTAGGGTCAAATCTGGGGCTAAATTGAGCTTTTGAGGGGCAGCACTGGCGAAAACTTGCTCAAACAGCGAATTATCTTGCTCTAGCACCATGGAACCATGTTGGAGAACCGAGGAACCCCGTTGCAGTTGCGCGCTCCCAATAAATTTATTTCCCCAATTATCGACTAAATCCGCACCAGTAGCCGTACCGAAACAGTTAGCAGAATGAATATATCCCCGGCCGGCAGCACCGTAGGACAATTCTAGACCGAGATTTTGCCAGCCTGTGATTAAAAATTGACAGATTTGACAGTAAACTTTCCTAATATTCCCCTTTATCCCCGAATTTACCACCATATAAGTCAAATCCCCCTGATGTAGTACAGCCCGGCCACCGGTAGGACGACGAACTAGGGAGATTTTTTGACCTTGCCAAGTCAAATTAGGCCAAAAATCGGGATATTGCCGTTGATGATAGCCCAAGGAAATAGCCGGGGGCGACCATTGATAAAAACGCAGAGTCGGGGGATGATGACCACAACGGTGTTGCTCTAGTAACCAAGAATCGATCGCCATTTGTTGCTCTGCCGATGAGATAATTGGAGGGATATAACGCCAAATTTTAGCTGCCACCAAAGGATTCTCGTAACATTTCATCATTATTATCTGCTACCGTCGCCACGAGAGTAATTGCTCGCGAAATCTCCCCGGGAGACAAATCGGCCACCGTACGCTGAGAAATCACCACCACCTGATCATTCATAATGGCAAAATGAGATTCAAAGGTTTCGGCACAATTCATCGCTAATAACTTGCGGGTTAATCCCAATTCATCCTGAACAGGCAATTTCAGCACAGAAGACCACACCGTGAGAAAATCATCATCGCTTTCCCCAGTTAACTGCACAAACACCTCAACGCTACCATACTGAAACTTCCACAGATAACCTTTTTCTGTGTGTTGTACCATAGCAGTATCATTCTGCTGCAGAGTAGAAATAACCGTTTCAATCATTTCTTGGTGACTGCTCGTACTAACCAGAAATTCATCGGTCATTGACTCTATTGCTTCTGAAGTCGCTAAACTTTCTGTGGTCATAAAAATTCTCTAAACTCGATCGATCACAATCTTATCCCAAGAGAAAAGTAAAAAGTCAAAAAAATCGGGGCAAATACTGGTTACAGCCCAGCACTGACGATGTTTTTCAGCAGTCTCGATGGTAGAATATTGATTGCTGGTCTGTACCTGAACCGGAAGCCGGTATCATGACCTTGACACCAAATTTCAGAAAAGAGGCTCTCAAAATGTCCTTGGCTGAACTCCAATCTCAAATCCAGGAACTTTCAAAAATTGACAAGCTGCGACTAATGCAATTCTTGGCGACTGAGCTTGTCAACGAAGAGAACAGAGACTTTTTTGTAGAAGGTCAAGAGTACCCAATATGGTCTCCCTATGGCTGTTCTGAAGCGGCCAACACCTTAATGAACCTTCTGGCTACAAAACAAAAAGAACAGAATGCTTGATGGTCAAAAATTTCCCTACAAAATTATTGACACCAGTTCCAGCATGGTTGACCGAATGCCATGTGTGCCTATAACGCTGGGTCTGAATGGGCGCTTCTTAAACACCGAAGGTTTGATTGATAGGGGAGCAAGTGTCAACGTTTTGCCCTAGGATTTGGGTCTAGAACTAGGCTTTATCTGGGAGAATGAAAATCTTTCGGTTATCTTGGCTGGAAACTTAGCCCATTGTCAAGCTCGTGCGCTCGTTGTTAAAGGCCAAGTTACTCCAATTACTCAAAATTTTATGAAGCATTTGAGTAAACACCTGACTTGATCGATGACAATGGCTCTATCCCGTTCTAGCTGTCAATAATCATGCAAAGTCTTTTTCAACGTTCCCTAACTGAGACCAATTCTGGGGAAGAAGATACCCGTAGTCGTATTCTACAGGCCGCTTTACGTTTATTTGCCGCTAAGGGTTATGAAGGAACCACGACTAAAGACCTAGCAGGAAAAGCAAATGTGGCAGAAGGAACTTTATTTCGTTATTTTCCCAACAAAAAGGCGATTTTAATCGAAGTGGCCACTAGGGGATGGGTGGATATTCTCACCGACTTGCTGACGGAATTGAGCGAAATGGGCAGTTATAAAGCGGTAGCGCAGGTGATGCGACGTAGGGTGTTGAGAATGCGAGAAAATAGCGATTTATTGCGAGTTTGTTTTATAGAGGCACAATTTCACCCCGAATTAAAAGAGCGGATTCAATCGGAGGTAATTGCTAAAATGACCGATGTGGCCGAGGCTTTTTTTCAAACAGCGATCGATCGTGGTATCTATCGTCCCATGAATCCGAAAATTGTGGCCCAAGTTTTTCTAGGAATGTTCGCAATTGCTGGTTTTTCCAGTGAAACTATTTTAGATAGCAATGCTTCCCCCTTAGCTTTACAAGAAATGGCTGAAGGTATTGCCGAAATTTTTCTGAATGGAGTGTTAGTTAAGTAGTTGTGCAAAATTAATTTCCTAGTCGAGACTCCGAGACTCCGAGACAGCTAATCTAAGGATAGGCGGTTAAAATCCGTTTTAGCTTACTTATGATGAAATGCCTTCAAAGACAGGTAAGGGAAAACCTTCAATTATTCACCCGATAAAATAACTGGTAGCCGAGATGAAACCCTGTTAAGTACCTAAGCAAAATTAATTACACATATCTAACCCCCTCTTGCCTTTTGCCTCTTGCCTTTTGCCTATCTTTACTAGGAAAATTAATTTTGCACGACTACTTACTGCATTAATCCCGATTGTTCTCAACCGGAGCATCCGAGCAGTAATAACTCGAATACTCGTTACTGTCAAAGTTGCGGCTGTCAATTGTTGTTAAATGGTCAATATAGGGTAAGTCGGTTAGTCGGTTAGATTATTACGGATATAATCGTAAAACAAAAATCAGTTTCCATTCAATTAATTTCTAAGCGCGAGTAGAGAGGGGGTACAACTCATCCTGTAGGGTTAAAATTACCTAAGTTTCTATTCAATTAATTTCTAAGTGCGAGTAGAGAGAGCCGGTGGGCAAACGTCCGAACAGGATTAAGATTCAGAAGCCGGTTGCGACCGATAGTTTAATTATAGCTGGATACGGTCGCACAGCTAACCCCATAAACCCCAAAATTCTTATTCTGTGGTAGATCGAGGGATTTTACCAGAAATCGAGGTTATCTGCTCCCACCCCTATCGGTCGCTAGTCGATGATACCGAATCAGATGACCGTAGAACTTGGCGGTTTAGTTAGCGGGACACCGACTAAAGTCTCTATTTGTGCTAAAGTATGGCCAGAGATCGGGTAAAATCGAATACTATCCTCGTTTTCTTTGATTTGCTTTTGCAGGCGTTCTCTTAACTGATTGTATAGAGATTTGCTTAAAACACACTCGAAAACTGAATACTGAACCCGTTGGCCGGATCCTTCCAGCAAATCAGCCACTTTTTTACGCCTTTTATCGCAGGCAATATCGTAGGCAATAACGTAAAATAACATGATTAACTAGGTAGGTATTGAAAACTTTCAGATGCCCCCTTATCAAGGGGGGACTAAGGGGGGATCGAACCTAAAATCGATTTTTAATTTAATTATAACCAGCCACTTATCTCCATACTCAAATTAGCTGACAGAGATGTTTAAGGATTTTGAGAACCTCGTATAAATCCCCCGGATTTCTCATGGCAAATAAACGAGAGGTTCCGTATAAAGGTTTGTCGTCCCATAATAATTTAACGAATAAAAACTCGGAACCATTGGTCAACATTCCATAATTAGGACGGTTTTGATGAGGATTGGCTATTAAATAAGCTAATAATTGCGGTAAACCTACTTCAACGGAATAAATCACCCGTTTTGATTCAATAATCATTACCCATAATTGATCTTTTAGAATTAAAGTATCTAGCCTTCCTTTAATTATTAAATCTTGCTCTTCTGTAATAATTTCAACGGACTCTTCTGCTTTAATCTGAAAGGGAAATAGATAAAAATTATCAATAAATAATAATGGATCTAAAACCGTCATCCTCACCGAAGTTTCCAAAAAGGGAGGATAATTTAATAAGTTAAAATAACCTGTTTTGATTTTATCTAACAATTCTTTTTCTTGTTCAGAGATTGCTTCTAAGTCTTCTTGCCATTCCCCAAAAAAATGCTCATCTTCTATAAACTCTAGTTGAAAATGACTAATTAAATCTCTGAGGGTGACTTCTTTTGCTTGTAAAATTTGAACCATATTTACCTCCTTAATTAAGATTTATGTTAATGGTAATTTGCTATTTTTAATTGAATTTACCTAAATTTTTAACCCAGCAAAATATCCGTTACTGACAGGGTTAACTGCTCTAAATCAGAGAGAACAGTTAAGGATATGGTCTTGTTTTGTTTACCTGCACATCGCTTCGGTTAGCATCGTTCAGGTTTTTATCAGCTGCTTTCCCTCTTCCTACATCATCCAGATTAGCCATCGTCTTCTCCTTAATTTAGAGTACATGAAAGGTTCACTTTGCTATGATTTATCCAAGAGATTTATTGAGATGTAAGTAGTTAGGTGTTAAAAACTTTATTCCCCCCTTATTTCCCAGGGAAGGAGGGTTAGGTCATTCGGGCGATTTTTAATGTTGGCAAGGTCATATTCTGGTTTCATGGTTTTATTATCGATAATGTTTACTTTCGTTTTTATCCGTAAAAGTCCTCATTTAGAATCTGTTCAGGTGTGAAAGGACAAGCGAGGGGATACTCACTTTCTTGGGGAATACGAATACCAAATTGAGCGCGTTTACCCTGTTTGATGGCGACTTTACGAGCGCTGGAATAGGCTTGTGTGATGGAGATTAAGAGATAAGATTTAAGAGAGGGAATCTTAAGTAAATCATCTTGAACGCGCTGACGATGCTCATCTACTGAGTTATACCAACTTGCTTTCATTGTCTCAGGAGCATCATGCTGTATCTTTAATTTGAGTAAGTGAATCAACAGGACCATTAAGTTGCTCTCTAAGGCGCGTTTCTCTGACTTACCCAAATCTTTTAACTCCTCAATTAAGTTTTCTATATCCAGTTGTTCAAACTGTCGATTCTGTAATTGATGAATAGTTTGCTCAATCCACAACTGAAGATCTTGTTCGTAAAGTGTTGTGGGATTTTCTTGAATGTCCGATTGTTTTAATAAGTTCATTTGGATTTCATTAAGTTAACGGTAAATGTACAATTCGGTCTTCATATTCATTGTCAAAAGAACCTTTGGCAATTACAATTAATTCTAACAAGTTATCACCAATACTTAAATCTTGATTGAGAATAAAAATTCCAGGAATGTGACGGTTTTGTTTGAAGTGTTCTCTTAAATATACTGGCATAGAAGCACGATTATTTGTCACTAAAATAAATCCCATCACCTCACACCAAATCAAGATTTCTGGATCTAATGTACCTAATTTTGGTGTATCTGGTTCACCAACTACTCGAATAATGATTTCTGGTTCTCGGCGACGCAATTGTTGAGGATACACCGAATTAACATTTTCATCAATTAAATATTTCAGTGTCATTAGCTTTCTGCTTGGCTGTTATTTCAGCTTTCAATTTTCTCAGTCGTTCAACCACAGGCGGAGGATTTTTTCGCTGTTCTTCTCGCATTTTTCGCCCCCATTCTAGCCAGTCGGCGATGTATTGGCTCACTTTTTCTTTATCATGAAGATAATAAAGAATCGTCGCATATACCTGTTCGAGGGTTAAAGATGGATAAGTATTAGCAATTTCTTCGGGAGTTTTGGCTTGGTAAATGAAATCGTGTAAAATGGTTTCAATACCGACGCGGGTTCCTTTTAGCCGAATATCGTTAGGAGCAAGAAAATTAAAATAGTCTTCGAGTTGCATGATTTATACCAATTGAAGATTCAAACTTAACTTTATTCTTTAAGTAACATTGTTATCTTAATTATACTTGATCGTTGCCGAATAGTGTGATCGCATTGGATTCTTAATTATTGACCTCTCCCCTGAACCCTATCCTACAAGGAAAGGGGAGAGAATTTAGCGAAGAGAGTGCAACTACAAACTGGGTTTGTTGTCAAGGCTCTAGCCCGAACAAGTTTAACCTGTTTTCTTTAGGTAGTGAGAAGCTAAATGGACATAACCCTATTGTCCAAATTAGGCAACTTATCTAGAATAAGTATATGAAGAGAGGAGGAGACGTGATGGAGTATCAGAATTTTTCGCTCATTAAAGAAGATATTCAGGCTGATGCTTGGGGACGGATTAGCCTTGGGACTGAATGTAGCAACCGTCACTATCGAATACTGATGAATACAAGCGGGGAACTTCTTTTGGTTCCCATGGTTGCGATTCCAGAGGGAGAACTATGGGTATTTCAGAATCCTAGTGTCCGCGAGTCGCTCAAACGGGGGCTCGCGGAAGCCAGCACGGGAGATTTCGCTGAAGAACCCGTCGATTTAGACGCTATGCTTGAGTTTGCTGAATCTATTCCTGAAGAAGTCGAGGAGTAATTGAATTTCTCTTTACGACAGACACAGGAAGCTCGAAATACTCTATCTGAATTGCGAGCAGAAGCGGAACAGGCTCAAAAGACTCGCCTGGCTCAAGGTAGGACAAAAGCATCGAAACAAGAGGGTCTCTACAAACAGGTAACAAAAGCCCTCAAGCTCCTCAGTACAAACCCAAGACATCCAGGACTAAAAACCCACGAATTTAATTCCCTCGACAACCCTTATGATTCAACACAGAAGGTTTTTGAAGCCTACGCCCAACAGAATACACCGGGAGCCTATCGAATTTTCTGGTGTTATGGGCCTAATTCGGGGGAAATCACCATTCTCGCTATTACACCTCATCCGTAGATCACAACATTGTAGGGGCGAAGCATTCGGGCGATAACCTATCGCTGAAACCGTAGATTTCCTATCCGAATGCTTCGCCCTTACTTTTTCAGCAAGCCCGAAATAGTTAGCGCTGAAGCGCAACAACAAACTAGGTTCGTTATTCCCCCCTTATCAAGGGGGGCAGGGGGGATCGAACCTAAAATCCATTTTTAATTTAATTATAACCAGCTACTTACGTTAACTGAATTGATAGCCGCAAACACGCAGCCTACGCCCAAAACCCATTCTAACCCTCCAGCAAACCCCGCACCTCCTCAACCCCAATCCCCAAAATATCAGCCGCAGCAACAAAAATCTCCTCATCTTGCGTTTGCTGATAAAGATCAACAAGACTAGGCAAAGAAAAGGTTTGTATGGTGTAATTATCGTTAAATTCTGCCCAAATTTGTAAGGCTTGCAGGTAATAACTTTTGGCTTGGCTCAATTCCCCAACTCCTTCCGCTACCCTTCCCAACCCGTGCAGGGGGTTGGCTTGCTCGTAGCGGGCGCTTTGCGTGCCTCCGGCAGCGCCATATTCAATGTAGATCTCAATAGCTTGCTGGTAGTAGCTTCGGGCTTGCTCCCATTCCCTCAATTCTTGCGCTAGGATTCCCAAATGGTGCAGGGTGCTGGCTTGGGAGTGGCGATCCCCATATTCAATGAAGATCTCAATAGCTTGCTGGTAGTAGCTTCGGGCTTGCTCCCATTCCCTCAATGCTTGCGCTACTGCTCCCAACTGGTGCAGGGTGATGGCTTGGGAGTAGCGATCGCCATATTCAATGAAGATCTCAATAGCTTGCTGGTAGTAGCTTCGTGCTTGCTTCCATTCCCTCAATTCTTGCGCTACTGCTCCCAACTGGTGCAGGGTGATGGCTTGGGAGTAGCGATCGCCATATTCAATGAAGATCTCAATAGCTTGCTGGTAGTAGCTTCGTGCTTGCTTCCATTCCCTCAATTCTTGCGCTACCCTTCCCAACTGGTGCAGGGTTCCGGCTTGCTCATAGCGATCCCCATATTCAATCTTGATCTCAAGAGCTTGCTGGTAGTAGCTTCGGGCTTGCTCCCATTCCCTCAATTCTTGCGCTACTATTCCCAAACTGTGATAAGTATTTCCCAATATTGAGGCTTTTTGTTGCTCGTCCACTCCTTGGAGATTTTGAGTTAATTCAATAACTTTTAGATTAGTCTGTTTCGCCTGTTCATAGTTTTTTGTCTCTTGATAGGCGATGGCGAGATTGCCCAAAGCACCAACAATATTACTACCGATTATCCCAGTTTTAATCTGTTCAGGATAAGTTTGACAAGCTTGACAAACACTCTCGCATAGTTTCAGTCTGCTACTAACATCATTGGTAACATCAAAATATTTATTTAAGCAAAAGAATATATAAATATCTTCCTGCTTCTTCAAACAAATCTGCAACGCATTAAACAGATTTTCATACTCCCAGCGACATAACAATATCCCCCACTGCTTCTCTTGCGGATTTTTGGAATTTAGTAAGTTACTATAATAATCTGCCAAGTCTCGGTAATGATTCTTAAAACCCTCCCAAATTGCTGCTTGTGTCTCTGGTGCTAATTCCTTTAACTTCGTCTTCAGGAAGTAGGGAAAAATGGGTTGAATCGTCAGAGAATCTGGCAATTCTTCACTCATCGGCGAAAGCAAACCCCAATGAATCGCTTCTTCAATTGCTGCATCAAATTGGTCAAACTGATAGCCTTGTAAAGGTTCTAATTTTTGTAATTCTTCACTGTAAAAAGGAATAACAACCCTGTGAATAAACCCACTAAAAGGCGCTAAACAGAGTAACAAATTCTGCGCCTCCTCCGACAAATTACTGTGGGAATATTCCACACACTTGATGATATTATTAGTCTTATCCTTATCCCCCACATCAGCTAATTCCGCCAACTGTAACCCTTGCCAAATCTCCTCCGGTGACTGTCGCTTCAGATTCGCTAATACCACTTCCATCGCCAACGGATATCCCGCCAACAACTTCATCAAGCGCTTAAAATAATCATCCTTTTTAATCGCATTTTTCCGACTCTTCGCCTGACGTTCTAAAATTCTCTCCGCTAATTCAGTTCTCGACTCTTGGTCTAATCCTTGTAAGGGATAGATATTCTCCTTAAAAGTCCTGCGTTGCAGCCAAGTTTCCTCACTGCGAGAACCCAAAATCACCTTCGTTTTTCCCCCGACCAAATTCTTGAGAAATTCGGCGATTTCTTCCCTCTCATTCTCCGGTAAAGTATTCTGAATTGCTAACGGTTGTCCCGTCACCGACTCCAGATTATCTAAAATGAGAATATACGCCTCACTGCGGAGTTTTTGCTCTAGTTTCTTTACCCGCGCTTTCAGGTTCATCCCTTGGAAACTCGCCTGTTCAAAGCGATTATAAATTCCCTGACCGATTTCATGGACAATCTGTTCTAAAGTCCAAGCTTTTCTATCATAACCAAAATAGAAAATATGGGTCGCCCAGTTGGTTTTCTGCCACCATTCTCGTAGATAATTGAGTAAAGTAGTTTTTCCTGTCCCTCCCATTCCTTTGAGTAAAAGGATATTATGTTTCAGCAGCGCCTTTTCCAGCTTGAGAATTTCTAAATCCCTGCCGACAAAGCCGTATTCTGGTAAAGGAAAGACATATTGATTGCCGATATGTTCCCAGTATTTTTCTTCCTCTTCTGGAGTAAATGGACGCAAATTGAGATTAATTTTACCGCGACAATAAATCACCGGTAATAACCAATCTTCTAAATCTATTATCGTATTATAATAGGCGCGGCGTTGCTTATTATTGAATAACTCTAACCGTCCTTTTCGCATCGCTTCCGTTAGGTCTTTTCCGTTCAATAATTGCTGATAAATTGGTTTCATCATCAACTTAGCTGCAGAAACCGTCACCGAATATCCCATCGCCACCACTGCTTGCATTCCCGCAGTCATTAAACGACTTCCTAAACTGGTTTCCCGATAGTCTTCTGATTCCTGGGAAATTTGCTTTGCTGACTGACAAGCATTGAGAATACAAATAGGGATATTTTTCCCGGTGAGTAAATTCGCTAATTCCGTCGCTTCTACCGGAGTCGCTTGACCTTTTTCTTCTCCTTCCAGAAACAGAAAAGCTTTTACTCCCTCATATTCTGCTAAATCCTCCAGTCCCCATCCCCTTTGATAGCGCCAAGAGTCCCCGTGAACCTGTCTTTGGTACTGTTCATATTCCATTAATCCGCCATGAACATCGAAATGAATAACATGATAGTATCCTTCTCCCTTCTCATCCAGATGTCTGGTTAGTGATTCATAAGTTCCGGGACGCAATATATCAATTTTTACCGGTATTTCACTACTATTTACCAGTTCTACTAAAGGACGGGAAATCGTGCGATAGTTAACATCAGATTCCTCATTAGGACGCGCAATCACCACCAGAAGATTGATAGTAGGATAAGTGGCCATTTGCACCGGGACAACTGTAGCCCCTCGACGCTGACGGGAGATGATACAATCTATAGAAAAGGGACGCGGTAAATCAGGATCTTTCAGCGCTTCCCAATGTAAAGCTTGAAATTCTGGCGACTGACTTTCGATGATAATTTGCAGTTGACTTAACTGTTTTCGTAAGTCTCGATATTCCCCATAAGCATTTAAATTACTCTGGAAAACCTGTTTAAATAGGTTTTCGCCATAGTTTTGGACACTGTTGGCGGCTTTTTGCGCTTTATCCGTGTCTAGCGTCGGAAATACTAACCATTCCTCAAAGTACCATTCTAGTTGTTTTTCTTCTTGGTTAGTAAAGGGGTCAGTAACCGTAATTGGGTAGCTGTTACCGCTATCAAAATTGAGACTAGCAGTAAAGCCACCATCGTTAATTCCTTCTTCGCGGATGGTGAGGACTAACATAGAGATAAGTTTAGAATTGTTCTATTATAACTCTTCAGCAGTTTAACGGCTCTTCTCGACTTTGTGTGATAAGTTTAACTTACATTATGACCGATCTTTGTGTTCTCTGTGTCTCTGTGGTTCCTTCCACTCCCTCGCCCGTAAGACTGTATCTTAAAATACATTTTACCCACCAAACCGGGGAGAGCCGTTTAACGGTATTACACTGGAAAAAACTTCATTCTTCATTCTTTTTTTTTCTTTATTCGTAATTAGTCACTAGAATAAGGACAACCTGATGGAGAATGACTAAACATAGAAGTATTACTGGGAAGGAAAGCATTAATAGGCAAAGGTTATGGGTTTTCAAAAGTCAGTGACTAATTATCTTCATTCTTTTTTTCTGTAGTACATAAGCTCCGCACCAAAAGGCCGCACCCATCTGTTCTGAGTCCAAGTCTGGGGCATTAATTAAGATGAACAGTTGTTGGTCATTAATTGCCATATCTGCTATGATACATTCACAGAGTCCTATTTATCCCTTCTCAGTTAATTTTTCTGATTGCACTGAATAATTACAAAATTAGTTAAAAAGGATTGACAATGTTACACATATCTGATCTCAATGTTTACTACGGAGAAAGTCATATTTTAAGAAATGTTGATCTCAACATTCATGCGGGAGAAATGGTCTGTTTAATCGGACGTAATGGCGTGGGTAAAACTACCCTATTAAAAACCCTAATGGGTATCTTAAAACCGCGAGCGGGAGCAATTAATTATGAGCAACAAAACCTGATTAATAAAACCTCAGATCAAAGAGCCAGATTAGGACTGGGTTATGTGCCGCAGGGTAGGGATATTATTCCCCGTTTAACGGTAAAAGAAAATTTAATTCTCGGTTTAGAAGCTTTACCTACAAGGAGAAAAAATGCCACAATTCCCGAAGAAATCTTTGATTTATTTCCCGTTTTAAAAACCATGTTATCACGGATGGGAGGAGACTTAAGCGGTGGACAACAACAGCAATTAGCCATCGCTCGCGCCTTAGTGGGGGAACCAAAATTATTAATTTTAGATGAACCCACGGAAGGAATTCAACCCTCAATTATTCTCGAAATTGAAGCAGCGGTACGGCGTATTGTTGCCAGCAAAGGAATCGCCGTTTTATTAGTAGAACAACACCTACATTTTGTCCGTCAAGCTGATCGATATTACGCCATGCAGAAAGGGGGAATTGTTGCTTCTGGTTCCACGAGCGAATTAAGTCAAGAAGTCATCCAGCGATTTTTGGCGGTTTAAACGTAACTCTTTCCTTGATAAGTATGTAGGCGTTAAAAATCATCAGACACCCCCCTTATCAAGGGGGGATCAAAGACAAAATCTATCTTTAATTTAATTAAAAACACTTACTTATATGACTCAAATAGTCGTAATTGGTGGCGGAGCAGCGGGATTTTTTGGCGCAATTAAAGCGGCAGAATCTAACCCAAAAGCTGGCGTTACTATCCTAGAAGCAGCAAAAGAACCCCTAGTTAAAGTGCGGATTTCGGGAGGTGGACGCTGTAATGTCACCCATCATTGTTTTGATGTTTCCCAATTGGTTAATTATTATCCTCGCGGTGGCAAAGCACTACGGGGAGCTTTTAGTCGCTTTCAACCCCAAGATACTATTAAATGGTTTGAATTGCGGGGGGTAAAACTGAAAACAGAAGCGGATGGACGAATGTTTCCTAGCACCGATAATTCTGAAACTATTGTTAATTGTCTGCGGGAAAGTGCGACTTTGGCAGGGGTTTATTTAAGGCTAAATTCCCCAGTTAAATCGGTAAAAAAACAGGAAGAAAGTTTTTTAATTGAATTAAAAAGAGAGGAGCAAATTAGAGCAGATAAGCTTTTAATTGCTACGGGAAGTAGTCCTTTTGGTTATCGTGCCGCCCAAGATTTAGGTCATTCTCTAGTCTCTCCTGTCCCCTCTTTATTTACCTTTCAAATTGCCGATCCTCGTCTGAAAGATTTGTTAGGGGTTACTGTGGATAAAGTGCGAGTTCGTCTTGGGGGAAGTAAATTAGAACAAATCGGACCTTTATTAATTACCCATTGGGGAGTTAGTGGACCAGCTATTTTAAAACTTTCTGCTTGGGGGGCGCGGTTACTTCACGAGCATCATTACCGAATGCCTTTAATAATTAACTGGTTAGGGGATTATCATCCTGAAAAATTGCGAGAAATTATCTTACAAACTAAAAGTGAATATCCCAAAAGAAAACTTTTTAATTATTGTCCCTTTGAACAGTTACCTAAGCGTTTTTGGCAGAGTTTATTAAGTTACTTGACTGTTAACTCGGAAACTCCCTGGGCAGAATTATCTAAAAATACTCTCAATCGATTAATGACTGAATTACAGCAGGGGGAATATAAAATCAAAGGGAAAGGGGTATTTAAGGAGGAGTTTGTTACCTCTGGGGGAGTGAATCTTCAGGAAGTAGATTTTAAAACTATGGAAAGTAAAATCTGTCCGGGGTTATATTTTGCCGGGGAGGTACTAGATATCGATGCAGTCACTGGGGGATTTAATTTTCAAAGTGCTTGGACTACCGGTTATCTCGCTGGACAAGCTATGGGCAATAGATATCTTGCATAAATTCAAAAATTTTCAACTTGTCCAACTTCTGCAAGAAGTCCTATCAATATCTGAGAGCAGATGATGACGAACACCCAGTTTTTGGAGACAGAGCTAGGAAAGATAACAACAATAACAACGGATTTTTAGAACTTTTTGTGCTTATCTAACTGTAATTATCGATAAAAGACTTTAATCAGCCAGAGTTAGTCCCCAAACTCAGCCTAGCGGGGTAGGGAAGGTGGAGGGAGTCGAATCATTGAGCGGTTGCATACCAGTGAATCTAGAATCAGCTTGGGAGAGTGATTGGCAAATCTTTCTAAGATTAATTATCCTTAAGATAGATAGGCAGAAAAAAACTTTTTTAATATTGATCGCGCTTTTCGCACCATGGAACAACCTGTCAGTTGGATGATTCCCCCTCATCCCCGTCCCGATTATCCTCTGTTTATATTTTTACCCGGAATGGATGGCAGCGGCCAACTATACCATCGTCAGATTAAACACCTTGCCCCTTACTTCGATTTACGTTGTTTGGTGATTTCCCCGCAATATCTCGGTGATTGGGAGGAGTTAAGTGCTTGCGTGATTGCTTTATTGGAACAGGAATTAAAGCAACAATCGAGAAAAGTCTATCTCTGCGGTGAGTCTTTTGGCGGCTGTTTAGCCCTGAAAATAGCAATAAAAGCACCAAAATTACTTAAAAAACTGATTTTAGTTAACCCCGCTTCTTCTTTTAATCAAAGACCTCTTTTAAGCTTGGGAATTGGTATCACCCAGGTGATGCCCGATTTCATCCACGGCAGCTCGGCACTGGCTATTTTACCCTTTCTGGCCGCTCTCGGTCGAATATCCCGGGAAGATCGCCGCTCTCTCCTTGAAGCCATGCAATACGTCCCACCGAAGACGATTAGCTGGCGTTTATCCCAGTTACAACGGTTTCAGGTTAGTGCCAGCGAGTTAAAATATCTGCAATTAGAGGTGTTAGTGATAGCCAGTCAAGGCGACCGACTGTTACCATCGGTAGCGGAGGCTAAACGCCTAATTCAGCAGTTACCCGCCGCAAAATTAACAATTCTGCCCAATAGTGGTCACGCTTGCCTGCTGGAAACCGATATTCACCTCAAAGACATTCTTCATCACCATGCTTGTCTCCCCCGAAGCTTACCCGCAAAAAGTCACTGAGGATGGTTCTTATACCTTTTTTTCGACCGAATTCGGCGAATGTTATCATTCTACCTCCGGGGCAAGGGAAGAAGCCGAGAAAAAATTTATCCTCTCCAGTCGTCTGGCAGCAAAAGCAGACCAGAGCAATAATTTAAAAATTCTTGACATTTGCTACGGCTTAGGGTATAATGCCGCCGCAGCTTTAGCAGCCATCTGGCGAGTTAGGGGGGATTGTCGGGTAGAATTATTAGCTTTAGAAAGCGATCGAATGGTTCCCCTAGCAGCTATTAGAGAAAATCTTTTAAATAGTTGGAGTCAACCAATTCCCGAACATTTAAGTGATTTTGCCCATAATCACCGGCTAGACCTGCCTAATCTCACGGCTACACTGTTAATCGGGGATGCGCGACAAACGATAACCAAGGTGATTGACGCGGGTTTTCAAGCGGAGGCGATTTTTCTTGATCCCTTTTCCCCAGGTAAATGTCCGCAACTGTGGACGGTGGAGTTTTTAGCTTTAGTGGCGAAATGTCTGAGTCCGACGGGTTATTTAGTTACCTATTCCTGTGCCGCCTCGGTGCGAAAGGCTTTACAATTAGCGGGATTGCAGATTGGAGCCACCGATAGCGTCGGACGGCGATCGCCAGGGACAATAGCCAGTTTTTTGTCCTTACCCCCATCTCTATCAGCACAGGAACGGGAACATCTGCAAACTAAGGCCGCTATTCCCTATCGAGATGCGACTTTGACGGACCGAGCCGAAGTGATTATACAACGTCGTCGCACCGAACAGGCTCTCTGTGACTTAGAACCGACTAGCCACTGGAAAAAACGTTGGCAAAGAGCGGTGAGTTCGATCGAATTGATAGACTCGTTGACTAATTAACTGATTTGGAGAATGTTTGACTTTACACGGCTCTCGATTATCCTCCAAACAATCTGCTAATCCTTCACAAATTTTCAGTTGTTCTTCTGCTTGTCTAACCAGAAGTACCCCCACATCTGAACTCAAATCAAGGCGAGATAATACTAAATCCGTTGAGTACAGGCTAGTTATGAGGAGAGGCACTCATGCAAGAGGCAAAAGGGAATAAATAATCAGTTTTTAATAACCAGATTTAGTATAACTTGGCTTCTAAAGTTTTGGCTCTTCGTTACTTGTTATGGTTCGATAGGGGGGCATAAATCGACAAAATCTTTATCTGGTAAGGGATTTAATTGATTAGTTCGCTTTAGATAAAAAACAATTGACAAAAATCGCCCAATGTCTTTCTCTATAAGGGTTCCATCCCTTATAACCCCCGTCCATTGCATAAGACAAACCGAAGAACCAAAGTTTTTTTGGTAAAAAAATTTAGGGGAAGTTGAGAAGAAAACTCAGTCATGATCAAAGAAAATTTTAACTCTTACTGTCCCTAATATTATAGAGTTTTTTGTCCTCTTTTTTCTGCTTTACTCTCATGAATAATGCGGCTTAAGATGAGCCTCTGGTTAATGAGTATTTTGAAATGATTAAAGAAAGGTCAGAAATTCTGATCACTCGTTGTCAGTATCTCGAAACAATAACTAATGAAGTTAAAAATTTGACTAACTATCATTGGCTAACTTATGATTGATTTTTATCACCTTTTCACCACAGGATTTAGTATTAAAGGTCATCGAGCGGTAGGGAAAAAACTGGCGAAACTAATCCTATTGAAAGACTTAATGATAACTTTCAATAAAGGATTTATAGATTAGTAATAAACAGTCCATATTTCTCTAAAAAATCGAAGCTATTTGATACTTTATTTATGACTACTCACTAGCAGTAAATTTATCTGGTTTCATCAACAATTGTCAGTGTAATTCCGTCAAAAGTTCGAGACTGACTTGATGACCATTACTGTTGAGTAATTTTAATCCCTTTTGCTTGAGCATAATCAGAATGAAACTCAAAAAATACTTGATTTTCTGCTTTAAAAATTTTAGCAAATTGATCGGGATATTTAGTCTTACTTAAAGCAATTTGAGCATCGAGAGAAGAACCTAACCAAATAGGAATTTATCCTAAAAGGATTTTAGGACTTTCTTGGTCATTCCACTGAATTAATAAATATGTACTTTTTTGTAATTGACGTTCCTCCTCCCAAAAGATCATCAAACCGATACAAAACCCTAAAATAAATGCACCAATTAAACGTCCTAACCGATCTGCTAAACTGGTTTCTATGGGAATAAATTGAGTTAATATTAAAGACATGAGGAGAAATCCAATTGACGCTAAACTCCCCCCTAAGCTACCGCCTAAAAAAGCTCTAAATCTTTGTAAATTGGGAATAAAATAAGAAATACCTAAAGCGACAATGGCTCCTAAAATCGTCCATGCAATCAAACGAATGGCAATTTCTAAGGCTGAGGATAGGGGGGAAGTTATGCAGGGGAGCGGTTAAATAATACAATTTTATTATAGTTGAGATAAAATTTAGGCGAAGCTGGATCAGCGATCGCATTTAACTTCGATAAATGGGATAGACTAAAGAAAGTTAATGAGGATCAAGTCATGACACAAAATGAGTTAATGTTAGAACGATACTTTACTATAGCGTTTCTCACACCTGTGTGGCACAGTTAAACCTTTGCTAATTAAGCTTTTCACCATCGACAATGTACCTCTTGCGAACAGGAAACGCTATATCCTAAAAACTAGGTTAAACTGTATAGGGGACTTCAACAAAGGGATATTGAGTTAAGTCGAAATCTTTAGTATTGTGAGGGACTAATTTAAGGTTATAATGAAAGGCGATCGCTGCTTGAATTGCATCGGGTAATTTCCATTGTATGATCTTTTGATGGGGGAGTTTGTTCAACTTTTTCCTGATTTGTTCACGACGAAGTTGGATAACTAAATCGATGATAGTTTGATCTAATTCTATTAGGTGAAAGTAGGATAAAACCTGTTGAGCTTGATGAAAGGTGGTTTCATCCTCAAATCCAATCAAGACTTCTGCTTTAGTAATGATAGAAATACAAGCATCGTTTTTATGTTTTTTAAGATAGCTGGTTGCTGCTGAAACTCCGTTAAAATGGTCAATTAGAATACAAGAATCTATCAGTTTTTTCATGACCATTCCTCTCGAATTTTCTGTTGATATTCTAACCCATCTCCTTTTGTCCATATTCCTTGAGTATTTTCTAAAAGCGTTTCAAAATCGGGAGAAGATCCAGCTATATCTTCTTCGACGACCTCAATATTAATGTTCAGCTTTGTTCCTTCTTTGAAGGATAAATTAGAGAGAAGGATTTGCTGAGAGTTATCAAGGGTTATCTGAGTTTGATAGGAAGTCATAAGATTAAGCTATTTGAAAATAGTTAAAATCATTATAGCAGAAGTCAGAACTATGAGGTCGGAAGTCGGAAGTAAAAGCTATACAGAACTGTTTTTTCAACTAATTGACTATACCTCATAAAATTGGGAAATGTTATATATAACTTTGATGGTTCTAGGAATAGGAATTAGGAATAGGGAATGCTCTCAAGTTTTTCACTTATTAATCTTTTAAATAAAGTGGATTTCTGTCTGATTAATCTCACAGAAGAAGCTAACAAACTAGCTTATGATACTCATTATCAACACCTTAATTGGCAAGAAAAAGACACTTATGTTTATCATCGTTATTTTACCCCCTTACAGTCTCAAATTCAACGACTAAATCAGCATCGAGAAAATGCTGCACGTTTCTTTGTTACTAGCATTTATCAGCGAGATTTACTAGAACTTCCGTTAATTTATATCATACTAAATCCAGTTATTAAAAACTGATTATTTATTCCCCCTTTTGCCTCTTGCCTCTTGCATGAGTGCCTATCCTGATATGTTACCTATACTCAACGGATTTAGTATCAGTAGTTACATTTTGGCTGCAAGCATTGCCTTCCCAGATGACCTTCCCTTCTCCTAGCCGTCACTTGACCTGACAGTATATATTAAGAAAAGCAACAAATACCGTACAGGTACAACAAAGTATGCAGCAAATCCTAGAATTAGAGACACAACCGAAAATCTGGCATTGGCGGGGTTTCAAAATCACCTATCAAAGTGCGGGGGAGACAGGTCCAGCGATCGTACTTGTGCATGGATTTGGGGCATCTTGGGGACATTGGCGGAAAAATATCCCCGTTTTAGGCGAAAAATGTCGCTGTTTTGCCCTAGACTTAATTGGTTTTGGCGGTTCCGACAAACCCGAACCAAAAAACCAGATCGATTACACTTTCGAGACTTGGGGGGCGCAAATTGCCGATTTTTGTCGGGAAGTGGTGGGAGAACCTGCTTTTTTGGCGGGTAATTCCATCGGTTGTGTGGCCATTATGCAGGCTGCCGTCGATTATCCCGATTTTGTCCTTGGGGTGGCGGCGATTAATTGTTCCCTCAGACTACTGCACGAAAGAAAACGGGGGGAATTACCCTGGTATCGTCGTTTAGGTGCGGATTTTGCCCAAATAATTCTCAAAAATAAGTCAATTGGGGCTTTTTTCTTCCAACAGATCGCTAAACCCCAGACAGTGCGTAAAATTCTCCTGCAAGCTTATCGGCGCTCCGAAGCAGTAACAGAGGAATTAGTAGAAATAATCTTAAAACCCGCCAGAGATCCAGGAGCGATCGAAGTTTTCCTCGCTTTTACTGGTTATTCTGGCGGCCCACTGCCAGAAGACCTACTGCCGATTCTCCCCTGTCCAGCTATTCTGCTTTGGGGTAGCGAAGATCCCTGGGAACCCTTGTCCCTAGGCCAAGAATTAGCACGATTCCCGACGGTAAAACAGTTTATCCCCTTAGCTGGTTTAGGCCACTGTCCCCAGGATGAGGCTCCAGAAATAGTTAATCCGATTTTATTAGACTTCCTGCAAGCTCAAATCTAAGTTCCTCTAGTAACCAGAAGACCTCGTATTAATAGGTGGTTGAATGGTGAAGCCTCGGTTAGTAGTTTGAGGGGGAACTTGATTGGGGGTGCCATTATTGTTGGGTGTTATTCCCTGATTGGGATAACCAGTGACGTTAGGTTGATTACCATAGACGGGAGCCTGATATACGGGGGGTTGATAATAGTTGGATTGGTTGCTAGAGCTAGAAACCGGGTTAGGGTTGGCATTATTCCAAGAGGGTACGGGCGGAACATTTTGTTGATCAGGGGAAGGATTTCCCTGGGGGTTGACTTGACTCGGGTTGCTCTTGGAGTTGAGATAGGGATTCCCGATTTCCCTTTGTAAAGGATAATTGCTAGTGTCGCCACTAATCGGGCGGACTTGAATCGGTTGCAGACTTTTACTAGCCTTCGGTGTCTGATTTTGCTTAGTCGGTGGCACTAACGGTGCGAATAACGAAGGTTTCTTGTTGTTATTGGGATTAGTATTTGAAGGCTCAAAAGTCTGCGTCGAGGTTGGTTTGTTCGAGGTAGCAGTATTATTATTAGTAGTAGCCGGCAGTGGTACAGCAGCGGGGGAAGGAGGATCGTTAATCCGGTCGGCTTGGATTTCCCATTCCTCCAAGGACACTCCAGGGCTATCCGATACCGGACTCAACGATTCAGGATTCCGTTGATATGCCGAGAAAGTAATTAGGGCCAAGGAAAGTATTCCTAACGGCAGCCAAAATAAAGGTCGGGCAAAAGGTTTTAACCCTGCCAGAAAATAGCGCATGGAAGAAGAATCTTTATGGTCACTCATACCGCTTTACCCTCCAGAGGTTTTCCTCCATGCTATCAAATCAGTGAGCAGTTACCAGTGATCACTGATCAGTTATCAGCTTTTTTCCCATCTCCCCTGCTCCCATTTCGGCTCTCTTGGATTTGGTGGGTAAAGTGTATTCTAAGATACATTCCTCCTAGCGAGGGGGTGGAACGAACCACAAAGACACAAAGGACACAAAGATCGATCATAATGTAAGTTAAACTCATCACACAGAACCTAGAAGAGCCCAAAGGGGAATAAATAATCAGTTTTTAATAACCAGATTTAGTATAATTCATGGTTCTTCGGTTTCTGTTATGCAATGGACAGGGGTTATAAGGGATGGAACCCTTATATAGAAAAGCATTTAGTGATTTTTGTCAATTATTTTTGATCTAGAGCGAACTAATCAATTAAGTCTCTTGCCAGATAAGGATTTAGTCGATTTATGCTCCCATATCGAACCATACCAAGTCCCGAAGAGCCTAATTCATAATTCATAATTCATAATTCATAATTCCCACACTGTTCACCAACTAGGTACTGATACTATTTGGGAACGATTGTCAAACAATTGTAAAACTTCGTTATATTTAAGGAACATTTGAGAGACTAAGGAGCAGCGGAGTTGTGGCTTTATACGCGGATTTGCATCGGCATTTAGGGGGATCGGTAGTACCAAGAGTTCTCTGGCGCTACTTTCACAGACATGAGCAAGATTTAGCGGATAAATTCCCAGAATATCACGCTTTTGAGGAATTTTACACCCGCGAACGCAATAGTTTAGATGAATATTTAGAATTACACACCCTCGTCGAAAGTGTCCAAACCGCGCAAACTTTGCCCTATTTTATCTATCGTCTGATTCGCGGTGCTTACATCTTCGAGAATCTGGCCTATTTAGAATTGCGCTATACTCCCTACTATCGCACCGACGAACATTTGAACCAAACAGAGCGAATCGAGCAAATGCGATCGATTGTCGAAATCGTTGGTCAAGCCTCGAAAATGAGCGAATATCCGATTATTACCAGTCAAATTCTCTGTATGCACTCGCGACTTCCCTACGAAGTCAACAAAGCGATCGTTGATCTAGCCCTAGAGATGAGAGAATACGTCTGTGCGATCGATATTGCCGGGGGCGATTCCTACTACCAAACTCGACTAGAGGAATTTGCTGGTTTATACAGTTATGCTAGGGAAAACGGTTTAAATACCACCGGCCATCTTTACGAAACAAGGAACGGTTGTTATCCCCAATTACTACCCTATCTGCAAAGAATCGGTCACGGTATTCAAATTCCCCTACAATACCCAGAATTGCTGCCAGAAGTTGCCCGTCATCATCAATGTTTAGAAGTCTGTCCCACCACCTATTTAAAAACTGGCACCCTCGAAAGTTTATCGCAATTAAAGATAGTCTTCGATCGCTGTTTTGAAGCGGGGGTTGATATTGCTATCTGTACCGATAATGCTGGTTTACACAATGTCCGGCTCCCCTTCGAGTACGAGAATTTACTCACCCTAGACGTGATCGACTTTCGACAATTACAAGCTTGTCAAGATGCGGCTTTTCGCCATGCTTTTGCCTGGCCCTATAGTCAAAAACCCGCCTCACTTTTAACCGGTTTGTTATCAGTGGATAATCCCAAATTACCGGTTTATCAGTAACAAAATTAACCTTAGTTCGGGTTAGGCAAATTCTTTACCGCTCCCGAACTATAGGGTTTTTCCACTCTCCTGCATCGGGTTTCGGGAATTCTACTGAATCTTGATTAAACTCAACCCAAAGAGAGTATAAGTACACAGAGAACCAAGACCGAACATCAGGGAACGAGCGATCGGGATATTAATGATATAAAAAAGGGAAAATAAAAGCCGGAGGACTACAAAAGCGATTGCGCAGTTAGCAGCCAGGGGTGAGGAGACTCCTGTGACGTAGGCCATGAGAGCGGCGGCACTATAGATCATAAAGGTTTCAAAACCATTTTGATGGGCCCAAGTTGCTCGTTTGGCGTAGTACGGGAGTTGATCGAACATTGCCCGGGGAGCGGAGGTATTGTAACCCACCTTAGCTCTAGCGTAGGCCACCAGCAGAAAAGGTAGATAGACAGAGATAGCGGCAGCCACTATCGAATAGAGAAGAATGGCACTGACGGAGAGATTCATCGCTGAATTTAGTCAAAATAAAATAGGGTAACTAGCTTGCGTTGATCTTCCGCTTCCGCGCAGGTTTGCAAAAGGGTTTGACTGTCGTGGAAAGCAAAACAGATTAACTGTTGACAACGATTGATAATCTCCCGATTACAGAGGCTGCTGGCTTCCCCTAGGGATAGATGGTCATTTTCGGGACATTCCACCAGATGGATAACCTGCTGAAGTTGTTCTTGGGATTCCAAGGGTTGGCGATCGAGACTTTGGGGTAAGATCACGGTTAACAGATTAGGATCTGCCCGCATTGCCCCCTTAATGACGGCGGAATTGGTTCCCGTCGCCCCGGAGGTCATAATCCGATTGCCCGCCAGCACGAGGGCATAGGCCATCATTTCGATCAATTGCTGGTGTGTGATGGGAACGTGACGGGAACCCAATAAGGCGACGCGCTTAGAACCGGTCTGCTGAATGGCGGCTAGTTCTTGAGCTAGAGTGTCTAGGGTGTTAGTGGTATCTACAGATTGACTCAAAGACTTTTACTGCAAATTCGGACTGATTAACCGTCCGTTATTGTAGCATCGAATGGTCATGATTGGAAATTTAGCCCAAAAAACCCCAGCAATTCTAAATTTGCCCTGTAGCAATACTTTTGGGAGTTAGTTCCCATAATACGGGGTAAAATTCAATGGGATGGCGAATGTCATTTTACAAGTCTTCAGGCTTTTGACGTGATAGTACACTCAAAGTTGCCCCAAAAATTCCCCTTTAAAATGTTCTTTAAATCCCTAAAAGGCTTGCTGTGTCTAAAACTGAGAATTGCTGCTTTCAACCCAATTTTTCGGTAAGATAGGTGCATAGACGATATTTACCCCAGAGCCATGACCACTTCTCCTGTTCCCCAAGGGGACGATTTTAGCGATCGCCCAATCCGTCCCGTACAGTATCGGGATTTGGAAGACATTGAAGCTTTAACCCTGGATGACTTCGATGAGGATATTGATCGTCGCGCCCAAAATTTTCGCACTCAGGTGCAGCAGGTGCGGCCTTGGTTTGGGTTGTTTAAAATTCTCAGTTTTTTTCCCAATCCTCTCCAACACCGTTTTCACGTCTATGTGGCCGAGTCCCTGGCCAATCGGGGAGAAGAGGGAAAAATTCGCGGCGCAATCCAAGTCACCCCTTTTAATAGTAGTCGCAGCACTTGGCGGGTGGAACAGGTGCGGGTGCATCCGGAGGAGTCTTTAGGCGAACCCAAGGGCATCGGGGCGCAATTACTGCGTTATTGTCTAGAAACGGTTTGGGAAGCACGCACCTGGGTGTTAGAGGTTAATATCAATCAAAAGGACAGTTTGGCACTTTTTCGGCAACACGGTTTTCAGCCTTTGGCAGAATTAACCTATTGGTCTTTACCGCCGCAATTATTACAGGAATTGAGCAAACAAGAGGCAGATTTACCGAATTTACTGCCCGTGAGCAATGCTGACGCTCAATTACTTTATCAGTTAGATTGTGTGTCTATGCCACCGTTATTGCGTCAGGTATTTGATCGCCATATCCAGGATTTTAAAATCAGTTTAGTTGATAGTTTGTTCGGTCGCTGTCAAAGTTGGTGCGGCGGTCCGCAAATTAGTCGCGGTTACGTTTTTGAACCACAACGAAAAGCGGCGATCGGTTATTTTGAATTAATTCTATCTAATCGGGATGAGCGACCCCATCAAGCGAAATTAATTGTCCATCCCGCCTACACTTGGCTCTATCCTAAGTTATTAATCCAGATGGCCCAGATCACTCGCAAGTATGCCCCTCGATCGTTAGAGTTGATATCGGCTGATTATCAGCACGAAAGACGGGAATATCTGGAACAATTGGGAGCGATCCGCAGTTCCCACACCCTGATGATGTCGCGCTCGGTATGGCACAAAATCCGCGAAACTAAGCCGGAAAATTCCGCCCTAGCAGAAATGCTGCAGGGTTTACAACCGGTGCCGCGAACTCCGATCCCTAGTCGGATGTCTTGGTTAAAATGGCCCAATAATCCCCCCCTAGACTCCCTCGACAGTCCGGGAGAACTTCCCCCAGTTAAACCCCCCTCGGAACCCCCGGATCAGGGGCATCCAGTGTGATGGAAAGGGTCGCCGCCTTGGGCTTAGATATCGGCAAAAAACGGGTGGGAGTGGCAGGATGTGACGGCACTGGTTTAATTGCCACCGGTTTGACCACGATTATCCGTTCTTCCTTTGTTGCCGATATAGCACAGTTTGAGGCGATTGTCAAGGAAAGAAATATTAAGATTTTGGTGGCGGGACTGCCCTATACCATGGCCGGAGAGTTAGGATTTCAGGCCCAACAGGTGCAAAAATACGCCCAGAAACTAGCCATCGCCTTGGATTTGCCCCTGGAATACATGGATGAGCGTTGCACGTCCCTGGAGGCGGAAGAATTCTTAAAAGCTAAAAAACAGTTTTCCTCTTGGGATAAGGGAGCGATCGATCGGGAAGCGGCGGCGATTATTTTACAACAATGGCTCGATCGCCGGCGGCGAGTTAATAGTGTTGTTTTAGGGGATAGGGAAATCGTCGAACCAAAAAACGGCAAGGGAACTGGTAGCCAAAGCCTCGAATAACTTCCGATCCAAGGTCAACAAGGGTGCGTCTAGCCGCTTGGCAAGGGCGACATAAGAGCCATCGTAGGCGGTCAGATTATAGGCGATGCCGAGATTCACAGCTTCTCTCATGAGAGGGACAGTAGAAAAAACCCACAGGGGATAACCTTCTAGAAAGGTCAAGGCCTCTTGAACTTGCCTTGCAGTCAATTGTCCTGCCCGCAAATATTTCCAGAGAATGTTTGCCATTTCAATGTAAAACAGATCAGGAACCAAAAATTCCGTTTCTGGTTCGACGAGAAGGGCAAATAATTCGATCGTTTTTTCAGAAAGGGGATCGCGAATAAACTGTTTAATGGCAACGCTGGCATCGACAACGCATCTAAAAGCATTTGTCATCGCCCGTCTCGCTCTTGGCGAATCAATACCGTACTGTCTAGCCATTTCACATCATCGGGTAATTCCCGATAGCGTTGTTTGACTGCCTCGATCAAAGCGGGAATCGACTGGCAGCGACGATCGGGAGTTTGAGAGTTTTCTGGCGATGCGGACAAGTTCGGACTAGCTTCTGATTCTGGCGACGACAAGAGACGTGTGGCTAGAAATTCGGTAAAATCTAAGACCTCTCTCTGTTTGTCTGGCGGCAAATCACGCCATCTCGATAGCAATAACTGTTCGCTGTTCATGAAAAGAATCCACTAAGAAACTCAGTCATCTGACCGTAGCAACGGAAGACTTTACTCAATTCTAGCAAGCAAAAAATCAACTCATTGATTGAACGAACAAAACTGATAAGCGATAACTGATAACTGAATTTAAATAGAGACTTCGCTTAATTCACGAGTGAGATGATCAAAGGGTTCGGCGATCAAAGAGGTGTCGGCAATACCCGCCTCAGTAGCCATGGTTTGAATCATTTCGCTCATGATTTGGATACCGCGCACCGTCGGACCGATGGGGACACCGAGGGAATTATAGGTTTCCCGCAGTCCTTGCAGTACCCGCTCATCTAGAACATTAGTATCGGCAGCCACCAGCGCATAACTGGCATAGCGGAGATAGTAATCCATATCCCGCAGACAGGCAGAATAACGACGGGTGGTGTAGGCATTACCCCCGGCGCGGATCAATTCGGGAACTTCTTCAAATAGACGAATCGCCGCCCCACGCACGAGCGCCGCCGAATTAGCGTTAATCAGGGTGGCGGCAGCTAGACGGGCAGTTCCCGAGGCAAAATATTGTTTAAGATTATCGATCGCATCTCGATCGAGATAACGTCCGGTGACATCGTATTTTCTAATCAGGCTAGTTACCGCGTCTCGCATTATTAAGTTTCTCCCAACAGCAATAAAGACATTTTTGAGTTTCGCTTTATTTATAATCTCACAGGGTTGAACTTCGGGGGACATCCCTAGTCTAACTCCCTTGCTTGTCTAACAATTTGTTGTTTTTTTGAGACATTTCTTTACATTTAAGGCATTGGCTGGACCGCCTCTGGGTGGCGGAATTATCCCTTATTTGTCGAGGTAGTGGACGAGGCACTCAAAATGACGAGATTATCCCGATGAATGATGGTTTCTGCAGCCATATAACCTAATAAACTGGTAATACGCTCGGAATGTTGACCTTTAACTCGATCGATCTCCTCACTACTATAATTAACAATTCCCCGGGCCACTTCCCGGCCTTCTCGATCGCACAATTGCACCGATTCCGAGGCGCTAAATTCCCCCTCCACTTTGGTAATACCGGCCGCGAGGAGAGATTTTCCCCCCTGACAAATGGCTTGAATCGCCCCCCCATCGAGATAGATTTTACCCATGGGCATTAGTCCGTAGGCGATCCAGCGTTTGCGGGCGTTATCACTGCGTTTTTGGGCCTCAAAACGGGTTCCGATCGCCTCTCCTGCCATAATTTTTAAGATATTGCTGGGCTGCCCTCCCCTAGTAATCGCCATTTCTACCCCGGCGCTGGTGGCAATCCTGGCCGCGGCCAATTTAGTCGCCATACCCCCGGTCCCCCACTGACTGCCACTACTACCGGCATTGATCGATAGTTGCGCTAATTCCGCGGGACTAACTCGGGCAATAGCCGCCGCTTCGGGAAATAGCCGCGGATCGGCACTGTAGAGGCGATCCACATCGGTGAGGATAAATAACCAGTCAGCCTCGATTAAACTGGCCACAAGGGCTGATAAAGTGTCATTATCGCCGAATTTTAACTCATCGATCGCCACCGTATCATTTTCGTTGACAATGGCAATTACCCCTAATTCAAACAAAGCCTGAAAGGTATTATAGGCGTTGACATAACAGGTGCGTTCCATCAATTCGGGACGGGTCAGCAAAATTTGGGCGATCGGTTGACCAAGACTGGTAAAGAGGTCATCATAGATCCGCATCAGACGACCTTGACCGACGGCGGCGATCGCTTGTTTGAGGGCGATTTTTTTCGGTCTTTCCTGTATTCCCAGACGACGGCAGCCCACCCCAACGGCCCCGGAAGATACTAATACCACCCGATGACCGGCAGCGCGCAACCGGGTGAGGACTTCCACTAAAGCGGCGATCGTGGAGAGGGATAATTGACCGGTTTCATTATCGGTCAAACTGGAAGTACCGATTTTGATCACTATGGTTTGGTTCATTGTCAAGGCGCTTTTTTTGGAGGTTTTGCTAGATAGCCAAAGCTTTGATGGCAACTTTAATTAAAGTATAAAAACGGGGTTCAGTCACGTTGACTTCTCTAGCTTGTTGCCGATTTTTGCCTAATAAACCAATGCGCTGCCCTTTCTGCACGACTAAAATATCGCCCTGTTCATTTTTGATGCGAATCTCGTTTAAATCACCCCAAAAACTACATTGATACATTTTATCGGCGTGCATAAAAATTGCTTTTTTAATATTATCATTTTCTTGGGGTAATCGCACTCCCACTAATTCAATTTCTATGGTTGTATTACCATTCCAAGTATTTTCTTTAAGTTTATAGGCAATATCTAAACGAGTTGGTAAAGGACAATATTCGCCCCAACGCCATGCTAGGGCTTTAATTCTGGTATCATCCCTTTGAGCCAGCAATAATTTTAAATGATTTTTTCCGATAGTTTTCTGTTCCACTACGCGCACGTTAGGAGTCGAAAAAACGGGTAATTCATTGCCAATTCCCCAGGGTTGCAAACTATCAATTTGTTGAAAAAGTTCTAGAGTAATTTGTTTAAAATCGATGATAGTATCAATTTTAATTAAAGGTTTTAATTGTTCTATTTGTAAAATTTTGTGAGAAAATTGACTTAATCTTTGTTTAAATGCTAGTAAATTAGCTGTGGGTAAACTAAAACCCCCCGCCATTTTATGACCGCCAAATTTTCCTAGTAAATCTTGGCAAAATTGCAGGGCTTCAAAAACGTGAAATTCTTCAATTCCTCTGGCAGATCCGCGAATTTTACCCGCATCTTCTTCCTCGTAAGTACCGATAAAAACTGGCACTCCGTAGCGTTCCACCAAACGGGAGGCCACAATACCAATTACCCCATGATGCCAATCTTTTTCGACTAATACCAAAACTCGATCTTTTTGCCAAAGAATCGGCGTTTCTTCTACTAATTTAATCGCTTCTTCTTCAATTTTTTCGCACAATTCTTGACGGGTACGATTAATTTGTTCGCACTGCATCGCTCTTTCTAAGGCAATTCCCGCATCATCGGTGGTTAATAATTCAATAACTATCTGGGGATCGCCAATTCTGCCAATGGCATTAATTCTCGGCCCCAATTTAAAGCCAATATCATCCGGTTGTAATTGCTTTTGTTCCTCGCTAATTCCCGCTATTTGCATGAGGGATTGAATCCCAACTAATTGGGATTTGGGTAATTTTCTTAAACCCCGTTTTAACCAGCGACGATTTACCCCAATTAATGGAGCTAAATCTGCTATAGTGCCTAGGGTAAATAATGATAATAATGACTCGGTTAATCCCTGTAATTTACCCATTTTTTGGGCAGTTGTCACCGCTAAAATATAGGCGACTCCCACCCCCGCTAATCCCTGATAGGGAGAGTTCGGGGTTAATAATTTTGGGTTGAGAATAGCGGAGGCATTTGGTAAAATTGGCGGCAGATCGTGATGATCGGTGATAATAACTTTTAATCCTAATTCTATCGCTAGGGCGATCGGTTCGTGAGCGGAAATACCATTATCAACGGTGAGAATCAATCCGACTCCCGATTCGGCAAATTCTTCGACAATGCGCTGATTAATTCCGTATCCCTCTTTCATGCGACTAGGTATGGCATGATTTACCCTAGCACCGAGATGTCTCAAGGCTCTTAGCAGTAAAGATGTACTGGTCATGCCATCGGCATCGTAGTCCCCACAGATAGCAATTTTATCGCCTCTAGCGATCGCTTTTACTAATAAATTGACACTTTTTTCTAAGTCGGGAAATTCTCCCAGGGGAGAGGGTAGGATATCCGCTTCAGGATCTATATAAGTTTTAGCTAATTCGGGGGTATCAATACCGCGATTAATTAAGATAGTTGCTAATAAGGATGATAATCCCATTTCCCGCGCTAACCCCTCGATTTTTTCGGGATTAGTTGCGGCAATATACCAGCGTTGGATGGGATATTTGTAGGCCATTTCTTGTTAAGTAAAAAGGTAGGGTGCGTTAGGGAAGCGTAACGCACCAAAAATAAGGTTAAAAGCGGATTTGGATGGCCCCAGCAGGAGGTTGAAAGGGGAGATTACTATTATTAATTCTCAGGGGGGAAGTAGGTACTAACTGCACATTGGGGGTGGTGGGTTGACTTTCGTTGGTACTCAGTAAAGTCAATTGATTAATACTAGGATTAATCGCAAATTGTTGGGTGATAACTCCCGATGGACAACAGGAAGGATCCCGGGGGAGAAATCTTCTCATGTTGACGGTGATCATACCATCTTTAGCACTCAGATTATCGACAATTACTCGATCGGCTAACAGGACAGTATCGGTGTTAGTGGCAGTACCATTATTATCAATCACTAGGGCTAAATAATGTAATTGCTGTTGCTCTCTAGTAATCACTCTTAATACGACAATACCATCAGTCCTTTGATCATTATTATAGTCCCCCATCAAGGCTTCTCGACTGACTTGTACTCCTAAAATTGGTCCTTCATTGGATTGAAAAATACCATCGCTGACAATTACGGAACCCCGATTGGGAATGTTATAGACGGTGTTTCTTAAATTATCGACGCTCAGGGGTGTAGATTGGGCAAGTAAGGGCAGAGAATTGCTTAATAGTAAACCGATACCCAGGAGGATAGATTGAGGCAAAACTGCTAATTTAATCATGGTTGTGATGGGTTGGGTATATTTTCTTGAGTATCGAATAACTGCACGTTATTAATGGTACAAACCATACCCTGTTGTGCCGCTAATTTATCCCGCCATTGGCTTAATTGTTGTTGACCATTACTACCATTTAACCAGTAAACTGTCAAGATGCCGATGGTTTGTTCTGGTTCACAGGAAAAGCTGAGAGTTTGATCGGGTATATCGGTATTTCCTTCATTACATTGCCAACCTTGTTTTTCAATTAATTCTTTCCAACCTTGCACTTCTTTGGCAGCCACGGCAATGCGTTGATCTCCTTGGTTACAAACCCAATTTCTCTGCTGGGTGGGATTATTCGGTAGATCATCAAGATTGGGGGAATTTTGCTTAATTGGGGGCAGCGAGGGAACTTGAGCATTAACAGAAAAAATCGGTAGTATTAACCAAGTACCGATGAGCATTTTTAACAGTTTCATCCTTTAAAATTGCCATATTTAGGGATTTATGCCTTTAGAATATCACGTTTTTGAGGTATGGATAAAATACTCTCTTAAGATATGTTTAAATCTTTAATTATGTTTTCGATCGCATCAAAGGAAAATTCTCTGGCTAACTGTTGTAAACCTTGGGTAAGGATAGCATAATCGGGGGGAATTTCTGCGGTTAGGGCGATAATTTTTTCATCATCACATTCTCGCGCCGCTTGTTGCAATTGTCCAATCCAGTCGGGACTGATTAATTTTAATAGGGATTGCAGGGAATCGAGGAAAACTGGCGAATAATTGGGCTGATTTGGCTCATTATCAGCATAAATATATTTTAATCCTAAATATTCGCCCATTTTTTGCCAAATAACTTCCTCTCGGAAAGGTTTACGCACGAAATCATCACAACCGGCGGCAATAACCAAGGCGCGATCCTCTTCAAAAGCACTGGCAGTTAGGGCAATTATTACCGTTTTTCCGCGATTATCAGCCTCTAACTGCCGAATTTCCCTGGTTGCTTCGTAACCGTCTTTCACTGGCATTCTCATGTCCATCCAGATAAGATGAGGTTGCCATGCTTGCCAAATTGCGATCGCTTCTTGTCCATTAGCAGCTTCTTGCACGGATAATCCTAGGGTAGTCAGGAGTTTCAGCAACAGTAAACGGCTTTCTGGTCGATCATCGACCACTAATATGCGATATTTAGGCTGATTTTCCTCTAAAGCGATCACTTTTGCCCTATTGGTTTCGGTTTTAATCTCATTTTCCCCCACTAAACCCACCTGAATATCAAAACTAAAAACACTTCCTTGACCCAGAATACTACTAACCCCGATCGCACCTCCCATCAACTCAACAAATTTTTTACTGATAGGTAAACCCAATCCTGTCCCCTGTTGGGATTTTCGTCCCGTTTCCGTTTGGTTAAAGGGTTGAAATAGCTTATAAATCTCCTCTGGGGCGATTCCTGCGCCTGTGTCTTCAATTTCCCAGAGCAATCGCTGGTAATCTCCTCTTTTCTCCCCTACTTTTCCCCGGAGAGTTACCCCTCCCGACTCGGTAAACTTCAATCCGTTACCCAAGAGATTGATGAACACCTGTCGCAATTTACTTTCATCAGTACATATGTATTGAGGAAGATCGGAGCTGCGATCAAAAATTAAGCTTAAAGCTTTTGCTTGCGCTTGGGGACGGAGCATTTCGGCAATATTATCTAAAAGAGCGTATAAATCGAAATTACTGGGGTTAAAAACCGTTCTTCCCGCTTCTATCTTCGACATTTCTAGAATATCGTTGATTAACTCTAATAAATGTTCCCCGCTACGATTGACAATTTCCAAATATTGGCGATATTCACTGCTGATGCTGCTATCCCGGGATATTAAGCGAGTAAAACCCAAGATAGCATTAAGAGGAGTGCGTAATTCATGGCTCATGTTAGCTAGAAACTCACTTTTAGCTTTATTTGCCTTAACTGCCGCTTCTTTAGCTTCTTTTAACTCTTTTTCCGCTTCATATCTACTTTGTGCGATCGCAATTAATTCTCCCAACAACCGGACGAAGGTGACATCTTCCCCTGTCCATTGCTTTTCTGCACTTGCATCCAATCCCAGATAACCCACCGTTACCCCGCAACTATCCCACATGGGAACGATTAAGAGACAGGGAGTAGGACTATGAGCGAGAATAGTTCTTTCAGGGATAGCAGTAGCGGGTAAATCGTCTAAAGAGTTCAGTTTAACTGGAATACCGTTTAATAATTGTTCCGAAAACCAGGGAAAGGTTTCCGTCGAGAGATTTTGTGATTGTTCCCGAATCGGGATAACCTGCGGATAGTCGGGGTGACAGTATTCATAAACCATACTCCACTGCTGACGACAGGTGGAATATTGAATAATGTAACAGTGAGCGCTCTGGGTAAATTGACAGAGCAGTTCTAGGGTATGATCGATCGCCAAGTGGACATCTTGAGAAATTAGTAATCTTGTCACCCGCGAGAGCAAGTTATCGCGATAGGACTGCGTTTCTAGGGGTTTTTCCCGTTTTTTAAACTCTAGTTCCTCAAAATCACTCATAATCAGTTATCAGTTATCAGTTATCAGTTAAAAAAGTTTGGGTGTTGGGGTTGTAGGGTTTTAGGGTATTAGTTGATTTTCCCCATCACCCCACTTCCCTACTTCCCCACTTCCCCACTTCCCCACTTCCCATCTCCTGTCTTCCTAATCAAAAAACAGTAAACTTTTCCCCTATTATGTTCTATAGGAATTTTACCGAATCAATATGCTCAAATTATTAGCTTCTCTCCTTCTCTCCTGCTGTGTAGTCTTGGGTGTTTCCCTGTCACCGGCTGCTGCCATGGGAGTCTATGACCTTCCTATTTTAAGCCCCGGAGCGCCCACTTATGTGGTCGATCCTGTTTCAGCCATTAGTGCCGCTAACGAGGGAAAATTAAATAAGGATCTGAAAAATCTCGCCGAAAAAACCGGACAAGAAGTGAGAATGGTGGTAGTCCGGCGCTTGGATTACGGTCAAAAAATTGACAATTTAGCCGATGATATCCTGAGAGAATGGTATCCTAATCCTGAAGATCGGACTAATCAAACTATCATCGTCCTTGATACTTTAACCAATAAAACAGCTATGCGGGTTGGCGAGGAAGCAAAAACCCTATTAACCGATGCTATTGCCGATAGTATCCTCTCGGAAACTATGGCAGTTCCCCTCAAAGATGGGGGAAAATATAATCAAGCTTTACTCGATGCTAGTCGTCGTCTAACGGCGGTACTTTCTGGAGAAGCGGATCCCGGACCGCCGGAAGTAGCGACAATTAATATCGAAAGTACCTTTACTACCGCAGAAGAAACTGACGATAAAAATGCCACAATTTGGGTGATAGTTTTACTGGTTTTAGCTACAGTAATTCCCATGGTCACTTATTTTTGGTACGCCGGTTTCGGTCGCTAAATTAAATTAATGTTCTGGGACTGATACAGCTAAAATATTCTCAGAGATAGTTCAATCTTCAGCCTGCATAGGCAAGATTAATTAACTTCTAGTAGTAGATTTTAGTTGTATCAGTTCACCCCATTTGCTTAACATTAACAACTAATGTCTAAACTGGTAAATAAATTACAATCCTATTATCGAGAGGAGGAAGGAACTTACTTAATTGAAATTAAACTTAATCAGTTACAGCAAGTCTTTAATTCTCTTGATCCTTCGCCATTTTTAGATAGAGATTTAGATGATAATGCCGAAAATTATATTATTAACTCTGTGAATGAATTTCCCATCAATACCTCCCTTAAATTAGTCTTTTATCTTCCTGATAAAGAACAGGATAATGCTCGAAATTTGTTACCCTCAGCTTTACATAATTATTTTGACTATCGCCAACAGGGAGAACAAAGAAAATTACGCACAATTTGGCGACAGGGACGCATATCTTTAATAATTGGTCTCTCCTTTCTTTTTGTTTGTTTGAGTCTCAGCGAATTAATTGGTCGTTTTGGCAGCGATACATTTATTCACTTCTTAGAAGAAGGATTATTAATTAGTGGTTGGGTGGCCTTCTGGCGACCTTTAGAAATTTTTCTTTACGAATGGTGGCCTGTCAGTTATCAACAAAAGATTTTTGCTAAACTGGCCTACATCCCCATTGAAATCCGTCTATTAGAGGAACCATCCACCTCGGACTCTTTTTAACAGATCTAATCCTGCTGATGGCTTGTGTTCAAAGTTACAAAGCTTTTATTTGAAGTAGTTTACAATGAGAGTAACTCTGTATCAAGCTTAAGTACCTAAGCAAAATTAATTACATATATCTAACCACCTCTTGCCTCTTGCCTCTTGCCTATCTTCACTGGGAAATTAATTTTGCACGACTACTTATCGGTTTTCAGCTTAACTATTACTTTCTCCTCAAACTTTTAACTAAGTGGTCAGGCCTAAATTTTTTCAGTCTGACGATTATTTGCGTTCCATCTCTACCAATCCTGACAAAATTTCATCTAGATAGGAGGCCTAATGTTAATCCATGTTGGTTACGAATTTGGCTTTGATGCCCCTTTACCCCTAGTCATGTTGTTAAAACTTTATCTACACCCCTCAATTTTAGATCAAGTTAGACAATCGGAAAACTTGCGGGTGCAACCAGCAACAAAAATAGAAGAATTTTTAGATAGTTTCGGTAATCGAACCAGTCGTCTAATTTTACCCGCCGGACAGATCCGCGTTCACAATGAAGCAGTTATCGAGAATGAATGGAAACCCGATATTGTTAATTGGAATGCCCAAGAAATTCCTTTAGCAGAGTTACCAACCCAAGTTTTCCCCTACTTAATGAGTAGTCGTTATTGTGAAGTAGATTTGCTTTCGGAAACTGCCTGGGAACTTTTCGGACAAACTCCCCCTGGTTGGGGAAGGGTACAAGCGGTTTGTGATTGGGTTCATAGTCACATTCGTTTTGGTTACGAATACGCGCGGGTGACGAAAACCGCCTATGATGTCTATCGGGAAAGAACGGGGGTTTGTCGCGATTTTAATCACCTAGCTTTGACTTTTTGCCGTTGCCTAAATATTCCTGCTCGTTATGCCTCTGGATATCTCGGAGATATCGGTATTTCTCCCCAACCTCTACCGATGGATTTTAGTGCTTGGTTTGAAGTCTATTTAGACCATCAATGGTACACTTTTGATGCTCGTCATAACACCCCCAGAATCGGGCGAATTTTAATGACTCGCGGCTTAGATGCCGTCGATGCTGCCCTAACAACGTCTTTTGGTCAAGTAAATTTAACAAAATTTAAAGTATGGACGAGGGATGTTTCCCATCTCTAGATTTAATCAGAGTATTTATTACAGCCTTTTTGATCAAATCAGGGCTAAATAATTCCTCCCTCGGTTCCTCTGATAAATCACAATTAAGCATAATCTCTTAAAACGTAGCCTACTCCTCGCACTGTCTGGATCAAACGTTTAGGATTAGCAGACTCCAACTTAACCCGTAAGGCACGAATATACACTTCAATAATATTAGAATCGCCCATAAAATCGTAACCCCAAACGGTTTCAAGAATTTGCTCGCGAGTGAGTACCTGCCGGGGATGACGTAAGATAAACTCTAATAAGTCAAACTCTTTAGCCGTTAATTCAATCAATTGACTATCTCGATACACTTCCCGAGCAAGACAATTCAAGGTCAAATCTTCAAAAGTAAATATATTTAAATCTTGGGCATGGGTGCGACGTAAACGAGCTTTCACCCTAGCTAAGAGTTCTTCCATGCTAAAAGGTTTAGTAACATAATCATCGGCTCCGGCATTTAAGCCCGTCACTCGATCGGGGATTTCATCTTTAGCTGTTAAAATAATAATCGGTGCTTCCATCCCGGTTTTTCGCAGTCGTAAACATAAATCTAATCCAGAAATAACCGGCAGCATCCAATCTAAAATTAACAAATCTGGTAAAGAATCCCTAGCGATTTTCAGTCCATCCATGCCATTAGAAGCAATAGTAACTTGATAGCCTTCTAAATGAAGTTCTGTGGCGATAAATTCGGCGAGCTTGGGATCATCTTCTACGAGAAGAATATGGTCGTTCATAACTGCGGTTGCCAGAGAGGTAGAATGATAGTAAAGGTACTGCCTTGACCGGGTTGAGAGCGGAGAGTGATGCGACCCTCCATTCCTTCAATTAGACTTTTAGCGATCGCCAAACCCAAACCCGTGCCGTCTCGCGAGCGAGTCATCGACTCATCAACCCGATAAAACCGTTCAAAAATGCGATTTTGATGGGAGAGAGAGATACCGATTCCCCGATCGCGTACATGGATAAGAGCCGAATTAGCCTGCTTTTCTAAGATCAGATCGACTGGTTGCTCGGGGGTAGAATACTTGATCGCATTATCGAGCAAATTGATTAAAACTTGCTGTAATCGATCTTGGTCGCCACAAATTACCACATCTTCATTGGTTAATAATAAAGTCATCTTGCGATCGCTAACTTTTTGACTCATCGCTGCCACTTCTGTCAGCAAAGTATTGAGAATAATAGGATGGGAGCGAAAATGGAGATGACCGCTATCGGCACGGGCGAGATCGAGCAAATCTTGTAACATCCGGATAATTCTCTCGGTTTCTGACGTGGCTGTTTCCAGAGCTTGCTGTTGGTAGGGATTTAAATTAGTGCTGCGTCGCTGGAGACTTTGTAAATAACCGATCACGACTGTTAGAGGGGTACGCAGTTCATGGGAAACATTGCCGACAAACTGACGTTGCTGTTCCCAAGCTCCCGATAATCGCCACAACATCTGATTAAAAGCGGTAGCTAGTCCTAAAATTTCATCTGGCGCTTGTTCAAGTTGCAATTTCGCCCCATTTAAATCATCGGCAGAAACGGCACTAGCAATTTGACTCATGCGAGTCAGCGGCAACATAGCCTGACGGATCCGTTGGGAAATTAAGACAATTAAGCTCAATAGGACGAGAATACTCAGCCAAAATAAGCCCCATAACCCCGCCTGATATTTCTGGTGATCGGCCGTGATATCTTGGGATAGATACAATTTCCCCGACAGTTGACCCTTGATAGTCAGAGGAGTGCCACATAAAACAATATCGCGTCCATCAAAGTGAATAATTTGGGGTGCATCGGGTACTCTGGTTAGGGATGCCGCCGCACGCATCTCGGTGACATTGCCATCAACCCTAGGAGACTGTCCCAACAGTTGTCCATCGGAGTTTTTAACCCAGATGACTAACCCCGCAGTGGAGACTCGCTCAATGGTTTTTTCTAATCCCGTAGTCAGAGATCCCATCTGAGCGTACATTTCCAACTGCTCAGGAAAACGCTTGGCGATATATTCTAGAGTTTGTTTATGGGCAGCGACTAAATTCTGCTCCATTTGCCAACCGGCCCAAATGGCTACGCTACCAAGTCCGATAATCGAGATGGTCAATAGTTCTAAGGTTAAGCGAAACTGAAGCGAACTAGTAGAAACAGGTTTACTAGGCAAAAATTGCCCAAAAATGCCGACAAGGCGAGGTAGCTTCATGGGTGTATGGTTAGTGATCAAAAATAGGGAGATTTAAAAATTTTTCGCCGTACCTTGTCCGGGATCGAACTCGAAACGCTGACTATAGTTAGTTTCACCGTACAGGTTAAAGCTCAGAGTTGGCTCATCTCCGATCGCTTCTATATGGTGAATAGCAGCCGGCATTAAACAGAGAATATCACCCGGGACGAGTAGGCGATCGCCGACTTTTCTAATCTGATCCGGTAATTCGGGGGTGGGGGAACGTTGCCAGAAGCTATTTTTTTCCTGTCCCTTTAACAAAGCTACTACCCCCCAACAACCATGATTATGAATCGGGGAAGTGCTACCCACAGACCAAGCGACCAGTTGTACTGTCAGGGGAAAAAATGGCTCATCGTAGAGGGTTAATACCTCCCAACCGGTTTCGGGATTGGGTTCTAAACTAAGAATATCCAACCAGGGCGAATTGTTTAAGAGTTGGCGAACTAGAATCCGAATTGCTTCTAATCGTGAGCGATCGTCGCTAATCTGGGTTAAGGTATCTTCTAGATCGGATAAAAAGCGATAGAGCCAGTAGGGATGGGATAATTCGGATTTTGCGGGGGTTATTTCGTAGGCCGAGCATTGCCCATGATTATCCACCAACCAGTCTTTTCCTGTCATAGTTGCGATCTGAATGGTTTAAATTAGCATATTAGGGCGAAAAGTTGTCTTTTAGCCGCAATTAATCGGGTTTCTTCTTGATTTTATCAGCAAGATTTCGGGAAAAGATGATCCCTTCGTGATCGGTAGATGAATTTTTGCTGAAAAGATTGAAGGACGATTCTCCTGGATGGATGAGGGCAATTGCCAGTTAAAGTCAGATTTTTTATCTATTATCTATCTGGTCTTCATCTGAGACTCAGGTTTCTAGAATTTAATCTTAACTGTCAGCTACACCGGTTTCCTCCGGTGGCAAGCTGGATTCTTCCGGGGTAATACCCTTGACTTACCAAAAAATCTCTAATCTTAATTGGAAAATTTAACTCATGCGTAAACCATCAGCGTTATTATGGCTCGGTCTTTGTCTTAGTAGTTTAGCGGTTACGGTTTCCCTGGTAGCTGGAACATCGGCGAAAACCTTGACTAATTCTGATTCAGTGGTCAGTAAAGGTACTTTTAGTATTGCCCAAGCTAATCCCTGTGCCTCGAAAAATCCCTGCGCTAGCACTGATCCCTGTGCCTCGAAAAATCCCTGCGCTGCTAAACAGGGTAATGTGGGCGGTCCCTTAGCGCGACAATTGCAAGGAAAACCCGTGGTTGTCGATATCTATGCTAGTTGGTGTCCTGCCTGTAAAAATGTTGCCCCCACTCTTTCCCAACTTAAAAAAGATTACGCGGGTAAAGCTAATTTTATCGTCTTAGATGTCAGCGATCGCTCGAAAGCGGACAAATCAGCCCGCAAAGCCCAAGAATTGGGTCTAGGTCGTTTTTTTGAGGCCAATAAGTCCCAAACTGGCATGATTGCGATTATTGATCCCGCTACGGGTAGTATTTTGGCACAATACCGGAATAATGCCGATAAATCTGCCTATTCCTCCGTACTGAACTCGGCTATTAATAAAAAATAGTCGAAGATTGCCCAGCTTGGGGAGTACCAGCGATCGCCAAGGACTCCCGGGGCAATTTTATTTTTTTGGATCATTTCAGGAGAATTTTATGCGACGAGTATCGGAGTCAGTCGAAGGGTTGAAACCTGACAAAAAAGCGAAAATATCGAAAAAATTATTATTTTATCTGGTTTTAGGGCTTCTAGCTCTTATTTTAGTCCTTACTATCGGACCAATTATCGGCCATCCTCTGGAAAGAGCAATCTCGATCGTCGAAAATAGCTATCAGCAATGGTTAGATCGACAAGACACAACCAATCCTCTAATTTTACTGCCCTTAGCTTTTTTGGGGGGCGTAATTGCCAGCATATCTCCCTGTATTCTGGCACTATTACCCGTTAACCTCAGCTATATTGGCACCCTGAAAATAGAATCTCGTTGGGATGCCTTCAGCAAAGCAGGTTTATTTGTACTAGGAGCGGTGACAATTTTAAGTCTTTTTGGTTTAGTTTCTTCCTTTGCTGGGGCGGTGATGGTGGAGTACCGAGGTTATATTAATATTGTTGTCGGTTTGATTATGGCGGTCATGGGTCTGTGGTTATTGGGAGTAATTAAGCTACCTTTACCGCAAATGAACTTAAATCTCCCCCAAGCAGGTCCCTACGGAGTCGGATTAACTTTTGCTCTTGTTAGCTCTCCCTGTGCTAGTCCTGTCCTCTTTGCTGTTTTGGCCGCCGCTGCCGCTACTGGTTCTCAAGTCCTCGGCACCCTGACCATGGTTAGTTATGCTCTTGGTTATACAATTCTCATTTTCTTGGCCAGTTTATTTACTGGTCTAGCCAAACAAAGCCGGAATTTATTGCAACATTCCGAGACGATTATCCGTTTAGGTAGCGTGGCACTGATGGCGACGGGAGCCTATTATTTAGTTACTGGTACTCAGTGGTTTATGGGCAGCTAAGATGGTAACTCTAGAGGGGGAATGCCAAAAAAGCCGCCAGATAAAATTTATTTTTCTACCTTAACCCGTTGAGTAACGACAACAATCCCATCTCCTTGAATTAAAATCGCCGATAACCAACGATTTTCTGGTGTTGCCGGCGCTTTTACCCGCTTAAACAAACCGCCGGACTGTAATAATTCCAATTCTAGAGGCTTTGTATTAATATAACGCTCAATATCTACTTTCTCATCGATCGCCGCTCCGGCCAATAAATCATCCCCTAAAGGTTGGCGAACAATCACATCAAAATCAAATTCTTGACCGACTTTCACCCTTTCCGGAATTCTCACTTGAATACTGGGAGGATTTTTGCCGGTGCTTAACTCAACCCTCTCGCTTAAAATCTCCTGATAAACCAGTTTATTCCCTTGAAATTGCTGACGAGAACGAATCGTGGCATTCATTCCCACCACTCTTCCCTGCACCTTTCCCGTCCCGGTAATTTTAGTAATTGTATTGGCCGTTAACTTGTCCCCAGAACGACTCCAAGATTCGAGGGTCGTGGTGTATTCTAGATTGTTATAACGTTCCCAAAAATGAGTTAAAGCCTTTTTAGTTTTTTCGTAGGTCAAACCATCGGAGTTAGTAAATTTCGGACTATAAAACTCCATTAATTGCTTGAGATTTCGCTCATTAGCCGCCGTTTCAATTTTGGAGATAAGGGTTTTTAAATTAGCTGGAGCAGTTTCTGGCTTTTCGGCCCGCAAACTGTTGGCAAGGGTAAAAGTTAACCCCAAACCTAACAGCAACGATAGAGAAAAATTGAGGGATTGACGAAAAAATTTATCGGGAATCGTGTTCAAGTTACGCATTAGTGATAGTTTGTGTAAGGATCGATAACTATGGTAGATTATTTCATTCTAGGACTGAATTTACCCTCTCTCGAATTATGGCACGCACTCCAACCCGTCTCCTGATTGCCGCTAGTGGTACTGGTGGTCATTTATTTCCCGCTTTGGCCCTGGCCGAGCGCTTGCCGGATTACGAGATTGAATGGTTAGGAGTTCCAGACCGTCTGGAACAGTCCTTAGTTCCAAAAACCTATCCCCTGCACAGCATCCCGATTGAGGGGTTTCAATCCCGTTTGGGGTTAAAAACTCTCAAGATTCTGTTCGGTCAACTGCGGGCCATTTGGCAAGTGCGTAGTTTAATCAAAAAACGTCAGATAGCGGCAGTTTTTACCACCGGGGGTTATATCGCAGGACCCACCATTTTAGCGGCTCGTTTAGCCAATATTCCCGTCATCCTACACGAATCTAACTACATACCGGGCAAAGTCACTAAAGTTCTCGGTCGCTGGTGCGATACGGTTGCCCTCGGTTTTCAGGGAACCGCCAGCTATTTACCCGGCACTCGCAGCATTTGGGTTAGTACACCAGTACGCAAGCAGTTTCTCATTCCCCAGTCCCTAGATTTACCGATTCCAGAGGATGCTTTTTTAATTGTCGTTGCCGGTGGTTCTCAGGGGGCCGTGGCTCTTAATCAAATTGTCCGACAAAGCGCTCCCCAATGGTTAGAAAAAGGTATTTATATCGTGCATCTCACGGGAGAAAACGACCCCGAAGCAGATAGTTTACGCCATTCTAACTATTTTTCCTGGCCTTTTTACGACAATATGGCGGGATTATGGCAAAGAGCTAATCTGGCTATCAGTCGCTCCGGAGCCAGCACTTTAACAGAATTAGCGATCACTTGTACGCCTTCGATTTTAATTCCCTATCCTTTTGCTGCCGAAGACCATCAGTTCTATAATGCCAAAGTTTTCGCCGAAGCTCAAGCCGCTTATCTTTATCGTCAAAATGAGTTAACTGCTCAGTTTTTAAGCGAATTAGTCCTCGATTTATGGTCTAATCCCGAAAAATTGGCCGCCATGGCTCAAGAAGCTTCTCATCTAGCTATTAGTGACAGTGCCGATTTATTAGCCGATTTGTTGAGAAGAAAGAGTCAAAAAGATAGTTTTTGAAACAAATCGGCCACGGGAAAAGTGAACCCCAGAACCACATCTTCCCCCTCCAAAAAATCTCCTGATGTTAATAATCCCTGCGGTTCGTACCCGCAACGATAAACTAAAACATAGTGTTGACCTGGACTGATAACCCAGAGCAAACGAGTACCATTGGCAAAATACTCGGCAATTTTGTCCTCGATTTCTGCCACTGTATTCCCTGGAGAGAGAATTTCTACCACTAAATCTGGCCCACCTTCTAAAAAACCCGTCGGCAATTCTTCCAATCCTTGCAGACGTTCCTTAGCAAAAAAAGCTATATTAGGAGAGCGTTTATTGCCATTTTTCATAGTAAAAGCAGTGCTGGAGTCCAATAATACTCCTAGTTTTCGAGATGTTACTAAAGCGAATAAAGCAGCACTTAAAATAATGGCAATATAACCGTGTAAAGCCCCAGAATTGCCCATGTTAATTAACTCTCCCTTGACCAATTCGTAACTATTACCATCGTCAGGTAACGCCATAAATTCTGCATCAGTCCATACTTTTGTCTCTGGAGTTTTAATCACAGTATTTTCTCGAACAGACATAATTTATCCTTGGTAAAGATTCACAAGTAAAACCCTTAAAGAATTTCCTGTAACATCCGATTGGCCTGGGAAGCGTAACCACCACCAAATAAATTAAAGTGATTGAGAATGTGGTAGAGATTGTAAAGAGTTTTGCGCTTTTGATAACCGGCATCGAGGGGGAAAACATCGTTATAACCCCGATAAAAAGCCGCCGGAAAACCGCCAAAAAGTTCCGTCATGGCTAAATCTACCTCCCGGTCTCCCCAATAGGTGGCAGGGTCTAAAATTACTGGTTCCCCATCGACGGTAATTGCCGCATTTCCCGACCACAAATCACCGTGGACGAGAGAGGGATGGGGTTGATGCTGACTCAAAATCTCGCTAATAGCGGGAATAACTTGATCCTCGTCGGGAAAATTGCCCCCGCGCTCCTTCGCAAGTCTTAATTGATAGCCAATACGCTGATAAGCGAAAAAATCCGCCCAATTGTTACTAATGGTATTAATCTGGGGAGTAGAACCAATGGTATTATTACACTGCCAACCAAAGCGATCGGACAGGGAAACTTGATGTAAATGAGCTAAATTTTGCCCCATTTTTTCCCAGCTTTGACTATTGCCACCGCCAAATTCTAGCCACTCTAGCACTAAATAACTCGACTTATCAGCAATTCCCCAACAAATTGGCTCTGGAACCCTGATAGTCTTGGTAGCGTGAATTTGCTTTAATCCTAAAGCTTCGGCTGCAAACATGGCCTCTTGATTCGCTTGGTTAATCTTAACAAAATAAATTAAACTATTGCCACTAACGGCATAACCCTGATTGATACAGCCACCACTAACGGGATGACTTTTCTCAATTTCAAAGGGTTTTTCTGTGGTTTGGGTAATATGTCGAGCAATTTGAGTCCACATAGGTTATCAGTTATCAGTTATCAGTTATCAGTTATCAGTTATCAGTTATCAGTTATCAATTATCAGTTATCAATTATCAATTATCAGTTATCAGGTTTAAGTTTTAAGTTTTAAGTTTTAAGTTATCAGGTTTAGGTTTTCAATTTTCAACAAATTTAGGCTCTTTCACTGATTACTGATTACTGTTCACTGATTACTGATTACTGTTCACTGATTACTGAATTGGTCTTACCACCACCACACCGTAAGCGTGGGGATTTAAATACTCTTGACAGGCATTTTGAATATCTTCTAAAGTGAGAGCTTCAATGTGTTGGGGATAACAAAAAGCCGGTTGTAAATCACCGAGCTGAGTATGATAATAACCGTAAAGGTTGGCTCGATCGCTCGGTCTTTCATTGCTAAAAATAAACCGATTGGCCACTTGGGTTTTAACTCGTTCCAGTTCAGAAACTGTCACAGCTTCTTGTTGAATTTGTCCAATCTGTGCTACCACCTCTCTCTCCACTTGCTCGATATTTTCCGAGGCTAATTGGGCCGACACGGAAAACACCCCTTGCACTGCTTGGGACATATTACTGGCAGTTATTTGGGAAACTAAGCCCTTTTCTTGGCGCAGAGACTGAAATAATCGCGATACCTTGCCCTGACCCAGAATAGCCGCTAAAACATCGAGAGGATAGGTTTTTTCTAAGTCTCTCAACCCCGGCACTTTCCAAAATAGGATTAAGCGGGCCTGCTGCAAATTTTCATCCTCGTATTCTTGACGGATAATCTCGTTAAAAGGAGCTTCGGGCTGTAGATTAGCGATAGGATGAGAAATAAGCCCAGAATTGCCCTTACTGCCTAAAGTATCTAAAGAATCCCTCACAATAGCCATTAAATCATCTACCGGCAAATTACCCACCACCGCCACCGTCATCCATTCGGGACGATACCAAGTCCGATGAAAATCGCGCATTTGTTGAGCAGTAAGATTTTCAATCACTGCCATCGGACCCAACACTGGACGACGATAGGGTAAAACTTGAAAACAAGTCTCCATGGTGCGATAAAAAGTGCGACGACGGGGATTATCCTGAGAACGACGAATTTCTTCTAAAATAACCTGTCTTTCCCGCTCAAAAGCTTCATCAGGGATTAAAGCTTCTAAAACCACTTCTAGCTGCAGCGGGGCCAGATGGGCGAAGTCCTGCGGGGCAGTGGTAATGTAATAATGGGTGTATTCTTGGCTAGTAGCGGCATTAGTCACCGCTCCCCTCGATTCGATCGCCCGTTCAAATTCACCACTGTCTAAGTTAGGGGTTCCCTTAAAAACCATGTGTTCGAGAAAATGAGCCATGCCATTGATCTGATCCGATTCTAAGGCCGAGCCGACCTGCAGCCAAACATTGAGATTAACCGCTTCTACCGGTTGACTTTCGGCAATAATCGTCAAACCATTGGCAAGACGGTGCAGAATCGGAGTGTTAAGCGTGGCAGGTTTCCCTAGGATAGCCGTCATTCTTTATTAGTCCTCGGTAATCACTCTGGCAAAAATTGTCACTTTTCTCTATTGTAGTCCCAGACTTTCACAGAGCCAACAAGATCAGGTGTTGGGTGTTAGAAGTCAGTATTCAGGAGACGGGAGATAGGAGATAGGGTTTTGGGGTGATAGGGTGATAGGGTGATAAGACAGTTTGCCCACTTCCCCACTTCCCCACTTCCCCACTTCCCCACTTCCCCACTTCCCCACTTCCCCCCTTGCCTCTGAGAAAAAAAATGCTATGATGAGAACAAATCGGGCTTCTACGTTGGTGACTGCCTTTCAAGTTTTTTGATCTATGCTTGATTGTGATAAGGGAGCGAATAACCAATCCGTGTGGTAGTAAACCGAGCTTGTACTCGGAAACAGAAATGCGGAATATAAGTTCCCACCTGGTTAACCCAGGTCATAAACTTAGGTAAAACGGCGTAGCGGTCTTTTCAAGTTTTTCGAGCATATATAGGTCAAATTCTGGGGAGATTCCCTGTACTTCCTTAGTTTTGCCCTCTTGGTTGGTCAAAAAAGCCAGTATTTATATTTTTTTCTAGGGTAAAGACTACTGTTTTCGGTAACGCTTGTCACCGCTAAATTGTGACAATCCGGACTACACTAGGGAAAAATTTATGAATTATTGTTAAGCAATGACTAAAAAACAGCCAAGAGTTGTTATCATCGGCGGCGGATTTGCGGGTTTATACACGGCCAAAGCCCTAAAAAACGCCCCCGTTCATGTTACCCTCATCGATAAGCGAAATTTCCATCTTTTTCAGCCCCTCCTCTATCAAGTCGCTACTGGGGCGCTATCTCCGGCCGATATCTCCTCACCTTTGCGCTTAATCCTACGGGGTCATGACAATACAGATATTCTCCTCGATCATGCCATAGATATAGATCCGGTCAAGGGAGAAGTGATCTTGGAAGATCACCCACCGATCGCCTACGATCAATTAGTTATTGCCACGGGAGTCAGTCATCACTATTTTGGCAATGATCAATGGCAGCCCTACGCTCCGGGGTTAAAAACCATTGAAGACGCAGTAGAAATGCGTCGTCGCATCTATCTCGCTTTCGAGAAGGCCGAGAAAGAAATCGATGGCGAAAAGCGGCAAGCTTTATTAACTTTTGTTATTGTCGGTGGCGGACCGACGGGGGTAGAATTAGCAGGAGCGATCGCAGAAATTGCCCACGGTGCGCTTAGGTCTGATTTCCACCAGATTAACCCCACAGAAGCGAAAATTTTGCTCTTAGAAGGGATGGATCGGGTATTACCTCCATATTCGCCCGATTTATCCGCTAAAGCTGCCGCTTCTCTCATAAAATTAGGGGTGACAGTGCAAACTAACAGCATCGTTACCAATATTGTGGAAGGTTGTGTCAGCGTCCGTCAGGGAGAAAAAACCACAGAAATCGCTGCCGAGACAATTTTATGGGCAGCAGGGGTAAAAGCATCGAGAATGGGGCGAATTTTGGCCGAAAGAACTGGGGTAAATCTCGATCGCGTCGGCCGGGTAATCGTTGAACCCGATTTAAGTATCGCCGGTTATGGCAATATTTTTGTGATCGGGGATCTGGCTAATTTTGCCCATCAGGGAGATAAACCCTTACCCGGAATTGCCCCTGTGGCCATGCAGGAGGGCGAATATCTGGCGAATTTATTAATTTCTCGCCTAAAAGGGCAAACTATTCAACCTTTTCATTATATCGATCGAGGTAGTCTGGCAGTGATCGGCCAAAATGCGGCCGTGGTTGATTTGGGATTTGTCAAGTTTTCTGGGTTCATCGCTTGGTTAGTCTGGGTTTGGGCCCATATTTACTATCTGATCGAATTTGATAATAAATTAGTGGTGATGGTGCAATGGGGTTGGAATTATTTTACCCGCGGTCGTGGCGCTCGTTTGATTACGGGAGAGGGGCAGAATTTAGCCTCGGGACAATTGCCGCAAAATAACGGCCAAAATAATAATAATCTCGCCGTTTCTAACCAGACGGAAACTCTCTCTCCACCGATTGTGAAAGTGTGAAAAAATAGCCGTGATTATCTAGTTATCAGTTAGCAGGTAAGAACAATCGATCATGAAAATAGAACGTCCTCACAGTCTAGAAATTACCCCAGAGGAAAGCCAAGAATTAGAATATTTACGGGTTAAAATTGAACGAGCGATCAAAGATGGTGTGATCACAAGAATAGAATTTGAATCGATTAAAACAATCATGTTTTCTAATAAGAAAAATAATCCCGACCAAATCCTCCGGCAAGTGACACTCTATCGCCATTTAGTCGTTGAAAAAATGAATAATGGCGAACTAATTTTTGAATCTCCCCAATAGGGCGAAATCCCCCTTTTATCTATTTAGTACAAATGCTCAAACTTTCTTTCCCTTCTTCCCAATTCCCACTATCCTATACCTTTTCAACGGGATTTAGTAAGTAGCTAGACACAATTAATTAGGGCTTGCGGCAAAAAGTACGGGCGAAGCATTCGGATAGAAAATCTACGATTTCACCGATAGGTTATTGCCCGAATGCTTCGCCCCTACAGGACTCGGGCTGATGAAGACGCAAGGTTTTTAACGACGATTCTCTCAAAATCTTGCACCTGTTTCGCGAGAAAAGCCATAAAACTCTTACGTTGCCTACATTTCACATTTATTCAGCAAGCCCTAATTATACATATCTAAACACCTCTTGCCTTTTGCCTTTATTAGCTTATTCTTTTTTGTCGCTACCCGGAAAAGCTCGACCTTGAATATTTTCTAAAGCTGAAACTGCCGCCCTAGAACCAGCCATAATATCTCGTTCTTCTCCCCCCAAATATAATCGGCCAAAACTGCCCACGGAAGTAACGTGTAGGATATTAATTAAAGCGGCTTTTTCGGCCTGATTAGCAGCGAGGGAAGCATAGGCGGCTGGTTGCACTTCCAAAACGTATAAAGTCTGTCCTGCCATTAACATCATACCGCGAGAACTACGGTTAATTAATTGGGCTTGGTAAGCGTCAATGTTGCGAATAATTTGGCTAGAAACAATTTGCGGTTTCAGACAATCGCGCTGACTAACGCCTAAATACTGCAAAATTGCCTGACCGGCCGCCCTGACCTCTCCCTGACTGCTAGAATGGAGTTCTAAGAGTCCATAGAGTCGTTCTACGAATAGAACCCCCGGACGAACCACGGCGGATTTGAGGGCAATATCGGTGATGCGATTAATCTCGATGCCGGGGGAAATTTCAATCCAGAGGGAAGCATCCCCGGGTAGGGGTAAAAATCCTTGGGCGACTGTACCGATGTAAGCAGCGTGTTGAAGCTGTAGATTGTCAAGATAAACGTAACTGCGAAGTTCTACACCCAAGCTAATTTCTCCCTCTTTCTGTCCTCTAGCAAATCCCCATTCCAACCTCAGAGCGATGATTAATCAATCCTTAATTAGGGCTTAGGCATTACCATGTTTAACTATAGTATATAATCGGCTGCCCTTAAATTTGCTGGGTAGAAGCGGTAAAAAAACTATAATTATGGGGACAAACTGAGGGAAAACCAACATGACGATTCTTTTAGGGGGAGATATCGGGGGAACTAAAACAATCCTGCGTTTAGTGGATTGCCAAAACTCACCGGATAGTCCCCAACCCCTGCTAACCACTCTTGATCAAGAAATTTATCCTAGTAAAGAATACCCCGATCTGGTTCCGATCGTTCAGCAGTTTTTGACCCGACAAACCACTATTCCCTCGGTGGAAAAAGCTTGTTTCGGTATTGCTGGTCCTGTGGTTAACAATAGTTCTGAATTGACTAATTTAAGCTGGTCTCTAACTGGCGATCGCCTAAGCCACGAGCTACAGATTGAGCGAGTAAAATTGATTAATGATTTTGCGGCGATCGGTTATGGGGTGTTAGGATTAGCCCCAGAGGAGCTGCACAATCTACAGTCGGCTCCGGCAGTACCAGAGGCCCCGATTGCGGTTATTGGTGCGGGAACGGGGTTAGGAGAGGGTTTTTTGATTCCTGTGTCGAAGGGTAAATATCGGGTGTTTGGTAGTGAGGGTTCCCACGCCGATTTTGCCCCTCGATCGAGTTTAGAATATCAACTATTAAATTATCTCTTGGAACTCCATAATATCGAGCGCATTTCGGTGGAGCGAGTGGTTTCTGGCCTTGGAATCACTTCTATCTATCGATTTCTCCACGATAATAACTATAGTCAGTCCTCGCCGGCCATGGCGGAAATTTACCGCACTTGGTTAGAAGAAATGGGTAAACCGCAAAAAACCGTCGATTTAGCGGCTAAAATTGCCAGTTTTGCCCAAGATGACTCGGATTATCTCTGTTATCAAACCATGAAAATCTTTATCGAGGCCTACGGTGCGGAAGCGGGCAATTTAGCCCTTAAGTTACTTCCCTACGGAGGACTATACATCGCAGGAGGGATTGTGGCCAAAAATCTTCCTCTAATGACTGAGGGTAGCTTTATGAAGGCTTTTCGGGCTAAAGGTCGGATGAGGGAGTTGTTAAGCAATATTCCCGTTTATATCGTCCTTAATGCCCAAGTGGGACTAATGGGGGCAGTTTCCTGCGCTAGTCAGTTATGAGCGAGGGTTGACTGGATTTTATCAACAGCAGCAGCGATTGAGGCAAGCGATCGAAAAAATGTTCTCCACTAGGGTTTTCCTGCCCTTGGCTGTGCTTGGGGGGGGCTTAGATGTTATTTTTGGGTTTTATCAACAAAAACCGCTAGAAAGCCGAAAAAATGCGGATCAACAGCTAGAAAAATTCCTACTGTCCTGTCAAGAAAAAATGTCAAATTTCGATGTTTTGGACTGGTGATGGAAAAAAGCCTAGGGCAGTTGCTCTGGCTGGGGGGGTCAATGCTATGATTAGGAGGACTTTTGCGGGTATAGTTCAGTGGTAGAACGTCACCTTCCCAAGGTGAATGTCGCGCGTTCGAGTCGCGTTACCCGCTTTTGACGACAATTGATTTGACATACATTAGGTCAAGTCGCCCGAAAAGGGCGAGGCTTTAAACCCAATTTTTTGGTAATATATCAATTAACGGGCAAGATGGGCTTGGTCAAGTTAACCCCTTTGGCTGTTAACCGTCCCGTCAAGCTCCTCTAGGGCAAAGATAATGCTATCGCTACCATGAAACTAATTATTGGGGGACGTTACCAGGTTATTAAACCCCTAAGTCAAGGGGCTTTCGGTCAAACTTTTTTAGCCCAAGATAACTATCGTCCCGGATGTCCTCAATGTGTGGTCAAACAGTTAATCCCCCAGGTGGTTAACGAAGTTACTATAGGATTGTTTGAGAGTGAGGCCAGAGCTTTGGAAAAACTCGGCCATCATCCTCAAATACCGCAATTTTTCGCCAGTTTTCAAGAGAATAAGTCTTTTTATATCGTTCAAGAATTTATCGATGGTCACGATCTTAGTCAAGAAATGTCTAGGGGTAAGCGTTTAGAAGAGAGTCAGGTAATTGAGTTATTACAAGATATCTTGGAGGTTCTCGCTTTTGTCCATCAAAATAATATTATTCACCGGGATATTAAACCCCATAATATTATCCGTCGCCAAGGGGGCCAGCTAGTTTTAATTGACTTTGGCGGAGTCAAACAAGTGGGAACTGAAGGGACAAAAGTAAAAAAGACCAGTATTTCTATTGGGATTGGCACCCCCGGTTATATGCCTAGTGAACAGGCGCAAAATAAACCGCGATTGTCTAGCGATGTGTATGCTGTGGGAATTATCGCTATTCAAGCCTTAACCGGTCTCAAACCGACGCAATTTCCCGAAGATGCTGAAACTGGAGAAATCGCTTGGCGCAATCAGGCCGATGTTAGAGATGATCTGGCGGTTATTATCAATAAAATGACTCGTTATGACTGGCGCCAACGTTTTCCCTCGGCAGCAGAAGTTTTAGATGCCATAAAAGATTTAAGGCAATTGCGTCAGCAAAAAGCTTTAGTGCCGGAAATTTCAGCAGAGCAGTTGTTTTATCGCGGTAACGCGTATCTCGATTTGGGGCAGAATTACGAAGCAGTTCAATTGTATCAGCAATCCCTGCGAAAAAAGCCCAATTTTGTCAATGCTTGGTATAATTCTGGTCTAGCCCTAGAACGATTGGGTCGTTTTCCTGAAGCTTTAGAGTCTTTTAATCAGGTAATTCAATTAGAGACTAATAATGCCCGGGCTTGGTTTTATCGCGGCATCGCTTTAGCTAATTTACGACAAATCAGTGATGCGATCGCATCTTTGGATAAGGCGATTCAACTGCAGCCAGATTATCTGGAAGCATGGCATTACAAGGGTATGATTTTATGTCGGATGCAACGTTATGCCGAAGGTCTAGCGGCTTATAATCAGGCCCTGGCCATTAAATCCGATGCTAATGTTTGGTTTAGCAAAGGCGAAGCTTTACGGGAATTAGAACGACTCAGTGAAGCGGTCGCCGCTTATAATAAGGCTTTACAGTTACAATCCCAAAAGGCTGAAGCATGGTATCAACGGGGTTGTTGTCTCTACAAGTTAAAATGTTTCTCGGAAGCAGTGGTTTCCTTTAACCAAACCCTACAACTAGAGCCTAGCCATCAATTTGCTCTCCAACAACGAAATTTAGCCCTTAATCACCTGAAATTGTAGGCAGCAAGCCAGCTTTTTGGCGATTAATCCTGTTCCTCTAGCCCTTAGTGTGGGAAGTGGGGGGAAAGATTTTGACTCTTATTCAGATAAAATGGGCATACTAATATTATTGACAAGATGGGCGAAATTTGGATGTCTTCTCTTGAAACAATAGCAATCAACCAAAGATTTGAATATTTATTATCGGTCCTGTCAGCAGAGCGATTTCTCAAAAAACAGGGAATTGGCAATGAAGTTCCTTTTTTTATCTGTCCTTACCCACCTCAAGACAGTGTTGAAATGGAACGTCTGCAAAAGCAACTGGTTAGTCAGTTGCATCAAAAAGGGATTCGCATATTAGAGATCAATCTTTATGATCTCTGTCTTGAATTATTGAGGAAACGGCAGATATTTGAGCAAATTCTCGATATAGAATCCTCCATATCTAAAGGGGAACTGAAAGAGCTTTTACAAAATGTGTTAGATTCGGAGAGTCATTTAATTCCAGCCCTAGGCGAAAAAATTGCCGAAAATCCGTTTGATATCTTGTTTTTATGGGGTGTTGGTCAAATTTTTCCCTATATTCGTTCCCATAATGTTCTTAATAACCTCCAAACCACGAACAACAACCAACCGACGGTAATGTTTTTTCCGGGGGCCTACACCTATTCCCTAGAGTCGGGAGCCTCTCTCAATTTATTTGGACTCTTAGGAGATGACAAATATTATCGAGCTTTTAACATTTACGAGTACCAAGTTTAAGGGAGAACTAATTATGCAGTTAAGTAGAATTTTTGAGAAACAAGTTAGTCGTCCTATGGAAGGGGTAATCAAAGCGGATGCCAATGATGAGGCGAGTCTGCACGTTGAACTAGAAGAATATGTGCTTACCGGCGAGGTTGAAAAACGCCTAGAGGAGTTTTTGTCAGCTTATAACAATTATACAGGAGTTAATGGGGTTTGGATATCGGGCTTTTTTGGCTCTGGTAAGTCCCATTTATTGAAAATATTGGCCCTGTTGTTAGAGGATCGCAGGCTCGAAAATAGCCAAGCAATTGAAAAATTTTTACCCAAATGTCGGAACAATGAAATTCTTAAAAGAGACTTAAGGAAAGCCGTTGCTATTCCTGCTCAAAGTATTTTATTTAATATCGATCAAAAGGCGGATGTCACCAGTAAAACAGAATTTGATGCTTTATTATCAGTTTTTAGCAAGGTTTTCAATGAAGCGCGGGGTTATTATGGAAAACAGGGCTATATTGCTCAGTTTGAAAAAGAATTAGATGAGCGGGGGTTATATACTGCTTTTAAAACTGAGTATGAATCCGTTGCCGGTAAACCCTGGGAAAGGGGACGGGAACAAGTCATTTTAGAAAGGAAAAATATTGCGATCGCCTATGGAAAAGTGACTGGCGCATCGGTGGAAAATTCCACCAATATTCTCGATTTATATCGTCAGGATTATAAACTTTCCATTGATGATTTTTCCCAAGAGGTAAAAGCATTTATTGAACAGAAATCCTCTAATTTTAGACTAAACTTTTTTGTGGATGAGGTGGGACAATACATTGCGGATAATGTTAAATTAATGACCAATTTACAAACCATTGCCGAGAGTTTAGCCACAAAATGTCAGGGACGTTCTTGGGTGATTGTCACCGCTCAGGAAGACATGGAAACGGTATTAGGAGAAATGGGAAATCATCGAACTAAGGATTTTTCTAAAATTCAAGATCGTTTTGCTAATCGCATGAAATTAACCAGCCGGGATGTGGCGGAAGTTATTCAGAAACGTCTGCTGACAAAAAATGAGGATGGTGTTAGAATACTCGGGCAGATTTATGAGCAACAACGGCATAATTTACCTACCTTATTTCGCTTTTCCGATGGCTCAAGGGATTTCCGTAATTTCCAAGATAGAAAACATTTTACCGATTGTTATCCTTTTATTCCCTATCAGTTTACCCTTTTTCAGTCTGCTATTAGAGGATTATCTATACATAGTGCTTTTGAAGGAAAACATAGTTCGGTAGGGGAACGCTCAATGTTGGCGGTTTTCCGTAAGGTGGTAATAGCAATTGAGGAGCAAGAAATTGGTCATCTAGCTACATTTGATTTAATGTTTCAAGGAATTCGATCAACGTTGAAATCTAATATTCAGAGTGGTATTACTTTAGCGGAAGATAATCTTAATAATCCTTTTGCCGTGCGTCTTCTCAAGGCATTATTTCTAGTTAAATATGTAGAGGGATTTAAGGCTAATTTACAGAATTTATCTATCCTGATGTTAGAAGAGTTTGAACAGGATATTTCCCACCTACAAAATCGAGTTCAGGAAGGGTTAAACCTGCTTGAACATCAAACCTACATTCAGAGAACGGGGGACTTGTATGAGTATTTAACGGACAAGGAAAAAGACATTGAGCAGGAGATTAAAAATACAGAATTAGAAGATAATAGGATTTTAGATGCCTTAAATAATTTAATTTTTGAGGAGATTCTCAAAATCGCAAAAATTCGCAATCAAGAGGGGACGCAAGATTATCAATTCTCCCGTAAGATTGATGGAATACTTTATAAACGAGAATACGAGTTAAGTATTCAAATCATCACTCCTTTTTTCTGGCAACATGAGCAAGAAAAAGCCCTACAGATGGAGAATATGGGACGGGATGAGTTATTAGTTATTATCCCTTCTGATCAGCTTTTAATGAAAGATTTAACCATGTATAAAAGAACAGAAAAGTATATTCAACAGAATATATCTGTCACTCATCAGGAAGAAGTTAAAAGTATTTTGAATCAAAAAAATCAAAGCAATCAACAAAATTACGAAAAGATTAAAAACAGGCTGAAAAGTTTATTAGGACAGGCTAAGTTATTTGTATCGGGAAGGGAGTTAGAGATTAGCAGTAGTGATGCTCAAGGCAGAATTATTTCAGGGTTTCAGAAATTAATTGCCGAGGTGTATCATAACTTTCAAATGTTAGGGGGAGTGACTTATAAAGTCGAACAATTTAAGCACTTTTTAGAACCGTCTCAAGAGAGTTTATTTAGTAATGATCCCAAGGATTTAAGTGAACCAGAAAAAGAGGTTTTTAACTTTACTCAAAAGGATAAAGAAAAGGGGTTAAGGACATCTATGAAGTCTCTAACCGATAATTTTCAACGTAAACCCTATGGGTGGAGTGAGGGGGCGATTTTATGTATGGTTGCCAAACTGTGCGCCAAAGGTAAGCTAAAAGTGGAAAGAGAGGGCAATTTGTTAGAAGGAGGGGCATTAGTTGAGGCTATTTGTAAGTCCCGTAATTATAGTAATATTTTACTACAGCCACAACAGAAATTTACCTCTTCACAGGTACGAAAACTTAAGGATTTTTATGAGGAATTTTTTGCTCAACCCTGTGGAGATAATGAACCTAAAGCTATTTATCAGAAAACGCAAGCAGCATTTCAGGAACTCAGCCAATCGATTCGAGAAACACTCTCAGAAATGGATAAATATCCTTTTTTATCGGCTTTAGAACTGGCTCGACAAACCCTGAATGATGTATGTAATAAGCCTTATGATTGGTATCTTACCGATTTAACCGAACGAGAGGATGAGTTATTAGATCTTAAAGAGAATGTAATAGATCCGATTCGGAGTTTTATGCAGGGGGAACAAAAACGGATTTATGATCGGGCTAAACTGTTATTAGAGACTCAAAAGCCCAATTTTAGTTATATCAACAGCGATAATCTATCTCAACTGAGAACAGTTCTCACGGATACCCAATGCTTTAAAGGAAGCCGGATGCAGCAGGTAAAGGGGTTAATAGAGTCGGTAGAGGCAGAAATTTCTAGCGAAGTTACCAAGGAAGTGGAACAAGCACAGGAAGAAATCGGGTTGTTACAAGAGCGAATGGGTAAAATGGCCGAGTTTTCCCAACTTTCTCCGGTGCAACAGCAGGAAATTCTGAAATCTTTTCAGGATTGTTGTGATTCTATTGCTCAAGAAGATTTGATTGCTATGATTCGCAGTACCCGTCAGAAGTTTGAAACGGATACCTATCCTCGGTTACTCTCAAAAATGACTAAGTTGACGGGGGTTGATGGGGTTTCTTCCCAGGCAACCCGTCGGGTTAAGGAGTCAGAAACTCAATATATACCCAGTCAGACAATTAAGATTAATTTTGGCAAGGCATGGCTGGCAGATGAGGCGGATGTGGAGGAGTATCTCTCGGCAATGCGTGAGGCTTTAATAGCAGAAATTAAGGAAGGTAAACGGATTCAAATTTGAGAAGTGGGGTGTGGGGTTGTGGGAACTATTTACCACGATATAGAGATTGCCGATTTCTTGATTGAGATGAAAAGATGATTACATCATTAGAACTGAGAAATTTTACAGCTTTTCGACGTTTAAAAATTGATTTTTCTCCGAAGATTAACGTCATTATTGGAGAAAATGGGACAGGAAAAACTCATTTGTTAAAAGTTGCTTATGCCCTTAGTTCTGGGTATAAACTGTTTAAACAGCCATCGGAGATGGAGGAGTCTGATTTAAGGGATTTTTTAACCGAGCGGTTAATTCGTCTTTTTCTTCCTTTAAATAATAAATTAGGAAAACTTCATCACACGGGAGCAGAAGAAAGGGCAGAATGTACTATTAACTTTTCCCTAGAGCAAATGCTGAAAATTAGTTTTTCTAAGAGTTCCCAATCTGTGCATATTATCGAGAATAAAAATTATGAGCAATACCAACAAACTCCAGTTTTTATTCCTGCTCAAGAATCTTTATCTTTTATGGAGGGAATGCTTAGTCTCTACGATAGGTATCAAATGACTTTTGATGAAACCTATCGAGATCTATGGTCACTGCTAGATTTACCTGTTATCCGGTCTGAAAATCTTCAGGAAAAATCTAAATGGGCGATGGAAGAAATTAAAAATATTTGTGGGGGAAAATTTATCTTTTATGGAGGAGGTAGGGTAAATTTTAAAGTCAAAAATATAGAATATTCTGTTAATGCAATCGCTGAAGGTTTTCGCAAGATGGGAGTATTATCTAGGTTATTAGAAACGGGTGCAATTCAACCGGGGATGAGTGGGACATTATTCTGGGATGAACCAGAAGGAAATATTAACCCTAAATTAATGAGGCTATTGGTAGAAATTTTACTAGAATTATCTCGTAATGGTCAACAAGTTATAGTGGCTACTCATGATTATGTTTTTTTAAAATGGTTTGATTTACTAATTGATGAAAAGAAAGATGATAAGATTACTTATCATAGTCTTTATCGGGAACAGGAAAATAATCAATTAAGGGTTAATAGCACCCATGAATATCTAGAAATTTACCCGAACCCAATTGATGAAGCTTTTGAGGCTTTAATCAATAATGAAATAGATAAAACTATGGGAGTTTTGGGGAAATGAAAATTGAATGTGATAGCTTTGAGTTTGATTTTCCTAATGCTTTAGATGTTTTTATTTTTGATGAAAAAGAAACCAATAAACTTCATTATCATGGGTTAAGTCATGCGATGAAAGCAGTAGATATTATCGTTGAGTTGACCGATTTTTATTTGTTTATTGAAGTTAAAAATTTCCATAAACCCGAACAGTATCAAGACTCTAGCTATTTTAGTAATTTGCGAGAAACTCTTAAACATAAATATCGAGATTCTTGGTTATATCGTTGGTGTGAAAATAAAATTGATAAACCGATTAAATATCTCTGTTTACTCGAATTAGATACTCCTCTTTTATCTCGTATGAATAAGGAATTACGCCAACAAATCCCTATTGGTCAAAAAGGAAAAAGATGGAGTCAAGAAATTTGTAATAGTTGCATTGTGCTTAATTTTGCCATCTGGAATCAGCAATTTACAGCATGGCCGATAATAAGATTGTCTTGAGAAGTTTTCTTTTTTAGGATAAAATTGTCTTATGGATACATCAAGACTTAAAAAATTCGCTCAGTATGCCCGTCGTTATCTCAGAGAACAGATGACGACTAAGTTAGAAGTGGTCTTAGGTGAAAATAGCGCCGCAAGACGAGAAAATCCCAAAGCTATCAGCAAGTTAGCCGAAAAAATCGAAGTTTTAGGCAAAGAACAGCTTATTGAACAGGTTGCCTATACTTGGTTTAACCGTTTTTGTGCCTTGCGGTTTATGGATAGCAACCGCTATCACTCCATTAGGGTTGTGTCCGCTGCTGAGGGGCAGTTTCAGCCAGAAATCTTGGCTGAGGCGAAAACGGGACATATTGACGAGGAAATGCTCAATAAACAGGTCAGAAAGCATATTTTTGATTTATTAAGCGGAACTGCACCGAGTTATGATGCTCAAGGGGAAGCCTATCGTTCATTAATTGTAGGAGTGTGTAATTATTATCATCAGTTGATGCCCTATTTATTTGAACGAATTGATGATTATACCGAGTTATTGATGCCCGATGATTTATTATCGGGTAATTCAATTTTAGCCTATACTCGTGAGGCAATGACTCCAGAAAATTGTGAGAGTGTGGAGGTGATTGGGTGGTTATATCAGTTTTATATCTCTGAGAAAAAAGACGAAGTTTTTGAGGGACTAAAAAATAATAAAAAAATCACTCCCCAGAATATTCCAGCGGCAACTCAGTTATTTACTCCTCATTGGATTGTCCGTTATTTAGTAGAAAATTCCCTGGGGCGTTTATGGATGTTAAACCGTCCTCAGTCTCGGTTAGTTGAGTCAATGTCCTATTATGTGGATAGTGAGAAGTGGGAAGTGGGAGATGGGTACTTAAAAATCAACTCGCCTGAAGATATAAAAATCTGTGATCCTGCTTGTGGTTCGGGACATATTTTAGTCTATGCTTTTGATTTACTTTATGCAATATATGAGGAAGAAGGTTATACAGCAAATGAGATTCCTAGCAAGATTTTAACCCATAATCTCTATGGCATAGAAATTGATGAACGGGCGGGAAGTTTGGCAGCATTTGCATTAACCATGAAAGCGAGGGAAAAGGAAAGACGATTTTTTCGTAAACCCATCCAGCCTAATATTTGTGTGTTGAAAAAAGTTGAGTTTTCTGAAAAAGAGCTACAGCCGTATCTAGATTTTGTCGGGCGCGATTTGTTTACTGCGCCTTTATTAGAAACACTACATGAGTTTAAGGAGGCGGATAATTTTGGGGCCTTAATTCGTCCTACGGTGACGGATGTACAGGGGATGATAGGGTTATTAAATGAGCGCAATGTCGCTAGTCAGTTATTGTTATATAAAACCCACGAGAAGGTAATAGATGTGTTAAATATGGCGGATTTTTTAAGTCCTAAGTATCACCTTGTTGTGGCGAATCCTCCCTATATGGGTAACAAGGGGATGAATAATCGGTTAAAGGCTTTTTTACAGGATAATTATAGTGAGGTAAAATCGGATCTATTTTCTGCTTTTATGGTGCGTTGTTTAGAATTATGTAAAAATAACGGATTTACAGGATTTATGACTCCTTTTACTTGGATGTTTTTAAGTTCCTATGAAAAGTTACGCACACGCATTTTAAGTAAAAGTACCATTACTTCTTTAGTTAGACCAGAATATCATGCTTTTTTTGAGTCTGCTTATGTTCCTATTTGTGCCTTTACTTTATATCAACAATTTTTACCCAATTATAAAGGGGCTTTTATTGATTTACAGCAGTTTTATGGTGTAGATATTCAACCCGTTAAAGCATTAGAAGCAATAAAAAATCCTAATTGTGGTTGGTTTTACCGCGCTTCTGCTAGTGATTTTAAGAAGATTCCAGGAAATGCGATCGCTTATTGGGTGAGTGATAGAGTCTTAGAAATTTTTGCTACTTCAGAAAAGTTAGAAAATATTGCTAAAGCAGTTGTGGGGTTACAAACTGGTGATAATGATCGATTTTTGCGTTTATGGTTTGAAGTTGAGTATCAAAATATTGGTTTTAATTTAGAAAACAGAAAACAAGCTCAAGAGTCTCAGAAAAAATGGTTTCCCTATAACAAAGGTGGTGAGTTTAGAAAATGGTATGGTAATCAAGAGTATTTAGTCAATTGGGAAAATGGTGGACAAGAAATAGCAAATTTTAAACCAAGAGCAGTTATTAGAAATCCTAGTTATTATTTTCAAGAAAGTATAACATGGTCTTTTGTTAGTTCATCCTGTTTTGGTGTTAGGTTTTCTCCTAAAGGCTTTATTTTTGATGTTGGTGGATCATCATTATTTACTGAGCAAGAAAATATGACGTTTTTAACTTCTCTTTTATGTTCAAAAATTGCCTTTGATTTGATGAAAATCATGAATCCTACCTTAAATTTTCAAGTAGGAAATGTTGCTAGTATTCCCATTGTAAAAAATAATAACTCTTTAATAGAAACTGTGGGGGTTAAAAGTATTAGTTTAAGTCGCCAAGACTGGAACTCATACGAAACCTCGTGGGATTTTACCACCCTTCCACTTTTGAGAGTGGGAAGTGAAAACCTAGAACAAAATACCCGCTTTCCACTTTCCACTTCCCTGAAAGAAACCTATCAAAACCTCCGCCAGAAATGGCAAGAAATGACCTTAGCAATGCAGAAACTAGAGGAGGAAAATAACGGTATATTTATCGAAGCTTATGGACTACAAGACGAATTAACTCCCGAAGTTCCCTTAAAAGAAATCACTTTAACCTGTAACCCCCATTATCGTTATAAGAAAGAAGTGGGAAGTGAGAAGTGGGAAGTGAGAAATAAAGAGGAAAATATTACCCACTTTCCCATAGATGAAGACTTAGAAAAACGATTATTAGCAGATACTATCAAAGAATTTATCTCCTACTCGGTGGGTTGTATGTTTGGACGTTATTCTCTTGATAAAGAAGGCTTAATTTTAGCCAACCAAGGGGAAACCTTGCAAGACTACCTTAAACAGATTCCAAACCCCACCTTTCCCCCAACAGAAACCAACGTTATCCCCATCCTTGAGGGGGACTGGTTTAGTGATGATATAACCGAACAATTCCGGCAATTTCTGCGGCTCACATTTGGGGAGAAAAACTATCAACAAAACCTCAACTTTATCGAAGAAGCGATCGGAAAATCCCTAGAAAAGTACTTTCTCAAAGACTTTTATGATGACCACACTAAACGTTATAAAAAACGTCCCATATATTGGTTATTTAGTAGCCCAAAAGGAACATTTAACGCCCTAATTTATCTCCATCGTTATCGCCCTGATACCGTTAATATCGTCCTTAACAGCTATCTGCGGGAATTTCGGCTTAAACTAGAAGTAAAACTAGACACCTTCCAACAAATAGAAATTAGTACAAGTGCGACTAAAACTGAAAAAACCAAAGCCCTACGAGAAAGCGAACAAATCAAAAAAATGATCAGAGAATTAGAAACCTACGAACAAGAAACCCTCTATCCTTTAGCCATCGCCCAGAAGGAAATAGATCTTGATGATGGGGTAAAAGTCAACTATACTAAATTAGGTAAAGCCCTGAAAAATATAACAGGATTAGGTTAAAATAAACTCACTTCCCTTATTCCCGGAAATAAGATATATTAGGGATAAGGATGAGAAAATATTTATCATTCCTGATTTAAGTATATTTTGCTGCCCAGAACAGTTATGCCCGCCCGTGATTATTACCATGATATTGTCAAAAAAGCCCTTCAAAAAGATGGGTGGACAATTACTCATGATCCCTATCGTATCAGGCTGGCGAGAAGAAAAAACCTATTTGTTGATTTAGGAGCAGAACGTCTAATTGCCGCCGAAAAAGATTTAGAAAAAATTGCTATTGAAATTAAGAGTTTTCGCAGTGCGTCAGAAATGAAAGATTTAGAAGAAGCCGTCGGACAGTTTGTTTTATACGAACATTTATTAACTCGCTACGAACCCGAACGAAAGCTATATCTAGCCGTTCCTGAAGACGTGCGACAATCTATTTTTGAAGAAGAAGCAGGACAAGTTTTAATCGAAGATAAAATTATTCGTCTTTTTAGTTTTAATGTCAATCAAGCGGAGGTTGTGGTATGGATTACTTAACTAAAATTTATCTTAAAAAAGCCATTATTAAAGCTTTAGAAGATTATCGCAATTTTTTAGGTTCGGATCCTGAAAGTGAAATTGAATTAGTGATTGATGAAACTAGAGATCACTACCTTTTAATTGAAACTGGCTGGCATCGTAACCAAAGAATCTACGGCACTCTAATTCATCTGAATATTATTGATAATAAAATTTGGATTCAACAAGATGGAACAGAAGAAGGTATTGCTAACGAATTAGTCAATCTTGGCATTTCTCCTCAGCAAATTGTCCTCGCTTTTAAAACCATTGAACGCCGTAAAATTACCAGTTTTGCTATTTCTTAATCCTACTGTCACATCCAGCCTATTTTGGAGGTTAACCCCTTGAATCAGCAGATTAAACAAGCCTTAACTAAACTTTTTGAGCGTCACCGGATTGTTTTTTGGTATGACACCGAAAAAGAGTTACGCTCAGATTTCGAGAGATTAGAATTAGAAAACATTGAAAAAATAGAGATAAAAAATAACGAATTTGGACTAAAATACCGAGTTTTAAAAGAACAACCTCAACAAAAATTCCTCTTATACCATGAAGGCAAAGAACCAGAATATTTAGATAACTGGTTACTAGATGTGGAGTTAGCACAGGGAAAATTCAGCAGCGATCAAGTTTCTCTTTGGCTAAATGAATTAGAACTAGGGCCAGAATTTGCCGATGTGCTTGCTCCTCATCGTGAATTTTTTCTGTCTAATAAACGCCGAGAATCCCTAAAACAATTACTTCAACCCCATGACACAAAAACCAATATTCGCCTAAAAATGTTGGCGGTTTGTACTGCCGCACCTCCCCGTTTAGATTCCATTTTAGAACAACTCTTAAAAGAACAGGCCGAACAACAAGACGAAAAATTTAAACTCTGCGATCGCACTGGTTTAACTAAATTTCTTTGGCAACAAATGGAACAAGTTTATGGTTATCGTTCCTCAGAGTTAAGTATCAAAGACTTTGTCATACAACTCTTTAAATCCTGTTATAATTACGCCTTAGAAGGACAGGAAACACTAACACAAGATGCCCTGATTTTTTTCAACAGATGGAAAGATAGCCGTCAATTTGAAAAATCTTTTGAAAGCTTATCCGATCATTGTGCTAAAATGCTCAATATTAAGGAAAAACTCAACCAGCGACGTTATCAAGAACTTATCTCAATAGATTATTTTAGCTTAATTGACCTAAAAATAATTCATGATCTCATTCAATCGGTTAGTAATCGAACCATTGCGACTCATGAAGTTATTAATATTGTGCGTCAGCGTCAACAAGGATACTGGTATCGAAAATTTAAACATTTGTACGAAGTTGTTAACTATGCCTCACAGTTTATTCAAGTCTTAGATGAAGCTAACTTATCCATCGAATCCCTCAAAGATGGCTTAGAAAAATATTGTCAATCTTGGTTTAAAATTGATCAACTCTACCGTAAATTTATTTATCATCTAGTGGCGGCTGCTCAACCTACTCTGACAGAAAAACTTAGTCAAGAAATTGAAAACCGTTATGTAAATTCCTATCTTTTAAACCTTAATAGTTCTTGGCAAGTCTTTGTTGATAGTGTCACCCAATGGAACAAGATAGAATTCTCTTCACAAAGGTCATTTTTTAGCAAATGGGTAGAACCATTTTTGAAAAAAGATAAAAAAGTTTGTGTCATTATTTCCGACGCTCTCCGCTATGAAATCGGGGATGAGTTAGTCAGTTTAATTCGTCAAGAGGATCGTTATGAAGCCACCCTAGAAGCTGCTATCACTCTCTTACCCAGTTATACTGCACTGGGAATGGCTGCCCTTTTGCCTAATCAAACACTAGAAATAATTGATGATTCTGTTTATGTAGATCAACAAGACTCTCAAGGAACAGAAAATCGGCGTAAAATTATCCAAAAAGCCTTTCAAAAGATACAAAAAAAAGCAACAGTTATTCAAGCCAAAGAATTATTAGAATTAAATCAGGATCGAAGTCGTTCCCTATTTCGAGATCACGATGTGGTTTATGTTTATCACAATCAAATTGATCAGATCGGAGATAAATTAGCAACAGAAAAACAAGTTTTTCAGGTGGTTGAAAACACCTTTTCTGACCTCGATAAGCTCATTAAAAAACTGACGGGAGCCAATGCCAGTAACCTATTGATTACGGCAGATCATGGGTTCATTTACCAACATAGTGATGTCGAGAATAGTGATTTTTCCACGGTGGAAGTCCCAGGGGATAAAATCATCAAAAAAAATAGGCGTTTTCTGATCGGTAAAGCACTAGAAGACTCCGATAGACTCAAAAAATTTAAAGCACAACAGATCGGTTTAACGGGAGAACTAGAAATCCAAATTCCCAAATCTATTAGTCGTTTACGCATCCAAGGATCGGGAAGTCGTTTTGTTCATGGTGGCGCAAGTTTACAGGAAATTATTATTCCCATTGTTAAAGTTAATAAAAAAAGACGAGGGGATCTTTCTACCGTGGAAGTGGAAATTATTCGTAACTCTACCTCAACCATTACATCAGGGCAACTAGCTGTTACTTTTTATCAACAAAAACCCGTCACCGATAAAGTTCAACCTCGTAGGCTAAAAGCTGGCATCTATACCCCCATAGGAGAGTTAATTTCTGATCTCCACGAACTGACTTTTGATTCCCCATCGGAAAATCCAAGAGAGCGAGAATTTCCAGTAAGATTTATCCTAACCAGTCAAGGGAATAATATCAATAATCAAGAGGTATTATTACGACTAGAAGAAAAACTGACCAATACTTCCCATTTTACAGAATATAAATCTGTTTCCTATCCCATCCGTCGTTCCTTTACCGGTGATTTTGATTTTTAAGTACCCACACCCCACACCCCACACCCCACGGGAGCATTTTTGGCGATTAATCCTGTTCCTCTAGCCATTTTTGCCAGATATCCGGACGACGTTCCTTCGTGCGATCGAGTTGTTGTTGATAGCGCCAATCGGCGATATCCTGATGATTACCCGATCGCAAAACCGGCGGCACTTGCCAACCGCGAAAGACCGGCGGCCGGGTATATTGGGGATAATCCAATAAACCTGCCTCAAAACTCTCCAATTTCAACGATTCTGCCTTACCTACCGTCCCGGGTAACAACCGCGTCACCCCGTTAATAATCGCTAAAGCCGGGATTTCCCCACAAGTGAGGACAAAATCCCCTAAAGATACCTCTCTAGTCACCAAATGCTCACAAACCCGCTCATCTACCCCTTCATAATGGCCACAGATGAGAATTAACTGCTGATAACTACCGGCCCAGGTTTTCAGTAAAGCTTGATTGAGCGGTTCCCCCTGGGGAGTCATCAGCACAATCTCCCGGGGTGGTAAAATTGCTAAAGACTCGATCGCCTCAAAAATTGGCTCTGGTTTTAATAACATTCCCACACCACCACCGTAGGGTTCATCATCGACACGACGGTGTTTATCGTGGGCAAAATCCCGAAGATTGACCAAATTTACCCTAGCGATATCGCGTTCGAGAGCTTTTGCCAACAACCCCGACTGCAGCGGTGAAGTAAAAAAATCGGGAAAGAGAGTAATAATGTCAAACTGCACGGGAAAAATTAAGGCCTAGACTGGGATAGTGTTTAATGTATCATTGTGTCACGGATCGATCAGTTAAAATCTTGCTAATTTTGCGCCAGTCTATCTCAATAACATGATAGACTATGCTGTACTGTCTAGGGGTTTTTCTGGCTCTAGCTTGAGTGATCGAAGTCTAGCCTAGACTAAAAGTTAACTAACAGTCCGTCATTGCCAGTGGATCGAAGAAAATTGCTAAAATCGCCTCTACTATTGCTTGATGTCCCGAAAAATATTCCTAAACCGCATTTTTTTCCGTCAACCGTTCAGGGAAAATAACATCAAGATACCTGTCCATCTTCCCGAAAAACCTTCCATCCCTAAAAATGTCTATTCGTTCAGTGACATGATCATCGAGCTAGAAACCCAACATTCCCAAAATCCTACCCCCGTATCTCTCAAAACGGCGATTTTAGTCATTGGTGGAGCCGAGGATAAAGTCCACGGTAAAGAGATACTGCATACCTTTTGGAATCGCGCTGGGGGTAGCGAAGCAGTGATCGCTATTGTTCCCTCCGCTTCCAGAGAACCGGTTTTAATCGGTGATCGCTATCAGAAGATTTTCGAGGAAATGGGGGCAAAATACGTCAAAGTTATCGATATTCGTGATCGCGTACAGGGAGAAGACCCCCAATTTCAAGCCTACATCGAAGAGTGTACAGGTGTATTTATGACCGGAGGCGACCAGCTGCGTTTATGCGGTTTGCTCTCCGATACTCCCCTGATGGAAAGAATCAGACAAAGAGTGCAACAGGGAGAACTAACCCTAGCTGGAACTAGCGCCGGGGCCGCCGTTATGGGTCATCACATGATTGCTGGGGGCAGCAGTGGGGAAGCACCTAATCGGGCCCTAGTGGATATGGCCATGGGATTAGGTCTCATTCCTGAAGTTATTGTCGATCAACACTTCCACAATCGTAATCGCATGGCCCGGTTAATGAGCGCTATCTCTGGTTATCCCGAACGTTTAGGAATTGGCATCGATGAGGATACCTGCGCTATGTTTGAACGGGATGGCATGATGACAGTAATCGGCTGCGGTACAGTGACGGTAATTGATGCTAGGGAAATGTCCCACACCAACCACCATCACGTCACCGCAAACGAACCCCTGAGTCTGCATAATCTGCGGGTACATATTCTGGCCTACGGTGATGGCTATCATCTCAAAAAACAGCAAGTGATCCCTAAATTGGCGTAAAAAAACTCCTGAAAAACTGTTCACGATGAACAGTTTACCCATCTCGGAAAACCAGACAATAAACAACGGCTTCTTTGTGCTTCTCAACAGCGAACACCAGCATCATGAAAATTCTCAGAACCCAAACCCTGCGCGGTCCCAACTACTGGAGTATTCGTCGCGACAAGCTCATTGTTATGCGTCTGGATCTCGAAGATCTCGCAGAGAAGCCATCGAATGAAATCCCCGGCTTTTACGAGGGATTAATCGACGTTCTCCCCAGTTTAGTCGAACATTACTGCTCCCCCGGTTATCGCGGCGGTTTCTTTGAACGAGTCCGCACTGGCACTTATATGGGCCACATCATCGAACATATCGCCCTAGAATTGCAGGAATTGGCAGGAACTCCCGTCGGGTTTGGTCGCACTAGAAGCACCTCCACCCCGGGAGTCTATAACGTGGTATTTGAGTACGTTGACGAGCAAGCGGGACGTTATGCGGGTCGGGCTGCCGTGCGTTTGTGTCAATCGATTGTCGATACGGGAACCTATTCTAAGGAAGAATTAGCCCAGGATTTAGCCGATTTACGCGATTTATGCAATAATGCCGCCCTCGGTCCGAGTACGGAAACCATCGTCAAAGAAGCACAAGCTAGAAATATCCCCTGGTTACTCCTGAGCGCTCGTGCCATGGTGCAATTGGGCTATGGTGTTCACCAAAAGCGCATTCAAGCCACTTTAAGCAGTTTTTCGGGGATTTTAGCCGTTGAGTTGGCCTGTGACAAGGAAGGCACAAAAACTATCCTCAAGGATGGTGGGATTCCAGTCCCCCGGGGTACGGTGATTCAATACTTGGATGAGTTGTCAGCGGCAATCGAGGAAGTGGGAGGATTTCCCATCGTGATTAAACCCCTCGATGGCAACCACGGCCGGGGCATCAGCATCGATGTTAAAAATCAACAGGAAGCAGAGGAAGCCTATGATCTAGCCAGTGCCGCCTCGAAAACCCGCAGCGTAATCGTAGAAAGGTACTATAAAGGCACTGATCACCGAATTTTAGTCATAAATGGTAAAGTCGCCGCCGTGGCCGAACGGATTCCCGCTCACGTCGTCGGTGATGGGCGCTCAACTGTAGAAGAATTAATCGACATTACTAATCGGGATCCCAACCGGGGTGACGGTCACGCCAACGTTTTAACTAAAATAACTATTGACAAAACCGCCCTTAATGTGCTAGAGAAACAGGGCTATGAATTAACCAGCATTTTAGCCCACGGAGAGATCGCCTATCTGCGGGCCACGGCTAATTTAAGCACCGGCGGCATCGCCGTGGATCGTACCGACGAAATTCACCCCGAAAACGTCTGGATCGCCCAAAGAGTGGCAAAATTAATCGGTTTGGACATTGCCGGGATCGATGTGGTGACAGAGGATATCCGCAAACCCCTGAAAGAAGTGGACGGGGTAATCGTCGAAGTCAACGCCGCGCCCGGTTTTCGGATGCACGTTGCCCCCAGTCGCGGTTTACCCCGCAATATCGCCGCTCCAGTTATCGATATGTTATTCCCCCCCGGGACTCCCAGTCGCGTGCCAATTCTGGCAATTACGGGAACTAACGGCAAAACCACCACTAGCCGCTTAATTTCTCATATTTGTCGGCAAACAGGGAAAGTAGTCGGATTTACCACGACGGACGGCGTATATATCGATGATTATCTGGTAGAAAAGGGCGATAACACCGGTCCCTACAGCGCCAGTATGATTTTGAAGGATCCCACGGTGGAGATTGCTGTGTTAGAAACGGCCCGGGGTGGTATCCTGCGATCGGGTTTAGCCTTTAATCAGTGCGATGTGGGGGTGGTGTTAAATGTGGCCGCCGACCATTTGGGTATCGGTGATATCGACACCATCGAACAAATGGCGAAAGTAAAAAGCGTTGTGGCCGAGGTGGTTAGCGCCGAGGGTTACGCGGTTTTAAATGCCGATGACCCCTTGACCGTTAGTATGGCCGAAAAAGTCAAGGGAAGAGTGGCTTATTTTTCCATGAGTCCCGATAACCCGATTATTCACGACCATATCCGTCGCGGTGGCATGGCCGCCATCTATGAGAATGGCTATCTGTCGATTCTAGAGGGAGAATGGACGCTGAGAATCGAGGAAGCAGTCAATATTCCCGTGACTATGCAGGGAATGGCTCCTTTTATGATTGCTAACGCCTTGGCCGCCTGTTTAGCCACTTTTGTGCAGGGTATCGATATCGAGTTAATTCGCCAGGGGGTGCGGACTTTTAAACCTTCCGTGGCCCAGACTCCCGGTAGGATGAACCTGTTTGACTTGGGACACCATCACGCTTTAATCGATTATGCCCATAATCCCGCCGGATACGAAGCCGTCGGCGGTTTTGTCGGCAATTGGTCCGGGGAAAAAGTCGGTGTGGTTGGGGGGCCGGGCGATCGACGGGATGATGATTTAATTTTATTAGGGAAATTATCGGCCCAAATGTTCGATCGAATTATTGTTAAGGAAGATAACGATACTCGCGGTCGCCGCCGGGGGGAAGTGGCCGATTTAATTCTTCGGGGAATTAGCCAAGAAAATGCCAGTTTGCGGCCAGAAGTTATTCTCGATGAAACGGAAGCTTTAGAGAAGGCTTTAAGTACGGTTTCTGAGGGTGGTTTAGTGGTAATTTTCCCCGAAAGTGTCACCCAGGCGATCGATTTGATCGAGAAACATCGACCCGTTACCGATAACCAGGGTTAGAAGCTGGGAAAAAGGTGTGCATTGTAGTCATGGATAAAATGCCAAACAGCTTTCAATAGGATTAGTTTGACCAGTTTCTTTCCCGACTGGTCGATGACGTTTACTCGGAATTACTGTCTTATAGGACTCCCAAAAGTCTGTGTAAGCAACAGCAAATTGTCGATAAACACCAGGTAAACTAGCCCCAAAGTTTTTTGGCTGATTGACGACTCCTAGATTGTCGCCGTCTAATGCGCCGTAAATTTTGCCAAATGCAGATAGGAAAAACTCAGGCGATGACTTTAACTTCAACGTTCAATTTATCTAGCAGCGACGGGACTTAATTCGCTCATTATTTTTGATACTAAGCAAGATAATTCAAGGCATTTTTTAACTATAGCAGTTCTAGATGTTGGGGTTGGCGGTTTAGTTTTGGGGTATTAGTTGAAATTTCTCCATTTCCCTATCCTTGTCAATTGTGTATCAAAGCAGCTTGACATCCATATCTTGATAAAGTTATCAAAGTTACTCTGGTTTGAGACTATCTAAAATTAATTGTATATCTAAATCAAGAGCTTGAGCAATTTGTTCGATTGTTAATCCTAATCCTATTAGTTTGGGAACAGTTTCTAGTTTTGCTTTAATAACATTGTTTTCAGTTTTATAAATATGATAATTTTCTATTTCTCGATCATTAGAAGGGTTATGACAAAAAGTAACCTGATCAATTTTTACGGAATTTACTATGTTATTGGTACTACTCGTGGTAATAAATCTTTCAATTGCTGATCGAACAGTTGATTTATTTAATTCTTCCCCTAACACTTCCGAAAGAATGCGCCAAAGTTCATAGGCTTTATCTCTGGCATGACCTTCAGAACAATTATATTTTTCTGCTATTTTTGCATATTTCTGACCATCAAAAACGTTCTTTAAAATCCCTAATTGCAATGTATCGAGATGCTTTCCCGTGTGGTCAAAAACCAGATTATCAATAAGTGAGAAGACTTCTTGGGTATTCATGGGAGTAATGTTAAGATTTGGGGACATAATACCGTCATTATCCGTTATTTTCCGATATTTGTAAACATAGTTAACAAAACTTCCGACAATATCCGTTTTTTTCCGTCTTGAAATAATTTTAACTGGTTGATACATTGTCGGTAGTGTGGCTTGTTAGTTGTGTCAAATTTTCAGGAAATAAAATTATGCTCTATCCAACAAAAAAATCAATCAGTGTGTTGACTTTAGCAGGGTTTTTTTCAATCCTCCAGTTTACAGTAGGGGTAACTAATTCTAACGCACAAAGTAGTGAAGTTCAGCAATTGTTGAGAGAATTAAACAGTATGGAGGGGGAAGCTGACCAGCTAATACAGCGAATGATAGCTGAAGACTGGCAAAGAATTTATAGGCTTTCTTGTCAAGGATTAATTCAAGAGGCCAATCAACTCACGAAAAATGGAGATTATTGGGCGACTCAAGTTAATATACCACATTATGCAGCTAGGGCATCGGGAAATTATGCCGCCTCTGAACGGAGATATCAAGAATATAATAGAAGATGTCGGTAATGTCAGTCCATTAATCGGGTGTATCTCAAAATGTTTTTAACCTCAAAGTCAAATCAAACTTATCGCTCAATTTGGTAAAAATCACATGAAAAGTATTCTCGTAACAGCTTCAGCATTTTTATTGGTCATGTCTCCTATTAACCAAGCAAAAGCTTCTACTCCTGATAATGTACAAACTAAAAACATATTGTGTTTAGACGTGTCAACAAATCAAACTTTTGCTAATACCGAAACTATTTTGTTGGTACAGCAACCTGTAGACCCGGTGTATATTGCTCCATCAACAGGACCAGAGAGCAAATGTACTTATTATATAGTGCGTGGTAAAGATGGAAAAATTTATGACTGCCGAAAATGTACATATGGCGGGCCGTATTGTTTTAGAAGAGAGTAGTGCGACTGTTATTTAAGATTCTAGACATCTGGTCAACAGAACTTCTCGCAATACTTCACTTTTCATGTCTCTGGGGATGCAAGAGAAAACCCTATCCCCATTAGACGATTTAGCTTTAAGGGAAAAATAAACTACTATTGATCTTGAATGTCTTAAACTTATGTTTTTGCATAGCTTTAGCTACCTTGTTGGCTATTATGGGTGAGCCAATACCCGCATTGTTGATCGGATTTATTGTGTTTATCTTCCTAGGGATAGTTCTTGGAATAATCTTCCCAAGTCGGTAGCCTTAATATCTTAGCCCAGACTCTTGAAAAATGGCTTAAATTCATTTTAAATAGGTTGTTATAAACTTACTACTGTTGCTGTTCCTTTTGTTACTGTTGCCAAAACTTCTAAAACTTTATAGACCAAAGGCTTTAAATCAGCCAAACGATTTGATTGTGATTGTAAAATAATAATAGCTAGATTAAACTGCGGTAAATTTTGCTCAAACGGCAAATTCTTATCCACTGTAATAAAAATATCAAATTCTTGTGAAGCTAAACCTAACAGTTGACCATTCTTGATCCCAGTCCATCCCATTTGCGGAACAGTTTTGATATTATAACCTGTAAACTCCCTCATTAATCTTCGGTCAATACATTCATCTAAAAGAAGCCTCATTTCACGCTACCCTATCAATAAGCTCTTTTTCAAATTCTGCAAGTAAGCTAATAACTTGTTCTCTTGTTACCGTTGGAAAACCCTCTAAAAAATCATCAATTGATTCTCCTGCTTTAAGATAATCAAAAAGTGTTTGTATCGGAACTCTAGTACCTGAAAAAACAGGAACACCACTCATAGTTTCAGGAGATACATGGATAAGAGGAGAATATTTAGCCATTTTGATTACCTTCTTAGCTTCTACAGAGTAGATTAACCCAGAGCAATACGTCTTGTCTTCATATTCTAGCCTAGATTCTTGAAAAATGGGTTAAACTGATTCTACTAAATAGGGTTTGCTGAAAAAGTTTTTCGTGGGGGTAGGAATCAGTAGCCGGTCGTTTCAGGCTTTATCACCCTTTTTTTTGTACCAGTTTATATACTACAATAAGGATAATGCAAGGTTTTTGAAAGTCTCAATCCTATATTAAGTATCTAAGCACAATTAATTACACATCTAATCCACTACTCCGTCAGACTTCTGCTATGATCAGTAAACATTGAACTGAAAACTCAAATCCGATCCCTAATAGCTGTATCCCGTCTCGACTAGGAAATTGATTTTGCACGACTACTTAACATCGGATTTTAACAGGTCAAAAGCCTTATTTTAAAAGGGTTTTACCATTATTCAGCAAATCCTAAATAATTAAAAATCACTGAATTTTTCTGACATTCAGATCAATTACTTTGATTCAGTCCTACTTCTTGTAACCGCCGCTTTAACCCAGAACGATTACTGTATTGTTCGTAAATTTGGTTCAATCGGCCTTGGAAAGCAGCAAACCGGTTTTGATATTCGGCCAATTCTGCTAATTTAACTAACAATTTAACAGCTTCATCGTAGGATTTAGACTGGGCTTTCTGAACTAGGGACTCGACCTGCTCCCAAACTTGCGATTCTCGTTTAGCTAAAGCTTCTAGTTCCTGAATTCGCTTCCTTTCTGCTTCCTGTTGTTGTCGTTGTTCTGCCTTTTTTTCTTCCTCGTAAGTAGCTTCAAGAAGTTCTTCGACTGTGCGTCGGGGTTGGCTGAAAGTAGGAGAAGTAGGGATTAATTGAGATAGCTTTTGTTGGAATTTGGCAGATAAATTCGGTTCTCCCTTGGCCAATCGCAAGAGAAAAGCTTCACCTTCGGTCAGAGAAAGTTGTGCGATTGCTTCCCGTAACATGGCATCAGAAATGGTTTTTAGTTGACCACTAGAAACAGAAGCAACAGCTAATAAGTTTTCGTCTAATTCAAAGATTTCTGTAAAAGCTTTTTGAGCGGCAGAAAGTTGCCCCAGTCCGGGGGGAATGGGAGGTTCTAGTTGAGTCGGATCGATGTCCGCATATTCCTCGGATACGGTGATAGCCTTCAACCAGGCGAGATATAGTCCCCGATAGTCCCGTTGCAAGATTTCCTGACGCAGTTCCAGCAGTTCTGAGAGTGTGTCTTCCCCTTCAATCCAGCCAAATCCCTCCTCATTGCCATACTTCCAGTCTAAAATCGCCCAATCCTCGCTAAAAGAGAGACTAATACAGTATTTAACGCAATAAGGCTCGATCGCTTCTCGATCGATCAGGGATTTGGGAAAACGAAACATTAATTGCTGTGTTCCCCAGTTGGCGATGTAGTACATAACATCAAAGTACTGGGCTAAAATTTTTTCTGGCGATCCAGAAAAATCACCGTAACTATAGGTGAAAATGGCACTCGTCGCCGTTGGTTTGACGCGGCTCGATAGTTGACTAATGGCCGCTCTTTCCTCTTGGGTAAGGGTGCGATCGATAGCTTGGAATTCGTAATATTGGTATTCGCTCATAGCGTGCAACCTATCTCAATGTTTATGATTGATCTGCTTGCTGATAATTGTACAGGGATGGTCTTGAAAATCGATATTATCAGTAGAAATTGCTGCCACCCAAGCCACCAAAGTTCAGTTAGGACTGACAGCAGTTGGTTTTCCGAAAAGCTGGTGATGGGATTTGAACCCGCGACCGGCTGATTACAAATCAGCTGCTCTACCACTGAGCTACACCAGCATTTTTTACCCACCCATCATAACACAAATAGGGTTTGCTAAAAAAGTTTTTCCCGGGGCTGGGTTGTGGGTTTTTAAGCTAAGACGCATTTTAACCGTCTATACCCGTCGCTCATGTTCATCACGCTGCTTTACCCCCCTAGTGCGCGCAAGAAGACTAGGGAGCAATACACAGAGGTTCAATGAGTTAACAGGGATGACCAATAATTAGTTATCAGTGACCATTGACCGTTTAATAAGAGCCAGATTAATCCCCCTATTCCGAAGAGAATAGTCAAAACATAAAACTGTGATTGACCAGAAACATTATACTTTAAGGCACTGCCGCTAAAAATCGTCGCTAAACTGACTAAATTAACCAGACCATCAATAATATAACGATCGAGCCAAGCGGTAATTTTTGACAGGCTGCCCACCGCTAAAACCACGGTAAACTGATAGATGCGATCGAGATAGAAGTCATAAGCGAACAAATCTTGCAAGAATCGTAGGATTAACCCAGTTGGTCTCGCCCAAGCTCGTCTTAACTCTACCATTAACCCGATAACTAGGCCAATTACTCCAGAGGCCATCAGTAAGGGAAAACCCCAAACAATAGTGAAACTCTGGTTATTAAGGAGAGGATTGGTGAAAGATAGCCAAAAATCCCAACGTAGGGGAATAATCGGGGCTAATAAAACGATTAAAATCAATGATACCATGGGCAAAGCCATCGGCCAAGCCACTTCCGGGGTGCGATGGGTTTTACTTTGGGTTTGTCCCAAAAAGACTAAACGAAAGACCCGAGTAAGATTGATGATGCTAAGACAATTAACAAAGATTAAAACCGCTAATAACCACCAAGGAATCGCCCATTCGCCACCCAACCACTTTTTTAACGTCCAAAACATCCCTAGGGGCATTAAAACCGTCATTCCCGCAGAACCCCCTAAAAAAGCCATGGTCGTGGCGGGCATCCTTGCCCAAATTCCCCCCATTTCCGTGATATTTTGGTTACTGGTGGTGAGAATTAAGGCTCCTGCGCTCATAAACAATAAGGCTTTTGCGACCGCATGGGAGAATAAAATTAGTAAAGCGATATCCACATGACCTAATCCCACTGCAATAAAGACCAAACCGAGATAGGCACTGGTGGAGTGGCATAAAACCCGTTTAATATCAATTTGGGATAGGGCCATCAGAGAAGTACCAATTGCCGTCATTGTCCCCAAAACTATTAAAACATTGGCAGCGATCGGAGATAGGGTAAACACCGGCTGCAACTTAATTAAAACATAAGCCCCCGCCGAAACCACGATCGAATTCCGCATGATTCCGGCTGGATTTGGTCCCTCCATCGCCTCATCTAGCCACAAATTCAGGGGAAATTGGGCGCATTTACCCGTTGGACCAGCAATAAGGGCTAATCCTAACAAAGTCGCCGTCAAAGGTCTGACAGGGTTATTTACTGCCCAATTTTCTAACTGAGAAAAACTCAATCCTTCTCCGTAACTGGACAGAGCCACCAAACCCATCAATAAAATAATATCGCCGACGCGCTTGGTTAAAAAGGCATCTCGCGCCGCGGTTACTACCAAAGGTTGGGCATACCAAAAACCGACAAGGAGATAGGTAGAGACCGTTAACATCTCTAGGAAAGCGTAACTGAATAGTAGGGAGTCACTAAGGGCAATTCCCCCTAAAGCTGCCTCAAAAAAGCCCATTAAGCCATAAAATCTCGCCAAAGACCAATCTTTTTCCATGTAACCAAGGGCATAGATTTGGGCCAAGAGACTGATCAGGGTAATCACTTCCAGCGTCCCCAAACTGACGGGGGAAAGTTCGATCGACAGGGATAAACTAAGATCGGCCACTTTTACCCATTCAAAAGCCAATTTAATCGTCTCTTGATGCCAAATTTGATTAAAAGCGATCGATCCGTGTATTAATCCTAAGACGGTCATCAATAGGTTAATATAAGCGGCCGGCCGCGGACCGGTACGACTAATAATGCCTAAAGACCAAGGCAAGGTTAAAATCGAACCAATTAAGCCATAAATGGGAATTAACCAGCAAGTGTAAAGGAATAAATCTTTCATTCAGGGGGTTATTCAGTTATCAGTTATCAGTTATCAGTGATCAGTGATCAGGTTTAAGTTATCAGGTTTAGGTTTTCAATTTTCAACAAATTTAGGCTCTTTCACTGGTTACTGGTTACTGATTACTGATCACTGATCAACGGCCATAAAAAACCAAGACTCGATCGAGCAGGGATCGAGTTTAGTTAATTTAAGTATTTTACAGTTAATCCTGCGATCAGGCTAAATGCGCTGTAATAAAGATTTACCGTGGGAATCGGTGCTACAGGTGGCGAATAATTGATATTGACGACTCAGAGCGAGCGCTTGTTCGGTTTCTGGTTGACTGGGTAGCCAGGGTTTGGGATTGCCGTAGGCATAAAAAGCCTCAATACCATCAATACCCAATTCTACCGCCGCAGCTACTAAATCGGCCGCAGGACGATGGTAACGAAAGGGATGAGCCAGAACCACTAAAGCCCCCGCTTGCTGTAAACTTTTAATGACTCTAGAGGCTAAAGCCAGATCTCCTTCTGGTTTGGTTCTTTGCAGATAGGGAGTCAAAACGGTATGGGTAGGATCGAAACCATAGCCAAGAATATGCACTTCTGTCTCTAAAAGATCCGCTGTAATTTCTACCCCTGTCCAGAGATGGGGTAGAGAACTCTTTAAATGCTGATTTTCTAGCCAAATTTGGGCTTGTTGATAACCTTCGATCGAGTGATGATCGGTAATTGCTAATCCTGTTAGTCCGATGTCTAACGCTTGTCTCATCAAGTCTTGGGGACTCATTTGACCATCGGAGCAATGGGTATGAAGATGGAAATTGTAATGGTGGGGACAACTATCATAGCCAATATTTGCCCACACCGCTTTCAGGGCGAGGGTATCTTGAGCTAGGGGGGGAATTGTAGCAGAAACGACCATGCAGTATTGAGGAACTTTCCCAAAGATTACAAATTGTTAACAGTCAGCATAGCAAATAGAAAAAAAAATTGGGTAGCTGCTGTTACCACTAATACTAAATCCGGTTATTAAAAACTGATTATTTATCCCTCCTCTTGCCTAAGTAGGGTTTGCGGCAAAAAGTTTTTCCTGGGGGCAGGGTGTAGGGTGTGGGAATTATGAATTATGAATTATGAATTATGAATTGGGGTGTGGGGTTTTACCAGTTTTGAGGTGGTCAATTACCTAATTTTCAGGGAAAAAGTGCCTAAATTTCCCCCCGATCACTGCCATATCCAGTACTTTTTAATTTCCAAAAGGTCTAAAAGTTTTACCCAACAAGGTTTTGAGCTTTATTCAGCAAGCCCTAAGTAGTTAGGGGTTAAAAATCATCAGATTCCCCCCCTGTCCTTTAGCCACATTTTTCTTAACATTTCAAACCTTTGTAGCACAAGGCTTTCAAGACGCGGTTAACAATTTGTAATATTCCTTGTTGACACCCTTACTGACAAAGAAAAAACTGAAATCAAATCAGGATAAGGGTTGGAGTGCTTACTGAAAAAAATGTTAAGAAAGCTCCCTATCCCTTATAGAGAGCTAATCTAAAATCCATTCAACAGCTAATTTAAATGCGTGGGCAGCTTAACTTATTAGGTCAAGGTTTAATGATCTAGATCACAGCTTACCTGTGACCATAAACACTTCCTTGACCGAATGAAATCACATAAGTCTTTAGATAAGGGCTGTATTATGGTCGGAGTAAATAACATTGTTGCGATTGCTTCCTGCTCCTAATACTGTATTCAAATTCGTCAAAGCTAATTGCAATAGTGATATTTTACAAGCAATTTTTTTAAGTCCGTTAGTGTGCAATCTCTGTTTTTCAACTTTTGCCCTATTACTAACCAGAAACCAAAATGATCACAAACATCTCTAGACAATTAACCACGGGCGTTCTCGCCATCGCGGGCAGCGTTGCAGCTTTTGGCTTCGGCGGTATCGCTCAGGCTCAGTTAACTACTGCTAATGCCACCTTTGGTGGTAGCTCGGGCGGTGTAACGTTCACTGGTGATCTCAGTACAGCTACCTCCATCACCTTTAACAGCTTAACAGGAGTGGTCAGCAGCGTTCCTGCTAACTATACCCCTTTCGGCGGCACCCCTGCTCCTAACGTTTTCGCCAGTGGTCCAGCTGGAACTACTTTTGATGCTCTGAGCGGTTTTAACGTTGCTATTGCTGGTGGTGGTAGCACTCTAGATTTCACTGGCGCTGGTGCGAGTAATAGCACTGAAGGCATTACCCTTAACTTCGCTTCCACTACTACCCCTGCAAACCGCTACACTTTCACTGCTAGTTCTGGTAGAATCACCAGCCAGAATGATTTTGGTGTAATTATTGCTTTTTTGGGAAGTTTCGCAGATAGTGGCGGATCCTTCTCAACTTCTGCTGCCACAGCCACTCTATCGATTGCTTCTTCCGGTCCGAATGCAGGTACTAATACTTTCACCTTCGGTACACCTCCCGCTTTTGCATCAACAAGTGTTCCCGAACCTTCTGCTATCTTGGGTATCTTAGCTGTTGCTGGTATTGGCGCTTTTGCTCGCCGCAAGAGCTAGTCACTGCCATTAATCAAAAATAATGGAAAAAACGAGCGTTAAAGTCAAACTTAACGCATTTTTTTGTGTCTAGAGAAGGAAGTGGGGTGTAGGGAGATGGGGAAGTGGGGGAGTTTGAGCATTTGTATCCCACATTCCGCACCCTAAGTGTCACAATGTCTCAAAAGAGGGAGAGGCGTGAGTCAAAATACTTGTCTAGGGTTTGCTGAAAAAGGTCTAGACTGGGGTTAGGCGGTCGGCAAGAGTTTCAGGCTTTGTTGACTTCTTTTTTGTACCAGTTTTTATACTACAGAGAGGATAATGCAAGGTTTTTGAAGTTCCCAATCCCATATTGAGCAAACCCTATTTAGGCAGAGGACTCTTCTCGACTTTGTGTGATAAGTTTAACTTATATAGTAGCGATCGATCTTTGTGTCCTTTGTGTCTGGAGTGGTTCGTTCCACTCACTCGCCTGCAAGACTGTCTCTTATACTAAATCCGTTGAGTACAGGCTATTTATGAGGAGAGGCAAGAGGCAAAAGGGGGAATAAATAATCAGTTTTTAATAACCAGATTTAGTATTAGAATACATTTTACCCACCAAACTTGGGAGAGCCGGCAGAGTAATAATTGATGGTCAGGAATACGAAATTCCCGTTTTTGCAGGGGAGGCAATTCAGGAGATTTTGTGAGATTTGCAGTAGATCAAACAATTTATCTTAGTAGCTAATTATCAACAAGTACAGGTGACATTAGGATAATGACAAAAAAGGCGATTATTTTACTTTCTGGGGGATTAGATTCAGCGACAACAGCAGCGATCGCTTCAGCTGCTGGCTATCAATTAATTGCCCTTTCCTTTCGTTATGGACAAAGACACGAGCGAGAATTAGCGGCGGCGAAAAAAATTGCTAATTTCCTCGAAATTAAAGAACATCATCTGCTCGAAGTCAATCTATCTTTATGGGGAGGTTCCGCTTTAACGGATCAATCTATTGCTATTCCCCAAGAGGGAATTAACCCTAATATTATCCCGATTACCTATGTGCCAGGGAGAAATACGGTTTTTATTTCGATCGCTCTTTCTTTAGCGGAAGCAAGGGAAGCGGAGGCGATATATTTAGGAATTAATGCGGTGGATTATTCTGGTTATCCCGATTGTCGTCCTGAGTATTTAGATGCCTTTCAAACTTTAGCTAATTTATCATCGAAAGCCGGTTTAGAAGGGAAAGCACCCCAATTAATTGCCCCTTTGGTGATGGATAGTAAGGTAGATATCGTCCGTCGCGCTGTTAGTTTAGGGGTTCCCATTGCTGATACTTGGTCTTGTTATCAAGGAGAAGTTGAACCCTGCGGTTTATGCGATTCCTGTCGCATCAGAGATCAGGCTTTAATTGAGGCTGGTTATCCCGAATTAGCCACTCCCCTGTTCAAACAGAGGGGGGATAGTCAACAATAGAGATGATCTAGGCAATTAAATGTTCAATAAGGATTTTACTACCGATTAATATTAAAACTAAACCGCCGAGAATTTCCACCTTTTGACTAAATAAATTACCGAATTTATGCCCAATAAAAACAGCGATAAAACACAAAGCAAAGGTAATAGAACCGATGACAGTGCAAGTTAAAAGTAAGGGAGTTTTAATCATCGATAAACCCAAACCAACTACTAAAGCATCGATGCTAGTAGCGATCGCTAATCCGATTAAAGTATAGGAATCTAGAGGATTAAAACCTTTTTCCTCATCATCATTTTGAACAGCTTCGTAGATCATTTTACTGCCGATCGCCCCTAAAATAATAAAAGCGATCCAGTGGTCAAAAGAGGCGAGAAAATCGCGACAAGTTAGGCCGATACCCCAACCAATCATCGGCATAATCGCTTGAAATCCACCAAAAAACAAAGCAATTTTCAAAGCCTTATTAACATGAATATGACGAATCATTAGGCCACTGGTCAAAGAAACGGCCACGGCGTCGGCGGCTAATCCCACGGCCACAAAAGAAATGGTTAAAAGTTCGAGTGAAGTAAACATCTATAGTTGTTTATCCTTTAATTTATCCTTATCTTAACTAATTTTTACCCAGAAAACTTTCATATTTATCTCATGATCTTCTCATTTATCTATCATTTCTCTAACCTCAAAATTAACTGCTCGATTAGTGAGAGGATCGAATTGAAAACGTTTAGAAGCAAACGTATCACCGTAGATATTGAGGGTGATGACTGGTTCCTCACTAATTGTCTGCACCTGATGGATTGTTTCTGGGGTAAAAAGTCTCTGGTTTTAGGGGTAGTCTAGAGATAACGCTTCGCTCATGGCCGAAGTCTGAGCAAAGCCGAAGGATCAAGGAGAAGTAGCTGAGTTTATTGGTTGTTCACTCAAAACAGCCGCCCATTGGTGTGTTCATGACGATCCTAAGTAGTCATGCAAAATAAATTTCCTAGTGAAGACAGGCAAGAGGCAAAAGCTTTATCGAAATGTGTAATTAATTTTGCTTAGGTACTTAACAATTTAGAAAGTCTAGAAGATAGGAGGAAAAATGGAAATCATACAAAAAAGGAAATTTAGAAACTTTCTATTAACAATTAAAGAAACTTCATGAAGAGATTCGTCAAGAATGGATAAACTTGGGAAATCTGTCCAAATATTTTCGAGAAAAAGGATCTATAATTATCATTATATTAGACAATGCTAGTTATCACAAGAAGAAGGATATTATTGAGCAAGTGGAAAAAGAGTTGCTCAATATGTTGAACAGGGAAGGCAGAAATACGCAAAATTAGCGGCTAAACTGCGGGAATTGGGCATAAATCCCGATGAAAATCTCTAATCTTTTTCTGTCAACCCTTGCACTTAATTAGATAACCACATCGTTGCTCACCTTGATTGATCCAGTGAGTACGTTCGATCGTGCAATCGGGCAGCAGCAGCGCAAACATTTCTAATTCATGGCCACAGATACTGGGATAGGAACCAGCCACCTCAGCAATAGCGCAATGATGCTCGGCTAGGACATAGCTATTTTCTGCTTCCAGTGCCACTAATTCTGCCATATAACCCTCCTCTTGGCGAATTTCCAGCAATTTTCTCATTCTTTCTCCTAAAGACCCCTTGCCGAGGCGTAATTGATATTCTGCCGCTTTGCGTTGCCACTGTTTTTTGAGAATTTCTCCCACCTGTTGCTCTCCCACCGTCTCCACCAGAGTATTGAGGAAAGAAACAGCGAAATTATCGTAATTATGGGGAAAACGGCCACGACCTTGACGACTGAGACGATAAATGTGCTGGGGTCGTCCTATCTTATTTTGTCCGGCAAAATATTCAATCAGTCCTTCCCCCTCCAAATCCTTAAGATGGCGGCGCGTCGCTTGCGGACTAATACTTAACTCCTCAGCCAAGTCTTGGGCGGTAGATTGACCGTTTTTGAGCAAATATTGCAGAATATCGTCTTTCGTCGAGGCGGGTTGAGTCGTGGTCATGATACCAAAAACAGAGGCTTTAGCGTACAATTGCTGAGGGTCAAGGAGCGGCCAATTACCCCTACAGAGTAACTTGAATAACAGAGGTTTATCAGCATCCTCTCAAATTTTCCCTGACTTTGACAACAGCTTTGTTGTTAATCTATTATATAATCAATTTAAACAACAGGAAAGTTGTTTAACTGCCTCCCCCGTAGAGAGAACACCAACCCCCATGAGTGCAACCACCGTTAAAAACCTCGTTAACCAACCCTACAAGTACGGTTTCATTACCGATATCGAATCGGAAACCATCCCTCGCGGTTTGAATGAGGAGATTATTCGCCTAATTTCGGCGAAAAAGAAGGAACCGGAATTCATGCTCGATTTTCGTCTCCGGGCCTACCATCAATGGCAAAAGATGACCGAACCAAGTTGGCCGCACGTTTCCTATCCTGCCATTGATTATCAAAATATTATCTACTACTCTGCACCTAAACAGAAAAAAGAAAAACTCAACAGTCTGGAAGAAGTTGACCCCACTTTAATCGAAACCTTTGAAAAATTAGGCATTCCCCTTTCGGAACAAAAACGCCTTTCTAACGTCGCTGTCGATGCTATCTTTGACAGCGTTTCTATCGCCACAACTTTTAAAGAAAAACTAGCAGAACAGGGTGTGATTTTCTGTTCTATCTCGGAAGCTTTACAGGAACATCCCGACTTAGTGCAGAAATATCTGGGCAGTGTGGTTCCCGTGGGTGATAATTATTTTGCCGCTCTTAATTCTGCTGTTTTTAGCGATGGTTCCTTTGTTTTTATCCCCAAAGGTGTCACCTGTCCGATGGAATTGTCCACCTATTTTCGGATTAATAACGGTGAGACGGGACAATTTGAAAGAACTTTAATTGTCGCTGAAGAAGGGGCATCGGTAAGTTATTTAGAAGGTTGCACCGCTCCGATGTACGATAGTAATCAACTTCATGCCGCCGTCGTGGAATTAGTCGCCCTCGATAATGCGGATATTAAATATTCGACTGTACAAAATTGGTACGCTGGCGATGCCAATGGTAAGGGAGGTATTTATAATTTCGTCACTAAACGGGGTCTGTGTAAAGGAGTTAATTCTAAGATTTCTTGGACGCAGGTGGAAACCGGTTCAGCTATTACTTGGAAGTATCCCAGTTGTGTCTTAGTTGGCGATAATTCCGTCGGTGAATTCTACTCAATTGCCCTAACTAATAACAAACAACAGGCCGATACAGGTACGAAAATGATTCACATTGGTCGCAACACCAAAAGTACAATTATTTCTAAGGGAATTTCGGCAGGTAATTCCCAAAATAGTTATCGCGGGTTAGTGAAAATGGGACCGAAAGCCAAGGGAGCAAGAAATTACTCCCAGTGTGATTCTATGCTAATTGGAGATAATGCCGAAGCTAACACTTTTCCCTATATTCAGGTGGATAACAACAGTGCCAAAGTAGAACACGAAGCTTCCACTTCTAAAATCGGTGAAGACCAATTATTCTACTTCGCACAACGGGGTATTTCCGAGGAAGATGCTGTCTCTATGTTAGTCAGTGGTTTTTGTAAGGATGTCCTCAGTAAATTACCGATGGAATTCGCCGCCGAAGCTGATAAACTCCTCAGTCTCAAGCTCGAAGGAACCGTCGGATAACAGTTATCAGTTATCAGTTATCAGTTATCAGTGTTCGCTGAAATATAATTAGTCTCTAGAAATATTTGCACCTGCCAACAAAAAAACATGAGTGAAGTAATTTTATCGGTAAAAAATCTGACCGCTAGTATTGACGGAAACCAGATTCTTAAAGGAGTTAACCTCGAAATTAAAGCGGGTGAAACCCACGCAATTATGGGACGCAATGGCTCAGGAAAAAGCACCTTTTCCAAAGTAATCGCCGGACATCCCGATTATGAAGTAACTGGGGGAGAAATAATTTATAAAGGCGAAAACCTTTTAGACAAAGAACCCGATGAACGAGCGCTTATGGGTATCTTTCTCGCTTTCCAATATCCCCTAGAAATCCCAGGCGTTAGTAACCTCGATTTTCTTCGCGTTGCCTATAATGCCCGACAAAAATATTTAGGTTCGGAAGAATTAGATAGTTTTGACTTTGAGGAATTAGTCGAGAAAAAACTAGAAGTTGTCCAGATGAATCCTAGCTTTCTTGGCAGAAGTTTAAACGAAGGTTTCTCCGGTGGTGAGAAAAAACGTAATGAAATCCTCCAAATGGCTTTATTAGAACCCACTTTAGGAATTCTCGATGAAATTGACTCTGGTTTAGACATCGATGCTTTACGAATTGTTGCCCAGGGAGTTAATCAATTAGCTACCCCCGATAACGCTTTTTTACTTATCACTCACTACCAGCGTCTGCTCAACTACATTGAACCCGATGTTATTCATGTTATGTACGATGGGCGCATTGTCACCAGTGGCGGTAAAGAATTAGCCCTCGAATTAGAAAGAACTGGCTACGATTTCCTCGACGAACAAGTATTAGCCGTTAAATAATCTAGCTATCAGTAGTCAGTTATCAGTAGTCAGTTATAAGTTATCAGTTACCAGTTACCAGTTACCAGTTACCAGTTACCAGTTACCAGTTATCAGTTACCAGTTACCAGTTACCAGTAGTCAGGAGATTATTTTTACTTATTCTCCCCTCTCCCCAATTCATAATTCATAATTTATAATTCATAATTCCCACACCCCACCCCTACCAATGACAGCCATAATCACGAAACCTGAACAATCAGGAGAATTATTGTTAAAATTGTCTCGCGAAACGGTTCCCACTATCGATAACGGTAAAATTCTCGAATTAAGAGAATCGGGAGCTAGTAAAGCTCAAGAATTAGCCATCCCTGGCAGAAAAGATGAAGAATGGCAATTCACCGATTTAAGTCAACTCTGGACGATCGATTTTCGCGCCCCCCAAACCGTTACAATCGATAAAAATGCCCTAGCTGTTTTTTTACTTCCCGAAGCCAAAAACAGCCGTTTAGTCTTCGTTAACGGCATTTATCAGCCTGAATTGTCCGATATCTCCGCTTTACCCCCCGGTGTCAGCGTCAGCAATCTCGCCAATGCACAAAAAGATGTTCTTGTCAACTACCTAGGGAAAGAAAAAACCCCCGAATTTTTTACCGCACTCAACCAAGCTGGTTTAAGCGATGTGGCAGTAATTCACGTCACCGCTAACACCGTCGTCACAACTCCGATACATCTCTTATTTATCACCGTTGTGGAGGAAATTCCCCGCTTTTATCAGCCCCATAGCCTCATCGTGGCGGAAACGGGAGCTAGTGTCAATATTATCGAGAATTACGGGGCTTTAGCCGAACACTGCTCCGATTTACCTGTAAATTACTCTTATTTTACCAACGCTGTCACGGAAATTTACCTCGAAGCCAACGCCGAGGTCATCCATACCAGATTACAACGGGAATCGGGAGATGGTTTTCACATCGGACGCACGATAATTGAACAAGGGCGCGATAGCCGTTACACTCTTAACGAGATAAATCTAGGGGCTAAACTCTACCGTCATAACCTCGATATCCTGCAAAAAGGGGAACAAACCGAGACAAATCTGCACGGATTAGCCATGATTACCGGACAACAAACCGCCGATACCCACAGCGCCATCTATCTCAACCATCCCCACGGTATCAGCAACCAACTGCATAAATGTATCGTTGATGGTAGCGCTCACGCCATCTTTAATGGTAGAGTGTTTGTTCCCAAGCCCGCCCAATTAACCAACGCCTCCCAGTTAAATCGGAATTTGTTAATTTCTAACAAGGCACGAGTCAACACCAAACCGGAATTACAAATTACCGCCGATAACGTCAAATGTTCCCACGGGGCAACCATTAGCCAACTGGAAGCCGATGATTTATTCTATCTGCAAAGCCGGGGCTTAAGCGCCGACACCGCCCGCAGTTTGTTAATTGATGCTTTCTCGGCTGAGATTTTAGCTAAAATTCCTCTAGAATCCCTCCGCCAAAGATTGGGGCAATGCGTCGCCTGTCGCAGTGTGGAATAACTCTACCGGGGTGGGTGTCAACCTGCCCAAAGTACCCCTCTGACTCCTGACTAAAATGACAATTATCCAAGAAAAAACCCTCGCCCAAAAAGTCCGCGCCGATTTCCCTATTCTCCATCAAACCGTACACGATAAACCCCTTATCTATCTCGATAGTGCCGCCACTTCCCAAAAACCGATTCAAGTATTAGAAACCCTGCGAAACTATTACGAAAAAGATAACGCTAATGTGCATCGGGGGGCGCATACTTTAAGTGTGCGGGCAACGGAAGCCTACGAAGGGGCCAGAGATAAGGTGGCTAGGTTTATTAATGCCGCTTCTCGTCAGGAAATTGTCTATACTCGCAACGCCACGGAAGCGATTAATTTAGTCGCCTACAGTTGGGCATTAAATACCCTGAAAGCAGGGGATGAAATTATTCTCTCGGTGATGGAACACCACAGTAATTTAATCCCCTGGCAAATTGTCTGCCAAAAGACGGGGGCGGTGATTAAATATGTGCAATTAACCAGCGACGAAAGCTTTGATTTAGAACAATATAAATCCTTGTTATCTGACAAAACCAAATTAGTTGCTGTCCTCCATGTTTCCAATACATTAGGCTGTATTAATCCCGTTGCCGAAATAGTCAGCCTTGCCCATCAAGTCGGGGCAAAAGTATTAATTGATGCCTGTCAAAGTGTCCCCCATTTAGCAATTAATGTGCAGTCCATAGATTGTGATTGGTTGGTGGCTAGTGGTCATAAAATGTGCGCCCCCACCGGCATTGGATTTTTGTACGGCAAAGAGGCTATTTTAGAGGCAATGCCGCCCTTTTTTGGTGGTGGCGAAATGATTGCAGAAGTCTATTTAGACCATTTTACCTGTGCCGAACTGCCCCACAAATTTGAAGCCGGAACCCCCGCTATTGGCGAAGCGATTGCCCTCGGTGCTGCGGTAGAATATTTAATGGGTTTAGGGATGGATAATATTCATGCCTACGAAGAAGAATTAACCGCCCATTTGTTCAAAAAACTAGGAGAAATTGAGGGGTTAAAAATTTACGGTCCATCACCTAGTTTAACGGGCCAAGGTCGCGCTAGTTTAGCCGCCTTTAATGTGGGAGGGATTCATGCTAGTGATTTAGCCACTTTATTAGACCACGAAGGAATCGCTATTCGTTCTGGTCATCACTGTACCCAACCTCTACACCGCCTTTTTGATGCTTCTGGCAGCGCGCGGGCAAGTCTATATTTTTATAATACCCGCGAAGAAATTGATAGCTTTATTGTCGCCCTACAGGAAACTATCGATTTCTTTGCCAATTGTTTTTCTTAGGGGTATCTCTAGCCCCTTTCCTGTTCTTAAAGAGTGAAGGAAGTTACTTATTATTATCAAGGAATTTGTCCCGAAACGGGCGAGTTATTGCGCTTGCCCCGCACTCTTTTGGCTGAAAAAATTGCCCAAGATTTGATGACAACTATCACCAATCCTGAAGGCAAAATGTATGGCATTTTGTTAGGAGAAAATGCCGCTGGCGAAATAGAAATTTTAAAAGCTTTTTCTGGACAGGGAGAAGCTGCTGGCTGGGTTCCGTCCCTATTGGGAAGAGAAAAAATTATGCTGGAAGAAAAGCGAGTTTTGCAACTTTTAGAAACAATTAAACAGGAAATTATCACCCTACAATCAATCCCAGAACATAACTTATATCAACTCAATCAAGCAAGTTTTGAGCGCAAAATACAAGCTTTACAACAACAACATCAAAACCATAAACAGGAACGAGATAGATTAAGAAATTTAGGAGATTTAAACTCAGAAGAATTAGAAAAGTTAAACAATCTCAGTCGTCAGGAAAAAAGAGCAAAAAAGCAATTAAAACAGGAACAAAAACAAGTTTTAGAACCCTTAATTGAGAAAATAAACTTAGCAAATCATAGAATTATTGAACTTAAGCAACAGCGTAGGAACCTCTCCAAACAGTTACAGGAATTGCTGTATCAATCCTACTGTTTAAATAATTTTTCTGGACAATCTCTCTCCTTAGCTAAATTGATGGGCAGTAATTTGTTACCGACGGGAACAGGGGAATGTTGCGCCCCAAAATTATTAAATTATGCCGCTATGAAAGGATTAAAACCCATCGCTATGGCCGAATTTTGGTGGGGAGAATCAAATCGAGATAGAAAACAGGGAGAATTTTATGGTGCTTGTCAAGAAAGATGTCAACCTCTCATGGGTTTTTTACTCTCTGGTTTACGTTCATCCCTAGAAATTATCTACGAAGACGAGGGAATAATTGCTATTAATAAACCTGCGGGATTATTATCGGTAGCAGGACGTTATCAAGATAGTCAAGATGCTGTGGTTAATCGGTTTCGTCGTCAGGGAAAAAATCTTATTCCCGTTCATCGTTTAGACCGAGAAACTTCGGGTATATTATTACTAGCTAAAAATTTAGATATTTATCGTTGTTTATCCCAACAATTTCAACGGCGAGAAGTGGAAAAAATCTACGAAGCTATATTGTCAGAAATTATTGAGCGAGAATTAGGTATAATTGATCTACCTCTCTGGGGAAATCCGCAAAATCGACCCTATCAAACTGTGGATTGGCAAAGAGGAAAAGCTAGTCAAACCTATTTTAAAGTTGTCGGTAAAGAAGGCAATTATTCTCGGCTAGAATTTATTCCATACACGGGAAGAACCCATCAAATTCGTGTTCATAGTCAACAGGGATTAGGGATAGGAATTTTAGGCGATCGCTTGTACAATGGTAAGCAGTCCGACCGTTTATACCTACACGCTAAACAATTATCTTTTCGTCATCCCCAGACCGAAACTAAACTTGATCTCATCATTCCCACCCCCTTTTGAGAGCTATAATTGTTAACAGCAAAATTCATTTCCTAGTCGAGACAGGAGACAGGAGATTATTTTTATTTAGGTCTTGTTGAATAAATCTAACAACTTTCCTTTATAATCTCCATCCATTGCATAACACAAACCTAAGAAACCAAATTTCTTGTCTTTATTCCCTGACCTCTAGTTTAAGAGAATTGAGGGATGCTAATAGCTTCACGCTGTATCCTAAAATTAGGAATAAAGTGACAGTAGGAGGCGAACCGATGATCTATCACATCACCACGGAAAGAGGTTGGCGAATAGCTCGTGAAATGGGGGAATATCGGGCGCATTCTCTAAAAAATGAGGGATTTATCCATTGTTCCACCTTGGAACAAATTCCGAAAGTTGTGGCCGCTTTTTATCAAAATCAGCCAAATTTACTGGTTTTAGTCATTTCTCTCGAACAATTGCAGGCCCCGGTCAAATGGGAGCAGCCCCAGCATCCTAACCCAGAAAATGCCACTTTAGAGCTAGAAAAAGAGACATTTCCCCATATTTACGGTGCTATCAACCTAGAATCGGTAGTTTTTGTTAAACCCCTAGAGGATTTGCTCAATTCCTAGAACTAAATCATCTAACTCTTGGTAATCGGGGAGAGTCGTATCGATGCTCAACCCGCGCCGAATCACGAGGCGATCCCACTGTGGTCGCGATAATAGCTCGCTAAAGTAGCGAGCCTTGAAAATTAACAAATTTGCCTCTAGACCCGTCTTAATGCGCCCTAAATGGGGCAATCCGAGCAGATTTGCTGGGGTGAGGGTGACACTATTTACCCAGTCAGCGTAGGGTGTATCGAGGTGAGCAATCCGCACCGCTTGAGTAAAGACTTCTAAACCATCGTGATCCCCAAAACCATAAAAGGGATCGCGACAGTTATCGCTGGCAAAAGCAACCGGAATTCCCGCTTTTTTCATCTCTTTTATTTTAGTTGTCCCGCGCCAAAAGGGAGTTTTTTCCTCTTGACGATCCTGTAGGTAGAGATTGCACATCGGCAAGCTAACGATAGCAATGCCCGCATTTTTGACTAAATTTAGGGTTTCTTGGATTATTTCAGGGGATTGTACCGCTAAACTGCAACAGTGACCACAGATGATTTGTCCAGAAAATTGCTTTTTGATAGCAGTACGCGCGATCGCTGCTAAACAGGTAGAATCGGGGTCGCCGTTTTCATCCAGATGAAAATCGAGATTTAAGCCCCTTTCTTGGGCTAATTTGAAGGCAATATCAATTTGTGCCTGTAAATCAGGATTTGTGTAGGCTACTCCCCCTAATATGCCTCCAAATTCGGCAATTTTATCGGCTAAGGCCGCTCCCTCGGAGGTTTGATAGTAGTCAAGGGAAACTAGAGAAACCGCTTGCAGGGTGATTTTACCGGCCCATTGTCGTTGCAATTCTGCCAAAGCAGTCAAGCTAATCTGTGCCTGTTGACCAAAAGAGTCGATATGGGTGCGAATAGCGGCGGTTCCGTGGGCATAACTGCATTTAAGGCCGAATTCCATGCGACGATACACATCCTCTAAGCGCCACTCCCGTCGGGAATCCTCTAGGACCATTTTTAAGGCACTGTCAAAAGTGCCATCATGGTTAGGACAACGCTGCCAACTATGACCTTTATCGAGATGGGTGTGCATATCGATAAAACAAGGAAAAATAATCTTTTTTTTGAGGTCGATGACGGGAATATTATCTTCGGGGGGGATTGTTGAGGTGATGCGATTAATGTAACCTTCATTAATTTCCAGATTAACTAAGGTTAATCCCTCGGAGGTTTGGGGAGAAAAAACCTCATTTTCTAGGAGGGAAACCGGAATATGAGCATTTTTGAGCCAGTAGCGCTCGCTTGAGGGAATCATAAGACCTCTGGTAAAAATCAAAAATTGTTGTTAAGTACCTAAGCAAAATTAATTACACATATCTAACCCCCTCTTGCCTTTTGCCTCTTGCCTTTTGCCTAATCTTTACTAGGAAATTAATTTTGCACGACTACTTAGGGTTAGGAGCATCTCACATTTGCAGGAATACCAACAATCAGCAATTATCAGTAACTCTTAGATGATTACAAATGTATCAGCAGCTGCGTGTAAGCATACCACCGAAAAACTAATGCGCTCCGGGGTTTGGGGGGTAGAACCCCCCAAAAGCTTGGATTGAGTGATAAAATCGGAAGTAATGCCCGATCTTAGCCGAGAGTTTCCCCGTAAAAATCCCAATTGGTAGATTGACAAAAATGAGATGCAGCCTCGGTCGTCGGTCGTCAGGAGAATTAAAAATGAATAATAAGGGACTTGCGCTTTGATAATGTACCTTTTGGGCGAACGCAGTTCGCCCCTACATTGTGGACAAAATCCGTTACTGTAGGGGCGCAAAGCTTGCGCCCTCCGATCGATTGGGATATTATTCCCACGCAAGTCCCTAATCAATTATGTGGTATTAAGTAAGGCGTGTTAAATGACATTAACAGTGCTATCTTTTCACTGATTACTGATTACTGTTTACTGTTTACTGATAAACCGGCAGACGCGGCTTTAATTCCCAGCCATAAACTGCTAAAAATTCCTTTAATTTATCGGGGTGTAAATGGAGGTAATCGGGATTAACTTCATCGATAATGCCAATACCGCCTAAATCCTGCGCTCCTGCCGCTAAACAATCCAAGAGAAAAAGAGGATCAGGGACTAGATTCGGGGGAATTTGAATGACAATATCTGGGGGCAAAATTTCCCTAGCTTGTCTCACTAAAGCGGGTAATTTTTGCAGATCAAAAGGGTTATTTTGCCACTGTTCTCTTTTACCCGGATTGTAGGGTTGTAGGATCACTTCTTGAATATGTCCCCAACGTTGATGAATAGTGGCAATAGTTTCTAAGGTCACTAAGCGATCGCCTTCTGTTTCACCAATTCCTAATAATAACCCCGTGGTAAAAGGAATTGCTAATTCTCCCGCCCATTGTAACTGTTCTAAGCGCAGGGACGGCACTTTACTGGGAGCCTGACGATGGACAGTATTTAATAAAGTCACCGTCATTTGTTCTAACATTATGCCCATAGATAGATTGACATTTTTTAGTTTTTCCATCTCAGCAAAAGTTAAAATACCCGCATTGGTATGGGGATAAAAACCCATATTTAAAGCCAATTCTCCTAAATTATAAATATGGCGAAACCATAACTCTCGATTGGGTGCTAAAGGATGAACTTCGCCGCTAAGAATTAAAATTTCCGTAATTTCCGAACCCTGCAAAGCAGTTAAAATCTCTTTGGCTTTTTCCAAACTTAACCAGCCATCAGTACCTAAATCCCTGCGAAAATTACAATAACTGCAACGATTGAAACACTCGTAGGTAGGTACAAGGGTATGAGAGGGACTATAGGTGACAATTCTTGACATTTTTTTCGGGATTGCAGTTCATTACGAGCATTCAGGGGCGAGAAAATTTGTTATCGTGGGGAGAATTGCTGTTTTATTCATCTAAAAACGCTCTCCCTTTTCGTTTCCTCCTATGATTTTCGATCCTGCCAGTCTTCCCTCCCATCGTCAAACGATTCGTCCGATTAGCGCCACGGCCCTGCACGGAATTGTATTTCAAGATGACAAATTAATCGCTATCGACGCAAAAAACGGCTATTTATACCAAATTGCCCTCGATACTGGTCATACAAGCGTACTTAATTCCCATCGCTGGCAGGAATTCGTCGGGACGACGGGATTGGCAATCGATGATCAAAATAACCTCTGGTTTACCACTCGCGAAAATCTCTACTGCTGCACTCTCGAAGATTTTACCCCGAAATTTTTCACCCGTCTTCCCTACACCGCTAACGGAGTCGCTGTAACTGGTAACACAATTTATGTCACTTGTCAACGTTCTGGACAAATCTTTATATTTGATCGCCAATCGGGACAGGAAATTACTCGTTTATACGCACCTGGTATCGGCATCGAAAATATCACCATTCGCGGGGAAGAACTTTGGCTAACGGATACCCTAGAACAAACGGTTTACTGTCTCGATCGCGCCACGGGAGAACAGCTTTTTAGCATGATAACTCCTTTTGAATCGCCGACGGGATTAGCGTTTTATCGCGATGCTAACAGTGGCAAGGATATCCTATATGTGGCCTATGCTTTCCAAGAACCCTGTATCCGCGATAATCCCAATTCCGAACAGGTTCACGAACTTAGTTATCGTCCGCGTACTTTTGTCCATCCTCTATATTTTCACTACGATCCCGCTAAAAAATACGCCCTTTCTAACGGTTATCTGATTGAATTATCCTACGTCGAGGAATTAGAACCTCTCTATAATATCGAACTAAAAGATGTGGAATGGCGCATCGCTTTACCCTTAGAAACACCACGGCAAAAAATTCGCAGTGTCGAAGCAGTGGGATTGCCTTTTATTGAAGAAATTCAGGACGGGCAGCGGGTGGCAGTATTTAAGTTCGAGCAAATAACCGGCAAACAACGTCATATTTTTGGTTGGAAAGTAGTATTAGAAGTATGGGGTATTAAATACCAAATTACTCCCCAAGATTGCGAAGATTTACCCCCCTTACCCGCCGATTTTCCCGATCGCTATTTGATCGATAATGATGATCTGGCCATGAATACAGAAATTATCCTCAATGCTGCCGAAGAAGCGACCGGTCGGGAAACCAATCTCCTCAGAAAAGTTTATAGTATTCGTAATTACGTCTATGATCAGCTTTCCTACGGTATCAAACCCAACATCGACACCCCTGATATTGCCCTGCGGCGCGGAGTCGGTTCCTGTGGGGAATATGTGGGTTTATTATTGGCCTTGTGTCGTCTCAATGGTATTGCCTGTCGCACGGTAGGACGCTATAAATGCCCACCCCATCCCCTTGAACGTAATTTACCCCTCGAACCGGATTACAATCACGTCTGGATGGAATTTTATCTGCCCTCTATCGGTTGGGTTCCCATGGAGTCCAATCCCGATGATATTTTTGAAGGCGGTCCCTATCCCAATCGTTTCTTTATGGGTTTAGCTTGGTATCACACGGAAATTGCCAAAGATATCCCCTTTGAACGAATGCTTAGTCAAGGACAACCGGTGTTAAAAACCCAAGTTCCCATCGGCGATTTAGCGATTAATCACGTTCAATTTATCATTCTTGAGGAATTAGCCCCAAAAGACTAGAATTCTGAGCCATCATCCATGATGCCCATTTCTCTATCTCTGGCTTCTTTGAGTTCTTTGACCATTTGCAAACCCGCGCCCACACAGAAGCCCAGAGCTGCCCCGGCACCGGTCAAATAACGTCCATAGATGATTTGATAGCTATAGGGATTTTTATAGTTGACTTGGCTGGGATTGCGTTCAATGCGGCTAATGCCATAACCGATACCAGCACCAACTAAAGCCGTTACTAGGCCTGAAAATAGAACTAGACGAAAGTTCATGATCTTATCTCCCGATAGACTCTGACTTTAGATTATCGCTGAAAATTAGTTAATGGCAAGCTATCGCAATAATTTGTTAAGTAGTCGTGCCAAATTAAATTAATCCCCTTGAGATGTGTAATTAATTTTGCTTAGGTACTTATTAAGTAAATAAACTGGCATCAACCCGAAAATATGCCCCCAAAGACCTAGCTTCTGACTGATTGATGCTGCGTTGTCCCTTAATTATTTGCTCCACCGCATCAGGGGAACCCAAAATAGTAATTAGCTCTGGATATTCTATCTCGTTAGCTTCTATCAGATGCTGTAAAGTCGCTAAAGGATTTCTGTCAGGAATTGGATAATTATCTGCCTCGAACCTTTCGATCAAACTAATCAATAACTCCAGTAAAGCCTCCTCCTCTAAACTAAGTTCCGAGCGATGTTCTAACTCTTGGGCAATTGCGATCGCTCGCTCGTTTTCCACCTCTGTGGTGATTGCTTTTGGTTGATAGTGAGCGAGTAATTCTCCATAGGTTTTAGAATTAAAAGTAAGCATCATTTTTCCAATTTCCTTTATCGTACTCGGCATGGGTAAGAATGTATTTAATATAGATAGTCTGTCGGCTATAAACTATATCTACAATTAGACGAAAGTGATTTCCTTTAATGTTAAAAACAGTGAAATTACCAACAGATTCAGCACTTTTATAAGTGGCTTGCACATCGATTAGATTTTGCCATGCCGCTTTACTAACGACTCTATACCAATCATAGAGAGACTCGCAGGAATTAGCATTAGTGATACAGAAATCGCGAAGTATTCGACGGCTAATTACCCGCATAATACAAATATACCTCTGGCAGTTTCTGTCAATAGCAATTATACCTCAATATCTAGACTAACTCAAGCCGGCGGGCTGATTTGCTCACACTTTACACTGCCTAAAATGGTAGCACTTGGGGCTAGTGGGGAGGTTTTTCCGCTTACCAGCTAAATTGAGAATATCAGGGGCATTGATGCCTAAAGGGAGACAAAATGTATTAGGCTAAAAACTAAACTATTTTGGCCAGATTTCTTTGAAGACCTCCTCAGCCTACTTATTGGTTTTCCACGGTAGTCGCGATCCGCGTCCAGTTATGGCGGTGACTCAATTAGCAGCCTTAGTTCGGGAAAAAATCAGTCAACCCGCCGAAAGATTAGGGAGTAAATCGGAGTTTAGCCCATCTATAGCGGTTCTAGAAGCAGATAATCAGGTATTAGTGGGGACTGCCGCTCTAGAATTAGCGATAACACCGCTCCATCAACAAATAGAAGCTTTTGCCCAACAAGCACAAAGCCAAGGATGTAACCAGTTGCAGATTATCCCCCTGTTTCTCCTGTCGGGGGTTCACGTTAAAGAAGATATTCCCGCGGCCGTGGCCAAAGTGCGATCGCCAATTAAGCTAGAGTTAAAGCCCCATGTAGGCAGTTATCAGGGCATAAAATCGCTGTTATCCCGACAATTTGCTGATTTAAGCCCCCAAGACCGCATTTTACTGTCCCACGGTAGTCGTCGCCCCGGGGGTAATCGGGAAGTGGAAAATCTAGCGGCGTTTTTTGGAGTAATTACAGCTTATTGGTCGATAGAACCGAGTTTATGCCGACAAATCGAGATTTTAATCGCTCAAGGTAGCCAAACAATCGCTATACTGCCCTATTTCCTCTTTGCCGGTGGAATTACGGCCGCGATCGAAGCCCAAGTTTTTGAAATAGCGCAAAAGCATCCAAATGTCAATATATTTTTAGGTAAATCTTTAGGAGCGACGGGGGAATTAGCCGAGATTATTGTTGAGGAAGGGTGTGGATGAAACGGGCAGCAATCGCTCTAGGCAGTAATTTAGGAGATTCAGCGACAATTTTAGGGCAAGCTTTAGGGGAATTAGAGCGAGTCAAAGGAATTAAATTAAAAGCTCATTCCCAATGGTATCAAACTGCGGCCGTCGGCCCTCCTCAGCCGAATTATCTCAACGGTTGCGCCATTGTGCAAGTGGATTTATCGCCCCTAGATTTACTGCATAAATTATTAGAAATCGAGCAGTTATTCGGGAGAGTCCGACGGGAAAGGTGGGGACCGCGTACCCTCGATTTAGACTTAATATTTTATGAGGACTTGATCTTAGAAACGCCCGAATTACAGATACCCCATCCCCGTTGCCGAGAACGCGCCTTTGTGCTGGTTCCCCTGGCAGAAATTGCCCCCGATTGGCGAGATCCTGTGACCGGAAAAACTATCCTTCAGCTATTGGAGCAATTGGGATTGGGGGAGTAAGGTGTTAGGTGTTGGCTTTTAGAGACTTGCTTAAAACCGACAGTCCGCACCTGAAAATGTAGCAGAAAGTAGCATGAACTAAGCCAAGAAAAAATAAGCCAAAATACTGAGAGGATTAGACAGCAATCCATAAAACCACTCATCAATCTATTCTCCTGTATTGTGGCGAAATTGATCGATCAAACTGAATTAATCACAGTTTAATCTACATTTATTCTTTCTTGGATAACTTCTATTAACTAGCGTATATCGGGGAAAAATGTTAATATATATTACATTGTGGGCGCAATACTGGCGCTTCTACATTGCACTGGGTGTAATTTGGTAAGAGCTTATAGCGTAAGCCCTTTCTTTGATAAGATTTGCTGATCACCATAACTCCAAGGGAACCGAACTCCTAAAACTTCAACTTCGAGATAAAAATGTTATCAAAAGACAAAAACGGGTAATTCTCCCGCTACAATGTGATATTGAGTTGTCAAGAGAACAGTAAAGTAACCACCAATTGGATATAGATGTCCCAATATACCACTAAAAAAGCGACGGAAAACCCTGTTGTGTCTGATCAATCCTCCAATAATCCCTTTTCACTATTTGGTCAATTTTGGGAAAGCCTAAAAATTGTGGCTCAACCCTATTGGTATCCAACGGAGTTAAATGGACGTGCCTTTGGAGATGTGATCATTTCTTGGGGAATGTCAGCTTTGATTCTTTTAAGTATCTTGGCAACGGTGGGGGTAGAAGCTTTTAGTAGCTACTGGAATCGTTATGTACTCGACATTATTATTGAAGATAGAGACCTTTCTAAATATCTCAATACGTTATGGTTATCCAGTTTCTTGATTATAGGAACAACAGGTTTATTTGCTTTTTCTCAATTTATTCGTCGTCAAGTGGCATTGGATTGGTATAAGTGGTTAACGAAACAAACCGTTAAAAAATATCTCAATGATCGCGCTTATTATAACATTGATTTTACCTCTACTTTAAAGAACCCTGATCAAAGATTATCTCAAGAAATTGAACCAATTACGACCATGACCTTAAGGTTTTTAATTACCTTAGTGGAAAAAGGGTTACAAATGATTACTTTTTCGATTATTCTTTGGACAATTTCCCCACAAATTGCTGTTTATCTGATAATTTATACGATCGCAGGAAATTTAATAGCAATTTATCTAACTCAAGAATTAAATAAAATTAATCAATCTGAACTTAATGATAAAGCGGATTATAGTTATGCTTTAACCCATGTGCGTAACCACGCCGAATCTATTGCTTTTTTTCAGGGAGAAGAGCAAGAAGAAAAAATAATTGAACGCCGTTTTGAACGAGTTATTCAAAGTTCGGAAAAGCTGATAAATTGGGAACGTTTTAATAATCTTTTTAATCGTGGTTATCAGTCAGCGATTAGTGTATTTTCAATGTTTATTTTGACCCCGATGTTTATTAAAAATGAAATTGATTATGGAGAAATTAGTCAAGCTAGTTTATGCTGTTTCCTTTTTTCTAATGCCTTGGGACAATTAATTACTGAGTGGGGAACATCGGGTAAAGTTTCAAGTTATATTGAACGGTTAGCTACCTTGAAAGATGCCTTAACAGTTGCCAGTGAAGAGCCGAAAAACTTAAGTCGTATTACCACCCTGGAAGATGATCGTCTAGCTTTTGAAAATTTTACCCTACAAACTCCCGATTATGAAAAGGTAATTGTGGAGAATTTATCGGTTTCTGTTCCCTTGGGAGAAAGCCTACTGATTATTGGCCCTAGTGGTCGAGGAAAAAGTTCCTTGCTACGAGCAATCGCCGGTTTATGGAAAGCGGGTAGTGGTCGTTTAGTACGTCCTCCTTTAGCTCAAATGTTGTTTTTACCCCAACGTCCTTATATTATTCTTGGCACTTTACGCCAGCAATTACTTTATCCCCATACCAATGAGCAGCTGAGCGATGAAGAATTAAAAAATATCTTAAAAAAAGTCAATCTTCAACATTTATTAACTGACGAAAATGGCTTAGATAAAGAAGTTAATTGGGAACAAATTTTATCTCTGGGAGAACAGCAAAGATTAGCTTTTGCTCGACTATTAATCACTAAACCCACTTTTACTATCTTAGATGAAGCAACCAGCGCTTTAGATTTAGTAAATGAAGCCAGTTTATATCGGCAATTACAGGAAAGTGAAACCACTTTTATTAGTGTTGGTCATCGGGAAAGTTTATTTAATTATCATCAATGGGTCTTAGAGTTAACAGAAAATTCCCATTGGCAGCTGTCAACTGTAGAAGATTATCAGCGTCAAAAAGTTAATAATATGGTTATGATGTCAAACAAATCAGAAAATTTCTCGGCGGTAAAAATAGAGACTTTTTCTGAGGTTAAAACTGAGCATGATTCGGAGATTGCAGGAGTTTCTGAAATAACTGAAGGTTTGTCCCATCAACAAATGCAGTCCCTAACTGATTATTCTTTAAGTAACGTCAGGAGTCGTGCTAGTTTAGGTAAAATCATTACTGCTAAAGATGGGGTTAATTATCGTTACGATAAAGACCCAAAAGCCTTAAAATGGGTGAGGATCTAGAATTTTCTCGCTAATTTATTTTGGCTGCAATTCAAGGGTTTCAGAAATGTTAAAGTGGTGCGTTACCGCAGATTGTTAATTTTGGTTTTTGTCAAAGATTATTACCGCTTAACGCACCCTACAAGCTGATAGATGATGGTTTTAAAAGTCAGAAAGAGGAATAATTCCACAGGCTTGAATTTTGCTGAAAACGAGGTGAAGTTGCCATAATAACCAATTACCAACTCTCCAGAAAGCCACGGAGTTTTGATGATCAGAAGCTTCAGCAGATGAATAACCAAGATTTTCCTCAAAAATCAACCAATGAACCGGTAAATGACCGAGGGGAGAATTCAGCTCTAATTGAAAGTTTAGTTGCTCATAATTGAGCCATTGACCTTCCTTCCGCCAACCTAAGCGATCGCCAAGTTTCTTTTGAGTTTCATAATCCACTAAACCACCGAGACTAGAGAAAATAGCCTGCTGAATACTAAACCCGAAATGACCATGACTATAATGCAGCCAAAGTTGATCAATTTTTTTCAGTTCTGAACAAGGTAATTGAGCAATATCTTGAGGATAAACCTCATTCCAGTAGGTTCTACCCAAAATTTTTAATAGTAGTTTGGTCGTTTGGCGATCAGCCGCTTGCCACTGTTGCTTTTTTAGCAAATCTTGTAATTGATTATAATCAAGATCCGCCGATTCTTGAGTTAAGATATTTGGAGAAGTCGGGGGATTTTTAGAACTAGAAGATTTGTCAAGATTGTTTTGAGGGAATTGAGAAACAACTATTGCCAGGGGAATTTTGGGGATAGTGTCTTTTTGACAAACCTCTTGTTCCGCTAAATGAGCAGATAATTTATTGATGGTTTTTTCTAGGGAAATAAATTGTGCTGACCATTCACTTTCATTGAATAAGTAATCATCAAATTGCTCAGAGGAAAAAGCCTCTTTTAACCTTGCTTCTTTCTCGTAACCAGTTGCTAGAAAATTTAACAAAAACTCAGAATTTATGGCGGAATCTGACGTTTCTAAAAGATCAGGTTGAGGTGGAAAAATATTATCTACCAAATACTTAATTTCTCCCACTGTTGCATAAAATTCTTCATCCACCTTAAGGACTTCTTCTATTAATAATTGAAAAGGAGCAAAATAGTCCTGTAAGTAGTTTTCAAAATTAATCGCATTTTGGGCAAGATTAGCAATTTCTTGGCGAACTTGTTGGGATTTGAGTTGATAATGATTTAATTCCTCATAAATTTTGAGTTCTTGAATAATTGCTTGCACAATTTTTTTCTGCTTTTGAGTATCCTCGGCTAATTTCTGCACTCCTTCCCCTAGTAATTTCGTTTTTCTCAACATCAAAAAAGATGTTTTTCCCAGTAGCAAAATTGCCCGAAAATTTTCCTGTTTTTCTAGCTTGAGTTGATTGAGAATATTTTGATTATTATTATTTTTAATCTCTAACTTTATTCTCTCGTAGTCTAAGATTTTTAATTCTTGATATTTTTGGGAAAATAAAATTTTGAGATTGTCACTGAGTTGGAGTAAAAAACGATAGTATCCGTCTTGATAGATTTCTAGTCCGTTAATTAATAAATTATAGTCTTTAATTAATAACTGCGTCTCCATCAGGATTTCTTGTTGAGTAATTTTTTCTTTTCGTTTAATAATCTTACCAAAATAGTAATGGTAGCGAACTCCTTCTTGAATTAATTTTCGACGTTCTTTGATGATTTTCTGAAAGTTTTTTAGGTATCTATTTTTAAATACAGGAAGTTGATAGCTTTGCTCATAAATGGCAATTTTTTTATAGGTCATCAGATGTGGAGAGTTCCTATTTAGCATAGCTATCTTAGACCAAAAAATTCCTCAGTACTTACCAATAATCATCGGCTGCTCCCAGCTATTACAAGAGGGAGCAATACCTAATTAAACATTTTCAACTTCAATAACTGGTTCATTTTCAATAACAACTGTTTGAGGATTTTCAGGAGTTGGCTCAGTTACCGTTTCTTGCTGCTTTACCGTCTGTTCTTGATGGTCAGTCAAGTGTTTTTTGGTTTTTAATTTCAGGTCATCAGTCAGAGGTAAAGTATCAATTTCAGCTAAAAGTGTTTCCAGGGATTCTTTTTTACTTCGCTCAGTGTAAAAAGAATTCAGAACCGCTTCAATTCCGTACTCGGCGATCGCATCTCCCAAGACAGTAACTAACCCCATCGCTCCGATACTCAGAAAAACTACAAAGGGTTGTCCGAGGGTCACAATTAGCACGATGACGGCAATAATAGCCGAAGCTAAATAAGCACCTGCTACTTTTTTAATAATGTTATCGAGTTCCATAAAAATCACCTCAAATTTCTAGCGCAGGATTCATTTAATTTTAAAGCAAGGTTACTCTTTCTTCTGATCGCTGTCAAGTAAGGCTTGAAGAAACGGTTCAAGATTTTTGGGACGATAATCGGAAAAAGCTTTTAATCGTTTGACTACACTGTGATGAACGGTAACAACTTTTGTGTTGAAATGTCGCGACTGCTCACCTCCCAAGGCCGACAATCCCTTGACCGTATTATCGAACTTGATGGTCGGGTCTGGTTTAATTTGGAATTCCTCGGATTCAGAGGTATTTGAGTTAAACTCTAATCCCAATTTTTTGGCTTGATTAATCATCCATTGTAAGGGGTAGTCGGAAAGTCCTTGATATTCTTTTTTGCCACCACCTAGACAGGTATGTTCACCGACAAATAAAACTTCTTTGACAACTTGTTCAGGATTTTCGGGATTGGCTTTGATCGCAGTGGAAGGGAAGTTTTTCCGTTTTTCATCAATGGCAACTGCATGAAAAGCATTTTGGATAATCGGACTTAATTTTGTATTACTAAATTCATATTTTTTATGATAAAACTTCGCTAGGGGAAACCAGGGAGTTAAATCGGGAATACCCAAATTGCCAACTGTATCCCAGCAACCTAACATCTTGACTGGAATACGATCTTGAAAATCTTCTTTTTCTGTCTCAATTTTTTTGGCATTAGCGGCACGAAATTGTTGAGCTTTGGCACTATCGGAACTAACGGTGTGATCTCGATATAGTTGATAAGCTTGGGGAATTTCTTTAATCTTAGAGGGTTTTAGGATTCCGCATTTATCGATAAAACTTGCCAAACATCGAACGATATATGCTCCGCGACTAAAACCTAATAAATAAATTTCATCTTCGCTTTTGGGATTGTAGTTAAGGACAAGAAAACGATAGGCATCTTGAATCATTCGATCGAGTCCCCAGCCAAAAGTTTCATTTCCTAAACTTTTGATGAATTCGTTATCTTCTGGGCTGCCAGAACCTGACAGAAAGACGATTTGAGGGGTTTGATCTTCGGCAATATATTTAATGGATTCGGCGAATTTAACCACGTTGGTGGGGTAAGCACTGGCCGAGTCTTCCCAAGAACCATCACAACAAATAATTAACCGTTTTTTCTGGTTTGAATAAGTCAGTATATCTGGTTGAGAAATTGCTTTTTCAGTAATTTCCTCCATTTCATTGCTGGTAAGGGCAGCTTCTTCGGTGATTATAGTTGATTCTGGATTCTCTTCTGGGGAGGGTTCTTGATGTTCGGCTGGAGCATCCTGTTCAATTACTTCTTCTTCTTCAAGGGAGTTAAATATTTCGTTGACCATTGTTATCCTTTTTGCATTCCTTCTAACTTTACTGCTAGTCTGAGTTTTTGATTTAGGGGGCGAGGTCGGTTTGGCGGGAAGACTATCTAGTTGCCAGGTTGTCCCATAAAGAATACCATGATTGCTATAACTTGTTTGATCTTCTGCATTGCCATTGAGTGATAAATAAGTGACTAGGCTAAGGTCATCAACCCTGGGAGATTGATACATCGTTTTTTCGATTTCTTCTTGGCTAAGTGCTTGATTCCAAACAGAAAGTTCGGCGAGACAACCTTGCCAATAATGGGAGAGATTAACAGCGGCTCCTAAGATGATTTTTTCAATTCCGGTTAAGGCACGGTTATGACCGTTGCCACGATGCCATATGATCCCGTTACGGTGGATTAACATTCGGCCTGTGGTGGCATTTTTGACAAAGGCCCAGTGAGTCCAATCACTATAATCTTTAATCTTGACTTTTTTTTCAATTCGATCGAAACCTTCTTCATTTCCCGCATCCCAAAAAATTGCAGGTTTCACGGGATCGCCCCAAGGCAGGGTAATATGTAGAACGCGGTTATTTTCCCGATTAACAGCTTCTAAAAGAGTCGTTTCTGTGGATAAATTATTTTCCCCTTTTGCCCAAAATGTAATGGTAATACTCTGATCGATGTCAAGAAATCCCTGGGATAAATCCATGCGATCATCGATGCCATTAAATTTTAGTACAGAGCGTTGTTCAGCCATTGGTTTTGTCACCGACCGGGGGAGAAAGAGGTAATCAGGGGTTCAGGGATTCTGACTAATCAGAGACTGATCTATCGGTCGTGATTTCCCAGAATTCTACCCCCTAGTTTAACACATTTTAGTTATCTAGCGATATGAGTGA